>NZ_CM149976.1:0-3610049 GCF_056311945.1 Brevundimonas sp. ABV4_179
CTGACGGACCCGGACCGCATCTGGAGCGAGGCCTCGGTGCGTCTGCGCGCCGAGATCGGCGACGGCCCCTTCTCGTCCTACATCGCCCCTTCGGCCGTGCGCCTGGACAACGCCGGGGGCCTGATCCTTGTGACGCCCACCGCCTACGCCCGGGATTGGGTGCGCAAGAACGCCCTGCGCCGCATGAACGAGTTGTGGCTGGGCCTGGACGGCTTGTCGCGCCGCCTCGAGGTGCGTTGCCGCGCCGAGGTGGGGTCCGTCCCGCCGGCCTCGGCCGTGCTGCCCGGCGCCGGCAATGTGGTGGACGCCACGCCGCGTTTGGCGGCCTTCGCCGCACCTCAGTCCGCCCCCATCAGCGCCGACGGCGCCCGCGCGGTGCGCGCCGCCGGTCTGCAGGAGCGTCTGACCTTCGACAGCTTCATCGAGGGTCAGGGCAACGCCTTCGCCCTGGCCATCGCCAAACAGGTGGCCAGCTGGGCTGACGGTCATTTCAACCCGGTCTTCTTCTGCGGTCCCTATGGCTACGGCAAGACCCACCTGCTGAACGCCATCGCCTGGGAGGCCCAGCGCCTGCGGCCAGAGGCCAAGGTCGTCTATCTGACCGCCGAACGCTTCCTGTCCACCTTCGTCAAGGCCATGCAAGACCGTTCGACCGCCGCCTTCAAGGAAAGCCTGCGTTCGGCCGACATGCTGCTGCTGGACGACGTGCAGTTCGTGGGCGGCAAGACGAGCACCCAGGAAGAACTGCTCTCGACCCTGACCGCCCTGATCGAGGACGGTAAACGCATCGTCTTCTCGGCCGACCGCGCCCCGATGGCCCTGACCGAGGTCGAGCCGCGCCTGCGCAGCCACCTGGCCGCCGGCCTGACTTGCCCAGTCGAGGCGGGGGACCGCGAGCTGAAGATCGCCGTGGCCCAAAACCGCCTCAAGGCCCTGTCGGCGCTGGGCGTCGTGCAGGGCGAGGCCGCGCCCGAGGTTCTGGCCCAGTTGGTGGACCGCACCCCCGGCTCGATGCGCGAGCTTGAGGGCGCAGTGAACACCCTGGCCGCCGCCGCCGGTTCGCGTCTGTCGGCCGTCTCGGTCGATGAAGCCTCGACCCTGCTGGGCATGGCCATGCGCGGCGGGCCCGAGCGCCGCATCACCGTCGACGAGATCCAGAAGACGGTCGCCGACCATTTCAACATGAAACAGGCCGACCTGCTCAGCGAGCGCCGCACCCGTTCGGTCGCCCGGCCGCGTCAGATCGCCATGTATCTGTGCAAACAGCACACGACCCGTTCCTATCCCGACATCGGCCGTCGCTTCGGCGGGCGCGATCACACCACGGTCCTGCACGGCGTGCGCAAGATCGAGGAACTGATGCCGCAGGACGACCAGATCGCCCGCGACGTCGAAGCGCTGACGCGCAAGCTGCGCGGCTGATTTCGAGAGGCGAGTGATTAGCGGCGAGTGACGAGCGCGGAAAACCGTCTCTTCCTGCCGATTTGCCCCCAATATCCACTTGCTGCTCGCCACTAACCCCTCGCCGCTTCCTTGCAGCCTGCGCCCAATCCGCTAGTGTCCCAGGTCACTTAACCGCGGCCCATCAAACGAGGGCCGCGCCGGGCGAGACGACATGCAGCTGACCATCGAACGATCCGCGCTCCTGAAGGCCTTGGGCCACGTGCAGAGCGTCGTCGAACGTCGAAACACTATTCCCATCCTGTCGAACGTCCTGCTGAGCGCAGGCCGGGACCGACTGGCCTTCGCCGCCACCGATCTGGACATGGAGATGGTCGACGAGGCCGAGGCCCAGGTTCACGTCGAGGGGCAGATCACAGCGCCGGCCCACACCCTGTACGAGATCGTCCGCAAGCTGCCGGAAGGCGCCGAGGTCTCGCTGCTCTATTCGGGCGATGATCCGCGTCTGGTCGTCTCGGCCGGGCGTTCGCGCTTCAACCTGCCGGTCCTGCCGGCGGGCGACTTCCCCGTCATGTCGACCGACAGCGCCGGCGCATCCTATGTCCTGCCCAAGGAGGATCTGGCCCGTCTGATCGACAAGACCCGTTTCGCCGTCTCGACGGAAGAGACGCGCTATTATCTGAACGGCCTTTATCTGCACACGGTCGCCGAAGCGGGCATTCCCCTGTTGCGCGCCGTGGCCACCGACGGCCACCGACTGGCCTTGGCCGAGACCCCGGCCCCGGAAGGCGCTGCGGGCGGCCCCGGCGTCATCGTGCCGCGCAAGACCGTCGATCAGGTCCGCCGCCTGCTGGACGATGCGGGCGGGCCGGTCGAGGTCCAGGTCTCGGCCCAGAAGATCCGCTTCCAGCTAGGCGAGGCGTCCTTGACCTCCAAGGTCATCGACGGCGCCTTCCCCGACTATCTGCGCGTCATTCCGCGCGGCAACGACAAACAGGCCGACATCGACAACGCCCTGTTCGCCAAGGCCGTCGACCGCGTAGCCACCATCTCGGCCGAAAAGAGCCGCTCGGTGAAGCTGGCCTTCGACAACGACCGGGTAAAGCTGACCGTGCGCAACATGGAAGCCGGCCAGGCCGAGGAAGAGGTCGAGATCGGCTATTCCGACGAACCGTTCGAGATCGGCTTCAACGCCCGCTATCTGCTGGACGTCGCCGGCCAGATCACCGGCGAAAACGCCGCCTTCCGCTTCGCCGACCCAGCCTCGCCGACCCTGGTGCTCGATCCGGGCGACCCTGGCGTTCAGTATGTGCTGATGCCGCTGCGGGTGTAATCCTGCCTCACCCGCGTTAGAGAGCGAGCGTGATCCGCTCCCTCACCCTTACCGACTTCCGCTCCTATGCGGGCGCGCGGCTGGAGATGACCTCCGGGCCAGTGGTGCTGCATGGGCCGAACGGGGCGGGCAAGACCAATCTTCTGGAGGCCATCAGCCTCTTGACCCCCGGTAAGGGGCTGCGCGGCGCGACAGCCGCTGAGATGGGCCGCCGTGAGCCGGGCGAGGCGAACGGGCGCGCCTGGGCTGTCATGGTCGAGCTGGGTGATGAGACGCGGCTTGGCACCGGCGTCCAGGCGGCGGGCGCGACGCGACGCATCGTCCGCATCGACGGCGAGACGGCCCAGCCCGGGCGCTTGCTCGACTATCTGCGCCCCGTCTGGGCGACGCCTGAACAGGATCGGTTGTTCTCGGACGCGCGGGCCGAGCGGCTGAAGTTCTTCGACCGTCTGGTCTTCGCCGCCGATCCTGACCATGCCGCCAGCATCTCCGTCTATGAGAAGGCTTTGCGCGAGCGGCTGCGGCTGCTGAATGACGCCGCAGACGGGCGTGAGGCGGACCCGATCTGGCTGGATGCTCTGGAAGTCCGCCTGAGCGAGGCGGGGGCGCGGGCCGCCATCGCCCGCCTCGCCGCCCTGCACGCGCTTCAGGCCGCCATCGACGCCCGAGGCGACCGGCCCTTTCCCCAGGCGGACCTGGAACTGAACGGCGCCGCCGAACAGATGGCCGAGGCGGGGGCGGAAGAAGACGAAATCGCCGCCTCGATCCGCGAAGGCCTAGCCAAGGCGCGCGCGCGCGACGGCGCCGCCGGCCGATCCCTGTTCGGGCCGCATCGCACTGATCTGATCGCCATTCACCGAGAGAAGAACCGCCCCGCCGCCGAGGGGTCGTCGGGCGAGCAGAAGGCCCTGGTCCTGAACCTGATCCTGGCCCAGATCGCCCGCCTGTCTGATCAGTCGACTCGCCCGATCCTGCTGCTGGACGAGGCCCCCGCCCATCTGGACGAAACCCGCCGCGCCGCCCTGTTCGACGAGATCGTCGCGCTGGACCTCCAGGCCTTCATGACCGGCACCGAACGCGACCTGTTCGCCGGCCTGGAAGGCCGCGCGCAGTTCGTCCGTGTCACAGGCGGCGCGCTGGAAAGCGACTAGGTTTTCGTCGCTGAAATCCTCGCTTTTTCGCCGAAATTTCCTATATGTTGCAGGCTTCGGCGCGGTGTGATCCCGCCGTCGATTCGAACGCCGGGCACGGCGTTCTCTCCCCGTCCCGGTCGGGACTTCAGAGCCAACGATTTCATGACCGATCCGATTGCCGACCTGCCCGAATACGGCGCCGATTCCATCAAGGTTCTCAAGGGCCTGGACGCGGTGCGGAAACGGCCGGGCATGTATATCGGCGACACCGACGACGGCTCGGGCCTGCATCACATGGTCTATGAGGTGGTGGACAACGCCATCGACGAGGCCCTGGCGGGCCACGCCGACTTGGTCCAGGTCATTCTGAACGCCGACGGATCGGTCACCGTCACCGACAACGGGCGCGGCATCCCCACCGACATCCACGCCGAGGAAGGCGTATCGGCGGCCGAGGTCATCATGACCCAGCTGCACGCCGGCGGTAAGTTCGACCAGAACTCCTACAAGGTGTCCGGCGGTCTGCACGGCGTGGGCGTCTCGGTCGTGAACGCCCTGTCCGACTGGCTGCAGTTGAAGATCTATCGCGACGGCAAACAGCACGAAATGCGCTTCGAACGCGGCGACACGGCCAAGTCGCTGGAGGTGACCGGCGTCGCCCCCATCCGCGAGGACACGGGCAAGCCCCTGAGCGGCACCGAAGTCACCTTCTATCCGTCCGTCACCACCTTCAGCCATATCGACTTCGACTTGAAGACGCTGGAACACCGGCTGCGCGAACTGGCCTTCCTGAACTCGGGCGTGGTCATCCGCCTGGCCGACATGCGCCATGCCGAACCCATCGAAATGACGCTGCACTACGAGGGCGGGGTAGAAGCCTTCGTGCGTCACCTCGACAAGTCCAAGACCCCGATCCTGAAGGACGTCATCGTCATTCGCGGCAAGAAGGACGGGATCGAGCTGGACCTGGCCCTGTGGTGGAACGACAGCTACCACGAGACCATGCTGTGCTTCACCAACAACATCCCGCAACGGGATGGGGGCACCCACCTGTCGGCCTTCCGCGCCAGCCTGACGCGCGTCATGGGCGGCTACATCGAAAGCTCCGGCCTGGCCAAGAAGGAGAAGGTCGCCCCGACCGGCGAAGACGCCCGCGAAGGCCTGACCTGCGTCCTGTCGGTCAAGGTGCCGGACCCCAAGTTCAGCTCCCAGACAAAGGACAAGCTGGTCTCGTCCGAGGTGCGCCCGGCGGTCGAGAATCTGTGCTCGGAGGGCCTGGCCACCTGGTTCGAGGAACACCCCGTCGAGGCCAAGATGATCGTCTCCAAGATCATCGAAGCGGCGTCGGCCCGTGAAGCGGCTCGCAAGGCGCGCGACCTGACGCGGCGCAAGTCGGCGCTGGAGATCAGCTCCCTGCCCGGCAAGCTGGCTGACTGCCAGGAACGCGATCCCGCCAAGTCCGAACTGTTCATCGTCGAGGGCGATTCCGCCGGCGGCTCGGCCAAACAGGCGCGCAACCGCGAGAACCAGGCCGTCCTGCCCCTGCGCGGCAAGATCCTGAACGTCGAACGCGCGCGCTTTGACCGGATGCTGTCGTCGGACCTGATCGGCACCCTGATCCTGGCGCTGGGCACGGGCATCGGCCGCGACGACTTCAACGCCGACAAGCTGCGCTATCACAAGATCATCCTGATGGCGGACGCCGACGTCGACGGCGCCCACATCCGCACCCTGCTGCTGACCTTCTTCTATCGCCAGATGCCCGAGCTGATCGAGCGGGGCCACGTCTATATCGCCCAGCCGCCGCTCTATAAGGTCTCCAAGGGCAAGCAGTCGCGCTACCTCAAGGATCAGGCCGACATGGACGCCTATCTGATCGAGGAAGGCTCGTCCGAGGCCGAGCTGGACCTGTCGACCGGCGAGCGCCGCATGGGCCTGGACCTGCAATCCCTGGTGCGCGAGGCCAAGGCCTTCAAGGCCGGGGTCGACCGTCTCAGCCAGCGCGCGCCTGCCTTCGCCATCGAACAGGCGGCCCTGGCGGGTCTGTTCGCCGACGACGCCGACATGGCCGCCGCCTCGGCCGCTGCGGCTGCGCGCCTGAACCTGTACGCCGAAGAAGGCGACGGGGAATGGACGGGCGCGCCGGGCGAACAGGGCGCCGTGGTCTTCGCCCGCACCCGTCGTGCGGTGCAGGAGACCATCGTGCTGGAAGAGACTCTGGTCCGCTCGCTGGACGCCCGGCGTTTAGCCGAACGCGCCGCCGCCTTCGACGGCGTCTTCTCGGCCCCCGCCCTCTATCGCCGCAAGGACAAGTCCACCGACATCCGCGGCCCGTTGGACCTGCTTAACGCCGTGCTGGACGCGGGCAAGAAGGGCCTGTCGATCCAGCGCTACAAGGGTCTGGGCGAGATGAACCCCGAGCAGCTGTGGGAGACGACGCTGGACGTCAACGCCCGCACCCTGCTTCAGGTGTCGGTCGAGCACGAAGAAGACGCCAATGACCTGTTCGCCAAGCTGATGGGCGACGTGGTCGAACCCCGCCGCGAGTTCATCCAGGAAAACGCCCTGGACGCCGCCGTCGACGTCTGACGTCGAAAGGCGACGACTGCAGCGAGCGAGATGCGGCCTATTGGCCGCATCTCCTCGCAGGCGAAGGACTTGATGGCGCCGTAGATGCCGCCGGCCGGGGTCGCCTCCCACGGCGTGTCCTCCGAATAGCGGTCGGTCTCCGCCCCGTCCTTGCCATAGGTCACGGTCGCGCCCGAACGCGACTGGCCGTCCGAGCAGCGCACCATCACCTCCTCGGTCTCATGGCTGAGGTCCGTCGTCTCGCCGCGTGTATGGACCCGCGCCATCTTGGTGGTGGCCACGCCATCGACCGGCGTCAGGGCGTCGATATCCACCAGATAGACGACGGCGTCGCTGCGCGAAAAGGCGGCCCAGCTTTCCGCCGCCGCCGACGACGCCAGGCCGAACAGGCCAAGTCCGACCGCCGACACGGCGGCGGTGATGTTTATCGTTCTGATCATCCTCTTCCCTCCCCAGGCAAGGCGATCATTTCATACCTGGACGCGGCGAATTTCAATCGTCGTCGCGCGGGTTTTCCGCGGGCGGGATCAGGGGCGGTCGCGCGACGGCAGGGCGGCGATCTGGTCCGTCGTAAGCTGACGAAGGACGCGCACGCGGCACGGTTCGGGGCCCGTCGTCGGGCTGCGCAACCGGGCCTGGTCTCCGACACACAGGCGGCTGGTTCCGCCCAGCGGCTCCAGGGCGATGGACACGGCCTGGGGCAGGTCGCGGCACACGGTGGCGTCGATCTGGAACACCTCCGTCGCCGAGGTGCGGACATACAGGGTCTGTTCGTTGGGCGCGGTGAAGTTACGCACCAGATTGGGCCGGAAACAGGGATTGGCGGCGGTGCGCGTGGCGGATGGCGACAGACCGGACCCGGCCGGGGCGCAGGCGGCCAGCGCCAGAACGGCGGCTGAGGCGAGGACAAGGCGCATCGTGATGTTCTCCTGACAGCCCCGCCTCAACCCTCTCGCCGAGGGGGATCGAGCGCAAGCGAATTCGTCTGCACGGCCGAACGGCGGGGCGAGACCCGCTCGGCCAGGTCGCGCGGCACGGGCGACGGCCGGTTCAGGATCGACGCCGCCAGATGCTCGCCCAGCAGGGGCGCGACGCAGAAGCCGCGCGATCCCAAGCCGCCGAGAATATAGAGGCCGTCGGCCAGGGCGCCGGCCAGGGGCAGTCGGTCCGGCGTTGTGGCCCGGACGGCGGCCCGGCTGCGCGCCCCGTCGGCGGACGCCACGCGACCCGCCAGACCGGGCAGGCGCGCCCGCAGGGTGTCCAGATTGCGCGCGCTGTCGGCGGGTCGGGCCGTGACGTCCACATCACCCCGATCATGGGTGGCGCCGTACAGAAAACCCTCGCCGGTGGGGGCGACATAGCCGCCCCAGGCCATGGCCTGGACCGACGTCGCCTCCTCGATCCAGTCCGCTTGACCGCGCACGGGCGACAGGCGCGGCGCGGCGTCATGACCGACCAGCAGGTCGGCGGCGCCCCAGCCGGCGGCGACCACCACGACATCGACCTGGGCCAGGACGGCGCCGACGTCGTCCAGCAGGCGCCAGCCCTCTTCGCCGCGCGCGACCCGTGCGACCCTGGCAGCACGAATGTCCGCATCGCCCAGCCAATCGGACAGGATGGCGGCCGGTCGAACCGTGCAGGCGTCGGCCATCATCAGTCCCCCTGCCCCAACCGGCTCGCCGGCCCTGACGTCGGCGGTCCCGGCGTCCGGGATCGTCATGGCGCCGGCCGGCCAGATCGACTGATCCGCGATCTTTTCAAACCGCGCCCGGTCGCGCGGCATCTGGGGCAGTTGCAGCACCCCGTCGCCGACGATGGCGCCCGGCGTGCCTGCATAAAGGCCGCGCGCCCGCTCCAGCGCCTGGGCGTGCAGGGCCGCGATACCTGCGTCGCCGGCGTCCAGTCTCGGCGTGACCAGACCGGCTGGAAAACCGGAGCCGCCGGCGCCCGGCCGATCAACCTCGAACACCATGGGCTGCACGCCGTCGGCTTTGAGGGCGCGCGCCACGGAGGCGCCGGCGATCCCCGCCCCGATCACAGCCACGCGCGGGCGGGCTTCCGCCTCGACCGGCGTCGGCAAGCGGGCCTCCAGCCGCTCGCGCTTGCGGCCATGGCCGGGGCGCTTGTCGACGACGAAGCCCTGCTCGGCCAGGCCGCGTCGCACCGCGCCGGCGACGGTGAAGGTGGCCAGTCGCGCGCCGGGGGCGGAGCGGGCGGCGATAAGCCCCATCACCTCCGGCGACCACATGCCGGGATTGAGCGCGGGCGAGAAGCCGTCCAGGAACCAGGCGTCGGCCGCGCCCGACCATTGCGCCAACGCCCAGGCCGCGTCGCCTATGGCCAGATCCAGCACGGCGTTGAAATCCGGCAGGTCGATGCGATGAAACCCCGGCGTCGCCGGCGGCCAGGCGCCGATCAGGGCCTGGGCCGCGTCCGACAGTTCGGGCCAATTGGCCAAGGCGCGCCCCGCCTCCTCCGCCGTCAACGGGAACCCCTCGACCGAAAAGACATGCAGCCGTCCTCCGACCGGCCCGGACCGTCGCCACAGATCCAGCACAGCCGCGATGTTCAGCCCGGTCCCGAAGCCCAGTTCCGCGACCGTGAAGGCGGCCCGCCCGGCCCAGGCCTGCGGCAGCCCGCAGCCGTCAAGGAACACGGCCCGCGTCTCGGCCAGCCCGTCGTCGCGCGAGAAGTAGACATCGCCGAACCGACCGGAACGCGGCTCTCCTTCTTCGGTCCAGGTCAGGCGGGGCGAGGCGTCGTCGGGGTGCATGGCGGGGCCTTTAGCATTGTCGACGCCGCAACGAGAAAGGGCCGCCTCCATCGGAAGCGACCCCTTATGCGGATTGGTCGTCTGAGGATCAGTGGCCGGACGGCGCGGGGACCGGCTCGGGCGCGGGCGGCGTGGTCGGGGCCGCGCCCTCGACCGGCGGGGTCGCGGCCGGCGCGGCGGCGGCGTCGTTCTGAATGGCCTGGTTGGCGGCGGCTTCGGCGTCGCGCGCGGCCTGATCGACGGTCACGGCCGCCTCTTCGGCGCTGCCGGCGGCTTCGACCGCGTCGCTGGCGGGCGCCTCGGCCTTCTTCTCGTTGGACGAGCCGCAGGCGGCGACGGCCAGCAGGGCGGCCGATACGGCGATAAGGGCGGGCATACGCATGGAAGGTCTCCGAACGGTTCGCGAGGCGGCGCGCCTCAGGTCGCTGACGATAGGACCGCGCCGCCGGAAGGGGCAAGTCGGGATCGGCGCTGCGGCGATCCGGCTCAGTCGGCGGTGATGCTGTTCAACGCCTCTTCCATCTCGCCGAACGAGGGCTGGGCGGTGGAGGGGATGTCGCCCCGGCCGATCTCAACCGAAATCTGGGCGGCGTTGCCGTGCAGATGGGCCACCAGCACCGACTGGATGATCTTATAATAGGCGGCCTCTTCGTCGATGATCGCCTTCAGCCGCGCGGCGAAGGGACCGACCAGGCCATAGGCCAGGAACACCCCCATGAAGGTGCCGACCAGGGCGCCGCCGATCATGCCGCCCAGCACTTCGGGCGGCTCGGTGATGGAGCCCATGGTCTTGATGACCCCCAGGACCGCCGCGACGATGCCCAGAGCCGGAAGGCCGTCGGCCAGGTTCTGAAGCGCATGGGCGGCTTCCAGATGCTCGTGATGGTGCTTTTCCAGCTGTTTTTCCATCGCGTCCTCGACCTGATGCGGATCCTCCAGGTTCATCGTCATCATCCGCAGGGTGTCGCAGATGAAGTCGACCGCGAAATGGTCCTTCAGCACCTTGGGGTATTTCTGGAAGATCGGCGATTCCTTGGGCTTTTCGATGTGGCTTTCCAGCGCCACGACGCCCTTGGATTTCATCGTCTTGGTCAGTTGGAACAGCAGGGACAGCAGGTCCTTGTAGTCCTGCTTCTTCCACTTCGGCCCGGCGAAGGTCTTGCCCAACCCGCCCATCGAACTCTTGATCACCGGCAGGGAGTTGGAAATCAGGAAGGCGGCGATGCCCGCGCCGCCGATGGCCATCAGTTCGTGCGGGGCGGCGTGCATGATGACTTCGAACTTGCCGCCCGAAATCGCGTAGCTGCCGAAGACGAGGCCGAACAGCAGCACGATGCCGATGATCTGGAACATGGGGAAGGACGATCCTGAGGCGAGAGGCCGGGATCATCCCCGTTAATCATTAAGACGGCGTTTCGCGAACGGCGTCCGGCGTCCAGGACCTCAGAGACGCTGTTCGCCGGTCAGGATCGCCTTGCGCGCCGCGACCGTCAGCTTCTGATAGCCGGTGTTGCCGCCCCGAACGTAGAGCGACGGGCCGGTCTTGTCGGAATCGAAGCCATCGGCGACCAGATCGGCCTTGCGGTACTTGAAGGTGCCGGTCGTCTCGGCCGATTTGATCAGACGCAGGAAGACAGGCTGGGCGTAGGCCGGCAGCTTGGCCTCGACATGATCCGAGAAGGCCTGGGCGTCGAACTTGCCCTCGACCACCAGGGCCGCCATGCCCGCCTTGCCGTCCTGGCCCGGCACCGGCACGCCATAGACGATGGCTTCGGCGACGCCCGGCGCATCCATCAGAACCTGTTCGACCTCGGAGGTCGAGACGTTCTCGCCCTTCCAGCGGAAGGTGTCGCCCATCCGGTCCACGAAGTAGAAATAGCCTTCCGCATCCTGCTTCATCAGGTCGCCGGTGCGGAACCAGCGGTCGCCCTTCTTGAACACGTCGGTCAGGATCTTCTTCTGCGAGGCGGCCTTGTCGGCATAGCCCGAGAAGTCGTGGCGAATGTCGTTGCCGATCAGGCCGATGGCCTCGCCCACCTCGCCCGCGCGCGCCAGACGGCACAGGCCGTCGGAACCCCGGATCGGCTGTTCGGTGTCCACGTCGAACTCGACCAGACGAATATTGATCTGGGACTTCAGATAGCGGGGCACCCGCCCGATGGCGCCCTGTTTGCCGTCGAAGTTGAACAGGGAGACATTGCCTTCGGTCGAGCCGTAGAACTCCAGGATTTCCGGGATGCGGAACCGCTTCTGGAAGTCGGGCCAGACGTCGGCGCGCAGGCCGTTGCCGAAGGCCAGGCGCAGCTTGTGCCGGGTCTCGTCCTCATGCGGCGGGCAGTTGACCAGATAACGGCACAGCTCGCCGATATAGACGAACATGGTCGCCCCCGACGACCGCACGTCGGGCCAGAAGCTGGTGGCCGAAAACTTCTTGCGGATGACCAGCCGCGCCCCGTTCAGCAGGGCCGCCCCCACCCCGACCAGACCCCCGGTCGAATGATACAGCGGCAGGACGTTGAAGATCCGGTCCTCGGGCGTCGAGCGCGTGGCCCCGGCGAAGGCGCGCATATAGGTGCGGGCGCGCGAATGGGGGATGCGCGCGGCCTTGGGCAGGCCCGTCGTGCCGGAGGTGTAGATGTAGAGCGCCGTGTCGCGGTTGGTCATGCCCTCGCGCGCCGTCTTGGACGGGCGCACCGAGGAGGCGCCGCGCACCGGCTTGTCCAGCCCCCGCCGGTCGCTGGTCTCCATATCCTCGGTCAGACCCAAGACCCAGAGCGCCAGATTGTGATCGACCAGAGGCCGCGCCTCTTCGATCTGGCGCCAGCAATCCTCGTCGGCGACCACGTTGAAGGCGTTGGAGATGGCCAGACAGTGGGCCAGGCCCTGCCCGTTCAGATTGGTGTTGATCAGGGCCGTGGCGATGCCGACCTTGGAGAAGCCGATCCAGGCCGCCAGATATTCGATCCGGTTGGTCATCATCAGGGCGATGGTGTCGCTGCGGCGCAGACCCCGATTCTTGGCCCAGTGACCGAAGCGGTTGGCCATGGCGTCAAGATCGCGATAGGTCAGGGTGCGCTGACCATCGTCGATGGCGATGTTGTCGGGGAACTTATCGACCGCTTCCTCGAAGTCGTCGCACAGCAGGACGTCGCTATCCAGTTGGATAGGTTTGATGCGTTTGAGCAGGCGGAACAGCCCGCGCGCGAACCGGACATCCCGACGGATATTGGCTACAAGACCCATGCGCGCCGTATCTCCGGTCAATGCGTGTTCCACCCCGCCGGTGATGGACGAAGGCGGGCTGTCGGGTCAACCGCGCCGACCGCCATCGCTGGCGGGTCTCGAGGATTGGCGACAGCCGTCACCCATTTGTTCTGTTGACGCCGGGGAAATCCAGAGCCGGCGGGTGCTTTTTATTGCCGCATTCCCTGAAGAGGTGACTGCAAAAGGCGCGATCAGCGCCCCATTCCAGGCGGAAAGAGTGTTTCTTCGGGGCTTTTGCACCATCGGCGGAACGACGGCGCCGAACGACGGGTTGGTTGATCGACGTTATGGAGGACAAGAACAATGTCGATGACCTACGCTGACGCCAATACCGAAACCCGCACCGAAGACGCCTTCGTGCCGCGTTACGCCCGCCCGACCAAGTCAAAAAAGTCCGTGAAGACCTGGATGATTCTGGCTCCGATCGGCGCCGTGGTTCTGCTGGGCAGCGGCGTCGCCATGGTGATGGGCGGCGGCGAACAGGCCGCGCCCGGTCAGTCGACGGAGGCGACTGCGCCCGCCATGCAGACCGCCCCCGCCGCGATGACCGCCGCCGAGACGCCCGTGACGCCGGCCGCGCCTATGGAGACCGCTCAGGCTCCGGCCGCCGCGCCTGCGCCGGCTGCGTCCGCCTTGACCGCGCTCCGTGCTGAACCGCGTGCAGAGCCGGTCGCCCGCCGCGCCGCGCCGGTCGCGGAGCGCCCGGCGGCCACGCCTCGCGTCGAGGTCCCTGCGACGCCCACGGGTCCGCAGCCCTATGCGGCGGCGACGTCGCCGGCCGCCAGCACCAGCCAGTTGAATACGGCTCCGGCCACGGTCCCCACAACGAGCCCGGCTCGACCGCCCGCCCCGACGATCACGGTCCAGCCGCTGAACTGACCCTCGTCGCCTGAAGAAGAGCCCCGGTTTCCACCGGGGCTTTTTTTGCGGCCGCGCTTAAGGCGTGGGTTGGGCCGGGAACTCCAGACGGCTGACGTCATAACCCAAGGCGCGCGCCCGTTCCGTCAGGCTGCGAACCTGGGCTTGGGTCGGCAAGTCGCGCGTATAGATGAACAGCCGCGCAAACGTCGGATCGGCGGAAATGAACCAACTGTAGTCGTCCGCCCGGTCTAACACCCAGTAGTCCCAGGTCACGAACCCGGCCAGATATCTGACCCTGAGTTTCGCGTTCGTACCGGGGTCCAGGATTTCGCCCCGCCCGCCGATGGCCTTCTCCCTGCCCTGCGGCGTGCCGACCTGACAGGTGTCGCGCACGTCGACGCGCGTGCCCTCGACCGGCGTATAGATGGATGCGCCGGCCACGCAGCCGTCGGTCAGACGATCCGGCAGACGGGCGATTTCATGCCAGCGACCTGACCACAGACGCTGCACATCCACCGGCTTGGCGGGCTGTGGCGCGCGATATTCAGAAGGGCGCGGCGCGGTCACGCAGCCGGCTAAGGCGACAGCGGCCGCAGTCGCGGCGATGACGGGCTTGAAGTCGGGCATGGGCTGATCCCTTTCGGCATAGGGCCGCGGCAGGCGGTCCTGGCTGGTTTACGCGCCAGCGAACACTTTGGACCTGAGGGGCAGACCAGAGCGCGCGGTCGAAAATCTCACAGGATGTGGCAGTATCAATCGCTTGTCTTACGCGGCACATTGGCGTTGTGACCTCCGTTCGACGGAGACCTGCCGGTGGACATCGCCATTCTGACCAAACGCCAAGACAGCTTGCCCAGCCAACGCCTGACCCACCTCCAACGCCTGGAGGCCGAGAGCATTCATATCCTGCGGGAGGTGGCGGCCGAGGTCGAGCGTCCGGTCATGTTGTATTCGATCGGCAAGGATTCAGCGGTGATGCTGCACTTGGCCAAGAAGGCCTTCTATCCTTCGAAGCCGCCCTTCCCCCTGCTGCACGTCGATACGACGTGGAAGTTTCGCGCCATGTACGCCCTGCGCGAACAGGCCGCGGCCGACCTCGGCGTCGAACTGCTGGTGCACCAGAACCCGGAAGCCGTCGCGCGCGGGATCAATCCGTTCGATCACGGCTCGGCCCTTCATACCGACCTGTGGAAGACCGAGGGGCTGAAACAGGCCCTGTCTCTCCACGGCTTCGACGCGGCCTTCGGCGGCGCCCGGCGAGACGAGGAGAAGTCGCGGGCCAAGGAGAGGATTTTCTCGTTCCGCACCGCCGAGCATCGCTGGGACCCGAAGAACCAGCGGCCCGAACTCTGGCGGCTCTATAACACCAGGAAGCGCCCCGGCGAGAGTATTCGGGTCTTCCCCATCTCCAACTGGACCGAGTTGGACGTCTGGCAGTACATCCATCGGGAGCAGATCCCGATCGTGCCCCTTTATCTGGCGGCGGAACGGCCGGTGGTGGAGCGCGACGGCGCCCTGATCATGGTGGACGACGACCGCTTCCGGCTGCGCCCCGGCGAGACGCCGCAGATGAAGTCCGTCCGCTTCCGCACCCTGGGCTGCTACCCCCTGACCGGCGCGGTCGAGAGCACGGCCGCGACCCTGCCCGAGGTCATTCAGGAGATGCTGCTGACCACCACGTCCGAACGCCAGGGCCGGATGATCGACCACGACCAGTCCGCCTCGATGGAGAAGAAGAAGCAGGAGGGCTATTTCTGATGTCGCACCAGTCCGACCTGATCGCCCGCGACATCGACGCCTATCTGGACGCGCACCAGCACAAGAGCCTGCTGCGCTTCATCACCTGCGGCAGCGTGGACGACGGCAAGTCGACCCTGATCGGCCGGCTGCTGTACGACTCCAAGATGATCTTCGAGGATCAGATGGCGGCGCTGGAGGCGGACAGCCGCCGCGTCGGCACCCAAGGCGGCGACATCGATTTCGCCCTGCTGGTCGATGGTCTGGCCGCCGAACGCGAACAGGGCATCACCATCGACGTGGCCTATCGATTCTTCTCGACCGAGACGCGCAAATTCATCGTCGCCGATACGCCGGGGCATGAACAGTACACCCGCAATATGGTCACCGGCGCCTCGACCGCCGACGCCGCCGTCATCCTGATCGACGCCCGACGCGGGGTGCTGACCCAGACGCGTCGCCACGCCTATCTGGTCAGCCTGCTGGGCATCCGCCACGTCATCCTGGCGGTGAACAAGATGGACCTGATGGGCTGGTCCGAGGATGTGTTCGACGCCATCGTTTCCGACTTTTCCGCCTTCGCCGGCCAGATCGGGCTGAAGACGTTCGACGCTATTCCGATGTCGGCCCTCCGCGGCGACAACATCACCGAGGCCAGCCCCCGGTCGTCCTGGTACGCCGGCCCGCCCCTGATGCGCCTGCTGGAGACGCTGGAGGTCGGCGACGATCTGCAGGCCTATCCGTTCCGCCTGCCGGTGCAGTGGGTCAACCGGCCCAATCTCGACTTCCGCGGCTTCGCCGGCCAGATCGCCGCCGGGACCGTGCGGCCGGGCGATCCGCTGCGTGTCCTGCCGTCTGGCAGGACCTCGACCGTCGCCCGCATCGTCACCGCCGACGGCGACCTGGACCGGGCCGTCGCCGGTCAGTCGATCACCCTGACCCTGTCCGACGAGATCGACGTTTCGCGCGGCGACGTGCTGGCCAGCGCCGACGCCCCGCCCGAGGCCGCCGACCAGTTCGAGGCCACTGTGGTGTGGATGGACGACGAACCCCTGCTGCCCGGGCGGCCCTACCTGCTGAAGATCGGCGCCAAACTGGTCGGGGCGACCATCACCGAGCCCAAGCACAAGGTGAACGTCAACACTCTGGAGCAGCAGCCGGCCCGGCGGCTGGAGTTGAACGAGATCGGCGTCTGCAACCTGTCGCTGGACGCACCCGTCGCCTTCGCCCCCTACGCCCAGAATAAGGACCTTGGCGGCTTCATCCTGATCGACCGGATCTCGAACCGGACGGTGGGCGCGGGCCTGCTGAACTTCGCCCTGCGCCGCGCCCACAACATCCACTGGCAGGCCCTGTCGGTGGACAAGGATGCGCGCGCCGCGATCAAGAACCAGAAGGGGCGGGTCATCTGGCTGACCGGCTTGTCCGGCGCGGGCAAATCAACCATCGCCGATCTGGTCGAAAAGCGGCTGCACGCCGACGGCCGCCACACCTATCTGCTGGACGGCGACAATGTCCGTCACGGCCTGAACCGCGACCTGGGCTTCACCGAGGAGGACCGGGTCGAAAACATCCGCCGCGTCGCCGAGGTGTCGAAACTGATGGTGGACGCCGGCTTGATCGTTCTGGTCAGCTTCATCTCGCCCTTCCGCGCCGAGCGCCGCATGGCCCGCGACCTGCTGGGCGACGGCGAGTTCGTAGAGGTGCATGTCGACACCCCCCTGGCCGTCGCCGAGGCCCGCGACGTCAAGGGCCTCTACAAGAAGGCGCGGGCGGGACAGTTGAAGAACTTCACCGGCATCGACAGCCCCTATGAGGCGCCCGAGACGCCGGAGATCGTGGTGGACACCACCACCATGTCGCCCGATCAGGCGGCCGAGCGCATCGTGGCCTGGCTGGACGGCCGGTTCTGGAACGAGGATTTCAGCATCTGACTTGAAGTCCGGCTGCGAGCGCCGCACGGGAACCTTGACTGTTTCTGGCGCACTGTAGAGGCCGATGACCCTTCCTATCCGAAAGCTGGACCTGTCCGCGATCGAGCAGTCGCAGATCGCCCGCATCGCCGGGACGAACCTGACGCTGGGCGGTCTGGTCAGCGCGGGCGTCATCGCCCTCGCGGCCTTCGCCGCCCACTGGCTGGTGACCCGATCTCTGCGCCGGGTGCGCGAGCGGGCCGACCGCAGCCGCCAGGCCGTCTATCTGCTGGAGCGGTTGGCCGGCTACGGGATCATCGTGGTCGGGGCGATGGCGGCCCTGTCGGCGGCGGGGTTGAACCTGTCGTCCCTGGCGGTCTTCGCCGGCGCTTTGGGTATCGGCGTGGGCCTGGGCCTGCAGGGGGTGGTCAAGGAGTTCGTGTCGGGCCTGTTTCTGATCTTCGACCGGATGGTGTCGGTCGGCGACTATATAGAGATCGAGGACATCGGCATTCGCGGCGCCATCATGGAGATCGGCCCGCGCGCGACGCGCGTCCGCACTAACGACAACGTCAATGTGCTGGTGCCCAACTCGCGCTTCATCGAACAGCCGGTGACCAACTGGACGCTGAAGGGCGACACCCGCCGCATCCATGTGCCCTTCACCGTCGCCTATGGCTCGGACCGGGGCCAGGTTCGCGACGCCGTGCTGAAGGCCGCGCGCGCCAGCCCCTTCACCCTGCCCGAGACCGAGGCGAGGAAGAGCCAGGTCTGGCTGGTGGCGTTCGGCGACCGGGGCCTGTCGTTCGAGTTGGTGGTCTGGCCCACCCGCGATGCGGTCAAACGCCCGGCCGCCATGCACGCCGCCTACACCTGGCTGATCGCCGATGCGCTGGATGCGGCGGGCGTGGAGGTGCCGGTGCCGCAGACGGACGTGCGCCTGCGCCGCGCCTTCGGGCTGGAGGGCGACGAGGCGCTGAAGCGGCTGGGCCACGGCGACGGCCCGGCGGCGCAGCCCGGCGGCCCCTCGCGTGGCGTACGCACCGCCAACGACGCCGCCGCCGACGTGATGGCGCAGGAGGAGGAAGAGGCCGCAGAGCCGCCCGCCTCCCCCTTGCGCCGTCAGCCGGACTGAGCCGCCTTCGCCTTCAGCCGGTAAGCGTGCAGCAGCGGTTCGGTATAGCCGTTCGGCTGTTCCACGCCCTCGAACACCAACGCCCGCGCCGCCTGATAGGCCAGGCTGGTCTCGGGGCTCGCCGCCATCGGCCGATACAGCGGATCACCGGCGTTCTGGCCGTCCACCTTGGCCGCCATCCGCAGGAAGGCGGCGTCGACCTGTTCCGCCGTGCAGACCCCATGCAGCAGCCAGTTGGCGATATGCTGCGAACTGATCCGCAGGGTCGCCCGGTCCTCCATCAGGCCGACGTCGTGGATGTCCGGCACCTTGGAGCAGCCGACGCCCTGGTCGATCCAGCGCACGACATAGCCCAGAATGCCTTGGGCGTTGTTGTCCAGCTCGGCCGCCACCTCGTCTTCCGACCAGTTGGCGCCATTGGCCAGGGGCGGGGTCAGCAGGGCCTCAAGCCCCGGCGTCTCGCGTCGCGCGACGTCCTTCTGGACCGCGAACACATCAACGGCGTGATAGTGCAGCGCGTGCAGCGTCGCCGCCGTCGGCGACGGCGTCCAGGCGGTGTTGGCGCCCGTCTTCGGGTGGCCGATCTTCTGCTCCAGCATGTCCGCCATCCGGTCCGGCGCCGCCCACATCCCCTTGCCGATCTGGGCCTTGCCGGACAGGCCGCAATTCAGACCAATGGCGACGTTCCGCGCCTCATAGGCGGCGATCCAGGCGCTGGACTTGATGTCCGCCTTTCGCACCACCGGCCCGGCCTGCATGGCGGTGTGAATCTCGTCGCCGGTCCGATCCAAAAAGCCGGTGTTGATGAAGACGATCCGGTCCTTCACCGCCTGAATGCAGGCCGCCAGATTGGCTGACGTCCGCCGTTCTTCGTCCATCACCCCGACCTTGATCGCATGGCGCGGCAGGGCCAGCAGGTCCTCGACTGCATCGAACAGACGGTCCGTGAAGGCGGCTTCGTCCGGCCCGTGCATCTTGGGTTTCACGATATAGACCGAGCCGGTCGCGCTGTTGCCGAACCCGCCTAGCCCCTTGATGTCATACAGTGCGATCAGGCTGGTCACGATCGCGTCCATGATCCCCTCGGGCGCCTCCGACCCGTCCGCCAGACGAATGGCCGGGGTCGTCATCAGATGCCCGACATTGCGCACGAACAGCAGGCTGCGTCCCTTCAGCGTCACCGACGCCCCATCCCGCGCCGTCCATTGTCGATCCGGCTCCAGCGCGCGGGTCAGGGTCTCTCCGCCCTTCGTGAAGGTCGCGGACAGGTCGCCGCGCATCAGGCCCAGCCAGTTGGAATAGGCCTCGGCCTTGTCCGCCGCATCGACGGCGGCGACCGAATCCTCCAGATCGACGATGGTGGTCAGGGCCGATTCCAGCACCACGTCCGCCAGTCCCGCGGGGTCGCCCCGGCCCACCGGATGGTCGCGGTCGATGACCAGTTCGATATGCAGGCCGTTGTGGACCAGCAGGATAGACGAAGGGGCCGTCGCCTCTCCCCTGAACCCGACGAACTGCGCCGCATCCTTCAGCGCCGGCGACAGCCCGCCGTCACCCACCGACCAGCCGGCGACATCGGCGTGCGATCCATCCGCCAGCGGGGCCGCCTCGTCCAGAAACGCCTTGGCCCGCGCCACGACCCGTGCGCCCCGTGTCGCATCGTATCCGCCTCCTTGCGGCAGATCGCCCAGGGCGTCGGTGCCGTACAGGGCGTCATACAGGCTGCCCCAGCGGGCGTTGGCGGCGTTCAGCAGGAAGCGGGCGTTCAGCACCGGCACCACCAGCTGCGGCCCAGCCATCTGGGCGATCTCGGCGTCCACCCCCTCGGTCGTGATCGTGAAGGGCTGCGGCTCCTCGACCAGATAGCCGATCTCGCGCAGGAAGGCTTCCGACGCACTCACATCGTAGGGCTGGCCCCGCCGCGCCCGCTGCCACGCATCGATCTGGCCCTGCAGGGCGTCGCGCCGGTTGAGCAGCGCGCGGTTCTCCGGCGCGAACCGTTCGAAGATCGCCGTGGCGCCGGCCCAGAAGGCCGCCGCATCGAGACCCAGCCCTGGCAGCACCTCCCGTTCGATGAGTGCGATCAGTTCGCCTGCGACGCTCAGCCCGGCGCGATCTTCGTGGGTGGTCATGACGGCGACTCCTTGCGGCCGGCGCCAAGGCTGGAGCCGGCCTGTAACAATGCGTGATGAGGTAAGCGGAGCCCGCGCGACTGCGCAAGGGTCACGTCGCGTCAGCGCCGTCGCTTTTCGTCCAAGGCGACGCGCGGCCGGTCAGAAACGCTTAACCGCGTCCGTGAACGAGACCGCAAGCGGCGGCGCCTATGTTGCGCCTATGGACGACATCGCGTCCGGCCCGCTCGAGCGTGTTTTCAATGCTGTTTCTTTTGAACGATGTGGTGTTCGACCTGGACGAGGCCTGCCCGGCCACGCCCGCCGACACGCGCCGGTTCGAGAAGCTGTCCTTCGACTATGTGCTGGAGCTGGGCTGCGAACTGTTCGCCGAGGATCCGCTGCTCCACCGGAACGACCCTCAGCGTGCGCGCCGCCTGGCCTGGCTGATCGCCGAGCGCAGCCCGGACGTGAACGCCGCCCTGTTCGCCGCACCGGCCGTCGCCTGCGACCCCGACCTGGTCGAGCCGCGCTTCTGCGCCCTGCCCAACGTCGTCATGCATCAGCTTCAGGCCAAGGGCCGCCGCCTGAACGCCGTGGCCGCCGACCGCGCCGTCTGGAACCGCATGGCCGCCTGAAATCGGGCGGCCCTAAAGCCGTCGCGTCACATCACCGCGTTGAAGACGACGTGCACGATCGTCGCCACGGCGACGATGAAGCCGAAGCCGACCGCGAGGCCGACGGCCGGATGCAGCGGTCGGTTGGCCGTCGAACGCTCGCTCGTCATGTGGGCGATACGGTCTTGAGGATGGATCACAGCCATCGTTCGTTTCCTTTCCCTATGACCCCGGAGAACGCCGGGAGAGGGCGTCAGACTCTGTCGGTCCGATCGTCGCCTCGAACCAGAGCATGACTCCAATAGCCCCTTATGGCGAGGGGTTATTTGATCTGGCGCAACATCGTGATTCAGCGATCCCCGCTCACTTCGATCTTTACTCACAGGCGCAACCCCT
Source organism: Brevundimonas sp. ABV4_179 (assembly GCF_056311945.1). NCBI lineage: Bacteria > Pseudomonadati > Pseudomonadota > Alphaproteobacteria > Caulobacterales > Caulobacteraceae > Brevundimonas > Brevundimonas sp. ABV4_179. The sequence continues at coordinate 21,264 of NZ_CM149976.1, forward strand.
GCGATCATGAAGCCTCAGCGGGGCGGGGTGTTCATGAGGCGTCTGATTGCGACCGGTGTGACGGCGGCCTTTTTGGGGCTGTCGGCCTGGGCTGCGCCCAAGGCCGCGCACGCGGACTGGCTGCGCGCCGAAAGCGAGCGGTTCATCGTCTACAGCGACGGCGGCGAACGCGCCCTGCGCGACTATGTGCAGAAGCTGGAGATGTTCGACCGGGTCATGCAGTTTCGGTCGGGGGTCGCCATAACGACCGAGCCTCAAAGAAAGCTACCCATCTATTTGGTGCGAAGCAGAAGCGCGTTGCTCCGGGTCCACCCCCAAAGCGGCGAGAATGTCGTCGGAACCTACTTCCCCACGGAAGAGGATGTCTTTGCCGTCGCCATTCGCGGTGACGGCAACGGTCTGTCGGGCGACGAAGTTCTGATGCACGAATACGCCCATCACTTCATGTTGGGCAATTTCCCTGGATCTTACCCAGCCTGGTTCGTCGAAGGCTTTGCCGAGTATTACGCGACCGCAGAAATCGATTTTCGGGACCGTGAGGTCATTCTGGGCGGCTTCAATCACAATCGCGCCTACTGGATCATGGCCGAAAGCTGGATCCCCTTGGACGTGCTACTGACGAAACGTCCTGGCGAAATTCGGGCGTCAAGTCAGCGGGCGACCTACTATCCCATCGCCTGGTTGCTTACCCATTGGTTTTATTCCACGCCTGAGCGGCTGGACCAGTTGAACATTTACCTGAAAGCCGTTGCCGGCGGACAGGATTCAATTACGGCGATGCAGCAGGCGACAGGGATGACGCTGGAGCAGTTGCGCGCCAGCCTTCGGCGCTATACGCGCGAACGGCTAGGACGCACCAAAATTTCCGGCCAGTTTCCGACTGCTGAAGTTGCGGTGGAACGCCTTTCACCGACCGCCGACGATCTACTGCTGATCAATCAACGTCTCAAGATCGGGACGCCAAACGGTGATCGTCAGGCCTTGGGTCAGGAGGTCGCCAGACTGGCCGCTCGACATGGCGACGATCCCCTGGCGCTTCTGGCCGCCGGCCACGCCGGCCTGCACTTCGGCGACCGCCCGGCAGGCGAGCGCGCCCTTCAACGCCTTCTGGAGATCGATCCGGATCATGTGGAGGCCCTGCAGTTCTTGGCTCAAGAAAGATTGAAACAAGCGCGCGAAGCCGACGATGACGATCAGGCCCAGCAGCTTCGCGCTCAGGCGCACGCCTATCTGGCCCACGCCTATCAGGTGGGGCGGAACGACTATCGCACCTTGATGCTGCTGTCCGAATTGCGCCAGACGCAGCCCGGCTATCCCAATGAGAACGACATTTTGACCTTGGGATTGGCGCTAGACCGCGCGCCACAGTTGGCCGCTGTTCGATTCTCTTACGCTAGCGCGTTAATACAGACCGGGAAAAGGGATGAAGCCATAGCCGTATTGAAGCCCCTGGCCAACAATCCCCACGGAGGCGGAGCATCCGCACTGGCGTCGCGCATGATCTCAGCCATCGAGAACGGACAGAATCTGCCGACGCTGACGGACGATGCGGCCGAACCCCAGATCAGCGAGCCCGAGGAAACGCCGGAAAAGCCGCCTGAAGCCATCCCCTCCCCCGCCAACGAGTGACTTTCGGCGCGCGGCGGGGTAGTCGCGCGCCATGTCCTCACTGATCCTGCCCGAAGAAGCCGCCAAGTCTTCAAGAACCCTCGCCGCCGAGGCGGGGAGGCGGCGGACCTTCGCCATCATCGCCCACCCGGACGCCGGCAAGACGACACTGACCGAGCATATCCTGCTTGCCGGCGGCGCCATCCGTGCGGCGGGCGCCGTGCGGGCGCGGGGTGAGAACCGGCGCACCCGTTCGGACTGGATGAAGATCGAAAAGGAACGCGGGATTTCCGTCAGCGCCTCGGTCATGACGTTCGAGCACGACGGCAAGATGTTCAACCTGCTCGATACGCCCGGGCACGAGGACTTCTCGGAAGACACCTATCGCACCCTGACCGCCGCAGACTGCGCCATCATGGTGCTGGACGCCGCAAAAGGCATCGAGCCGCAGACGCTGAAGCTGTTCGAGGTCTGCCGTCTGCGCGACATTCCGATCATCACCTTCATCAACAAGCTGGACCGCGAGGCCCAGGACCCGATGGCCCTGCTGGACGACATCGCGTCCCGCCTACAGCTTGACCCCGCCCCGATCTGGTGGCCCGCCGAAAGCGGCAACCGTCTGCGCGGCATGGTCGAGGTCGGCACCGGCCGGTTCCAGCCCTATACCCGCAAGGCCGCCGGTTCGGCCGAAGATCCCGAACACCCCGACGCCCTGCCGCTGGATCAGGCGGCCCAGTATTTCGAGGCGGGAGAGCAGGACGCCCTGGCCGAGGCTGTCGAACTGGTCGAGGGCGGCTATCCGGCGTTCGATCGTCAGTCCTTCCTTGAAGGTCACCTGACGCCGGTCCTGTGGGGCTCGGCCCTGCGCCACTTCGGCATCGACGAACTTTTGAAGGCCATCGGCGACTGGGCCCCCGCGCCCAAGGTCATGAAGGCCAAGAAGGAATCGCCGCCCGAGACCCGCAACGCCCCTGCCCCCGTGGACACCGAGGTCGAGCCGGGATCGAACGAAGTCACCGGCTTTGTCTTCAAGGTCCAGGCCAATATGGACCCGAACCACCGCGACCGGATCGCCATGTTCCGAATGGCAAGCGGCGCCTTCAAGCGCGGCATGAAGCTGAAGGTGCAGAACACCGGCAAGTCGTTGTCGGTCAACGCGCCCATCATGTTCTTCGCCTCCGATCGCGAACTGGCAGACGACGCTTTCGCGGGCGATGTGATCGGCATTCCCAACCACGGGGTGCTGCGCGTCGGCGACAGCCTGTCGGAAAGCGGCGTGGTGCGGTTCGCGGGCCTGCCGAACTTCGCGCCGGAAATCCTGCAGCGGGTGCGGGTCAAGGACCCGTTGAAGGCCAAGCACCTGAAGAAGGCGCTGGAAGGTCTGGCCGAGGAAGGCGTGACCCAGCTGTTCCGCCCCGAAATCGGTTCGGACTTCATTGTCGGCGCCGTGGGCCAGCTTCAGTTCGAGGTCATGGCCGACCGTCTGGGCGAGGAATACGGGCTGGACGTCGTCTTCGAACCCAGCCCCTACGCCGAGGCCCGCTGGGTGGGCGGCGCCGACGCCGACGTCGAGGACTTCAGCGGCAAATACCGCCCGCAGATGGCCCGCGACATCGACCAGGCCCCGGTCTTCCTGGCCAAATCGAGTTGGGAGACCGGCTACGTCGGCGAACGCTTCCCCAAGATCGCCTTCACCAAGACCCGGGAACGCGGCTGAGACGCAATGGGCCGCCTCACGGCGCCGCTTCGGACTTTATTCGGCCCCGCGTCTGGGCCATGGTCGGCTGTCGGGCGCAATCGCGCCGGAGGACCGATGCCTTTGCTGTTCGCCCTAACCAGCGCCGCCCTGATGCTGCAGGCCGCACCGTCCGTGGGACTGATCTCCTATGACGAGGCGGTGCGCTGCGCCGGGCTGACCCAGGCGGCGTCGGAACTGGAGGGCGGCGAGAGCGTGCAGGGGCGCCGGCTTTACGACGCGGCCCTCTATTGGTCGTTGGCGGCGATGCAGGCCGCGACCGCCGCCGGCAAGCCCGCCCCCGCCGCAGAGGCCGACCAGACCCGCGCCCGCATCGCCGCCGTGCGTCAGTTGAACGGCGCCGCGGCCGAGGCCAGAGCGATCCTGCAACGCTGCCAGCAGAAGACGCCGAATCTCGGCTGATCGACCCGCGACCACGGCTGGGTATAAGCCGGACCGAACCGCTTTGGCGGCGCTGCGTTTGCATTGGACGCCGCAAGAGACCCAGTCTGCGTCTCGAAGCGGGATTACAGAGGTCCAGCGCATGTTCGAATTCGGCCGCGATCTTCGAAAACTCTTCGCCCAGGCGCGAGAGAGCGAAGACCTGGGCTGGGTCGAACTGATCGGCCCCGACCTGCTGCGGGCCGAGGCGCTACGCGAATCCATCGACGCGGGCCGGGTGTCCTGCAACCGGCCGTTCGAGACCGAGCACCGCGCCGCGGCGCTGTGGCGCGAACACGCACGACGGACGGGCGCCGCTGAAAGCCTGGATCGGGCTGACCGCTGCGCCGACAGCCTGTCCCGTTCCGCGACGACCCAGGATCAGGCCGCCCTGGCGGCGGCGGACGGCGCCGCGTCGGCGATGCTGAGGTTCGACCTGTGCGGCGCGCCGGAGCGCCTGGACCGCGCCCTGGCCCTGCTGGCCAGCGTCAATCGCCCGCGCAGCCGACGCGCAGCCTCGACCTTGGCCGCAATCCACGCACGGCTGAAGGCGCGCACGGCGCGGCTGGCCGGGGATGTCGACAGTCTGGCCGAGGCCGGCGGGCTGATGGAGGCGGCGGTTCAGGGCGATACGGCCGAGGACCTGGAGTTGAGGATGGATCAGGCCGCTCTGGCGTTAGAGACAGGCGTGGTGCGACGCGAAGTGCGTCTGCTGGACCAGGCGGGCCGGAGCCTGGGCGCCCTGGTCGAGACCGCCTCGCCCGACCATCGCCCTTTGACGCGTGCGCGAGCGCTGGCTCTGTGCGGCGCCGGTCTGTCCGCCTTGGCCGCCGTCGCGGGGCATCAGGGGGCGCGGGCCCAGGCGCGGAGCCTGTTCGACGCCGCCGCCGAACAGTTCACCCCCGATCACAGCCCCCTGGACTGGGTCGCCATCCAAATCCTGCGCGCGGGCGACGAAGCACAGCCGCTGATGCTGCTGGCCCAGGCGGAAAGTCTGACCCAGGGCCGCGATCTGGTGCTGGGCGCCGCGGTGCGCGAGCGGCGGATCACCCGTGAGGTCGCCCTGGCCGAAGCGGTCGGCGATCTGGCCGGCATGATAACGCTGGAGACGCGGCTGCGCGCACGGATGCCCGATGCGACGCCGCTGGATTGGTCCGCCGACCAGATCGGCATGGCCGAGATTCTGCTGGCGCGGCAGCGGTTGACGGGGTCGGCGGCCGGAGGGCTGGGGCTGATGCTGGGCGAGGCGGCGACGACGGCGCGCGAACGGGGCGTCGACGTCCTGGCGGAGCGGGCGGAAGCCCTGCTGTCGAGCGTCAGGGCTTAACGCCCGCGTCAGCCCCCCATGGCGACGAAGGCGCCGTTCAGGAACCGGGGCTTGCCATAGCTCAGCCGCTGGCCGTCGTCGGCCAGGACGCGGCCGCCGGCCGCCTCCAGAACCGCCTGTCCCGCCGCCGTGTCCCATTCCGAGGTCGGGCCGGTGCGGGGATAGGCGTCGAACCGCCCCTCGGCGATCAGGCAGAACTTCAGCGAGGAGTCCGTGCCCTGCCAGCGCGTGCAGCCATGGCGGGCGGCCAGGCGCGCGGCCTCCTCGTCGGTGACGCTGTGGCTCAACAGGGCCAGGCCTTCCTGCGGGCGGTCGCGCACGCGGATGGGACGCCAGTCCTCGCCGGCATGGGCCTCGCCGGCCTGAAGGGCGCCGAACTGACGCCGGAAGGCGCCGCCCTCTGGCTTGTCCGTGCGCCAGGTGGTCGAGGTCGCCGGCGCCGTCACTACGCCCGCCACCGGATAGCCGGCGTGCATCAGGGCGATGTTGACGGTGAAGGCCTCGCCCCCGCGCACGAAGCCGCGCGTGCCGTCCAGCGGGTCGATCAGCCAGAACCAGTCCTCGGCCGAGGCGGGCGCGCCGCTTTCGGACACCGCCTCTTCGGCCACGGTCTGAACGCCCGGATAGGCGGCCGCCAGCCGATCCAGGATCAGGGCCTCGGCCGCGCGGTCGGCTTGCGTCACCGGGCTGTCGTCGGACTTGGTCTCGACCGCCGTGCCGGCCCGCCAATAGGGCAGGATCAGCCGCGCGGCCTCCTCCGCGATTTCGGCTAAGGTCAGGGCCAGAGCGCCCGATTTCAGGTCGCGTTCGAGATCGGCGTGGGACGGAACGGGGGAGGAGGCGATCGTCATGGGCGGGTCGATAGACCATCCGGGCGGTTCCATGAACCGGCAAATCACGTCACCTTCGCGCGCGACACGAACTGTGACCTGAGTGCTCCAGCCGCCATGACCCCGACCGACGACGAACGCGCCGTTCCGCTCGACCTTCCCGTCGACGGGACCGAACTGGCCACCTATGTCGCGGCCAAGCTGTGCCATGACTTCATCAGCCCGTCGGGCGCCATCGTCTCGGGCCTGGACCTGATGCAGGACCCGGCGGCGCAGGACATGCGCGACGACGCCCTGGCCCTGATCGAACAGAGCGCCCGCAAGATGGTGGCTCTGGTCCACTACGCCCGGGTGGCCTTCGGCGCGGCGACCACCAGCGAGCGGTTCACGGCGCGCGAACTGGAGAGCCTGCTCGTCGGCATGACGCAGGGAGGCCGCGCCACTCTGGACTGGCGCATCGCGGAGGCCGAGTTCTCCAAGCCCCAGGCGCGGGCCCTGACCAACCTGGCCTATCTGACCGTCGGCGCCCTGCCGATGGGCGGGTCGGCGGTGATCCAGTCGCGGGTCGAGGACGGTTTCGTCTATCTGGAAGGCTTCGCGGAAGGATCGCGCGCCCGACTGAAGCCCGAGGCGGCGGCGGGTCTGGCGGGCGAACGCCTGACCGAGGGGCTGGCGGGTCAGTGGATCCAACCCTACTGGCTTTGGCTGACGGTGACCGAGGCTGGCGGCGCCCTGCACGTCAAGGTTGAGGACGGAAAGGTCGCCCTGGTCGCCCGAATGCCCGCCTGAGGCCGTTTCCAAACGACTCGTTAACTGGCATCAGGGCAATATTCCGCCCGAATCCGTGGGGCGAGCCGTCGCGACATCGAGGAGAGGGCCATGAATTTTCGAACCTGCCTGATCGTCGACGACAGCCGCATCATCCGCAAGGTCGCGCGCCGGATCATCGAAGGCCTGGGTTATGAGGTCGATGAGGCCGCGGACGGCGCCGAGGCCCTGGCCTATTGCATCGGCGCCATGCCGGACGTTGTGCTGCTCGACTGGAACATGCCGGTGATGGACGGGATCACCTTCCTGCGCCGCCTGCGCGCCGCGTCGGGCGGGGACCGGCCCAAGGTGCTGTTCTGCACCATCGAGACCCGGCCCGAACGGATCGCAGAGGCGTTGGCCGCCGGCGCCGACGACTATGTGATGAAGCCCTTCGACGGGGAAATCCTGCAATCCAAGCTGGCGGAGGTCGGAGCGATCGCCGCATGACGCCGGACGATTTCGACAAGCTGCAGTCCCTTCTCGCCACCCGCGCCGGCTATCGCCTGTCGCGGGATCGCATCCATCTGGCCGAACACCGGCTGGGTCCGGTGGCGCGACGCGAGGGTTATGCCAATGTCGAGGCGCTGCTGGCCAATCTGTGGGCCAATCCGGTCGCTTCCCTGGCCTGGTCGGTGATCGAGGCGCTGCTGAACGCCGAGACGTGGTTCCGGCGTGACCGCACGCCCTTCCGCATCCTGGAGACCGAACTGCTGCCGGCCCTGGCCAAGGCCCGCCCGGACGGCCGCGTCAAGATTTGGTCGGCTGGCTGCTCCACGGGCCAGGAGGCCTGGTCCATCGCGATGGCGGCGCTGGAAACGCACACCGCCGTCGATCTGATCGCCACCGACCTGTCGCAGCGCGCCATCGAGAAGGCGCGCTCGGGCCTCTACACCGGTTTCGAAATCCAGCGCGGCCTGACGGCGCGGACCATGCTGCGCTGGTTCGAGCCGATGGAGGACCAGTGGATCGTCAAGGCCGAACTGGCCGACGCGGTGCGCTTCGGCCGCGCCAATCTGCTGGACGAACCGACCGACGACGCCCGTTTCGACGTCATCTTCTGCCGCAATGTGCTCGGCGACATGGAGCCGTCGCGACGCGCGCGGCTGCTGGACGGGCTGGAGCGGCGGCTGGTCGACGACGGCTGTCTGTTCCTGGGCGCCGACGAGCGTCTGGAGGGCGAGACGGTGGCCTTCCGTCCGGTGAACGGCCGGCGTGGCCTGTATGTCAAGGCCCCGTCCGCCCTGCGCCGCGCAGCCTGAACCACGCGACAGGCGCCGTCCTCGTCAGGCGGCGTGCAGTTCCTGCTTCACCCGTTCGGCCAGGGTCTTGATGTCCAACGGCTTGGGCAGGAAGGACACGCCCGTCTCGTCCTGCAACAGGTCCGAGAAGTCGCTTTCGGCATAGCCCGAGATGAACATGACCGGCGCGTCGCCCAGATAGGGCCGCGCCTTTTTCAACAGCGACGGACCGTCCAGGCCGGGCATGATGACGTCGGAGATCATCATGTCGATCTGGCCCGCATGTTCCTCGGCCAGCATCAGCGCCTCCTCGCCGTCCGCCGCCTCGATCACCTCATAGCCGCGCTGGCGCAGCAGCCGGGCGGCGATTCCTCGCACGGCGTCCTCGTCTTCCACGAACAGGATGCGGCCGGCGCCGGACAGGTCGCGCGGCGCCTTGGCCTTGACCTCGACCGGCTGCACCTCGGCCAGCTCCGCCTCGCCGGCGGCGGGCAGGAACAGGCGGAAGGCGGCGCCTCCCCCCTCGACATTGCTGACCGCGATATGACCGCCAGCCTGCTGGGCGATGCCATAGACGGTGGCCAGGCCCATGCCGGTGCCCTCGTTGACCGCCTTGGTGGTGAAGAAGGGCTCGAAGATTTTGTCCAGCAGTTCGGGCGGCACGCCGGGGCCCGTGTCGGACACTTCGATCAGGGCGACCTCGCTGGTCGGGGCGTCGGCCCAGCCCAGGCCGCGCGCCTCGTCCGCCGTCAGGCGCCGGGTCGAGATGGTGACGACGCCCGCACCCGGCTCGACCACGCCGCGCATGGCGTCGCGGGCGTTGACGGCCAGGTTCATCACCGCCGTCTCCAGCTGGCTCTTGTCGGCCAGCACCACCGGCAGGTCGCGGCCGTAGTCGGTTTCCAGCCGCACGTCCTCGCGCAGCAGGCGACGCAGCAGGATGGCGAACTCGCCCACCAACTCGCCCAGGTCCAGCCGTTCGCGCCGCACCGTGGACTTGCGCGAGAAAGCCAGCAGCTTGCGCACCAGATCAGCGGCGCGAATGGCCGTCTGGCGAATCTCGTTGAGGCCTTCGTAGGACGGATCACCGACCGGATGGCGTTCAAGCAGGCCCGACAGCTGAAGCTGGATCGCCGTCAGCAGATTGTTGAAATCATGCGCCACGCCCCCGGCCAGCTGGCCCACGGCCTGCATCTTCTGGGCCTGGTTGAGCTGCAGCTCCATCGACTTTTGGGACGAGACGTCGAACAACCATATCCGCCGACGCTCGCCCTCGGGCGCCACATAGAGGTGCAGCATCTTGTCGGGATAGGCGCGGGCGACCAGTTCGATGGGGCCCGACGATCCAGCCGCCAGTTTGGCCCGCGCCTCGGCGACGCCGGGCGGATCGAACAGATGGCCGAAGGCGGCGTCGCGCGCCGCCGCTGGGCCGGTCAGGACCGCCAGGGCCGGATTGGCCTCTTCCGCCCGGCCGGCGAACAGGTCGCCCCCGCCGATGACGGCCGACCCGAACGGCGCCCCGGCGGCCATGGCGCGGGCCTCTCCGGTCGCGGCGGCCACCGGGGAAGGCAGATGGGCCGAGGCGATGGGCAGGACCGCGTCCGGGGCCGCCCGCATCAGGAACCGCCCCTCGGCCACCCGGCCGATCACCACCTCGACCTCGCGCTGGCCGATCAGGACGATGGCGCGACCGGGTTCGCCCTTCCGCGCCTGGGCGAAGGCCATATAGAGGGCCTGGGCCGACTTGCCGCGCGGCAGGGCGGTGGTGGAGCCGTTGGCTTCGGCCCAGGCGGCGTTGAAGGCCAAGATCTGACCTGAATCCCACACCAGGGCCGCCGGTTCGGCCATGGCGTCCAGCACCTCTATGGCCGCATCGCTGTTGGGCCGGGCGCCGGCGGCGCGGCGAAAACCGAACAGGCCGATCAACGCGATCATCCCCACCGTCAGGATCAGCACCAGACCCGGCGCCGAGACCGGATTGTCGCGAAACGCCGGATAGGCCAGAGCCGCGATCGCCACGACGACGCCGAACGCCATCACGGCGGACAACAGATCGAACGGAGAGCGGCGGGTGGACGTCATACGGCCTCGCGAATCAAGGACTTCATCATACGCTCAAATCCTGACGCACCCTTACCGACGCGCCCGCGACTGGAAGACGAAGCCGATGATCTTGGCGGCGGCGTCGAAATGTTCGCGCGGAATGACCTCGTCCACATCGACCGTGGCGTAGAGGGCGCGGGCCAGGGGCACGTTCTCGACGATGGGGACATTGTGCTCGGCCGCCACCTCCCGGATGCGCAGGGCCAGGGCGTCGACGCCCTTGGCCACGCAGATCGGCGCCCCGTCGCCCTGATCCGGCTCGTAGCGCAGAGCGACCGAATAGTGGGTCGGGTTGGTGACGATGACGGTGGCCTTGGGCACGTTCGCCATCATCCGCTGGCGGCTGCGCTGCATGCGGATCTGCTTCAGCTTGGCCTTGATGTGCGGGTCGCCCTCGGACTGTTTGAAGTCTTCCTTCAGCTCTTCCTTGGTCATCCGCATCCGCTTGGCGAAGCGCATCTTCTGCCAGATGAAGTCGGCCCCCGCCGTGGCGCCCAGCAGGATGATGGCCGAGACGAACAGCGAGATCGCCATGTCGCGCGCCAGCGGCAGGATGGCCAGGGGGCTGACGGCGACCAGGTTCTCGAACTCGCGGGCATGGGGTTTCAGCACCATCCAGCAGACCAGGCAGACGGCGACCAGCTTGAGGAAGGTCTTGAGGAACTGCACCAGGCCGTCGGGACCGAAGATCCGCTTGAACCCCTGCATCGGACTGACCGCCGACCATTTGGGCTTCAGCTTCTCGGCGGTGAAGATCAGGCCCGACTGCGCCAGATTGCCCCCGGCCCCGCCGATGATGGTGGCCAGCATGACCGCCCCCAGGAAGGGGGCGACGGCCCAGACGGCGCGCACCATGATCTGATTGCCTGCGCCGGAGTTCAGCGTGCCCAGCATCTGATGCGGGGCGGCGATGAAGGGCAGCATCTGTTCGGCGATGGACGAGGCGAACCAGCCTCCGGCCATCAGGATCACCGCCGCCGCCCCCGCCAGAGACAGGACCTGGGCGACGTCCGGCGATTTGGCGACGTCGCCCTTCTTTCGCGCGTCCTCCAGCTTTCGCGGGGTCGCCTCTTCGGTTTTCGATTCGGGATCGGCGCCTTCAGCCACCGGCGCCCCCAAATACGAAATACTCCGCCAGGCGGCGGTAGCGGTCGATGAAGATGGCGCCCAGCGCGCCCAGGCTCAGGGCGAAGATCGACAGGCCCAGGATCACGCTGAGCGGGGCGGCGGCGAAATAGACCTGAAAGGCCGGCATGACCCGCGCCACCAGACCCGAAGCCAGGTTGAAGATCAGGGCGAACACTAAGACCGGCGCGGCCAGTTGAACCCCCAGCATGAAGCTGTCGCCCAGGGTCCGCACCGCCATCTGGGTGAAGTCCGCCATGATCAGGGGCTTGGCCGGGGCGATCAGCTGATAGGAGCCGACGATCCCGGCGATGAACAGGTGATGGGTGTCGGTGGCGAACAGCAGCGTCACCCCCAAGAGGGTCAGGAAGGCGGCGATGGTCGTGCCCGGCTGAGCCTGCATGGGGTTGGCGGTCTGGGCGAAGCTGAGGGTCGTCTGCAGCGACACGATCTCACCCGCCGTCGACAGGGCGGTCATGAACATCCGCAGCAACAGGCCGATCATCAGGCCGACCACCACCTCGCGGATGATCCAGCCGACCATCAGGCCCAAACTGTCGGGCAGGCCCGGCAGGGCGCCGCGCACCACCGGCCACAGGGCCAGGCTGATGACGAGCGACAACGACAGCCGCACGCGCGGCGGCACATAGGCCTCGCCGAAGCCGGGGATCAGCATCAGGATCGCCGCGACCCGGGCGAAGATCAGCCCCCCGGCCCAGACCTGATCGGCGGTCGCCCACGAATCCATGTCTAGAGGCCGCCCACTACATTCCCGCGATGCGGGCCGCGATCTGACGCATGAAGCCGCCCAGCAGCGCCCCCATCAGCGGCAGGAACAGGATCAGCGAAACGAAGATGGCGATGATCTTGGGCGCATAGATCAGGGTCTGTTCCTGGATCTGCGTCAGGGCCTGGAACAGGCCGATCACCACGCCGACCACCAGTCCGACCAGCAGGACCGGCAGACACAGCTGGATCGTCAGCCAGATGGCGTCCCTCCCGACGTCCAGAACTTCCGCGCCGTTCATCGGCCCACTCCAGCAACTACTGGGCAGAAAATGCCGACAGGATGGTTAACAGGCCGCTAACCAACGCTTGATGCTCGCAGCCTCTCCCCTTCCGTTTCGCTTGTGGCTATGTAGCCGCCATGACCGACGCTCGCTCCCCGAAAGTCTCCCAGGCCGACGCCGAAGCCGCCGTGCGCACTCTGATCGAATGGGCCGGCGACGACCCCACGCGCGAGGGCCTGCTGGAAACCCCCGCCCGCGTGGCCAAGAGCTATCGCGAGTTGTTCCAGGGCTACGAGGTCGATCCCCTGTCCTATCTTGAGAAGACCTTCGAGGAGACGGGCGGCTACGACCAGCTGGTCGTGCTGAAGGACATCCGTTTCGTCAGCTTCTGCGAACATCACATGTTGCCGGTCGTGGGCAAGGCGCACGTCGCCTATCTGCCGACCGACCGGGTCGTGGGCATCTCCAAGCTGGCCCGGGTGGTGCGCGGCTTCGCCCGTCGCCTGCAGATCCAGGAGAAGATGACGTCGGAGATCGCCGAGGCCATCCAGACCGTCCTGCGTCCGCACGGCGTCGGCGTGGTCATCGAGGCCGAGCATTCCTGCATGACCCTGCGCGGGGTCAATGCGCCGGGCGCCAGCCTGTCGACCAGCCATCTGATCGGCGTCGTGCGCGACGATCCCCGCACCCGCGAGGAGTTCCTGCGGCTGGTCAGGGGCTGATTTCACGCGAACTGGCGCCGCCCTTGCGTTGAACGGGCCGAAGGAGGCGCTGACGATGCCCTGGTCCCTGATTTCGACCCGCAATGAGACAGTCCAGATCGCCCGCGGCGGCTGGCTGGACGCGCTGCGTTTCATCGTGGCCTTCCTGATCATCCTGCATCACTTCCAGGCGGCCGGGCCCGAGCCCCTCGCGCATCTGATCAATCCGATCTTCGAGCGTGGCGGCTTCCTGCTGACCAACTTCTTCCTGATCGACAGCGGCTATGTGCTGATGCGCGTCTATGGGGCGGCGGTGGACAAGGGCCGGATGTCGCCGGGCGACTTCTTCCTGAAGCGGTTCCTGCGCGTGGTGCCGGCCCACCTGATCATGGGCCTGTCGCTGGTCGGACTGGTGCTGCTGGCGACGGCGGCCGGCGCGCCGCCGCGCAATCCCGAATGGTTCGCCTGGGATCAGTTGCCGGCCCAACTGCTGCTGCTGCAATCCTATGGCGTCCATGGCGGCCTGGGCTGGAATGCGCCCACCTGGTCGATCTCGGCCCTGATCGGCTGCTACTTGGCCTTCCCCTGGATCATTCGCGGCCTGATGCGGCTGGGGCCGTGGTCGGCGCTGGCGCTGGGCGTTGGCGTCTATCTGGCGGCCAACCAGCTGTGCTGGGCCTTCCTGGGCTATCCCGTCTATCAGATGCCGATGGGCTACGGCATCGTGCGCGCCCTGCCCTTGTTCTTGCTGGGCATGTGCCTGGCGTGGTTCGCCCAGAAGGTCTGGATCGCGCCGCGTCTGGCCGGCTGGGCCGGGGTGCTGGCCGCCGTCGGCTTCTTCGCGCTGGAGCTTCACGACAAGCACGCCCTCGTCGCCCTGGCCCTGATTTCGATCATCATCCTGGCCGCCGGCGCCGTGCCGGTGACGCGCCCGTCCAAACTGGTCGAGACGGCCGCCATGGTGTCCTTCTCCATGTTCATCTCCAACGAGGTGGTCCGCATCGCCTGGTTCGGCGTGGTCAATGCGCTGGTGGCCCGCTTCGCCCTGCCCCTCGCCGCCCAATGGAGCCTGTGGGGTCTGGGCGTGCTGGCGGCGGTCGGCTTCGCCTTCGCCTTCCACTTCGCCATCGACAATCCGATACAGAACCGGATCCGTGCGGCGCTGAAACGCCGCACAGTCCGTCGCGGCCGGCTGCAGCCGAAACTGGGGCCGGTCATCTCCATCGACGGCTGATCCGGCCGGGCGATCGACGATCCTCGACCAAAGTCGCTCTCTCCAGCCGCCCCGCTCTCGGTCAATGTCGGCGTCCACGCATCCTTAAGGATGTGCAGAACGGCCGATAACGGCGACACGGGAGGAAATGGATCATGGCAACCGACGCACCCCTTGCGTCCGGGGACGGGGAGCACACGGTCGATCGCAGCGATCGGCTGGTCATCCTCGCCTCCTCTGTCGGCACCGTCATCGAGTGGTACGACTTCTATCTTTACGGCTCGCTGGCGGCGATCATCACCGTCCAGTTCTTCTCGGGCGTCAACGAGACGACCGGCTATATCTTCGCCCTGATGGCCTTCGCCGCCGGTTTCGCCGTGCGTCCGTTCGGCGCCGTGGTCTTCGGACGGCTGGGCGATCTCTGGGGTCGCAAGAACACCTTCCTGGTGACCATGCTGCTGATGGGCCTGTCGACCTTCGTGGTCGGCCTGTTGCCGCCCTATGCGGTCATCGGCATTGCGGCGCCGATCATCCTGGTGCTGATGCGCCTGATCCAGGGCCTGGCCCTGGGCGGCGAATACGGCGGCGCGGCCACCTACGTCGCCGAGCACGCCCCGCAAGGCAAGCGCGGCTTCTACACCTCCTTCATCCAGATCACGGCGACCGCCGGCCTTGTGCTGAGCCTGCTGGTCATCCTGAGCGTGCGCTACACCGTGGGGGAAGACGCCTTCGCCGCCTGGGGCTGGCGCATTCCCTTCCTGGTCTCGATCCTGCTGCTCGGCGTCTCCCTGTGGATTCGCCTGAAGCTGGCCGAAAGCCCGTCGTTCAAGAAGATGAAGGCCGAAGGCAAAGGTTCCAAGACGCCGCTGAAGGACAGTTTCGGCAAATGGCCGAACCTGAAGCTGGTGCTGATCGCCCTTCTGGGCCTCACCGCCGGTCAGGCCGTCATCTGGTACACCGGCCAGTTCTACGCCCTGTTCTTCCTGGAACGGGTCATGAAGGTCGACGCGACCCTGGTCTATGTGCTGCTGACCATCGCGCTTCTGGCCGCCTCGCCCTTCTTCATCTTTTGGGGCTGGCTGTCGGACAAGGTGGGGCGCAAGCCGATCATCCTGGCCGGCTGTCTGATCGCGGCCCTGACCTATTTCCCGCTGTTCAACGCCCTGACCCAGGCCGCCAATCCGAAACTGGCCGCCGCAGCCGCTTCGGCTCCGGTGATGGTCTATGCCGATCCGGCCGACTGTAACCTGCAGTTCGATCCGGTCGGCAAGACAGTGTTCAACCACTCCTGCGACGTGGCCAAATCCTATCTGGCCAAGGCGGGCGTGACCTACACCAACGAGGCCGCGCCGGCCGGCGCGGTGGCCCAGGTCCGCATCGGCGATCAGGTGGTGGTCCCCAGCTTCCGCGGCGACGCCATGGCCCCGGCCGACTTCGCCGCCCAGAAGAAGACCTGGGACAAGAGCCTGGGCGAGGCCCTGACCGCCGCCGGCTATCCAGCCAAGGCCGACAGCGCCCTGGTCAACAAGCCGATGGTGGTGCTGATCCTGTTCATCCTCGGCTTCTATGTGACCATGGTCTACGGTCCGATCGCGGCGGCCCTGGTCGAGATGTTCCCGACCAATATCCGCTACACCTCCATGTCCCTGCCCTATCACATCGGCAACGGCTGGTTCGGCGGCTTCCTGCCGACCACCGCCTTCGCCATCGTGGCGGCGACGGGCAACATCTACTCTGGCCTCTGGTACCCGATCGTGGTGGCCCTGGGGACGGTCGTGCTGGGCTTCCTGCTGGTCAAGGAAGGCAAGGACGTCGACCTGAACGCCTGATCCTGCTTTCAGGTGGAACGAGGGGCGGGTCGTCGAAAGACGGCCCGCCTTTCGCTTGTGAAACACCCTCTGGCCGGTTCAGATGCCCCCATGTTCAGCCTGACGATCCTCGGCCTGGTCGCCGCCTATATGGCGGTGCTGTTCGCCGTCGCCTGGCATCAGGAGCGTCCGGCGGCCAGGGCGCGGGGCAAGGGGCTGGGGCCGTCGGTCTACGCCCTGTCCCTGGCGATCTACTGCACCTCCTGGACCTATTATGGGGCGGTCGGCACGGCGGCGCGGGACGGCTGGGAATATCTGCCCATCTATATCGGGCCGGTGATCGGCCTGACCCTGCTGTTCCCGCTTTGGCGGCGCATCGCGGCGGCGGCCCGGCGCGAAAACGTCGGCTCCATGGCCGACTTCGTGGCCTCCCGCTACGGCAAGAGCCAGACCTTGGGCGCGGCCGTCACCGTGGTCGCCATCTTGGGGTCGCTGCCCTATATCGCGCTGCAGCTGAAGTCGCTGTCGATGGCGGGCGCCCTTCTGACGGCGGGCACGCCGGTCGCGGGGTCGGAACGGCTGACGGTGCTGGTTCTCGCCGGAGTGCTGGCCTTCTTCGCCATCCTGTTCGGCGCACGACGACCCGACCTGACCGAGCACAATCGCGGCCTGATCCAGGCCATTGGCCTGGAATCGATGGTCAAGCTGGGCGCCCTGCTGTTCGTCGCCGTCTTCGCCCTGGTCCTGCTGCTGAACCAAGGATCGCCGGCGCGTATCGCGCAAGGGTTGGGCGCCCTGGCCGCGCCGCCGGCCGTCACGCCGCGCTTCACCGCCATCACCCTGGTCTCGACCCTGGCGATCTTCTGCCTGCCGCGTCAGTTCCACGTCGCCTTCGTGGAGGGGGCCCAGCCGTCGGACGTGCGGCGGGCGCGCTGGATCTTTCCCCTCTATCTGATGCTGACCAGTCTGGCGGTCCTGCCGCTGGTGGCGGCCGGCGCCCTGTTCGCGCCCACGGTGAACCCCGACCTTCTGGTGCTGGCCCTGCCGTTCCAGCGCGGCGAGACCCTGCTGACCGCCGTCGTCTTCGTCGGCGGCTTCTCGGCGGCGACCGCCATGGTGATCGTCGAGGCCGTGGCCCTGTCGGCCATGGTGTCCAACAGCCTGATCCTGCCCTTTCTAGCGCGCGACCGCTGGCGGATGCGCGGCGACGCCTCGGACATGGCGGGCATCATCCTGCAGGTGCGGCGCGGGGCCATCGTCGCAGTCCTGCTGCTGGCGTGGCTCTATTATCAGGCGACGGACCAGTCGCACGGTCTGGCGGCCATGGGGCTGGTGTCCTTCGCCGCCCTGGCGCAGCTGGCGCCGGCCCTGTTCGGCGCGGTCCTGTGGCGCGGCGGCCATGCCCACGGCGCGCTGGCGGGCATGGCGGTGGGGGTTCTGGTCTGGATCATGATGCTGGCCCTGCCGCAACTGGCGCCGGGCGCGCCCTGGCACATCTATGTCATGCTGGGGATCAAGGACCCGCTGGCCCTGGGCGTCTTCGTCAGCCTGGGGCTGAACCTGGCGGCCTATGTCGGGGTGTCGCGTCTGGCCCAGCCCCGGCTGATCGACCGGGTTCAGGCGCGGGCCTTCGTGGACCGGCTGGGGCCGGACTGGATGGAGGCCAAGCCCGCGCCATCCGGGGCCTCGGTCGGGGACCTGCGCGCCCTGGTCGCCCGCTTCATCGGCGACGAACGGGCCGAGCGCGCCTTTTCCGCGTGGGGGAGGGAAACCGCCGCGCGCCTGCGTGACGCAGACCCCGCCGATGCGGCGCTGGCGCGGGCGGCGGAGCGAATGCTGGCGGGCGCCATCGGCGCGGCCTCGGCCCGGCGCGTCATCTCCGCCGCCCTGGCCGGGGTCGGCCGCGCGCCCGAGGACGTGGTGCGGATGCTGGACGAGGCGTCCCAGGCTGTCCAGTTCAACCGCGACCTGTTGCAGACCACGCTGGACAACATCGACCAGGGCGTGATCGTGGTGGACGAGGATCTGCGCGTCACCGCCTGGAACCGGCGCTATGTCGCCATGTTCGACCTGCCCGTCGGCTTCGTCCACGTCGGCCTGCCCATCGCGAGCATCTATCGGCTGAACGCCGAGCGCGGCGAGAGCCCCAACGATATCGAGGCCTGGGTCGAGCGGCGGCTGGAGGCCCTGAGCCGCCGCATCCCCCACGATCACGAACGCCAGCAGCCGGACGGACGGGTGCTGCGCTCATCCGGCGCGCCAATCCCCGGCGGGGGCTACGCCACCAGCTATACCGACATCACCGCCCTGCGCCGCGCCGCGCGTCAGCTGGAAGAGGCCAATGAGCGGCTGGAGGCGCGCGTGGCGGACCGCACCGCCCGGCTGGACGAGGCGCGCCAGGTGGCCGAGGACGCCACCGCCTCCAAGACCCGGTTCCTGGCCGCCGCCAGCCACGACCTGCTGCAACCCCTGCACGCCGCCCGCCTGTTCATCGCCGCCTTGAAGGAGGAGCCGGCGCTTCAGGAAACCGCCAGCCGCGCCCTGGCCGTCAACGCCGACCGCGCCATCGACAGCGCCCACCGGCTGCTGACCGCCCTGTTGAATCTGTCCAAGCTGGAGGCCGGCGGGGTGCGGACCAATGTGGCGCGGGTGTCGCTGGGCGGCCTGTTCGACGATCTGCGACGCGAGTTCGCGCCGGTGGCTGAGGCCAAGGGCCTGTGTCTGACCCTGATGCCGACGCGGCTGTGGGTGACGTCGGATCGCGATCTGCTGCGCTCCATGCTGCAGAACCTGGTGGCCAACGCCATCCGCTACACGGACCGGGGCCGGGTTCTGGTCGGGGTGCGGCGGCGGGGCGAGACGGTGCGGCTGTTCGTCTGCGACACCGGGCGCGGCATCCCCAAGGCGCAGCAGGAGACGGTGTTCAACGAGTTCGTCCGCCTGCCCGGCGCGGCGGTGGACGAACCGGGCGCGGGCCTGGGCCTGGCCATCGTCAAACGCCTGTCCAGCCTTCTGGACCATCCGCTGTCGTTGACCTCGGAGCCAGGGGCGGGCGCGACCTTCCGCATCGACCTGAGACGTTGCGCGCCCGACGTGGTCGCTGAGGCGGCGCCCTCGCACGAGGTGCGCCTGCCGCTGGCGGGGTTGAGGGTGCTGTGCGTGGACAACGAGCCGGTGATCCTGGATGCGCTGAACGCCCTTCTGACCCGCTGGGGCGCTCGCCCGACGCTGGCGGCCGGCGTCGAGGCGGCCATGGCGTCGCCGGGGCCATTCGACGCCGCCGTGGTCGATCTTCATCTGGGCGACGGGCCGGAAGGCTTCGCCGTGATCGACTGGCTGCGGCCGCACGGCGTGCGCCGCATCGCCCTGGTCACCGCCGACACGCGCGACGGCTTGAACGAACAGGCCACGGCCGCCGGGGCCGTTCTGCTGCCCAAGCCGATCAAGCCGGCCGCGTTGAAGGCCTTTTTGTCCAGCTGATCACAGCGGATCCATCTGCTTGGCCAGTATGACGGCCTGGGTGCGGTTGTGGACGCCCAGTTTCCTGAACACGCTGGTCAGATGCGCCTTGATGGTGGCCTCCGAGACGCCCAGGTCGAAGGCGATCTGCTTGTTCAGCCTGCCCGCCTTCAGCCCCTCCAGGATACGTAGCTGAGAGGGCGTCAGGCTGGCCACCCGTTGGGCCAGACCGTCGTCCTCGGCCTCGGGCACGTCCGGCGCCCAGCCGTCGCCGGCCAGGATGGCGGCGATCGCTTCCACCATCTGCGGCAGGGCGGTGGACTTGGGGATGAAGCCGGCGGCGCCCAGCCCCAGGGCGTTTCGCACCACCGCCGCCTCCTCGCTGGCCGAGACCACCGCCACCGGCGCAGCCGGATGTTCGGCCCGCAGAGCCGCCAACCCCGCCATCCCTTCGCTGTCCGACAGTTTCAGGTCCAGCAGCAACAGGTCCGCCGGCGCCGCCTGCAAGGCCGCCCGCGCCTCGGCCAGGCTGGCGCATTCGACCACCTGGGCCCCCGGCGCGGCCTTGTCGACCGCCGAGCGCAGGGCGGCGCGGAACAGGGGATGGTCGTCGGCGACGACGATGCGATCCATAGGCGTCCTTCCCTTGGGCGTCCTTCCCATGCGCGGTGTCTGACCGGCCGCGTCGTCGCCACCATGGCGCCGTTCGACTTTGGTCGAAACTAGACCAATGGCCAATGGCCTGGCGAGGACATAGGCGGAAAGCTGGGATCAGGGACGCCTGCGAAGACGGGCGCGGAGGAACTCAGCATGACCAGGACCACCCTTTTCGCGGGCGCCGCCGTCGTCGCCCTGTTGTCCGCACCCGGCATGGCCGCGGCCCAGTCCAGCCAGGCGGCGTTGGAGGCCCGCATCGCCCAACTGGAGGCCGAGTTGAACGCCCTGAAGGGCGAGGTCGTCGCCGCCCGCACCCAACAGGCCGCTCAGGCCCAGGACATCATCCGCCTGGAAACCCGCCCGGCCGCGCCAGCTCCGGTCCAGCAGGCCGCAGCGCCGGCGTCGCCCGGCGAGGGCTTCCGCATCGGCGACCACACGGTCAAGTTCGGCGGCTTCGTCAAGGTGGACGCCTACGCCAGCCGCTATTCCGGCGGTGATCCGGTCAATGGCGACGCCCTGCGCGAGTTCCACATTCCCGGCTCCATCCCCATCGGCGGCTCCAAGGAGGATACGGCGACCGACTTCAACGCCCGCCAGACCCGCTTCTGGCTGACCACCGACGGCGTGGTCGGCGGCCACAAGATCGGCACCCGGATGGAGATGGACTTCCAGACCCTGCCCGGCGCCGGCGATCAACGCACCACCAGCCCGGCCAACCCGGCCCTGCGCCGCGCCTTCATCACCATCGATAACTGGCTGATCGGCCAGGAGTGGACCAACTTCCAGAACACCGCGGTCCTGCCCGAATCCGCCGATTTCGTCGGCGCGGCGGAAGGCACGGTCTTCGCCCGTCAGGTCCAGGTCCGCTACACGCGCGGTCCCTTCTCGGTCTCGGTCGAGAACCCCGAGACGACCGTGACGCCATTCGGCGGCGGCGCGCGCATCATCGCCGACGACAACAGCTTGCCGGACTTCACCGCCCGCTATGCGGTGTCCCGTCCGTGGGGGGATTTCCAGGTCGCCGGCCTGCTGCGCCAGTTGAAGTATCAGAACCCGGCGACAAACATCGATTCCACCGCGACCGGCTGGGGTCTGTCGGCCTCGACCAAGATCAAGGTCGGATCAAAGGACGATCTGCGCCTGATGGTGACCGGCGGCGAGGGCATCGGCCGCTATGTGGGGCTGAACTTCTCCAACGACGCGGTGCTGAACGCCTCGGGCGATCTTGACGCCATCGGCGTGGTCGCCGGCTTCGCCGCCTATCGCCACGTCTGGGCGCCGGGCTGGCGCTCCAGCCTGATCTGGTCGGCGCAGAAGGTGGACAACGACGTCGCATTCACCGGCCTGTCCGCCAACCGATCGGCCCAGAGCCTCCACGCCAACTTGATCTGGTCGCCGGTTACGGCGTTTGATGTCGGGGCCGAGCTGATGTTCGCGGATCGCGAGATCGAGACCGGCGCCAGCGGCGACATGACCCGTCTGATCCTGTTCGCCAAATACGGATTCTGATTTCCGCCGGAGACGCCTTTCGTGCCTGATCTCGACCTCTATCCCGTTCCCGCAGATTGGGCCAAGAAGGCCCACATGGACCGGCAGGCCTATGAGGGGGCGCGGATCGCGGCGCGCGAAAATCCCGACGCCTTCTGGGCCGAACAGGCCGGGCGGCTGGACTGGATCACTCCGCCGACCAGGATCAAGGACGTCTCGTTCAAGAAGGAAGACTTCCGCATCCGCTGGTTCGAGGACGGGGTGCTGAACGTCTCGGCCGAATGCATCGACCGCCACCTTCCCCACCGCAGGCACGAGACGGCGATCATCTGGGAAGGGGACGATCCCGCCGACAGCCGCCGCATCACCTATGGCGAACTGCACGCCGAGGTGTGCCGCATGGCCAATGTGCTGAAGGCGCATGGCGCCAAGAAGGGCGACCGCATCACCCTTTATCTGCCGATGATCCCCGAGGCGGCCTACGCCATGCTGGCCTGCGCGCGGCTCGGGGCGATCCATTCGGTTGTCTTCGGCGGCTTTTCGCCCGACAGCCTGTGCGGCCGGATCGAGGACTGCGGCTCCAACCTGGTCATCACCGCCGACGAGGGCCTGCGCGGCGGCAAGCATGTGCCGCTGAAGGCCAATGTCGACGAGGCGCTGAAGAAGGTGAAGGTCGACACCGTCCTGGTCGTGCGCCGCACCGACCGCGACGTGCCGATGACCGATGGGCGCGACTTCGACTATGGGCTGGAGGCCGCCAAGGTCGACGCCGACTGCCCGCCCGAGCCGATGAACGCCGAAGACCCGCTGTTCATCCTCTACACCTCGGGTTCGACCGGAAAGCCCAAGGGCGTGCTGCACACCACGGGCGGCTACCTGTTCTGGGCCGCCTGGACGCACGAGATCGTCTTCGACTATCGCCCCGGCGAGGTCTTCTGGTGCACCGCCGACGTGGGCTGGGTCACGGGTCACTCCTATATGGTCTATGGGCCGCTGGCGAACGCGGCGACGACCCTGATGTTCGAGGGCGTGCCCAACTATCCCGACGCCGGCCGGTTCTGGCAGGTGGTGGACAAGCACAAGGTCGAGATTTTCTACACCGCCCCCACGGCCCTGCGCGCCCTGATGCGCGAGGGCGACGCGCCGGTGAAGGCGGCCTCGCGCGCCTCCCTGCGGCTGCTCGGCACGGTGGGCGAGCCGATCAACCCGGAGGCCTGGCGCTGGTATCACGATGTGGTCGGCGACGGCCGCTGCCCCATCGTCGACACCTGGTGGCAGACCGAGACGGGCGGCCATCTGATCACGCCGCTGCCCGGCGCTACGGACCTGAAGCCCGGATCGGCGACCCTGCCCCTGCCGGGCGTCGAGCTTGAGATCGTGGACGCCGAGGGTCGGCCGCTGGAGGGCGCCGTGTCCGGCAATCTGTGCATCACCGACAGCTGGCCCGGTCAGATGCGGACCGTCTATGGCGACGACCAGCGCTTTTTCGACACCTATTTCTCGACCTATCCGGGCCGTTATTTCACGGGCGACGGCTGCCGTCGCGATGCGGACGGCTATTACTGGATCACCGGCCGGGTGGACGACGTCATCAACGTCTCGGGCCACCGGATGGGCACCGCCGAGGTCGAAAGCGCCCTGGTGCTCCACGACGATGTCGCAGAGGCGGCGGTGGTCGGCTTCCCCCACGACATCAAGGGCCAGGGCATCTACGCCTATGTCACCCTGAACAAGGGGGTCGAGCCGACCGAGGAACTGCGCAAGGCCCTGATCGCCCATGTCCGTCAGGAGATCGGTCCCATCGCAGCGCCCGACGTGATCCAGTGGGCGCCGGGCCTGCCCAAGACCCGGTCGGGCAAGATCATGCGCCGAATTCTAAGAAAGATCGCCGAGAACGACATCGGCGCGCTTGGCGACACCTCCACCCTGGCCGATCCGTCGGTGGTGGACGATCTGGTCAAGAACCGCGCCGGGGCGTGAGGGCTGAAATAAGGGCGCGGGCTTCAAGCCCGTCGCTTGGCGGTCTATCACTGCGGCGACCCGCCGCAGCCTGAGCCGCCCATGCCTCGTTTCCTGTCCCGCCTGCCGATCGACGGCTATCTGTTGGCCCTGATCGGCATGGTGGTCCTGGCGGCGCTTCTGCCCGCCAGCGGACAGGCCGCCGTGGTCATGGACTGGGTGGTCAAGGTCGCCATCGCCCTGCTGTTCTTCCTGTATGGCGCGAGGATGTCGCCTGCGGCCATCGGCGCGGGTCTGCTGCACTGGCGGCTGCAGGGCACGGTCTTCCTGTCGACCTTCCTGCTGTTTCCCCTGCTGGGGCTGGGGCTGGTCTTTTTGATGCGCGGCTCCCTTCAGCCCGATCTGCTGACGGGGATGCTGTATCTGTGCCTGCTGCCGTCCACGGTGCAGTCGTCCATCGCCTTCACCTCCATCGCCGGCGGCAATGTCGCCGGCGCCCTGACCAGCGCCAGTCTGTCGAACCTGCTGGGCGTGATCGTGACGCCGCTGCTGGTGGCGCTGCTGATCGGGGGCGCCGGCGGGGGGATACATCTGCAGTCCATCCTCGACATCGGCCTGCAGATTTTGGCGCCCTTCGCGGTGGGGCAGTTGTGTCGGCCGCTGCTGAAGGACTGGCTGGGCCGCCACGCCAAACTGACCGGCCTGGTGGATCGCGGCTCGATCCTGCTGATCGTCTACGCCGCCTTCAGCGAGGGGGTCGTCGCCGGCGTCTGGTCTCAGGTCGCGCCGATGGACCTGGCCAAGGTGATCGGCCTGAACGTCGTGCTGCTGGCCGTGGTTCTGGCTCTGACCCTGTTCATCGGGCGGGCGCTGCGGTTCGACCGCCCCGACCGGATCGTCATTCTGTTCTGCGGTTCGAAAAAGAGCATGGCGACCGGCATTCCGATGGCCGGCATATTGTTCGCCAGCGCCTCGGTCCCGCTGATCGTCCTGCCGATCATGCTGTTCCATCAGATCCAGCTGTTCGCCTGCACCGTGATCGCCCAGCGCTACGCGCGCGAGAATGCAGCCCGCCGGAAAGACGAGCCGCAGATCAAGGCCGGCTGATCTGATCGCGCCGACCCAGGACCAATCGACATTCAGTCGGCCGAAATCTTCGATCGTCATTCCGGGGCGGAGCGAAACGAAGAACCCGGAATGACGGCTTGGGGCTGAATGTCGATTAGGCCTAGCTGTCCGCTAGGCTCGGCGCCCTCTCCACCACGCGAACGCCCGCTGCATCGGCGCGGTTGGCGGCGCCCAGCAGCGCCTTCAGCGAGGCTGTGGCCACATCCGGGTCGGTCGCCACGCCGAAGATGGTCCGTCCATCCGCCGTGCGGCATTCGACATAGGCCGCCGCCTGGGCGTCAGCGCCCTGGCCGATGGCGTGTTCGTGGTAGTCCTCGATATCCAGCGCCAGACCGCAGTCTTCGCGCAGCGCGTCCAGCACGCTGGACAGGAAGCCGTTGCCGCGTCCTGAAATCCGCCGCTCCTCGCCGTTCAGGCGGATGCGGCCCGTAAACCGGCGCTCCTTGCCCGGCGCCGAGCGGCCTTCTTCATAATCCACCAAGGCGAACGGGCCATGGCCGCCCTCCGGCGCATAGACCGAACGGAACACGTCCCAGATGTCGGCGGCGGTCAGTTCGCGGCCCACCTGGTCGGCATAGGCCTGAACATGCTGGCTGAAATCGGCCTGCATCCGCTTGGGCAGTTTCAGCCCCTTGTCCTGTTCCAGCACCCAGGCGAAGCCGCCCTTGCCGGATTGGGAGTTGACGCGGATCACCGCCTCATAGGACCGGCCCAGATCGGCTGGGTCGATCGGCAGATAGGGCACGTTCCAGATGTGGTCGTTGCGTTTGGCCTGGGCCGCGAACCCCTTCTTGATCGCGTCCTGATGGCTGCCCGAGAAGGCGGTGAAGACCAGTTCGCCGGCATAGGGGTGGCGCGGATGGACCGGCAGGGCGTTGCAGTGCTCCACCGTCTCGATCACCGCATCCATGTCCGAGAAATCCAGCTCGGGATCGACCCCTTGGGTGTACAGATTCAGCGCCAGGGTCACCAGATCGACATTGCCGGTGCGCTCCCCATTGCCGAACAGACAGCCCTCGACCCGGTCGGCGCCGGCCATGACCGACAGTTCCGCGGCCGCCACGCCCGTGCCCCGGTCGTTGTGCGGATGGACCGATACGATCACGCTGTCGCGACGCGAGATGTTGCGGCAGAACCACTCGACCTGATCGGCGTAGATGTTCGGCGTCGCCGCCTCGAT
The DNA here is from genome assembly GCF_056311945.1 of Brevundimonas sp. ABV4_179. Taxonomy (NCBI): domain Bacteria; kingdom Pseudomonadati; phylum Pseudomonadota; class Alphaproteobacteria; order Caulobacterales; family Caulobacteraceae; genus Brevundimonas; species Brevundimonas sp. ABV4_179. Next base: position 47,084 of record NZ_CM149976.1, read on the forward strand.
GGTGGCCGGCAGGTTGAAGATGATGGGCTTTTCCGGCGTCGGCTCGATCACGTCCAGAACCGCTTCGCAGACCTCCAGACTGTAATCCAGCTCGGCGGTGGAGAAGGTCTCGGGGCTATATTCGAAGCGCCAGTCGGTGTCAGGGCGGCGCTCCGCCTCCTCGCGCATCCGCGACATGCCCTCGATGGCGATCTGTTTGACGCCCGCGCGATCCATGCCGAAGACGATCTCACGCCACGCGGGCGACAGGGCGTTGTACATATGGACGACGGCGCTCCGGGCGCCCTCCAGGCTCTCGAACGAACGGGCGATCAGATCGGCCCGCGCCTGGGTCAGCACCTGCACCACCACATCGTCGGGAACGCCGCCCGAGCGCACCAGGCCGCTGATGAAATCGAACTCGGTCGCCCCCGCCGAGGGAAAGCCGACCTCGATTTCCTTGACGCCGATCTTCACCAGCAGGTCGAAAAAGCGCTGCTTCTTCTCGGCGTTCATCGGGTCGATCAGGGCCTGATTGCCGTCGCGCATATCGGTCGACAGCCAGCGCGGCGCCTTGTCGATGGTGCGGCTGGGCCACTGACGATCCGGCAGATCGACGGTCGGGAAGGGGCGATATTTGATGGAGGGGTCGCGCAACACCGTGCGTCTCCTGAACGTCTTGCGATCTGAAAGGGGGTTACGACAGCGATTTCCGCCGCCGGGCAGCCGTCAGTCCCGGCGGCAGCCGATAAGTCGCAGTCCCGCGCGCGAAAGCGCTCCGGGTGACCAGATCAGGATTTGTGCGGAAAGATTTACCACGTCCGACGATACCAAGGGCCGCCTAAGGAAACAATCCACCCGAAAGAATAGATTCTTCGGAGAAGACGACCGACTGGAGCGGGCAGCGGGAATCGAACCCGCACGAGCAGCTTGGGAAGCTGCCAGGCTACCACTACATCATGCCCGCGCCGGGTCGATCGAGGGCGGCGTGGACACGCCCTCGATCCAACTCTTAGCCGCGCGCCGCCGCCGGCTCAAGCGCGCGATACGCTTCATTCGACAGCTTCGACCTGCACGCCCCGCGCCTTCAGCTGGGCCTGAACGCTGTCGTCGCCCGCCAGGTGCCCGGCGCCCACGGCTATGAAGGCGGTGCCGGAGCCCTGCAGCAGGGTTTGAATCTGGTTCGCCCAGTCTGTGTTCCGGTCCACTAGAACGGACTGATACAGGGCCGGCGAGGCGTCCTTCATCTCCTCGACCATCACGCGGCCTAGGACATCGACGTCGCCACTGGCCCAGGCCGAGACCATTTCGTCCAGCTTGGTCGCCGCGTTCTCGTAGTCCTTCAGCGTCTCGCGCAGGAAAACCAGTTGCACGTCGTCGGGCAGGCCGGCCAGAATGCCGATCTGCTTGTCGATGGTCTCGAAGCCGTGGATCGGCTTGCCGGCCGCCTCGGCGCGGGCCTTCAGCACCAACTCCACGCCCGACTTGGGATCATAGCCCGCCTTGACCAGCGGCGCGACCGAAAGGGTCAGGGCCGCCAGCCACGGCCGCATCGGCTGAAGCTGGAGGCCCGAGGCGCCCAGGGCCTGGGCCGCCGCGTCCAGTTCGGCGTTCTCCTCTGGCGTCAGGCGGCTCGACAGGGGCGTGTCGGGCGACAGGCCGTGCTGTTGGATCAGCGGCATGAGCGCGGCCTGGTCGTCGGGATTGCTGATCTCGAACCAGATCTCCGAGGCGCTGTCGAAGGCGGCCTGGACGCGGGGACTGGCCCAGCCCGTGGTCGGGCGCAGCACATGGACTGAGCCGAACAGATACAGGGTGGAATCGGCGTCCTTGATCACCCACAGGGCCGGCCCCTTGCCCTGGATCGGCGCCGGGGCGGCGGCGGGCGCGGCCGGCTGGGCCTGGGCCTGGGCCTGGGCGTCGACCGGCGCGCCGGCGATGGCGGCGAACAAGGCCAGCCCTCCGGCTACGCCGACGGCGCCTTGGGCGAGGGTGGAGGTGGCGGATCGAAGGCGGGCGGTGAAGGTCATGATTGTCTCTCTGAGTGTAGGGAAAGGAATGAAAACCAAAGGGTCAGGCTAGGCCGCGCGGGACATCGCCCGGATGAGGAGGCGGCATGGGTCGCCGGGTCCGCGCGCCGCGCGGCCGACATGCCGTTGACGAGTGCAACGCCATGTCGTCGGCTACTGCGCGTCGGAAAAGATGGATTCGATGGGTTGGCCGAAGACGCGGGCGATCTTGAAGGCCAGCGGCAGGGAGGGGTCGTAACGGCCGGTCTCCAGCGCGTTCACGGTCTGGCGCGACACGCCCAGCTGTTCGGCCAGCTGCGCCTGGCTCCAGTCGCGCTCGGCGCGCAGGACCTTGAGACGATTGTTCATGGCTCAGCCCCGCATCCGCGCCAGCCACCACCAGCCCCAGACGACCAGATAGCCGATCAGCATGGGCGCGATCATCATGGCCGCCCCCAAAGACAGATAGTCGATAGGCTGGGCGCCGTCTCCGACCGTGCGCGCTATGATGTCGCGCCAGGAGCCGGACGAGGACAGAACCAGCGCGACGCCGCTAACGCACATGCCGGCTGTTCCGCCCCAATACCAGGCGGCCTTGTGCGCTTCGCGCGCCGCCTCGTCGATGGCGCGCATCCATTCCGCACCGATCCAAAGTGCGCCCGCCATGATCGCGACGGTCACCGCGGCGGTGACGATCAGTTCGCCCACCGTGGCGTCCAGCCAACCCGCATTGGCGCCGTAGCCGACCAGAAAACCGCCGAGGAAGGCGAAAGCCAAGCCGCCGCCAAAGGTGACGACGATCGCCCTGATAACCGATCCCCACTTGCTCATACGTCAATATCCCTTGTCCAATTGACAAGTTCCATTGACAACATAAGCCGGTCCAAGTCAAGCGCCCTTTCCAAGTGAGAAGAGATTTCAGTCCTTCGCGGCGATCAGTTCGGGACGGCTCAAGACGCGCGGCGCGGTCTCGACCGGCGTCAGGTTCGGCAGGGTCTTGCCCTCGTGGTCGACCTGCAGGTCCTCGAACCGTCTGGCCGAGACCATGACCTGGCTCTCCAGCGAGCCGACGAACTGATTGTATTTGCCGACCGCCTGATCCAGCGCCCGGCCGACGGCCGAGGCGTGGCCGCCCATGACGGACAGTCGTTTGTAGAGCTCGCGCCCCAGGGCGGCGACCTTGTCGGCGTTGGCGGCCTGCTCCTCCGCCCGCCAGCCATAGGCGACAGCCTTGCACAGAGCGAACAGGGTCGACGGGGTGGCGATGACCACACGCGACTCCATCGCGTCGGACAGCAGGTCCGGCGCATGGTCCAGCGCGGTGGCCAGGAAGCTGTCGCCGGGCACGAACAGGACCACGAAGTCCGGGCTGGGCTTGAACTGGTCCTGATAGGCCTTGGACGACAGCTGGCGGACGTGGGTCTTCAGGCTGGCGGCGGTGCGCAGGCCGACCGAACGGGCGCGCGCCTCCTCGTCGCCGTCGTCGTCCTCGAACGCCAGGGGCACCTTGGCGTCGATCACGAACATGCCGCCGCCGGGCAGGCGCACGATGAAGTCGGGTCGGTTCTGATGGCCCTCGTCGTCGGCGCTGGACGTCTGTTCGGTGAAGTCGAACCGCCCGGCCATGCCGGCCGCCTCCAGCACGTTTCGGCAGGTCTGTTCGCCCCAGCGTCCGCGACGGCCGGTGTTGCCGCGCAGGGCCTCGGTCAGTTTGCGCGCCTCGTCGCGCGTGGCCGAGGAGGCCGCCATCAGGGCCGCCAGCTGTTCGCGCAAGCCGCCCGTCTCTTCCGAACGGGTCTTCTCCAGCGCGGCGACATGCTCCTGGAACCTGGTCAGGGTGTCGGAGACGGGTTTCAACTGGGCGGCCATCCGTTCGCGGGCCAGCTGGTCCTGCGCGCGGAAGGTTTCGGTGGCGCGGCTGACCATCTGGTCGGCGACGACCTGGGCCGACTGGGCGGCCTGGGCCTTGAGCAGTTCGGCCATGGTCACGCGGCTGTCCTCGACCGCCTCCACCCGCGCCTCGGCCGCCGCCAGTTCGCCGCGCGTCCTCTGCCACCCCATGAAGGCCCAAAGAAAGCCGCCCGCAAACGCGGCGGCGAAGAGGGCGAGAACGACGACGATCATGTTCATGCTCCGTTCCTAGCGGGAGTCGCCGGCGATGAGAAGCGGCCGACCCCAAGCTCCCAACGGCGAACAGGCGGCCTGACGTCGCGGTCAGGAACACAGCGGTTCGGATCACGTTGGTTTGATTGAAATCGGAGGAGGATCCCATGAACCCGCAAGAACCCGCCCGCCATGACAAGGCCGCCGACGCCGTGCATCAGGGCCGGCCGGTGGACGCCGAATACGTCCGTTCCGGCAAGAAGAACCCGCGCATCCTGGTGCTGCTGGTGGTGTCCACCCTGGCGGCGGCGGTGCTTCTGCTGGGCTTCTGGTTCGTGTCGAACGGCGCCTTTGAGTCTCAGAACCCGACGACCGGCGAACAGGCGGCGGACGCTCGCGCCTTCGACGGCGACAGCCAGACGCCGCCCGCCGCCGACGCGCCGACCGATTCCACGGGCCGCGCCCAACCCGTTCCGACCGGCGAGGCGCCCAACGTCAACGCCCCGACCCAGCCCTCGAACTAGGGCCGATCAAGTCGGGCGACGCGCTTTGAGGGCCTGGACGATGGTGCCGTCGTCCAGCCAGTCCAGTTCGCCCCCGACCGGCACGCCTCGCGCCAGGGAGGTGACCTCCACCCCCTGCCCGGCGATCCTCTCGGCCACATAGTGGGCGGTCGTCTGGCCGTCGACCGTGGCCGGCAGGGCCAGCACGACCTCGCGCACGCCGCCGCCCCGCGCCCGCCCGATCAGTTCAGTGATCCGCAGATGCTCCGGCCCCACCCCGTCCAGGGCGGACAACAGGCCGCCCAGCACGTGATACTTGCCGCGAAAGGCGCCGGATCGCTCCATCGCCCATAGGGCTCCCGCCTCCTCGACCACGCAGATCAGGCCGTTGTCGCGCGCGCCGTCCGAACAGATGGCGCACGGATCGCGCGTGTCGGGCGCGCCGCACACGGAACAGGAAACCACCTTCTCCGCCGTCTCGGCCAGAGACGCCGCCAGCGGCACGAGCAACTGCTCGCGCCGCTTCAGCAGGGCCAGGGCCGCACGCCGGGCGGAGCGCGGCCCCAGGCCCGGCAGTTTGGCCAGAAGCGAGATAAGCCGTTCGATCTCCGGCCCGGCGGAGGCGGCCATCAGAACAGTTTCGGCATTCCGGGAATATTCATCCCGGCCATGGGGCCTGCGGCCTCGCGCATCAGGGCGTTGTTCTGTTCGTCCAGCTTGCGCTTGGCGTCCGCATGGGCGGCGACGATCAGATCGGCCAGGATGTCGCCCTCGCCCGGCGTCAGCAGGCTGTCGTCGATCTTGATGGCCGTGATCTCGCCCGGTCCCTTCAGGGACACGGACACCAGGCCGCCGCCCGAGGAGCCGTCTGCGGCGGTTTCGGCCATCTTGGCCTGGGCGTCCTGCAGCTTTTGCTGCATCGCCTGGGCCTGCTGCATCAGTTGGGTCAGATCTTTCATCCGTCCTAGATAGGGCGAAGACGGCCGGCGCGACAGGGGGTTCGGCGGCGGATCGCAGAATCGGAAACGCTGAGGCGCCGCATTCGCGCTTGCGACCATCCCGATCCGCCCCAATTAGCACCGGCAATCGTTTCTGTTCCAATCAGGATGGCATTCCATGGCCTACGACGCCACCACTTCACGCGACGCCCCCTTGTCTGACGCCGCCCTGTCGCAACTGTTCACCGAGGCGCGGACGCGCAACGGCTGGACAGACCGTCCCGTCGCGCCGGAGCTGCTGCGCCGGCTGTACGAGCTGACCAAGTTCGGCCCGACGGCGGTCAACGGCTCGCCGGCTCGCTTCGTCTTCGTGACCTCGCCCGAGGCGAAGGCGCGCCTGATCCCGCTGATGAGCGAGGGCAATCGCGAGAAGACGCGCCAGGCGCCCGTCACCCTGATCATCGGTCAGGACATGGATTTCCACGATCATCTGGACGCCCTGTTCCCCCATGCGCCGGGCGCCAGCGCCTGGTTCGCCGACGAGGCCGGTCGTCGCGAGACCGCCTTCCGCAACGCCTCGCTGCAAGGCGGCTATCTGACCATCGCGGCCCGCGCCCTGGGTCTGGACGTCGGGCCGATGTCCGGCTTCGACGCGGCGGCGGTGAAGGCCGAGTTCTTCCCTGACAGCAACGTCGAGCCGAACTACATCCTCAACCTGGGCTATGGCTCGGACGAAAACCTCTTCCCCCGCTCGCCGCGCCTGTCGTTCGAGGAGGCGGCGCAGATTCTCTGAGGCCGACCTTCAAGCGGCGGCGTCATTGGCCGCGTTCCGTCCAGAATGGTCGGGCGGTCGACGCGACAGGCCAGGAGGGGAGAAAGCCCCGCCGCGTCGACGCACCCGTGCGGTCCGACATCGCGTCCAGCGGCCCGGCGAAAGGAAGGGGAAAACGCCAGGTCGCGGTGACGCCAGAGGGCCCGTTCCGCCTGTTCAAGCTAGGCGCCGCCCCGCCCCGCCGCCATGCGTCGCGCGGCCGCAGGACGTTTCGTCGCCGCCCCCGTCTCGGCCCCATCGCCGAAAAAGTGCACGGATTGCACCCTAAAAATCAGCACGCCTGCCCCGCCGCCCAGCCGGACGACCAGGCCCACTGGAAATTATAGCCGCCCAGCCAGCCGGTCACATCGACCGCCTCGCCTATGAAGTAGAGGCCGGGCACGGCCTTGGCCTGCATCGTCTGCTGGTCCAGGGCCGCGGTGTCGACGCCGCCCAATGTCACCTCTGCGGTGCGGTAGCCTTCTGAACCTACGGGCTTGACGCTCCAGGCGTTCACCGCCTGATCCAGCCGCCGCAGCACCTTGTCCGACAGGTCGGCCAGATTGCCCGCCGCCCCCTCACGCGCGCACAGGGTCTCGGCCAGACGGCGGGGGATGATGTGGCTGAGCGCCGTGTGGATGGCCTGGCGGCCATTCGCCGCCTTGGCCGCCTTCAGTTCGTCGAAGATGTTCCGACCCGGCGCCATGGAGGCGACAATGGCCTCGCCCTCGCGCCAGTAGGAACTGATCTGCAGGATGGCCGGGCCGCTGAGCCCCCGGTGGGTGAACAGCATGGCCTCGGTGAAGCTGGCCTTTCGCGCCTTTGCCTCGGCCTTGGTTTCCGGGGATGAGGCGACCACGGCGTCCACCGCCACGCCGGCCAGCGGCGTCAGCGTCTCCAGCAGACCCGCCTCGAAGGTCAGGGGGACAAGCGCGGGGCGGGTGTCGGTGACGCGGATGTCGAACTGACGCGCCACCTCATAGGCCCAGCCGGTGGCCCCCATCTTGGGAATGGACTTGCCGCCCGTCGCCACGACCAGAGCCGCCGTCGTGACCTGCGATCCATCCGACAGATGGGCTGTGAAACCGTCGCCGCTGCGGGCCAGACGCTCCACCCCGGTCTTCATTTTCAGGGTCACGCCCGCCGCCGCCATGTCGTCCGTCAGCATACGGACGATTTGCTTGGCGCTGTCGTCGCAGAACAGCTGGCCCAGCGTTTTTTCGTGCCAGGCGATGCCGGCCTTATCGATGCGTTTGACGAAGTCGTGCTGGGTGTAGCGGCGCAGGGCCGAGGTGGCGAACCGGGGGTTCTCGCCCAGGAAGTTCGCCGGTCCGCAGCCAAGATTGGTGAAATTGCAGCGCCCGCCGCCCGAGATGCGGATTTTCTCGCCCGGGCGGTCGGCATGATCGACGACCAGCACCCGGCGTCCGCGCCGCCCGGCTTCGATGGCGCACATCATGCCGGCCGCGCCCGCCCCGATGACAAGGACGTCGTAGGACGCCCTCGTCATCGGACGACCCCCGCGAACAGGGGCTTAGTAACGGTAGTGATCCGCCTTGAAGGGGCCTTCGACCGGCACATTGATATAGTCCGCCTGGTCCTTGGTCAGGGTCGTCAGCTTGGCGCCCAGCTTGGCCAGGTGCAGGAAGGCGACCTTCTCGTCCAGGTGTTTGGGCAGGGTGTAGACCTTGTTCTCGTACTTGTCGGCGTTAGTCCACAGCTCGATCTGGGCCAGGGTCTGGTTGGTGAAGGACGCCGACATCACGAAGGACGGGTGGCCCGTGGCGTTGCCCAGGTTCACCAGACGGCCTTCCGACAGCAGGATGATCTTCTTGCCGTCCGGGAACTCGACGTGGTGGACCTGCGGCTTGATCTCGTCCCACTTGAAGTTCTTCAGGCCCGCGACCTGAATTTCCGAGTCGAAGTGGCCGATGTTGCAGACGATGGCGTTGTTCTTCATCCGGCGCATGTGATCGACCGTGATGACGTCCTTGTTGCCCGTCGTCGTCACATAGATGTCGGCGCGGTCGGCGGTGTCGTCCAGGGTCTGGACCTCATAGCCTTCCATCGCGGCCTGAAGGGCGCAGATCGGGTCAATTTCGGTCACGATCACGCGGGCGCCGCCTTGGCGCAACGAGGCGGCCGAGCCCTTGCCCACGTCGCCATAGCCGCAGACCACGGCGACCTTGCCCGACAGCATCACGTCGGTGCCGCGACGGATGGCGTCGACCAGGGATTCACGGCAGCCGTACAGATTGTCGAACTTGGACTTGGTGACGCTGTCGTTGACGTTGATGGCGGGGAAGGGCAGCTCGCCCTTTTCGGCCATCTGATACAGGCGGTGAACGCCGGTGGTGGTCTCTTCCGACACGCCGCCGATGGCGTCGCGGATCGCCGAATAGAAGCCGGGCTTTTCGGCGATGTAGCGCTTCATGACGGAGAAGAGGGCTTCTTCCTCTTCGTTCTGCGGGTTGGCCAGGACCGAGATGTCCTTCTCGGCCTTGGGGCCCAGAACGGTCAGCAGGGTGGCGTCGCCGCCGTCGTCCAGGATCAGGTTCGGATAGCCGCCGTCGGCCCATTCGAAGATCTTGTGCGCATAGTCCCAGTATTCCACCAGCGTCTCGCCCTTGGTGGCGAAGACCGGGGTGCCGTTGGCGGCGATCGCGGCGGCGGCGTGGTCCTGGGTCGAGAAGATGTTGCACGAGGCCCAGCGCACTTCGGCGCCCAGGGCTTCCAGCGTCTGGATCAGGACCGCCGTCTGGATGGTCATGTGCAGCGATCCGGCGATGCGGGCGCCCTTCAGCGGCTTGGCGGCGCCGAACTCGTCACGCAGCGCCATCAGGCCCGGCATTTCGGTTTCGGCGATGGCGATTTCCTTATTGCCCCAGTCGGCCAGGGAAATGTCGCGGACGATGTAGTCGGTCATGGCTCGGGCTCCTGGCCGAAGGATGGATTTGGCGCCTCATACCCCGACAATGTCTTGGGGGCAACGATCGTATAAAGATATCCTTATGCGATCCAGCTTCCGTCAAGCCGCGTGTTAACGTGACCCAAACCCCCGCTCGCTAAAGGCGGGGAGGCCGTGACGGGGGCGTCCGGCCAGTATCAGTGGAGTTCAACGCCATGTCCGACGTCGCGATTCAGCAACGCACGACTTTCGCCGGTCTGACCCAGCCGTCCGCCGCCTATCGAGCCATGCAGGACATCCTGCGCGCCGCCGCGCCGGGCGCCCTAGACGCCTTCTACGACCGCATCCGCGCCACAGCCGAGACGCGGCGCTTCTTCCACGACGACGCTCATATGGGCCGCGCAAAGTCAGCCCAGGTCGGACACTGGGACGCCATCATCGCAGGACGCATCGACGACGACTACGCCCGGGCCGTCGCCGTCATCGGCCGCACCCACGCCCGCATCGGGCTGGAGCCGCGCTGGTACATCGGCGGCTACGGCGTGCTGCTGGGCGAACTGATCAAGGCGGTGGCGATGCGGCCGCGCAAGCCATTCGCCGGCGCCGCCCACGACCGTCAGACCGGCGAGGCTTTGGCCGAACTGAACCAGCGCGCCCTGCTGGACATGGAGTTGGCCATCTCCACCTATCTGGACGCGCTCGAGGCCGAACGCGACCAGGTCGCCGCCGCAAAGGCTGAGGCCGAGGCGCGCCAGAGCCAGGTGGTCGCCGCCTTGGGCAAGGCCCTGAAGACCCTGGCCCAAGGCGATCTCGGCGTGTCGATCCGGGCGGATTTCCCACCCGAATACGAGACGCTGAAGGACGACTTCAACGCCGCCGCCGCCAGCCTGCGCCTCGCCTTCGGCGCCGTCGCCGACAGCGCAGAGGCGGTCCGGACCGGCTCGGGCGAACTGGCCATCGCCTCGGACGACCTGGCCGTGCGCACCGAACGCCAGGCGGCCGGGCTGGAGCGCACCGCCGCCACCACCGAGGAGATCGCCGCCGGGGTCGAACAGGCCGCCACGGGCGCCCAGAACACCGCTCAGGCCGTCGTCGCCGTCCGCCGAGACGTCGAACACGGCGGGTCCGTGGTGGACGAGACCACCCAGGCCATGACGGCCATCCGCGACTCCTCGCATGAGATCGCCCGCTTCACCTCCCTGATCGACGAGATCGCTTTCCAGACCAATCTGCTGGCCCTGAACGCCGGGGTCGAGGCGGCCCGCGCGGGCGACGCCGGTCGCGGCTTCGCGGTCGTCGCCGCCGAGGTCCGCGCCCTGGCTCAGCGGTCGGCCGATGCGTCGGGCGAGATCCGAACCCTGATCGCAACCTCCGCCGCCCAGGTGGCGCGCGGGGTCGAACTGGTCGAACGGGCCGGCGAGGCCTTGCAGAGCATCGGTCAGCGGGTCGCGGCGGTCGACGACCTGGCCGGCGGCATGGCCTCGGCCTCGCGCCACCAGGCGGATCGGTTGGCCGAGGTGCGCCAGGCCCTGGCACAGTTGGACGAAATCACCCAGCAGAACGCCGCCATGACCGAACAGGCCACCGCCGCCAGCCGCCAACTGGCCAACGAGGCCGAGACCCTGGCCCGCCAGATCGCCGGCTTCCGCTTCGACGAGACCGATGCGCAGCCAGAATCTCAGGCGCGTCGCGCGGCGTGAGGCTTTCTTAAGCGCCGACGCCTAAAAGTCAGGCGCATGGAACGCCGCGCTCTTCTTGGTCTCGCCGTCGTCGCGACGGCCTCCGCCACGACCACCCCGGCCGCCCGCGCCTCTTCGGGCGGCGGCGCGGCTTCGCCCGACACCTATTTCCGCCTGCCGATCATCACCGCCGCGATCATTCACGGCGACGGGCGACGCGGGGTCCTGACCATCGAGACCGGGGTGGACGTGCCGGACGCCGCGCTTCGCACCCGCGCCCAGCAGTCGGCGCCGCGTCTGCGCGCCGCCTACAACACCGTGGCCCAGCGGTTCGGCGCGGGCCTTCGTCCCGGCGCCGTGCCCGACGTCGACCGACTGGCCGCCGATCTCCAGACCGCCACCAACGCCACCCTGGGCCGTCCCGGCGCGCGTTTGCTGCTGGGCACGGTCATGGCCGTCTGAGACCGAGCCGCCCCTAGAGGAACGAATAGGGGTCCACGTCGACGGTCAGGCGCACCGAGCCCGGCGCCTTGACCCGCTGCAGCCACGCCCGCAGGAAGGCTTGGAGGTTCACGTCGCGGTCGGCCCGCACCAGCAGGCGCTTGCGCCTTCGTCCCCGCACCAGGGCCAGCGGCGCATCCGCGGGTCCGTAAACCTCCAGCCGCTCGGCGTTGGGAATGGCTTGGGTCAGATCATTGGCCAGTTTCTCCACCGCGACCGCATTCTCGCTGGACAGGATGATCGCCGCCAGCCGGCCATAGGGCGGCAGGGACGCCGCCGCGCGCTCGGCCATCTCGGCCTCCACGAAGGCGTCTCGGTCGCCGGCCGCCAAGGCCATCAGCACCGGATGTTCGGGCGTCCAGGTCTGCAACAGCGCCCGCCCCGGCTTGTCCGACCGCCCCGCCCGGCCCGTCGCCTGGGCCAGCAGTTGATAGGTGCGTTCGGCCGCCCGCAGGTCGCCGCCGCGCAGGCCCAGATCCGCGTCCACCACGCCCACCAGGGTCAGGCGCGGGAAATTGTGCCCCTTGGCCGCGGCTTGGGTCGCCACCAGAATGTCGATCTCCCCCTCCGTCATCCGCTGGATCAGGGCGCGGGCCGACCGGGCGTCAGGCGCGGTGTCGGAACTGAACACCGCCGTGCGCGCCTCGGGGAATAGCTGGCGCACCTCTTCCTCGACCCGCTCGACCCCCGGTCCGACCGAGACGAGCGAGTCCTCGGCCCCGCATGACGGACACAGTTTAGGCCGCGCCATGGAGAAGCCGGTGAGGTGACAGACCAGCCGCCCTGTATAGCGATGCTCGACCAGCCAGCTGTCAGTGTCCGGCGCCGTCAGCCGATGACCGCAGGCGCGGCACAGGACGACGGGCGCATAGCCGCGCCGATTCAGGAACAGCAGCGTCTGCTCGCCCCGCAGCAAGGTCTCGCCGATGGCCAGCCGCAGCGGCTGCGAAAGCCAGGTCTGGGGATCGGGCGTGTTCTGCCTCAGGTCCAGCAGGCCGATGTCCGGCAGGACGGCCTTCCCGTGCCGCGCGCCCAGCTTCAGCCAGTCGTAGCGACCGCTGTGGGCGTTCCATAGCGTCTCCAGCGAGGGCGTCGCCGAGGCCAGGACCACCGCCGCCCCCTCGATCCGCGCGCGCGCCACCGCCAGGTCGCGGCCGTGATAGACCAGCCCTTCCTCCTGTTTGAACGAGCCGTCGTGTTCCTCGTCCACCACGATAAGGCGCAGATTGACGAAGGGCAGGAACAGGGCCGAGCGCGCCCCGACCACGATGTTGCAGCGCCCGGCGACCACCGCCTCCCACACCTGACGACGGCGCGGCGGAGCGACGCCGGAATGCCATTCAGCCGGGGCCGCGCCGAACCGAGCCGTGATCCGCTCGATCAGGGCCTGGGTCAGGGCGATCTCGGGCAATAGGATCAGGACCTGCGCCGCCGGATCGGCGCGCAGCACCCGCGCGATGGCCTCCAGATAGGCCTCGGTCTTGCCCGATCCCGTCACCCCGTCCAGCAGGAAGGGCCGAAAGCCGCCGCCCGTCACGCCGTCCGCCATGGCCGCCGCCGCCGCCGCCTGGTCGCCGTTCAGCAAGGCGGGCGCATGGTCGGGATCGGGTCGCTCGAACGCGGCCTCTGCCGCGATCTCGATGATCTCCAGCACGCCTTCGTCGATCAGACCCTTGACCACGCCGGACGAGACCCCCGCCGCGCGCGCCAGATCGGCGGCCGTCATCGCCCGGTCGCCCAAGGCGTCCAGCACGCCCGTCCGCGCCGGGGTCGCTCGCGACGGGGCCCGCTCGCCCACCCTCCGCACCCGGCGTTCCGGCCGGGGACGCGGCGCGCGCAGACCCTTCAACGCCGTCGCGGCCATCTCGCCCGGCGGCGACAGGGTCCAGCGCGCGGCCCATTCCACGAACTCCATCACGCCCGCCGGCAGGGCAGGATCGTCCAGCCGACTGTCCACCGCCTTCAGCCGCCGGTTCGATCCGGTCGTCTCGAACACCTCCGACACCACGCCCCGGATCAGGCGCGGCCCCAGCGGCACGGCGACCTGATCGCCGCGCGCCAAATCTCCGTGGGCCAGCGTCAGCGCCTCGGGAACCTCATAGTCGAAGGCCTCCGGCACCGGCAGGGGAATGAGGACCGAGGCGACTTTCACCGAACTGCGCCCTCGGCTATGAAGCCACTCATGAAACTCTTTCTCGATACCGCCGACGTCGCCGTCATCAAGGACATGGTCCCCACCGGGATGGTGGACGGCGTCACCACCAATCCGTCGCTGATCGCCAAGTCGGGTCGGAACATCGCCGAGGTCATCGCCGAAATCTGCGCCCTGGTCGAGGGGCCGATTTCCGCCGAGGCCGTCTCGCTGGATTTCGAGACCATGGTCAAGGAAGGCGACACGCTGGCCGCCATCGCGCCGAACGTGGTGGTGAAACTGCCCCTGACCTGGGATGGACTGCGCGCCTGCCGCGTCTTCTCCGACAAGGGGATCAAGACCAACGTCACCCTGTGCTTCTCGGCCGCCCAGGCTCTGCTGGCCGCCAAGGCCGGCGCCACCTTCGTCTCGCCGTTCGTCGGCCGGCTTGAGGACAACGGCGCCGACGGCATCGGCCTGTTGGAGGAAATCCGCGTCCTGTACGACGTCCACGGTTTCGAGACCCAGATCCTGGCCGCCAGCCTGCGGAATGTCGGCCACGTGGCCGCCGCCGCCGTGGCCGGGTCGGACGCCGCCACCTTCGGAGCGGACACCTTCAAGGCGCTGGTGAACCACCCGTTAACCGACAAGGGTCTTGATGCCTTCGTGGCGGACTGGGCCAAGACGGGTCAGTCGATTCTGTAGCATTTCACGTCCCGGAGAGGTCTGTTGAGCGGCTCATTGGACCTTTTCGAAACGTCTGAAACGGACGCAGGCGCCCCCATCGGCGACGGTCTGCATTGGCCCCAGGTGCGCGGCTGGTTGCAGACCCACGCCCAGACCCTGCTGGACGACCGTTCCCTGCTGGAAGAGATCGGCCTGCGTCCCCATGGGCGCAATGTGGTGGACTTCGGCGCCGCCGCCCTGACACGACTGGAGGCCGTCGCCGAGCGCGAGGCGGGCGCCCGGCGCGAGATCGAGATGGTCGCCCGCGCCAACTTCGCCGCCCAGACCCAGACCCACGTCTCCACCCTGGACCTGATGGAGGCGCGCAATCACTCCGATCTGGCCCGTCGCCTGGACGGGGCGGCGCAAGGGAGGTTCGGCCTGGCGGGCGCCGCCATCGCCCTGGAAAAGCCCGGCGGCGTGCCTTTCGGCTGGCGCGCGCTGGAAGAAGGCGACGTCGACAACCTGCTGGGCGAGCACGGCCTGACCTGGCTGGGGCCGATGATCGCGGGGCTGAACTTTTTCGGCGCCGCCGAGGACGAGGTGAAGTCCATCGCCCTGGTCCGCATGGCGCCGCACCTGACGCCCGGCGGTCCGCCGCGCCCCTGCCTGTGCGCCTTCGGCTCGCCCGAGCCCGAGGGCTTCACGCCCAACATGGGCTGCGAGCTGGCCGCCTTCCTGGCGCGGGTGGTCGAGCGGATGGCCGAGCGATGGCCCATCCTGAACTGACCGCCCCCGACGCCCTGCGCGCCTGGCTGGATCATCTGGCGCATGAGCGGCGGCTGTCGCCCCGCACCCTGGAAGCCTATGGCCACATCGGACGGCTGTACGTCGCCTTTCTGGAGCGCCATCGCGGCGAAGCCCCGTCGCTGAATGACATGGGAACCATCACCGCCGCCGAGGTGCGCGCCCATATGGCCGAGCGGCGCAGCGGCGGTCATCCGCTGGCCGCCCGTTCGCTGAGCCAGACCCTGTCGGCCATTCGCGGCTTTCACGCCTTTCTGGACCGGCGGCTGGAGACGCCTGCGCCGCAGCTGGCCCTGGTGCGCGGCCCCAGGGCCAAGCCCAGCCTGCCCCGCCCGGTGACGGAGGATCAGGCGCGCGGCCTGTTGGCCGAACCCGACGCCGATCCCGACGCCGAACCGTGGGAGGCCGCCCGCGACCGCGCCGTCCTGACCCTGCTCTACGGCTGCGGCCTGCGGATATCGGAGGGGCTGTCGCTGACACGCGCCGATGCGCCGCTGGGCGAGACCCTGCGGATCGTCGGCAAGGGATCAAAGACCCGGATCGTCCCGACCCTGCCCGCCGTGCGTCAGGCGGTGGACGACTATCTGGCGCTTCTGCCCTTTCCGCTCCAACCCGCTGACGCCCTGTTTCGCGCCCGGCGCGGGGGACCGCTCAGTCCCCGCCACGTCCAGGCCTCGGTCCAGCGGCTGCGCGGGCGACTGGGCCTGCCCGACCGGACCACGCCCCACGCCCTGCGCCACAGTTTCGCGACCCATCTGCTAGGCGCCGGCGCCGACCTGCGCTCGATCCAGGAGCTGCTGGGCCACGCCAGCCTTTCCACGACCCAGAAATACACCGGCGTCGACGCGGATAGACTTTTGAACGCCTATGCGGCCGCCCATCCCCGCGCCTAGAACGGTCGGATGAGCATCGACATCTTGGTGATCGGCCTGCCCGCCCTGGCCGACGACATCCTGACACGGCAGGCGTACGAGCGGGGCTGGACCCTGCATCGTCCCGGCCCGGACGGCCTGGGGCCGCCCGAAGTCGCGGGCCGGATCGTCGGTGTCGCCGCCTCGGGCGCCGCAACCGTGGACGCCCGGCTGATCGACACAATGCCGGGGCTGAAGATCATCTCCGTCCACGCCGTCGGCTATGATCTGACCGACGTCGCCCACGCCCGGTCGCGCGGCGTGGTCGTCACCCATACGCCAGACGTTCTGAACGACGATGTGGCGGACCTGGCCCTGCTGCTGGCGCTGGCGACGCTGCGTCGACTGCCCGCCATGGACGCCTATGTCCGCGCCGGGCGCTGGGCGTCCGAGGGGCCGGCGCCCTTGTCGCGCCGCGCATCCGGCCTGAAGTACGGTCTGCTGGGTCTGGGCCGCATCGGCCGGGCCATCGCCGAGCGGCTGGTTCCGCTGGCCGGAGAGATCGCCTATCACACCCGTCGCCCCGTCGCCGACGCGCCCTGGCGGCACGTGCCGAACCTGGTCGATCTGGCGGCCCAGGTCGATGTGCTGATCGTCATCGTTCCGGGCGGCGCATCGACGCGCGGCCTGGTCTGCGCCCAGGTGCTGGCGGCCCTGGGCCCCGCCGGCGTTCTGATCAATGTGGCGCGCGGCGAGGTGGTGGATCAGGACGCTCTGGTCGCCGCCCTGACCACGGGCCGGCTGGGTGGCGCGGGCCTGGATGTCTTCGCCGACGAGCCGAACGCGCCCCAGGCCCTGATCGACAGCGACCGCTGTGTCCTGACGCCGCACGTCGCCTCGGCCACCGTCCAAACGCGAGAGGCAATGGCCGCGCTGATGATCGACAATCTTGAGGCCGTGCTATCGGACCGCCAGCCGGTCAGCCCGGTTCCCAACTGATCAGCGAGGGGGCGGCGCGAAGGGTCGGGGCGCCGGCGCCGGGTCCGGCCGAAGCAGATTGCGCCCCAGCGCCACGCCCTGACCCGGCACATCGAAGCTGATCGGCGTGGGGCAGTTGCTCTGATCGCGCAGATCGAACAGCAGATACCGTCGCGCCTGCCCCGCGTCGCGCGAGCGGTCCAGAAGGGCGCCAGGGCGATCAACCGCGGCCACGGGCTTCGCCCCCGCCTCCTGCAGCATGGGATCGCAGGCGACCGCCGTCCGATTCACGACCGGCGCCGGCCGAACCATCGCCGGATCGATCGCGGCAGCGGAATGGGCGATGGCCGCGCCATCGACGACGATCCGCATCAACAGGGGCAACATCACAAACCTCCAGTCCGAGCCGGCAGGCTACACTCACAACTGCCGATTGCCTAGATCGCCTTGATCGCTCCGCCGTCCAGCCGGATCAGCGAGCCGGTGATATAGGCCGCCAGCGGGCTGGCCAAAAAGGCGGCGGCGGCGCCGAACTCCTCGGGCGCGCCGATGCGGCCGACGGGGATGGACCTGACGGAATCCGCGCGCGCCTGCTGCGGCGTCACGCCCTTCCGTTCGGCCGCCGCCTGGTCCAGCCGCGCTATGCGCGGCGTGTCGATCCGGCCCGGCAACAGGGTGTTGACGGTCACGCCGTCCGGCCCGACCTCGCCCGCCAGGGTCTTGGCCCAGGCGGCGACCGAGGCCCTCAACGTATTTGACACCCCCAGCGCGGCCGACGGTTCGACTACGGTGATGGAGGCGACGTTCAGAATGCGCCCCCATCCCGCCGCCCGCATGGCCGGCAGCACCCGATCCGTCAGACGAAAGATCGACAGCACCATGGCTTCGAAATGGTCGCGCCAGATGGCGGGCTCCAGCCCGGAGACCCCGGAAGGCGGCGGCCCGCCGGTGTTGTTCAGCAATATCTCAACCGGCCCGCCCAGCAGCGCCTCGGCCTGATCGACGGCCTTCAGCAGGCCGGCGTGATCGGCCAGGTCCGCCGGTACGAAGCCCGCCCGCCCCGGCCCCATGGCGTTCAGCGCCTCGGCCGCCTCGGCCAAGGCGGCGCCGTCGCGCGACAGCAGGACGACATGGACGCCCTCAGCGACCAGGGCCGTCGCCACCGCCCGCCCCAGGCCCGACGAGCCGCCGCAGATCAGGGCGCGCTTCCCTTGAAGTTTCAGGTCCATGATCGTCTCCACGCTGCGGTTTGCCCAAGCGATATCGGACGCGCCGCCCGGCGATGCAAACGCGGCGTTAACCGATACGGCGCAACCCTTATTCTCACGCGGCGCCGAAGGCCGTCGGGACAGGCCGGGGAGGGCTAAAGCCCATGTCGACCAAGATGACGTCCAGCACCCGCCGCCACAGCGACCATTTCGAGCCGCAGGACACGGATCCGCAGGAACAGCGGCGCCTGCGCGGCCAACTGGAGCAGATCGACTACGCCGCCTATATCGCCAACAGGGAGGTGATCGGCCAGGCCCTGACCGGCGTCGACCCCTCATCCCTTCAGAAGCTGGCGGTCATGACCGCCACGGCCCGCGCCAAATGGGTGGCGGAATCCCTGCGCCTGGCCCACTCCGGCTCGGCCGTCACCCCCGACCAGATCGCCCGTCTGACCTCGGCCCGCACAGCCTATGACGAACTCGCCGAAGCCTATGAAGCGCTGCGCCGCATCATCGAACGGGGCTATGTCGTCCTGCGGTGAAACGACGTCGGGAACCCGCAGCGACGATGGCCGTTTGGGGCGCCATGACGTTTCGACGAACCCTTCTTCCCCTGCTTCTCGTCGGCGGCGCCGTGGCCCTTGGGGCCTGCGCCACCCTGCAACGCGGGCCGGTCGGCAACATGGCGGTCCCGCAACCGGCCAAGCCCGTCGATCTCGAGCGGTACGCCGGCCTCTGGTATGAGATAGGACGCTACGAAAACGGCTTCGAACGCGGCTGCGAAGGCGTCACCGCCCAGTACACCATGCGTGAAGACGGACGGGTCGGCGTGCTGAACACCTGTAGACAGGGCGGCGTGTCCGGCCCGCAGAAGACTTCCCAAGGCAAGGCCAAGATCGTTCCGGGCAGCCAGAACGCCAAGCTGAAGGTCTCCTTCTTCGGCCCCTTCTACGTCGGAGATTACTGGGTTTTGGATCACGCGGACGACTATTCCTGGTCAATCGTCGGCGAACCCTCCGGTCGTTATCTGTGGTTGCTCAGCCGCTCGGCCCGTCCCTCGGACGAGACGCGCGACGTCATCATGAACCGCACACGCGCGTTGGGATACGATCTGGATCTGGTTAGACCAACCCAGCATTGAGGCCGCACGGACGGTTGAACCCTCCCCCACAATCCCTCCGACCTTGAGGATTTCCCATGCGCAGTTCCGCCATCGCAGCCCTCGCCGCCGCACCCGCCCTGCTCCTGTCCCCCAGCGCCGCATCGGCCGAAACCATCTCGACCCATGTTCTGGACCTGGCGCGCGGCGTCGGCGGGCGCGATGTGCCGGTCACTCTGGCGATCAAGGACGATGACGGCGGCTGG
This sequence comes from Brevundimonas sp. ABV4_179, assembly GCF_056311945.1. Classification (NCBI taxonomy): domain Bacteria; kingdom Pseudomonadati; phylum Pseudomonadota; class Alphaproteobacteria; order Caulobacterales; family Caulobacteraceae; genus Brevundimonas; species Brevundimonas sp. ABV4_179. The sequence goes on from NZ_CM149976.1 coordinate 66,521, forward strand.
CGACAACTGGCCGCCGCGCGCACGGACGAAAACGGCCGCGTGCGGTCATTCGGCGATCAGATCACCACCCGCGCCGCCACCTACAAGCTGACGTTCGACATGTCCCATTACGGCGAGGCCGAAACCCAGCCCTTCTTCCCCGAAATCGACGTCGTGTTCCAGGTCCGCGACCCCAGCGTCCACTATCACGTGCCGGTCGTCGTCAGCCCCTACGGATACAGCACTTATCGCGGCAACTAAGCCGCCCGCGCCGACATCATTAGGATTAGAACCAAAGGCCTGGTGGAGCCGAGGGGAGTCGAACCCCTGACCTCGTCATTGCGAACGACGCGCTCTACCAACTGAGCTACGGCCCCGTTCCGGCGCTGGATCGGGTTTCACAGGCGAGGCGGACATAGAAGGCGCGCGGGCGTGGTGTCAACGGGCTTGTGCGCGCAATCGGCGCAGGCGCGACGCGGCCGTTGTCGGGAGGGGGGCGAACCGCTAGAAGCGCCGTTCGACTATAGAGGCAGGGTTCATGGGCTACGCGATCGTCTGGTTGATCAACACCATCATCAGTCTGATGATCTGGTTCATCATCGCCCAGGCCATACTGAGCTGGCTGGTGGCGTTCGACGTCGTCAACTATCGCAACCGCTTCGTCTATTCGGTGGGGACCTTCCTGGACCGGGTCACGGCGCCGCTGCTGGAGCCGTTCCGCCGCATCATTCCGAACCTGGGCGGCATCGACATCTCGCCCATCGTGGTGATCCTGCTGCTGCAGTTCATCGGCGTGCTGTTCAACCGTACGGCGGCGCCGGCCCTGATCCAGTTGCTGGGCTGAGGCGACACGGCCGGCGGGAATCTGGCCTGCTGGCGTCAATCCGCTCTTGCGCCGCGCGCCGTCCTTCCTAAAGGTGCCCGCCCGACCACTATCGACCAGGGTTCATGAGCACGATTTCCACAGTCGCCATTCTGGGCGCCGGACAGATGGGCGCAGGCATCGCCCAGGCCGTCGCGCTGGGAGGCTATTCGGTGCGGCTGTACGATGTCGTCGCCGACCGTCTGCCGATGGCCCAGGGCGAGATCGCCGCCAGCCTGGCGCGGCAGGCCGGGCGCGGCCTGGTGGACCCGGCGGCCGCCGACGCCGCCCTGGCCCGCATCAAGCCGGCGAACGGGATCGCCGAGGCGGTGGCGGGCGCCGATCTGGTGATTGAGGCCACGCTCGAGGACGAGGCGGTCAAGAAGGCCGTGTACGCCGATGTGTTGCCGCACCTGGGGCCACAGACGCTGATCGCATCCAACACCTCGTCCATTTCGATCACCCGCCTGGCGTCGGCGACGGACCGGCCGGACCGGTTCGTGGGCCTGCACTTCATGAAGCCGGCGCCGATCATGAAACTGGTCGAGATCGTACGCGGCATCGCCACCTCGGCCGAGACCCATTCCGCCGCCGTCGCCTTCGCCGAAAGCCTGGGCAAGACCACCACGGACGCCGAGGATTTCCCGGCCTTCATCGTCAACCGCATCCTGGTGCCGATGATGAACGAGGCGATCTTCGCCCTGTACGAAGGCGTCGGCAACGTCGCCTCCATCGACAAGGCGCTGCGCCTGGGGGCCAACCACCCGATGGGGCCGCTGGAGCTGGCGGACTTCATGGGGCTGGACGTCGTCCTGGCCATCATGAATGTGCTGTACGACGGCCTGGCCGACAGCAAATACCGCCCCTGCCCGCTGCTGGTGAAATATGTCGAGGCGGGCTGGCTGGGCCGCAAGAGCGGACGCGGCTTCTACGACTATTCGGGCCCCACGCCGGCGCCGACGCGATGAGCCGGTTCGAGACCTATTCCGACCTGCCCGGTCAGACGACCATCGCGGCGCGCCCGGCCCCGCTGTATCCCGTCCTGGCCTGCCTGGCGGGCGCGGCCTGGCCGCCGCTTTGGCTGACGCTGCTGATCTGGCGACCCCATGCGGTCATGCCGGGACGCGACATGGACTGGCGGCTGGTGGCGCTGGTGATCGGGTTGATCGCGGTTCCGCTGGCGCTCTATCGCGTTCTGGGCGAACGTCGGCGCGAGGGGCGGCCGGGCACGCGGCTGGGCGTGGTGTGGCGCTTCATGCTGTACGGCGGCCTGATGGCGGCCTTGCTGCAGATCGTCGTCGCCCTGGGCATGAGCGTGATCGGCTGGTTCGGGGCCGCCGATGTCATGCAGGCCTTGGGAGCCACGGAGACGACGTTGCTGATCTTCGGCGTCGGCGGCCTGCCCATCGCCATGGTGGTGGGCGTCAGCTACGCCCTGTGGGCCGGCCTGTGCGCCGCCTTCATCGCCTTCGAGGCCAAGCCGGCCGTCAAGGATCGCCTGGGCCTGATGCCCAAGGGGTGAGGCCGCGCGTCGGGGATTGACGCCGACGTCCCGGATGCGGAACTCTGGCCCCAACAAGGATCCGGGGGCCTTCAGGATGCTGCAGTCAGACACGCCCCCGGCGCCCGCCGTCGAGCGCATCGCCACTCTGGATCTGGTGCGTGGGCTGGCGGTGCTGGGCATATTGGCCGTCAATGCGGGCGGGTTCGCCGCCACCCTGTCGGCCTATGGCAGTCCGGGGCTGTGGCCTTTTCCCGACACGGGAGCCTCGGCGACGGCCCAGTGGATCGTGGACGCCCTGTTCCACCAGAAGTTCATCTCCCTGTTCTCGATGCTGTTCGGGGCCTCGCTGTTTTTGGTCGGGGGCGAGCGGGCGGATGTTCAGCGCGGGCGGCGGTTGAGGCGTAGGCTGGCGTGGCTGGCGGTCATCGCCCTGATCCACGGCCTGGCGATCTGGTGGGGCGACGTGCTGCTGCTTTACGCCTGGTCCGGCCTGTTCGTAATGCTGGCGCGGTCGTGGCGGCCGGTGATCCTCTTCCGGGTCGGGCTGGTGCTGTTCGGGCTGTTTTCGCTGGTGCAGATCGTGGGGCCGCTGAGCCTGTATTTCGCGCCGGCCGACGTGCAGGCGCGCCTCGCCGCCGAACTGACCCCCACCGCCGCCCAGATCGCCCAGGTGCGGGCCGACATCGCCGAGGCGGCCGGGTCGCTGGCCGGCGCCTATCGCCAGAATTTCAGCGCCTGGGTGGAGTTGCAGTTGTCCAGCCTGATGGTCTTTGTCTTCCCGACCGTCGGCCTGATGATGATCGGCCTGGGCCTGTTCAAGACCGGGTTTCTGGGCGGGGCGCTGTCCGTCCGCCTGTATCGCGGCGTCGTGGCGGCGGGCGCCGTGGCGCTGGCGGTCGTGTGCGGCCTGACTTGGCTCGACGACATGGCTCATGCCCGGATGTTGTGGACGGCCGGGATAGAGGGGCTGCTCAATCCGCTGATCGGCCTGGGCTACGCCTCGATCCTGATCCTGCTTTGGAAGGCCGACCGCGCCGGCGGGCTGAGGCCGCTGGCGGCGGCCGGGCAGATGGCGCTGAGCAACTATCTGGCCCAGTCGATCATCATGACCAGCCTGTTCTGGGGCGGGCGAGGGCTGGGGCTGATGGGCCAGGTGGATCGGCCGATGCTGTGGGCCGTGGTGATCGGTGTGTGGACGTTGCAACTGATCTGGTCGCCGCTGTGGCTGTCGCGCTTCGCCATGGGGCCGGCCGAATGGGTGTGGCGCTGCCTGACCTATGGGCGGCGGTTGCCGATGCGAAAACCAGCCTGACGACGCTTTTATCGTAGGCTCGAACCGACTAACTGAAGGGCATGGCCGCCCCGGACACCCCCGCCGAAACCTTCAAGCGCGCGCTCGGCCACGCCGCGCGGGCCCTGGCCGAACAGCCGGAGCTGGAGGTGGCCTTCGGATCGGACGGGCCGCGGCTGTCGAACGGCGTCCTGACCCTGCCCCATCCGCCCCGCGATCCTTCCGGGCCGGAGAGTGCGGCCCTGCGCGGTCAGGCCGACCGACTGGCCCTGCGGCTGGCCAATCACGACCCGGCGCTGGACGGCCGGATGCGACCTGCCGACGCCAAGGCGGCCGAGGTGTTCGACGCGGTCGAACAGGCGCGGATCGAGGCGTTCGGATCGGAACATCTGGCCGGGGTGCGCGACAACCTGGGCGCCGCCCTGGTGACGCGGCTGGAAAAGAGCGGCGCCCTGCGCATCAGCGAGGCGGAGCGCGTGCCGGTGTCCGAGGCCGTGGCCCTTCTGGTGCGCGAGCGGCTGACCGGCCGGCCCGCGCCGGACGGCGCCAGGGCCATGCTGGATCTGGTGCGCGCCAATATCGAGGCCAAGGCCGGCGCGCGACTGGACGCCCTGGCCGGGACCGCCGGCGATCAGGCAGCCTTCGCCCGCAAGATGCACGAGGTGCTGCGCGCCCTGGACCTGGACCCTGGGGACGGACGCGGCGAGGACGCTTCGGAGGACCCCGGCGACGAAGAGCCGGATCCCCAGGACCCCGCATCCGACGAGGATCAGGACGAGGAGGAGGAAGAGGACGGCGGCGAAGGCTCGCAGTCGATGGAGGGCGACGCCGACGATCAGTCCTCGGATGAAGAGCGTGAAAGCCGCCCGCACGGCGCCCCCGCCGATCCGCAAGGCGAAGGCGCCGACGACGGCCCCGAGCTTCAGGAAGGCCAGCAGCCCAACCGCCAGCAGACCGCCGACGACGGCCGGGCGACCGACCTCTACCGCGTCTTCACCACCGCCTTCGACGAGGTGATAGACGCCGCCGACCTGTGCGATCCGGTCGAGCTGGATCGGCTGCGCGCCCTGTTGGACGGACAGCTTGCGATATTGTCGAGCGTCGTCTCGCGCCTGGCCAACAAACTGCAACGCCGCCTTCTGGCGCAGCAGAATCGCTCCTGGGTGTTCGATCTGGAAGAGGGGATGCTGGACACCGCGCGCCTGACGCGGATCGTCACCGATCCGACCGCTCCCCTGTCATTCAAGGCCGAAAGCGAAAGCCCGTTCCGCGATACGGTCGTGACCCTGCTGCTGGACAACTCCGGCTCGATGCGCGGACGGCCGATCATGGTGGCGGCGGTCTGCGCCGACATCCTGGCCCGGACGCTGGAGCGGTGCGGCGTCAAGGTCGAGATACTGGGCTTCACCACCCGCGCCTGGAAGGGCGGCCAGAGCCGCGAAGCCTGGATCACCGCCGGCAAGCCGCAAAATCCCGGCCGCCTGAACGACCTGCGCCATATCATCTACAAGGCCGCCGACGCGCCCTGGCGCCGGGCCAAGAAAAACTTGGGCCTGATGATGCGCGAGGGCCTGCTGAAGGAGAACATCGACGGCGAGGCTCTGCAATGGGCGCACGGGCGGCTGTTGGCCCGTACCGAACAGCGCCGCATTCTGATGGTCATTTCCGACGGTTCGCCGGTCGACGATTCGACCCAGTCGGCCAATGCGGCGCTCTATCTGGACAAACACCTGCGTCAGGTGATCGCCGAGATCGAGGATCGTTCGCCGGTCGAGCTTCTGGCCATCGGCATCGGTCATGACGTGACCCGCTGGTATCGTCGCGCCCTGACCATCGTCGATGTGGAGCAGCTGGCCGGCGCCATGACCGAGAAGCTCGCCGAACTGTTCGAGAATGAGGGGGCGGCGGCCCCCGCGCGCCGGTCGCGGCGCAAAATCGCGGCATGAGCCGGTTTCGCCGTCTCGCGGTCCTGTGGGCCGCCCTGTCCCTGACGGCCTGCGCCGCGTCGCTGGGCGCGCCCCGCCCCTATCCCTTGTCTGAGGACGGCTGGACCCCGGCGGTGGCGGAGTTGCGCAGCGTGGGCCTGGGCCTGCCCGGCGGGGCGCAACTGGCGCCGGGCGTGCGTTTCGCGGGCGGGCTGAACATCCTGTCGGCGCCGACGTCGCCCCTGCACAGTCTGTCAGACCTGAAGCTGACAGGCGACGGGGGCCTCGTCACCGTTTCGGACGTAGGCGACCTTGTGCGCGCCGACATCCGGCTGGACGCCCGCGGACGGCTGGTCGGCCTGGATCACTTTCGCACGCGGCGGCTGACCCTGGCGGACGGCCGGCCGATCTCCGACAAGCAGGATGGCGACGCAGAGGGTCTGGCCCTGACGGCGTCCGGCGATCTGCTGGTCAGTTTCGAACGGCGCCACCGCATCTGGAACTATGGACCGCTGACGGCCCTGACCGACCGGCCGACGCCGGTGCGCGCGCCGGACTTTCCCTTCACCGAAAACGACGGGATGGAGGGGCTGGCGGCCGGACCGAACGGCTGGCGCGTCGGCGGCGAAGCCGGCGGAGTCTGGGACTGCACGCCTGCCCGCTGCACCGTGGTCACTCCGCCGCCGACCGTGCCGATCCCCGACAGCGAATACCGCATCACCGGCATCGACCGCGATCCATCGGGCGACGGCTGGTTCGTGGTTCAGCGCCGCTATCGCGCCCCGATCGACGCCCGCGCCCATGTGCGCCACATGACGGCGGACGGCGCGCTGGGGCCGGTGCTGATCGAGCTGAAACTGCCCGGCACCACAGACAATTTCGAAGGGATCGCCGCTGAGCGCCGCAATGGGGCGACACGGCTCTACATCCTGTCGGACGACAATTTCAGCCCGGCCCAACGCACCCTGATGCTCGCCTTCGACGTCCGCTGATCGTCACGCCGCCCCGGCCCACCGGGTCGATTGGGACGTCGCCTCGTCCGAGCGCAGCGCCCGCACGAAGTCGTCGCGCCAGATGCCGACATCGGTGGCGCACACCACCTCCATCAACGCCTGCCATTTGCGGATCCGCTCGGCCTTGGGCATGGTCAGGGCCTTCTGGATCGCGTCCGACAACTCCTCGCGGCTGTAGGGATTGACCAGCAGGGCCTCGCCCATCTGCTCGGCCGCGCCGGCGAAACGCGACAGGATCAGCACGCCGGGATCGTCCGGGTTCTGGGCCGCCACATATTCCTTGGCCACTAGGTTCATGCCGTCACGCAACGGCGTGACCAGCCCGACCCGCGCCGCCCGGTAGATGCCGGCCAGCTGATCCCTGCGATACGTGCGGTTCAGATAGCGGATCGGCTGCCAATCCATGTCGGCGAAGGCGCCGTTGATCCGCCCCGCCAGGGCGTCCAGACGCGAGCGGATGTCCTGATAGCTGTCCACGTCGTCGCGCGAGATGGGCGTGACCTGCAGCAGAAAGACCTCTCCCCGCATCGAGGCGTTGTCGTGCAGAAACTGTTCATAGCCCAGCAGCCGTTCTTCCAGCCCCTTGGAATAGTCCAGCCGGTCCACCCCGACGATCATGGACCGGAACGCCGCCGAGGCCGCCATCCGGTCGTAGGTGCGCGCCCCCAGGGTCGAGTTGCGCGCCGCTAGGAAGCCGTCCACGTCTATGCCGATGGGGAAGACGCCGGTCTGGACCCGCCGCCCGAAACACTCCAGCCCGCCGTGGCCGAACAACTCGCCTTGCGCCTCAGACACCACATAGTCGGTGAAAAGGTCGCTCCATTCTCGGGTGTGGAAGCCGATCAGGTCGAAGTCGAACATCGATTCCACCAGCCGCCGATGGTGCGGCAGGGTCACCAGCAGCTGGCGCGCCGGCCAGGGCGTATGCAGGAAGAAGCCGATCCGGTTGCGGATGCCCAGGCGGCGCAGGTCCCGCGCCATCGGGATCATATGATAGTCGTGGACCCAGATGACGTCGTCTGGCTGGATCAGCGGCGCCAGCACCTCGGCGAAGCGGCGGTTCACACGCTCATAACCCTCGCCATACGACCGCTCGTACTGCGCCAGGTCGATGCGGTGGTGGAACAGCGGCCACAGGGTCTTGTTGGCGTAGCCGTTGTAATATTCGTCGACGTCCTGTGCCTCCAGATCGACCAGACCCACGGTCACGCCGGCGCGATCCTCGATCTTGACCTCGCCGGTCCAGTGGTCGACCGTCTCGCCGGACCAGCCGAACCACAGGCCGTCGTATTTTCGCAGGGCCGCGGACAGGGCCATGGCCAGGCCGCCGGCGGAACCGGCGGCAGGGTCCGTCGGGGCGGACACCCGATTGGATACGACGATAAGTCGGCTCATGATTCCACTTCGTTCGGCGGCCCCAGCCCCGGGGCCAGACAGTTCAACGCACGTCGGTCCAGGATCGGCTCAACAACACGGCACAATTGATGATGCCGACCAGCGAATAGGTTTGGGGGTAGTTGCCCCACAGTTCGCCGTCCTCGATGGAGATGTCCTCGCTGAGCAGGCCTGCGGCGGTGCGGCGGTTCAGCATCTCCTGGAAGATCGCGCGCGCCTCCTCGATCCGGCCGTTCTGGTGCAGGGCCTCGATGAACCAGAAGGTGCAGAAGTTGAAGGCCGTCTCCGGCTCGCCGAAGTCGTCAGGTTCGACGTAGCGGAACAGGTGGCTGCCCTTCTTCAGGTCGCGTTCGATGGCGTCGAAGGTGGCGACCTGGCGCGGATCGTGCGCCTCCAAGAAGCCCAGGTCGGTCATCTGCAACAGGGAGGCGTCCAGTTGTCGCCCGCCATAGCTGGCGGCGAACCGGCCCTCGTCGGGCAGATAGGCCTCGGCCTCGATCCGCTCGCGGATAAGACGCGCCCGTTCCCGCCACACCTCGGCCCGGTCCGGCAGGTTCAGATGGTCCGCCGCCTTGGCCAGACGGTCGCACGCGGCCCAGCACATGACCGAGGAATAGGTGTGGACCCGCGCAATGGTGCGGAACTCCCACAGGCCGGCGTCGGTCTGGTCGTGCATGGCGAACGCCCGCTCGCCGACCTTCTCCAGCGCATGGAAATCCTCAATCGTGCCAGGGCGCAGCAGACGCTGGTCGTAGAAGGCCTGAACCAGCGGAAGGACGATCTGTCCGTACACGTCATGCTGCAGATGCTCGTGGGCCTGATTGCCGATCCGCACCGGCTTCATGCCGCGATAGCCCTCTACCGTCTCGACGATGCTCTCGCCGATGCCCGGCTCCAGACCCACGCCATAAACGGGCTGCACGTGGCCGCCGGCGGAATCGTCGACCAGATTCCTTAGATAGACGAGATAGTTCTCCAGGATGTCCACCGCGCCCAGGCGGTTCAGCGCTCGCACCGTGTAATAGGCGTCGCGGATCCAGCAGTAGCGATAGTCCCAGTTGCGTCCGCTCTCCTTGAACTCGGGCACCGAGGTCGTCATGGCCGCCACGATGGCTCCCGTCTCCTCGTAGGCGCAGAGTTTCAGCGTGATCGCCGCTCGGATCACCGCCTCCTGATAATCCAGCGGCAGATAGAGTTTGCGCACCCAGTCCTGCCAATAGGCGACCGTGCGATCCAGCGCCGCCTGGACCCCGTGGCCCACGTCCTGATCATAGCCCTCGTCCGGCCCCAGGAAGAAGGCGTGCGCGCGTTCCAGCCGGAACACCCGCTCCTCCAGAATATGCGACACCGGGCAATCGGTGGTCAGGCGGAACGTCACCTCGGCGCATTGATAGCGGATGTGGTTGGATCCGGACGTATGCGGGGCCGGCCGCGCGCCCCAGTCGGTCGAAGGCCTCAGGCGCACGCGAATGCGCGGCGTCCCAGACAGCGGCCGCACAATGCGCGCGAACGCCAAGGGCCGATAGGTGCGCGAATGTTTCGGATGGCGGGGCGCGAAGTCGATGATCTCGCACGACGCCCCGTCCTCAGCCGTCATCACCGTGCGCAGAACCGGCGTGTTGCGGACATAGGCCTGTTTGATCGACGTCATGCCGTCCATCTCGACCGACCAGAAACCGTGATCGGGGCTCGATCCATCCATCAGGGCCGAGAAGACGGGATCGCCGTCAACGCGCGGCGCGCAGGCCCAGACGAACCGGCCCTGACGGTCGATCAGGGCGCTAACCGCGCAGTTGCCGATGGGAAAGAGGTCCAGATTGGGCGTCATCGGTTCAGGCCTTTGCAACGGCTTCGAGCCAGGTCAGGACATCGTCCACGTCGTTCAGGCGGTATCGCGCCGCCGTTTCTCGTTCGGAGCCGACCAGGACGCCGTAACCGCCCAAAGCGGCGGCGGCCTGAAACCCGTATTCGTCGGTCAGGTCGTCGCCCAGCATGACGGGTACGCCGTTCTTGAACGGCGTCTCCTGCATGAAGGCGGCGACGGCGGTGCCCTTGTCGGCGCCGGGCGTCTTCAGCTCCAGCACCATATGGCCGGGTTGGCAGCTCAGACCGGTCTGGTCCGCCAAATCCTGCGCCAGCGCCTGGGCGGCCCCAGCCGCGTCGGGGGCCATGCGGTAATGCAGACCGGCCGACACGCCCTTGTCTTCAACGATCACGCCGGGGCGGTCGGCGGCGAATATCTTGAAGGCCGCCAGGGCGCGGGCCACGCCCGCGTGGGCGGCAAGGCGCTGGATCGACCCGTCCTTCAAACGTCGCTCAAGACCATGGACGCCGGAGCCGGACATCAGGGCGTTGTCGGAAATCCGGTCGATCTCGGCGATGGTGCGGCCGCTGACGATGGCGACCCGTCCGGCCAGACGCGCCTCGACCGCCTTCAGCGCCGCCGTGCGGCGCGCAACCGGCCCCACGGCGTCGGGGGTCGGGGCCATCGGCGCCAGCACTCCGTCCATGTCCAGAAACAGTGAAATCCCGTCGGCGACGACAGGCGGGCGCGCAAGCAACAGTTCGGCGGCTCCGGCGTGAGACGGCATGGATCGTAAGGCTCTTGTTCAACTTCCCCAGCGACGACAACGCGCAAGCGCGGCAAAGGTTGACCCGAAACCGACAAAGTCGTCTGAAAAGGAAACGCCGCACCATCCCGCGCAACCGTCGCGCGGCGCGCGTCTCGACAATAAGGAGAGCCCGGTTGCGGGCCGCTGGGATCAATGACCGAGATCACGTCTTCCACCCCGCAGGACATCGCCGCCATGACCGACCGCGCCCGAGAGGTCGTGCGGTTGAACATAGAGGCGCTGGAGGCGTTGGAACGCTCCATCGACGTCTCCCTGGCGCGCGCCGTGGATGTGATCATGAGCCGACCGGGGTATGTCGTGGTGACGGGCATGGGCAAGTCAGGCCACATCGGGGGCAAGATCGCCGCCACCCTGGCCTCCACCGGCACCAACGCCTTCTTCGTTCACCCGGCGGAAATGAGCCACGGCGACCTGGGGATGCTGCGCCCGGACGTGACGCTTCTGGCCATCTCCAACTCGGGCGAGAGCCGCGAACTGCGCGATCCCCTGATCTATTGCCAGCGCAACAACATTCCGGTCATCGCCATCACCCAGCGGCCGGCCAGCTTTCTGGGCCGCAACGCCGCCGTCTGCCTGACGATGCCCAGCGTCGCCGAGGCCTGCCCCAACGGTCTTGCGCCCACAACCTCGACCTTGATGACCCTGGCGCTGGGCGACGCCCTGGCCATGGTCTTGATGGATCGTCGCCAGTTCACGGCGATGGACTTCGGCCTGCACCACCCCGGCGGCGCCCTGGGCATGAGCCTGCAGAGCGTGCGCGAATGGATGGGCGACAACGCCGCCGTGCCAGCCAGCGTACCGCTGAACGCCGATTTCGGAGAGGTCGTCTCGGCCATCACCGAGGGTCGCAAGGGCGCCGTGGCGGTGCTGGACGAGACGGGCGCCCTGGCCGGGATCGTCACCGACGGCGACCTGCGTCGCGCCTTCCAGCGTGACACCACCAATCTGAAGGCGTCCGACATCATGGGCGCCAATCCGATCACCGTCGAGCCGGACGCCCGGATGAGCGACGTCGTCGATCTGCTGACGGCCAACAAGATCGCCAACCTGTTCGTGGTCGAGGACGGCCGGCCCACGGCCATCGTCCATATCGCCGAACTGATGCAGGCTGGTTACGTCGCCTGACCATGCGTATCCTTTATGACGCCAGCCGGCTGATGAGCCGGGCCGACCGCTCCGCGCCGACCGGCGTGGACCGGGTCTGTCTGGCCTATGCGGAATGGCTGTTGACGACGCCGGGCGTAATCGTCCTGCCTGTGCGCGGGCGAAAGAACCGGCTGGTGCCGGTCGATCCCGCCTGGTTCGGCCGTTTCATCGCCGACCTTCGCAGCCGCTGGAACGGCGCGGCCTCCACCGCCGGCGACCGCGCCCACGAAGCGCGGCTGCTACAGGCGCTGACGGCGTCGGCGCGTCCCGCCGCCTCGGTGATCGGCGCCCCGCCCGCGCCGGTTCAGGACAAGCCGGCCGACAAGGCGCGGGTGTTCAAGCAGTTCTTCCGGTCGAAGCACGCCACGCCCCTGCCTGACGCGGATCTCTATCTGAATGTCGGCCACACCACCCTGCACGAGCCGACAGCACTGAGGGATCTGGAGGCGGCCGGCATCGAACGGGTCGTGTTGATCCACGACCTGATCCCCATCACCCATCCCGAGTTCTGCCGACCGGGCGATGGCGACAAACATCACGCCCGCGTCGCCAACACCCTGCGCCACGCCAGCCGGATCATCGTCAACTCGGCCTATACGGGCGACGAACTGCGCGCCTTCGCCCAGAGCGAAGGTCTGCCACAGCCCCCGATCCACGTCGCCCACCTGGGTCTGGAGCCCGCCTTCGCCGCCGGCGAAGCGGTCGCCGCGCCGCGCCCCTATTTCGTTCATGTCGGCACTATCGAGGCGCGCAAGAACCTAGCCCTTCTGCTGACCCTGTGGCGGCGGCTGGAGGAACGGCTGGGCGCGCGCACGCCTTCGCTGGTTCTGGTCGGCCGCTACGGCTGGGAGAACGAGGCCGTTCTGGATCACCTGCAACGCTCGCCCAATCTGCAGGGCGTGGTCCACCAGGCGTCCAACCTGTCGGACGCGGCGCTGGCCCGTCTGATGCGCGGCGCGCGGGCGGTCCTGGCGCCTTCCTCCGTGGAGGGGTTCGACCTGCCGGCGGTCGAGGCCTGCGCCATGGGGTTGCGGTTGATCGCCTCGGACATTCCGCCCCACCGCGAGCTGACGCCCGGCGCCGAACTGATCGACCCGCTGGACGGCCTGGGCTGGCTGGACGCCATCGAAAGAGCGACCTTGGCGACATCCGCAGTTCCATCGAACGCCTACGCCGCGCCCGACTGGGCCGGACATTTCCGCATCGTGGCGGAAGCCATCGGTCTTGATCGTGCTTCGCCTCTGGCGAGCGCGACCAAAGGCTTGTAATCAATCCGCGAACAAGGGCTATCCAGCTTCATGACGCGCACCATTCTGCCGCTTGCCATCGTCGCCATCCTGGGCGGCTGCTCCACCCTGCCGCGCGACGGGCCGTCCGGCGCCTCGGTCGACGCCGGGGCCACCACCGCCTCAGCTTTGGGCAGCTACGCCCTTGTGCCGCTGACCTATGAAGTCACAGAGCGGATGAAGCAGGTGCCGCCGCAGTTCTTCGGCACACTGGCGGCCGGTTCCAGCGACCAGCCCGCCGATGTGATCGGCGAAGGCGACACCCTGGCCATCTCGATCTTCGATCCGTCCGGTTCGCTGTTCGGCGGAACCCTAGGGGCCGGCTCGTCGTCCGGCCGCAACGCCGCGACCATGTCCGGCGGCAATCAGGCCCTGCCGGGCGCCACGGTGGATCGCACGGGCTCGGTGACCATTCCCTTCGGCGGCCAGGTTCGGGTCCAGGGCCTGACCTCGACCCAGGCGGCGGCCGCCATCCGCCGCGCCCTGGTCGGCAAGGTCGCCAATCCCCAGGTGCTGGTCTCCATCGCCGGCAATGCGTCGAACACTGTCAATGTGCTGGGCGACGTGCGCCAGCCGGGTCGCGCGCCGCTGGGCGTCAACAGCGACCGGATTCTGGACGTCATCGCGGCGGCCGGCGGCTCGGCCCGCACCACCGACGACCTGACCATCTCGATCCAGCGCGGCGGCCAGACCTATACCGCCCCCCTGTCGGCGGTGACGACCGAGTTCGGCGAGAACGTCCGCCTGCAGCGCGGCGACGTGATCAATGTCCAGTACAAGCCCCGCCGCTTCTCCACCTTCGGCGCCCTGAACGCTGTGGCCCAGGTGGACATGCCGGCCGGCCCCATGACCCTGACCGGCGCCATGTCCAAGGTAGGCGGCCTGAATACGGCGACGGCGAACGCCCGCCGCGTTCTGATTTTCCGCTTCGAGCGCCCCGAGGTGGCCCAGGCCCTGGGCATCACTCAACCCGCCACCCCGCGCGGCGTGCCCGTGGTCTATGAGCTGAACTTCAACGACGCCGCCAACGTCTTCGCCGCCACCAACATGCAGGTCATGCCCGAGGACGTGATCTATGTGCCGCTGGCCGGCGCAGCGGAGGCGCGCAAGTTCTTCGAGTTCGTGCAGAGCGTGACGCGCGTCGTCTATGACGTGTCGGTGACCAGCACGCTGAACCGCTGACGTCATGGTCGGCGGCCGGTCGTTGATCCCGGGCCTGTTTCGACGCCGGCCCGTCGTCGCCTCCGCCGCCGATGCGGTCGATCCGTTCGACCGGCCCGACGACGCGACGCCGGCCGAACCCGACCCGCTCAGCCTGGCGCTGGACGAGATCGAGGCCGGCGCCCTGGCCCTCTATGCGGCGGCGGGTTTGCCGACCCAGGCCGGCCATTACCGGCGCGGCCCCGACGGCGACGACTGGACCTTCGTCGCCGCGACCTTGACGCCGCAGGAACGGTTCGCCCTGGCGCTGGCGCATCCGCCGGAACAGGGCTGGCGCTTCGCCCAGCTGCAGGATCTGGGCGCCCGTTCCGAGCGCGAGGATCTGCGCGCCGCGTCTCGACTGCTGGGCGACATCGCCCGCCTCAGGGCCTCACGCCGCGAAGTTCTGACGCAGGACCACCTGCTGACGGCGATGGAGCTGGGCGCCGCCTGGCGGGCCCTGCGCGATTCCAAAGCCTTCGACGCTTCACGCCTGACCTTGTCCGCGCCCGAAGCCGCGCCGCCCGCCGTCGCACACGACAAGCGACGCAAGCCGCGATAAGGACGCCGCCTCCCCCAAGATCAGGTTCCGTCATCCATGTCCGACACCCCCGAACAGCCGCCAGAATACCAGCCGGTCGGCCGCATCATCGCCATGCCGGCCGACACCAATCCCGAGGGTGACATCTTCGGCGGCTGGCTGCTGGCGCAGATGGACGTGGCGGGAGCGACCCCGGCGTTCGAACTGGCCTGCGGTCGGTGCGCCACCGTGGCCTTGGACGGCATGGTCTTTCATCAGCCCGTCTCGGTCGGCGACGAGGTCAGCATCTACGCCCACGTCATCGGCTCGGGCCGCACCTCGATCCGCGTCCAGGTTGAGGCGTGGAAGCGCGCCCGGGGCCAGCCCCAGGCCGCCTCGGTGCGCGTGACCCAGGGCGTCTTCACCTATGTCGCCATCGACGAAAACCGCAAACCCCGTCCCCTGCCCGGCAAGGCCTGAGGCGCCAAGTCCGACCGCGACGCTCGGAAATCTTGACCTGACGCCGGGGCGGGCCTACCTCCCCGGCATGGCCATCCGTCGCATCCTCACCATCGACAACGCCGCCGATCTGGCGATCCTGAAACAGGTTTCAAAGCCCGTCGCGGCGGTGGACGACGCCGTCCGCGCCCTGATGGACGACATGCTGGAGACCATGTACGACGCGCCCGGCATCGGCCTGGCCGCCGTGCAGGTCGGCGCACTGGACCGGGTCATCGTCATGGACCTGGGCGACAAGGACGGCGTGGTCTGCGAGACCGAGGAAGAGGCCGCCGAAAACGCCGAAGCGCGCAAGAACCCGCGTTTCTTCGCCAATCCCGAAATCCTGTGGACCTCGGACGACCTCTACACCTACGAGGAAGGCTGCCTGTCGATCCCGGAGTATTTCGACAAGGTGGAACGCCCCGCCCGCGTCCGCATTCGCTATCTGAACCGTGACGGTCAGTCGGTGGAGGAGGAGGCCGAGGGTCTCTACGCCGTCTGCATCCAGCACGAAATGGACCATTTGAACGGCGTGCTCTTCATCGACCACCTGTCTCGGCTGAAGCGGGAACGCGCCGTGACCAAGGTCAAGAAGGCCGCCAAGGACAGGATCGCCGCCTGATGAAACGCCAAGCCCGCCCGCCGCTCCGCAGGGGTCAGTCGCTGGTCATCGACACCGAGGGCCGCCGCCGTCTGACCCGCAGCCAGAAGGTCGGCGTCGCCGGCGTGGCCACCCTGGCGGGCGTCGCCCTGATCGGCGTGGTCGCGGGCCTGCTGCTGGATCGTCTGCTCGACTTCGACGACGCGCTGGACGCGGGCGGCGAGTGGGACGAGGGCGGCGGCGTCTTCACCCGCTGGCAGTAAACCTCTAAAGGCGTGCCCATGCGCCTTGCCTTCATGGGAACTCCCGACTTCGCCGTGCCGTCTCTGGCCGAGTTGATCGCCTCGGGTCACGAGATCGTCGCCGTCTATTCACAGCCGCCGCGCCCCAAGGGGCGGGGCCAGAAGCTGACGCCGTCGCCGGTTCACGCCTTCGCCGAGACCATGGGCCTGCCGGTCTTCACGCCCGAGAGCATGAAGACTCCCGAAGCCATCGCCGACTTCCAGAGCCTGGATCTGGATGCCGCCTGCGTGGTCGCCTATGGCCAGATCCTGAAGCCCGCCGTGCTTGAGGCGCCGCGTCTGGGCTGTCTGAACCTGCACGGGTCGCTGCTGCCGCGCTGGCGGGGCGCCGCGCCGATCCAGCGCGCCATCATGGCCGGCGACGCCCAGACCGGCGTCCAGATCATGCAGATGGGCGAGGGGTTGGACGAAGGCCCCATCCTGCTCAGCGAACTGATGGACATTCGGCCTGACGACACGGCCGCCAGCCTGTCCGAACGCATGGCCCACGTCGGCGCCGCCCTGTGGCCCCGCGCCCTGGCCGCCATCGAACGCGGCGGCGTCACCCCGACCGAACAGGTCGGCGAAGCGACCTACGCCAAAAAGATCACCCCCGCCGAGGCCCGCATCGACTGGACCCGCCCGGCGGCGGAGGTGGACGCCCACATTCGCGGCCTGTCGCCCTTCCCCGGCGCCTGGTTCGACGCCCCCTCCGAGGCTGGCTTCGTGCGGGTCAAGACCCTGCTGTCGGCCTTGGCGGAGGGTTCAGGCGCGCCGGGCGCGGTGCTGGACGACGCCCTGACCGTCGCCTGCGGCGCCGGCGCCGTGCGCCTGATCCGCGTTCAGCGCGAGGGCAAGGCGGCGCAGAGCGCAGACGAGATGCTGCGCGGCTTTCCCCTGCCCGCCGGGACCGTGCTCGGCTGATGCCGCGCTACAAGCTGACCCTCGAATACGACGGCACGGCCTATAACGGGTTTCAGGCTCAGGACGGCCAGCCGACGGTGCAGGGGGCGCTGGAAGACGCCATCGCGGCCTTTTCGGGAGAGCGCATCCGCATCGCGGCGGCGGGGCGCACCGACACCGGCGTCCACGCCACGGCCCAGGTCATCCATGCCGATCTGGCGCGCGACTGGCCGGTCGCCACGGTGTTGAACGCCATGAACGCCCATCTGGTGCGTCAGGACGTCTGCGTCCTGTCGGCGGAATACGCGCCTGACGCCGACTGGCATGCGCGCTTCTCGGCTACGGGGCGCGGCTATCTGTACCGCATCCTGAACCGTCGCCCCCAGCCGGTGCTGGAGCGCGACAGGGTGTGGCACGTCAAGAAGACGCTGGATGCAGAAGCCATGCATCACGCGGCCCAGGTTCTGGTGGGCCATCACGACTTCACCACCTTCCGCGACGTGGGCTGTCAGTCCAAATCCCCGGTCAGGACGCTGGACGTGGCCCGCGTCAGCCGCTTCGGCGAAGAGGTGCATCTGGTGTTTCAAGCCCGCAGCTTCCTGCATCGTCAGGTCCGGTCGATGGCCGGGACCCTGGTGGAGGTGGGGCTCGGCCGCTGGAGCGTCCATGACGTCAAGGCGGCGTTGGAGGCGAAGGACCGCGCCCGTTGCGGCCCCGTCGCCCCCTCGGCGGGGCTGTATCTCAGCGGCGTGCGCTACGACTGAACCCCGTTTGTTCGCGGGTGTCAGCCGTTCTGCTGGACCAGAACTTCTGCGATCTGAACGGCGTTCAGGGCGGCGCCCTTCCTCAGATTGTCGTTGGAGACGAACAGGGCCAGGCCGTGCTCGACCGTCGGATCAGGGCGGACGCGGCCGACGAAGACCGGGTCCTTGCCGGTGGCGTCCAGCGGGTTCGGAACCGCGGTCACCACAACGCCCGGCGCATTGCCCAGCAGGTCCAGCGCCGCCTTAACCGAGATCGGACGGTCGAACTCGGCGTTGATCGACAGGGAGTGGCCCGAATAGACCGGCACGCGGACGCAGGTGCCGGACACCGGCAGGCCGGGGATTTCCAGAATCCTGCGGCTCTCGTCGCGCAGCTTCAGCTCCTCGTCGGTATAGCCGTCTTCCGACAGGGTGTAGTTCAGGGCCACCACATTGTTGGCGATCGGCACGACCCACTTTTCAGGCGCGCCGAAATCGACCGAGCCGCCGTCGCGGGCCAGGGCCGCGCCCTGATCGACGCTGGCGCGCGACTGGGTCTCCAGAACGCGGATGCCCTCGACGCCGCCGCCCGACACGGCCTGATAGGTCGAGACCGTCAGACGCTTCAGACCCGCCGCCTCATGCAGGGGCTTCAGCACCGGCATGGCGGCCATAGTTGTGCAGTTGGGGTTGGCTATGATGCCCTTGGGCCGGTCGGCCAGGGCGTGGGGGTTCACCTCGGCGACGACCAGCGGCACCTGCGGGTCGCTGCGATAGGCGGACGAGTTGTCGATGACCACGGCGCCGGCGGCCGCGACCTTAGGGGCCAGGGCGCGCGAGGTCTCGCCGCCGGCCGAGAAGAAGACGATGTCGAGCCCTGCGTAATCCGCAGTCGCCGCATCCTCGACCACCACGTCGACATCGCCGAAGCGGATGGTCTTGCCCGCCGATCGGGCCGAGGCGAACAGGCGAAGCGACGCCAGCGGGAAGTTCCGCTCGGCCAGCAGGCCGCGCATCATCTCGCCAACAAGGCCGGTGGCGCCGACGATGCCGACGTGGGGCGGATTGGACGGGGAAAAGGTCATTTAAGCGTCTCCTGGGAAGGTGGGAGGCGCGGGGTTCAGCCGGATCGACCGCCCCGCGCGTCAGCGGGGCTTGGGATCGGGGTTGTCGCCTAGACCTTGCGCACACCCGAAACCGCCCCGCCGAAGCCGGTGGTTTTCGAGGTAATCGCTTTGGTCATGAGCATGGACACGGCGACGCTCTGTAAGGGCGAGAAACGGTCGTGTAAACGGGCGCTGACGAAAAAATAGACGCGAGACGCGGCCGCCCAAGCTTGTCCCGCGCAATAAAGCCGCCGTCACGCCCCCTACCGTCATCCTCGGGTCAAGCCCGAGGATGATAGGGCCTGAGCGTAGCGCCTCAGACCTTCGACAGGATAAGCGTCCCGTTGGTGCCGCCAAAGCCGAAGCTGTTGGACATGATGTGGGTCAGTTCGCCGTCATGACGCTGGCGCAGGATGGGCATGCCGTCGAACGCCGGATCGAGGGTTTCGATATGGGCGCTCTCGGCGGCGAAACCGTTCTGCATCATCAACAGGCAGTAGATGGCTTCCTGCGCGCCTGCGGCGCCGAGCGAGTGGCCCGTCAGCGACTTGGTCGAGGAGATCATCGGCATCTGGTCGCCAAAGACGGCGCGCACGGCCTCCATCTCCTTGGCGTCGCCCACCGGGGTCGAGGTGCCATGCGGGTTCAGATAGTCGATCCGGGGATTGCCTGCCTGTTCCAGCGCGATCTTCATGCAGCGCTGGGCGCCCTCGCCGGAGGGGGCGACCATGTCATAGCCGTCCGCGTTGGCGCCATAGCCGGTGACCTCGGCATAGATGGTCGCGCCGCGCGCCTTGGCCCGCTCGTATTCCTCCAGCACCACGATGCCCGCACCGCCCGCGATGACGAAGCCGTCGCGATTGGCGTCATAGGCGCGCGAGGCCACCGACGGATTGTCGTTGAAGTCGGACGACATGGCGCCCATGGCGTCGAACATGTTCGACATGGACCAGTCGATGTCCTCGCAGCCGCCGGCGAAGATCACGTCCTGCTTGCCCCACTGGATCTGTTCGACCCCGGCGCCGATGCAGTGGGCCGACGTCGCGCAGGCCGAGCTGATCGAATAGTTGATGCCCCGCATCTGGAACCAGGTCGACAGGACCGCCGACGGACCCGACGCCATGGCCTTGGGCACCGCGAACGGGCCGATGCGCTTGGGCGCGCCCTTTTCGACCGTCGTGGCCGCCGCCTGCAGGATGACCTGGGTCGAGGGGCCGCCCTCGCCGACGATCAGGCCGATGCGGTCGTCGCGGATTTCCTCGGCCGTCATGCCCGACGACTTCAGCGCCTCTTCGAAGGCGATGTGCGCCCAGGCGGTGCCGTTGGCCAGGAAGCGGGCGGCGCGGCGGTCGACCAGTTCTTCCCACGGGCCGATCCGGGGCGGCGCCCAGACCTGGCTGCGGAAGCCGTATTTGGCGTGATCGGGGGCATGAACGACGCCCGAACGGGCCTCGCGCAGCGATTGGGTGACCTCTTCGGCGCCGTGGCCGATGGAGGAGACGATGCCCAGGCCGGTGACGACGACACGACGCATGGTGTTTCCTTCTTATGCTTCTCGACCCGGAGGTCTTCCGCCCTGTTGACGGTATATAGGCGCTCAGGCCGCTGTCGGCTCGTCTTTGGCGGCGCCGAACAGGCCCACCCGCATGTCGTTGCAGGTGTAGATGACCTGGCCGTCGGCCTCCAGCACGCCGTCGGCGATGCCCATGACCAGCTTGCGGTTGATGACGCGCTTCAGGTGGATCTTGTAAACCACCTTCTTGATGTCCGGGGTGACTTGGCCGGTGAACTTGACCTCGCCGACGCCCAGCGCACGGCCGCGCCCCGGTCCGCCGATCCAGCCCAGGTAGAAGCCGACCAACTGCCACATGGCGTCCAGCCCCAGGCAGCCGGGCATGACCGGGTCGCCGATGAAGTGGCACTGGAAGAACCAGAGCTCGGGATTGATGTCGAGTTCGGCCTCGACATAGCCCTTTCCGTGGTCGCCGCCGTCCGCATTGATCGTGACGATGCGATCGAACATCAGCATCGGCGGGGCCGGCAGCTGGGCGTTGCCGGGACCGAACAGCTCGCCGCGGCCCGAGGCCAGCAGGGCCTCGTGATCGAAGGACGAAGGATATTGGGACTGGGTCAAGGCGCTTCCGTTTCTTAAAGGCGTTGCGCGCGGGTTACACGACCACGCCGCTTCGCTCAACAGCGGCGCGTCAGCTCCGGCCCGTGCCAGCAGGCCGGTTGGCGTTGCACAGCGCCCGTTCCTGGGTTCCGAACACGGCGCGTTGCGGCGCCCAGCCCTGCATCCGGCGCGCCCGGACCTTGCACCAGCCGTCCTCGCATTCGTCCAGGGCGATCAAGGCGCGCGGCGACAGGCGCGCACGCACCGAGGCCGTCTCGGATCGGCCCGAACGGATCGGGATTTCCTCGGCCGTCGTGTTGAAGACATAGCGCCGGCCCGACGACACCGTGCGGTGGATCCAGGCCACGGCCCCGTCAGGATCGCAGATCTTGCGCCATTCGCTGGTCTCAGCGATCACCTGCACCGGCAGGCCCGCGGCGCGATATTCCCATAGGATAGGGTAATCCAGCCCTGGCCCCTGGCGCGCCCGCACGTGCGAGGACTTCAGCGAGATCCAGCGCGGCACCTCCAGCCCCGTGGGCGTGGGGCGGCCGTCGGGCATGGTGGCGCCCGCCCCGGCCATCACGGCAAGACCCGTCAGGGCGAGGACCACGACCATGCGGCGTCGCAGGCTTTGGAAGATGGTGGCGGCTTTGCTAGACACTGGATGGAACGACCCGTCGCGCGGGCTTTCGTCCCGAAGAACCGCCGCCCGCAAACCAAGGCCGAGAATGTCCGCCCGCAAGCTTAAGGTCGTATTAACCAGACGCCTGCCCGACGCGGTGGAAACGCGGATGCGCGAGCTTTTCGACGCCGAGCTGAACCTGAAGGACCAGCCGATGGACCGCGCCGCCCTGCAGGCGGCCGTCCAGCGCGCCGAGGTTCTGGTGCCGACCATCACCGACGTCATTGACGCCGACCTGATCGACGGGGCGGGCGACCAGCTGAAGATGATCGCCAACTTCGGCGCGGGCGTGGACCATATCGACATCGACGCCGCCGTAGCGCGCGGGATCGTCGTCACCAACACCCCCGGCGTCCTGACCGAGGACACCGCCGACCTGGCCATGAGCCTGATCCTGGCCGTCAGCCGCCGCATCGTCGAGGGCGCCCAGGTCATCGCCGACAACCGATTCGAGGGCTGGACCCCCACCTGGATGTGCGGCCGCAAACTGTGGGGCAAGCGGCTGGGTATCGTCGGCATGGGCCGGATCGGCCAGGCCTTGGCCCGGCGCGCCAAGGCGTTTGGCCTTCAGGTCCATTATCACAACAGAAAGCCCGTCTCGGCCCTGATCGAGGAGGAGCTGGGCGCGACCTACTGGGACGATCTGGACCAGATGCTGGCCCGCATGGACATCGTGTCGCTGAACTGCCCGGCGACGAAGGACACCCACCATCTGCTGTCGGCCGAACGGCTAGCCCGGCTCCAGCCCCACGCCATCCTGGTCAACACCGCGCGCGGCGAGCTGATCGACGAGGCGGCCCTGGCCCAGGCGGTGGCGATGCGGGCGATCTCGGGCGTCGGTCTGGATGTGTTCGAGAACGAGCCGGACATCCACCCCGGTCTGCTGGGCCAGCCGAACGTGGTGCTTCTGCCCCACTTGGGCTCGGCCACACTCGAGGCGCGCCAAGACATGGGCGACCGCGTCATCGCCAATGTCATGACCTATCAGAACGGCCATCGCCCGCCCGACCGCGTCATCCCGGCGATGCTCTAGGCCGGCGATGCTCTAGGCCGGCGATGCTCTAGGCCGGCGATGCTCTAGGCCGGCGATGCTTCAGGCCGAGGCCAGCAGCCGTTCGGCCGCGTCGGGGTATTTCTGCGCCAGCCGCGCCGCCCAGTCGGCCTTCAGCGGCAGAGGCGAACGGACCTCCCTGATCCGGCGTTCGACCAAGGCGGCCGCCTCGCGGTGGGCGGGCCAGTCCATCAGGAAGCCCAGCGCCGTCTCCAAGTCCGCATGGGCCGCCGCATGCGCCAAGGCCCGATCCAGCGCCTCCACATCGTCGAAATCGGGCAGGCGCGCCAGATAGGCCCGCAGCACGGGCGCCGACAGATCGCGCTCAAACAGCGCCCAGCGCAGATCCTGCGCCTCGTCCTTGCGCCCCTCCGCCTCCATCAGGTCGATCGAGGCCGCCTCCCAGGCGGGCGTCAGGCGCGGCGTCCCCTGCGGCGAGCGGCCGAAGGTCCAGCGCCGATTGGCCGGCGACGGCGACAGGGCGGCCTCCAGCGCCTGGCGCGCCTCGGCCACGCGACCCGCGATCAGCAGCCGCCGCGCCATCGCGGCGGCGAAATCGGGCGAGCCGCGCTCCTCGGGCGTGACCAGCGACAGCCACAGGTCCAGGTCGTCGGCCCGGTCCGCCAACCGCCGCACCACCGTCCGCATCCCGCGCACGCCCGACTCGACGTCCAGCCCCTCCAGCAGGCGCCGCGCCAAGGCGGGCGTCAGCGCCTCGCCCGCCGCGCCGATCCAGCGGGCGTAGTCCAGCGGATGGGCCTGAACGGCGTCGGCCAGGATTTCGGCGATGGCGGGATCGGCCTGGACCGCCGCATCGGCCGCCTGCCACAGGGCGGGTGCCCCCGTTTCGAACAGGTCCGCAACCTCGGCGCGCGGATCCTTGACCCGCTGCGTCAGGCCGCGAAACAGGTCGAACCAAGCCATGCGCCGCACCACTCCCTCCGCGGGCGCCAGTCGGCTCAAGGTCTCCACGCCCTCGCTCAGCACCGACAGGTCGCGGATAAGGTCCGGCCGCTTTCGCCACGACACCCGCGCCCGGCTGGCCGCCACGGCCGTCAGCCGTTTGTCCAACTCCAGCGCCAGGGCGTCGGCCCCCGCCTCCGCCGCCAGGATCAGCCGCAGGCGACGCTTCAGGATCGGGTCCGCATCGGCCGCCTGCATCAACAGATCGCCCAGCCGATCCGCCCCCAGCCCGGTCAGATTGGCGGCGTTCAGGCGTTTCGGCGCGGGGGGTCGTCGGGCCATCCGGCCTCCTTTTTCACAAGTCTGTCGAGCGCCCCTTATACGGCTGTCGAAAACCACGGGCAGGAGCGGAACCGCCGCAGACGAACTTCGTTTCCGGCGTCCTGATTGAGGAAGTGTCGCGTTGGATTCCTACTATTGCATCGTCAATCTGCCCGGCGTGCCGGTCAGGGACATCTGCGTTCTGGACGCCTCGAACGACCAGATCGCCAATCAGGCGCTGGAGGCCGTGGCGCGCAACTGGATCGGGTTCGAAACCCTGTACCTCTACTGCGGCGAACGTCTGGTGACGGTGTTGAGCAACCCGGCCCTGGGCTTCGCTGCGCCCCTTCCCGATCGGGATCTGGCCGACCTGGATCTGGCCGACATCCGCTTCGCCACCGCCGCCTGAGCGGTCAGCCGCACACTGGACAGGCCGGGTCGGCGGCGACCCGAACAGTTCGCGCCACACCCTTCAGACCGTCATACAGCAGCAACCGCCCGGTCAGCGCCTCGCCCGCGCCGGTCAGAACCTTGATCGCCTCCAGCGCGGCCATGGACCCGATCACGCCCGCCAACGCCCCGATCACGCCCACGCGGGCGCAGGTCTCGGCGTCCGGCGGGATTTCGGGAACCAGACAGCGATAGCAGGGCCGCCCCACGAACACCCCGACCTGTCCGCTCCAGCGGCCCAGGGCGCCAGACACCAGCGGCCGCCCGGTCGCGACGCAGGCCGCATTCACCCACAGCCGGGTCTGGAAATCGTCAGTCCCGTCCAGCACCAGGTCATAGGCGCCGATGCGCTCGGCGGCGTTGGCCTGGGTCAGGCGTTCGGCGTGGGTCTCTATCACGACATGGGGGTTCAGCCCCGTCAGCCGATCCGAGGCCGCCTGAACCTTGGCCTGCCCGACCTCGGCGGTCGAAAAGGCGATCTGGCGCTGAAGATTGGACAGGCCCACGACATCGTCGTCGATCAGCCCCAGCGCGCCGACGCCCGCCGCCGCCAGATAAAGGGCCGCCGGCGCGCCGACGCCGCCCACGCCGACGACCAGCACACGCGCGCGTTTCAGCGCCTGTTGCCCCGGCCCGCCCACCTCGGACAGGACCAGGTGGCGCGCATAGCGTTCGACTTCGTCTTCGGAAAAGATCACGCCCCCATCTAGCGATACCGATGGCGGATCGCGAGGGGCGCCGGTCAGACCGCCTTCGGCTGGGTCGGCGAAAGGGCGGTCAGCATCCTATGCAGGGCGTCTTCCATCTCGTCCTCGTCCGTGTCCGCGCTCAGAAAGCGCGCCACGTCCGGCGTCGCCTCGACGCGCGCCATGGCCCAATCAGGGAACATACGCGCCTCCACGCGCCGGTCGGACAGGACGGCCAGATTGGTGTGACGCCCATCGGATCGCACGCGCGTCAGCGTGCGATCAAGATCGACCCGCGCGCCCTCCAGCACCTGCAGGAAACGCCCTTCATGCCGCATCAGAACGCCCGTCAGCTGGTCCCGGCGATTGTTGCGGTCGGACACGCCTATAATGTCCACCAGCGGCATCAGGCCCGATGCGGCCGGTCCGGCGGCCTCGCTGACATAGACGATACGAAACAAGGCCATAACCGAACTCATACGCAACTGTGGGCCGAAACCCCGCCACGACTGCTAGGGCATGAGCGTTAACAGAATGCAGCACCGATCAGGCGGCCTGACGTCGGACCTCCCCGCACAACAGGCGTTCCAGCTCGATGGGTTCGAGGGCGTTCAGCGCCCGGCCAGCCAGCGCCAGCTCGACCTGATGGGGCGTCAGGGCGCACATCCGAATCGGCTCGGTGGCCCGACGGTGGATGACCGGGCGGTCGCCCAGAAGGTGCAGATCGCCCTGACCGTCCGCCTGCATACGGCGCAGCGCGCGGTCCACGTCGACGCGCGCGCCTTCGATCATCTGCACCAGCCATCCGGCGTGGATGAGCATCACGCCGCTGATCTCATCGCGTCGATTGTCCATCATGGCTTCGCCGAGACGTTCAGCCGCAGCACGACCGTCAGGCGCGATCCCGCCGACCAATTCTCTCGCGATGACGAGGCGATAGAGCAACGCGCGTTCCAATTAATGCAAGGCTTGGGGAAGGACGTTGCCCTTATATCGACGACTTCGGTCGAAATATGACACTGTTATGAAAGCGTGGCACGACTTGATCGGGCGGCCCCGCCTGTCCATCTGTCGGTTATGACCCGATCCTTCGACGCGACCGCCTCTTCCTTCCCCGACTGGCATGGCACCACCATACTGGCGGTGCGCAAGAATGGGCGCACCGTAATCGCCGGCGACGGGCAGGTCTCGATGGGCCCGACCATCGTCAAGGGCGCGGCGCGCAAGGTGCGGACCCTGGCGGGCGGCAAGGTTCTGGCGGGGTTCGCCGGCGCGACCGCGGACGCCTTCACCCTGATCGAACGTCTGGAAGCCAAGCTGGAGCAGTATCCCGACCAACTGGCCCGCGCCTGCGTCGATCTGGCCAAGGACTGGCGCACCGACCGTTACCTGCGCCGCCTGGAGGCCATGCTTCTGGTGGCGGACAAGTCGTCGATCTTCACCGTCACCGGCGTCGGCGATGTGCTGGAGCCGGAATACGGCGTCGCAGCCGTAGGGTCGGGCGGCAACTACGCCCTGTCGGCCGCCCGGGCCCTGATCGAGGAATCCGAGCTGGACGCCGAACAGATCGCCCGCAAGGCCATGAAGATCGCCGCCGAGATCTGCGTCTACACCAATGGAAATCTGACGGTGGAAACGCTGGACGCTTGACCCTACGGGTCAGATCACGTCGGCGATCAGGCCCAGGGTCTTGGCTTCCTGCGCCTCGATGTACCAATTTTCCGGCGCACGCTTCAGCACATCGTCCATCGTCACCGACGATCCGCGAACCAGGTTCTCGAACCCTTCGTTCTGGATGGCGATGGAGTGTTCCAACTCATGCAGCACCGCCTTGACCGACGCGATGCAGGTCGTCAGCGGCCCGGCGATGTGCAGTTCCTTGTCCATCTTGCGTTCATGGATCATCACCCGCGTGCCGCGCGTAAGATAGCGGTTCTCGACGGCGAAGAAGCTCATAAAGGTCGCGCCGGCCGAATAAATGGCGGCCTTGCCCAGGAAGACCAGGCGGCGCGACGGATTGATGTCGCTCTGGAACCGGACGTCCTCGCCCATCATGCGCGCTACCTCGGGATCGCCGCCCAGGGTCGACAGTTCGATCAGCGTCAGCCCGGTCTTGGGCGCCTGCGCCAACTGATCGCGGAATCGGTCGTACATGGCGTAGTCGACGGCGCCGGCCAGCAGAATGCGCGGCGTGTCGAAGGCCTCGGCGGTCAGGACGCCGGTTGGGGCGGGATGCGACATCAGGTTTCGGACGACGAGGCGGCGTCTTCGCTGACCGGATAGCCTTGTGCGGAAGCCCAGGACTTCGCCTCGCCGATGGAGAAGAAGGCCTGGTCGCGAATGCGCCGAGACCCCTCGGTGTCCACCAGCTCGCATTCCCACCAGCGGATCGTGCGCCGGTCCGACGTGTTGCAGGTGCGGGCTACGATGAGGGCGTGTGGCGTCATGGCGCTCAACAACGAAACCGGTTCGCCCAGGTTCCGCCCCAATACGATTTATCTTCGCCTAAACAAACGCCTGTGTGCGATCTCAGACATTCGGGGAGCAGCGGCGCGGTGGTGGCCCGACCATGGAATTTGCGGTCAACCGCCCCTTGGCTTAAGCGCGCGGCATGACTGACGACACCCCCATCCGCCCCCTCGCCCGCAATCCACGCGGTTTCGCCGACAAGCGCGGGCGCGACCTGACCGCCGAACGCCGCATTGTTGCGCGCGTGTCCGAGGTCTATGAGCGTTGGGGCTTCGAGCCGCTGGAGACCCCGGCCTTCGAATACGCCGACGCCCTGGGCAAATTCCTGCCGGACGCCGACCGCCCGAACGAAGGGGTCTTCGCGCTGCAGGACGACGCCGGTTCGGACGAGCCAGGCGACTGGATGGCGCTGCGTTACGACCACACCGCGCCCCTGGCCCGGTTCGCGGCCCAGACGTGGGAGACCCTGCCCAAGCCGTTCCGCCGCTATGCCTATGGGCCGGTCTGGCGCAACGAGAAGCCCGGCCCCGGCCGCTTCCGCGAGTTCTGGCAGTGCGACGCCGACACGGTCGGCTCGGACCGGCCCGAGGCGGACGCCGAGATCATCGCCATGGCCTGCGAGGGCCTGCGAGGCTCCGGTCTGGACGCCGGACAGGCCCAGATCCGCGTCTCGAACCGCAAGCTGTTCGACGGCCTGTTCGACGCGGGCGGCGTGACCGAAGCGGGCCAGCGCCTGACCGCCCTTCGCGCCATCGACAAGTTCGACCGTCTGGGCTGGGACGGCGTGGTCCAGCTGTTGGGCGAAGGCCGTCTGGACGACTCGGGCGACTACACCAAGGGCGCGCAACTGCCGACCAGGGTGACGGCGGCCATCGAGGCCTTCCTGGCCTCGGCCAATACGCCCGGCCTGTCGCGGGCCCAGACCCTGGACGCCGTGGCGCGCTCCGGCGATCTGGGCGCGGCGGGCGAGGCGGCGCTGAACGAACTGGCCGCCATCGACCGCGCGCTGAACGCCATGCGGGTCGATCAGGATGCGGTGAAGTTCGATCCGACCATCGTGCGCGGTCTGGAATATTACACTGGCGCCGTGTTCGAGGCCGAACTGCTGCTGGACACCGTTGACGACAAGGGCCGCCCCGTCCGTTTCGGCTCCATCGGCGGCGGCGGGCGCTACGACGATCTGGTCGCCCGCTTCACGGGGCAGAGCGTGCCGGCGACCGGCTTTTCCTTCGGCGTCTCGCGTCTGGCCTCGGCCCTGCGCGCGGCGGGGCGCGGCGCCGAGGACGCCGTGCGCGGCCCGGTCGTGGTCATCGTCTTCTCCGAGGACGACATGGCCCACTATCTGAACGCGGTCGCCGAACTGCGCGCCGCAGGCGTCGCGGCCGAGCTTTATCTGGGTCGCGCGGGCATGAAGGCCCAGATGAAATACGCCGACCGGCGCGGCGCCCCCGCCGTCGTCAT
The DNA here is from genome assembly GCF_056311945.1 of Brevundimonas sp. ABV4_179. NCBI lineage: Bacteria > Pseudomonadati > Pseudomonadota > Alphaproteobacteria > Caulobacterales > Caulobacteraceae > Brevundimonas > Brevundimonas sp. ABV4_179. Next base: position 95,549 of record NZ_CM149976.1, read on the forward strand.
TCTGGGCGGCGATGAGATCGCGGCGGGCGAGGTGACCATTAAGGATCTGGACGCCGGACGCGCCGCCGCCGCCGCCATCGCCGACAACGACGCCTGGAAGGCTGAACGTCCGGGCCAGATGAAGATCGCCCGCGAGGGCCTGGTCGCCGCCATCAAGGGCATTATCGAATAAGCTTCGATAATTCGCGGGCGCTAAAATGACTTATCAGCGATAAGTCGAAGAAAGTTCGACTCTGGCGAAACGGGCCGTTGACGACCGACCGGCCCTTGCGTCAAATGAACTCACTCGAGGGCAAGCGTTGCTCAAGCGCGCAGCACTCGAAGGCGTTTCGGGGAGGAAACGTCCGCTCTTTAAAGAGCAAGATAGCCCGCTGCGATGTATCCCCCGCAGCGGGCTTTTCTATGCCTGAAATCCCTGTCCGCCCTCGCTTTGCCGCCCGCGCACGCCGCGCATCGGGGCCATGCGTTGACCATGAAAAAGGCCGGGGCGAACCCCGGCCTTTCCCGTCTATCCAAGAGCCATCGTCTTACCAGATGCGAACGCGCTGGTCCGGCGTCAGATAGTATTTCGCGCCAGGCCGGACGTCGAAGGCGTCGTACCAGGCGTCCACATTGCGCAGCGGACCGATGACGCGGAACTGGGCGGCCGAGTGCGGGTCGGTGGCGACCTGCTGTTTCAGCGCCTCGTCGCGATACTTCGACTGCCAGACCTGGGCCCAGCCGTAGAAGAAGCGCTGATCTCCGGTCGTGCCGTCGATCACCGGCGCGGCCTGGCCGTTCAGCGACAGGTGATAGGCCTCAAGACCCACGGCCACGCCCGAGGCGTCGCCGATATTCTCACCCATCGTCAGGCCGGGGTTGATGTGATAGCCGGCGATCGGCTCGTAGGTGGCGTATTGCTCGCCCAGACGCGTGGTCAGGGCGTCAAACTTGGCCTTGTCTTCGGCGGTCCACCAGTTGCGCAGCACGCCGTCGCCGTCGGACTTGGAGCCCTGGTCGTCGAAGCCGTGGCCGATCTCGTGGCCGATCACGCCGCCGATGCCGCCATAGTTGACCGCCGCATCGCCGTTCGGATCGAAGAAGGGCGGCTGCAGGATGGCGGCCGGGAAGACGATCTCGTTATTGGCCGAGTTGTAATAGGCGTTGACCGTCTGCGGGGTCATGCCCCACTCGGACTTGTCGACCGGCTCGTTCAGGCGCGACAGGTCGTAGTTCCATTCGAAAAGGCCGCGACGCTCGGCGTTGCCCACCAGATCGTCGGCGCGGATGTCCAGGCCGGAGTAGTCGCGCCACTTGTCAGGATAGCCGATCTTGACGGTGAATTTGCGCAGTTTCTCCTGCGCCGCCGCCTTGGTCTCAGCGCCCATCCAGGTCAGGTTTTCGATGCGGTGCGACAGGGCGGTGCGCAGATTGGCGACCAGTTCTTCCATCTTGGCCTTGGATTCGGCCGGGAAATACTGGGCGACGTAAAGGCGGCCCGTCGCCTCGCCCAGCGAACCCTCGGCGAAGGAGATGGCGCGCTTCTCGCGGGTGCGCTGCTCGGGTTGGCCCGACAGGTCGCGCGAACGGAACTCCCACTGGGCGTCCGAGAACCGCTTGGACATCAGCGGCGCCATGTCGTCGGCGGTGTGGAAGGCTTCCCACGCCTGCAGCAGGGCCACCGGCGTTTCGGCGTAGATGGCCGCGATCTTGGGCATGGCCGTGTCCTGACGCACGATCAAGCGCGACACGCCGCCCAGCTTGGCGGCGTCGTAATAGTCCTGCCATTCGAAGCCGGGCGCCTGCTGGGCCAGCTGAGCGATGGTGAACTCGTTATAGGTCTTGTCGCGATTGCGGTTCTCGACAGGGCTCCAGTGGGCCTCGGCGATCTTCTGTTCCAGGGCGACGATCTGGGCGGCGGTCTCGGTAGGGTTCTCCCAGCCGATCATCGTCAGCATCCGGCCGACATAGGCCTGATACTTCTCCTTCTTGTCCGCATAGCGGGCGTCCAGATAATAGTCGCGGTTCGGCAGGCCCAGGCCCGACTGGCCCGTTGAGACGACATAGCGGGTCGGCTGTTTCGCATCGATGGTGATGCCGGTGCCGAAGAAGGACGAGCCGAAGCGGCCGACCGTCTGGCCCATATAGACGGCCATCTTCTCATGGCTGTCGGCGGCGCGGATCGCCGCCAGATAGGGTTGCAGCGGCTGGGCGTCCAGTTGCTCGATACGCGCCTCGTCGATGTATGAGCGATAGGCGTCGGCGATCTTGGCTTCGTCCGAACCGGCGGCTAGATCGCGGCGCGCGGCGAGCCCCGTCACCAGCTCCTTCATGCGGTTGTCCGACAGTTCGCGCAGCAGGGCGAAGGAGCCGTAGCTGGTGCGGTCCGACGGAATGACCAGCTTCTCCAGCGCCTTGCCGTTGGCGAACTGGAAGAAGTCGTCGCCCGGCTTCACCGCCGTGTCGCGGCCCGCCATGTCGAAGCCCCAGGTTCCATAACGCGGAGCCTGCGTGCCCTGCCAGCCCGCGGCGGTCTCCTCGCCCGAGAACAGGGAGACGATCGAACAGGTCTCGTCGATGCAGGCGTGGTCGTGGTCGGCGTCTTGAGCGAAGGCGGCGCTGGCGGGCAGCAGAAGGGCGCCGACGGCGGCGCCGATAAGCAGTCGTTTCATCACTGGATCCTAGGCTCCGCCCCGGAAATGGGCGGTTCGGCGCGGACCCTAGACCCGGTTGGGGGTGTGTCGCCTTAAAAAAAATTCATGAAGGCGCTGCGACGTCTCGCCACGGTCGCCGGTTCAGGGTCAGATGCACCGACGACGGAGGGGCGATGCACGGACACGGCGGGGATTATAAGGATCTGGTGGTCTTCTTAGCCGCCGCCGGGGTCATGGTGCCTCTGGTCAATCGGCTGAAAATCAGCCCGGTGCTGGGTTTCCTGGCGGCGGGGGTGGTTTTGGGGCCCGACGGTCTGGCCCGGTTCGCCCACGCCCTTCCCTTCCTGTCCTATTTCACCATCAGCGATCCGGGACAGCTGGCGCAGCTGTCGGAATTGGGCGTGGCCTTCCTTCTATTCATGATCGGGCTGGAGCTGTCGTGGGAGCGGCTGCGAGCCATGCGCCGGCTGGTGTTCGGCCTGGGGCTGATGCAGGTGGCCGCGTGCGCCGCGGTCCTGGCCGGAGGCTTCATGCTGATGGGCCAGACGCTGGCCAGCGCCGTGGTTCTGGGCATGGGGCTGGCCCTGTCCTCGACCGCCGTGGTCATGCCGGTTCTGGCGGAACGCGGACGGCTGAAGGGCGTGGTCGGCCGCTCGACCTTCGCCATCCTGCTGGCCCAGGACCTGTCGGTGGCCCCCATTCTGATCACCGTCACCGTCCTGGCGGCCGTGGCCCAGCAGGGGGGAGCGCTGGAAGCCGCCATCCTGGGCCGGTCGCTGTTCACCCTGATCCCGGCGGCGGTGGGGCTGGGTCTTCTGGTCCTGCTGGGGCGGTTGGTTCTGCGGCCCATGTTCCGGTCGGTGGCCAAGGCGCGCAAGGCGGCCCAGGGCGGGGAGCTGTTCGTCGCCGCCAGCCTGCTGGTTGTCGTGGGCGCCGGTCTGGCGGCCCAGGCCAGCGGCCTGTCCATGAGCATCGGCGCCCTGGTCGCCGGGGTCCTTCTGGCCGAGACAGAGTTCCGGCGCGAGGTCGAGGTGTCGATCGAACCGTTCAAGGGGCTGCTGTTGGGCGTCTTCTTCGTCGGCGTCGGCCTGGGGCTGGATCTGGACGCCATCGCCGCCGATCCGGTCGGCGTCTTCGGCCTGGCCCTGGCCCTGACCGCGGTCAAGACCGGCGTCATCTTCGCCCTGGCGCGGTTGTGGGGGCTGGGCGCGCGGCCCGCGTTGGAGACAGCCCTGGTCCTGGCCCCGGCGGGCGAGTTCGCCTTCGTCGTCTTCGCCACCGGGATGGTCGAAGGCCTGGCTCCGACCGGCCTGACCAACACCGTCGCCCTGTCGGCGACCGTCAGCATCTTCTCCATTCCGCTACTGGCCATGATCGGTCAGAAGCTGACCAAACGGACAGGACCGGACACGGCGGTCCTACCCGACATCCCCGGCCCGGCGGCGGCGGACGGCGCGGTCATCATCGTCGGATTCGGCCGGGTGGGCCGTCTGATCGGCGAGATGCTGAAGGAACACGACCAGCCCTTCATCGCCCTGGACACCGACGCCGCCGCCGTCTCCATCGGCCGTCGCGACGGATTCGAGGTCTTCTATGGCGACGCCGGTCGGCGCGAGATGCTGCAGCACTGCGGCGTCCAGTCGACCCGCGCCCTGATCGTGACCATGGATACCCCCGCAAAGGTGGACGAGGTGGTCCAGGCGGCGCGGGCGATGCGCGACGACCTGATCCTGATCGCCCGCGCCCGCGACGACCAGCACGCCATGCGCCTGTACGCCCTGGGCGTGACTGACGCCGTGCCGGAGACGACCGAGGCCAGCCTGCAGCTGGCCGAGAACACCCTGGTCGATCTGGGCGTGCCGATGGGTCTGGTCCTGGCCTCGATCCACGACCGGCGCGACCAGTTCCGAAAGGCCTTCCAGGCCGCGACGCCGGTCGAGCGCCGTAATCGCCCCAGCCGCGCCCTGCGCCGCACGGCGCGGCCCGTCCGCCCCGAACCCAACGCCGGCTAAGGGTTGATACCTAGCGTCGTCCGGCGGACCCATTTTCGTCATGGTTCCGTGATGCAAGCGCACCATTGCTATTCCTGCGCCGATAGGGCGGAAAGCGCCTGTCCGTCCCGGCACCGGGGCCGCGATCTTCACCTCAAGTCGCCTTCGGGCCCGCCTGCGGCGTCCGAGACTTAAAGTAGAGTAAAAGCCTGAATTCATGACTGATACCGTCGCAACCCTCGCCGTCGAACCTCGCTTGAACCGCCGCCAGGCCGCCAAGATCCGCACACGGCAAAAGGTTCTGGACGCCGCCCGCTCGCTGTTCGCCGAGCGGGGCTACGAACCCGCCACCATCCGCGACATCGCCAAGGGCGCGGGCATGTCCACCGGCGCCGTCTTCGCCAACTTCCAGGACAAGGCCGAACTGTTCGAAGCCGTCCTGACCGAGGACATGACGCGCTTGGCCGAGGTGGTCGAGGCCGCCGCCCCGGCGGGCGAGCCCGTCCGCCAGCGTCTGCTCAGCGCCTTGACCGCCGGCTATCAGTCGTCATTGGAACATCTGCCGCTGTTCCAGGCCATCGTCGCCCGCTCGTGGTTCCAGCCCCTGGCCGCCGAGATGCGCGCCCGCGCCGCGACCAAGAATCTGCTCTTGGCCATCGGCGGCATTCTGCAGGACGCCGTGGCCAAGAACGAGCTGAGCAAGGACGCCGACATCCGCCTGTTGGTCGAACTGATCTGGGACGCCTATCTGTCCAACTATCGCCGCGCCGCCTATGACGAATGGGACGCTCAGGCCCTGTCGGACCATATGGGCAAGCAGATCGACGTGATCCTGGCCGGCGCCCTCGCCGCCAAATAGGCCGACGACAGACCGCTTCGAAAGGCCGGGTCCGCCAGCGCGGGCCCGGCCTTTTTCCATGGGTCAGACGCGACGCTTCAGGGTGACGTAGAAGGCGCCGTTGCCGCCATGCCTCTGGTGGGCGGTGGTGAAGCCGGACACCACGCCGCGCAGGGCCGGCGACTGCATCCACTCGGCGAAGGCCGAACGAATCACGCCGCCGCCCATCCGGCCCTGGCCGGTGATGACCAGAACCGCCCGCATCCCGCGCGCCTGGCACGAGGTTAGAAAGCCGCGCAACTGATCCTCGGCCTCGAACCGGCCGAAGCCGTGCAGGTCGATGCGCGCCTCGATGGGATCGCGTTCGCGCGACAGCCGCTGCTTGCGGCGCGGCTCCAGCGCTTCCGGCGCCGGCTTGGGGCGTGTCGGCGAGACCCGCGGCTTGTCGATGGGCGAGGCCGGCGCCGGGCGCGAGGGCTTCGGCGCCGGACGCAGGGGGACTGGCGACGTCGGTGCGATGACGGGCGGCGGCGTCTCCGCGCCCGGCGTGACGCGCGCGGCCTTTCGCGCGCGCGGCGGAGCGACCGAGTTGGAGACCCGGGTCCAGATGCGACGGTCCTCGGGCGTCAATCCGTTGTCGTCGCGCCCCGGCCCCTTTCGCCTCATGCCGCCTCGTCGTCCTCGAACACGTCGCCCGGACCCGGCTCGTGCGCCAACAGGTCGCCGGGTTGGCACTCCAGTTCGCGGCACAGGGCGTCCAGGGTCGAGAAGCGCACCGCCCTCGCCTTGCCCGTCTTCAGAATCGACAGATTGGCCACCGTCACGCCGACACGATCCGCCAATTCGGTCAGGGACATGCGGCGTTCGACAAGAACGCGATCGAGCTGGACGCGAATGGCCATGCGGAAATCCTAGTCGAAACGGCTCAGATCGTCAGTTCGGATTCGCGGCGCAGGCGCGCACCCTCGCGGAACACCTCCGCCAGGACGAAGACGATCAGGACAGAGAATATGGGGGTCAGCAGTTCGCCCAGGCCTTGCGGGTCCATCACCCCGGGCGCCAGTCGCTTGGCCACGAACCCCTGCGCCAGCCAGACGCCGCCGGTCACCACCGCCAGGGTCAGGCCGATCTGGCGCAGACGGCGCACATTGTCAGGCTGGAAGGGGTCGCCCATGGCCAGGGTGCGGATTATGCGCCGCAGGCTGCGCAGGATCAGCATGAAGCCGCCGAAATAGGAGGTCGCGGCGCCAAGGCCGAACAGCAACAGCGTGCGGGTCAGCGGCAGTTGCTTGCCGCCGGCGTCGCCGCTGACGGTGATGTTCACATTGTCCAGGGGAATGAAGATGGCCGCGATCACCAGCAGCAGCAGAACCCCGGTGATCAGCCACAACAGCACATAGGCCACGTCCAGCACCATCTTCAGCACGCTGGACACCGATCCCGGCCCCATGGCCTTCAGCCATGTCAGGGATCGCGCCTCGCCTCGCTTCGTCGGATGTCGCGGCGTCGGCAGGCGCATGGCGGTTCTGGTCTCAGGTCTGAAGAGGACGGGCGGCGGCCGCGCGGGGTGCGAAGAACCCGCGCGCGGCTCTATACATCGCGGTCTTCATGCAGATCGTCAAAACTCTCGTGATCGAAATGGCGTAAGGATCAGAAGGCTTGCATCAGCACGGTCACGAGGGCGGTCGGCAGGGCGGCGATCAGAACCGTGCTGACGAAAGCAGCGCCGACCCTGTCCAGCCACATCGAGGTGTTCATCGTATGCATCTTAGTTCTCCGTCTTTCCTGAAGGACGATTATCGCCCGGTTTGTTTTTGTGATCGCACGAACCTTTCGGCTTTGACCGAAATCAAGAACGCTGCGACCTCGTTCTCGATGATCGAGAGATAGGCCGTGCGAGATGGAAAAGCACGTTACATATCGTTTAACGATATTAAACTTTGGCAATAGACTGTTTCAGAGGTAGGAGCGCCTATGAACCTCAAGCTTATCAAGGGGATGCGGATCGTGGTCGCGACCCACAATCCGGGCAAGGTCCCGGAAATCTCGGCCTTGCTGGGCGGAGATTACGAGATCGTCACAGCGGGCCAGCTGAACCTTCCCGAGCCGGACGAAACCGAGACCACCTTCGCCGGCAACGCCATGCTGAAGGCGCGCCATGCAGCCGAGCGGTCGGGGGAGGTGTCGCTGGCCGACGATTCCGGCCTGTCGGTCGCGGCGCTTGACGGAGCGCCGGGCATCTTCTCGGCGCGCTGGGCCGGACCGGGCAAGGATTTCGCCGTGGCCATGACCAAGGTTGAGCAGCGCCTGGAGGAGATCGGCGCGACCGACCGCACGGCCTGGTTCACCTCGGCCCTGGCCGTCGCCTGGCCCGACGGCCCCTGCGTCGTGGTGGAAGGGGTGGTCGACGGTCATCTGACCTTCCCGCCGCGCGGCGACCGGGGCTTCGGCTACGACCCCCTTTTCATTCCCCAGGGCGGCGACCTGACCTTCGGCGAGATGGAGCCGGCGGCCAAGGACGCGATCAGCCACCGCACCCGCGCCTTCGAAAAGCTGAGGGCCGTCCTGATTGACTGACATGCCGCCGCCCGATCCGGGGTCGGACGTCGCCCTCTATGTCCACTGGCCCTATTGTTCGCGCATCTGCCCCTATTGCGACTTCAACGTGGTGCGCGACCGGGGACGGGCGGCCGAGCAGGCGGGGCTGGCCGCCGCCATCGTTCAGGATCTCCAGGCCCAGCGGACGCTGACTGGGCCCCGGCGGCTGGCCTCCATCTTCTTCGGCGGCGGCACGCCCTCGCTAATGGCGCCTGAGGCCGTGGCCCGCATCGTGGAGACGGCCCAGCGTCTCTATCCGCCCGCCGGCCGGATCGAGATCATCCTAGAGGCCAATCCCACCGACGCCGAGGCCGCCCGCTTCGCCGCCGTGGCCCAGGCCGGGGTCAATCGCCTGTCGATGGGGGTTCAGGCGCTGGACGACGACGCCTTACGCTTTCTGGGCCGCGATCATTCGGCGGCCGAGGCCTATCGCGCGGTCGACCTGGCGCGCCAGGTCTTCGACCGTCTGTCCATCGACCTGATCTACGCCCGACCGGACCAGACGCCTCGGGCCTGGGCCGCCGAACTGACGACCGCGCTGGACCTGGGGTTCGAACACGTCTCGCCCTATCAACTGACGATAGAGCCGACCACCGCCTTCGGCCGGGCCTTTGCGCGCGGAACCCTGATCCCCCCGGACGAGGATGTCGCCGCCGCCCTTTACGAGACCACCCAGGCGGTTCTGTCGGCGGCCGGTTTCGGGGCCTATGAGGTGTCCAATCATGCGCGCGGCCCGGCCGCGCGCTCGGCGCACAATCTGCACGTCTGGCGCGGCGGCGACTATCTGGGCCTGGGCCCCGGCGCCCACGGGCGGCTGACGCTGGGCGGGGTCAGGACCGCGACCGTCGCCCACCGCCGCATCGCCGACTATGTTGCGGGCGTGGAGGCCTCTACGCCGTGGTCGGACCGCGAAACCCTGTCGCCCGCCGATGCGGCGGAGGAACGGTTCCTTCTGGCGCTGCGGACCACCGAAGGCGCGCCGGCGGCCCTGTTGTCGGCGCTGGGCCTGTCGCCCGAGGCCGCGCCGGTCGCAGACCTCATCGCGGACGGATTCCTAACGCTGCGCCAGGGCCGGCTGATCGCCACCGACCAGGGCCGACCCGTTCTGGACGGGGTGCTGAAGTCGCTTCTGACCTAGCTCTTCTTCAGACCCAGCATTCCCAGCCAGCCGCCGCTGGTTAGCAGGGCCACGTCCAGCAGGGCCAGAGGCAGGGGCGTGGAGACGGGCGCGGCGATGAAGCGCGAGCGCCAGTCGGGCGCGAACTTGGCCTTGTAGCTGCGCAGGCCCTGGAAGCCGTAAAGCGCGCCCCCCTCGTCGAACACCAAGGCGCCGACCCGGGCGAACACCGGCGCGATCCGCCGATCCTCCAGTCCCGCCAGCGGCGCCATGCCAAGGTCGAAACTGGCCAGACCCTGATCCTTGGCCCATTGGGCGCAGCGGATGAACAGATAGTCCATCACCCCATGCGGCGCGTCCGGGTGGTGGCGCATCAGATCGACCGCCGCCTCGTCCGGCGCCGTCAGCAGATTGGCGAAGGCGACGATCCGTCCGCCCTCCCTCACGACCGCCAGCGGCGTCAGGTCCAGATAGTCGACGTCGAAACGTCCCAGGGAAAATGCCTTTTCCGCCCCCTCATGCATGGCCAACCACGCATCGGACACCGCCTTCAGTTCGTCGGCGATGGGACGCGCGGAGCCCGGCGGCAGGATTTCGAAGGTCGCGCCCTCGCGTTCCGCCCGGTTGATGGCCGTCCGCAAATTCTGCTTGGACTTGCCTTCCAATGAGAAGGCGGCGGTGTCGATCACCGCCGTCTCGCCGACCTTACGCACCGCCAGCCCCATGGTGGCCAGGTCGCCCAGCGCCTCTTCGCTGACGGAATAGAAGACCGCCGCCCCGCCGTAGCTGTCGGCCATTTCGGCGAAGGACCACAACAGTTCGCGCCTTTCGGACTTCAGACCCGCCGGCTCGCCCATGGCGATCCACCGCCGCCCGCGCACGCGATAGGCCAGGAAGCTGCCGCCGGAGGGGCTGAACATCAGCGCCTTGTCGCCCAGCATGGCCAGCCAGGCCTCGGGCGTCGCCGAATCCGCCGCCGCCAGCGCCGCGCGCGCGCGTTCGATGTCGGCAGGCTTCGCCGGACCGTGGCTGTGGGCGCCAGGCGAGCTGAGCAGCGACCGGCCCGCCACCACCAGCGTCAGGATCGCCAGCACCAGGCCCGCGCGCAGGAAGCCCGACGCCTGGCGATCGCTGAGGAAGCGCCACCACAACTCGTCATTATAATCGACGTCGCGATAGGCGAAGAAACCCAGCCACAACATGGCCGCGACCACCGCTGTCAGCAGCAACAGCCAGCTGGGCCGCAGCGGCTCGCTGAGGCGTGAGCGTCGGTTGAAGGCGGTGCGGCAGGGCGCGAGCAGGGCGGCCACGATCAGCAGGTCGGTCGCCTGTTGCCAGTCCAGCCCCTTCAGCACCGAGAACACCGCCCCGATCCCCAGCACGGCCAGCGCCGCCCAATAGGCGCCGCGCCGACGCCGCCATAGACCCGCTGACAGCATCAGCAGAAGAAAGCCCGCGATGCTGCCCACGAAATGGGACAGGTCCACCAGAATTGGCGACACCACCCCGGTCAGCTTGCGCAGACGGTCGTCGAACTCGGGCGTCACGGCCGAGACCAGCATCAGGGCGCCGGCCCCGAAGGCCAGGACCGCGAAGACCAGCGGCGTAAGCTCATAGGCCAGGCCCAGAAGACGGCGGATAAGGCCTGAGGTGTGCGCGGGGCGGTTGGACAAGCAGGAAGCCTTCGATTCGCAAGCGCCCGACCATAGACCAAGAATCGTCCAACCGGGGCGCTCACAAGGTCATTTCGGGGCGGATGAAACAATCGGTAACGCGGGGAGTATATTGGGGTGCGGGCGTCGGGCCCGCGTAACAGGGGACAGTTTCCCATGACCATCAAGACCGCTCTTCTGGCCAGCGCCGCCGCCTTCATGTTCGCCGCGCCCGCCCTGGCGCAGGAAACGCCTGCACCCGCTCCGACCGAGGCGCCCGCTGCGGCCGCCGCTTCGCAACAATCGCTTTCGCTGAACCCAGGCATGACCGTCAGCGGTCCTGACGGCGAGCTCGGCAAGCTGGAAGGCGTGCAGAACAACGCCGAAGGCAAGCAGGAACTCACCGTGCGCGGCGCCGATGGCCAGCTGCGCGCTGTGCCGCTGAGCGGCATCCGTCAGGAAAACGGCGGCGTGGCCGTGGCCTACACCAAGGCCGAATTTGACGCCGCAGCCGCAATCCCTGGCGCCCCGGCGGCCCCCGCTCCGGCGGCTGATCCCGCCGCTGCTCCGACGACGCCGGCCGCCGATCCGGCAGCCCAGCCGACCGATCCGTCGGCGACGCCGCCGACCACGGCCCCGGATGCCGCCGAACCGACCCCGGCGCCGACCGAACCGAACTGATCGGTCGATAGACGACGAAACAAGGGCGGTCGGGTCATCCCGACCGCCCCTTTTCGTATCTGAAGTCGGGCCTCATCCGCGTCATGACGCAGCAAAAAGGGGCGGCTCCCGCGAGCCGCCCCTTCTTCATGTGATGCCGATGTGATCAGGCGCGACGCTTGATCAGACCCAGCAGGAACAGCAGGATGACGGCGCCGATGGTGGCGATGACGGTCGAACCGATCCAGCCGCCCCAGCTGATGCCCAGGGCGCCGGCGACGAACCCGCCGATCAGGGCGCCGATGATGCCGACGATCAGATTGGTCAGCAGGCCGTGGTTGCGGCCCATGATTTGTTCCGCGAGCCAGCCCGCGACGATGCCGATGATGATCCAGGCGATAATGCCCATGGTGAAAACCCTTCCTGTAAAAGCCAAGCTGTCGCTTTAAATGCGCCTCAATCGATCCGGTTGCGCCGCGTGCGCCAGGAATGACGTTTCCCCTGTCGCGCGAACCGGCATGCGGATTGCCGCCGTCGCCGCGTGTCGTCCCGCATCGGGACAGACGTCGCGACGAGGATCACGTCATGGCAGACGATATCGACCTGCATCTGGGCCGCCGCCTGCGCCGGCGCCGACGTCTGCTGGGCCTGACCCAACAACAGTTGGCCGTTCAGGTCGGCATTCGGTTCCAGCAAATTCAGAAATATGAATGCGGCGCTAACCGCATCTCGGCGGCCCGCCTGTGGCAGTTGGCCGAGGCGCTCGAGACGCCGGTCGCCTATTTCTACGACGGCCTGGCCGAGGCGCTGGATCAGGACACGGCGCCGCTGAAAGGCGGCGAGGTCTTCTCACGCAAGGAGACGCTGGACCTGATCCAGGCCTACTATCAGCTGGACGAACGCCCCCGTCGCCGCCTGCTGGACCTAGCCAAGGCGCTGCATTCCGACAGCGCCCCGGCCTGAAACGCATCTGGGGCGCCCAAGCCGTCGAAAGCGCGGTAAGGGAACCGCATGACCGAATACGAAGCCTTCGCCATCGAACTGGCGCGCGAAGCCGCGCGCGTCACCCTGCCCTTCTTCCGCTCGGACATCAGCCATGAGGACAAGGGGGGCCCGGCCGGCTTCGATCCCGTCACCGAGGCCGACAAACAGGCCGAGGCCGCCATCCGCCGCCTGATCGCCGACCGCTATCCCGACCACGGCGTCATCGGCGAGGAATACGGGGCCGACCGTCCCGATGCTGAACATGTCTGGGTTCTTGACCCCATCGACGGCACCCGCGCCTTCATCTCGGGCCTGCCGCTTTGGACGACCCTGATCGCGTTGCGCCAAGCCGGAACGCCCTCGGTCGGCATCATCGCCCAGCCTTATCTGGACGAGATCTTCATTGGCGGCCCGTCCGGCGCCCGCCTGCTGCGTGGCGAGACCGAGACGCCGTTGGCCGTCAGGGCGTGCGAGAAACTGACCGACGCCGTCATCTCCACCACCGACCCCGACATCTTCAACGGCGCGGAACTGGGGGCCTGGACCCAGGTGCGGGCCGCCGCCCGCCTGGCCCGTCTGGGGTGCGACGCCTATGCCTATGCGATGGTGGCGGCGGGCAGGATGGACTTGGTGGCCGAGACCAGCCTGAAGCCCTGGGACTGGTCGGCCCTGGTTCCGGTGATCCAGGCCGCCGGCGGCAAGGTCGTCAACTGGCGCGGCGCGGCGCCCGACGACAACGGCCAGATCCTCGCCGTCGGCGACGCCCGCCTGATCGACCAGGCCCTGGTGACGCTGAAACGGGCGGCGATCTGACGAGCTTACGGGAGTTTAACTGGTCCACGCTTGCGCTGACGGTCCACAAGACCCGGACCTGATTGGTCAATAGGGAGCGACCCATGGATCGGCGCCTTATGCTTCGCACGGGGCTGGCGGCTGTGGCCGGATCGATGATGAGCGGCGCCGCCTGGGCGGTCGAACCCGATCATGATGTCACATTCGTCAGTGATTTCGACGAGTTGTGGGAGACGCTGCGCGATCGGTACTGCTTCTTCTCGGAAAAGCGCACCGACTGGGACCGCGTGCGTGCTTTCTACCGGCCCCTCGCGCGACAGGCGCAATCCCAAGAGGCCTTCGCCGAAGTCCTGCGCTGCACCCTGGCTGAGCTTTACGATCCCCACACCGCGCTGGCCGACCCGCCCGCGGGCTCGCAACGGTTGCCGATCTCCGATCTGATCACAGAATGGCGCAACGGACAGGCCGTGATCATCGCGATTGCGTCCGACAGCGCGGCCGAAGCGGCTGGACTGAAGCTGGACGACGTCATCCTGTCCGCTGACGACCGCGCCATTTCGACCCTGGCTCAGGGTCTGCTGCCCCGATGTCTGACCCGGCCAGATCCGGCGGCGCGGGCTTACGCCCTCAACAGCGCCGTGGCGGGTCTTCGTGGCCAGCCGCGCCGTTACCGCGTGGCCCCAGGTGCGGCGGAACCGCGCGAGGTCGTCCTTCCGATCCGCCAGTCCTCGCCTAAACCCAATGTCGATTGGCGACGACTGGAGGAAGGCGCGGGTTATATCGCCATCCGCAGCTTCGCCGACGACGCCGTGACGGAAAGCTTCGACGAGGCGCTAGCAGAACTTCGAGACGCGCCGGGCCTGATCATCGACGTACGTGACAACGGCGGCGGCGACACGGCGGTAGCGCGCCCGATCATGGGTCGGTTCATCACCGAGACGAAACCCTATGCCCGGATGCGACGCCGGGAAGGGCGGGGCCTCAGCGACTTCTGGACCGAGACCGTCGAGCCGCGCGGTCCATTCACCTACACCCGGCCGGTCGTCGTGCTGACCAACCATTGGAGCGGCAGCATGGCCGAGGGTTTCCCTATGGGAATGCGGGGCCTGGGTCGCGCGACGATCGTCGGAACCCCGATGATGGGACTGGGCGCAGCGGTCTTTCCCATCACCCTCGACCGCACAGGCCTCAAGGCCCAGTATTCCGCAGAGCCCGTCTATGACATGCAGAATCGGCCCCGCTGGCTGATGCAGCCGGACATCGTCGTGCTGGACGGGGCGGATATTCTGGCGGCGGGGCGTCGCGTCCTGGCCGCCGCGACCGCCTAGAGCGCCGCCGTCGCGGCCGTGACGTCCAGGGGCCGCGCCGAGGGGTCGACTGCCGCATCCGCCGTCGGCGACACCAGATCGGCCATGGCGTCGAACTCGTTCAGGAAGACCGCGCGCATATCGTCGGCCTCCATGATGACCTCGTGCTTGGCGCCGGCGACCTCGACATAGCGGCCACGCGGCAGGCGTTTGGCGGCCCAGCGGGTGGTCTGTTTCCACACCACGTCGTCGGCGTCGGCCTGGACGATGCAGACAGGGGCCCTGACCGCCTTCAGAGCCTTGGGCTTCAGGGCGCGCTCACCGGCATCCAGCGCAAAGGCCAGCCAGCCATAGGTCGGTCCGCCGATGGCCAGGTGCGGGCAGGCGAACAACTGCTGACGCCACATCTCGTAGCGGCTGGCGTCCGAGGTCAGGGCGTCCTCGGCGAAGTTGTGGTCGAACGGATCGTCCGGGTCGCCCAGGATGTAGTCGCCCGCCTGGCCGTGACGGATGTTCCAGCGCACCACCAGCTTGACAGACCACATCGACCGCTTGCCGGTCTTGATGCGCAGCATGGGGCTTGACAGGACGGCGCCCGCGAACCGCTCCTCGCCGCCTTCCAGCGTCAGCAGGTTCAGACAGGCGCCCATCGAATGGCCCACCATGATCCACGGCTTGGGACACTGGGCCTCATAGGTGTTCAACAGGCGATTGTAGTCGTCCAGGAACTCCTCGACCGCGCGGGCGTGGCCCTTAAGCCGGTCGGGCAGCAGACGGGCGGACAGGCCCTGACCCCGCCAGTCGTGGGTCAGGACGCACCAGCCCCGCGCCAGGAAATTGCCGATGACTTCGTAGTATTTCTCGATCGGCTCGGTGCGGCCGGGGCTGAGGACCACGGTGCCGCGCACCTTGTCCGCGCTGAGGTGCGACGGCGTCCACAGGCCGGCGCGCAGGCGCATTCCGCCCGCGCCGCGAAACCAATCCCCCTTGCCGCCAGGGGGCGGATAGGCGCCGGGCACCCCCATCAGGGGGGCGTTGGCGGCGAAGGCTTGGGCGCGGTTCACTCGGGCTTCCTGAACTTCAAGGTCATGCGATCGCTCTCGCCGATCGCCTCGTATTTGGTCCTGTCGAAGGTCGGATCGGCCGGTTGCCCGCGCGGCGCGGTCAGGCGGGTCGGCGCCAGGGTGTCGACCCCGAACGGATGATCCTTGGTGTCTTTCGGATTGGCGTTGATCTCGGACGCCTCGACGAAGACGAACCCGGCCTCGGCGGCCAGCTGGCGCACGAAGGCTTCCTGGACGTAGCCGTTGGCCGCCACGGGGTCCTGATCCTGCGCCGGCGCCAGACGATGCTGTTCGACCCCAAGGACGCCGCCGGGCCGCAACGCCGCGAAGGCGTCGGCAAAGGCCTTCTCGGCGATCCCTGCCGCCATCCAGCCATGCAGGGTGCGCATGAACAGGCACAGGTCCGCCGTGCCGGGCGCCGTCACCGGCCCCGAGGCGGCGCCGAACACGCTGAACTGCGGCTCGCCGTACAGTTTCTTGTCGCTGGAAAAGCGCGTGCGGAAGGCGGCGTTCAGCACCGCCTGCGCCGGATCGGCCGTCGGCCCCTCTGGGAACAGGGCCGCCACATAGGCGCCGCCGCCGCTGGCCAGATAGGGGGCCAGGATTTCGGTGTACCAGCCTCCGCCCGGCCAGAACTCAACCACCGCCATCTTGGGCTGAAGCCCATAGAAGCGCAGGGTCTCCATCGGGTGGCGGAAGGCGTCGCGGGCCTTATCCTGGGCCGAGCGCCACGATCCCTGGACCGCCCATTCCAACGACCCTTCGGGCGGGCCAGAGGGGGCGGGCGGGGCGTTCGGCGCGGCGGGCGCCCTGGGCTCGTCCTTGCGGCCGCAGGCGGCCATGCCGGTCAACGCCATAGCGGTCACGCCGCTCAGCAGGAACCGACGCGACACGCCGCGCCCCATCGCCTGACCTTCCGCCATTCCATACTCCCGCAAGGGTGCGGCCCCGCGCCCGACACACCCGGCGCATCGGGCTTAATCGGGTTCGCGGGCCGGGTCAAAACGGAACGGCCTATTCCGGCTTGCGGAATCGCAGGGTCATCCGATCGCTCTCGCCGATGGCGTCGAAGGCGGCGCGTTCCTCGGCCGTCAGGGTCCGGCCGGACGGATCGTTGCGGGCCGCCGACTGGCGAATGGGCGGCAGGGTCCAGACGCCGAACGGGTGGTCGTGATCGTCCTTGGGATTGGCGTTCAGCTCGCTGCGCGCCTCCAGCACGAAGCCGGCGTTGCGCGCCTCGTGGATCACATAGCTTTCGGGCACATAGCCGCTCGAGGCGACCTCTGCGGCTTTCAGGCCCTCGGCGCTGCGGTGCTGTTCGACGGCCAGGACGCCGCCGGGCTTCAGAGCCTTGAAGAAGGCCTGCAGATAGGGCTGGGTGCGGCCGTCGCGCGCCCAGTTGTGGAAGGCCCGCGCCACCAGGATGAAGTCGGCCTGACCGTCCGCCACGCCCATGCTTTCCAGCGGTTTGTTGACCGGGACATAGCGCCCGCCGGTCGCGGCCGCATAGGGCTCCAGAATGTGACGCCACCATCTGGCGCCGCCCGGCTCGATCTCGACCACCGTCATGCCGGGCGTCAGCCCCCAGAAGGTCAGGGCCTCGTAGGGGTGACGATAGACGTCGCGCGCCCGGTCGGCGGCGGGCCGGGTCTCGGCGGCGACGGCGGCTTGAAGCGCCGTATCCTCGGCGAAGGTCGGCATGGCGCTGGACAGGGCCGAACGCGGCGGCGTCCAGGCCCCCTCGGTCTGGGACGCCGGCGGCGCGGTCTGGGCCATCACGGGCGCGGCGGCCGCCGCAAGGGCGAGAAGGCTGAGGGCGGCGAGACGCATGGGCGACGATCCTGCTCTAAAGGTCGCTTCTCCATAGGCCGCACGGCCTCCGACGCAAATGACGATGGCGCGACGCCGACGATCGGTCGCAGCCTGTCGCGCGCACCCCTTGACGCCGCATTCGGGGTTCCCATCTGATCCATCGAGGGCGCCGATTTCGGGCCCTTCAGACTGACGACGCCGGTTTCGGGTCGTCGATCTGATCGCCTGCCGTCCGGGCCAAACCGCCGGGCGGCTCAACCTTGCTGATCCTCAGGAGGATGCTGATGCGTACCTATGATTTCTCGCCGCTGTACCGTTCGGCCGTCGGCTTCGACCGTCTGGCCAATCTGCTGGAAAGCGCCTCTCGCGCGACCGGCCAGGACACCGGCTACCCCCCCTACAACATCGAGACGACGGGCGAGAACGCCTATCGCATCGAGATCGCCGTCGCGGGCTTCACCACCGATGAACTGAACATCGAGGTGAAGGAAAACCTACTGACCGTGACCGGGCGCAAGACCGCCAACGACGACGCCGCTCCGCAGAAGACCTATCTGCATCGCGGTCTGGCCGAGCGCGACTTCGAGCGCCGGTTCCAGCTGGCCGACTATGTCGTCGTGACCGACGCCGATCTGGTCAACGGCCTGCTGTCGATTTCGCTGAAGCGCGAACTGCCCGAGGCGCTGAAGCCCCGCCGTATCGAAATCGGCGCCGGCTCGACTTTGATCGAAGGCAAGGCCGAGGCGGCCTAAGCCGTCTTACCGTAAACTGGGCAGAGGGCGGCGTTCGCGCCGCCCTTTTTCTATGCGGCCAGATGGGCGAAGGCGGCGACGACCTGTTCATAGGCGGGGCGTTTGAACGGCACGATCAGGTCGCACGCCTCCGACAGATCGCCCCAGCGCCAGGTGTCGAACTCAACCTCCTTGTCGGCGGTCAGATCGATCTCGGTGTCCTCGCCGGTGAAGCGGAAGGCGAACCACTGCTGCTTCTGGCCCTTGAAGCCGCGCCAGGCCTTGGCGTTGTTCATCGCCTCGGGCGGAAAGTCGTAGCGGATCCAGTCCGCCGTCCGGTCCAGCAGCTCGACCGAGGTGACGCCTGTCTCCTCGTGCAGCTCGCGCCGCGCCGCCGCCTCCAGGTCCTCGCCCTCGTCCACGCCGCCTTGCGGGAACTGCCAGTTATAGGGTCCGGGCGTGGCGTGACGGCGGCCATACCAGACGCGGCCGTCGCGATTGAACAGCACGACCCCGACATTGGGGCGATAGGCGGAAAGATCGGACATTAGCGGCCGGGCCGCATCGACATGGCTGAAGCGGGCGCCAGTTGCAGGCCGCGCTGGTCCAGGCCGGCCGTCCAGCGGGCGGCGGCCTCGACCGTCACCGGATAGCTGAAGCCGGTTCCCAGCGCCGAGCCGCGCAGCTTGGCCTGGGCCTCCAGCCCGTTCAGGGCGGCGATGATGGCGGCAGGCGACTGGGTGCGGTCGATGACCCGGTCGGCGCTGGCCCGCGACCAGGCGCCGGGTCGACGCTGAAACGACCCGTCGTCCAGGAAGGCCACGCCCTTCTGGCGCAGCACCGTCAGGAAGGCGTTCATGCCGGTGTCGGAACTTGCGAAACGGTCGCCCAGATAGTTGGTCACGCCGAAATAGCCGGTCGCGCGGCTCAGCAGCCAATCCATCTTGGCCGCCACGTCGTCGGCGCCGCCGTCGGCCAGCAGCGTATAGGGGCCGGGATCGTTGTCGGGATAGCCGGTCGGCTCCATCGGCATTTCCAGCATGACCTCATGGCCCTGGGCCCGCGCCTGGTCGATCCAGGATTGCAGGTTCTCCGCATAGGGCACGAAGCTCAGCGTCACCTCCGGCGGCAGGCGTTCGATGGCGGCGCGGGTCGTCACCGCGTTCAGCCCCAGCCCGCCCACGATCAGGGCCACGCGCGGCTTGCCGTTCGGACGGAACGGTCGGGCATAGGCCTGGGCCGGCACGCGGCCGTCGGGCGCGATCATCGGCAGGGGGCCGTTCGATCCGGGCTGCGACAGGCCCGCGATCGGCGCCTTGACCAAGGGCGAGGCTGCATGGAGCGGCGCCGTATAGGCGGCCGGCGCGGACCCCGACACGCTGCCGCCGTCGGGCAGGGTGATGACCGCCTCGCCGTTGGCCGCCGGATCGCCGCCGCCCGCCAGATTCTGATAAAGCCCCATCGCCCCCATCGAGAAGGCCTCGAACCCGCTAGGGGCCGGGGCGGCCGGGGCGGGCTTGTCGCGCTCCAGCGCCACATGGGCAGAGGGCGCGCCCGCATTGGGGTCGCCCAGCACGGTCAGAAACAGGGCGCCGGCGCCCAGCAGCAGCAGACCCGCAAGGCCCGCCGCGACCGGCGGCTTCCTCAGCGCCTCCACGACGGGCTTGAGGCTGGCGCCGTCCCTGACGCGCGGAGCGGCTCCGGCGGCGGCGGCGAGGGCGGACTGGCGTTTTGCGAACATGGGCACGGGCGGGACCGATCTGGACTCCTACGCCCCATCATCGGCGTGCGCCGGTTAAGAAACCCTAACGGCCGGTTCACCATGATCGTCTGGTTTCGCCCTTTGACACGGTTCGTGCGTTGACGTGACGGTTTGGCATACTTCACATGCGCATCTCCCCGCCTAAGCCCTGGATTACGCAATGATGAGCCCCGCCGCCGACGACGCCATGCGCGATGAAGTCCGTCTGTTGGGCGGCATTCTGGGCGAGGTCATCCGCAAGGAGGGCGGCGAGGCCCTGTACGAGCATGTCGAGGCCGTGCGCCAGGCCTCCATCGCCTATCACCGCGATCCGGCCTCGCACCCGGCCAAGCGGCTGGAGAAGCTGCTGACGGCCATGACGGTGGATCAGGCGGCGGGGCTGGCGCACAGTTTCGCCCTGTTTTCCCTGCTGGCCAATATCGCCGAGGATCGCGCCACCCGCAGGCGCGCGCGCGACCAGTCCGAGGCCGGCGCCCGCCTCGACACGCCCGAGGGGACGCTGAAACGCCTGGCCGAACAGGGCGTGGACAAGGCGGCGGTGACCGATCTGCTGCGTGAAGCGCTGGTCTCGCCCGTTCTGACCGCCCACCCGTCCGAGGTGCGCCGCAAGAGCGTGATCGATCGCATCGCCGCCATCAGCGACCTGCTGGACGCCTGCGACAAGGCCGGGGCGGCCTGCACGCCGGGTTCGATCACCGAGCCGCTGCGCCGCCAGATCGTGATCCTGTGGGCCACGCGCCTGGTGCGGACGCAAGGGCTGGTGGTGCAGGACGAGATCGAGACGGTGGTGTCCTTCCTGGATCGCATCTTCCTGCATGTCGCACCCAAGCAGTTGTCGGCATGGCGCAGCCTGCTGGACGCGCCTGACCTCAAACCCTTCATGCGGGTCGGGACCTGGGTCGGCGGCGATCGCGACGGCAATCCGAACGTGGACGCGGTAGTTCAGGGCGACGCCTTCCGAACCCAGTCGCGCGCGGTGCTGAACTTCTATCTGGACGAGGTTCACGCCCTGGGCGCCGAGCTGAGTCTGGCCGCCGAACTGGCCGAGGTGTCGCCTGCGCTTCAGGCCCTGGCGGACGCCGCCCAAGACCCCTCGCCGCACCGGGCCGACGAGCCCTATCGCCGCGCCCTGACCGGCGTCTATGCACGTCTGGCCGCCACCTATGACAAGCTGGGCGGGTCGCCGCCCCCGCGCCGCGCCCTGGTCGCCGCCGAGGCCTATTCCGGCCCGAACGCTTTCGAAGCCGACCTGAAGGTGCTGCATGAAAGCCTGGTCGCCCAGCATGGCGGCGTCTTCGCCAACGACCGGCTGACCGATCTGATCACGGCGGTCGAGGTGTTCGGCTTCCACATGGCCACCCTGGACCTGCGTCAGAACTCGGACGTACACGAGCGGGTCGTGGGCGATCTGCTTAAGGTCGCGGGCGTCTGCGACGACTATGCCGCGCTGGACGAGGAAAGCCGGTTGTCGGCGCTGGCCGCCGAACTGGCCTCGCCCCGTCAATTGTTCAGCGAATACGCCGAGTATCAGCCTGAGACCCTGAAGGAACGCGCGATCCTTCAGGCCTCGGCCCGCGCCCTGGCCGCCTTCGGGCCCCAGGCCATCCGCACCCATATTGTGTCCAAGACCGATGCGGCGTCGGATCTGCTGGAGGTCTATCTGCTGTTGAAGGAGGTCGGGCTTTACCGGCCTGAAGACCCCGCCGCCTGCCCCATCCAGGCCGCGCCCCTGTTCGAGACCATCGAAGACCTGCGCGCCGCCCGCCCGACGCTGGAACGGCTGCTGCAGGAGCCGTCCGCCCTTGCCGTGGCCAAGGCGCGCGGGGTGCAGGAGGTGATGATCGGCTATTCGGACTCCAACAAGGACGGCTCCTATCTGACCTCGGGCTGGGAGTTGCATGAGGCGTCGCGCGCCCTGGTGGAGGTGACGCAGGCCCATGACCTGAAGCTTCAACTGTTCCACGGGCGCGGCGGCACGGTCGGACGCGGCGGCGGTTCGGCCTTCGCCGGCGTCCTGGCCCAGCCGGAGGGCACGGTTCAGGGCCGCATCCGCACCACCGAACAAGGCGAGGTCATCGCCAACAAATACGGCGAGCCGGAAATCGCCCTGCGCAATCTGGACGCCCTGACCTGCGGGGCGGTGCTGGCGTCGCTGGGCAAGGGGCAGGATCACCTCTTCACCGCCGATCACGGCGCGACCCTGTCGGACCTGTCGGCGCGGTCGATGGCCGCCTATCGCAAGCTGGTCTATGAGACGGAGGGTTTCGTCGACTACTACCGCGCCGCCACCCCCATCGCCGAGATCGCCGACCTGAAGATCGGCTCGCGCCCGTCGTCACGGACGGCCTCGACGCGGATCGAGGACCTGCGCGCCATTCCCTGGGTGTTCAGCTGGTCGCAGAGCCGGGTCATGCTGCCCGGGTGGTACGGGTTCGGATCGGCGGTTCAGGGGCATGACATGGCCGAGCTGAAGGCCATGGCCGAAACCTGGCCCTTCTTCAGGACCCTGGTTCAGAACATGGAGATGGTCATGGCCAAGTCCGACATGACCATCGCCCGCCGCTATTCGACCCTGGTGAGCGACGCCTCTTTGGCGGCCCGCATCTATGGCGAAATCCGCGAGGAGTGGCAGAGAACCCATGACGCCATCCTGGCCATCAATGGTCACGACAGCCTGCTGGGCGGCCAGCCCGAACTGGACCGGCTGATCCGCATTCGGATGCCCTATGTCGAACCGCTGAACCACGTCCAGATCGAACTGATCCGCCGTCGCCGCGCCGGGGACGAGGACCCGCGCGTCCGCGAAGGCATTCTGCTGGCCATCAACGGCGTGGCGGCGGGGTTAAGGAACAGCGGGTAAGGCAGGGCCGCACCGCCTCCGTCATCCTCCGGTCAAGTCCGAGGATGACGGCGGTTAAAGGCTACAGCCACTTCGTCTTCTTGAAGGTGACGAACAGGCCGGCGCAGATGGCGCCCATCAGAGCTAGGGCGGCGAGGTAGCCGTAACGCCAGTGCAGTTCGGGCATGAACTCGAAATTCATGCCGTAGATGCCAGCGATCGCGGTGGGCACGGCCAGGATGGCGGCCCAGGAGGCCAGTTTGCGGGTGATGACGCCCTGGCGCTGCTGTTCCAGCAGATTGGCGACCTCAAACACCGACGACAGAATGTCGTTCAACCCGCCCAGTCGGCTGTTCACCCGCTGCACATGGTCGCTGACGTCGCGAAAATAGGGTCGGACATCGACGTCGATACAGGGCAGGTCCAGCGACTGCAGCCGCCGCGCCACCTCTTCCATCGGCCCCAGGATCCGGCGGAACTTCAGCAGTTCGCGGCGAAGGGTGAACAGGCGCCGGATCTCAACGCGCGACAGGAAGGCGTCCAGCGTCTTCTGCTCCATCTCCAGCACGCTGTCCTCGGACTCATCGACGATGGGGGCGTAGGCGTCGACGATGAAGTCCAGAATGCCGTGCAGGACGAAATCCGGTCCGCGCCTGAGTTCGTCGGGCGAGGCTTCGAGCTGGGCGCGCAGGCTGTCGTGGGTGCGCGACGAGCCGTGGCGGATGCTGATGACATGGTCCGGGCCGACGAAGATGTGGGTCTCGCCATAGATGATCCGTTCGTCGATCCGGGCCGCCGTTCGCGCCACCACGAACAGTTCGCGGCCATAGACTTCGACCTTGGGCATCTGGTGCGCGGCCAGGGCGTCCTCGACCGCCAGGGGGTGCAGCTTGAACCGTTGGACCAGGACGTCGAACTCGGCGTCGGTCGGATCGACCAGACCGACCCAGACGAACTCGCCCGTCTCCAGGGCCAGCCCCTCGGCCGTCAGCGGCGCCGCGCGCAAGCGTTGACCGTCACGATAGACATAAGAGGCGACGACCGGCATGGACGCTCCGTAGATGATCGACCTCAGACTTAGAGGGTGCGGCGGCGCAGTTGAAGCGCCTGCATGGTTCCGACCCGCGCGATCTGCCGGTCGAACCTGACCGAAATGTCATGACGTCGAATTATGAATGCGCCGTCTTTCCGCCCCGGAAGCTTCGCCATTTCGATCCGATCCAGCTTCACCGTTCCCTGCCCCGGAAGACAAGGGGCGGAAAAATGGAAACAGGATCATGTTCAGGATCGCCTCTCTGACGACCGCCGCTGTCCTCGCCGCAGGCTCGGCCGCCGCCGCCCCGATCGAAGCCCGCATTCCCTATGGCGACCTCGACCTGTCGAGCCGCGCGGGGGCGACAGCGTTCGACAACAGGGTTCAGCGTATTGCGCGAAACCTCTGCACCGGCCGGCGGCCCGTCGAAAGGCTGAGTTGCGTGGAAAAGGTGAGGGACGAAGCCCTGTCGCTTCTGCCCGACCGCGCCCGCGCCGACTATGCGCGCGGCCGCATCGCCTTCGACGCCTGAAACGAAAGGACGCCGCCGGACGGATCGTCCGACGGCGTCGCATTCATGACGCTAAAGACCGCCCGAAGGGCGGCGCCCCCATCAGGAAACGGGGAAGCCGCGAACCTTAAGCAAGGCCGCCACGTCCGGGTCGCGACCACGGAAGGCGCGATAGGCCTCGGCGCGGTCGGTCGTGTTGCCCGGCGCCAGCATGATCGACTTGAAGCGGCCCGCGATGTCCGGATTGAACACGTCGCCCGACTCCTCGAAGTACGCCCAGGTGTCGGCGTCCATCGTCTCGGACCACAGATAGCTGTAGTAGCCCGCCGAATAGGCGTCGGACGTGAACAGGTGATTGAACTGCGGCAGGCGGTGCCGCATCACGATCTCCTTGGGCATGCCGATCCGGGCCAGACTGGCCTTTTCGAAGGCGTCGATATCGGTCGGCGGCACGGCCTGGGTGTGCAGGTCCATGTCCACGATGGCCGAGGACAGATAGCTGACCGTCGCATAGCCCTGGTTGAAGGTGGCGGCGGCCTCGATCTTGTCCACCAGCGCCTGCGGCATGGCCGCGCCGGTCTGATAGTGTTTCAGATAGCCGTCCAGGATCGGACGGCTCAGCACCCAGTGCTCATGCACCTGCGACGGATACTCCACGAAGTCGCGCGGCGTATTGCCGAACGACGGATAGGTCACCACCGACGAGAAATAGTGCAGGGTGTGGCCGAACTCGTGGAACAGGGTCTCGGCGTCGTCCAGCGAGATCAGGACGGGCTGGCCCGGCTCGGGCTTGGTGAAGTTGTTGTTGTTCGACCCCAGGATCACCTTCGATCCATCCAGCGTGGAGAATGACCGATAGGTGGTCATCCAGGCGCCCGAACGTTTGCCCGGACGGGCGTAGTCGTCCGTGTAGTAAAGGCCGATCAGCTTGCCGGTGGCCTTGTCGTGCAGCTCATAGACCTCGACGTCCGGCTCGAAGGTCGGGACCGAACCCTTGGGCAGTTTGGTGAATTTGAAGCCGTACAGACGCTCGGCCATGGCGAAGGAGCCGGCGCGGACCGCGTTCAGTTCGAAATAGGGCTTCAGCTGGTTCTGATCCAGGTCGTACTTGGCCTTGCGGACCTTCTCGGCGAAGTAGAGGTAGTCCCACGGCTCGATGTCGAAACCGGCGATCGCCTTCATGTCGGCGACCTCCTCGGCGACGCGGGCCTTGGCCGGCGCCCAGACGCGGTTCATCAGGGCCTCGGCGGCAGCCGGGGTCTTGGCCATGGTGTCCTGCATGCGCAGTTCGGCGTGGTTGCGATAGCCCAGGAGCTTGGCGCGCTGATCGCGCAGCTTCACGATCTCGGCGATGGTCGAGTTGGTGTCGTTGGCGTCGCCGTTGTCGCCGCGATTGACGAACTTCTTCCAGACCTGCTCGCGCAGGGCCCGGTCGTCGGCGAAGGTCAGGAAGGGATCGACCGCCGAACGGGTGTTCAGGATGGCCCAGCCCTGGATGTTGCGGCTGCGCGCGGCCGATGCGGCGGCGGCCTTGTTGGACTCGGGCAGGCCCGACAGACCCGCCTCGTTCGGGATCACCGTCCAGGCGTTCTCGTCGGCGACGACCTTCTGACCGAAGCGGGTGAAGGCGTTGGACAGCGCGGTGTTGATCCGGCCCAGCTCGGCCTTGCCGGCCGCGTCCAGATTGGCGCCCGAACGGATGAAGGCGTCGCGACGGCGCTCGGCCAGACGCTTCTGCTGGGCGCTCAGGCCCGCCGCGTCGGCGGTGTCGGCGACGGTCTTGACCCGCTGGAACAGCTTTTCGTTGAAGGTGATCTCGTCCGAAGCCGCCGACAGCAGGGGCGACAGTTCGGTGTCAACCGCATCATAGGCTTCGCCGCCGATGTTGGAGGTCATGACGCCATAGACATTGGACGCCCGGTCCAGCGGCTCGCCGGCCAGCTCCAGCGCCGCCATGGTGTTGGCGAAGGTCGGGGCCTCGGGGTTGTTCGCAATGGCGGCGATGTCGGCGCGTTGCAGCTCGATGCCTTCCAGCATGGCTTCGCGCAGCTTGGCCGGCGTCACCTTGTCGAACGGCGGCACGCCGTCGTACTTGCCGGTCCAGACCTGAAGCAGTTCGGCGCGCGGCGCCTGGGCGGGCAGGACGGCGCGGGCGATGCGCGCTTCCTCGGCGACGCTGGCGGCCGACGGCGCGGCGGCGGACCCGCCCGAGGCGGCGCCGGTCGCGGCCCCCGTCGAGGCGCAGGCCGACAGGGCCATCAGGCTGCCGCCCGCGATGAGAAGCTGGCGTCTATGCATGGAATGCTCCGAAACATGATCATGGTTGGTCACACACTTAGGCGCACGAAACGGCCCCGTCACCTGATGGAGACGTAATCTTCGCTCCAATCCGGTTGGATACGTCGTCGCACTGTTTTAAAGGCGGGCCATGGCCATTGGTGTTTTCGACTCCGGCGTGGGCGGTCTGACCGTCCACCGCGAACTGACGCGGCGTTTCCCCCAGCGGGACTTCGTCTATCTGGCCGACCAGGCCCACGCCCCCTATGGCGGACGCGGCGGCGAGGACATCGTCGAACTGACCAAGGCGGGCTGCGAGCGTCTGTTCGAGGCCGGGGCCTCCATCGTCGTTCTGGCCTGCAACACCGCCAGCGCCATTGCGCTGCGCCGCCTGCAACAGTCCTGGCTTCCGGGTCTGCGCGAGCGGCTGGGCCGCCCCGTCAACATCCTGGGCATCATAGTGCCGACCATCGAGGCGGCGACCGGCAAGCCCTGGAGCTTCGAGGCCGAGCGCCCGCAAGAGGGCGAAAAGGTCGCCTCCATCGACATCACCGGCGTCTTCTGCACCGCCGCCACCGCCATCAGCCGCGTCTATGAGATCGAGATCGACAAGCGACGCGAGGACATCGCCGTCTTCTGCGAGCCCTGCCCCGGCCTGGCCGGCCTGATCGAACTGGGCGCCCCGGCCGAGGAGTTGAAGGTGGTGATCGACGACCACGTCGATGCGCTGCGTCGCCGCATCGGCCGCCACCCGGACAAGGCCATCCTGGGCTGCACCCACTATGAGATCGTCGCCGAACTGTTCGCTCAGGCCCTGCCGGCGGGGACCGTGCTGATCGAACAGCCTACGGCCGTGGCCGACGCCCTGGAACGCTATTTCAAGGCGCACCCCGAGTACGACCTGGGCGACAGCGGCCGCCGCGACTTCCTGACCACCGGCCAGGCCGGCCCGCAATCCGAACTGGTCGCCCAGTTCTGGGGTGCGCCGGTGACCTTCGAGCAGGCGTAAGGCGGCGTTCGCGCCCCTTCATCCCGTCGAGCATCAACACCCCGGACAATCCGGCAGCGGTTCGTTCTCCAGCTGCAGGGTCGTATGGTTGATGGCGTAGCGCCGCGCCACCGCCTGGGCCTCGGCGATCAGCACGCCTGAATCCGTACGGTCGTGAACCAGATGCGCGGTCAGGGCGGTGTCCGTGGTCGACAGGGCCCAGACGTGCAGGTCGTGCACCGCCCGCACGCCCGGCAAACCCACCAATGCCTTCTCCAGCGCCGGCACGTCCACCCCGCTGGGCGCCCCGTCCAAGGCCAGATTGACCGAATCCTTCAGCAGACCCCAGGTGGACCACAGGATCGCCGCCACAATCACCAGGCTGACCAGCGGATCCACCACCGACCAGCCCGTGGCCAGGATGACCGCGCCCGCGATCACGACGCCCAGCGACACGCCGGCGTCGGCCATCATGTGCAGATAGGCCCCCTTGGCGTTCAGGTCGTGCTGGGACTTCATGAACAGCAGCGCCGTGCCCAGGTTGATGACGAAGCCGATCCCGGCCACCAGCATGATGGTCGCCGACCCTACCGGCGCCGGTTCGTTGAAACGCCGCACGGCCTCGAACGCGATGGCCCCGCAGGCGAAGATAAGCAGAAGCGCATTGCCCAGCGCGGCCAGCACCGTCGCCTTGCCGAACCCATAGGTCCGCCGACCGCCTGCCGCCCCGTGCGCCCCACGCCGCGCCAGCCAGGCCGCCCCGCCCGCCATGGCCAGACCCAGGACGTCGGACAGATTGTGCCCCGCATCGGCCAGCAGGGCGGTGGAATCCGCCATCAGCCCGGCCCCGAACTCGCACGCTACGAAGATCAGATTGACCACCAGCCCGACCGCATAACGCCAGTCGCCCGTATCGACTGGCCCGTGGCTGTGGCCGCCATGACCATGGCTGTGACCGTGCGCGTGCGAATGGCCGTGGCCGTGATCGGCATGACCGTGGTCGTGATCTGGGCCGTGATCAGGGTCGGAGCTGTGATCGTGCGCGGCGTTCATGGTTTCGCCTATACGCCCTTTATCGGAACAGCCAAGCTGCTACTTGATAACAGATTGAATGTTATCACATAATGTCAGTGCTGATGCATGGCCACGACCAGACCCAGCGCGATCAGGGCCAGACCCAGGACCGCCCCTTCGTAACGCGCCCAACGCTCCAGCCGCAGGATGGAGGCGCCGGCGCTAGCCAAGGCCGTGAACACCGCCATGCCTGCGACCGTGCCGACCGCGAACATCACCGTCAGCATAGCCAGGGCGCCGATCCCCGCAGAGGCCGAGGACAGATAGATGGGCAGCAGAACTTCGCCCGGCGACAGCGCCATCATGGCGACCAGGCCCAGGAAGGCCGCCTTGTCCGACACGGCCGGCTCAGGCGTCGCCAGCGCCGGGCCGCCGGCCAGGGCCGGCCGCCGCAGGGCCGAGCGCGCCAGGTAGAAGGCGCCGAACAGGAACAGCAGCACCGCCGCCAGATGCGGCAAAACCCCCTCTATCCATTGGTCCAGCGCCAGGCCCGCCGCCACGATCAGCCCGCCGACCACCGCCGTCGTGGCGATATGGGCCAGGCCCGCCGCCGTCACGACCAGCAGGATGCGATGCGGCCGCCAGCCTTGCGCCCGTCCGACCAAAGTGAAGGGCAGCCAGTGGGTCGGCAGGGCGGCGTGCAGAAAAGCCGCGACGAAGCCGCCCCCCAGCAGGGACAAGAGCACGGACTGTTCGGCGCCGGGGGACATGAGCCGGCCTATAGCGTGTTACTTTATAACAGTCGAGCGGAATTCGACTCTTTACAGCCAGTCGGCGAACGGCTCCCGGTCCAGCATTTCTTCATAGGTCGGACGCGGACGGATCACGGCCCACTGATCCCCGTCCACCAGCACCTCGGGGATCAGCGGCCGGCTGTTATATTCGCTGGCCATGACCGCGCCATAGGCGCCCGCCCCGGTGAAGACAACCAGATCCTCGGCCTCGAGCGGCGCCAGGTCGCGATCGCGCGCGAAGGTGTCGCCCGTCTCGCACACCGGCCCGACCACATCGTAGGCCAGGGCCGCGCCGCCGCGCGGCGCCACCGGTCGGATGTCGTGGAAGGCGTCATACAGCGCCGGCCGCATCAGGTCGTTCATCGCCGCGTCCAGCACCAGGAACCGGCGCCCGTCCGATCTTTCGTTGACTTGGATCACCTGGCTCAACAGCACCCCGGCGTTGGCGGCCAGCAGCCGGCCCGGCTCGAACGCCGCCTCGACGTCCAGCCCGTTCAGCACCCGCGCGGCCATGGCGACATAATGGGCCGGCGACGGCGGCTCGACGCCGCCCGAATAGGGCACGCCCAGGCCGCCGCCCAGGTCCAGCCGGGTCACGGCGTGGCCCTGGCCGCGCAGGGCGCGGGTCATCTCCGCCAGAACGGTGAAGGCGGCCTCCAGCGGGGCCAGGTCGGTGATCTGGCTGCCGATGTGGCAGGCCAGACCGACCGGCGTGACATGCGGCGAGGCCGAGGCCTGGGCGTAGAGGTCCATCGCCTCCTCGACCGGCACCCCGAACTTGTCGCCCTTGCCGCCGGTCGTGATCTTGGCGTGACCGCCCGCCCCCACATTCGGATTGACCCGGATGGCGATGGCCGGCGCCGCATCCATCATCGCCGCGACAGCGATCAGCCGGTCCAGCTCGGCCCCGGATTCGATGTTGATCTGGCGCACCCCGACGCTGATGGCGAAGGCCATCTCGACGTCGGTCTTGCCCACGCCGGAAAAGATGATCCGGTCGGCCGGCACGCCCGCCGCCAGCGCGCGCCGGATTTCGCCCTCGGACACGGTGTCGGCGCCAGACCCCAGCCTCGCCAGGGTCGCCAGGACAGAAAGGTTGGAGTTGGCCTTGACCGCAAAGGCGATCAGGGCCTCGCCCAACGCATCGCGATGCGCGTCGGCGGCGGCGCGCAGCAGGCCGTAATGCCGCTTCAGCGTCGCGGTCGAATAGACATAGGCGGGCGTGCCCACCTCGTCGGCGATCAGCTCCAGCGGCACGCCCTCGGCATGCAGGGCGCCGTCCTTCAGGTCGAAATGGTGCAAGGTCTATCGCGGATCGTTCTGGGCGGCGCCGGCGCCGATGGGGTTGGAGGGGCCGCCGTCGATCGGCAGGCTGCTGGACGGACGGTTTATCGTCGCCGGCTCGGGCAGATGCGGCGCGCGGCTGTCGCGCGGCGCCCGTTCTGTCTGGCGCACCGGCGATTCCAGATCGGCCATGCGGCCGCAGGCGGCGGTCAGGAGGGCGAGCGCGCCCATGAGGATCAGGGTCTTTTTCACAGGCGATCTCTCCAGTCGGCGATGCGCGCGCGGACCTGTTCCGGCGCGGTTCCCCCATAGCTTTGGCGGCTCTGGCACGAAGCCTCGGCGGTCAGCACCTTGTAGACTGTTTCGGTGACGCCCGGCTCCAGTTTCTGCAGTTCGGCCAGCGGCAGTTGCGACAGGTCCACGCCCAGCGCCTCGGCCTGTTTGACGGCCGCCCCCGTGACATGGTGCGCCTTGCGGAACGGCAGGTTCAGTTCGCGCACCAGCCAGTCGGCCAGATCGGTCGCGGTCGAGAAGCCCGCGCCGGCGGCGGCGGCCATCCGTTCGGTGTTGGGACGCAACGCCGCGACCATGGCGGTCATGGCGTTCAGGGCCAGGTCCAGGGCGTCGAAGGCCTCGAACACCGGCGGCTTGTCCTCCTGCATGTCCTTGGAATAGGCCAGCGGAAGACCCTTCATCACCGTGGACAGGGCGACCAGAGAGCCCATGATCCGGCCCGTCTTGGCCCGCACCAGTTCGGCGGCGTCGGGGTTGCGCTTCTGCGGCATGATGGACGAGCCGGTGGTCAGGTCGTCAGGCAGGGAGGCGAAACCGAACATCGGCGTCATCCAGACCACGATCTCCTCGGCCAGGCGCGACAGGTGGCCCGCGGTGATCGAGGCTGCGGCCAGGCTTTCCAGCGCGAAGTCGCGGTCGGACACGGCGTCCAGACTGTTGGCCATCGGGCGCTCGAAGCCCAGGTCCTGCGCCGTCATATGGCGGTCGATGGGGAAGGGTGAACCGGCGAGCGCGGCGGCGCCCAGCGGGCTTTCGTTCATGCGGGCGCGGGCGTCGGCGAAGCGGCCTGCGTCACGGCCGAACATCTCGACATAGGCCATCAGATGGTGACCCAGCGTCACCGGCTGGGCGGTCTGCAGATGGGTGAAGCCCGGCATCAGGTCGCCCGCGTGCTGTTCAGCCCGGTTCAACAGGGCGGCCTGCAAGGCCTTCAGTTGGGCGACGGAGCGATCGCAGGCGTCGCGCACCCAGAGGCGGAAATCCAGCGCCACCTGATCGTTGCGGCTGCGCGCCGTGTGCAGACGGCCCGAGGGTTCGCCGATCAGTTCATTCAGTCGAGCCTCCACATTCATGTGGATGTCCTCGAACTGGTCGCGGAAGGGGAATGTCCCGTCCACGATCTCGGATTCGATGGCGTCCAAGCCGCCCAGGATGGAGTCAGCGTCAGCCTGTTGAATGATCCCCTGCTTGGCCAGCATCCGGCAATGGGCGCGCGATCCGGCCAGATCCTGACGCCACAAACGTTGATCCACGCCGATGGAGACGTTGATCGCCTGCATGATCTCGGCCGGGCGCGACGAAAAGCGTCCGCCCCACATGTCTTGACCCGCCGGCTTCACCGGCGCAGTCGAACCGGCGGATGACGTGGCGTCGGCAGGAGTGGATTGGGTCATGAGCGGCTCTAGAAAGGCGATCTGGGCGATAATCGGCGCGGTCGTGGTGGTCAGCACCATCGCCGGCGTCGGCGGCATGGCGATGTCGCTATACGCCAATCACCGCCAGGACGCGCAAGTGCAAGAGGCCGCAAACGCCAATGCGGCGTCGAAAAGCGATCTGGCGCGCTTCGCTGTCGGGTCGCTTTCCACCCTATCGACCCCGGCCGACCACGCCCTGGCGCCCGAATACGCATTTCGCGACCGCACCGGCACGGCCGCCCGCTTCTCGGCCTTTCACGGCAAGGTGGTGCTGGTGAACCTGTGGGCCATGTGGTGCGCGCCGTGCAAGGCCGAGATGCCGACGCTCCAGGCGCTGGCTAAAGCCTATGCGGCCAACGAGGATCTGGTGGTCCTGCCCATCAACGTCGACGCCACCCCGGACGCGGCGGCTGAGGCCAGGCGCTTCCTCGACGACCACGCGCCCCTGCCCTTCTACAGCGACGCCAAGTTCCAGCTGCCGTTCGAGTTTCCGGGCAAGGGCGCCATGCCCCAGACCATCCTGCTGGATCGCGAAGGCCGCATCCGCGCCGTCAAAACGGGCGAGGCCGACTGGTCCGGCCCAGAGGCCCGCGCCCTGATCGACGCCCTGCTGGCGGAAGGCCCCAAGCCCCGGTGACGGCCGCGCCCGCCTGGCCGGGCTGGATCAGTTCTTGGCCGGAACCCGCGTATCGGTCGCTGGGTCAATGGCGCCGGGCTTGCCCTCGGCGGCGGCCTGGGCTTGTTCGTTCTCCAGCTTGTCGGCGACCTTGCCCGCGCCCGTCTCCACGGCCTGAGCGGCCTTCATCGCCCCGCCCTCGATAACCTCGCCGGCCTGAGAGGCGGCGCTGGCGGTCTTGTCGGCGGCGGCCTCGGCATGGACCTCGGCCTTGTCCTGCTCGGCCTGGGTGCAGGCGGCGGCGCCCAACGTCAGAACGGCGGCGGCCATCAGGGCTGTGGTGCGGATCGTCACGGCGTCTCTCCAGTCAAGGTTGAAAGCTCGACCGTAAACGCAGGATGGGGATGCGGGTTGCAGCAAAAAAGGTGGTGACTGGAGGCGGGATCGAACCGCCGACCTGTGGGTTATGAATCCACCGCTCTAACCATCTGAGCTACCCAGTCCCGGGCGTCGCGGGGCCGGGGCCGGCCGCGAAGGAGGCGTGCCTATATCGCCGTCGGGCGTCGTGTTCAAGTCGTCTTGGGCGAGATCGTGCGGCGATAGAGCGCAGGATAGCCGCCGGCCGGAACGGTGACGATGGGACCGTCGTTTTCGGCCGATACCGCCCCCTGTCTTTTCGGAGCCTGCGCCATGCGCCTGATCGTCGCGGCCGCGTCCACCTCGCTGCTCGTCCTCGCCGCCGCCTGCGGGGCCAGCGGCGAAAGCGCGTCCTCGGCGCCTCAGTCCCACCCTGGCGCCCCGCTGGAGACCCGTCCGGCCAACAATCCCGACCAGCGACCGGCCTTCGATGGGCAAACCCGAGCGCCGGGCGTAAAGAGCGAACAGGCCATGAGCCACACCGTCGTCGCCTCGGGCCTGGTGCATCCCTGGGGGCTCGCCGCCCTGCCGGACGGTCACTGGCTGGTGACGGAAAAGCCCGGCCGCCTGCGCGTCGTCACCGCCCAGGGCCAGGTGAGCGAGCCGATCGCGGGCCTGCCCGCCGTCGATGCGCGCGGCCAGGGCGGCCTGCTGGACGTGATTGTCGGCCCCCGCTTCGCCCAGGACCGCATGATTTACTGGAGCTACGCCGAGCCCCGCCAGGGTGGAAACGCCACCTCTGTCGCGCGTGGGCGGTTGTCGGATGACGGATCGAGGGTGGAGAACGTCCAGGTCATCTTCCGTGCGCTGCCGATCTATGACGGCGACAAACATTTCGGCTCCTCCCTGGCCTTCGATCCCGCCGGGCATCTGTTCGTCACCCTGGGCGAGCGATCCGACAAGCCCATGCGGCCCCAGGCCCAGGATCTGGGCTCGCACATGGGCAAGACCATCCGCATCAACGCCGACGGCTCGGCGCCCCGGGACAATCCCTTCGTCGGCCGCGCGGGGGCCCTGCCGGAGATCTGGAGCCTGGGGCACCGTAATGTCCAGGGCATAGCCATCCAACCGGGAACCGGCGCCGTCTGGACCATCGAACACGGCACGCGCGGCGGGGACGAGGTCAATATCGACAAGGCCGGACTGAACTACGGCTGGCCCGATGCGGCTTACGGCGTCGAATATGCGGGCGGCCGGATCAACACCGGGGCGACCCAGGCGCCGGGCACGGAGCAGCCCGTCTATTATTGGGATCCGGTCATCGCGCCCGGCGGGGCGACCTTCTATCAGGGGGCCATGTTCCCGGGGTGGGACGGGAACCTGCTGGTCGCGGGGCTGAAGGAAAAGCACATCGCCCGTCTGGTGATCCGGAACGACCGCGTGGTCGGCGAGGAGCGCCTGCTGACCGATCTGGGCGAGCGTATCCGCGATGTGGCGGTCGCCGCCGACGGATCCGTCTGGGCCATCACCGACGAGCAGAACGGCAAGCTGGTCAGGCTGGCGGCGGCGCAGTAGGGTTTTCATCGCCAGGGGGCGAAGTCGGGGCGTGCGCGTCCAAAAGGGAGCAACCGAGCCATGCGTATCCTGATCCTCTCCACCGCCCTCGCCCTGCCATTGCTGGCGGCCTGTGGCACGACCGGCGCGACCAACACCTATCAGCAGGAGTTGGACGTGCTGGAGGCGGCCTGCACCCGCGACCAGGGCATCCTGACGCCCACCGGCCTTCAGACGGGTCGACCGCAAACCGAGTACGCCTGCAAGATCACCGGCGGCGCCACCCGGATCCACCGCGCCAACTGACCCTCGGGGGCCGAAGCGATGTCTTTGGCCCGACATCCTGTCAAGACGACGACGTTGTGCGGCACCGCCCTGGCGCCGCATCACGCGGCTTATTACTTGACGTTGACGTAAACGTAGGGTTCTTGGCGTCCGAGCTTAGACCCGTCCTTTATCGGAGACGTATTCTCATGGCTGACGCCTATATCTATGACGCCGTCCGCACCCCGCGCGGCAAGGGCAAGAAGGACGGCTCGCTGCACGAGATCACCGGCCTGTCGCTGGCCTCCCAGGTTCTGGAAGCGCTGCGCGACCGCAACGATCTGGACACCTCCAAGGTGGACGACGTGATCCTGGGCTGCGTGACCCCGGTGGGCGAACTGGGCGCCGATGTCGCCCGCACCGCCGTCCTGACCGCGGGCTGGGCCCAGACCACCGCCGGCGTCCAGATCAACCGCTTCTGCGCGTCGGGCCTGGAAGCCGTGAACATGGCCACCGCCAAGGTGAAGTCCGGCGAGGCCGACTTCGCCGTCGGCGGCGGGGTCGAGGTCATGAGCCGCGTGCCGATGGGTTCGGACATGGGCGCCTGGCCGACCGACCCGTCTTCGGCCTTCCCCAGCTATTTCGTGCCCCAGGGCGTGTCGGCGGATATGATCGCCACCAAATACGGCTTCAGCCGCGACGACGTGGACGCCTATTCGGTCGAGAGCCACAAGCGGGCCGCCAAGGCCTGGGCCGAGGGCCGGTTCAAGAATTCGGTTCTGGCGGTCAAGGACCAGCTGGGCCTGACCATCCTGGACCACGACGAGACCATTCGTCCGAACACGGACATGCAGACGCTGGGCGGACTGAACCCCTCCTTCGCCATGATGGGCGAAATGGCCTTCGACGCCGTGATCAATCAACGCTACCCCGAGGTTGAGCGCGTCAATCACGTCCACACGCCGGGCAACTCGTCCGGCATCGTCGATGGTTCGGCCGGCGTGCTGATCGGTTCGCTGGAAGCCGGCCAGGCCCTGGGCCTGAAGCCACGCGCCAAGATCCTGGGCGGCGCCTCGATCGGCTCGGAGCCTTCGATCATGCTGACCGGCCCTGAGTATGTGACTCGCAAATTGCTGGGCAAGCTGGGCATGACGCCCGACGACATCGACCTGTGGGAGCTGAACGAGGCCTTCGCCGCCGTCGTCCTGCGCTACATGCAGGCCCTGGACATCGATCACGCCAAGATGAACGTGAACGGCGGCGGCATTTCGATGGGCCACCCCCTGGGCGCCACCGGCGCCATGATCACCGGCATCGCCCTGGACGAGCTGGAACGCTCGAACAAGTCGACAGCCCTGATCACTCTCTGCATCGGCGGCGGCATGGGCACCGCCACCGTCATCGAACGCGTCTGATCCGGGAGCGAAAGACTATGGAAAACTTCAAGATCGACGTCGACGCCGACGGCATCGCCCTGGTCACCTTCGACGTGCCAGGCCGTTCGATGAACACCCTGACCGGCAAGGTGATCGCAGAGGTCCCGCAACTGGTCGAACGCATCAAGACCGACGACGCCATCAAGGGCGCGGTCATCACCTCGGGCAAGGCGTCGGGCTTCTGCGCCGGCGCGGACCTGGGCGACATGGCGGGCGGCATGCTGGCGGGCGGGGGCGACCTGCAAAAGGCGTTCGACGCCGGCTGGACGCTGAACGGCGCCTTCCGAGCGCTGGAAACCTCGGGCAAGCCGATTGCGGCGGCCATCAACGGCCTGGCCCTTGGCGGCGGGCTGGAGTTCACCCTGGCCTGCCACTATCGCGTGGTGGAAAACGACAACAAGATTCAGCTGGGCCTGCCCGAGATCAAGGTCGGCCTGTTCCCCGGCGGCGGCGGCACCCAGCGCCTGACGCGCCTGGTCGGCGTCCAGAACGCCATGATGGCCATGAGCGAGGGCAAGTCCTTCCGTCCCAACGACGCCAAGGGCGCCGGCATCGTCCACGAAGTGGTCGAGAAGGGCCAGTCGGTCGAGGCGGCCAAGGCCTGGATCAAGAATGGCGGCAAGGCGATGCAGCCGTGGGACGAAAAGTCCTTCAAACTGCCCGGCGGCGGTCCCTTCCATCCGGCGGGCATCCAGAACTTCATGGTCGGCAACGCCATGCTGCGCAAACAGTCCTACGGCAACTATCCGGCCGTGGTGAACCTGATGAAGGCCGTGTTCGAAGGCACGCAGGTTCCGATGGACGCCGCGCTTCGCATCGAGACGCGCTATTTCATCAAGACCCTGATGACGCCCCAGGCCCAGGCCATGATCCGTTCGCTGTTCCTGTCCAAGCAGGAACTGGACAAGGGCGCCGTGCGGCCTGCTGGCGTGCCCAAGTCCGATCCCAAGAAGGTCACGGTCATCGGCGCCGGCATGATGGGCGCCGGCATCGCCTATGTGCAGGCGCTGGCCGGCATCGAGACCATCCTGATCGACCAGACCCAGGAAGCCGCCGACAAGGGCAAGGCCCATGTCGAGGAGTTGCTGAAGAAGCGTCTGTCGCGCGGTCAGCTGACGCAGGAGAAGTACGACGCCCTGCTCGGCTCCGTCACGGCGACCACCGACTATGATCTGATCAAGGGTTCGGACCTGGTCGTCGAGGCCGTGTTCGAGAACCGCGAGATCAAGGCCGATGTGACCAAGCGCGCCGAGGCGCAACTGGCCGAGGGGGCCGTGTTCGGCTCCAACACCTCGACCTTGCCGATCACCGGTCTGGCCGAGGCCTCGGTCCGCCCTGAAGACTTCATCGGCATCCACTTCTTCTCGCCGGTCGACAAGATGATGCTGGTCGAGATCATCCTGGGCGAAAAGACGGGTCAAGCCGCCATCGCCAAGGCGCTGGACTATGTGCTGAAGATCAAGAAGACGCCGATCGTCGTCAACGACAGCCGCGGCTTCTACACCTCGCGCTGCTTCTCCACCTTCCTGATGGAGGGCATGGCGATGCTGGAGGAGGGTTACGGCCCGGCCCTGATCGACAATGTCGGCCGGATGACCGGCATGCCGCGCGGCCCGCTGGAGATGCACGACGACGTCGCCCTGGACCTGTCCTACAAGATCGCCAAACAGACGGCTTTGGACCTGGGTGACAAATACGTCCCGTCGGAAGGCGCCGACATCGTCGCCAAGATGGTCGAGGGGGGACGTTTCGGCCGCAAGAACGGCAAGGGCTTCTACGACTACGACACCAAGCCCAAGACGCTCTGGAAGGGTCTGTCCGACCTGGCGCCCGTCACCAAGGGCATCGACCAGCCGGAAGAGCCGACCGCATTCGCCCAGATCGACGAGCTGAAAACGCGCCTGCTGTATCGCCAAGCCGTCGAAGTGGCGCGTTGCTGGGAAGAGGGCGTCATCGACGACCCGCGTGAGGCGGACCTGGGCGCCATCCTGGGCTGGGGCTTCGCGCCCTGGACCGGCGGCCCGATCAGCTTCATCGACGGCATCGGCCTGGCCAAGTTCGTCGAGACGGCGGACCGTCTGGCGGCGTCGTACGGCGACCGCTTCAAGGTCCCGCAGCTGCTGCGCGACATGGCCGCCAAGAACGAGACCTTCTACGGCAAGTTCGCCCCGGAGAAGGCCGCCGCCTGATCGGTCTCGGACATCGCTGGTCTACGGAACGGGCGGCCTTCGGGCCGCCCGTTTTGGTTTGAGCGCTACCTCTCTCCCGCTCATCCCGGCGAAAGCCGGGACCCAGTTCTGTCGCTCAGCAGTGCGTTGGATCGATTGCCCCGGCCAATGCACAAGCCGTATCTGCCAAAGCACTGGGTCCCGGCTTTCGCTGAGATGAGCGGATAGGTTGAACAATCGAACTCAAGTCCCGCGAACCCTGCTAATCCAAAAAAGAAAAAGACCCGCCCGACACGAGGTCGAGCGGGTCGCTCCGCCGCCCTTCGCGGGGTCGGTGGCGGGTCGCTAGGGGCGACGGAGTAGCGGTGAAAAGACCGGGCCGCAGCCGAAGCGAACGCTCAAAGCCCGCCCGACCGCGCCCAGCCCCTCGTTCTGGCGTCAGCCTTCCAGATCCTGGCCTTCGTCCGGCTCGGGCGCGCCCAGCATGTCGTCGGCGATCTTGTTGGTGGACTGGCGCACGGCCTTTTCGATGGAGGCGGCGATGTCGGGGTTCTGTTTCAGGAACTCGCGCACATTCTCGCGGCCCTGGCCGATCCGGGTGGAGTCATAGCTGAACCAGCTGCCGGCCTTTTCGATCACTCCGGCCTTGACGCCCAGGTCGATGACCTCGCCCAGTTTGGAGATGCCCTCGCCGTACATGATGTCGAAGATGACCTCGCGGAACGGCGGGGCGACCTTGTTCTTGACCACCTTGACCCGGGTGGTGTTGCCGACCACCTCGTCGCGGTTCTTGATCGCACCGGTGCGGCGGATGTCCAGACGCACCGAGGCGTAGAACTTCAGCGCATTGCCGCCCGTCGTCGTCTCGGGGCTGCCGTACATGACGCCGATCTTGTGACGGATCTGGTTGATGAACAGGACGATGCACTTAGACTTGGAGATGGAGGCCGTCAGCTTGCGAAGCGCCTGGCTCATCAGGCGCGCCTGCAGGCCCGGCAGGCTGTCGCCCATCTCGCCCTCGATTTCGGCGCGCGGGGTCAGGGCGGCGACGGAGTCCACGACCACGATGTCCACAGCCCCCGAACGGACCAGGGTGTCCACGATCTCCAGCGCCTGTTCGCCGGCGTCCGGCTGCGACACCAGAAGATCGTCCAGATTGACGCCCAGCTTCTGGGCATAGACCGGGTCCAGCGCATGTTCGGCGTCGACGAAGGCGGCGACCCCGCCCTTCTTCTGCACCTCGGCGACCGTGTGCAGGGCCAGGGTCGTCTTGCCGGACGACTCAGGGCCGAACACCTCGATCACCCGCCCGACCGGCAGGCCGCCGATGCCCAGGGCCATGTCCAGACCCAGCGAGCCGGTCGAGACGCTCTCGATCTCGTTCACCTGCCCGGCCTTGCCGAGCTTCATCACCGAGCCCTTGCCGAAGGCGCGGTCGATCTGCGCGATCGCCGCCTCCAGGGCGCGCTGCTTGTCGCCGTCGTCCTTGCCCACCAATTTCAATGCCGCCTGCGAAGCCATTGCCTTCGTCTCCCTTGCCATGATTCCCGTCATTAAGCTTGGGAGAGACCCGCCTGGACCCGCCCCCGTTTCGTGAGGCCGACTATGGGCACGGTTTGTTCTAGTTCACAAGATGTTCTCTCGATCAAAACGAGAACATAAAATCGAACACGACCGTTTCTGACGCATCCAAGTCAGGCGATCAGTCGCGCGCCCAGCCCGGCGACCATCGCCGCCACGACCAACCCTCCCGCAATCCGGCTCAACGCCCGGATGCCGCCAGCGGCGCCAGGCGACAGTGGTCGGCAGAGGGGCACGATCAGCAAAGCGATCACGCCCAGAACACCCGGCAGGTCCATGCCGACGCCCATAAACACGCCATGTCCCTGCACCAGCAGCCACCCGCCGACGACGGCCGTCGCCAGCGCCGCCGGGATCAGGACGGTCCAGGTGGTCAGACGCGCGGAGATCAGGGCCGCGGTCGCGGCCGTCACGGCGGCGATCAGGGCGGGCCAGATCAGCAGGAAGGCGGCCTCGGGCGCCACGGCCTGGACGGCGACGCCCAGAACCAGCACTAGGCCGATCAAGCCCAGCCACCCGCCCCAGGGCGTTTCCTCCGCCGCGCGCGGCCACAGGCTGAGACCGATCGCGACGGCCGCCGCGCCCAGGACGACCGGATCGACACCCGCGAGGACGGTCGTCAACGCCGCCGCCGCGACCAGGCCAAACGCGACCGTCCGCCCGCCGGCGCGCCCCGCAATCAGCAGCAGCGCCAGGCCCGACAAGGCAAGCGCCACGCCGATCTCCAGCGCCGGCAGACGCCGCAGCAGGGTGTAATAGGTCTCGGGCGACTGAACCCGTCCGCCCAACGGTCCGGCCAGCACCCGCACCGCCTGGCCCGCGACCACGGCGGCGGCCAGCAGCCACAGGCCGTCCGCCGCGCCGCCCAAGACCGCGCCCACCTTCAAGCCCTGAACGCGACGCACCCGCCAGACCGCCAAGCCGGTCGCCAGGGCGGCGATGGCCAGCAGGACCCACCCCACGACCGGCGGATGCCGCACGACCGCCAGGCCGAACAGGTCGGCATAGACGGCGTTCTGTGTCGCCTGGGGCAGCGTCGGGGCGCGCAGCCAGGCGTCAGCCACCTCCAGCGCCTGCGATCCGATATGCTGCAGACTGCCCTGATCCAGGGCGTCCGGCGTGGCGGCGGGCGAATGATACTGATCCGGCCGCCCGATGAAGGCCAGATTGATCCCCGCCAGCCCCTTGGCCGCCGTCACGGTGAAGTCGGTGCCGTTCGGCATCAGT
The DNA here is from genome assembly GCF_056311945.1 of Brevundimonas sp. ABV4_179. NCBI lineage: Bacteria > Pseudomonadati > Pseudomonadota > Alphaproteobacteria > Caulobacterales > Caulobacteraceae > Brevundimonas > Brevundimonas sp. ABV4_179. The sequence goes on from NZ_CM149976.1 coordinate 137,142, forward strand.
CGATAGACGAAGATCGCCAAGGCGTTGCTGGACGGGCCGCCCGTCACGGCGCCGGCGGCCCGCGCATAGTCAGCGATGACGCCGGCGTTGCCCGGCCCTGTCTCGAACATCATGGCCCGACCGCCGCCGCCCCGCGCCTCCAGATTGACGACGGCCCCGATCCGGTCGCGCCACGGATGGGCGGCGAAGAACGTCCGCGCACCGTCCAGATTGAGTTCCTCGGCGTCGGTCAGCAGGACGATCAGATCGCGGTCCGCCCCGCCGCGCGCCTTGATCGCCCGCACCGCCTCCAGAATGGCCGCCACGCCCGTCGCATCGTCGGCCGCACCGGGCGAACCGGGCACGCTGTCGTAATGGGCCATCATAAGGACGGCGGGCCGGTCGGGGTCGCGGCCGGGCAGGACGCCGACGATGTTGGCCGCCGCCAACCCGTGAGGGCTTCGCCCCTCGCGCTCCAGCCGTTGCACAGCCCCTGGCGACAGGGGGCCGGTCTGTATCCTGGGCGCCAGGCCCAGGGCTGTCATCCGTTGCATCAGATAGGCCTGGACCCGCGCGTGGTCGTCGGACCCGACTGGATGTGGCGCGCGGGCGATCTCGCGCACATCGGCCATCGCCCGCGCGGCGGAAAAGGCTTCGACCGGGGTCGAGACCGGCCGCGGCGCGGGCGTCTGACTGGCGATCACGGCCAGACCCAGGGCGACAGCCAGCGCCGTGAACAACAGGATCAGCCGCATCGTCTTGTCCCCCTGATCGCGATCGGTCCAGTCAGCCCTGCGCGGACGACCGGCGCAAGGGGCGAGCCGATCAGCGACGCACGCTGTTGCGCGCCGTCAGATTGCCCGTGGCGCCGTCCCCGTCGTCGATGCTGGACCCGAAGGGCCAGCCCCGGTCGTCACCGCAATAGGACCTGCGCCCCTCGCGCGACCCGATCACCACCGCGCGGGGCCTGAACCAGCCGGCGCCGGTGAAGACATTGTCCGTGATCCGATTATAGGAGGGCGTCTGGTGGCGGATCACCCCATCCTCGCCGCAGTTGCGGTACAGAAAGACCCCGCCGCGACCGTCCAGCGCCAGCCGGTTGCCGACGATGCGGTTGGCGCCCGATCCGTCCACGGCGATCTGCTCGCGCCCGGTGCGAATGTCGAAATCGTTGTCCTGGATCAGGGCGCCGGCGCTCTCTGCGTCCAGATAGATGGCCACCGACGTTGATCGGCCGGAAAAGCGCGACCGCGTCACCGTGGTCTGCGTGACCCCCGGCCCGACATAGAGGGGAATGGTTCCCACGCCCTGAAACCGCACCCGGTCCAGCACCACCCTGATCGGCGCGGCCGACTGGGCCGCCAGTGTATGCCCGGCCGTGCGCGACGAGGCCAGCAGGTCCCGCATCGACCCGCCCGCCCCCATGCCCCAGATGCGGACATTGCCCGCGACGCCGCAGTTGCGGATGGCCACATCGCTGGGCCTGGACCAGCCGTCGCCCTGGCGGTGCGACCAGACGGCCACGGTCGGGGCGCCGGTGGTCGCCTGGCCCGGCGCGCGGATCTCGCCCCCGCCGCAATCCAGCGCGGCGCCGGACGCAGCCTGGCCCTCGATCAACACCCGACGGCGAATGTCGCGCCCGCCTGTGTCGGCCTGGCAGGCCAGGCGATAGGGCTGGCCCGAGGGCGTGATCAGGTCCGCCAACTCCTGCGCCGTGCAGGGTCGGGCGGCGGGCAAGTCCGAGGCGGACTGGAGCGCGACCGCCAGGGCGAACCAGCCCGCCATCTCAGGGCAGGACGGTCGCCAGGGCCGCCCGCTCGGCCGCGCATCCGGGATTGGTCAGGCCCGTGCGGCGGGCGGCCGCCAGTTCGGCGCGCGCCGCCGCCATATCCGCCTGGAAGGCAGGGTCGGCTATGGCCTGGGCGGCGACCTGACGGCCGATCGTCTCGCCCGCCGCCACGTCGCTGGGATAGTGCATGGCGCAGACCAGGCGGCTGATCCCGATTTCATGTCCGATCCGGCGCACGGCCTCGGCGCGATCCGGCTCCAGCGCCGCGAACGCCTCGCCATAGGCCACGCCGACCGCCGCGCCGCCCGACGGATAGGAGCCGCTGCGGCGCGCGGCCGCGTCCAGGGTCTGGCAGGCGCGGCGCTGGGGATCGTCCGCGATCGGACGGGGGCGCATCTGACGCGCCTTGACCTGTTCGGCCACGCTGGCGGCGTCATGGAAGACGCGGCTCATCATCCGGTCCAGCGCCGGCGTCTCGGCCGAGCCCAGCCGGACCCCCAGAGCGCAGTCGAAATGCTGCAGCGCCAGCGGCGGCCGCACCTCGGCGTGGGAGGTGGCCAGCAGCCAGCGGTCGCCGTCCTCCAACGCCGCGTAGCGGGCCGAAGCCGTCTTGTCCGCCACATCCTGGGTCGAACCCGGCGTCGGAGGAGCGGGGACGGCGGCGGCCATGTCCGACAGCACGGCGGCCGACAGATAGCCGTCCTTCGGCATCGTCACGACCGACTTCGGCGATCCGGCGCAGGCGGCCAGGACAAGGACGGCGCCCGCCCCTGCCGCCAGCCGCGCCGCGCGTCCGATCACGACCCGGCGCTCCAGTTCATATGCACCGAGGTTGCGCCGTCGGGGCTGGGGGCCGCGACGACCTGTAGCGAGGGGCCGTCGGCGGCGTCGCCGGCCGCGCCATAGGCCCGCGCCTCGCCCTGATTCATGCCCGTCACCGACTTCAGCCCGGCGGCCTCGGCTCGCTGGCGGTAGAAGGCCACAACCTCGTCCGGCGAGGCGTCGGTGGTGAAGGTGACCAGGCCGCCCGGCCCGGCCGCGCCGTCAGCCGCCAGGGGCGCGCCGTCGATCCGGGCGCCGGGATACAGGGGGGCGAACGCCGGAGCGGCAGGCGCGGGCTCTGCGGCTGGCGCACGCGCCCCCACGGCTGCGGCGGATCCTGCCTCCGCCGTCTTGGGCGGGACCGCCGGCGCGGCCGTTTCCGCCGTGGCGGAAGGTTTAGCCGGGGCGTTCGCCCGGTCGCAGCCAGCGAGGCCGAACAGAACAACGGCGGAAACCGCCGCCAAACGAAGCATCATCGAAGAAGCGTCCCTGGACCAAAGGGTCTAAGCGCCACCGTGGCGCAGGCTTGCGGCGGCGGCAAGGCGTGGCGCGCCTATTCCTTGCGACCGCCCTCGGCCGGATCGCCGCCAGCGCCTTCGAAATCCCGTCCCGAACCCGCGATTGCGTCCGGTCCGGCGTCCGATGGCGAATCGGGATCGGCCTCGGACCGGCCTTCCTCGGCCAGGGTCTCGTTGATCTTGCGCGAATCCGGGTCGTCGTCCGAACCGCCGGCCGATCCGCCGCGCAACGAGCCCGCGCGGGTGTCGGAGCCCGAATCGCTGCCGTCCAGGGCGTCGATCAGGGTGTCGGCCTTATGGCCCAGGTCCGGGCGCTCGCCCATGTCGGCGGCTTCGCGCGCGTCGTCGCACTCGGCTTCGGATTTCGCGTTTTCGGGCGGGGTGGGGTCGGCGTCCGTCATGGCGCAGCTCTTTCATGGTGGAGACGATTTAAAGCGCCCGACGCCGTTGCGGTTCCCGCGCGCTCGCTCTTGAACGCCGCGCGCCAGCCCCGATCTAGGCGTCATGATCCCGTTCTCAGTCCTCGACCTGTCGCCTATCGTCGAAGGCGGCGACGCCCGCCGCGCCCTCGACGAGACCCTAGCCTTCGCCAAGGCCGCTGACCGCCTGGGCTTCCGGCGGTTCTGGCTGGCCGAACACCACAATATGCCCGGCATCGCCAGCGCGGCGACCGCCATCGTCATCGGCCATGTGGCGGCCGGAACGCAGCGCATCCGCGTCGGCTCGGGCGGCGTCATGCTGCCCAACCATGCGCCTCTGGTCGTCGCCGAACAGTTCGGCACGCTGGAGACCCTGTTCCCCGACCGGATCGACCTGGGCCTGGGCCGCGCGCCCGGCACGGACGGCGCCACCGCCCGTGCTCTGCGTCGCTATTTCGAAGGCGCCGACCAGTTTCCGCGCGACGTGGTCGAACTGATTCAATGGTTCGAGCCGGCGGCCGAGAACCAGCCCGTCCGCGCCGTGCCCGGCGCCGGCCTGCGCGTGCCGATCTGGCTTCTGGGCTCCAGCCTTTTCAGCGCCCAGCTGGCGGGACAACTGGGGCTTCCTTACGCCTTCGCCAGCCATTTCGCCCCGGAACTGTTGCTGGAGGCCCTGGCGCTGTATCGCCGCAATTTCACCCCCTCCGACCGCCTGGCCCAGCCCCACGCCATGGCCGCCATCAACGTCTTCGCCGCCGATACGGACGCCGAAGGGGTGCGCCTGTCCACGTCCATGCAGCAGAGCTTTGCCCGCCTCTCGACCGGCAAGCCCGGCAAACTGCCCCCTCCGGTGGACGACATCGCCACGGTCCTGACCCCGCAACAGATCGAGGCCGCCAGAGGCCGCCTTCTCTATTCCGCCATCGGGGGGCCGGAGACGGTCAGGAAGACGTTGGCCGACTTCATCGCCCTGACCGGGGTGGACGAACTGATGGTCACCGGCATGGCCTTCGACAACGCCGCCCGCATCCGCAGCCTGGAGATCGTCGCCGAGGTGCGCGAGCAGATGACGCGGGGACAGGCCGTCTAGCGGTCCAAACCGGCCAGAAACTCCAGCAGCAGAGCGTTCACTTCGTCCGCGCGCTCCTGCTGGATCCAGTGGCCCGCTCCCGGCACCACCACCGAGCGCGTCAACCCCGGAGCCCAGTCCTTCAGCCCCGCCTCCGCGCTTCCGGCATAGTGGCGCACCGGATCGTCTTCCCCGACCACGAACAGGGCGGGCGGCGTGATCCTCTGATCCTGCACAAAGGCCGTCTGCGACCAGTTCAGGTCCAGCGCCCGATACCAGTTCAACGGCCCAGCGAACCCGCTGTCCGAAAAGGCCTGCACATATTCCGCGAAATGATCCGCGCCCATCCAAGGCGGCAGGGTCGCATCGTCGGCGATGGTGTCGAGCAAGGCCACGCCCTCAGGCATGAAGCCGGTCGATTTCAGCCCCGCCGGCGTCGCCCCGTCATAGGCGTAGAACAGCTTTCTCAGCGTCGTCGCCGGATCGGCTTCCAGCGCCCGATGCGCGTCCGCCGCCTGGAAGCGCACGATATAGAGGTCGCCCAGCCCCGCCCGCTTCGCGATCGCCGCCATGGCCGCCGTCGGCGGTCCTTTGGTCCGGCGGGGCTGGAACGGCACCGACAGGCCCGCGACAGCGCGAAACACGTCCGGCCGCAGCAGGGCGCAATGCCAGGCCACCGGCGCGCCCCAGTCGTGGCCCACGACGGCGCAGGACGTCTTGCCCAGCGCCCGGACCAGATCGACCATGTCGCCGACCAGGTTCAGGATTGAATAGGCCGCCGCGCCTTCGGGCTTTTCGGTCCCGCCGTAGCCCCGCATGTCGGGGGCTGCGACGTGATAGCCCGCTTGGCTCAGCGCCTGGACCTGGGCGCGCCAGCTGACGCCCAGTTCGGGAAAACCGTGGATCAGCAGGACCAGCGGCGCGTTGTCGTCGTCGAACCCGGCCTCCAGCACCTGTTGGACAAGCCCGTCGGTCTTGATAAGCCGCGTTCGCATTCCAACCCTCCCGGTGGTGTTCGCACCACGCTTCGCTCAGGACGGACATGACCCGCCTCGTCACATTCGCCGACGGTACGACCGTTCCCGCCCTCGGCCAAGGCGCCTGGGAGATCGGCGACGACCCCGCCCGGCGCGACCAGGAGCAGCAGGCCCTGTCGCGCGGGATCGACCTCGGCATGAGCCTGATCGACACGGCCGAACTTTATGGCGACGGCCGCTCGGAACGGCTGGTGGGCGAGGTCATCGCCGGTCGCCGCGACGAGGTTTTCATAGTCTCCAAGGTGCGGCCCGAGAACGCCTCGGAGATGAAGATGATGCTGGCCTGCGAACGCTCGCTGGAGCGGCTCAAGGTCGACCGGCTGGACCTCTATCTGCTGCACTGGGAAGGCCACATTCCGCTGGAGGAGACGGTGGAGGCGTTTCGCGAGCTGGTGGATGAGGGGATGATCGCCCGCTGGGGCGTGTCCAACCTGGACCTGGATGCGATGGAGCGGCTGATGCAGATCGAAGGGGCCGAGGACTGCGCCGTCAACCAACTGCTCTACAACCTGGGTTCGCGCGGGGTGGAATACGATCTGCTGCCGTGGATGCAGGCGCGCGACATGCCGATGATGGCCTATTCGCCCCTGGGACGCGGCGGCCTGTTGGAGCATCCCCTCATCCTGGACATCGCCAACCGGCATTCGGCCGAGCCGGCCCAGGTGGCCCTGGCCGCCGTCCTGCGCCACGACGGCGTCATCGCCATCCCCAAGGCGGGCAGCGTCGAACACGTCGAGGCCAACGCGGACGCCCTGGACATCCAGTTCGACCCGGAGGACCTGGAACGGCTGGACCAGGCCTTCCCCCCACCGACCCAGGCTGTGCCGCTGGATATCATCTGAGACTATCCGCCATCATCCTAGACCTTGTGGCTAGGATGACGAACGGAGGATGGACAACAGCCGCGCCCGGTCATCCTCCGTATACGGAACAGCCGGCCCTCGCCCCCAGACGGGATCGGGCCACAGGTCGTCGTCGCGGCGGCGGCCCACGACATGAACGTGCAACTGAGCGGTGATGTTGCCGATGACGCCGACGTTAAGTTTGTCGACCGGCCTCAACCGCCGCAACAGCGCTCCGGCGCGCACCGTCTCCTCCATCAGCATCACCCGCTGATCCGCGCTCAAATCCTCCAGCTCCACCGCCCCTTCGACGTGCGGGATCAGGATCAGCCAGGGAAACCGCGCATCGTCCTGCAGCCGCACATGGCACAGCGGCCAGTCGGCGGCCGCGACCGATCCGGCCTCGAAGGCCGGCGCGACGGAAAACCCCATCAGTTCAGCCCGTAGATGACGCAGGCGCTGTCGGTCAGGGTCTGCAACGGGGGCTGCAACGCCAGTCGCGCCGCCGCGATGTCCGTTTCGCTGGGGCCAGGTCCGCCTGCCGCCGGGGCGGGCGGCGGCGGCGGCGCTGCATATTCCATGCGCCTCTGCACCCTCGATCCCGTCACCACCACCTCGTCCACCGTCGTCTCCTGACCGCTCCCGGCAGCGTAGGAGGGCCAACCCGCCAACACGTCTGTCTGACAGACGCGACCTGACGGATCGATGATCTTGACCCGGCCCAGGGTGGCGCCCGCATTCGTCGCCGCCGCTTCGGCCCGGCGCCGCGCATCCTTCATCGCCTCGGCCTGAAGATTGGCCTTCCAGCCGTTTTCCGGCTCCAGGTTGAAGTTCACCTGGCTGATGGAGGTCGGACGCGAGGCGACGATGGTGGCGTAAACCCGCTCGATCAGCGTCACGTCGCGCACGGTGACACGCACGGACGCATCGGCCTGATAGCGGGCGATCCGGTCGGCGCGGGTGTTGTCGCGCATCACCCCGTCGCCATCGCGATACTGGTCATAGATGGGCTGGGTGGTGACGCTGGTCTCGACCCGCACCTTGTCCGCGCCATAGGCCGACAGCGCCTGGCTCAGCGCCCGCACCTGGTCGGCGGCGGCGCGCGAGGCCTCCGTCACGCTGCGATCCACCGACTGGAAGCTGGCCGAGACGAAGGCGCGGTTGGCCTGGATTTCGACCCGCACCTGGCCGACCGAGGCGATGACCGGATCGCGCATCCACCAGGGCGCGGGGATATAGCGGTCGCCGACGGTCGCGGGCGGCGTCTGGGCCAGCGCAGGCGCGGCGACCGAGGCCAGCAGCAGGGCGAAAGCGAATGAACGGCGCATCGAAATCCTCCGGTTGTCGCCCGACCTTCGCAAGCCTGACCAAGGCCGTAAAGCGAGGTTCTTGCGACAGGCGCGCGAGGGGTCTATGCCGCCCGCACGATTAATCCCCATTTCGCACACGCAATAAACGGAGACATCCATGGCTCGCGCGAAGATCGCCCTTATCGGCGCCGGCATGATCGGCGGCACCCTGGCCCACGTGGCCGCTCGCGAAGCCCTGGGCGACGTGATCCTGTTCGACATCGCCGAAGGCACGCCGCAGGGCAAGGCGCTGGACATCGCCGAGGCCTCGGCCGTCTTCGGCCAGGACGTAGCCCTGAAGGGCGCCAACGACTATGCCGACATCGCGGGCGCCGACGTCTGCATCGTCACCGCCGGCGTGCCGCGCAAGCCGGGCATGAGCCGCGACGACCTGATCGGCATCAACCTGAAGGTCATGAAGGCCGTCGGCGAAGGCATCAAGGCCCACGCCCCCAACGCCTTCGTCATCTGCATCACCAACCCGCTCGACGCCATGGTCTGGGCCCTGCAGAAGTTCTCGGGTCTGCCCAAGGAGAAGGTCGTCGGCATGGCTGGCGTCCTCGACTCGGCGCGTTTCGCCTACTTCCTGGCTGAAAAGACCGGCGTGTCGGTTCAGGACATCCATGCCTGGACCCTGGGCGGTCACGGCGACGACATGGTGCCGATGGTGCGTCACTCGACCGTCGGCGGCCTGCCCCTGCCGGACGCCGTCGCCGCCGGCTTCCTGAGCCAGGCCGATCTGGACGCCATCGTCGACCGCACCCGCAAGGGCGGCGGCGAGATCGTGGCCCTGCTGAAGACCGGCTCGGCCTTCTACGCCCCGGCTGAATCCGCCATCGCCATGGCCAAGTCGTACTTGCTTGACCAGAAGCGCGTCCTGCCCTGCGCCGTCTGGCTGTCGGGCGAATACGGCCTGTCGGACCTCTACGTCGGCGTCCCCGCCCTGATCGGCGCCGGCGGCGTCGAGAAGGTGGTCGAGTTCACCACCAACGACGAAGAAAAGGCGATGTTCGAAAAGTCCGTCGCCTCGGTCCAGGGCCTGCTGCAGGCCTGCAAGGACATTGATTCTTCGCTGGCCTAAGCCAAGCGTCAATCGAATAACAATGGGCCGCGGAGCAATCCGCGGCCCTTTTTCTTTCTCCCTTCTCCCGTTGGGAGGGAGGTTCAATCCCGCACGTGCGCCAGCCAGTCCTTGCTTTGCATCTCGTTGAAGCGCGAAACGGTGCGTTCGAACTCGAACGCCCCCACCCCCTCGGTATAGAGGGCCTCAGGCTTGGCCGCCGCCAGCACGATCAGCTTGGTCTTGGCCTCGTAAAGCGCGTCCACCAGGGTCACCAGACGCCGCGCCTCGTGGTGGTTGGCCGAACTCAGGATCGGCACATCCTCTAGGAACAGGGTGTGGAACCGCTGGGCGATGGCCAGATAGTCCTGCGGCCCCAGCGGCCGGGCGCACAGGTCGGCGAAGGTCGCCCGCGCCATCGACCCCACGGTTCGCTCCACCACCACGTCGCGGCCCAGCACCGTCAGGTGCGCCGGTTCCTCCGGCTCTCCCCCCTTCAGTTCGCGCCACAGGTCCTCGAACGCCGCGCGGTCTTCGGGCGTGTGCCAAACCTGGGCCGAGGTCATCCGGTCCAGCCGCCAGTCGCGCGCCCCGGCCGTCTCCACCACCACGCAGCGCTGGCGGATGATGTCGATGAAGGGGGTGAACAGCTGGCGATTGATGCCGTTCTTGTAGAGGTCTTCCGGCGCGCGGTTCGAGGTGATGGCCAGCACCACGCGGTCCTCGAACAGGGCCTCGAACAGCCGCCCCAGGATCATGGCGTCGGCGATGTCTGTAACCTGCAGCTCGTCGAAGCACAGCAGCCGGGCTTCCGAGGCGATCAGCTTGGCGATCGGCGGGATCGGGTCGTCGCCCTTATGGGTTCCGAACACGGCCTTCCGGGTCCTGGCGTCCCCCTCGCGCCACTGTTTCACCAGATCGTGGATGCGGGCCATGAAGGCGTGGAAGTGCGCCCGCGTCTTTCGCGGCTCGGGCGTCGCCGAATAGAACAGGTCCATCAGCATCGACTTGCCCCGTCCGGGCGGCCCGTACAGATAGACGCCGCGCACCTCGGGCGGCTTTCCGAACAGACCCCGCTTGCCCAGATCGACCTCGAGGCGTTCCAGCGCGGTGATCACGTCGGCCTGCGCCGGATCGGGCGTCAGAACGCCCTCTTCCACGCGGATATCGTAGGCGTTGCGGATGCGGGAGGTCATGGCGGCCCTGCTTAAAGTCCCCCGCGCCGAAAAGCGATTGCTTCGCGGCTGCGAACGCCTAAATGCACAGCACACACCAAACCGCGCTCAAGCAGCAAGGCTCCGCTGAGCCGAGCGTCAGCGCGTCCGAAGGACCAACAAAAATGGGTTATCGCGTCGCCATCGTCGGAGCCACGGGCAATGTGGGCCGCGAAATGCTGAACATCCTGGAGGAAGTCGAATTCCCCGTGGATGAGATTCACGCCATCGCCTCGCGCAAGTCCAAGGGCGTGGAAGTCTCCTTCGGCGACAAGACCATCAAATGCCAGGACATCGAACAGTTCGACTTCTCCTCCGTCGATCTCGTCCTGATGTCCGCCGGCGGCGCGGTGTCCAGGGAATGGTCGGAAAAGATCGGCAAGGCCGGTCCCATCGTCATCGACAACTCCTCGGCCTTCCGCAAGGACGCCGACGTGCCGCTGATCGTGCCGGAAGTGAACCCCGACGCCATCAAGGACGCGACCAAGAAGAACATCATCGCCAACCCCAACTGCTCGACCATCCAGCTGGTCACGGCGCTGAAGCCGCTGCACGATGCGGCCAAGATCAAGCGCGTGGTCGTCTCGACCTATCAGTCGGTATCCGGCGCCGGCAAGGAAGGCATGGACGAGCTGTGGAACCAGACCAAGGCCATCTACGGCCTGGGCGATGCGCGTCCCAAGAAGTTCCCCAAACAGATCGCCTTCAACGTCATCCCCTACATCGGCGCCTTCCTGGAAGACGGTTCGACCGACGAGGAGCAGAAGATGTCGGACGAGACGCACAAGATGCTGGACCCGAACATCCAGGTCACCGTCACCTGCGTGCGCGTGCCGGTCTTTGTCGGTCACTCCGAGGCCGTGAACATTCAGTTCGACCGCCCCCTCGCCCCAGACGAAGCCCGCGCCATCCTGCGCGAGGCGCCGGGCGTGCTGGTCATCGATAAGCAGGAGCACGACGGCTATATCACCCCCGTCGACGCCGCCGGCGAACACGCCGTCTATGTGTCGCGCATCCGCAAGGACCCGACGGTCGAGAACGGCCTGAACCTGTGGGTCGTGTCCGACAACCTGCGCAAGGGCGCCGCCCTGAACGCCGTCCAGATCGCCCAGCTTCTGGACGAGACCGGCGTCATCAAGTCCTCGTCGGGCTATCGTTCGATCACGGTGTAGGCGGCTTCGAACTCAACACTCACCGTCGTCCTCGGGCTTGCCCCAAGGATCGGACCTGACAAGCGTCCATGCTCTACCCGTTCGCATCAGCGGCCGATCACCCGATCCTCGGCTCCAGCACGAGGATGACGGCGAAGGCGTGGAAGGATAAGCGCCCATGACATCCGCCACCCCCAACGACCCCCGCGCGGTCGGCACCGCCGTCGCCTGCTACACTCTGTGGGGTCTGTTGCCGCTGCTGTTCATGGCCATGGCGGCGGCGGGGTTTGGCGCGCCCGAAATCTTGGCCCACCGGGCGGTCTGGTCGGTCTTCGTCGCCGGAGCGGTGCTGCTGATGGCCGGGCGGTGGGGCGAGGCGCGTCAGGTGCTGGCCAGCCCGCGCACCCTGGCCTGGCTGGCTCTGTCGGCCCTGCTGATCGGCACGAACTGGAGCCTCTATGTCTTCGCCACCACCCATCACGCGACGCTGGAGGCCAGCCTCGGCTACTATATCAATCCCCTGCTGAACATGGCGGCGGGCGCCGTCCTGTTCCGCGAGAAGATCGACCGCTGGAGCGCCGCCGCCATCGCCCTGGCCGCCGTCGGGGTGGCGGTCCAGACCGTGGCCCTGGGTCATGTGCCGATCATCGGCCTGACGCTGGCGGTCACCTTCTGCGCCTATGCGGTGATCCGAAAGCGTGTCCCGGCCTCGGCCCAGACCGGCCTTTTCGTCGAATGCCTCGTTCTGCTGCCCATCGGCGCCGTCTTCCTGGCCTGGCTGGCCACCCATGGCCAGGCCGCCGGCTTCGCCTCGCCCACGGGCCTGGCCTGGGCGCTTTTCAGCGGCCTGGCGACGGTGGTGCCCCTGGTCCTGTTCGCCTGGTCGGCGCGGCGCCTGCCTCTGTCGACCATCGGCTTCATCCAGTTCCTGGCCCCGACGCTGCAGTTCGCCTGCGGCGTCCTGACCGGCGAGGCCCTGACGCCGCTGCGCATCGTCTCCTTCGTCTTCATCTGGACCGGCGCGGCCGTCTTCGCCCTGGGCGCCCTCAACCGCTCGCGCGCCGCGCGGCGCGCCGTGGCCCTGTCCGAAACCGTCTAGAGCGCAGCGTAAACCGCCTCCAGCAGGCGCCGCGGGCGCGGATCGCCGATCAGGTGCGGCGACTGCCGCGTCATCACATAGGCTGCCGACAGGCGCTGCGACGGATCGGCCATGGCCATCGACCCGCCCCAGCCGTAATGGCCCCAGGCCGCGTTCGGGCCAAAGACATTCAGCCCGTCGTTGCGCATCAGGCCCGCCGCCCAGCTGATGACATAGGGCAGGACCTTGTCCTGACCGTGGATGCGTTCGCGGGTCAGTTGCTCCAACGTCTGGCCCGAAAGGATCGAACGGCCGTTCAGCCGCCCCTCATTGGCGACCACGCCCAGCAGTTTCGCCAGTCCCAGCGCCGTGCCGTGCAAATTGGCCGAGGGAATCTCCATCCGCCGCCACTCCACCGACCCGCGCCCGCCCGGCGCCGAGCCGCGGTCCAGGAAGGCCGCCTGTTTGATCGGGTCGATGGTCCCCAGGCTGGGCGCCGCCGTCGGCTTTCTCATCTGCGCGACACGGCCATGTTCGCTGTCAGGCAGGCCGATCCACAGGTCCAGATTGGCAAAGTCTTCGCGCAGGGTGTGGCCCATGGTCCGGCCCGTCGCCCGGCGGAACACTGCATTGGCCAGATAGCCGACCGTGATCGGGTGGTATCCGGACGCCGTTCCCGGGGCCCACATCGGCGCCTGGGCGGCCAGCTTCTCGACCACGGCCTGGGCGTCGAACCAGATGGAGGGTTCAACCGCCTCTGAGAAGCCCGGCAGGCCCGACTGGTGGCTCAGCAGTTGGGCCACGGTCACGTCCTCTTTCCCCGCCGCCCCGAACGCGGGCCACAGCGAGGCGACCGTCTGGTCGTAATCCACCTGCCCCGCCTCGACCGCCGTCGCCATCAACAGGGCCATGACCGCCTTGCCGGTCGAAAAGACCGAGGTCAGGGTGGTGTTCGTGAACGGCGTCGTCTTCGCCGTATCGGCCCAGCCGCCCCACAGATCGACGACCGTCTCCTCCTCGATCACCACGCTGAACCGGGCCGCCTGTTCGTCCAGCCCCTCGGGCGCGTCGGTGAAGTTGGCGGCGAACGCCTCCCGCACAGCCTCGAAACCGGGCGCGCAGACGCCGTGAATGTCGATAAGATCGGTCATGCGCCGGTCTTAGCCGCCCGCCGCCGATCTGTCAGCCGGGCGCGCTTATTCCAGCAACCCGCGCGTAGAGGCTTCGCCCGGCGTCAGATTCAGGATCAGCTCCAGCCGCGCCCCCTCCGCAGGCGCGCTGGGACGGTGGGCCGTCAGGGTCATGCCGTGCCCGCGATAGCGTTGCGCCGTCATTTCAGGCAGGGCTATCGGTCCGCCGTCCTTCCTCCAGCCCAGGCTTTCCAGCCGTTCCAGCGCCATCTGCGCCGCGTCGGCATAGCCATAGACCAGCACCTGACAAGCCGGATCGTGGAAGGTCACGAAGGCGGCCATGCCGTGCCTGTCGCTGGGGGCATCGGCGATCATGGCAGTAAAGCCCATAGTGCTGTAGGACGCCGCCTCGCGCATTTCCGGCAGAGGGATCATCTGCACCGGCGCACCGCGTCCATAGCCGGCGTCGAAGGCGGCTTGGCGCAGCCCCTCCAGCGAATAGGGCTTGTCGCCCAGGAACCAGCCGCAGAACCCGTCGACGCCGTTCAATATGGCGATCACGGGCTCGACCGGCGGCGGCGGTGCAGGACGGGTAGGCGCGGGACCTACAGCCGCGCTGGTCGACGCCTGTTCTGTAATCCCCTGCGCCGCCACGGCCCGCGCTTGGGCGTTGGCTCGCGCGATCCGCGCCTCCAAGGCCGCGCTCGAAGGACACGACGTCGGAATATGAATGACCTGGCCCGCCCCGCCCAGGCGCACCGGGGGCTGATAGATCGCCATGGCGGGCCGGCACCCGTTGGCGTCCAGGTTCGGCTCGACCATGGCCGCGCAGCCGGACATTCCGCCGACCCCCGCCAGAACCGCAAACAGGGTCGTAATGCGCTTCACGATCGCCTCGGAGGAATTGAAAACGGCCCCGACGCGATCACGCCAGGGCCGTTTTCGTCAACTGAAATATGCGCGTTCGACGATCAGCCCGCGACGACCTCGGTGGCCTGTTCGGCCAGGATGGTCAGGCCCTCGCCGTTCACGTCGGCGAAGCCGCCGTGGACGTCATACTGGGTCTTGGCGCCGCCATTATAGACGGTGACCAGGCCTTCGCGCAGGGCGGTCATGAAGGGCGCGTGGTCGGGGAGCACGCCGAAGTCGCCCTCGACGCCCGGCGCGTCCACCTGGTCCACGAGGCCCGAAAAGACCTCGCGTTCCGGCGAAACGAGGGAGAAGTTCAGCTTGCCGGCCATGATCAGGCTTCCGCCGCCATCTTCTCGGCCTTGGCGACGGCCTCTTCGATGGCGCCGACCATGTAGAATGCGGCTTCCGGCAGATGGTCGTATTCACCGGCCACGATGCCCTTGAACGAGCGGATCGTGTCGGCCAGTTCGACGAACTTGCCGGGCGAGTTGGTGAACTGTTCGGCCACGAAGAAGGGCTGCGACAGGAAGCGCTGGATCTTGCGGGCGCGCGACACGACCAGCTTGTCCTCTTCCGACAGCTCGTCCATGCCCAGGATGGCGATGATGTCCTTCAGGCCCTTGTACTGCTGCAGCACTTCCTGGACCGAACGAGCGACCTGATAGTGTTCTTCGCCGATGACCAGCGGGTCCATGATCCGCGAGGTCGAGTCTAGCGGATCGACGGCGGGGAAGATGGCCTGGGCGGCGATGTCACGCGACAGCATGGTCGTCGCGTCCAGGTGGGCGAACGAGGCGGCCGGCGCCGGGTCGGTGGGGTCATCGGCCGGGACGTAGATGGCCTGGACCGAGGTGATCGAGCCCTTCTTGGTCGAGGTGATGCGCTCTTGCAGGTTGCCCATCTCGGTGGCCAGCGTCGGCTGATAGCCCACGGCGGACGGGATACGGCCCAACAACGCCGACACTTCCGAACCGGCTTGCGTGAAGCGGAAGATGTTGTCGACGAACAGCAGAACGTCCTTGCCTTCCTCGTCGCGGAAATACTCGGCCTGGGCCAGGCCGGTCAGGGCGACGCGGGCGCGGGCGCCGGGGGGCTCGTTCATCTGGCCATAGACCAGGGCGCACTTGGAGCCTTCGGTCGAGCCGTCGTTCTTGGCCGGGTCCACGTTCACGTTGGACTCGATCATCTCGTGATACAGGTCGTTGCCTTCGCGGGTGCGCTCGCCCACGCCGGCCAGAACCGAATAACCGCCGTACGCCTTGGCGATGTTGTTGATCAGTTCCTGCATGGTGACGGTCTTGCCCACACCGGCGCCGCCGAACAGGCCGATCTTGCCGCCCTTGGTGTAGGGGCAGATCAGGTCGATCACCTTGATGCCCGTGACCAGGATTTCCGACGAGGTCGTCTGTTCCTCGAAGGTCGGAGCCTCGCGGTGGATCGGGCGGTATTCCGTGGTCTGGATCGGACCGGCCTCGTCGATCGGCTGGCCGACGACATTCATGATGCGGCCCAGCACGCCCGGGCCCACCGGGGTCTGGATCGAGGCGCCGGTGTCGGTCACGGCCTGGCCGCGCGTCAGGCCCTCGGTCGTGTCCATCGAGATGGTGCGGACCATGTTCTCACCCAGGTGCTGGGCGACTTCCAGAACCAGGGTGAAGGGCTCGCCCGTCTTCTGGTCGATGTTCTGGGTGTGCAGGGCGTTCAGGATCGCCGGCAGGTGGCCGTCGAACTCAACGTCGACGACGGCGCCGATGACCTGGGCGATGCGGCCTGCGGCGGCGGCGTTGACGGGCGCGGCGTCCGGGGCGGCCTTCTTGGCGGCGGGCTTGCGGGCGGCGGGCTTCTTGGGGGCGACGGTGTCGGTCATGGCTGGGGTCCGTGTCGGAATGTCTGTGCGGTCGGGATCAGAGGGCTTCGGCGCCGGCGATGATCTCGATCAGCTCGGTGGTGATCTGGGCTTGGCGCTTGCGGTTGTATTGCAGCGTCAGGGCGTTGATGAGGTCGCCGGCGTTGCGCGTGGCGTTGTCCATCGCCGCCATCTGCGACCCGAAGAAGCCCGCCTGGTTCTCGTACAGAGCCGCCAGGATCTGGGTCGTCAGGTTGCGCGGAAGCAGGGTTTCCAGGATTTCCTCTTCCGACGGCTCATACTCATAGACCGCGCCGTTCAGGTCGATCGGCTGCGCATCGCCCTCGACCACGGCCGGGATCAGCTGCTTGCCGGTCGGGACCTGTTGGATCACCGACTTGAACTGGCTGTAGAACAGGGTGACCACGTCGGCCTGACCGTCCTCGAACGCGGTGGCGATCATTTCGGCGACCGGCTGGGCCGAAGGCAGGCCGATGGTCTTGTGTTCCGACAGTTCGAAGGTGTGGATCACCTTGTCGCCATACAGACGCGACAGTTGGTCCCGCGACTTCTTGCCGACGGCGATGATCTTCACGTCCTTGCCGTTGGCGATCAGGCTGTTGATCCGCTCGCGCGCGGCGCGGATGACGTTGGTCGAGAAGCCGCCCGCCAGACCCTTGTCCGCCGTGGCCACCACGATCAGGTGACGCTGATCGCCGCCCGTGCCCGCCAGCAGGCGCGGCGCGTCGGAGCCCGACACGCCGGCGGCCAGGTTGGCGATGACCGAGGCCATCTTCTGCGCATAGGGACGGGCGCTCTCGGCCTGATCCTGGGCGCGTTTCAGCTTGGCCGCGGCGACCATCTGCATGGCTTTCGTGATCTTCTGCGTGGCTTTCACGCTTCCGATCCGATTGCGCATTTCCTTTAGGCTGGCCATCCGGCGCTACTCTCTCAGCTTATCCGGTCGAACTCAGGCGAAGGTCTTCACGAAGGCGGCCAGGATGTCCTTCAGCTCGGCTTCCAGCTCGGGCGTCAGGTCCTTCTTGGCGCGGATGCCTTCCAGCAGCGAGGCGTGGTTTGCATGGATGCGCGCCAGCAGTTCCTTCTCGAAACGACCCACGTCGCCCACGGCGATGCCGTCGATATAGCCGCGCGTGCCGGCGTAAACCGAGACGACCTGCTCTTCCATCGCCAGCGGCGAATACTGCGGCTGCTTCAGCAGCTCGGTCAGGCGGGCGCCGCGCGCCAGCAGCTTCTGGGTCGAGGCGTCCAGGTCCGAACCGAACTTGGCGAAGGCGGCCATTTCACGATACTGGGCCAGCTCGCCCTTGATGGTGCCGGCGACCTTCTTCATCGCCTTGGTCTGGGCCGACGAGCCCACGCGCGACACCGAGATGCCGACGTTCACGGCCGGGCGGATGCCCTGATAGAACAGGTCCGATTCCAGGAAGATCTGGCCGTCGGTGATCGAGATCACATTGGTCGGGATGTAGGCCGACACGTCGTTGGCCTGGGTCTCGATGATCGGCAGGGCGGTCATGGAGCCCGAACCATAGTCCTCGTTCAGCTTGGCCGAACGCTCCAGGAGGCGGCTGTGCAGATAGAAGACGTCGCCCGGATAGGCTTCACGGCCGGGCGGACGGCGCAGCAGCAGCGACATTTGGCGATAGGCCACGGCCTGTTTAGACAGGTCGTCATAGACGATCAGGGCGTGCATGCCGTTGTCGCGGAAGAACTCGCCCATGGCGGTGCCGGCGAACGGGGCCAAGAACTGCAGCGGGGCCGGCTCGGACGCGGTGGCGGCGACGACGATGGTGTATTCCAGCGCGCCGGACTCTTCGAGCGTCTTGACGATCTGGGCCACGGTCGAACGCTTCTGACCGACAGCGACGTAGATGCAGTAGAGCTTGGCGCTCTCGTTGTCGGTCTTGTTGACGTTCTTCTGGTTCAGGATGGTGTCGACGGCGACGGCCGTCTTGCCGACCTGACGGTCGCCGATGATCAGCTCGCGCTGGCCGCGGCCGACGGGGATCAGGGTGTCGATGGCCTTCAGGCCGGTCTGCATCGGCTCGTGCACCGACTTGCGCGGGATGATGCCCGGCGCCTTGACGTCGACGCGGCGGCGCTCGGTGAACTGGATCGGGCCCTTGCCGTCGATCGGCTCGCCCAGCGGGTTGACGACGCGGCCCAAGAGGCCCTTGCCGACCGGCACGTCCACGATCTCGCCCAGGCGGCGCACGTCGTCGCCCTCGGCGATGGCGGCGTCGGCGCCGAAGATCACGGCGCCCACGTTGTCGCGTTCCAGGTTCAGGGCCATGCCCTTGACGCCGGCCTTGGTGAACTCGACCATTTCGCCGGCCTGGACATTGTCCAGACCGTGAATGCGGGCGATGCCGTCCCCGACGGACAGCACGCTGCCGACGTCGGAAACGTCGGCTTCGACGCCGAAGTTGGCGATCTGCGACTTCAGGATGGCCGAGATTTCAGCGGCGCGGATGTCCATGGGATCTCTCTGTCTAGGTCTTCTTCGGGGCGAGCCGTTCGGACCCGCTGCAGTCTTTGGGGCTCAGAACGCTCAGGCGCGCTTGAGGGCGAATTTCATCTGGTCGAGCTTGGTCTTCAGCGAGGCGTCGAACAACTTCGACCCCACCTTGACCTTCAGGCCGCCCAGGATCGACGGATCGACCCGCGTGGTCAGCTCCGGCGCCTTGCCCAGGCTGGCGTTCAGGGCGGTCTTGATGGCGGCCAGTTGCTTGGCGTCCAGCGGCTGGGCCGACACCACCTCTGCGGCGACGATCCCGGCGTGTTTGGCGTAAAGGCGCTCGAAGCCGGCGACCACGGCGCCCAGGTCTCTGGCGCGGCCGTTCTGGGCCAGCAGACCCAGGAAGTTGACGGTGTTCTTCTCGAACCTGGCCTGGGTCGCCACCGCGACCAGACCCTTGGCCTGATCGGCGGTCGAAATGACCGGCGACGTCGCCAGACGGCGCAGGTCGGCGCTCTCGGTCCAGGCGGTCTTCAGCGAGACGACATCGACCCGAACGGCGTCCAGGCGGCCGGTTTCCAACGCCAGGTCAAACAGCGCCTGTGCATAGCGATCGCCGACTTCCGTCGTTCTGAAATCATCAGCCACTGATTAGGGTCCGAGGTCGTTGTGTCAGGGTCGCGACCGACTGCGAAGGTTCACAACGGTCAAAAGCTTGAAATGCTTAGGGAAAGCACGACAGAGGCCGTATCCGTGAACACGCCCCCTTCAAGCCGGGCGCCTGATAGCACGGGGTTTCGCCAGTCGCAACATTCCGTGAAGGCGCGTCGATGCCGCAGGCCGGATCAAAGTCTCCTTCCCATGCAATGGGGAGGAGGGACCGCAAAGCGGTGGAGGCGCTCTTGAAGTCCCACAAACGCCTGTGATGCGGCGGAAGCCCCTCCGTGTCTCTGCTCCGCAGGGAGGAGACAGCGCCTTAGCATTTGCTGCGACCCAGCAGGCGCAGGCAGGGGGTGCGACCATGACGCCGCACCCGTCCGCTTGATCGGAACCTGCGTCGGCCCTAGCGCTTTCCGCTCAAGCTTTTACCCCCCTCAGGAACCCCGATGCTCGACAGCATAACCCCGCTTCTCTCCGATCCGGCCGCCTGGGCCGCATTGGTGACCCTCATCGTGATGGAGGTGGTGCTCGGGATCGACAACCTGATCTTCATCTCCATCCTGTCGAACAAATTGCCAGAGCATCAGCGCTCCAAGGTGCGGCGCATCGGCATCGGCCTGGCCCTGGTCATGCGTCTGGCCCTGCTGTCGATCATCGCCTGGCTGGTCGGACTGGTTCAGCCGGTCTTCACCGTCATGGGCAACGAATTCTCGTGGAAGGATCTGATCCTGATCGCGGGCGGCCTGTTCCTGGTTTGGAAGGCGACCAAGGAAATTCACCACACGGTGGACCCGACGCCCACGCCCGACGTCCTGGACAAGAAGGACGTCATGATCACCAACGCCGGGGCCGCGATCGTCCAGATCATCATCCTGGACATCGTCTTCTCGATCGACTCGATCCTGACCGCCGTGGGCATGACCGAACATCTGCCCATCATGGTGGTGGCGGTTCTGGTCGCCGTGACCGTGATGCTGCTGGCCGCCGATCCCCTGGCCAACTTCATCAACAAGAACCCGACTGTCGTCATGCTGGCCCTGGGCTTCCTGCTGATGATCGGCATGGTTCTGATCGCGGACGGCTTTGGCTTCCATGTTCCCAAGGGCTACATCTACGCCGCCATGGCCTTCTCGGCCGGGGTGGAGGCGTTGAACATGCTGGGTCGGCGATCCGCGTCCAAGAAGGAAAAGGCCGAGTTGGCCCGCAGCGAGGCGAACGCTGCGGAAGCCCGCGCCCGCAAGGCCGAGGCCGAAGCCGCCGCCGAGCGGAGCTGAGGATCATGATCGGTCCGTCGTCCCGCCTCGCCGGTCTTTTCGCCGGCCTGCTGCTGGCGGCGGGCGGTCTGTTCGGTCCCGCCGCCGCCGAGGTTCCGGTCCAGTCCTATGAGGTCGTGCGCGCCTATCCGCACGACCGCACAGCCTTCACCGAGGGCCTCTTCTTTCACGATGGCGCCCTTTACGAGAGCACCGGCCTGTATCCGTCCTTCATCCGCAAGGTGGATCTGGAGACGGGCGCGGTGCAGCGCCAGCGCGACCTGCCGACCATCTATTTCGGCGAGGGCATGACCACGCTGAACGGCAAGCTCTACAGCCTGACGTGGCGCAACCACATTGGCTTCATCTGGAAGCTGGACGACTTCTCGCCCCTGGGCGGCTTCTCCTATCCGGGCGAGGGCTGGGCCCTGACCACCGACGGCCGCCGGCTGATCATGAGCGACGGCACAGACCAGATTCGCTTCCTCGATCCGGACACCTTGGCCGAGACCGGCCGCGTTTCCGTGACCGCCGACGGCCGGCCGCTGGATCAGATCAACGAACTGGAATGGATCGATGGCGAGGTGTTCGCCAACATTTGGCAGGACAGCCGCATCGCGCGCATCGATCCCGAGACCGGCGTGGTCAAGGCCTTCATAGACCTTGCCGCCCTGGTCCCCAAGGACGCCGGGCTGGATCCCAACGACGATGTCGCCAACGGCATCGCCTGGGACGCTGCGGGCAAACGCCTGTTCGTCACCGGCAAACGCTGGCCGCAACTGTTCGAGATCAGGCTGAAATAATCTGCCGTCATTCCGGGGGCGTCCGCAGGACGAACCCGGAATGACGATGGCAACCGGATCACGCTCACCCGAGCAGGTCGAACCGATCCAGCTCCATCACCTTGGTCCAGGCCGCCACGAAGTCTGTCGTGAACCTGGCCTGGGCGTCCGCCCCGGCATAGACCTCGGCCAGGGCGCGCAGCACGGCGTTGGAACCGAACACCAGATCGACCCGCGTCCCGGTCCATTTCGCCTCGCCCGTGCGGCGGTCGCGGCCTTCGAACACATCCCTGGCGTCCGAGGTCGCCGTCCACTTCACGTCCATGTCCAGCAGGTTGACGAAGACGTCGTTCGACAGCACGCCCGGCCGGTCGGTCAGCACGCCATGCGTCGCGCCACCCGTATTGATGTTGATGGCGCGCAAGCCGCCGATCAGCACCGTCATCTCCGGCGCCGTCAGGGTCAGGCGCTGGGCCTGATCGATCAGCAGGGCCTCGGCCGGCACGCTGTAGCGCGCCTTCTGATAGTTCCGGAACCCATCGGCGGCCGGCTCCAGATAGGAGAAGGATTCGACGTCGGTCTGCGCCTGACTGGCGTCGGCGCGCCCCGGATTAAAGGGCACGGACACCTCCTGCCCCGCCGCCTTGGCCGCCTGTTCGACGCCCAGATTGCCGGCCAGCACGATCAGATCGGCCAGGGACACGGCCTTGCCGCCCGTCTGGTCCTGGTTGAAGGCGAACCGCACCCGCTCCAGCGTCTTCAGCACCCGGTCCAGCAGTTCGGGCTGGTTGACGGCCCAGTCCTTTTGCGGGGCCAGGCGGATGCGCGCCCCGTTCGCTCCGCCGCGCTTGTCCCCGCCCCGGAAGGTCGAGGCCGAGGCCCAGGCGGTCGCGACCAGTTCAGCCGGGCTGAGGTCCGTCTCGGCGATCCGCGCCTTCAGATCGGCCGCGTCCGCCGCATCGATCAGCGGATGATCCACCGCCGGGATCGGGTCCTGCCAGATCAGCTCCTCGCGCGGGATTTCCGGCCCCATATAACGCGAGCGCGGCCCCAGATCGCGGTGCGTCAGCTTGAACCAGGCCCGCGCGAAGGCTTCGGCGAAGGCTTGCGGATTGTGCAGGAAGCGGCGCGAGATCTTTTCGTATTCGGGGTCGAACCGCAGCGACAGATCGGTCGTCAGCATGGTCGGCCGCTTCTTTTTCGATGGATCGTGGGCGTCGGGAATGATCTCGCCCGCATCCTTGGCCACCCACTGGTGCGCCCCGGCCGGCGACTTCTCCAGCTCCCATTCGAAGCCGAAAAGGTTCTCGAAGAAGAAGTTGCTCCACTGGGCCGGCGTCTGGGTCCAGGTGACTTCCAGCCCGCTGGTGATGGCGTCGCCGGCCTTGCCCGAGCCGAAGCTGGAGGTCCAGCCCAGCCCTTGCGCCTCCAGACCGTCCGCCTCCGGTTCGGGTCCGACATGATCGGCCGGCCCGGCGCCGTGCGTTTTGCCGAAGGTATGGCCGCCCGCAATCAGGGCCACCGTCTCCTCGTCGTCCATGGCCATCCGCTTGAAGGTGTCGCGAATGTCGTGCGCCGCCGCCAGCGGGTCGGGATTGCCGTCCGGTCCTTCCGGGTTGACGTAGATCAGCCCCATCTGCACAGCCGCCAGCGGGTTCTCCAGATCGCGCGAATGCTCATGGCCGTCCGCGTCGTCGTCCAAGACCAGCACGGCCTCGTCGGCCGGCTTGTCCACCCCATGCGAACCGTGGGCGTAGCGCAGGTCGCCGCCCAGCCAGGTGGTCTCGCGCCCCCAATAGACGTCCTGATCGGGCTCCCAGACATCCTCGCGTCCGCCGGCGAAGCCGAAGGTGCGGAAACCCATGGTCTCCAGCGCCACATTGCCGGTCAGGATCAACAGGTCGGCCCAGGAAATGGCCTGGCCGTATTTCTGCTTGATCGGCCACAGCAGGCGGCGCGACTTGTCGATGTTGACGTTGTCGGGCCAGGAGTTCAGCGGCGCGAACCGCTGCTGGCCGCGTCCGCCGCCGCCGCGGCCGTCGCCGACGCGATAGGTGCCGGCGCTATGCCAGGCCATGCGGATGAACTGCGGCCCGTAATGACCGAAGTCGGCGGGCCACCAGTCCTGCGAATCCGTCATCAGCTTGCGCAGATCGGCCTTCAGCGCCTCATAATCCAGCGTCTTGAACGCCTCGGCATAGCTGAAGTCCTGCCCCAGCGGGTTGGACCGCGACGAATGCTGGTTCAGCAGATCGGTGCGCAGATGCCCGGGCCACCAGTCGCGGTTCTGCGTCCCGCCGCCTGCGACGGATTCTGTCGTGCGGCCCGAGAAGGGGCATTTGGCTTCGTCGCTCATGGTCGTCTCTCCGGAGTGGACGGGACGGCGGCGCGGCGTTGCGCGGCATTGCCCCTGGTGATCCCAGGGGCATTTGGGGCCAGGCCAGAAAATAGATCAAATCGATTATCTTTGATTTGTTCATAGACTGACCCTATGTCGCACCTATGCTCCCCACCCTGCGACAGCTTCAGTATCTCGAGCTTTTGGCCGAACACGGTAGTTTCTCGCGCGCCGCCGAGGCCGCCCACGTCAGCCAGCCCGCCCTCAGCGCCGGGGTCCAGGAACTGGAGCGTATTCTGGGCGCGCCGGTGGTCGAGCGGGCGCGCGGGGCGGTCATCATGACAGCCGTGGGGGCCGAGGCCGTGCGCCGGGCCGAGGACGTGCTGGCCCGCACCGAGGACCTGGTCGAAGCGGCCAAGAACGCTGGCCGGCTGCTGTCCGGCCGCTTCCGGCTTGGCGTCATCCCGACTGTCGCGCCCTTCCTGTTGCCCGCCAAACTGCCGTCGGTGAAGGCCGCCTACCCCAGCCTGAAGCTTTTCATCCGCGAAGACCTGACGCCCCGCCTGATCGCGGCGCTGAAGGCCGGTCAGATCGACGCCGCCGTCATCGCCCTGCCCTATGACGCCCCCGGCATCGCCCACGCCCGTATCGGCGACGATGAGATCATGGCCGCCGCCCCCGCCGACCACGCCCTGGCCGCGCCCGGCCCCATCGGCCCCGGCTCGCTGCGGGCTGAGGACCTGATCCTGCTGGAAGACGGCCATTGCCTGCGCGACCACGCCCTGGCGGCGCTGGACATCGAGGCGCCGCGCGGCGACGACGTCTTCGCCGCCACCAGCCTGCATACCCTGGTCCAGATGGTCGGATCAGGGCTGGGCGTCTCCTTCCTGCCCAAGATGGCGGTGCAGGCGGGTCTCGCCGACAACCCGTCCGTCGCCATCCGCGCCTTCGAGAATCAGGCCGACGGGGCCCCGCCCCGCCGCGAGATCGTGGTCGCCTGGCGCGCCGGCTCCAGCCGCGCGGCCGAGGCCCGACTTCTGGCCGAGGCCCTGACGCTGGATTAAACAACTGGCAAGGGAAATGCGTCGATGGCACAACCCGTGCATGTTAGACGACATTGGTATTCCAAACGGATCAGGCAGACATGGATCGGAAGAATTTCGAGTCTCTGGCCGCTGAATGGCTGGCGCGATCGTTTGACGAGCCGTCGCCCGCGCTGAGCGAGGCCTGCGTGCAGATGGCGGCCCTTTGCCACGCCATGGCTGACTTCTCCGCACGTCTCGACCGAATTTCCACGCAGCAGCCGTGCGATGCGCGCGCCTGAAACGCAATCACCCGAAGGTCTTGCGACCTTCGGGTGACGACAGGCGATCTTCTACGCCAGATCGGCGTGTCGATTACTCGGCGGCGATCGGCGCTTCGGTTTCGGGGCCGCGGGCCAGGTTGCGCAGGACGTAGGGCATGACGCCGCCTGCGCGCAGATAGTCCAGCTCGGTCTGGTTATCGATGCGGCAACGAACCGGGAAGCGGGCCATCTTGCCGTCCGACGGACGGAACAGTTCGACCCACAGGTCCTGACGCGGCTTCAGCTTGCCGATGTTGGCGTCGGTCAGTCCGCGGATGGTGACGATCTCTTCGCCCGTCAGGCCCAGCTTCTGCCAGCCGTCCTGCTTGAACTGCAGCGGCACCACGCCCATGCCGACCAGATTCGAACGGTGGATGCGCTCGAAGCTTTCGGCGATGACGGCGCGGACGCCCAGCAGGTTGGTGCCCTTGGCCGCCCAGTCGCGCGACGAGCCGGTGCCGTATTCCTTGCCGGCGAAGACGACCAGAGGACGGCCTTCCGACTGGTAACGCATGGCCGCGTCATAGATCGACATGGTGTCGCCCGACGGGAAGTGTTTGGTCACGCCGCCTTCGATGTCGGGCGTGATGCGGTTCTTGATGCGGATGTTGGCGAAGGTGCCGCGCATCATGACTTCGTGGTTGCCGCGACGGGCGCCGTAGCTGTTGAACTCGGCCGCCTCGACGCCGTGGTTGGTCAGATAGACGCCGGCGGGCGAGGTCTTCTTGATCGAACCGGCCGGGCTGATGTGGTCGGTGGTGATCGAGTCGCCGAAGATGGCCAGGACGCGCGCTTCCACGATGTCCTGAACCGGCGTCAGCTCCATCGACAGACCTTCGAAATAGGGCGGGTTGGCGACATAGGTCGACTTGTCGTCCCACTCATAGGTCTGGCCGCCGGTGACCTTGATCGCCTGCCAGTGCTTGTCGCCCTTGAACACGTCCTTGTAGCGTTTGGCGAACATGGCCGGGGTGACGGACTTGCGCTGGATGTCCGAGATTTCCTGCGCGGTCGGCCAGACGTCCTTCAGGAAGACGTCATTGCCCTTCTTGTCCTGACCGATCGGGTCCTTGGTGATGTCGATCCGCATCGAACCGGCGATGGCATAGGCCACGACCAGCGGCGGCGAGGCCAGATAGTTGGCCTGGACGTCCGGGTTCACGCGACCTTCGAAGTTGCGGTTGCCCGACAGGACGCTGGTGGCGACCAGGGCGTTGTCGTTGATCGCCTTGGAAATCGCCGGGTCCAGCGGGCCCGAGTTGCCGATGCAGGTGGTGCAGCCATAGCCGACCAGGTTGAAGCCCAGGGCGTCCAGGTCCTTCTGCAGACCGGCGTCGGTCAGATAGTCGGTGACCACCTGCGATCCCGGCGCCAGCGAGGTCTTGACCCACGGCTTGGCCTTCAGGCCCAGCGCATTGGCCTTGCGCGCCACCAGGCCGGCGGCGATCAGCACCGACGGGTTGGAGGTGTTGGTGCAGGAGGTGATGGCCGCGATGACCACGTCGCCGTCGCCGACCGAGAACTTCTCGCCTTCCACGTCGGCGCGGGGGGCGTCGGACGGGCGGTTGAACACCTCGCTCAGGGCGGTTTCGAACGAAGAGGCGGCGGTGGTCAGCTCGACGCGATCCTGCGGACGCTTCGGACCCGCCAGCGACGGCACGACGGTCGAGATGTCCAGTTCCAGCACGTCGGAGAAGACCGGGTCTTCGCTCGTCTCGTCGATCCACAGGCCTTGCGCCTTGGCGTAGGCTTCGACCAGGGCGACACGCGCCTTGTCGCGGCCCGTGGCGGTCAGATAGCCGATGGTGGCGGCCGAGACGGGGAAGAAGCCACAGGTGGCGCCGTATTCCGGGGCCATGTTGGCGATGGTCGCTTGGTCCTCGATCGTCATGTTCGGCAGGGCGTCGCCGAAGAACTCGACGAACTTGCCGACCACGCCCTTCTTGCGCAGCATCTGGGTGACGGTCAGCACCAGGTCGGTGGCGGTCGCGCCTTCCGGCAGACGGCCGGTCAGCTTGAAGCCGATGACCTCGGGGATCAGCATCGGGATCGGCTGGCCCAGCATGGCGGCCTCGGCCTCGATGCCGCCGACGCCCCAGCCCAGGACGGCCAGACCGTTGATCATGGTGGTGTGGCTGTCGGTGCCGACGACGGTGTCGGGATAGGCGACGGTCTTCTTGCCTTCGTCCAGGGTCCAGACGGTCTGGGCCAGGTTCTCCAGGTTCACCTGGTGGCAGATGCCGGTGCCGGGGGGCACGACGCGGAAGTTGTTGAAGGCCGAAGAGCCCCAGCGCAGGAAGTTGTAGCGCTCGATGTTGCGCTCGTATTCACGCTCGACGTTCTGACCGAAGGCTTTCGACGTGCCGAAGTTGTCGACCATGACCGAGTGGTCGATGACCAGATCGACCGGCACCAGCGGGTTGATCTTGGCGGCGTCGGCGCCCAGGGCGCTCATGGCGTCGCGCATGGCGGCCAGGTCGACCACGGCGGGAACGCCGGTGAAGTCCTGCATCAGCACGCGGGCCGGACGGAAGGCGATTTCGTGCTCGACCGAGCCCTTGTTCTCGACCCAGGCGGCGACGGCCTTCAGGTCGTCCTCGGTGACGGAGACCCCGTCCTCGTTGCGCAGCAGGTTCTCCAGCAGCACCTTCATCGAGCGCGGCAGGCGGGAAATCCCGGAAAGCCCTGCTTCCTCGGCGGCGGGAAGGCTGTAATAGGCGTATTTCTTACGCCCGACGGAAAGGTCCTGGCGGGTCTTGAAGCTGTCGATCGACGGCATGGAGAGTTCCTCTGGTCAGCGCCGCCCGACAATCCGGTTGCGCCTTCGCGCGACAGACGCAGCGGCTCACAGGGCCCCTGCGCGCGCGGCGAAAGCCTGCTGCGGCGACCGTGCCTATAGCCCCGCCTGAACCGACCGTCCATGTGTCCACACCCACGACGAGGACATTGAGAAAGGTTCGCAGATTCGCGCGCCTCCGCCACCCTCCCCGCGCCACGGAGGGTGGCGGAGCCCAGCGAGGTCGGATGGGGGCGGCGGCCCGCCGCATGGCCGATCCGCCTCGCGTCTGGGAGTGCGCCCCTGCCGGGTCGCCCCCACCCGGTCGCTGCGCGACCACCCTTCCCGGCGCGAGGAGGAAGGGCCCGCCATGATCCACACCCTCACCCTTTCCGGCCTGACCGTCTCGCGCGGCGAGCGGCGGCTGTTCCACGGGCTCGATCTCACCCTGCGCGCCGGCGAAGTGCTGGCCCTGACGGGCGCCAACGGGGCGGGAAAGACCAGCCTGCTTCGCGCCATCGCCGGCCTGCTGCGCCCCGACGCCGGAACCGTCGCCTTCCACGACGGCGACGGCAATTCGCTGGACGAGCGACAGGCGCGAGGCCGCGAGACCCATTTTCTCGGCCATCTGGACGGGCTGAAAGGGGGGCGCACGGCGCGCCAGGAACTGGGCTTCCAGTGCGACTGGCTGGGCCACACCCAGTACGGCGTCGATCACGCCGCGCAGGCGTTCGGCCTTTCGCCCCTGCTGGACCTCGAGGTCCGCCGCCTGTCCGCCGGCCAGCGCCGCCGTCTGGCCATGGGCCGCCTGGTCGGATCGCCGCGCGCCCTGTGGCTGCTGGACGAGCCCATGGCGCCGCTGGACGCCCGCTGGCGCACGGCCTTCGCCGAACAGATGCAGCGCCACCTGGACGCCGACGGTCTGATCGTCGCCGCCGTCCACGACCCCCTGCCCCTGCCCTCGCGCAGCCTGGACCTGGGGGGGCTGGCATGAGCCGCCCGACCGACGATCACGAACCCCGCCCGCCCGGCCTGCGGGGCGCAACCCGCGTCCTGCTGGAACGCGAACTGGACCTGGCCTGGGGCGGGGGCGGCGGGCCGCTCCTGGCCTGCGGCTTCTTCGCCTGTCTGACCGCCATCCTGCCGCTTGCGGCCGGCGGCGATCCGCGCACCCTCGGCCCTGTCGCGGGCGGCGTCGCCTGGTTGGCCCTGGCCTTGGCCTCCCTTCTGTCGCTGGAGCGGCTGTTCGAGCGCGATCTGGAGGACGGTGCGCTGGACCTGCTCGCGCTCGGCCATCTGGCGCTGGAGCAGGTCGTGTTGACCAAGGCCCTGGCCCAATGGATCGCGGTCGGCCTGCCCCTGGCCCTGACCGCCCCCGTCGCCGCCCTGGCCCTTGGCCTGCCCGTGTCGCTGACGCCGCTCGTCGCCCTGACCGCTCTGATCGGAGGAGCAGGCTTCGCCTTCACCGGGGCCCTGGGCGCCGCCCTCGCCCTGGGCGCCAGGCGCGGCGGCCTGCTGATCGCCGTGGTGGTCCTGCCGCTGTTCATCCCGCCGGTCGTCTTCGGCGCCGGAGCGCTGGAACGCGCGGCTTCGGGCCAGTCTGTCGGACCGGCCCTCGCCCTGCTCTGCGCCTACGTCCTGTTCGCCGCCGTCGTCGCGCCCTTCGCAGGGGCGGCCGCCGTTCGGAACGCGCAAGGGTGAGCTTGCCCGTCGTCCCTTCGCCGCGTAAGCGCTGAACCGATGTTCGGCCTGTCCAATCCGCAGCGCTTCATGGCCTTCACCGGCCCTTTGACACCCGTCCTGTGGGGGCTCGCCGCCGTGCTGCTGGGCGTCGGCGCCTGGCTCAGCTTCTCCGTCCCGGCCGATTATCAGCAGGGCGACACGGTGCGGATCATGTTCGTCCACGTCCCCGCCGCGACCCTCGGCCTGGGCGCCTATGCGGCCCTGGGCGTGTCCAGCTTTTTCGCCCTGGTCTTTCGGCACGCCCTGGCCGACGCCGCCGCTCGCGCCGCCGCCCTGCCGGGCGCGGCCTTCACGGCGCTGGCCCTGATTACCGGCTCACTGTGGGGCCAGCCGATGTGGGGAACCTGGTGGGTGTGGGATGCCCGACTGACCAGCGTTCTGGTGCTGTTCCTCTTCTACCTCGGCTATATGGCGCTGAGGGCCTCCATCGATGACGAGCATAAGGCCGGCCGCGCCGCGGCCGTCCTCGGTCTGGTCGGCCTGATCAACCTGCCGATCGTGAAGTTTTCGGTCGACTGGTGGAACACCCTGCATCAGCCCGCCAGCTTCCTGACCCCCGGATCGTCGGGCCTCGATCCCGTCTATCTGCCGCCCTTCCTGACCATGCTGGCGGCCTATGGGGTGCTGTTCCTGGCCCTGTGGCTGACGGCGATCCGCACCGAGATTCGCCGCCGCCGCGTCATGACCCTGCGCGCCCGTCTGGCCCAGGAGGCTTAACCGATGCTCGACCTCGACATGGCCCCCTACGCCGCCTTCGTCTGGCCCGCCTGGGGGATCAGCGCCCTGGTCCTGAGCGCCCTGACCGTCCGCGCCGTGACCGCCTCGCGCAAATGGAAGCGCGAACTCCAAAGCCTGGATATAGCCGCCGATGAGGCGGCTCGCCCTCAAGTAGCGCCAAGCGCGATAGGGCCAAAAGAAACAGGGCTTCGCCCGTGAACCGCTGGCTGGCCCTGATCCCGCTGGCGGTGCTGGCGGCGCTGGCGGTCCTGTTCATCGGCTGGTCGCTGAAGCGCGACCCCGCCTTCAAGCCCGACGCCCTGGTCGGCCAAGCCGTGCCTGAGACCGTCCTGCCCCTGCTGTCGGGCGATCAGGCAGGTCCGGGCAACCTGGACCTGAGGACCGCCGGGGTGGGCAAGCCCATGCTGGTCAATGTTTTCGCCTCCTGGTGCGCCCCCTGCCGAATCGAACATCCCAAGCTTCTGGCGCTGAAGGCGCGAGGCGTCGCCGTCGTCGGCGTCGCCTACAAGGACGAGCCGGTCGCCACCCGCGCCTTCCTGGACGAGATGGGCGATCCCTATGCGATGGTTCTGGTGGACCGGGAGGGCCGCGCGGGTCTGGACCTTGGCATTTCCGGCGTGCCCGAGACCTTCGCCGTCGACGCCCTGGGCCGCATCACCGCCAAACAGTCCGGCCCCCTGCTGGACGACGCCGACATCGACAGGCTGGTCGCCTCCATGCAGGCTCCCGCGCGCCCCGCGCCGACCCGGCGATGAGGCTGCGTTAACCCTTTTTCGACCCTATGCGTTAACCATGTCGGCATGAGCGCGATTCGCCCCGATCTGCCGTTGAACACGCCCGCCCAGGGCCTCGATCTGCCCAGCGCGCGAAACGCCCAGGCGGCCTTCTTCCGCGCCGCCATGAGCCAGGCCTCCGCGCCTCAGCCCGCCCCAGCCCCGGCCCCGACACCTGCCGCCGCCGTCATGTCCGCGATCCGCACCGCCAACCCGGCGCGCCCGGTGGAGGCGCCGCCTGCAGCACCTCAGCGCGAGGAGCCGCGCATCCTGCGTCCCGGCTCCTACCTCGACATCCGCGTCTGATCAGTTCCAGCCGCGGCTGGCGATATATTGCTGCAGCATCTCGATCCGGGTCGCGTCCGACGGATGGGTCGAGGCGAACTGCGGCGTCTGGGTCTGTCGCTGCGCCGCCATCAGCCGCCACAGGGCCACGGCCTGCGAGGGCCGGAACCCCGCCCCGGCCATATAATCGACGCCCAGCCGGTCCGCCTCCAACTCGTCCCGACGCGAATAGGGCAGCAGCAGACCATACTGCGCCGCCAGCCCGCCATAGGCGTTGACCGCATCGCCATAGCGTCCCGCCGCGCCCCCGACCGCCGCCAGGCCGATGCTGGTGGCGGTCTGGCTGGACGCCCGTTCTGCGGCGTGGTTGGCGACGACGTGGCCGATTTCATGACCGATCACGCTGGCCAGCTGATCGTCGTTCTGGACCAGGGACAGCAGGCTGGTCGTCACCCCGATCTGGCCTGACGGCAGGACGAAGGCGTTGGGGCTGGCCTCGGTGAAGACCGCATAGTCCCAGGTCCGGTTCCCCAGACCCGCCGCCTGCACCAGCCGGTCGCCCACGCGCCGGATCCGGTCCACCTGGGCGCCCGTGGTCATCACGCCGGGCTTGGCGATGGCCTCGCGCCACGCCTGCGTCGACTGCTGCGACAGGGCGGCATTGTCCACCAGCAGAAACTGATTGCGCCCCAACGCCTCGTTATAGGCGCAGGCCGACAGGGCCGAGGCCGCCACGGCGGCGGTCAGGATCAGAGCGGAACGACGGGGCAGGAACACGAGACGGCCTCTTGGACGGTTGGCGCAACAGCCAAGCAAATCCCGTCCCCCCGGTCCAGGTTCCGATCTCACCCGATCGGCGTCGCGCCCAGCAGGGTGCGGCAGGCCTCCGCCTCGGCCGCCAGGGCCGCGCGCTTGGCCTCGCCGAAGCCGTCCAGCGCCTTGTAGGGCATGGCCAAGCGGATATTGTCGCGCAGCCGGTGGCGGTTGCGCTCGAGAAAGCCCCAGTACAGCCGGTTGAACGGACAGGCGGCGTCGCCGCTCTTGCTCTTCACGTCATAGCGGCAGACCCCGCAATAGTCGCTCATCCGGTCGATATAGGCGCCGGACGCCGCATAGGGTTTGGACCCCACGATCCCGCCGTCCGCGAACAGGGCCATGCCCCGCGTATTGGGCATCTCCACCCATTCGTAGGCGTCGGCGTAGACGCACAGATACCAGTCGTCGACGGCGTCGGGATGCACCCCCAGCAGCAGGGCCAGGTTGCCCGCCACCATCAGCCGCTGGATATGGTGGGCGTAGGCGTTGTCGCGCGTGGTCTTCACCACATCGGCGACGCAGGCCATGTCCGTCTCGCCCGACCAGTAGAACCAAGGCAGTTCGCGATCCGCGTCCAGGAAGTTCCGCACCCGATATTCCGGCGCCTTCAGCCAGTAGACGCCGCGCACGAACTCGCGCCACCCCAGGATTTGACGGATGAAGCCCTCCACAGCGTTCAGCGGCGCGGCGCCCGCGCGATAGACGCCTTCCGCTCGGCTACAAACGTCCAGGGGGTCCAGCAGGCCCAGGTTGATCGAGGTCGAGATGAGCCCGTGCCACATCCACGGCTGGCCCTCCGCCATCGCATCCTGCCAGTCGCCGAAGCCGGGCAGGACGGTGCGCAGGAAGTCGTTCAGAACCGTCTGCGCCTCCTCGACCGTGGTGGGCCAGCCGAAGCCGTCCAGCGCGCCGAAATGGTCGGGAAACAGCCGCTCCACATCCGCCATCGCCTGGCGCGCCACGGCGTTGGGCGGGGTGCGCAGACGGTCGGGCGGCGTCACACCGCGCGCCAGCTTTTTGCGGTTCTCGGCGTCATAGTTCCAGCGCCCGCCCTCAGGCCGATCGCCGTTCATCAGAAGCCCGGTCGCCCGGCGCATCTCGCGATAGAAGAACTCCATCCGCAGCTGCGACTTGCCCGAGGCCCAGCGCCGGAACCTGTCGTGTGAGCAGAGGAAGCGGCTGTCGGGCCGGATTTCGACCGGCAGCCCCGCCCCTCGGGCGAAGGCGGCCAGATGCTCGGCCAGCCGCCACTCGCCGCATTCGGTCATGGCCACGGCGTCGAAACTCCCGCCGTCCAGCGCGCGGGCCAGTTCGCCGGTGATGGAGCCGGTGTTGTCGGGATCGTCGATGGCGACGTATCGCACCGTCAGCCCCCTGGCCCTCAGACGCTCGGCGTGGTTTCGCATGGCGGCGAAGATCAGGGCGATCTTCTGCTTGTGGTGGCGGACATAGGTCGCCTCGTCGCGCACCTCGGCCATCAGAAGGGTGTCGGCGGCCGGGTCCAGCCCGTCCAGCGCGCTCAGATCGTCCGACAGCTGGTCGCCCAGCACCAATCTCAGAACCGCCACGCCCGTCTCCGTCGTCATCGCGTGCGGGCCAAACGCAAAAACGGGCCTGACCGACTGGCCAGACCCGTTTTTATTTGCGTCCCGACATGGAGCGGGCGAGGCGATTCGAACGCCCGACCCCAACCTTGGCAATGTTGGGGATCAACATTTCCGGGCTTTTCAGGACGTTCCAAAAATCAGCTTTGCATATTGTTTTACATAGATTTTCTTGTTTATCCGGTTACGGAGCGTTTCGCCCGGTTTCACTTGAGTTGGTAGCGGAGTGGTAGCGGTGGCTCGGAAATGAGCGTATATTTCTATCACCATGACGAAGCAAAAACTCACCAAGCGCGTGGTTGAGAGCGCGCCCGTTCCGGAGACCGGCGAGGGTCGAATCTGGGACAGCGAGATCGCAGGCTTCTGCCTCCGGATCTATCCTGGGACCGAAACCGGACAGGGCCATGCCGCCAAGCCTGTCCGAAGGATGTTCGCCATCAAATATCGGGTCCGCGGGATCCAGCGCTGGCTGACGCTCGGCGAGCATGGGGATGGGCCGGACAAGCTCACGGCGGATCGGGCTCGCAAGGAGGCGGCGTCGGTGGTGGTCGATGCGCGGCGCGGCATCGATCCCGGCGAAGCCCGCAGGCGCATCGAGGGCCTCACCGTCAAAGGCCTGGTCGAGCTTTATCTGGAGAAGGGGCCGGACGACAAACCGACCAAACGGGATTCGTCATGGGCCATGGACCGGACGAACCTCGAGCGCCACGTCGTGCCCCTGCTTGGGAAGATGGCGCTTGATACGGTCACCCGCGACCACATCACCGGGATGATCCGATCGATCACGGCCGGGAAGACCGCCAAGGATGTGAAGACCAAACTCCGTGGTCGGTCCATCGTCAAGGGCGGGGCAGGCATCGCTGACCGCACCTATTCCACCCTGCGCGCGACCTTCAACTGGGCGATCGACAAGGGGCATTTCGCCGGCCCGAACCCCTGCGCCAAGGTCGAACGAAAGCTCCGACCGGCGGTCGAACGCTTCCTGTCCGAGTCCCAGGCTCAGGATTTGATCGCCGCACTCGACGCCCTGGAGGCGGATGCGACGATCTCCGAACGGCAGGGCGCGGTCTATCGGCTTCTGCTTCTGACAGGCGCGCGCCGCAACGAGATCGCGGGCCTGCGGTGGACGGAGGTCGACTTTGACCGGCGCCGGCTCGTGCTACCGCCGAGCCGCACCAAGGCGGGCGGTCGCACGGGGGATCGTCGGATCTCGCTCAACGACATGGCCTTCGGAATCCTGCAGCGTCTCTACAAGACCCGCGGTCGAAGCCAGTTTGTCTTTCCGGCCACCAAGGGCGACAACGGATATGCGACCTCCGAGTCCAAGATCTGGCGCGACAAGGTGCTCCCGAAAGCCAAGCTGGAAGGCGTCCGCATCCACGACCTGCGCCACAGTTTCGCAAGCTTCGCCCTGGCGGACGGGGCCAGTCTCCCGATGATCGGCAAAGCGCTGGGACACGCCAACAGTCGCGCCACGGAACGGTATGCCCATCTGAGCGACGATCCGGTTCGGGCGCTTGCAGAGCGGATTGGTGAGCGATTCAGTCCCAAGACCTGAAGGAAACATTGGACGACTGGCTTCGCCAACCCGACAAGTGGCGAAGTGGAAAGCATCCGGTCGTGCCCCTCAACCGGCGCAGCAAGAGAGTTTGCTGACGTCCTTGTTGAACGTCAGCGCGGCCAGCTTCAGGCCCTCGACTGTCGTGAGGTAGGGGAAGATCGTGTCGCCCAACTGCTCCACTGTCATTCCGCACTTGATGGCCACCGCCGCCGTCTGGATGCTGTCCGCCCCTTCAGGCGCCAGAATGTGCGCGCCGAGGAGTCGCCGCGTGCCGCGATCAGCCACCAGCTTGATGAGCCCACGCGTGTCCCTGGCCGCGAGCGCGCGAGGAACGTGATGAAGGGTGATCATCGAGGTCTGCACATCGTGACCGGCCGCGCGGGCTGCGGCTTCCGTCAGTCCCACCGTCGCCACCTGCGGATCCGTGAAGACGACCGCCGGCATGGCGCGATTGTCGTAGACTTGGGTGTCGCCGTTCAGGGCGTTCCGGGCAGCCAGTCGCGCGCCGTAGGCGGCCATATAGACGAACTGATCCGTGCCGGTGACATCGCCTGCGGCATAGACGCCCGCGCGCGTCGTGCGCATCCGGTCGTCGATGAAGATGCCTCCCGTTGGCGAGATCTGGATCCCCATCTCGGGAAGCCCCAGCCCATCGGAGTTGGGAACCCGGCCCGTTGTGATCAGAACATGCTCAGCGGTGGTCACCCCGGGGCCACCGGACTGCGTGAAGCTGAGCGCCACGCCCTCGCCGGACGGGTCGATGGACCCGTAGACTGCCCCCGCCACGACTGTGACGCCCTCGTCCATGAGATAGCGTTGCAGCGCCTGGCTGATTTCGGGTTCCCCCTCAGGCAGTAGCCGGGAGCGGCAGGCGATGGTGACGTGGACGCCCGCCCGGCTGAACATCTGGGCCAGTTCCACCCCGATATAGCCGCCGCCGATCACCAGCATCGATCGGGGCAGGGCCTCCAGTTCGAGCGCGGTCGTGCTGGTCAGATAAGGCACGGATTCGATGCCGGGGATCGCTGGAACCCCCGGACGTGAACCGGTCGCGATGATCACCTTGTCCGCAGTCAGCCGGACGCCGCCGACCTCCACGCCGCCCTCGACGAGTCTCGCCGCGCCTTCGTGGTAGGTGATGGCGTCATAACCCTGCAGCACGTCCTCGTACTTTGCCTGGCGAAGGTCGTCGACCAGTCTGTCCTTCTGGCGAACCGTCCCCGACCAGTCAGCGATGGCAGCCGACGCCCGGACGCCGTCGAAGCGGCTCGCGGCCCGGGCCTGGTGCAGGGGTTCGACGGCGCGGATCAGAGCCTTGGACGGCACGCAACCGACGTTGACGCAAGTGCCGCCTATCGTTCCGTCTCCGACGAGCGCGACCCGAGCGCCCTGTTCCGCCGCCGTGATGGCGGCCGAGAACCCGGCCGACCCCGCCCCGACCACGACGAGATCGTAAGTCTTGGCGATATCCCGTGAGGGCGTGCAACAATCACTCATACGGTCCGGATCCTTCTAAATAGACTCTGCCGCGAACAAGGCGACGTCAAACCCGACGTTGCCCGGCTTGCGTCGGATAGCGGCGAGAGCTGGATGTCATCACGAGCGTCTGCTGACGCGGAGACTGGCCGCGCGAAAGTTGGTCGAATATCGGCCTCGAGGCGTCACAACCGGACGCCGGCAGCCTCTATCGGCGCGCCTGAACACGGGCAGGATAGCCGGCCCTGGTCGACGCGAGCGCCAAGGCGGCCGGCGTCACCCGAGCGTCATCGTAGGTCACCACCGCCACGGCCTGTCCAGTCCCGCCCGAGGTCACGGTGACGGTCACCGCTTCAACGCCGGGCAGGCGCGAGATGGTGCGACGGACGATGGGCGCGCACGTCACGCAGGACACATTGCTGACGTCGAGCCTCACCGTGCGTTCGGCGGCTTGGGCGGCATCGGCGGTCATGAGAGCCGCCGCGAAAACGAGGGCGGTGCGGATTGAAAGGCTCATGATCGAAGTCTCCGGGAAATAATCAGGCGCCGATCAGCAGCGGCGCGACATAGGGGAATGCAAGAGCGAGGGCGACAAGCAGGGTCGCCGTCCAGAGCGCGATCTTGACGAGGCGGGTCGAGGCTGGCCGGGTGCAGTTCACGTCTTCGTCGCAGGAGGCCTGCGGCTGACGGTAGACCCGGTAGAAGCCGAGGCTCACCAAGACCACGGCGGCGGCCACGAAATAAAGATGGTAGGGGGCCAGCGCCGTGACATTGCCGATCCACGCCCCGCTGATCCCGAGCGCGAACAAGGCCAAGGGCAATACGCAGCAGGAGGTCGCGCCGATCGCGGCGGCAAGTCCTCCGACAGCAAGCCACCCGCGAGCGTTGGGTTTGTCGGTAAGCGCCGGATGTCCGCCGAGTTCTTGCTTGCCGTCTGCCATTGACACTCCTCACGCCTTCACGGGTCGATACACACAAGGTAGGGTCTGTAGTCACTACAGATACAAGGGGTAAAACGCTTCATGGACAAATCGGCCCTGCGGGATACGGCCCCACAGCTTCCTATCGGCGAGTTGTCCCGGCGGACCGGGGTCAACATCGAAACCGTGCGCTATTACGAGAAGATCGGCCTGATGCCCGCGCCTGCTCGCAGCGAGGGTGGGCATCGCCTCTATGGCCGCGGCCATCTGCTCCGGCTGAATTTCGTGCGCCGGGCGCGGGAGCTTGGGTTCACGCTGAATGAAATAAGGGATTTGCTTGAACTGGCCGAGCAGCGCGATCTTCCGTGCGCGGAGGCACGCGTGGTCGCCGCCGCCCATCTGGGCGATGTCCGTTCAAAGCTGGCTGCCCTGAGGAAGATGGAAAAGGTGCTGGTCGATATGGTCGCTCGCTGCGCCGACGGGGCCACGCCGGATTGCCCGATCCTGGAGGCCCTGTTTGATTCCGAGGCCGCAACCCGGCCGGCGCCGTAACTAGGCCCCTGCCCGCCCGCAGCTTTCAGGTTCGGACCTTTGTATCCCGCCTCATCCAGGGTTCTGGCGGCTGATCTCTGGCGCTGTTCCATGACGGCGAGCCTCGCCTCGCCACGTCACGCAATCGACTCGGCGGATTTTGCAAAGACGAGAACGCTCTTGTATCTGTAGGGACTACAGACCCTACTCGGTTGTCCGAGAGGATCGACACCAGCGCGCTCAACACTTGCTGGGCTCAGATCGCCATATTCCAGCTCACCGAGGAAAAGCATGCCGGACCAAGAACCCATCACCCGCGCGGCTGACAAAGCGGGCGTAGTCGGCGCGATTGTTGCGGCTATGGGCTGCGCGGCGTGCTTTCCGGCACTCGGCAGCTTGGCCGCGGCTTTGGGTCTAGGGTTCTTGAGTCAGTATGAAGGGGTCTTCATCCGCTACCTGCTCCCTCTGTTCGCGGTCATCGCGTTGACGGCCAACGTAGCCGGCGGGATGCGTCATCGGCGATGGTCAAGAATGATCCTCGGCATGGTCGGACCTCTGCTGGTATTGGCGGCCGCCTTGCTGATGGCGAGCTTTGGCTGGCCGACGGCCTGGCTCCTTTACCCAGGTCTCGCATTGATGATCGCCGTGTCGATCGGGGATCTGGTGTCCCCGCCGAAAAGGAGTTTCGGCGGCGTGGCTTGACTTCCCTCTCCCCCGGTAAGACGAGCAGATGGCCTCTGGTCGCAGGATCACACCGCTGCCACCTCATCGTTTGCCACAACAAGATCGGTGGCCGAGGAGATTCAGCGCGCTGAGCCATCCCCGTGAATCTGCAGGATTTACAGACCCTATCTCCGTTCCGACGCGATGCGGCCGACATGGTTACGCGAGCTTAGACCCGGAGAATGGTGTGAGTGATCAAACCCTAGCAGTTTCCGTGGCGTTCTTTTTCCAAGGCTCCTGCCGAACCGAAGGCCACGTCGCTTGGCACGTGTTGGCTATTTGTCGGCCGACTGCGCTGGCATCTGAGCGACGATCCGGTTCGAGCGCCTGCAGAGCGGATTGGTGAGCGTTTCAGTCCCAAGACCTAAGCTCGGGGCGACGCGCCGGTATCAATCCCGCACCAGAGTTTGACTTTGAGCGCACTAAGACACTGATGGTGTTCCAATATGCCGAATGGCAAACCAATATGTTTGACAATCTTCATATTAGGACACTATAAGTGTTCAAATGCTAGGAAAGCTAAACAAGCTCGAACGTATCCTCCCGGAAGGCCTTCTGGTCGATTCCGGCTGGATGAACGAGAACGGCTATCCCAATTCTCTCCGTGCCAAATACGTCGCTTCGGGGCGACTGGAACGGACTGCGCGCCGGGTCTACCGCCGTCCGCGCGGAACCCTCGACTGGCCGACAGCCGTTCTCTCGCTCCAGGCCCTCCTCGACTATTCCATTGTGATCGGAGGCCGCACCGCGCTCGAGTTGCAGGGCTATGCCCACTACCTTCCTGCCGCCCGCAAGGAAGTTCATCTCTATGGCGACGAGACCCCGCCGACCTGGCTCGCCGACCTGCCGCTGGACGTAGAGTTCAAATATCATCCGTCGCAGAAGCTGTTCCGCAGCGCCCGATACTTCGAGGTCGCCCGGCTCGGCGAGGACTCCAGCGAGACCGGCCTCCTGGCGGACTGGGCCCGCGCCGCAGTGGTGGACACCCCCCTGGGCCACTGGCAATGGCCCTTGCGCCAGTCGACGCCCGAGCGCGCCATCCTCGAACTTCTGGACGAACTCCCCGATCATGAGAGTTTCGACCAGGCGGACCAGTTGATGGGCGCCCTGGCCACCCTCAGCCCACGACGTCTCCAGCGTCTGCTCGAGGATTGCGTGAGCGTGAAGGTCAAACGCCTTTTCTTCTATTTCGCCGATCGGCACGGTCATGCGTGGCTTAAAGCCCTGGACCGTAACACCATCGATCTGGGCAGCGGCAACCGCGTGCTCGCCAAGAGCGGCAGACTGGACCCGACCTACAAGATCACCGTGCCGAGGTCGCTCGATGCCGGTCAGTGACGTCTACGCCCGGCAGGTCCGCCTCCTCGTCCGAACCCTCCCCCTCGTGTTCCAGGAACCCTGCTTCGCCCTGAAGGGCGGCACGGCGATCAATCTTTTCGTCCGCGATCTCCCACGGCTGTCGGTGGATATCGACCTGACCTATCTGCCGGTCGAGGATCGGGACACATCGCTCGCCGCAATCGACGCGGCCTTGAGGCGAATCGCCGACGCCATCGAACACGCCCTGCCGGGGTCTGTCGTCGTGCGCGGCAAGGGTGGAGCCCAGCCCGTGATCGACAAGCTGCTCGTCCGCGCGGACGGCGCGGTGATCAAGGTGGAGGTGACGCCGGTCCTGCGCGGCGTGGTGTTCGAGCCCGAGGTCCGTCCGGTTTCAGCGGCAGTGGAAGAGCGCTTCGGCTATGCGGAGGCCCGGATGGTTTCCCACGCGGATCTCTACGCCGGCAAGATCATGGCGGCGCTGGATCGCCAGCATCCCCGCGACCTGTTCGATGTCCGCGACCTTCTGGCCAACGAGGGGATCACGCCGGCACTGCGACAGGCGTTCGTGATCTATCTGACCAGCCACCACCGGCCCATGGCCGAGGTGCTCCGCGCCAATCCCAAGGATCTGGCCCAGGAGTTCGAACGCGGCTTCTATGGGATGACCGAAGACCCGGTGGACCTTGAGGACCTCATCGCGGCGCGCACCGCCCTGATCACTGCCGTCGTCGATGACATGCCCGAGGCCCACCGCGCATTCCTGATCGGGTTCAAGGCCGGCGCGCCTGACTGGGACCTCATCGGCCTGCCCGACGCCGCCGACCTCCCCGCCGTGCGTTGGAAGCAGTTGAACCTCGACCGCCTGGAGCCCGACCGACGCGCGGGCATGGTCGAACGGCTTCGACAGACTTGGCCGCAATCAGTCTGACAATACCGCCAGACCGCAGCATGCTCACAGACTCCGAGGTTCGGACGCTATGAGCAACTGACGCAAACGGTCGTTTAGGCGTCTGCGCGTCGGGTCTAGATGGCAATTTCCGGAACGCCAGCCTGCCCTA
This sequence comes from Brevundimonas sp. ABV4_179, assembly GCF_056311945.1. Taxonomy (NCBI): domain Bacteria; kingdom Pseudomonadati; phylum Pseudomonadota; class Alphaproteobacteria; order Caulobacterales; family Caulobacteraceae; genus Brevundimonas; species Brevundimonas sp. ABV4_179. The sequence continues at coordinate 178,541 of NZ_CM149976.1, forward strand.
GGAGCGCGTAGAGTTCGGCTACCTTTGATCGTTGGCCACGTTGTTGGCAGAACGCAAAGATGGCCCGCTGCTTCGCTCGGGAGAGAGCGACGAAAAACGCGGCGAGGCCCTCTTTGTCGCCGGGTTTGTGCGCCCACCAAGCTTGGTCGTCGAGCCCCATGAAGACGATCGTGTCGTACTCAAGCCCCTTGCTCTTGTGCACGGTCATCAGAGGTATCTGATCGAGACCTTCGAAGGCATCCAAGCACTCGGACCAGGTCGATACCCCGGTAGCCGATGCCATCAGGTGCTGCAGGAGCCCTTCAACGACGATCTCAAGAAGATTGCCTGCTCCATATTCAACATAGGTTCTTTGAACGGCCGCGGGGTCGAGGAAGGTCAACACGGCCTCTGCGATGTTAACCGCCGCCTCCGCCGAAGGCGCGGTTTCAGTCATGTCTTTCCTAAGCCCGGCCAGAAAACGGGACAGAGCGGCTTCAGCCCGGGCGTCCGCAGCATCGTCGCCGGGCGGGATCGCTCTCAGCGCCGAGACAGCGGCGGATAGATACTGCCAGGCCGCAGGCGAACGCTGGACCGATCCGAGCCTCAGCGCAGCGACGACGAGCCGGCAGAGGCTGTCTGACAGCAGGTCCTGAAGCGGGACTTTGCCGACCAGCGCGCTTTCGTTGCGAATACGCAAGCCGCTCGCGGCCATCGGCGCGCGGAGTTCGGTGTCCACCGCCTCCGCCTTCTGCTTGACGAGGATCGCATAGTCGCGTGGGCGACGTCCTCTCCGCGTCATGTCGCTAGCCAACCACGTCGCGAGATGGCGCGTTTCTTGAGCGCATGTCGGGCTGTTCCAAATCTGGGCCACGTCGCCATCGATAAGTTTGCCTGTCTTGGCCAAGACCTGTGGCGACGATGGGTCGAGGGCGCGTGCGACGACATGCTGGATGGCGACGAGATCCGGTGAAGAACGAAAGTTGAAGAGCAGGGGCACCCGTAGAGCGTGGAAGTCTGCTTCCAATCGGGCGAAGGCGTCTGGTCTCGCGCCGGCCCAGCCCATGATCCTTTGTTTGTCGTCTCCGACACCCGTGATGACGGCGCTGCTGCCCCTGAAGACCGAATAGAGGAAGTCATACTGAGCGAAGGTGGTGTCCTGAAACTCGTCGACGAAGATGAAGGGATAGGTCGCGCGGAGTGCGTTCGCGATCTGAGGATTTGATCTCAGAAGCAACTCGGCCATGCGGTTCAACGTGACGAAAGTCAGGTTGGATGGATCTCCCGCACCCCGTTGCTCTGACCACCACCGTGTCGTCGCAAACTCAGCCCCGGATCGCGGTTCCGGGTGGGGAACGAGCATGCGTCTGGCCCCCACAGTGCGACCCTCGAAACTCGAAGGACCGATCTCCTCGATTTCGGCCTTCCATGACTCCGGCGCCGCAAGCCGTGCTCGAGTGAGCCAATAGTTGGTCGATTTGTAATCCCAGAAGGCAATCTCATAGGGCTTCGTCGGGCGCCATTCTGCGGGAATTGCGGTGTGAAATCTGTCGACCAGGTTCTTGGTGAAGGCGTCGAACGTGATCGACGTGAACCGATCCGAAAACTCCGCAGGGCATCGCTGTTTGACGCGGTCCGCCAGATTGCCGGCGGCATCGCCCTTGAAGGAAATGGCCAGGATCTGGAAAGGCGGGCGGCACAGGCCTGTTTCCAGCAGATAGGTCGCCTTCTGAGCGAGGAACTCTGTCTTGCCCGCGCCAGGGCCTGCAACCACCGAGGTCGATCCCGGGTGGCGGAGCGCGGTCCACGCGGCGGGTTCGAGGGCATCGATTCCGCGCGGCCTCCAGTCGTCTGGCGCGGTGAACCGTAACGTCATGATGTTAGCGATACGGTCAGAGTCCCGGGCGCAGCCGGCGGTGGGGGATCGAGCTGGACCGCGACGGCGCCGAGCAAGGCCTTCAGTTCCTCGGGAGCCGCCGAAGCGAGGGCCGGACTGTCGAGACCGCTCAGAACCCGCACATGCGTGCTTGGCTTGCCTCGCCCCAGAAAGAGATAACGATACCAGCGCAACAGGCCGTCCTGGCTAGAGTCGTAGAGGGCGTGAATGCCGCCGTCGCCCAACACGGCGTCTCGCGGCTCCCCGGCCGGGGACGGTCCGGAACGCCCGGGCTCTGGCGCCGAATAGGCGGCCTGCAATGCCATCAGCATCGAATAATCCAAATCCAGCGGCTCACAGAAGAAGACGTTGAACCTTCGAAGAGATCGCGCCCACGTCTGAATGTCTGTCCAGTTGGCGGCGGCGAAGGTGTCGAAGGCCGCCAGATCGGCCGAAGAGCCCGCCGGGCTCGGGCTTTGGAAAAGTTGGTCAGGCCGAACGCCGTTGTCCATCAGCTGCGCGCAGGCGGTCTTGATGCGCCCCCAGCCCCCGCCCGCACGACCGTAATCCAGATCCAGAAGAGTCGCGTGCGGAATGTCCAGGTCGACAAGCAGCCGCCACAGGTGATTGACGTGGCGGCCCCCAAGGGGAACCACCGCCACGAAAGACCGATCGATGTCCAGGCCAAGGGCCTCGGCGAGGCGCGGGAGCACCACCTCTTCGGAGGCGCCTTCGCCGAGGATCACGAAACGGGCAAAATAGAGCTCGGGGTAGGTACGCACCGCCTCGCGAACGAACTTCGAAGCCTCGTCCGCGATCGGAGGCAATCGGATCCCCCTCACGCGGCAGGCGCGGGTCTTGGAGTCGAGGCGGAAATGACGGACTTGCTCGGGCTTCACCCGCGCCAGAATGCTTGGCGAATGGCTCGAGAGCATGGCTTGAGCCCGTGACCCTGCGGTCAGTTCCTGGATCTGTCGGACGATACGGGAGAGATAGAACGGCGCGAGGTTGTTTTCTGGCTCTTCGACGGCGATCAGGGTCAAGGCGGGAACGCTGATGCCGCCGGGCTGAAATCCATCAGGGCGGGGATCCGTCGCCAGGTTCGACTCTACGTCGAGCGTCGCCGCGGTCATGGCAAGGTGGAACAGAGATCGCTGGCCGTCGCTCAACTCATCGAGACCACGTTCGCGCCCTGCCTCGTCGGGGCGGAACAAAACCTCAGCCTTGCGGATGAATTGTTCGAACCGGAGATCGATAGGCCGAAACACTGGCGTGGTGTCCGTGCCTGCGGTGTGGACCTGCTGCCACCGTTTGGTGACTGCTGCGACCACGGCGTCTACGGCCGGCTCGCCGGAGAACGCGTTATTCAGGGCGGAGCCCGCCGAAGCGAACGTGGTCCGCGTGCCTTCCGACCAGTTGATCGCCCGCCACAACCGTCCACGCAAAAAGGCCGTCACCTGCGAGATCCCGTCCCGCGAGGCCGGTACATAAATGAGCTGGATTCTGGCTCTATCTTTGGGTTTCAGGTCCGAACACTCAGCGTCCGTAAAGGCGCCCATCGTCCGAACGGCGCGATAGGTGTGTTCGATCGCCCCATCGATGGAGCCGTCATCCGTCCAGACCGCCTCCATCCGCAAGCGGCATTTCATCCTTCCGCCGTCATCCGTCGCCATCTGAGAGAAGAACTCAGGAACGACGGACGCGTCCGCGAGCGGATCGTCGAGCTCCGGAAAGGCCAAAACCGCCTCTATGGTGAACCGGCGCTCGTTGGGCGGACTCACTTCCATAGCCGGGATATGGAAGTCTTGTCGCCGAAGCCGCCGCTGGTCCGGCGTAACGCCGAAGAGCCGCTGAAGCGCAAGCATAACAGCGGTCTTTCCCGCACCATTTACACCGACGAAGGCGGTCAAGCCTTGATCGAGAAGGATCGGGATAGGGTTTGGTCCGAAGCATCGGAAGCCGGAAATTTCGAGTCGTTCGATGTGCAAGACGCCACTCCCCTGGACGCGACACGCTGAGATGCCGCAACCTTTGCTTGCGGCCCGTTCTGGCCGCCCTTGCCAGGCTCGACAAGGGGTGATCCTGAGCCATTGGCCTGTGACGTGATGGCGTGGACGACCTCCACCCGACCAGCTTTTCTGGGTGCCCTCACCGGAACCACACGCCAAGCCACGTCGATCAACAAAAAGCCCGCCATCTCTGGCGGGCTTTCCGTATTCCATCGACGATGAGGGGAGGCTTTCGCCCGCGTGTCTCAAAGCCAGTGGCGAACAGATGGGGTTTTAGAGCGAAAGTGTCAACTCGAAAGTGAAAGTCCGTCACTCCGTCGACAACCCCGATCATTGCCGCCTACGTTAGCGTAATGCCTTTCACGCCGCAGGAAATAACTGATCTGCCGGACGTCATATCGGCACCCCGTTTTGCGACCTATCTGCAGGCCAAGCAGGGGCATGTCGACCAGGCGTTGGAACTTTACGCTTGGAATATGGAAGTCTCCGCAGCCTTTATGGTGCCGCTTCACCTGTGCGAGGTGGCCATCCGCAACGCGGCGGGGGACGCCATCGAGGCGGTACATGGCGCCAACTGGCCTTGGGTGAACGGTTTCATCAGGAGCCTCCCCGTTCCTAGGCGGCAGACAGACTACGATCCCCAGCGCAATCTTCGGACGGTCGCCGGGCGTCAGCCAACCGTGGGCAAGGTCGTCTCAGAGCTCAATTTCGCGTTCTGGGAAAAGGTGTTCACTCAGGGGCAGGACAGCCGGATCTGGGACGCGCATCTGCGCACCGTCCTTCCTGGAATCCCTGCGGGTCTGACCGTGGCGCAAGCGCGCGCGCAGATATTCCTCGACCTTGAGAGGATTCGGAAGTTCCGGAACCGGATCGCCCATCATGAGCCGATCTTCGCCCGCAACCTTCCGAACGATTATGCCTCGATCCGGGAACTGGTGGAGTACAGGCGGGCAGAGGCGGCGAACTGGCTGGGCAAGGTGGAGCGGGTCACCGGGCTTATCGCAATACGCCCCTAAACACGCGACACGACTGAAGGATTTGCCGTGCGGGACCCTCCTTGGGGTGCGCCGTTTCTTTAAGCCCGAAAGACCGGAATTACGCACAGGGAGTTATCGGACTGTACGCTTCACAACGACGGTTTGAGCGATGATGCGTCGGTTGATCTTGACCTTCCAGGCCAGTTGCTTCTCCGACAGGATACGCTTGCGTACTGTCTTTTTGAGGAAGGTGTATTCCTTCTCGCCGTAGAGATATCCCATGCGCATCGCATGTTCGATCAGATCGCTGTTCGCATTCGCCGTGGGATCTTTCGCGATCCGCTTCAACCCGTCGAACAGGTTGCCGGTGTCGATCTGGATGAAGCGGTTAATGCAGACATTGCCGACATAGGTCTCGCGGTCGGTCATCCGATTGCGGATGTAGCAATGTTCCTTGATGTCCTGGCCGCACGGACAGTGGTCCCACTCGTCGCTGATCTCCACCGCGACAAGCCCCCACTCTCGCCTCGCAACGTCGAAGTCCTGCGATAGCGACAGAGGCAGGATGTGAGCCCTGAGCCTCTCGAAGTTATGGCCGTCCATTTCGGCTTCTCCATTGGCGGGGCGGTATTCGACCCCTGCGGCGGCGCGTCGGATGCTGGGCCCGCGCCCCTACTTCGACCAATGTCCGAGCACCCACTCCCAGGCGTGACGATCGTAGTCCCAGCGCCAATGGGCGCGGACCCATTTGGTTTTCCCCAAGGGCCGGATCGTTCGCATGTTCTGCACACGATCGACGGGCTTGGGCGGCCGTGGCGGGCGGATTCTACGGAGCTTCATCATGGGGACCTCAGTTCAGAGTGTATTCGCGCCAGGGAATGGCGCTGACGGGGACGCGGGACAGGAAACGCGCGATGTCGGGCCGGCCGAAATAGGTCGCCGCGCCCCGGTGGTTCTGCGCCATCAGCACCACGGGCAGACCGGGAAAGGCGGGCTGGAAGCTGTGCGCCACCCGGGTGGCCTCCGCGTTGTTGTCGAGGATGTGCCGCTTCACCACGACGATGGCGAAGACGATGCCTTGTTCGCGAACGATGGCGCCTTCGAAGCGCATTGGGAGTACTCCTGATGAACGAAAGGCCGCGTCATGGATGACGCGGCCTTTCGAGGTTCAGCCTTTCGGCGGGTAGGGGTCGTTTCCGAAGCTGTCACGCTCGCGGATCTGACCGTTGCGACCGTGGATCAGCAGTTCGCTCTGCTGGTTTTGAGCGATTCCTCGTGCCTGAGAGATCGCTTCAGCCTGTGTCTGATGCACCGTGGTTGCGCGCGCATTGCCCGCACCACGAACGGCCCAGCCATTGGCGTGGGGGACGACATGTTGGTTCTTGCCCATTTCCTTCACCTCCTTTCTCGCTCTCGATGAACGCATCGTATGATATAGTTTACGACGATACGCTTGTCAACACCGTCTTCCGGCGCGTATGATTTATCTGTACGGCGTTTCCGAGGGACCGAATGTCTTTGGCCACCAAGCTCAAGGACCTGCGGGTCAGACGCGGGCAATCACTCCAGCAGGTCGCTGACGGCGTCGGCGTGTCCAAGGCTCACATCTGGCAGCTTGAACGCGGCGACAGCACCAACCCGAGCCTGGACCTGCTCAGGGGGCTGGCGGACTATTACAAGGTGACTGTGGCGTTCCTGTCTGATGAGAGCGAACCTGCGGACAAGGCACCTGCCCTTCAGTTCTATCGAGAGTTTGACGGTAAGCTGGACGATAAGGCCTGGGCGGCCGTTCGCGCCATGGCTGAGGCCCTGAAGAAGCCGTGAGCGAGCTCCTCATGGATTTGGCGGACTGCAGCTCTCCCGAGCGGCTGATCCAGACCATCCTGAGGCATCACCCTGACTGGACGCCGCCCGTTCCGATCGAGGCGCTCGCGGCGGCCGTGAACATCCTCGAGATCAGGGATTTGGACACGACCTCTTTCGAAGGAGCCTTGCTGACCGACCCGGACAAGAGCCAGGGCATCATTCTGTGCAGGCCGGGCGTGCCAGGCGGCCGTCGACGGTTCACCATCGGCCATGAGCTCGGTCACTTTCTGATCCCCACCCACGTTGGGAATCAGAAGTGCACGCAGGCGCACCTCAGCGAGCGTGGATTCGCGACACCCGCGCAACGGCGCGAAGCCGAAGCCAACCGTTTCGCCGCGGGCATCCTCATGCCGAAGCCCTGGTTCGAACGCGACGCGGACCAACTTGGTCTTCCGGACGTCGGTCATGTCAGAAAGCTGGCGAGATCCTATGATGTCAGCCTGGAAGCGGCTGCGAACCGGTTCGTCGAGCTGACCTCGACACCGTGCGCCATCGTCTTTTCCTACGGTGGAGTGGTCCGTTACGCCCGTTCACACGTGAACTTCCCGCGGCTGGCCGTTGAATGGAAAAGTCGCCTGCCGTCAGATTGCGCCACCAAGGTTAAGCCGAACACTGGCGTTTCAGCGCCATCTGACTGGATCGAGATGGATGGGACGATCTGGCTTCAGCATGATTGGGGTCGTCCGGCGCCACGTGTTCTTGAACAGGTTCTGCGGCAGGCGAACGGGTACGCGGTGACCATGCTCCTGGTGGCCGACGGTCCGACAGATGAAGAGGACGAAGAGGAAGACGACCTAGTCGCGCGATGGAGTCCAAGACTCTAGCTCGCGTGCTGAAGGCGTCAGAACACTCATTTTCGGTCAACCGTTGGACAAGGTGCCCATCCCATTTCTCGCATAGGCCGCCGCCAACTGAGAGGACGAGCCAAACGGCATGGTCTGGCGCAACTCCATCCTTCACCATCCCCTAGCAAACGGGGAGACGCTCGTCGTCCGTCCTCGCCATTGGGGTTGTCGGGGTCATCTGCCTGACGGCCGCCATCGGACATCGCGCTCTCTCATGCGGATCGCCTATGCCTTGGGTTAGGTTCGCGAAGCTGGAACGAACGGACCGGAACCATGGTCGAGCAGGAAGAGGCAGACCCTCGCGAGGCGCTGGCCGATGAAGGCCTGCTGTCGCCACAGGTCGAAACTTGGCGACATATCTACATCGACAACTACCGTGACTGGTTCGAGCTCGCGCGCGAGCTGAACCGGTATGCCGTGAGCCTATTCCAGGATCATCAGGACGCCGGCGACGGCGGGCCTGCAAATGCGGCGGCGCCGACCGCCGTCCGCGTCTACGGCCGTGCGCTGAACGCCTACACAGCGAGCATCATGCTTGCCGAGCGCGCCATGACGATAGAGGCCGTGGGAGCGGTGCGCCCCATCCACGAAGCCGGGTTCTGGCTCAGTCTTCTGGCGACCAATCCGGAGAAGGCGCTCGAGGAGCTGGACATCGATCACCACAAGCACGCGGTCGATCGGGAACAGCTCCTCCGGGCGGCCTACCCAGGAAACGCCGAGCTCCATTCCGCGTCGGTGCAAAGAGAAGCGGCTCATGCCGCGCTGCTGGGCAAACGCCGGCCGATCTCCATGAAGGCGTTGGCGGCGAGCCTGCCCGGAGACCCCGGCTACCTCCAGTATCGTCTCGCGAGCGGCTTCTACGGGCATCTCTCGCAAAATAGTCTGGACGCCCTGAAGCTTCGGACGGGAGACAAGGGCGTCCGGCCGATACTGGGACCGTTTGAAACCGAGATTCCCAAGGCGCTTTTCTTCGCGATCGACGCCATGGCGCGCACGACGCGCTATTTTGCAGCGCTGGTGAAGGTGCGAGACGCGAACGACATCCTTTCGGCGCTGCGAACGACGCTTACTGATCTCGGCAAGGCCGACGCCGAGGCCGGGCCCCAAGGCGGCTGACGGCCCCGCGACGTTCCGACAAAACGGTTGCCGAAACGAATCGGCTGCTACGATCCGTCATGGGCAAGAAAATCTCAGACAACCCGACAGCAGCCGAGATGATGCAGGCGGCTGAGGCGGCGCGTCTCATCGCGAGCCTCGGAATCCTGCCGTCGGTTGGCCCTTTGGCAGATGCCGCCAAAGCCCTCGCGGAGGTCGTCGACAAGGCCGGCGTCCTGACTTTGCCCGACCGTTTCAACACTGCCTTCTCGGGCCTGGGTTGGGTCACCTGCGGAAGCATGCCTACCGAGGCGATGGAATCCGCGATCGCGCTCAAGACCGCAGGCAGGACGGACGATGCGGAGCAGTTGCTGGCCGAAATCTTCGATGAGCCGACGCTGAGATTCCTGATCATGCGCTCCCATCGCTTCCACAAGGTGTACGAGCGCAAGCCCCAGCTTGAAGAGGCCAAGGCGCTGTTCCTTGAGGGCCGCTATCTCGCCGCCACACCACTCCTGCTCATGGCCTCGGACGGACTGGCCTATGACGTCGGCGGCTTCAGCGTCTTCTCCGAGCACGCCGATCTCACGGCCTTTGATTCCATCGTCGGTCACCCGACCGGCTTGCCCGCCCTGATCGGTCTCATCAGGGCGCCACGCAGCAAAACGACGGGGGACCCGATCTCAATCCCCTACCGCCACGGCATCCTGCATGGTCGTGATAGCGGCTACGGGAACCGGATCGCCTGCGCCAAGGCCTGGCACCTTTTTCAGGCCTTGGTCGATTGGGCGCAGGAGAAGGCCGAGGAGCCCGGACGGATCGCGGTCCAACGACAGAAGGCCTCACAGTCTTTTGGCGACATTATCGACGAGGCCGTAACCAGCGCAGCGCGTCGAGACGCGGAGAAAAAAGCACTCGACGCCTGGACGGCCCGAGACCTCCCTGGCCTGCCCCATGTTCTGGAACCCGGCTCGCCCGAAGAAGCGCTTCACGACTATCTGGTCGGCTGGGCCAGCGGCAACTTCATGCTGATGTCGAGCCGATCAATCAACCTCGTCGGCAAGAGCGCCGGAAAGCTCGCCTACGAAGCCCGTCGCGACGCGCGCGGGCTTAAGCTGACGGATTTCCGCATCCTACGGTTCGAGGACACGACCCCAAGCAGCTCGCATGCGGAAACGATGCTCACGTTCGAAACCTCCACGGGGCGAAGGGAGATGCAGCTCTCGATCGGGGTCATGCTCGACCTCGGCAAGGACGGCATTCACCTGCGCGGCCCCATGGCGCGGTGGCAAGTCATGGGCCACGCCTTGCAAGAGGCCCGCAGGCGTTTGGGTGAAGCTGGCGACCAAGAATCAGTGATGCCATGACGTGAGATGCCTGGCGCTGGGAAAGACAGCTGGGCGTCGGGGCGCGATCAACCCATGGTAATGCTGGCCCGCTGATCCTGGAGGCGATCGAACGCGTTGCGGATCGCCAGGGAGAGATTGATGCGCAGGCGCGTCACCGCATTGTCGCGGCCATCGAGATAGTCTCGTTCGAGGCGGCGCAACTGGTCGGCGGCCCGCGCATCGCTGAAGACGTCGAGACTGTCGAGTTCCTCATGAACCGCGACGATCTGCGCGGTCGAGCCCCGGCCGACGATGCGGAAGTCGGGGCTCGCGGGCAGTCCGCCGGAGACGGGCGAGAACACCTTGATCGTTTCCCGCCCCTTGTTCTCCGTGGTGACGAAACTGTGGTCTGCGATGTCGATGATGAAATCGCCGGTCAGCGCCGTCGCAGGCTGATACAGGCCCGACCGGTTCCGGAGCCTTTCATGGAGCCAGTAGTCCTGATCCGTATCGATCGGTGCTTCGCCCGGCTCGTCGTCCCACGGCCTGTAGCCCGACTGCGGATTGAGCGGCGCGTGGATATAGGCCCCAAGGTTTGAGGGGAGCTTGCCGTAGCTCAAGTCGAACTGGTCCGCGAAGGCGGCGGCCAACCGGCCGGCGACCAGGAGCTCGAGACCGCTGAGGTGGAGCGCTCCGATCAGCGCGGCGTGCGCCAGCCCGACGCCGTCGTAGACCCGCGCGCCCGCCTTGCCCGAAACGCTGTCCCGCGCTCTTGGCGCGAGTCCCTGATCGTGGAGCAGCGCGAAATTGCGCGGCGTAATATCCACCGCCAACGCCACTTCGCGCGAGGTCAGTAAGTCCTGTGTCGATCTCGAAGGGCGCCCCATGTAAACTCTCACTCTCTGGAAGTTTTAACTTCCACGAAGTGGGTGTTTCCGTCAAGGGCTTGCTCCCACCCCACGTGCGAGGCCAGAGCTGCGGCTGTGCGCAGCGTTCAGATGTAGTGCTTGAAGGGCAAAGGCGGCAGGTTGGCGATTGGCGCGGCGGTCAGGATTTCGCCGACGTCGTCTGCAAACCTCAAGGTCACCGGCGTACCATCTCCGTAGATGCAGGCATTGAAGTTCAACTTGGTGAGACCGAGGACGTCTTGCATGACCTGGGTCAGATCCGCGTCGCCCTTGGTCACTTCGATGGACAGCGGGTTGGGCGCTTCGCGCCCGGGATAGGTCTGGAGATCGGGCACGAAGCCGATGGTCCACAAATAGCCCTTGCGCGGGCTGACCGTCAGAGCCGTTCCGCGCAGGACAGGGCTCCGTCCCTGACGGAAGAGTTTGATCTCGCGCGTCGTCTGAATCCGTACGCCGACGAGCCGTGTGTCAGGTCCCACGGCGCTGGAAAAGCCCCGCCATTCAGCCTCGTTGAAATGCTGCTTGGCGTGAATGAAGAGCTCCTTGGGTGGGCGGCCGTGCTTGGCGATGTAGGCCTCGACCACCAGGCCGGCGATCTCCTTCGCCTTCGCCTCATCGAGGTGAAACTCGGACGTCGTCAGGGAATACCAGGGCCCCACGGCGCCCTTGAACACGACGCCGTCTCCGGATCCGAGAAACATCTGGGCGCCGCAGCAGGCGTTCCCTGGCGATCCGGCGGTATCGGTCTTCTTGAAGACGAGACCGATGTAGCAGACGTCCTCTCTGACACCCGCTAACGCCCAGGGGCGCCCCCCGGCCTTGAAGAAGGCGGTCGTCGACAGGTTCCAGGCGATGTTGGCGGGATCCTGGAGCATCCGCGGCTTGCCGCCGAGCGCATTGACGCCCTCCGGATCGATCGTTGATTCCCGGACGATCTGAAGAACCACCTTCTGATCGAGCAGCCGCGCCTTGAGCTGGTTGTGGAAATCGACCTCGTACCGGTAGGGCTCGGCGGCGGCGTTGTCCTCTGCGAACATCGACGGCGCCTTTACGAAGTTCCGCGCCGTACGGGCGGAGAACCGTTGGCTGGTTCGGGTCCGTTCGGGCAAGGGAACGATCGACTTCGGCCGACAGAAACGGTGTACGTCGTCCGGTATCACGACAAACCAGACCGCCGGAACGCTGTCCTCCTCGCGGAGGAACTTGCGAATGCCTGGTCGAAGAGATCGACGGTCTTGTACACGCGCTCGTGGCCGTCCGGGATCCGGATTGTGCTAGACAAGGCCGCCGCTGAAATCGAGATAGTCGCGACGGGGTTGGCGGGCCATTTGGTCTTGAAGGCTGCTTCGAAGCCCGGAAACGCCAGGTGATGCTGCTCCGCCTTGGCGGCCGGGATATATCCCGTGATCTTGGATACCCACTTCTTGTACCGCGCTATCCCTTCGTCCGTGCCGATGACGCCGACTCTCATTTCAGCGGGTTTGGCCTCGTCGATCATGGGGCCGAAAAGGAACAGACCATCCTTTGGATCGGGCAGCATCTGGCCGTGTCCGAACTGGAGTAGCGGCTCCGTCAGGATCTGCAGGCCCAGGATCGGATCAGTCATCAGCGGACTCCGCCAGGGCCGCGATCTCGAAGGCCTCGTCCGGTTCCACCGGCGCCTCCGGAGGCGTTTCGTCCTCATCGTCCGGGACCACGGCCCGGGATTTTACGGCGGGATCGGCGCAAGAGACCGGCGATTCAAACAGGACTGGCCGCGCATCCACGACCACCTCTGCGAAATCGCCCATCGGCAGCTTCAGATGGCCGTCCTCGTCACCGATCCAAGCCACGTAAGCCAGCATCAGGTCGCGCCATTGTCCGTTCCACCAGTTTCGGCAAAAACCGCGCCGGAGCTTGTGCATCTTCTCCACGCTGTCGAGCGGCGTCTTGCCGTCGTGCGAGAAGATGATGGCCGCCTTCATGACGAAATGGGGCGTGTCCGTCATGACGGGCTTGGCGATGAAGCCGAGGTGCCAATAAACCCCGCGTTTCTGACTACGGCCCACCATGGCCTTGCGCCTGCGTTTGCCGGTGTGATCGACAAAATAGGCGGTGTCCTTTTCGATCAGGTCCTTGGTGAAGAACCATGCGACCGAGTTGTCGGCCATCTCGAACGCGGACAATCCCTTGGCCGCCATGGCGTTGTTCCAGGATTGCCGCAGGAGATTGACGACCATGCGCCGGGCGTCCGCGCGTTTGACGCCGGGCATCGCCGCCGGCATCCCGGCTAACATGTCTTCCAGCGGCAAGGTGTAGCGACGCTCGATGACCTGTTCCGGCAGCGCGAGCTTCAGGTCCACTTCCGTGCCGAACGTCCCCACCAGCCTGAAGTATTTGAACCAGGGGAGACGGGTCTCGGACATGACGCTCGAGACCGCCGTCTCGGCGACGCCGAGCGAGAAGAGGGACACTTGGGGAGGCATCGCGGCAATTGGGAGCCAGTTCGAATAGAGCTGCTCGGGCTCGATCCGGGGCATTTGATCGGCGTCGGACCGTCGGAGGCACCAGGCTGCGACGTCAGCCGGAGCGATTGCGCCCTTCGGCACGCCGTCACGCTCAAGGACCTGAAAGACTCTCGCCAGGGCGGGAGCCCATCCGGCCTTGAAGTCGATGACGTTCTTGCGGGCGATATTGGCTTTGAAGTCGGAAAAGGGGACATCGTCGACCCTGACCGGCAGGAGGAAATTGGCGATCTTGTCGCTGCGCTCCACCGTGACGGCGAGGTGGATTTCGTCTTTCACGCCCTCCTTGTTCAAGGCGGCGGCGGAAACGACGAGGATGAATTTCGCCGTGTGATGGCGAATGGCCTCTTCGATGTCGTCCCAGAACAGCTCCCCGCCGATCAGCTTGGTGACATCCGACCAGACTTCATAGCCTGCGCTGGCGAGTTGAACGCCGAGCCATCGGACGAAATCGTTCTCCTCCGGATTGGCATGGCTGATAAAGACGAGGCGACGGCCGGGTCCGGAGTCCGTTTGAGGCGATGGCGAGGTCACGGATGATGGAATCACTCGGGAACCATAGCGTGATTTCCAATACTCTTCCTGTTTTGTTCCGCCGCGCTGTTTGTTGATCCGTCGCACGCTTCGCCGTCGCGATCTCGCTAGAGGTTGTAGACGGCCTTGAGCCGCGCGACGAGTTGCCCCGCGTCAGGCGGCGTGAGTTTCAGCGCCTTCGGATCGAAGGTTTTGTCCGCCTCGACCGCTTCGACAAAGGCCCGCAGATCGGCGGCGATTCCATCCGGGAGCGCCAGGGTAACCGCCGGCCCCAACAGCTGAAGGAGCTTGAACACATCGTTGCGATGCTTGGTGACATTGCGGCTATCGACCTGCTGGCCGTCCGCCCGGTCGCGCGCCAGGTTGTTGTAGGCGAACGCCTTGAAGGGAATGAGGGTCTGGACGTCGATGACAGGGACGCCGTCTATCTCCGTCGTTCCGTCCTTGAGCAACGCGTAATAGGCGTCGTCGAGCAGCATGGCTGACAGGCTCTCGACCGTCCCGTCCAGCGGTATGGGCGTGAGGCGCGCGCCCTCCGGCACAGTGATGACATCGGGCAACCGCGAGAACAGCTCGATCATCGCCGGATAGATCTTGTCGGAGGGATGGGTGAACCGGAAGAAATCCCTCGCACCGTCGCTGCGTTCGCGGGTCTGGTAGCCGCCGACGTCGATGAAGGCCCAGAAGGATCGGACGAACTCCGGCTTCAGGGCCTCGAGACAGAGGACCAGGTCGAGGTCCTTGGTCGGTCGGAACGGCAGACCGGCGCCGGTCATATGGATTTCGGCCGCCGCCCCGCCGATCAATGTGTACTGATCTTCAAATCCAACGAAGGCCGCCTTGAACACATCAATGCCTACGACCATCCGAAGGGCTCCATGAGGGTGTCGACGGCCTGATCGAGGCGTTCGTCGTGACGGTCCTCCAGGCTGAGATACAGGGAGAGGCGATCCACGACCGGACCATGATGGCAAAGCAGACGGGGATCGTAGGACCAGGTTTCGATGCGGATGGCTTCCGGGTCCCGATCGTCGGCCGGCTGAAGGTCGTGCTGGTAGACCAGCCCCTTCCACTGACGTGCGGAGACCGCCCGGGCTTCATGAACGGGAGGACCGAGGAGGGTGTAATCCGACAAAGCGGATTCCCCGGCCAGCGGCAGCGCCCGGACTTCGGGAAACGGCTTGACCAGGCGACGGGCACGGACGGGCGACTGAAGCAAATCACGCACCGCCCGCCAGAGGTCGTCGCCCTCCTGCTTGAAAGCGATGCGACGCTCCCGGCCGCGAACATCGATGTTGAGGATGTCATGCCGCTGCAGTTCATCGACCACCCGCCCGGTGCTCATGGCGGAATATTGAAACCGCTCGGCCAAGGACTTGGGCGTCTGGCCATCGAGGTCCTCACGAAGCAACGAGGCCAGGACCACGACCTGGGCGGCCGGCGTCAACTGTTCCACGGCCGGCCGGACCTCGGACCGGAAATACTCGCGCAGATCGGCGCCGAGCTCGGGCAGGAACAGCTGATTGCCGGGAACGATGAAGTTGACGCCCTGCTGGATAAGACGCTGGCGGTTGGCCGAGCTCAGGGCGTCGGTCAGGAAGACAACCACGAACGCGTCCGATGTCGAGCGGGCGGTCTGGATATGTTTGGCGATCGTCGCCGGCGTTTCCGCGTCCTGGCCGGGCGTAGCGAGAATGAGCAGCTTTCGTCCGAATAGGCTCGTTTCGGCGAGACGATAGCGACCCGTCAGGAAGAACGGCAGGAGGCGTACGTCGGCGTCTTTGAACGTCAATCGGATGTCGAACAGCTGCGTGACGTAGGCCGCCGCATCTTCGAAAAGACGGCCCAGGCTCCCAAAAGATGTCACGTTCGATAACATTGGACTGCACGATAACACTGGCAATGTTACCATTCAATCTAATGTTATTATTGTTGTCGTGGCGGCGTTTCAGGCACCGGTCCGCGCCTCCAATCCGCTAACGTCAGGCTCGGGGCTCCATTGGAAGAAGGTCCGCATCACGTTCGAGGTCTTCGCGCCTGAGCCGACGCCCCTCCAGGAGCAGCCAGTCGAGTCGTTCCCGGAGTTGATCGTCAGAAAAGCGGGGCGCCCAGGCGAGCGGCGTCAGTTCGATGAGCGCCTCCTCCTGGCCCATCCGGAACTCCCCCGTCAGGGTGGTCAGTTCGATGGTCAGGCTGATGCTCTGGGACCGATGCCGGTTGTAGTCGTCGATCAGCCCCAGATACTCAGAGTTCTCATCTGCGCGCGCTCGCGCAGCCGGGAGGTCGACGTCGTGTTTTCGGTTGGGCGCGATATCGGTCACGAGATCACGAAGATCGGAGACGCTCAGCGCATTCTCCGAATACGAGGCGTCGATCGATCGCAGGTCCGTCACGACCTGGCGGCAGTCCTGACAGATGTACACGACCCGATAGGATCGGAACGCCCCCATCCAGCTCTCGTCCCCGACGCGCCAGAACAAGGCCTGGGGATCGCGCTCGGCCGTGAAAACCATGTGACGATGCAGGCGTCCCGTCCATTTGCCCTTTCCCGAAAGTCGGAGCGCCTCGCTCCGATCGCGCCGGCAGACCTCGCACCGCCAGTCCGGGACGACCCGCCGCCAGGGTGTCTCGACGCCTTGGGAGGTCCTGAAGGCCGCGAGGTCTTCGAGGCTCGGTCTTCGCGAGCCGGTCCGCTTGAGACGGGGCGAAATTCCAAAGCCGTCGTGACGAACCGAGCGCTCCGAAACGATGCCGGGTATCCGATAAAGGCTTTCTGCGTCGTGGCCCTGCTGCGATGCGAGGCGGGGCACGATCGACGTCAGGACGTGTGGGCTCCAGAACTGCGGTGGATTGCCCTGGATGCGATGACCTCCCGCTTTCAGACGCCCCGCAAGGATGTCGAGAAAGGCGAGCCGGTCCGCGACGTCGCTCTCGACCTCGTTCCAGACGTCACGGACCGTCTCATCGTCGATCCCATGCATCCGGTTGGGCTTCACCTGGATGAAGCGCATGATCTCGCGGGGCGAGAAGCTGAAATAGCTGGGGATCAGGTCGCCGAGCCGGCCCTTGGCCTTCCCCTCGGCCGTATTGCAGTCGTTGCAGATCAGGGTGGTGAAGAACCGCATGGTGAGGTCCTTGCAGGCGTCGACGCCGCGCCGAAGGTCCCGGGCTTCCGGGGTCCGGTCCTCGGTGTTCACCAACGAGCCAACCATCTTTTTGGCGTGATCGCGCAGGTGGTCGTGATGCCATTCCAGCTGGCACAGAAGGACACCGTTATCGCTGACCCGCGCGATCTCGGGCTTGCGGCGCTGACAGGCCTTACAGACCCAGTCACGCCGGACCTCGGCCCAGTTGCTGTTCAGATTGAGCTTTTGCGCGCCCAGGCTGAGCATCAGGGCCTTGGTTTGCCGGCTCCAGGCGCCGTCTGCCTGGGGCAGCAGGGACTCAAGGTCCTCGTCGGAAACCGCTCTGAGGTCGGGCATGACGAGAGAGAAGGATGCGGTCATCGAGGAATCCGGATGTTCAGGACGAACTGCCTCGAGTGTGCGCCAGATTCGGACGTCCGCTCGCCTTCAACTCTGGGATTTCCAATTCCGAAGCTCGCGGGTCAGGCGTCGTCAAGCGCGTCCGGCCGGCGCGCCGCCTGACTCCGCCAAGGGCAGCTCCATCGCGTAGCACCAGTAGATCAACAGGGCCTCGGTCAGCGCCTTGTCATCCAGTCCCGAAGGAAAGGTCGTTCCTGCACGCTCGCCAGCGATTTCATTGACCTGGATCACTGAAAGCGCCTGCGTCAGGCGAGAGCCCAACACCCGGCCGGCCTCCGGCGAAACCCGTTTCCAGCGCTTGAGGCGCACGCGATCCTGGATCGCCGCGTCGGCTGCGGGCTCCGATGCCGGTGCATAGGCGACGTCGCGCCAAGGAGCGAAATACTGCGCCTCCGGCCAGAGCAACCGAGACTGGTCGCCCCAAGGGATGACGACCGGCCTGCTCGCTTCCGGCCGCGAAATCGCGTTTTCGCAGAACGTGCTCAGAAGCTCGAACTTGTCCATATCGGTCTCACCAGGCCCTGAAGGACGACGCCGTCATCGCTGTCTGAGGTTCGGCGCCGGAAGGTCGTTGAGCTCACAGATCAGGGCCCGACAGCGATCGAATATGATCGCTGCCAGGTTCGGCGGATAGACGTGCTCGCTCCCGTGGGCGATTTCGTTGCGAATATGGACGAGCAACTGGTGATCGTCGCCCCACTGACTTTTCTGCGGTGGCGACAGAATGTTCCGATCAACCGCATAGCCCAGGCGCCTTGCGAGGCCGGGCATCTTCTTGGCGTCAGCGCCCAGTCGGGTCTTCAGCGCGAACTCGAGACTGGCCAGGGCCTGGCCGGCGGCGACCACCATCAGTTCATAGTCGAGCCAGCCATAGATCAAGGCGTTCAACGCGCGCGCGTAGATCCTGACCACGACGTCCGGCGCGCCCGCAGGTAGCTCCAGATCGGCGACCATGTCGTAGTGGTCGCGGAAGCTCAACGGGCGCAGGCCGTCGACCGGGTCGTCCGTCATCACGATCCGGTATCGGGCGTCAGGCTCCAGGGCCTCCGCGTAGGTTTTCATTCGCGTCTGTCCCTTGGCAATGACGCCGCTGTCCGGTTTTGTGGGTCGATGGGCAAGTATGATCCGCTTCGGGACTATCTTCGCAAGCAGAAGACCGATGAACTCGAGCTCTCCTTCGCCGAAATGGAGCGCAAGATCGGTTATATGCTGCCCAAGAGCGCGAGCCTGCCGCAGTGGTGGGCGAACACGACCGACCCGGCAACAACCCACGTTCAACGCAAGGCCTGGGGCGACGCCGGCTTCGACGCCTTCCTGATCGCCGGCGCCGACCGCGTCCGTTTCAAGCGGGTCCAATCGACCCGGTCCGCCCGCTAGCCTCCGAAGTCGAACGCAGCCTGGTTCTCCGGAACACCAGATTTCCGTTTCCGACGGCTCCTGACGGGCTGATCCGAGCCTGTCGCAGCCTCAGGCGCCGGTGATTGACGAGGCTCTTCCAGGGTTCTCCTGACTGGCTGTTTAACCGGCTCAGGCGCTGCCACTATGGCCCGGGGCTCCGGCAGACGCCTCGGTGTCCTCGCCCGTCGCCACGCCAGAAGCTCGCTCTGCCACCATCCGACCCGGTTTTGCGAGACCTGGACGCAGGCCGGGAAATCTCCGGTCTTCTGCATGCGCCAGACCGTTGTCCGGCTCAGACCGCAGATCACCTTCACCTGCGACCAGGGGAGAATCCGGTCTTCCAAATCGTCGAACGGAGGCGGCTCGCTCACACTGTCCATGACACCGCCTCGTCCGCCCGGCGCTCCAGAACCTCGGCCAGCAATCGGGCGTCTCGCGCTGCATCCACCGGATCTCGAACCTCCCAGGTGCGAAGAACGTCCTTCAGGGCGAAGCTGACCGCCGGGTCGAGCAGCAGGTCTGCCACGCTGGGCGCCCACTCCGTTCTGAACCCTTCCAATCCCGCCTCAGCCATGACGCCGACCCCTGGCCGCGGGCGGGGCAGACGCGCGAAGGTCGCTGACCTGGTTCAAGGCCCAGGCGCGAAGCACGCCACGCGGATAGTAGGGCCTGTGCCGAACGTGGAGACAGGGGGGGCCGTTGCCTCCGGTGGACCACAGCCGGGCGAGGGTCTCCGGCTTCATGCGGATGCCGAACTGCACCAGAAAGGCGGAGGCTTCCTTGCGGGTCAGCAGATCCTCATCGGCGGCGTCAGTCACCGCGGCCACCGGTTCTGTTGCGGGGATCATCGATCAGTCTCCGGCGCACGGCACTCCCGGGAACTGCGGGCGCCCCTCCCGGCCGAGAGCGCGAGGTAGCAGTCAACCGCTGCGGCCACATAGGCTTGCGTCTCCGCTATGTTCGGTATGCGCCCGAGCCGGGCGACGCGATCCGGCCCCGAATTATACGCCGCGAACGCAAGCCGGACGTCCCCGAAACGCAGCAGTTGCCGGGCCAGATAGTCCGCCCCGCCGTTGAGGTTCTCGATCGGATCGAACGGGTTCCTGACCGCGAGATCCGCCGCCGTTCCCGGCATCAACTGCGTCAGGCCACTGGCCCCGACCGGAGACACAGCATCGACCCGGTATGCGGATTCCACGATCACCAGGGCATGGAGCATCTTGGGGTCGATCCCATGCCGCTCGGCGGCGACGGCGATCGCGTCCATGAACGGCTGGGACAGGGGCGGAAGTCGGGGCGTGAGGTCATCGACGCCGGCCACGTCCGACACAGGCTGCGCGGCGGGACGGCGGAACAGGTCGCCGCCGGCGTTGCGCCAGTCGACCGATTGCGCGGAGGCCGAACCCGCCGCCAACGGCAGGGCCAGGGACAGGGCCGCTGTGGCCAGCAACGATCTCACCATGTCAGCGTCTCCCGAAACACCCCCTCCAGATCCCGGAACCGGACGGGGCCAAAATAACGACTGTCGAAGCTTCCCGGCGTGTCGCCGAGCAGGAAGAGCTCGTCCGGAGCCAGCCGACGGCAACCGGTCCAGCCGGGCAGAGCCGCGCCGCGCCGGTCAGAATCCAGAACGGGAGCCACGCGGCCTGGCATTCGAACCGCAGCCCCCTGCCGGCAGACGGGATCGCCGCCGACGGCCGCGACCCGTTTGATCAGCAGGACCTCGTCCGGCATCCCCAGCGCGCCCAGATAGCGCCGGGCGATCGGAGGCTGAGCCAGAGCAACCATTGCCCCCCTCTCCGGCGGCGCGCCGGGCTGTCGCAGATAGAGGCCGCGCGGCACGCTGGGGCTCTCGTTGACCAGGGCCAGGGCGGGCGTCTGATCGACGATCAGGGCGCCCAGGGTGAGGAAGAAGACGGTGACCCCGAGCACGGCCCAGCGGTTTCCGGTATCGAGAGGTGTCCAGGTCATGACCGGTACGGCTCCAAGATCAGGTCGCGGGTGATCATCACGCGGACCGGCGCGCCGGCGCGCAGACGGATCGACGGCCGGACGTCCAGCTCCCGGTCCACGAGCCGCCCCCCGACCTGGGAGCCCTCGATGGCGGCGGCGTCGCCGGCGTCGCCAAGCAGCCCGCCTGAACCCTCGCCACCGCCGTCGCGTGCGATCTGACCGAGGGTGGTGATCGCGCCGGCGAACAGGGTTCCGATCAGGAGGGGGAACAGCCGTCGGTCGACCTGGCCGCGCACGCCCACGGCGCCTTGCGCATCCACGCCAGGCTCACCGGTCAGCACCAAGCTCTTGCCGTTGGGCAGGATCAGCCGGTCCCAGGTCAGGAAGGCGCGTCGGTCGCCATAGGCGCTTTCGCCCTCATGACGGCCGATGAGCCGGGTCCCCTGGGGCAAGACCAGATGGCGGCCGCTGACGGTGTCATAGACATTCTGCGACACCGTCGCGACGACCGGCCCGGCGCGCGCGGTGTCAACCCCGGTCAACAGGACCGCGGGGATAATCGCGCCCGCCTTCAGCTCATAGGGCGACAGCGGCGCCGTCAGGGTGTGGCCATTATAGGTGGCGCCGACGTCCGCAGCGTCCGCACGAGCGCCGACCGTCGCTGGACCCGCCCCGGCATGCGCGGCAGGACCGGCCCCGGTTGACGACCCCTCGAAGAACAAGCCCGATCGCGCCGCCTGTTCGCCCGGACTTGGCCCGGTCGCCCGGGTCGTCCGCGATGGCGCATAACCGGCGCTATAACGGGCCGGCGCGGACGGCGGCGGCGGAACACCAGGCTCAGCCGTCTCGGGCTCGGCCCCATGGCGCGGGTCGGGCAGCCGGTCATAGGTGGCGGGCTGGTCGGTGACCGCTTCGGAGGGTCGAACGGAGCCCCGGGCCTGCTCCTCCCGGCCGTTGACGGCGCGGAGCCGGGCGCTGTCGCGCAGTTCCGGCTGGACGACGAAGGCCCAGGCCAGGGAGCCGGAGACGAGGATCACGCCGCCGATCACGATCGTCTGAACGACAGACTTGCGCAGCCGGGTGACCGGCGGACGCGGCGCCCGCATCGACAAACCAGGCGGCGGCGCCTTGGCCTTGCTGGTAAGGTCGGGTCTGACCTCAGGGCCGACGCCGGACGCTGCCGAGGAAGCGACGTCGTCGGGATCGTGGGCGGGGTCCTGGAACGCGGTCATCGGGCGGCTCCCTGGAGGCGGCGTATACGAACGATCTGGGGGCGACGATCACCGAGCCTGAGCTCGGCGCGATCGAAGACGCGATCGACGATGAACAGACCTCCGGCCTGGCGGTAGTTGACCATCTGGGTCTCGCCGTCGGCAGCGATCACGAAGAGGGCCGGCGCCTCGTCGATTTGCAGATCGGGGTCGAAGGCGATGAAGGTGCGCTGCCCGTCGTTGAAGACCCAAGCCGGCGTCCAGCGCGCCCGGCGCCCTTGCGGCTCTATCCGGTAACGGGCGTCGATCGGTCCCTCGGGCATCGCCACCGGATCCGACACGCGGATATCCGCCGCCTCGACGATCGGCGCCATGGTCGGAGGATCCATCGCCCCGGTGTCCCACGCGATCGCGGCATTGAAGCCTGAGGCGTCACCGCTCTTCAGATCGATGAAATAGACCCGCCGGTTGGTGGTCAGGACCAGGTTGGTCTCGAGTCCCCGTTGCAGCGGCTTGAGGAGGACGTGGGTTCGCTGACCTGCGCCCTCCCCGGACGTGGTCTCGCCGATCTGCCAGCGGACGGTGTCGCCGGCCGCCTTGGAGACCAGGGTCTCGCCGGCTCCCAGGGTCAGGGTGGTGACCCGCAGAGGCGCGGTCCAGACCTCGAACACCCGACCCGGAGACCAGGCGAACACCTGGACCCCGCCGACGAAGGCGTCCGATCGCGAGGCCGCCCGGGCGTCGAGGTTGGCGGCGACGATGGCGCGGCGGCCGGTCATCCCCGTCGCTGGCGCCACGGCCTTCGGCTGCGCCTCATAGGGTGTGCCGACGGGAGCGGCGGGCGCCGGGGTCGCGTCGGCGACCAGCGCCTCATCGACCTGCACTGTCGATTGCGGCAGGGCCCCGGCTTCGGCGATGACGGCAGCCTCGGCCTCCACGACAGGCAGGGGCGACATCGGCGGCCGCCCGGATGTTCGGCCGAACACGGCGCAGCCGGACAGGCTGAGGCCCAGGCCGGCCAGGATCAGGAAGCGTCGGGGGTCCATGATACATCCTCGATTTTCAGTCCAAGGGGGTTCTTCATCAGCTCGGCCTCGGTGCGGGGCGGCTGGGTCGTTGTGGTGATCAGGGCGCGCCAGCGCTCGACGCCGGCCTGCTGGCCGTTGACGAAACGGGTCTCGCGCCATTGCAGATCGTAGGTCCGCTCGGTGCGCCGCACGACGTTGAGCACCTCCACGTTGACGGCCTCGCGCCCGACCTCCGCGAACGGGTCGTGGGTCTGGGCCCAGGCGTTGAGGAAGCTCGCCGCCTTGGGCGTCATCAGGTCGTAGGCCCGAAGCCAGTTCTGCCGGATCACGATCGGGTCGATCGACTTGGAGCGGACGTCACGCAACCAGCCGGCCAGCGCGTGGCCGATCTGGGCCTCGGTCGGTTCGTAGCGGCCGCCGATCGCCGTGATCCTCTGGGTCTGTCCGAGATCGGAGACCTCGACCACGAAGGGTTTGACGACGGCCCTGTCGGCCTGGACCCACCAACCCGCGCCAAGGAAACCGGCGAGGACGAGATTGGCCACCGCGATACGGCGCCAGTTCCGGGCATGGGCCAGGGACAGCCCCATCCGGTCGTCCCAGATCTGGCCGGCGCGCTGATAGGGGGTCGTCTCGGGCGCGGAGGCCAGGGCGCGTTTGGGACGAAAGAAGGGGTGCATGGTCAGGACTCCTCGGTTCTCAGATTGGGAGACAGGACGCCGCTGGTCTCACCGGCAGGCATGAGGCCGCGCCCGGCGTTGGCGACGAAGAAGGCTTGAAGCGCCTGGGCGCGCGCCGGCGGCTTCAACCCGCCGGACGCGGGCGAACCTGCGGCCGCCCGATGGAAATCGGATTTGGCGACCTGAGCCTCCGCGGCGATCTTCTCGGCCGGTCGGCCCGGACGCGCCCCGCCGCCAGCGCCGTCGTTGGCCGCGCCGCCGGATTCCGACGCTTCGCTGGAGGGAAATGTCGGCGCGGCGGACATCGCCCCGCCCGACGGTCGGCGCGGACCCGACGGCGAGGGATTGTCATTGGAGGGTTTGGGAGGTGTGGATGGCGGAGGCGACATCGGCGGGGTCGGAGACCGGCCGCCGCCAGCGCCGGCCGCCGCCCGGGCCGGCCCCGCCATCTTCGCCGCGCCGCCTGCGACCGCCGTGCCCGCACCCGCGATCCCGGCTCCGGCCAGGGCGGCGCTGCCGCCGACGGCGATTCCGGCCGTGATGGCGGCGCCGGCTCCCAGGGCGGGTCCGCCCGTCACCAGGGCCGAGGCCAGATTGGGGATGAACATCGCCAGCATGGCCAGAAGGATCGCGGCGACGAGGATGCTCAACGCCTCGTAGATATCGGGATTGGCCGAGGGCTGGAGCTGGTCGAAGACGGTCCGAGCCCCGGAGATGACGATGGCAAGGGCCAGCACCTTGAGGCCCGACGAGACGACGTATCCCAGGGGCCGTTCGGCCAGGAAGGCGGACTTGTTCCAGATCCCGAAGGGCAGAAGGATAAAGCCGCCCAGGGTGACGATCTTGAACTCCAGCAGGGCTACTATGATCTGCAGGGCCAACACGGCGAAGGCCAGCATGATGCCGATCATGGCCAGGCCCAGGATCAGGGCGTCGGCCATGTTGCCGACCACGTCGAGCGGATTGTCGACGGGCGCGGGGGTCTCGCCGAGCGCCTTCACGATTTCCCAACCCTGGGCCAGGATGGCTCCGGGATTGAGGAAGTCGGCCCGGCTGAGCGATCCGCCGCCGGCCGTCAGCCCCAGTTCGATGAAGCCGGCGTAGATCGTCTCGGACAGCTGTTGCCAGTCGTTGATCAGCCAGGCGAAGGCCCCGATCAGCAGCACCTTTCCAAAGCCGGAGGCCAGGACTTCGCGATTGGACGACATCGCCCACTGGATACCGGTCAGGGCGACGACCAGGACGATCAGGAGCCCGAAGACGCCGTTGACCGCGCCCTGCAGGGCGTCGAATCCGGCCGATATGGTGTTGGAGAACACCATCATCAGCTCATTGGGGGTTTCCACTCCGACCGACATCGCTTGCGCTCCTCAGTCCCGCGCGTGCGACAGGGGATCGAAGGTCGGTGCGGCGGGCGTTCCGGCCGAGCCCGCCCAGCGGCGGCGACGGGCCTCGTCCCCCGAGGCCTGGGTTGCGGCGTCGCGCGCCGTCGCCTCGGCCAGAAGCCGGGACTGGGCCAGCATGATGGTGCGCAAAGCCGCCAGATCCTCGGCGAGGACAGCCAGCATCTGGTTCGACGACTGGATCGCGGCGGTCTGGCCTGAAGCGGCCTCGCTGGCCGAGAGGGCGCCCGTCAGCCGCTGATTGCGGCCCTGACCCAGACGTTCGAGCTCGGCCGCCGTGCGGGCCACATCCTCGGCCGTGCGCCGGGCGTTGGCGGTCCGGGCCTGCCCCTGTTCCAGAAGCCGCAGCATGTCTGAGCCGGACAGGTCATCGGGATAGAGGCTCTCGAACTGCTGCTCCAGGCCGCTGACCGAACTGGCGATCCCGCGCGCCGTGCGGGCCAGTTCGGCCATGTCGCGCAACGACTGGCTGTTGCCGGTCAGGTGGCTGTAAGGCGAGGCCGCAAGGCTCCTGGCCTCGTTGGCCAGGCTCTCCAGCTGACGCGCCGCCTGAAGCGCATTTTCGATGTGGTTGCGGGGGTCAAAGACGACCTGTTGTGCCGGCGCCGGAGTCGCGGTCGCCAGCAGGCTGACGGCGACGAGGCCGGCGGCCAGGATCTGGACCGGCCTATTCGGCCGCGAGCGGTCGGGCGAAGGCGTCGAAAACAGCATCAACATTGTGCACTCCCTTGGCTGTGAGAAATTCCCGCGCGAATCCGGCCTCTCCGGAGGCGGCGAGGATTGCGTCGATGAGGGTCTGGTCTTCCGGCGCGCTGGCCCCGCATAGGGCGAGGGCCACGCCGGTCAGGCGCAGATCGAACAGGCGTCGGCCGCGCGGCTGGCGCCAGTAATAGGCCCGCTTGGGCGTGGCGAAGGCGATCAGCTCGAGCTGGCGCCGGTTCAGGCCGAACCCCTGATAGAGGCGGGCCGAAGACGGTTCGAGCGCGCGGGGGTTGGGCAGGAAGACCTGGGTCGGACAGCTCTCGATCAGACTGGTCGCGATCGGCGAGGCGGCCACGTCGTCCAGGCTCTGGGTCGCGAACACGACGGCCACCCGCTTTTTACGCAGTGTCTTGAGCCACTCCCGGATCTTGGCCGCGAAAGCCGTCTCGCCGAGAAACAGCCAGGCCTCGTCGAGCACCAGCAATGTGGGCCGGCCGTCAAAGCTGCGCTCAAGGTGATGGAAGAGTGCCGAGAGAACCGGGGCCACGGCCGAAGGCGTGGCCATCAGAGATTCTAACTCGAAGGTGTCGAAGCGGCTGGGAACGAGCGCCTCGCCCTCGCCATCCAGCAGGGCGCCGTGCGGACCTTTGAGCGTCAGAGGCTCCAACGCGGCCGCGACGGCCTTGTCCTGAACCAAGGCGCAGAAGACCGTCAGGGTGCGCTGCGACACGGGGGCATCCGCCAGGGCCGCGAGCGCCGCCCAGATTTCCTCCCGGATCCTTGGCACAGGCTCCAGTCCCGCGAGCCGGACGGTCTCTACGATCCATTCCGACGCCCAGGCCCGTTCGATCTCCTGGTCGATGCCCGCCAGGGGCTGCAGCGAGAACCGCGCGCCGGGCTCCAGCGCGCGCCAGCAACCGCCGGCGGCGAGTGTCGCGGCCCGCGCCGATCGGCCCTTGTCGAAGAACACCACCCGCGCTTCGGGGTAGCGGAACCACTGCAGGGCCAGGAAGGACAGGAGCGCGCTCTTGCCCGAGCCCGTGGGTCCGACGACCATGGCATGGCCGACGTCGCCGACATGGAGCACGAGACGGAAGGGGGTCGACCCTGTCGTCCGGGCCGTCGCCAACGGTGGGCCGTTTAAGTTCAGGTCCAGGGACGGGCCGGCCCAGACCGCCGACACCGGCAGCAGATCGGCCAAGTTCAGGGTCGAGACGAGCGGTCGGCGGACGTCGGCATAGGGCTCCCCCGGCAGGGAGCCAAGCCAGGCCTCCACGGCATTGAGATCCTCTATGCGAGCCAGCAGCCCCTGAGCGTTCAACGCAGCCTCGATGGCCCGCGCCTTGGCGGCGGCGCCGGCCTCCGTCGCGTCAAGCACGGTCACCGTCAGGGTCAGATAGCCGAAGGCGCAGGCCTCGGCCCCCAGGGCGGCCAGGGCGCCGTCGCACTCTTCGGTCTTGGAGGCCGCGTCGGTATCGAGGAGCGGCACCTCCTCCTTGGTGATCGCTTCACGCAGGAGAACAGCAACGCCCTTGCGCTTGGCGAACCAGCGCTTCCTCAGCTTGACGATCTCGCGCTCGGCTTCCGGCTTGTCGAGACCGATCCAGCGGGCCGTCCAGCGGTAGGGAAACGGCAGGGCGCCGAGCGCATCGAGCAAGCCGGGCCGGGTGACCGAGGGCAGGCCGCGCACCGACACGACCTTAAGCCAGCGGTCGCCGAGGCGTGGGGCGATCCCGCCCGAGAGGTCGGCGTCCGCCAGCCAGGCGTCCAGATACATGGGCGAATCCGGCGCGGCGACGGTGAAGGTTTTGGGCGAGACACAGTCGTGCAGCCAGGTCAGCAGCGCCGTGTCATCGAGCGGATCGACCTCAGGCAGGGCGTCCGACAGGAGGTCGAGTGTGGTCGCCGCCTCCCGGGTGAAGACCGCTAGGGCCTGGCGCCAGTCCGCGCCGCCCTTGCCCAGGCCGTCGAACAGCCAGCGCTCCATTCTCCGCGTCTCGTCGGCCGGCGGCAGCCAAGTCATGGCCAGCCGAAAATCCGTCTCGAAGGCGGGGTCGCCCGCTTCGAACCGGCTTCGGCGCTCCTCATCGAGAAGCCAGGCGACATCCAAGTCGAACGCGCTCTCCGGATAGGGGGCGGCCTCGCGGCGGCGCGCCTCCATATGCAAGCACCAGCCCGTCCCGAGACGCTTCAGCGCATTGTTCAGACGCGCCCGGACCGCCATCAGCTCGTCCTCGGTCGAGGATTCCAGGTCCGGTCCCCGGAACCGGAAGCCGGTCGTGAACGAGCCGTCCTTGTTGAGGATCACACCCGGCGCGACCAGGGCGGCCCAAGGCAGATGGTCGGCCAGAGCCGCCGGGCGTCTGCGATGTTCTTCGAGAAAGCGCATCGGCCCCTCACGCGTCCAGATGGCCAGGCAGGGCGAGGTGGCGCCGAAGCACATCGAAGAACCGGCGGTCCGCCCTGGCCGCCCACAAGCCGATCGCGTGGGCGACGGCCCACCACAGAAGGCCGAGCCACCAGATCCGCAGGGCCAGGCCGAGCACCACCGCGATCGTCCCCATGGCGATGGCGTAGTCCCGAGGCATTCCGGCCATGAGGACCGGCTCGGTCAAAGCCTGTGCGACCGGAAGATCCCAGCCCTCCGGTCGGCCGTCTTGGAGGGAGCCGGCCATCATCCGATCTCCGCCCCGCCGGCGAAGCCGAAGAAGTCGAGGAAGAAGGTCGAGGCCGCGAAGGCGATGCAGAGGCCGAACATGATGCCCAGACCGCGCCGCATCGAGGATCCGTTCTCGCTCATC
Source organism: Brevundimonas sp. ABV4_179 (assembly GCF_056311945.1). NCBI lineage: Bacteria > Pseudomonadati > Pseudomonadota > Alphaproteobacteria > Caulobacterales > Caulobacteraceae > Brevundimonas > Brevundimonas sp. ABV4_179. The sequence goes on from NZ_CM149976.1 coordinate 207,183, forward strand.
GCGATCCCGGCGCCGAAGACGACTACGGCTACGACCGCTGCGGCCTGGACCACGGGTCCTGTGATGGACTGGACCACCTGCTGGAGCGGCCCTTCCCAGGGCATCCCTGAACCTCCGGCCAGGGCCGGCCCGGCCACCATCAGGCCACACGTCATCATTGCGCCGAACAGGCGGCGCCCAAGTCTTCCACGCATGTCTTGCTTCCTGTGTTCAGCGCGTCTCAGCGCGATGCACCACATTGCAAGCAAATATATCCACAGGTTGTCAACTCTGTGGATCGATTATTTTACGCGACTTACAGACGACTGTCGTACAACTCGCCACGACTCAAAACATGACTTGCGAAGACTTGTCGTTCGAAAGTCACCCCGACTTAGATTGCGACTTTCCACGACTTGCGTTTCGTGCCCGACAGCGCTCGTTGCCAAACGACGCCGCCTCAATTTCAGGTGAAGGATTGGCCTCAAGCCAAGACGCTGATTGCGTAGCTGTCGTCGCCCAAGGGCTCGACACCGAGCACAGCCTGAACCTTCCGTTCGGTGGCGGTCCGCCAGATGTGGACATCCATCGATCCGTGGATGATCGAGCGGCGAGGTGTCCTGTAGAGAAATCTGGATGACTGCCTCTCCCAATTACCCTTTCGCGGTGAGCCAGCGGCAGCTTGATTCGAGAGGTCTGAGACGCGGCTGAGGCCTGAAATGCGCGCCACAAGCAAATATTCGGGTGACCGCGCAAATTTGACGTTGCACTCGGACGGGGGGGGCCGGCGCTTAACTTTCCGGTATCAAACGCCCCGCCCCCTTCAGAGGGTTGCTATAGCGATTGCGGAGAGATCCGAGGTGATCTCGACCGGAACCCCGGCGGCCTTCCGTTCGGAATAGCGGTCCACCAGCTGGACGGCGTGGGGCCGGACCAGAATGGTGAAGCGCACCAGCTCCTCCATCACATCGACGATCCGCTCATAGTAGGCCGAGGTCATCATTCGGCCGGCCTCGTCGAACTCCTGGAAGGCCTTGGCCACGCTCGACTGGTTGGGGATGGTGACCATCCGCATCCAGCGGCCCAGAAGGCGCAGGGTGTTGACGGCGTTGAAGCTCTGGGACCCGCCCGACACCTGCATGACGGCGAGCGTCCGTCCCTGGGTCGGGCGCATGCCGCCCAGGCTGAGCGGCAGGTGATCGATCTGCAGCTTCATGACTCCGGAGACCTGGCCGTGCCGTTCCGGACTGCACCAGACCATGCCCTCCGACCAGAAGGCATGCTCGCGCAGTTCGCGCACCGCCGGGTGGTCGTCGTCGCCGGGCCCGCCCGGCAGGGGAAGGTCAGAGGGGTCGAAGATGCGGGTTTCGCATCCCATTCGCTGCAGCAGGCGGGCCGCTTCCTCGACGCAGAGCCGCGAATATGACCGCTCGCGCAGCGATCCGTACAGGAGAAGGATACGCGGCGCCGGCTCGGTCGGGCCCAGTCCACGGGCGGGATCGGCGGACAGATAGGCCGCGTCCAGAGCCGGCAGATGATCCGGGTCCGGCAACGAACGCAGGCGAGCGAAGGTCATCAGAGGTCCTTGGTCAGATAGTCGGCCGACGCCGGGCAGATGTTCGCGAACTCGCGGGTTCGACGGATCGCATCGGGCGCAGACGCCCGATCGGCGACGAAGAAGCCGCGCCGGGTGAAGAAGGGCTCCGCCGTCGTGGTGAGGAGGTGAAGCCGTTCTCCGCCCAGATCGCTCGCCACAACCTCGACAGCAGCCAGGATGCGGCTCCCGATCCCCTGCGCATTCAGGTGGGCGAGCACGACCAGAGAGCGCAGCAAGAGATCCCCCCCTTCCCCTTCTAGGCCGACATATCCGGCGACGCCGCCGTGTTCGTGGGCGATGAAGTAGCGGCCGTCGCCGGGCTCGGGCAAACCCGTGCCGCACAGAGCCGCGATCAGGCCGACGTCATCCGCGTCCAGGAGATGCAGGACGACCATCAGACGGGGTCCGCCGGCGGGGCCGTATCCGAGAACCAGCGTCGGCCCATCCACAGCGCGACGGACACCAGCAGGATCAGCACCGGCACCTCGACCAGGGGACCGATGACGGCCGCGAAGGCGACGGGCGAGGTCAGGCCGAAGGCCGCGATGGCCACCGCGATGGCCAGCTCGAAATTGTTCGAGGCCGCGGTGAAGGCCAGGGCGGTGGTGCGCGGATAGTCGGCCTCGATCAGCTTGCCCATGAGGAAGCTGACCACGAACATGACGAGGAAGTAGATCGTGAGGGGAATGGCGATACGCAGGGCGTCCAGCGGCAGGGCCACCACCTCCCCGCCCTTTAGGCTGAACATGACCACGATGGTGAACAGCAGGGCGATCAGGGTGATCGGTCCGATGCGCGGCAGGAAGCGCCGCTCGTACCAGTCGGCGCCGCGGCAGGCGATCAGGCTGCGGCGGGTCAGGAAGCCAGCCAGGAAGGGAAGACCGAGGTAGACGAGCACGGCGCCGGCGATGGTCCAGACGCTGACATCCACCACGCTGCCCTGCAGGCCGAACAGAGGCGGCAGGACCGTGAGGAAGATCCAGGCGTAGAGGCTGAAGAACAGGATCTGAAAGATCGAGTTGAAGGCGACGAGGCCGGCGACATACTGGTTGTCGCCCCGCGCCAGCTGGTTCCAGACCAGCACCATGGCAATGCAGCGCGCCAGGCCGATCAGGATGACGCCGGTCATGTATTCCGGCTGATCGCGCAGGAAGATCACCGCCAGCGCGAACATCAGCACTGGGCCCAGCACCCAGTTCTGGAACAGGGACAGGGCCAGCACCCGCTTGTCGGCGAAGACGCGCGGCAGTTCCTCGTACCGGACCCTGGCCAGCGGCGGGTACATCATCAGGATCAGACCGATGGCGATCGGGATGTTGGTCGTGCCGATCGAGAGGCTATCGACCCAGGTGGGCAGGCCCGGAGCCAGCGTCCCCAAAGCCACGCCGAGACCCATGGCCACGAAGATCCACAGCGTCAGCCAGCGGTCGAGGAAGGACAGGCGACGCGGCGACGTGGTCGTCACGGGGGTGTCGATCATCGCTTCACCCGCTGGCCGGCGGCGTCGATGACGACCTCGCCGTCCTCCTTGGTGAAGGGCTTGAGATCGTCGGCGGGCAGAAGGTCCAGAACGGCCTCGGACGGTCGGCACAGCCCCACACCGAGCGGACTGACGACGATCGGGCGATTGAGCAGGATCGGAAGGGCTTCGATCGCATCGAGCAACTGATCGTCCGTCAGGCCCGGGTCCCCGAGGCCCAGTTCGGCGAAGGGCGTGCCCTTCTCGCGCAACAGATCGCGCAGCGGTTTGCCGGTCCGTTCGGCCAGCCAGGCGACCATGGCCCGCGACGGCGGCGTCTTCAGATATTCGACAACGTGCGGCTCAATCCCGACGTGGCGGATCAGCTCAAGCGCGTTGCGCGACGTCCCGCAGGCGGGGTTGTGATAGATGACGATGTCCACGGGATCCTCAGGGGCAGCAGGGCGTGAGTTCTGCCAGCAGGGGCTCGCAGAGGTCCGCCCTGCCCCCGCAGCAGTCCTTGAGCAGGAACAGGACCAGGTCACGGAACTGGTCCAGGTCTGCCCGATAGATGATCGACCGGCTGCGCCGCTCCGACTTGATCAAACCCGCCCGGGTCAGAATCCCGAGATGAGACGACAGGGTGTTGGCCGGAATCGCCAGGTGGTTTGAGATCTCACCGGCCGGCAGACCGTCGGGTTCGTGACGCACGAGGAGACGGAACGCCTCCAGCCGCGTCGATTGGGCGAGGGCGGCGAGAGCGAGAATCGAAGCTTCGGTTTCCATATTTCTGAATTAGTCGAACTATAGAAATATTCAAGTGCTCTTATGGCTGCCAAGCTGAAGCTAGGCACTGCAGCAAGAGGCTTGTTGCTCGATCATCGGGCAGCTACGGCCGCATTTCGTACGTCGCGATCAGCCGCTTTGGGTCAAAGTCCGTCGTTTCTGGTTCGACCAAGATCAGGCCAAGACGCTAATCGCGTAGCCCTCGTCACCCAAGGGCTCGACCCCGAGCACGGCTTCGACCTGCCGTCCGGCGGTGGTCCGCCGGACGTGGACAATTCGATCGACCGCCTGGGCGATCGCCCGGCGCGGCGTGCGCGACGAAACCTCGGCGATTAGGTCCTCCATGCGACGCAGGACATCGTCGGCCGAGTTGGCGTGAATGGTCGACAGGCCACCGGGATGGCCCGTGTTCCAGCTCTTAAGCGTCTCGAGCGCCGCCGCTCCGTCTCGCATCTCACCGACAACGATCCGATCGGGTCGCATCCGGAGCGCATCCCTGACCAGATCGACGACACCAATCGGGATTGGCTGACGACGCGTCAGAACCGAGACTGTGTCCCAAGCGGAACACTGAAGCTCGGGCGTATCCTCGACGAGAAAGACTCGATCCCCGGCAAAGGCGGGCTCCGCAAGAACGGCATTGGCGAGCGTGGTCTTGCCCGATCCGGTGCCTCCGGAGATCAAGATGTTGAGACGGCCCTCTGCGGCCGAGCGCAGCACGAGAGCCTGTTGCCGGGTCATCGCGCCGTCGCGGACATAATCGTCCAGACTCCAGATCACCGAGGGCCGTTTGCGGATCGAGAACGCAGGCGCGCTGGTGACGGGCGGCAGCATTCCTTGAAACCGTTCCCCCGTCCCGGGCAGGACCCCAGCGAGACGGGGATCATCGCGCGTAACGGTCTCGCCGACATAGTCTGCGATCAAACGAATGACCCGCTCCCGCGCCTCGGCCGACAGGGTCGCGCCTGAATCCCGACGCCCTTCGCCGCTGCGGTCGAGGATCAGACGGCCATCGGGATTAGCGAGGATCTCGACGACCGCTGGCTCGACCAGGGCCGCCAGAATGGTGTCGCCCAATGCATGGCGCAGCGCCTCGAGCTTGCGTTCGGCGATGATCGGATGGATCGCCATCAGTTGCTCTGGCCGAACGACCGCTCCTCATCATGCACAGGACGTTCCGTCCGACCGGCGACAATACGGGCGGCCGTGGCGTCCAACAGGCGTTCGATTCGCCGATCGACGGCCGCCTGGACGGTGGGATCCTCATCGACGATTGCGTCTGGGAGCCGGACGAAGAAGGCTCTGGCCACCTCGATCAACAGCTCCTGAACGATCTGCATGTCGCGAGCCGTGGATCGCATATGGTCGCGAAGGGACCGTTCGAGCTGCAGCAAGCGATCCTCGGGATCAGCCTGGGGGCTCTTCTGCAGGCCACGCGCGATAGCCCGCCCCGCCGCCTGACTAAGCGGCATCTTGCCGCTACGGGCCTCCCGGTTGAGACCCGACACGACCTTGGGGTCGGTCAGATAGACCTGCACGCGGGCGCTCGCCGCTTCTTTCCTAGCCATCGCCTAGACCTCGCAAATGATCGAGCGCCGCATCCTGCGCGGCCATCTCCTGCGCCACCCGCCCGTAAATGTCGGCCACACGCGCTGCGACCTTCTTGTCGTCCATCGCTGCGGCCACTTCCTTGAACAGCGGCAGCGACGCCTCGGCGTCCTCGCCCAGACTGCGGCGACCCGCCCATGGGTGCGGCGCTCCGGGCGGCGCATCCAGCCGCACGGCCTGGTCCGGCGCGACGTCGCGCGCCCGCGTCCGAAACGGTTCGCGGACGTCGTAGAGGAGCTTGGTCGTCCGCAGTGGCCGGGCGCCGGCGGCGAACACCAACTGGATGTCGTCCGGAAGGGCGCGGATCTCGCCCGGCTCCAGCAGCGGTCGCTCGATCTGAGACCGGGACACCGAGCTGCGGCCAGCTGCCAGCCCCGCCGGTGAACTGCGGCTGGTCCGGGTCTCCAGCACGGACCCCGTCAGCTTCGACACCTTGTCCTGGGTCAGAGGATCGAGCGCGCTGAAGGCGGTATAGACATGGAGGTTGTCGAGGATGGTGTTGTTGGCGCCGTAGGTCTCGACGATATCGTTGAGAGACTGGGCGACGAACATCACCTTGACCCCGTAGCCGCTGAGCAGACGCAGGGACTTCTCGAAAAAACTGACCCGGCCGAGCAACGGAAACTCATCCATCAGCATCAGAAGGTTATGGCGTTTGGGCCGTCCATCAGCCGCTTCGGTCTCCCGGACCGTCAAGGATTGGGCCGCAGCGTAGAAGAAGAGACGCACCAACGGTCGCAGCGCTCCGGCGTCGGCCGGCGCGACCTGGACGTAGAGAGACAGGGGCGCCTCAGCGCACATCAGGTCCCCCATGGAGAAATCCGATCGGGACAGCGAACGCTCGATGTCCTCGCCCGCCAGCCATTTGAGGTAGGAGCGCGCCGTCCCCTGGACCGAGGTCCGGAAGCGGTCGTGCATCGCCGCATAGCCCTTGACCGCCGTGCCGATGAACGGATGGGTCTCCGGTTCGCCGCTCGGACCCGGACGGTGCAGGGTCTTGGTCATGACGTCGGCGGCGCTGTCGAGGTCGGCGAGCATCTCGCGGACCTTGAGCAGGGTCTTGTCGGCGTCCTCGGCGGTGTAGAGGACGTGCAGGATCACAGCCTCAAGGATCTCCGACGCTGCCTTGTCCCAGATCGCCTCGTCGTCCCGGGTGCCACCAGGATCGGACAGGATCGAGACCAGGCGTTGAACGTGGGCGAGCTCTCCCGGTCCCGGCAGAATTTCCGCGAGCGGGTTCCAGCAGGCCGAGGCTGGATCGCGCGGATCGAAATACAGTGCGTGGCTGAACCGGGCGCGCCAGCCGCTGCTCAGCCGCCAGAGCTCCCGCTTGGGATCATGAACCAGCACGCTGGAGTTCCACGACAACAGCGTCGGCATGACGTGGCCGCGCCCTTTGCCCGACCGGGTGCCGCCGGTCACGAGACTGGGACGGAGGTCTGTCGTTGCGAGAACGCGTCGTCCGAGAACGCCGAGGATGCATCCGCCGAGGGCTGTCAGCCCGGCGCCTTTGGCGTCCTTGAGCTCTCCCCAGCCCCGGATACGTCGAAGGGGCCTGTGGCCCGCCAGCGTCCCCAACCCCAGCCCTCCGACGCCGCAGACCAGGATCAACGGCGCGCACCGCGACATGACTGCCTGCGCCTCGGCTCCGAAGGCAGACCGCCATTGCAAGATGGCCCAAGGCGGATAGAGGGCAAGGTCGGGGCCGATGCGCAAGGCCGGTCCCAGAGCGTCGGCCCACTGGTACGTCCAGGCGAACATCTCCGTCGCGCCTTGGGCGCCCACGGCGAGGCCTAGCCCCAATCCTGTCAGCTTGGCCCACACCTCAGGAGTCTGGAGGCCGGACATCCCGGCCAGCCTCAGCTTCGAGGATCAGCGAAGGAGCGGCGTCCATTCGACGGTGGTGATAGGCGGTCAAGGCGTCGACCAAATCTGTTCCCGACGACCGTTTGAACAGACCCACCAGCGCGGCCGCCTCATGGTCGAAATCCTCGAACAGCCGACGTTCTGCCTCGGCCAGTTGCAATAGCGTGCTGTTCGCCCGGTCATAGGCCTCCACCAAGGCCGCATTGCCTGTGGTTCTAACCGCCCTGAACATGTGATCGGAAGGGGTGCGGCATGTTCTCTGCAGTCCACCGCCGCGCAATACGGGTCTCGACGCGGGATCCCCGCCCTTCAGGCTGGTCGTGAGGCACAGCAGGCGGAAGGCGAACCTGTCGCGGACAAGAGCGGCGTCAAGTCGGGGAGCCAGAAAGCCTCCCAAGGGCGCTCGCTCGATCAGGCCGAATCCACACAGCCAGCCCAGGGCCTCGCGAACCGGCGTCGCGGATAGGTTCAGTCGGCGCGCCTCCTCGATGATCACCACCGGGGCTCCCGGCGTGAAGGCGCCCTGTTCGGCCCGGGCGCGAAGGCTTTCCAGGGCCAGGGTGAAAGGGTCATGCTTGCGGATCAAGGTGAGCTCCGATGGCAAACGCCCACTATGGCGCCTGCCCACGCCACGCCAATGAGTTGCAACCACGGGCGATCCGTCTCGGTCGCAAATCGTCCGAACCTCGGTCAGGAGGCGCTGCAAAACATGCCGATATGTGGCCGATTTTCCTTTTTGCTTTCGCAGCCGCACACGTGATCGTTGATCAGAAGCCGGACTGATTCTACTTCAGAGGACGGAAGGGTATGCGCGGATGAGTGGAGAAGACCCGGAGCTTCCAGACGATGGCGCGCTGCTCTCGGCGACCCTGAAGTCGTTGCGCCGCTACCGCCGGATGACGAAGGCGGAGACGGCTGCGGCCATGCGGATCGCCATCCGGACCTATGCCCGCTTTGAGGCCGGAGAAACCCGTCTCAACCTCGACTACATCCACCGCTTCGCCGCCGCGACGCGAAGCGACGCCCAAGCAATCCTCATGGCGGTTGCTATCGGATCGCCCGAGCACGCCAGACGGTGCGCAGAAAACCAGATGGGCTCCATCTATACGATCGGACTGGAGCAGTTCGACCACCTTCTCGGCGATGACATCCGCAACCTCGACAGCCGGACCATCATCACCGCCATCGTCCGACTGTTCGAGGAGCTCGCCAAGGCGCTGCGTGACGGGGATCCGGCCCAGGACTGGATCGAGAAAGGCTCAGCGAATCTGCGCGCCAAGCGACCCAAGCCAGGACGCTGAGCTCAAATATACTCCAGATATAGCTTTGCAGCTGACCGATCTGCGCGCTCACTGGTTGCGCCACAGCCGTGGCGATCAACCAAGGAGAGACTGAGATGAAGACGACCAAACTGCGCCTCGTCAGCTTCGGCAGCGCCAAGGCTCTGACGCGGGACAACATCCAGGGCGAAGACACCGAGATGGGCGTGTTCCCCCGCCCGCTGGCCCTCGGCTGAACGAAAACGTGGGCGGCGGCTCACCGCCGCCCACACCGGTCGTACAGAAAAATGCCCACACATCTCTGGCCGCGCGACGGCATTCATTTCGCCCGGGTGGGTGACGATCTGATCATGCTCGACGTCGCCGCCGACACGTACAGCTGTCTGCTGGGCGCTGGCTCCGTCGTCAGGCTTGAGGACGCGGGCCGCATCGCGATCGACGACGATGACCTCGCGATAGAACTCGAGACCCACGGTGTCGTCCAGACCGACCGCCCTCTGCGCGCGCCTCGAACACCTGTTTTGGCCTCGCATGAAGCGCCGCGGTCTGCGGGCTCAACCGACGCGGCGCCCGTCTCCCTTGCCCTGGCCCATCTCCTCGTTTCGACCGTGGTCTTCCATCGCAAAACCTTGGCGCAACTGATCGCGGCCGTGGAGGTCGGCCCAAGGTCGGACGCCCGGAAGTCGGATCTGACGACGGTGCTCGCGGACTATCGCGCGGCCCTCCCCTGGACGCCGTTCGAGGGCGAATGTCTCCAGCGCGGTTTTCTTCTGAAGCGCCTTCTTCGTTCTCACGGGATCGCATCCGACTGGATCTTCGGGGTCAGAACCTGGCCGTTCGCGGCGCACTGCTGGATCCAAGTCGAGGACCTCCTCGTAGGCGACAGTCTGGAGCGGGTCCGGAGCTATACGCCGATCATGGTCGCCTGATGGGTCGCTACGTTCTCATCAGCGCACCCTCCGAGACCGCCGCCCAAGCCCTGTCGGCCGACCTTCGCCACCGTTGCGAAAACGCCGGTTGGGCCGTCGTCGAACTGAGCGCAGCGGCGTGGCTCGGCCTTGCCGGCCCGCATCGCCCCAACCGGTTGACTGTGGGATCCTGGACCCTCGTCGGCGATGTCCTCCATCGGCGCAAGCCCGAGTTCCCGCCAACCGAACGGAATGATCCCTGGGAATACGAACGCAAACTGATGGCGCGCTTCTGGGGACGCTACGTCGGCGTCCAACTCGCGGCCGACGGACAGGCCCGATCCCTCCTTCGTGATCCGTCAGGCGCCCTGGAGTGTGTCGCCTGGGAACAGGATGGACTTCTGGTCGTGGCCTCGAGCGTGCCCGACTGGCTCCTGGCAGGTTTGGCGATCCGGTGGCGTCCGGACCACGACAGGCTCGGCCTGGCCATGCGAGACCCGATGAGTTCAGCGGACTGGCTGTTGATGGACGGACCCATCACGGTCGCGCCGGGAACCGTCCAGCCCCTGCCGCTCGCCTCCCCTGCGGCCGCGGTCTGGACGCCCTCGGACTTCGCACGGCGGAGCCTCTCGCCCCGCTGGACGCTCGAGGAGGCTATCGAGACCTTGACGACAGCCGTCGACGACGCGGTCGCGGGCCTTGCCGGCCTCGAAGGATCGCTGGCGGCGGAGGTGTCAGGAGGACTGGATTCCAGCACCGTCGCCGCGAGTCTGGTGCGCAGAGCCGAGGTCCCTGTCGCGCTTTGGCTGAACGCGACCCAGGAGGCTGATGAGCGGGTCTACGTTCACGCGCTGGGCCAGACCCTGGGGATATCGCCGACGTTCGCGCCGCACGCGACAGGCAGTCTGACCGAGGCGCTCCTCGAACAGATTTCGGGGGATTTCCGCCCCGGACTGAATGCGCTCGACGTTCATCATGACCTGGAGTGGGCCCGACGGGTCGCCGGCGCCGGCGGGTCGGCCCTGATGACCGGAAAGGGCGGCGACTCCATCTTTCTCCAGAACGCCAGCCCCGACGTCTTCACCGATCTCTGGAAAGCCGATGAGTGGCGCGCCCTCCTTTCGAAGGATGTCGCCCGTCTCGCCGCACGCAACGAGGTCTCGGTCTGGACGATGATACAGCGCGCCCGGCGGGACACCCGGCATCAGGGATTCAGCCTGTTGCGCGACGACACCCTGCTCCCGAGTCGAGAGGAAGCTCCGACGCTGTCTCATCCCTGGCTCGCCGGCAGCGAGGCCTTCGGTCCCGCCAAGACCCGACAGATCGCCGGCGTGATCGACAGCGTGTCGCGTCACGGTCCGTCCCTCCTGACGGAAACCATCGACGTCCGGCACCCGTTCTGCGCCCAGCCCGTCATCGAGGCTTGTCTGGCGATCCCGACCGCCTTGCTGACCATCGGCGGGCGCGACCGCGGTCTGGTCCGCCGGGCTTTTGCGGACCGGCTCCCCGCGCTGATCGCTGAGCGCCGATCCAAGGGTGACATGACCCGCATCTATGGCCGGATGGTGCTTTCCAGCCTCGACGTGCTTCGTCCCTGGCTTCTCGACGGAAGGCTCGCGGCGTCCGGTCTGATCGATCGCGCCCGAACGGAGGCGGCGCTTACTGAAGAAGCCCTGATGTGGAAGGGCCAGTCCGGCGCGATCATCCGGGCGGCCGCCTTCGAAGGCTGGCTCAGGGTGTGGACCCGGCGGTTCGAGGCTTTGTCCCGGTAACGTCCTCTGCGGCGAGCGTCGTCTCGAGCCAGTCGAAGATCTGCCCGTAGAGGTCACGGATGTTGGCCGGGCTCCAGTTGAAATGCTCCTCACCCCAATAGGTGACGAGGCGTGCCCGACCGCCCAGCCGGCTCAAGGCGCTGAACATCCGTTCCGATTGCGACGTCGTCACGAAATCCATATCGGCCGTGATCAACAGGACCGGGCTTCTGACCCGATCCGCCGCCAGCCAGGGGCTCGCTTTCGCATAGCGTTCGCTGGCGTCGAACGGCGGCTCGCCGAGTCCGGCCTGTCCGGTTTCGACCCACCCCTGCTGGTTGAGCATCATGAACCCTTCTTCGGGCGCGGCGCGGTTGGCCGGAGTGAACTCTCCCCAGGCCCCGAACATGTCCGTGGTCGCCGCCCAGGCTATGTAGGTTCGGTATCGGCCCGATCGCGTGGCGACCGCGAGCGCCGCATAGCCCCCGAAACTGTGCCCGAAAATCGCGGCCTGGTCGGCCGGGAGTTCCGGATGGGCCGCAACTGCGGCGTCAAACGCCAGATCGACGCTGCGGGTGAAGTAGTCCGCTGGATCATGGCCGTACTCGCTCCCGGGGATGGAGGCGCTGAGGACGGCATAGCCGCCTCCAACGAGTAAGGTCGGTCGGACGCCGTAGATCAGACTTAAGGGACCGGACCAGGCGCCGCGACTGGCCGATCCGGGATAGAGGGACACGACGATCCCCTTGATCTTCTGGCCCGATCCCGAAGGCGGCAGGAACAGCCAGCTTCGTGTCGGGCGGCCGGACGCATCGAGATGGTCGACCGGTGTCGGCGTGGGCAGGGCCACGTCAGCAAGGCCGAGGTTGACGCGGTCGAGCGTGCGCGCCTGGCCCGGCGTAAGAAGCACGAGCGCCTCCGACAATCCGGTGCGCTTCAGCACGAGCGCGCCGGAGGGCGAGCTCGCCAGCGGATCGAGGGGTTCGCCGCTTCCGACCCCGAGCGTCTGGACCCTGGCGTCGGTGAGGATTTCGACCCCGCCGGTTGTCGTCAGGGCCGTCATCCAGGTCTGGCGCGGCGCGGCGTTGACCCGCAGCCTGAACGGGGCCTCGACGTCATAAGGCGTGGCGGCCTTCAACCCCCCATTGGCCGGTGTCTCTCTCCGGGCGCCAGACCCGGTGACGCGCCAGGCGGCACCATCGGCGATGAGCCGGAATGCGTCGTCTCGCAGGGCTGAGATCTGATCCGGCGGGGTCGCCACCATTGATGTCAAAGACCGGGCTTCACCGTCTTGCGGAAGCGCATACCAGTCCCGGCGACCGCCCTCCGGCTGACTGGCGAACAGGACGGGGACGGATCCAAGCCAGTCGGCGCGGACCCCCGTCACCAGGTCGATCGCCCGACCGGGGGTCGGATCGAGCCCGTGGCGATCCACGATCGTCACCGCACCGTCCCGGCTCACCTTTCTGAGATCGCCGTCGCGCCATGGCTTTCCACTCGCCCGGCCCCAGACGAGCACGGAGTCGCCCTGCGGCGACCACCGCAACAGGTGCGGGGCCACTTCGAATTCTGCGTCCGGTGTAATCCGCACGGCCCGGTCCGGGTCGATGAGCACAAGCCGCTGGACCCAGGGAATCTCCGACTGGGACATCTCATCGGTGGGCAGCGGCCGCGGAGCGACCCCCTCGATCACGGCGACCCGGCCGCCATCGGGGGAGAGGGCGAAATCCACCGCCGTGCCTTCAAACAAGGGCCGGCCCTTGCCCGTCCTGGCATCGACCAGGACAAGGATCTGCAGGCTGCCGGCGCCCTCGGCCGTCGGCAGGCGGTTCACCGTGTCCACGACCGTTCTCGAGGGCTCGCGGCCCGACGCCGTTCGCGCCCAGGCCTGCGCGGTCCGGGTCTGGCTGGCGTTATAGTAGCGCAGAAGCCAGGGCAGGTCGCCGTCGCGACGGGCCATGACGACGACCTCGTCATCGCCACGCCATTCGGCGACCGCCCCCATCTGGGGCATCTCCGGCGTCAGCCCCGTCCATCGTACGGACCGGTTGGCCATCGTCACGATGCCGACCTCCAGTCGGGCGCCGGCGAAGCGGGAAATCAGGACGCGAGCGCCCGACGGCGACCAGGACCCGCGTAGAAGACCGGGCCCCTCGCCGGGGAGAAGCCGCTCGGGCGCAGCGTTCGGACGGCGCAGATCCACCAGCCAGAGGTCGGTGATCGTCCAGGACGCCCGCTGGCCCAGATCGAACCGGGTTGCGCTGTCGTAGCGCCCGCGCTTCTCATAGATGGCCCAGCGCCCGTCGGGCGAGATGGCCGCGCGACCGAAGGCCTCCAGTCCGACGACGTCCTCGACCGTGATGCCCCGATCCTGCGGGAATACGGGGGTTGCGAGGCAGACGAGCGTCAGGAACGCCCCGGCCAGGGCGGACAGGGTCCGGACCATGGGACCGGCTACCAGCGCTTGACGAGCTGAAGCGCGACGACCCTTCCCAGAAGACTGCCCTGACCCGGATCGAAGCCGAACCCGCTCGCGGCGTCGTAGAACGGCGGGTCCTCATCGAGAAGATTTTGGACCGTCAGGCTGATCCTCAAGCCCGCCAGAGCCCCCGTCTCCGGGTTCCAGCTCGCCTGGACATCGGCGGTGTCCCAAGCGTCGATGCGGACGCCGGCGCGGTCCTCATAGGCGTCGACATGGTTCCAGTGGAGGCTGGCGGCGAACGCGCCGTCGGTCCAGGTCGCGCCGAGCCTCGAGCGGAACTTGACGGGAAAGCCGATCAATCCCGACACCTCCCGGACCGGGGCGGTCGGGGTGCTCCGGGTTTCGTATTCGAGGATGTAGGAGGCCGAGCCGTCTATCGAGAGGTTCGCCAGGCCCAACACGGCCGGAACCCGCCCTGATAGGTCGAACCCCCTGACGCGGACCGCCCCGGTGTTCACCCAACGCGCATCGACGATGGCCGCATAGTTGGTGGCGGGATAGAGGCCGCCGGCCGTGAACTCTGGCCGGCTCAGATAGGTCTGGACAAGGGCAAGGTCCGCCGCGTTGTCGGCCGGGCGGACGAGGGTGACGAAATTCACGAGGTTCGGATCGGTCAGCACCCCGGACAGGTTCTCCGCTACGGGCCGGGCGATCCGGTCGGTGAAGCGGGTGTCGAAATAGTTGGCGCTCAGCGTCAACCGGTTGCGACGGCGAAAGTCAGCCCCGATCGTGAAGGTATCGGCTGTCTCGGGTTTCAGGTCCGGATTGCCGCCGCCGAGCTGCAGGGCCAGGGCCCGGCTTCCATCGGCGCGCGCGAAGAAGGTCGCCGAGATGGCCGGGTTGTCGTGGATTTGCGGCAGGGAAGCCGCGCGAAAGGACGTCCCCCAGGAACTCCGCAGGGCCAGGCCGTCGACGGGAGACCAGGTGATCCCGACCTTGGGATTGGTGGTCGTCCCGAAGTCGCTGTAGTCCTCGAACCGTCCCGCCAACGATAGTTCGAGACTGCGCACGCCAGGTCTCGCATTTTCGGCCCCGACGATCGGGATGCGGGCTTCAGCGAAGACGGCCTCGATATTGCGCGCCCGCTCTGGCGTGGAGGTGGAGACCGGAGCCGACGTCGAGGAGAACGTCGTGCTGCTAACCTGGAACGTCTCGCGCCGCGCCTGGGCGCCGACGGCGAACTGAACGTCGCCGCCCGGCAAGGCGAAGATCGGCCCTTGGACCAGAAGATTGGCGGACGACGCCCGACTGCGATCGTGCGTTTCCGAAAACCCGCTCGAGATGAAGTCGAGCACGGTCGCGGAGTTCGCGCTGCCGGCGCCGTAGGGATTGAAATAGCCGTCCCTTGCCGCGCGATAGGCGGTTACGGGATCGTCCGGTGTGACCCCGAGCGCCTCATTCAGGAACCGGGTGTTGACCCGTTCCGGAACCCGAACGGACCCCTCCTCGCCCGCGAAGGCGACGTACCCCTCGAGCGACCATCGCGCGCCGAGATCGTAGTTCGCCCCGGCCGTGACACCGAAGCTTTCCGAACCCAGAGACTGACGCGGATTCCCCAAGTCCCGGACGAAAGAGTATCCGACCATCTGGGACGCCGCGCCCGTCGGAGAGATGAAATACGGGTTGGCGGCCGTGACCGTCATCAAGCCGATGCTTGCAGGCCCGGCGTATTCGATGTCGCGCTTGTTGTACCGCGCATCGGCCGTCAGCTCGAGCCGGTCGCCGATCTGTTGGCGCACCGCGCCATAGGCCGCCTGGCGTTCGACCCCCGGCAGAAGATCAGCGCCCAAGGACGGCGCTTGAAGGTTTGCGGCGCCGGCGACGAAGTCCGCCGCGCTCTGCGCCGAGCCTGACGCATTCGGTCGGATGGCGAACTGGGAGACATAGGAGGCGGTGGCGGCGTTGAAGACGACAAGATTGCCTGGGGCCGAGAAGGTAAGGCGGCGATCCGTCCCCCCGAAGGGCCGCAGATTTCCGTCGGCGGTGTAGGGTCGGTCCTGCGAGTTCAACGCATTGATCGTCTGAACCTCATAGGCAAGATAGGCTGACCCGGAAGACCAGGAGCGACCGCCGACGACGGAGGCGACAAGATCCTCCGCTCCGCCTTCGGCCGCGGACGCCCGCAGGCGGGTTTCCAATCCGTCGAACGACCGGCGCATGATGACGTTCACGACGCCGGCGACCGCGTCCGCGCCGTAGAGGGCGGAGGCGCCGTCGAGCAGGACATCGACACGCTCCACAGCCGCCGAGGGCATGGCCGAAATGTCGGAGAAGTCGCCCCGGAAACCGGTTCCCGCCATCCGCCTGCCGTTCACCAGAACAAGCGTGGATGCGGGGCCCAGACCACGCAGGTTCACCCCCGTGGCGGCCACCCGGTTTGAGCCCTGGGTGTCGGAGTTGGCGAGCTGCACGCCGGGCGTCGCCGACCCCGCGTAGTTTTGTGGAAGGGCCGTCACGGCTTCCGCAACCGTCGCGAATCCGCGCGCGTCCAGCGCCTCGCGGTCGAGCGTCACCACCGGCGAAGACATCGGCCCGGACGACTTGAGCAGGGAGCCGGTGACGACGACGTCTTCGACCTGGGTGGTGACCTCCGCGCGCGGGCCGGCCGTGTCGGCGCGCCTCAGGAAGATGACGCCGGGGCGGACCTCGGACGGGCTCAGACCAGTCCCGGACAGAAGCCTTGCGAGCGCATCGTGCGCTGTAAATCGCCCGCTCAGTCCCTCCGTCCGAAGGCCCACGACCAAATCGCCGGAGAAGAAGATTTGCCTATCGGACTGGGTCGCGAACAAGTTCAGCGCGTCCCGCAGCGAACCCGCCGGAATGGTGAACTGGCGCGCGTCCTGGGCGCAGGCCGTCGCGCTGATGGATACGGCGCAGGCGACGATCGCGCTGCAGGACAATAGACTCAAGCGACTCATATTCAGGGCTCCCCTCGACGTCACGCGACGTCGAAGAGGAGGTGATCGAGGCCCCGGGCGACCCCGGAGCCTCGACGGATTTATTTTCCGCGTTCCGACAATCGGATCGAGCCGTTCGGCCCGGCCGACGGCTCCAGACCGAAAACGCCCGAGGCCGCTGCGACAAAGGCTTCACGATCCCCCGTCTTGAACACGCCGTTGACTGGCACGGTCGCGAGATCCTTCGCTTCCAGAACAACCTTTGCGGTGAGGTACCTGTTCACCTCGGCAACCGCTTCGTTCATCGGCGTGTCTCGGAACACGATCCGCCCCTCGGTCCAACTGGTGGCCGTGGGCACATCAACCGAGCGACTGGCTGTGCCGGCCGGGGACACTCGCGCCTCTTGGCCCGCCGCAAGTCGTAACGGCCTTTCCGGCCCGGACAAACGGGTGACATCCACCGCGCCGCTGACCAGAGTGACGCTGACGCCGGCGCCTTGCCGCTGGACGTCGAACACCGTCCCTATGGCCGTCACGCGCGCGTCGCCCGCCGCGACGACAAATGGTCGCTGAGCGTCATGGGCCACGGAAAACATCGCCTGTCCGCGTTCAAGATCGACGAGACGCTGGCCGTCGCTGAACCTGACCCTCATCCGGGAATCTGTGTCGAGGCGAACCGACGACCCGTCCGCCAACTGTACGACCCATTGCTCGCCCACGCCGGTCGTGAAGGTGGATCGCCCCTGCCACCACGTCCATCCGCCGATCACCAGTGCCGCAGCTGCGCCGAGGGCGGCCAAGCCCAGCAGTCTTCTGGTCGATCGATCCTCTGACGTCTTGCGGAGTCGACGCGACATGGCGTCGTTGAGCGCCTCGTTAATCTCCGGCCGGCCGGCGAGCTTCCGGCTTTCCGTCCAGATCAGCTCGACCCGACGATACGCGTCCGCGTTGGCCGGAGATTTCCGCCAGTCGAAAAACTCCCGGATCGTCTCTGTCGCGACGCTGCGCGCGCCGAGGCGTTCGTGCCACTCGGCCGCTTCCCGGTCCGCGGTTTCAACCCGTGCTTTCGGGTTGCCCATGATACGCCCCATTCCCTAGCGCCGAAGCTCTGCCGCGCATTGAGCCAAGGCCTTGGTCATGCGCCATTCGACGGTCTTCGGACTGATGTCCAGTTGCTCGGCGATCTGGTTGTTCGTCAAACCGCCAAATCTAGATAACACAAAGACATCCCGGAGAGGTTGTGGCAAGGCGAGCACGATTTCCTGAATCTGCACCGCCGCGTTCTGGGTCGGCTCCAGGGCCATTGTTCCCAACGGAGCGGCGCTGTCGAGTATCTGCCGCCGCCGCCGATGCTGACGATCCCCGCTGAGACCGATGTTAAAGGCGACCTTCAACAGGAATGCCCGGGGGTGACGGATGTCCATATCCGCCTCGATCGCTGCCACTCGTAGCCAGATTTCCTGGACCAGATCCTCAGTGTCCGCGCCGAACCGGCGACGAAGTCGCGCGACAAGCCAAGGTGAGTAGCGGCGGTAAAACCCCTCAAGCCGAGTGTGGCGGCGCGAGCCTGAACTAGTGGACACTCCGACGGGCTTCACATCCGACACGGCTACCTCCGCCCCACAACAAATCAAATGGCCTGCGGCTGAATCCTATCGGATGGGTTGAATGGTTACTATAGTGACTGGCAGAGTTTGCCGATTTACAGCCGCCTGTGGCGATGGAGCTGCGGGAGAAATTTGGGCTGAATGTCCGCCGCAGCCGGAAAGCCAAACGGATGACCATCGAGATTCTGGCCCACCAGAGCGAGCTTTCCTACAGTTATGTCGGAGAGATCGAGCGGGGACTTCGAAACCCAACTCTCGATGTCGTAGAGGCCTTGGCAAGAGGCTTGGACATAGACGTTGCCACTCTGTTTGAAAGCTAGGCCATCGGCAGGGCGCCAAACCTTTGAAGCATTCGGCTAAAAGGTAAATCAAAGAGCGTCTGGTTACTATAGTAACTGGCCTTGGCCTCCTGGCTGGTTGTGTTAACCCGATGGGGTTAGCCGTTATATTTGGACGAAACGTGCGTAAGCGGCGGGTGTCTAAAGGGATTACCTTAGAAGCGCTCGCTCACGATGTTGGTCTGTCCTACAGCTACGTTGGTGAGTTGGAACGCGGCAGACGCAATCCCACACTGAAGGTTATTGAACAGATCGCACGAGCGCTCGAAGTGGATGCTTTGGCCCTCCTGCAGGCAGAAGTCAGCCAGAGTCAGTAGCCGCAGTACCACCACAAACCCACATGCCTGATCCGACACCATCGCCCGCCCAGCCTCGATCAGTTCGGGCAGGCCGACCTGCAGGGGATCTAACTCCCGCGGCTCAGGTCCGCCCCCTTGCCTGCGACAAGCTGCGCGACGCCGTACGTCGATGGAAGCAGAGTCACGCTCTGATCTGGACGAACCCCAGCGTGCCCCGTTCGAAGTCTCGCGTAATGCTCGACTCCGTCCCCGTCGCGCACCACCGCCCAGGGCGAAGCACCTGCCTCATCATGAAACCCGGTCTTCACGACCACGCCCCGTACCCTGTCCTTCCCTAGAACCCGTACATCCCTAGCGCCCTCCAGCCGCCGCTGATTGAGGGTGCGGATGATGTCGCGCCGAACCTGAAGGGTCCGCAGTTTCGTCTCCATCTCGCCGTCGAGCCGATACCGCCGCCCGGACCGCGTCGCGAGCCCAAGCCGTTCCAGATGTCTCAGCCGCCCCCGTGTCAGAGCCGCCCAGGCATCGGTCGATCCGACCCCGTCATCGACCATCCCCATCTTGTCCGTCTCAGCGATCAGCCGCCGGTCGAAACCGGTGAAGCGGTCCGCCTCCGTCTCCTTCCAGATGCGTCGTTCGGCCTCGACCCGAGAGAGGTCCCCTAGGCGCTCCTGGGCCACCTCCTGGGCCCGCGCGCGGAATCCATAGCCAATGTAGTCGCGCGGAATGACGAGGTCTCGTCCATCCTCGCGACGACCCCGAACGAGCACATGGGCGTGGGGTTGATCGGTGTCGAAATGGCAGGTCGCCACCCATTTCAGGTTCGGCTCTCCGAGGTCCGCCGAGACCCGGCCCATGACCTCGCGGACATAGGATTTCATGTCGAGCCGATCGCCATGTTCCGGCGAGATGATGAACCGGAAATGATGCCGGTCCTGGCTCCACCCTTCCGTTTCAAAACCGGGTTGAACGCCATCGAGACTAGGGTCGAAAAACTCCGGCCGCGAGCCTTCCGCCCCGGCGCCCGCTCGCCCGAGGTAGGCCACATGCTTGGCGAGCGCGGCTGCCCGATCGGCGCCCTTGCCCATGTGCCGCGAGACCAGCGCCTTGACGATGACCTTCTGGCGAACGTCCAGACGAAAGGCGCGACCTGACCGGTTCTGAGCCGCCTTGAGCACCCCTGACCGGTTTCCCAGCGTAAAGGCCCTCGAACTCGCCAGACGCTTGAGCATGCCGCTTTTGACATCCATCCGCTCGGTCTTGAGGGAAAGGGGAAGGCCGACGTGCACCGCGTCGACGGTCCGCTCGGAACGGGCTGAGACCCGCCCCTCGATCGCGTCCCGGATCAGCATTCGCAGTCCTCCTGCACCGGCGCCGAGGCCTGGGAATACGACAACTCAGGACAAGTCGCCAATCACGGATCACGGCGTTTCTAACTATCGGACAGAATAGAAGAAAACAGCGCAGCCCAAAACATGCTTTTATCTTGCCCTCCGACCTCTTTTGCAGATTGTCATACATTCCGATCATCTCTCGACATGCCCGATCAATAGAAACCGCTTGGTTCGCTCCTGCGCCGGGATGTTCTCGTCGAGACCGCTCCGGAAGTCGGACGCCACCGGATGACAAACAAAAATCCGCCCGGCCGAAGCCGAGCGGGTCGTTGATCTCAGTCCGGATCTGTCAGGCTGCACGCGCCTTGATGGAGACGTGTCGCAGCCCGTTCTCCATCGCCTTCTGCCCGAGGTTGAGCGCCGGTCCGAACGGCCGCTGATCCTCCCGCATCCCCGCCACCGAATGGACCAGGGTCAGGCAAACTTCCGGCTCGAGCGCGATCAGCTCTTCGTTCGCCCGGAAGGGAGCCGCCTTGCCGTGCGCATCGAAATCCGCCCGAGCCAGGATGAGTTTCACCCCCTTCTGCTGGGCCCATCTGATCGCCAATTTCTCGGACCCCTTCGCCCCAGTCGTCGCCAGGGCCATGTCGGGCCACTCCTGCTTCGCCCAGTTGAGAGCGTCGAAGATCCGCCCCGCATCCTCCGCCGTGTCGGCCGTCGGCGCGCCCCGGAAGGCGATCACCGGACCGCCTGGATCGGCCTCTCCGGACTTCCGGTTGCGGATCGCCCGGATCGCCTGTTTGGCCTCGAGCTGCGCCGCCGTCAGATGGGTGCCGCGGCGCGAACCCCGCCAGGCCGTCCAGACCTCGCCGGTCGCGACTGTCCAGGTTTCGGAGGCTGCGTCCCGGATCAGTTCGCAGGCCTGCGTCGCGGCATCGCCCGCCTTGGCCTTCGCCGTCGCTTCCTGAAGCTCGGTGTCGGCCGCCTCCGATCCGTCGAAGTGTCGGTCGAGCGTTCTCATCGTGTCGCGCGCCCGATCCGCATCGCGTTCGATCCGTCCGGCCGCCGAGTGGAAGGCTCCGATCAACGCCTCCCCCAGAATGGTCTGATAGTCTTCCAGCGCGGTGTCAGAGATCACATCCACCAACTCGGTCATGAGCGCTCGCCCGAGCAGGACCAGGGCATCCTCCGTCGGGTGCGGACGATCCTCACCCAGGGACGCGGTCAGGTCGTCGAAGGCGGAGTCGGACTTCTGTGCAGCGGAGGCGATGAAGGGATGGTTGTAGAAGGTCATTGGAACATTCCTTGAGAATGCCGTGCGCCCCATGCGCAACGACCCCGGTCTTGGCCACAGTGGGGTCCCCGGCAGTCACCGGAGCGGAGGGCCGCTTGCCCTCCGTGGAGGGAATAAGGCGAAGCCGTTGACTTCCGGGGTGCTGTGACAAGATCGGAGGGCGTTGTGTGGGGGCAAGTCGTCGTCGCTCTTCGCGACGACGACACAACTCGGCGCCGTCGCGCCGATGCGGACGAATGGACATCGATCTTCCTGCCCGTCGACGTCGGCGAGCCGACGACGCTGCCCGGTCGACCGGAACGCAATCAGCTTCCTCGATGCCTACGACATCGGCATGTCCGTCAGCCTAGCGCCGCAGACCGTCCGCCGGTCTGCTTGTCCTAAACGGGCTCTACCCATCCGGCCGGCCGCCAGCCGCTGAGGAAGGCCTCGATCGCGACCTTGACCGGCCCGCTGATGTCGCGCTTTCCGGCCTCCATGTCCTGGATGCGCGCCTCCAGCTTCTCCGGCGTGCCGACCAGACGTAGTGCGCGCGCCATCGTCAGCGCATCCCAGCCCAGGATCTGGCGGGCGACCTTCAGTTCAGCGGAGGGGGACGCCATGATGTACCTTGTGCGGCCGGGGCCGAAAAGCGGGCGGCTTGATGGGGTCGGCCGGACAAATGACAAACGGCGACCTCGTCGAGGCCGCCGTTCGGGCTTGTGTAGACGTGGATTGCAGCGGCCACATGGCCAGGACGGCAGTCAGACCAGACCCGCCAGCCGCTCAAGGCTGCGGGTCGTCTCAAGCGCAGGCCGATACGCGATCTGGGCGTGCGGCGCGCAATAGGCCCCGCGGACGGCGGGCCGTCCGCAGAGACTGAAGCTGCGAGAGCCCGGATCTCCCAGAGGCCAGCGACAGTCGTGGCGGCGGACGGTCAGGAGGGACGCCCGGCCGGTCTCCGGGGGCTCCGGACAATCATCGGCCGGGCCCTCCTGTGGCGAAGGGGCCGGCAGGGTCGGAGCGCGGGAGGTCAAAGCCCGGGCGGGCTGCGGTTTCATCGTCGGCGGCGCGGCGGCGCGTCCGGCCGACAGGCCCATGCGATAGACCTTGCCCAGCACGGCGCTTCGACTGATGCCGTGCGCAAGCTCGTGAGCAATGTACTCGGCGGTCTTTCCTTCTCTCCAAAGGATCTTCAAGCGTTCGATACGGTCCTGGGTCCAGGCGGAGGCGGTCATTGGGGGGACTCCCGATGCGACGAGCCCGATCGGCTCGCCCCTCCCACCCTTCCTTTTTCTCCGGCAGACGAAGAACGGCCCGACGCTTGCGCGCCGGGCCGTTCAGGGAGGGAGCCGCTCCGATCAGAACGGGATGTCGTCGTTCAAATCGTAGCCGCCGGCCGGTTCCTGGACCTGGCGGCTTTCCGCCGCGTCGTCCTCGCCGTCGCGCTCCCGCCGATTCTTGAGGCGAATGTCGCCGACGATCAGGCGAAGGTCGTAGTGTTCGACCCCGTCCTTGCCGGTCCAGGTGTCGTTCTCGACATGGCCCTGGATCACGACCCGGCTGCCCTTCCTGGCGTACTGCTCGATGTAGCGTTCGGCGGTCGCTTCGTTGAAGCAGACGCAGTTGAAGCCGGTGGTGCGTTCGCCCGGCGTGCCGTCGCCGCGCCGGAAGCGGGTGGTCTCCAGCACGCGGAAGCTCGCGCGCTTCTTGCCCGAGCCCTGGGCGGAGAGGATGGAGGGGTCGGCGGCCAGATAGCCTTCGATGACGAGGGTCTGCATGGTCAGTCTCCTGTTGAATGTAGGGGGTTGAAAGGATCAGGCGGCGGCGCGGTCGGGCGAGCCGACCGAGGCGTCGCGGCCTTCGGCCCAGTCGAGGACGGTCAGCCGGTTGATCACCAACTCCTTGGCCGCCCGCTCCTTGCCGTCCCGGGCCGTGTAGGTGGTGTCGATGAAGGCGCCGATGACCACGGCCTCGCAGCCCTGGGCCAGTCCGCGAGCGATGACCTTCTCGTTCAGACCCTTGGACCAGCTGACGCAGTTGACCCCGACCAGCCGGTCCTTGCCGGCTGCGTCGACGCCACGCTTCTCGAGCAGCCGGAACACGGCCTTGCCGAAGTCGTCGCTGATCTGGGGATCCGCTGCGAGACGCCCGGTGAACATCATGGATTGCATGTCAGTCTCCTGTCGATCCGAAGCGCCGGGGAGCCGATCTCCCTCATCCCGCTTCACCCATGGCCTCCCTTCCTCCGTTACTTTCCGGTTCGGGCCTCCGCCCGGACGGTCTGCTCTGTCAGGTGATGCCCGTGCCAAGCCCCCCCGTGCTAGACTGACGCTTTGGGATCGACCCAGGAGGGACGGCATGGATCGGGAGCCTTTGTCGGCCAAGGACGCGCGCGACCTGGCGCGGATGTCCAAGGCGATCGTGGAGATCTGCGTCCGGAACACCGAACTCGAGACGCTCCACGCCGGACGGTTTCCGGTCTCGCGCACGGGCGACTTCAGCGACGTCGTGGTCATCACGCCGGACGGCGAGATTCCATGGGCCGAGCTCAGCCGGATTTCCGATCCGGAAATGAAGGCCCTGATGATCGAGATCGTCGACAGGGTCTTCACCTACATGCGTTTCCCCGAAGCCCTGGCCACGATCCCGGGCGGCCGCGCCTGGGATCCGCCCAAGTTGAACGAAGACCTGATGAAGACCGTGCGTCGCCGACAGCCCCTGCGAGACGCCGAAGGCTAGCTCAGGCCGGCGCTCAGGCTGCGGCGCCGTCGAGCATGGTCTGCACGGGGTGACGCCGGAGCACCGCCTCGACCACCCGCGGCCGATCTACGGGCACGAACACTCGCGGCGTGAAGGCGATGATTTCGACGAAGCAGCCCAACGAGACCAGGGCGTCGCGATCGGCGCGCGCCCCGACGATCTCCAGGCGCCAGCGGTCCATGACGCGAGCCCGCTTTAGCCAGAGGCCGCCTTCCAGCGAGAGCTGGACGCCTCGGTCGAGCACTGCTGCCCCGGTCGTCGAGCCGTCGGCCCAGGCTTCGCTCACGTCCGTCAGGCCGAGAGCGGCCTTCAGAGCGCGGGCCTGGACGGCGTTGAGGACACGGCCGAGCCAGCGCCGCCCATCGGGCGCGCGGACGCGACGAACGGAACAGCCCCTGGCTGGCAGCCGGCCCCAGATTGGCAGAAGCAGGCCGGTCGCCAGGGTCAGCTCGCGCCGACGCCACGGGTCCGTACCGGCGACCTCCTCGTCCCACGCCCGCCGCCAGTCCTCGACGATCGCAGGCTTCCAGGACGACTCCTCGAAGGCCTTCTCGGCCAGGGTCTGGCGGTCGTCGGGACGAATGAGCCGCACTGCCGTGACCAGGCGATCGTCGTCCGTGGCCGTCGTCAGGCCGAGCTCGGCTATCGCCGCCCGGCCCGACCTCTCGTTGACCACCAGCCGGTGAGCGATGTCACCCGCCAGGTTCAGGGCGTCGTCGGCGTTGAGGATCTCGCGCCGCACCTTCAGTGCGAAGGTGACCAGGGCCGTCTCGGCGCCGGTGGCGACATCGGTGCGGATCCTCTCCTGATCGACGACTTCCAGCTCCTCGGCCTCGATGTCCTCCAGGCCGCGATCCAGGTCCCCCGAGGCGGCCGCTCGCTCCAGGATGCCGGAGAGGATGCGGTCGAAATCGTCGAAGAGGGCGTTTTGATCGGCGATGCGCAGGGCCAGCAGCCGGTTCAGGAAGGTGTGGATGGGAGGCAGGTCGTCGGAAGGTTTGAGGCCGCCGTCCTCGTCCAGGAGCTTCAGGCTCGTCTTGGCCATAAAGGTCTCCAGCGTCATGGACGACAGCTCGCCGAAGGCCAGAGCTCCGTAGAAGACCAGCAGGGCGCGGCGCGCCCAGGGGCTTTCGAGGTTGTCCTCGGCCCGGAAAAGACCAGCCCCGGCGGTCCGGCGCTCTCCGCGCGTCAACGCGCCCAGGGAATCGAGGCGCCGGGCGATCGTGGAGGTGAAACGCTTTTCGCCCTGGATGTCGGTGGTCACGGGCCGAAACAGGGGCGCCGAGGCCTGGTGGGTCCGGTGGCTGCGGCCCAGCCCCTGGATGGCGGCGTCCGCCCGCCAGCCGGGCTCGACCAGGTAGTGGACGCGACGCTGGCGGTTCTCCGCCGACAGGTCGGCATGGTAGCTGCGGCCCGTCCCGCCCGCGTCCGAGAAGATCAGCACCCGCTTGCGTCCGGACATGAAGGCGTCCGTCTCGGCGCGGGCGGCGGAGGCGCCGCGCCGTTCCACCACGCGTCGGCCGTCCCGCACCACCACCCGGCGCGAGCGGCCGGTGATCTCGGCGACGGCGTCCGTGCCGAAGGCTTCCAGGAGGGCGTCGAGCACGCCGGGCACCGCGGGCAGGCAGGCCATACGCGTGATAAGGACCTGTCGGCGTTCGACGGCTTCCCGGCTGACGGCCGGTCGTCCGTCGACCATGACCGGGACCATGGTGACCCCGCCCCTGTCGTCCTCAATCGCTTCCATCAGATGGATCGGGAAGGCCTCGCGCAGATAGTCGAGGACGTATTCGCGGGGGGTCAGGTCGATCGACAGATTGTTCCACTCTTCGGGCGGGATGGAGGAGAGCCGGCGTTCCATCACCGCCTCATTGGTCGAGACGATCTGGACCACGGCCGAGCGGTTGGCAGCGAGGTCGTCACGGATGGAGGCGATCAGGCTGGGGGCCTTCAGCCCGGCGAGGAGATGGCCGAAGAAGCGCAACTTGGCGCCCTCGAAGGCGGAATGGACGGCGGAGGCCGCCTGTCCGCTCCTGGGCTTGCCCTCCGGGTCATTCAAACCGGTGGCCTTCAGCGCCTCGGCCAGGTTGGCGTGGATGACTTGGAACGCGTCGGCCCAGGCGTCCCAGATGGCGATGTCGTCGGGCGTCAGCGGATGGGCGAGCGGCTCGTATTCGACGCCCTCGAACGAAAGCGATCGCGCCACATAGAGGCCGAGCGCCTTGAGCTCGCGCGCCACCAATTCCATCGCCGCGACACCGCCTCGGTCCATGGCGTCGAGGAAGTCGGCGCGGGTCATGAACGGCGCCTCCGGCCCGCCCCACAGGCCGAGACGCCCCGCATAGGCGAGGTTCTCGGCCGTGGTGGCCCCGGTCGCCGAGACGTAGAGGATCCGGGCGTTCGGCAGACGGTTCTGCAGGGCGAGACCCGCCATGCCCTGCAGCGAAGCCTTCTTCGCCCCACGCGCGCCCTTGCCACCCCCGGCGGCGTTGGCCATGGCGTGCGCCTCGTCGAACGCGATGACGCCGTCAAAGTCCTCCCCTAGCCAGGCGACGATCTGGTCCAGACGCGACGGGCGCGCGGCCCGCGCGGGCTGGCGAAGGGTCGCATAGGTCGTGAACAGGATCCCGCGATCCAGCCGGATCCCGTCGCCCTGTTTCCAGCTCGAAAGCGGCACGATGTCATGGGCCCCGCCGCCGATCGCGCCCCAGTCGCGGCGAGCGTCCTCCAGAAGGGCGTCGTTCCGCGACAGCCAGACGGCCCGCATGCGGCCCTGGCCCATGTTGTCGGCGATGACGGCCGCGATCTGGCGGCCCTTGCCGCAGCCCGTTCCGTCGCCGAGGAAGAAGCCGCGGCGAAACCGGATCGCGTCCTCCGCATCGTCCCGGACGAGCACGACCTCGTGCGGCGCCTCGGCCGGGCGGAATCGCCCAGGCAGATGCCCGCCGTGGGCCTCGCCGGCGTAGATGACGCTCTCTGTCTGGGCGTCCGAGAGGCGAGCCTCGACCCGCATCGCCGGCGGCAAGACCGGACGATAGGTCGGCGCCGGGGGCGCGACCGAGGCCATTGGCCCGGACTCCACCAGAGGGGACGGATGCGGCCTCGGGTCCGGCAGGTCGATCCGCGCCAGGGCGTGGGCCTGGTAGAGGCCGACGTCGCGGCCCTCCCCGCTCCACGCCTTGACCGCATAGGCGAGCGGCGCCGCGCCCGCGAGGAAGCCAAGCCGGCCGGAGGGCAGAGCCAGGCCACGGTCCCTGGGCGTGAGGAGGGAGGTCGCGGCGAGCTCGATCCGGACGCGCGGCCTGGCTGAGGCGCGCGGAGACAGGCCGCGGATCAGGCCCGTCATCGCGTCCCAGTCGTCCGGCTGGTGCAAGAGCCCATCCCAGGTCCGCACCGGCGTGCGATCAACGACCAACAATCCGGTTTCGACGGATGTGCCATGTTTGGCGAAGGCGCGGCCCGGAAAGGCGATCGCCCCGACGACGGCGCCATGCGCCTCGAGCGCGCGGCGCATCACCGTGTCCGCCAGGGCCGTCAGGGGCACGATGGCCGCCATCCTCCCCCCGTCCGCCAGAGCCTTGAGACCGGTGACGAGGTGAGCCTCCAGGTCGGAGAAGGGTGGGTTGACGAGAACCACGTCGAACCGGCCGGCCTCGGGCAGCACGTCGGCGAGGTGGCGACCATCATGCCGCGTCCGCGCGGCCTGGGGGAACAGGCCGTCGAGGAGGCCGGCGCGGCCCGGCGCCCTCTCGTTCAAGGTCAGTGCGCCTCCGCAGACCTCGGCCAACACCGCGAGCAGCCCTGTGCCCGCCGAGGGCTCCAGCACACGGTCGCCGGGCCGCACCTGGGCGGCCAGGACCGCCATGGCCGCGAGCGGCGGCGGGGTCGAGAACTGGTCCAGCGCGACCTGTTCCTCGCTGCGACGGCTGTGGGTGAGGCCCAGTGCGGATACGCCGGCAAGGAGGGCGGCGATCTCGGCCGGTGCGTCTTCCAGCCTCGCGACCTGGGGGGCCAGGCGCCGGATCTGCATCACGGTCCCGGCCTCGATGGCGTCGTAGGCGTCGCGCCAGGTCCAGGCCCCGTCCGCGTCCGACGCGCCGAATGCGGTGGTCATGACATCGGCGACGAGACGCCGGTCGAGCGGCCGGGACCGCGCAAGGGCGATGGCGAGCGCCCGCGCCGCGGCGAGGACATTGGCCGATCGGTCGGACCGCGAAGGCGTGGCGAACAGGGACGGGGTGGTCGAGGCGGCAGGCATGGCGGGCATCCGGATCACCTGGAGCGGAGGGCGCCTCCCTCACGGTCCTCCAGGCTCGCCTCGCCCCGCCCTTCCCCCGCCTTTCCGGGTCCGCACGACAACGCCGCCCCGACCGAGGTCGAGGCGGCGCGTTCGTCGTGTGCGAAGGTTTAGGCTGCGGCGGGGTCGAGCGCGGCTTCGCCAGCGGCGGTGACGGCGAAGGCGCCGACGCCATCGTCATCGTCATCGGCCTCGTCGTTCAGCGCATCGGAAGGACCGTCCTCCGCCCCCTGACTATCCTCCGCGACCGCGCCTCCATCATCGACGGAGGACCGCCAGGACAGGCTCGCGGGGGCCCAGGTCCGCGTGGCCGCCTGTTCGACCACCCAATCGACCAGTTCCGTCTTCTTCAGGGTCCGGGCGCGCTCGTCCTCGGAGCCCATGGTCTCGAGCATGCCCAGCAGGAAGCCCTTGGAATGGGACTGCAGGAAGGGCGCATCGGGCGTCCAGTGCAGGCTGATGTCCGCATCGCACAGCGCGGCGAGTTCCGCCGCCTCGGCCCGGGCTGCCCGGCGGATCTGGAAAGTCTTCTCCTCCCGGACGTCGAGGCTGACGGCGGTGAGTTCGGCCAGCAGTCCCATCTTTTCGCCATGCGGCAGCCCATGGATCCAGGCGATCACGGTCTCGCCCGAGGCCTGCCAGTCGGCGCGACGATCGTCGAGGCGCTGGCGGACGTCGCCGTCGAGGGCCTCGATGACCCTCCCGGCCGAAGGGTTGAACCCCGTGGCCACGATCGCCAGGGCCGACTCCGACCGGGCCACGCGGCTGCGCAGGACGATCACCGTGAACAGGCGCGAGATCAGCGCCGTCAGGGCGGCGGACGGATCATCGGCCAGGGCCCGGATCAGGCCTCGCGTGGCGACGTCGGTGCGCGCCGCATGGAGGGCGTGGTTGACCCCTTCGGTCTCAGGTTCGGGCGCCTCGACCTCGGGCGAGATGTAGGCCGGCGGGGCGGCCGCACGCGGGACCGGATCGCCCCCGCCTCTCTCATCGTCGTCGGTCTCGGGCTCCTCCGGCGTGTAGCAGCGCACCTCCACGCCCGTGTCCGCCGCCGGCCACATCACCATCGTCGTCACGACGCGGCCGCCGCAGCCGGTCTGGTCGGAGGCGATCCGCGCGCGGATCATGTCCATGATGGCGAGATCGGCGATGTCCGGTCGGGCCGGGTCGGCCAAGGCCAGGCGCGCAGCCTCGACACGATCGTTGAAGACCTCGCGCTGGGCGCGATATCGCGCCATCTCCTCGGCCGGGAGGGATCCGCCATAGACATAGCCGAGCGCCTCCAGGTCCTCGGGCAGGTCCGGCTCCGGGCCAGCGGTGACGTGGACGGCGACGCCTTCCGCCTCGAACACGGCTGCGATGCCACGGGCGCGCCTCAGCCAGAGATCGGTCAGGATGTCAGGGTCGAGCAGGACGGGGACGAGTTCGCCGAAGAGATCGGTCTCGGTGCGGCCCCCGGCCTCGCCGTAGGTGGTCGGATGGACGAGGGCGCAACGGCGGTCGCGGGCGGTGACGCGAGCGTCGTCGAGCCGCTCGAGAACGCGCCAGTCCTGGAAGCCGTGACCGTCCAAGGCCGCCTCGGCGAGTTCCTCCTGCTCGGCCTTGTCCGGCAACCGCGCCAGCAGCCGCGCCTGCTTCAGGCTCATGCGGCCGCTCTTCAGGGCGACGAGCGCTGCGGACGGCAGGCCGGCGAGCGCCGCCAGACGCTTGATCTCGATCTCGGCATAGCCCAACGCCCTGGCGATCACCGCGACCGTCAGCTTCGACTTCAGCATCCGGCCGATCGCCGCGATGATGTCGGCGACATGGACGGGAACCGCAGTGTTGGTGAGAAGCACCGCCGCGGCCTGACGGGCCGGGTCGGTCTCGACGAAGACATCGACGGGATGGTCGTCGCCGATCTCGCCGGCCTCGAGGAGGAGGCCGAGCGCGAGCCGGCGCCGGCGCCCGTCGAGCGCCATCCACGGCTCTTCCTTCCTGCCGCGACCCGGGCGGACGGTCAGGGGCTGAAGCTGGCCGGCGGCCCGCATCGTCGCGGCGAGCGTGGGGATGTCGTCGTCAGGCGGCTCGTCGTGACGAAGGTTTTCCCGGGCGATGCCCAGATCGCCGAGACGGACTGTGCGTCGGTCGCGCTCGACGACAACGACAGGGGTGATAACGGGAGCGAGGTCGGTCATGGGATCATCTCCGCAGGGCGACGGGGCCCATCCCCGCCGCTCCGGCGCCCCCGAGCGCCCTCGCTCCTCCTTTCGCGACGCCGCGGGCGATCGCGTTCCAGTCCTCAAACGGCGGGTTGGGGCACCAGACCCGAACCTGGATTCCCAGCGTCCTGAGGCGATGGCTAAGGCGGGCGGCGGCGTCCTCGCCGACCATGCCCCGGTCTGCGGCGACCAGCACGCGACGGACGTCCGGGGGCGGGGTCCAGGCCGCGAGATTGTTCGCCGACATCAGGGCCCAGCCGGGAAGGCGGAAGCGGTCGATGGCGGACAGGGTGGTGACCACCCCTTCGCCGACCAGCATCTCCTCGGCCGCCGGCGACAGGCGAACCGCCGCGCTAGGCGGCACGACCCCCACCGTCTTGCGCGGCACGGCGAGGCCGACGACGCCCAGGCCGTTCGGCTCGAGATAGGTCACCTCGACGGCCGTCAGGCCCCCGTCCGCCGCGACGATTCGCGCGACGAGGGCCGGTCGCGTACGCCCGCCGGGCCGGTAGATGGAGACGGGGACGGCGGGATGGAAGCGCAGGTCGAGCGCCCCATCGCCGCCGTGGACGGCGCGGCGTCGCAGGTAGAGGGACGCGGGATCGGAGGGGCTTAACGGTCGAGCGTCATGCCACAGACGAGAGGCGGTCTCGATGCGCCGCCGGCGGTCCGGCGCCGGGGCCGACACCGGGGCGCGCCCCGCCCCCGTGAGACGCCCGGTATCGTCGATGAAACCCGAACTACGCAGGTGGTCGCGGATGGCCCTCCAGTCCGCCGCGCCGAACCCGTGGATGATGACCCGACCCTGGGAAAGGAGGAGCGAGACCGATCGATCGGCCTGGCTGTGGCCCGGCGCGGGCACATTGGCGCGCAGCCCGCTCTGGTAGAGGTCGCCGCCCAGGGCGGCGACGATGGGGTGAAGGGTCATGACGGCCTCAGAACAGGCCGAGTTGCTTGAAGCTCGCCGTCCCCTGACGCCCCAGGACCAGATGGTCGTGGACCTGGATGCCGAACAGTTTCGCAGCGTCGATGATCTGGCGGGTGACGACGATGTCCGCCTGGGACGGGGTCGGATCGCCGGAAGGGTGGTTGTGCACCACCCTAATGGCCGCTGTAACCAATTGATATTGCTCGTAAAAAGCGCCCCGTGGATGCAAGTGGAGCCGCTTATTGGGGGCGGTCCAAGGTGACCGATCGTGATCATCACGCCTGATCACCCGCAGGCTCGCTGAGTCGCTCAGAGGCACTGCAAGGCACTCTATTCCTTTTGTCCAAATCCTCAAGCTCCTCCACCGGGTAGAGGACGGCCTTTCCGATCTTGATGAACGAGGGGCCAATACGCTTCGTTCGCCAGTTTCGTAGGGTGCCAAGCGACACACCGCCGCGATAGCGGTCCACCACTTCCTCCGGCGTCAGAAACCTGCTGTCTGTCATATTCGCCTCCTGCGGCTCGTTGTGCGCGAGGCGGTTCTGATCGAAACGTTCCGCACTCCGGAGCACTCTCGGGATCGTTCAAGCGCGATGTCTCACGCTACTGCCCGCAAGAGGTTGCATTGAGTTTGTAGCGAGAAAAGCCCCCACGCTCGGGCGTCGATAGCCGAACCGCCGACGCTCCTGGGCCAGGGCCTTCAGCCGATCGCGCAGGGTGCCGTCGTCCGGTCGCGTCGCCTGATAGCGCACGCTCGTCCGGTCCACGCCCAGCACCCGGCAGGCCCGCCGTTCGCTCATCCCGTAAGCCGACTGCAGGTGCGCCGCCGCCGCTCGATGCGCAGCGGGCGTCACCACTTTTTTCCCAGCAGATCCTTCAGCGCGACGTTGTCCAGCATCGAGTCCGCCAGCATCCGCTTCAGCTTGGCGTTCTCCTCTTCCAGCGCCTTCAGCCGCCGGGCCTCCGACACGTCCATGCCGCCATACTTGGCCTTCCATTTGTAGAAGGTCGGCGAGCTCAGCCCGTGCTTCCTGCACAGGTCCGCCACCGGAACACCGGCCTCCTGCTCGCGCAGGATCCCGATGATCTGCTCTTCCGTAAACCGTGATCGCTTCATTCTGTCCGTCCTTTCGAGGGGCGGACTCTAGCTATTCGTGGAGGAGTTTCAGGGGGTCACGTCACGTATCATGAACGAAGCCTCGCACGGCGTGGACGTCGACCCTGACGCGGCCAAGCGAGCGGTGGAGGTTGGAACAGTCTTTCTCACCGAACTGAGAGCCATGGACACCCATAACTGAGGCATCAGGTTCGGCAGGCATTGAGTGACTTCAAAAGTTTCATGGAGAGCGACGCCGGCGCATCCGCACGATACCAATCACGGCTCGGGCGACGCATCCACATAAATCGAGCCGCAGTCAAAGAAGATGTCCCCCCGCGGATCGCACCGCCTTTCAAGCCGCTGTCGCCGAACAGCTTGGTTCCATTAAGCGTAGCACCTTTAGCGGTCAGGACCATGCGTGTGGCTATGGTGGGAATGATCGCCATGGGCGGCAGCACCCTCATGGTGATGTGCGGCATGCGCTGCCAGTGCCGCATAATGCACGGGGTCGGCGTCGAACTTCGCCTTGCAGCCGGCCGAGCAGAAGACGTAGCGCTCGCCTTCATACTCAGCCTTGTGAGCGGTCCTGGCGGGATCGACCACCATGCCGCAGACCGGATCATGGTCGACGTGACCGGACGGCGTTTCGCCGTCCGGCTCATGATGGTGATGATGGCCGTGCGCCCCAGTCACCTCGGCGGCGCGTTCGCTCTTCTGATCGTCGTCGGCCATTCATCACCTTTCACACGCCGCGCGTGCCTTCCGGTCTCTGTTCACTCCTCGATCAGATGGAACTCTTCGAGCAGCTTGGCGATCTCGGTGCCTTCGAGCTTCTTCATCAGCAGCTTGCGCAGGAAGGCCGGTCCGGGAAGGTCGATGCCCTTGCCGTCCCGCAGCGGACCGATCGCTGCCAGCAGCGTACGGATATCGTAGGTCGAGTTGAAGACTTCCGGCACGCCGCGCTCGACATTCATCAGGGTGTAGACGGCCTCCATCGGGGTCCTCACCGAATATTCCGTGGTGAAGATGCAGTCCCGCTGTTTCGATTCCGCGAACTGTCCGATGAAGGCGAAATTGACCGCGCCCTCCGGCACCACGTCCGGCCGGTCACCCGCCTGGCGCGGCATGAAGAAGGCGGTGATATAGGGCATCATCGTGGGCACGGTGCTGGCGCCGGAGGCTGCGAGCTCCGGAATGTCCTCGACCGGTACACCGAGATGGTAGAGCCACTCCTGGGTGATTTCCTCGCCGGTGCATTCCTGCATTGGCTTCTTCACATAGTCGCCGGGCTTGTCGACAAAGAGCGCGTAGAACCAGGCGATCATCTGGTCCTTGGGCTGCTTCTTGAAATGCGGCTGGCGATGAACCGTCCAGCTCAGCAGCCACGCCGAGTCCTTCACCGTGACGATACCCGCCGAGACGATCTTGCCGGTGAAGGGGTTGCGCTTGGTGATCTTCTCGACATAGGCCGGAATACGGGCATCGAGGGCGGTAATCGATGCCGAGGCCCATTTCGTTTCCGGGATATGGGCCCCGAATACGTCCGGGCGGCCGAAGGCCGGATCCTTCGCCGCGATCCGCCGCCACAGGTCCCAGGCCGGCGCCGGTCCTTCGTTGAGCTTCGCCGGCGTCTTGTGATCGCCATTGTCGGAATTCTCGGTCAATGAGCCGATGGTTATGAAGACGAGATCGTCTGGCGCGAGATCGACGCCGCCTTCGACGCCGCGCTCTTTCCAGTGAATGCGGGTCGCTTGCTTGCGGCCGGGCTGGATGTCGAAATCGACGTCGGTGACCTCGACGCCGTAGCGGAACGTGACGCCGTGATCGGTCAGCCACTTCACCAGCGGCAGGACCATGGATTCATACTGATTGTAGCGATTGAACTTGAGCGAGGAGAAGTCGGCGAGACTGCCGATATGATGGATGAAGCGGTGCAGGTAGAGCTTCATTTCCAGCGCCGAATGCCATTCCTCGAAGGCGAACATGGTGCGCCAATAGAGCCAGAAATTGCTCTTCAGGAAATCTTCGCCGAAGACCTCGTTGATGCGCTTGTTCTCCATCTCCTCGCGTGTCGCCAGGAAAACGGAGAGCAGGTCCTTCTGGGCCTTGTCGTTCAACGTCAGCAGCGCCTTGTCGGGCACGTCCTGGCCCTGGTTCTGCGTCGTACGCTGGAGCGAAAAGTTGGGGTCGTCCTTGTTGAGCCGGTAGAATTCGTCGAGGACGCTGGCATCCTCGATCTCCAGCGAGGGGATCGAGCGATAGAGGTCCCACAGGCACTCGAAATGCTCCTCCATCTCGCGGCCGCCGCGAATGACGAAGCCCTTCTCCGGCACATCAAGACCATCGAGCGCGCCGCCGGGGATTCCCAGCTCTTCCAATATGGTGATGCGATCGCCCGAAACGCCGCCGTCGCGGATCAGGAAGGCGGCGCCGGCGAGCCCCGCCAGCCCCGAGCCGACGAACCAGGCCGTCTTCTTGTCGGCCCCCTCGGGCTTGCGGGGACGCACGAAGGCTTCATAGTTTCCACTGCTATAGTGCATGGCGAACTCCTGTTCTTCTTGTTGGGATCAGTCTGCGGAGGGTTTGTAGCTGTAGAAGCCTTCGCCCGAGGCGATGCCGAGCCTGCCCTTGTCGATGTAGTTTTCCTTCAGCCATGCCGCGAGCGACTGGGCGTGCTCATCGCCATGCGACAGAATGTTGTAGGGGGTGTTCAAGCCGATGATGTCGTAGATCTGGAACGGCCCCATCGGCGCGCCGGTGGCGATCCGCCAGACCTTGTCGACATCTTCCGGCTCGGCATAGCCGCCGGCGGCGAGATCGGCCGCCGCGTTCAGGAACGGCACCAGCAGGGAATTGAGGACATAGCCTGCCTTTTCCTTGCGCACCGGGATCGGCACCATGCCGATGGCCGAGGCGAAGGCGATCAGGGCATCGAACACGGCCGGATCGGTGTCGTCGGTGCCCATCACCTCGGCGGTGTTGAACTTCCAGATGCTGTTGGCGAAGTGCAACGCCAGAAACCGGTCCGGGCGGCCGGTGAAGGCCTTGAGGTCGCTCGGCAACAGGGTCGAGCTATTGGTAGCGAAGATCGCCCTTTCCGGCGCAAGCCCCGCGAGCTTCTCGTAGAGCGCCTGCTTGATCGAGAGAAGCTCCGGAACCGCTTCGATCACGAGGTCCGCGTCCGCGACGGCCGAACCGAGATCGGCGGACAGGGTGATGCGCTGCAGGGACTCGGCGGCCTTGCCGTCGGCCGCACCGGCCACCTCCTTGCCATAGGTCTCGACGAGCATGGCAAAACGCTGCCTTGCCTGTTCAAGCGCCTCCTCGCTGGTGTCGTAGGCGGTAACGTCGAAGCCGCTATAGGCGGTCTGGAAGGCTATCTGGCTCCCGAGGACGCCCGTGCCGAGAACCGCCACTTTCCTGATATCGCTCATTCAATCTCCTTCTGCGCGGTATCGTCACCAAGAAACGGAGCCGCCACCTCCACCGGGACGCGGGCCAGCTTGCCGGTTTCCCGATCGACAAGGGCCCACTGGGTCAGCGAGGCGACGAGCGTCCGCCCGTCTTCATCATGGAATTCGACGCATCGTGCATAGCGCGCACCGCGCGGCACTCCGACGACCCAGGTGATCGCGCTGACCGCGTCTCCCGCCCGGACATTGCCGCGATAGTCGACCTCATGGCGCAGCACGACCGCGACGAACCGGTCGCGATCTTGCGGACGCGCGGCCGTCAGCCAGTGCGCCACCGACGCATCCTGGATCCAGGTCACCCAGACAGCATTGTTGACATGGCCGAGTTCGTCGATGTCGGCGTCCTGGGCGCGGAAGCGGATATGGAAGCGCCGATGCTCATCCACCTCGCCGACGAGCGGGTGTCCGTGCTCATCGCAGCCGATGCGTCGACGATCTGACACGATCCCGCTCACGAATACGCCTGCTCCTCATGCGACGAACCCAGTCCAGCCATGGCGCGGAAGAAGCCGACGAGCATCTCGTCGCGCGGCATGGCGCCTTCGACATCGCCCTGGACCGCCAGTCCCATCCAGAGCGCGTATAGACCGATGCCCGTCTGCATCGGCGGCAAGGCCGGACGCAGTGCGAAGCGTTGCGTTAGATCGGCAACGAGTTCACCGAACATCCGATAGCAGGCCGCCTTGCCCTCCCGGTGCCGCTCGGCGAAAGCCGGATCGCGCCGCGCGTGAAGCTGCAATTCGATCGAGAGGAGCGACCATTGCGCTTCACCGGCCAGCTTCGCGAGCCGGGCGGCCAGCACCTGGAGCGTTGCCTCGATATCATCGCCGGAGCAGTGCGCGACCAGGTCGCGAAGCAGTGTGACCTCATCCTGGATATGGCTCTGCAGGATCTCGACCAGCAGATCGTCCTTGCTGGCGAAGTTCGAGTAGAAGGCACCCTGCGAATGGCCGGCCGCGCTGCAGATGTTGCGGATCGACATGGCGGCGACCCCCTCCTCGATGATCGAGGTATGTGCGGCGGCGATCAGCCGGTCCCGCGTCTGGCGCTGCGTGTCCTTGCGCGTAAGCGGCATGGGTTCGTTCTCCAACCAACGGGCGAGACGTGCGAAACCTTTTCGGCGGTTCCGCGTTCTCAGTAAAACCAGATATCAAGTGATCTCCGAAATCAACGGCGATTTCGACCCGAAATCGTCCGCAGTATCGAAATTAAAACGCGAAGGAGTGCCCTTGGCTGAAACCTACATTGGCTATTCCCCGGACGTGGAGGTTCTCGGCGAAGACGAGGAGCGGCTGACCGCCGAAATCCTCGAGATCATGGCGAGCACTAACCGTAAGGCCTTCGAACGCCACCGCCATGCGGTGCGCGACGCCCATGCCAAGAGCCACGGGTTCCTGAAGGGTGAGTTGGTCATCCCGGAACTGCCGGAGCATCTGCGCCAGGGGCTTTTCGCTCGTCCCGCCACCTATTCCGTGGTGATCCGCCTCTCATCAGCGCCCGGAGATATTCACTCCGATACGATACCGGCTCCGCGCGGCATGGCGATCAAGGTCATTGGCGTGGCGGGGGAGCGGCTTCTCCCCGAAGACCAGGGCCGCAACCAGGATTTCCTGCTGGTCAATATCCCGACCCTGAGCTTCGGCACGATCGGTAAATATCGCCAGCTCATCGGCCTTCTGGAAAAGAATGCCCAGAACCCGGCCGTTCTCCAGCGCGCCATGGCCGGGGTGGCGCGGGGAGTGGAAGCCGCGGTCGAAGCGGTCGGCGTCGAGCCCGGCGCCACGCTGCGCGGTCTCGCGCGCGACAATGACCATCTGCTTGGCGAGACCTATCACTCGATGGCGGCGATCCGCTTCGGCGACTACATCGCCAAGATCAGCGCCGCACCGCTCTCCGACAATGTCCGGGCACTCGCCGGCAAGGATGTCGGCGCGGTGGAGGACGCCACCATGCGCGATCTGGTGGTCGAGCATTTCCGCGATCAGAGCGCGGAGTATCAACTGCGCGCCCAGCTCTGTACCGATCTCGAAAGGATGCCGGTCGAGGATGCGGCGGTGCTCTGGCCGGAAGATCTCTCGCCGCACCAGCCGATCGCCACGCTGCGCATTCCCCCTCAGGACGCCTATTCGCCAGCGCGGCGGGTCTATGGCGATGACGTGCTGTCCTTCAACCCCTGGCACGGCATCCGCGATCATCAGCCGCTCGGCTCGATCATGCGGGTGCGCATCGCCGCTTATGAACGTTCCGCCCGCTACCGCCACGAAATGAACGCGCAGCCGCGCGTCGAGCCGACGAACATCGACGCCATTCCGGACTGACGATCCGATCGTCAACCAAACTTACGAAAGGAGGCCAGCCATGGCCGAGACCGAAGAAACCCCTCAGATCGACGAAACCCGCCTTCAGGCCATCCGCCGCCGGATCGAGGAAGTGGCCGGCGACGCGCCGCAGCTCGCCAAGCTCGCCCTCGAGCAGATGGTGACGAAGCATAATCCAGACCTCAAGGGCACCGCCGGCTCCGCCGGCCGTGTCGGCGCTCAGTCCGGCAATGTCTCGGAGCTTACCGCCATCGCCAACCTCAAGCCAGGCGGCGCGGACCGGCTGAAACGCATCTTCGGGCTGGTGAA
Organism: Brevundimonas sp. ABV4_179; assembly: GCF_056311945.1. Classification (NCBI taxonomy): domain Bacteria; kingdom Pseudomonadati; phylum Pseudomonadota; class Alphaproteobacteria; order Caulobacterales; family Caulobacteraceae; genus Brevundimonas; species Brevundimonas sp. ABV4_179. The sequence goes on from NZ_CM149976.1 coordinate 246,035, forward strand.
CGGCAATTTCGACGGAGCACAGAAGGTCGGCACACTGCACAATATGCGCTTCGTCTTCTTCGACAACGACACGCGCATCCTGTTCGCCACCGCCTATGATGGCGACTGGGACACCTATATCAACGACTTCGCCACCAAGATCCCCGACCTGATGGACCTGCTCTTCGCCTCGGTCGAGGGCTGGCCGGGCATTGCGAGCCCCAAGGTCAAGGACTTCATCGCCGAGCATCAGATCACCGCCGCCGGCTGGTTCGTCGCCAACCCGCAGGTGACCGTCGTCGATGTGCGCCGGCTCCAGCGCATGGAGCATGCCGTCAACGAATTTCTCGACAAGGTGGGCTGAGCAATGGCGATCCTTCAGAAACTGAAAGAGCGCTTCCGGCGCGACAGCGTCACGCTCGACCTGCACGACATCCAGGCGCTGATTCTGCGAAGCCGGCCGGAGCCCTATGTCGGCATCCACGCCATGCTCCATTTCGACGAGGCCGAGGGCGCGCGCGACCTCCTCGGCCGGCTCGCGCCGCATGTCGCCTCGGCCGACAACTGGAGCGACGATCTCGATTTCTGGATCGGGGCCGCACTCAGCTTCGAGGGGCTGAAGGCGCTCGGCCTGCCGGAAGCACAACTCAAGACCTTCCCGCTCCCCTTCCAGCAGGGCATGCCCGCACGCGCGGAGCAGCTTCGCGACTTCGGGCCCAACGCGCCTGAAAAGTGGGAAGAGGTCTTCAAGCCGGGCAACTGCCATCTCGCGCTGACCATCTATGCCGTGAATGATGCGGCGCTCGACAAAGCGCTGGCGACAGCGCGCGCCGAACTCGACCGGAGCAGCGGCGTGACCCTGCTCGGCGAGCATCGCTTCGGTGCGCCGGATGGCGCGAAAAACCCGTTCGGCTTCCGGGATTCGATCTCCCAGCCCGCAGTGGAGGGCAGCGGCGTTGATCCGCTGCCAGGCGAGGAGCGGCCGATCAAGGCCGGCGAATTCATCCTCGGCTATGAGAGCGAGAACGGCCAGCCTCTCGGCATGCCGGAGCCCGCCGCGCTCGGCAAGAACGGCACCTTCGTCGTTATGCGCAAGTACAACAGCCGGGTCGGCTGCTTCAACGCCTTCCTCAAGGCGCATGGCGAGACGCCGGAGGAACGCGAGCTATTAGCCGCCAAGATGTTCGGGCGCTGGCGCTCCGGCGCGCCCTTGACGCTGTCGCCCGACCATGACGATCCCGACCTCGGCGCCGATCCGCAGCGCAACAATGACTTCACGTTCAAGGAAGACCCCAAAGGCCGCGTTGTGCCGCTCGGCTGCCATATGCGTCGACTCAATCCCCGCGATTCCGAGCTGACGCTGCTTACCGACGTCAACATCCACCGGATCATCCGCCGCTCCTCGACCTTCGGACCGGTCTATTCCGAGGATGTCGCGCCGGAAGACGATGCCGAAGGCGATCGCGGCCTGTTCTTCATCTTCATCAGCGCGCGTGCCTATGACACGATCGAGTTCATGCAGCAGGAGTGGATCAACCGAGGCAATTTCGTCGACCTTGGCGAAGAGCGCGATCCGATCGTTGGCCTGCATGAGGATGACGGCCGGTTCACGATCCCGCAGGCGTCGGCGCGCAAGCGCATCGACGGTGTGCAGACTTTCAATGTCATGAAGGGCGGCGAATATCTGTTCATGCCAAGCCTGTCCGCGCTCAAATGGCTGGCGGCCGGGAGCTGGGGTTAGGAACCCGCCGGTCAGTCGTTGGCCTTTGTGAAGATGAACGTGCAATTCATCAGGATCGCTGCGCTCGGCCTCACCATGATCTTTGCCAGTCGCGTCTGGCCCGATCGGTAATCCTGACGTCTGCAAAAACTGCCTCTAACGCATGATCGGCGAGGACGCTTCGGTCATCCGGACCGCTTGAGCGCAGGCCTTTCGGATCCCGGGTGGCTTTTGCTCTTCATAAGAGCTTGTCCTTCAGCAGCGTCTCAAGCCAATCGGCAAATACCTGCAGCCGGTGTGAAAGGTGCTGGCGGTGGGGATAGAGTAACGTCATAGGCATCAGCTCGGCTCGATGGCCGGGCATCACCTCGACCAATTCTCCCGCCTCAAGATGCTGTTTCACGTCATAGGCTGGGATCTGGATCATGCCGAGGCCTGCGAGGCAACAGGCGATGTAAAGCCCGTTGCTCGTGGCGGTCTCGACCTCGCGGTCGGTCATCCGCGTATGATGCCAGGCCCGGATCGTTCGGGTCTGCGTGACTGCCATCAAGTCCTCGGCGAAGCGATAATAGGCGCTGGCATGAGGGTTGGACGGTATCGGACCCCTATGGTCCGAGGCTTCACGCTCCAGGTAGTTTGTCCGATCTGTCGCGAAATAGTCGATGAGGAGCTGCTGCTGATCGCGCAACTCGCCCATCAAGGCTGCGTCGAAGGTGTCGAGGTTCCAGACGTCGATCAGCGTCGTCATTGCTCGGCCGACGCTTCCGCCAATGGCTCGGGCGCGAGAATGTCGGTCGACTCCCATGCCTCTCCCTGGGGCGTGGTGACAAACTCGCGATCCCAGACGCCCCAGTTCGTCGGAAGCGGGACCTGTGCGAGGGGATTGTGGACGTAGGTGAGTGGTCTGCCTTGGCGCGAAAGGTTGCCGAGCCCGACGCGCGACCAGAGAACGCCGGAGATGTCGGCGAACCGTTCGTCAAGAAATGCGGTCCGCGGTATGGGCTCGCGTTCGCGGTCGATGAAGGGCGCTGAATGGAATCCTTCCTCGACAACATTACCGGTCTCTCGATCGATCGTGATGAAGGCATCGCCGATCGGGAACAGCGAGGTCATGATGAGCGGCAGGGGCCTTTCGGCGACATACACACCGAAGCGGCTTGCGCTGATGGCGATGATCCGCACGTCGTCAGGGCCGATAACGCCCTGAGCAAGGTAGCGTGCGATCTGCTGCGCCTTCGTCCAGAACGCGCTCGTCGTGCGCAATTGCGCCTGTCGGATCGGCGCGGCGGAAAGACCACCACCTTCATTCATTGGGACAGGTCGCACAATCTGATCGGGACCGGGGTCGCCCTCGTCGGGCGTGATCGCTTCGATCCAGATGCGCCGTCCCTCTTCGACGACGCACAGATCCGGCTGACCGCCGGCGCGCTGACGCTCAACGACAGGCAGCAGCGCTCGGCCCGCTTCGAGCAGCGTGCAGCCAAGATACATTTCCCAGAACCGGCCATCGACGTCGCGCGCGAAGCCTTGGCGGAAGTCCGGATCAGCATAAGGCTCATAGGTCGCCCACAGCGATTCGATCAGCTCGTGAAGCTGCTGCTCGTGGCGGGATTCCGCCGCCCTGAGGTTCACGAAGCCGCGGTCGAGATTCTCTCCATTGACATCAAACAAGTGCGTCATCGGAGCTTCTACCGCAAGCCAACGACCTTGCGCCGAGCGACGGTGGGCTTGCCGGCTGGCGCGGCGACATCACCGAGATGGTGGATCGTGAATGCCGGACGAGCCGGCAGCTTCACGGTTAGTTCCAGCTTTCCGCCTATCGCCTCGACATAACTGCGAAGCGTCGAGAGATACATGTCCGCCTGCTTCTCAATCTTCGAGACCGAGGGCTGCTTGATGTTCAGCGCCGTCGCGATGTCGGCCTGAGCTTTGCCGGCGATCTGCCGCAGCTCGCGGAGGCCCTCGACCTCCTGCTTCATCTCTTCGTAGCGCGCCTCGATCTGCTCCTGCTGGTCGCGGGGTAGGGAAGCGATGATTTCGTCCAGGCTCCGGCCCATCGGATCAGTCCTTCTTTGCGGATTTCAGGTTTTCCAGATGTGCGGAAAACCGGCTGTCCGCCTTTGCAATAAGCTGCTTATAGAAGCGCTTCTGGCTGCCGCCCGATTTGTCGCCCGCGACGAGAAGGATGGCCTTCCGTTCGGGATCAAAGGCGAAGGCAGCACGCCATTCGCCATCGGCGGCCGAGAAACGCATCTCCTTCATGTTGGCGTGTTTCGAGCCTTTGAGCGTGTCAGCATACGGCCGACTGAGCTGCGGGCCGTATTCGCCTAGCAGCTTCGCGACCGCCAGCAATTCGGTCTGGACCTCGCGCTCGAAAGCCAGAAACTCCGCCTCGAAGGCATCATGCAGTCTGACGTTCCAAGTCATATAGCCTCCAAGCTATGTGGAGTCAATGGCGAGTTGGATCGCATCAGTTGCCGCCCTCAGCTACGCCGGCCTGGCGCAGCAGGTCGCCAAGACTGGCTGCACCGATGCGGCATCGCGCGATAACGCGATCAAAGGAGCGGACATGACCGCCGCGACCGCGCTCGGAGGTGCATACGACCTCACGTTGGAGAACCAGGCGTTCGAGCACCGCCTTCGCTGTGGGACCGCCGGGAGCGTGCAGCTCCGGGGCGTTGAAATCGGCGAGGCGGACTTCAATCCACTCATTGGGATCCGCCGTTCGCCCGACACAGAGGCCGTCGCCGTCCCCCACGTATCGGACGAGTCCCGAAAACTGGACGCCGGCCCGCGACGGGAGAGGGCCTTCGCACGGATCTGCGTGGGCGGGCGCGGCGTAGCAGAACGTCGCGGTCGCGGCGGCCAACACGAAAAGCCGACCGCTCACGCTGCCTTCTTCAAGGCGCCGGTGCCTTTCTTCTTCGCCAGCATCGCGCGAACGAACTTGTCCCACTTCGCCATGCCGGCGCGCTTCTCGGGCATGTAGTTCCAGCGGTCGTAGTTCTTGGAGCTGACGTCCTGAAGCGCGTGGTTCTGGAGACGGTCGCGGATTTCCTTGGAGACACCGGCCTTGCCGGCGAGCGTCTTGAAGGTGCGACGGAGATCGCGGTTCGTCACGTAGGGGATCACACCGCGATCGCGCTGGCGCCACATGAACGAGTAAAGCGTGCCATGGCTGACCGGCTTCGACGGGTCCGTCGCTGAGGGGAAGAACCAGCCATATTCGTTCACGTTGATGGATTGGAGCAACTCGGCGGCTAGCGACGGCACGGGGACGGCATGCGGCTGAAGGTTCTTGGTCTTCGACCAGTCAATGATCCGCTCCTTGGCATCCCATTGGTCGATATGGAGGCGAGCGATTTCCTGGACCCGCTGGCCGGTCAGCATGAGAAGTCGGACGGCGCGGGTGTAGGGCGGGTGGATGGGCGTGTCGGGGCTTTCCAGCCAGCGATAGAGCCGGACGAACTCGTCCTCGTCGAGCCAGCGCGTGCCCTGGACCTTAGGTTCGGTCGGAATGTCCGTGGCCGGATTGAAGGGAATTCGAAAGCGGCGCGGCGAAGTGTTCCGATAGTCGTTGTCGGACTTCATGCCCCAGCCATAGGCCGCGTGGAGATAGCCACGGACATGGTCGGCCATCGCGCGCGCGCCTCGGTCGTAGATTGGTCGGATGACTTCGACGATCTCTTCGGGATCGATCTCGCGGGCGAGACGATTGCGGCCAAGCGTGTCGGCGATCTTGTTCAGGCCCTTCTCCGTCTCCTTCCATGACGGCTTGCCTGCGGCTTTGAGCGACGCGACATAGCCTTCGAAAAGGTCGGCGACGGTGCCGGGACGGGTGTCCGTCGCGATCCTGATGCTTCGGCCCTTCTGGATAACGTCGGCATAGTCGCGCTTGTAGATTTCGCGCGCCTCGGCGAGGGACATGGAAGGGTAGGCGCCGATCTTCTTCTTGGAGCGCTTGCCGTCACGCCATTGCTGCGCCATCCAGTCGGCGGTCACGCGTTTGGGCATCGGCTTCAGGACGAGGACGAGCCGCCCGGTCCCGCGCCCTTCGCCATCGGCGAGGTTTTCTTGTTTCTGGCTCGCTTCGACACGCTTCAACGCATGTCGGATCGCGGTATCGGTCAGGCTTGGCATCACGTTTCTCCTGTCCCGCAACTGGGATCGGTCAAGGAGAAAGGGGATCGCTTGCTGGGAGCGGAATGCCGTTTCCTACCCCTTAAACCGCCCCCAATTTGACAAAACCGCCCCCACTACGCAAGGCTAAAAATTCGCGAATTTCCTAGTGATTCAGCATGCTTGTGCGTGATCCAACGTGATCGATTTGAGCGAGTGGGGTGGTTGTGCACCAGGATCAGGGACGAGGCGGACAGTTCGAGCGCCCGCCGGATGATTTCCCGCGGATAGACGGGCGCGTGGTCCACCGTGCCGTCGGCGACCAGTTCGTCGCGCAAGAGGTGATTGCGGCGGTCGAGAAAGAGGGTTCGGAACTGTTCCCGGGGCAGATGGGCCAGGGTCGTCCGGGCATAGGCTGTGAGCGCGTTCCAGGATGACAGGACCGGGCGGGCGCACGCCGTGGTCCGCGACAGCCGCACGCTCAGTTCGCGCAACAGCTTGAGATCCAGAATGGCCGCCGGACCCATCCCGGGCAGCCGGCCGAGTTCGGCGACCTCGGCGGCGGCGATATCGCCGAGCGACCCGAACCGATCGACGAGGGCCTCAGCGGTGGCGCCGACCATAGGCGCCGACAGGCATCGCCCAAGCAGCAGGCCGAGCAGGGCCAGGTCGTCCAGACTTGAGAGAGTTGACGGCTCGGCGGCGAAGGAGGGTGTAGCCGCAAGGGCCGGATATGCCGGCGCGCGGTCGGGAAGCGATCTCATGGCGACCTCCTGGTCTGCGCTCCCTGATCGGAGCGCCCGCCGCCGCCCTCGCTTTCCCTTTCGATCGACGGCGTCTTGGCGAAGCGGCGGACACGCTTCACCCTGTGCCCATGAAATGGCTCCTCGTTGTCGCCGGCCTCCTCCTCACCCCCGCCGCTGCCCGCGCCGACCCGTGCGAGGGCCGCCTGCCTGACCGGGCCGGCGAAACCTTCTCCGGGGTGGTCCGCTATGTCGGGGACGGCGACGGCCTGTGCCTTGGCTCCACGGCGGACCCGGCGACCTGGATCGAGGTGCGGCTGTCGGACTTTGACGCCCCGGAACTCAACAGCCCGGCCGGTCGCGGCGCCCGGGATCGTCTGGCCAGTCTGGTGCGGGGGCGCAGGCTAACCTGCGTCGCGGTCAGGGGCAGAAGCGGCCGGGTCGTCGTCTACGATCGCGTCGTCGCCGCCTGTCGCCTGAACGGGCGAGGGATTGGCGACCTGCTGCGGGAAGCCGGCGGCCGCGAAGGCGGCAACTAGGACCGACGGCGCGTTCGCTCGGCCTAGGCGCGATCCTCCAGGATCGAGTCCGACCGGCCCCCTATAGCTGACAACCGGGCGGGTGACCGGCCTTTCCGACGTCACGAAAACCATTGCAACTCCAGCCAAGCGACTATCATCGCAGGGCTAGATCGCGGCGCCCGAGCCACTCCTCAACATCGTCTGAAGCGTCGATTCTCCCTTGCCGACTGGCGCTCAAGGCGCTCAGCCATAACTCAGGTTCGACGCTGGCCGGTCGGCCCGGGCGACCGACTGTACAGCGCCAAGTTCACCACGAGCTGCCTGTGTATCGCCGCTCCGTCGAGCAGGAAGTTCTGCTCGTAGAACCGACCGTCCCGGATTTTGTGAAAACATGTTCGGCGCATTTCACGGTCGCGCCGTTGGGTTCGGCCCCCAACCACGTGGAGATGGGAACACCCGTGTGAAGAATATTGCCGCAATCCGATCGTCGTCCATGGCGACATCCTGCAGGTGAAGGTCCTGATGACGGCCTGCATGCGCGCCCACCTCTCTTCTCGCCGACCGGCGGGAAGAGAGACCAAGGCGTCGCGCCCGCGCCCTCGGAAGGGCGCGGGAGCGGTAGAACTCTTAGACGTGGGCGTTCTTTTCGGGGTTGAACCCGTCCCAACTCTCGAACACGTCCATGAAGCCCGGGACCGTATCCTTGCGGGACCAGTCGCGCTGGAGCTCGCACCACAGCTGAGTTTTGCTGATGAGCTTGCCGCCGGCCTGCTCGACGCGGCGCAGCCCGAGCTCATGCGCCGCCACGGAGGTGCCGCCGATCGCGTCGGCCACGACGTAGACGTCGAACCCTTCGCGCAGTGCGTCGAGTGCGGGGAAGGCAAGGCAGACCTCGGTCCACAGCGCGGTCATGATCAGCTTCTTGCGGCCCGTGGCGAGGACGGCTTGCTTGAATTCCACATCTTCCCACGCATTCACCGTCGTGCGGTCGATGACCGGCGTGTCAGGCAGCAGGTCCATGAGGGGTTGAATCGGCGCTTTGTTGAGGCCCGTCGCCACGTTCACCGACGAGTGGATGACCGGGACGTTGTAATTCACGACCGCCTTGACGGTGTGGACGATGTTGAAGAGCAGTTCCTCCTGGCCGATGGACCGGATCGAGCTGACCTGGATCGGCTGATAGTCGATCAGAAGAAAAGCGCAGTTTTGCGGCGTGAGGAGGTGATCGGTTTTCGGATCACGGATGGGTTCGCTAGCCATTACAGATACTCCTGGCGTTGAGATCGGGATGCGCCTGCGCGCAAGCACGCAGGCTGACGACGCCCGGCCGGGTCGGGGGATTGGGGGGAAGCCCGGCCAAGGCGACGATGGGGTCAAGGTAGCCCCCTCGCCTGTCGCCGTCCGCCTGGACCGGGAGAACTCAGTGTTCTCCAGTCCGGCGCCGCCGCTGGTCAGCCGACGGGCTAGACCTTCCCGGGGGCCCGCCCCTGGCAACCCCGTCACGAGCGGAAACCTGACACGGCGGCGCCGTGCGGACATCGCCCGAGCACCGGTCGCCAAGAAGGCTTCGGCGCGACAACACGAGACCAGAGACCGTCATGACGCTTCAGCGCCCCCGCTCCGCCCCGCCCCCCTCCTCAGCCCCGGCCGCCGCCTGGCTGGCGAAGGCGGGCGCGGTCGCCTACGTGATCTGGGGCCTGCTCCACGTTCAGGCGGCGTGGAAGGTCTACAGTCTCGGACAGCAGATGGCGGACGGCATGGAACGCGCGCGAGTTCTGCAGAACGCCTGGAACCTGCTCTGCTTCGCCCTGATAGCGATCGTAGCCGCGGTGGTCCTGAACTGGCGGAACAGTTCACGGGGCTGGTGGATCAACCTCGTGGCCGTGAGCGCCACCGATATCGGCTTCATCGCCGTCGTCCTGGCCCCGGGCTATATGCCGCTATTGGCGCTGCGATTGCTCAGGCCTTGGCCGAGCGCGGCGCGGACGTCGCCATCACCTACCAAAACTCCCCGCAGCGCGCGGACAGCGTCGTCGCTGCGATCCAGAAGGTCGGGCGCCGCGGCCTCGCCGTGAAGGCCGACAGCGCCGACACCGACGCCATCGAGAGCGCCGTAGCTGAGACGGTCAATGCGCTCGGCGGCTTGGACATCCTGGTCAATAGCGCGGCCATCGGACTAGCCGGTCCCGTCGCGGATCTGGACCTCGCTCAATTCCAGACCCTGATGGACGTGAATGTTCGCGGACCCGTCGCCTTTTCCAAGGCCGCGATCCCGCACCTCGGTCAGGGCGGGCGGATCATCTCGATCGGCTCCGCCTTGGGTGATCGGGTCCCCTTCCCTGGGGTGACGGCCTACGCCATGACGAAATCGGCTCTACTGTCCTTCACGCGCGGCCTTTCGCGGGAGCTTGGTCCGCTCGGCGTCACCGTGAACCTCGTCTCGCCAGGATCGACCGATACCGAGGCCAATCCGGCTGACGGCGAAGGCGCCGATTTTCAGCGCGGTCTGTCGTCCGTGGGACGCTATGCGGACCCGCGCGAAATCGCCGACGCCGTCGCCTTCCTGGCCAGCCCGGCGGCCAGCATGATCAACGGCACGGTTATAACGGTCGACGGCGGCGCGAACGCCTAGCCTGTCAAAGACGCCCGCATCGGCGCATTGCCGATGCGGGCGTTGACACGGGCGACGCCGTCGGTAGCGGCGCAGAGCAGCGGTTTATAACGTCGATCTGGCGTTGGAAGGCTCGCGGGTTCTGGGATCGAATCCCTACCGGTCGCTCCATGCCTCAAGGACTGAGAACGGCGCTTCACGACGTCTGCTTTGGAGCAGCAAGCAAGGCTGTGGCTTTCTGCGGCCAACCGAGCAGGCCGCGAAGCGTGATCCGATCATTCAGCAAACGGCGCGCGCTATCCGCCAAGCCGCCACCGTTAGGCTTCAGGGATCAGGGGTCCTTATTGACGCCGACCACACAGCTAACGGGATCCCTTTTCTACGCCGGTCCACACTTCAGCGCCTATCTCGCTACTTTCGAGACGGTATAACCACCTGATCGGCCAGCAGTCGGTCGAGCTTCAGGGCGACCGCGCCACCGTTCGCCAGCTACAGGATCAATCGCGCGTCGGTTGACCGCCCCATCGTTGATCCACCTACGCCCGGCCCCCCAGTCCGGGAGTTGATCGTCACCTGACCCCGGAGTTTCCATGACCAAGGCGTCTGATCTGTTCGTCGCATGCCTCGAACAGGAGGGTGTCGAATACGTATTCGGCGTGCCGGGCGAGGAGAATCTCGACCTTCTGGACAGCCTGTCCCGATCAAAACAGATCCGGCTGATCCTCACGCGCCACGAACAGGGCGCAGGATTCATGGCGGCGACCTATGGCCGGCACACGGGCAAGGTCGGCGTCTGCCTGGCGACGCTGGGTCCAGGCGCGACCAATCTCGTCACCACGGCCGCCTATGCGCAGCTGGGCGGCATGCCAATGATGATGATCACCGGCCAGAAGCCGATCAAGTCCTCCAAACAGGGACGATTCCAGATTCTGGATGTGGTCGACATGATGCGGCCGATCACCAAATACACGCATCAACTGGCCTCGGCCGACAACATCCCCGCCCGGGTGCGCGAGGCCGTGCGCCTGGCCCAGGAGGAAAAGCCCGGCGCGACGCATCTGGAACTGCCCGAAGACGTCGCCCGCGAACAGACCGACAACGGCCCGATCCCCGCGAGCCAGGTGCGCCGTCCCATTCCAGACCCCAAGTCGATCCAGATCGCGGCCGACCGGATTGCGCGGGCCAAATCCCCGCTTCTGATCGTCGGGGCGGGCGCCAACCGCAAGATGACCAGCCGGATGCTTACCGAGTTCGTCGAGAAAACCGGCATCCCCTTCATCACCACCCAACTGGGCAAAGGCGTCATCGACGAGCGCAATCCGAAATATCTCGGCTGCGCCGCTCTTTCGTCAGGCGACTTCGTTCATCGCGTCGTCGATGCGGCGGACGTCATCATCAATGTCGGCCATGATGTCATCGAGAAGCCGCCCTTCTTCATGACTGCCGAGGGTTGCGACGTGATCCACATCGGCTTCCGCACAGCCGAGGTGGATCCTGTCTATTTCCCCCAGATCGAGGTGGTCGGCGACATAGCCAACGCCATCTGGCAGCTGAAGGAAGCCCTTGACCCGCAGGCCGACTGGACATTCGCGGACATGGAGCGGTTCCGGCGCGCCGAGATCGCGCATTCCGCCGCCTCGGTGGGTGACACGCGCTATCCGGTCTATCCGCAATACCTGGTCGACCAGATCCGGCAGGTGATGCCGGACGACGGCATCGTCTGCCTCGACAACGGCGTCTACAAAATCTGGTTCACCCGGAACTACCCGGCCTACATGCCCAACACCATGCTGGTGGACAACGCGCTGGCCACCATGGGCGCCGGCCTGCCCTCGGCGATGGCGTCGGCCATGATCTGCCCGGGGCGAAAGGTCATGGCCGTCTGCGGCGACGGCGGCTTCATGATGAACAGCCAGGAGATGGAAACCGCCGTCAGGCTGGGGCTCAACCTGGTCGTTCTGGTTCTCAACGACAACAGTTACGGCATGATCCGCTGGAAACAGGCGCATATGGGTTTTGCCGACTGGGGTCTGACCTACGGCAATCCGGACTTCGTCAAATACGCCGAGTCCTACGGAGCACACGGGCACCGCGCGACCAGCGCGGAAGGCCTGCCAGACCTCTTGCGGGCCTGCCTCGATACGCCGGGCGTCCATCTGGTGGAGGTTCCGGTCGACTATGCCGACAACGACCGTATTCTGAACACTGACATTCGTGACCTGAGCGCCGCGCTCTAGGTCAACCGCCAGCCTATGCCGGAGCGATCCTTTGCCCTCCCTGAAGACGTCCTATCCGCTCTACCTGGCCAATGAGGCGCTGAGCCCGAACCAGGACCTCGAGGTCACCAACAAATACTCCGGCGAGGTGGCGACAAGGGTCGCCCTGGCCGACGCGGCGACGATCGACAAGGCCATCGGCGCGGCGGTTCAGGCCACGCGTCCGATGGCCGAGATGGCGGCCTACGAACGCCAGGCGGTCCTCGCCCATTGCGTGACTCGGTTCCAGGAACGGGCGGACGAACTGGCCTATGCCCTGTGCATCGAGGCCGGTAAGCCGATCCGGGACTCGCGCGGCGAGGTCAGCCGACTGATCGACACCTTCCGCATCGCGGCCGAGGAATCCGTGCGCATGACCGGCGAGGTCCAGCCGCTGGACATCTCCGCCCGCGCCAAAGGATATCAAGGCATGTGGAAGCGCGTTCCGATCGGCCCCTGCTCCTTCATCTCACCGTTCAACTTCCCTCTGAACCTTGCGGCGCACAAGATCGCCCCGGCGCTGGCCGTCGGCTGCCCCTTCGTGATGAAACCTGCGTCGAGGACGCCGCTGGGCGCCTTGATCATCGGCGAGGTGCTGGCCGAGACCGACCTTCCCAAAGGCGCTTTCTCCATCCTGCCGGCGACCCGCGACGGCGCGGATCTATTCACCACCGACGACCGGTTGAAGCTGCTTTCGTTCACGGGCTCGCCCGAGGTGGGCTGGGCCCTCAAGGCCAGATCCGGCAAGAAGAAGGTGGTGCTGGAGCTCGGCGGCAATGCTGCGGTGATCGTCGATCGCGATACCGATCTGGCGGACGCCACGGACCGGATCATCTTCGGGGCCTTTTACCAGTCGGGGCAGTCGTGCATCGGCGTGCAGCGCATCCTGATCCACGAGGACATCTACGAGGCCTTGCGGGACATGCTGGTCACCAAGGTCCGCGCGCTCGTCTCTGGCGATCCTCTGGACGAGAACGTCTTCATCGGCCCCATGATTGACGAGGGGGAGGCGCGCCGGCTTGAGAGCTGGATCGCCGAGGCTACCGCTGCGGGCGCGACCCTACTGTGCGGCGGCGGCCGTCAGGGCGCGATGTTGGAAGCGACGCTGCTGGAGGGCGTAGGTCGGGGCCTGAAGATCCGCGACGAGGAGGCGTTCGGGCCGGTCGCGATCCTGTCCCGTTTCTCCGATTTCGAGGTTGCGCTGGAAGAGGTCAACGACAGCCGGTTCGGCCTGCAGGCCGGTATCTTCACTCGCGACATCCACAAGGCGATGCGGGCCTGGGAGGTGCTGGAGGTCGGCGGCGTGCTCATCGGCGACGTTCCCAGCTATCGCGTGGACAACATGCCGTATGGCGGGGTCAAGGATTCAGGGCTGGGACGCGAGGGGGTCAAGTTCGCCATGGAAGACATGACCGAAATCCGCAACCTGGTGATCAGAAGGCACGGGTAGTCGCCATCGCTCCACATCCGGCGTTGAAGTCCGGAAGCCAGGGGCAGAGACGCTTTGGCCGACGACTGGATGATCGGATCGTGGCTGGCGGCCTCTTCGGATAAGCTCGCTCTTGCGACTCCGAAGTATGGTGGAGCGCATCACCATACGAGGACGGAACATGGGGCGGTTTACGTTGGCTGTCGAAGACATGCCTGAGGACCACTGGGATCTTCTGCTCGCTTTTACGGACCTTATCGAAACCGCGTTGCTCGAACCAAGCGTCAATCTCGAGCCCGCCTACGCATTTCTCCGGCGTCATTTTACGCGCGACACCGGTATGTCCGACCTTGTGCCAGACTTCGTCGAAGACAGCGCGGACCTGCCGGCGCTCACGCGATATCTGGCCAGAACTGGCCTTTCGATTGATGAGCAGATCGCCCACGTGCATGAGGCATTTGAACCCCTCGGCGAATACATGGAGCTCGTTTTTCGCCCGAGATCAACAAACTACGCTCGCACCTTTTGGCCCGACAAACCCAAAGACACGCCATTTGCACCCCTCCCAGGCAGTCTTCCTGTAGCGATCGAGCCAACTCCTTCTTCCTCAGAGGATGAGCCGTTCGATAACTTTGACATGCCGCTTACAGCGCGAGCGCAACGAGTGGTCCGGCTAGCGCCGATTGCTCTTGAAGGTCTGGAACGGCTGATCCGTGATCGGAGCATTCCGGGAGCCTCAAACGCATCTCAACCGCTTCTGTGGGAGGAGATCGACGCTCTCCACAGGCTCCATCGGGAACTCGGCGACCTGCTGCGTTTGGCCCGCGCAGGACGCCCTTTTGAAACCCAATGGGCTGCGGTTAGTGAGCTTTTCCAAGGCGTATTTCGTCTTGGAAAGGAAACTGGAGAACTCTTCGTCAATGGGCTCCCCCCGCTCGCGGCATCCGCCCTCCCCGCGCTAGGTACTTTAAAGGCGTGCGAGGCGATGCTCCATCTGGACACAACTTCTAGCGCGACCATTGCTGCGGGCGTGGTTGCCGGAACCTTTGCCTTGAAACCAGGAACGAAGAAAACATCGACCTAGGTGCGCGCTCATACGATCCGCATCCCCGGTCAGAACCGAAGACCAGGACTCGACTCGGCCTCCTCGCTTACTAAGAGATGATCCGGAAGCGGCCACGGCGTCGCGTGCCGGCCGATACGGTAGGGCGCCATCGACTCCGTCAGCGCCCAGGTCTCATTTCGATCCGTGGTCAGTTCAGGGCGCAAGTAGTTGGCGTATACCCAGCGGAAGCGCGGATTGTCGGGCGTGAACTGGTGGGCCTCTACCATGTTTCGAACGTGCCTGACGGTGTTCACGTCGCGTCCGCCCATGGTCTCGACGCCGACGTGGACGACACCAGGCCGGTCGGCCGGCAGCTGCCGCTCGGCCTTCGCAACCACCTGCCGGAAGTGCTTGGCCTTGTGCCGGATGGCGGCGGGCGAGGAACTTGTCCAGGTCACAACGCTCACACGGTAGATGGTATGGGCGTAGATTGGCCGCTTCTTCGCCGGGCGCCACCGGGCCGAGAAGCTGTGGTCGGCTTCGTGATCGTAGTTGCCGGAGACCAGTTCGATCATCCGGCTCGACCCGTAGAACACGTCGTCATGGGCCATGACCCGGCGCGCCAGATGCCAGGTCGGCGCGGCGATCGCACCGTCCGAGACCTGATCGGACCAGACTGCCCGCTTTTCGCGAAGGGCCGTCTCCACCCGGTTTACGAGATAGTCGGGCGGGACGTCCTGAAGTTCGACCTTGAAGTCGATTGTCAGGATGAAGGACGTGTCCAGGCGCTCCCTCAGGCGATGGACGGGCGCAGCGAGCGCCAAGCCAAGCTGACGCTCTTTGATGGCGTAGGCCGATGGCATGAGGCGCTTGCATTCGATGGCCCAGCGACGAGTGCCCCGGGAGGCATGCAAGTCCGGGGTCGGCGGTCCGCCACGGATTTCTTGTACGAACCGGGTGTCCCAGCCATGCCTGTTCCAGGCTAGGGCGACCAGCAGTTCATAAATGCCGGGCTCGGGCTGGCGCCGATCGCCCGTCATCAGGCGCGCGGCCCGGTCCTCGGCACCCGGTATCGCCCGCAATCGCCCCAACTCCAGGCCGAGGCGCTTCAGGTAGGGAACAGACCGAACCATGGCGTCCGGCACGAAGCTCTCGCGGTTGGCGGCGAAGGCCTCGCCCTGGACGATCCACCACGCCGCGGCGTCGGATGGATCAAAGGGATCGGCGTGTTGGCCTCGCTTCCAAGCTTCGAGCGCCGACGCAAGGTGAGCGCGCTGGACCTCAAGCCGGCCCTCCATTTCACTGACCGGCACGAAGCCTTTCAGCCAATCGACCGCGGCGCGCACGTCTTCGTCACGCCAATCGTGGCCCGTGCGCGGCGCGATCCAGTTTGGGTCGGGGAAAGGCATAGCCCACCATCAACGTTAAAGCTGTGGCGGGGCAAGAGGCCTCTCGTTGGCGGAGGGTGAGTGGCCTGTTGCCTCCGGGCCGCGACCGTCTAACTGTCGGCTGGGAGCTGTAAGGGAGGGTGCTTAAGCGGCAATGATAGAGCAGCGGCTAGAACCTCATGGCCTGGCTCAGTCTCGCTGCCGTCTTGTTCGCCACAAGCTTCAGCGGATCATCGCTCAGGTGCGCGTAGATCTCGGTCGTCCTCGCCTGCTTATGGCCGAGAACCTTTCCGACGAGGAACAGTGACGCGCCATCCGCGATGGCGAAGCTCGCGAAACTGTGCCGGAGGTCATGGAGTCGGACGGTCGTTAATGACCGGACTTCGCGAAGGTCGCCGCCCAGGTCGTGGATCCGCCGATGCAGGATCGCATCCGCTCTTGCCTTGACCTTGGTCCACAGATTGGGGAGGCCGACGAAGTGGCCGTCTCCCTTCAGGGCGGGCAGCACCCAGGGCGATCCCGTGCCAAGCGCCGGCGTCGTGTCCCCCGAGTTGTGGCCCCTCGACGCCTCGGGAGCTCGGGTCTCGTCCCAACGACGCCGGAGCACCGCGATCGCATCGTCGGCCAGCGGCACGACCTTGGCCCCAGTCTTTGACTCGGGGAGGCGCAGGCAGCCCTTGGACCAGTCGACGAAGTCCCATTGCAGCGTCAGGATTTCCGATTTGCGGCACCCGGTCAGCATCAGCAGGCGCACCGAGTCGGCCATGACGGCGTAGCGCTCGTCCTCGCGCTCAAACTCCGCCAAGGCCTCGGCGAGCGCGGCAATTTCCCGCTCGGATAGGTATCGCTCCTTTCGGATCGTTTTGAACCTTTCGACGCCTTTGGTCGGGTTCTTCTGGAGATACTCGGCCTTAATCGCGAACTCGTAGACCGCCCCGAGCGTGATCACCGCCATCGCGGCCACGCGCTTGCCGCCCCTCACCTTCGACCGACGACGGTGTCCAAGCATGACGTTTCTGGCCGTCTTGCCCTGAGAGATGTCGAACTGCATCCGCGACACATCCATCGCGGTGACGTCGCGGGCGAGATGCCGGCCGAGCAGCGGCTTGATGTGGCAATCGAACATGATGCGGTTCGTCTCCCAGCTTGAGTCCTTCTTATTCGGCTTCAGCGCGGGTCCCTGCTCGAGATAGAGGTCGGTCAGCGCTTCCACGGTCAGCGCGTTCCTGTCGGCGACCTTCTGGGCTTGGGGATCGACCCCGTCCCTCACGTCCTGAAGTTTCTCGATCGCCCGGTCACGCGCCTCATCAAGACCATACCCTCCGTCGGCCTTGCCAAGGGTGAGCTTCCGGAACCGGCCTCCCAGTCGATAAAAGAGGACATAGCTGCGTCCGCCTCCGGGCCTGACGCGAACTCCAAAGCCTGTGACCTGGGTGTCCCACACGCAGAACTCGGCGGCTGCGGGTTCTAGGTTTTCAATCAGTTTCTTCGTCAGTTTCGGCATCGAACGGCCCAAAAAAGGTAGCGTATGGGTAGCAGAAAGTGCGATTTGCTACCTGTTTCCGCGATTTGCACATCGTACCGGAAAACAGGATTTCTACAATCTTTTCCGTAAGTTGGAACAGAATGAGATGACCTGAAAAGGCATGAAATAGGAACATTATCCTAATGTCAGTCTCCTGGATATCCGAAGCCGTCGGGGAGCCGATCTCCCCAATCCCGCTTCACCCGGAAACTCCCTTCCTCCGCTCCTTTGGACGGTGTTCGGTCGCGCACGCGATCCTGGGTCTCACCGACATTGCCGAACCCACAATGTGATCCTATATTGGATCATATTAGGAGGCTTGTTCGATGTCCGATCCCCAGTGGACTCTGCCCGAAGCGGCGTTCGTCCTTGATCAACCGCTCGACGCGATCAAACGCGACGTCAACCGCCGACCGCTCAAGCCAGAGGCCTCAGGTCCGGCCAAGCGCGCCGTGCGATGCGTCGGCCTGACCGATCTCGTCTATCTCGACATGGTGGCCACCTATCGCCACACCCTGACGCCGTCCGCGCTCGACGACCTCTACGTCGCCGTGGCCAAGGAGCCCGCGCAGTCCGCCAGCGTCTCTGTCGGGCCGCTCATCGTGCAGTTGAAGCGGCATCGGACAAATGTCGCGCAACGCCTGAAGGCGCTGGAGGCCGTGGATCGCGCCATCGAGATCAAACACGGCGCTCCCGTCGTAAGAGGCACCGACATCGAGGTCCATCGCCTGGCGGCGCTCTCGGCAGGCGGAGCCACCGATGAGGAGATCCTCGAGGACTACCCGTCGCTGTCGCTCGCCAAGATCAAGGCGGCGACCGCTTATGCGCGCGCCCATCCCAAATCCGGTCGCCCTTACCCGGCGACGTCGGCGAAGCGCGCGATGCAGGGAGCCGACCTTGGCGGGCTCGAGCCGTTCATGCGGCCGAGGGGATGATCTATCTGCTTGACACCAACGTCGTCAGCCAGAGCAGCAAGCCCAAACCGTCCGCCAACATCCTGGCCTGGCTCCGGTCGGTCGATGACCACGAGCTCTGCATCAGCGCCATGACTGTCCGCGAGTTGCGATACGGAGCGGAGCGGGCGACAGCCGCTGACCATCCTGCCGCCGCGGCGATCACACAGGGCGTGGACGCGGTCATCGCCGCCTATGCGGGCCGCATCCTGCCCATCGACGAAGCCGTGGCCGCCGTCTGGGGCCGGATGCTGGCCGAGCGCGACGGCGACGAGGAGGATACCGCCCTGGCCGCGACCGCGCTGGTCCACGGTCTGACGCTCGTCACCGCCAATATCAAGGATGTGACGGGTCGCGGCGTCCCCCTTCTGAACCCGTCCCGGTCCCCGCCGAAGGCGACGCCGGTCTGACCCGCTCAGGCGGCCTGCCCGTCGAGGACGGTCTGAACCGGATGGCGGCGCAGCACCACCTCCAACACGGTCGGCCGCTCAACCGGGACGAAGACCCGAGCCGTGTAGGCGATGATCTCCACGAAACAGCCCGAGGCGACCAGGGCGTCGCGATCCGTCCGGCCTCCCACCACCTCGATGCGCCAGCGGTCCATAACGCGGGACCGCTTCAGCCACAGCCCGCCCTCCAGCGATAGCTGGACGTTGCGGTCCAGGATCGTGGCGGCGGTTCTCGCGCCGTCCGCCCAAACCTCGGCGACGTCGGTCAGACCCAGGCTCGTCTTCAGAGTTCGAGCCTGAACCTGGTCCAGAACCCGCCCCAGCCAGCGGCGTCCGTCCGGCGCCCGGACCCGGCGAACCGAGCAACCCCGCGCCGGCAACCGGCCCCAAATCGGCAACAGCAATCCCGTGGCAAGCGTCAGTTCGCGCGTCCGCCAAGGGTCGGTCCCGGCGACCTCTTGGTCCCAGACCCGCCGCCAGGTCGAAACCTCCGCTGGCTTCCACGCCGACTCCTCGAACGTCTTCTCGGCCATCGTCTGGCGATCGTCGGGCCGAACCAGCCGCACGGCGGTGATCAGGCGGTTCTCGTCCGTCGAGGTGGTCAAGCCGAGTTCCGCAATCGCGGCGCGGCCCGACTTCTCGTTGACGACCAGCTGGTGGGCGACATCCTTCGCCCAAGTCAGGGCGGCGTCGGCGACGAGGATCTCGCGCCTTACCTTGAGCGAGAAGGTCACCAGAGCCGTCTCGGCGCCGGTCGAGACATCGGTCCGGATCACTTCCTGATCCGTGACCTCCAGTTCCTCGGCCTCGATGTCCTCCAGCCCCCGGTCCAGTTCACCGGAGGCGGCGGCTCGATCGAGGATGCCGGACAGGATGCGGTCGAAGTCCGCGAACAAGGCGTTCTGGTCGGCGATGCGCAGCGCCAGAAGCCGGTTCAGGAAGGTATGGATCGGCGGCAGGTCGTCGGAGGGTTTGAGGCCGCCGTCGTCGTCGAGCAGCTTCAAGCTCGTCTTGGCCACGAAGGTCTCAAGCGTCATCGAGTCCAGCTCCCCGAAGGCCAGTGCGCCGTAGAAGACCAGCAATGCCCGGCGCGCCCAAGGGCTCTCCAGATTGTCCTCGGCGCGGAACAGGCCGGCTCCGGCGGTGCGCCGTTCGCCGCGCGTGAGCGCGCCCAGAGAGTCCAGCCGGCGCGCGATCGTCGAGGTGAACCGCTTCTCGCCCTGGATGTCGGTGGTGACGGGCCGGAACAGGGGCGCGGATGCCTGATGCGTCCGGTGGGAGCGGCCAAGGCCCTGGATGGCGGCGTCGGCCCGCCAGCCCGGTTCGACCAGATAGTGGACCCGCCGCTGCTGGTTCGGAGCCGACAGGTCGGCATGGTAGCTGCGGCCGGTTCCGCCGGCGTCGGAGAAGATCAGCACCCGCTTGCGGCCCGACATGAAAGCGTCGGTCTCGGCGCGGGCCGCGGAGGCGCCCCGCCGCTCCACGACGCGACGACCGTCCCTCACCACCACCCGGCGCGACCGGCCCGTGATCTCGGCGACCGCGTCGGTCCCGAAAGCTTCCAGCAGGGCGTCGAGCACGCCCGGCACAGCGGGCAGCAAGGCCATCTTCTCGATCAGGGCCTCGCGTCGGGCCAACGCCTCCTGACTGAGGGCGGGACGACCGTCGTCTATGACCGGGACCATGGTGACATTGCCGTCATCGTCCTCGACCGCCTCCATCAGATGCACGGGAAAGGCCTCGCGCAAATAGTCGAGGACGTATTCTCGCGGCGTCAGGTCGATGGAGAGGTTGTTCCATTCCTCGGGCGGGATCGAGGACAGCCGCCGCTCCATCACCGCCTCGTTTGTGGAGACAATCTGGACCACGGCCGAGCGCTCCGAGGCGAGGTCGTCGCGGATTGACGCGATCAGGCTCGGCGCCTTCAGGCCAGCCAGAAGGTGACCGAAGAAGCGCAGTTTAGCGCCCTCGAAAGCGGAGTGGACCGCGGAAGCCGCCATCGCGCTCTTCGGCTTGCCAGCCTCGTCGCTGAGACCGGTCGCCTTCAGCGCCTCTGCCAGATTGGCGTGGATCAGCTGGAAGGCGTCGGCCCACTGGTCCCATACGCCGACGTCGTCTGGCGTCAGCGGATGGACCAGGGGTTCGTACTCGACGCCCTCGAACGACAGCGATCGCGCCACATAAAGCCCGAGCGCCTTGAGCTCGCGTGCGACCAGCTCCATGGCCGCGACCCCGCCCCGGTCCATGGCGTCCAGGAAGTCGGCGCGGGACATGAACGGCGCTTCGGGCCCGCCCCACAGGCCAAGACGTGCGGCATAGGCGAGGTTCTCGGCCGTGGTGGCGCCCGTGGCCGAGACATAAAGTATCCTGGCGTTCGGCAGACGGTTCTGCAGCGCCAGCCCCGCCATGCCCTGCAGCGAGGCCTTCTTCGTCCCCCGCGCGCCCTTGCCGCCACCGGCCGCGTTGGCCATGGCGTGGGCTTCATCGAAGGCGATGACGCCGTCGAAGTCCTCGCCCAGCCAGGCGACGATCTGGTCGAGGCGGGAGGGACGGACGCCCCGCGCCGGCTGACGCAGGGTCGCGTAGGTGGTGAACAGAATACCCCGGTCCAGCCGGACCCCGTCTCCCTGCTTCCAGCTCGACAGCGGCACGATGTCGTGGGCCCCGCCGCCGATGGCGCCCCAGTCGCGCCGGGCGTCCTCCAGCAGGGCGTCATTGCGGGAGAGCCAGACTGCGCGCACGCGCCCCTGGCTCATGTTGTCTGCGACGATGGCGGCGATCTGCCGCCCCTTGCCGCAGCCGGTGCCGTCGCCGAGGAAGAAACCCCGACGGAAGGCGAACGCTTCGCTTTGATCATCGCGCACGAGCGCCACCTCATGCGGTGCTTCGCCGAGGCGGAACCGGCCGGGCAGGAAGGCCGCATGGGCCTCGCCGGCGTAGATCACCGTCTCCGTTTGGGCGTCGGAGATCCGGCCCTGGTTGAGCACCGCCGGCGGCAACACCGGCCGGTAGGTCGGCGCGGGCGGCGCGACTGAGGCCATGGGCCCGGATTCGACCAGGGGTGAAGGGTGAGGCCGGGGATCGGGCAGGACGATCCGCGCCAGGGCATGCGCCTGATAGAGGCCGACGTCCCGGCCCTCTCCAGCCCAGGGCCGCGCCTCATAGGCCAGGGGTGTTGCTCCGGCCAGGAAGGCCAGTCGGCCTGCGGGAAGGGCCAGCCCGCGGTCGCGCGGCGCGAGGAAGGCGGCGGCGTCCAACGTCAACCGCACGCGCGGGCGGGCGGTGCCGCGATTCGGAAGGCTCGCGAGAATCCGGGCGGTCGCCTCCAGATCCTCGGGTTGGTGAAGAAGGCCGTCCCAGACGGCTGTCCCGCCGCGATCCATAACCAGCAGGCCGGTCTCGACCGAGGTGCCGTGTTTGGCGAAAGCGCGCGCGGGAAACGCCACGGCGGCCACCATGACGCCGTGGCCTTCGAGCACCCGCCTCAGATCGGTGTCGGCAAGGGCGGTGAGGGGCACGATCGCCGCCATCCGGCCGCCGTCCGCCAGAACCTTGACCGACGCGATAAGATGGGCCTGAAGATCCGAGAACGGCGGGTTGCAGACCACGACGTCGAACGCCCCGGCGTCCCCGAGGAGGTCGGGTAGATGGCGGCCATCGTGCCGCCGGCGCGTCGCCTTGGCGAACAGTCCGTCGAGGAGCGCGGCGCGCGTGGGCGCAAGCTCGTTTAACGTCAGGCTCGCCCCGCACGCTTCGGCCACTACGGCCAGCAATCCGGTCCCGGCCGAGGGCTCCAGCACGAGGTCGCCCGGCCGAACCTGCGACGCCAGCACCGCGAGGGCGGCGAGTTGGGGCGGGGTGGAGAACTGGTCCAGCGCGACCTGTTCCTCACTGCGCCGGCTGTGGGTCAGGCCAAGCGCTGAGACCGCGGCGAGCAGAGCGGCGATCTCGGCCGGGGCGTCCTCGAGCCGGGCGATCTGCGGCGCGAGGCGGCGGATCTGAAGCACCGTCGCGCCCTCGATAGCGTCATAGGCGTCGCGCCAGGTCCAGCCGCCCTCGGCGTCGGACGCTCCGAACGCGGTGGTCATCACCTCGGCCACGAGACGTCGATCCAGCGGGCGGGAGCGGGCAAGATGGATGGCCAATGCACGGGCAGCGGCCAGGATGTTGGCGGGGAGATTCCCGACGGCGAGGTCGGCGAACAGCGACAGGTTGCGGATCGTTGACATGGAAGGCTCCGATCGCCTGGAGCGGAGGGCTCCTCCCTCTCGGTCCTCCAGGCTCGCTTCGCCCCGCCCTCCCTTCGTCTCCCCGACAGTCGCGTCGACGCGCACGACGACAGAGAAACACCGTCCCGGCAGGTCGCCGGGGCGGTGTTTCCGTGTGCGGATAATCAGGCGGCGGCGACGTCCAAGGCCGCCTTGCCCGCCGGAGTGACGACGAAGGCGCCGGCCCCTTCGTCGTCCTCATCGACGCCATCGCCGGCGGCTTGGTCCTCGATGTCCGGGGCATCCTGATCGGCGTCGATCGGGGCGGCCCATGACAGGGCGGCCGGAGCCCAGGTCCGTTGCGCGGCCTGTTCGGCCACCCAGTCGACCAGCTCGGTCTTGCGGAGCGTCTTCGCCCGCTCGTCCTCGGCGCCCATGGTGTCGAGCATGCCGGTCAGCAGGCCCTTGGAGTGGGGCTGCAGGAAGGGGGCGTCGGGCGTCCAGTGGAGAGTGATGTCCGCTTGGCAGAGAGCGGCCAGCTCCGCCGCCTCGGCCCGGGCGCTGCGGCGGATGGAGAAGGTCTTCTCCTCCCGGACGTCGAGGCTGATGGCGGTCAACTCCGCCAGCAATCCCATCTTCTCGCCGTGGGCAAGGCCGTGGACCCAGGCGATGACGGTCTCGCCGGACGCTTCCCAGGCCGTGCGACGATCCTCGAGCCGTCGACGAACGTCACCATCCAGAGCCTCGATGACCCGGCTGTTCGCGGGATTGAACCCGCTGGCGGTGATGGCCAAGGCCGAGTCCGACCGCGCGACGTGCGCGCGTCGAACGAGGACGGTGAACAGCCGCGCGATCAAGGCTGTAAGCGCCGCCCCGGGATCGTCGGCCAGCGCGCGGATCAGACCCCGCGTCGCCACATCGGTCCGCACGGCGTGAAGGGCATGGTTGACGCCTTCTGTCTCCGGCTCCGGAGCCTCGACTTCCGGCGGAACATAGGCCGGTGGCGCCGCGGTCCGACGCGCGGCCTCCGGCGCGGCGTCCTGATCCTCTTCGTCGATCTCGGGTTCCTCCGGCGTGTAGCAGCGGACTTCGACGCCTGCCTCCGCGGCCGGCCACAGGACCATCGTGGTCACGACCCGGCCCCCGCATCCAGTCTGGTCTGATGCAATCTTGGCGTGGATCATGTCGACGATCGCCAGATCAGCCACGTCGGGGTGCTCGACGTCTACCAGGGCGATGCGGGCCTTCTCGGTCCGGTCGTTGAACACCTCCCTCTGCGCCCGGTAGCGCGCCATCTCTTCGGCGGGGAGTGAACCGCCATACACATAGCCGAGCGCCTCCAGATCGTCGGGAAGCTCTGGCTCCGGGCCGGCGGTCACGTGAACCGAGATCCCTTCGGCCTCGAACACGGCCGCGATCCCACGTGCGCGACGGGTCCAGACCTCGGTCAGGATGTCGGGGTCGAGCAGGACCGGCGGCAGTTCACCGAACAGATCGCTCTCCGTCCGCCCCCCGGCGTCAGCATAGGCCTGAGGATCGACCAGGGCGCAGCGGCGATCGCGCGTGGTGACCCGGCTGTCGTCGAGCCGCTCCTTCACCCGCCATTCCTGGAAGCCCTGGCCGTCCAGCGTCATCTGGGCGATGTCTTTCTGCTCCTGAAGGTCCGGCAGGCGCGCCAGCAGCCGGGTCTGGCGAAGCGTGATCCGGCCCGCTTTCAGCGCCACCAGAGCGGCCGGCGCGACCCCGGACAAGGCGGCCAGCCGTTTGATCTCGATCTCGTCATAACCGAGCGCCCGCGCCATGGCGGTGATCGTCAGTTTCGACTTCAGCATCCGGCCAATGGCGGCGATGACATCGGCCACATGGACCGGCACGGCGGTGTTGGTCAAAAGCACCGCCGCCGCCTGGCGCGCCGGATCGGTCTCGACATAGGTCCGGACAGGATAGTCCTCGTCGATGTCGCCGGCCTCCAGCAGGCTCGCCAGCGCCAGACGACGACGACGACCGTCTAGGGCCATGAACGGCTGCTCCTTTTTGCCGCGACCGGGCCTGACGGTCACGGGCTGCAACTGACCGGCCGCCTTCAGGGTGGCGGCCAGGGTCGGAATATCGTCGTCGGGCGGTTCGCCATAGCGCAGGTTCTCTCGCGCGATGCCGAGATCCCCGAGGCGGACGATGCGTTCCACGGGCGTGAAGATGACGGCCGGGGTTGGGGTTTCAGGAACAGAGGTTGTTGAGGTGATGACGGGAACGAGGTCGGTCATGAGGTCTCTCCTGCCGGGCGACGGGGGCCATCCCCGTCACTCCGGCGCCCCTCAGAGCCCTCGCTCCCCCTTTGCGACGCCGCCGCGACCGCGACCTCGTTCCAGTCGCCGAACGGCGGCTCGGGCCATGACACCTCAACCTTGAGACCGTCATTCACCAGGCGGCGGCGGAGCCGGGCAGCCGCCGCCTCACCGGCCTCGCCACGGTCAGCGGCGATCAGGACCCGGCGCACCCAGGCGGGCGGGCTCCAGGCGACGAGGTTATTGGCGGCCATAAGAGCCCAGCCGGGAAGACCGAAGCGGTCGATGGCCGACAGGGTCGTGACCACCCCTTCGCCCACCAACATCTCTTCGGCCGCAGGCGAGAGGCGAACGGCCGCGCCGGGCGGGACCTGACCCACAGTCTTTCGGGCCAGGCGCAGACCGCCGGCGGGCAGACCATTGGTCTCGAGATAGGTCAGCTCGACCGCCGTCAGACGATCCTCGGCGTCGCTGACCCGGGCGATCAGAGCGGGACGCACGCGCCTACCACTCTGATAGACCGAGAGTGGCGCGGCCGGGTGCAGCCGAAGATTGGAGACCGCGTCCCCGGCCAGAACGGCGCGCCGCTGTAGATAGAGAGCGGCCGGACCGTGGGGCGGTCGCTCCGTCGTCGCGGTCCACAGACGCGATGCGGTCTCGACGCGAAGGCGCCGGTCCGGTCTCGGCGATGAGGACCGTCCGCGCCCGCCGCCGGTGAGCCGACCGGCGTCATCGATAAAGCCGCGAAGGCGAAGATCATCCCGTGCGGTGCGCCAATCGGCGCCGCCGAATCCGTGGATGATGACCCGATCATCGGCCAGCATCAACGAAACCGAACGGTCCGCCGTGCTGTGGCCGGGTGCGGGGATGCTGGCGCGCGAACCTCCGGCATAGAGGTCGCCGCCCAGGGCGGCGACAATCGCGTGAAGGGTCATGGCCGCCTCAGATCAGGCCGAGCTGTTTGAAGCTCGCCGTACCCTGACGGCCGATGACGAGATGGTCGTGCACTTGCAGGCCGAAAACGCCGGCGGCGTCCACGATCCTGCGGGTCATCTCGATATCGGCCCGTGACGGGGCCGGGTCGCCGGACGGATGATTGTGGACAAGGATGAGCGCCGAAGCCGAGAGTTCCAGCGCCCGCCGGACGACTTCACGGGGGTAGACCGGGGCGTGATCGACCGTGCCTTCGGCCCGGAATTCGTCCCGAAGCAGGATGTTCTTCTTGTCGAGATACAGGGCGCGGAACTGCTCTCTCGGTTCGTGGGCCAGGGCCGAGCGAACATAGGCGACCAGGGCGGACCATGATGACAGGACGGGGCGGCGGCAGGCCTCCGATCGGGCCAACCTGATACTCAGCCGGCGCAACATCTTGAGATCCGTGATCGTGGTCGCGTCGAGCGTGGCGGCCCGCGCCAGCTCGTGCGGATCCGCCGCGACGACGGCGGCGACCGTGCCGAACACCGCCAGCAAGGTCGCTGCAGCCTGCGCGATGTCACGCTCCGGCATGGTGCGTGTCATCAGCAGGGAAAGAAGGGTGGCGTCGTCCATCTCCTGCTCAAGGCCCGGCGACGCCGCGAACAGGTCTCCCGAACGCAGGCCGGAAGGCCTGAATGTTGATGAGGACAAGGGTCGCATCGCGGGGCTCCAGGGGCTGCTGGCCCCGGATCGGGGCGACCACCCCCCGCCCTTCCTTTTTCTCCAATGCCCGTTGGCTAAGAGGGGCGATGGCTTCAGGCTGCGCCCATGAAATGGCTCCTGATCCTCACTGGTCTTCTCCTCGCTCCCGCCGTCGCCCACGCGGATCCGTGCGAGGGCCGTTTGCCTGACCGCGCGGGCGCGTCCTTCTCCGGTCTGGTGCGCTACATCGGTGACGGTGACAGCCTGTGTGCGGGCCCCAACAGTGACCCCTCGACCTGGATTGAGGTCCGGCTGTCGGATTTTAACGCCCCCGAGCTCCACAGTCCGACCGGACGCGCTGACCGGGACCGATTGTCGGGCTTGGTTCGCGGACGTGTCCTGACGTGCGTGGCGGTTCGCGGTCGTAACGGTCGCGTCATCGTCTATGATCGGGTGATTGCCTCATGCCGCCTTAATGGTCGAAGGGTCGGCGACCTGCTGCGTGCCGCCGGTGGACGCGAAGGGGGAGATTAGGACGCGAGCCTGCTGGACCCCGCAAGCCCTGCCGAAATCCAACTTGGAGTGGCAGTCCCCTCGTCCATCCGCGCGCATGTCGGACCCCTTGGCCACTTCCCTTCCGAGTTCCCTGCGAGCCATCAGCTAGGAGGAAGTCGTCGGCTCGCGGGGGCCCAAGGTCATAGGCGGATCGCTGCGGCAAGTATGTGGATGCGAGGCGCCCTACGAGCGTCCCGTCAGGCGACGTCGCAAGTCGCGTTCGATGGTTTTCCTCTGATGCGGAGTGAGTTTGCGCCACCCCGCGACTTCCAACCGCGTGCGTCCACAGCCTGCGCAAAAACCGGAGCGGGCGTCGAAAGTGCAGACATCGATACAGGGTGTCTTGGCCATCCCACCTGTCTACCGGGCCAGGGAGACGACGGCCTGCCAGGTCAAGACCAGGCCGACGACAGCGATCAGAACCCCTGAAAAATAGGGCGCCTTTCGTGCAAAAGCCGCGAAACCTCCCGACCAGCGCTTCTCCGCATGCCGCATCCCGATCGCCGCTGCGACACCGACGGTGACCATGGTCGCCGCCAATCCGATCGAAAAGCACAGGACGAGGGTCGCACCCAAGGCCACCTGCTTCAGCTGCAGGCAGAGCAGCAGGACGGTGATCGAGGCCGGGCACGGGATCAGGCCGCCTGTCAGGCCGAAGAGCATGATCTGCCAAGTGGTCACCTTGCGGTTGGCGAACCGCTTCTTGATGTCGTTGGCGTGGGCGCGTTCGTGGGCGTCCTGATAGCCGGGGTCCGAGACATCAAGCCCGCCGTGGTCATGAGCGTGTTCGTGATCGTGTTCGGCGAACTCGACATCGAACTCGTGGGTGTGATTGCCGTGGCCCAGGACCAGCCTTGCGGTGAACGCATGGGGTTCAGGAATGACGTCTGCCGATTCGAGATAACCGTCGCGTGTCTCGAAGTGGAATGTCTGGACGGAGCCGTCCGCCCGGGTGGTTGCGACGATGACGTCGTCGGCCCTCGGAACCGGCCCTTTCTCCGGAGCGAACCGGAACCGTGGGGGCACGCCGTCCTCGAAGATACTCAGGCTGACGACGCCATGGCCGGTGTCGATCCAGCGCGTCTCGTCGTGGTCATGGTCGTGGTCACGATCATGCTCGTTGTGGACGGCGTTCTGCTCGCGCCATGTGGCGAAGAGCATCCATGCGGCGACACCGAGGATGATCACGGCCGAGGCCAGCTGGAACCAGCCCTCCGAGGCTTCGATGTCGAAAAACTGGCCGAAGTAGAGCCCGGTCAGGGCGATGGCCCAGACGATGGCCGTATGGGACAGCGTCGCCGACAAACCCAGCAGGATCGCCTGCCAGACCGTACCGCGCACCGCGACGATGAAGGCCGCCATCATCGTCTTGGAGTGGCCGGGCTCCAGCCCGTGCAAGGCTCCCAGCAGCAGGGCGGAAGGAATGAACAGCCAGGCATGGGCCGAGCCCTGCGCGAGCAGGTCTGCAAACGGGGTCATCGGCGTCTCACAGGTATTTGGTGATGTCTTTGAACTCGGCCATGGCCCGACGGGCCTCGGCCGGGTCGCCCTCGGCCGCATGGGCGAGGCAATGGTCGATGTGATCGTGGATCAGGGTCTTCTTGGCCGCCGCCACGGCCTTCTCGATCGCATGAAGCTGCTGGGCGAGATCCAGACACGTTCGCCCACCCTCGATCATGGCGATGGTCTTGCGCAGATGACCCTCGGCGCGCTTCAGCCGATTGATGATCTCGGGGTGGGATTCGTGGACGACGTGAGCCATGAGGCTATGCTATCCCCCTGGAGGGGATAAGACCAGCCTCTCTTGGTTACCCGCCGCAGGACGACGTTCGATGTTTTCACCGCTTCGCCATGCCGGTTACCGGCATCTGTTCATCGCCCAGGTCGCGGCCCTGCTCGGCACGGGCATGGCGACGGTGGCGCTGGGTCTGCTGGCGCATGATCTGGCCGGGGCCAATGCCGGCGAAGTCTTGGGGATGGCCCTGGCCATCAAGATGATCGCCTATATCGGCGTCGCGCCCTTCGCGAGCGCCCTGGCGGCCAGGCTTCCCCGCAAGGCCCTGCTGGTCTCGCTGGATGTCGTCCGGGCCTGTGTCGCCGGCGCCTTGCCGTTCGTTGGCGAGGCCTGGGAGGTCTATGCCCTGATGACGGTGCTGTACGTCGCCTCGGCGGCCTTCACCCCGGCGTTCCAGGCGATGATCCCCGACCTGCTGCCTGACGAGGCGGAATACACCAAGGCCCTGTCGCTCTCGCGCCTCGCGGCCGATCTCGAGAGCGTGGCCAGTCCCGTGCTGGCGGCCGTGCTCCTCGCCTTCATGAGCTACAACAATCTGTTCGCCGGGACGTCCCTCGGCTTCGTTATCTCGGCCCTTTTCGTCGTCACGGCTGCACTGCCGGTACTGACGCAGACGGCTCAGAAACCCTTCATCCAGCGGCTCACGGGCGGGGTTCGCCTGTTCGCTTTGACGCCACGTCTGCGCGGTCTGATCGCCATCAGCATCGCCGAGGCCGCCGGCGGGGCCATGGTGTTCGTCAACACGGTCGTCCTGGTGCAGTCCCGCTTCGCCATGTCCGGCCAAGCCGCCGCCTGGGCGCTAGCGGCTTTCGGGGCGGGGTCGATGGCGGCGGCGATCGCCCTGCCTCGCCTGCTGGACCGGGTCGCAGACCGGACCGCCATGTTGTGGGGCGCCGCGATCATGACCCTGGTGCTGCTTGGGGGATCGGTGCTGGCGACCACCTATGTCGCCCTGCTCATCCTCTGGGCCGTCATGGGCGTCGGCTATTCGCTGACCCTCACACCGGCGGGTCGCGCCTTGCGTCGGTCTTCCAACGCACAGGATCGTCCGGCCCTGTTCGCGGCGCAGTTCGCCCTGTCCCACGCCGCCTGGCTGATCGCCTATCCGGTCGCCGGTCTGGTCAGCGCGGCTGCGGACCCCAGCGCGGCCTTTCTGGTGCTGGCCGCCCTGTGCGCGTTCGGAACGGTCCTAGGATTTGTAGTCTGGCCTGCGAACGACCCGACGGACCTGCCGCATCGGCATGACGCACCGGCCGAAGACGATCCGCATCTGGACGGTCAATCCGGAGAGGCGTTGCACAGCCATCCCTTCGTCATCGACGAGCGCCACCCGCGATGGCCGACGACGAAGGAGTGAGCCCAAGGCGGGAGACATCCGACCGTAAGCCTCAGTCGACGAAATCGACGCTCTCGTAGTCGCCCGAGGTTTGAAGCGTGATGGTGACACGCTCGCCGCTGCGGTTACGCCAGAACCAGCCGTGATGACCCGCGAAAGCGGCCGTTAGCACCCCCGTCTCGCGGGCGGAGGTTCCCTTGCTATAGCCGTGATAGGTGATCCCTTGGCCGTCACCATGGGTGTCATAGTTCACCGCCGGGCCACTGGTGGACCAGGTGAAGTTCGCCTTCGCGCCGTCCCCCATGGCCATTTTGATCTCGGCCCCCTCGTCAGGCTCAAGGGTCAGGGACGTGCGATGGCTGCGACCCGCCGATGCGCCATTGGTTGTCGTAGCTGCGGCTGCCGTCTGGGTCGTGACCGCTGGCGGGACGGCTTCGGTCTTGGCAGACCTGGCCGGCTCCTGAGTTGCGGTGTCTGGTGAGCCCACTGGTGCGGCTGCCGGCAAGGCAGGCGCGGTCCTCGTGGATGTAATGACCGCCGCCGTTGAGGCCGCTTCAGCCGCAGCTTCAACGGCGAGTTGGCGCTTGATCCGGCCCATCTCGGTCAGCCCGAAGACCGAGCCGATGCGGGTAGGATCGACGCCGTACTCGGCTGGAAGGACCACGGTGACCAGCAGGGCCGAGGCGATGACGACGGCGACGCCGGTAGACTTGAGCAGCTTGGCCGTCGACGGCAGTTCGGCGGGATCGGGTTGATTGAGATTTTGCATGGAAGGTCTCCCGTCAGGCGACGAAGAAGCCGACGAGCTGATAGCCCGTCAGGATGAAACCGAGGATCATGAGGATGACGTTGGCCAGATAGGCGTGGCGCCCGAAGCTGGCGGTCCGGCGCCAGAATCCCATGGCGATCAGGATGGCTCCGAGCGCCAGAAGCTGGCCGATCTCCACGCCGATGTTGAAGGCGATCAGGTTGACCAAGAGGCCGTCTGAAGACAGCTGGAAGTCCTGCAGTTTGGTCGCCAGACCCAGGCCGTGGAACAGACCGAACGCCAGGGTCGCGGCCCTGGCGTCCGGCTGGACACCGAACCAGCGTCGGTAGGCCCCCATGTTGTCGAGCGCCTTGTAGACGACGGACAGGCCGATGATGGCGTCGATCAGATAACTGGAGACGTTGACGTTCAGCATCACGCCCAGCAGCAGGGTCGTCGAATGCCCGACGGCGAACATGGTGACGTAGAGGCTGATATCCTTGAGGCGGTAGAGGTAGAAGATCACCCCGAACAGGAACAGCAGATGGTCGTAACCGGTGACCATGTGCTTGGCCCCCAGATAGACGAAGGGCCAGAAGACGATGCCGGACGTCTCCTGGATGTAGCCCTTGTCCCCTGCCGCCACCCCGTGCGCCAGGGTGGCGGTGAACAGGTCGTTGAGGAAGAGCACCAACAGGCCTGCGCTCAGCAGGCCGATGGGCGTTCGCAACCAGGCGGTCGCGCGCTGGAGACGCGGGTTCATGAAGTCCTCCGGGAGTATGCGAAGGGAAGCCGCTCACGCCACGACCGTCTGACGCCGTTCGGCGAAGACGGGCGGCCGTGGACGAGGCTGTAGAGGGCGGGGAGCACGAGCAGGGTCAGCAGGGTCGAGGAGATGATCCCGCCGATGACGACCGTGGCCAGCGGGCGCTGGACCTCGGCGCCGGCTCCGACGTTCAAGGCCATGGGCACGAAGCCGAGGCTGGCGACGAGCGCCGTCATCAGCACCGGGCGAAGACGGGTCAGCGCCCCCTCCCGGATTGCCTCGCCAAGAGGCTTCCCTTCGGCGATCAAGCTGCGGATGAAGGTGACCATGACGACACCGTTGAGCACGGCGACCCCGGACAGGGCGATGAATCCGACCCCCGCCGAGATCGACAGAGGCAGCCCACGCAGCATCAGGGCGGCCACCCCTCCGGTCAGGGCCAGAGGCACGCCGGAGAAAACGATGGCCGAGTCCTTGACCGAGCGGAACAAGGCGAACAGCAGGCCGAAGATCAGCAGCAACACCGCGGGAACCACGAGTTGCAATCGTTTGGCGGCCGAGATCAACTGCTCGAACGTTCCGCCATAGGTGACCCAATAGCCGGCCGGTATGGCGACCTCAGCATCGACCCGGTCCTGAACCTCGCGGATGAACGAACCCAGGTCGCGGTCGCGGACATTGGCCGTGGTCACGATGCGGCGTTTGCCGTTCTCTCGGCTGATCTGGTTCGGACCCTTTGTGAGTTCGATCGTGGCGACCTCATTCAGGGGCACGAACTGACGCGGCTGTCCTTCGCCCGCCGGGAGCGGGACCTGGAGACGACCGATGGCGTTGGTGTCGGCGCGCAGACGCTCGGGCAGGCGGACAACGACGTCGAAACGACGGTCACCCTCGAAGATTTGCCCGGCGGTCGTGCCGCCCATCGAGGTGGAGATAACCGACTGGACGTCTTCGATGCTCAGGCCAAGGCGCGCCATGGCGGGTCGGTTGGGTGTGATCTGGAGCACCGGCAGGCCGGTGATCTGTTCGGTCTGGGGATCGGCGGCCCCGTCCACCGAGGCCACGATGGCTTCGATCTCGGCGCCGAGGCGCAGCAGTTCGTCGAGATCGTCGCCATAGACCTTGATGGCGACGTCGGCCCGCACCCCGCTCAGCAGTTCGTTGAACCGCATCTGGATCGGCTGGGTGAACTCGTATTTGCTGCCGGGAATCTCATTCACGGCCTCTTCCATCTCGGCGACGAGGTCGCCGCGAGACTTGCGAGGGTTCGGCCAATCCTTCCTGTCCTTCAGCATGATGAAGGTGTCGGCGACCGAGGGCGGCACCGGATCGGTGGCGACCTCGGCGGTGCCGATCTTGGCCACGACCCGCTCCACCTCGGGGAAGCGGGCGATGCGGGCTTCCAACGCAGTCTGCATCTGCACGGCCTGGGTCAGGCTGGTGCCCGGGATGCGCAGGGCGTGCATGGCGATGTCGCCTTCGTCGAGATTGGGCACGAACTCCGAGCCCATCCGCGACGCCCCGAACCCGGCGAGCAGCACCAGCACGACCGCAATGCCGATCATCAGGCTGCGGGTCCTGAGCGCGAAGTCGAGCGCCGGCTGATAACCCACCCGGGCCCAGCGCATCAGGAAGCTGTCCTTCTCCTCGACCTTGCCGGTGACGAACATGGCGACGGCGGCGGGTACGAAGGTCAGGGACAGCAGGAGCGCTGCCGTCAGGGCGATGACGACGGTGATCGCCATCGGGTGGAAGGTCTTCCCCTCCACCCCGGTCAGGGCGAAGATGGGGACATAGACCAGGGTGATGATCATGACCCCGAATAGCGAGGGCCGGATTACCTCGCTGGAGGCGGTCGCCGCCAGATCGAACCGTTCCTCGCGGGTCAGGATACGACCCAGGCGATGCTGGGCCTCGCCGTAGCGCCTGAGGCAGTTCTCGACGATGATGACGGCGCCGTCCACGATCAGGCCGAAGTCGAGCGCGCCGAGGCTCATCAGATTGCCGGAGGTTCCGGTCCGCACCATGCCGGTGATGGTCATCAGCATGGTGACGGGAATGACCGCCGCCGTGATCAGGGCCGCGCGGATGTTGCCGAGCAGCAGGAACAGCACGACGATGACCAGCAGGGCGCCCTCGACGAGGTTCTTTTCGACGGTGTGGATGGCGCGTTCCACCAGTTCGGTGCGGTCGTAGACCGGCGTGGCGACGACACCGGGCGGCAGGGCCTTGGCGGCTTCCTGCAGGCTGGCGGCGGCGGCCTGGGCGACGATACGGCTGTTCTCGCCAGCCAGCATGAGAACCGTCGCAAGGACCGTCTCCTTGCCGTTCTCGGTCGCGGCGCCGGTGCGAAGTTCCTGGCCCATTCCGATGTCGGCGACGTCCAGGATGCGGATCGGAACGCCCCCACGCGTGGCGATCACGATGTTGCCCAGGTCTTCACTCGTCGAAGCCTGCCCCGGCACCCGGATCAGATACTGTTCGCCGAAGCGCTCGACATAGCCCGCGCCGACGTTGGCGTTGTTGTTGTCCAGCGCTTCGACCACCTCGGCCATGGTCACCCCGTAGGCCGCCAGCCGCTGCGGATCGGGTGTGACGTGATACTGACGCTCGTAGCCGCCGACGGTGTTGACCTCGGTGACACCGCGCGTGTTGCGAAGCTGGGGCCGGATGACCCAGTCCTGAAGCGTGCGCAGGTCTTCGGTCGTATAGGGCTGGCCGTCGGGACGTCGTGCACCCGGCTCGGCCTCGACCGTATACATGAAGATCTCCCCGAGGCCGGTGGCGATAGGGCCAAGTTCAGGGGTGACGCCGGGGGGAAGCTGACCGAGGGCGCTTTGGAGGCGCTCATTCACCAGTTGGCGTGCGAAATAGATGTCGGTGCCGTCGTCGAAGATGACGGTCACCTGGCTCAACCCGTATCGCGAAACCGAGCGGGTGTATTGAAGGCCCGGAACGCCTGCGACGGCGGTCTCGACGGGGAAGGTGATGCGCTGTTCGGCCTCCAGCGGCGAATAGCCGGGGGCTTCGGTGTTGATCTGAATCTGGACGTTGGTGATGTCCGGAGTGGCGTCGATCGGCAGGCGCTGGAAGCTCCAGACGCCGATGGCGCAGGCCAGGAGGACGAGCCCCATGACCGCCCATCGGAAGCGGATCGACAGGGCGATGATGCGTGCAAGCATGGTTCTCGCGCCCCCTAGTGATCATGGCTCGCGCCGGACTTTTCGATGTCCGCGCGAATGAGGAAGGCGCCGTCCACGACGTATTCGGTTCGGGGTTCGAGCCCGCCAAGCACCTCGGTCCACTCGTCGGTCCTTCGGCCCAGTTCGAGCATCCGCACCTCATAGGTGTTGCCGACCTTGGCGTAGACGACCTGGAAATCGCGGAACGGCTGGATGGCCTTGGTCTGGACGGCGAGAGGCACTGCACCCTCACCGACCTGAACGGTGCCCTGTACTCCCAGGCCCGGCCGCCAGACGCCGCCCTGATAGGCCAGTTCGACATGGGCGATCAGGGTCTGGCTCATCGGATCAGAGCCGGGCAGGATGGTTTCGATGACGCCATTGAAACGGTGGTCACCTGCCAGACTGGTGACCTCGACCCGCTGGCCCCGGCGGACACGTTCTGCATCGCGCGGATAGAGGGCGAACTCGGCATGGAGGCGGGTTGGGTCGCCGATCACCAGCATCGGCTCGCCGCCCGCGCCGGTGATGGCCCCGGCGTTGACGTTCTTGGCCATGATGACGCCGGAGATCGGCGCGGTGACGGAATAGGTCTGGAGGCTCTCGCTGGACTCGACCCGCGCCACAACCTGGCCTCGCGATACGCGCTGGCCCAGTTCGACGTTCAACGCCATCACCCGACCCGGATAGCGGGCGAAGACATCGCTCTGGCCCTCAGGCGTGATCTCGACCCGACCGCTCAACGGCAGAGACTCGCCCAGGACTGCGGAACCGGCGCGCTGCGTGGTGACGCCACCGGCGCGGGCGGCGTCGGCTGAGATGACGGTGCGACCCTCATAGGACTGGTAGGCCCAGGTCGATCGCTTGCCGTTCTGGGTCGCCGCGACCGCCACGTCGAAGGAGTGCGGCTCGGAGACGACACCGGGGCTGGCGAGATAGTCCTCGGTCGGGATGAAGGTGAACCGATCGACCTTCGGCCCGAGACGGGTCAGGGCCATGGTCGCCTGGACCTGACGTGGATCGAGCGGCTTGTCCTTCAGATAGGGATAGAGCCGGAACAGGGGCTCTGGTCCTTCCTCGAAGATGGTGATCTCAAGGGCGAAGTCTCCGTCGCGGAGCATCCGGCCTCGGTGAGGGCCACGCTCATAGTCGGCGGCGGCAGCCTCGCCGTTTTCGCCTGCCTTTTCGGCGGGCTTGTCTCCGCAAGCGGCGGCGGCGAAGGCGAGGACGATCGCGGACGCAACGAGCCAGCGCCGCGAAGGTGTCAGGCGGATCATGGTTGAGTCTCCAGGGCGAGGATCAGGGCGCCGTGCGCGCCGGTCAGTCTGTCGAGGCGGGCGCGATCGATATGGAATTGCTTGAGCACCGCGACGCGGCGGGCGCGGGTCTGCAGCAGGGCGGTCTGGGCGGAGATGACGTCGTTGTAGGTGAAGCCGCCCCTGTTGAAGCCGTCGCGCACCAGAACGACGGCGCGCTCGGCCT
The DNA here is from genome assembly GCF_056311945.1 of Brevundimonas sp. ABV4_179. Taxonomy (NCBI): domain Bacteria; kingdom Pseudomonadati; phylum Pseudomonadota; class Alphaproteobacteria; order Caulobacterales; family Caulobacteraceae; genus Brevundimonas; species Brevundimonas sp. ABV4_179. The sequence continues at coordinate 282,746 of NZ_CM149976.1, forward strand.
GGGGAAGGGTTTCCTGCCCGATCCTGCGAGCTTCGCTGGCTCGGGCCATGACCTGAACCTGCAGGCGCGCGATCTCACGTTCACGGTCGATGCGGGCGGCGGCGAGATCACCCTCGGCGGCCAGCCCCTCCGCTCGGGCGCGGTCGATGGCCCCGAGGTTCTGGTCGTAGCGACCAAGGGGAATCGACGCGCCGACGACAAAGCCGAGGTCGTTGCCGTCCCCGAAGTGACGGACGCCGGCGCTGACCGTGGCGTCCGACCGGGCGCGGGCCGTCTCCACCGCCACCCGGGCGACGGCGATGTCGCGCTGTGCGACGAAGATGTCCAGGTCCGCCTGGGCGACCCCATCCGTGACGTCGAGCGCCGACCGGGTGTCGGCGAAGGTCTCGGCGCCAAGGGTGAAGTCCGATGACCCATCCCAGAACCGGGCCAGCGAAATGTTGGCGACCCGGACGGTAATCCCGGCCTGATCGAAGTCGATCTGGGCCTGAGCCAGTTCGGCCTCGGCGCGCGCCCCGGCGAACAGAGGATCGCGCGCCATGTCCACGCGGCGACCGACCTCGGTCTGGAACCGTTCGGCGAGGTCAAGGCGCTCGCGGGCGATCTCCAACTCGGCCTGAGCCGCCAGAGCTTCCGCCCAGGCGCGCTGCACCTGTTCGAGCCGGTCCAACTGGCGAATGCGCGCGGTGGCGTCGACCAGCAGCCCTTCGGCTTCGGCGAGAGAGACACGGGCGGACCTGTCACCGCCCCGCTCGAACCGTTGCTCGACTGTGAGCGTGGTCTCGGTCCGACGGAACAGGTCGCCTCCGCCGATGGTCGGAAAGTTCTCGACCATCACCCCAAGCGTGGGGTTGGGACGAACGTCCGCCTGACGCACGGCTGCCCGCGACGCCTGTCGCCGGGCCTGGGTCGGTGCCAGTGAGGGATCGACCAGGGCGGCTCGACGCAGCGCCTCGTCCAGCGACAGTACAGGCGCGGTGGACGTGGCCGCCGCATCCTGTGCGACAGCAAGGGTCGGCGGCAGCGAGGCCGCCAGAATGAGCGCGAGGGCCGACACGGCCGTCAGTCGCGCCCACGGCCCGGCAATGCCGGACGATGGGGTCTTCAAGGGATTCTCTCCGGGAAACGGGGGTGCACGCGCGACCGATTGGCCGCGTCGGATCAGATGATCGTGCGCGTCCGTCTGGGAGGGTATTCAGGCCCGTCGCCGTCGTGGGCCGGACGTGCGCCATCGCCCGCCGGCTGGATCAGCACGGCGTTCATGGCGACGAGGGGGCTCAGATCGCGGTTGAGGATCGGGATGGCGGTGTGGCTGTCGCCGCTCGTATGGTGGTGATGGCTTGCTGGACGCCCGGCCTCGCCCTCGTCTTCGCCGTCTTCGGCTTGATCCAGTGGATCCTCGGCCGGCGCGTCGGGGGCGATATGGACGTGCAGCGAGCCATGATCGACGTCCGCGATCTCTGCGTGATCACCGTGGCCGATCGCGACTGCCGGCCAATCCGACGCATGGGCAATCTGGTGCCGCCCTTCCTGAACCCCATGCAGGCTCAACGTCGCCACGAGGGCGGCGCACAGGCTGACGCAAATGGTGCGAAACAGGCGAGACAAGATTGAACGGCTCCTTCATCCGCCATAGTGCGACCCGATCCCAATGGCAACGGTCGAGGTTGCCGCATCACGATATGGCTAGGATTCGTCCTTCAGGTGGATACGTGATGGCGGAGGTCGGGAGCTCCGTTGACGGCTGCGACGATGCGAACATTGATCGATCCGCCAGTCGTGGTAAGGGGCGGCATGGGAGTGACTCACTATCATTCTCAAAATGTTTTCTTGGTGGGCTGCGGGTCGCTGCGGCGCCAGTGCGGCGCCGACCGGTCGGGATTGACCGACGCCGAGGCAGTACCCACGTCTCGTGGCCCGGGGTCAGGCCGGCGCTGCGGGCCGGGCTCGCCGGCTTTCGAACCGGCGTCGGATCCAGGTTCGCCCAGGTTTCTCAACGAGCAGATGCAGGGCCGCCGCGATCAGCGCCGTGACGACGAACAACCCTGCCAGTTCGACTGGCGTGATGCGGAAGGCGCTGTCGATGCCGCGCAGTTCGGCGACCACGCCCTTGAAGGCGACGAGGACGGGCATGTGCACGAGATAGAGGGCGAAGGAGGCTTCACCGGCGAAAACCAGCGCAGGGGCGGCGAGAGGCCCCTCGCAGTCCGCGCGTGCGAGCAGGGACCAGGTCAGGATAACGGGGGCTGAGAGGGCGACGATGATCCGGTCGTCCAACGACAGCTGCATAGCGCCGAGCAACACGAGGGTAGCAGCCAGGGCGGCGGCGATGGCGACGGGCCGGCTCCAGCGCCAGCGATGGCCCAAGCCGTAGAGCGCCATGCCGATCAGAAAGGCCGGCGCTATGCGCAAGATGCCCATGTCGTCCTCGGCCCGAGGCAGAACCTTGCCGAAGGTTGAGACGTAGGCCGCGTCGATGACAACATAGCTGACGATGCCCAAGCCGAGCAGGAACCAAGGACGATGTCTCATCCGGATGGAGAGAAGGGCGTAGGCCGGGAACAGCAGATAGGCGAACCATTCCGCCGAGAGCGACCAGGACGGGCCGCTCCAATTGTATCCGATTTCGCTTGGAAACCACGCCTGTACCAGGAACAGGGTCTTGAAGAAGCCCTCTGTCGTGTAGGTCGAGAGATCGAACGGAACGCCAGAGATTGAAGCTCCGAGCACCATGATCAGAACACCGCCTAAAATCGCCAGATGGAGGGGATAGAGCCGAGCCAAGCGGGCCACGAGGAAGCGCCTGTAGCTGAACGTTCCTGCGGCGAAAGCGGGGCCGTAGACGTGGGCCAGAATGAAGCCCGACAGCATGAAGAAGGCGTCGACCCCCAGCCGGCTTCGCTCGATGATCGGGCTGTAGCCCAGGGCCGGATCCCACTGAAGCTGGTAGTGGAACAGCACCACGCCCATGGCCAGGAAGGCCCGCAGGCTGGTCAGGGCCCTCAGATCAGCCGGGTAGCCTTCGTGAGTCGGAGAAACGGACGTCATGAACGATGGCCCCCACGGCGGGCGGCACAGGACGGACCGCTTAATTGGTATACGCATCGGTCGCCGCCATCCCTCATCCTCTCGCATCCGGGGGTCAGGCCTGCCGCGCTGGAGAAAAGGCCATGATCTGATCCTGCGCCGCTCGCGGGCTCATGGCGGTCGGCTTGCAGGTTTCATCGGAAGGCGGGATGACGCGTGCCACCGGCTCAGCCCACAGTTCAGCGCGGGCCGTGGTGAACGATGGCCTGGATCTCATCGAGCGCGGTTTTCTCCATGGGCGATGGATGGGCCGTCTATGCGGGCGCGCACGAAGACCACGTCGCCCACCCATGTCGCAATCCAGCTGACCGTGGCTCGCGCGGGCTCGGTCCGCGTGGTTCTGGACGACCGTCCGCCCTGAGCCGTCAGGCGATCGTCATCGGGCCTTCTGGCGCTGATCGGCCGGCCCTCGCCTCGTCATTCCGCCCTCTCCGACGGCCCTGTCGAGCCCTGAGGCCCAGCCGGACCGCATCGTGGCGGGCTTCAAAGAACAGCTCGGCGTCAAGGTATGTAAGCTGGATGCACGCCTTGAAGGGGCGCTCCTCAAGCCGTCTGAGGACCCGGCGCCCGGAGCCGTCGCCCGGGAGCCTGGGCGGTCGGCGCCTCAAGGTCCTGGCCTAGGCGCAGATGCAGGCTCCACGTCTTTGCTACGCGCCCGTGATTTTCCGTGGGTTTTTCGGCCTGTTCACCAGCCTGTGGGATCATCTCTTGGGCAAGTTTCCGGTCCGGGGTCCACACGCCCCGGGCAGGCCAGATCGGCGGTCGGCCCGACTACCCGAGAGGATATTTTAAGACGCTCGCCGAACCAATCCGACGGGATGTCTAGGGAAATGTCCTGCGCTACCGCGAGGCGCGTCCGAGAAGGTCGATCAGTTCTGTGGCCTTGGCCTTGCGATCGGAGAGATCGTCGCCGGTCATCGCCCCCATGACGCAGTGGTCAAGGTGGTCTCTGAGCACCTCGCTCTCGACGCGCAGCAGGGCCGCCCGTACGGCCTGGAGCTGGGTGAGGACCTCCACGCAGTAGCGGTCCTCCTCGACCATCCGGGCGATGCCGCGCACCTGGCCCTCGATCCGGTTCAGGCGGTTCAACACCTTGGGTTTTGTTTCCGTCTGCATCCAATTCCTCGCTCTGACCGTTCGACCATACCCCAGGACAGCGCCTTGCGCGATACCCCCTTAGGGTATATATGGCGTCCAGCTGTTTCAAGGAGCCCGCCATGTCCATGCCCTCCCCTTCGCATCCGCCCGACCACAGCTGCTGTTCGGCCAAATCGGCGGACAGCGGCGCGAAGGCGGTCGATCCGGTCTGCGGCATGACCGTCGATCCGGCGACCACAGCGCATCGGGCGGCCCACGACGATAAGGACTATTTCTTCTGTTCGGCGGGCTGCCGGACCAAATTCATCGCCGATCCGGACCGCTATCTCGGCGAGGCCCGGCAACCGGCGCCTGTCATCCCGGGCGCCATCTACACCTGCCCGATGCATCCGGAGGTGCGCCAGGAGGGCCCGGGCTCCTGCCCGATCTGCGGCATGGCGCTGGAGCCGGAGACCGTCACCGCCGAGGCGCCGGTCAATCACGAACTGATCGACTTCACCCGCCGCCTCTGGGTTGCCGCGGTCCTGACCCTGCCCGTCTTCGCGCTCGAGATGGGCGGCCATCTGACCGGACTGGCGATGCGGATTTCGGGCCAAACCTCCAACTGGATCCAGTTCGCGCTGGCGACGCCCGTGGTGCTGTGGGCCGGCTGGCCGTTCTTCCAGCGGGGCTGGGCTTCCCTCCGCAACCGCAGCCTCAACATGTTCACCCTGATCGCCATCGGCGTCGGCGCGGCCTGGATCTACAGCGTGGTCGCGGTGCTGGCGCCGGCTCTGTTCCCGGCGGCGGTCCGCCGGATGGACGGCAGCGCGCCGGTCTATTTCGAGGCAGCGGCCATCATCACCGTCCTGGTTCTGGTGGGCCAGATTCTTGAGCTGCGCGCCCGCGAACAGACGTCCGGCGCCATCCGGGCGCTGCTTGATTTGGCGCCCAAGACTGCGCGGCGGCTCCGTGACGACGGCGGCGACGAGGACGTCACGCTCGACATGGTCGCCGTCGGAGACCGGCTGCGCGTCCGCCCCGGCGAGAAGGTGGCGGTCGATGGCGAGATTCTGGACGGTCGGGTGACCATCGACGAGTCCCTCGTCACGGGTGAATCCATGCCGGTGACCAAGGACGTCGGCGACAAGGTCGTCGCCGGATCGCTCAACAAGACCGGCTCGTTCGTGATGCGGGCCGACAAGGTGGGCGCCGACACCCTTCTGGCGCAGATCGTCCAGATGGTGGCCCAGGCCCAGCGCAGCCGCGCGCCGATCCAGCGGCTGGCCGACAAGGTGTCCGGCTGGTTCGTGCCGGCCGTGATCGCCATCGCGGTTCTCGCCGCCGTCGTCTGGGGCCTGATCGGTCCGGAGCCGCGCCTGTCCTACGCCCTCGTCGCCGCGGTGTCGGTGCTGATCATCGCCTGTCCCTGCGCCCTGGGCCTGGCCACGCCGATCTCGATCATGGTCGGGGTGGGGCGCGGCGCCCACGCCGGGGTGCTGATCAAGAACGCCGAGGCGCTGGAGCGTTTCGAAAAGGTCGACACCTTGGTGCTCGACAAGACCGGTACCCTGACGGAGGGGCGACCGTCGGTGACGGCCATCCGGCCCGCCGCCGGGTTCGACGAGACCGAGCTTCTGAGACTCTCCGCCAGTCTGGAGCGGGCCAGCGAACATCCGCTGGCCGACGCCGTCGTCCGCGCCGCGACGGATCGCAAGCTCGCGCTGTCGGAGGCCTCGGAGTTCGACAGCCCGGTCGGGCGTGGCGTCACCGGGGTGGTCGACGGCCGCCGCGTGGCGCTCGGCAACGGCCGCTACCTCGGCGAGATCGGCGTCGATGTCGCCGCCCTCGAGGCCGAGGCCGAGGCGCTACGCCAGGACGGCGCCACCGCGATCTTCGTGGCCGTGGACGGGGCCGCGGCCGGCGTCCTCGGCATCGCCGACCCGGTCAAGGCGACGACCGCCGGGGCCATTCGCGATCTGAAGGCCGCGGGCCTGCGCCTGGTGATGATGACCGGGGATAACCGGACCACGGCCGAGGCGGTGGCGCGCCGGCTCGGCATAGACGACGTCCAGGCCGAGGTCCTGCCGCAGGACAAGGCGGCGGTCGTCGAGCGGCTGCGCGCCGAGGGCCGGATCGTCGCCATGGCTGGCGACGGGGTCAACGATGCCCCGGCCCTGGCCGCCGCCGATGTTGGTGTGGCCATGGGCGCAGGTTCCGACGTGGCGATCGAGAGCGCCGGCGTCACCCTGCTGGGGGGCGACCTCCAGGGCATCGTCCGGGCCCGCAAGCTGTCGAAGGCGGTGATGAGCAACATTCGCCAGAATCTCGTCTTCGCCTTCGGGTACAACGCCCTGGGCATCCCGGTCGCGGCGGGGCTGCTGTACCCGGTCTTCGGCCTCCTGCTGTCGCCGGCTCTGGCGGCGTTGGCGATGGCCCTGTCCTCCGTGAGCGTCATCGGCAATGCGCTGCGGCTTCGTGCGGTCAGACTTTAACGGGGGCGGCATGGGGGACCGGGGCCAGGAGAAGGCGACGACCGGCGTTTGCGCCATTACGCACTCCGGCAGCCGATCCCTCGCCTGATCCAACAGCGTTCGGGTATATTTGATCAAGGCGGAACCGTGTCGGAGGACCCGGATTTAACTGGCGTTCATGTCCGGTTGCGCAACGGCGCCGAGATCCCGGTTCAAGTCCGCGTCCCGCCGCCGCCCCGCGGCGCTTTCGTCAACTAGCCGCCGGCCGATTCGCCGGCGCCGCCCCACGCCGGAGACACCCGATGTTCAACCTGACCTTCACACGCTCGTCCGTTCTGCTCGCCGGCTGTTCCGCTCTCCTCGTGGCGGCGTGCAGCCCGGCCGCCGAGCCGCCGGCGGCCTCCAAGGCCGACGAGTCGGCGCAGACTCCGGAGCCCATGGCGATGGCGCAGACGCCCTTCTCCGCCGCCGAGGCGAGGATGCACGAGGCCATGAGGTCGGCGACGGGAGCCAGCGCCGGAGAGGCATGGGCCCGCAAGATGATCCCCCATCACCAAGGCGCCCTCGATATGTCCCAGATCGTGCTGCGCGACACGCGGGATGCCGACATTCGCCGGATGGCGCAGAAGACCGTCGAGATGCAGACCGGGGACATCGCCGAGCTCCAGCGTTGGCTCGAAACAAACGTGGGGGCCGCAGCCGGTGCGGCAGCGCCGGGCGGAGGCGGTGAGCCGCCGTTCGCGCCGGCCGAAGCGAAAATGATGGAGGCCATGATGGCCGCGACCGGGGTCGACACGGACCAGACCTGGGCTCGCAAGATGATCGCGCATCACCAGGGCGCCCTCGACATGGCCCAGGTGGTGCTGCGCGAAAGCCAGGACGCCGACATCCGGCGCATGGCGCAGAAGACGATCGAGATGCAGACCGCGGACATCGCGGAGCTGCGCGCCTGGCTGGAGGCTCATCCCGCCAGCGCAGGATGATCCGGCGTCGGCGAGAAGTCCCGTTGCAGATTTGCGAGTAGAGGAAGAACAATCGATGGAAAACATGAAGACCATGCACGCCATGAAGGGGAGCTACCGTTCCTTCGGCTTCGAGCTCGTCTTGGATTTCATCATCATGTACCTGGTGATGTACACGATGATCGCGTCCCTCAATCACTTCTATTTCAACCTCAACAACGTCTACATGACGCTGATGATGGTCTCGCCTATGGCGATCCTCATGCTGGTGTTCATGCGGTCGATGTATCCGTCGAAACGGACGAATCTGCTGATCGGCGGGGCTGCCGCCCTGGTGTTTGCGGTCAGCTTCTGGGGTATGCGGACCCAGGCGGCGGTGGGAGACACGGAGTTCCTGCGTTCGATGATCCCGCACCACTCCGGCGCCATCCTGATGTGCCAGCAAGCCTCGCTGACGGATCCGGAAGTGCTCGGTCTGTGCGAGGAAATCGTCCGCTCCCAGGAACAGGAGATCGCCCAGATGAAGGCTCTTCTGGCGCGGCGCTGATCCAGCGCTAGGCGACGGGAGTTTCCGGCCCGGTCGGCTCTGCGGCAGCGTGTCGCGAGGGGCGACCGGGTCGCCTGCGTAAAACCATATAGATCGTCGCCTCGCCGAGGCGCGGTTCTGACTTTAAGGAGTATCTTATGAAGCTGGATCGTCGACTGCTGCTGCGCGGCGCCGTCGCGGGCGGCGGTCTCGCCGCCTTGCAGGGCCTGATGCCCGCCTGGGCGCAGACGGGCTCGCCGGGGCTGCGGTCGGACCTGCCTACCCTGACTGGGCCGAATATCGATCTGACCATCGGTCAGACGCCCTTCACCGTGAACGGGCGCACCGCGACGGCCACGACCATCAACGGCGTGCTGCCGGCGCCGGTGTTGCGGCTGCGCGAAGGCCAGAACGTCCGTCTGGCGGTGACGAACACCCTGGACGAAGACACCTCGATCCACTGGCATGGGTTTCTTCTACCCTTCCAGATGGACGGGGTGCCCGGGATCAGCTTCCCAGGCATCAAGCCGCGCGAGACCTTCGTCTACGAGTTTCCGATCAGGCAGTCCGGCACCTTCTGGTATCACAGCCACTCCGGCCTGCAGGAGGCGCTCGGCCACTACGGGCCGATCGTCATCGATCCGGCCGGCGCCGATCCGGTCGCCTACGACCGCGAGCATGTGCTGGTCCTGTCGGACTGGAGTTTCATGCATCCGCACGAAATCCTCGACAAGCTGAAGAAGAGCCCCGGCTACTTCAACCGGCAGCGCACGACCCTGGCGGGCCTCTTCTCCGGCGAGGACCGCATGAGCCTGGAAGAACGGCGCATGTGGGGCCAGATGCGGATGGACCCGCGCGACATCCTCGACGTGAATGGGACGACCTACACCTATCTGATCAATGGACACGGCCCGCAGGAGAACTGGACCGGCCTGTTCCGACCCGGCGAACGGGTGCGACTGCGCATCATCAACGCCTCGGCCATGTCGATCTTCAACGTCCGCATCCCCGGCCTGCCGATGACGGTGGTCCAGGCCGACGGCGAGAACGTGCGTCCGGTCGAGACCGACGAGTTCCAGATCTCCGTCGCCGAGACCTATGACGTTATCGTCCGGCCGACCGAGGACCGGGCCTACACCATCGTGTCGGAAGCCATTGACCGTTCCGGCATGGGGCGGGCGACCCTTGCTCCGCGCCTGGGGATGACCGCCGAGGTTCCGCCGCTCCGCGAGGTTCCCAACCTGACCATGAAGGACATGGGCATGGGGGACATGGGCGGCATGGGCGGCATGGACCACGGCTCGATGGGGGGCCAGCCGGGCGGCGCCATGGCGGGGATGGATCATAGCGCCATGACCGGCGCCTCCGGCGGCACCATGGCCGGGATGGATCACGGCGCCATGGCGCCCCAGTCCACGGGTGCGATGACCGGGATGGACCACGGCTCCATGGCCGGCATGAACATGCGCGATCCCGCCAACGCCCCGCCGGACATGGCGGTGGGGGTCGGCGTGGACGCCATCGCCATGGCGCCGGCCAACCGCATGGGCGAGCGCCCGACGGGACTGGCCGACGTACCCCACCGCGTGCTGGTCTACACCGACCTGGTCTCGCTGACGCCCAACAAGGACCAGCGTCCCCCGTCGCGGACCATGGAGATCCACCTGACCGGCAACATGGAGCGGTTCATGTGGGGCTTCGACGGGAGGAAGTTCAGCGAACTGGTCGAGCCGATCCGCTTTGAGCGGAACGAGCGGGTGAGGGTGACCCTGGTCAACGACACCATGATGGCCCACCCCATCCATCTGCACGGCCACTTCTTCGAACTGGTGACCGGCGGACCGGCGGGCCACCAACCGCTGAAGCATACGGTCAACGTTCTCCCCGGCGGCAAGGTCACCTTTGACCTGACCGCCGACAATCCCGGGGACTGGGCCTTCCACTGTCACATGCTGATGCACATGCACGCGGGCATGTTCAACGTCGTCACCGTCCGCCCGATGTCAGGAGCCTCGTCATGATCCGTCGGTCCGTGGGTCTCGTCCCTCTGCTCCTCGCGGCCTCGGCCGGCCCGGTGTTCGCCCAGAGCCACGCCGGGCACGGCGCGGCGGCTAACGCCGTCCAGACCGCCGTCCAGCTGCCCGCCGGTTGCGTCCGGCGCGGCGCGCCGACGGCGGATCCGTCCCGCGTCGGAACGCCCGGGGCGCCGGTCTGCCCGACCGGCGCCGTGCCCGAGCGCGCGCCGGCGTCGGCGGATCCCCACGCCGGGCACGACATGTCGACGATGAGCCAGACCGCGCCCGCGCCGGCCATGCCGGCGGGACATGACATGTCGACCATGCAGAGCGGCCAACAGCCGGCCGCCGCCGGTCAGCCGGATCCCCACGCCGGGCACGACATGTCGACGATGCGGCAGACCGCGCCCGCGCCGGCCACGCCGGCGGGCCACGACATGTCGACCATGCAGAGCGGCCAGCGGCCGGCCGCCGCCGGTCAGCCGGATCCCCACGCCGGACATGACATGTCGACGATGGGCCAGACCGCGCCGGCGCCGGCCATGCCGGCGGGACATGACATGTCGACCATGCAGAGCGGCCAGCAGCCGGCCGCCGCCGCTCAGCCGGATCCCCACGCCGGGCACGACATGTCAACGATGCGGCAGACCGCGCCCGCGTCGGCCATGCCGGCGGGACATGACATGTCGACCATGGGGCAGATGCCCCCGGGTCATGACATGTCGGCCATGGCGATGCCGCCCGACGTGCCGACCAGCGCGGACAACCCGGGACGCCCTCCGGAAATGCCCCTTCCGCCCGGGGCGACCAGCGGCCCCGCTCACGCCGCCGATACCCTGTTCGATCCCGCGGAGATGGCGGCGGCCCGCGAACAGCTTCGCGTCGAGAATGGCGACGTGCGGACCACCGCGGTGATCATCGACCAGCTCGAAGCGACCTTCGCCGACGGCGAAGAAGCCTACGCCTGGGACGCCCAGGGCTGGACCGGCGGCGACATCAATCGCTTCTGGTGGAAGTCCGAAGGGGAGGGAGCCTTCGACGGCGAGGTCGAGGAGGCCGAGATCCAGGCCCTCTATAGCCGGGCGTTCCGACCCTTCTTCGACTTCCAGACCGGCCTGAGGCAGACCTACCGGCCCGAAGGCGACCGGACCGACCTGGTCGTCGGCATCCAGGGTCTGGCGCCCTACTGGTTCGAGGTCGACGCGGCGGCCTTCCTGTCCAACAAGGGCGAACTCACGGCGAGGGCCGAGGCCGAATACGATCAGCGCATCACCAATCGCTGGATCGTCCAGCCCCGGGCCGAGGTGGTGCTGTCGGCGGAGGACATCCCCGAACTCCGGATCGGGTCCGGCCTGTCGACGCTCCAGATCGGGGCCCGCTTGCGCTACGAGTTCCGCAAGGAATTCGCACCCTATGTCGGCGTCGAATGGACCAAGAGCTTCGGCAATACGGCGGACTTCCTGGAAGCTGACGGGCGAAGCTCGGAAGACACCCGGCTGGTCGTCGGCATTCGGGCGTGGTTCTAGCGAAGCGGCGGCGGGTCTTGTCTTGACGCCGGCGCCCCCACAGGCACGCAACGGGTCGGTTGTCAGGACGCCCCCGCCGGGGCCAGGGCCTCGCTACAGCCTGTGCCTTGCGCCGGCCGGTGACCGGCCCGGTGTTGTCCAATGACAGCGGGGCGGCGGATCCGGGCCGTCGTGATCGATCTGGATGACACCCTGCTCTCAGCCTATCGCCGCCCTGATCTGGCGTGGCGCAGCGTCTGTCAGGTATACCAGACCGAGCTTGGCGACCTCGCTCCGGACGTTGCAGCGCGCGCCCTGACGGAGGCGGGGCGGGCCTTCTGGAGCGATCCGGACAGCCACGCCGTGGGCCGCGCAGACCCGAAGCAGGCCCGGCGCGTCATCGCAGCCAAAGCCTTCGAGGCCTTGCGGCGCGACAGTAGTCCAACGGTATCTCCCGAGATCGCAGAGCGCATCGCCGACGCCTTCAGCCTCCATCGCGACCGGCAGATGCGGCTCGAACCCAAGGCGGACGCCGTGTTGGTCCAACTGCGGGACGCTGGATACCGGCTCGCGCTGCTCACCAACGGCGCCGGTCCACTGCAGCGCGCCAAGATCGAGCGTTTCGGTCTGGCTTCGCGTTTCCATCATATCCAGATTGAAGGCGAGGTCGGCGTTGGCAAGCCCGATCCGGGCGCGTTCAGGCGAGTGTTTGCCGCCTTGAACGTCGATCCGCCCGAGGTCTGTGTCGTCGGAGACAGTCTGGAATGGGACATTCGCCCGGCCAAGGCGCTGGGCTGTTTCACCATTCTGTACGACCCGGAGGCTGGCCAAGCTGTAGGACGCGGTTTCGGCGACGCCCACGTTGTGACCCGGACATTGGCGAGCTTGGCGCCCCACCTTCAGGAGCGTAGTTCGCCCCCCGGCCGGATGGATCGCGCCGGCCGGCGATCACGGCGCGCCGACTGAGCCCAGGGCTGAAAGACCATCGCGAGGGGTCAGCCGGGGAGCCGACCGCTGATCGACGACGGAAAAACGCCGCGCGGCAGGTCGCGCGGCGTTCCTTCCACATCCGGCTTCGGCCCCTCAGGAGGCGGGAGGCCGATCCCTCAGTGAACCATGAAACGGACGAGGCCGTTCATCTGGTGGCCGTCGGCGCCCTTCGCGGCCCAGGCGGCGGAATAGGATCCGGGGGCCAGGATGGGGAGGGGCGCGCTGACCGTGGTGACCGGCGCCGCGTCGTCGACCACAGCCACGTCGATGGACCGGGCGTCAGGGCCCGTCAGCCTGAGAGAGGTCAGGGTCATGGCGTGCGGGAACGTCGCCGAGAAGGTCGTCGGCGCGACCGCTAGCATGGCGTTGTCCGCGGGCGCGGTGACGACGCCGTTGGCGGGGGCCTGCATGGCGGCGTGATCCTGCGCCGACATGCCCGCGTGCGAATGGCTCTGGGCCTGGGCGAGGGAGACGGGAGCCAGCGCCGCCAGAGCGGCCAGGCTGGTGAGGATTGAACGGTTCATGAGAGACTTCCTGATGCTTACGTGGACTACTGGTTGGGCGGCATGGTCATGCCGTCCATCTTCGACATGTCATGGCCGGCCATCGGATCGGCCGGCGGCGGCGTCGGGGCGGGTGCTGGCGCCGGCGCGGGGCGGGTCGGTCGGGGCGTCGAGGCCCGGGGGGACGGCGCCGGGGCTGATGCGGCGGCCTGCGGCTGCGGGGTCGGCTCGGGCGTGGCGACCGGCGCGGCCTCCATCGGGGTCGTCGCCGAGGCGCCCGGCGCCGTCTGGGCCTCGACCGGTTGAGGGTCGGCGGCCGGCTGGCAGGCGCCCAAGGTGATCGCCGCTGCGGCGGCTAGGATCGGGACTCTCATGTGACAAGCTCCTGAAAGAAAAGGGCGATGATCGGGTCGATTTCCCGCGACGCCCTCATACTAGAATACGCGGACGGGCGCCGCATCCCTCGCCGCCTGGAGGTCGATCGACGGAGCGCCGCTGCGGCCCGAGCGGGGCTAAGGCGCGACGAAGGTTCCGAGGACCCTCGAGCTGATCACTCAAGAGCGGCCCGGACAGCGGGCGTGTCGTCCAGCGCCTCGGACAGCTTGCGACGAGCCCGCGCCACGCGGGTCTCCACGGTCTTGATGGAGACACCCAGCATCCCGGCCGTTTCCGCCTGACTGCGCCCCTCGATCGCCGTCAGCAGAAGCGGAGCCTTGAGGTGCGGCGGCAGATGGCTCACAGCCTCGTTCAACCGCGCCAGCCTTGCGCTGGCATCCATCCGGTCATCCACCGCCTCGGCCCCGTCCGGCACGGACATGGCTTCCGGCGACGACAGGTCGACGCCGCCCCGGATGAGCCGCCGAACGAAGCGGCGACGGCTCCAGTCCCGGCATTTATTGAGTGCGATGGTCCGGATCCAGGCCTCGAAGGGTCGGACCGGGTCGTAGCGGCGAATGTTGATCCAGGCCGCCGCATAGGTGTCCTGCAACAGGTCCCAGGCGTCCTGTTCATCGCCGACATAGCGCCGGACGAAACGGAACAGAGAAGTCTTGGTCTGCCGCATCAACTCGCTGAAGGCCGCCCGGTCCCCGCCGGCGGCGCGGGCTGACAGGTCGTTGGGGCTGTCCACGCGGAACGCTAGCCTTCGTCGGGCGCGAGGGCCTCGACGATACGGTCGTCGAATACCTCGGCCTGGGCCGGCGTCAGAACGGACCGCATCTCGAAGACGTGGGCGATCGTCTCCTTCTGCAAGGCGTCCATGGCGACGTGGAAATGGTCCACCGCCGCCTGGACCTGGGGACCGTCGCCGTCGCTCCGTGCGATCGCGCGCGCCAGTTCCTGATTGGCCGCGCGGACGTCCGCTTCGAGCGCGGGCCGGCGCGCGGCGAACCGGGCTTCGACTGCGTCGATGCGGGTCAGCTGGTCGGGCGAGAGCTTCAGGTCGTGGTGCACGATGTCGTGCAGGGATGGCGGTTCGCGCCGGCTCAGCACCCAGCTGGCGCTGATCCAAGTGCCCGCGCCGCTGGCGACCGCCGCCAGGACGGCCGTCAGGGCGATGGCCTGCCAGCCGCGCTTCATCGGCCGGTTTCCAGTCTCACCAGAGGCGACAGGCCCGCGTCGACCGTGAAAATGGCCATCTCCCCGGCCGGTCTGGGGGCGGCGACCGCGCCGACGCCGCCTGCCGTCAGGCCGGTGACCAGGGCCATGGCGACGGCCCCCAAACGCAGTTGCGACGCGAGCCTTTCGCCGCGAAGCGCGTCGACCCGGCTCCAGACGAGCGGTTCGAGCCCGTCGAGCGACCGGCCCAAGGGCGTCGCCGCCGATCCGGCCAAAAGATCATCCAAATTACGCGCCATCGAACACTCTCCTTGCGCCCCTAATCCCTACTACGCCGAAACAAGCCAAATCCCTCAAACGAGGGGACGGCCTCCCCGGTGCGTAGTTAGCAGAAGGGACGGGATGGGAGAGAACAATGTCGATACGCAAACTTCTGTCGGGGATCGCCCTGGTGGTGGCGCTGTCTGTCAGCGCGCCCGCGTTCGCGCACGAGGATCATGACAAGCAGGCCGCGGCCCGTGCCCAGGCCGCCGCGCCGGCGGGCGCCGTGCCAGAAGGCGGCGTGATGGCCATGCCGGGGATGGCTATGGACATGGACCACGGGGCCATGACGGCGGACGAGGGTCCCAAGCCAATGCCCCAGCGCCTGTATCGCTGGCTCGGCGCCATGCATCCCGCCGCCGTCCATTTCCCGATCGCGCTGTTCCTCGTCGCCGCGCTCCTCGAGATCGCCGCCCTGACGCTGCGTCGGCCGGTCCTGACCCAGGGCACGCGGGTGATCATCGCCCTGGCGGCGATCTCCGCGGTCGCCGCGGTGGCGCTGGGATGGTTCGCTATGGGGCTGCCCGGGAAGGACGATGTGACTCACCTCTACCATCGGTGGCTCGGCACCTCGATCGCCGCGCTCGGCCTGCTGAGCTGGTGGGCGAAGGAACAATGGGTCCGCCGGCCGGGGCGCGGGCGCGAGCTGATCTACATCGGTCTTTTGACCGTGACCGCCGCCGCCGTGGTGGTCAACGGCCTGCTGGGCGGGATGCTGACCCATGGCATGAGGCATCTGATGTTCTGACGGCCTTGGGGTCCGTCGTCGCCCGAACGCCTCGTTCTTCATCTACTTCGCCGGACCGGGTTCTACTGCGGCCGCGGCAAACCAGGAGACTGCACCATGATGTTCCGTTCAGCACTCGCCGGATCGGCGGTCGCCGCCCTCCTCGCGACCTCCGGCCAAGCGCAAGCTCAATCACAGGCGCCGGCCCGCTCCCACGCCCCCGGCTCGGCCCATACGCCAGGCTCGGCGCACGCCCCCGGCGATGCGCAATCCGCTGACGAGGCCCAGGTCCGAGCGGTCGTCACCGCCTACAAGGACGCCATCGAGCGGATGGACGTGTCGCAGACGCCGGCCCTGTTCTGGACCGACTCGGAGATCTTCGAGAACGGCGGCGTGGAGGGATCGTTCGCCTATTATCTGGAGCACCATCTCGGGCCCGAATTCGCCGATCTGGCCGGCTTCGACTTCCGCAACCACGAAATGAAAGTCGAGGTTGACGGCGACACCGCCTTCGTGAGCGAGACCTACACCTTCCACATCACCTTCAAGTACGGAGCCCGGGCCCCCATAGAGCGCCGCGGCGCCGCCACGAGCGTCCTGCGCAAGCGGGGTGACGAGTGGAGGTTCGACGTCTATCACTCCTCGGCCCGGCCCTTCCGCCCCGCCGCCTGATCGCGGCGGCGACCGTCATCGGCGGCCTCCAGATATCGCTCGCCAGAGGGACCCATGAGATCGATGCCCACCCTTTCACGCCGTGCGTTTCTGGCCGCGGGGGCCGGCTCCGTCGCCGTCGCGGCCTGCGCTCCGGGCGCCCGTTCATCGACCGAGCTCGCGGTCTACAAGACCCCGACCTGCGCCTGTTGCACGGCCTGGGTGGATCACATGCGCGCCGCCGGCTTCAAGGCGCGGGTCAACGAACTCCCGAGCCTTCGCTCTATACGCAGCACCCAAGGCGTGCCCGAGGCGCTCGCCTCCTGCCACACGGCCATGATCGGCGGCTATGTCCTCGAGGGCCATGTGCCGGCCGAGGATGTCCGCAAGCTTCTGGCCGAACGTCCCGAGGCCGTGGGCCTCGCAGTGCCGGCGATGCCGCTGGGGTCTCCCGGCATGGAGACGCCAGACGGCCAACGTGAGCCCTATGAGACCCTGCTGATCCTCAAGGGCGGCGGTACGCGCGTCTTCGCGCGTCACGGCTAGGCGAGGCCCAGGGATGAAGGTTCTCAAGCTCTCCACCCAGCTGCACAAATGGATTGCGCTCGTCGTCGGCCTTCAGGTGCTGTTCTGGGTCGGCGGCGGTCTGGTGATGACGGCCATTCCGATCGAGACGGTGCGCGGCGAACATCGGGCGGTTGACCTCAAGCCGAGCCCGCTGGAGCTCGGCGCGCTTCCGGCACTGAGCGAGATCGCGCGCCGAGCGGGCGTCGCGCCTGTCCAGGCGGAGCTTCACACGACGCCGCGGGGGGCGGCCTGGACCTTGAAGCCGGCGTCGGGCGAGCCAGTCGTCGTGTCCGCCGCGACCGGCCGGCCGTTCGGACCGATGTCGGCCGCCGACGCCTCGGCCTTCGCCAAGGGCGCGTACAAGGGCGAGGCGCGGGTTTCCGGCGCGGTTCTTCTGGCGACGGCGCCCGAGGAGACGGGACGCACCGGACCGCTGTGGCGGGTAGACTTCGCCGACCGCGAAAAGACGGCCTTCTACCTGTCGCCAGCGACAGGCGAAGTGGTGACGCGCCGCTCGGGCGTGTGGCGGATCTTCGACTTCTTCTGGCGACTGCACGTCATGGACTGGAACGACGGCGAGGACTTCAATCACCCCCTGATCATCATCACTACCGCCTTGACCCTGAGCATTGTGATTTCGGGCTTCATCCTGCTGTGGATACGGATCTCCCGCGACCTGAAAATGGCGCGTGCGGTTCGCAAGCGGGAGCCATGAGGCAGGCGACGGCTCGATCACAGGAAGCTCTGCCAAGAGACAACGACCGGACTTCACCACCGCGTCTCGCCGCCCTGACCACCGCCTGGCCGCCGCACATCCTGCGGCAAGAGGACGTCGCGGCCAACGGGGCCGAAATGTTCGCCACGACCCACGGCGGTTTCGAGCGGCTGGCGCCTATCTATCGAAACGCCTTGATCGACACACGGCATTCGTGCGTCCCAATGGACTGGTATCTGCAGCCGCACAGCTTCGCGGAGCGGAACGACCTGTTCCTGGAACACGCAGTCGCCCTGATGGCCGAGAGCACGACGAGCGCGCTGGAGCAAGCGGGGTGATCGCGACCTTGGCCGGTTTTGGACCACTCGGATCATCACCTGCCCGGCGCGCCGCTAGTCCGATCCGGCCCTTCCGGGTCATTCGTCATCCCAACTACTGGATCGCATCTCTTGAGATCGCCATCCTGCCGCTGGTTTTCGGCCAGGTCTGGATAGCAGTGGTGTTCACCGCGCTTAATGCCATGCTGATCACCTGGCGGGTGCGGCTGGAGGATCGCGCTCTTGCCTATCAGGCCTGTGAGCCAGAACGACCTGGATGCGAGGCGGGCCAGTCACCGACGATCAGGTCACGCGGTGCGAAATCTCGGTCAGAGCCCTGAGACCGGTTCCGAAGCGGGCGATTGATGCCCGGTGCCGTTCCAGTTCTCCGTAGGGCAGATAGCGCACATTGAGATCGGCGATCCGGCTGAAGGCCGGACGTTGCAACTGCGCCCGCACATCGTTTTCGCGGCTGTCGGGAGCGACCAGGAAAAGGCCGGCGGAGATGTTTAGTTCGCCTGACAGGGCGAGGTCCAGCATTCGCACGACACCGGAGTAGATCGTGGTGGAATGCTCGACCTCGAAGGCGGCCGCCACGCGGTCCGCGTCTCCCTCCAGCCAGAGTACGTCGATCAGCCGGATGGACTCGGCGCCTGGACCGTTCGCCAGCGACGGCGGTAGTTGTTCTAGGCAGCCCTCGCTCAGGCGTGCGCCCTCGTGCTGGCGCCCGCGGTCATTGGACGCGATCCAGACCCTGTAGCCCAGCGCGCGACCCAGATCACGGACCCAGGCCTGGATCTCTGTGTGGGTCCGGTCCGTCTCGCCCTGCTGGAGCGCGGTCTTCTCGAACTTGACCGCTTCGGCGCGCGCTTCGGCCAGCCGCGCGTCCCAGCCGCTGGCGGACAGACTCTCGTCGTCCAGGGGCGGCGCGGGATAACGGCCGGAGCCCACGTCGAACAGGAAGCCCGCGATCGCCCCGAGATCGTTGGACAGAAGATCGCTGTAGCGAGCGTTGAGGGCCAAAATTCCTTGCCGCATCGCAAGGTAGTGCTCCCAGCTCCCGAGCTTGACCTTTGATCCGGTGATCGCGTTGTAGCCGTTGACGATCGCGGTATTGAACGGCGAAACGTGGGTGGGATGGAGAAAATAGATCAGGTTGGCCACTGCAGGCCCGAGTCCCTTGATTCGGAGTTGGTCGATCGTGCGGATGCCCGCGAGAATTTCCGTTGCTGTCGAACAACAGCTGCAGTGATGCAGGAGCCGGCCGAAAGCGCGTTGATTGGCCGGGTTTTCGTAGATGTCCGGGATGCGAAGTTTGGGCTTCCAGAGGAAGGCATGGTCCGCGCCCTTGAAGATCTGCCGTTGTTCGGCCACCGAATGAACGATCGTCTCCAGCGACGACCCGCGATAGGCCACGCCGAACCGGCCTGCTTCGATCTCCTTGACGACCTGGCCGATGCCGCGACGGATGGAGCGGAAATTCTTCAGACGCTCGTCCCACAAGAACCAGGTCTGGTAGGTCGCAGCCGGGTCGCGCCGCCACTGTTCAATAAGATCACGAACTCGATCTGACACGGCGCGCCCCCCGATTTCTGACCAGTCTAGGCGGTTCCCGACGGCCGGGACAACGGCCATTTGCCGGTCCCCAAGCCGACACGCAGCTCCAGCGAAGTCGGCGCGCGCCAACGGCTACATCGCCATTTCCATGGCCGAGACCGGAGCCAGGGTTCCCATGATGGACACCAGGGCCAGCAGCCCCAGGGCGAGGAGGGTCTCCATCACCAAGCTGCGTTTCAGCCGTGAAATGGCGGGGCCAAGATACTCGGGATCGTCCAGGGCGCTGCCGAGGTGGGGCGTCAGATAAAAGCGGTTCGCGGCCGCCAGAACCAGCATGAGCGCGAAGAGCACGAGCTTGCCCGTCAACAGCAGACCGTAGGGCGTGCTCAAGAGGCCAGCGATACGATCGGGTCCGACCATGAACCAGCTGTTCACCAGTCCGCTCAGAACCAGGACGGCGACCGATGCGGATCCGACGCCGGCGAATCCGTGAAGGGCTCGATAGAGGATCCTATCGCCATCGACCGTTTCTGACCGCCGCCGCAACGTCAGGATCAGCAAGGCCGCGAGCGCGCCGAGCCACACCGCCGCCGCCCAGCTGTGCAGGATCGCGGCCGTCAGATGAACATAGCGCCCCGCGCCTTCGGTGGCCGCGCCGTGTCCCGTCCAGGCGAAGCTGGCGCCGACGATAAGACCGGCGACAGCGACGAATTTCCACAGGCCGCGGGACGGCTTGTCTTGAATGAGCGCAAGAAGCGCGAGCAACGCGGCCAGCGTCCGGACGAGAAAGGCGGGTCCGAGGCTCGTGCCCGTGAGCATGAAGCCGAGCGTCGCCGGCTTGAGACCTTCAGTCAGCGAGCCCGCCATCACAGCGGTCTGGGCCGCGAAGGCGGCGGCGGAGCCTATGGCGACCACGGCCGCCGCGCTGACCAGCAAGGATCTCGTCCAGCCGAGGGCCACCGCGTCCGACCCGCGCAACCCGTAGAGGAGGAACAGCGGCGTCCCGAGCAGGACGACCGCGCCGCCGTACTGCGCGAGCCGGAGCAGGATGACCAGAACGTCGAGCACGATGGGTCAGCGGACCGTGAAGGCGATGGCGCCGGTCATACGGTGGCCGTCGGCGGAGGCGGCATGCCAGTTGAGGCTGTAGGCGCCGGCCGCGAGCGGTCGCGCCGTCCGTCCCGAAACGGTCATGCCGTCATCGGAGACGGTGGTCGCGACCGGGAATTTGGCACCGGCGGCGTTCACGACCTCGAGGCCCGAGAAAGCGGGAACGACGCGTTCGCTGAAGGTGACCGTCAGCGAACGCGGCGAGGCGATGCTCGCGCTCGCCGCCGGGTTGGAGGCGACGACGCGCGCGTGGGCGGCAGCCTGCGTCGCCCCCAACAGCAGGGCGCCGACGGCGCCGACGACGGAAAGGATTTTGCGAGTGGTCATAGGGAGGCTCCGAAACCAGAGGGGTTCAATGAGTTATACGGGCGCCGGGGTTGAATCCCTCGTTCGAACTGCGGGCGGGCGCGCGCTGATCCGGAGCATTGCGTTGCGCGCGCCCGACGCCAGCCCGTCGGTCGCTTGACACGGCCGGCCGACGGGCGTGGGATGAACGCGCATGTGGAACCTCGTCCGCACCCTTCTGTTCGCCCTGGCGGTGGCCGGCTTCGTCGGCCAGTCGTCCGCGCACGCCACGCCGTTCCAGGTATTCGAAGCGACGGGCGGCATGGCGGACATGGATTGCGCCGAGATGATGGTGATGGCGGACGGGCCTTCCGGCGGCGCTACTAGCCCTTGCGACGAGATGACGCCCGACTGCATCGCCAAGATGGGCTGCGCCGCCGTCGCGGCGCCCATGCCGCCGGCGCCGACCGTTCAACGGCCTTCGGCTCCGCGGGGACTCCGGTTCGCAGCCGTCGATGTCGTGCGAGAGGGCGCAGGCCCGCTTCCACTGAAGAATCCGCCGAAACGGCTGGCTTAGAACGCTTTCGCTGAACGGTAGGCCGTGCGCGACGTTACGCCGCGGTAACCGATCGATCTGAGCCCTTCGCCGGTGTCCTGCCCTCACGGCGGGTCCGATGGTTTCGAGGAATTTCATGACCATTCGTTTGAGGACGGCGACACGCGCGTCTGCTTGTCAGCCGCCCCGTGTCCGCCTGCCGCGCGTCACGACGCGGCGAGCCGAGGCTTCGGCGCCCACCCGGTGCCGTGAGCTAACCGCAAGCTGGGCGATCCTTCCCGCTTCCGTTCTGCTCCTGAGCGTCTGGACCGCGCCGGCCCAGGCTGACCCCCAGACGTTCGACGAGGCCCTGGCCCGCGCGGCGTTCAGCGCACCCAGTCTGCGCGCCAGCGCATTGGGTGTCGACGCCGCTCGTGCGGCCGTTCCGGCAGCGGGGCTTCTGCCGGACCCCCGGCTCTCCGTCGGTCTCGACGGATATCCGGTGACCGGGCCGTTCGCGGGGCAATTCGATGAAGACTTCACCATGCTCAGGATCGGCGTCGAGCAGGAGGTGCCCAGCCGCGCGCGTCGTCGCGCCGAGCGAGACATCGCCGAGGCGGCGATCGGCGTCGCCGGCGCTGAGGAGTCCGTCGCGCGACGAGAGGTCCGGGTCGCCGTGGGCCTTGCGTGGATCGACCTGTTCTATGCCGAACGCCGCTTTGCGGCGTTGGAAGAGCTGCTGGCGACGTTGCAACCCCTGTGGGACGCCGCCCCGGCCGGAGTCGCGTCCGGCGCCTATCGGCCCGCCAACGCTCTCGGGCCCGTTCAGCTCAAAGCCGATCTTGACGATCGCCGCAGCAGTCTCGCCGCCGACATCGAGAAGGCGCGAGCCGAACTCGCCCGGTGGACGGGCGACGCCGATCCCGAGACGGTTGGCCCGCCGCCGCAGGACGATCTCGACCTGACCGCCTTGCGGAACGGCATCGCCCAGCTGCCGACCGTGCGGGCCTATGGAGCCGCCGCGCGCCGCGCCGAAGCCGAGGTCGACCTGGCCCGCGCCGGACGTCGCCCGGACTGGTCGTTCCAAGCCAGCTACGCCCGCCGCGATGAGCGGTTCGGCGATCTGTTCTCCGTCGGAGCGAGCGTGCGGCTGCCGATCTTTCCGGGGCAGAGGCAGGATCCCGTCATCGCCGCGCGCGCCGCTGATGCGCTGCGGGTCACCGCCGAGCGTGAGGACGCTGAGCGCGTGTTGACCGCGTCGCTGCGAAGCG
Source organism: Brevundimonas sp. ABV4_179 (assembly GCF_056311945.1). Classification (NCBI taxonomy): domain Bacteria; kingdom Pseudomonadati; phylum Pseudomonadota; class Alphaproteobacteria; order Caulobacterales; family Caulobacteraceae; genus Brevundimonas; species Brevundimonas sp. ABV4_179. The sequence goes on from NZ_CM149976.1 coordinate 305,498, forward strand.
CCCTGGCCGAATACGCGACCGCTCACGATCAATGGGTCCGGTCGCGCGACGTCGTTCTGCCCAGTGTCCTTCAGCGTTCCGATCTCGAAACCGCGAGCTATGCGGCGGGTCGGGCGGGCATCGTTGAAGTTCTCGAAGCCTTCACCGCCGTGGCCAACGCCCGGCTCGACACGCTCGATCGCGAGGCCGCCGTGATGCGTCAAGTGGTCGAGATCACTCTCACCTATGGGAACGACGACCGATGAACGCCCTTCGCAACAAACGCCTGGGCATCGCCATGGGCGCGCTTCTTTTGGTCGGGGTCGGCGTCGGGGCCGGCATCGTCGTCGCTCCGCGGCTGGATGGGGCCGGCGGTGAGACCGCCGAGGGGGGAGGGGAGCGCGAGATCCTCTATTGGTACGATCCCATGGTTCCAAACGAACGCTACCCGGGGCCGGGGAAGTCGTCCATGAACATGGAGACCATCCCCAAATATGCCGATGAGGGGGGAACGACCGCCACCCCCGGCGTTCGAATCGATCCGGCGCTGGCCCAGAATTTGGGGGTCCGGTATGCCACGGCTCGCCGTGGCGACCTTGAGGGCGATCTGAGCGCCACGGCGGTGGTCGATTACAATGAACGCGACATCGCCGTGGTCCAGTCGCGGGCCGACGGCTTCGTGCAGCGAGTCTACAACCGCGCGCCGGGCGATGTCATCGCTGCGGGCGCGCCTCTGGTCGATTTGCTCATCCCGACCTGGGGCGGCGCCCAGACGGAATATCTGGCCGTACGGCGCACCGGCAACACGCCCCTGATCCAGGCGGCGCGGCAGCGACTGGTGCTGATGGGCATGTCCGAGAGCCTGATCGCCTCGGTGGAGCGCAGCGGGCGGGCGCGAAACACGATCACGATCTCAACGCCCACTGGCGGCGTGATCAAGACCCTGGGCGTGCGCGCCGGCATGAGCGTGACCCAAGGCATGACCTTGGCCGAGATCAACGGCCTGGCCACCGTCTGGGTCAATGCCGCCATCCCGGAGGCGCTGGGGAGCCGGCTAAGGGTCGGACAGTCCGTCGAGGTGGCTTTGACCGCGTTCCCGGGAGAGCGGTTCACGGGTCGTCTGACCGCCCTGTTGCCGGAACTCGTCGGCGACAGCCGCACGGTCACGGGACGGATCGAAATGGCCAATCGCGGGGGCCGTTTGCGCCCCGGCATGTTCGGCCGGATCACCTTCGGCGGCGGTTCGACGACGGCGTTGCTCGTGCCGACCGAGGCGGTGATCCGAACGGGTGAACGGGACATTGTCATGCTCGCCCGGCCGGAAGGCCGGTATCAACCGGCCGAGGTCCGTGTCGGGCGAGAAGCCGGGGGGCAAACCGAGATCCTCGCCGGTCTCAGGGAAGGCGAACGGATCGTCGCGTCGGGGCAGTTCCTGATCGATTCCGAAGCCAGCCTGTCAGGCGTAACGGCGCGGCCGATCGGCCCGACGTCCCGGCCCGCCACCGCCGCCCCAACGGGCGCATCCATGGCCGCGCCCGCCTCGCGCGGGAGGTCGAGCCAATGATCGCCGCGGTCATTCGCGCCTCGGTCAAGGGGCGCTTCCTCGTCCTTATGGCCGCCGTCGCCCTGCTCGCCGCCGGCCTGTTCGCGGTTCGCAGCACGCCGGTCGACGCCTTGCCGGACCTGTCGGACGTGCAGGTCATCATTCGCACCAGCTACCCGGGGCAGGCGCCCCAGATCGTCGAGAACCAGGTCACCTATCCTCTGGCGACCACCATGCTGTCCGTACCCGGCGCGCGAACGGTTCGAGGCTATTCCTTCTTCGGCGACAGCTTCGTCTATGTGCTGTTCGAAGATGGGACGGACCTCTACTGGGCGCGTTCCCGGGTCCTCGAATACCTCAGCCAGGTGCAGGCGCGGCTTCCCGCGACCGCCCAACCGGCACTTGGTCCGGACGCCACCGGCGTAGGCTGGGTCTATGAATACGCCCTGGTCGATCGCACAGGCCGCAACGATCTGGCGCAATTGCGAAGCCTGCAGGATTGGTTCCTCCGCTACGAGCTGAAGACCGTGCCGGGGGTCGCCGAGGTCGCCAGCCTGGGCGGCATGGTGCGGCAATACCAGGTGGTGCTCGACCCCGTCAGGCTCGCGTCCTACGGCGTCACCCATCAGGCGGTGGTGGACGCTCTCCAGCGCGCCAACGGCGAGACGGGCGGCTCGGTGCTCCAGCTCGCCGAAGCCGAATACATGATCCGCGCCAACGGCTATCTGACCGAGCTCGACGACTTCCGGGCCGTGCCGCTCCGCACGGCGGCTGGAGGCGTGCCGATCAGCCTCGGGGATGTCGCGACCATCCAGATCGGCCCGGAGATGAGACGCGGCATAGCCGAGCTCAACGGCGAAGGCGAGGTCGCGGGCGGCGTCGTCATCCTTCGATCCGGCGCAAACGCCCGCGCCACGATCGCGGCCGTGACCGAGAAACTCGAGACGCTCAAAGCCGGACTGCCCCCGGGAGTCGAAGTGGTGACGACCTACGATCGCTCGCAGCTCATCGACCGGGCGATCGACAATCTGAGCGGCAAGCTGATCGAGGAGTTCATAGTCGTCGCCCTGGTCTGCGGCCTGTTCCTCTGGCACGCCCGGTCGGCGCTGGTCGCCATCCTGACCCTGCCGCTGGGCGTCCTGGCGGCCTTCCTGATCATGAATCTTCAGGGCGTGAACGCCAACATCATGTCGCTGGGCGGCATCGCCATCGCCATCGGCGCCATGGTGGATGCGGCGGTGGTCATGATCGAGAACGCCCACAAACACATCGAACGATGGGAACACGATCACCCGGATGAAAAGCTGGCGGGCGAAGATCGCTGGAAGGTCATCACCGAGGCGGCCGTGGAGGTCGGCCCCGCGCTGTTCCTGAGCCTGCTGATCATCACCCTGTCGTTCATCCCGGTGTTCAGCCTGCAGGCCCAGGAGGGCCGGCTGTTCGCGCCCCTAGCCTTTACCAAGAGCTATGCGATGGCGGCGGCGGCGATCCTGTCCATCACTCTCGTGCCGGTTCTGATGGGCTATCTGATCCGCGGACGGATCCCGGCCGAACAGAGCAATCCGATCAATCGCTGGCTCACGCGCATCTATCGCGGGCCATTGGACTGGGTGCTGCATCATCCCAGAAAGACCTTGGTGGCAGCCTTGCTGATCTTCGCCACCACCGCCTGGCCTCTTAGCCAGCTCGGCGGCGAATTCATGCCGGCGATGGACGAGGGCGACCTGCTGTATATGCCTTCGGCCCAGCCGGGTCTCTCCCCGGCCAAGGCCGCGGAACTGCTGCAACAGACGGACCGGATGATCCGCACCGTGCCCGAAGTGGCGACCGTGTTCGGCAAGGCGGGCCGGGCGGAAACCGCCACGGATCCGGCTCCGCTGGAGATGTTCGAGACCACCATCCAGTTCAAGCCGCGCGATGAATGGCGGCCGGGCATGACCCCGGAAAAACTGATCGAAGAACTCGATCGCGCGGTTCAGGTCCCCGGACTGTCCAACGTCTGGGTCCCTCCCATCCGAAATCGCATCGACATGCTGGCGACGGGCATCAAGAGCCCCGTCGGCGTCAAGGTGTCCGGCTCTGACCTGGCCGCGATGGACCGTATCGCGGCCCAGGTGGCCGATGTCGCCAGGACCGTACCGGGCGTGACCTCCGCCTTGGCCGAACGCCTGACCGGCGGGCGTTATGTCGACATCGACATCGACCGGCGCGCGGCGGCCCGCTACGGCCTGAACATCGCCGATGTCCAATCGATCGTATCGGGCGCCGTGGGCGGCGAGACGATCGGACAGACGGTGGAGGGGCTCGCCCGCTATCCGATCAGCGTCCGTTACCCGAGAGAATTGCGCGACAGTCTGGAGCAACTGCGCGCCCTGCCGATGCTGACGCCGTCGGGCCAGCAGATCACCCTTGGCACGGTCACCAATATCCAGATCGCGGACGGCCCGCCGATGCTCAAGTCCGAGAACGGCAGGCTGACCACCTGGGTCTATGTCGACACTCGGGGGCGCGACCTCGCGTCTGTCGTCGCCGATCTGCGTCAGGCGGTCGCCAGCGAGGTGGATCTCGCGCCGGGCGTCAGCATCGCCTACTCCGGCCAGTTCGAATATCTGGAACGGGCGGCCGAGCGGCTAAAGATCGTGGTTCCGGCCACGCTCGTGATCATCTTCATCCTGCTCTATCTGACCTTCGGGCGCTTCGACGAAGCCCTCCTCATCATGGGCACCCTGCCATTCGCCCTGACCGGCGGCTTCTGGTTGCTCTATCTGATGGGCTTCGATCAGTCGGTCGCGACCGGGGTTGGCTTCATCGCCCTCGCTGGCCTGTCGGCGGAGTTCGGCGTCGTGATGCTGATCTATCTCAAACATGCGCTGAAGGATCGAGGACCTGATCCCGACCGGGAGCAGGTCGAGGAGGCCGTTCGCGAGGGCGCCCTTCTGCGGGTCCGGCCCAAGGCGATGACGGTCGCCGTGATCTTGGGCGGTCTGTTCCCGATCCTGATCGGCCACGGCGCGGGGTCGGAGATCATGACCCGGATCGCGGCGCCAGTCATTGGCGGCATGATCACCGCGCCCCTCCTGTCGATGCTCGTCATCCCAGCCGGCTATCTCCTCCTGAGACGCCGGAAATCACGTCCCACCCAAACCCCCACCCAAGGAGCTACCCTATGAAAAACCTGTTCGTGAAGTCGGCCAGGCTCGCCCTCGGCCTGAGCCTGTCAGCCGGGGCGGTCATTGCCCTGGCGGCCTGCAGTCAGCAGCCGGCGACGGAGACGGAAACCCCAGCCGCCACCGGTTCCGCCGTTGCCCCCGCGGCGCCGGCGGAGATGGACGCCATGTCGTCGGCGGCCGGAGAGGAGTCCGCGACCGCGCGCGGGGTGATTTCGGCCATCGACGCGGAGGGCGGCAAGATCACGATCGAGCACGAGCCGATCGCCAGTCTGGAATGGCCCGCGATGACCATGGGCTTCGCGGCGTCACCCGCCCTGATTGACCAGGCGAAGGTCGGCGACCGGGTCGAGTTTGATCTGGTCGTTACAGGCAGCGCGGGCGAAGTGAAGGCGATTCGGCCGCAGTAATCCCCTGCTGCCGGACTGTCGTCGCACGGGGCGGCGGCGTCCGGGTTGACGACGCGGCGGGGAACCTTTGGCTTCTCCGCCGCGTCGAGCCTTTATGGGTTCAGCAGACGGCTTCAAAGCGGCGTGAAGATGGACAGTGCCGACTGTCCGAGTTGTTTCGGTCCGAACCCGAATGGGCTTCGAGGCGGCGCTCGGCGCGGGGATGTCGTGCGAACAAGCCGAACCGTGGACTGAGGGACCGCAGCGTTGGAACTCGCCTTGGAGTACCCGAGTTCGATCTTGAAGGAGGTGGGTGACATGAGCGACATGAACGGAATGCCCTCAAGGTCGGGCGAGGCACGCCTGTCGTGCCTGCTGAGGTCCATCGATCTGACTCCTCAACGACGGGCGCCCGCGTCGGATCTTCTTGGGCGGTCCCGCCGGGGCTCGGTGGCCGCCGCCCTGCTGCTGGTGCTCCTGGTGGTCGCCGTCGTGAGCTGGCGAATCGGTCCCGCCGGCGTGGCGTCCGGGGCGCGGGAAGAGCGCCTCGAGGACGACGCCGACGAGCCCGCGCGATCCGACCGCCGCGACGAGCGAGATCGCCGCGGCCGATCCGGGGGCCGGGACCGTGACTGACCCCATCCGGCGTCGTTTCCCGCCTGTGGCGCGCCGGTGAGCCCTGACGGCGCCTGGCGCGGGGGTCTGCAGATCGGCCCGGGCTGGGCGCGGTGGCGCGGCGCGGTCGGCGACAACGCGCTTCACCGGCACCTCGCGGCGCAGGCGGTGTTCGCCGACCGGCCGATCGCCGTCGAGACTGCGGGCGGCCGCGTCCTTCGCGCCACGGCGTTTCTCGTCGATCCGCTCGTGGGCCATCGGCTCGGCGCCGCGGCGCAGGCCGAGATCCTGTTTTTCGAGCCGGGAAGTCTGGGCGTGGAGGCGCGCGCGGCGCTTCGGGCCGTGCTCGTCCGCGCGTCCAGCGCCCACGTGCTGGCGGCCGAGGGCCGTCGGCGGTTCTGGTCGGACCAGGCGGGCGGAGCCGGAGGCGAGCCGGCCGCGCCCGCGGTGTCCTGGATGGCCGGCGTCCTGACGTTCATCGACGCCGCGCTCTCGGAAGGCCCCGTGCGGCTCGATGCGGCTGCGGGCCGCGCGGGTTTGTCGGCCGACCGGTTCCGTCACGTCTTCGCCGAAGCGCAAGGCTTGTCGTTCAAGCGGTTCGTCCTCTGGCGGCGGCTGCAGCTTGCGGCGACACTGCTGGCGGGCGGGGTCGACGTGACCACCGCCGCCCATGAGGCCGGCTTCTCCGACGGCGCGCACCTCGCGCGGACGATGAAGGCGATGTTCGGGGTGCAGCCGCGGCGCCTGGTCCCCTCCGGCTGAGCAGCCGCTTCGTTCAAGCGGCGAGCCCGAATCCAGGCGATGCTCGTCGCCATGAACCAGGACAGAGACTTCGTCCCCGCGCTCGGTCGCCACGAGCTCACCGGCGCCTACGACAGGGTGCTGGCCGTCATGACCCGGGAGCGTCGCTGGCGGTGCGCCCTGCTGTCGGAAGCCGATCCGCAGCCTGGCGAGACAATCCTCGACGTCGGCTGCGGCACCGGGACCTTCGCGATCCAGCTCAAGACGGCGTCGCCGGGATCGCGCCTCATCGGCGTCGATCCCGACAAGGCGGTGCTGGAGATCGCGCGCGACAAGGCTCGCCGGGCCGGGGTCCACGTGGAATGGCGAGCCGGCTACGGGGACGCGCTGACCGCGATCCTGCCGGGCGCGGCCGCGGACAAGGTGGTCTCGAGCCTGGTGCTGCATCAATGCCCGATGCCCGTGAAGCGGGCGATCCTCGCCGCCTGCCTGGGCGCGCTTCGACCCGGCGGCCGGCTGCATATGGCCGACGCCGGCCGCCAGGCGAATCCCTTGATGCGCCTGCTCTTCCGGCAGGTTCAGATGCTGGACGGCTTCGAGCACACCGAGCCCAATGCGCTCGGCGTGCTCCCGGACCTCATGCGCGAAGCCGGCTTCGAGGCCGTGAGCGAGACGCGGCGGATTCCCACCCCGACCGGGTCGATCTCCCTCTACGCGGCCGTGCGGCCGTAGGCCGCCGTCGGGGGCGCCGCGACGCCCTCGACAGCGAGCTCCGCCTGCCCGCGATGACGGCGGGCCCGAGCTCGGGCGGCCGCGGCGCGCGACGGAGGGCGCAACTTGCCGGGCGCCGGGCCGCTCCTGTACCGGTCGACGCCAAAGGAGGCCGAGCGCATGAACTCTATTCCAACCGGGTGCAGGGGTTCGTGCGTGTGGCGGTTTGCACGCCGCGCATCGCCGTGGCCGATCCGGCGGCCAACCTCCTCGAGACCCTGAAACTGGCGCGGGAGGGACACGCCCGCGGCGCCGACCTCATGCTGTTTCCGGAGCTGGGCCTGTCCGCCTATGCGATCGACGACCTCCTGCTCCAGGACGCCCTCCTTCAGGCGGTGAACGCCGCGCTCGCCGAGCTCGTGCAGGCGAGCCGGGACCTGCAGCCGGTGCTGGTGGTGGGAGCGCCCCTCGTCCGCAACGGACGGCTCTACAATTGCGCCGTCGCCCTCGCCCGGGGCCGCGTCCTGGGGGTCGTGCCCAAGAGCTTCCTTCCGAACTATCGGGAGTATTACGAGAACCGCTGGTTCGCCCCCGGCGCCGGCGTGCGCGGCCTGGACATCGCCGTCGCCGGGCAGAGGGCGCCGTTCGGGACCGACCTGATCATCGAGGCCAGCGACGTCCCGGACTTCGTCTTCCACATGGAGCTCTGCGAGGACTTCTGGGCCGCCACCCCGCCCTCGACCCTGGCGGCGCTGGCGGGAGCCACCCTGCTCTGCAACCTGTCGGCGTCCAACATCGTGGTCGGCAAGGCCGACGAGCGCGCGCTGCTCTGCGCCTCGCAGTCGATGCGATGCCAGGCCGCCTACCTCTACGCCGCGGCCGGGCCCGGCGAGAGCACCACCGACCTGGCCTGGGACGGGCAGGCGACCATCCACGAGCTCGGCCGTCTGCTGGCCGCGACCCGCCGCTTCCCGGACGTCGCCCAGATGGCCGTGGCGGACGTGGACGTCGAACGCATGCGCCTCGAGCGGCTGCGGACGCCCACCTTCAACAACGCCGCCGCCGCCGCCGGCCACCCCGAGCACGCTTTCCGGCGGATCGCCTTCGAGCATGCGGCGGAGCACGTCGATATCGGGCTGCTGCGGCCGCACGACCGGTTTCCGTTCGTGCCGGACGATCCGGCCCGGCTGGACCAGGATTGCTATGAAGCCTTCAACATCCAGGTGCAGGGCCTCGCCAAGCGCCTCGACGCGGCGGGCGTCAGGCGCGTCGTGGTCGGCGTCTCCGGCGGCCTCGACTCCACCCACGCCCTGATGGTCGCGGCGAAGGCCTTCGACGCCCTGGGCCGTCCGCGCACGGACATCCTGGGCTTCACCATGCCCGGCTTCGCCACCAGCGAGGGCACCAAGCGCAACGCCTGGGCCCTGATGCGAAGCCTCGGGGTGACGGGCGAAGAGATCGACATCCGGCCCGCGGCGCGGACGATGCTGGAGGCGATCGGCCACCCGTTCGCCCGCGGCGAACCGGTCTACGACGTCACCTTCGAAAACGTCCAGGCCGGGCTGAGGAGCGACTTCCTGTTCCGGCTCGCCAACCAGCGCGAGGGCCTGGTGCTCGGCACAGGCAACCTGTCCGAGTCGGCGCTGGGCTGGCAGACCTACGGCGTCGGCGATCACATGAGCCACTACAACGTCAACGGCTCGGTCCCCAAGACCCTCATCCAGCACCTGATCCGCTGGGTCGCGGCCACCGGGCAGTTGGACGAGGCGGCCTCGGCGACCTTGCTTGGCGTGCTGGGCACGGAGATCTCGCCCGAGCTGGTGCCGCAGGCCGCCGCGGACGCGCTTCAGAGCACGCAGTCCAGGATCGGGCCCTACGAACTGCAGGATTTCAACCTGTTCTACCTGACGCGCTACGGCCTGCGTCCCTCCAAGGTCGCCTTCCTGGCCTGGCACGCTTGGCGGGATCTCGAGGCGGGGGCGTGGCCGGCCCACTTCCCGGCCGCCTCGCGCGCCGCCTATGATCTGCCGACGATCAAGCAATGGCTGGAGGTGTTTGTCACCCGGTTTTTCGCCCTCAGCCAGTTCAAGCGCTCCGCCATGCCGAACGGCCCCAAGGTGATTTCGGGCGGCAACCTTTCGCCGCGCGGCGACTGGCGGGCGCCCTCGGACGCGAGCGCCCGGGTCTGGCTGGACGACCTGAAGCGCAATGTCCCATAGTTCGCCCCGCACGACGCCCCGCCGGTTTTCGGGCCAGGGCGGTCTGCTCGCGTCCTGGGGGCGCCAGGCCTGACGGCGGCCCGCGACATCGTCAGCGTCGTCAACGCCCGGCGATCCGGCTAGGATCGTCGCCTCGCTCGCCAGGATGCCGTCATGCCCGCCTCTTCGCCCTCCCCCTCCCGACGCGCCCTTCTGACGGCGCTGCCGGCCCTCGCCTTCGCCGGCCCGGCCCTCGCCGCGCCGCCGAAGCGGATGACCGCCTACAAGACGCCCTGGTGCGGCTGCTGCGGCGGCTGGATCGCGCACATGCGCCAGGCCGGCTGGACCGTCGAGGTCGTCGAGCGCGAGGATCTGGCTCCGATCCGGGCGCAGCACGGCGTTCCGGACCGGCTGGCCTCGTGTCACACGGCGGTGGTCGGCGCCTACGCCATCGAAGGCCACGTCCCCGCCGGCGATGTCGATCGGCTGCTCAGCGAACGCCCCGCCGCCAGGGCCTTGAGCGCGCCCGGCATGCCGGCGGGCTCGCCGGGCATGGAGGCCGCCGGCCGCGAACCCTATACGACGGTGCTGATCCTCAACGACGGCTCGACCCGCGTGTTCGGCCGACACAACGGCACCTGACCGCCGACCCGCGGCCGGAGGGCGTCAGGCGACCGGTTCACGGCCTGTCGGGTTGGCCCGCCCCAGCCGCTTCCGCCGGGTCGTCGCCGCCATCGGCGCCTCGCGAAAAGTCAGCCTGATGCGGGTGACCGCCGTGCTGGGCGCGATACTCGGCCGGGCTGAGACCCCTGCCCGTCATATGGAGCTTCGGCGGCGTCGCGGGAGCGTCCGGATCAGTCTCGCCGCGGGTCCTCGCGGTGTCGGGGCGCTCGCCATCGACATCCGGTTGATCGCCAGTCTGTTCGCCCATGACACCCTGCGCTCCGCTCCGGCGTCGCTTGCCGTGTCGGGATGCAATCCGCGAGCGGAGGCAGGGTTGCGCGGCGCCGGATAATCCCTGACCTTCGCTGGCCAGGGGCTGACCCGGATCCCTCCCGGCGCGGCCCTTCGAGCCCGGCTCTCTCCCGTCAGGCCTGTCGACGCGGCGTCCAGCGCAGCAGGCGCATGGCGTTGGCCGTGACCAGGACCGTGGCTCCGGTGTCGGCGAGGATGGCGGGCCACAGGCCCGTCACTCCGATCACGGTGGTGACCAGGAAGACGGCCTTCAATCCCAAGGCGATGGTTATGTTTTGCCGGATATTGCCCATCACCCCGCGGGACAGGGCGATCATGTCGGGAATGTCCCTGACCCGGCCGCGCAGGACGGCGGCGTCCGCGGTCTCCAGGGCCACGTCGGTGCCGCCGCCCATGGCGATGCCGACATCCGCCTGGGCCAGGGCCGGGGCGTCGTTGATGCCGTCCCCGACCTTGGCGACCACCAGACCTTCGGCCTGGAGCGCCTTGACGATCACCAGCTTGTCCTGCGGCAGCAGTTCGGCCCGGGGCTCGATGCCCAGCCCGGCGGCGACCGCCTCCGCCGTGCGGCGATTGTCGCCCGTCAGCATGACGGTGCGGATGCCCCGCGCCTTCAGGTCGGCCAGACCCTGGACCGCATCGGGCCGCGCCTCGTCACGCATGGCGAGGAACCCGGCCACCCCGCCTGCGGCGACAAGGACGGACACCGTCTTGCCCTCGGCGTTGAGGGCGGCGATGGCTGCGTCCTGGGCTGGCGAGATCGGCGCGCGCCGGGCCGCGGCCTGCGGCGAGCCGAGGAATATGCGTTCGCCGCCGACCTCGCCTTCGACGCCCTCCCCCGCAATGGCCTGGGTGGCCGACGCCGGCGGCGCCGTGATCTCATCCGCCTCGGCTCGGGCCAGGATGGCGAGGGCCAGCGGATGGCTTGATCCCGTCTCCAGCGCGGCCGCCAGGGTCAGCAGGGCGGAGGCGTCCCGCGTCCCGGCGACGACGTCGGTGACGACGGGCTTGCCGGCGGTCAAGGTCCCCGTCTTGTCGAAGGCGATCGCGGTGATCTTGCCGAGCGTTTCCAGCACGGCCCCGCCCTTCATTAGCAGGCCGCGCCGGGCGCCCGCCGACAGGCCGGCGGCGATGGCGGCCGGCGTGGATATGACCAGGGCGCAGGGGCAGCCGATCAGCAGCACGGCGAGGCCCTTGTAGATCCATTCGCTCCACGTTCCGCCGAACAGCAGCGGCGGCGTGACCGCGACGAGGGCGGCGAACACGAGCACGCCCGGCGTGTAGATTTTCGAGAAGCGGTCGATGAACCGTTCGGTCGGAGATTTCGATTCCTGCGCCTCCTCGACGAGACGCACCACCCGGGCGATGGTGTTGTCCGAGGCCGAGGCCGTCACGCGCACCCGCAGGACGCTGCCGCCGTTGATCGTGCCGGCGAACACAGGATCGCCCACGACCTTGCGTTTGGGCACGCTCTCGCCCGTCACCGGGGCCTCGTCGAGGTCTCCCGCGCCCTCGATGATCTCGCCATCCGCGGGAACGCGGTCTCCGGGCCGGACCAGGATGACCGCGCCCACCGCCACGGTCTCGGCGGCGACTTCCGTGGTCACGCCGTCCACCTCGACGAAGGCGGTCTTGGGCACGAGGGCGGCGAGCCCCTGGATGCTCTTGCGCGCGCGTCCGGCCGCCACCCCTTCCAGCATTTCGCCGACGAGGAACAGCAGGACGACGGCGGCGGCCTCTTCCGCGGCCCCGATGAAGACGGCGCCGACGGCGGCGATGGTCATCAGCATTTCGATGGAGAAGGGCGTGCCGTGGCGCGCCGCCGAAAAGGCGCGCGACGCGATCGGAATCAACCCCACGGCCAGGGCGGCGAGGAAGGCGTATCGTTCGAGGGAGGGGAACAGCGTGCCCAGTCCATAGGCGGACAGCAGCGCCAGGCCGCAGAGCGCGGTGAGGCGCGCCTTCCCGGTCCACCACCACGGGGCGCCCCCGGCCCCGGCGGCCGCCGGAGGCGGGCCGGCCGGCGCCGCAACGGATCCGGACGTCGGCGAGGCCGCTTCCCCGCTGTAGCCCAGGTTGCGCAGTTGCTGCAGGACCGCTTCGTCAGCGAGGTCTCCGTCATGCCTGATCTTCAGCACGCCGGTCTGCACCGCCACCGACACGTCCTCGACGCCCGGCAGCCTGCGGATCGCCGTGTCGATCTTGCGGCCGCAGCTGGCGCAATCCATCCCGGTCACCCGGTATCGGCTTTCGAGGGTTTGCGCCGTCATGTCTGTTCCTTGTGATCTCTACAGGGCAAGGCTACCTCCTCCAGCGACTGTAGATGCAAGCTAAAAATGAGCGCGCCGTTCGGTTGGAGTGAAGGGCGCCGTCCGCTGAACCTGGAGGCCGGGCCCAGCCCGTTGATGACCTCGCCTTGTCCGCACGACCGGGAGACCGCGCCGCCGACGGCGGCACAGGTGGAACGCGCTTTGGGCGCAGCCGCCGCCCGCGTGGCCGCCGCTGGGGACAGGCTGACGCGCCCCCGGCGCAGGGTGCTGGAGCTCCTGCTTATCGCGGGCTCTCCGGCCAAGGCCTATGATCTCGTGGCGACGTATCACCGGGAGGCCCGCGTCGCGAAGCCTGCGACGGTCTATCGGGCGCTGCAGTTCCTCGAGACCCGAGGACTGGTTCATCGTCTTTCCACCCTCAAATCCTACGTGGCCTGCGATCCCGAGCGGCCCGGCGCGCCGGCCCTTTACCTGCTGTGCGACTGCTGCGGCTCCTGTCGCGAGGTTCCCGCGCCCGACCTGGCTGCGCTGAACGCGGCCGCGACAGCGGCGGGCTACGAGATCGAACGGATCACGCTCGAAGGCCAGGGTCTGTGTTCGGCTTGCCGCCCGCCGCGCCCCGGCGCCGCCCGGGATCCGGTCCTCCAGACGGAGCCGGAGGCGGCCGCGGGGTCCGGGCCCGCAAGCATTGAGCCGCGCCCCTGATCAAGCCCGCGGCGGGTCGATGACGGCCTGGCCCGGGCGCCCGGCCGCGGCGACGCCGGGGCCCGCGGCCAGTTCCATGGCCCGTTCGGTGGCGGCGGCCGACATTCGGGTCGCCCCCCCCCGTCGGGACGGACTAAGCCAGGTCTGGACCGGTCGGTCGAAGCCGTAGCGAAACACGGCGGCGGCCACGAACGCCCCGACCAAGCCGATCGCCCACAGGACCCAGCGAACGCCGGACGACCACGCCTCCTGTCCAAGGGCGTCGAGCAGGCCGAACCAGACGATGCGGCTCACCTCATTCGTGAGGAACATCGAGAACGACATTAGGGCCAGATGCTCGATCAGCCGTGAAGGACTGCGCACCGGCACGGCGCCGGCGGCCCAGATGATCACGGTCATCAGGCCGAGCGACACCAGGCTGAAGGCGCCGAAGGCCTGCAGCCCCACGAGCGCGAAGGCGGCGGCGAGGCCGATCGCCCTGGCCCGGTGCGGCGCGACACAGACCCGCGAACCGTAGAAGGCCGCCGCGACTCCGAGCAGGAAGAGCGGCAGGGCGCGCAGGATGCCGTAGCGCATCGGCAGGCGGTAGATCGGATCGCCGAGCCACAGCGAGGCGGCGATATCGGCGGCGACGACGAGGAGCGTCGCGCCGATCACCATTGCGACCGGCGGCCAGCGCCACAGGGCGCGGCAGATCCAGGGCAGCAGGAGATAGCAGCCGATCAGGGCCGAGAGGGTCCAGGTCGGGGCGTTCCACCCCTGCCCGCCCGGCACGCCATAGGCCTGGACCAGTAGCACCTGCGCGGGCAGTTGCGACCAGTCGAACCAGCGCGGATTGCTGGGCGCGATCCCGGCCAGGGCGGCGCCGCCGACGAGCAGCACCAGGACGAGGCTGACCGCCAGGTGGGCCGGAATGACCCGCAGCAGGCGCTGGCGCGCATAGGCGCGCAGCGAGGCCTGTCCGGACGCGAGGCGATCACCGTAGATGCGGGCCAGGACATAGCCGGAGTCGATGATGAAGAAGTCGGTGAGCAGATAGCCGCGCTCGAAGACTGGATGCAATTGTCCGAGAGGCACAGGCGCGGCCTCGCGGAAATGGTAGAGGATGATCAGCGCCCCTACGATAAAACGCAGCGCGTCCAGCCAGCCGCCGCGCGCGATCCGGACGGGGCGAGGCGATGGCTCGGTCAGCGCGGCTTCGGGCATTCAGTCAGCCTTCCGTGGCGCAGACTTGGCGGCGGCGCTGCGGTGCTCATGTGGACGCAGGACGATCTGGTCTCGCGAAGCGTAGAGGACGGCCGTTCCCAAAACCCAAACGACGACCAAGCCTCCGACGACCATCAGTCCGGGCCTATCGCGGGGTCCAAACACAAACGAGCAGCCGATCACGCCGCCCAGAATGGCCCCGTAACCAAAATGCAGCGGCACCTTGTGTGCGCCCAGCAGCAGAAGGGCCATGCAGAAGACCAGGCCTCCTGCGAACAGGCTGACCCCGATGGCGACGAGCGTATCGAGCACGGGCCGTGGCTTCAGCGGGCGCGCCTGGAGCCGCCGCCTACCTCGTTGGCGATAGCGGCCTTCCCGCCAACGAATGCTCCGGCCGCGCACGGTGAAGCGTTTGCCGGCCATGCGTCAGGGCCTTGCGTTGGGCGCGGGCGTGTCCTCATGGCGCGCAAGAAGGATTCTCATCCGGACAATTTCGGATTCCTGGGCCGCAATGATCTCATCGGCCAGATTACGCACGTCGCGGGCTTCGCCATGCTCGACGGCGACCTTGGCCATTGCGAGCGCACCCTCGTGGTGGGCGATCATTCCGCGCAGGAAGTCGATGTCGGCGTCGCCCGTGTAGTTGATGCTCATGGCCTGGTGCATCTTCGCGCTGGCCTCGCGATAGGCGCGAGTCGATGGGCTGTCCGTGGTCTCGCCAGCGTGGCTTGCCTCGGTGTCGCTCGGGCGAGAGTCAGCCGCCGACGGCGCCGCAGGGACCTCGCGGGTTTGCCGCGAGATCATCCCGAAGGCGAAGACCGACAGGGCGAGAAAGACGGCGATGACGGAAATCCATCCGAAACGCTTCATGACGATGTCCTCGAGAGAGCCGGCGGGGCCACGGGGGCGGCCGGGATTGCACTGGGAAGGATGGGCGCCGTTCGGTCGCGGTAGCCGAGCAGGCGCAGAGCGTTGAACACCACCAGCAGGGTCGACCCCTCGTGGAGCGCCACGGCAGGGCCGATGCCAAGGCCGAGGATCGTCGCCGGCACAAGGAAGGCGACGATTCCGAGACTGACGTAGAGATTCTGGAGAATGATGCGCCGCGTCTGTCGGCTGAGACCGACGGTGAAGGGCAGCTGCGACAGGTCGTCGGACATCAAGGCGACGTCGGCGGTCTCAAGCGCAACATCGGAGCCAGCCGCGCCCATCGCGATACCGACGGTCGCCGTGGCCATGGCCGGGGCGTCGTTCACCCCGTCGCCGACCATGGCAATCTTGCCGTCAGCGCGAAGGCGTTTGATGGCGTCGACCTTGTCCTCGGGCATGAGGTCGCCCCAAGCCTCTGTCAGGCCGACCTGTCCGGCGATCGCCTGTGCGGCCTTCTGGTGATCGCCCGAGATCATGATCATTCGCCCGATGCCGAGGGCGCGAAGAGCGGTCAGCGTCGGCCGCGCTGCTGGGCGAGGCGTATCAAGAAGCCCAATGACACCGAGATCGCGCGTGCCGCGTCGCACCACCATCAGGGTTCGCCCCTGCAGTCGCAACTGAGCGACGACAGAGGTTGTTTCGTCGCCGAGCGGCGCTACGCCGTCGACGCCGAACATCTCCGGCTTCCCTATCCAGATCGTCTCGCCGTGCAGCTGGGCGGTCACGCCCTTGCCCGTCAGGCTCTTGAGGTCGATCGCGGCCGGGATGATCGTATCGCGCAAGCGTGCGCCACCGTCGCGCGCGATGGCCTCCGCCAACGGGTGGTCGCTGAGCCGTTCGACCGCCACAGCGACCGCCAGAAGATCGCCCTCCTTCGTCCCGCGCACCGTCATGACGTCGGTGATCCGCGGCCGTCCCTCGGTCAGGGTGCCGGTCTTGTCGAAGGCGATGGCGTTGAGCGAGCCGAGGTTCTCCAACGGCGCGCCGCCCTTGATCAGGACACCGGCGCGCGCCGCACGGGCGACGCCCGAGAGGACGGCGCTCGGGGTGGCGATGGCGAGCGCGCAAGGACTCGCGGCGACCAGCACGGCCATGGCGCGATAGAAGCTGTCGCGGAACGGCTCATCGACGACGACCCAGGCGAACAGCAGGACAAAGGCGAGCGCCAGCACCACAGGCACGAAGATGCGTTCGAACCTGTCCGTGAAGCGCTGGGTCGGCGACTTCTGCGTCTCGGCCTCACTCACCATCCGAACCACCTTGGCCAGGGTGGTGTCGCTCGATGTGCGGGTCGTCTCAATCTCGATGGCGCCTGAGCCATTGATGGTGCCCGCGAAGACGAGAGACGGCGATCCGACCTGGGCCGGTCTCGCCCGCGCCGCCTCGGGATCCGCGACGGGCTGCTTGTCGACAGGCATGCTTTCGCCGGTCACGGGGGCTTGGTTGATGCTTGTGGTGCCGACCACGACAAAGCCATCAGCGGGCAGTCGTTCGTTTGGACGCACCACCACGGTGTCGCCGACGACCAAATCTTCGACAGGCAATTCGACGACCTGCCCGTCGCGTCGCACATGGGCTGTCCGGGGGGCAAGCTCGGCCAGGGCCTCGATCGCGCGTTTGGCGCGGCCCATGGCGTAGTGTTCGAGCGCGTGGCCGATGCTGAACAGAAACAGCAGGAGAGCGCCTTCGGCCCAGGCCCCGAGCGCCGCCGCACCTGCGGCTGCGACGAGCATCAAGGTATCGATCTCGAAGCGCTTCTGGCGGAGGTTCTCGAACGCTTCTCGCACCGTAAAAAAGCCGCCGAAGATGTAGGCGATCAGGAAGAGGGCGAGGGGAATCCAAGCGGGAAGGCCCGTTGCGAGTTTCTCGAGGGCGAATCCAAGGCCCAGAGCAAGGCCACTTGTCAGGGCGAAGATCAGCTCCGTATTGGAGCCTAGAACGCCACCGTGATCGTGCTCCTCGGACTTGGTGTGGAGATGGTCCGGCAGTGTTGTGCTGGTCATAAATAGGGTCCCGTTGCGGGTTGGGAATCGCGGCTGCTTGCGGCGACCGCCGCGATCGAGGGGGCGGGATAGCGACACGGGCGAAGGCGCGCCGGGCCAGCGGGTTCCAGCGCGATCCGCTCGCAGGTGGTCATCCCGGTTCTCCCGACCTCAGGGCACGGGCACGACGGCATTAAAGCCCCCGAGCCGCTGGAGCTGCTCAATCGCTTCGAAAAGCGGAAGCGCTAGGAGAAAGACGAAGCCGTCGCGCACCGTGCGGACGAAGAATACCGGCCGGATCATGATTTCCGCCTCGTCGCGCCATAGGGAGAGCTTGGGCAGGAACCGAGGGGTGCGCTCACGGTAAGCTTGGTAGTCGTGTCCAAAGGCGTCGGAGAGGAAGCGTTCTTCGCGGCCGACCACGATGCGAAACACCACCCAGCAGGCTAATCCGAAGACCAAACCGACGCTAAGGCTGCCGGACTGGGCGCCGATGCCAAACGCGCCGATGAAGCTGAAGACGTACAGCGGATTGCGGCTGACCGAATACGGTCCTGCGGATATGATCTCCTGTTTCTTGCGGCCACCGATGTAAAGGGAACACCAAGCCCGACCGATGATGCAAACCATGATGGCGATCAGGCCCAGATGCTCGACAGGATGTTCGAGCAAGGGCCAGGATGTGACGAGCGCCGCGCAGACGACAAGAAGCAGGCCCCCGACGAGAATGCCCGCCTTGCGCCATCGTTGAACGGATTGGATATCGACCGCTGATCGACAGGCGTCATCAGGGGGCGAGGAGCCGGACAAAGCGGGGCTTGCGGGCTTGGAGACGCTGTCGGAGGGCTCGAGCGGCATCATTGCCCCTCCCCCTCAGCCGGACGATCCTTAGCCGCATCGCGCAGGATATCCACGCCGCCCTTCAACGCGATGGCGGCCACGAGGACGCCGACGACGAGGTCCGGCCACGCCTGGCCGAGCCAGAGCACCAGGGCCCCGGCGACGAGGATTC
Organism: Brevundimonas sp. ABV4_179; assembly: GCF_056311945.1. NCBI lineage: Bacteria > Pseudomonadati > Pseudomonadota > Alphaproteobacteria > Caulobacterales > Caulobacteraceae > Brevundimonas > Brevundimonas sp. ABV4_179. The sequence goes on from NZ_CM149976.1 coordinate 323,921, forward strand.
CCCCGTTGGAGGCGAAGTCGTTAAAGCTGAACGTCTCGGCAGCCTTCATGTTGACGTCGCCGCTGTGCTGACGGCGGATCAACTGCAGGCAGATCAGGTTGATGATCGCTGCGACGACCGAGAGTCCCATCATGGTCGGGCCGATCGGTTCGGTCCCGATGAGGAATCGACGACCCGCGTCCAGAAGGACGCCAGCGCCGAAGATAAGGAGCATGACGCCCGAGAGGCGCGCCGCCCCCCGCTTCCACGAACCAGGCCGACCGATCGCGAGAAAGCTGATCAGATAGACAGCAGCGTCCGAGGCGTTGTCCACTGCATTGGCCAGCAGAGCGCTGGAATCGGCGGACAAGCCGCCGATCCCGAGCGCTAATGCCAGGCCCGCGTTGAGCGCGAGAACCGTCAGCAACGTGCGTCGCTGCTGACGGTCATCCTGAGTGCGAGCAATCAATCCTCAACCCCCTCGTCCTTGCGATGACGCACCGCCTTGGCCGCGAAGGTCGGCAGGACCAGCAGGGTCAGGGCCGTCGCGGTCAGAAGGCCGCCGATGACGACCGTCGCCAGAGGCTTCTGAACCTCGGCCCCCGCGCCGTGGGCGAGCGCCATCGGGATGAAGCCGACAATGGCGACCAAGGCTGTCGTCAACACCGCACGCAATCGGCTGGACGCCCCTTCGATCGCCGCGTCCCGGGGCGCGAGCCCCGCCTGCAATCGCTCGCGAATGGCCTGCATCAAAACAAGTCCGTTCAGGGTCGCCACACCCGAGACGGCGATGAAGCCAACGGCCGCAGACACCGAGAACGGCATCCCTCGCATGAGAAGCGCCAAGGCGCCGCCGATCAAGGCCAAGGGCACGCAGGCGAAGACCAGCCCAGCCTCGGAGAACGACCCCAGAGCCATAAACAGCAGCACACCGATCAGGACGAAGACGATCGGAATAACCAGGCCCAGCCGTTGTTCGGCCCGTTTGAGGTTCTCGAACTGACCGCCCCAGGTCAGGCGGACGCCCGGCGGGAGCTGGATTTGGTCCACCTTGGTTTGTGCGTCGGTGACGAAGCCGCCCAGATCCCGGCCGCGAACGTTGGCCTGGACCACCATCCGTCGGCTACCGTCGTTGCGGCTGATCTGGTTCGGCCCCTCGGCGCTTTGGATACGGGCTACCGAAGACAGCGGCACGGTTACGCCTGTCGAAGAGACGATCGGCAGGGCCGCGAGCGCCGCCGGATCGTTGCGCGCATCGTCCGGAAGACGGACGACGACGTCGAAGCGACGGTCGCCCTCGAAAATCCGGCCGGCCTCCGCGCCGCCGATGGCGGCCGAGACCGCTTCAGAAACGTCGGCTGCGGACAGGCCGTAGCTGGCCGCCGCGAACCGATCGACGCTGACCGTGAGCGTCGGCAAGCCCGACGCTTGTTCGACGCGAACGTCGGCGGAGCCGGTGGTCTGCCGCAGTACGCCGGCCACCTCATCAGCGACCCGCTGCATGGTGTCGAAGTCATCGCCGTAGACCATGACCGCGAGGTCGGTCCGGACCCCGGAAATGAGTTCGTTGAAGCGGAGCTCGATGGGTTGGCTGAACTCGAAATTATTCCCGATCTGTTGGTTGGCGAGCTCTTCGAACCGCTCGAGCAAGGCTTCCTTCTCGAGACCTGAATCCGGCCAGTCCTTGCGGTCCTTCAGAACGATGACGCTGTCCGAAATGTTGGGCGGCATCGGGTCGACGGCAGCCTCGGCGGTGCCGGTCCTGGAGAACATGGTCTCGACTTCCGGCTGGGCGGTGATGACCCGTTCCAACGCCATCTGCATGGCGAGGGACTGTTCCAGCGACGCCGAGGGAACACGCAGCGCCTGCATGGCGATGTCGCCCTCGTCCAGAGTGGGGATGAACTCCCGTCCCAGGGACGAGAAGGCCAGACCACCGACAACAACCGCGCCGAGTGCCGAGATCAGCACGATCTTAGGACGATCGACGGCGGCGCGGATGGCCGGCTGGATCCAACGCCGCGCGTGGCGGAGCAGGAAGGTCTCATGTTCGTGGGCTTGGCCGTGTTCGTCGGTCTCGACCTTCTTGGGGTCCCGCACCAGCAGGGCCGTCATGGCCGGAACGAAGGTGAAGGAGAAGATGAAGGCGCCGACGAGCGCCAGCATGACCGTTGCGCCCATGGGGACGAACGTCTTGCCCTCGACGCCCTCGAGCATCAGCAAGGGGGTGAAGACGAGCAGGATAATCAGCTGACCGAAGGCGGCTGGCTTGACCATCTTGCGAGCTGCGGCCACGGCGACATCAAGGCGTTCCCGACGGGTCAGAGCCCGTCCCAGATCGATCCGCCGCTGCGACAGCATCAACAAGGTGCTTTCCACGACGATGACCGCCCCATCGACCAGAAGGCCGAAGTCCAGCGCGCCCAAGCTCATCAGGTTTCCACTGATGCCGAACCGGTTCATGCCGATGACGGCGAACAGGAAGCTGATCGGGATCATCAGCGCTGTGATGCTGGCCGCACGAATGTTGCCGAGCAGCAGGAACAGAACGACGATGACCAAAAGCGCGCCCTCGGTGAGGTTGCGCGCCACCGTCGAAATTGTCGAGTTGACCAGGGCGCTACGGTCGAGAACCGTTACCGCCTCGATCCCCGCGGGCAGCGTCTTGCGAACTTCCTCAAGACGCTCCCCGGCCGCCTGGGCCACGGTGCGGCTGTTGCCGCCCGCGATCATCAGCGCCGTACCGAGCACGGCCTCGTGGCCGTCACGGCTGGCGCCGCCCAGGCGCGGAGCCTGGCCGATCTCGACCGTGGCGACATCGGCGACCCGCACGATCAGGCCGTTCCGGTTGACGACCGGCGCCTGAGCCAGGTCCTCCACGGTTGAGGCCAGGGCGTCGGTGCGGACCGTCAGAGCTTCGCCAGCGCGTTGGATATAGCCCGCGCCGGCCTGGGTGTTGGCGCGATCAAGAGCCTGGATAAGGTCGCCCATGCCCAGGCCGTAGGCGGAAAGGCGCGCCGCGTCCGGACGGACCGCATACTCCTTCACATAGCCGCCGACGGTGTCGACGCCCGCGAGACCGGGGGCGGTCCGCATTTGCGGCGCGACGATCCAGTCCTGTACGGTACGCAGATAGGTGGCGCGCTGCTGCGGGGTCGAGAGCAGATCGCCTTCGGGCGTCAGATAGGCTCCGCCGGCCTGCCAGCCCGGCTCGCCAGGCTTGGCGAGGTTCTGACTGTTGAACGGCTTGTAGTCGATCGTCCACATCAGCACTTCACCGAGGCCCGTGGTGATCGGGGCCATGGTCGGCTCCACCCCGTCAGGCATGGCCTCCCGGGCGCCCGCGAGCCGTTCGGCGACCTGCTGGCGCGCGAAATAGATGTCGGTCTGGTCGGTAAAGATGACTGTGACCTGGCTGAAGCCGTTTCGGCTCAGGGATCGGGTCGTGGTCAGGCCGGGAATGCCGGCCATGGCGGTTTCAATCGGGTAGGTGACCTGCCGTTCGATCTGTTCAGGCGCGAGCGCCGGAGCGACCGTGGTCACCTGGACCTGGCGATTGGTGATATCCGGCACGGCGTCGATGGGAAGCCGTGTCAGCTCGAGGAGTCCGTAGGCCGCGACAAGCGCCGTGGCGAGAACCACGAACCATCGGAATTTGACCGAGAGTTCGATGATGAATTTGAACATGCGGTGCGCCCCTAGTGACCGTGCTCGGCCTCGCCCTTGGCGAGCTCGGCTTTGAGGAGGAAGGCGTTCGTGCCGGCGACCCGTTCAGCCCCGGTGAGGCCACGCAGGATTTCAGTCCGCCCCCCGGCCTGACGACCGGCGAGCACCGGACGGGCCTGGAAGCCGTTCGGGACCTGAACGAAGACGACGGTGTTGCCGTCGACGGTCTGGACGGACTCGGTCGGCACGGTGAGACCGCCCGTCGTCTCGCCCGTCACGATCGCCCCCGTGACGGCGGAACCGGCCGGCGGGAGGACAGAGCCCGTCGGCCGGGCCCGAATGACCGTGGCGCCGCTTTCGCCGCCCGCGCCTGCGGCCACGCCGGTGACGATGGCGTCGAAGTCGCCGCTGGGGCTGCTGACCCGCAGAGGCGCCCCGGCCCTTACATTGGCGGCCAAAGCAGGCGGCGCGTTGAAGACGAGCTCAACCCTGGCCGGGTTGGTGACCTCGGCGACAACGCCGCCAGGGGCGACGAAGCCGCCCGGTCCGACCTGGACGCTGGTCACGACTCCGGTGATGGGGCTGGTGACGCTGAGGCGGCCCGAAGCGTTGGGCGAGCCCGCCGCGCTGGACCGCGCGCGAGCCGCGCGGGCGCCGGCTTCGGCGCTGAGCAGTTGCGCGCGGGACGCCTCGACCTCCTGTCGGGCGACAACGCCCTGGTCCGCCAGATTGCGGTTGCGTTGATAAGCCTGGCGCGCCACTTCAGTTTCGGCGGCCGCCGCGTCTGCGTCCGCGCGGAACGTCGCCGCTTCACCGCTGACGACGCTCGCCAGGGGCTGACCGATCCGGACCGACTGGCCCGGAGCTACGAGAACCCGCTCGACCCGCCCGCCGACGGACGCCGCCACAGCGGCGCGCGCGTCGACCATGGGCTCGACCCGCCCGGAGAGCCGGGTTTCGGCGCCCCCTCCCCGACCGACGCCGACCACGATCAGGTTGGCGGCCTGGGCCTGGGCCGCGCTCAGAGCGACGAAGCCTTCCGGCGCTTCGGCCTCGCCTTCGTGGCCGGCTTCGCCCTCGGCATGGGCGCCCTCTTCTTCAGCGTGACCCGCCTCACCCTCGGCGGCGGCTGGAGCGGCGTCCGGCCCGCGCGTGAGCAGGAACAGCCCGCCTCCGCCAAGCAGAACGACGGCGGCGGCGCCGCCGATCAGCAACGTCTTGTTGGATGTGCGCTTGCGCATCATTGGGCTCCTTGGAAGGGGGCGCGGCCGTCCTGGCGCGCAAGTTCAATCTCGGCCTGGACGCGTGCAAGGCGCGCATCGACGGCCGAAGTTCGGGCAGAGATCAGGGCTGCACGGGTGACCCGCAGCTCGAGTTGGGAGATGCGCCCCGCTTCGGATCCGATCCGCGACAGACGGTAGGCCTCCTCGGCAGACGCCACCCCTGCATCGGCGGCGGAGACCCGGCTCACAGAGGCCGCGAGGCGCGCCCGCGCCGCGGCGCGATCGGCCTGGGCCTCCTGGCGGGCGCCCAGGAGCCGCGCATCCGCAGCCCGGAAGTCGGCCTGCGCCGCGTCGATGTTCCCGCGGTTGCGGTCGAACAGGGGCAGCGGCATGCTGACGCCGAAAGTCAGCGCCGTCGCGTCCTCCATCTCGTAGCGACGGACACCGACGCTGGCGTTGATGTCAGGACGCGAGCGGATCCGCTCGACGTCGATCCGGCGTTCGGCGGCCGCGCGCTGAGCCTCGGCGACGCGAACGGCCGGCGCCTCCGCCGGGGCCGCGAAGGTCGCGGCAGGCGCGAGGTCCAGCAGGCTGGTGTCGATCGTCGTGACCGGAGCCGCCAACATGGCGACTGCGGTCAGCCGCGCGAAGGCCGCGTCGCGCTCCGCGACGGCTTCATCGCGAGAGGCACGCGCCGCAGCCGCTTCGCTTTCCCCCTGGATGCCGCGCAGCAGCGGCTCACGGCCTTCCTCGACAAGAACAAGGGCGGCCCTCGCATCGGCGATGGTCAGGGTGAGGCTTTCCTCCGCGAGAGCAGCCCGCCTTTGGGCGGCTTCCGCATCGGCATAGACCTGAGCGAGCCTTCCGGCGGCGTCGATGATGGCGAGATCCCGCTGCAGCGCCGCGGTTCCGGCTTCCGCGCGGGCGACATTGACCCGCGCGGTCCGACGTCCCCACAGCTCGAGGTCCTGGCTGATCGACAAGGTGGTTTCGGCATTGGCGTAGCCCGAGAAGGGCCCCGTGCCGAAAGCGTTCTCGGCGTCGAGAGCGATCGTCGGATTAGGCCTCGCACGGGCCTGGCGGACACGTGCTTCGGCGGCGTCCGACAGGGCGCCGGCTTCAAGGGTGGCCGGGGTTTGACCCAGCTGGGCGAGCAGCTCGGCGAAGGACGGCGCGGGGTCAGCCCAAGCGGGACTGGCCAGCACGGCCGCGAATGCGGCCAACGCGCAGCCGACCGCGAAACGCGGCGGCCTGCGATATGAGGGAGGCATGATTCATCTTCCAGAAATTTGACACGAGTTCGCGCGCACGGCGGCGCAGACGTCCGGTCAGACTCTGGGAGGGCGCTTCAGGCCGTCGGGAGAGATCGACGACGGAAAATCACTCGAGGGGAAGGCGTGAACAGGCCGCGCGTGGATCTGCATCGCGATGTGGTCGGCGACATCCGCACGGGCAGTTCCGTTGTGGTGGCAGTGGCCGTGGGTGCAGACTCCGTGCCCAGCGCCAAGGTCGACCTGGTCGCCATCGCCCGCATCTTCAACGACCATGGCGTGAGCCGATGCCGTCTCCGGGACGCAGGTCGCGGCGTCAGCGATCGGGGCGACGAAAAACACGGCGGAGACCAGGGTCACCGCCAGTATCAGTCTTGCCCATGTCGCAATTGGCCACGCCATCGCGTGGTGGATACTTTCATTCGGGCGATCAAGCAATCTGTTACAGTGTTCGGGGGCTGCGACTGTTTCGAGTGACCACCAATCCGCGGTGAGGGAGAGGGAAAGTCGACATGCAAGGCCGAGAGTGGCGCGTCGTCGGCCATCTCGACCTATTCAGCAAAGTCGAGCGATCTTTAAGCGAGCGCACGCTGATCGCGTCCGATTCTTTCGCTGCGTCTGCAGGTGGATCGAGATTGCAGAATGCGCAATCTTCACCTGAGTAGCGCTCCCGCTATCAGGTCGGGCCATCGTGAACCGGTCAGCCAGACCGCTCCGCCGGTCGCCGCGACGCCAGGCTCTGGGTAAGGTCGTTGCGCGCGCATAGCCAGAGCGAGCGGACGTTGGCGTCGCCTGCGCAGTGGCTTACCAGCAGTAAGCCGGCCAGGGCGTTGGCGAAGAAGCCCAGAGGGCCCAGTCCGGTGATGCCACGGGACGGCGCCCCGGAGGTGGCTCGCGAGATCGCGTAGCTGAGGAATAACAGCACCAACGCAACGAGGCTGGCGCCTTGGCCATTGGCCGCCCCGGACTGCACGGCGACCGAACGTCCGATCACGGCCAGGCTGATGCCGTAGGTGGCGCGTCGGCCAGGAAGTTGAGCACATTGGCGCCCAGGGGGCGCCGAGCCTTGCAGGGACACGCCGCTGGCTATGGCCATAAAGGCGGCGCAGTTGACGGCGATCACCGCGATCATGATGCGCCGGTAGGCGGGGTGGCGCTGTCGAACCTGGAGGCCACGCCGCAACTGCAGCCGGGCGAGGAAGTGCACAGGACGAGAGGGGGTTCAGTCATCGGATTACCCTTTCGCGAGAAGCATGCATCTCCCAATGGCTAGACGATCATGCCGAGAATGCATGGCTTCCATGAAAGAAACGCCTGTCAGATAAAACCAGCTTGATCCTCTAGTAACTAGAGGGCCCAAAATCAGTTGAAATCCATTGGAGGCTTCATGATCACCATGCACCCGACGCGACGCGTTCCCGGCCGCCTGCAGACGATCGCCTTCGCGCTCGCGGCGCTGATCGCCGTCGTGGATCAGGCCGCCAAGGCCGCGGCGCGCGCTCAGCTGGACGCTCCGATCAACCTCACGCCGTTTCTCGCGCTGCGTCTCGGGTTCAACCCCGGCGTCACCTTCGGCCTGTTCGCCGGCTCAGGCGCCGTCGGCCGCTGGGCGCTGAGCGCCGTGGCCTCCCTGATCATCGGCGCCCTGCTGGCGTGGATCTGGCGCACGCGCAGCGCCGTGACGGCGGCCGCCGCAGGCCTCATCGCCGGTGGAGCGATCGGGAACCTCGTCGACCGGCTACGCTTTGGCGCGGTCACCGATTTTATCGATCTTCATTGGGGGGCGGCGCACTGGCCGACCTTCAACCTCGCCGATGCGGCCATTGTCTGCGGCGTCGCGCTGCTCCTCCTCACCGTCCGGGGCTCGGACAGCCGCGCGGCGTCCTCGACCCTGGGACGGGCGGCGCGATGAGGCTTCCCGCCGAACAGAGGGCGATCGCCGTCCGCTCGGCGCCGGCGATTCTCATCACCGCCTCAGCGGCGGCCTCCGCCTGGCTGCGGCTTTCCCCGCCCCTTCTCGGCGCGGCGCGCGACATGGCGACGGCCGATAGGCTGGCCTATGCCCTGCAGGCGAATCTCCCGGTCTTCCTGTGGCTCGCGGGGTGTTTGAGGGTGGTGGCCAGCATCCGGTTCCGGTCCGACGCCGACCGGCCGGGTCCGCCGATGCGGCGCCCGGCGCCAGGCTCGCCCTACCCGCCGCCGTGCTACAGAACTCGCTTGAACAGACCGTTCTGGCGGTGAGCGCCCACCTGGTGCTCGCCACCGTGCTGCGCGGCGAGGAGATGATCCTGCTGCCGGTGTTGGTCCCTCTTTATCTGGTTGGTCGGGGTTTCTTCGCCCTGGGTTACGCGCAGGGCGCGGCGGCCCCGGCCTTCGGCATGGCGCTCACCGGCGCCTCCACGATTGCCGCCTTCGGCATCGCCGTCGTCCTGATGGGGCTGGGCCGATGATCCCTCCCCGCCCCAGATGCCTTTCACCCGCCGTTACGAGCTGACGCGATGCCCCTCCCCTCTCCCGCCTCGTCCGGGTTGCGCCCCATCGGCAAACTGGCCGCCGCCACGGGCGTCAAGGTTCCGACCATCCGCTTCTATGAAGAAATCGGCTTGCTTCCGCCGCCGCCGCGCACCGCCAGCGACCGGCGCATGTATGACGACGCGGCGGAGCGCCGCCTGTCATTCATCCGGCATGCCCGCCAGCTGGGCTTCGATCTGGATTCGATCCGCTCCTTGCTTGATCTGTCGGATCACCCCGATCGGCCCTGCGCCGAGGCCAGCACCCTGGCCGAACGTCATCTCGCCGATGTGAAACAGAAGATCGCCCGGCTCCGCGCCCTCCAGCGCGAACTGTCGCGGATGACGACGGAATGCGCCGGGGGCCGGGTCTCCGCCTGCAAGGTGATCGAGGCGTTGCACGATCCATCCGCGCCGCTTTGACCCTGTGGAAGATCCGGAAGGCGCAAAGACCCCGGAGCCATTAGCCCACCGCGACGTTTGGAGGCGATTGGCGGCTCCCGTCGCGGACCGCCCGTCCTTCTGGAGGATTTCGATGACGCATCGGCCGACCTCGCGACACGGCGACCAGACCCTGGCCCTGCTGACAGACCCTTATCGGCGCCTTTCCCACCTGTTCGAGCAGGCCGGCGCCGACGTCGTCGAGACCCGCCTGGCGCTGAAGGAGACGACCTGTCTGAGAGGCCGCGAGGCGGCGCGGATCTTCTATGACGAGACCCGCATCGTGCGGGCGGGCGCCATGCCGGCGCCGGTCCGCCGCACGCTGCTCGGCGAGGGCGGCGTCCAGGGGCTGGACGGCGAGGCCCACCGCGCCCGCAAGGGCGTGTTCATGTCCCTGATGTCGCCAGCCCGTGTCGCGCGACTGGGCGAACTGTTCGAAGCGGAGTGGCGGCGCGCGGCCGTCGAATGGGCCGGCGAGGACGACATCGTGCTGTATGACGCCTTGCAGCCGGTGCTAACGCGGGCCGTCTGCGCCTGGGCCGGCGTGCCGCTCGAGCCGCACGAAGAGGCGAAACGGGTCCGTCACCTGAGGGCGCTGTTCGACGCGGCGGGATCGCGGGGCCCCCGGCATCTGTGGTCGAGGCACGCGCGTCGCCGCGTCGACGCCTGGCTGGGCTCGATCATTGAAGACATTCGCGCCGGCCGTCTGTCGCCGGATCCGGACACGGCCGCCCACGCCTGGGCCTGGACCCGCGCCGCGGACGGCGAACCGTTGCCGATCCACACGGCGGCGGTCGAACTGGCCAATGTATTGCGGCCGACTGTCGCGACCTCGGTCTACATCGTGTTTGTGGCGCACGCGATGCAGGCTCACCCGGATGCGGCCCGTCTGGCCGACGCCGACGCCGGACGTCGCCGCGCCTTCGTCCAGGAAGTCCGACGCTTCTATCCGTTCTTCCCGGCAGTGATCGGGCGTGTGCGCGCGCCGTTTCGCTGGCGCGACCTGGTCTTCCCGGAGGGCCGTCAGGTGGTCCTCGACCTCTATGGCTCCAATCACGATCCCGCACACTGGACTGATCCCGAGGCGTTCCGGCCGGAGCGGTTCAGCGACGGCTCCGGAGATCCGTTCGGTCTCATCCCCCAGGGCGGTGGGGATGCGGCGACCGGTCACCGTTGCCCTGGCGAAGGGATCGTCGTGGAGCTGATGGAGCGCGCCGTCGGCCTGCTCGCCGACCTGAACTACCGGCTGCCGGATCAGGATCTGGAGATCGACTTCCGCCGCCTGCCGGCCCTCCCCGGAAGCGGGTTCCGAATGGAGACGCGCGACGCGGCCCTCAATGAGGGGGGCGCCTGATGCCGCTTCCTCGGGCTGGCCGGGGCCCTTCTCTCCCATCCACTCGCAGCAAAGGCTGACGCCATGAGCCGTTCGACGACCTCCTACGACCTGGTGATCATCGGCGGCGGGCCGGGCGGATACCCGTGTGCGATCCGGGCGAGCCAGCTCGGCCTGTCGGTGGCGGTCATCGACGACCGCGAACTGCTCGGGGGGACCTGCCTGAACATCGGGTGCATTCCGTCCAAGGCGCTGCTCCAGGCCACCGAGCGGCTGGAGATGGCGCGCAATCTCGAAGCGTTCGGCGTCATGGTAGACAATGTGCGGGCCGATCTTGACGGTGTCATGCGGCACAAGGGCAAGGTGGTGACCGAGCTTGGCGAAGGGGTCGCCTACCTCCTGCGCAAGCACAAGGTCGCCCGCTTCCAGGGCCGCGGGCGGCTGCTGGCGCGCGACCGGGTGGAGGTGCGCGCCGCGGACGGCGCTTTCGAGGTGCAGGCCAGCAAGGCGGTGGTCATCGCCAGCGGATCGGAAGCGGCGACCTTGCCCGACCTGCCCATCGACGAGCGGCGAATCGTCACCTCCGCCGGCGCCCTGAGCCTGACGGCGGCGCCGCGCCATCTGGCGGTGATCGGCGGCGGCTACGTCGGACTGGAGCTGGGGTCGGTCTGGCGTCGGCTCGGCAGCGAGGTCACGGTCATCGAGGTGCTCGACCGGATCGCCTCCGGCGTCGACTCGGAGATGTCGGCGGCGCTGCACAAGGTGCTCGAGGCCCAGGGCTTCCAGTTCTGCCTTGGGCATAAGGTGGTCGGATCGCGGATGGAGGGCGACGACGTCGTCCTCGACGTCGAGCCCATGGGCGATGGCGCGCGAGGAACCATCAAGGCCGATGTCGTGCTGGTCTCCATCGGCCGACGGCCCGCAACCGCCAGGCTCGATCTGGAAACGGTCGGCATTGCGCCCGACCGCAGGGGCTTTATTCCGGTGGACGAAGGGTTCCGGACCAGCGCCGACGGGGTCTACGCCATCGGCGACGTCATCGGCGGCGCCATGCTGGCCCACAAGGCGGAGGAGGAAGGGATCGCCCTGGCCGAACGCCTGGCGGGGGGCGCGGGCCATGTGGACTACGGAACGATTCCGGCGGTCGTCTATACCTGGCCGGAACTGGCCTCAGTCGGGCGCACCGAGGACGACCTCAAGGCGGCCGGCGTGGCCTATCGCGTCGGGCGCTTTCCGTTCTCGGCAAACGCCATGGCCAAGGCGCGGTTGGAGAAGAACGGGTTGGTCAAGGTGTTGGCGGACGCCAGGACGGACAAGATTCTCGGCGTGCACATCCTGGGGCCGGACGCCGGCAGTCTGATCCATGAAGCGGTCGCCGTCATGCAATTCGGCGCGGCGGCCGAGGACGTGGCGCGGACGAGCCATGCGCATCCGACGCTTCCGGAAGCCTTGCGCGAGGCATGCCTGGCTGTGGCCGACCGCACGATCCACCTGTAACGAGCGCCGCGCCGCGTAGCTGCCCGGGCTGGCCACGCAGCGCCGTGGCGTCTCGGCGGACGGGGAGCCGTCGCCGCCTGCGAGCCCGGCCGCGTCGCGAATAAAGCGCGACAGTGCCGTCGCCTGAATGCTATTGCGAGCCGCTCACAACTAGGTCTCCCATGCGCCCTCTGCTCCGCCTTTTCGCCCTGATGCTTGCGATGGGGCTGTCCGCACCCGCCCTGGCCCAGGCGCCGTCCGCCTCCGAGGCCCAGGTCGCCTGGCGACTGCTCGACTATGTGGCGGTCGACTATGCCGGCGCGGTTGCCAATGGTCAGGTGACCAATCCGGCCGAATACGGCGAGATGATCGAGTTCGGCGGCCAGATCCGGACCCGCCTGGACGCCCTGCCGCCGAACCCGGCCAAGGCCGGCCTGATCCGTGACGCGGAGGCCCTGCAGGCGGCCATCCTCGACAAGGCCGACCCGGGGGTCGTCGGGGCCCGGGCCAAGGCGCTGGCCGGCGCGGTGCTGGCGGCCTATCCGAGCCCGCTCGCGCCTTCGTTCCCGCCTGATCTGGCCCGCGGCGCGACCCTCTATGCCGAGCAATGCTCGGTCTGCCATGGCGTGACCGGACGCGCCGACGGCCCGGGCGCCGAGGGGCTCGACCCGCCTGCGATCGCCTTCGCGGATGTGGAGCGCGCCCGTCAGCGCAGCGTGTTCGGCCTCTACCAGGTGATCGATCAGGGGCTCGAGGGCACGGCCATGGCCAGCTTCGCCCATCTGCCGGCCGAGGATCGCTGGGCCTTGGCCTTCTACGTGGGCCGGTTCGCCTTCACCGACGCCGAAGCCGCCGAAGGTCGACGCCTCTGGGAGAGCGACGCGGCGATCCGCGCCGCGTTCCCTGACCTGGCCGCCCTCACCCAGGCCACCCCGGCGGAGCTGGCGACAAGGATCGGCGAGACGAAGGCGCGGGCGGTCATCGCTCACCTGCGTCGCCATCCCGAGGCGACGGTTCGCGCCGAGGGATCGACCCTGACCCTGGCCCGGACGCGACTGGCCGAAAGCGAGGCCGCCTATCGCCGGGGCGACCGCAAGGCCGCGACCGACCTCGCCCTCTCGGCCTATCTCGACGGCGTCGAACCGGTGGAGCCGGCGCTCGGCGCTCGTGACGGCGCCTTGCTGCGGCGGGTCGAGACGGCCATGACCGACCTGCGCATCTCGATCAGCAGGCGCGCGCCGACCCAGGAGGTCGCGGACCGGGTCGCCCGCGCGAACGCCCTGCTGGACACGGCCGAACGCGCCCTCGCGCCCCAGGAGGCGGACAATCTCGCCAGCTTCCTCGGCGCTTTCACCATCCTGCTGCGCGAAGGGCTGGAAGCCATCCTCATCGTGGTGGCGATGATCGCCTTCCTGAGGAAGGCCGAACGGCCCGAGGTGCTGCGCTACGTCCACGGCGGCTGGGTGGCCGCGCTGGTCGCCGGCGGCGCCACCTGGGCGGCCGCGACCTTCTTCATCTCCATCAGCGGCGCCAGCCGGGAGCTCACCGAAGGATTCGGCTCGCTCCTGGCGGCCGTGGTGCTCGTCTCGGTCGGCATCTGGATGCATGGGAAGTCGCACGCCGACGCCTGGCAGACCTATATCCGCGACAAGCTCTCCCACGCGCTGTCGAAGCGGTCGGCCTGGTTCCTGTTCCTGCTGGCCTTCATCGTCGTCTATCGCGAGGTGTTCGAGACCATCCTCTTCTATGCGGCGATCTGGAGCCAGGGCGGCCATCTCGGCATGCTGGCCGGCGCCCTGACGGCGGTGGCCATCCTGGCCGTGGTGGCCTGGGCCTTGCTGGCCTACAGCATGCGCCTCCCGATCGGCCGGTTCTTCTCGCTGAGCTCGATCCTCATGGCCATCCTGTCGGTCGTCCTCGTCGGCAAGGGCGTGGCTGCGCTGCAGGAGGCGGGCTGGCTCGATGTCCATCCGCTGGAGTGGATCCCCCGCATCGAGATCCTCGGTCTTTATCCGACGGTCGAGGGCGTCGCCGTTCAGCTTCTGACGATTGCTATCCTCGTGGTCGGCTTCTCCCGGCATGCGGCGCCGAAGGGCGCGCGCCCAGCCTCTTGAGCGGGCGTCTCCGCCTGAGGCCCAACTGCGGCCCGCGGGTTTCGGAGCTCCTTGGGCGCCGATAGCCGCGCAGTCCGCGGATACCCAGGGTGCGGGGGCCGCCTATAGTGTGCGAGGCCTCCCTTGGTGCGGAGATTAGGCGTCCTATTCTCCGCACTTCACGCGGAGAACAGCCTTGCTCCTGCGGCGCATAACGCCCATATTCCCCGCAAGGAGTGCGGGGAATGGCGCAATACATCCATGAGATCGAAGGCTGGCCGCGTCTGGAATGGCGCGCTGACGCGCTTGCCGATCGCCTCCCAGCCGTCCGTCATCGCCAAGGCCTTCTGCTTGGCCGGATGCACACGCTCGGCTTCGACCTCCGCGCTGAAGCCGTCCTCGAGACCCTTACCGAAGATGTCCTGAAATCCAGCGAAATCGAAGGCGAGCTGCTCGACAAGGATCAGGTGCGATCCTCCATCGCCCGCCGCCTCGGCATGGATATCGGGGCCCTCGCCCCCGCGGATCGCAACGTCGAAGGCGTCGTCGAAATGATGCTCGACGCGACCCAGAACTTTGCGTCTCCGCTCACCGAGGAACGGCTGTTCGGCTGGCACGCCGCCCTGTTTCCGACCGGACGCAGCGGCATGACGAAGATCGTCGTCGGCGCCTGGCGCAACGAGAGCTCCGGCCCGATGCAGGTCGTCTCGGGCCCCTTCGGACGAGAGCGCGTGCACTATGAAGCGCCGCCCGCCGCCCGTCTGCAGGACGAGATGCGCGCGTTCCTCGACTGGTTCACTGACGAGCCGCGGACGGATCCGGTCCTCAAGGCCGCGATCGCCCACCTGTGGTTCGTGACCATCCACCCGTTCGACGACGGGAACGGCCGGATCGCCCGGGCGATCGCCGACATGGCGCTCGCCCGTTCCGAGAAAAGCGCCCAGCGGTTCTACAGCATGTCCGCCCAGATCCGGCTGGAGCGCAAGGACTACTACGCGACCCTGGAGACGACCCAGAAAGGCGCGCTGGACGTGACCCTCTGGCTGGACTGGTTCCTCGGCTGCCTCGATCGCGCATTCGACGGCGCGGAAACCACCCTGACCCATGTGATGCGCAAGGCGCGCTTCTGGGAGGCGCTCGCAGGTCAGACGTTGAGCGAGCGCCAGAGCACGGTCATCAACCGGCTGCTCGACGGCTTCGAAGGCAAGCTCACCTCGACCAAATGGGCGGCGCTGACGAAGTCCTCGCCCGACACGGCCTTGCGCGACATCAAAGATCTGGTGGACCGGGGCATCCTCGTGAAGGATGACGGCGGGGGACGCAGCACAAGCTATTCTCTGGTCGATCGAGGATAAGCGCCTCCCCATGGCGCCGGCGAGGCTCTGCGCCGTGCGGCTCCACTGAAGACCCTGCCTCGACAGGGAGGATCGCAATTAGCCAGTTCTGGCGCGTTACCGCCAAAAACGCAGCCTCAGGCCTGGCGTGCGATAGCAATGGCCGAGAGGTCGGACGCGGCATCCACCAAAACTCCGGCCGCCTTGCGCTCCGAATAGCGGTCCACGAGCTGAACGGCGTGGGGCCGGACCAGGATGGTGAAGCGCACCAGTTCCTCCATCACATCGACAATCCGCTCATAGTAGGCCGAGGGTTTCATCCGGCCGGCCTCGTCGAATTCCTGGAAGGCCTTGGCCACGCTCGACTGGTTGGGGATGGTGACCATCCGCATCCAGCGGCCCAGAAGGCGCAGAGTGTTGACGGCGTTGAAGCTCTGGGACCCGCCCGACACCTGCATGACGGCGAGCGTCCGGCCCTGGGTCGGGCGCATGCCGCCCAGGCTCAACGGCAGGTGATCGATCTGCAGCTTCATCAGTCCGGAGACCTGGCCGTGCCGCTCCGGGCTGCACCAGACCATGCCCTCCGACCACAAGGCGTGTTCGCGCAACTCGCGCACCGCCGGGTGGTCGTCGTCGCCGGGCGCGCCCGGCAGGGGCAGGTCGGTGGGGTCGAAGATGCGGGTCTCGCATCCCATTTGCTGCAGCAGGCGGGCCGCTTCCTCGACGCAGAACCGCGAATACGACCGCTCGCGCAGCGATCCGTACAGGAGAAGGATACGCGGCGCCGGCTCGGTCGGGCCCAGTCCACGGGCGGGATCGGCGGACAGATAGGCCGCGTCCAGAGCCGGCAGATGATCCGGGTCCGGCAGCGAGCGCAGGCGGGTGAAGGTCATCACAGGTCCTTGGTCAGACAGGCGGCCGACGCCGGCCAGACGTCCGCGAAGTCCGACGTGCGGACGAGCGATAGACCGGGCCGGTCCTATTAAGGTCACTACAGGACGGTGAACAGCAATCGCTCGGGACCGCGCCGAGACCGCGACACCCTGACCGTCGCCAAACCCCGCGGGATCCTTCAGAGAGTCAAAGGCGGCGGTTGACGGATACGAGGCAAGAAGCTGCGGGCAACAACATTCCAAGGCACTATTTTCCCGTGACCTGCTCGCGGGTCGATCTCCGCAAAAATTAGTTCGGTGTTTTCAGCAGATTTCAGGGGCCTTCACCGCAATGCGCCATGCCAATGGACAGGCGAGCGCTCGCCAGCAAAAGATTTTTGGTAGCGGTGTGGTAGCGGCGTAAAAAATAGGGTGGGCGATCCCGTTGGGATCGCCCTGCCATAACCTATTGATTGCCTTGGCAATCTCGACTGGAGCGGGCGAAGAGATTCGAACTCTCGACCCCAACCTTGGCAAGGTTGTGCTCTACCCCTGAGCTACGCCCGCAATCCGTAAGGCGCTACGTGTGCGCCCCGTCGAGGAGGGGGCGTATAGCGGAGGGTTGATCGGTCCTGCAAGAGTGAATTTGCAAAAAACGACCAGCCCCTGCGCTCGCCCCCTGCGCCTCAGCGCGGCGCCAGTCGGATGGCCCCGTCCAGGCGGATGCATTCGCCGTTGATATAGACGTTGCGGGCCAGCTCCAGCACCAGAGACGCATAGTCGGCCGGCGTGCCCAGGCGGCTGGGGAAGGGGATGGCGGCGGCCAGGCTGTCCTGAACCTTCTGGTCCATGCCAGCCATCATCGGCGTCCACATGATGCCGGGCAGGATGGTGTTGCAGCGCACCCCTTCCTGGGCCAGGTCGCGCGCGACCGGCAGGGTCATGGCGTACACCCCGCCCTTGGACGCCGAATAGGCCGCCTGGCCGATCTGGCCGTCCTGAGCCGCCACCGAGGCGGTGTTGACGATCAGGCCGCGCTCCCCGTCCGTCATCGGCTCCAGCGTGACCATGCCCGCCGCCGACTGCGACAGGACGCGGAAGGTGCCGAACAGATTGACGCGAACCGTGCGCTCGAACGCCGCCATGTCGTGAGCGCGGATCTCGCCGGTGTCCTTCTTGCGCGACACGGTCTTCTGGCCGGTGGCGATGCCGGCGCAGTTGACGGTCAGACGCTCCTGGCCGTGGGCGGCGCGCGCCTTTTCGAAGGCGGCCGCGACCGAGGCGTCGTCGGTCACGTCCACCTTGCAGAAGACGCCGCCGATTTCCTTGGCGACCTCCTCGCCACGCTCTTCGTTCAGGTCGAACAGGGCGACCTTGGCGCCGGTGGCGGCGATGGCGCGGGCCGTGCCCTCGCCAAGTCCAGAGGCCCCGCCCGTGACCACCGCGGCGATGCTGCTGTCGAGTTTCATCCTGATCGTTCCTATATTAGGTTGAACCTGAGTTTCGTTTGAGGATTTAGCGGCCATGACCGCCAAAGCCAAACCCGCCGATCCCGCCGACGCCATCGACCCGAACAAGGCGCTGGTCCCGTCCGTCGTGAAGGTCAACGAAATGCGTGTGACGCGCGGCTTCTGGCCCAAGATCCGGCGCACGGCCGCCCGCATCCCCTTCGCGGACCAGGCCCTGGCCGCCTGGTATGCGGCGCGCGATCCCGAGACCCCCCTGCCCGCCAAGGGCATGATCTTCGCCGGCCTGGCCTATTTCGTCATGCCCATCGACGCCATTCCCGATGTCTTCGCCGGCATCGGCTATACGGACGACGCTGCGGTGATCGCCGCCATCATCGCCACCCTGGGCGCCAACATCAAACGCCGCCACCGCGACCAGGCCGAAGACGCCCTGCAGCGGTTGAAGGCGAAATAGGCGGTCTGAAACGCCGGCGGTCATCCTCGCCCTTGTGGCCAGCATCCATACCGGGATGGCGACAACGGGTGGAAGTCGCCTGTCAGCTCTCCACCGTCACCACGATCTTGCCCATGGCCTTGCGGTCGCCGAGCGCCTGGATCGCCTCGCCGGCCTTTTCCAGCGGATAGGTCTTGGACACGTGCGGCTTGATCTTGCCATCGGCGTACATCTGCATCAGTTCGGCCATGTTGGCGGCGTGGCCCTTGGGATCGCGCGCGACGGCCGCGCCCCAGAAGACCCCGATCACCGACACTGACTTCAGCAGCGTCAGGTTCAGCGGCAGGGACGGAATGCCCGCCGGGAAGCCGACCACCAGATAGCGCCCGTTCCAGTCCATGGCCCTGAGCGCCGGATCGGCGTAGTCGCCCCCCACCGCGTCATAGACCACGTCGGCCCCGTCGCGGCCGGCGGCCAGCTTGAACTCGCCCGACAACTCCTTCTGCGCCGCCTTGTCCATCGGTCCCGACGGATAGATCAGGCCGTTGTCGGCCCCCAGGTCCAGGGCGAACTGCACCTTGTCGTTGGTCGAGGCCGCCGCGACAACCCGCGCGCCCATCGCCTTGCCCAGTTCCACGGCGGCGGCGCCCACGCCCCCGGCCGCGCCCAGCACCAGAAGCGTCTCGCCGGCCTTCAGCTGCGCCCGGTCCTTCAGCGCGTAATAGCTGGTGCCATAGGTCATGATCAGGGCCGCCGCCTCTTCGAAGCTCATGGCCTCGGGGATGGGGACGACCGTCCCGGCCCGCACCGCCAGCCGTTCGACCAGGCCGCCCCAGCCCGGCACGGCGATGACGCGGTCGCCCTTGCGCACGCCCTTGACGCCCTCGCCCACCGCCTCGATCACGCCCGCCACCTCGCCGCCCGGCGAGAAGGGGCGTTCGGGCCGGAACTGGTATTTGTCCGCGATGATCAGGGTGTCCGGGAAGTTGATCCCCACCGCCTTGACCTCGATGACGACCTCGCCGGGCTTGGGCGTGGGATCCAGCACCTCCTCCACGACCAGGGTTTCGGGACCGCCAGGCGTCTTGGACAGAACAGCGCGCATCTTTCCTCCTTGGCCGACATGGCGCGGCCTTCATCGCGACGCTAAACAGCGCCACGCCCGATTGAAAGAGGCGACGAAAGCAGGATCAGAAAGCCCCCATGACCGCCCTCATCCTCCACGGCGGCGCCGGCGCCCGGCGCGAACGCAACTACGACGCCGAGGTCGTGCATATGCGCGAAGTGGTCGAGGCCATGAAGGTCCGGCTGGACGCGGGCGACAGCGCCCTGGACGTCGCCACGGCCGCCGTGGTCATGCTGGAGGATTCGGGCCTCTATGTCGCCGGCAAGGGCGCCTCGCCCAACCTGGCCGGGGCCTATGAGCTGGACGCCAGCATCATGGACGGATCGACGCGCCGCGCCGGATCGGTCGCCGCGCTTCAGGGCTTCCGCAACCCGGTCGTCGCCGCCCGCGCGGTGATGGACAAGACCCCTCACGTCATGCTGGCGGGCGAAGGGGCGGCCCTGTTCGCCCACGAGCAGGGGCTGGAGATGATCGCCGACGAGGCCGGCTGGTTCACCGGCGCCGGCAAGGGCGAGGACAATCATCCGCCCGGAACCCTCAGCCACGGCACGGTCGGCGCCTGCGTGCTGGACAGCCAGGGCCGTCTCGCCGCCGCCACCTCCACCGCTGGCGTCTTCGGGAAGATGCCGGGCCGCGTGGGCGACACGCCGATCCCCGCCGCCGGAACCTGGGCTGACGACCGGGCCGCCGCCTCCTGCACGGGCCAGGGCGAGTATTTCATCCGCGTCGCCGCCGCCGCCCAGGCGGCCTGGCGCGTCGCCGCCGGCCAGACCCTGGCCGACGCGACCCAGGCCGTGATCGACCAGATCGGCGGCATGGGCGGCGACGGCGGCATGATCGCCCTGGACGCCGCTGGAAACATCGCCGCCCCCTTCAACAGCCAGGGCATGAAGCACGCCTGGCTGACCCCCGCCGGCGAGATCGGCGTGCGGGTCTTCCCCGACTGATCGGGCAGGCTGCTTCATTACATCTCAGTAAGGTGCAAGACGGCCAATCGCTGGTAGGGTCGGCGCGCCCGGCGTTCCGGGCTTCGGAGCCCCCCATGAAATTCCGCCTGACCGCCACGCTCAAAGCCGGGGCCGCCGCCTCGGCCCTCCTTCTCGGCCTCGCAGCCCCCGCCTTGGCCGAGACCGCCCCCGCCCTCGCCCCAGCGACGATGCAGGCGCCGCAGGGCGTGACCGTGCCCCCGCTGGGCTTCACCAAGCGCGTGCTGCCCAATGGGCTAGAGGTCTATACGGCGCGCGACGCCGACACCTCCAACGTGACGGTCCAGGTCTGGTACAAGGTCGGCTCCAAGGACGATCCGGCTGGCCGTTCGGGCTTCGCTCACCTGTTCGAACACCTGATGTTCAAGTCCACCAAGAACCTGCCGCCCGAGACCTTCGACCGGCTGACCGAGGACGTGGGCGGCTCCAACAACGCCTTCACCGCCGACGACACCACCGCCTATTTCGAGACCGTGCCCGCCAACCATCTGGAGCGGATGCTATTCGCCGAGGCCGAGCGCATGGGCTCGCTGGTCGTGGACGAACCAACCTTCGTCGCCGAGCGCGACGTGGTGAAGGAGGAATATCGCCAGCGCATCCTGGCCAATCCCTATGGCCGGCTGTTCGGCCTGTTCGTGCCGGAGACCATCTATCAGGACAGCCCCTATCGCCGTCCCGGCATAGGCTCGATCGAGGAGCTGGAGGCCTCGTCGCTGGACGACGTTCGCCGCTTCCACGCCACCTATTATCGGCCGGACAACGCCTATCTGATCGTGGCGGGCAACTTCGACCAGGCCCAGCTGGACCGCTGGGTCGACCAGTATTTCACCCCGCTGAAGAACCCGACCACGCCGATCCCGGCCAACCATGTGGTCGAGCCCGAGCCAACCGCGCCGCGCAACGTGACCTATTATGCGCCGAACGTGCCGCTGCCGGCCGCCGTCATCGCCTGGCCGACCGTCAAATACGCCGACGCCGACCGCGCGGCCCTGACCGTTCTGGACGGCGTGCTCTCGACCGGCGAATCCAGCCGTCTTTATCGCTCGCTGGTCTATGACAAGCAGATCGCGGCCCAGATCGGCTCCACCCCCGACTTCGCCCAGCAAGCCGGCAATCTGTCGGCCCTGGCGATCATGGCCCAGGGCCACACGGCCGAGGAAGGCGTCGCCGCCCTGAACGAAGAAATCGCCAAGCTGCGGGACGCCCCCGTCACCGCCGAGGAGCTGGCCGAGGCCAAGAACGAGATCGTCGCCAACACCCTGCGCAGCCGCGAAACGGTGGACGACCGCGCCACAGCGCTGGGCTTCTCGCTGATCAACACCGGATCGGCCGAGGCCGCCGACCAGGAGGTGGCCCAGATCCAGGCCGTCACCGCCGCCGACATCCAGCGCGTCGCCCGCAAATATCTGACGCCGCAACGCCAGTCGACGATCACCTTCCTGGCCGCCGACGACAAGAACCCGGCCTCGGTCCAGAAGATGAACGTGGATGCGCCGGTCAAGGTCGCCGACCTGGCCCCCGCCGGCGAGCCCGCCGTCCTGCTGCCCGAGGCCGAGCGCGCCCGCCTGCCCCAGCCGGGACCCGAGGTTGCGCCCACCACCCCGGCCGTGGCCGACTTCCGCCTGTCCAACGGCCTGCGCGTCCTGGTCGCCCCGACCGACGGCCTGCCGCTGGTCTCGGCCCGCCTCGGCTTCAAGGCCGGGTCGTCCGACGACCCGGCGGGCAAGGCCGGGGTCGCCGCCCTGACCGCCTCCCTGCTGACCCAGGGCACCAAGACCAAGACGGCGCCCCAGATCGCCACCCAGATCGAACAGCTGGGCGCGGCTGTCGGCGCCTCGGCCGGCGTGGACTTCTCGAACGTCTACGCCAATGCGCCGTCGAACGCCTTCCCCGCGACCGTCGCCCTTATGGCCGACCTGGTGAAGAACCCCGCCTTCGCCGGCGAAGAGCTGGAGCGCCAGCAGGCCCAGACGCTGGACGGCCTGCGCGTCGCCCTCAGCCAGCCGGCCGCCATCGCCGGCATGACCGTGGGCCGCGTCATCTATGGCGACGCCCCCTATGGGGCGCCGGGATCGGGCACGCCCCAGACGGTGCCGACCATCACGCCCGCCGACGTCGCCGCCTTCCACGCGGCTCGCTATCGCCCGTCGGACGCGACCCTG
Organism: Brevundimonas sp. ABV4_179; assembly: GCF_056311945.1. Lineage (NCBI taxonomy): Bacteria > Pseudomonadati > Pseudomonadota > Alphaproteobacteria > Caulobacterales > Caulobacteraceae > Brevundimonas > Brevundimonas sp. ABV4_179. The sequence goes on from NZ_CM149976.1 coordinate 346,295, forward strand.
GTCTTCTCGGGCGACATCACGCCTGACGCCGCCCGCGCCCTGGCCCAGCAGGCGTTCGGCGACTGGCGCCCCAGCGGGGCCGCCCCGGCCGCCGCCGCCGATCCGGCCGGCCAGCCGCTTGCGCCGCGCATCGTCGTGGTGGATCAGCCCGGCGCCGGCCAGGCCGCCGTGGTCGCCGCCGTTCGCGGCGTCGCCCGCACCGATGCGGACTTCTTCCCCCTGACCCTGGGCAACAGCCTGCTGGGCGGCGGCTTCTCGTCGCGGCTGAACCAGGAAATCCGCATCAAGCGCGGCCTGTCCTACGGCGCCTCCTCGTCGCTGGGCGCGCGGGCCGATGCGGGCGTCTTCACCGCCTCGACCCAGACCAAGAACGAGACCGCCGACGAGGTCGCCGACCTGATCCTGGCCGAAATCGCCAAGCTGGGAACCGAGACCCCGACCCCGGCCGACCTGGCCCCGCGCCGCGCCACCCTGATCGGCGGCTTCGGCCGCTCGCTGGAGACGGTGGACGGCCTGGGGACCCTGGTCGCCAACCTGGCCCTCTACGACCTGCCGATGAGCGATCTGGCCGACTACGCCGGCCGGGTTCGCGCCGTCACCCCGGATCAGGTCCAGGCCGCCTTCGCCGAACACCTGCCGGCCAATCGCGCCAGCCTGGTCATCGTCGGCGACGGCTCCAAATTCCTGGACGCCCTGCGGGCCAAACACCCGAACCTGGAAGTCATCGAGGCCGGCGCCCTGAACCTGAACACCGGCGCGTTGAAGTAAGGGGCGCCAGAAGCAAACAGATCTCCCTCCCCCTTTGGGGAGGGTGATCGTAAAACGAACGGGCGGGGGCGGCCCGGCAAGGCCGCACCTTCCCGGTTGCAATACAGGACGGCGAGGCGTCCACCTGCCCTCCCCACCCGACCGCGCTTCACTCGCCCCCTACCCCTGTCGGGGAGGGCGAGGCGCCGTCTATTCGCCAACCATCGCAATCCGCCCCCCGCCGCCTCGCCTTTTCAAAGGCTTGCCCGCCAGCAGCGTCATTCGACCATACCCCGTCCGAAACGGGGTTATGATGGCCCGTGGTCTTTGACATCGCGATGCGCCGACTTGGACTCGTTGGACTGTTTTTTTCCGAGACCGACTTTCCCTTTCAAACGCGACCGAATTGCACGGTGCAATTTCGACCCGGCATTTTAAGCTTTAGTCTCAACGACTAAGGCCGAATTGCACGGCGTTGCACTGTTTTCGCCGAGTGCAATTTCACCATCTATACCGCCAGGCAAACCACCTGGGCCACGCGCAGGTCGCGCCGCAGGGCGTTCGACACCTGACCATAGTCCTCGGTCGTCACCGCCGGTCCGCGCGCCGCCTCCGCCAGGGTCTGTTCGCCCCGGATGGCGCGACCGAAGGTTTCGGGCGCGGTCGTATAGATCCGGCCCCGACGCGGCGCCTCGGCGATGGTCACCCCCACGACGCGCCCTTGGGAATCCAGCGCCGGCGCCCCCGACAGGCCCGACAGCGTCCCCTCCAGTCCATCGGTGCGCCCCACCTCGGCCCAGGCCAGCACCGGCTCCTCGCGCGCGCCGCGCCCGAACACCTTCAGCGTCTCGCGGCCCAGCAGGCGCGACGTCACCTCGCCCGGCCGCCCCTGAGGAAAGCCGGGGTGGAAGGCCCTCTGACCCTTTCTCAGCGGATCGCGCACCGCCACGGGCAGGGCCGCCGGTCCCCCGTCGGTGATCAGCAACGCCACGTCCGCGCGCGGCGCCAGGCGCACATCCGCCGCCACCGCCCGCCCCGGCCCGACCACCAGCGCCGGCTTGCGACAGCCCTCGACCACATGGCGCGCGGTTATCCAGCGTCCGCGCCCGGCGATGGAGAAGGCGGTGCCGGACGACGGCTGGAACGGCGTCTCGCCCGCCTCGATGGTCACGGCCGTGTCGAACGGCGTGATCGGCCCCAGAAGCGGTCCCTCCTCGACGTCCGTCGCCGCGGGCGCGGGCGGGGCATCGGCGTTCTCGCGCCGGCCCAGCGACACGGCCAGGAAGACGGCCGCCACCGCCCCGTAGATGGCCCAGTCCGGCAGGCGCGGAAACTGCATGATCGTCGGCCGGCCGATCAGCCGGTCAGGGCGGCGGACAGGATCACCGCCGTCGCCAGCTTGGCGCCCAGCAGCACCACCGCCGCCGAAATCTCTCCGTGCCGGATCCGTTCGGGCAGGCCGGTCAGCAACAGGTCCACGACCCGGAAAGCCAGAAGCTGCAGCACCACCGTCGCCACGCCCCAGATGGCGATGTCGCGCACCGAGGTCGACACCGCCAGCGACACCGCCAGCGGCACGGCCAGGCCCACCAATATGCCCGCAAAGGCGATGGCCGCCGCCGTATTGCCCTGACGGATCAGCGCCACCTCCTTCCACGGCGTCAGCATCGCATAGACCGACGCCCCCGCCGCCAGCAGCAGCAGGGTCACGATCAGGTGCACCACCATGACCGGAAAGCCCGAGGCGAAGGCCTGCACCTCGGCGCTAGACAGGACGTTCGACAGGGACGGATCCATATCCAGACGCCTTGCCCGATTGCCGCCCCAATCCGCAAGCGCGGCCGGGACACACTGGGTGACAATATGTATCCAATGGTTGTGTCCCTCCCATTCACAGAGAGGGGCGCAAACAGAAAAGGGCGGAGCCTTGCGGCCCCGCCCTTCTGCAGTTCAGCAGTGGTCAGCTCGGACTTAGAAGTCCATGCCGCCCATGCCGCCCATGCCGCCCATGTCGGGAGCCGCAGCGCCGCCCGACTTCTTGGGGGCGTCGGCGACAGCGGCTTCCGTCGTGATCAGAATGCCGGCGACCGAAGCGGCGTCTTGCAGAGCCGTGCGGACAACCTTGGCCGGGTCGATGACGCCCATCTGCACCAGGTCGCCGTATTCTTCGGTCTGGGCGTTGAAGCCGAACGACGCCTGATCGTTCTCCAGCACCTTGCCGACGACGATCGAACCTTCGACGCCCGCGTTTTCCGAGATCTGACGGATCGGAGCCTGCAGGGCGCGACGGATGATGGCGATGCCGGCGTTCTGGTCGGCGTTGTCGCCCTTGACCTCGGCCAGGATCTTCGACGCCTTCAGCAGCGCGATGCCGCCGCCGGGAACGATGCCTTCGTCAGCCGCGGCGCGCGTGGCGTTCAGGGCGTCGTCGACGCGATCCTTCTTTTCCTTGACTTCGACTTCGGTCGAACCGCCGACGCGCAGAACCGCGACGCCGCCGGCCAGCTTGGCCAGACGTTCCTGCAGCTTTTCCTTGTCGTAGTCGGACGTGGTGTCTTCGATCTGGCGCTTGATCTGGGCCACGCGGGCTTCGATCTCTTCCTTGCCGCCAACGCCTTCGACGATGGTGGTGTCTTCCTTGGTGATCGAGACCTTCTTGGCCTTGCCGAGCATGTCGAGCGTGACGCTCTCCAGCTTGATGCCCAGGTCTTCCGAGATGACCTGGCCGCCCGTCAGGATGGCGATGTCTTCCAGCATGGCCTTGCGGCGGTCGCCGAAGCCCGGAGCCTTGACGGCGGCGACGCGCAGGCCGCCGCGCAGCTTGTTGACGACCAGGGTCGCCAGGGCTTCGCCTTCGATGTCCTCGGCGATGATCAGCAGCGGACGGCCCGACTGCACCACGGCTTCAAGGATCGGCAGCATGGCCTGCAGCGAGGTCAGCTTCTTCTCGAACAGCAGGATGAGCGGCTCTTCGAGTTGAACCTCCATCTTGTCGGCGTTGGTGATGAAGTAGGGCGACAGGTAGCCGCGGTCGAACTGCATGCCTTCGACGACGTCGACGGTGGTGTCGGCGGTCTTGGCTTCTTCGACGGTGATGACGCCTTCGTTGCCGACCTTGGCCATGGCCTGGGCGATCAGCTCGCCGATTTCGCTATCGCCGTTGGCCGAGATGGTGCCGACTTGCGCGATTTCCGAGTTGTTCGAGACCGGCTTGGACTTGTCCTTGATCTCTTGCAGGACCAGGCCGACAGCCTTGTCGATGCCGCGCTTCAGGTCCATCGGGTTCATGCCGGCGGCGACGGCCTTCAGGCCCTCTTGCACGATGGCTTGAGCCAGAACGGTTGCGGTGGTGGTGCCGTCGCCCGCCTTGTCGTTCGTCTTCGAGGCGACTTCGCGGATCATCTGGGCGCCCATGTTCTCGAAGGCGTCTTCCAGCTCGATCTCTTTGGCGACCGACACGCCGTCCTTGGTCGAGCGCGGGGCGCCGAAGGACTTCTGGATCACGACGTTGCGGCCCTTGGGACCCAGGGTCACCTTGACGGCGTTAGCCAGGACGTTGACGCCCTTGAGCATCTTGTCGCGGGCGTCGGTGTTGAACTGTACGATTTTAGCGGCCATGCGGGCTGCTCCTATCTAGATTTTATTGAAGAAGGTCGTCGACGCGGGTGCTTAGGACAGCACGCCCAGAACGTCGGATTCCTTCATGATGATCAGGTCTTCGCCGTCGATCTTCACTTCCGTGCCCGACCACTTGCCGAACAGGATGCGGTCGCCGGCCTTCAGCTCAAGAGCATTGACCACGCCCTTGTCGTCGCGGGCGCCGGGGCCGACGGAGACGACTTCGCCTTCCTGCGGCTTTTCCTTGGCGGTGTCGGGGATGATGATCCCACCCTTGGTCTTGGATTCTTCTTCAACGCGCTTGACCAGCACGCGGTCGCCGAGCGGACGGAACGCCATCGGACTTCTCCCTTAAAACCCCCGGATCGGGGCGTTCTGAAACGGTTTGCGGCGCTCTCGCCATCGCCGTTTTGGCAGCCGACCAGCGAGAGTGCTAACGCGAGCGGGAGTTAGGCAGAGGTGGTGCGACCGTCAAGCGGTGCCGCCCGTTCGTCGCGCGAATTGTCTGTGACAAATGAACCGAAAATGAATGCCGACCTACAGGGTCGTTCAATTTGGGAGCGGTACAAACCATCCAACGCTGGATGCCTTCCCGCCCCGGAACGCAGATCGGCAAGCGAAAGGAGACCAAAATGTCCAAGCTGCTGAAGATCACCGCCGTCGTCGCCGCCCCGGTCGTGGCCATGACCCTGATGGCGGCTCCCGCCTCGGCCCAGTCGCGGGATCGCGACAACACCGGCCGCAACGCCCTGATCGGCGCGGCGGTGGGCGGCCTGGCCGGCGCCATCTACGGCAACGGCGACGGCAACTATATCGCGGGCGGCGCACTGGCTGGCGCGGCGGTGGGGGCTGTGGCCTCGAACCGAGGCTCCAGCTGCGAATACTATCGCGGCGGCCAGTGCTACCGGAACCAGGGTCACTGGGAGCGTGAACACGGCATCGACCGCAACCGCTCGGGCTATGACTACCGCTACGACGGCCGCCGCTACGACTCGCGTTACGACCGTCGCGATTATCGTCGGGACGACCGCCGCGACTATCGCTACGACCGTCGCTGGTAAGCGATCGTCAAATCGAGCTGAAGGCCCGACCGCCCGGTCGGGCCTTTTTCGCATCAGCCCATCAAACGCGTCATCAAGGCCGCCGTGGACGGGTCCAGATCGGCGGACGGACCGCCCGCATCAACGTCCTTCAAGATGGCCTTGGCCAGCACCTTGCCCAGTTCGACGCCCCACTGGTCGAAGCTGTTGATGTCCCAGATCACGCCCTCGACGAAGGTCTTGTGCTCATAGAGGGCCAGCAGGGCGCCCAGCGTATCGGGCGTCAGCCGGTCCATGACGATGGCCGTCGAGGGGCGGTTTCCGGTGAAGGTGCGGTGGGGCGCCAGGCGCGCGGCCTCCTCCTCCGACAAGCCCTGGGCCAGCCCTTCGGCCCTGGCCGCCTCGGTCGTCTTGCCCAGCATCAGGGCCTGCCCTTGCGCCAGGGCGTTGGACCAGAGCGGCGATTCCGGCGCGTCCTCATGGGTGCGGGCTACGATCACGAACTCGGCCGGCACGACGTCCGGCCCCTGATGGATCTGCTGGAAGAAGGCGTGCTGACCGTTGGTGCCGGGTTCGCCGAACACCACCGGGCAGGTCTGGCGCGTGACGGGGCTTCCGTCCCGGTGCACCCGCTTGCCGTTCGATTCCATCTCCAGCTGTTGCAGGAAGGACGGCAGGCGGCGAAGCGCATGGGCATAGGGCGCGACCGTGCGCGCCGGGCGGTTCAACCCATCGACGTTGAACACCTGGGCCAGGGCCAGGAGGATCGGCGCGTTCCGCTCCGGCGGCGCCTTGACGAAATGATCGTCCATCTCGGCGGCGCCGGCCAGCATCTGTTCGAACACGTCCCAGCCCAGGGCGATGGCGCACGACAGGCTGACCGCCGACCACAGCGAATAGCGCCCTCCGACCCAGTCGCGGAAGGCGAAGGTGCGGCCGCAGCCGAAGGCCGCCGCCCGATCCGGCGCCGCCGTCACCCCGATGAAGTGTTTCGTCATGCCTTCAGAAGGCAGGGAAGCGGCCAGCCAGGTCTTGGCCGCCTCGGCGTTGGCCAGGGTCTCTTGCGTCGTGAAGGTCTTGGACACCACCACGACCAGGGTCGTCTCGGGGTCCAGGCCGGTCAGGGCCTCGGCCATGTCGCGCGGGTCGATATTGGCCACGAACCGCAGGTCGATGGCCGGGTCCAGCGGACGCAGCGCATCCCATACCACGCGCGGCCCCAGGTCCGATCCGCCGATGCCGACATGGACGATGGCCTCGAACCTTCTTCCCGTCGCGCCCCCCTCGGCGCCCGACCGCACAGCCTCGGCATAGGCCCTCATGTCCGCCCGCACCGCATCCACCTCGGCCGAGACCGGCTCGCCCAGGGCCTTGAAGCCGGCGCCGGGCGCGGCGCGCAACGCCGGGTGAAGCACGGCCCGCCCCTCGGTCAGGTTGACGGCCTCTCCGGCGAACAGGGCCGCGCGCCGCCCCTCGACGTCGCTGGCGCGCGCCAGGTCCAGACAGGCTTCGAACGCCGCGCGGGTCCAGCTCTGCTTGGACAGATCGACATAAAGCCCCGCCGCCTCGACCGACATCCGCCCCAACCGGTCGGGATCGGCGGCGAACTGATCCACGATCCGCGCAGAGGCGGCCTCGGCGGCGGCTTGGTCGAAGGCGGTCCAGGCGGCGTCGCGGGTCATCGTCGTCTCCATCGGGAATGACAGGGTAAACACTCGTTTACGGCTGGGGCGTATTCAGGTTCAACGTCCCAGCGGACGCTGAAACAGGAAGTCACCTCAATGTCCTGCGGCCTTGCTCTCACGATCGCCCTGGCGATGTCCAATCCTGCCGTCGCCCTGGCCGCCGAACAGCCGGCGGCGGTTCCCGGCGCGCCGATCTCTGTGGCGGGCGAGCCGCTGTTCGCCGACATCATCTCGCGCTCGACCAGCCTGAAGGCCGTGGTGGACGGCTGGGCCGCCGCCAAGTCCGCCGACGACGCCGCCTTCTTCACCAGCCAGGCCTTCACCGGCTTCAAAGCGCAAACGGACCAACTGGCTGCGCTGGATATGCAGGGCCACCTGATCCTCAAGGAGCGCGGCACCGACGGCGACCTGAAATGCATCCTGCGCGGCATTTCCGAGGACATGCCCCGCAAGGTTCTGGCGGTGCAGGCCGCCGCCACCCCGGCGGACCGCGCGGTCGCCCTGTCGGAACTATCCTATCTGCTGAACGACAACGTCGAAGTCATCACCGCCCCGCCGAAACCGGCCGTCTGACCCGACCACGACAGTCGTGATTCCGCCCACGGAACGACGACGAGAGACTGTCGCTACAGAGCGTTCAGCGCCTGCAGCACGCCCTTGCCGTAGCGGTCCAGTTTCGACTGGCCGACGCCGGAAATGGCGCCCAGACTGTTCAGGTCGCCCGGCTCTGCATAAGCGATCTCCAGCAGGGTCTTGTCCTGGAAGATGACATAGGGCGGGACATGCTGCTCCGAGGCGCGGTCGCGGCGCCAGGCGCGCAGGGCCTCGAACCGGGCGCGCACGTCGGCGTCCATCGTCTCCAGCGCCGCATTGCGCCCCTCGCCGGAACGGTCGCGACGGCGCGGCGCCGTATCGGCTCTCAACGGCGCGCGACGCACCTCGATCTGACGTTCGCCCCGATAGACGGCGCGCACCGCCTCGGGATCGCCCAGCCCGACCAGAGGCTTGCCATCATTGGGATCCTCGGCCAGCAGACCTTCGAACAGCAGATGGTCGACGATCTCGCGCCATGAGGTCAGGGAGATGTCGCGCCCGATGCCCCAGGTGGACAGCTGCTGCTCCCAGGGCTGCACGTCCTTGGTGCGGGCGGTCAGGTGATCGACCACCCGGTTGCGCCCGAACCGACCGCCCAGCCGCTGCACCGCCGCCAGGGCCTTCTGGGCCGGGACGGTCGCGTCATAAAGCTGGGGCGGGTCGCCGCAGATGTCGCAGACGCCGCAGGGCTGGGCGTCATGCTCGCCGAAGTATCGCCGCACGGCCTGGGCCCGACAGACGGCGCCGTCCAGCATGGCGAACAGCTGGCGGGTCTTGCGCACCTGAACCTGTTTGACCTCTTCCGCCATCGGGCGGCTGTCCAGCCGACGCAGCGACCAGGCGATGTCGGACGGGCCATACAGGGTGATGCCCTCGGCCGGTTCGCCGTCGCGCCCGCCCCGCCCGATCTCCTGCCAATAGGCCTCCAGCGAACCGGGCGGATCGGCGTGGATGACGAAGCGGACGTCGGCCTTGTCCACCCCCATGCCGAAGGCGATGGTGGCGACCATAACGGCGCCCTCCTCGGCTAAAAACCGCTCCAGCCGCCTGTCGCGTTCGCGCGTTTCCATGCCGGCGTGATAGGCGATGGCCTTGGTTCCGGCGTCACGCAGCGCCTGGGCCACGCGGTCGCAGCCGTCGCGGCTGCCGCAATAGACCACGCCCGACTTGCCGCGCCGCTCGCGTACAAGTTCGATGACCCGCGCATCGGTCTTGGCGCGCGACGCGCTCTCCTTGCGTTCGGCCGAAAGCTGCAGGTTCGGACGCGCGAAACTGTCGACGAAGACCTGCGCCTCCTCCAGCCGCAGCGAGCGAAGGATGTCGTCGCGGGTGCGGGCGTCGGCGGTCGCCGTCACCGCGATGCGGGGCGTGTTCGGGAACCGCTCGGCCAGCAGGCCCAGATTGCGATAGTCGGGGCGGAAGTCGTGGCCCCACTGAGACACGCAGTGGGCTTCGTCGATGGCGATCAGGCTCAGCGGCAGTTCGGCCAGGCGATCCATCATGGCCCCCGCCGCCAGACCTTCCGGCGAGACGTACAGCAGGTCCAGTTCACCGGACCGCGCGGCCGCCCAAATGGCCGAACGCTCGTCCAGCGACACCCCCGAATCCAGCCGGGCCGCCGCCACGCCCTGCTGTTTCAGCGCCTCGACCTGATCGGTCATCAGGGCGATCAGGGGCGAGACCACCAGCCCCAGGCCGGGCCGCAGTATGGCGGGGATCTGATAACAGACGCTCTTTCCGCCGCCGGTCGGCAGGACGGCCAGCACATCGCCGCCGGACAGGATCTGTTCGACCACCTGACCCTGCAGCCCCCGGAAATCGGCGTGACCCCAGACGCGCGACAGCAGGGCCCGCGCGTCGTTCAGGTCAGGCGTCTGCATCGGGAAGAATTGGGGCTGCGTGGCCGGCATCCTTAAGCTGTGCACTCTTTGTTCCCGCACGCGAAGTCCCGCAGGCGGCGAAACGCGGCCTGCGGCCCCATCGGATGGGGATTGATCCGCAGTCCGCTCAGTGCGCCGGGGCTTCGGCGAACTGGCCGCCGACGCGGTAGCGCCACAGATAGGAGGGGGCGATGGCCGCCATGCCGGTGGCGTGATCCACGCCCAGCGCCGCCAGCCCCAGAGCCTCGGGCGCCACGACATTGTCGCGCTCCAGCATCAGCACCTGATCGCGCGTCAGCGGCGGCGTGACGCCGACGAACCGGCTCAGCTGCAGCAGCGAACCCAGAGGTTTGGCGACCGCGAAGGGCAAAGAGACCAGCATCCGGTCACGGCCCGTCTCGCGCCGCACCAGCTCCAACACCTCGCGGAAGGTGAAGACGCTCGGCCCGCCCAGTTCATAGGTGCGGCCGGCGGCGTCCGCGCGGGTCACGCCGCGCGCGATCGCCTCGGCGACATCGCCGACATAGACCGGCTGGAACCGGGTGTCGCCGCCGCCGATCAACGGCAGGAAGGGCGACATCGTCGCCATGGACGCAAAGCGGTTCAGGAAGCCGTCGCCGGCGCCGAACACCAGCGACGGACGCAGGATCACCGCATCGGGATAAACGGCGCGCACCGCCTGCTCGGCCTGGGCCTTGGTGCGGCCATAGGCCGAGGGGCTGGCGGCGTCGGCGCCGATGGCCGACATCTGGACCAGACGCTGAACGCCCGCCGCCTTGGCCGCCTCGGCGATGGTCTTGGCCGCCTGGGTGTGGACGGCGTCGAAGCCGCGCTTGCCGCCCGCGTCATGCAGGACGCCGACCAGATTGACCACGGCGTCCGCGCCGCGCACGGCGGCGGCCACCTCCGCCGGGTTGGTGACGTCGCAGCGCATGAACTGAATCTGGCCGGGATCGCCCAGCGGCTGGATCTCGATGGCCAGGACCGGGTTGCGCACGGCGATGCGGATGCGCCAGCCGCGCCGCGCCAGGGCGCGCACCGCCTGCGACCCGATGAAGCCCGACCCTCCGAAGAGAGTCACGACGCCGGGGGCGAGGTCAGCCATGGGAAAAGCTCCTGTCGAAATCCGTGTCGGCGGGATAGACGATAGGGCGCCGCACCGCAACGCGGGCCTTCACGGCCACGCTGGCGTTCTACCGGCGGCCGCCCATCTGAGGCCGATGAAGCTTTTCACCATTGGTTACGAGGGCGCGACCCAGGCGGAGGTGATCGCGCGGCTGAAAGCGGCCGGGGTCCAGACCCTGATCGATGTCCGCGCCGTCGCCGCCTCGCGCCGCGCCGGTTTTTCCAAGACGATCCTGGGCGAAAGCCTGAAGGCCGAAGGGATCGACTACCTCCACCTGCGCGGCCTGGGCACGCCCAAGGCCGGACGAGATGCGGCGCGCAAGGGCCGTGTCGACGAGATGCGCGCCATCTTCGCCGGTCACCTCGCCGAGCCGCAGGCCCAGATCGAGTACGAGCGGCTGAAGGCGCTGGCGGCCGACAAACCCGTCGCCCTGCTGTGCTTCGAGGCCGACCACGCCGGCTGCCACCGCGCCGTCCTGGCGGAACGGCTGGCGGAGGAAACCGGCGTGGCGGTCGTGGACCTCTAGGCTTACGGACGACCGACCAGCTGGTCGACAGAGCCGCTGGTGACCGGGTGATACAGCGGACGGGCCTCGGCGTAGATGCGGCGGGCGATCGGGCGGCCCCAGTCGCCTTCGTTCCACAGGGTCTGGAACAGCGGCAGGACGAACTTGCGGCGGCCCTGGCTGGTCAGGAACGTCTCGGCCGTGGCGACCGACGGCTGATAGCGATGGGCCAGGGCGATCTGCAGCCAGGCGAAGGTCAGTTCGGCATTGCCCTCGTTCGACAGGTTCAGCGTCCGCTCAAGATCGGCCAGCTGTGCATTAGTCAGCCAGTCAGCGCCGGTTCGCAGGCCGTCGGGACGCCAGCCCAGGAAGCGCTGGCGCTGCTGGGTGTTCCAGTCCGTCCACGGAATGGCCGAGGCCGCTCCCTTGTTCTTGAAGAAGGCGACGGCGGCCGCATCCACCGGCTCGAAGGCGTGGGACACCGGCGCGACGGCGTTGGACGGCAGGCCGGGCTGATAGACCCAGGCGTCCATCTGCAGTTGGCTTTCCAGCGCAGGGTCGCCCTTGATCAGATTGTCGCGGATGTCCTGCAGGAACATGGCCGTGGTCATCGGGCGATAGGCGTTGCGGTCGAAGTAGCCGCGCAGCCAGGCGTCGAACCGATCCCGCCCGACGGTGAGCTCGATGGTCCGCAGGAACAGGGCGCCCTTCTCATAGGCGATGTCGTTCATGCCGTCGTCGGGATCGCGGCCCTTCAGGTCCAGATGCAGGCGGGTGTCCGCCGCCGGCAGCGACTTCAGCGTGTCCTGCAGGCTGTCCCAGCCCAGAACCTGCTCCTGCATGGCCCGGTCGTGACCGTAGACGGACTCCATGATCCGGTTCTCGAAATAGACGGTGAAGCCTTCGTTCAGCCAGAAGTCGTTCCAGGTCGCGTTGGTCACCAGATTGCCTGACCAGGAGTGCGCCAGTTCGTGCGCCACCAACGACACCAGCGACCGGTCGCCGGCGATGATGGTCGGGGTTGCGAAGGTCAGCTTGGGGTTCTCCATCCCGCCGAACGGGAAGGAGGGTGGCAGGACCAGCAGGTCGTAGCGGCCCCAGCGATAGGGGCCATACAGCTTCTCGGCCGCCGTCACCATCTGGGCGGTCGGCTCCAGCTCCCACTGGGCGGCGCGCAGGCGGCTGGGCTCGGTCCAGACCCCGGTGCGGCCGTCGAACGGCGCAAAGGCGATGTCGCCGACGCCCAGCGCGATCAGATAGGGCGGGATCGGATTGTCCATCCGGAAGCGCCAGGTCTTCATGCCGTTTCCGGCCGGTTCGCCATTGGGCGTCAGGTGATCCGCGCTCATGACCACGGTCAGGTCGGCGGGCGCGGTGATGCGGGCGGAATAGGTCTGGCGGATGCCGGGGCTGTCCTGGGTCGGGACCCAGGTGCGGGTCAGGATCGCCTGGCCCTGGCTGAACAAATAGGGCTTCTGGCCGCCGGCCGTCTGGGCCGGGCTGAGCCATTGCAGCGCCGCGGCGTCGGGCCGGGTCGAATAGCGGATCGTGATCTTGCGGCGTTCATTGGCGGTGAAGGCCGGGAAATAGACGGTCAGGGGCTGGCCCCTGATGGCGTCGTTCTCGCCGACCACGAAGCGCAGCGGCTGTCCCGCCGCGTCGCGCACGTCCTGGATGTCCAGGTTGCGGATATCCAGGATCACCTCGTTGGCGCCGGGGATGGCCAGGATGTCCAGGGTCGCCGTGCCCGCCAGGGTCTTGGCCTGGAAGTCGGCGGTCAGGTCCAGCGCCACATCGACGACGCGGGCGATCTCAGGCCGGGCGTAGGTGTGACTGTCGACCGCTTCCGGGCCCGGCGCCGGGGCGATGGCGGGCGGGGCCAGGGACGCGCCGCCCGACGTGGTGGAGCAGGCGCTGACCCCCAGGGCGGCGGCGAGGGCGAGGGCGGAGACGAGGCCGAGCGCTTTGCGCTTCATCGGGATTTTCCTGGGCTGACCGTAACGATTGGCCGGACAACGCGCGGAAACGCCGAAAAGATCAAGTCTGGGCCATGCCCGATCAGGCCGGCGCCGAATGGTGCGCCCGGAACAACCGCCCGCGCTCGGCGAACAGGACCCACCCCAGGGCGGCCAGGCCGAACAGGGTGAAGCCCGCCGCCATCGGAACCGTGGTGCCGTTGAACTGCTGGCCCACCGCAAAGCCCAAGAGGGAGCCGGCGATGGTGGAGACGAAGCCCTGGATCGAGGCGGCGGTGCCGGCGATATGGCCCATCGTCTCCATGGCCATGGCGCCGAAGTTGCCGGCGATCAGCCCGAAACAGAACATGGTCAGGGTCTGCAGCACCGCGAAGGTCCAGATCGATTCATGGCCGCTGATCGCCACGACGGCGTGGACGGCGGAGATGGCGGTGAAGCCGATCAGGGCGGTGTGCGAAATCCTGCGCGATCCCAGCCTGACCACCAGCCGGGCGTTGACCAGCGAGGCCACGGCGATGCCGCCCGCGATCAGGGCGAAGACGGCCGGAAAGGCCGCCTCGGCGTCGAACACGTCGGCGAAGATCTGCTGGGACGAGTTTATGAAGCCGAACAGCGCCCCGGTGATCGCCGTCATGGCCAGCGTATAGCCGACGGCCGTGCGGTCGGTGACGGCGACCTTGTAGGCCGAGGCCAGGCGACGCATCTGGATCGGCAGCCGATCCTCGGGCTTCAGCGTCTCGGGCAAACGCAAGCAGGCCCAGACGATCAGGCCCACGCCCACCAGGCCCAGCCCCGCGAAAATCCACCGCCACGGGCCGACCAGCATGATCATCTGACCGATGGACGGCGCCAGGATCGGCACGCCCAGGAAGACCAGGAAGCTGAAGGACATGACCCGCGCCATGGTGCGGCCCTCGTAGCGGTCACGCACGATGGAGACGGCCAGAACGCGGGTGCAGGCGCTGCCCAGCCCCTGGCCGATGCGCGCCAGGATCAGCATGTCGAAGGTCGGCGCCAGGGTCGCCAGAAGGCTGAACACCACATAGAGGCCTACCCCGACCAGCAACACGGGCTTGCGTCCGAACCGATCCGCCAGCGGACCATAGATCAGCTGCGCCCCGCCAAAGCCCAGCAGATAGGCCGTGACCACCCACTGGCGACTGTTGGCGTTGGCCACGCCCAGGTCGTCGCCGATATGCGGCAAGGCTGGCAACATGGAATCGATGGCCAGGGCGTTCAGCGCCATCATCAGGGCGATAAGACAGACGAACTCGACGAAGCCGAGCTCCTTCTTGGCGGGCGCTGACGCGAGGGAAGTGGACATTCGGGCCAGATGCGCCCCCACGCCGCCCTCCGCAACCGCAGCCCTGTCATAAATTGCTGCAATGCAACGAAATCGGGTTTGAACGGCGGGCGCCTCGCCAAAGCCAAGAAGCTTCGCTAGAGGAAGTCATGACAGAACAGATGACAGCACAGGCGGCGCTGGACCGCCTCGAAACCCTCTACACCCAATCCGTGACCAACCTGCGCGAGGCCGTGCGGGATTTCGTCAACACCGGCGCGCGGCCCGATCCGCTGAAACGCGCCGAAGGGGTGTTCGCCTATCCCGAACTTCGCATCCGCTGGGACGGGGATCGTCCCCAGGACCTGGAGCCGCGCGCCTACGCTCGGCTGTCGAAACAGGGCAGCTACGCCACCACCATCACGCGGCCTGACCTATTCCGGCCCTATCTGACCGAACAGCTGGGCCTGCTGGAGCAGGAGTATAACGCCACCTTCGAAGTCGGCGTGTCGCGTCAGGAAATCCCTTTTCCCTATGTAACCGACGGTCTTGAGGTCGCGCTGGACCGATCGATGACGGCCGCACTGGCGCGCTGGTTCCCCACCACGGATCTGGCCCATATCGGCGACGAGATCGCGGACGGTCTGTTCGAGATGGGCGGCGACTTTCCCCTGTCGCACTTCGACGGTCTCAGGACGGACTTCTCGCTGGCGCGGCTGAAACACTACACCGGCACGCCGGTCGACGATGTTCAGTCCTATGTCCTGTTCACCAACTACAACCGCTATGTCGACGAGTTCGTGCGCTGGGCCATCGAACAGCTGCAGACGCGGGACAGTCCCTACGAAACCCTGTCCTGCGCCGGCGGCGTCGTCATCACGCGCGACACGCCAAACCCCGAGGCCGCGATCAGCGACACGGCCTGGAAGAAGCACCAGATGCCGGCCTATCACCTGACCGCGCCGGGCCATAAGGGCGTGACCCTGGTCAACATCGGCGTCGGGCCCTCGAACGCAAAGACGATCACGGATCACCTCGCCGTCACCCGCCCGCACGTTTGGCTGATGATCGGTCACTGCGGCGGCCTGCGCGCCAGCCAGACCATCGGCGACTATGTGCTGGCCCACGCCTATCTGCGCGACGACCATGTGCTGGACGCGGTCCTGCCGCCGGACATCCCCATCCCCTCGATCGCCGAGGTCCAGCGCGCCCTGTACGACGCCACCAAGTCGGTCAGCGGCATGCCGGGCGACGAGGTCAAGCTGCGCCTGCGCACCGGCACGGTGGTCACCACCGACGATCGGAACTGGGAGCTGCGCTATTCCAAATCGGCGCTGCGCTTCAACCAGAGCCGGGCCGTCGCCATCGACATGGAAAGCGCCACCATCGCCGCCCAGGGGTACCGGTTCCGCGTGCCCTACGGGACGCTGCTGTGCGTGTCCGACAAGCCCCTGCACGGCGAGATCAAACTGCCAGGCCAGGCCAACCGCTTCTACGAAGGTTCGATCTCCGAACACCTTCAGATCGGCATCCAGGCCGTGGACCTGCTGCGGAACGAAGGCCCGCGGCTGCATTCGCGCAAGCTTCGCGCCTTCGACGAGCCGCCGTTCCGATAGGGACAAGTCTCCTCCCCACCTGTGGGGAGGGGGACCACGCGAAGCGTGGTGGAGGGGCTCGCGAAGTTCAACAGGCGCCCGCGATGCGGCAAAGCCCCCCTGCGTCGCGGCGCGAAGGCGCGCCGCGCCACCTGCCCATGAAATGGGGAGGAGACAGTCTCAAACCGCCGCCTTTTCCAGTGCGCCCGGCTCGACCGGGCTGGGTGCCGTCGCGGCCTTGCGGGTGTCCTGGCGGCGCGGCAGGCGCCAGACCTGGTGCGACCGATAGCTGGCGCCATCCCAGGCCAGGGCCGTGACCGTGATGGCCTTGGCGTCCCAGTCGATCTGGTTGAAGCCTGGCGGCGCGCCCCTTTCGCGATGCGACAGGGTTCCGCATCCCACCGCATAGGAGCAGTGATCCGCCAGCGGGATCGGCATGGCGAAGGGCACATGGACATGGCCCGTCATGATCAGATCGACCCCCGCCTCGGCGAAGATCAGGGCCGCCTCGTCGCCGCGCTTGACGTCGCCGGTCATCGGCGTGCCGACCATTTCGATCAGCGGATGGTGGCAGGCCAGGATGCGCAGCGCGCCGATGGGCGCCTGGCGCAGGGCCTCGGCCGCGCGGCGCGTCTGGTCCAGGTCGATGACGCCCTTGGACCAGTTGGGCCGCGCCTGCCAGCCGCGCGCGGTGACGACGCCCCGCACCATGACCGCATCGCTGCGGAACTGGCCGTCATGGGCGGGAAAGCCGGTCTCGGTCTCGAAGGCGCGCCACGGATGAAAGACACGCGCCACGGCGTCCCAATAGGGCACGTCGTGATTGCCCACGATGACGAAGCGCGGCTCGGGCATGGCGCGCATCCAGGCGCCGGCGGCCTTGAACTCGTCGGGATAGCCCTTCTGGGTGATGTCGCCGGTGATCAGAACCAGGTCGTTGGGCGTGGCGTGGGCGTAATCCAGGGCGGCGGCGCACGCCTTCTTGTGCTCGCAGCCGAAATGGACGTCGGAGAACTGAAGAACGCGGCCCATCAGAGGCTGTCCTCGGCCGAGGGGGGCTTGGGCGCCAGGGCCTTGAAGGCCTTGGGCACGAAGCGGACCACGGCGTCGGGTTTCAGCAGCAGGGGCTCGCCGTCGATAACCGCCGGAATCTTGGAGCGGGCCCGCACCTCGATCAGTTTCGCTGGGCGGGTCGAGACGGCTGGATCCTGGCGCCAGTCGCTGAACAGCGCCGTCGCGGCCAGGCGGAAGGCCTGGGTCGTGTCGCTGGGATCCATGGCGGCCGCCTCCAGTCCGATAGGATCCTCCATCGCCTTGGAGATCATCGGACTGATCAGGACCAGAGCCTCGGTTCGGCGCTTTTCGCCGCCATCCAGCGTGAAGCGCAGCCGCCCCGAGAAGGCGCGTTTCAGCGCGCGGCGTCCATACTGCCAGGCCAGCTTGATCTTGCCGGTCCGCATGGCCTCGCGCGCCGGCGCCCACAGGGCCGGCGAACCCAGGATGGCCGCGCAATAGAAATATTCGCCCTGCACTTCGCCCCCCGACACCGGCTGGGCCTCGCCCTCCTCCAGCGCCCGCTTCAGCGCCAGTTTCCAGTCGGCCGTGCCGTAAAGCGCCTTGGGCAGCATGTTCATGGTCCCGCCCGGCAGGGGGGCGATCATGGGGCCGTCGGGCCGGGCCTTGGACGCGACCGAGCGCGCCGTGCCGTCGCCGGCCAGGACGAAGATCACGTCAGGCTTGGCCGCGAAGGCCTCGGCGATGGCCTCGTCGAAGCCGCCGCCCTCCAGGGTGACGACCTGGGCCTCCAGTTTGTAGTCGGCCATGATCGCCTCGACCTCGCCGGCCGCGCGCGGCCCCACGCTGCCGGACAGCGGATTGACCAGGACCACCGCATGGCGAAGCGGCGCGTGCGGCGTGAGGGATCGCGCCTCGGCGTCGGGCTGCGGGGTCGAGATTTCGGTCGATGGAGCGCTCATGACGGCCGAACGCCCCGTGGCCGCGCCCGTTCCGAACAAGCGTGGCCATATTTCGCTTTCGCTGCGGAACCTATGCCGCGACATCACGTTTCGGACCTCAGGGGCAGACACCCAGGGACAAAGGATTTCACCATGAACAAGGCGATTATCGCGATTGCCGGCGCCGGCCTGCTGGCTTCGGCCTGCGCCAGCGACCCTTACGGCTATAACAGCGGCCCGAACCAGACTGTTCGCCAAGGCGCCGTCGGCGCCGGCCTCGGCGCGGTCGCCGGCGCCATCATCGGCAACAACGTCGGCGGCGGCAATGCAGCCACCGGCGCCCTGATCGGCGGCGCTCTGGGCGGCGCGTCGGGCGCCATCCGCGGCTCCAACCAGGACCGCAACAACCAGCAGCGTTATCGCGACAGCCAAGGTCGCTACTACTACTGCTACGACAACCGCCAGGACGAGTGCTACTGGGACAACGGTCAGCGTCGTTATTGATCGCTATTGAAAACTTGTCGGTCGCGGAACTCGCCGACCGGCGCTAGGTTGAAGAGGCGGCTTGTCCACGGACAGGCCGCCTCTTTTGCGTAAAGGGCCGGTTCGCCGGCGGGAGGGCTGAGATGATGCGACCTATCGGATTTGCAAAAGGACTGGCGGCTGCGGCGATCCTGGCGACGGGGATCGTGGCGGCGTGCGCGCCGACGCCGAAACGCACCGCCCTGGTGGTGGGCGAATCGCTGTGCACGCCAGGTCGGTTCGACATCTATTTCGTCGAGAATCAGGCGCGGCTGACCGAACCGGCGGCCATGGTCCTGCGCGCGGCGGCGGCCAAGGCCAAGGATTGCGACGTGCGCCGCGTGCGCGTGATGGGCCTGGCCGACGCCACGGGCGCGGCCGAGGCCAATCTGACCCTGTCGCAACGTCGCGCGCGAGCCGTTGTCGCAGCCCTGACCGAGGCGGGGCTGCCGGCGCCGATCTTTGAACTGAGCGCGGCGGGCGATGCGGGCGCCGTGACCGCCTCGGGCAAGGACGAGCCGCTGCGCCGTCGCGCCGAGGTCGTCTACGAGGCCTATCCGCGCTGATCGACGCGGAGGACGGACCAGCGATGGCCGAGCGGCGCGCAAGACGTTAGGTTGCGCGCCTTCTTCCCTGTCGGAAACTGCGCGTGCGACCCTTCGCCTTCGTCCTCGGCCTTGCTCTGCTTCTGACGGCCGTCTCGGCACAGGCCCAGCCTATGGCCGGGCCGGCGTCCGGCCAGATCGCCTTCGGCCCGCAGCGGACCGAGCGGATCGAGGCCGAACTGGTCCCGATGTCGCAATGGGTCGCGCCGGGATCGACCACCGTCGTGGCGGTGCGCCAGAAGATCGCGCCCGGCTGGCACACCTATTGGCGCAATCCCGGCGATTCCGGCGGGGCCACCAGCCTGACATGGACCCTGCCCCAGGGCGTCACGGCCGATCCCATCCTGTGGCCCCTGCCCAGCCGCCAGCGGCTGATGAGCCTGATGAACTACGGCTATTCGGGCGAGGTGCTGCTGCCCGTGCCGATCCATGCCCCGGCCTCGGCTCGGCCCGGCGAAATCCTGACCCTGACGACGGACGCGCTGTTTCTCGTGTGCAGCGACCAGATGTGCGTGCCCCAGCCCATGACCCTGTCGCTGGCCCTGCCGGTGCGCGACGGCGCGGCCCCCCTGGCCCGATCCTGGGGCCCCGAGATCGAACGGTTGGTCGAGACCGCGCCGCGCCCGGCCGGGATCAAGGCGCGTCTGACCGCCCAGGGCGACCGGCTGACCCTGACCGCCACCGGTGGACCGCTGGCGGGCGGCGATGTCGGCCGGGCCTATTTCTTTCCCTATGACGGCGACCGCATCGACCATGCGGCGGCCCAGACCGGCCATGTCGGCCCCGATGGCCTAACCCTGGGCCTTGCCCCCGGAAAGCGCGGGGCGGAGGCCGCCTTGTCGGGCGTTCTGGCGACCGACAAGGGCGCGTGGGAGATCGAGGCGCGCCCCGGCCCGCCCCTGCCCGGCGCCCAGGGTCGCGGCGGCCTGTCCCCGCTTGCGGACGCCGACGCCAGGCCGCCGGGCGGCGGCGTCTGGACCTTTGTCCGGGCCCTGGGGTTGGCCCTGCTGGGGGGGCTGGTGCTGAACCTGATGCCATGCGTCTTTCCGGTGCTGGCGATGAAGGCGGCCTCGCTGTCGGCGGCGGCGCACGATCCGCGGCGCGCGCGCCGGGACGGCCTGGCTTTCACCGCCGGGGTGGTGATCAGCTTCCTGGCGCTGGCCGGCGCGCTTCTGGCGTTGCGGGCGGCCGGCCAGGCCATCGGCTGGGGCTTCCAGTTGCAGTCGCCGGGTGTGGTGGCGGCGCTGGCCCTGGTCATGTTGCTGGTCGGACTGAACCTGTCGGGCGTCTTCCATATCGGGGCGGGGTTGCAGAGCGCTGGTTCCGGGCCTCTGTCGCGCCTGCCCGGCGCGGCCGGCGCCTTTTTCACCGGCGTTTTGGCCGTGGTGGTGGCGGCACCCTGCACCGCCCCCTTCATGGCGGCGGCCCTGGGCGCGGCCCTGGTGCTGGCCTGGCCCCTGGCGCTGGCGGTGTTCCTGATGCTGGGGCTGGGCCTTGCCCTGCCCTATCTGGCGATCAGCCTGTCGCCCGGGCTTTTGTCGCGCCTGCCCCGGCCCGGCGCCTGGATGGAGCGACTGAAGGGCGTGCTGGCCTTTCCCATGTATGGCGCGGCCCTATGGCTGGTCTGGGTGTTCACGAAGCAGGGCGGCGTAAACGCCCTGGGCCTGTTGCTGACGGCCGCGCTGCTGCTGGCCTTCGCCGCCTGGCTGGCGGGTATAGCGCAGGACGCGCGTCAGAGCGGCCGACGGCCTGTGATGGCGGCGACCTGCGCGACCATCGCGGGGGTGCTGGCGTTGGGACTAGCCGGCGCCGCAGCCGGCGCGGCGCGGACGGCGGACATCGGACCTCGCAGGGAGGACGGTGCGCTGGACGCCCAGCCCTGGTCCGAAGCGGCGGTCGCCCAGGCGACGGCGGCAGGGCGGCCAGTGCTGGTCAATCTGACAGCCGACTGGTGCGTGACCTGCAAGATAAACGAGCGCGCCGCCCTCTCGTCGCCGCGCGTGGCCCAGGCGATGAAACAGGCGAACGCCATCTATCTGGTCGGGGACTGGACGCGCCGCGACGACGCCATCACGCGGGAGCTTCAGGCGCACGGCCGCTCGGGCGTGCCGCTCTATCTGGTCTATCGGCCGGGCCGCGCCGAACCGGACATCCTGCCGCAACTGCTGACGGAAGGCGTGGTGATCGAGGCTCTCAAGCCCTAAGATCAGGACAGGAAGCGTCGCACCGCCGACAGGAACGGTCCCGGCTGTTCGATCATGACCTGGTGCCCCGCACCCTCGATCCGCTCGAACCGGGGCGGCTGGCGCAGGCCCTGGAAACCGTAGCGATATAGGCCCTCCAGCCGGTTGCGCGGGTTCTCTGGATCGCGGGTCCAGCCATAAACCACCGTCACCGGCGCCGTGATCTGCGACAGGCGCGGCCTCAGGTCCACGGTCAGGGCTTCGTACAGACCCTGGGCCAGGACGCGGCGATCTCCGCCTTGAAGCCCCAGCCCCTGAAACACCATGTCCCCGGCCAGACCCATGTCCACGCCCAGCGTCGCCGCCTGGCTCTTCAACGCCTGGTCGCCGAACAGCAGCAGGGCCTGATAGCCCAGCCGGGCCAGCGGCTCGACCTGGGCCGAGGTGGCGCGAGAATCGACCAGGGACGGGAAGAAGGGCGAGGAATCGACCACCATCACCCGGCTGACGCCGTCGCCCATGTCGGCGGCGACGCGCAGGGCGATCTGGCCGCCCAGCGAGTGACCGATCAGGGCCGGACGCACCAGCCCCTGCTGGCGGATGTAGCGTTCGATTTCGGCGGCCGCCGGGCCGGCCAGGCCGCCCGTGGCGTTGCCCTGGATGTCCGTGCCGCCAAAGCCGCGCAGCGTGACCAGATGCACCCGGTAGCGATCGTCCAACCGATCCGCCGTCGACCGCCAGGCCGCGCCCGTCGATCCCAGCCCCGGAATGAAGACCACGTCCGGCCCCGATCCGCGCGTCTCCACGATGATCCGGTCGGAGGCGAAGGCCGGCGCGGGCGCTGTCTGCGGCTGGGCCTGGACAGCGACGGGGACGACCAGGAACAGGCAGGCGGCGAAGGCGGCGAACAGACGGCTCATCATTCCCGCCTAACGCCCGATCACGGCGATCGGTTGACGTCTAGCGCCCCTTGAACTCGGGTTTGCGCTTTTCGACGAAGGCGGACATCCCTTCCTTCTGGTCCTCAAAGGCGAACAGGGAGTGGAACAGTCGGCGTTCGAACTGGACGCCCTGGGTCAGGGTGGTCTCCAGCGCGGCGTTGACCATCTCCTTGTTGGCCATGACCGCCAGCGGGCTTTGCGAAGCGATGCGGGCGGCGATCTTGCGCGTCTCGTCCAGCAGGGTCTCGTGCGGGAAGACGCGCGAGGCCAGACCCGCGCGTTCCGCCTCGGCCGCGTCCATCATGCGGGCGGTCAGGACCATGTCCATGGCCTTGGACTTGCCCACCAGACGGGTCAGGCGCTGCGATCCGCCAATGCCGGGGGCGACGCCGAGATTGATTTCGGGCTGACCGAACTTGGCCTTGTCGCTGGCGACGATGAAGTCGCACAGCATGGCCAGTTCGCACCCGCCGCCCAGGGCGAAACCGTTCACCGCCGCGATGATCGGCTTCCTGAACCGGGTGACGCGGTCGTGGCCGAGGGCGAAATAGTTGGCCGTGTACATCTGGGCGTAGGTCTGATCCGCCATCTCCTTGATGTCGGCGCCGGCGGCGAAAGCCTTCTCGCCCGAGCCTGTCAGGATCAGGCAGCGCACGCTGTCGTCATGCTCGACGCTGTCGAGGAAGTCGGCGAGGTCCTTGAACAGGGCCGAATTCAAGGCGTTCAGCGCCTCGGGCCGGTTCAGGGTCACCACCGCATAGCCGTCTTCGTGGCGCTCGATCAGCAGGTTGGAATAGGCGTCGGACATGGTCGGTCTCCTTCTACGGCGGTCATACAGGCGCGAGGCGAGACCCGCTAGCGGCGCGGCATCAGCGCCAGGGTCAGGGCGGCGCGCGCCAGTTCGACCATGACGACCATGGCCAGCAGCAGATTGGCGGCGATCACCTGGCCGCGCGCGCCCGAAAGGTCCAGCGTCCAGCCGAAGACGGAAGACAGGGCCAGGATCAGCGCCGAGATCAGGATCAGGCCGACCAGCAGCATCAGGGCCACATGACCCGCCTTCAACGCCGCCTGGAGCGTCGGCCCGTCGTCCAGCACGCGGCAACGCCGACGCAACAGCCGCGCGATCAAGCCGGTTGCGGCGGCCTCGGCCACGGCGGCGATGGCCACGGCCGCCACGAACCACCAGATCAGGCCGCTCAGATCGCCGGCGCGCATCCCCTGAGCGAAGTGGACGAAATAGGCGCCCCAGACCAGGACGCCGACCACCAGACTGATCCAGAGATGAATCTTGCGCATGGGTCGAACCTTTCCGGCCTATTTTTTCTGGCAACTGGGGCAGTAGAAGGTGGAGCGGCCGCCCTGGACGATGCGGGCGACGACGCCGGTGCAGCCCTCGCCCCGGCACGGCTCGCCCTCGCGGCCATAGACGTCGAACCGATGCTGGAAATAGCCCTGGCCGCCCTCGGCGTTGGCGAAATCGCGCAAGGTCGAGCCGCCCGCCGCGATGGCGTCGTTCAGCACGTTGCGGACCTCGCCCGCCAGCCGTTCCAGCCGCGTCTTGGACACCGATCCGGCCTTGGCCAGGGGCGAAATACGGGCGCGGTAAAGCGCCTCGCACACATAGATGTTGCCCAGGCCCGCGACGATCCGCTGGTCCAGCAGACTGACCTTGATGGTCTGCATCTTGCCCGCGAAGGCCTCGACCAGATGGGCGCCGGAAAAACCGTTGCCCAGAGGCTCCGGCCCCAGGGCCGCGAACCAGGGGTGGGTCTCGATCTGCTCGGTCGCGATCAGGCCCATGAAGCCGAACCGGCGGGCGTCGGCGTAGCCGATGCGGGTCGCCGAGCCGTCGCGGATGGCGCAGCCGCTGAAATGCTCATGCTTGCCGGCGATGGGCGCCGCCTCCTCGAACTCGCCCAGCAACGTCCCGTCCAGGGTGAAGCGGCCGGTCATGCCCAGGTGCGTGATCCAGGTCTCGTTGGTGGACAGGGGCATCAGGAGATATTTGGCACGACGATCGATCCGCAGCACGGTCGCGCCCTCCAGCCGCTCCACGAACCGCTCGGGGAAGGGAAAGCGCAGGTCCGGGCGGTTGATCCTGACGCGCGACAGACGCGCGCCCTCCAGCACCGGCGTCAGGCCGCGTCGGACGGTTTCGACCTCGGGAAGTTCGGGCATGAAGGCGTGGTAGCTCGCTCGCGCGGCGAGGCCAAGGCGAGACAGCGGCTGCATTCCCACCCGCGAGACCTGTTGCCGCCTGCGACATAATGCGCTTACGGTCCCGCCGAACGTGGGAACCCTTCGATGACAGACGCCTCCGCCGCCCCGAAGGGCCGGCTTGAACTGACGCTCCGCGCCCTGGTGCTGGGCTGCCTGCTGGCGGTGATCTTCACCGCGGCCAACACCTATCTGGGCCTGCTGGTCGGCCTGACCTTCGCCTCGGCCATTCCGGCGGCGGTGATCTCCATGGCCGTGTTGCGGGCGTTCCGCACCTCGACCATCTGGGAGAATATGACGGTCCAGACCGTGGCCTCGGTCGGCGGGGCCATGAGTTCGATCATCTTCGTCCTGCCCGGTCTGGTGATGATCGGCTGGTGGCTGGAGTTTCCGTTCTGGCAGTCGGTCGCCATCTGCATACTGGGCGGCGTGCTGGGCGTCACCTTCTCCATCCCGCTGCGTCGGGCGCTGGTCGTCAACGGCGGCCTGCCCTACCCCGAAGGCGTCGCCGCCGCCGAGGTGCTGAAGGTCGGCTCGCGCGGGGCCGAACAGACCGAAAGCGCGGTGCGCGAGAACAAGTCGGGTCTCTGGGTCGTGGTCGCCGGGGCCGTGGTCTCGGCCGGCTACGCCCTTCTGGTGGCCGGCCGGGTGTTCGCCGGCGAGGCGGCCAAGTTCTTCAAGCTGCCGGCCGCCCTGGGCGGCGGCGCGACCGGCATGGGCTTCGGGATGCAGTTCGCGCTTCTCGGCGCCGGCCATCTGATCGGCCTGACCGTGGGCCTGGCGCAACTGTTCGGCCTGGTGCTGGCCTGGGCCATCGCCGTGCCGATCCTGACCAGCCCGGACACCATCGCCTGGCTGACGGCGCACGGCATCCCCTCCATCGCCTCGACCCTGCCCGCCGGCGTCCCGGCCGAGGAGCTGGCCACCACCGTCTGGGCGCGCGAGGTTCGCTTCATGGGCGCCGGCGTCATCGGCGTGGCGGCGATCTGGACCCTGATCAAGCTGGCCGGGCCGCTGATCGGCGGCCTGACCTCGGCGCTCGCCGCCAATGCTCGCCGCTCGCACGGCGAGGTTCTGGACCTGACCGAACAGGACCTGCCGATCAAGCTGGTCGGGGCGGTTTCGGTCGCCTGCCTGGTCGGCATCGCCGGCCTCCTGGCCTGGTTCGCCCAGAGCGCGCCGGCTCTGGCGTCCTCGACCCCGCTGCTGGTGATCGGCGGCCTGGTCTATGTGGTGCTGATCGGTTTCGCCGTGGCGGCCATCTGCGGCTATATGGCCGGTCTGATCGGTTCGTCGAACAGCCCGGTGTCGGGCGTCGGCATCCTGGCCGTGGTGATCGCCTCGCTTCTGATGCTGGGCGTCATGGCCATCGCGGGCGTGCCGGCCGACCCGTCGATCATCGCCTTCGCCCTGATCGTGACGGCGGTGGTCTTCGCCGTGGCCGTGATCGCCAACGACAATCTCCAGGACCTGAAGACCGGCCAGCTGGTCGAGGCCACGCCGTGGCGCCAGCAGGTCGCGCTGATCGTCGGCGTCGGCGCGGGCGCCCTGGTGATTCCCTTCATCCTGAACCTGCTGAACCAGGCCTTCGGCTTCGAGGGCGGCCCGCCCGCCATCGTCGAAGGCGCAAAGACCCTGGCGGCGCCCCAGGCCACCCTGATCTCGGCCCTGGCGCGCGGCGTCATCGGCGGCGACCTGCGCTGGGACCTGATCGGCCTGGGCGCGGTGATCGGCGTGATCATCATCGTGCTGGACGCCGTGGTCTCCAAGGCCACGAACGGCAAGGTCAAACTGCCGCCGCTGGCCGTCGGCATCGGCTTCTATCTGCCGGCCGCCGCGACCACCATGCTGGTGATCGGCGCGGTCTGCGGCTGGGTCTATGACAAGGCCGTCTCCAGCACCCGCTACGCCGACGTGGCGCGTCGGATGGGCGTGCTGCTGGCGTCGGGCCTGATCGTGGGCGAGAGCCTGTTCGGCGTCTTCACCGCCGGCGTCATCGTGGCCACCAGGGACGACGCGCCCTTCGCCATGCTGCCGGCCGGTTCGGCCTGGCCGGCCATGCTGGCGGGCATCGTCGGCTTCGCGGCGGCGGTGTTCGGCCTTTACGCCTGGACCCGAAGCCGGGCGCAGAAGGTCTAGGTCAAGCCCGCATCAAGCTGATCCAAAACGAAGGCGACCCGCTCGACGAGGGTCGCCTTCGGCAATTCTACGAGGTCGTATCCGTAGCTTGGATAGACGGCGACCATGGCGGCGAAGGTCCGTTCGGCCTCATCGAAATCCTGCCGTCGTTCCGCATCCTGGCCGAAGATTTCGGCCCAGGGCGGGGCGATGAAGACCTTGCGATGATAGCGCAGCGCCCGAGCGGCCCGATCCATGTCCTCCGGGATCGGCAGGCCGCACAGCGTCAGATAGCCGACCACATCCGGCACGCCGCGATCATGAAAGGTCAGCCTGGCGCTTGTTCGGCTGCGACCGTGTGCGGCGACGTCGTGGTCCAGCATTTTTCGGGCGAACAGGGCGCGATCCCGCCACGGCAGCGCGTCGCCGCCCCTGTCCCGTTCTTGGCGGATGATGGCCCGCCCGGCCTCGGGTTCGACCGCATATCCTTCCTGCGCCAAGGCCTCGAGCAAGGTGGTCTTGCCCGAGCCTGGACCGCCGGTCAGAACAACGCCGGTCATGCGCCTGTCGTCACGACCATCATATAGTTGATGCCCGCGTCGTCGGACTGGCTCCAGCGGTCGTTCAGCGGGTCGTAGTTCAACCCATAGGGGCCTTCGACCGTCACCGGCTCGGCGGCCAGCATGGCGCGGATCTCGTCGGGCTTCAGGAATTGGCGCCAGTCGTGCGTCCCGGCCGGAACCCAGCGCAGGATGTACTCCGCCGCAACCTTGCCCAGGGCCAAGGACTTCAGCGTTCGGTTCAGGGTGGCGACCATCATCACCCCGCGCCGCCGGACCAGGCGCGAACAGGCGCGCACGAAGCTTTCCGGGTCGGCGACATGTTCGATCACCTCCATGGTCAGCACGACATCGAACGGGCCGGCGCCTTCGGCCTCGATCTGTTCGACCGTGGCGGCGCGATAGGCGATATCCAGGCCGACCATGTCGGCGTGGGCGCGCGCGGTGCCGATGTTCTCACTGGAGGCGTCGATGGCCGAGACCTCGAATCCCATCCGCCGCATCGGCTCGGCGATCAGTCCCCCGCCGCAGCCGACGTCCAGCAGGGTCAGCCCCTCGAACGGTCGGATCGCGCCGGCGTCGCGGCCCAGCCTGACGCACAGTTGTTCGCGGATCAGCTTCAGCCGCGCCGGATTGAACCGATGCAACGGCGCGAACGGTCCCCTCGCATCCCACCATTCCGCCGCCTGGGCCGAGAAGCGGGCCACGTCGGCGGGGTCGATCGATGCGCCGAACGCGCCTTCCGACGAATTTTGCGAAAAACCCTGCCCCGAACGGGGTAGGCGAGGCGAGGCGGCGCCGTTAGAAGCGGTCATGACGCGAGGGATGAACCTTTGCGGCCTTTCACGCAAGCAGGGGGCGAAACGCCACGATGACGCGGCCCGACACGACACGACTGGTGATGAAGTTCGGCGGCACCTCCATGGGCGACCTCGAACGCATTCGTCGTGCGGCGCGCATCGTCGCCGCAGAGGCCGCGACCGGCAAGAAGGTGGCCGTCGTCGTTTCGGCCATGGCGGGCAAGACCAATGAACTGGTCGCCTGGACCGACGGGGCCGGCCCCGCCGGCGCGGGGCTGCCGCTGTCGGACGACGAATATGACGTGGTGGTCGCCTCGGGCGAGCAGGTGACGTCGGGTCTCCTGGCCATGACCCTGCGAAACATGGGTCTGAACGCCCGCTCCTGGATGGGCTGGCAGGTGCCGATCATCACCGACGACGCCCACGCCCGCGCCCGCATCATCGACATTCCGGGCGAGACGCTGGGCGCCGCAGTGGACGCGGGCGAGATCGCCGTCATCCCCGGCTTCCAGGGCGTGACGACCGACGGCAAGATCACCACCCTGGGCCGCGGCGGCTCCGACACGTCGGCGGTGGCGGTGGCGGCGGCGCTGGAATGCCCGTGCGACATCTATACCGACGTGGACGGCGTCTATACGACCGACCCGCGCATCGAGAGCCGCGCCCGCCGACTGAACCGCGTCTCCTTCGAGGAGATGCTGGAGATGGCCTCCCTGGGGGCCAAGGTGCTTCAAACCCGCTCGGTCGAGCTCGCCATGGCCAAACAGGTGCCGGTCCGCGTGCTGTCCAGCTTTATCGAACCTGACGAAAACGGCGCCCTGCCCCACGAGGCCGGCACCCTGATCTGCGACGAGGAGGAGATCGTGGAAAAACGCATCGTGTCCGGCGTGACCATGAGCCGCGACGAGGCCCGCATCACCCTGCTGGGACTGTCGGATCGCGTCGACGCCCCCGCCGACGTCTTCACCCGCCTGGCCGAGGCCAATGTGAACGTGGACATGATCGTCCAGAGCCAGGCGCGGACCGCAGGTACCGTCAACCTGACCTTCACCACCGGCCGCCGCGACGCCGTGCGCGCCGCCGACATCATGAAGGCGGCCCAGGGCGACCTGCCCTTCGAGGAAATCCGCGTCGACGAGGACGTGGCCAAGGTTTCGGTCGTGGGCGTGGGCATGAGAAGCCATGCGGGCGTGGCCCAGACCATGTTCAAGGCCCTGGCCGACAAGGGGGTCAAATTCCAGGCCATCTCGACCTCGGAAATCAAGATCAGCGTCCTGATCGACGCCGCCTACGCCGAACTGGCCGTGCGCGCCCTGCATTCGGCCTACGGCCTGGACGCGCTATAGGTGATCTGAAGAAAGCGCCTACATCAGACCAAAGGGCGCGGGAGACATGATGCCGGCAGGCGGCGCGATGACCAGGGGACCTCGGATCCTCCTGCGCCAGATCCGCGAGGCTCTGGGCGGGGCGGGTGCGGGCGCCACGCCGGCTCAGGACCGGCTGAACATGGTCGTTCGCATCATCGCCCGTTCGATGGTCGCCGAGGTCTGCTCCATCTATCTGCGGCGCGCCTCGGGCGAGTTGGAGCTGTTCGCCACCGAGGGTCTGAACCCCGAGGCCGTGCACACCACCCGGCTGCGGCCCGGCGAGGGCCTGGTGGGCGAGGTGGCGCGCATGGCCCAGCCGATCAGCCTGTCGGACGCGCCGTCGCACCCGGCCTTCTCCTACCGGCCGGAAACGGGCGAAGATCCCTATCACGCCTTCCTGGGCGCGCCCCTGCTGCGCGGCGGACGGGCCATCGGCGTCCTGGTCGTCCAGAACCGCACCGAGCGGCGCTATGACGAGGAGGAGGTCGAGGACATCCAGACCATCGCCATGGTCCTGTCCGAGACGGTGGCGTCCGGCGAACTGCTGGCCCAGGACGAACTGCGCGACGTCGAACTGGCGCCCCATCGGCCCGAGCGGCTGAAGGGCCAGAAGTTCGCCGACGGCCTGGCCTTCGGCCATGTGGTGTTGCACGAGGCGCCGCTGGCCCCCGAGCGCCTGCTGTCCGACGATCCTGCGATGGAGGAGGCGCGGTTGAAGCTGGCCCTGGCCACGCTGAAGACCGGGCTGGACGTCATGCTGGACAAGGGCCAGGGCCTGGCCGGTCCCTCGTTCGAGGTGCTGGAGACCTATCGGATGTTCGCCGACGACCGGGGCTGGAACCGGTCGCTGGAGGAGGCCGTCCGCAACGGCCTGACCGCAGAGGCGGCGGTGGACCGGGTCAGAAACGAACACCGCGCCCGCTTCGCCCAGGCGCGCGACCCCTATATCCGCGAGCGGCTGCACGATTTCGAGGATCTGGCCAACCGGCTGCTGCGGGTGCTGGCGGGCGACAAGCCGGGCGAGCGCGAACTGCCCGACGACGCCATTCTTGTGGCGCGCAACCTGGGCCCCGCCGACCTGCTGGAATATCCGCGCGACAAGCTGAAGGGGCTGTTGCTGGAGGAAGGTTCGGCCGCCAGCCACGCCGCCATCGTGGCCCGCGCGTTGCAGATCCCGTGCGTCGGGCGCCTGATGGGCCTGCGCGACCGGCTGTCGGAAGGCGACATGGTCATCGCCGACGGCGAGACCGGCGAGACCTATCTGCGCCCGCGCCCCGACATGCTGGAGGCGGTGCAGTCGCGGATGGCCGTGCGCGAACAGCGTCAGGCCGAGTTCGCCCAGTTGCGCGACACCCCCGCCGTCACCCTGGACGGCCAGCGCATCAGCCTGCTGACCAACGCCGGCCTGGCGGTGGACCTGGAGAACCTGAATGAGACGGGGGCCGAGGGCATCGGCCTGTTCCGCACCGAGTTCCAGTTCATGGTGTCGGACGAACTGCCCCGGCTGGACGCCCAGACGGCCCTGTACAAGCTGGTGCTGGACGCCGCCGGCGACCGCCCCGTCACCTTCCGCACCCTGGACATCGGCGGCGACAAGGTGCTGCCTTATCTGGAGGCCGAGCGCGAGGAGAACCCCGCCCTGGGGCGGCGCGCCATCCGCCTGGGCCTGGACCGGCCGTCCCTGCTGCGGATGCAGTTGCGCGCGCTTCTGGCCGCCGGGGCTGGGCGCGAGCTGCGCGTCATGTTTCCGATGATCGCCACGGTGGACGAGTTCCGGGCCGCGCGCGAACTGGTCGACATCGAATGCGCCTGGGCGCGGCGTCGCGGGCGGGCGCTGCCGGCCCTGCTGCGGGTCGGGGCCATGGTCGAATGCCCGTCGCTGCTGTGGCACCTGGACGCCCTGCTGCCGCTGACGGATTTCGTCTCTATCGGCACCAACGACCTGTTCCAGTATATGTACGCGGCCGACCGGACCAATCCGCTAGTGTCGGACCGTTACGACCCCCTGTCGCCGCCGACCCTGCGCGCGCTCCAGACCATTCAGAAGGCCTGCGCCGACACCGGCACACCCGTCTCCATCTGCGGCGAACTGGCCGGGCGGCCGCTGGAGGCCTTCGCCCTGATCACCCTGGGCTTCACCCGTCTGTCGGCGCCGGCGGGCGGAGTGGGGCCGGTCAAGCGGATGATCCTCTCGGCGGACCTGACGGCGGCGCGGCGGGGCATGACCAATCTTCTGAACCTGTCCACCGGCTCGGTCAGGAACGAGATCGAATCCCTGGCGCGCAAGCTGAACGTCTCGGTCTGACCTCGGGCTGGGCCGCATCGGCGGCGTTGCTGGCGAGGGCGCAATCGTCTATCTCGGCGGCTGTTGCACGACCGCTCGAAGGCGGTCCTTCCCGGACAGGGGTTCTGGCCTGATGGCGTCGAATGCGGGGATCGCCCCCGATGCGTTGAAGACCCATGCGGACGCGGCGGACCCGACCGCCGCCTTCGCCGACGCCGCCACCTTTGGCGAGGGTCTGCGCCACGCCCGCGAACGCTCGGGCAAGTCGATGGCGGAGCTGGCCGCCGAGACCAAGGTGCACCGTCGCTTCCTGACCGCCCTGGAGCAGGGGGACTGGTCTTCCCTGCCCTCGCGCGTGTTCGCTCTGGGCTATGTGCGGGCCTACGCCTCGGCCCTGGCGCTGGACGAACAGTTGGCGGTCGAGCGGTTCAAGCGCGAAAGCCCGGACACCTCCGTGCCGCTGAAGGCGCCCATCGGGATCGCCTTCGAGGATGTGCGCCGACATTCGCCGCGCATCGTCGCCGGCATCGCGGTGGTGGCCGTCGCCGTGATCGGCTGGAACGTGTTCCAGCGGATCAATCTGCGCCAGATCGCCCATCCGTCCGATATCGCCGTCGCCCCCAAGACCTGGGCCAGCGGAGATATGACCGATCCCCGGTTCGCGCTGAGCGCGCCGATGGCCGCCCCGCCCGATCAGACCACGCCTGCGCCCTATATCACCCGCGGCCTGGAGGCGGAGCTGACCGGCGTCGATCCGGCCGATCCCGCGGCCTTGGCCGCCGCCGCCGCCAACGCCGCGCCGGTGCAGAAGGCATTCAACCCGCGCGGGGCCGTCTATGGGGCGCCCGCCAACGCCTCCATGGTGGTGATCCAGGCCCGCACCGCCGGCGCACTGGTCGTGCGGCTGGGCGACGGACAGGCCCTGTTTGCGCGCCAGATGTCGCCGGGCGAGGCCTGGCGCGCCCCTGCTGGCGTCTCCGCCACCGTTGACGTGTCCGATCCGGCGGCCTTCGACGTCTATCTGAACGGCGAATACGGCGGGCCGCTGGCCGGTGTTCTGACGCCGCTGGCCCAGTTGAACAGCCGCGCCGACCAGGCGGCCAAGACCCTGGCGGCGGTCCAGGCGCGCGCTCAGGCCCAGGCCCAGGCGGCCCAGGCCCGCGCCCAGACCGGCGAGCGACCCGCCTCAGCCTCCCCCTCTTCGCCGCCGAACACCACATCCGCCTCCGTTTCCCCGACCATGCCGACGGCGCCGAACTGATCGGTCCGCCGTGGCGTCGCCGTCATCATCGGCCTATATGAGGACGCGATGAGCGACCATTCTCACATCCGTCCCTGGCGCCATATCGAGCGTCGCAAGAGCCGCCAGATCAGGGTGGGCTCGGTTTTGGTCGGCGGCGACGCCCCGATCAGCGTCCAGTCCATGACCAATACGCCGACGTCGGACGCCGCCGCGACGATCGACCAGATTCGCCAGTTGGAAGAGGCCGGCGCCGACATCGTGCGCGTCTCCTGCCCCGACGTGGAATCGACGGCGGCCTTCAAGACCATCGCGCGCGAGGCCAAGGTCCCCTTGGTCGCCGACATTCATTTCCACTACAAGCGCGGCATCGAGGCGGCCGAGGCCGGGGCCGCCTGCCTGCGGATCAATCCGGGCAATATCGGCAGCCCCGACCGGGTGCGCGATGTCATCCAGGCCGCCCGCGACAACGGCTGCTCCATGCGGATCGGCGTCAACGCGGGCTCGCTGGAAAAGGAACTGCTGGAGAAGTACGGCGAGCCCTGCCCCGACGCCATGGTCGAAAGCGCGCTGAACCACGCCCGCATCCTGCAGGACAACGACTTCCACGAGTTCAAGATTTCGGTGAAGGCGTCCGACCCCTTCCTGACCGTCGCCGCCTATCATCAGTTGGCCGAGGCCATCGACTGCCCCCTGCACCTGGGCGTGACCGAGGCGGGCCCCCTGCGCACCGGCACGATCAAGTCGGCCATCGGAATGGGCTCCATGCTGTGGGCGGGGATCGGCGACACCATCCGCGTGTCGCTGGCCGCCGATCCGGTCGAGGAGATCAAGGTCGGCTTCGACATCCTGAAGTCGCTGGGCCTGCGTCACCGAGGCGTCAACATCATCGCCTGCCCCTCCTGCGCCCGTCAGGGTTTCAACGTCATCGAGACGGTGGCGGTGCTGGAGGAGAAGCTGGCCCATATCTCCACGCCCATGAGCCTGTCGGTGATCGGCTGCGTCGTGAACGGACCGGGCGAGGCCCTCTATACCGACATCGGCTTCACCGGCGGCGGCAAGGGCGCGGGCATGATCTATCTGAACGGAAAGATCGCCCACAAACAGGCCAACGACGGCATGATCGACCACATCGTCGCCCTGGTCGAGGAAAAGGCGGCCGAACTGGATGCGGCCCGCTCGGCGGCCCTTCAGGCGGCGGAGTAGGACTGCGTCATCTCGCCTCACGGCGGCGCTCAACCTTCACCGTTCCGTGATTGACGCTCGATATTGAAAATGCAACCTAGGCTATAGGTCCGCCTGGGGAGATCGGACCCTGTTTCACCGAGGGGTTCCATGATTTCCAAGACTGTCGCGTGCCTTGGCGCGCGTGCGTTCACGCTGATCGGCGTGGCGCTTTTCTTGCCTGCGTGCGCCACCATGACGCGGGGATCCAGCCAGCAGTTCACCGTCGAAAGCACGCCGCCCGGCGCCCAGGTCAGCACGTCGAACGGTTTCGAATGCCAGGCTACGCCCTGCACCTTCCGCATGCCGCGCAAGGACGGCTTCAGCATCACGGTGGCCAAGGACGGCTATGTCGCCCAGACGCACGAGATCACCAGCAGCGTTTCAGGCGCAGGCGGCACGGCCATGGCGGGCAACATCCTGATCGGCGGCATCATCGGCGGAGCCATCGACGCCACCTCAGGCGCGATGAACGATCTCAAGCCCAACCCTTTGGTCGTCACCCTGCGTACCCCAGCGGAAGAGGCCGCGGCGACGCGGGCCGCTGCGACAGCGGCGCCGGCCGCCAGCAACCCCTGACGCGCCATTGACGACGGCGACGACGCGGCGGCGGACGCCAGTCCGCCGCCGTTTCTCGTTTCAGATCACCTTGAACAGGCGCAGGGCCTGATAGCCGGCCGAGAGCAGGACCACCGTGCCGACGCCGTAGGTCAGGACGCGGCGGGGGGCGATGCGGGCGATGACGCCGGCCAGGGGCGCCGCAATCAGGCCGCCGGCAACCAGACCCAGCACGGCCATGGCGTGGCTGGAGATGCCCTCGGCCTCCTGCCAATGGCCGGTCAGCAGGGCGACCAGGAAGGTGGCGGAAATGGCGGAGGTGACGAAGAACTCGGCCGTATTGGTCGTGCCGATCGATGCGCGCGGGTCCTGGCCCGTACCGACCAGGGTGGTGGTGACGGTCGGGCCCCATCCCCCGCCGCCGATCGCGTCGAAGAAGCCGCCGACCAAGCCCAGGGGACCAGCGAACTTTCTGGGAAAGATCCGTTCGCGCGTCTGGCGGGTGGCGCGCCAGATGATGACCAGGCCCATGACGGCCAGATAGGCGGTGATGAAGGGCCGCATGACGTCGCCGTCGATGCTGGTCAGGACGAAGGCCCCGATCCCGCCGCCGACCACGCCGCCCAGGGCCAGGGGCACGAACAGCTTCCAGTTCACGTTCTTGTTGACCGTGTGCGACCCGGCGGATGCGGCGGTGGTGAAGACCTCTGCGGCGTGCACGCTTGCCGAGGCGGTCGCGGGCGGCACGCCGAACGACAGCAGCACGGTCGAGGAGATCACGCCATAGGCCATGCCCAGGGCGCCATCGACGATCTGGGCCAGGAATCCGACGGCGAGGAAGAGAAGGAAATCTTGCATGGCGGCCCCAAAGACGCGCGAACGGTGCGGTCTATTTCCCTAGTGGGTCAATAGGAGAAGAAATGGCGGCCGCTTGCAGAAGCGTTCGCGCCTCGAACACCGCCGCCAGGGCGTCGCGCCCGTCGCGCAGCACGGGTTGCAGCGGGCAAGTCTCGACATCCGGGCAGGTCTCGCACGGGCCATAGGCGGTGCGCGAGGCGCAGGGCGCCAAGGCCAGCGCCCCCTCCAGAGCGCGGATCACATCGGCGAAGCTGATGCCGTCGGGCGGCGCCGCCAAGGCGTAGCCGCCCGATCGCCCGCGCCGGGACACCAGAAGGTGCTGTCGGCGCAGGTCCAGAAGAATGGCCTCCAGAAACTTGCGCGGGGCCGCCGACGCCTCTGCGATTTCGGCGATGGTCGCCGGCCCGCCCCCCGGCAGGCCGGCCAGATGGACCATGGCGCGCAGCGCATAGCGGGACCGGTTCGACAGCATGGCCTGAGATGGCGCGCCGCGCCGACGGGCGCAAGGCGGTCTTCACCCGGTCTGGCCCAGGCGAGCGACGGCCTCCAGGATTTGTGCGCCGTTGTAGGGTTTCAGCACCAGGGCCTCCGCAAGATCGGCGTGGCGGGCGGCGGCGCTGACGTCGCCGGAGATGAAGATGACCCGGACGTCCCAGCGCGAGGTCAGGACCTCGGCCAACTCCACGCCTGTCATCTCGCTGGACAGGTTGATGTCCAGCAGAGCCGCGTCGATGGCGTGGAGCGCGGCGGCGGCCTCGGCGGCGGCGGCGCTGTGGAACGGTCCGACGACGCTGTGCCCGGCCTCGGTCAGAAGCTCGGTCAGGCTGGCGGCGGCGTCGGCGTCGTCCTCGACCACCAGAAGCGTCAGCGCTTCGGCGTCAGAGCGCGGTGCGTCGCTCGAGGCGGCCGGCGCCTGGCGCGTCACCACGGCCCGCAGATCGCGCCACACCTCGGCCGACGGCCGGTCGGTGTCCAGGTCGTAGATGGCGGCCATGGCCTTCAGTTCGCGCGTATCCTCGGGCGACAGGTCGCCGCCGGTGTCGGCCAAGCGTGTGTCGTACAGCCGGCACAGACGCTCCACGCTGTCGGCGACCGGGTCGGTTTGGGTGGGCGCGTGATCGGGTTCGGTTACGGGCGGGCGATCGAACATGAAAAGTCCTCCTAACAGCCTTGCCTTCGAACCAGCTAAACGGCCAAGGCGGATTTCGTAACCGCGCCTGACGCCATCGTGACCGGGACGTTATCGCCGATCACGAACGCCTTATCGACCGGCGCTGGGCGGCGAAGCGGCTTGCAATCGACACGACCGCGCCTGGCGGCTAAGGACAGGCGCCCTGTCGCCCGCTTCCAGGATACCGTCTTTTGCGTCTGCCCCAGGCCCGTCTTGATCAGGTGCTCGACCGCTTTCACGAGGTCGAGGCCCGCATGGGCGCGGCGACCGACGGGGCCGAGATCGTGCGCCTGTCCAAGGAGCACGCCGAACTGAAGCCGGTGGCCGACGCGGTTCAGGGCCTGGCCCGCGCCCGCGCCGAAATGGCGGACCTGGAGGCCATGACCGCCGATCCGGAAATGGCCGCGATGGCCCAGGACGAGTTGCAGCTTCTGAACGACGCCCTGCCGGGGCTGGAGCGCGACGTCGCCCTGCTGCTGGCGCCGCGCGACGCCGACGAGAACGCCTCGGCCGTTCTGGAAGTCCGCGCCGGAACCGGCGGCGACGAGGCGGCCCTGTTCGCGGGCGACCTGTTTCGCATGTATTCGCGCTACGCCTCGACGCGCGGCTGGCGGATCGAACTGGATTCCGCGACCGAGGGCGACGCGGGCGGCTATAAGGAAATCATCGCCACCGTCACCGGCGAAGGCGTGTTCGGACGACTGAAGTTCGAAAGCGGCGTCCACCGTGTGCAACGCGTGCCGACGACCGAAGCGGGCGGCCGCATCCACACCTCGGCCGCGACGGTCGCCGTCCTGCCCGAGGTCGAGGACGTCGAGATCGAAATCCTGGACAAGGACATACGCATCGACACCTTCCGCGCCTCCGGCTCGGGCGGGCAACACGTCAACAAGACGGATTCGGCAGTGCGCATCACCCACCTGCCGACCGGGATCGTGGCTACCAGTTCGGAAAAGTCCCAGCACGTGAACCGCGACAAGGCGATGAGGAACCTGCGGGTGCGCCTGTACGACATGCAACGCCAGGCCAAGGATCTGGCGCGGGCGGATTCCCGCAAATCCCAGGTGGGATCTGGCGACCGATCCGAGCGCATCCGCACCTACAACTTCCCCCAGGGTCGGGTGACCGACCACCGGATCGGCCTGACCCTGCACAGCCTGCCGCAGATTCTGGAAGGCGACATCGACCCGCTGCTGAACGCCCTGATCGCAGAGGATCAGGCCGCCCGCCTGGCCGACCTGGAAGCCGAGTTCGGCTGATCAGCGCAGCAGCCCCAGCGTGGGCAGACAAAGAACCAGTGCGGTGACGGCGGTGAAACCGGCGAAGGCGTGAACGGTTTGGCGGCGACAGCGGACCACAAAGGCGCTGCGGCTCCATGCGCCCCGGCTGGCCCACAACAGATAGACGGCCTGTACAGTCCAGCCTGCGACAAAGGCCGACACCGCCCAGGTGCTGAGCAGGGCGAGAGACACACCCGACGCCAGCACCATCAGCCCGCCAAGGGCGGTCGCCAGTTCTTCGACATAGTCATCAAGGCGAATCCGCACGAAACGCGACAGCTCCGCCTGCAGGCGCCAGTTCAGCCAGGACTGGCTCAACAGCAGCAGCCCGCCCATGACATAGAACACCCCGATTGCGCGCGCAGCCCATTCCATGGCGAGAATATGGCCACCGTTTCTGCGCCCTGTAATCCAACAAAATACACAAGATGATCGATCAACGATGGATCGAAGCCTTAAAGACACAACCGACGATATGGGAGCGGGTGCACAACCCTACAACTAATCGCTGTTTATCGTTGTTGCCGTCATGATGCGCACCCCGGCGCTTTCGCATGGTGCGCTCCCTGCCCCGGCGGCATAATCTGTCACCCGCCCTCCAAGTGACACGAGCGCCCCATGGCCCTGGTCGAGATCACCCGTTTCCCGGATGTTTACGAAGCCGGTCTGGCGGCGGCGTTTCTGGCGGATCAAGGCATTCAGGTCGAAGTGACCGAACGCTTCCAGACCACCGTCGACCCTTTGATGCAGCGCGCGCTGGGACTGCGGCTCATGGCGCCGTCGGATCAGGTGGAGACGGCGCGTGATCTGCTGGCGCGTGCTGCGGGGGGTGAATTCGCCACTGAAGACGAAGATGATCTGGTCGCCCCAAGCCCGACGACCCGCAATCTTGGCCGGGGCCTGGCCCTGACGCTGGCGGTCATGGGCGCCTTCTGGGGAAACAGCCTTCCTCAGCGGCTGCGGACCATCCACTGGATCGGCGTGGCGTTGATCGCAGGCATTATCGCTCTGTCGCTGATCGTCGCCTTGAGCATCTGATCTCTGGCGAGATGTGAACTAGAGAAAAGGCGGCGAGAGCCTCGCCGCCTTTCCAGGTCTTACAGGTCCAGCAGGGCGCGCTGCGGATCTTCCAGCAGCTCCTTGATGCGGACCAGGAAGGTCACGGCTTCCTTGCCGTCCACGATGCGGTGATCGTAGCTGAGGGCCAGATACATCATCGGGCGGATCTTGACCTCGCCGTTGATGGCCATCGGGCGCTGGACGATGTTGTGCATGCCCAGAATGCCAGACTGCGGCGCGTTCAGGATCGGCGTGGACATCAGCGAGCCATAGGTGCCGCCGTTGGTGATGGTGAAGGTGCCGCCCTGCATCTGGTCCATGGTCAGGGCGCCGTCGCGGGCGGCCTTGCCCAGGGCGCCGATGCCCTTTTCGATGCCTGCCAGCGACAGGGTGTCGGCGTCACGCAGGACCGGGACCACCAGACCCTTGTCGGTGCCGACGGCGACGCCGATGTCATAGTGGTTCTTGTAGATGATGTCGGCGCCGTCGATCTCGGCGTTGACGGCCGGAATCTCGTGCAGGGCCGCGACCACCGCCTTGGTGAAGAAGGACATGAAGCCCAGCTTCACGCCGTGGCGCTTTTCGAACACTTCCTTGTACTGGGCGCGCAGGGCCATGACGTTGGTCATGTCCACCTCGTTGAAGGTGGTCAGCTGGGCGGCCGTGTTCTGGGATTCCTTCAGGCGACGGGCGATGGTCTGACGCAGGCGCGTCATCTTCACCCGCTCCTCGCGCGGCTGGTCGGCGCGCGGCGCGGCCGGCGCAGCGGCGGCAGGGGCTGGAGCCGAGGCCTGGCCGATGGCGGCGATGGCGTCGGCCTTGGTGATGTTGCCCTTCGGACCCGTGGCGGCGATGGCCTTGGGATCAAGGTTGTTTTCGCCGACGACACGCTGCACGGCGGGTGACAGGGTTTCGTTCTTGGAGCCCGAAACCTGGGCCGAGCCGGTGTTGGCCGGTGCGGCAGCGGGGGTCGGAGCGGACGCGGCCGGAGCCGAGGCGGCGCCCGAACCCGAGATGGAGCCGATCTTCTGGCCCGGCGTGACGGTCGCGCCTTCATCGGCGGCGATGGTCAGGACGCCGTCAGCGGGGGCCGACACCTCGACCGCGACCTTGTCGGTTTCGATCTCGACCAGCAGTTCGTCCTTCTTGACCGCGTCGCCGTTCTTCTTGACCCACTTGCCCATCGAGCCTTCAGCGACGCTCTCGCCCATGACCGGCACGGTGATGTCGATCGCGGCGGCAGCGGCCTGAGCGGCGGCGGCCGGCGCGGCCTTGGTGTCAGCCTTGGCAGCCTTCGCCGGCGCAGCGGCCGGAGCGGCGGCCGCGGACGCGCCTTCCGTCACCGAACCCAGGACCGCGCCGGGGACGACCGTGTCGCCCTCGGCCGCCTTGATGTCGCCCAACACGCCGTCTGCGGGCGAGACGACTTCCAGCGAGACCTTGTCGGTCTCAAGCTCGACCAGCAGTTCGTCCTTCTTGACCGCATCCCCGACCTTCTTGGTCCATTTGGCGATGGTGGCTTCGGTGACGGATTCACCGAGGGCGGGGGTCAGGATGTCGGCCATGTCAGGTCCAGCTCGTCTCTAGTTCGGTCTTTTGTACGTGTATCAGGCGAAGGCTTCAGTGGTGAAGGCTTCCAGTTCCTTAAGGTGTCGGCTCATCAGCCCGGCGGCGGTCGAGGCCGATCCGGGACGGCCGACGTAGCGGGCGCGCTTGGCCTTGATGTCCAGCTTGTCCAGGGTCAGCTCCAGCCACGGATCAACGAAGGTCCAGCCCCCCATGTTCTTCGGCTCTTCCTGGCACCAGACCAGTTCGGCGTTGGGGAAGCGGGCCAGTTCCTTGCGCAACGACTGCATCGGCCACGGATAGAACTGCTCCAGACGCAGGATGTAGACATCGTCCACCGCCTGACCGTCCTTGGACTTCTTCTCGCGCGCATCTAGCAGGTCGTAATAGACCTTGCCCGAGCACAGGATGACGCGACGGATGTCCTTGTCCGCCTTGATGGTGATCCCGGCGATCTCGGGCCGCGTCTGTGCGTCATCGTGCAGGACGCGGTGGAAGGCCGAGCCCTCCGCCAGCTCCGCCATGGACGAGACCGCCTTCTTGTGGCGCAGCAAGGACTTGGGCGTCATCAGGATCAGCGGCTTGCGGAACGGCCTGTGCAGCTGGCGACGCAGGATGTGGAAATAGTTGGCCGGGGTCGTGCAGTTGGCGACCTGCATATTGTCCTCGGCGCAAGCCTGCAGGAAGCGCTCCAGACGGGCCGAGGAGTGTTCCGGCCCCTGGCCTTCGTAGCCGTGGGGCAGCAGCATGGTCAGGCCGCTCATGCGCAGCCATTTGCGTTCGCCCGACGAGATGAACTGGTCGATCACCACCTGGGCGCCGTTTACGAAGTCGCCGAACTGGGCTTCCCACATGACCAGCGTATTCGGATCGGCCAGCGAGTAGCCGTATTCAAAGCCCAGCACCGCCTCTTCGGACAGGGCCGAGTCGATGACTTCAAAATTGGCCTGGCCTTCGCGCAGGTTGTTCAGCGGGATGTAGCGCTCTTCGGTCGTCTGATCGATGATGCCCGAGTGACGCTGCGAGAAGGTGCCGCGCACCGAATCCTGGCCCGACAGGCGGATCGGGAAGCCTTCGTCGACAAGGCTGGCGAAAGCCAGACTCTCGGCCGTGGCCCAGTCCAGGCCCTGGCCCGAGGTGATGGCTTCGCGCCGACCGTCGATGACCCGCTTCAGCGTCTTGTGCATGTCGACGCTGTTGGGAATGGTGGTCAGGCGGTGGCCCAGATCCGTC
This sequence comes from Brevundimonas sp. ABV4_179, assembly GCF_056311945.1. NCBI lineage: Bacteria > Pseudomonadati > Pseudomonadota > Alphaproteobacteria > Caulobacterales > Caulobacteraceae > Brevundimonas > Brevundimonas sp. ABV4_179. The sequence continues at coordinate 388,087 of NZ_CM149976.1, forward strand.
AGCTTGGCCAGCGGCACGGCGGTGTCGCCACGCAGCTCGTCCTTGGGCGTCTGGAAGCCCTGCCACTGGCCGTCCAGCCAGTCAGCCTTCTCGGCGGTCCAGGTCTTGCCGGCCTCGAACTGTTCGTCGAGGAATTTCTCGAACCGCTCGACCTCGGCGTCCACCTGCTCCTGGGTGACCACGCCCTCGGCGACCAGACGCTGCGAATAGAGTTCGCGGGTCGAGGGCTGGGCGCGGATCTTCGAATACATCAGCGGCTGGGTGAAGGTGGGATCGTCGCCTTCGTTGTGGCCGAAGCGGCGGTAGCAGAACATGTCCACCACCACGTCCTTGTGGAACTTCTGGCGGTATTCGGTGGCCACCTTGGAGGCGAAGACAACCGCTTCAGGGTCATCGCCGTTCACGTGGAAGATCGGCGCCTGGACCATCAGCGCCACGTCCGACGGATAGGGCGACGAGCGCGAGTTGCGCGGGCTGGTGGTGAAGCCGATCTGGTTGTTGATGACAAAGTGAAGCGTGCCGCCGGTACGGTAGCCCTTCAGCCCCATCAAGGCGAAACATTCGGCCACCACGCCTTGGCCGGCGAAGGCGGCGTCGCCGTGGATCAGCAGCGGCACGACCTTGGAGCGATCCAGCGCCCACTGGCCTTCCGGCACGCCCTCGTTGGCCTCGCGGATGTCGAACGCCTGTTTGGCGCGCGCCTTGCCCAGCACGACCGGGTTGACGATCTCAAGGTGCGACGGGTTGGCGGTCAGCGACAGGTGGACGTGATTGCCGTCGAACTCGCGGTTCGACGAGGCGCCCATGTGGTATTTGACGTCGCCCGAACCCTCGATGTCGCTCGGCACGGCCGAACCGCCCTGGAACTCGTGGAAGATGACCTTGTAAGGCTTGCCCATCACGGCGGCCAGCACGTTCAGGCGGCCCCGGTGGGCCATGCCCAGCACGACCTCGTCGACGCCCAGCGAACCGCCGCGCTTGATGACCTGCTCCAGCGCCGGGACCATGGCCTCGCCGCCGTCCAGGCCGAACCGCTTGGTGCCGGGGAAGCGTTTGTGCAGGAAGCGCTCGAAGCCTTCCGCCTCGACCAGCTTGGACAGGATGGCCAGCTTGCCTTCCTTGGAGAAGGCGTTCTGTTCGAACTTGTCGGCGCCCTCGAACCGCTGCTGCAGCCAGGATTTCTCCTCCGGCTCGGCGATGTGCATGAACTGGATGCCGACCGTGCCGCAATAGGTGCGCTTCAGGATGTCCAGCACTTCACGGATCGTGCCGGTCTGCAGGCCCAGCACCCCGTCCAGAAAGATCGGGCGGTCCAGATCGGCGCCCGTGAAACCGTAGAATTCAGGCGTCAGCTCGGGGTTCTCGACCGGCTGTTCGATGCCCAGCGGGTCCAGCTTGGCCTGCAGGTGGCCACGCACCCGATAGCTGCGGATCAGCATCAGGGCGCGGATGGAATCATGAGCGGCGGCGCGGATGACGTCGGCCGAAACCTCGGCCGGCGCAGCGGCGGCGGCGGCGGGCGCAGCAGCGGCGGCGGCAGGCTTCTTGGGATCGGGTTTGGGGGCCGGCCAGCGGCCGTCGAAGACGGCGGTCGCCTCGCTGGGCTCCGTGGCGGTGTCGCGGCCCCAGGCGCCGGCCTCGGCCGAGGCCTTCACGCTGGCGGCGTTGTCGCGAAGCTGGTCGAAGAAGGCCTTCCACTCCGCCGAGACCGAGCCAGGGTCGTTGGCCCATTTCTCGTGAAGCTCCTCGATATAGGCCGCATTGGACCCGTAGAGGAAGGAGGTCTCGGCAAAGACCTGGTTCAGCCGACCGGCATCGTCCGCCATCGTTTCGCAATCCCTGGGCCCGACGGACACATCTCCGTGAGGGGCGCGCCCGTCATATAGGCGTCGTTTCCTTATGGGTCATGACCGAAACGGGGCATTTTGGTAGGAATTTGGTCGCAGGCCCAAGAAAAAACGCCCCCAGCCTGAGCCGAGGGCGTCCATCGATGCGTCACACGGCATTTTTGATGCCGAAACGCCATCAGGCAGAGAGCATCAGCCCTTCAGCACGTCCACCAGGGTCTTGCCCAGGCGAGCCGGCGATTCCGACATGCGGATGCCGGCGGCTTCCATCGCCGCGATCTTGGATTCCGCATCGCCCTTGCCGCCCGAGACGACGGCGCCGGCGTGGCCCATCGTGCGGCCCTTCGGAGCGGTCCGGCCCGCGATGAAGCCGGCCATCGGCTTCTTGCGGCCCTTCTTGGCTTCGTCGATCAGGAACTGGGCGGCGTCTTCTTCGGCCCCGCCGCCGATTTCGCCGATCATGATGATCGAGGTGGTCTCTTCGTCGGCCAGGAACAGTTCCAGCACGTCGATGAACTCGGTGCCCTTGACCGGGTCGCCGCCGATGCCGACGGCCGTGGTCTGGCCCAGGCCTTCATTGGTGGTCTGGAACACGGCTTCATAGGTCAGGGTGCCCGAACGCGACACGATGCCGACCGAGCCCTTCTTGAAGATATTGCCCGGCATGATGCCGATCTTGCACTCGTCCGGCGTCAGGATGCCCGGGCAGTTCGGACCCAGGAGGCGCGACTTGGAGCCTTCCAGGCGGCGCTTCACCTTGACCATGTCCATCACCGGGATGCCTTCGGTGATGCAGGTGATGAAGGGAATCTCGGCGTCGATGGCCTCGATGATGGCGGCCGCCGCGCCCGACGGCGGGACGTAGATGACCGAGGCGTCAGCGCCCGTCGCGTCCTTGGCTTCGGCGACCGAGGCGTAGATCGGCAGGGTTTCGCCGTGCGAGCCCGTCCAGTTCGTGCCGCCCTTGGTCGGGTGCACGCCGGCGACCATCTGGGTGCCGTGATAGGCCAGGGCCTGTTCGGTGTGGAAGCCGCCGGTCTTGCCGGTCAGGCCCTGAACGATGATCTTGGTGTTCTTGTCGACGAGGATGGACATATTGGCTCGCTTCTTTGGTCAGGCGGGAAGGAAAGGGTTTTCAACGCGGACCGACCCGTAGGTCTGACCGTGATTCAAATCTTCGGAATAGAGAATTTTGGCTCCGATCTTCTCGGCGGCGGCGATGATCGCGCCATCCCAGTAGGACAGTTGGTAGCGACGCGCGTTGTCGACGCCCGCCACGACCACTTCGGGCGTGATCGGCTGGCAGGGCTTCAAGGCGATGACGCGAATCCACTCCCGCGCCTGATCCAAGGTGAGCGGCGGGGCGCCCCTGCGCGTGGCGATATTGTAGAATTCGGCCAGCACCTGGCCCGAGGTGCAATAGTCCTCAGTCAGCGCGATCTCGCGCGCCCGCTCCCAACGACGGCCCGCGTGCTGCTGCCCCAAGGCGGCGTAAAGCAGGATGTTGGTGTCGAGAAAGACCTCGGAATTAGCGATCAAACCGACGATCCCCACTGTAGATTTCGTCGCGCTTTCCGGGACGCCAATCGCCCATACGGCCCTCGGATTCGTCTATCAGCTTCAACAGCGCCTCGCGCGCCTCGTCCTTCGAGGTTTCCTGCTCGACCCACTGGGTCAGGAAACCGCGCACCGCCTCGTTGACCGTCGTCCGCTTCATGGCGGCCAGAACACGCACCTTGTCGAGCAGGGCGTCGTCGATGGCGAGGGTGATGTTTCGGGTCATGGGTTACACGGGTTATGTGGAGCACATAGGCCGTGGAGCCTGTACAGGCAAGTCAGTCGCGCACGGAACGCGGGGACGGCGGGATGTCCAGCAGCAGGCCCAGGACGCGCAGGGCCGCCTCCTGCACGCGGTTCATGCTGTAAAGCCGGGAGAACAGGGCGCACTCTCCGCCGGTCTCGCGCGCGGCGGCATAGGTCGCCTGTTGGCGACAACGGCGGCGCCCGATCTCGACCGTGTCGCCAGCGGCCAGGCGCCGATCCCACTTGGCCCGCCAGGCGTCCAGGCTGATGGCGTCGTAGTGCAGCAACCACACGGGCCGATTGGTGCGTGGGTCGCGGAGTCGCGCGGCCTTCAACGGAACCTCGTTCCGCTTGGCTTCGTGAATGCAGGGGGTGGTGCAGTCCAGACCGCGCCGCACCGCATATTTGCCCATGTGGTGGCCCAGCAGGCCGCGCACGAAGAAGGCGCCCCCGCCCGGATAGAGCAGATGGCCAAGCTCGGACCAGCACGGCCCGCTATAGGATTTGCGCGCCAGGACGGCGCCGTACTCGCGGTTCAGGTCGTCGCCGGCCCGCCACACCGCCTCGACCGTGGGAAAGACCGCCAGACCGCGCCCGGCGGGCACGGCCTGAAGCGCGGCGGCCAGGTCGACCGGCCCGAAGATCAGTTCGTCGATGTCCACGACCACCAGCCAGTCGGCCTGCAGGTCGCGATAGGCGTCGGCATAGACAATGCGTTGGCGGGCCTCGACCGAGGCGGGGCGACCGCCGCGCGCGCCCCAGAAGGCGTCGTCGCAGAGGGTCAGTTCATCGTCGGACAGGCCGACGGCGTTCGGCCGGGGGGCGGCCGAGGCGGGCCCGTCGAAATAGACCCGCACACGCTGGGCGCCCCTCGCCCGGTAATGATCGACGAAGACGCCGATGTGCCGTTCGGGGGCCAGGGCCATGGCGACGACATCGAACCGTGTCATCGTCTGGTCCCGGCCGCCGGTTATCGAAGGGTCAGCCGACCGCGGCGACGATCTTCTGGGCGGCGTCGTCCAGGTCGTCGGCGGCCTGAATGGTCAGGCCCGACTCGTTCAGGATTTTCTTGCCCAGCTCGGCGTTGGTGCCTTCCAGACGCACGACCAGCGGCACCTTGAGGCCCACTTCCTTCACGGCCGCGACCACGCCCTCGGCGATGACGTCGCACTTCATGATGCCGCCGAAGATGTTGACCAGAATGCCCTGGACGTTCGGATCGGCGGTGATGATCTTGAAGGCCGCCGCGACCTTCTCCTTGCCGGCGCCGCCGCCGACGTCGCAGAAGTTGGCCGGCTCCTTGCCGTACAGCTTGATGATGTCCATCGTAGCCATGGCCAGGCCGGCGCCGTTGACCATGCAGCCGATGTTGCCGTCCAGCGAGACGTAGGCGAGGTCCCACTTGGACGCTTCGATTTCCTTGGCGTCTTCCTCGGTCTCGTCGCGCAGGGCCTTGATGTCGTCGTGGCGGAACAGGGCGTTGCCGTCGAAGCTGACCTTGGCGTCCAGGACGCGCAGATGGCCGTCCTTCATGACGATGAGCGGGTTCACCTCCAACATGTCCATGTCCTTCTCGACGAAGGCCTTGTACAGGGCGGGGAACAGCGACTTGGCGTCTTCGGCGGCGGCGCCCGTCAGGCCGTAGGCGGCGGTGATGGCGGCGACGTCGGCGTCGGTCACACCCGCGCTCGGGTCGATCACGATGTTCTGGATCTTTTCGGGCGTGTCGTGGGCGACGGTTTCGATGTCCATGCCGCCCTCGGTCGAGACGACGAAGGCGATGCGGCCATAGGCGCGGTCGACCAGCAGCGAGCAGTACAGTTCACGATCAATGTCGGCGCCGTCCTCGATATAGAGGCGGTTGACCTGTTTGCCGGCCTCGCCCGTCTGGGCGGTGACCAGGGTGTTGCCCAGCATTTCCCTGGCGTGGGCGACAGCTTCCTCGACCGAGAAGGCCAGGCGCACGCCGCCCTTGGCGTCGGCCGGCAGTTCCTTGAACTTGCCCTTGCCGCGTCCGCCGGCGTGGATTTGCGACTTCACGACATAGAGCGGGCCGGGCAGGGACTTGGCGGCCGCCTCGACCTGATCGACCGACGTCACCGCGACGCCTTCGGCGACGGGGGCCCCGAAGCCTTTGAGGACCTGCTTGGCCTGATATTCGTGGATGTTCATGGAAACCGCCGCAATCTTCGCTGGGGAGAGTTGCGGGGCTTATAGGCCCCGCCCCTTCGCGGGTGCAACAGTATGTGAAGCGGGAATTTAGTCGACCCAGTCGCGTTTCAGCGTGCGTGAGGCCCCGATCAGCAGGATCGCCGCCAGCACATAGAAGCCCATGCCGGTGTAGATGGCCCAGCGCAGGCTCTCCTCGCCAAAGCGCGGCGCCAGAAGGTCGCTCATCCAGCCGAAATAATAGAAGCCGACCGCGATCCCCAGCAGATTGTTCAGCAAGAGGAACAGGGCCGAGGCGGTCGAGCGCATGGCCGCCGGCACCAGATGCTGGATCGCCGCCGTGATTGGACCCAGCCAAGCCAGGTTCAGCCCTGTCGGCAGCAGGAAGATGAAGAAGGCCAGCGTCAGTTGCTGCACATGGCTGCCGCCGCCGGGCAGGACCAGGCCGATCAGCCAAGGCGAGTTCATCGCCAGGATGAAACAGGGCGCGGAGATCAGGAAGGCGACGGCGGGCGTCAGCGGATAGGCGCCCTTGCCCCTTTTCGACAGTTTGTCGGCGATCATGCCGCCCAACCAGATTCCTAGGATGCCGCCGATCAGGGCGATGCCGGCGTAATAGACGCTGGTCTGTTTCAGGGTCAGGTCGAAGCTGCGCATGAAGAACAGGGGCAACCAGCCGGCGACGCCGTAGCCGCACACCGAAGACGAGGCCGCGCCGAGCGCCAAAAGCCAGAAGCTGGGCTTCCTGATCACCAGCGAGGCCGTGCGCCGCGCGATCATCAGCGAGACGCCGATCACCACGGCCAGCAGGCCGCCAAAGGCGAGCACCAGCGGATTGCCCAGCGACATTCCCATCAGCCAGTTCAGGGCGGCCAGCACCAGCAGGCCGACACCCAGGCCCAGCATGATCTGGGCGGCGATCTTGCCGGCCCGGTCCACGCCGAGGGGGGCGGCGGCCAGAGCCGCGACCTGGGCTTCGGTCTTGGCCACATCGGTCCCGCCCCGCTTGGGGTCGCGCACCGTCAGGCGCAGCAGCGGCGCAACCAGCACGCCCAGAAGGCCGACCACGATGAAGGCCGTACGCCAGCCATAGGTCGCCGCCAGCAGCCCCCCGACAAGCGTGCCCGCCGCCATGCCCAGCGGAATGCCGAAGGCGAAGGCCGCCATGGCTCGCGCCCGCTGATGCGGCGGGAAGTAGTCGGCGATCAGCGAATAGGCCGGCGCCACTCCGCCCGCCTCGCCGATACCGACGCCCATCCGGCACAGGAACAGCTGGCCGAACGACCCGGCCATGCCGCACAGGGCGGTGAAGCCCGACCATACGGCCAGGGCGCCAGTCATGATCCAGACCCGGCTGAATCGATCCGCCAGCCAGGCCAGGGGAATGGCCAATGTCGAATAGACCGAGGCGAAGGCGATGCCGCCCAACAGACCGAACTGGCTGTCCGACATGCCGAACTCGGCCTTCAGCGGCGCGGCCAGAATGCCGATGATCTGGCGATCCAGGAAATTCAGCATGTAGATCAGGATCAGGACCGCCAACACATAGTAGCGGTAGCCGGGCCGCTCCGGGCGCACCTTGTCCTCGACCGTCAGCGTATCCGTCGTCATCGGCGTTTCCCTGGGCATGTTCTTCTTGTTGAGGCGAGCCTAGCCGTAACTCCGCCTGCTGCAAAGCAAAGGGGCGGCGGCCCGGAAACCGCCGCCCCTCGTCCTCAGGCGTCTCTGATCGCGATCAGAACCGATAGGTCAGGCGCGCCGAATAGGTGGTCGGCGGGCCGTAGAAGGCGCTGATCGAGTTGTTGTAGGTCGCGCCGGGGAAGCTGTAGCCCCCGACCTTGTAGCGGACGTCGGTCAGGTTGCGACCGAACAGACCCACTTCCCAGCGCTTGCTGGGCGCGGTCCAGATCACGCTGGCGTCGGCCAGGACATAGCCCTTCTGGTCCAGGATCGGATCGGGCGCATCGAACAGATGGTAGTCCGAGCGATACGACAGCGACGGGGTGACGCGGATCTCGCCGCCCAGGACATCGCCGCGCCAGGTCATGCCGTAGTAGGCCGACCATTCCGGCGAGTTCTGGGGCTTGCGCTGGTCCGAGATATCGACCGGCGCGCCCGTGACCAGGGTGATGAACTCGTCGAACTCGTTCTTCAGATAGCCGAGTGAGAAGTTGGCGGTGATGTCGCCGGTCAGATAGGCCGAGCCTTCCAGCTCGAAGCCGTAGATGGTCGAGGCGCCGGCGTTGTCGACCACCGAGGCGATGCCGACGGCGGGCGGCGTGGCCACCTGCTGGGTCGTGATCTGCTGATCCTTGTAGTCGGAGTAGAAGATGGCCGAGGCGAAGTTCATACGCCGGTCGAAAGCCGAACCCTTCAGGCCGACTTCATAGGTCGTGACCGTCTCGGGCTGGTAGCCGTTGACCGTCTGAGGCACCAGGGCGGCGTCGCCGCGCATGTCCCAGCCGCCCGATTTGAAGCCCTGGCTGACCGAGGCGTAGCCGGTCATCTGGTCGGAGAAGTCATACGAGAGGCTGGCGCGCGGCGTGAACTTCTCGAAGGTGTCGGAGGCCGTGTAGTTGGTGCGGGTCGCAAAGACCGCGCGCGGCGCGCCGCCGGTCAGCGGGCTGCGGGTGGCGCCCAGATAGAACTGGCGCAGGACCGAGGCGTCCTTGTCGTCGCGGGTGTAGCGGCCGCCCAGCGACAGGTGCAGGCGGTCCGTCAGGTCGTAGCTGAAGTCGCCGAAGATCGAGAAGGACTTGGTGTCCACCGAACCGGCCGCCGCGATCGACAGGCCCAGATTGCCGGCGATGGTGTCGAATACGCCGGACGAGGTTCCGTCCAGATAATAGACGCCCGCCACGCCGGACCAGCGCCCGCCAGTGAACAAGGCCTGGAATTCCTGGGTGAACTGGTGGTCGGCATAGATGGCCGGCACGTCCAGGGTCGGGTTCGGCGTCTGGTCGAAGTCGATGACCGTCGCCGTGTCGCCCGAGCGATAGGCGGTGATCGACTTCAGCGTCAGCCTGTCGTTGACGCGGTATTCGCCGGTCAGGGCCACGCCCTCGGTCACGACCTTCTGCTCGCCGGTGATGCCGGCATAGGTGTCGTACTTGCCGGCGGGCGCGCGCCACAGGCCGTCGGAAGACGTGACTTCACGGTGGCCGTGGCGGGGGCTGGAGTCATCCTCGACACGATCCCATGCCAGGCGGAAGAACAGGTTGTCGTTCGGCGTCCACTCGGCGCTGGCGCGATAGGCGGTGACGTCCTTGTCGTACTGATCCTGACCGGTGTTCAGGTTCTTGCCGTAGCCGTCGTGCTGATAGGTGGCGACCGCCCCGCCGATGGCGAAGGTTTGACCGACCGGGACCGAACCCGACAGCAGGAAGTTGTGCTCGTTATAGGCGCCCACCTCGGCGCGGGCCGTCAGGCTGGGATCCTGGCCCAGACGTTTGGTGACGTATTTGATCGCGCCGCCGATGGTGTTGCGACCGTACAGCGTGCCCTGCGGACCGCGCAGCACCTCGATGCGCGAGATGTCGAAGATGTCCAGCACCGCCCCCTGCGGACGGGCCACATAGACGTCGTCGACATAGAGGCCCACGCCGGGCTCGAAGCCCCACAGCGGATCCTGCTGGCCCACGCCGCGAATGAAGCTGATCAGGGTGGAGTTGGAGCCGCGCGCGATCTGGACCGTGGCGTTGGGCGTCTGCTGCTGAAGCGCGGTGATGTTGACGGCGCCCGTCTGCTCCAGACGTTCGGCGCTGAGGGCCGAAACCGCGATCGGCACATCCTTCAGCTGTTCGTCGCGGCGGCGCGCTGTGACGACGATGTCGTCGACGGTCGCCGTGTCCTGGTTGGCGCTCGCCGCCTGGGCGCTCGTTTCGGCGTCCTGGGCGACAGAGGCCCCGGCAAGCACGCCCCACGCCGCCCCGGCCAGCAGCGCGCACTTCACATGACGGTTCATGATCTCAACCCCTTGTCGTTTTCCAGCCCGTGGACGCTTTTATTCAGCGTTCAATGATTTTCATGGAAACTGACCCGGTTTCGCCCGGCTGTCAAACGCCGTGCTGACGTGACGTCATCTGGCCGGTCGAGCGTGGCGCCGTTGCCATGGTCGTTGCGCCTTCGCGGGGGCGCGCCTAGCCTCTGCGGATGAGCAAGACCGACGCCGCCCTGCCCGCCCCTCGCCCCGTGGCCGCCGCGCGTCGAAAGGCGGCGGGCGCGGCGCCGACCAGACGCGGGCGCCCGCCCAAGGCCAAGGCCCAGGCGGCCGGGGAGACACGCGACCTGATCCTGGACGCGGCCGAGGACCTGTTCTCCAAACACGGCTTCTATGGCGTCACCATCCGCGAGGTGGCGCGCGAGGCGGGCGTGGATACCGCCCTGGTCCACTATTATTTCGGGGCCAAGCGCGCGCTGTTCGACGCGGTCTTCCTGCGCCGGGCCGAAGTGTGGAACGCAGACCGGGTCGCCGCCATCGACCGCTACGCCGAAGGCGCGGGCGAGGCGATGACGCTGGAGGGGCTGCTGGAGGCCTTCCTGCGGCCGCCGTTCGAATGGTCGCTGAAGGGCGGGCCGGGGTGGAAACACTATGCCGCCCTGGTGGCCCAGACCAACGCCAACCCCAGCTTCGGCGGCGAGACCATGGCCCGGTATTTCGACCCGGCCATCCACCGGCTGATCGAACTGATCGCGCGGGTCCTGCCGGACGCCAGCGAGGTGGATCTGTACTGGGGCTATCACAATCTGTCGGGCGCCCTGACCCTGACGCTGGGCGAGACGGGGCGGCTGGACCGGCTGTCGAACGGGCGGGCGCGCTCGGGCGATCTGGAGACGGCGGGCGACTATATGGTCCGGTTCGCGGCGGCGGGATTCCGGGCCGTGGTCGGGATGTCGCCGCGGCTGGACTGATCAGTTCGGACTGAAGAAGATCGCCCACATCAGCCGGCCAGGCAGGAAGGTGAAGGCGCCGGCGACGATCAGCCCGCCGACGAACATGCCCGTCATGGCGCGCCGATGGACGGCGACGCGGTGGCGGCGCGCGGCGTAGACCGCCATCGGCAGGGCGACCACGGTCCAGCCGCTGAGCAGATGGATCAGCGACAGGCCGCCGGGCCCGTTCGGATTGAGCTGGTGAATGAAGAACGAACTGATCGCCGTCGCGCCCATGGCCAGCACCCAGGCCCAGCCCAACGTCCGATGCAGCCGGTTCCCCTTGACCCCGACCAGCAGGACGATGCCGATCGCCAGCGCCGTCACGGCCGCCGCGACATGGATCTGGATCGTCGTCGGCGAAGCCGCAAACAGGTCCCAGCGCGGGACGCGCAGGCTGAACCCCATCCGCGCCCGCCGTCCGTTGTCGATCACCAGATAGGCGACAAGCGGGACGATCAGCAGCAACAGGGCCAGGACGGACGGCCAGAGACGGGATAGGCGAGGCATGGGGGAAATCTCCGTTTGCACCGCCCTGATCCGCCATGCCCACCGCCGCATCCTCGATTGCGCCAACGGCCATCCGGCTTGCGCCAACGCCCACCCATCTTTCGCCCGGCGAGAAATCGTGATCTCAAGGCGCGATCCTCCGATGCCGAAAGCCGCCATGACGACCCTTGCCGCCGAGCGCCGCCGAACCTTCCTGCGCGGCCTGATCGTCGCCGTTCTGGGCGGCGTCTTCCTGGCGATGACCGGGGCGTTCGGATCCGCAGGCGCCGCGTTCGGGCCACGGCTGGCCTATTGGGTCGTGGTCATGGTGCTGGGCGGGCTGTGGGGCCATCTGTGCAGCGCGCTGGTCGGCCGGTTCCTGGATACGGACGAGCGGCCGTGGCTGACTATCGCGGTCATGGTCATGGTGATCACAGGGCCGCTGTGCGTCATCGTCTGGGCGGCGACGGGGCTGTTCTTCGCCCAGCAACTGTACCCGCTGGCGGCCCTGCCGCAACTGGTCGTGCCGGTCCTGGTGGTGACGGCGGCGGTGACGACGCTGAACGTCTTCCTGGGACGCGCCCGGCCGATCCAGACCTATGCCACCCCGCCCGAGACGCCGGCCCGACCCGTGCGGTTTCTGGATCGGATGCCGATGAAGCTGAGAGGAGCGACGATCCGCGCGGTCCAGGCCGAGGACCATTATCTGCGCATCCACACCGACCGGGGGTCGGACCTGATCCTGATGCGGCTGTCGGACGCCGTGGAGGAGCTGGAGGGGTTGGAAGGCGCCCAGACGCACCGCAGCTGGTGGGTGGCCAAGGACGCCGTTCGGGGGGTCGAGCGCGGCGACGGCCGCGCCACCCTGACGCTGGACGGCGGCCTGTCGGCCCCGGTCAGCCGACGTTACGCCCGGATGCTGCGCGACGCCGACTGGTGGTGAACAGCCTAGCCAGCCGGGCGATCCACGACGGGGCCGCTTTCGCCCGCGCTCATGATGGCCGAAACGGAGGCGGCGCAACCCGTCAGGGTGTCGGCGCCGATTTCGACCCGCGCGGTCAGCGGATAGGTGCGGTCGCTCATCCCGTCTGAACATTCGGTGGCGATCAGGGTGACGTTCAGCGCCTGGTTCAGATCCGTCGAACTGGCGAAGGTCGCCACCGTCCCCTGGACCGTCGCGCCGCGATTGGGGGCGCGCTGGGTCGGTTGATCGACGCGGGTGTAGATCAGGGCGTCGGGGGTGATCTCGACGCTCCAGAAGGGTTCCGTGCCCAGGGCGCGAACCGGCTTGCCCAGGTCCACACCCGCCAGGACCGCGGCGACCTGAGGCTCCGGCGCGGCCTTGGGCTTGGCGTCGTCACGGTCATAGCAGCCCGCCAGGGTCAGGCCGCCAAGGACGGCGGACAGGGCGAGGGCGAACGGGATGGGGCGCATGGCGGTCTCCTCGACGAACGACCAAGGATTATGAAGGCAGGCCGCAGGTGAGAAGCCGGACGGCCTCGGTCAAGGGGCGACGCCGGGTTAAGGATTATGAAGGCAGGCCGCAGGTGAGAAGCCGGACGGCCTCGGTCAAGGGGCGACGCCGGGTTATGGTGCGGCCATGTCGATTCGCCCGACCGCATATGAGTTCTTCGCCGGCGGCGGCCTGGCCGGTCTTGGCATGGCCGGGATCGATACGATCTTCGCCAACGACATGGATCAGGCCAAGGCGAGGGCCTTCACGGCCAATCACCCCGAGACGCCGTTTCGGCAGGGCGACGTCTGGGGCCTGACGGTCGATGACCTGCCCGGACGACCGGACCTGGCCTGGGCCTCTTCGCCCTGTCAGGACGTCAGCCTGGCGGGCGCGCGCGGCGGGCTAGAGGCTGGGCGGTCGGGCGCCTTCTGGGGGTTCTGGCGGCTGATGCAGGGGCTGTCGGCCGAGGGGCGCGGGCCGCGCCTCGTGGTGCTGGAGAATGTGATCGGCCTGTTGACCTCTGGCCAGGGTCGGGACTTCGCGGCCGTCTGCGCCGCCATGGTCGAGGCGGGCTATACGGTCGGGGCGCTGGAGATGGATGCCGCCCACTGGCTGCCCCAGTCGCGGCCACGCCTGTTCGTGGTGGCCGTCAAGGGCGAGGCGCCGCGCGCGTCCGGGCCTGCCGCCCCCTTCCATTCGGCCCGTCTGGTCGCCGCCCACGCCCGCCTGCCCGAGATGGTCAAGGCGGCCTGGGCCTGGTGGTCCCTGCCCCGCCCGCCCCGGCGCAACCTTGATCTGGCCGCCGTGCTGGAGCTGGACGCGGCGGTCGCCTGGCTGGACGATCCCGAGGCGATCCTGGCGCTGGCCGCGCCCCTGCATAAGGCGCGGATCGCGGCGGCCCTGGCGTCGGGCCAGCGCACAGTCGGCGCCGCCTATCGCCGGGTTCGCATGGAGGACGGCCGCAAGGTGCAGCGGCTGGAGATCCGCTTCGACGGCCTGGCCGGATGCCTGAGAACGCCGGCGGGCGGATCGTCGCGACAATATGTGGTGGTGTGCGACCAGGGCCGGGTCAGGGTGCGACGCCTGACCGGGCGCGAGGCGGCGCGTCTGATGGGGGTTTCGGACGCCTATCGCCTGCCCGCCAGCGAAAGCGCGGCGCTGAAGCTGATGGGCGATGCGGTGGCCGTGCCGGTGGTGCGCGCTCTGACCGAGGGCCTGCTGGCGCCCGCGCTGACCGGACATCCGGCGGCGGCCTGAACCGCTGACGGCGGTGAAATTGCACCCTTGAGAAAAAACAGTGCAATGCGTGCAATTTTACGACAGCGCATTGTTTTTTATCGGATATTTCATGGGCCTGAATTGCACGAGTGCAAGATGGCGCAGTTTCACGCGGAAGTTGGACTCCAAAAAAACAGTCCAACGAGTCCAAGTGTCCCAGTCGTGCAGATGGCGATGTCAAAGACCGGGCGAGATTATAACCCGGTTTGAAGGTGTGGCGGGAAAGATGACGATCCGGCGGCTCAACTGTCTGAAAAGGCGGCTGTCTCTTTCGTCAAATAGGATGGCTGGAGCTTTGGCGACCATGTGCGCCCACCCACTCGCGCTTTTCCGGCCCATCCCGGCGAAGGCCGGAATCTCATCGTCTGGCCGAAAGACGCCTGAGATCACGGCGGTCATCCGACGCCGAGCGATGCGAAAGCACGGAGTCCCGGCGGTCGCCGGGATGAGCGGACCCGCGGGATAGCTGAACCGGCCGTGGCCCCTCGGGACGAGCCCGAGGGTGACGGGTTTCTGGTTTTAGCGCTGGACCCACTGGCCCTGGGCGTTGCGGTACCATTGGCCGGACGAGATGCGCGGCAGCAGCTGGGCCTCGAACATCCGGGCGCCGGCCACGTCCGCCGAAGTGCCGGCATCGGTCGCGCTGCGAGCATAGGCGGCGCGGCGGCCGGCGTTGGTGGCGTCCACGGCGGCGCGCAGGCCGGCGTCCGAGGTCGAGGTGCGGAAGCCCAAATAGCCGTCCGCCTGTTCGCCCACGACGCCGGCGGCCTTGGCCTGGTCGATCTGGGCCTTCTGGGCGCTGGTCTGGGCGATGGCGGCGCCGGCGAAACCGAGGGCGGCCAGGGCGGCGCCGACGACGAAGATTTTGCGTAAGGTCATGTCAGCCTGTCCTTTCAAGAAAAAACGGCGATCAGAAGAGATTGGGGTTCTGCTGCAGCAGCTGCTGCAGCTCCTGGTCCAGGCGGACGCGCACGTCGGCGTCCAGCTTGGCGTAGATCTGGATCGGCGCGACCTCCAGACGAATGGTGGGGGCGCAGGCCGACACGGCGACGACGACAGCCCCAAAGCCAAGGCCCGCCAACTGGCGCTTGTTGATCATGACATAGGCTCCGGTTCGGCCAAGGTTGATGAAGCTCAATAGCACGCCAAGGGGTGAACGCGCGCTGAATGACCGCGATGCCGCACGGCGATCACGGCCGACCCGCCGGGACAGGCGCGGGCGCGTCGGGCTGGGCCTGCTGCTGGGCCTCCTGCTGGCCTTGGCGGGCGCGATTGACGGCCATCAGGTCCGAGATCAGCTGGTTGGCGTTCAGGGTCGTGTCCAGCGTCAGGTCGATCTGGGTATTGGACGGCAGGGGCAGTTTGCGGTTCAGGAAGCTGCGGCTGACCAGTTCGGACAGGGTCAGGCGCAGTTCCTGGCGCTGGGGCGGATCATGTCGGCCGCGAATATGGAACAGGACCGCGATCCGGCCGCCGTCCAAACTGTTCACATCGGCGCTGAGTTGATCGAAGGACAGGTTCTCCATGGCCTGATAGGCCAGGTCCTCGACCATGTTCTCCGACACCTCCTCGCCGCCGCCGCTGGCCGCGACATCGGTCAGGACCTCGCGCTTGATCGACAGACGACCGGGCTGGACCGCCTCCAGCTTGCCGGCGGTGATCTTCAGGCCGCGCTTGGGGTCCATGATGAAGGGCAGCCGGCCCGAGACCACCGCGTCCAGCAGCACCTTGTCGTCGAAGCCGGTGTCGGCGATCAGGTCGCCCAGCTGCACCCGATCCAGCACGATCACGCCGCTGTAGGCCTGGGTCGCGTCCAGCGGGATGGTCAGGGGCTCGATGGAGATGGACCCGCCCCCGGCGACGATCTGGGCGCCGTCGATGACGATGCCCGCCTGGTCGATGGAGAAGGTCAGGTCCAGGGCCGTGACTTCCGCGCCGACCGACAGGCTGTCGGCCGTCAAATGCTGGTTCGGGGCCGTGATCAGGGGCGTCAGGCTGGTGAAGGCGACATCGCCCTTCAGCCCCTTCACCGCGCCGGCCGGGCTGACGAAATCCAGGCCGGGCGTGGTCAGGCGGCCGCTGGAGGTCGGTTCGGCGTCCTTGGTCCAGTCGAAGCGGCCTTCGAACCCGACCGAGCCCTCGACCGGCGACTGGATGAAGTCGGCGACCAGGGGGCTGAGCATGGCGGGCTGCAGGCCGTGTTCGGCGAAGACCACGTTCGGGGCGGAAATCACGATGCCGCCCGCGCCGATGCGTCCGTCATGGGCCAGGGTCAGCCGCCCCAGCGTATAGGCGGCCGCCTTGCCCGTTCCCTTCAGGTCGAAGGCGCCGCTCCAGCGTTCATTGGCCAGGGCCACCTCGCCGTTGGCGGCCAGCGGTTCGAACCGTTCGGGGGTCTCGGCGTCGATCACCCGCCCGTCCGCCACGCTGGCGCGCAGGCCGACGCCCGACTTGGCCCCGTCCACGGTCAGACGGCCGGCGGCGTCGGCGAACCGCATCCCCAGGAAGGGCGCCTGGGCCGACAGCCGGTCGAAACCGCCGGAGACGCGCCATACCCCGTCCCTGGACGTCAGCAACGGCCCCGCGTCGGGGCACAGCCGGCCCGCGACCTGGTGCACGTCGTTCTCGTCCATCTCCAGCCGTTCGACGGTCAGGTCCACGCAGTCCCTGGCGAAATAGGTCAGGCGGCCGTCGTTCAGGGCCAGGACGCCGCGCGTGCGGGCGTCGACGCCGCGCGCCAGGTCGAAGTCCAGCCGCGCCCGGCCGTCCAGCGTCGCCTCGAACCCACCCTCGGTCAGGCGCCAGTCCGGCACGGCGACGGCCAGTTCCGGCAGCCCCTTGCCGCGCGTCGCCGTCAACGTCAGGGCGCCGCCGCCCAGCCGGCCCGGCTCGGCCTGATAGACGCCCTGCCCCGCCTGGGCGATGGTCAGCACCCCGCCGTTGGCGGGCGCCAGCGTCACGGGACGCGGCAACTGCACCGACGTTCCGCCAGAGCCGGTCGAGAGCCGGATGGACGGGGCGTTCAGAGCGAAGGCGGACAGGGCGCGCTTCATCTCGCCCAGCTCCACGATGTCGTCGCGGGCGGCCGGGCCGAACAGGGGCCAGGCGCCGTCGGCGGCGCGCAGCGATCCTTGCGCGTCGATATGCACGGCGCCGTCGCTGACGACATCCAGGTCCAGATCGACGCGACCGCGTTTCAGGGCCAGATCGCCGAAGCCGAAACGGTCGAAGGCGGCGGCGAGGGGGCCCGTGGCCTCGAAGGCCGCATCCTTTCCGCCCAGGGTCAGGCCGCCGGACGACAGGACCAGATTCTGCACCTGGGTCTGGCCCGAGCGGGCCGAGCCGGCGGTCAGGGACAGCGGCGCCCGAACGCTCCAGCGCAGGGCGTCGTCGCGGGAAATCTCGACGCGCGCCTGGGACACCGCCGCCGAAACGGCGCCGGCGCCGAGGTCCGCCCCCTCGACCGCGCGGGCGTTCAGGCGGGCGTCGGCCGCGCCCTCCACGCGGAAGGTCTCTATCCAGCCGGACACCGCGCCCGCGAACCGCGCGGTCAGTTCGGCGTCGCGCGCCCGGGCGGACGGCGCGCCCAGGACATCGCCGGTCAGACGCGCGTCCAGCACCGCGCGCCCGTCGCCGCGTCGGATCTTCAGATCGGGATAGGGCAGGTCGCCGGTCAAGGTCAGGGCGGCCGTCTGGCCGTCGGCGGCAGGGGTGCGGAACCGGTCCGCGGTCGCGTTCAGCCGCACAGCGACGCGGTCGCCCGTGGTGGTCAGATCCAGGGCGGCGGCCAGGCCGGACGCCTCCACCTGCCCGCTCTTCAGGGCGCTGGTCGGCAAGCGCGCGGCCAGGCGCATCAGCTTGCCGTTGTCGACCCGCGCGTCGGCCAGCAGATCCACTGTCCCGTATTCGGTCGACAGCCGCCCGCGCCCACCCTCCACGATGACCAGGGGGCTGCGCGAATCCGGGCGGGGCGGACCGCCGGTGAACTCTTTCACCAAGGGGTCCAGCGACCCGAGAGACAGCTTTCCGCCCTTCCAGCTGGCGCGGACCACCGGACGGACCAGGCGGATGCGGCTGGGGGTGACGCCCAGGCCGGTCTTGGACCATGGCAGGGCGACGGCGTAATCGACCTCGGCCCGCTCCACCGTGACGTCGGGATTGTCGGGATCGCCGATACGGATGCGGCCCACGAAGCCGTCAAGCTCGATCCGCTCGACCTCGACGTCGGCGGGAATGCCGCGCTGGTCCAGCCAGCCGACCAGCACGTCGCGCGCCACCGCCCGGCGGTTAAGATACAGCAGGGCCGCCGCCACGCCGATCAGCAGGATCAGGATCAGCCCCACGGTCGCGGCGACGCGAGCGGCCCGGCGCGGGCGACGCGGCCCGGAACCGCGCTTGGGGGCGGGCGGGAACGATGGATCGGCGGAGGATGTCGGGGCGTCGGTCAAACGGGTCGATCGGCAGCTTTTTATAACGGCGTTGCGACCACCATCGCCATCCTGACCCCAAGCACAAGATCAAAGCGCGCCCCTTGGTCGAAAGCGGGCGAGTGAATGGCCGCCAAGCTGGGCGAGAAAGGGGCGTGGTCCGGCACGGCCGTCGCCAGAGGCGCGATCATGGTAAGCGCCGCGTTAACGCTTTGTAACAGTCTGCTTCCCAAAATGAGTCGAGCACGCTATACGACCGCCTTTCGCGCCACGGGCGATAGGCGCGGACTTCGAGAACGAGTAAAGCTTTGGCGCCGCTGGGCGTCGCAATACGACGGGGACCGATGGCTCAGTTCGACCCACGCCGCCAGCCTATGCGCCTGGCGCCGCATGCACTTACCGCCGTCGCCGCGATCTCGGTCGCGATGATCGCCGGCAGAGCCTATCAACCCGCGCAGGCCGAAGAAGTTCCCGCCATGAGTTCGGCCCAGATGGCCGCCATGGAGGCCAGGGCCTTCGCCGCCGCCAACGCCCCCGCCGGCCTGACCGCGCCGGAAGCCGTTCCCGTCCAGATCCGCCGTGGCGAGACCTTCGAACAGGCCGTGCGCCGCACCGGCGTCGCCCCCGCCGAAGCCAGCGCCGTCGCCGCCACCGTCGCCAACGCCTTCGATCTCGCCGACCTGCGCGCCGGGCTGAAGTTCGAGACCGCCATCGCCCGTCCCCGCGACGGCCGGGGCGACGCCCGCCTGATCGGCCTGACCATGCGCACCGGCCCGGCGTCCCAGCTGACCGTGTCGCGCAGCTTCGACGGCGCGCTTCGCCTGCGCTCGCTGGAGGAAAAGGTCACCCACGAGACCGTCGTGGTGAAAGGCGACGTGGAACGCAGCCTGTCGGCCAGCGCGCGCGAACTGGGCGCCACCGCCTCCATCGTGCGTTCGGCCAGCCGCCTGTTCGCCACCAAGTTCGACATGCAGCGCGACATCCGCGCGACCGACGAGTTCACCATGGTCTTCGACCGCGAGGTGACCGAGGCCGGGCGCACGGTGAACGTGGGCGACCTGATGTACGCCGAACTGCGCGGCGTGACCTTCTATCGGTTCAAGCCGGCGGGCGCCAAGGAGCCCCAGTTCTTCGACGCCAACGGCAAGAACCTGCGCTCGGCCATGATGCGCACCCCGCTGCAAAGCTTCCGCCGGGTCAGCTCCAACTTCGGTTTCCGCACCCATCCGATCTCGGGCTACAAGAAGATGCACCAGGGCATCGACTTCGCGGCCGGCACCGGCACCCCGGTCGTGGCCCCCGCCGACGGCGTTGTGGTCGAGGCGCGACGCTGGGGCGGCTATGGCAACTGGCTGCGCATCCGCCACAACAACGGGCTGGAAAGCGGCTACGGCCACCTGTCGCGCTACGGCTCGGGCATCCGCGCCGGCCAGCGGGTCAGCCAGGGCCAGATCGTGGCCTATGTCGGCTCCACCGGCGCCTCGACCGGTCCGCACCTGCACTATGAACTGTGGCGCAACGGCCAGCGGATCAATCCCGCCGGCGTCCGCACCCAGGAAGGCACCGAACTGGCCGGCGCCGACCTGGCCGCCTTCCGGGCCGAAAAGAGCCGCATCGACCGCATCATCGCCTCGGGCGGCCAGAAGCGTCCCGCGCTGCAGCAGGCCTCGGCCGAGGGTCTGCGTCCCGCACGCGGCTAAACCCGCACTTCAGCCGACCAGACGCGGCGTGGATCTCTGTTGATCCGGGCAGGAGAGGCCGTGGACGGTGACGTCGGCCTCGCCCAGCTTCAGGCCCAGCAGATCCAGGACCGGGTTCAGCACCCCGTCCAGAACCGGGCCCAATGGCGTCAGCAACAGCCCCAGGGCCTTGGTCAGGTCGCCCAAACCCAGGCCTAGGCCAGCCAGATTCACCGTCACCTCCAGCCGCTGCAAAAGGCTGGACACCAGGCCGGTCGCCAGACCGCGCGAAGTCATGGTCTTGGTCCGCTGGGCCTGGATGTCGGCCGCATCGAACCTCAAGGGGCGGAACCCGACATCGGCGATTTCGATATCCGCCTTGGCGGTGATCGACACCAGTCCCAGCACGGAAAGCAGGGTCGCCGGACGCGGTGTCAGAGCGGTCTTGAAGTCCGAGACCCGCGCTTCGTCCACCACCCCGACCGAAGCGCGCGCCAGCCCGGGCCGCACATCGACATCGACGCGCCGCGCCGGATCGCACGCCAGGGACTTCAGCCGCGCCTCGGACGGCGCCAACTGCACCAATATCGGCAGTTCGACCCGGGCCAGGCCCGATAGAGCCTGAGCCGTCCGCGCACGGACATAGAGCCGCGTCTGGGCGGTTCGAATGACCGGCTGACCATCGGACGTGACCGTCAGCCACGGGGACCGATTGGGCCGCTCGCCGATCGCCAGGGTCGTCTTCAGGTCGGCCAGACCGGCCGGCACATCCAGATTCAGCGCGACCTGGCGCTCTCCCCCGCCGATCTCCAACATCGCGAAAATCAAGTCCATGGCCGAAACGGAGGCGTCCAGCCCCTGGCGGATGCCGTCCGGCGCCTGGGCGTCGACCCCGATCAGATCGCCCAGTTCGACCTTCACCCCCGCCGAAACCGAGGCCAGACGGCCCAGCACCCCGCCATCGGATCCGCCGGCCAGCCCCTCCAGCACCTTCAGCACGCGGCCCGCATCAACCTGGGTCGCCAGCAATCGGTCGTAGTCGCCGACCTTGACCCCCAGATCGGTCGCCAGGGCGTCGGTGAATCCCAGCAGATTGACGTCCAGATCCACCAGCCGGCGATAGTCCATGACGCTGAGCGACACCTTCGATCCGGTCAGGCCGCTCAACAGCTGGTTGGCCACGCCGCCGTCCAACCGCGCCAGGCGAGACCCGATCGAGAACATGGCCTTGGGCGGAGCCCCGCCCATGCGCGCAGCGACGGCGCGGCGCTTGACCACGACCTTGTCCCGACCCAGCAGCAGAGAGGCGAAGAACATCGGCGCGGGGCTGGTCGCCTCCACCTGCGCGGCGTTCGCCGCGCCGCCGGGCCGAAAGCGCTGGGCGCGGTCGATCTTTGGATCGGGAGTATAGACGCCCAACGTGGTTGAGACGGACACCACCGCCTCGGGCGCGACATTGGCCTGGACCGTCCGGTCCGCCGCATCCCGCACCGCGCCCTCGCCACGATCCAGCACACGCACGGCCGACAAGGCCGCCAGGTCCGCAGCGCCCTGCACCCTGCGGATGTGCAGCACCAGAACGCCCAGATCGATGACCGCAGCAGTCAACAGACACAAAAGCCCGCCCGCAACCGCCGCTATCACCGCGACCGCGCCGCGCCGATCCTGGGCGAAACGGGCGGAGAAACGGATCACGACGGATCGCCGACCTGGATCACGGCGACGCGGCGGATGACCGCCGGCGGCCGGGGCAGCATGCCGCCCATCAGCATCAGGGGACTGTCGCTGGCGTCATAGACCACGACGACACGCAGCCGCCCGGCCTCCTCCGCCACCTGGACGGTCGTGCGTTCAGGCTTCAGCGCCACGCCATGCACGGCGCCTGCCACCTCGCCACGCACCAGTCCCTCGCGCTCGGCCGCATTCAGCCCCCCGATCGCCGCCCGCGCCCCCTCCGACGCCACCGCCTGAACCGTCTGCGCCGTCAGAAACCAACCGCCATAAACGACGATCCCAATCAGCAGCAGGATCAGGACCGGCCCCACCAGGGCGAACTCCACCGCCGCCGCGCCTTGACGCCCCTGGAACCGTCTTTCGTGAAGACTGAAGCGATACATACGCATCCCAACCTCAAGATCACCCTCAGGTTGTAAAGCGCTCACGGTTAAGAGTTCGTGTGGCCGTTGGGTTTACAGGCCGAGACATGACCTGACTTAAGGCGATGCGCTGTTTCGAATGCCCGAAACCTGCGGTCGCCAGTGCGCTACGGCCTCCTCGATCGGCCGCAAATACGCGGCAGGAAGCTGCAAACAGCATTAAGTTCAAAGGTATGGCGTCGTCTTAAGGCTTCACCCAAGCATGCTGGAAAACCCTCTCGCGAAACGACCGCGCTTGAAGACAAAGCGGCTTCGTACACCGTCTTGGGCCAATATGAGCGCGCCCAGCACGCCGTAGCGGGCGCCGAGGTGGGGCGGCTGGATGTCGTCCCGCAGAGCGTCTTCGCCGATAAGGTGAGGCGCCAGAAGATCAGCGCCGGACCAAGCCGACTTTGGCGTCTTCAGAATGCGGCCATAGTCGGTCGCGTCGGGCGCAACCCGAACCGGGCCGAAACTGGCCGAAACTGGCCACCCCCACGCCCTTCGGACCCTCGCTGTAGGTGCGGGCGCGCGACATATCCGCGACGGCGGTCATCGTCGCCTGTGGCGTCGTCGTCTCGATGCGAACGACCGCGCTCAGATCGTTGGCGCCGCTGCCGAAGCCGACCAGGGTCTTGGCGCCGCCGATCTCTGTTCCTGCATAGGCGCCATAAGGCGACGCTCCATTAGATCAGCTCGCTGGGTGCCGGGGTTGGAGATTTGGCCGCAATCTCGCGCCACATCAACGTTGGGACAATCTAAGTGCGCGGCGCGCTTTTCCAGCGCCTCGCGGCGCTCTCCGGGAAGACCAGAATTCGCCTAACCGTGACATACGAAAAGAGATGGCGCACCGCCTTGGACGAAGCTGAGAACTATTCCGCCGTGGTCGGCTGGGCAGCTTGATAGACCTGAATATCTGCATTCTGGTCGGAAGCCATGGTCGCAAACCGACCCTTTGTGGACATTGCCCAAAGCGGTTGGGCTTGAAACAATCCCACCAGCACCGCGATGTTCTGAAGCTCGCCGAGCAGCGAAGAGCTCAGTTTCGCACCGCGCTTGATGGCCACTTCGAGCGACCGGGATACCTGAGCACTGCGGCCAGTCCTCCACCGCGCCTCTGCTGGAGCTCGACCGCGCCACCATCGACTGCGGCCAGTTCGCGCGCAATCGACAAACCCAGCCCAACACCGCCCGTTTCCCGGTTCCTTGAGCCTTCCAAACGATAGAAGGGCTCGAACACCACCTCTAGGTCAGAGGCGTCAAGGCCAGGCCCACGGTCCAGCACACGCACGATCGACCATTCGGGGTCAGCATCGACCTCTACTACGACGTCTTCACCGTAGCGCAGGGCGTTTTGCACCAGGTTGAGCAGGACGCGGCGGACTCGCTCGGGGCCTGCCTCAACCGGGGCTCGGCCCGTTACGCTCAGCGACACTGATCCAGGCGCGAACTCGTCAGCAACGTGCTTGGCCACCTCAACCAAATCAACCGTGACAGTCTGCGCGGCAACGCCCGACTGAGCCGCCGCATACTCCAGGATTTCCGAGATCATGGCATCCATGCGCGCAATGTCCTGAACCATCCGGTCACGGGCGGACGGCGGGGCCTGTTCGGCGCGCAGCCGAAGGCCGGTCAGGGGCGTGCGCAAATCATGCGCCACGGCGGTCAACATGCGCATGCGCTGGCGCAGTTGGCCCTCGAGCCGGGTGCGCATCGCGTCCAAGGCGGCGGCGACCGCTGTGACCTCGCTGGGACCGCTAGAAAAATCAGCGAGGATCGGGCGTTCGATCTGAACTTCCGCGGCCGCCAGGGCCAAGGCGCGGACCGGTCGCGTAAGCCGGCGCGCAGCCCACCAGGTGATCGGCGCGATCAGCAACAGGCTGAGCCCCAGCATCAGCGCCAAGCGTGCGATCCATCGCCCCATGGCGTTCTCGGCGGGGCGAATGACAATCCACTGGCTGCTGGATTGTCGCCACGCCGCCTCGAAGGCTGGCAGGCTGAAGTCAGGGGACATGAGCGCGGCGCCCACCATAGCGTTCACACTCGAAGACGACATGGCGGACCGGCGCACAACGGTCTCGCCCGTCGGTGTCGCCATCCTCACTGTGACACTGGATTGCGAAGAGGCAGGAGCCGACGCGGCGTCGAGGCGGACGCGGACGCGCTCGATATCGCCGCCCATCGTGGCCGCGATCCCGGACCCCAAGAGCGCGCCCGTTCCCGCTGTGGTCTCGAACGGCGCTTCACGCGTCTCGACCCGCCGCCAGCCCTCCTGGCGGGCGACATCCGGATCCCGAAGCGCCTGGGCGACCCGAAACGGACTCATCCTCGACGGCGCCGGAGGCGGCGTCACCAGGACGACCGCGACGCTGACTGCCTGGACCAGCAGGACGATCGCCAACGCCAGAACGCCGATCTGGAACAAGATCGACCGGGATGTCACTGGCGCATCACCGGCACGGCGAGCCGATACCCCTCCCCACGCACCGTCTCGATGAAAGCGGCTGCCGGTCCCAGCTTCCTGCGCAGGCGGCTGACCGCCAGATCGATCGTCCGGTCGAAGGAGTCAGCGCCGGTCTCGTCGAGCAGGTCCAGCAGCTGCTCCCGCGACAACAGCCGGCGGGGTCGGTCCAAAAAGATGCGGAGCAGCCTGTAATCTCTCGCCGTGAGGGCGACCATCTCGCCCTCCGGCGAAAGTAGAAGCCGTTCGTTGACATCCAGGGTCCAGTTTTCGAACACAAGCTGGCGGGTCTGTCCGGTCTTCTCGGGCGGCCGGCCGCGCCTCAGCACCGCGCGCACCCGCGCCAGCAGCTCCCGGGGGTCGAAAGGCTTCGCCAGATAGTCCGATGCGCCCAGTTCCAGCCCCACCACCCTGTCCACGGTCGAGCCGAGCGCGCTGAGCATGAGGACGGCTTGGCCGTCCCGCGCAAGCCGCCGGCAGATCGACAGCCCGTCTTCTCCCGGCAGCATCAGATCGAGTACGATCAGATCGGCAGGCTTCTCGACCAGTTGCCGATCCATCTCCCGAGCATCCACCGCCCCGCGCGTGGCGAAACCCTGATTGCAGAGATATTCGCACAGGGCGTCGCGGACGCTGTGGTCGTCATCGACCACGATCACGGCGGGCGGCGCCATAGAAGCTCCTGAGTGCATCGTCAGAGAGTGGGCTGTCCGTGTAGCCGGTTTATGTCCGGCCTTCATCAGGCCGACAAGATCGTGACATCAGCCGGCGCTGCGAGCCGGTCATCTGAGACTTATCAGATGGAGGCTCCCATGTTCAGATTCCACGCCGCGTTCGCCTGCGGCGCCGCGATCGCCTTAGCAACGCCCGCCTCGGCCGAAGACCTATGCGCCAAGGCGCGGACCGCCTTGGGTCCCGCTGCCGCCGGCCTCGCCTGCGTGGGCACATCGGCCGGCGTCGCTCTTGCCGCTGACATGGACAGGGCTGCGCAGCTGTCGCGGCTGGGCGAAGCCGGGGAAGGACGCTTCAGGGCCCACTTTGGCCGGGATGCCCCGCTCTATATCATACTGGAGGCCGTCGAGTTGGACGGCGTCCCCGATCCGAGGGCGGAGCTCCAGGGGGCTGGGTTCGCGCGGGCGCTGATCTGGTTCACCCATGCGGACTACGTTCGACAAGTTACAACGGCCACCCGTACCAGCGCTGAGGCTGCTGCCCGGCGGCAAGGCCTGGATGAGCAAACTGCTTCTGCCGCTGGGGACCGCGCGGTGGCCGCGCGGCGTTTGGGGCGGCTGGAATTGGACGCCAGGGAGGCTCAGGTGGTGCCGCACGAACTGGGCCACGGCTGGTTCATCAGCGCCTTCTGGCCCGGTCATCAGGGCGTCGCCCAAGGTCACTACGGCGGCCCCGGCCCTGATTGGCTCGACGAGATTTCGGCAATGCTGATGGAAAGCGGAGACGGCGCGGAGGAGCGGCGGAAGGTATTTCGCGACGCTTATCAAGGGCGAGGCTCCGGCGCTTTGGCCACTTACCCCGTCGCCCATCTGATCGACCTGCCCCGCTTCCTGTCACGCGAGCATCCCGCCCAGAGCCGTCCGGACATACGGCCGACCGAAAGTTCGCCTGCGGGCGGGGTTACGATGCGGGTGATCACATCCAGCGACCAAGCCGCGCTGGCCAGCGTCGCCGAGGCCGCCATGTATTATCCGCAGGGCCGGATGTTCGCGGACTTTCTGCTCGACCGAACCGGAGACCCGCTGGTGTTCAAGACCATCGCCGAGGGCTTGGCTGAAGGTCAGAACTTTGAGGGCTGGCTGGCCGCCAACGGCTCCGCGCGCGATCTGCCTGGATCGCTAGCTGAACTGGACGCGGCCTGGCGCGAGTGGCTGAATGCACGTTTCGGCCCACCGTTGTCGAAGTCTCCCCAAAGCGGAAACTGAGCGCCAGACTCGGCCGTCCGATTGAGAAGGCTATCAGGCATTGGCAAATCTGGGATTGGGTGCACCCTGAAGGGGATGAGTCGAACGACTTGTTCTCTCAGCTCGCGGATTGGAACCTGATTTTGAGGGACACGTCCCTCGGTCAGGTTTCTCCCGCCAAGCCTGCCTCTCTCCCCGAAAACACCTGCGAGCGCCCTGTAATGGGCCGCCAGATGTACGGGGCACGAAATGGCAAGGCGAAGACCGCCTAGCCCGATATCGGGCATTTTCAATAACGAGTCAGGGAGCCGGATAGCTGATGAGGCTCCAGCTGCTCCGGCCCGCTCGCTTCAGCCCGTTTCGCTCCGCATGTCGTTTGAGGAAAAAATGCGGCTCGATCGGGAAGCGGCAGGTATGTCGCTCGCCGCCTATATTCGCTGGCGGCTGTTTGATCCCGAGAGCCCTGCGCCAAAGTCGCGGGGTAAGCATCCGGTCAAAGACCATCAGGCCCTGAGTCAGCTTTTGGCGCTGCTTGGTCAGTCGCGGCTTGCCAACAACATGAACCAGCTCGCGAGAGCTGCGAATTCCGGCAGTCTGCCCTTTACCCCTGAGACGGAGCGACTTTTGAACGAAGCGGCGGCGGACATTGCCGAGATGCGGAAGCTGCTGCTGGAGGCTCTCAATCTGGAGCCGTCATGATCTTGAAGGGCTCACAACGCAGCGGCGGAAAACAGCTTGGGCTTCATCTCCTTCGGGAGGATCAGAACGAGCATGTCGAGGTCCATGAGGTTTCCGGTTTTGTGTCCGAAACCGTTCTCGGGGCCATGAAAGAGGCTCAAGCCCTCTCAAAGGGCACTCGCTGCCAGCAATATCTTTTCTCTGTGTCCCTTAATCCCCCGGCGTCTGAAAGCGCCGGGGTCGAAGTTTTCGAGCGGGCTCTTCGCCTGATCGAGGAGAAGATGGGACTCATCGATCAGCCTCGTGTCATCGTCTTTCACGAGAAGGAGGGGCGTCGTCACTGCCACGCGGTCTGGTCGCGGATCGACGCCCAGACGATGAGCGCGAAGCCGCTTCCCTTTTTCAAAAGCAAGCTGCGCGATGTGGCGAAGCAGCTCTTCATCGAAAACGGATGGGAATTGCCGAAGGGCTTCGAGAGCCGGGAACAGCGCGATCCGCGAAACTTCACCTTGGAAGAGTGGCAACAGGCCAACCGAGCTGGTCTCGATGCGAAGCAGCTCAAAGGTTTGGCCCAGGAAGCGTGGGCGATGTCGGACAATAGCGCCGCCTTTACCCGCGCTCTTGAGGAGCGCGGCCTGTTTCTGGCGAGAGGCGACAGGCGTAGCCATGTCGCGGTTACGCTCAACGGTGACGTCTTCGCCTTGTCGCGTCTGACAGGCGTGAGGATGAAAGAAGTCGCGGCGCGACTTGGCGACCCCGCTTCGCTGCCGAGTATCTCCGAGCGCCTCTCTGCGCTGGGTGGCGACATGGCCGCTCGTATGAAATCTCATATTGCTGAAGCCAAGCGCATCGCATCGAGTGCGATGAAGCCGCTGCATGAGCGAAAACAGGCTCTTCAGACGCAGCATAAGGTAGAGCGCCAGCGTTTGCAGGCAGGCCAGGCCAAGCGGCTAAAATCCGAGCAGGCCGACAGGGCTTCGAAGATCAGGCACGGCATCAAGGGCGCGTGGGACGTGCTGACAGGACGCTATTGGAAGCAGCGCCGCGAGAATGAACGCGATGCGCTTCTGGCTGTCCAACGCGACCGGAACCAGAGAGACGAACTGCTTCGCCAACAGATGGCGGAGCGGCGAGCGCTTCAGGTCGAGATAGCTGCCAAGCGTACTCAGCACGCAACGCAAGTGCTTAAGCTTTACAGGCACGCGGTCGAGTTTCGAGAGATGGCCCGAGCCGGGCAGAGCAGAGACTATGGGCGCGGGCTGGAGCTAGGACGCTAGGCAGTTTGATCCATTTTACCTTGATAGCAGGGGTCGATTTTTCTATATTTGCCATAGGCGTGTGCTGCGTGCGCCCGGGCTATCGCTCGAATACGGAGAAACGTTAACCCGTTGCTCCGGAGTGTGCATGCAAGCCAATCATCAGCCGAAATCTCATTTTTCCAAGTCAGTCCTGAGACGCTTTCTCGATAGTTCTTCGAGTGGTGGTCTCGTTTTGATGGCTGCTGCGGCCCTTGCTCTTATCGTCGCCAACTCTCCGCTCGGCGGGGTCTATGCAAACCTTTTGCATAGCTATGTCGGAGGCCTATCAGTCCTTCATTGGGTAAATGACGCGCTGATGGCGGTTTTTTTCCTGATGGTCGGTCTTGAAATCAAGCGGGAGGTGCTCGACGGGGAGTTATCGACTTGGTCTCGCCGTGTGCTCCCCGGAGCGGCGGCTCTGGGTGGGATGATCGGCCCTGCGCTGATCTATCTCGCATTCAATCAGGGTAATCTCGGGCACCCGAATGGTTGGGCGATCCCAGCGGCGACGGACATTGCCTTTGCGCTTGGCGTGCTTTCGCTGCTCGGGTCTCGCGTTCCGACGTCCCTCAAGATTTTCCTGACCGCTCTCGCAATCATCGATGATCTCGGGGCCGTGGTTATCATCGCGCTTTTCTACACGAGCGGATTGCAGCCTCTGATGCTGGCTGCTGCGGCGGCAGTAACAATCGCACTCTTCCTGCTCAACAAGCGAGGTGTCACAAGTCTGATCCCGTATATCGTCCTGGGCGGGGTTCTCTGGTTTCTCGTCTTGCAATCCGGTGTTCATGCGACGCTCGCGGGTGTTGTGCTCGCACTGACAATCCCGCTCAAGCGCTCCAAGGCTGCGCCCGATGACGCATCGTCGCCCCTTCACAAACTGGAGCACGGTATCGCGCCTTGGGTGACGTTCGTCATTCTACCGATCTTTGGTTTCGCCAATGCTGGTGTGTCGCTCGCTGGTGTATCTGCTAACGATCTCACTCAGCCTGTGCCGCTTGGGATTGCTGCCGGACTGTTCCTCGGAAAGCAGGTCGGCATCTTTGCAATGGCTGCGCTGGTGATCCGTATGGGCTGGGCCGAGCTTCCTAAATACGCAAGCTGGATGCAGCTTTACGGTATCTCTCTTTTGTGTGGGATTGGCTTCACGATGAGCCTGTTCATCGGTCTGCTGGCATTCCCCGAGAGCATCGAGCTTCAGAGCGGGCTTAAGATCGGCGTCCTTTGCGGGTCGATCCTTTCTGGAGTTCTTGGCTATCTGCTTCTGCGAGGCTCCCGCCCGAGGCTCCCGGCTGAAGACTAAGGCGGCAATCAGGATCGTTGAATAGCTAGCGCGGCGATGAGTGAGCTCTCCTCTCGTCGCCGTCACATTGTCCGGCATTTCCAGACCGTACCCTTCTCGGAGCATTTGGCTGCAAGGCGCTGCGGCCTTCTGCACTGACGTTGCGATCCGTAGGATGCAGTCCTTTCCGATGCGGATTCACGTCCCTCCAACGCAGCCCATTGTGGGCGGCGACGAATGGAGGACAGCATGTTCAAATTCACTCGCAGCGATCTCGCTATAAAATCCAACTCCCAGCTTTCCGCGCTCTTCATGCTTGCAACGGAGCGTCTTTCGGTCGAGGCCGAACCGAAATCCGAAGCGGCTGAAGCAAACGCGCTACTCGCACTCATAAAGGCCGAGATGCGCCGCCGCTTGGAGCCCTAAGCGTCAGCTCGGGGCTTTTTCCCACTTCGGGGCATGCGCTTCCCTACAGGGCGCAATGACCTTGGAGAGGATGCCCTGTGCCTGATCGCAAAGCCGCACTCATGCTTGACTGGTCCGATCGCTACCTCTCGGGCGATGCTGCGGCCGTCTCGATCGTGCTGTCTGAAGTGACTTGGAACGCGCTCATCCGTTTGACAGGCGAGCGATATGCAGATGGCGTTTTCGACGCCATGCCTCTCACGCAAAGGATCGAGCTCTTCTTCGATGAGCTCATCTATGAGCGGGTGCTCTGCGAGGAGCCGTCTGACTGGTCCAGCGACGATGGCGGTGACGATATCCCGTTCTGAAAGACTGACGGCATAGGCCTTCAGAACAGCGAGAGCTGCGCTCTCGCGGACTGTGCTTCACGCCATTCCTGTTTGCCTGACGCATGATCGAGCCATGCCTCGACGAAAGCCTCGGGGCTGTCATATCCATCGACGGCTGCAACATGGGTAAAATGAGATTTGTAGCCCGTCTCGGTAATGGGAAGCGGAGCCCGTTCCGGCTTCACGCTCATCACCTCAAGATGTGCCATGTGCGTATGGTCGTCATAGACGAGGTAGTTCCTTTTCCAGCGAATCTCGATTTCGATGCCGTTCCAGTTTGAGCGGGTGATGACATAGTCGCGCTTCATGTCTGCCTCCTTGAGCTTGGGTTGCGCTGCAACCCTTGCCCGTCGGCGAGACCGGGGGAGGAAAGACGCCAGCCGAGTTTGTCGGAGGGGGATCACCCAACCTGCACGGAGGAAGGTTGGGGAAACCGACAAAGTCCCATCTTGGCTTGGGCTGGCGTCGCGCCAGGGACGGAGGCCCCTTAGCTCTTCGCGATAGGGATAGTCACCCGAGAGGGCCGAGATTCCGGCAAAGCCGGAAGCTCGGGGCGTAAGCCTAAAGCCCGTCCCGAATGGGATCGCCCAGCTAGTGCGATAGCCCCACTGGTAGATGGCTCTTGTCGTGACGGCCAACCTTTCCGACAAGCGTTTTCCCGGCTTCGTTCATGCCAGTTACATCGACCTCTGCGCCAAGTCGGCGGTACCGGAAGACGACCTTATCGACTGCGGCAACACCCGTCAGATCCCAAAGATGAGCATCTGTCATGTCGATTTCGACGCGCTTCGGATGGCCGTGATATTCGAAAGCCGCTGCAAAATAATCGGCTGATGCGAAGAACAACTGTCCTGAAACGCGGTAGCGGAGAACGCCTTCCTCCGGCGTTTCGATTTCTTCGACGCGGATAGTCTTTCCGACCTTGCGCATGAAGAACACTGCCGAGAGCAGCACACCCAGGATGACACCCTTGGAGAGGTCGTGCGTCAGAACGACTGTGACCGTCGTTGCGATCATGACGATTGAGGACTGAACAGGCGTCGAACGGAGATTTACAACCGACTTCCAATCGAATGTACCGATCGACACCATAATCATAACGGCGACGAGTGCGGCCATCGGGATTTGCGCGACCCAATCGCGCAGCACGAGGATGAGAAAGAGAAGGAACAGGCCAGCCCAAAGGGTCGAGAGCCGCCCGCGAGCGCCTGACGTGACATTGATAATCGACTGCCCGATCATGGCGCAGCCAGCCATGCCGCCGAAGAGGGAAGCGGCGATATTGGCAATGCCTTGGCCACGCGTTTCGCGGTCCTTATCCGACGCAGTGTCGGTCAGGTCGTCGATAAGGTTAGCGGTGAGGAGAGACTCCAAGAGGCCCACGAACGCAAGCGTACCGGCCACTGGCGCGATGATCGTGAATGTTTCCCAAGTCAGGGGAACAGCAGGCAAATGGAAGACTGGCAGCGTAGAGGGCATTTGGCCCATGTCGCCGACTGTGCGGACGTCCAGGCCCATCATGATCGCTGCGGCGCTCAGCACCACGATAGAGACCAATGCGGAGGGGACCGTTTTAGTAACGAGCGGAAAGCCGTAGATGATGGCGAGGCCCGCGCCGACCATTGCGAAGGTCTGCCAGTTTGCGCCGATCAGTTCCGGCATCTGCGCGAGGAAGATCAGGATCGCGAGAGAGTTCACGAAGCCTGTCATGACTGACCGCGAGACAAACTTGATGTAACGGCCCAGCCGCGCGATGCCGATCAGTATCTGGAAGACCCCCGTAAGCAGCGAAGCTGCAAAAAGATATTCAATCCCGTGATCCTTCACGAGAGTGACCATCAGAAGAGCCATAGCTCCCGTGGCTGCTGAAATCATTGCGGGACGCCCGCCCACAAAGGCGATTGTCACAGCGATGATGAAGCTTGCGTAGAGGCCAACTGCGGGATCGACACCCGCGATGATGGAGAAGGCGATCGCCTCAGGAATGAGCGCGAGGGCAACGACCGTACCAGCGAGGATATCGCGGCGCGGGTTGGCAAGCCATTGCTGGCGAGCCGAAGCTAATATTGTCATGTGTATTCAGTTCGGTTGGATGGGCAAGAGAGGGCTTTCCCTCCAATCTCACCCGGTGTCCCTGAGGGATCGGCGCCCAGGATAGCCACCCGGTCCAGCCGGGTCCATTTCGCAGGCGCGATATTATCGTTTTGCGATGCGAAGAGCAATCGCTTTGTTTAGGACGATAATCCCAGAGGTTCCAGGGTTTGCGGCCCGAGACAGATTTTACCAGAGAACGGTTCCACGTCCTCTAATCGCTGGCCGCGATATGGCGTGAAGCTGATGTGTGGACGGATCAATCGCCTTTGCTCGTCCCTGAGGGCGATGCTGCGACATTCACCAACGAGGATTCGTGATCTGAGTCGAAGCACGACAAGCCCGCCGAAATTTGCGATTGTTCGATGAGCATCTGAGCGTAGCGTTAGTGGCGATGAAATCACCTCGCAATGATCCTTCTGCGCCCATCCGGTCGTGACATGCCACCCAGACGGCACGAGGTCGTCAAAGCCCTGCTGACGAGCCCAGTCCGCCAACTCGTCGGCGTTAAGCAACTTGCGCCCGATCCATTTGCCAGGGCGATGCATAGAGCTTAACCTACGCCACCTTAGCAGCGGGTGGCTGTTCCAGCCTTTCACGGCGATCTTTGGCGGTCGCGTCGTTCCGCTTCACGAGCAGCTTGTTGTACTCGTCGATTGCATCGATCTCTTTCAGAATTTCATCCTTCTTGGGAAGCGGCAGCTGGTCTGCGCCAGCCTGATCGTGACCTGAATATTTCGAGACGCGCTTCATATTCACGAAGACGGTCTTGTGGTCGTCGTCTCCAACGATGACGTTTCGCAGGCTCTGCGTTTGGACAGCCGAGCTGTAGCGCTCGACGACTCTGCCGAGAAGAATCTCTTCAACCAGCCGCTCCCATGTTTCGCGGAGCAGGGCGTAGAAATCCTTGACGGCAACCCGATACGCTTCCACGTCTGTGTCGGTGCGGGCCGCAAGCGCCTCGGCCTTGGGCCGCAGAACTTTGTTGATGCGATCTCGCACTTTTCGGCTCGACCAAGGCTCGGATTCATCGGTGACAAGGCCGAAGCCTTCGGCGCTCGTCTTCGAGATTTCACGTCGAGCGGTCGGGATATTTGCCTCGTTCGCGAGAGAGAGCATCTCGTTGTAGAAGAGCAGATTGTGAGTGAAGACGATGACCTGCTTGCCTTTGGCGGCTTCCGCAACAAGGCGGGAGGCGACCCGTCTGATACGCAGGTGATCCAAGGAAGACACGGGGTCATCGAAGACAAGCCCATGGTTGGCTTCGTCCGCTCCAACCTCGGCAAGGAAGCAGGCAAGAGCTAGGGCCCGCTGTTCGCCTTCGCTGAGGATATCGGTGTTTGCAGGCTGGCCGATCGCTGCCTTGATCTTCACCTCGAAAAGGCTGTTGCCGTCTGAGCTGCGATCATTGACCTCGAAAGGCATATGTCCGAGGTCGAGCGCGTCGATTTCTGCCTTGATGCGTGTTCCCAGCCCCGAAGAGACGATTGCGCGACGTACATTGGTGATGTGCGTAGAGAGCTGGCCTGTTCCCACGAGCTTAACGCACTCCAGCGTCCGTTTCAGAGCGGTCAGGTCGGTGAGGCGCTCAAGGACGGTCGGGAGAACGGACTTCAGCCATTTGCTGTCGCCAAGCTCAACAACCCGTTTCTGACTAGCTGCCCGCTGCGTATCTAGCGCAGCGCTGTCGTTGAGCTCTTCGGCCTGGGCTGTCAGTGCTGCGACTTCCGCCGACAGGTCATGTTCGAGAGAGGCAGGAAGCTCCGGTGCTGCGTCAAACTCCGCAGCTTCCGAAGCCGCGAGAAGCGACGCGCGTCTGACGCCTGCTGCTTCGAGAAGTGCGAGCATTCTGCCCTTCAGCGCCAACCTGGCAGCTGACATTGAGCCATAATCCGTGAGCGCTTCCTCGACGGTCTTCGCATCCGGCAGGTTGAGCGCTTCAATCTCGCTGCGGGCAGTCTTCAGAGCTTCGGACGCGCTCGCTGCCGCCTTGGCTGCTTCATCTGAAACAAAGGATCTGAATCGCTGAAGCCTCGCTGCTGCCTCTGCCCCAAGCGGCTGCTGGCAAAAGGCGCATGGGTCGCCTTCGGAGGTCGGAAGGTCTTCGAAGCCTATCGAGGTGATGTATGACTGAGCATGGGCGTACATCAGGCTCCACGGGCCTTTGCCTACGTCCTTCAGGGGTTCTTCCGCAAACTCACCAGCGGCGGCGATTTCAGCCGCTTTCACTGCGTCCGAATTCGCCCGATGCTTCGCTTTAATGGAGGCTGCGGCATCAGCGGAGAGGCCCGCTTCGAGCGAGCCTGTGATCTCGGCAAACCGCTCGACCAGTTTCAGTGCCCGCTCCGTCCGCTTGGCAAGTGCGACGGGGTCTTCTGCCAGCGACTTGGTCAGCTCTTCCAGCTCGGCCTCATGCGCGTCTGTGAACTCCGCGAGGGCCGTGATCTCTTCCTCTGTTGGCAGGTTTTTCGCGGTGGTCGTCAGACGGGGGAAGAGCTTCGCGACAGGGCCATCCGGCGCATAGCCCACAGGGAGAGCCACTCTACACTTGGCTTCCAGTGCCCGCTTTTCTTGCGTGAACGTATCCGTCATCTCACGGCGGTGCGCGGCGTGTCGTTCGAGCAGCGAAATTTCTGCGGGCAGAAAACCGATGCGGTTTTCTTGGCCGACATAAAGATGTGCGTTTCGGGTATCAAAAACCGATATGCTTCGGACGGCTTCGGGAGACGGCTCGCCGTCAGTCCACGGAGCGTCAATCGGCTTTTCTGCGCCGTCGGGTAGATATCGGATTAGAGCCGTCGCGGGTGGCTTCTGTCCTTCTTTGAACACGTCGCCCTGAAGACGATCGCTCGAAAGGCTGCGACAGACCTTTTTCGTGATGCGGCAATAGCCGCTCTTCCCGCTGCCATTGTCGCCATAGATGAGCGTGATGCCGTCAGTCGCGAATGAAAGCTTTTGATCGGGAGCAATGCGCCCGAGGTTTGTCACTGGACCGAGGGAGCACAAAAGCGACCGAGGCCCTGCGATCGGCCCGAAGGTCAGATGATCTTTTGACAGATGCACATGATCGAGCGCGGTCTCTGTTGGAAAGCCTCCGGCGACACGAACTCGCGCCTCGACTTGGGCGCGATCATCCGCGCTAATGCCGTGACCGGGGGACTGAGCATGTCGGCGCAGGGCGTCGCGAGCCCAGTCGGGTTGCCTGTCGATCCAGCCTAAGAATCCAGTGTCTTCGCTCATTTCAGAACTAGAACACTGATCGTCCAGCTTTTCCAGATGCGCGTATCGGTTGTCCCCGCGTTTAAGGGGTCCAACAGCCTACGCTGTGGATAGGAATACGGTCCTATACCAAAATCGGCGACGTTCCTGTTATGTTCCTAAGATGGGAACATATCAAGGGGACGACACGACGGGCTTTCAAAGCCCGGCACAGGACTATGTAGAGCCAGTCGTCGATCTGGCTGCACTGCTCGATCTTCGACGACCGGGCCTCTACCCGGTGCGTGTTCATGGACATGAGCTGCGCTCGCGAGGCATCCACGCCGGAGACATTCTGATTGCGAACGCGGCGGCAGAGCCCGTTTCGGGCAAGGTCTGCGTCGCCTTCCTTCAGGGCGAAGTGATGCTCGCCACTCTCACGCTCAAAGATGAGGCTTGGTGGCTGAGGCCGTCGTCAGGCGACGCGGTGGCCGTCGCTGAAGACGTCGAGATATGGGCGATCATCTCTGCCCTCGTGCGGGTCGGGGTGTAGCGATGTTTGCGCTCATCGACGGCAACAGCTTCTACTGCTCCTGCGAGCGAGCCTTCGATCCCAAGCTGGCCGGGAAGCCAGTGGTCGTTCTCTCCAACAACGACGGATGCGTGATTGCCCGCACGAATGAGGCCAAAGACCTTGGTCTCAAGATGGGCGATCCGTTTCATCTGGTCGCAAAACGTCCCGAGCTGAAGTCGGTCGTCTGGAAGAGCTCCAATTATGTTTTGTATGGCGACATGAGCCGTCGAATGTTCGACGTGCTTGCGTCGAGCGTACCGCGTGTCGAGCCGTACTCGATCGATGAGATGTTCCTCGATTTCGAGGGACTCCCGATGGACCTCGTAAGCTTGAGCGTGGAGCTAAGGGCTCGCGTGAGACGCATCGCCAAAATACCGACCTGCGTGGGGATAGGCCCGACAAAGACGATTGCCAAACTCGCGAACAAGGTCGCGAAGGGCGACCGGAATGGGCCGGGGGTGACCGATCTATCGACGGCAGATGCCCGCGCTTTGATCTACCCGACGCTACCTGTTTCGGAAGTCTGGGGGATGGGTCCAGCTTCTGTGGCGAAGCTGAGGAAGCTCGGCGTAGAGAGCGTTGCGGATTTGGTCGCGCTTGATGCCGAGCAGGTGCGGGACATGCTGACCGTGACCGGGCAGCGCACCCATGCCGAGTTGCGCGGGATATCGTGCATCCCTTTCAGTGAGGCTCCGCCGAGCCGAAAAAGCATCGCGTGTACCAGAAGCTTTGGACGGGCGGTGACAGATTGGGACGAGATGCGCGAGGCAGTCGCCGCCTACACCACACGCGCAGCCGAAAAGCTGCGACGCTTCGGCCTGAAGGCGGGGGCGATGCAGGTCTTCATGCGGACAAACGAATTCAATGGCGATCCTTGGTACTCGAACCAGGCCGCTTTCGATGTTGAGCCGACCGCAGACGCTTTCGCTTTGATCGGGGCGGCGACGAGAGCCGCTCGCGGGCTGTGGAGGAACGGGTATCGCTACGCCAAGGCCGGGGTTGTGCTGATTGATCTCTACAAACCTGACGAGCTGCCGATCGGCGATCTCTTCGCGTCTCGTGATCCAGAAAAATCGAAAGCGCTCATGACCGCACTTGATGCTGTGAATAGTCGATTTGGGAGAGGTACTTTGCGACCGGGCGCGGTCGCTCGCGAGGCGGGCTGGTCCATGCGGCGGAGCAGTCTCTCTCCCTGCTACACGACGCGGCTGTCTGATCTGCTTGCAGTGAAGGCATAGCTGGAAGCCGTGCCTTGCAATAATTCGATATTTCTGGAATAGTCGAATCATGCAGAATGAATCCGCTCTACAGGCGTTTGCCGCCCTTGGACAGTCGAGCCGCCTCGACGTGTTCAGGCTTCTTATCAAGCACGAGCCGCAAGGCTTGATCGCGGGTGAGGTGGCAAAAGCCACAGGCCTCCCGGCGAGTACGCTTTCGACGCATCTCGCCGTGCTGGAGCGATCGGGCCTTGTTTTCTCAGCCCGCGACGGACGGACGATCACCTATCGGGTCGATATCGATCAGGTGCGATCGCTTGTCCTCTATCTGGTTGCGGATTGCTGCGGCGGCGCGGCCGATCAGTGCGAACCCTTCCTGAAAGAGGTGCTGCCATGCTGCTGAACGACACCGATATCGTGATCTATCATAACCCTGCATGCGGCACGTCCCGGAACACGCTCGCGCTCATCCGGCATGTCGGCATCGAGCCTCATGTGATCGAGTACCTGAAGACTCCGCCGACGCGTGAAATGGTCAAAGCGCTCGTTCGCCGGATGGGGGTTCCTATCCGTGACGTGCTCAGGGAGAAAGGAACCCCTTTCGCTGAGCTCGGGCTTGGCGACGAGGGCAAGACCGATAGCGAACTGCTTGATGCGATCGAGGCTCATCCGATCCTTCTCAATCGGCCTATCGTGGTCGCCCCAAAAGGCGTGAAGCTCTGCCGCCCTTCCGAGGCGGTTCTCGATCTGCTTCCAGAGGGTAACTGGAAGCCGTTCGCTAAAGAGGACGGCGAAGTGGTGATTGATGAAGCTGGACGGAGGGTCGCATGACCAACTCGCCAGCGGCCAAGCCGCGACTTTCCTTTCTCGATCGCTATCTGACATTCTGGATTTTCGCCGCGATGGCACTGGGCGTAACGCTGGGCGTCTTCATCCCCGGCCTGCCGCAGCTACTCGACAGCATGTCGGTCGGCACGACCAACATTCCCATCGCAATCGGTCTGGTGCTGATGATGTACCCACCGCTTGCGAGGGTGAAATACGAAGAGCTTCACCGCGTCTTTGCCGACAAGAAGGTGCTCGCCCTGTCGCTGGTTCAGAACTGGATTATCGGCCCGGTTCTGATGTTCGCCCTCGCGGTGCTCTTTCTTCGTGACTACCCGGAATACATGACGGGGGTCATTCTGATTGGCCTGGCGCGATGCATCGCGATGGTTCTGGTCTGGAACCAGCTCGCCCGCGGCGACAATCAGTATGTCGCCGGGCTCGTCGCCTTCAACTCGATCTTCCAGATTGTGTTTTTCAGCGCCTATGCGTGGCTCTTCCTGAGGGTGCTGCCTCCACTCTTCGGGCTTGAGGGCAACGTCGTCGATGTGAGCTTCCTGACGATCGCTGGAGCTGTGCTCGTCTATCTCGGTCTGCCATTCCTCGGCGGATTTCTGACGCGGCGCGTCCTGATCGCTCGCCGTGGGTCTGAATGGTACGAGAAGAGTTTTCTGCCGCGCATTGGCCCTGTGACGCTAATCGCGCTGCTCTTCACGATCGTCGCGATGTTCAGCCTTAAGGGCGGTGACGTTGTAGCGCTGCCCCTCGACGCTCTGCGGATCGCCGTACCGCTCGTCATCTATTTCGTGGTGATGTTCGTCATCAGCTTCCTCATGGGGAGGCTCATCGAAGCTGATTATCCGCGAACGACCGCGCTCGCATTCACGGCGGCCTCGAACAATTTCGAGCTCGCAATCGCTGTGGCGATTGCAGCCTTCGGGCTTGCGTCGCCTGTCGCCTTCGCTGCGGTGATCGGTCCGCTGGTTGAGGTTCCCGTACTCATAATTCTGGTGTCTGTCGCGCTCCGTTTGGGCCGCCGCTACTTCGGAACAACGCTGCCGAAGGAGGCCTGCTGATGCCCGCGACTTACACCCGATTAAGAGAGCTTCCAGACCCCGATCATCTGCCGGCGCTCGATCCCGCGTTTCTGCATCAGCGCCCCGGACTTGGCCTCGGTCCAGATCAGCCGCCGCCGCGCATACTCCTGCTGTATGGCTCGCTTAGAGAGAGGTCGTTCTCGCGTCTCGCGGTTGAAGAGGCGGCGAGGCTGCTGCGCCTGATGGGCTGCGAGACCCGGATATTCGACCCCCGTGATTTGCCGCTGCCCGACCAGGTGAACGGCGACGATCATCCGGCTGTTCATGAACTGCGCGAGCATGCGTTTTGGTCTGAAGGCATGGTGTGGTGCAGCCCCGAACGTCACGGCCAGGTCTCGGGGATCATGAAGGCTCAGATAGATCACCTGCCGCTTAGCATCGGCGGCATGCGCCCGACGCAAGGGCGGACCCTCGCCGTCATGCAGGTCTCGGGTGGATCGCAGAGCTTTAATGCCGTGAACACGCTGCGGCTGCTGGGGCGCTGGATGAGGATGATTACGATCCCTAACCAGTCGAGCGTCGCCAAAGCCTTCACGGAATTCGACGAGGCAGGCCGTATGAAGCCATCCTCGTATTACGATCGCATCGTGGACGTGATGGAGGAATTGGTTCGTTTCACGGTCCTGACCCGGACGCATGCTGACACGCTTGTAGATCGGTATTCCGAGCGGAAGGAGGCGGGACAGCCTGTTGACGTTTCGGCTGACCTCTCGGCTATCGCGATCGGTGCCAACAAGACTCTCTGATATTAGAGCGGTCCAGGCTGCATAGTCTGGTCGAAGGTCGAGGAGCCGAAACTCCTCGCCGGGTTCAGCGACGGAAGCGCTGACGGCATCCAATCGGCGGACGGTTGGTCACGGATTGCACAAGGGCAGGAACGCCCTTTGCTCGTCTCCAAGTGCGAAAACTTGGTGCAGGTCCATGGCGGCATACGCATGGTCGATCGGTGTCCAGAGGCGTCGCGAAAGCGCCTCGGTCATGGGGGTGTCGGGGGAGCTCGAAGGCTCTGCTGACTGGTGATGCATCGGCCAAACGATGCGATGGCGCGTAGCCGAAACCCCGACTGAAGGGAGTGGGTTGAGGTGAGCGCCATAGGCCGGGGGGATCCAACGGGGGCGCGCAGCGGGCCCCCTTGGCAAGTGAGCGTGTAGTTACACGCACATCTTGCGGTCAGCGTAAGCCCGGCTTTCTTACTGACTTTTGCCCATAGCAGACCGGACGCTTCCTATTGTGAGCGCGGGTATGACGCCCACATTCTATGCAGGAGGTTCGGAAAAGCGCCATGACATCCATCGTCATCCCGCCGGACCATGTCCTTCTAAGCGCGTCCTTCCTTCGTCGCATTGCCTCTCTGCTTGCTTCACTGGATATCCCGCGCCGAAGCATCCCCGACTGGATCGCAGACACGCTCTACGAATACAGGGGCAAGGTCACTCATTCCTCCGGCGATCGCTTCGACATCCGCTCGGTAGACGTGGATGAAGCCTTCGGAAACGAGGGTTCGTTCAGGTGGGTCAGTGACTTCCTCAAGCTGAAAGATCAGTCGTGGAAGCAGTCGCCGCAAAAGCGCGTTCTGGCCCGCATTCGCCTGATCGTCCTGTGTCTGATCCTTTCGGGCCTTCTCGAGTCATGGGGCGAGCCGGAGCGAGCGCCTGATGAAAGCGGGCCGAACAGCTTTGGCAAGTATCGCCAACGCGCCGCCAGGATTCTTGTCGGCGTTTCTCGCGTTGATGCGATGCGTGTCCTGTCTGGGATTTTGGAAGGCGCTGCATCTGGCAAGTTCTGGTCGCGTGTGACAATGCTGATTGCTTCTCGCGATGTTCGAGGTGATAGCGTTTCTCCCACAAACAAGCATGAGATGGACTTCAGTGTTCTGAACCCTAAGAAAGGATCAGGGCATGAAGTACCAAATCGATTACTCGGCATCCGGGTCGGCGGAGGGATCAAACCCGCAACCAAGGCCAGAGGACGAAAGCGGTCGTCATCTCGTGCGGTATCAAAAGCGTCGCCGCTTCGTCCTCCCCGACATCGCTAAAACGGCGTCGACATTCGTCCTGGCCGGGGCCGTGTTCTTCGGCGCGGAGGCCATGGCTCCCGGCGCGTTCAAGCCTTCGACCCTGATGGGGACATACGATGCGAGGGTCAGCTCTGCCGTGAAGGCGGCGGAGCTGACGCAGCAGGCCCGATACGAGGTGTGGCTGGCGGAAGCGAAGCTGAGCGTCGATCAGCAGCTTGAGCAGTATCGAGCGCTGAACCAAGGCGTTCTCGCGAACTATCAGGCGACCTATGATCGGGGGCGGATCATGGCGGAAGCGACGGCCCGCATCCAAAGTCAGTATGTCGCGGCGCGAATGAGCCAGACGCAATCGACGCAAGCGACCGACGTCGCGATCGTAAACTGGACGCGCTTCTTCGGTCGTGTGGCGGAGACGCTGGAACCCGGAGCAGGAGCGGCGGCCCTGGGTTACGCCGACAACCTGAGCGCCCAGCTTTCGAATGAGCTGACGGCTGCGGCGACGCAGGGCGTCACCATTGATGTCGAGGGCTGGGACACCGGACTCAAGCCAGTCGGTGAGCTTCAACAGGAGTTCGCCGCTCTGAAGCCGATCGTGTTGCCGCCTCCGCCTACCCTGGGCGAGGCGTCCGAGACGACGCGCTAATGCGCCGTAATCCGTTCATGACCGGGATGCAGGGCTTCATGGCCATGCATCACCAATCGGTCCGAATGGATCGCGAGCGAGAGGCGCAGCGACGCGCTGACGAGGCTGAAGCAGAAATGGCGTCCGCTCGACCGAGCGGACGCCTTGGCGATTCCAGGCTGGCGGACGCTGCCGATGTTGCAAAGGCCGGGTTGTACGATCGTCGGGGTCTTTTTCTCGGCGCGTTCGAGGGTAGGCCGATATTCTTCGCGGGGGACGGGCCGATGCTCACCTATCTGCGAACGGGCGGCGGTAAGGGCCGCGATTTGCTGCTTCCGAACATGGCGCATGTTCGTGATCGAAGCTTGGTCATCATCGACGTGAAGGATGGCGAGAACCAATATGCATCTGCCGAGCATCGCGCCGCGACGCTCGGCACAAGGTGCATTTTCCTCAATCCTTTCGGCATGAGGGGGGTGCCAGACACGCCTATCAACCCGCTTCAAATCCTGCTCGATATCGTCAACGCAGGCGGATCGATCGACAGCGAGGCGAATGAGATCGCGCAGATATTGCTGCCGCCTCCGGTGAAGCCGGGAGACGATGCCTGGGTCCGCAAAGGTGCGCTCCGCCTTCTTGCGATGAGGATGGAGTATCTGGCTCTGTTCGAGCCGGAGCTCTGCTCGCTTTCCGGTCTCTGGCGGTTTGTGAACGCAGACCATCATGCGACGAGTGCGGCCTACGCCATGATGTCGTCCTGCGGCGTGGAGGCGATTGAACGCAAAGCGGGCGCGTTCGAGCGCACCTA
Source organism: Brevundimonas sp. ABV4_179 (assembly GCF_056311945.1). NCBI lineage: Bacteria > Pseudomonadati > Pseudomonadota > Alphaproteobacteria > Caulobacterales > Caulobacteraceae > Brevundimonas > Brevundimonas sp. ABV4_179. Next base: position 431,180 of record NZ_CM149976.1, read on the forward strand.
TGCGAAAGCGCCCAAGCAGTACGAGGCTTACAAAGCCGATGCGATCGAGGCGTTAGAATCTTTCGAGCCCGGCAAGGCGTTCGAGCGCTCGACCAGCGCTCATACTTTCGATTTTTCGCGCCTGAAGCACGAGCCGCACTCGGTCTATCTGATGGTGCCGTCCGACAAGATCGGCGTCGCTGCGCCTTGGGTGAGCCTTGTGCTCAACTACGCAATCGAGACGATCGCCAAAGAAGCCGGGCCGCTGCGGACGACCTTCCTGCTCGACGAGTTTCCTCAACTGCCGCCAGCGCCTGCGATCATGAAGGCGCTGCGCCTCTATCGTGGCAAAGGCATTCAGCTTTGGTTCTTCGCGCAGGGGCGCTTTTCCATGGCTGAGAAATGGTCGCGGGAGGCGGTGAAAGAGTTTGAGGATCAGGCGGCGGTCATCACCATGAAGAACGTGAAGGAGCCGGACCTGATCCGCGACCTTCAGCTCTGGTCCGGCAATGCGACGGTGTTGATGAAGGCTGTGAGCCATAGCGGCGGACCAGTGGAGGTGGCCGGGACTAATCTCGGTGAGCAGAAGCGCTTCGTCTTGCAGAGCGAGAATATCCTCGGCCTTCAGGAGGACGAGCATCTCCTTCGGGTCGCTTCCATGCCTCGGCTGCTCGTCGCGGAAAGTGTACCGTTCTATGAAGTCGAGCCGTGGGCGCGGCAGATGCGCGATGTGCGCGACCTCCACACAGGCATGAAGTAAAGTTGCATTTCTGCAACAGTTATGTATAATAGTTATAAGCAGTCATTTCGGTTCGAAAGAATATGTCTGCATGTTTGAAAGTTCGGGGGAGCTTTCTCCCAACTGCTCGAACGGTCTAACCTAGAGAAACACTTTCACGATGCTTTGTGGAGCATCTTCGTGATGGTGGTTAGATATGGCGACGCAGACTCATTTATCGCCAGATGACATCGCTCGGTATCGCGAGATCATCGGCAGCATGGATATCGACGACGGACAAAAGGACGACGTCATTCGAGTCGTCCACGGTATCATGCAAGCCTTCGTGGACATCTCTTTCAGTAACGATCCTGTACAAATATCGGTGGGAAGCCGTCTTGTAGACTCTTTCCGCGCTGGTGCTGCGCGTGGTAATCTTCCGACAGATGAGAAACAACCAATCTCTCCCGCTTTGACTGAAGGTCAGGCTGCGGGATTAGAGCCGTGAAGAGGGCGGAGACGTGTCGAGAGCGAGCGAAAAACAAGCTGTAATCTATTGCCGGGTAAGCTCCACGAAACAGACGACACGGGGCGACGGCCTTGCCAGCCAGGAAACGCGATGCCGCGAATACGCGAAGTATCGCGGTCATTCCGTGGTGAAGGTCTTCAAAGACGATATGTCGGGAAGCGTCGTGGGGCGTCCCGGCATGAAGGACATGCTCGCCTATCTGCGGGCTCACCGGAAATCTCAGCTCGTCGTCATCATCGACGACATCAGCCGCTTGGCTCGTGGCCTTGAAGCCCATCTGCGGCTCCGCGCCGACATCGGCTCGGCTGGGGGCATTCTGGAGTCGCCCTCGATCGAGTTCAAAGAGGATTCAGACAGTCAGCTCGTCGAGCATCTGCTCGCGAGCGTTTCACAGCATCAACGCCAGAAGAATGGGGAGCAAACCCTCCACCGGATGCACTCGCGAGTGCTGAATGGATATTGGGTGTTTCAGGCTCCGTGGGGCTACACATACGGACGTGCCCCGAACGGCGGCAAGATGCTCGTTCGGTCCGAGCCTCTCGCGACGATCATACAGGAGGCCTTTCACGCCTTTGCCAGCGGGCGGCTCGCCTCGATCGGTGAGGTGAAGCGTTTCTTCGAGTCCCATCCCGAGTTTCCGCGCACGAGGCATAACGTCGTCCGGCACGAGCGCGTTCGCCAAATTCTCACGCAGCCGATCTTCGCTGGTTATATCGAAGTGCCTCGCTGGAAGGTGTCGCGTCGTAAAGGGCAGCACGAGGCGCTGGTTGATCTGGAAACTTTCGAGCGGGTTCAGGAGCGCTTGCTCGGGAAGCCAAGAGCTCCGGCTCGTGTGGACCTCAACGAGGATTTTCCGCTTCGCGGCTTCATCGCCTGTGACGACTGCGGCCACGCGTTGACGGCTAACTGGTCGAAGGGAGAGTTCCGGTCCTATCCGTACTACCTGTGCCGTCAGCCTGGCTGCGTGAGCAAAGGTAAGTCCATCGCTCGCGACAAGGTCGAGAACGCCTTCGTCGAGCTGCTGCGATCTCTGACGCCAGCTCGGGAGCTGTTTGATCTTGCCTCAGCCGTTTTCCGCGACGTGTGGGACGGGCAGAGGGCGCGAAGTGGTGAGCGCAAGACTGTGTTGAAGCGCGAGCTTGCTGACATCGAGAAGAAGGTGACAGCCCTCGTTGATCGGATTGTCGAGAGCGAGAGCCAGACGGTAGCTGCTGCGCTCGAACGCCGACTCGAAGAGCTTGAAAATCGGAAGCTCATTCTGAGCGAAAATATCGCGAAATGCGGAGCGCCTATCCGAGACTATGACCAAACTTTTCGAACGGCGATGGTGTTTCTCGCAAGCCCTTGGAATCTTTGGAAGTCAGACCGCCTTGAGGACAAGCGGGCCACCCTAAAACTGACCTTCTCCGGCAATCTGAGATACAGCCGTCAAGAAGGTTTTCGAACTCCACAAACGTCGTTGCCCTTCAAGGTGTTAGGCAACTTATCGACGTTGGGAAGAGAAATGGCGCACCCGGAGCGATTCGAACGCCCGACCCTCAGATTCGTAGTCTGGAGGAACGCACTGCAAAAACAATGTGTTACGTGAGTGTGATTGTAACAATCACTGCCTCGCTGCTTCTTTAGGCCATCGAGGTTACAGATCGCACGAGATCACCTCTGGCGCAGGCTGTTCGCCCAGATGCAGGCGCACGGCCCTCGGTTCACCTAGATCAGCTCTGCTCCGCCCGAACCCAATCGTGGGTGCTGGCGTCTACGCCATCCAGCAGCCCCCGGGGCTACTCGACGGGAACACCCTCGCCACCGGCTTCGCCGGCGCGGGGCGCCCGCCAGGCATCTCCTTCCAGCCCTCTAAGATGACCAAGTTCGAACAGCGAGGTCATGGCGGCCTGGTCGAAATCGAGGCTCGACGATTCAGCCTCCGTCGGGATGTCCGTGATGAACAAATCGAGGTGGTTCGCGCCGGCGAATGTGACCGCGGCGGCGAGTTCGCGGGCCGTGGCCGCCTTGCTCGACGTGATGTAGGCGCGGCCGAGGATTGCGGAGATGCGGCCGGATGTCACCGCATACTGCCGCTCCGCCTGACCGTTGATGATGATGAAGACGCGACCTGCAGCTCCGTTGTCCCTGCCAGAGCGCTCCAGCGCCGCCGTGACCGGCCCGCCCGGGCTCGCCAGGAAAGGAACCGTGACGCCCCCATCTACGTGCATCCCACGCACGATGGTTCCGTCCGTCTGGACCGTGGCGATCAGCACCGGGGGGAAGACGCCGGGAATGCTGGCTGAGGCAAGCAGAACCTCACGGAACAGCGCGAGGGCATTGGCATCGCCCTGCGTCGCGATCTGCCCCATGTCCCAGACGACCGCCGCTTCCGCGTCCAGGTTCGTCGTCACCACAAGGAGGCGCCGGCCTCTCGCATGCTCTTCGGCGACGCGCCTCAAGAGCTCAGGCGTGACGTGCGTGTTCACCAGGTCGGACAGAATGCGGGGACTCAACAGACTGGGCGCGGTCAGAGCGCTCAGGCTGCGCCAGCTTACGAGCCCTTCGGTCTGGCCGCCGGTGTATGCAGCCCGGAGCTCGTCGTCCCAATCGCTGCCAAGGAAAGCGAAGGGCGCTGTGAGGGCGCCGGTGCTGACGCCTGTGACGAGGTCGAACGCCGGACGATCTCCCCGCTCGCTCCAGCCTGTCAGGACGCCCGCGCCGTATGCCCCGTCAGCGCCGCCGCCCGAGATGGCGAGGATTGTGGACGCCTGACCGTGTGCCCGCACAGCCCGGTCCATCGCCGCCCCGAGCGCCTCCCGGGCGGCTGCGTCTTCCAGGTTGAGACGGGGATCAACGCCGCGGCTCAGGGCAGTGTCCGCCAGTCGGATCGGCGCGGTGCCCCTTGGCAGGGTGCCGCACGCTCCCAGCACCAGAACGCCAAGCATGCTGAGGACGGCAGCCCTGAGGCGGTGCGTATTCATCGTTCCAGTCAAACTCACTTCGCCCACCGGCTCAACTGCCGCGGTGCACTTGCCGGACAGCGCGCCAGCACCGCGGCCGGACGATATCGACAAGACATATGCAGCAAGCCGATGGACCATTGACCAACCGGACACAGTTGTCCATATGAGACTCGATGTCCCAGATTCGTCAGATGCGCAGCGATGTGGTCCGCCACCGGGCTGCATTAATGGATGCGGCCGCAAAGGTCTTCGCCACTCATGGCGTAGATGTCGCCCTGGATGCGGTTGTCGAAGCAGCCGGCGTTGGTCGGGCGACGCTCTACCGTCATTTTCCGCACCGGACAGCGCTGCTCCTGGCCCTGTTTGATCGGGAGATCGCCCCGGTCCTGGCGCCCCGCTCCGGCAGACCGGACGACGCCCTGATCACCATGATCAAGGAAGTGGGACTTGCGAGCTCTGGCTCGGCGGTGCTCGCCGACGCCTGGCGTGCGATCGCCCCGGACAACCCGGAACTTCGGCAACGCCAGAGAGATATACAGGCCGCGTTGGAGCAACCTTTGGCTGATGCGCTCCAAGCCGGTCGGGTCCGGCCCGGCCTGACGATGACAGACGTGATCCTGATCATCCGGATGGTGGCCGGAGTTGCGCGCCACGCCCCGGGAGACGATCAGGCGGCAGACCGCGCGATTGACCTGGTGCTGAACGGCATCCGGCCGCAACGCTGATGGCCTCCAGCCGCCGCCGGATAGGCGATACCATCGGCGAGACGCCTGACTGGGCGCCCCACGAACGCCCCATGATTCCAGGGTCGCCGTCGACGCCGCATATGCCGCCTCAAACCCGGGTGGCCTTCGGCCTCACCGGCCTTCTGCTGGGGGTCACCGGTGGTATGGGCACCGCTGCCCTGAGCGCCAACCTTCCGGCCATTCAAGGCGCCTTCGGCCTGGATGTGCGGCAAGGCGCCTGGCTTGGCGCGGTCTATGGGATGTTCAACATCTCGATGAACCTGCTGCTGATCAAATATCGCCAGCAGTTCGGCCTGACGTCGTTCACCAAGGTGTTCCTGGCCCTCTATGCCGTCGCCACCCTCAGCCACCTTTTCATCGGCGACTACCCGGGTGCACTGGCGGTGCGTGCCATCAGCGGCATGGCCGGCGCCGCCATGGGCTCCCTGGCCGTAATGTATATGATGCAGTGTCTGCCGCCCAAGGCGACGCTGAAGCTGCCGGCGCTATTGCTGGGGCTGGGCACAACTCAGCTGGCCGGGCCGATCGTCTGGATTGTGTCCCCCGAACTCCTGGACGTCGGCGGCTGGCGGAGCCTTTATCTGCTGCAGAGCGGCCTGGCCCTCGCCTGCCTTGCAGCGGTGCAGATGTTGCGGCTGCCGCCCGGCATTCGCGTGCACGTCTTCGAATGGCGAGATGCGATCACGATGGTCCTGTTGGGGTCGGGGCTCGCCCTGCTCGTGGCGGTAGCGGCCGTGGGCCGGGTTGACTGGTGGACCGAGGCGCCATGGGTCGGTTGGGCGCTGGCGGCCTGCGTCGCCCTGTTGTCCGCCGGCGCGGTTCATGAGCACTACCGCGAACATCCAATCATCGACACCCGCTGGGTCTTCAGCTTCGGTTTCCTCAACTTCGCCCTTTCGATCATGCTGGCCCGGGTGCTGCTGATCGAGCAGCCCTTCGGGGTGACGGGCCTTGTGCAGGTCGTGGGCATGGGAGCAGATCAGACCCAAGGCCTCTACGCCGTGGTGTTGGCCGCGGCGGTGGCGGGGGTGCTCTTCGGCGCCTTCAGCCTGATGATCTCCAACAAATTGCTGCCGGTGCAGCTTCTGCTGTCGCTGGTTCTGATCAGCGTCGCCGCCTTTATGGATTCCGGTGCAACGGCAGACACCCGCCCGGCCAGCCTCTTCCTGAGTCAGGGATTGATGGGCTTCGCGGGGGCCCTGTTCATGGGGTCGGCTCTGGTTCTTGGGCTAGGCCAGCTCATGGCCCGCGGCCTAGGCTCGCTCATCACCTTCGCCATGATGTTCGGCGTGACCCAGATGGTGGGCGGCATGGCCGGCGGGGCGGCGCTCGCGACCTTTCAAACCATACGCACCCAGCACCACGCCGCCTATCTGGCGGATGGCGTGGTGGCCTCCAATCCCGCAGTGGCCCAGACCCTGCAGATGTATGCGGGGGCCTATGGATCGACGATCGCCGATCCCGCACTGCGCTCGGCCCAGGGCGTCTCGACCCTCGCTCAGCAACTGATCCAGCAGGCCAATATTCTCGCCTTCAACGACGTCTTCCTCGTTATCGCCTGGGGCGCCATCGCGCTCCTCGTCCTCAACATCCTCATGTTCGTCAATCAGGGCCTGAAAGCCCGTTCGGCGGCCACGACCAGTGACAGCGCCTCTGGCGCCGTCGCCATCTGACGGAAACCCATGACCGACCAACCGCCCGCCTCGCCCGCCGCCACGCCGCGACAGCCCGAGGATGAGAATCTGACCGCCCCCCTCGCCCCTGAGGCGACAAAGAAGCGCCGCTTCACCCCGCGCGCTGCGATCATCACTGCCGTGCTCGCCCTCGCGGCGGTGTTGCTGATCCTCTTTGCCTGGAAGCTGCCCCCGTTCTCATCGTCGGTCGAGCGGACCGACAACGCATATGTCCGCGGCCAGGTGACCGTCATTTCCCCGCAGGTGAGCGGCTATATCGTCGAGGTGCTGGCGAGCGACTTCCAGTCTGTGGAGGCGGGTCGGCCCCTGTTCCGGATCGACGACCGCGTCTATCGCCAGCGACTGGAGCAGGCCAAGGCCAATCTGGCCGGCGCTCAAGCCCAACTGGCCAACTCAGCCCAGACCGGCGCCTCGCGACAGGCGACCGTCGGAGCCCGCGACGCCGAGCTGGCTTCGGCCCGCGCTCAGCTTCAACGCGCCCAGGCGGACATGGCGCGCGTGGCCGACCTAGCCGCAGACGGCTCGGTTTCCCTGCGAGAGCGCGACCAGACCGAGGCGGCGCTGCAGAGCGCCCGCGCGGCGGTGCGGCAGGCCGAAGCGGTTCGCGAAGTCGCGCGTCAGGACGTCACCTCGGTGGGCGTATCGCGCGAGGGACTGGAGGCTTCCGTCGCCGCCGCTCGCGCCGCCGTCCGGCTGGCCGAGATCGACCTCGCCAACACCATCATCATTGCGCCCGAAGCCGGTCAGCTTGGGCAGATTGGCGCGCGGCGCGGGCAGTATGTGACCGCCGGCAGTCAGCTCGTGTCCCTGGTGCCTCCGCAGTTCTGGGTCATCGCCAACTTCAAGGAGCGCCAGGCGGGCCGTATGATCGAAGGTCAGGCCGCAACCGTCACCGTCGACGCTCTCGGCGACCGTCGCTTTTCCGGACGCATCCAGCAGATCTCGCCCGCGACGGGTTCGGAGTTCGCCGTCCTGCCGGCTCAGAACGCCACCGGCAACTTCACCAAGGTCGCCCAGCGCCTGCCCGTCCGCATCGTGTTGAACGCGGGACAGGAAGGCCTCGCCAGGCTGCGTCCCGGCATGTCGGTCGTGGCGCGCGTGGATACGGCGTCTCCGGCTCGGGGGACCCGCTGATGCGCCGGCTCCTTTTGATCGGCGCATCAGCGCTCGCTGTGTCCGCCTGCGCAACGACGCCCTCGCCTCATCCTGACTCAGCGGCAGTGATCCCGCCGATGGCGTGGCAGGCGGTCGCGTCGGGCGAACATGCCGTCGAGCCCGGCTGGTGGCGCGCCTTTGGCGACCCGGCGCTGACCGCGGCCGTCGAGGCGGCGCTGGTCCGCAACGTCGATCTCGCCATCGCCGAGGCGCGCGTGCGCGAGGCCGAGGCCCTGGCTCGTCAGGCACGGGCGGGACTGTTTCCGACGCTGGACGGCTCAGGCGGCGCCCAGCAGGCGCGGACCCTCAGCGTCTTTGGGCAACCCTCCGAGGCCGCGACAGGCCAGGCGCAGTTGCAGGTCGCCTATGAGGTCGATCTTTGGGGGCGGGTTCGCAACGCCGACGCGGCGGCCCGGGCGTCGCTTCAGGCGAGCGAGTTCGGGCGCGACGCCCGGGCCCTCTCGGTCGCCTCGGCTACCGCCCGCGCCTATGTGACCCTGCTGTCGCTGGATGCGCAGCTGGAGATCGCGCGCAGCACTCTCACCTCGCGTGACGAGGCGCTGCGTCTGGCGACCCGTCGGGCCGACGCGGGCCAGACATCCCGCCTTGAGCTGACCCAGGCCGAGTCGGAACAGCGTGCAGCCGCGCGGCAGATTCCCGCTTTGGAGCTGGCGATCCGCCGTCAGGAAAACGCCGTGCGCCTGCTGGTCGGGGATATGCCGGGTCGGGTAGAGCGCGGACGGCTCGAGGACCTGGTTCTGCCGGCTCCCTCTCCGGGCCTGCCCTCCGCCCTGTTGTCGCGACGGCCGGATGTCGCCCAGGCCGAGGCCCAGTTGATCGCGACCGACGCCAGTCTCGCGTCCGCCCGGGCCGCGCTCCTGCCACAGGTTCGATTGACCGGATCGCTGGGCGAACTGCTGGTGGAGTCCCTCGATCCCACCGCCGTCTGGAGTCTTGGCGGCAGCATTCTGGCGCCCCTGTTCGACGGCGGTCGCCTCGCCGCGGGCGCCGAGGCGGCTGAATCCCGGCGAGACCAGTCGGCGTTCGGCTATCGTGGGGTCGTGCTAGGCGCTTTCTCAGAGGTTGAGAACGCGCTCGAAGGCGTTACCAGGCTGGAGCGGCAGGCGGAGGAGGCGCAGGCCCAGCGGGCCGCCCTGCAGAACGCCCTGTTCCACGCCCGCAACCGTTACCGGGCCGGCTATGCGTCCTATCTTGAGGAACTCGACGCACAGCGAGGCTTATTCAATGTCGAGCTCGGTCTGGTCCAGCTTCAGGAAAGCCGTTTGCTGAACGCCGTCACTCTATACCAAGCCCTTGGTGGCGGATGGACCGAACAGTCCGGCTGATGGCAGTCGGGTGCGATGAGACGACCGAGGAATTCCTGTGCCAACGACTATCGACATGGACGAGGATCTAAAGAGGGTCACCGTCGTCGTGCCCCCCGGCACGCGCTGGACGTCTTTTGAACAGGCTGCGATGATCGCGGTGACCCGGGCCCCTGTCATGACGGATTGGGCCTGGATCATCGACGATCAGGGTCCAATGGACGATATCGACGTCGCCGGCATGATGCGTATCGGCGAAACTTTTCGGCGTCTGGCTCAAGAGCCCCTGCGAAGAACCCACACGGTGGTCGTGACGACCGACCGCTTTTTCGGCACATGGGCTCTGGTGGTCGATCTCAACTACGGCATCCGAAAGCATCACGCGGCGCCGTCGTTGGCGGCAGCTGTCGCTTTGCTGGACCAACTGGACGCTCGTCCACTGCCCCTCTCACTGCATCTGCAATAATCTCAGCCTGTCATATTAGGCATTGCGGGGCTCGGCGGCCGCTGTGTCGTCGGGCCCCGGTTAGAACCACCGCCCCACCCTCCTTTTGCCATGGCCTGGATGTAGCTACCTGAGAGCGGGCCGATCAAAGCTTGGCTAGAGTCGAGGGCGTGTAAAAACGTGCTGAGCTACGGCGGGGCGGGTGTGGCGACGAGGCGCAGAGCGCCACGTCTCAGGCCCTGATCGCCTCCATCAACGGCTTCGTTCCCAGCACCGTCATCACCCGTTTCATGTTGTAGGCCAGGATGTGGAGGCTGATCTCGGTCTTCACGTTGGGCAACCGCTTCATCAGGAAGTGGGTGTGGCCCATCCAGGCCTTGATGGTGCCGAAGGGGTGTTCGACCAGGCTTCGCCGTTCGCGCATGGCTCTGGGCCTCAGATCCATTCGGGTTTGAAGGGCATCGATCACCGCCTCATGCTCCCAGCGCGTGACCTTTCGCTCGACCGCAGGCGTGCATCGGGCCTTGATGCTACAGCCTGTGCAACTGGCCCGATCCCAGTATCGATGCAGCGTCATGCCTCTTTCGACGACGCTCATGTGGTACGGAAGCAGGGAGCCGGCCGGGCAACGGTAGACGTCTTGATCTGGCAGATAGACGAAGTCCTGCTTGCCGAAGCGTCCATTCGCCTTTGCGCCTGATGTCAGCGTCTTTGGCACGAAGGGCGTCGCGCCCAAAGCCTCGCAGGCCAGGATTTCCTCGCCGGAGAAGTAGCCCCGGTCCGCCAGCACATCGAGCCTCTCCACGCCCATAGCCTCCTTGGCCTGACCCGCCATGTTCGCCAGCTGTTGCTTGTCCGAGCCGGTCATCACCACCTCATGGGCGACGATCAGGTGATGCTCGCCCTCGACGGCGGACTGGACGTTGTAGCCGACGATGCCGCTCCCCCGGCCTGACGTCGCCATGGCGCGGGCGTCGGGATCGGTCAGGGACACCTGGCCGTCAGGCGACGCCTCGACCTCAGCCTCCATGACCTTCAGCATCGCCATCTGGGCGCGAAGGCGATCGATCTTCTCGACCAGCCTCACCGAGCGCGCTTCCACGCCGTCCCCCTCGTGCCGATCAGCCGTGTCGAGGTCTTCGAGGTAGCTGGCGATGTGCTCGGCGACCTGCTCGATCCGCCGCTTCACCTTGTAGGCGGTGAAGTTCTTGTCGCGGGTGTTCACCGCCTTGAACTTGGAGCCGTCGATGGCGACCAGGGCCGCGCCGAACAGGCCAAGCTGGCGGCACAGAACCACGAACTGCGCGCACGCCGCCTGGATCGCAGGGCCATTCGCGGCGGAAGTCGGCGATAGTCTTGTGGTCCGGCGCCAGCCGCCCCGTCAGCCACATCAGCTCGACGTTGCGCTGAGCCTCCCGCTCCAGCCGCCGGCTCGACTGCACCTTGTTCAGGTAACCGTAGACATAGAGCTTCAGCAGTATGGCCGGGTGATAGGCCGGCCGGCCCGTCGCCGCCGGCGTCATGCCCTCGAAGCCCAGACCCTTCAGATCCAGCTCGTCGATGAAGACATCCACCACCCGGACTGGATTATCCTCGGCCACATAGTCGTCGAGACATTCGGGAAGCAGCGTCTGCTGCCGGCGATCGGCACCCTGAACGAAGCGGCTCATACCCACCTCCTGAAGACCTCAGGAGGCTACCCTAATTCGCTCGAGCTGGAGGCGTTTTCACACAGCCTCAGTCGGAAGCGGTCTGAGGCCAATGAGCTTCAGACCCACAAGCCGAAGAAACCCGAGGCTTTTCAACGTCCGCAGAAGGCCGCCGAACGCCTGTTACAAACCAGAGGGCTGCGGCCGTTCATCGACGATGGGGCATAAACTGCAGAATTCACGAAGTAAATGGCGCGCCCGGAACGATTCGAACGTCCGACCCTCAGATTCGTAGGCTAGCACAATTCTATCTGAAATCAGCCCGTTACACGTCTTAGGCTGTAACGCTCGCGGCCACGGTCGGTCTGATGAATTCGGCCGCTACAGACGCTCTTATGGCAGTATCAATGCCAAGAGTTGATCAGTCACAACCACTAGAAAAGCAGACTGTCTTAAGGCCGGCGGGCCTGCCGGGTGCTGGTCGCAGATCGGACGAGCGTCCGCTACCAAGCGACGCGATCGGACGATGGCGCCCTGCGCGATCGGCTGAAGGCTCTGGCCCAAGAGCGGCGGCGGTTCGGCCACGGACCTTTTTGCAGCCAGTAGAAAACAGCCTGCCGAGAGGGAGAGACCTGCCGCATCGCAGACGGTCGGCACCTCATCGCGTGAACACCCGTCTCCATTCGGGGAGCCCGACACATAATTATGTATTGTACGGGATATAATTGCGAGTTATGGAATTACTTCGTATTATCTCGCTATCTTCGGAGTGTCTCCTCATGACGGTTATCTACACAGCGCAAGTGACGGCCACGGGTGGACGGCAAGGCACGTTGCGCAGCGACGACGGCATTCTCGACATGCGGCTTGCCACACCCAAGAACCTGGGCGGCAAGGGTGACGCGACCAACCCCGAGCAGCTCTTTGCAGCAGGATACGCTGCCTGCTTCGGCAACGCGATGATCCACCTGACCCGCGACAAGGGCTTCAAGGTGCGCGACGAGGACGTGACGGTGGTCGCGAAGGTGGGTCTCGGTCATGAAAATCCACGCAGCGTGTTCCTGACTGCCGAACTCGACGTGACCATCGCGGGTGTCACGCAGGAGCAGGCGGAGGAGATCATCCGTATTGCACATGAAGGCTGCCCTTATTCCAAGGCGACGCGTGGCAACATCGACGTGAAGCTGAGCGTTCGAGCGGTATGACCGGCGAGGAGGCTTCTGGACAGGACGACGATCCGCTGCAACTGGACAGGCAAGTGTGCTTCCCGCTCTATGCGGCCACCAACCTCCTCAATCGCCTCTACCACCCCGTGCTGCAATCGATCGGACTCACCTATCCGCAGTATCTCGTGATGCTGGTGCTGTGGGAGCATGAGGTGCAGACCGTAGGTGCGCTTGGCGCCCGGCTTTATTTGGATAGCGGAACCTTGAGTCCCTTGCTGAAGCGGCTGGAGGCCACGGGGTTGGTCATGCGCAGACGAGATCCAGCGGATGAGCGGAAAGTATTGGTCGCCCTTACCGATCAGGGACGCGCGCTGCGGGCACGAGCGCTCGATGTTCCCAGCACCATCTCCGGCGGTTACACGCCGGAGGGCATCGAGCAGCTTCGCGACAGCGTGCGGGCGCTCGTGTCGGCTCTTGCGGAAAGAGACGGGCAGATACGTCTGTCGAGCGTCGCTGCTCGGACAGCGGAGGGATCATGATCTACCCGGCGCGAAGCGCCCGATCCGTCCAGCCAGATGGTGAAATGAAAGGGCACCCTCAGTTGTCGTAATAGGTGGAACGCGCATGAATAATCCTCGGCCATCCGCCGATCCTCACCGGCTCGTCGTCGTCGCCGGCGGTGTCGCCGGCCTCGACATTGCCTCCCATCTCGCTGTCAAGGCGACTGGCAGCAAACGCCTCAGGGTGTGTGCGATCGCCGAGTTGGCCAGACCGAACGGATGAGGCTGGCGGACACGAGGACGTCTAGCATGGAGCGCGCGCCAATCCTGCGCGACCGGAGCCTTGTTCCAATAGGCGCCGAGCAAGGCCACAAGCATGACCGCCGCTCCACCTTGCCGCGCACCTCGCCAACGAACCGGGGCGAACCAAAGCCGGAAACACGACGGCGTCCGTACTGCGCAGCCACCCCGGCCAAGGGCCCAGTAGTGGATCGCAACGACGCAGAAGATCGCCAGAAGAACGACAAAGACATTCGCACCGAGGCGCGCTGCCCGCTTCAAACGTGTATCCTTGCTTTATGCTAATGCCGTTCAGGCGGACACCCGGCTGGATCGAGCCCCCATGCAACTAGTACGTCGAGTGTCAAATCTGCTAGCGACTTGGTGACATGCAATCGATCCGTTCCCTTTGTTCTGCCCTAATGGCCCGGACCCGCTGGGGGGACATGTGGTTCCGGCGCGCGCTGGCCCTGGTCGTCCTGACGACCGTCGGTTTCGGCCTGCAGGCCTGCGCGACTGCGCCCTCCGGCGTTCTCGTGCCGGTGACCACCCTCCCCGAAGGGGCACGGGAGGTGAGTATGCTGGTCTATTCCGTGCGCGCGCAGACAGACGAGCCCGGGGTGGTTTATTCGAGCAGAAGAGGCGAGCTCTTGACGTCCGTCGTGATGGACGTCTCGATCCCGCCCGATCATGAGATCGGCGCTATCGAATGGCCGCGTGCGCGCCAGGCAGACCCCGGTCGGGAGTTTGCGACTCTTTCCATCGCACCCGTCCCCGATGACGCCTCAGCGGAGGCTTGGATGACGGCGCAGCAGACCGAGGGACACCTTCTGGTGTTCGTCCATGGATTCAATGTGCCGTTCGACAGGGCCGTCTATTCCCTGGCCCAACTAACGAATGACTCGGGTATCAAGGCCGCGCCGATCCTTTTCACCTGGCCCTCGCTGGGTCGGGTGTGGGGCTATGTGTATGATCGCGAAAGCGCCAACTATTCCCGCGACGCCCTTGAGCGGCTTCTCAGACTCGCCGCACACAATCCCGATGTGAAAGAGATCACTATCCTGGCTCATTCGATGGGGAGCTGGATCGCGGTTGAGGCCTTGCGCCAATATGCGATCCGGGAAGGAGCCGTAGATCCGAAGATCGACAACGTGATCCTCGCGGCGCCGGATCTCGATGTAGACGTCTTTGCCCAGCAGTTTGCGGCCCTGGGCTCCGACCGGCCGCACTTCACTTTCCTGGTATCGCGCGATGATCAAGCGCTGAGGATTTCGCGGCTCCTCGCCGGGGGCGTCCAGCGCGTTGGCGCGCTCGACCCATCGGTGGAGCCCATCCGCAGCCTACTTGAGCAGGCCGGGGGCATCACCATCATCAATCTGGCCGACATTCGCGGCCGCGATCGCCTGAACCACTCGGTCTTCTCCCAGAGCCCTGAGGTCGTCCGTCTCCTGGGCGGAAGTCTGGTCTCGGGGCCGGGGTTGTCGGGGACCTCGGACCTCCCCTTGGGTGCGATTGTGCTGGATGTCGCCGAAGCCGTCACTTCGGACCTGTCGCAGAAGAGGCCTGTCGCCCACCGCGTGCCGCAGCCGTTACACGCCCCCGACGCCGCCCTGTCTTCGACGCTCGCGCCAGCCAGCCCGCTCCAGGTGGAGGCGGGCGGTCCGGTCACCGAACGCACCGAGCCGCCTGCCCTTCCGCGCGATGCTCCGGATGATTGAGCAGCGAAACCGCAAGGCGGCGATCTTCAACGCCGTAGCCCTGTTCACGCTAGTCGTTCTCGCTGTCGTCTGGACCGTGACGGCCTTGTCGTTCCAATCGCCCCAGCCGTGGCGCTGGATCTGGGTTTTCGTGACCCTGGGTTCGGGGATTACGATCTTGGCCGTCGGGCGCTCGCGGCCCGCCCTGGGCTGGGGATTGGTGGTTGCAGCGCTGCTTGCCGTCGGGTTCTGGTGGAGTTCGATCCGGCCGTCCAGCGACCGCGACTGGGCGCCCGACGTCGCACGTGGCGTCACCGCCGAAATCGGAGGCACCCGGGTCGTGGTTCACAATGTCCGCGATTTCGACTGGCGCACCCGGACGGAGTTCACGCCGCATTGGGAAACCCGGACCTACGACCTGGATGATCTCATCTCGGTCGATTTGATCAACTCGGTCTGGGCCAATCCCGCGGTCGCCCACACCCTGATCCGCTTCAGCTTCTCGCAGGGCGAGCCCCTGGTGTTCTCGGCGGAGATACGTCGCGAAGGCGACGAGGTCTTCTCCGAGATTGGCGGCTTCTTCAAGCAATTCGAACTTGTGCTCATCGCCGCCGACGAGCGCGACATCGTACGCCTGCGCAGCGATGTGCGCGGCGAGACTGTCTCTCAATTCCGGCTACGGATGACGCCTTACCAGGCCCGCGCCCTGTTCCTCAACTATCTAAACGCTGGCAATGCCCTCGACCGGGAGCCGCGGTTCTACCAAACCGTCACCACCAACTGCACCACCGTGATCTACAAGCTGGCCAAGCTGGTGCAGCCGGGCATACCCGCTGACTGGCGCATTCTCGTTTCCGGTTATCTGCCCGACTATCTCTACGACCACCACCTGATCCGGACGGACCTCCCGCTGGCCGAGGTCAGGCGCCAAGCCATCCTCCGCGCGGGGCCATAGAAACGCCCGGATTGATCACATCAAGGCGGGTTTCGAACTTAAGCCCAAGCTTGTTGTATCGGCATCTTTCGCGAAGGTTACCAGGGATCAACCTAACCTTCTCCATTTCAAGCGCCCGTGTTCTTGCCGAAGAAGCGGCGATTGCGCTCGACAAAGTCCCGGATCATCCCGGCTAAGGGTCCGCCTCTCCAGCCTTTCAGATGAATGTAGCCCGCGATCGCCCCCACTGCGGCGCCCAGGCAGTCCACGATCAGGTCCCACATCGTGTCTATCAGCCCGGACTTCTGCGTGTTCATCCCGAAGGTCTGATCCAGGAAGAACTCCCAAATCTCCCACGCCGCTCCGATCGTTACGGCGAAGCAGAAGCCGAAGAAGGATACGGTGACCGGCGCGGCCGTGAGCTTTTCGCCGCGCACCAGGATGAGCATAAGGATCACCCCAACCAATCCGAAGGCTACTGCGGAGCCCGTGTGGAGGACGATGTCCCACCACCAATAGCGTTCGTAGAAGTTCCTGACTTCCCCCAGGAACAAGGTCGCACAGAGGAAGGCTGCGACGGCGGCCGCGAACCCGGGTGGAATGTCGATCTTCACCCAGCGGCCCAGGAACGCGGGCAGCAGAGTCAGGAGAAAGGTGCCGACCCCGGCGAAAGTGACGGAGTAGTCTTCGGTGAAGAGCCCCCGCAGGGCCGCCCCCAGCAAGATGAACCATACGGCATAGGTGACGAACTTCGAGCCGGGCATCTGAACTTTCGGGTAAGACGCTCCGGCGCTGGCTGGGAACGATTGGCGAATGCCTAATCCCGGCAGAACTTTACGGTTCCATCAGCGCATAAGCGTGCAAAGGCATCTGCGACAACGCAGCCCGCAGTTTCGGTCGTGTGTCGGGGGTTCGCTGGGTCGTCGCGCGGCAGAGCTGTCCGTCTAGAGCAGGGCTGAACCGATCCCCACGCGCCGCAAGCGGCAGCAAGAGCAAACAGAGTGGACGAGGGAAACCTTGAGCGGGGACGGTCGGATTGAACCTCAGACTGCCAAAGGCCAAATAATGCCGATGGTTCAGTGGGATGAAGGCTTGTCGGGGAGCTTGTTACAGTTTCAGAGGATCAGTCGAGCATTTCGCGAACTGACTAACTAGCTGAATAGCATGAGAAAATGGCGCGCCCGGAACGATTCGAACGTCCGACCCTCAGATTCGTAGTCTGGAGAAAACCGTCTGAAAAACAGAAGCCTAGTCTTTGGGCATTGTAACACCAAAGCCTGTGATCGACTTGCCATGCATCGATGTTTCAATTCGGGTCAGTCTGCAAATCTACATGACTGTAGGTCGCGCCAGCCAGCGGTCGGGTCGCCCCAACGGGCGGTGGTCACGCAGGATGATAGCGCAAAGCGTCCACGATGATCTGGAAGGCAGCGAGGTTCTGACGACGGCTGGGGTAGTAGAGGAAGTAGCCGTCGAAGAGGGGGGACCAGTCGCCCAGGATCACCTCCAACTCGCCTGTGGAGATGCGGGACGCGACGATGTCCTCCGGCACATAGGCGATCCCCAAACCGCTGACGGCGGCGTCGATCATGGCGTAGGAGTTGTTGAAGGTCACTTGGCCATCGACGCGGACGCGCAGAGCCTGACCGTCCTTCTCGAACTCCCAGGCATAGAGGCTGCCCGCCGACTCGTGGCGCATGTTGATGCACGAGTGGGCGACGAGGTCCTTGGGATGGATCGGCCTGCCGTGTTCGGCCAGATAACCGGGTGATGCGATGGCGACGAGACGCCAATCCGGACCGATGCGCACGGCGATCATATCTTTCTCGACGCTTTCGCCCAACCGGACGCCAGCGTCGAACCGCTCCTCGACGATGTTGCGGAAGGTGCTGTCGAGGATGAGTTCGACCTTGATGTCGGGATAGGCGGCGAGCACCGGCTTCAGCTTGGGCCAGACCACGCTATCCAGGGCATGATCGGAAAGGGTCAACCGGATTGAACCTGCCGGCCTATCCCGGACGCTGGTCAGGCTTTCGATCTCCTGTTCGATCTCCGCCAGGCGGGGCGTGATCGTTTGCAGCAGACGCTCGCCCGCCGCCGTGGGCGCGACGCTGCGGGTCGTGCGGGTCAGCAGCCGGATGCCGAGCCGGGACTCAAGTTGCCGGATAGCATGGCTGAGCGTGGATTGGGCAATGCCGATCCGGGCGGCGGCCTTGGTGAAGCTGCGCTCCTCAGCAACGATCTGGAACCAGGTCAGTTGATTCAGGTCCGGTCCGGCCATGGACGGTTTCCTCGATTATTCGTCTGTATCGATTAGTTCATGCCGATCTCTATGGCTAATCGCTTTGAACGCCAGCGCCTAGTTTGTCTCTCAACGATAGAGGGAGACCACCATGGTCGCGGCCACCGCACCGGCACCTGAAGCCACGACACCGACAGCCGCCTGGGGCGCAGTGTTATCTATGGCGCTTTGCGTGGCGCTTTTGATCGCCTCGGAATTCATGCCCGTCAGCCTGCTGACGCCCATGGCCGAGGGGCTCGGCGCATCGGTCGGCCAGACCGGTCAGGCTGTCTCGATCAGCGGCTTGTTCGCCGTCATCGCCAGCCTGACCGTGAGCACTGTCGCGGGGCGATTGAACCGCAAATGGGTCCTCGTCGGCCTGACGAGTCTGATGGGTCTCTCGCTGGCGCTGGTCGCTGCGGCTCCGAACTTCGAGGTTCTGATGGCCGGGCGCGCCCTGCTGGGCCTCTGCATCGGCGGGTTCTGGGCGCTGGCGACCTCAGTCATCATGCGCCTCGTCCCAGCGTCGGACGTGCCGCGCGCCCTGGCCCTGATGTATGGTGGCCAAGCCATCGCCGCTGCCTTCGCCGCGCCGATCGGCAGTTATCTCGGCGGCCTGTTCGGCTGGCGCGAGGTGTTCTGGGCGCTGACGCCGCTCGTGGCCGCCAATCTCGTCTGGCACCTCATCGCCCTGCCGTCTCTGCCCGCCCATGGACAGCGAGCGATCGGCGACATGATCGACCTGCTTCGTCGCCGGTATTTCCTGATCGGCCTGATCGCTTCAATGCTGTCTTGGGGCTCGGCCTTCACCCTCTTCACTTATCTGCGCCCCTTCCTTGAACAGGTGACCGGCGTCGGCGTCACCGGCCTGTCGGTCCTTCTGCTCGCGCTCGGCTGCGCCGGCTTCTTGGGTACCTGGGCCTCGGGCCGCTTCATCAAAGGCGACGTGTCCAGGCTTCTGCGCCTGCCGGCCCTGGTCATGGGCGCGGTCACTGCGGGCCTGCTGCTCGTCGGCGGTTGGCCGATCGCAGCCGGGCTTCTCCTGGTCGGCTGGGGCGCGATGAACACCGCCATGTCGGTGATCTGGATGACCTGGATGTCCCAAAACGCCGAAGATGCGCCCGAGGCCGCTAGAGGCCTGATGGTCGCCGCCGTTCAGGCCTCGATCCTGCTCGGCTCGCTCATCGGCGGCCTGTTGCTCGACCACATCTCGATCGACGCCGTCCTGATCGCCAGTGTCGCCCTCGCCGCCATAGCGGTGCTGATCGTCCGCGACGGTCGCGCGCTCCTGAAACCCCGCTGAACCCAGACCCGGAAGCCCAACATGACCCCAACTTCCACCGAACCTCAAACCCGGCCGTCCCACGCGATGGACCGCCGGGACCTGATGAAACTGACCGGCGCCGGCGTGACCGCCCTGGCCGTCGCGTCCCTCCTTCCCGCCCCCGATGCAAAGGCAAAGACCATGACCAGCGACTGGGACAAGGTGTTCCCCCGCAACGAAACCGTCGACCATCAGAAGGTCACCTTCACCAACCGGTACGGCATCACCCTGACGGGCGACCTGTATCGACCCAAAGGCGGGGACGGCCAGCGCCTGGCCGCGCTTGCTGTCAGCGGGCCGTTCGGCGCGGTGAAGGAGCAGTCGTCCGGCCTCTATGCCCAGACTATGGCGGCGCGCGGCTTCGTCGCACTTGCGTTCGACCCGTCCTTCACCGGCGAGAGCGGCGGCGAGCCCCGCAATGTGGCTTCGCCCGACATCAATACCGAAGACTTCATGGCGGCGGTCGATTTCCTCGGCCTGCACCCGTCAGTCGATCAGGAGCGGATCGGCGTCATCGGCATCTGCGGCTGGGGCGGCATGGCGCTGAACGCCGTCGCGGTGGACAAGCGGGTCAAGGCCGTCGCGACCAGCACGATGTACGACATGTCCCGCGTCATGTCGCGCGGCTACAACGACAGCGTCACGCCAGAGCAAAGGACGCAATCGCTGGAGCAGATGAGCCGCCAGCGTTGGGCGGACGCCCAGACTGGCGCGCCCGCCTATGGCCCACCGTCGCTTGAACTGACGGGCGGTGAGCCGCAATTCGTGGTCGATTACGCGGACTACTACCGAACGCCTCGCGGCTATCATCCCCGCGCCGTCAATTCGGGCAACGCTTGGACGCAGACAAATCCCCTGTCGTTCATGAACTTTCCGCTGCTGACCTACATCGCGGAAATCTCGCCCCGGCCGATCCTGCTGATCCACGGCGAGAACGCCCACTCGCGCTATTTCAGCGAGACCGCCTTCGCGGCGGCGGCGGAGCCGAAGGAACTGCTGATCGTCCCGGGCGCCAGCCACGTCGATCTCTACGACCGCGTCGATCTGATCCCGTTCGATCGGCTGACAAGCTTCTTCGAGGAGCACCTGTCGTGATCGCCTCGCTTCTTGCAGCCACGGCGGCCGTGTTCAGCGGCGAAACTCACATGCAAACGCAAGGAAACGCCTCCGTCATGGACATCACCCGCCAGGCCGACATGACAACCATCGACGGTCCCGCCGAATGGTTCACCGGCCGCGTCACCATCAGCGGCCAGTTCCAGCGTGAGGTGCCCTCGCGCGTCGGCGGCGCCGTAGTTCGTTTCGAGCCCGGCGCCCGCACGGCCTGGCATGTCCACCCGCTGGGCCAGACCTTGATAGTCACCGAAGGCGTCGGCTGGACCCAGATCGAGGGCGGCCCAAAGCTGGAGTTCCACGCCGGCGACGTCCTGTGGTGCCCGCCCGAGCACAAGCACTGGCACGGCGCCACGCCGCACGAAGCGATGACGCACATTGCCATCCAAGAAAGCCTGAACGGCTCTCCCGTTACCTGGATGGAGCATGTGACCGACGAACAATATCTCGCCGAACCGTCGGCGACCGCAGCAGAGGCAGACTGACAATGACCGACAACATCACCGGCAAGACCATCGTCATCACCGGCGCATCCAGCGGCATGGGCGCAGCGGCAGCGCATCACTTGGCCGGCAAGGGCGCCGCCGTCGTCCTCGGCGCCCGTCGTTCCGACCGCATCGACAGCCTGGCGGCCGAGATCACGGCTGCAGGCGGCAAGGCCATCGCCGTCGAGACGGACGTCACGAAGCGAGACGATCTGAAGCGGCTCGTGGACGCCGCCATCAAAACCTATGGCCGCATCGACGTGATCATCAACAACGCCGGCGTCATGCCCCTGTCTCCGTTGGAGCGCGTGAAGGTGGACGAATGGGACCAGATGATCGACGTCAATCTGAGGGGCGTACTCTACGGCGTCGCCGCCGCGCTACCGCACATGATCGCCCAAAAGTCAGGCCACATCATCAACGTCTCGTCGGTCGCGGGCCACAAGCTGTTCGGCGGTTCGGCCGTCTATTCCGCCACCAAGTTCGCAGTGCGCGCCTTGTCGGAGGGGCTCCGGCAGGAAATGGCGTCCCACAACATCCGGACCACGATCATCTCTCCTGGCGCGGTGAAGACCGAACTCCTCGACCACATCAGCGAGACTGACGTCCAGAAGGCCAATCAGGACTACGTCGGCCAGATCGGCGTACCTCCCGAAACACTGGCGCGTTTGGTGGCCTTCGCTATCAACGAACCCGAGGATGTCGGAATCAACGAAATACTGTTCCGCCCAACTGCGCAGGAACTGTGAAGCACGCGACCTGGGCGATGGATGCTGCCAGGCGTCGTCCATCGCAGTGGCGATAACGGCTCGATAGCAACGCCGTCATGCGAACCAGTCGATCGCAGTTTTTCAGGCTAGATGTCGATCACAGCGGCCGCTGCGGCGGCGGCAACCTCGGCGGCGATCTTGGCCTCGATAATCTGCTCAATCTCAGCGTAGAGGTCCTGCTCGGCGTCGCCTGCATCCATGGTGACGACTAAGCTGTATCGAGCGAGCTGATTTGCAATCTCCGCTTTCGTGGACTGTTTCCACCAGCCTCCGACGGGAAACACCGCGATACAGTCGCGCTCAATCAGATCGGCGGCAGTGCAGGACCACTCGTCACTGTGTAGGGACCCTGCGGACACCGTCTTTGGTCCGAACAGTCGATCGGTATCATTCTCGGCCAGATCGAGGTCTTCCGGAGAAGCGTGCGATGCATCGCTCAGGCGGCTTTGAAAAGCCTCCATGGACTCGCCCTTCCTGCGGAGGTCAAAACGAAGACCGAAGGATCGGTAGCGCCCCGGAGAAAGTGGCGTGTCAGCACTTGGATTTGGATCGACGAAGTAGGACAGCGTCACTCGCAGTCGAACAATATGGTCAGCCAGAGCCGCCAATCCTGTCTTAGGCCATGGCAGTTGGTAGACGTGATGGGCGTTCATCTGCGTCGGTGCGCCCTTCACCTTTGCATAGGGCTGGAGGACTGATTGGGACACCAGGCCCAACGAGGTCGCTGTAGAATGGCGAGCGCGATCTAGGCTCGGAACGCCATAGCCGAACCTGCGAGCAATCTTTCGCTTTTCGCCCTTCGTTGTTGCCGCATCAAAGGCCGCCCGCATAGGTGCGGTCCATTTCGCGCTATGAATTAGCAGCGCACGAACCGTTTCCGGCCAATACTCATCGTTATCAGCATGTAGGCGGGCGGCCACTCCGGCGATCTGCGCGGCTGCCGCGCTGGTGGCCCAGGTGACTGCGAGCGGCGCATTTGTGACTTCGCTGCCCGTGGTCAGCAGCGAAACAGACGGTATGCCGCTCAACATACCGTTGTCTGCGGGATCGACGCCTCGATTGCCCGCTTCCACGACGAGTTCCGGTTTCATCGGGGACACCCCGTGATTCCAAGCGGCCGATACCTTGCTATATGGGCTCAGTTCGTCGACCCCGACGGCGCAGCCCCAACCTTGATAACTGGTTTCGGTCAGATCAGCCTTTTGTGTCACGCCGCCGATGGTCAAGGCGTTCCACGACTGACCAGGATCCTCAACTTCGTGGGTATCCCAGTCTTCTAGGTCATCCAGCTTAAGCCCGTCAGGGATATTACCTGCCGCGATGACGAACAGACGGCGTCGCCGATCTTGGTCCTCGGACGCTTCGGTCCCATACGCGGACTGATCGATAGCGGCGCTCCAACTCGAAGCGTTCGGTCCGGTAACACCATCGTGCCCGATGGCCAGACAAAAGACGCGCGCACGTTCCGGACTGGTGATCTCGGGATACGCAACCGCTCGAAGCGTAAACAAGCCGTAGTTGGATGGGGCTGTGTCGGGGAAAGGCGCTGGAGGCACCAACTTCACCGACTCCAGCGAAATCTCCAAGGGTATCGGCTCGATCGATTGGATCGGCAGGGTCAAGTCGCCATAGGCAGCGAGACCGGCGAGTTCGGTTCCATGCCCATCATGGTCCTCCGTTCCCCAATCAGGGTTCACAGCGTGCAGATCGGCCGCTGCCAGAATTGGCTCCAGCAGCGGGTGGGCTCGATTGACGCCGGTGTCGAGCAGGCAGACCGAGGGAGCGCGTTCCCCTCGAACATCATCTACGCGATCGACCATTGCAGCGACCCACCCATCCTGGTCGGCACGGGGCTGGCTCATAAAGTGGGCCGCCGTGTCGCGACCAAGCCGAAGTTCAGCAACCGCATCGGTGCTACTGACCAAACGGGCCATCGCCTCAGCGTTGGCGTGGACGAAGACCAAAAGTCGTTCGGGGAATGACAGCCGATCACCGGAGACCGGGAGGTTTAGTTTTTCCGCCTTCACCTCGAGGTTCTGAACCCGATCTGGCCAACACCAGCACTCCCACCATTCAGAATCAGGGCCCGCCGGGATCGGCCGTTTGTCCACCCAAAGGGTCTCGAGCCTTGCCGCCGCCAAACGTTCAAGGGAAACAAAGCGGGCTTTGTTCTTCGGCTCCCCGCTCTTTTCGGCTCGATCCCGACCGTACTCGGTCAGCTTCTCGTCAAGGAAATCGCGGGCCTCGTCCGGCACGAAGATGGCCCCCACTACGCGCCCTTCCGAATCCCGTTGCGCTGTCGCAAGGCGGACGCCAGGCGTTTTCCACTCAAGGTCGGGGAGAGATGCATCGACCGCAGTTTCGAAGGCCAGATAGGCGCCGACCACGCCTACGGCATCTTGGCGATGGCTGAGAAGACCATCGGCGGTCGCCCACGCCGCTGCCGCGTCTCGCTTCAGCGCCTCGGCATGTTGGTCGTAGGTTCGGCCGTAGTCCTTGCCGCCGCCCCCGCCGCCAGGGGGCCTCTTATAAGGCGCTTCAGTAGCAAAGCGCTCGACGCGCAGATGTGGCCTCTGTTTGCCGTCCGCCATTAGAATCAGCGCCTCCCGAGGCGGACGCTGCACCTATTCGTTGAATATGTCAGCCATGGCTTCACGCATGCCGCGCCGCGCATCAAGGGCAGCAACCAAGGACGCCTGGTCGACAGTTTTCCTGTCCGACAGGATCGCTTCACGTAGAGCCTCCTCGACGGCACGAGAGATTTCTCCCTGGCTCAAGCCATGCGCAGCTTCCGCTACCGCCGACCAGTTGAGGGACCGCCCAGCCAATTTGCGAAGGCGACGACGGACAATGTCCCGCACTCCATCCGGGTCAGGCAAACCGTATTCGATGATTTCGTCGAAACGCCGGATCAAGGCTCGGTCGAGCAACTCAGGGTGGTTCGTAGCCGCGACGATGAGGCTATCGGTCGCGTTGGGCTCTTCAAGGAACTGCAAGAATGAGTTCAACACCCGGCGAATTTCGCCGACATCATTGCCGGCGGATCGCTTGCCGCCGATCGCATCAAACTCATCGAACAGATACACGCCACGCATCTGGGCGATCTGATCGAAAACAGCCCGCAGCTTTGTTGCCGTCTCGCCCAAGAATCGGGTGATGACGGCGTCCAGTCGTATCGTGAAGAGCGGCAGGTTCAGTTCGCCGGCGATGGCACTGGCTGTTAGCGTCTTGCCCGAACCTGGTGGTCCAACCAGGAGCAGCTTCGAACTGGGCCGAAGCGCATGCTCGCGCAGCCGCCCGCGCGCGATCTGCTGACGAACCATTCTGTCGAGACGATCCTGCACAGCCGGCGTCAAGGTCATGTCGGCAAGTCGCGTCTTCGGTTGCGCAACGGTGATCAGCCCTTCGAGATCGCCGCGCGTCTTGACCAAGAGGCTCGTGGGTGCCGGCGCAGCCGTCTGCTCCCTCGGAGAGGAGTCGAGCAGCTTCCGAAGCATCTCGGCATTCTTGATGTGACCTTGTCGCGCCTCGGTGGCAGCAATCTGCAACGCAATCGTGCGGACGCGCTCCTCGTTTCCTTCGAGGTGGCCGGCGAGCAGTGCGATGACCTGTTTGGCGGCGGGCATGTTTCGAGTCAGCGGGGAAAAGGTGCTTCGCACCTTAGACCATCGCTGCCGGAGCGTTAACGCCGATTTACGAAGGAGTCCGAAACGCGCGGCTTTATCGGGGCAACCGCCTCATCCGAGATTCAGTGTGGCTTCGATGGTGTCCACGAAAGCCAATTCGGCTGGGTCGATCTGACCATCCGCATCCACGATCCGTCGCAGCGAACGCCGCAGGAGTCTGCCGTCTTCCGGACTGACGCGCGACAGCGACCGGAAGAAGCTGGCGTGATCGGGCGCTAGAAGCGAGAGGCGGCCACGCAACAAGTCCTCATCCAGGGCACCGTCCTCGTAGCGATCGAAGATGTGAACCAGAAGCTGGTCCTGTTCATCAGGATCGAACCTGCCATCCGCCGCCCCGACGACGGTCAGGATCGTCAGATCATCGGAACACAGGCGGAAGGCCCTGGCCTCGTGGCTCTCGGCGACGGTCAGCAGCGGGTGGCCGAGGAAGAAGGCGACAGGATCGCCGTGAACCTCACCGGTCGAGACGTCGAACACCTCCATGACCCTGTCCAGGGAGAACCGGCGCGCCCGCTGGCGAAGATGACAGAAGCACAGCAACATCGGACCCGAGCGACCCGTCTCGATCTTGCGGACCGTGACGATCCGTTGGGATACGTTCCCAGCGGCATCCTCGTAGACAAGATGGAAGACGATCGGCGCCGTCTCCGCCCCGTCGCCGGCGATTGCCATTTCAACGCTGTCCTCAGCGTCGGCGACTGAGGCTTTACCGCCGACGTTCAGGAATCGGGTCGCGGCGGCCTGGGTCGCGAGCGCGGCCTTCACCGTCACGAAATGATCCAGGCTCACCCAACTCATGCTGCGACCTTCCGCACGATCAGGTCTCCCCTGACCGTCACCACGCCAGCGGCTTCGAGGCGGCCGACGCCGGCTTTCAGGACTTCCTTCAACTGGGCGCTGGTGGCCGAAAAACCGAAAGCCCGCGACGCAGCCTGGACCAAGTCGTCACGGCCCGCGCCGTAGTTGGCGTCGATGATGGTCAGGAGCACATGATCGATCTCGGCTGGCGGCAGGACTTCAGGCTTCCGCAGCGACAGTGACGTCACCATCGAGCGATCCCTGCCGACGACGGCTTGATCGGGCGTGGAGTAGAAGGGACCGCCGAGGATCAGGCCGTGCTGAACCGCCGCCGTCACAGCCCGTTCGACGGCCGCTCTGATACGTGATCCAGCCCGGCCGAGACCCCAGAGAATGCGTATGCGGGCTGTTATCTCGTCGAGATGGATGGGACCTTCGACCTGAACGACCTGGACCACGTACGCGGTCATCTGGGCCAGGGAGGTCTCGTGAGGCTCGACCGCGCGGTTCACCGGGAAGTCAGCCTCGACGTACAGATTGCGGTCTGACACGAAAGCCGAGCCGGCCTCCATCACCGCCGTGACGACCTCGAAGTCGGCATCGATCTGCTCGGCTTCGAACGAGACCGGCACGGCGCGGGCGGGCTTGTATCCGTCCTCGTCGCGTGCCGACCACTCGGCCCTGGCGAGGGCGATGGCGTCCTCGATCTTCTTCAGTGCGGCCTGCGGCCGCAGATACCAGTCGGCGCTCCAGACCCGGTGAATGATCCACCCATGGGCTTCCAGGACCTGCTGACGCAGACGATCCCGGTCCCGCGCTGACCGCGACGAATGGAACTGGGCGCCGTCGCACTCGATACCGAGGGTGAATCGGCCCGGCTTGTCGGGGTCCGATACGGCGAGATCGACGCGGAAGCCCGACGCGCCGATCTGTCGCTTGACGTCGTAGCCCAAGGCTTGGAGTCGCTCGCAGACCTGGATTTCGAACTCGCTGTCGAAATCCTCGCCGGTGACTTCGCCGAGGCCGAAGTTGCCGGTCTCGGCGAAGGTCAGGAACAGTTTGAGGGCGGTGACGCCCCGGGCTCTGGACCGTTCGAGATCGATGTCGGCGCCGGTGAAGTTGCAGAAGACCTCGCATCGCAGCTTCGCCCGCGAGATCAGGACGTTCAGCCGCCGCTCGCCGCCCTCGCCGCTGAGGGGGCCGAAGGCGTGGGCGAGGTACCCCGTCTCGGTCTTGCCGTAGCCCACCGAGATGAAGATGACGTCGCGCTCGTCGCCCTGGATGTTCTCCAGGTTCTTGACGAAGAAGGGCTCGTTGGAGGCACCGCTGAAGAAGTCCTCGACGTCGGGGTTGGCCCGCCGCAGCAGTTCCAGTTCCTTCAGGACGGCCTGACGTTGCGCGACCGAGAAGGTGGCGACGCCCAGGGTCTGCTCGGGGCTCGTCCGCGCGTGGTGGATGACGGCCTCGGCGATCGCCTTGGCTTCCTTCGGGTTGGTCCGTGTGCCGCCCCTGTCGTAGGCGGTGTCCTTCATCAGGTTGAACTTCAGCCCCATGCCGGCGACGGCGTCATAGGGGCTAGGCACGATGAACAGCTTGTTCTCGTAGAACTCCCGGTTCGAGACCGCGATCAGCGACTGGTGCTTGGACCGGTAGTGCCAACTCAGCATCCGATGGGGGACCCCCTTGGCCAGACAGAGTTCAAGGATGCTTTCGGCGTCCTTGGCCTGGATGGTGATCCCGTCGTCGCTTTCCTCGGGGTCCTCTTCGCCCGTCAGCTTCTTGAAGAAGGCGGTCGGCGGCAGTTGGCGCTCGTCGCCGACGACGACGATCTGGTTGACGCGTGCGATGGCGCCCAGGGAATCCACGGGCTCGATCTGGCTGGCTTCGTCCATGACCAGGAGGTCGAACTGCATGCCACCCGGTTTCAGGAACTGGGCGACGGACAGTGGGCTCATCATGAAGACCGGCTTGAGTTGCTGGATCGCAGGCCCAGCCTGTTCCAGCAGAACGCGGATGGGCTTGTGGCCTCTTTTTTTGGCCATCTCGGCGTTGAGGATGCCGAGCGGACCGATGCCGCTGGCGCCACGGGGCCGACCTTCGGCGTGGGCGGCGACGATCTGCTCCTGGGCCAGACCGATGCGCGCCTTGTCGAGTTGGCGGAAAGAGGCGACCTGGTTGTTGTGACCGTCGCCATCGAAGCTGCGCAGTTCTGGCCAGGCGGCGAAGAGCGTAACACGCAGGACTTCCGCATAGGCGCGCTCGAAGGCTGGGTGGAGGGTCTTATGGTCAAGTTGGCCGTCATGAAGGCCATCGACCAGACTGTAGGCGCCGAGATCGCCCAAGGCCCTGGCGCGTGATGCGAAGGCGATGAAGCGGCTGATGCCTTCCAGGTCCCCGATCCATTCTGTCAGACGACTGGCGAGACCATCGAGCGCAATGGCCGAGACTGCGATAACGCCGAAGGCCCTTTTGAGGTCGAGGTCGAGTTCGGCGACCATGCCGTCCAACCGCGCTTCCAGGTCCGGGAGGGCCTTCGAAAGACCAACCCGCGCCTTCTCGATCGGCGCGATGTCCTCGACGTCCGATAGCCGTGCCCACATGTCGGACGGCAGAGCGCCGTGAGCGCGTCGCCAGGCCAAGATGGCGTCCAGTTGGCTCCAATCCGATCGCTCTCCCTTCCAGGCAGACCCGAAGGCTGCGCCGGCCGGCTCGGCGACGACGAAGGCGGCCTTGGCGCTCTGGGCGGTGGTCATGCGGTCGATCAGCGCGACCCGCTCGGATGGCGTCTTGGGCAGGGGCGCGGTCAGGTAAGAACGGAGGAGCGCGATCTGCGCGCGATAGCCGCCGTCGAGGAAGCGGAAGAGGCCAGCGCCCTTGGTGACGATCGAGGTGCGGATGACGCCGAAGTCGGCGGTCCGACCGGCTTCATTGAACGCCTGCTCGGCATTGGCCCAGGCGGCCACATAGGCGCGACCGGCTTCGATCAAACGCTGAAGCCCGTCGAGGTCGTTCCACGGTGCCGACGTCAGCGTCGAACGATCCAGACCCGAGGGTAGCGGCGTCACCGACAGGTAGGCCATCGACCGTTTCAAGTCGCCGACGGTCTTGGGCGCCTCGGCGCCCAAGACCTCTGTGGCTACGCTGGCGTGCCGTTCTGCATCGGCCTGCGCAGTGGCCAGCGCCCGGATGCGCTCTCCCAGCGCCTGCCGCTCGACAGGATCGAGCGCATCACGACGGACGCCGCGCCACACGTTCGCGGGCGCAGGACCCAGTGCGCGAGCACGTTCCGCCACATCGGCGATAACGGCCCGCCTCGCGACAAGGTCGTCTCGGGTCCACTGATCCGCGCCGACCAGCAAGTAGCCCGAAGGAGCCGTCGATTCCTGGGACCGCGCCAACAAGCCCAGGATCGCCTGGGGCGTGAGACCGCTGGGCTTGAGGGGTTCGTGTAGGCGCCTCGCGAAGGCGTTTAGGAACCCGCTGGTCTCACCCAGCTTGTCGATGACGCTAAGGTCTCCACGCGCCGGCTTGTGTTGTGCGTCGCGCGTCCGTTTGAGTTCTTCCAGAACCGTGCGCTTGTTGACCTTGTTCGAATGCAGTTCGAGCGTCAGCGGGCCGAGTCCAACCTGACGCAGGCGGCGGTGGACGACGTCCAGGGCCGCCATCTTCTCGGCGACGAAAAGTACCTTCTTCCCGCGCGCCACGGCGGCGGCGATGATGTTGGTGATGGTCTGCGACTTGCCCGTGCCGGGCGGCCCCTTAACCACCAGGGACCGTCCGCCGGCGGCCTCGGCGATGACCACCGTTTGCGAACTGTCGGCGTCAACGACGTGATGGAGTTCCAGCGGCTTGATGATGTCGTCGATGGCGTCATGCTCGCCGACGAGGGGATCGCTCTCCGGGAAGCCGTCGCGCAGAAGGGCGCCGATCATCTCGCGGGTGTCAATGCTGGCCTCGGCGGGCCAGTTGTCGGGGTCGAGGTCCCGATACATCAGGAATTTCGAGAAAGAGAAGAAGCCCAGCACCATGGCGTCGGGCAGGACCTCCCAGCGCTTGTTGTTGGACACCGTCTCGGCGATCCGGGCGCAGTAGCCCGCCAGATCAACCTCGTCCTCGTCCTCGTCCTTGAAGTCCTCGATGGTCAGGGCGAACTCGGCCTTCATCTTGGCCTGCAGCGTAAGGTTGGGGGAGGGCGGCTCGTCGCGCCATCGCAGCTTGAACTTGTCGGCCGCGCTGGAGCGCTCCAGCTTCACGGGCAACAGGACCAATGGCGCGTGCCGGGCGACGTCGGACGTGTCGCTGTCGAACCAGCGCAGCAGCCCGACGGCCAGGTAAAGGATGTTGACACCCTGTTCCTGCTCCAGGGTCTGGGCGTCATACCAGACGTCGAAAAGGCGCTTCTGGAGACCTTCGGATGTCAGGCGGGTCTGGAGCCGGGTATCACTGTGACGAGAGGCGACGCCGCGTTCATCAGTGGCATCGTCGCCCGGCTGCGGAATGCCGCCTGTGACGTCGTCATCAGGATCGAGTTCGGCGCGGTCGGCCTCGCTCAGTTGAATCCCGGGAACGAAGCTGAGCGCCTTGTTCGACGTGAGAAGCCGGAACACTTCCTCCGCCCTCTCATCCACGATCTCTATCGCGCGGTTGTTCTTGGTCCGAAGCGGGGTGTTCAGGAGGCGGTTTCGCGTCGAGAGATCAAGGAGCGCATTGCGCTCCTTTAGCAATCTGTCGCGAATTGAAATGATGGCTTCGCCGTCGGCCATGCGCCTGCCTCCCCCGAGGGTTGTGTGACAGGAACCCTATAATCAATACGGGAGGCTGCGCCAGCGCAGACTGCGACATTGACTCCGCAGGAACTGCCCATCCACCTGACACGCGCAAAGTGCCCGCGTTGGACGTGCCTGCCCCCTACTCTATGACGGACAACCCATCAGCTTTCGACGGCGGGGGCCCATCAGTCCAATGCCATGTCTCTTGCGTCCTTTGCCTCGCCTGCATCGTTTGGCCTGGTATGGCCGGGATGCCGGTCGGCACCGGAAAATCTGTGCCGGACGGCACGAGATTGATGGTGAAGCGGTGCGGGGCGCCTGCGAAGTTGACCTCCACGACGATCTGCCGCCGTGTCCCCTCCGGGATCAGCAATTGGTCAGCGAAGACATAGCCGCCAAACGCGGCCCCTGAATCGATCGTGGTGGTTTGGAGGACGCTTCGCCCCCAAGCAGACATCGCGTAACGCAGTCGACTTTCGATCGTCGCCGAGTCCACCGCGTACGAGCCCGACGCTGTGCGATATGCGATCTGGCGGCGCGTACGATCGGGAAGACCTGCTGTGTCACGATAGGCTAGGTACCCCTCGACGCCAGCCTCGAACCAGGCGGCGTTAAGGTCGCGCTGGGCCTTTACGCGTTCCTGGCGGCGGAGAAAATTATAGTCTTGGACGTAGAGCGGAGTCCCGTCCTCCAAGAGGATGCGAACGTCCTCAGTGCCGAAGTTGACGGGCGCGTTGCTGGTGTTGAAAGCCGCCACCGCGAAGAACATCTTTGACGTCGCGTTATATCTGACCGGCAGCAACATGACGGAACCGGCAGGGCCATTTGAAATCATGGCTGCGTTGCCGCGCGAGAACCGGACGCCGACGCCGAACTCACCGCTCGGGACCATGCGATATTCGGGTTCGACAGAGGCGCATCCAGCCAAAGCGGCGCCCGCCATCAGCGTTACTAGCAGCTTCGATTTCATCGACGTTTCCCACCAACCGCGCCGAGGATGCCTACGAGCAAACCGATGATCGCCCCGACGGGCCCGGCCACGAAGAAGCCGACCACGCCGAATATGATGCCCATCAGGCAACCCATTTCGCATCCCCATCAAGATAGGACATCTATGTCCTAGAGGGGTTACCGCTCCGCTAACACCATTGCACCGATGGAGTGGGAGAAGATCGTCGGCGCGAATGTCAGACGCCTGCGCAAGGAGCGTGGGGTCAGCCAGGAGGTGCTTGCGGGAGACGCAGGACTCGCAATGCGCCATCTTGGCCGCATCGAGCGGGGTACCGGTAATCCGACGGTGAGGGTCCTAGGCAAGTTGGCCGAGGTCCTTGGTGTCCACCCGACGGAATTTTATCGCGCCGAGTAGCGTTCCGAGTTCGAGGTCGCCTCAACAAACCTACCTTGTCATCATATACCAAGGGATGAGTGATTTTGGTTTCATCACTTGGGCGAACCGCTGCTCAGCACGATCAATTCCCGCCTCGAGGGCCTCGCTGAAAACGGGGCTGGCGATCTTGAGCAGTTTCTCGAACGTCAGCCGGTTTTCCGCCTCAGCGGCGTTTCCCGTGTGACGGAACCAGATTTTCGGAGCGATCGTCACCAGCCGGTGATCACCTTCGCGGTGCTTTTTCACCTTCGGCTTACTCTCAAGGTCGATCACCCCTTCCCCTATGAACTGGTCTAGATGAACCAGCAGGGCGACGCGGCCGTCACTGCCGTCTGGACACTGAACCTGGAGGTGCAGGTCGTCACCCTGGTTCTTCATGAAGGCCCCATGGGAGAGGCGTATGAAGTCGCCGCCCAGCGCCTTGTTGATGCGAGCCACCAGGTCGGGGTTGGCATTCGCCTCGTCTCTAAACGCGCGGCGGATTCCCCTGTAGGTGATGCCGTTGGGGGTACGCTCATATTCCATTTCGACACATTCCTTTCTTAACCTAGACGGTTAAGCAAGACGCGGTCCGCCGGCGCCGGGAGGGGGGCGGCTGGGGGTGAACCCCCCAGCCCCTGCCGCCCCCCTCCCTCCGGGCCCCCGGGGCGTCGAAGTCACGCTTTGTACGTAGCGTGACTCCAAATTCGAGGCTGCGTCTGGGTTTGAGCGGCGCGGATGGATTTCGTGACTCCTTTCAGGGAGTCACGATTGCCGTTTGGCGTCCGTCCGCCGCCGCGCCAATGCGGGCTGTTCGGGCGACGTCAATCGTACGCCGGACCCCATGCCCGCCACCGCAGGGATGAACGTCACGCCCAATGACTGGAGAGTCGCCACCATCAGCTTGGCGTTTGCGGTGTTCACCGGCGCCGGGCCGTTGCTTCCTTCCGCGCGCTTGATCGTGTTCGGCGCCAGCCCGGTGCGTTCAGACAGGTCGAGAACAGACATGTTCACCAATCCGCGAGCAGCGCGCAGCTGGGCCCCTGTCGGATGATCCGCCGGCTTCGTTCGTTGCACGCGCATGATTCAATTTGACTCTTTAGACCAAGTTTGAATTCGTAGGCTCGTTCTGATGAAGGAGTCTTACATGTCCATTTACGATCCGCCTAACCCCGCCTGCCCCATCCACGGCACCCATCTTCAGCGCGCGACCTGTGCGGCGTGCAACGCCGCCTATATGCGCGGCTATCTTAAAGCCCAGCGACGCCTGAGACCGGCCATCGCGCTCCACAGCCGTGCGCGTCAACGGGCGGCCCGTCGCGGTCTTCCTTTCAATCTGAATGTGAGCGACGTCGTCGTCCCGCCGATCTGCCCGGCGCTGGGCGTGCCGATCATCATCGGCGAGACGCGATCGCCCTACTCGCCGTCGCTGGATCGTATCCGTCCCGCTCTTGGCTACGTCCGCGGAAATACGCGCGTGATCTCCGACAAGGCGAACCGCCTCAAGGGGGCGCTCGATGTCGAAGGGCTGATCAAGCGGGCTGTGGCTTCGGTTGATCAGCGCCGTGAAGACTATGCACGCCTGGCCGCGTACCTCGACCGGGAACTCCTGCTCGCCGACGTTCGGCGCAAAGCGGCGCTGGCGGGGCGCGTGGGCGAGGAATGGACAAAGGTGGCCAACTTCCTGGAGGCGGCGTTCGTTCGCGCTGATTGGAAGCGCTGATGCCCCACCAGCCTGGTCACCGCGAAGGGTTGCAGCGTCATTTTATGGGGATCGAGGTCACTCCAGGCCACCAGCGCGTCCTCGTGGGCACCAAGCCGCTAGACGACGGCTGGGTCATGTCGATCATCAAGATCGATGGGTGCACCGATGAAGCCGAAGCTGTTTGGCTCGGCCAGTGCATTCAGTCTGACCTGATTGAGTACATCAGCATCGCCAACGACGAGGTCACGCCGGTTGAGGCGGTCAGGGTCGAGACCGGCCAGATTGCCCCCGGCACTGGCTGGACTGTAGCCGTCTACGTGATCTTGGGGTCGCGCGAAGAGGCGGCCGCGATGTTCGACTTCATGACAGCCTACGCCACGGAAGCCCCCACATGGATGCACTGAGCGGCATAACGCAGAACATTCCTTTACAATAACAATGTGTTGGATGGATATGGTGGTTGCGTTTGCAGCCGAGCCTGCTATCATCGGCCTCAATCAAGTTCTCCCTCGGCAGTGACGACAACCGAGGGGGCAGCCGCTCAATCCCGAGCCCAGACACCTATTGCCTGTCGTCAAATGCGCCCTCGTCCCTCCCCGTCCGCCGACAAGACGTCAACAGACTGGTCCCGACTTAAGGCCGTCGCCTTCCACCTGCTGCCCCCCGGACAGATCGGCCAGGAGGGCAGACCGTCTGCATCCCCAGCGTCTTGGCCTCTGCTGCTCACGAAGGAGCAGTTGAGCGCCTACCTGGCGCTGTCGTGGTCCACTATCTCCAAGATTTGCACAGTGGCTCCTGTTGATGTCGGAGCCAGCGTGATCCGGTACAACCGTCTTCAGATCGACGAATGGGTTGCGAGCCTGCCACCCAAGGCGATTAAGCAGGCTGCGCCGGCGGCTCCGTCGCTTCCGGACCTGGAAACCAAGAGCGACGAACGGCGAGCCTCAGCACTGGATAAGGTTCGGGCGCGCACCCTCCTTCGTCACGGCCAAAGCCACCGTCCTACGAGCGATGGAGCGCGCGATGGACAAGGTTAGGTACGTCCAGCGCATCCGACGCCCGAACGGCGCCGTTGATCTCTATTTCCGCAAGGGAGACCACCGTGAAGGCCCCCTGCGGTCGCTCGATGGGTCTCCAGAACTAAGAGCCGAGGTCGAAGCAATTCTCGCCCGACTCGCGAGGGCGCAAGCTGCTCAGGCGCCGAAGGCGGGGACTGTCGGCGGTGCGATCCAGCGCTACAGGAAGTCAGCCGATTTCATCCGGCCCGCCCAGTCGACGCAGAAGGAATACGAGCGCCTGCTCGCTGAAATCGAAGCAGATGTCGGCGACGTTCGCCTAACTGAAGTCGATAAAGGCTGGATTAGAGACCTGCGTGATCTGTGGGCGCCGCGCGGCCACAAGGCCACGAATGACCGAGTTCAGGTGCTCAAGAATGCCTTGATGCCTGCCGTTGAGGATGGCCGCATAAAGACTAGCCCCTTCTTGGGACTGAAAAAGCTGACACCGCCTCATGACGCCGATGAGGTGAATCTTGCCTGGACAGACGAGGAAGTGGACGCTTTCATCGCGCTGGCCCTCCAGCGCAACATGCCGGGCTTGGCTCGTGCCGTGGCTCTGGGGCGCTGGGGCGGCTTCCGTCGGGGTACAATCTGCAACATCCCGCTGAACGCTAGGGTAATTGCGCAAGACGGTGACGGCTTCTCCCAGCGTCGGCTCTACTGGACGACCGAGAAGCGCAAGGTCTTGTGCGACAAGCGCGAAGACGGCCGTCTCTCTGCCTTTCTGGAAGGCACGCCCGCCCGGGCCCTTACCATCGCATACGACCAGCGAGGTCACCCTTGGAAGGAGCGCTCTCTGAACCAGGCCGTCGCTCGTCTGATCGATACGCTTGCTCTAACCAAGCGCGCCCGTCCCAACCTCACACCTCATGGCCTACGCCATGCCCGAGGGCTTGAACTGGCGTACGCGGGTGCATCTGATGCCGAAATCATGGCGCAGCTTGAACACACCACCGAACGGGCGGCGAGGATTTACCGTCGGCAGGCGGAGCGCCGCCGCATGGCGGACAGTGGGCAAGACCGGGTCGATAATGTCGTAGCGCTCAAGGCCGAGAGAAGGCGGTCTTCGAACGGGGCGTGAACGCAGACTGTAACGAAGGGTGTAAAACCGCTGTAACAGCGCGGCTAATCGCTCACACGCCGGCTACCAAGTCATTGAAGGAAATGGCGCACCCGGAGCGATTCGAACGCCCGACCCTCAGATTCGTAGTCTGATGCTCTATCCAGCTGAGCTACGGGTGCGGCTGCCTTGCGGCGAGGGCGGGTCTTTAGCGGGTGGATCGGCCGGACGCAAGCGGGGGAATGCAGTTTCTGTACATCGAACGGTTGGCGCGGGGCGGCGGACCGCTTAGGCGTTAGGGCGATGGCCGGCCGCCCGGTCTTTTTCGCCTTGTCCTGGAATATCCCATGCGCCCTCTTCGTCGCCGACTGGCCGCCCTGCTCGTTCCCGTGATCCTGGCGGGATGCCAGACGGGCGCGGCGCCGAACGCGGGCGCGGTCGCGACCGTTCCGACGTCCGCCCAGGTCAGAAGCGATACGGCGCGTGGACCCTTCGTGGCGGCGGCCAATCCGGTGGCGGCGGAGGCGGGGATGGCGGTGCTGCGGCGCGGCGGGTCGGCGGTGGATGCGGCGGTGGCCATCCAGGCGGTGCTGGGGCTGGTGGAGCCGCAGTCGTCGGGACTGGGGGGCGGCGCCTTCCTGATGGCCTATGACGCCGGGACCGGCGCGGTGACGGCCTATGACGGGCGCGAGACGGCGCCGGCGTCGGCGACGCCGGAGCTGTTCTATGAGAACGGCAAACCCCTGCCCTTCATCGACGCGGTGCTGTCGGGGCGTTCGACCGGCGCGCCGGGGGCGGTGGCCATGCTGGCCATGGCCCAGAAGGATCACGGCAAACTGGCCTGGCGCGATCTTTTCGGGGACGCCGAACGGCTGGCGCGCGACGGCTTCACGGTCAGCCCGCGTTTGGCCGGCATGATCAACGGCGACGCGCCCCAGGCGAAGACCCGATGGGCGACGACCTATTTCACCCGGCCGGACGGACGACGCTATCAGGCGGGAGACACGCTTAGGAACCCCGCCTACGCCGAGACGGTGGCGCGGTTGGCGGCCCAGGGACCGGGGGTTCTGTATGGCGGACCGATCGGGGGGCGGATCGCGGCCACGGTGCAGGAGGGGCCGCGTCCCGGCGGCCTGACCGAGGCGGACATCGCCGCCTATCGCCCCTTGCGTCGCGACGCCCTGTGCCGGCCCTATCAGGCCTATGTGGTCTGCGTGCCGCCGCCGCCGTCCAGCGGCGTGGCCCTGCTGCAATTCCTGGGCATGGCGGAGGATACGCCCGATCTGGACAAGGGCGCGCAGAGCCCCGAGGCCTGGGTGGCGTTCGGGCGTCTGCAGCGGCTGATGTATGCGGATCGCGACCGCTATATCGGCGACAACGATTTCGTCGGCGTGCCCATAGCGGGCCTGCTGGATCCCGACTATGTGGCGCGGCGCGCGGCGCTGGCGCCCCAGGTGAACGGTCCGGTCGAGGCCGGAGCGCCCACCGGATCGCCGCCGCGCGGCGCCGACCGGACCGCCGAGCCGGGCGGCACCTCGCACTTCGTGGTCGTCGACGCCTGGGGCGATGCGGTCAGCATGACCACCACGGTCGAGAGCCTGTTCGGCAATGGACGGATGGTCGACGGCTTCTTCCTAAACAACCAGTTGACGGATTTCTCCTTCACCCCGACCGAGGACGGGCATCCGGCGGCCAATGCGGTGGCGGCGGGCAAGCGGCCCCGGTCATCGATGACGCCGGTTCTGATTCTGGATGGGCAGGGGCGGCTGATCGGGGCCATCGGCTCGCCCGGCGGGTCCAGCATCCTGGCCTATGTGGCCAAGGCCCTGGTCGGGACGCTGGAGTGGAAACTGTCGATGCAGGACGCCATCGCCCTGCCCAATCTGGTGGTGCGGGGCGATATGGTGGGCGCCGACACCCAGATGATGTCGCCGGACGTCCGTGACGCCCTGGACGCGGCGGGCATGTCGTTGCGGCCGAACGCAACCGAGACGTCGGGCCTTCACGGGGCGATCTGGCGCAATGGACGGTGGGATGCGGGGGCGGATCCGCGTCGCGAAGGCGTGGCGGTGGCGGAGGCGGAGGCGCGCTGAAGCCTTAGCGACTGGGGCGGATCGACAGTTGGAAGGCCAGCAGGCCCTCGCTGACGTCGGTGTCCAGTCCGTTCATGCCGCGCAGGCCCTTGCCGGCGTCGATCTCGCGATAGACGACGCCGATGGAGGTCTGCATGTCGCCCTTGCGATAGGCCACGCCGACCGAGGCGTCGCCCAGAAAGCTGCCCTTGTCCTGGGTGTAGCCGGAGCGAGCGTAGTCGCCGTCGCGCGTGCGGGCGAAGTTGTAGCCCACGGCTCGGCCTGAACCGGCGGCGTAGACATACCAGCGGGGACGTTCCCCGAAGCGTTCGGCGCCGCTGGGGGCCAGACGCTCCAATCCTTCGCCGATCTTGAGGGTTACGCCCGCCTCGGCCGACCGCCCCTCGCTGCCGACGCCGAGGCCGGCGTGGGGGGTCAGGCTGACTTCCAGGCCCGAGGCGGTATGGCCGTGGGCGCCGCGGAAGCCGCGCACATAGCGCAGGTCGTAGGCGTCGGGGGACAGTTCGGCCCGGTCGATGGGCGTGACCGGCAGGGGCGAGCCGTCGGCGCGGCGAAGACGGCCGGCGGTTTCAAGCGTGACCCGGTCGGTGAAAGCGGCGCGGTCGATCCAGACGTCGCGGCGGCTGGCCGCCTCCAGCCCCGAGCGATCATCATGCTGGAAGACGGGCGGCAGTTCGATGTCGCCGCCGAAGCGGGCGTCGGGCGCGACGCGGAAACGGATCTGGTCGGTCAGGCGGGCGACGGCGTTGTCGGCGGGCGTGTCGAAGGCGTTGGGCGCCCAGGTCTGGGCGTAGGCGACATCCGCGCCCATCCCGACCGAAGCCAGGACGCCGCAGGCCCCCATCATCAACACCTTGGAACGCATTCGGTCTCCCCACCGATCCGCTGGCGATCACCCTGCAACCAAGAGACGCAGGAGTCCAACGGAGTTTTCGACACGGTTTCGTCGCTTTTCAACGGCGATCCCGAGCGGAGGGTTCCAGAACGAAAAAGGCCCTGCGGTCGCAGGGCCTTTCCAAGGGCGTTGGTGCGCCAGCCTTACTGGCAGGCCAGGCACTCGTCGTAGTCGGTCTTGGGCATGGAGAAGAGGTCGGGCTGGTTCGGATCGACCACCTCTTCGGCCTTGTCCTCGGCGCCGGCGAAGGCGGCGCGCTGAACCGACTTGGAGCGCAGATAGTAGAGCGACTTCACGCCGCGTTCCCACGCGGACCAGTGCAGCATGTGCAGGTCCCACTTGTTGACGTCGCCGGGAATGAACAGGTTCAGCGATTGGGCCTGGCAGATTTCCGGCGCGCGGTCGGCGGCCAGTTCGACCACCCAGCGCTGGTCCAGTTCGAAGGCGGTCTTGAACACACCCTTCTCGTCCTCGTTCAGGTCGTCGATGTGCTGGACCGAACCTTCATGCTCCAGGATCGAGTTCCAGACGGCCTCGGTATTGATGCCCTTCTCGTCCAGCAGACGCTCCAGATAGGGGTTCTTGACCGCGAACGAGCCGGACAGGGTCTTGTGCGTATAGATGTTGGCGGGGATCGGCTCGATGCCCGCCGACGTGCCGCCGCAGATGATCGAGATCGAGGCGGTCGGGGCGATGGCCAGCTTGTGGCTGAACCGCTCCATGACGCCACGGTCCTGAGCATCCAGGCAGGGGCCTTTCTCTTCGGCCAGGGTGCGGCTGGCCTTGTCGGCCTCGCGGCGCAGATGCTTGAACAGGCGCATGTTCCACGACTTGGCCATGGCGCTTTCGAAGGCGACGCCCTGACCTTGCAGGAAGGAGTGGAAGCCCATCAGACCCAGACCCACCGAACGCTCGCGCTTGGCCGAATAGACGGCGGCGGCCATGGCGGGCGGGGCGCGGCGGATGAAGTCCTCAAGCACATTGTCCAGGAACCGCATCAGGTCCTCGATGAAGCGGGGCTCCTCGCGCCACTCCAGGAAGGTCTCGGCGTTGACCGACGACAGGCAGCAGACGGCGGTGCGGTCCACGCCCAGATGATCCTTGCCGGTGTGCAACATGATTTCGGCGCACAGGTTCGACTGTTTGACCTTCAGGCCCAGGTCGCGCTGGTGCGGCGCCATCTGGCGGTTCACGGTGTCGGAGAAGATCAGATAGGGCTCGCCGGTCTGCATGCGGATGTCGAGCAGCTTGGTCCACAGCGAGCGGGCGTCTACGGTCTTCAGAACCGCGCCGTCCTTGGGCGATTTCAGATCGAAGGTTCCGCCGACCTTGACCGCCTCCATGAACTCATCGGTGACGTTGATGCCGTGGTGCAGGTTCAGGGACTTGCGGTTGAAGTCGCCCGAGGGTTTGCGGATTTCCAGGAACTCTTCGATCTCAGGGTGGTGGATGTCGAGGTACACAGCGGCCGAACCACGGCGCAGCGAGCCTTGCGAAATCGCCAGGGTCAGCGAGTCCATCACGCGGATGAAGGGGATGATGCCCGAGGTCTTGCCCGCACCCTTGACCTTCTCGCCGATGGAACGGACGCCGCCCCAGTAGGTGCCGATGCCGCCGCCGTTCGAGGCCAGGGCCACGTTCTCGTTCCAGACGTTCTGGATGCCGTCCAGACTGTCCCCCACCGCGTTCAGGAAGCAGGAGATGGGCAGGCCGCGATCCGCGCCGCCGTTCGACAGGACGGGTGTGGCGGGCATGAACCACAGGCGGCTCATATAGTCATACAGCCGCTGGGCGTGTTCGGCGTCGTCCGAAAAGGCGGTCGAGACGCGGGCGAACATGTCCTGATAGCTTTCGCCCGCCAGAAGGTAGCGGTCTTCCAGCGTCTTCTTGCCGAAGTCGGTCAGCAGGGCGTCGCGCGAACGGTCCACCTGCACCGATTTCACGACGGTCAGATGGGGGCGTTCAGGCGTCGGCGTCGCCGCAACGCCTTGGAATTCCGTCGTCTTCAATGCCTCGCCGCCAGCCATGATCATCCGCGTCCTGAACAGAAATCGCCTAGAGCCACCTGCGCCATAACCACATCATCTTGTGGGTTCGGCGCTCCCTGAGCCCACATATAGGGCGCATATGCCTAATGACCCGTCAACGGGCTTGACGGTCGGTTTATGAGCGAATCGGTCGAACAAGTCGCGCAGGCATGTGGAAAAGCCAGCAAGCAAGCCAGCACGCCCCTTTTGCATCCTCGCGACAGCGAGATCACGACCGCGTGATCGGAACATCCCGCCAGCTTGGCCGTTCGCCTGCCCATGACACTCGCAGACGTTCGCGCCGTTTTGAGACGTATCCTGACAGTCGCTCGCACCGAGGTCGCGGCCCTGACCGCCCTTTTGGTCATGGCGGGCGGGGTGTGGAGTTTCGTCGAGATCGCCGACGACATGAGTGAGACGGACGGCCAGGCCTTCGACCAGCACGTCCTGGCGCTGATGCGACCCTATGCCGACGATCCCGGCCGGCCGTGGGGTCCGTGGTGGCTGAAGGAGGCGGCGGCCGACATCACCTCCCTGGGCGGCATATCGGTGCTGGGTCTGTTCGCCCTGATCGTGATCGTCTTTCTGCTGAGCCAGAGGAAATGGCTGTCGTCGCTTCTACTGGTGTTGGGGCTCGCCGGCGGGGTAGGGCTGAGCGAAGGCTTGAAGGCGGTGTTCGAGCGCGAACGGCCGCCCGCGGCCATGCAGGCGGTGGAGACGATCAACGCCAGCTTCCCCTCGGGCCATGCCCTGCTTTCCACCGTGTTTTATCTGTCGGTTGCGGTCATGCTGACCCGCGCCTTTCCCAAGCGGCGGTTCAAGGCCTTCGTCCTGGGCGTGGGCATACTGATGGCCCTGCTGGTCGGGCTGACCCGCATCTATCTGGGGGCGCACTGGGCGTCGGACGTGCTAGCCGGATGGGCTGTGGGCGCGGCCTGGGCCATGGCGCTGTGGCTGATCGCTTATGGCGTGGCCCGGCTGCAGCGGGGGCGTCACGCCGCGCTGCAGGACCACGAGATGCTGGACCGAACCGAGGCCCCGACCAAAGTCTAAGGCCCCTCTCCCTCCACGACAGAGGATATTGGGCCTGGACGCCCCCGCAAGGGTCACGAGAGGGGCGCAGACGGAGACACGCCATGGACGACGCCGCCCGCCTCTACGCCGAACGGTTGAAAACCCCCGATCAGGCCGCCGCCCTGATCGCTTCGGGGGCCAAGGTGGCCATGGGCCTGGGCGTGTCCCAGCCGCCGGCCTTGCTCCAGGCCCTGGCCGACCGGGCCGAGCGCGGCGAGGTCGAGGACGTCAACCTCTACTATCTGCTCAGCACCGCCATCGCCGGCCAGACGGTGCTGCGCGACGAACTGATGGGCCGCATCCGTCCCTGGAGCCTGTTCCACACTGCCATCGAGCGCGGGCTGGAGCAGCGGGCGCGCGACGCGGGCAGACCCAATCCGGTCCAGTTCATCCCCACAGGGTTTCAGCAGTCGCCGCGCCTGCTGTGTCATGAGGTGGGGGTGGATACGCTGATCTGCGCCGTGTCGCCGATGGACGAGGACGGCTTCTTCTCGTTCGGCACGAACACCGACTATTCCAAGCCGGTGTCAGAGACGGCCCGGACGGTGATCGTCGAGGTCAATCCGCACATGCCGCGCGTGTTCGGCGACTGCACCGTCCATGTGTCGAAGGTCGCGGGCATTGTCGAACACGCCGCTCCGCTGCTGGTCGTGCCCAAGGCCCAGCCCTTGCCCGCCGACCGCATCATCGGCCGGATCATCGCCGATCTGGTCGAGGATGGCTCCACGCTGCAGATGGGCATCGGCGCCCTGCCCAACGCCGTCTGCGACGCCCTGAAGGACCACCGTGACCTGGGCGTCCATACCGAAATGCTGACGCCCGGCCTGGTCGAGCTGATGCAGGCGGGAGCGGCCAATCACGGCCGAAAGACCCTGCACCCCGGCGTCGGCGTCTTCGCCTTCTCGATGGGCGACCAGAACACCTACGACTTCCTGGACGGCAATCGCGAGATGGAGGCCCATCCGGTCTCCTATGTGAACGATCCGGCGGTGATCGCCCGAAACGCCAGGATGATTTCGGTCAACGCCACGCTTCAGATCGACCTGTCCGGCGCCTGCTGTTCGGAGTTCCTGAACGGTCGCCAGTTCACGGCGGCGGGCGGCCAGCTGGACTTCGTGCGCGGCGCCTATGGGTCGGAGCGCGGCAAGTCGATCATCGCTTGCCATTCCACGGCGGCGAAGGGCGCGGCGTCGCGCATCGTGGCGCGTCTGGACGGGCCGGTGACGACGCCGCGCAACGACACACACATCGTCGTCACCGAACACGGCTGGACCAATCTGAAGGGCAGGTCGACCAGCGAACGGGCGCGCGCCCTCATCGCCCTGGCGGCGCCCGAGTTCCGCGAGGGCCTGGCGCGCGAGGCCCAGGCTCAGGGCCTGATCTGAGCTCGCGCCCTTGGGTTCCACTTCTTGCCGACGACGGCTAGGCTTTCGGCCATGACCCAACCGCTTCTGTCGATGGACCACGTCAGCGTCGCACGCGGAGACCGCACACTGCTGAACGGCGTCAGCCTGATCCTCCCCGAAGGCCGCCACACCGCCATCCTGGGCCGCAATGGGTCGGGCAAGTCGACCCTGGTCAAACTGATCACCCGACAGCTCTATCCCACCGCCGGCGTGGGCGGCGACGGCGGTCTGGGCGAGGTCCGCATTCTGGGCCGCGCCCATTGGGACGTCTTCGAGCTGCGCAGCCTGCTGGGCGTCGTGTCGCCCGCCGTCCAGTCCGACTTCACCAGCGACGAGGGGCTGGAGGTGTTCGATGCGGTGGTGTCCGGCTTCTTCGCCGCACGGGGGGTGTGGAAGCACAAGGTGACGGAGCCGATGCGTCGGGCCAGCCGCGAGGCGCTGGAGCGGATGGGCGCTGGCCACCTGACCGGGCGGACGATGGCCACCCTGTCGACCGGCG
Organism: Brevundimonas sp. ABV4_179; assembly: GCF_056311945.1. Lineage (NCBI taxonomy): Bacteria > Pseudomonadati > Pseudomonadota > Alphaproteobacteria > Caulobacterales > Caulobacteraceae > Brevundimonas > Brevundimonas sp. ABV4_179. The sequence continues at coordinate 475,350 of NZ_CM149976.1, forward strand.
AGGCGCGCCGCGTGCTGATCGCCCGCGCCCTGGTCCACCAGCCCCGCGCCCTGCTGCTGGACGAACCCTGCAGCGGGCTGGACCCGGCGACGCGGCGACAGTTTCTGGAGGCTCTGCGCGACGTGGGGCGGTCGGGCGTGACCCTGGTGCTGGTCACCCACCACATCGAAGAAATCCTGCCCGAGATCGACCATCTCGTCCTGCTGCGCGATGGCCAGGTGCTGGCGGACGGCGCCAAGGACGACCTGCTGACCCGTCCGGTCCTCAGCGACCTCTTCGGCCTGCCGACCACGGTCGAACGACGCGGCGACTGGTTCTGGGCGCATCTGGATTGAAGCGGAGCGTCCTGCGGCGGCTTGCCGGAGGAGGACGAAAGGGAGAAGCTGGAAACTTCATGCTGCGCCCCTTCCTTCTGATCCTGGCTCTGATCGCCACGCCAGTCGGCGCGGGCGCGGCCCAGAGAGCCTATGCGACGCAAGGCGACTGCGCCGGGCGGCCGATGACCACGGTGCGGATGGCGCCGGGCTATTGCCTGGGCCTGGTGTGGCAGGGCGACGGGGCGGACGGGCCGCGAATGCCGCGCGGGCTGCTGGCCCTGTCCGGCGGCGACTGGCTGGTCACCGACCTGGGCGGTTGGCAGGCCGGGCGGGGCTCCGTCTGGCGCCTGGCGTTCACACCGGACGGATCGCCGCGTTGGCGCAGATTGGCCCAGGGTCTGTCCATGCCCCACACCGTGGCGCGCGGGCCGGACGGCCGCATCTATGTGTCCGAAATGAACCGCATCCTGACGCTGGACCCGGAGGCGGCCGATCCGGCGGCGACGGTGCGGACCGTGATCGGCGGCCTGCCGGACAACCGGCTGCACGACAACCGCCACCCGCTGTCCAGCTTCGTTTTCGATGGCGACGGGGCGCTGCTGGTCAATGTCGGCGCGCCCAGCGATAGGTGCTTGGACGACAGGGGCCGGCCGCGCACGACGACCTCGGGCGCCTGCGCCGACAGCGCCGAGACGGCCCAGGTTCGGCGTCACGCCTATCTGGGGAACGGCCGGTGGGACGAGGCCGGCGCGGTCTTCGCCTCGGGCCTGAGGAACTCCATCGCCCTGGTCCGGCATTCGTCGGGCACGATCCTGCAGGGCGAGAATTCGGTCGACCTGACCACGCCGGATCATCCCTATGACGAGATCAATGTGCTGCGCCCAGGCGGCCATTACGGCTGGCCCTACTGCATGGACCTGGCGACGCCCCTGCCGGGATGGAGCGCGGCGCAGGCGCGGTGCGGCCAGAGGGATCGGCCGTTGGCCCTGCTGCCGCCGCACGCCGCGCCGCTGGACCTGATCTATTACGACGGGGCGATGTTCCCTGAACTGCGCGGCCGGCTGTTGATGAGCTGGCATGGCTATCGCCGCACGGGCGGACGGATCGTGGCGGCCGAGACGGACGGCGAGGGGCGGCCCCTGACCGACATCGGCGGCCGCTACGCCATCTATCCGCGCGGCGCCCTGTCCTATCCGGCCGGCGCGCCCAGCATACGCGGCAAGGTGCTGACGCCGGGCTGGGACGCGGTCGCGGGCCGTCAGCCGCGCGGCTCGCCTGTCGCCCTAGCGGTCGCGGCCGACGGGTCGATCTGGATCGCCGACGACCGCAGCCGGGCGATCCTCAGGATCGCCCGGGCCGATTGAGACCCTAGCCCTCGCGCGCCTCGCGCTTGGCCAGGACACGAAGACGCAGCGCATTCAGCTTGATGAAGCCCGCCGCGTCCTTGTGGTCATAGGCCTGGACGCCTTCCTCGAAGGTCACCAGATCCTGGTCGTAAAGGCTGTTGGGGCTTTCGCGGCCGATGACCGAGACATTGCCCTTGTACAGCTTGACCTTGACCGAGCCGGAGACCTTTTCCTGGCTCTTGTCGATGGCGGCCTGCAGCATCTCGCGCTCAGGCGAGAACCAGAAGCCGTTGTAGATCAGCTCGGCGTATTTCGGCATCAGCTGATCCTTCAGGTGCATGGAGCCGCCGTCCAGGGTGATGCTTTCGATGCCGCGGTGCGCCGCGATCAGTATGGTCCCGCCGGGGGTCTCATAGACGCCGCGCGACTTCATGCCGACGAAACGGTTCTCGACCAGGTCCAGACGGCCGACGCCGTTGTCGTGACCGTACTGGTTCAGCGCGGTCAGGATCGTCGCGGGCGACATGGCCTCGCCATTGATCGAGACGGGATCGCCCTTTTCGAAGCCGATCTCGATGACGGTCGCCACGTCCGGCGCGTCTTCAGGGCTTATGGTGCGCTGGTGGACGAACTCGGGGGCCTCGACCGCCGGGTCTTCCAGCACCTTGCCCTCGGACGAGGAGTGCAGAAGGTTGGCGTCGACGCTGAAGGGCGCCTCGCCGCGCTTGTCCTTGGAAATCGGAATCTGGTTCTTTTCTGCGAAGTCCAGCAGAGCCTCGCGGCTGCGGAACTCCCACTCGCGCCATGGGGCGATGACGCGGATGTCGGGCTCCAGCGCATAGTAGCCCAGCTCGAACCGGACCTGGTCGTTGCCCTTCCCGGTCGCGCCGTGACAGACGGCGTCGGCCCCGACCTGACGCGCGATCTCGATCTGGCGCTTGGAGATCAGCGGGCGGGCGATGGAGGTGCCCAGCAGATAGTCGCCTTCGTACTGCGCATTGGCGCGGAACATGGGGAAGACGAAGTCGCGCACGAACTCTTCACGCAGGTCGTCGATGAAGATGTTCTCGGGCTTGATGCCCAGCTTCAGCGCCTTCTCTCGCGCCGGGCCCAGTTCCTCGCCTTGGCCCAGGTCGGCGGTGAAGGTCACGACCTCGGCGTTATATTCGGTCTGCAGCCACTTCAGGATGATCGAGGTGTCCAGACCGCCCGAATAGGCGAGGACGACTTTCTTGACGGGCTTGTCGGCGGGTGCGGACATGGCGGCTCTTTCAGCAAGGGGCGGTCAGTCGGGGAGTTGACGCGCGCATAAGACCGGGGGTCCGGCGATGCAACCTTTTCCAAGCAAGGTCGGACGTCGAACATGAAGCTTTGGTCATGTTTCATTCCGTCGCGTTGCCAGCCGATCGACCCGCGTTATGGTCCGTTCACCTGAAATCCGAGGATGATCTATGCGCCGCACCGGCTCTCTCGTCGCCGCCGCCGCCCTTCTGGCGGTGTCCACCCCCGTCTGGGCCTCCGTCGCGCCCGCGCCCGCCGTCCAGGCCGCCGCGCCCGCCCCGCGCGCCGCGCCGGTCGCCGACCTGGTCGCCGCCGTGGACATTCCCTACACCAGGTTCACGCTGGACAACGGCCTGACCGTCTTGGTTCACGAGGACCACAAGGCGCCCGTCGTCGCCGTGTCCGTCTGGTACAATGTCGGCTCCAAGGACGAACCGGCGGGCAAGACCGGCTTCGCCCACCTGTTCGAACACCTGATGTTCGGCGGGTCGGAGAATGCCCCGGGCAGCTATTTCACGCCGATGCGCAACATGGGCGCGACCGACATGAACGGGACCACCTATTTCGACCGCACCAACTATTTCGAGACGGTCCCGACCCCGGCGCTGGAACAGGCCCTGTTCATGGAAAGCGACCGCATGGGCTATATGCTGGGCGCCATCAGCCAGGAGACGCTGGATCTGCAGCGCGGCGTCGTCCAGAACGAAAAGCGTCAGGGCGACAACCAGCCCTATGGCCTGAGCCAATACAAGCGGCTGGAGGCCCTGTTCCCCGAAGGCCACCCGTATCGACACACCACCATCGGGTCGATGGCCGACCTGGACGCCGCCTCGATGCAGACGGTCCGCGACTGGTTCACCTCCAACTACGGCCCGAACAATGCGGTCCTGGTGCTCGCCGGCGACATCACGCCCGCCAAGGCGCGCGAACTGACCGAGAAATATTTCGGCCCTATCGCGCGCGGCCCGGTCAACAATCCGGCTCAAGCATCGGTGCCGACCCTGGCGGCGCCGATCAACGAGACCTCTCACGATCGCGTCTCCAACGCCCGTGTCTGGGTGAACTGGGCGGTGCCGGGCATGCTGGACCCCGACTCCGTGCCTCTGAGCGTCGGCGCCGAAGTGCTGGGCGGCCTGGCCTCCTCGCGCCTTGATAACGAACTGGTGCGCGGCGAACAGACCGCCGTCTCGGTCAGCGCCAACAACAGCGACTTCCACCGGGTCGGCATCTTCGAGATGAGCGCCATGGTGAAGCCCGGCGAAGATCCCGCGGCTGTCGAGGCGCGCATGCGCGAGATCCTGAACGGGCTGATCGCCAACGGTCCGACCCAGGACGAGATCAACCGCGTTGTCACCCAATACGCCTCGCGCCGCATCCAGGGCCTGGAACAGGTGGGCGGCTTTGGCGGCAAGGCCACGGCGCTCGCCGAGGGCCAGCTCTATGCCGGCGATCCCGAGTTCTACAAGAAGCAGCTGGCCGCCTACGCCGCCGTCACGCCGGCCCAGGTTCAAGCCGCCATGCAGAAGTGGCTGACCCGTCCGGCCTATACGCTGACCACCCTGCCCGGCCAGCGCGAAGCCTATCAGGAGGCGGCCGCCTCGCCGTCCGGTGCCAACCATATCCCGGCGCCGGAAATCCAGCGCAAGGCGCGCATGGCCAAGCCCGAGATCGGCCAAGTCGCCAACGTCGACTTCCCGGCGGTCGAGCGCACCCGTCTGTCGAACGGCATGGAGGTGATCTACGCCCATCGCGACGCCACCCCGACCACCAAGATCGCCATCGACTTCGACGCGGGCCTGGCCGCCGACGACCGGGCCAAACTGGGTCTGCAGACCCTGATGCTGGACCTGATGGACGAGGGCACCCAGACGCTGAACGCCACCCAGCTGGCCGAGGCGCAGGAGGCCCTGGGCGCCACCATCACCACCGGCGCGACCATGGACAGCTCGCTGATCCAGTTGTCGGCCCTGACGCCCAACCTTCAGCCGTCGGTGGCCCTGATGGCCGACGTCGTGCGCCGCCCCGCCTTCGCCCCGGCCGAGCTGGAGCGGCTGCGCGCCACCCGCCTGTCGCGCATCGCCGCAGAGCGCACCCAGCCGGCGGCGCTGGCCAGCCGCGCCCTGCCCGAACTGATCTATGGCGCCGACAGCCCCTACGGCCGTCCGTTCAGCGGCGCGGGCGACGAAACCAGCGTCAAGGCGATCACCGAGGCGGACATCCGCACCGACTACGCCAGGTGGATCCGGCCGGACAACGCCAAGATCTTCATCGTCTCGGACAAGCCGCTGTCCGAAGTGACCCCGATCCTGGACGCCGCCTTCGGCCAGTGGGTGCCGCCGGCGTCCGCCAAGCCGGTCAAGGATTTCTCGGCCCCCATCCCGGCCGCGACACCCAAGATCGTGCTGATCGACCGTCCACAGTCGCCCCAGTCCTACATCATGGGCGGCGAGGTTCTGGGCGTCTCGGGCAAGGATGATCTTCTGGTGCTGAACGCGGCCAACAATGTGTTGGGCAACGATTTCCTGTCGCGCATCAACACCGACCTGCGCGAGACCAAGAGCTGGTCCTACGGCGTCAACGCCTCGGTCAATCCGTTCGCCGGGCGCGTGCCCTATCTGGTGACCGCCCCGGTCCAGGCCGACAAGACCGGCCCCGCCATCGAAGCCTTGAACCAGCAGTTCAAAGACTTCCTGTCGGGCGGCAAGGGTGTGACGGCCGAAGAGCTGCAACGCACCATCAACGGCAACACCCGCCGTCTGGCCGGCAGCTACGAGACGTCGTCGGCGGTGCTGGCGGCCATGCGTCAGAACGATCTGCTGGGTCGGCCCGACAACTATCCCGAGACGGTCGCGGCGCGCACCAACGCCCTGACGGCGGCCCAGCTGGACGCCGCCGCCAAGGCCGCAATCGACCCGTCCAAGTTCGTCTGGATCGTGGTCGGCGACGCCTCGGTGGTCAAGCCGCAGCTGGATGCCCTGGGCATTCCGGTCGAAGTCCGCTCGGCGGCGCCCGCCGCCCAGTAAAGACGACGGCAGACCGAAACGGCGAAGGCCCGGAGAGCGATCTCCGGGCCTTTTTTCCATGCTTCCCTCTGTTCCCGTCATCCTCGGGCTAGACCCGAGGGTGACGGGGGCGTTCAATCCAGCGTCGCGCCGGTCGTGCGCATGATCTCGGCGCGCAGTTCGGGCAGGCCCAGGCCCTTCTCGGACGAGGTCAGGGCCACGACCGGGAAGGCGGCGGGGCGTTTGGAGATGGCCTTCAGCGTGGCCTCCTGAACCTTCTCGCCTTCGCCCTTCTTCAGCTTGTCGGCCTTGGTCAGGACGATCTGATAGCTGACCGCGGCCAGGTCCAGGGCGTCCAGCGCCTCCGTGTCCACGCTCTTCAGCCCGTGGCGGCTGTCGATCAGAAGATAGACCCGCTTCAGCGTCACCCGGCCGCGCAGATAGTCGCGACCCAGATCCTGGAACTTCTTGACCGTGGTCTTGGACGCCTTGGCCCAGCCATAGCCCGGCAGGTCGACCAGACGCAGCTTGCCGTCCAGATCGAAGAAATTGACCTCGCGCGTGCGGCCCGGCTCGTTGGAGGCGCGGGCCAGCTTGTGCATGCCGACTAGGCCGTTGATCAGGCTGGACTTGCCGACATTGGATCGGCCGGCGAAGGCGATTTCGGGCAGGTCGGGATCGGGCAGTTGCTCGATCTTGGCTGCGCCCATGACGAAGGTCGCGGGCCGCGCAAACAGGATGCGCGCGACCTCGATCTCCTCAGGGGTGAACTCGGTCTCGTCGATCACGCCGGCGATTTCTTGAAGCGGGCGAGGAAGGCGTCGATGGGGTTCTCGGCCTTGTAGCGATGCATGATGACGTACTGCTGCAGGATGGTCAGGACGTTGGACCAGGCCCAGTAGATCAACAGGCCCGCCGCGAACGGCGCCATGATGAAGGTGAAGATCAGCGGCATGAACTGGAAGATCTGACGCTGGACCGGATCGGCCGCCGGCGGATTCATCGCCGTCTGCAGCCACATGGTCAGGCCATAGGCGATGGCCAACAGGCCCAGGTGCAGCGGCCCGGCCAAGAGGCCGCCGATCAGCGGCGCCATCGAAGGATCCCACGGAATCAGGCCGAACAGGTTCCAGATCGACGACGGATCGCGCGCCGACAGGTCGTGAATGAAGCCCAGGAACGGTTGGTGGCGCATCTCGATGGTGACGGTCAGCACCTTGTACAGGGCGTAGAAGACCGGAATCTGGAGCACCAGCGGAAGACAGCCGGCGACCGGATTGATCTTCTCGCGCTGATACAGCGCCATGGTTTCCTGCTGCTGCTTCTGCGGGTCGTCTTTGAACTTCTTCTTGATCTCCTCCATCTTGGGCTGGAGGTTCCGCATCTTGGACATCGAGGCGTAGGCGTTGTTGGCCAGCGGGAACATGACCAGTTTGACGATGACGGTCAGGGCAAGAATGGCGACGCCGAAGCTGCCGACCAGGCCATAGACGTTCTCCAGGATCCAGAAGATCGGGCGCGTCAGGAACCAGAACATGCCCCAGTCGATCGCATAGACGAAGCGCGGCAGGTTCAGGCTCTGCTCATAGGATTTCAGCACCTCGGCGCGCTTGACCCCGGCGAACAGGCGCTGGGTCTCGGTCGCGGTGGAGCCGGGCTGGACGGTGCGGGTCGTGCCCAGCAGATTGGCTTCCAGCTGCTGGCCGGCGCCTTCGCCGCGCACGCGGAACTCGGTTTCAACCGCCTCGTTCTGCTGGGGCAGCAGGGCCGCCAGCCAGTATTTGTCGGTGATGCCCAGCCAGCCGCCGGTCGAGGCGTTCTCGATCCGGGGCTCCTTCAGCCAGTCCTTGTACTTCTTCTGCTCGGTCCGATAGTCGCCGGGCTTGCCGAAGGTGCCGATGGCGCCCTCGTGGACGATATGGGAGGAGCCGGCTGCCGGCGGCACGCCCTGGCGCTGGACGCTGCCGTAGGGGGCGATGGTTATGGCCTGGGTTCCCAGGTTCTGGACCGTGTCCTGGATCGAGAAGACGTATCTGTCGTCCACCGACATGACGCGGGTGAAGCGCAGGCCCTGGCCGTTGTCCCAGGTCAGGGTGATCGGCGTGGTCGGCGTCAGGGTCGAGCCGTTGGTCAGGCGCCAGACCGTGTTCGGCCCCGGCACGCCGCCGGCCACGTTCGGGCCGGTCCAGCCGAACTGGGCGAAATAGGCGTTCTGCATTCCCTGCGGGCGGAACAGCTCCACCGGCTGTGGCTTGTCCTGGACCTCGCGGTAGTCGGTCAGGAAAAGGTCGTCGATCCGCCCGCCCTGCAGCGACAGCGAGCCCTTCAGCGTGCCCGACTGGATCGGCACCCGCGCGGCGCTGCTCAGCGCCTGGCTGCGGTCGGTGACGAAGGTGGGGCCTTGCGGGCTCAGCGCCGTGCGCGCGGCGTTCTCGGCCGTCTGCGACTGTTCGGCGTGCGCCTGCTGCTGCACCGCCCGACGCTCGGCCTGCGGACGCAGGACGGCGAAATAATAGATCCCCATGATCAGGGCCGAGCACACGATGAAGGTGATCGTGTTGCGCGTGTTCTCGTTTTTCATGGAATCTGGCGGTCCTGGCCGGAAGGGGCGCGGGCGGGCGAAGGCTTGTCAGCCTTGGGTGTCGCCAGCCTTGTAAGGGTGGATTTCACGTCGTCAAGCAAACGGTCCCACGCGCGCTCCGTCGTGCCCATGCGGGCGATGAAGACATAATCGCTGCCGGGCACGCCGTGACGGGCCAGCATGGCCCGCGCGGCCTCGCGCAGACGGCGTTTGGCGCGGTTGCGAACAACCGCCCCGCCGATCTTCTTGGTGGCGGTGAAGCCCAGGCCGATGTGCGGCGAACCGTCGCCGCGATCCAGCCTCTGGATCACCACGGCGCCGCGCGCCTCGGAAACGCCTTTGGCGGCCGCCAGGAACTGGGGCCGCCGCAACAGACGCTTGATCTGTAAAGGGTCGCTCATGCGTCCAGAGACCGGGACGCGATAAGCCGCTTACGCCGTCAGGCGCTTGCGGCCCTTGGCGCGACGGCGCGCAACGATCTTCTGGCCGTTCTTGGTGGCCATCCGGCTGCGGAAGCCGTGACGGCGCTTGCGCACGAGTCGCGACGGCTGATAGGTCCGCTTCACGGTCGGCTCCTGACGTTAAAAGGTTGGGCGACGGGGCAAGAGGCGTCCGCCGCAGGAAGGGCGGGCGTATAAGTCGCATGATCGCGCGAGTCAACGCTCGGTCGGCAATTCGGGAATGACGGACCTATGGCGAAACGAACGGCGAAGGAGTGGGCCCTGCGGCTGGCGCCGCTCATGGCCATCGCCGGCCTTGTGGTCGCCTTCTTCGTCCTGGGCTGGAACCGCTATCTGTCGATGGATCTGATCCGCGAACACGGATTGAACCTTCAGGCCTATGCTCGGGATCACTTGTGGATCGCGCTGGCGGCCTTCGTCGCCGTCTACGCCCTGGCGACCGCCTCGACCATTCCGGGGCCGGTCTTCCTGACCCTGCTGGGCGGGATGATGTTCGGCCCCTATGTCGGCGCCCTGGCCCAGTCGACGGGGGCGACGATCGGCTCGGTCGTCATCTATTATGTCTATCGCACCTCGATCGGAACCTGGCTGCGCGCCAAGTTCGAGGCGGACGCCGGCTTCATGGATCGGCTGGCCAAGGGGATCGACAGCAACGCCTTCACCACCCTGTTCACCCTGCGGGTGATCCCCAGCGTGCCCTTCGTCCTGGTCAACGCCACGGCGGGAATGATGGCCGTGCCCTTGCGGCCCTATGTGATCGCCACCTTCATCGGCCTGTTGCCATCGACCTTCATCTACACCTGGATCGGATCGCAGCTGGGCGATCTGTTGCGCGCGGGCGTGCGGCCGGACCTGCCGCTGCTGCTGCACCAGTTCTTCTGGCCGTTGATGGGGGTGGTCTTCCTGTCGCTGCTGCTGCCCATCGGCATCAAGCTTTTCCAGATGATCCGTGCACGGCGGATCGCGGAGACGCCGGCATGAGCGCCCTGTTCGACCGGATCGCCGCGCGGCTGAACCTGTCGCCCGAACAGGCGGCGACCTGGCGCGAGCGCCTTACACCGCGCGCGCCCGACGGCCTGTCGGCGCGGCTGCTGCTGCTGACGGTCGCCTTCACCCTGGCGGTGGAGGCGCTGATCATGGGGCCGAACCTGGCGGCCTTCCACGAACGCTGGCTGCGCGACCGCTTGCAGGCCGCCGAACTGGCCTCGGTCGGGGTCGAGGCCCTGCCCTATAGCGCGGTGGAGGACGACACGGCGGCCGAGTTGATGCGGATCGGCGGGGTCCAGGCCGTGGCCCTGACTGAACAGGGGGTGCGGCGCCTGCTGCTGCAGGCCCCCAACCTGCCCCGCGCGCCCGAACTGATCGACCTGCGTCAGCAGGACAGCTGGGCGCGGCTGACCGACCCCTGGCGCACCCTGTTCGGTCATCCCGACCGTTCGCTGCGGGTCCAGGCCAAGCCGCGCTATCGCTCGGGCGACTTCATCGAGATCGTCACCCCGGCCCAGCCGCTGAAGCTGGAGCTGAAGGCCTTTCTGCTGAACAGCCTTCTGGTGTCGCTGCTGATCTCGGCGACGGCGGGGGCGCTTCTCTATGGTGGTCTGGCGCTTCTGGTGCTGCGCCCCCTGCGGCGCGTGACCCGGTCGATGGAGCGGTTCGCCGCCGATCCCGAAAGCGAGGCCGAAACCCCTTCCGACCGGCACGACGAGATCGGCCGGGTCGAGCGCGAACTGAGCCGGATGCAGGAGGAGGTGCGCCATTCCCTGCGCTCACGCGCGCGTCTGGTGGCTCTGGGCGAGGCGGTGGCCAAGATCAACCACGACCTGCGCAACATGTTGACCTCGGCCCAGATGGCGTCGGACCGGCTGGCGTCGTCCGCCGATCCCCAGGTCGCCAAGGCCCTGCCCCGACTGGAGCGGGCCCTCAGTCGCGCCGCCAGCCTGTCGCGCAACGTGCTGGAATACGGCAAGAGCGAAGAGCCGGCGCCGCAGAAGACCCGCGTCGTCCTGACCAAGGCCCTGACCCTGGCGGCCGAGGACGCAGGGCTGGACCCCGACGGCGTGCGTCTGGTCAAACAACTGCCGGCGCGGTTCGCGGTGGAGGCCGACCCTGACCAGCTGTATCGCATCCTGGTCAATCTGATGCGCAACGCCCGTCAGGCCATCGAGGCCGATCCCGCCCGCCCGCCCGAGCGACGTGGCCGGGGCGCCATCACAGTCAGCGCCTTCGGCGACGACGGCTTCTGCGTGGTCCGCATAGCCGACGACGGGCCGGGCATTCCGCCGCGTTTGGCCGAACGCCTGTTCGAGCCGTTCGTCAGCTCCAAGACCTCGGACGGCACGGGCCTAGGCCTGACCATCTCTCGCGAGCTGGCGGCCCTGCACGGCGGGGATTTGAGGCTGGTCGAGGCGGACGGGGCAGGCGCGGTCTTCGAACTGCGCCTGCCGTCCTGAGCGCCGGTTGCGCCTATTCCAGTCCGTCGTCGGACACGACGAAGGCGCGGTTCTCGGCCTTGGCCTGGGCGGCCAGCTCCTCCTGCACCAGATGCCAGCGCCGCAGCCGCTCATAGTCGATGGCGTGTTCGGGCGAGGCGTCCAGCCAGTGGCGGAAATCCTCGATCTGCAGTCGGGCGTCGGCCGCCGACGAATCCGGCAGGGCCGGCACATTGGGCAGCTGGCGCGCGACTTCGGCGGGAATGGGGAAGTCGCCGGACGAGGTGCTCAGGATCATGCGTCGTCTCTGATCGGATGTCGGAAGGGCTCTGGACCGACCATGCCGCGAAGCGGCGCGGCGCGCCACCTTTTCGTGCGTGCGGCGTTGTCCCACCAGACAGGATATGGCCAAGCTGTATGCCGCAGCGGCCTTCCATCAAGGAGTAGATCGATGACCCTTCGCCCCCCGCTTCTGGTTCTGGCCCTGGCGGTCGCAGCGTCGCCGACCTTGGCCCAAACCGCGTCACAGCCCCGCCCCTATGCCGGAGCGGACGCCTATCGCGACCAGCGCGCCCTGCCCGATCCGGCGGATCGCGACGCCCTGTTGAAGGCGCGCGGCGAGGCCTATCACCGCGCGGGCGACGACAAGCAGACCGAAGAGGAACTGCGCGCCACCCGCGCCCTGAACGACGAGATCGCCGCCCGGAACGCCCTGGCCGACAAGGCCGACGCCGACGCCCGCCTGGACTACGACGCCGCCCTGGCGCGTCACGAGATCGCGGTGCGCCAGGGCGAGGAGCAGGCTCGCGCCGCCGCCGAGGCGACCCGCGCCGCCCAGGACCAGTACGACCGCGACTACGCCGCCTGGCGCGAACGGGTCCGCCTGTGCCAGTCCGGCGTCCGCGCGGCCTGCGGCACGCCGGTCGGACCGGCGCGCTAGGGTCGACGCATCGTTCATGGCGCAGGCTCCCTTTTCAGGACAGCCTACGCCCGAAAGACGACGGGTGTCAGCCCGCGACCAGGCTCATGTCGCGCCGGGCCATCATGCGGTCGAACTCGGTCCAGACGCCGTCGGCGCCGTGCCAGTTTCCCTGCGTCGCCGCCTTGGAATATTCGGTGGCGCGGGCCTCGAAGAAGTTGGCGTGCTCAACCCCCGACAGCAGGGACTGCAGCCACGGCAGCGGATTTTCCGTCACCCCATAGACTTCCGGCAGCTTCAACTGGCGCAGGCGCCAGTCGGCGATGAAGCGGATGTATTGCTTGATGTCGTCGGGCGTCATGCCCTGGACCGAACCCATTTCGAAGGCCAGGTCGATGAACTTGTCCTCCATGTTCACCACCGTCTTGCAGCAGTCGACGATGTCGTCGGCGACGGTCTTGGTGACGGCGCCCGTCTCCTTGTTGAAGGCGTGATAGAGCTTGATGATGCCCTCGCAGTGCAGGCTCTCGTCGCGCACCGACCAGGACACGATCTGGCCCATGCCCTTCATCTTGTTCTGGCGCGGGAAGTTCATCAGCATGGCGAACGACGCGAACAGCTGAACCCCTTCCGAGAAGCCGCCGAACATGGCCAGGGTGCGGCAGATGTCGGCGTCGGAATCGACTCCGAACTGGCCCATATAGTCGTGCTTGTCCCGCATGGCCTCGTATTCCATGAAGGCGCCGAACTCGCTCTCGGGCATGCCGATGGTTTCGAGCAGCAGGGCGTAGGCCGCGATATGGATGGTCTCCATATTGGCGAAGGCGGCCAGCATCATCTTCACCTCGGTGGGTTTGAACACCCGGCCGTAGCGCTCCATGTAGTTGTCCTGAACCTCGATGTCCGCCTGGGTGAAGAAGCGGAAGATCTGGGTCAGCAGATTGCGTTCATTGTCGTTCAGGGTCGAGGCCCAGTCCTTGACGTCCTCGCCCAGAGGCACCTCTTCGGGCATCCAGTGGACCTGCTGCTGCTTCTTCCACATGTCGAACGCCCAAGGATAGCGGAACGGCTTGTAGGCGGCGGATGGGGTCAGAAGACCGGCGCGGTCGGGATGGATGATCGGGGTGATGGCGTTCATCGAACTGGACCTGAGAGCGATTCTGAAGACGCATTCACCATGCGACTCCCACGCTTCGGCGCCAAGCCGAAATTGGTCTATGTTGCGATCACATTTCGTTCGACCCGCTACATATAGTAGATTGGCCACAGCAAACTGGGGAGAGGTCTGGGGATGAAATATCGCATCTACGGCGCGGCCGGTTCCGGTTCTGTCCCGGTGGAAGCGGCGCTGACCCTGATCGGCGCGCCCTATGACGTGGTCGTGGACGCCCCCACTTGGGAAGGGGATCATCAGCGCGACCGCGTGGCGCCCGTCAATCCGATGCGACAGTTGCCGGCCGTTATCGCGCCGGACGGCGAAGTCATGACAGAGAGCGCGGCCATCCTGATCTGGCTGGCCGAACGGCATCCGCAGGCGGGGCTGGCGCCGGCGGCGGGCGATCCTGAGCGCGGCCAGTTCCTGCGCTGGATGACCTTCATCCCGGCCTCGATCTATTCGATGTACTGGGTGCGCGACATTCCCGCGCGGCTGGCCGGCGACGACCCTGACGATCAGTCGCGCATCCTCGAGCGGACGGCGGATCGGATCGCCGAATGCTGGCGCACGATGGAGGACCAGTTGTCGCCCGGCCGTTTTCTGCTGGGCGAGCGGATGACGATGCTGGACCTCTATGTGACCGTGGTCAGCCGCTGGCGGCCGATGCGGCGGCGCTTCTACGCCGAAGCGCCGCGAATGTCCGAGGTGGTCCGGCGGATCGACGCCCTGCCCGAACTGGCCGACTTCTGGGCCGCGCGCTTTCCATTCGAGGACGGTTGGGAAGGCTGAGGCGTCAAGCCGCCCGCGCCGCATCCGCCCGCTTGGAGACTGTGTCGAACACCGCCTCGATGGCGGCGTAGAGCTTGGCCTGGGTGACGGGCTTGGCCAGATGGCCGTCCATGCCGGCGGCAAGGCATCGGGCCGCATCCTCGGGCATGGCCTCGGCGGTCACCGCCAGAACGGGCACATCGCAGGTCGGAGCGTCCATAGCGCGCAGGGCGCGGGTGGCGGTCAGACCGTCCATCACCGGCATCCGCACGTCCATCAGCACAAGGTCGAAAGCCTGGTCCTGGAGCGCCTCCAGGGCCTGCTCGCCGTCGCTGGCCTCGGCCGTTTCGCAGTCCGCCGCCTGAAGCATGATCCACAGCAGATCGCGATTGGCGGGATGGTCGTCGACGATCAGAACCCGCGTACGCCGGCTGTGGAGCGGCTCCATCGCCTCATCCTCCTCGGTGGCGACGCTCGGCGCCGGCACGGTCAGGGTGATGGTCGAACCTTGCCAGAGGACGCTTTCAACCGTCACGGTCCCGCCTAGACAGTCGATATGGGTCTTGGCGAGGGCCAGCCCCACCCCTGCGCCTTCATGGGCGCGACTGGTCGTGGCGTCGGCCTGTTCGAACAGACGGAACACGCCCGCGCGCGTCTCCTCGTCCATGCCGCAGCCTGTGTCGGACACGTCCAGGATCAGCCGGTCTTCGGTCCGGCGCACCGTCAGGCCCACCCGACCGCGCGCCGTGAACTTGACCGCGTTCTGCGCCAGATGGTGCAGGGTCTGACGCAACCGCCGAGCGTCGATCAGGATGCGCCCCTCGGCTTCCGGCGCGATGCGGACGTCGAACTCCAACCCCTTGACCCTGGCCCATTCGCGGGCGGGTCCGACGGCCTCCTCGATGACCTCTCGCAGGTCATTGACCCTGGGCGCCACCTCGACCCCGCCGCGCGACACCTCAAGCAGATCCTCGACCAGACGCAGCATCGCCTCGCCGCAATGGCGAACGGCGTCGACCTGACGGACGCCCTCGGCATCCAGGCTGGCGTTGCGCGACAGCAGGTCGGCATAACCCGTGACGCCGGTCAGGGGCGTACGCATTTCGTGGCTCATCATCGCCAGGAACCGGCTCTTGGCGGCCCGATCCGCTTCGGCGCGCTTTCGCGCAGCCAGTGCGACCTCGGTGCGCGTCTTCAGGCGCTCGACCAAACGCCGCCGTTCACTGGACAAGGTGGTGATGGGCAAGGCCGTGCCCAGCAGCGCCAACAGAAACAGATGGAAAACGCCCATCTGCCGCATCGCGATGGGAACGCCCTGCATCTCGGGCGTGGGCGCCAGTCTTGTCAGGGTGATCGGCCCATGCCCTGTCAGGGTCGCAGCGGCCGCCCAGACGGAGATCAGAATCACCGCGGTCGCCGTCCAGGGCGGCGACAGGCGGAAGGCCAGCAGAATGAGCGGCGGGAAGACCAGGAACAGCACAGGCGCCTGGCTCTGGCTGAATACAGCCGCCGTCAAGCCGACGACCAGACCAGCCAGCAGCGCAATCTCGGGCAGACGCGCCACGCCGTCGGCGCGGAACCTGTGCTGTCGCGCCATCAGCAACAGAGAGGGGGCCACGATCAGCATGGCCAAGGCCTCCATCTCGAACAGATAACGCAGCCGATAGGCCAGTCCGCCAAAGGGCGTGTGCCCCATGACCAGGATCAGAAGGCCCGAAAGCGCCGTGCTGAGGGCGACGGCGGGAATCAGGGCTAAGGCGAACCGCAGCAGCCGGCGCGGGCGGCGCATGTCCAGCGCCGCGCCGCCGAATCGACGCGCCAGCAGGGTCGTGACTACAACCTGGATAAGGTTGAACAGGGCGTTGGCCCACAGAAACACGCCTGGGTCGCCTCGCACCAGGTTGCCCAGAAGATTCACGGCGACCGCCGCCCCCATCACCTGAACCGCCTGCTTGCGGGGCAACTGCAGCAAGGCCGCCACCAGCACGGCATTGGCCGGCCATAGGATGGTCACGGAAAAGGTCTGCGCCATCCAGAAACCGGCCAACTGGCAAACGCCGAACAGGGCCAGATAGGCCCAGGCGGGCGGGCCAGCGACACGGCCGGCTTCATGGCGAAACAGGCGCCACGGGACGGGTTTCATGAAGCGCGTCGTGCTGGTCATGCAATGAACATCGCACGCAGGTCTTAATGATCCCGGCGCCGCCGACTTAGGTATTTTCCCGGAACCGGGGCGGGGCGTCGTCGTTCCCTTGCCCTCGCCAGGGAGGGCGCAGCCGATGTCCGACGTGATCGCCGAACCGACGTTCGAACCGCCAGCCGACGCCCTGGCCTTCTACGCGGAAAGCCTGGGCCTGCTGAAGGAAAGCGGCATCCCCTTCCTGCTGTCCGGCACCTATGCGGTGACGGCCTATACGGGCATCCGTCGTCCAACCAAGGATCTGGATGTCTTCTGCAAGCCCGGCGACTATCCCCGCATCCTGGCCTTCTTCCAGAAGCACGGCTATCGCACCGACGTCGAGGACGAGCGCTGGATCGCCAAGGTCTGGAAGGACGAGAAACATTTCTTCGATGTCATATTCGCCATGTCGAACGGCACCATCGCCGTGTCCGACAGCTGGTTCAGCGAAGATAGGATCACCGTCTATGGCCATCAGGTCCAGATCACCCCGCCCACGGCCCTGATCCTGTCCAAGGTCTTCATCCAGGACCGCTATCGCTATGACGGGGCGGACGTGAACCACGTCATCCTGAAACAGTCCGACGCCATCGACTGGAAGAGCCTGCTGGATCAGATGGACCTCTATTGGGAGGTTCTGGCGGCCCATCTGCTGAACTTCCGCTTCGCCTATCCGACCGAGCGCGACCGCATTCCGCGCTGGTTGATGGAGGAGTTGGTCGAGCGGCTGACGGCTCAGATCGACCTGCCGGCGCCGCGCGTGAAGGTGTGTCGCGGCCGGCTTTTCAGTCCGCGCGACTATGTCGCCGACGTCGCCGAATGGGGCTTTGGCGACGTGGTCGGCAAGGGGCTGGAGGAACGCCACGACCCGGTCAATCTGGGCCACTGAAAGAGAGAGAGCCGCCATGACCGACGCGACCGTCGATCCGCAGACGCCCCAGCCGGGCCTGGAACCCGGCCCGGCCAAGAAGATGCGCGTCGCGGCCGTCGGCGACCTGCACGTCGGGGAGACCAGCGAACGCCCTTATCGCGACCTGTTCCAGCGGGTCGCGGACGACGCCGACGTCCTGTGCCTGTGCGGCGACCTGACCAACTACGGCAAGACGCCCGAGGTGGAGCGGCTGCTGGAGGATCTGAAGCTCTGCACCATCCCCATGGTCGGCGTCATGGGCAATCACGAGCACGAATGCGGCCAGCCGGAAGAGGTCGAACGGATGCTGACAGACGCCGGGGTCAGGATGCTGAACGGCGAGGCGTATGAGATCGACGGCGTGGGATTTGCCGGCGGCAAGGGGTTCGTCGGCGGCTTCGGCCGCTATATGCTGTCCTCTTTCGGCGAGGCTTCGATCAAGCGGTTCGTGCAGGAGGCGGTCGAGGACGCCAATCTGCTGGAAAACTCGATCCGCAAGCTGCGCACCGAGCGTTCGGTCGTCCTGCTGCACTATGCGCCCGTGGTCGAGACGGTAATGGGCGAACCGCCAGAAATCCATGCCTTCTTGGGGTCTTCGCGCCTGGCCGAAACCATCGACCGTTATGACAACGTCAGCCTGGTGGTCCACGGCCACGCCCATCGCGGCGGGCCGGAGGGGCGGACCAACCGGGGCGTTCCGGTCTACAACGTCGCCCTGCCGGTGC
The DNA here is from genome assembly GCF_056311945.1 of Brevundimonas sp. ABV4_179. Classification (NCBI taxonomy): domain Bacteria; kingdom Pseudomonadati; phylum Pseudomonadota; class Alphaproteobacteria; order Caulobacterales; family Caulobacteraceae; genus Brevundimonas; species Brevundimonas sp. ABV4_179. The sequence continues at coordinate 493,424 of NZ_CM149976.1, forward strand.
TGAAAACCCTGGGCGACACGCCCTATCGGGTCTTTGAAATCTGACACTTGTGGTCCACGGTAAGCGCTCTTGGGCCTGACCACAGGCCCCTTGCGGCCGCTTTCGGCCTCGCCCCGGAGTTCTTCCATGCGTCTTCTGTCCTGCACCGCCGCCGTCGCGGCCCTGGTCCTGAGCGGCCCGACCCTGGCCCTCGCCCAGACGGCGACCGCCCCGGCCCCCGCCGCCCAGCCCGCCGCTCCCGCCCCGGCCGAGGCCGCCGAAAGCCCGGAAGCCGCCGCCTTCGAAGCCAAAGGCGAGGCTTTCGAAACCAGCATGGAAACCATGGCGACGGAAATGCAGGCGGCCGCGGCCCAGGCCGACAAGGCCAAGGCCAAGACCGATCTGGACGCCCTGCAGGCGCGCTATCAGAGCCAGGCCGACACCTTCGCCAATGAACTGCAGACCTATGCGGTCGCGCAGGGCGCCCCGGCCGATCAGATGGCCATGGCCGCCACCCAGATCAAATCCATCCCCGCCATGGTCCGCGCCAAGGCGGAGGAAGCGGCGGCCGCTCCGGCCCAACCGCAGTAAGGCCGCCTTACCGCGATTTCACTTGAGACAGGGCCGCCGAGAGCGGAGTTTGCGCGGGTCATGTTTGGGGGAGCTGTCCCATGATCCGTCTTCTCGGCCTCGGCGCCGCCCTGCCTCTGGTGCTGATAAGCCTCGCCTCGCCCGCCGCAGCCCGCGTTCAGGACACGCCGCCTTCGGCGGCCGAAGCCCGTCTGGAGGCCGCCTCCAGCGCCTTCGAGGCGCGGATGGAGGAGTTCGGCAAACGAGCCGAGGCGCTTTCCGAAGACCCCAGTCTCAGCGAGACGCAGCGGGGCAGCCGCATCGCCGCACTGTGGAGCGAATACGCGCCGGACGTCGCCGCCTTCACCACTGAGACAGCCAAACACGCCGGCGAAATGGCGGCCGAAGCGCTCAAGAACATCGACGTCGACACCCTGGTCGCCGACGCCCTGAACGACCCGGAGGTCAAACAAGCGATCGAGGATGGCGCACGCTATGGCTCGGTTGTCGGAACCGGCATCGCGCAGAACGGAACCTGGGCCAATCCCGACCCCGAACAGATGGTCACCTATGGACTGATCGCCCAGTATGCGCTGGACCAGGCCGCCGACGCCGTCGGCCCTGAAGCGGTCGAAGCGCCCGAGGCGGTTGAGGCCCCCGCGCCGCCAGAACCGCCCGCACCGCCCCAAACGCCCCGTCGTCCGCGCGCCTGATTTCCGGGGGCGGCTGACGCGCACGGCTTGACCGCGCACGGCGGACCAGCGACATCGCGCCACATGTCCGCCCTGCCCGTCGATCCGCACCTGTATTCGACCTTCTTGGGCGTCATGGCGGTGATGGCCGTCACGCCGGGTCCGGCCAATCTGTTCGCGGTGGCGACGGGGGTGGAGAAGGGCCGCGCCTCCGCCCTGGTCGGGGTGCTGGGCATGAATGCGGCGACCCTGGTCTGGTTCGGCGCGGCGGCGCTGGGCCTGGGAGCCCTGGTCAAGGCTTTTCCGGCGGCGTTCAAGGTCATCGCCGTGTTGGGCGCCCTCTATGTCGCCTGGCTGGGGATCAAGGCGTTGCGCGGCGCCTTCGCCACCGCCGCCCAGCCCGACCATGTCGTGGTTCGCCGGGGGCGCAGCGCCCTGGTCGACGGTTTCGCGGTCCAGATCGCCAACCCCAAGGCCATCCTGTTCTTCACCGCCGTCCTGCCGCCCTTCGTGGACGTCAGCCGGCCGGTCGCGCCCCAGATGGCGCTGTTCGCCGTCGCCGCCATCGGGATGGATATGATGTCGATGAGCGCCTATGCCCTGTCCGGCGCGGCCCTCTCGCGGCGGATGCAGCAGCCCCGCTTTCGCAAGGGGTTCGGCGTCTTCGTCGGCGTGCTGTTGATGACCGCGGCGGTGCTGATCGTCGCAAGGCTCTAGAAATGGCGACGCTTCGGCCTAGATTGGATCGGGAACGCCGCCGTTCATGCTCCGTTCAGCCGTCAGCGCGCCCGAATGGGCGATCAAGGAGTTTGATTTCATGAAAGCCCTACCCTTAAAGACCCTGGCGATGACGGTGGCTGCAGGGCTGGCCCTCGCCGCCTGCGCCACCGCCACGCCGTATCAACCCGCCGGCCTGAACGGCCAGCGCGGCGGCTATGCCGAACAGCGGCTGGAGAACAACCGCTTCCGCGTCAGCTTCTCTGGCAATTCCGTCACCTCGCGAGATCAGGTCGAGATGGGCCTGCTGCTTCGCTCGGCCGAACTGACGGCCGAAAGCGGTTATGACTGGTTCGCCACCGTCAACCGCGCCACCGACCGCGACACCCGCTTCGTCGGCACGCCCGATCCCTTTTACTCGCGCTACAACAGCTTCTACGGCCCCTATTGGGGTCCATCGTGGCGCTACTATCGCGGCGGCTTCTGGAGCCCGTGGGATCGTTGGGGCTGGGGCGCCAGCGACTTCGACGTTCGCCAGGTCGACCGTTTCGAGGCCAACGCCGAGATCGTCATGGGTCGGGGCGCCAAGCCCGCCAACGACCCCAACGCCTTCAACGCGCGCGAGGTGATCCAGAACCTGGGTCCGCAGGTCACGCGCCCGACCTCGTAAGCCACGGCTTTCGCGGCCGTATGATCAAGCCCTCTCCTCGACGGGAGAGGGCTTTTGTCTATCCGACACGCGGCGACTTGAGCCGACGCTTGTTGGAGTGGGTGGCCGGGGCGGCGCCCAGGTTCTCCGGCACCTCGCCCTTGAAGTAATAGCGCTGCCACGCCTCCTTGGCCGCGTCGGGATCGCCGCCAGCCAGCCGCTGGTTGAAGTCCGTCCGTGCGCGGTTCCAGGCCTCGAACTGCCCCTTCATCACCGGGTTGGATTCCAGGGTGCGGATGATGGGCTGGAACTGCTCGACCTTCTTGTGCTCGATCAGATTGATGAAGCAGAAGGGCTCGCCCTTCTCGAAGGTGATCCGGCCCGGCCGGGTGAAAATCCAGTTCATCGTGAAGGGGAAGGGCAGCCAGTCGGTCTCGATCAGGCCGACCAGAGGCTGGATGCCGTCCTTCACATGGTTCGGCGATCCCGAACACATCATCCCCCAGCCCGGCGGCGTGCGGAACAGATATTGGGGATGCATGGTCATGACCCCGCGCGAGAAGTGCGAGGTGACGAAATGGTCCAGGTCGTGCTGGGGCCGGTCCGGCGTGATGACGATGTCTTCCTGGCGCGGGCCGCCATTCCACTCGGCCGAGAAGCCGAACGGGCACAGGATCTCCCACCCCGTGGTGTTGGCCATGTTCAGCGGCAGGCAGCGATAGGGGTGGCGGCTGATGAAGGCGTCCATCCAGTTGCGCGACTGGCGGCCGGGCACAAGGTCCGGCGGCCGGGCCGACATCGGATAGCATTCCAGTTCCAGCGGGCGCGTATTGACGGTATCGACCATGGACATTTCCTAACGTCCGAAATCCAATGGCTCAACCATGACTGACGCACCCGCGCCCACGCCGGCTTTCGACCGCGACCGACTGACCGCCTGGCTGGCCGACACCGGCGTGGACCATGTGACCCACGACCACCCGGCCGTCTTCCGCGTCGAGGAGGGGATGGACCTCAAGGCTAACCTGCCCGGCGCCCACACCAAGAACCTGTTCCTGAAGGACCACAAGGGCCGGCTGTGGCTGATCTCCGCGCGCCAGGACACGGTGATCGACCTGAAGCGCGCGGCGGGCGCCATGGGGTCGGGACGGCTGTCGTTCGGAAACGAGACCCTGCTGTGGGAGACACTGGGCGTCCGCCCCGGCTCGGTCACGGCGCTGGGCCTGATCAACGACGCAGACCGCCGAGTGACCTTTGTGCTGGACCAGCGCCTGTGGGACGCCGCTGTCGTCAACTTCCACCCTTTGACCAATACGGCGACCACCGCCTTGGATCAGACGGCGTTCCGGCGAGTGCTGGCGCTGCTGGAGAGGGAGCCGGTGGTGGTGGACTTTGGGGCGTTTAATTTTTCATGATTCCTATGACGAAATCGGCTGCCCCGTCCGCCCATTTTCGGCTTCGGAACTTCATCTGCAACTTTAGCTACTCTGTTCTCTACGTAACGGTCCGGCCTGCTTCGAGCGGATACGGATTATAGGTTATCGTCACGCCGAAGGACCGTCTTGAACGGCGTTGACTAGCCGACGCGCTTCCCTCCCTACTGCACCTTCGCAGGTTGAGGTGAGGTCCATGTTTTCGAGACTGCAGGCCCGGACTTGGGCGCCAGCTACGCTAAGCTTGATCGTTCTGGTCATGACCGTCGGAATGGCGGAGCCTCAGCAGAGTTCGGAGAGACCTGCTGTTCGTAATGAGACCGACACCGACGACGCTATGGTCTCCCTGCCTGATGGTCGCAGACTTCACCTGAAATGCACCGGGGCAGGCGAACCTACAGTCATCTTGGATGCGGGACTTGGCTTGGATTCTTCCATTTGGGCGCGGGTTCAGCCAAGTCTCGCTAAGATAACCCGGGCCTGCGCCTATGACCGCGCCGGCTATGGCCGAAGCGATCCCGGCCCGCTGCCACGCGACTTCGCCCGGCGCACCAGCGACTTACTCGAACTGCTAGACGCCACTATGGAGACAGGGCCGTTCGTCTTGGTGGCGCATTCGGCCGCCGAAGTTTCTGCGCGCCTCGCCATAGCGCAACGATCGGAAATCTTCGCTGGGTTGGTCCTCGTTGATCCGGGCGCCAATTTGGAGACTTTAACAGGCATCGGACCAGTATGGGCCAGCGCGCATCAGGCGGGGCAGGCTGCGGCGCTGAAATGCATCCGCGCCACAGCGGCCGGTGAAATGAGGCCCGGAAGCGCCATCTACATCGAGTGCGGCTCTCCGCCGACAGATGGGCCGTTGGGGAGCCGGCAAATGGCGGCAGCAGTTCTTTCGGAAAACGAGCCTGATCCGACTGGCGTAAGCAAAGTGGAGACTGCGGCAGGCTCGTTAGGCGATATGCCGCTGATCGTCCTGACGGCGGGGAATAAGTTCGGAGTAAATGAGGGTGCGGCGCCGGCTGAGATCATTGGTTTGCGTCGCGCATGGTCAGAGGCCGGCGCGCGAATAGCGGCCTCATCGACCCGGGGCGAACAGCGGATGGTTCAGAACGCCTCCCACGTGATCCAGTATGAAGAACCGGAAGCTGTAATCGATGCCGTCAGAGACATTCTGAAGATGAGACGCCCTGAGAGCGCCAGCGCGGCCCCAAACTCTTGAAATGGACCGGCGTGATCGTGCTGGCGAGTTTGGCGGCCTGCTCATCTCAGGGAGCCGCGCCATTGGGTCCGAACATCTGCTGGCGAATGCTGAAAGGCGCTGACGAGAAGCCACGATTCGACATTGTTGGACGCGATGTTCCAAATCTCGAGAGCTGCGCTGTTCGGCTTGAAGGCGCCAGGTTGATGGAAGGAGGGCCGATATCTGGCGCCTACAATGGGCACTTCATCTTCGCCACGGCGGAACAAATTACCGCGGCCAGGAGAATGGACGGCGTGCGAGTTCGCGTTTTTGAGGCTGAGGACCGGCGAGAGATCCAAGCGGGTCTTCGGATGCTTATCGAGCGCCAAGCAGCGGTGATCTCGCCCGAGTCGCCCTCCTCAACCGAATAAAGTCTTCCATCGTTTGAAGTCAGTCATTGTCGTCTCGAAATAGGGTCGGATCATCACTCCTTGCAGAACTCTGGATAGTCGCCTCACCGGAATGGTTGTTTGGGCGTCTGAAATCCCGGCGCGACCAAATCGCCGCTTGATGCCGACGCATCCCGACGCCATCTGAACCGTTGATACTGACCGATCTTTGCGCGGACCTCGCCCATGACCCTGCTCGACCCGACCCTGACCCCTGACGCCGCCGGCGACCTGATCAAGGAAGGCGCCGACGCCTCCTTCATGACCGACGTCATCGAGGCGTCCAAGCATCAGCCGGTCATCGTCGATTTCTGGGCGACCTGGTGCGGGCCGTGCCGGACGCTGGGTCCAGCCCTGGAAAAGGCCGTGCGCGCCGCCAAGGGGGCGGTGAAGATGGTCAAGATCGATGTCGACGCCAACCCGGCCTATGCGGGTCAACTGCGGGTGCAATCGATCCCCACCGTCTATGCCTTCGTCAACGGCCAGCCGGTCGACGGCTTCCAGGGCGCCATCCCCGACAGCCAGATCAAGGCCTTCATCGACAAGCTGACCGGCGGTCAGGGCGGCTCGACCGAGACGGCGCAGTTGCTGGAGCTGGGCGAAGAATCCCTGGGCCTGAACGATCTGGGCGGCGCCGCACAGGCCTTCGCCCATGTGCTGCAGATCGAGCCCGAGAACGAAAAAGCCATCGCCGGCATGGCGCGTGTCTATCTGGCCGACGGCGACCGCGAACAGGCGCTCCAGACCATCGCCATGGCCCCGCAGGAGTCCAAGGAGCCCACGGTCCAGAGCGTGCGCGCGCAGCTGGCCCTGGCGGCGAGAGCCCCGTCCGGCGCCGCCGCCGAACTGGAGGCCCGGGTCGCCGCTGACCCGAACGACCATCAGGCCCGCTTCGATCTGGCCGAGGCCCAGAGCGCGGCGGGCGACTTCAAGGGCGCGGTCGACAATCTGCTTCACATCGTCAAGGCCGACCGCGAGTGGAACGACCAGGCGGCGCGCAAGCAGTTGCTGGTCATCTTCGAGGCGGCCGGCCTGACCTCCGACGTCGCCAAGGACGGGCGACGCCGACTGTCGTCCATCCTGTTTTCGTAAGCGCATCGAGGGCTTCATGCCGCAGGGCTATGTCAGGGCGCTCGATCTGCCGCAGGTGATCCCGGTCTTTCCGCTGGGGGGGACCATCCTGCTGCCGCGCGGCCAGTTGCCGCTGAACATCTTCGAGCCGCGCTATCTGAACATGGTGGACGACGCCATGGCGGGGGATCGGATGATCGGCCTGATCCAGCCCAACGGCGGCACGGCGGTCCATCCGACCTTGTCGTCTGTCGGCTGCGCCGGACGGATCACCAGCTTCGCCGAGACGTCCGACGGCCGGTATCTGATCACCCTGACGGGGGTTTCGCGGTTCCGTATCGCCGCCGAACTGCCGTCCAAGGCCCCCTATCGCCAGGTGCGCGCGGCGTTCGACGCCTATGAGGCCGATCTGACGGCGCCGGCCGACGAGCCGGATTTCGACCGCCACGCCTTCCTGGACGCCCTGCGCGCCTACATGGCCCACCGCCTGCTCGATATCGACTGGGAGACGGCCGAGACCGCGCCGATGGAGGCCCTGGTCAACAGTCTGTCGATGGCCCTGCCGTTCGAACCCGCCGAAAAACAGGCGTTGCTGGAGGCCATGGGCCTGATGCCCCGCGCCGAGGCCCTGACCGCGCTTCTCCGCATCGACGCCGCCGATGGCGGTGACGACGCCGCGCCGTCCATTCAGTAGCGCGATGCGACAAGGCCCCCTACAACGGCCTAAAGTAGCGCTAAGCGCGTTAGGTCCAGAAAAATGAGTGACGCCTTCAACACCCCCGTGTCCGTCGACCCCCGCCTGCTCGAGGTGCTGGTCTGCCCCGTCACGCGCGGCAAGCTGACCTATGACCGCAGCGCCAATGAGCTGATTTCGGCGGGCGCCAAACTGGCCTATCCGATCCGCGAAGGCGTGCCGATCATGCTGGCCGAAGAAGCGCGTCAGATCGACTGATTTCACACTCCGCTCATCCCCGAGAAAGCGGGGACCCAGCACTTTGGGCGATAAAGCGTTTTCGATGGACGCGCTTGGCCAATCCAACGCACTGCCGAGCGAAAGAACTGGGTCCCCGCTTTCTCGGGGATGAGCGGAGGGGTTTGAAGCAGAGCTTCGCCACTCCATTTCCCTAGCGCCTGCCCACGTAGAGAAAGCCTCGCCGATGCTCAGAATCGCCATCCAGATGGACCCGATCGAGGCCGTCGACATCACCTCGGACACCAGCTTCCTGATGGCCGAGACCGCCCAGGCGCGCGGTCACAAACAGTGGGTCTATGACTTCCGCACCCTGGCGCTGGAGGAGGGCCGTCTCTACTGCCGCGCCCGCCCGATCACCGTGCGGCGCGAAGCCGGGAACCACGTCGATTTCGGCGACTGGGAAAAGCTGGACCTGGCCGAAGACGTTGACGTCATCCTGATGCGTCAGGACCCGCCGTTCGACATGGCCTATGTCACCGCCACCTATCTGCTCGAGACGGTCCATCCCAGGACGCTGGTGGTCAACGACCCGGCCGAGGTCCGTTCGGCGCCTGAGAAGCTGATGGTCACCGCCTTCCCCGGCCTGCAGCCGCCGACGCTGATCTCCGCCGATCCCGTCGCCTTGACGGCCTTCCACAAGAAGCATGGCGAGGTGGTGCTGAAGCCTCTGCACGGCAATGGCGGCTCGGGCGTGGTCAAGCTGCGCGCCGACGATCCGAACCTGGACGCCCTGATCGAGATCCACGCGGCGGGCAGCCGCGACCCGCTGGTGATCCAGAAATTCATCCCCGCCGTGTCCAAGGGCGACAAGCGCATCATCCTGATCGACGGCGAACCGGTCGGCGCCATCAACCGCGTTCCGGCGGCGGGCGCCGTGCGCTCCAACCTGCACGTCGGGGGCACGGCCATGCCGGTCGAACTGACGCCGCGCGATCTGGAAATCTGCGCCGCCATCGGCCCGACGCTGAGGGCGCGCGGCCTGATCTTCGTCGGCATCGATGTGATCGGCGACTATCTGACCGAAATCAATGTCACCTCGCCCACTGGCGCCCAGCAGCTGAAAGCCTTCACCGGCATAGACGCCACCGCCCTGATGTGGGACGTCATCGAGAAGAAGCGGGCCGCACAGGTTGCGTGAGCGCCACTTGAATTAGATTTCAGTTCATGGTTCGTTCTTCCTTTAAGCGGGGGAGCGAACATGGTCGCGCGGGTCGTTACAGTCGCCTTCGATGGGGTGGAGGCCCGGCGCGTGGACGTCGAGGTCCAGCTGATCGGCAACGACGGACCGACCATTTTCAATATCGTGGGCCTGCCTGACAAGGCGGTGGCCGAAAGCAAGGAGCGGGTGCGCGGGGCCTTCGCCGGCATCGGTCTGGCCCTGCCCGCCAAGCGGATCATCGCCAATCTGGCGCCCGCCGACCTGCCCAAGGAAGGCAGCCATTTCGACCTGCCCATCGCCCTGGCCCTGATGGCGGCCATGGGGGTGATCGCGCCCGATGCCCTGGACGGCTGGGCGGCGATCGGCGAGCTGGGGCTGGACGGCCAGATCGCGCGCGTCGGCGGGGCCCTGCCCGCCGCCGTGGCCGCCGACGCCATGGGGCTGGGCCTGATCTGTCCCGAGGCGACGGGGCCGGAAGCCGCCTGGGCCGGCGGAGCGCGCATCTTGGCGCCGCGCTCTCTGATCGGGCTGGTCAACCATTTCAAGGGAACCCAAGTGCTGCGTGCGCCCGAACCCGGCCCTCTGGCGGCCGGCCGGGCCGTTGCCGACCTGCGCGAGGTCAAGGGCCAGGAAAGCGCCAAGCGCGCGCTGGAGATCGCGGCGGCGGGCGGGCACAACCTGTTGTTCGTCGGCCCGCCGGGATCGGGCAAGTCGATGATGGCGCAACGCTTGCCAGGCCTTCTACCGCCGCTGACCTCGCAGGAGTTGCTGGAGACTTCAATGATCTGGTCGGTCGCCGGTCTGATCGAGCGCGGCGCCCTGACACGCGACCGGCCGTTCCGCAGTCCGCACCACTCCGCCTCCATGGCCGCCCTGACCGGCGGGGGTGTAAAAACCCAAGAGAGGATGTCCGACTTTCAATAGCGGGTGTCAGAAGTTCCGAAAATAGCTATATAACAATGCCTTACCCTGACGCTTCAGAACTGGGCGTCTAATTATACAGGGCGGCCTAGCTGTCGTATCGAAGAAGGTTGTTAACCTTTGACCACGGGGTGAGGTCTTTGACGCCGGAGTGGGGTCGGCTGAGGTTTTAGGTGTCGGTCCAAGGCCTGATGGCGGCGGCGCGTTCGTCCGACGAGGCGTAGGGTCTCGCGTAGGCTCCTTCGCGCAGCGTGGTCTGGATGGAGCGCTCGGCCTTGCCGTTGGTGCCCGGGGTGTAGCGCCGCGTTCAGACGTGGCGAGCTCCGGCCTGCTTGAGGGCGGCGGCGAACAGTCTGGAGTGATAGGCCGAGCGTTGTCGGTCATGACCCATTCGGCCGACGCGACGCCATGCCGGTTCAGCCAGTCTAGGGCTCTGCGAAGGAAGGCGGTCGTGTCCTGCTGACCTTCGGAGGGCAGGATCTCGGTGTTGGCCAGCCGTGAAGCGGCATCGACACAGATGTGCAGGAAGTCCCAGCCCGCCTTGCGCGAGCAGCCGGCCCTCCGGTCGCCAGTGGCGCGGTGGCCGGCCCGCTCGAACCGGGCTAGCTTCTAGATGTCGAGGTGGATCATCTCGCCGGGGCGACTGCGTTTCTAGCGGACGATCGGCGACCTGAGCTCCAGCAGCGTCAATCGACCCAGCCCGAAGCGGCGCAGGATCAGTCCGACCGACGAACGCGCCATGCTCAGCCGTCGGGCGATCTGCGGCTCGGTCAGCCGCTGGCGGCGCAGGCGCTCGAGCTCCGCCATGCGCTCCGCAGGCGTCCTGCGCGGACATCGCCCCGCCACCGAGCTGCGGTCGCGATGCCTGCGCTCACCTCCGAGCCGATGCCGGCCCAACCATTTGCGCGCGGTCCTGACCGACACCCCCGCCGCTTCCGCTGCCGACCGGTCCTGTTGCTGCGCGCCTGGCCTTTGAAATCCACCTCGTCGTTGCGCGTCTTCGGCGCCTACAGTTTACTGGCCGATCCTCAGGATCCGCGGCGTCGCTCTTGGGGTTGAATCTCTTCATCGACGCCCAAGCTTCGACGCAACTTGATCAGCTCCGCCGCACGGCCGCTCCCGCCAGCAACGCAGATCAGCTAGCAACCCCTTGGGCTCCCAAGTTGGCTGAGGGACTAGACGGGGGCACGTCACCGCTTAGGTGACTTGAACACCTAACCCCGTCATTACGAAATCGACTCAGGCGCGGCCAAGAAACCGAGGTTCAGCATAGCTTCTTGAGGCGATCCGCACGCAGCAAAGCACAGTTACCCGTGCCGCTCCCAGACTGTCTTGACTCGATTGTCTGCTCGGTTCCGAAGTTACGCGCGCTAACTCAGGACCTGTCCACAACTCCACCTCCGCATACCGGATTTTGCTGTGTCCTAGCGCGTAACCCGGCACCGCGGGTGACGGCGGGGACAGGCGGCCTTCGGCGTCACTTTGGGGTTGTAGTTTGCTACTTGGTAACCGACGTCCGCCGGAGTTACGGTCTGAGTTCTGTGAGGGCCACTAAATCAGTTGACGAACAGCTCCTCTTCGAGCGAGGCAAGGTCGCAGGGAGTAGCAAACCCTGCGGCTGCAAGCGGTCAGGCTTCGCGGTCGAACATCCCTAGCGAGTGGCATCCCGATGAACGAGCACTCACCGACTGACGGCACCGAAATTTCGCCCGGCCTGTTCAGGCCTGAAGCTATTGATGCCAACTCCTCGCGTTTCGGCGTTCCGGTCAAGACCATTGGTGTTGCGGGATGGGTTCTCACCAGCTTCCTGCTGGCCATCGTCTTTGTGGCTGCCTTCTTCCTCGCCACCGCCAACTATGCGCGAAAGGAAACGGTGATCGGTACGCTGACTCCCACGGCCGGCGCTCAGCGGCTTACCGCTGTCCGAGCGGGAGTCGTAGATGAAGTACTCGCTCGAGAAGGTCAGGCGGTGACCGCTGGAACTCCTCTCATTTCCCTCTCTTTCGATTCGACCGTAGAGGGCGGCGAAGGGCTAGGAGCTCTTCTCCAGGAAGCCGCGCGCGATGAATCGAGCGCATTGGCCTTCCAGCAGTCGGCGCAGACCGCAACGATCGACAGCCAACTGCAGGAGCTTGCGGCCCGCCGCGCGGGAATCGTAGATCGGCGCGCCCAGCTGACGGTTGATCGAGATCTGCAAACTCAACGCATAGGGCTCGCCCAGGAAACAGTTGAAGCTGCTCGATCGTTATTTGATCGACAGCTTATCGCAGCCCTCCCTATGCGTCAGAGGGAAGAAGCATTGCTAACGGCCCGGCAGCAGTTAGGAGCTATCGACCGCGATTTACTGGACCTTGCGTCGCAGATAACACAAATCGACGCACAACGCCGAAGGTTGGCGGCCGAGCGGGCCCAAGGTGCGGCGCAGGTTGCTCAGTCCGTCGCACGCCTCAGTGAGAGACAGGCGACCCTTCTTGGACAACGTGGACAGGTTCTTACTGCCCGGACGGGCGGCCGGGTCGCCGCTCTCTCCGTCCGACCGGCCATGCCTGTTCAGCCTGGGCAAACGCTGGCGATTGTCCTTCCAGAGGGGGCGGGTCTGGAGGCCGAGCTTTGGGTGCCTTCTCGAGCGGTAGGCTTTGTCCGCGCCGGAGACAGGGTGCGGATAATGTTCGACTCCTTTCCATACCAGCGCTTCGGCGTTGGGCGAGGGAGGGTCAAATTGGTCACGCGTTCGCCGACACAACCCTCCGAACTGCCCACCCCGATAGAAACGAAGGAGCCACTATACCGTGTACTGGTAACGTTGGATCGCCAAGATGTGCACGCTTATGGACACGCATGGGCGCTCGCTCCGGGTATGCGTGTTACGGCAGACCTAGTACTTGACAACAGGCCCCTGGCGGCGTGGCTTTTTGACCCGGTGCTGGCGGCGCGCGCGCGGCGATAGGCGGTTTGTGGGCGAAGGGAGACGTCCTCCGATCACAACGGCGTTACAGTGCCTAAGCCCCATAGACTCGGCGATGATGGCCCATACAAATGTCTCGCCACGGTTGTGGCGCAGTTTCAAATGGAGGGTGCAAGTGCGGAGATTGTCTCAAGCCGAAATGGGATTTGTGAGTGGTGGAAGTCGCATCAAACGGCCGGTCACGGTCAACGTCGATATTGACGGGGACGGCGTGTTTGATACGACCGGTGTTGTAGAGAACGGAACTCTGACGACGGCGGACGGGACCGAGTATAAGTCGTACATCTGGATGCCGAGCCCCGACTATCAGTGGGGCGCGTTCTGGGCGAATGATGCCGGGGATTGGCGCAGCACTGATCAAGGAGCGTTGGCCTACGATCTCTGGATGGCGCAAAGCCAAGAACAAACGGCTGAGACCATCCAAGATGCGATTACCTTCACGGAGATCCTCACCGACTTTCTGGATCCGAGAACTTGGCTCGACATAATCGCCGGCGATGCGGCTGAGCAAGCGGAGGAAGATCAGGATCGGATCGAAAATCAGTTGGAAGAGCTGCAGGAACAGGCTCCCAATCCATAAACTGTTTGTAGCCTAGGGAGAGCAATACGTCGTGATTTCATCTGTTCGACTTTTGCTCTCCTTACTTGTCCCGCTGGCGGCATGTAGTGAGCGTCCCCCGGAAGCAACTATAGCTCGTGACGGCGGTATCGTTAGATACTCCGGCATGATTACCCCAGAATCCGCCACAAGGTTGATTCCTCTTCTGCGTGGAGCGGACAAGCTTGTAATTTACAGCCAGGGCGGAAATGTCGATGCTGGGATTCAAATCGGCAACGCTATTGTCGATAACGGCACAGCCGTGGAAGTTCAGACGCTTTGCAGTTCATCCTGCGCGCACTATATCTTTGCGGTCGCGACTGAAAAGATTGTTCCAGACAGAGCTGCGGTCCTTTTCCATACTTCACCGTTCACTTGGGATCGGTTGGCAAGAGACGGTCGGATAACTGATCAGCGTATGATCAACGACAACGATGCCCGACTGGATCGGGTCGTAGCGCTGTACAATCGTGCGAATGTTTCGGTGGACGTCCTAATCTGCGCTTCCGAGGTTATCGGCGTCAGAGAAGAGACGATCAGGCCAAGTCCTCTTGGAGGACTCCGAGCAAATACACGGTTCGCCGGGGTCTACTTTAGCGACGAAATGCTGAGGGAATACGGCTTTGTCAATTTGGCGCAAGCCCACGACCTCTCCGACGGCGGACGTTTGGCTTTCAAGCTTGAAGGCACTTTCATTAAGGTGGTTCGCCCTGGTGATTGCTGACCCGATCGGCTCCCAAGGCAGCGCTTTTGAACTTACGCAGCGCACGACTTCTCCGGTCGCTCAGCTTCGTCGTCAAGCAGGAGAGCGAGACTGAAAGCGGTTATCCAGACAGAAGCCTCGGAGTGCGGTCTCGCGTGTCTTTCGATAGCATCGGCTCGTCTCGGCGGACCGGTGCCTCTCCACGAGCTTCGACGTAAACACCCCGTTTCGGTTCGCGGACTGACGCTGGCTGAGATCGCGGATGTCGCCGCCTCCATGAACATGTCAGCCCGGGCCGTTCGTTGTGAACTGGACGAGATTTCAGATCTCGGCCTGCCGTCCATACTCCACTGGGGACTGAACCATTTCGTTGTCCTCCATAAAGCGCGCGCCGATAGGGTGGTCATTGACGATCCTGCCGTAGGTCGTCGCACGCTAACTCTTGACGAGGTATCGCGACAGTTTACCGGCGTTGCTTTAGAGCTTAGCCGGACGCCCGCTTTCTCCCGGCGTACGCAGCGATCGCAGTTGAGCCTGTGGTCGCTCTTCCGTTGGAGCCCGGCCCTCTTGGGAGGGCTGGCTCAGACGTTAGTACTATCGCTGCTGATGCAGGCATACGTCTTAGCTAGCCCGTTTTACATGCAGCTCGCGATCGACGAGGCGGCGCTGAAAGGTGACCTCGGTTTACTCGGGGCGCTCGCTATCGGCTTTGGACTCTTCGCCCTTTTCAACGTAGGCGCGGAAGTCATTCGCGGGGTAGCAGTCCAACGCGTCTCGGCAATGTTGGGGTGGGATATGACGGTGCGCCTCTATAGGCACATGGTCCGTCTGCCGCTCCCATGGTTTCAGCGACGACGGCTGGCGGACACCCTGACGAGGTTCGAGTCGATCCTGCCGGTGCGTCAGTTGATCGCCAATGGCTTGATCACCAGCATCATCGACGGGCTACTTTCAGTTACTACCCTGATCATGATGGCAGTATTCGCGTGGCCTCTGGCGTTAGTCGCTGTCGCCGCGTTTCTCGTCTATGTGGTCATCCGCTTGGCGACAATCCCCCTGAGTCTTCGGCTCGCGTCGGAAGCTCTGGTCGCGCAGATTGCCGAACAGGGGAAGCGGATTGAAACTCTGCGGGCTATCCAGACTATCAAGGTGCTTGGCGCAGAAACAGAAAGAGAGGGGGATTGGGCGAACCGCTATGCGGACCTAGTCCGGACATCGCAAACCAATGTTCACGCCAATATCTTCTTCAAAGCACTGCAAGGGACCTCCGAAGCAATCGCTTACGTCGCGATCATCTATCTCGGTGCCAGAAACGTGATTTCAGGCGAGATGACAGTCGGGGTGCTCTTCGCCTTCATGTCGTACCGTCAGCAATTTCAGCAGCGTACAACTGGCGTCTTCGAGACTTTCGTGAACTGGCGCATGCTGGATCTGCATTCGGAGCGATTGTCGGATATTGCTCTCACCCCTGTTGAGAAAGGCATTGAGCGGTCGTCTGCTGGCCAGCCGGAAGTTGAAGGCCGGATCGAGCTGGACAGCCTCGCTTTTCGCTACGCTCCGCACGAACCGTACATTTTCCGGAGTATCAATCTGACAATCGAGCCTGGAGAATTTGTCGCTTTCGTGGGGCCGTCTGGCGCCGGGAAAACCACGCTGATGAAGGTGTTGACGGGCCTTTATCCGGCAACGCACGGGGAAGTTCGACTCGACGGACGCAGCTTGGACTCTTGGGGGCCGAGGGCCGCTAGAAGATCACTCGGCGTCGTGCTCCAGGACGACGAGCTGTTGTCCGGTTCGATTGCTGAGAACGTCGCCTTTTTCAGTGAACAGATCGATATGGATCGGGTTCTGGAATGTCTGAGGTTGGCGGCAATTGATGCAGAGGTTCTAGCCATGCCAATGCAGATGGAAACTTTTGTCGGCGATATGGGGGCTGCGCTTTCTGGCGGACAGAAGCAGAGGGTGCTCCTCGCGCGCGCATTGTACCGGCGTCCCAAGATCATGGTGTTGGACGAAGCCACGAGTCACTTGGATGTGGGATGTGAAGAGGCCATTAATTCCGCGCTGAAGGCGCTATCCATCACTCGTCTGGTTGTCGCCCATAGACCTCAAACCATCGCTGCGGCTGATCGAGTTGTTCTCATCCAGGACGGCAAGGTCGCGCTAGATAGGAAGACCCACACGGCCGCTGCATAACCGACCAAGCCGCAGAATGGGACGGAGCTGGCGGCGGTATTGGGGACTCGCTGAGCGACTGGTCCCGAGGAAGGAGCGCCAGGATGTGCGAAAGGGCTTCGGATCAGATTAACAGAATAAGGGTGCCCAACCGCCCCCCCGACATGATGCCACGATGCGGGTGAAGCGCTTGAGGTTAGAACGCCGACTGCTTGGCCGCCCCGGCCTCGACCGCCTTCAGCAGCTCTAGAAACCCAAGAGAGGATGTCCGACTTTCACTAGCTGGTCTTCGACATTCCGACAGTCTTTTAAAATAACGGCCTACGCTGAGCGTTCAGAACTGGGTGTCCACTTATCCACGGCAGCCTAACCATTCCCCTTGTTGCCCTGTCCTCCGCCAACTTCTGGCCTCGCGCGGCGTCTCGAAGCAGCGGAAACTGGTGTCCATGAGACCTACGCCCACGCCGCCGCACGCCTTCCCTGACCTGCTAGCTGAACGTTGGACTTCACGTTGGCTTCCCGCTGGCAATGGACGACTGACTGTCTCAAGCCTAGGGGAAATCAGACGCGCTCCTGATCGCCCGGATGCCTTTGAGATCGAATGCTATTTCGAAGGTTCCGATGGCGCGTCACGGGGTTGGGCTCCGTTCGAACAACTAGGCCAGCTAGCCAGCGGGGCGATTTTCGAGCGAGGCGAGTTCATGGGGCTGACGCCTTCTCCTCAAGGGCTCGTGACTCAAAGCCTTAAGGCGTCCGGCACGGCCGTATTGGAGGCTCTCAACGAACAGCCCCTCAGTGTGGACCGCGAAGAGCGCTATCGCCTGTCGGAAGTGACGCACATCGCCCAAGAGCCTTGGGGGCAGCGTCATGAGGAACCCCCTATCTGCATCGCTTATGACGGCGATCACCAAGTGCTCATCCCTTCGTTCGAGCTCCTCCGGTTCTACTTCGGCCCCCTGAGCCTCGGTGCCAATGCTTTCATGGCAGCAGCTGCTCAAGACCCGGGTCAGGATTTGGCCGACTTCAACGCAACCGGGTTCGTCGATGACGATGTATTCCGGCTTGCTCCCAACGAAGCGCTTCTAGACCGAGGGAGCGCTCTCCATTTGGCGATGCTTCTAGCTAGTCCAGACTTGGGCGAGCTTTGGATGAACACTGCGCTCGGGCTAACATTCGCCAACGGACGAGACTATCCGAAGTATCCAGTCGTCCTAGCTCCAGCGCAGGCTCGACGATTGAGGTTGGCAGGTCGAAACGTCGATATCCAGCAGGGCCTCCTTCCGGCGACGGCCCGCGCTTTCAAGGCATCGCGTATTCTTAGCGACGAGCGGCCGCCGCCCTTCAAGCGGCTTATCGTTCGGCTCCCGAGGAACGGCAGCTTGGGATCAGAGGACGAGTTCGAGTTATCGCGGCAAGGGCAGCGTCGAAGCGCGGTTCTTCAAGGCAATCTAATGCTCGACAACAGCCGCCGGCCCGGGCTGTCGGCCCTAGCTGGATCTACGTTGTTCCAGTCAATGCTGGCAGCTTTCCCGAAATTCTCGGGGGTGAAGATCGTCTATGAACAGGCACCGTCTCGATCGAGTGTGCGCCAAACCATCACCAAGATCTCGGCCCCTGTTGATACTCTTTCGATGCTGCCGATCGCAGCTGGGGGTCGCGTCGGTGCGCTGAAACTTCGACCGACTCGTTTGGCGGATTCAGCGACCGCAGAGAGCGACCGACCGACCCAAACGCTGCTGGACAAGTCCTTTGATGAGGCTCGGGCCGTCAGCGTTGCGGTCGAGAAGCTCCACTTTCCTCTACCCACCTTCATCCAGGCTTTCTCTGTCCTCTCGCGGATCGGGACCGGGTCTTTGCTGTTCCAGGACCCCCTAGCATCCTCAGCAAAAGAGGCATCGCTTCTTGAGGCCCCGGGCTCGTGGTTTGAAACCAGTCGCGCGCGCCGGCCCCGACGTATGGCGGTCGGCTTGATGTTGATCGAAGATCGACCGATTTACGCGTTTGAGCTCGAGCGATGGTCGTCGCACGAGCGGATCAGTCTTTTTCTAGCCCTGAGAAGCGACGGCCTGACGATGTCCCGAGCGAACCTCAGTGCGGTGTTCCGATACGCAGCGCGCAAGCTAGGAGAACGAACAGCTGCCGACGTAGAGCGAGGTGTCTGGCCGGCGGAAGGGTTTGCAGACATTGTGGGTAGAACTGTTCCACACAGGGTGCGGCGGCGGTACCCAAGCTGCTTGGCAGAAGATCTCGACGATCTGGCGCGGGCGATGGCGACCGGCCTGCCACTGGCCTAACGCGCCAACCTTAGCGGCCTAGGCGGCAACGCGCATGGCGGTCTCCTCCTGGAAACTCAGCCGGTTAGAAACGCAAACTGTATTCGATTGAGGATCTCGGCGACGCGAGGCCGACAGTTCCCCGAAGGAGACTTCCTGCAAGCGATGATCGACTACACTTCGGCAGTCTCCGGCGCCCCTCGCCTCTATCGTTTGTCTACGAGTTGATCCAGGCTGGCTTGGTGACCAAGTGGGAAGCCCACAAGGCAGCTGTTCGGATCGGCACCTAGCGTAGCCCTTCGGCACTTCGGAGTGGCGGTCCTATAATGATCAGCGTGACGTTGAGGTCTGCTGCATCGGCCGAGACCAAGAGCCGACTGAAGGCACGTGCGAGGACACTCTCCGGCACCACTGAACCCGATTAGGATCGGTCGGGTTTCTTCGGACCCGTTCCGTCAACATCCGGCTCAGGAAGGTACCGCAGAATCCGGTCGCTCGCGAAGAACAGCACGACGGCACCGCAGAACCCGAGAAGGATCTGATGCTCCATCACTCGTCCCCATCCGAGGATTGGTACAAGGCCGAAGGCAAACGACGCTAATGCCAGGTTGCCTAGCAGCCGCGCGCGCATAATCAGGAGAACCGATTTCTGGTGAGGTTCAAGCGGCATGCAAATCTCCGAAGCGCGGATTGTCTGTCGAAGGGCCGCTCTAGGCAAGTGTTCCTAGCGCTCTCCCGCCACACCAGGGAGGCGTACTAAGGCTGCGTCGTCAGCCCGTCCCGGCTTAGCGAGCGATAGAGCGTGCTTCGGGAAACCCCCAACGACGCCGCAATGCCTTCCATCGTCTGCTCAGGATGCTTCAAAAGTAGCCGGGCTTGAGCGATCTGGCGTCCCGACAGCGCACGCTTGCGACCGCCCTTCCGTCCTCGTGCTCGGGCGGCCGCCAAGCCAGCCATCGTCCTCTCGCGAATGAGATCCCGCTCCATTTCCGCCAGCGCCGCCATCATGTGGAAGAAGAACCGCCCCGCAGGCGTCGTCGTGTCGATCCCATCCGTAAGGCTGCGAAACTCGACGCCGCGGCTGCGCAGTGCGCTGACAAAGTCCACCAACTGCCGAACAGTTCTGCCCAAGCGGTCAAGCTTCCACACCACAAAGACGTCATTCTCGCGGGCATGGGAGAGCGCGTCAGTCAAACCTGCGCGCTGAGTACGAACGCCAGAGGCGGTCTCTGAGAAGACCCTTTCGCACCCAGCTTGGCGCAGGGCGTCGATTTGAAGGTCCGGGTTCTGGTCAGCGGTCGAAACCCGCGCATAGCCGATCAACATGGTGCAAAACTCATCTTCGGTTGTGTGAGTGACACATAGATTGCGCGACAGAGTTCCGCCATGCTCGGTGCCTTGATCCGCCTAGCCTCTCACGCGGATGTCTGGTGATGTCTCACAAACGTTCGTTTGCGCTACATTACCGAAACGCTTGGCGTGTGAACCAACTCCAGCTATCTTGTGGCTAACAACAAGTTTGGAGCGTGGATAACTTGCAGTACACGCCTGGTCAGGTAAGACAGGCCTTGGGCCTCCCTCAGGAGACCCTCCGGCACTGGCGTGCCGTATTTTCCTCTTTGGACGGAATTCGCGGGCAGGGGCCGGCCTATCGCCCAAGCCAAATACTGGCGTTGGCGATCATCAAGCGGCTCGTCGACGATTGCGGATTGCCGGTCGGCGCCCTGAAAGGCGTGGACGCCGAGCTGTTCGAGGTTGCGCAAAGCCGGCACTGGACTGTGCTTGAGCAAGGCAGTCTCCTCGTGTTTCCGGGCCGCGGGGCTGTTGAATTCATTGATGGACGCGCAGCCGTTGCGGGCGACCAGCCTTTTATCCTGCTCCCGCTGGCTCCCGTGATCGCGCAACTGCGTCGGGCGCTGACCGGGATGGAGGTTCTCGACGACCAGCAGTCGTTCGCCTTCCGACCGGTGCCGATGTCTCAGGATCCCGCAAAGGCGAGGCGGGCATGACGCCTGTTCGGATCATTCGTGATCAGTTCGCCGCCATCGGCTATGCCGATGACGCGATCCTGGTCGACTACGCCTTCGCTGACGTCCTTTCCTCCGCAGCGGACACCCAAACTGTGGCGCTGGCAGCGTTCACCCAGACCCCGCCTTCGTACCGGACGGCTGCCTTTGGCGTGGTTCAATGCGAATCAGGTCCCTCAGACCTGACGCCATATAGAGCTTTGGGCGCGCCGGCGATCTTCGTCATCTCCGGCGAGAACGTGGAGCTATGGCAGGTCAAGGCCGATGGTCCGCAGCGGCGGCTAGCAACGGCGCGGGTCGATGATCTTGCGACCTTGTTTGCGCAGAACGCTGAACACTGGAATCCCAAGGCCGTTCATCGGGCCAAGGCGATCACGCCACAGGCCCCGGGCGGGCAGCTGGACTTCATTGACATCGGCCTGATGGTGGCGATCGAGGGTGAGGTCCATGTCAAGCTGGACCAACTGCTGCGCCAGACACTGTCCGGCGTGCTCGACGCCAGAGGCCGGCCCAATATCGACGCGCGCGTACTGTTCCAAGCGACGTTCCGGTTCCTGGCCGCGAAAATCCTCGCAGACCGGGGCCACGGCGCGGCCTTGGTTTGGGACGGTGACGACGTCAGGTCGGTTCTGGAAGGGATTGAGGCCTATTACGGGCTCGGCGGTCCGTCACTGGCCGCCTCGTCGCGGGCCTTGGCGATCCTGGATGAAGTCTGGCGCGGCATACGCGGAGGCATAAACTTCCGGAACATCTCCGCCGACGATCTTGCGTTCGTCTATGAGAACACCTTCGTGACTTCCGAGGTGCGGGCCGAACTGGGCACTCACAGCACGCCGCGGCAAATGGCCGAGCATGTCGTACGCCGCCTAGAACTCTGGCGTGAGTCCGAGCGGTGCAAGGTCTACGAGCCATTCACCGGGGCGGGGATCCTGCTCGTCTCGGCTCTTCGCCAGCTTCGGGACGCATTGCCGCTCGACTGGAGCGACGTGCAGCGGCACGCCTTTCTTACTGAACGGCTAACCGGCGACGAGATCGACGAGTTCGCCTGCGAGGTCGCCAAGCTCTCGCTGATCCTGGCCGACTACCCGAACCACAACGGCTGGGACATTGGCCAAGCCGACCTTTTCGACGGCTCGCGTCTGACGGACCGCATCGACAGCGACACCTTCGTGCTGTGCAATCCGCCGTTCGAAGTCTTCGCGCTGGCTGACCGGCAGACCGATCTGGCTCAACGCGACCTGTCAAAGCCGGTCGCCGTGCTGCAGGCCGTTCTTGACGCCAAACCGGCCGGTCTCGGCTTCGTCTTGCCCGCCGCCTTCGCAGTGGAGCGCCAGTATCTGAAGATTCGCCAGAGGCTCGAAGAGGACTTCGGCACCGTCGAAATCGTCGAGGTGCCCGACGGCGTGTTCAACGCCTCGTCGACCGCAGCCGCCTTGCTGATCGCCCGAGACCGTCGGCCGGCTGACGCCGAACGGCGCATCGTCCTGCGCTCGAGTGAGGTCACGCAGCGCGACCGGATCCCGTTCCTCAGGGCCGGCGTCATCACCCGTTCGCGCGAGCAGGTGCGCTGGGTGCCAGAGGCGCCAAGCGGGGACCTTTGGATTCCCGCCCTGCAGGAGCTGTGGACCTATCTTCAGGACCATCCGCGACTTGACGCGTCTCTGAAAATGCACCGGGGCGTCGAGTGGATCCTCGACCAAAGCCAGACGTGGCGGGATACGCCGGCCGAGGGTTTCAGAAGGGGGCTGCATTCGGCGCGTGGACGGCTCCAGTACGCCGATCAGCCCGCCGTATGGCTGGACTGCCGGCCTGAGAACTCGCGTTTCGGAGGCCTCGGCTTTGACTGGTCGGCGACCAAGATCCTGCTCAATGCAGCGCGGATCAGCCGCGGCCCATGGCGGCTGGCGGCGTCGCTAGATGAGGCGGGCCTAGTGGCTTCGCAGCAATTCATCGGCGCCTGGCCTCGCCAGCCCATGAGCCGGGCCGAGCTGCTGTCCATCACCGCCCTCCTCAACGGCCCCGTTGCCAACGCCTTCGCCGCCATCTTCACGTCAGGCAAGGGCCTACGGCTCGGCACGCTGGGACGTCTCCCCCTCCCGCAGGCTTGGGCACCGGAGTTGCCGGAGTTGGTCGAAGGCTATCTGGCCGAACTGAACCGCAACGAGGTTTTGCTTCGTCCGGGCCGGCTGGAGTCCATGCTCGTCGAAATCGACGCCGCCGGGCTCCGCAGCTATGACCTGCCGCGGCGGCTAGAACGCGATCTTCTCGCTTGGTTCGAAGGCGCTCGCCGGCCTGTGCCCCACCCGTTCCCGGGTTGGGGCGACCTGACCGCCGCGCAGGGCTTGAGCCTGTCCGAGATGCTGGAGGGCCGGGGCGCGCGCCATGCCGGCAACTGGGTGGGACAGCTGTTCCGTCCGCTGCCCGTCGAGGAGGCCGAGGACTTGCAGGCCTGGGCAGGCTGATCCGTGGCGGGATATCTGTTTGACACGTCCATGCTGATCGCGCTCACCAATGCCAGAAGCCCGTTCCACCAGCCGGCCAACGACTTCTTGGCCTCGCTGGCGGGTGAGGACCTGCAGTTCGTGTCCTCGGTCAGTTTGGGCGAACTGCAGTCAGGCGTGGACAGCATTTTTGCCATCAAGGGCCAGCGTCCGGTCACCGCCCAGCAGACCCTCAAGCAAGCAGAGGCCTACGACCTGCTCGTCGTCGACCGCCATGTCGCCCTGTCTTACGGGCGGCTGAAGGCGGCGATGGTGGCGAAATTCTTGCCCAAGGCTAGTCAGAGGCGTTCGCACCTGGAGGACTGGATTGATAACGCCACCGGCGCGCGTTTGGCCGTCAACGAGAACGACCTGTGGATCTGCGCTCAAGCCCACGAGCGCGACATCTGCGTCGTTGCCTGCGACCACGACTTCGAACGCGTCCAAGCGGCCGAGCCGACCCTTAAGCTGAAGCTCGTCACGTCCTACGATCTTCCCGACGCGGTTTAGCACCATGCCGATCGATCCCGTCACCCGGCTGGCCTTCTCCGTATTCGAGAACCGGGGCGTCTACGCCCTTCTGCTCGGATCGGGCGTGTCTAGCGCCGCCGGGATTCCGACCGGTTGGGATATCACCATCGACCTGATCCGGCGGGTCGGACTGGCCGACGGCGCCGGACCGCAAACTGACTGGGCAGCCTGGCATCGCCAAACCCGCGGCGAGGAGCCCAACTATTCGACCCTGCTGGGCCAACTGGCCGCCACCCCGGCCGAACGGCGCAGCCTGCTGCACAACTACATAGAGCCGTCGGCGGCCGACCGGGAGGAGGGGCGGCGCCTACCGACACCTGCCCACCGCGCCATTGCCGAAATGGTCCAAGCCGGCTTCATCCGCGTGATCATCACTACCAACTTCGACCATCTGCTGGAGACGGCGCTGCGGGAGCGCGGTGTCGAGCCCATCGTGATCGCTTCTGAGGATGCGCTCGCCGGAGCCGTGCCGCTGGCGCATGCGGGCTGTTACATCCTCAAACTCCACGGCGATTATCAGGATGCGCGCATCCTCAATACAGAGGCTGAGCTGGACGCCTATCCGCCGGCTTACGACCGGCTTCTGGATCGCATCCTAGACGAGTTCGGGCTGATCGTGTGCGGCTGGTCGGGCGAATGGGATCCCGCCCTGCGCGCCGCCATCAACCGCGGGCCCGGCCGGCGCTATGCCACCTACTGGGTGAGCCGCGGCGCGCCGGCGCCGGCGGCGGAGGCCCTCATCGCGCACCGGGACGCCCGCCTCATCGCAGGTGACGCGGACGAGGTCTTCCAAGGCCTTTGGCGACGGCTTGAAACGCTGCGCTTGACCGGAGCCGAGAACCCGCTCGATGTGGATCTGCGAGTGGCCACTGCCAAGCGCCACCTCAGCCGACCCCACGAACGCATCCAGCTTGATGCCCTGTTCGAGGAGGAGCTCAGGAGGCTCGCTGACCAACTCGCTGTGGCCGAACTCCTCACGCAGCCGTCGGGCGGTGACATTAAGGCGGAGATCCGCCGCCAGACCGCGACCTATGAAGCCGCCATGGAACCTCTGGCCTGCATGACTGGGGTTCTAGGGCGCTGGGGTGATGATGCCGAACAGCCCCTCGTGCTCGACATCCTGCGCCGCCTCTATCGCGAGAGCTGGAAGGTTAGGGGAGGCTACACCGCGCTAGTCGGCCTACGCGCCTATCCGGCCGTGCTCGCGTTCACCGCATATGGACTCGGGCTGGTCCGGGCCGGGCGTTGGTCGGCGCTTTACCGGTTTCTCCAGACCCCGCTTGAGCGGGAATACGACGAGGCCGAATCCGTTGTCTCGACGCTGTTCCTCGATGCATGGCCTGACGGTGGCCAGCGCGATGTCTGGCGTTCCTTGGAAGGCATGGAGCGTCACTATACGCCCCTCAGCGACCACCTGTTTGCGATATTCGAGCGCTGGAGCCCCCGGTTCTTGGGCCTGACGCCCGATTTCGCACGCGACTATGACCGCTTCGAAATGCTGGCGGGCGTCGTTTTCTTGGATCGTCACGAACTGCCCACACTGCAACGATCCCTAGCTGATCCGCAGCGGCATGGTGAATATGTCCCCGTGGGCCGGTCGTCTTGGAAGCGCGAGAGCGGCCGAGTGAAGGCTGAACTCGACGGCGCGGCTCGCGAGGATCTGCTCGCGGCTGGGTTCGGCCGGCGTGATGCAGAATACCTCACCGCCGCGCTCGATACTGTCCTGGCGAATGCCTCGGACATGCGCAGGTGGGGCTGAGAGGCCGGGCCGTGTAGCGGTCAGGCCGAAAGGATGCGGCCGAGCCCGTCTTGATGCCGCAGTCGGGAGGCACTGTAGCCGCTTGTCTCCCCGGGCGTTCACGTTATGGTCTCGCTGGCACAGGAGTGAGCCATGACCCTCGTCGATCTGACGTTTCTTCAATTCCAGCTGATCGCCCTTATTGATGCGGACCGGCACCGCGACGTCAGCTTCGAGGATGTCTACGAAGCGCTGGATGCACAGGACCTGTTCGGCTGGTTGCGTCGGCGTTTCGCCAGCCAGATCGATATCAGCTTCTATGAGGGTGACCGACAGGCGGCGGGCACCCAAGTAGAGGCGGCCATAAATGCAGCGTCCGAAGGCCTACGGGGACGAGAGCGCAAGAAAACCGGCGTAGAGAATAACGGCATCTGCCTTTTGCTCGCTTTGGTCACCGAGGCGATCCAGCGGCGCTAGGAAACCCCGCGCCGCCATTTACAACTGGCGTGTTCATGCTCGATGACGATCTCAGCCTCCGGGTACGCCGGCTCCTCTCGGGGCAGCACCGGATCGACGACCTTGATCGGCTTTATCTGGGTCAGCGGCAGCGCTCCGGAAACCGCCCTGCCTTCCGCGAGGTCGGTGATTTCGTCGCGCACCGGGACGGTCGCGACAAGGGTTTACTGACGCAGACGGCGCGCGACGTCTTCGTCAGCTTCGACGTCTGGAGTCTCGGGCTGAGAGGACTGGAGCCGTCCCGCGACGACATCGTCCGCGCCGCTGAAGCGAACCTTCGCCTCGCCTCCGACGAACAGCTTAGGGCAGGTTGTGGGGTAGGACGTCAGACGGTCCGCAAGCGGCTCACCGCCGTCATCGAAAAGACCGGCCGCGGTGAGCGGCTGAAAGCTTCCGAAATCCAGACCCTCCAGTATCTGGGCAACCACTTCATCTGGAAGCCCGCGTTCACTGGCGACCAGCTTTTCGAAGAGTTCGCTGCCGTCCTGAGGGCGAATGGCCTGATCGAAGATGCCGATGCGGCGGCGCTGGAAGGTGCAAAGGCCTTCATATTGCTGCACGCCCTAGCGGTGATGCATGGCTCCGCGATTGTTCTTGATAGGGGCGGCCGGGCGCGGCTGTTTGCGGGCTACGCCAACAAAGACCGCTGGCTGGAGGTGAAGGTCGAACTCACCATGCCCGGGTTCGATAAACCGGTGTGGGCTCCGATCGCAATGTTCTACACAGACCTGCAACCGGAGGGGCACTGTCATCCCGACCTGGTCCTTGGCGAAGACCCGATCATGATTGACCATTGGGATTTCCCTCTCGACGTCGCCCAGAACCGCCTAACTCGCTTGGCGTGAGGTTGTGGGGGCGTCACGGAGGCCGCCGCGTCGCCTAACCGGGCTACCTACAGAAATCGTAGGACGGGGTCGGCATAGACGAACGGAGCCGCTCCCCCCTTCCCGTCTGGTAGCGCCCATGACTTCCAGACGCCGGCCTCGCCGAAGAGCCCCACCATCATCCATGGCCACCCCCGCAAAAGGGGTGCTGTCAGACCGATCATGCGATGCCGTTCGATGACGTGGAGGGCCTCGATAGACCGTTCTGGCCCCGTCCAGGCAGGCGGCGAAGGGTCGCCTCCGTAGAGCTGGGCGAGATGATCTCTCAGCTGCCGCGACCGCGCGCCGGTCGTGACAGTCTGAATCAACCGCCGTAGCGCCCCAAAATAGGCGAGCGGATGGCTGGCTTCCAAGGCGTCGCGAGGTTCTGCCCCCTCGATCATCGCTTCGAAGCGGGACTGCAGCCCCAAAACTGCGGCGTTGGCCTCCAAATGTGAACCTGAGCGCCGGTCAGTTCCACATAGGTGGCAGACCGGGGTCGGAGCTCGGTGCGGTGCGGCCGGGGCTTGGCAGCCTTCGCAGCGGTCGTGGAGAATGCAGTGATGGTCCAAGCATGCCGTGGTGAAGGCCAGTCGCCATCTCTTCCGGTAGTATGGATCGCTGTCCGACGAGAGACATTTCGGGCACCACTGTGTTCCCGCGCGCCGCCTGGTTCGGTGATAGATCCCCAGAGGCAGAATCCAGGGCCGCCAAGCGTTCGCGTCGATCTCCTCGACTACGACCCCCACATACTTGGACAGCAACGTCGCTTCGATCTGATGGACGTGGACGCCTGTCAGCCGCGCCAGATCTCCGAGCATCGCTGCGCCGGCCATACGATCAACGTCGCGGTTCCAGATCTGCAGTCTCGGCCAAACAGCATGGCAAAAAGTGTGGAGCTTGGGCGCGTTGCCATAGGCCAGCCGACAAAGCCAGGAGGAGAACAGCTCATCCGGCTGTGGCCTTGGTCGCCAGGGAAGGAGCTCCACCGGGGTCAGGTTACGACCGGCATGCGGTCGAGCTTTAATGCAGTTTCTGCCTCGCGCCGGCGGAGCGATGGTCGGGTCCAGCCCAGGCCCTGCAAGAACTTCAGGTCGATGCGGCCCCGGTCGGTTCGAATAGCGGCCGAGGCCGCGCGCCGCAGCAGCCGCTGGGTCTCTTTTAAGGTCCCCTCCGATTGGGCCCAAATCCACGGAGCCAAGGATTCGCTGGCAAGATCCGACGGCTCAGGCAGCGGGAGGCTGTTCTCGATCGCTGCCAGCAGATCAAGATAATCACTGTTCAGTGTCCACCGATTCAGCGGCAAAGGCTCAAACCGTCGGTCCAGCTGTGCATCCCAGCGCATGGCGTAAAGCGCTTCGGCCAAGCCGCAGCAGACGACGACGCAGCCCAGTTGTTCGCCGACATCCTTGATCAGGTTCATCATGCGGTTCTTGTCGTCCCGCTGCCCGAACGTGATGTGGTGTAACTCGTCGATGATCAGCATGCGGACGCCGATACGACCGAGAAGCCTGAGCAGGAGCGGGTAGAGCTGATCCAGACTATTGCTCTGGCTGTATTTGGCTCCCAGCTTGTCTAGCACGGTCCGCACATACCCCACGGGAGAGCCCGTGACCGACATGCGAGTGTAGAGCACAGGCATGGTCATCACGCTGGCTGCCGAATCGTTGGGCCGAGCGTGACGATCATTAAGCTTTTTCACGAGCCGGCTTTTGCCGTTGCCGGTCGGCCCGACGATCAGGAAATAGTCCGTGCCCTCGCACTCACCGGTGAGCGCATCTTGGAGCGCTTCTTCAAGTCGAGCCTCAATGGCGGCCGCATCACGATGCCATATGAATTCCGGCTGCATCCGTAGGTGCGCCAGACTTGCCTGCGGCCCTTGCGCCAACGCAAGCGCGGTTTTTCGGGTCAGTGTGCGTCCGTCGGTCATTCTTCGATCCTCAGCGTAATGCGCTGGGCGGGCGCGAAAATCTCCTTGGAGAAAATAGGCGAGGGCGGTTCGCTCACGGGATCATCACTCACGTCGCCCCGCTCAAGCTCCGCCATCATCGCCGCCTCATCCTGTCGTCGGTCCTCCCGCCGCCGCCGGCCTTTGGCTCGCTTGGTCTTCACGGCGCCATCCACGATGGCTTCCCGACGATCGCGCGAAGCATCCCGGGACTTATCATCTGAAGGATCAGCGTCGCCGCGCTTTACCCGGGCCCAGTGCTGCAGTTCTTCGACCGTCCCCGGAGGCGCGTCCAGATCGGTCAGGCGTATCTCGTGATAATCCCCGGATTCTGGGTGTTTGAAGTAGGCGCGATTACCGTCCCAGGAAGCCTGTCGAATGACGAAGTGGCGTTTGTCGTTCGCGTCCAGAAACGGCCGCAGGTCCTCAGACCAGTATCTTAGGTTTCCGATCGACACGCCGTACCGTTGGATGGTGCGCTTATGCAGATCTGCAAAGTCGAGAAAGAGCTTCTTACGATTGTTGATGATGGGCGGCTGACCGATGCCAAGCGTTCCGTCAGTGCCTTCGATGCCCCGCTTCCAGCGCAGGTCTGGCCGCTGCTTTGTCGTGGAATGCGGCCGCTTGTGGTACTCCCCGGTAATGTATTCGGCGAGCCAGCATTCGAGTTCGCGGATGGTCATCACCGCGGTCTCATTGGGGTCCATGGTTTGTTTTCGGTCGTACCAGCGACTCCGAGCCGTCGCCCCCGGCAGGAGCTTCATCTCGTCCATCGAGGTTCTCATGTAACGCTCGATGATCCCGCCAAAGTGCGCGAAACCCTTCAGGCGATGCTGCTGCAGAATCCCTCGCTCCAGACAGCCCGCCGCCAGCGCTTGTGAGTGAAATTCGGCGGCGTTGTCAGTGTAGATCTCCGCAGGCACGCCGTACATCGGCCATTCGCCTTGGCAGCCGATTTCGCGCATCCACTCGTCCTTGGGCAGCATGATGCGGGTCAGGAGAAAGGCGACCGTCGATGCGGACGGGTAACGCCAACTCAGAACAAAACCCAAGACTGCTCGGGAGTGCTCATCAAGGGCCGCGGTGTACCAAGGACGCCCTACCGGATGCCGGTCAGCGCTGTTCGAGCAGACAAGATCGATCAACGTGTGGTCGATCTGGATGCGCTGTAGCGGAAAGGATGTCTCTGGCGTCGACCCATGGAGGGGCTCGAACTTCTCGCGGGCGATCTTCGCTCCATATTTCTGTTTGACGCGCTCTCGCTCTGGTACGGCGGCCAGCCAGTTAGCGATGGTATTGGGAGCCGATTGCTCGAGGCCCCGCTTGCGCTGTGCCCGACGCACCGCCTCGATGAGTGCGGAGGCAGTGCTCTCAGGGAATTTTCTGTCCCATGATCTGAGGATCTCTCTGAAAACCGCGTGCTGCGCGATCTTCCGCACCCGGCCTCTGCCGCCTGACGGGCGCGTGGGAAGAAGGGAGGTTAGTTCACCGGTTCGTTCATAGCTGGTCCGATACCGACGGACCTGTCGGACGGACATTCCAAAATCGTTCGCCGCTGCATTGAAGTCGTTGCGCGACGGTCGTTCCGGCAACGCAAGCAGGATTTCCCGGCGCCGCTCTGCCAAGCGCCGGTCGGCCTCGGACAGAAACAGGGGATCGTGAACCGGCGCGTTCTGCGAAACGGCTAGCTTCCGGCTACGGTCGCTGCTGCGCGGCCTCATTCAGGCACAGCCACGATTCGTAGCTAATCGGGACTCCCAGTTCGACATCCAACACCCGGCGCGCAATCAAGTGGTAGATGCCAGAGAGGACCGCAGCATGGTTAAGGTTGCGTTGCTCGGCCCGTTCGAGAACGGTCCTTAATTGGAGCTCCCGGGCGGAGTCGAACAGGTTCAGGCACTGAGCAAGGAAGGCCGGTTCATAACGCTTGTCGAGGTGGGCCGAGAGGATTTCAGCGTTCCGCAACCAAGCCCCTGACGCCATCCGTTTGTCGGTGATCACATGGAAGGCCCGGTCAGGTGCCTGAAAGGCCCAAGTCCGGGCGGCCGCCAGCGGGGCGCGTAGCCGACGACGATCACGAAACAGGTCGCGCCGCGCCTTTACCTCGACCAGCAACGCTTTGAACGGCAGTCCCGCGGACTCAGAAAACTGAACCAAGAAGTCCGGAGTGTAACGACGCCGCGATCCAGAGGCCGTGTCTGTGAACAGCAGGGAAAAGGGCTGTGCCCGCACCCGCAAGACACGGCGGTCGAACCTGAGGAGGGCGAGAAAGCGACGCTCAAGGTCGGATTCAAAAGGGACCAGAGGGCCGCCGTCCACTATTGTCATAACGCCACGTACGGCGCTTACCGCCCGCGGGTCGCGGGGCTCCAGCTCGACTGTTCGGACGTCGCAGACTCGGGAGGCCCAAGGGGCAAATGGGGCTGTCGGTGACACCCACTTCTGAAAATGTTCAGTCATTGTTCTACCTGTGAGGACATCGTCTTTTGGATTTTCACAGGGGGCCTGCGCGCAAAGCCGGGCGAGGCGTCGTTGGCCCACAACGGCGTCCTGTTCCTTGATGAGCTGCCTGAGTATTCCGCCCAGGCCCTGGATTCGCTGCGACAGCCGCTGGAGACGGGCGAGATCGTGGTGGCCCGCGCCAACGCCCATATCCGATATCCGGCGCGGTTCCAGCTGGTGGCGGCCATGAACCCGTGCCGCTGCGGCATGGGCGGGGCCGGGCGCGGCGCCTGCGGCAAGGCCCCGCGCTGCCAGCGCGATTACCAGAACCGGATTTCCGGCCCGATGTTCGACCGGATCGACCTGACGGTGGAGACGCCGCCCGTCACCGCCGCCGACATGGCCCTGCCTCCGCCTGCCGAAGGCACGGCCGAGGCCAAGGCCCGCGTCGCCGCCGCCCGCGCCATGCAGGAGGACCGGGTTCGCACCGCTGGACTTGATCCCTCGCAAGGATTGAACGCCCGCGCCTCCGGCGATGCGCTGGATCGATTCGCCACGCCGGACGAAGCCGGCCGACTGCTGCTGATGCGTGCAGGCGAAGCGGGCGGGCTGACGGCGCGCGGGTGGACCCGCACCCTGCGTCTGGCGCGCACCATCGCCGATCTGGATGGGGCGAACGGGGTGCTGCGTCGCCATATCGCGGAGGCGCTGATCTATCGCCGCAACACTGTCGGCGCCGAGGCCGATTTCGACCGCCGCCTCGCCCATCGCGGTGATGCGCCGTTCGGCCTGCGCGAGAGCGACGTCCAACAGGCGGCCTTCACCCACGACTGAACCAGAGGCGGGACGGATCCTTAACCCCAGGCGCTTACCGTCGTCGGTCATGGAGACGGCGATGGCGCGACGCGGGACGACCGAGAAGACCAAGGAGGCGACGGCGCCGAACGCGCCGGCGCAGCAGTTCCTGCGGTTGATGAGCCATGAGATGCGCACGCCGCTGAACGGCGTGCTGGGCATGATCGGCCTGTTGGAACGCACGACCCTGGACGGCGCCCAGCGCGCCTATGCCGAAAACGCTCGCCAGTCGGCCGAACATCTCTTGGGCCTGGTCAACGACCTTCTGGATTACGCCCGGCTGGAGGCCGGGGCGCTGGAGTTCGATCCGGCCCCCGTCGATCTGGAGGGCCTGGTCCGGGGCGTCGCCGAACTGCTCAGCCCGCGCGCCCATGACAAGGGGTTGGAGATCGTCTGGTCCGTCACCGCCGACGCGCCCGACATCCGCGCCGACGAGGGGCGGCTGCGCCAAGTGCTGTTCAACCTGGCGGGCAATGCGGTGAAGTTCACCGAGGCCGGCGGCGTCCGCATCACGGTCGAACGGGTCGGCGGCGACGATGCTCGGCCGCGGCTGGCCTTTCTGGTGGACGACACCGGCCCAGGCGTGCCGTCGACCGCCCGCGCCCGCATCTTCGAGGAGTTCGGTCACGCCGACGCCTCCGACGCCGTGCGCCACGACGGCGCCGGCCTGGGGCTGGCCGTCGTGCGCAAACTGGCCCTGGCCATGGGCGGAACGGTCGCCGTCGAAGATCGCCCGGACTCCGCGACCGGCGGAGCCCGTTTCCGTTTCGAAGCCGTCTTCGACGCCGTGAAGACCGCGCGCAAACAGCATCTGCAGGCGCGCGCGGTCGCCGTCCGCTCTCGCGATCCCTTCGTGCTTTCTGCGGCGCGCGCCCAGATCGAGGCGTCCGGCGGGTCGGTCCGCGACGATGCGTCTGTGATCCTGCTCGACCATGTTCCGGCGAAACCCGGCGAGACCATGCCTCTGCCGCAAGGCGGCAGGGTCATCGTCATGCTGAAACCCGGTGAACGCGACCTGATCGCCGCCTATCGGGCGGCCGGGGCCCACGCCTATCTGATCAAGCCGCTGCGCCGAACCTCTCTCGTCGAGCAGGTGCGGGCCGCCGCCGGCGATGCGCCCAATGACACCGGCGCATCGAAACCTGACGAGGACGACCGCGTCGCCCCGGCCCGATTCGCCGGGGTGCGCGTGCTGCTGGCCGAGGACAATCCGGTCGGCGCACTCCTGGCCCGCACCCTTTTGCGCCGCGAAGGCTGCGTGGTGGAGACCGCCGCGACGGGCGAGGAGGCCGTGGCCGCCGTGCACCGCGCCCGCTACGACCTGGTGTTCATGGACATGCGGATGCCGGGAATGGACGGCCCCGCGGCCGCTCGGGCCATTCGCGCGACCGGAGACCGGACGCCCATCCTGGCCCTCACCGCCAACGCCTTCGCCGAGGACCGCCGCCTGTGTCTGGAAGCCGGCATGGACGACCATATCGTCAAGCCGCTGGACGCCGAGGCCCTGCGCGCAGCCCTCGCCCGCTGGACGAAACGCGACATCCGCGCCAAGGTCGGCCGAGTTTAAGGCGTCCGCGTTCCGGCCGCTGCCGGAGCCGCCCATGACCGACCAGTCCACCCGCGCCGTGAACGGCAAGCCCGCCGGGCGTTTCGGCGGCCTGGCCGTCTACGGCGAACGTCGCGTCTTCATCATGCTGTTGCTGGGCTTTTCGGCGGGCCTGCCCAATCTGCTGATCTTCGACACCCTTTCGGCCTGGCTGCGTGAGAGCGGCCAGACGCTGGAGGTGATCGGCTTCTTCGCCCTGGCCACACTGTCCTATTCGCTGAAGTTCGTCTGGGCGCCGCTGATCGACCGGACGTCCGTGCCCGGACTGACGCGGCTGCTGGGCCACCGACGGGCCTGGATGCTGGTGACCCAGGCCGTGATCGTGTTCGGCCTGTGGTCGATCTCGACCCTGAACCCCGCCAACGCCCTGATCGCGGTGGCCGGCTTCGCCGCCCTGGTCGGCTTCTTCGGGGCGACGCAGGACATCGTCATCGACGCCTGGCGGATCGAGGCCGCCGACGACAGCCGACACGGCGCCATGGCCGCCGCCTATCAGATGGGCTACCGCGTCGCCATGATCGTGGCGGGCGCCGTGCCGCTGGTTCTGGCCGACCTCTATAACTGGAACCTGTCCTACGCCGTCATGGCCGCCCTGATGGGCTTCGGCATCGCCGGCGTCCTGTTCGCGCCGCGGGAAAAGGCCCATTCCATCCGCGCCATCCCGGTCGGCGGCGTGCCGTCCCGCCCGGGATTTGAAGTGATCGAATGGATCGTGCGTTTGGCCGTCATCGGCGTGGCGGCGACGGTGCTGGGATCGGGCCTGACCGGCCAGTCGGCCCCGCTGAACGCCCTGTTCGGCCTGTTCGGCCTGGGTGCGGACGGCAAGGCGGCCGTGGCGGCGGCCCTGTCAGCCAAGCCCGAGGGCGTCTATCTGCAGTTCGGCCTTGTGGTGTTGGGGCTGGCGGTCCTGGTCGTCGCCTGCTGGCCCGTTCCCGGCGTCAGAACGAGACCAGGCGCCTATCTAGCCGGGTCCTTCGGCGAGCCGCTCGTGGATTTCTACAGGCGGTTCTCCGGCGTCGCGACACTGATCCTGGCGCTGATCTGCGTCTATCGCCTGTCCGACTTCGTCCTGAACATCATGCCGCCCTTCTATATCGACCTGGGCTTTTCCAAGACCGAACTGGCCGAGGTGCGCAAGGTCTTCGGCGTGGTCATGACGACCCTGGGCGTTTTCCTCGGCGGTTGGTCGGTCGCCAAGCTGGGGCTGATCCGCACCATGGTCATCGGCGCCTTCATGAGCCCGGTGTCCAACCTGATCTTCGCCTGGCTGGCCACTCAGGGACACAGTCTGCCGGCGCTGACGGTCGCTATCGGCGTCGACAACGTGTCCGGCGGCTACGCGGGCACGGCTTTGATCGCCTATATGTCCAGCCTGACGTCGATCGGCTTCACCGCGACGCAATATGCGCTGTTCACCTCGCTGTACGCCCTGCCCGGCAAGCTGATCGCCTCCCAGTCGGGACGGATTGTGGAGGCGTCGGCGCGCGCGGCCGAAGGCGACGGTCCCTTCGCCGCGCTCAGAAGCCTGTTCGCCGATATGCCCCAGGGGGTGCTGGCCACGGGCGCCGCGACAAGCGGCGTCAGTCCGGCCGCGCTCGGCGCCGGCTATATCGCCTTCTTCCTCTATTCCTTCGTCATCGGCCTGTTCGGAATCGTCCTGGCCTTCGTCGTGGCCGGCAAACAGACGGCGCTGGAGGCGCGGCGCAAGACAGAGGCCGAAGCCGAAGATAAGGTCGCGACGACCGAGGGCCAGCCGTCCTGAAGCCTCAGCGCTTCAGGAAGCCGCCGATCATGTCGCCCAGGCCGCCCGGCAGTTTGGCCAGAAGGTCGTCGGCGCCGTCGATCTGACCGCCGGGGGTCAGGCGGTCGATGGCCTCGGGCAACAGGCCCGCCAGGGTCTCGCCGGCCTGCTGGGGCGAGACGCCCATCTTGGCGGCGATGTCGGCGATGGGGCCGTGGCCGATGACGGCGGT
The DNA here is from genome assembly GCF_056311945.1 of Brevundimonas sp. ABV4_179. Lineage (NCBI taxonomy): Bacteria > Pseudomonadati > Pseudomonadota > Alphaproteobacteria > Caulobacterales > Caulobacteraceae > Brevundimonas > Brevundimonas sp. ABV4_179. Next base: position 528,910 of record NZ_CM149976.1, read on the forward strand.
GATCTGTTCGGCGGTGACGCCGGCGTTCGCGCCCGAACCGACCCACGAGCCGATGACGTCGCCCAGGCCCGCCTGACCGAACTTCTCGGCCAGGCCGCCGACGCCGCCCTGGCTCTTCAACAGGTCGCCGAGGCCGCCCGCAGCGTCCTGGCCCAATCCGTTCACCACATTGTCGAGAAAGCCCATCGTTCGGTCTCCTGTCTGATGGCGTACCCTAACATCGTCATGCGACGGATACGAGAAAGGCCCGTCGGATCTCCGACGGGCCTTTCCAGATCGAGCGTTCGCCGAAGCTTAGCGCTTGGCGTCGTTGGCGCCCTGGGTCACGGCCGAACCGGCGGCCGAGACGTCGCGACCGGCGCCGGCGATGGTGTTGCAGGCCGAAACGGCCAGGGCGGCGGCGACGATGGACAGGGTGATGATCTTGCGCATTTGGGGAACCCCTTTGTTGGTATGGTCAAGCTCCGTCCAAACGCCGATCCGGGCTTCGGGTTGCATTCCTCGAAACGAGATATGCGCCGCCAGGATTTCAGGGCGCGCCCGCGCGGCGCAATGCCGCCACGCCTGAGGCGCCTGACGCTTGTGTCGGCCCGACGATGGCCCGAAGGTGCCCCCCTGTTTTTGGAGGGGTTGTTCATGCGTCGTCTTTTGATCTCGTCCGCCGCCATGATGGCGGTGCTGGCCGCCACGCCCGTCATGGCGCAAGCGCCGGCGACACCGCCCGCCGAACAGGCCCTCAGCGAGGACGCGCGGCTGAACGCCTTCTTCGAACAGGCCTTCCAGGCGCGGATCGCGCTGAGCCCGCAGCAGATGACGTCGCTGGGGATCAAGACAGACTACGACAAGCTGGACGATGTGTCGGACGCCGCCGCAGACCGCGCCCTGGCTCTGCAGGAAGCCCAGTTGGCGCAGATGAAGGCCCAGTTCGATCCGCAGAAGCTGGGGCCGCAGGCGCGGCTGTCCTGGCGAATGTTCGAATACGGCGTCGATCAGGCGCGGCTGTCGAACCAGTGGCGCGACTGGGGCTTTCAGTTCGCGGCCAACGGCAATCCGACCACCAGCCTGCCGGTCTTTCTGATCAACAACCACCGCGTCGCCAGCGTCGCGGACGCCGAAGCCTATGTCGCGCGCATCCGGGCCGCCGAGGTGCAGATGGATCAGGTCGCCGAGGAACTGCGTCAGCGCGCGGCGGCGGGCGTCGTCTCGCCCCGGTTCGTCTTCGCCCCGTCCATCGCCAACACCCGCAACGTCATCTCCGGCTCCCCGTTCGACGAAGGCGCCGACAATCCGGTCTGGGCCGACTTCAACAAGAAGGTCGCGGCGCTGGAGACGGATCAGGCGACGAAGGACCGGCTGCTGCCGGAAGGCCGCGCCGCCTTGACCGGCCCCTACAAGGCCGGGTTCGAGACCGTTCTGACAGCCCTGGCGGAGGTTCAGCCCCAGGCCGACAGCGACGCGGGCGTGTGGCGCCTGCCGCAGGGCGAAGACTATTACAACGCCCGGCTCAAGCTTTCGACCACCACCGACCTGACCGCCGACCAGATCCACCAGATCGGCCTGGCCGAGGTGGCCCGCGTCCAGGCCGAGATGGAGACGATCAAGACCCAGGTGGGCTTCACTGGCTCGCTGCAGGATTTCTTCGTCTTCCTGAAGACCGATCCGCGCTTCCAGTATCCGAACACGCCCGAAGGCAAGGAACAGTATCTGACCGACGCGCGCGGCTTCATCGCCCAGGTTATGGCGGCGGCGCCGCAATGGTTCTCGACCCTGCCCAAGGCGGCGCTGGAGGTGCGGGCGGTCGAGCCGTTCCGCGAGGCGACGGCATCGATCGCCTTCTACAACTCGCCCGCGCCGGACGGGTCGCGGCCGGGCATCTACTACGTCAATCTGTCGGACATGACCCAGGTGCTGAAGCCTCAGATCGAAGGCATCAGCTATCACGAAGGCGCGCCCGGCCACCATTTCCAGATCGCCTATGCCCAGGAGATCGAGGGGCTGCCGCGCTTCCGCCGGTTCGGCGGCTATGGCGCCTATGCCGAAGGCTGGGGCCTGTACGCCGAACGTTTGGGCAAGGAGATGGGCTTCTATCAGGACCCCTATTCCGACTTCGGCCGCCTCTCGACCGAGTTGTGGCGCGCGGTGCGGCTGGTGACGGACACCGGCCTGCACGCCAAGCGCTGGAGCCGGGAACAGGCGATGGACTATTTCCGCCAGAACTCCCTGCTGTCGGAACGCGACATCGAGAAGGAGGTCGAGCGCTACATCACCAACCCTGGTCAGGCGACCAGCTACAAGATCGGCGAGCTGAAGATCGAGGAACTGCGCGATCGGGCCAGGACGGCGCTGGGCGACCGTTTCGACATCAAGGACTTCCACGCGGTCGTGCTGGGCTCCGGCTCGGTTCCACTGGACGTGCTGGAGGATCAGGTCAACGCCTGGATCGCGGCGGGCGGCGGGGCGCCGACGACCTGACCCGGCTCGCCTTTCCGGTCACGGAGCGGTAAAGGGCGCGCGACATGCCCTTCACCGCAACCGTCCTGACCATGTTTCCCGACGCCTTTCCCGGCCCGCTCGGCGTGTCGCTGATCGGCACGGCCTGGCGCGAGAAGGGCTTGTGGAGCCTGGAAACGGTTGACATTCGCGCCTTTTCCACAGATACGCGCGGCTTCCTGGACGACACCCCTGCGGGTGGCGGGCCGGGTGCTGTGCTTAAGGCGGACGTTGTGGCTCGGGCGGTCGATAGCCTGCCGGGACCCAAACGGCCGCTTTTGTACATGAGCGCCAGGGGCAGGCCCCTGACCCAGGCGCGCGTCAAGGCATGGGCCAAGGCCGACGGGATCGTCGTGCTGTGCGGCCGTTTCGAGGGGGTGGATCAGCGGGTGCTCGACGCACGCGGGTTCGAGGAGGTCTCGGTCGGAGACGCGGTTCTCGCCGGCGGCGAGGCGGCGGCGATGGTCGCGATCGAGGCGTGCGTAAGACTGATCCCCGGCGTGCTCGGTTCAGGCGACAGCCTGTCGTCCGAAAGCTTCGAGGACGGGCTTCTGGAACACCCGCAGTACACGCGACCGCGGACGTTCGAGGGGCTTGAGATACCCGAGGTGCTGCTGTCGGGCGATCACAAGAAGATCGCGGGATGGCGCGAGGCGCAGCGGGAGACGACTACGCGGGAGCGGCGGCCGGACCTCTGGCAGGCGCATCTCGCCAACTCACAGCTAAAGGGCGCAAAGCCCGAGGAGAAATGAAATGAACATCGTTCAACAGCTGGACGCCGAAGAAAAAGCCCGCGTCCTGGGCGAACGCAAAATCCCGGAATTCCAGCCCGGCGACACCCTGCGCGTCAATGTGAAGATCAAGGAAGGCGAGCGCGAGCGCGTTCAGGCCTTCGAAGGCGTCTGCATCGCCCGCGACGGCGGCGGCATCAGCGAAACCTTCACGGTCCGCAAAATCTCGTTCGGCGAAGGCGTCGAGCGCCGCTTCCCCATCCTGTCGCCGAACATCGAGTCGATCGAAGTGAAGCGCCGCGGCGTCGTGCGTCGCGCCAAGCTCTATTATCTGCGCGATCGTCGCGGCAAGTCGGCGCGTATCGCCGAACGCCAGACGGTCCGCCCGGCCAAGGGCGCCGTGGTCCCGGAAACGGGTTCGGCCGACAAGGCCGGCGAAGAAGCCTAAGTCGCGGCTTCCGACCCAAGACGACAAAGGCCCCGGCGAACGCCGGGGCCTTTTTTCGTTTCACACTGATGTCAGGCGCTATTGCGGGAACAGGGGATTGTCGGCGTCCCGCTGACCCTGAAGACTGTGTTTCAGCGCCTCCATCTGGTCATGCTCGATCTTGACGGCGGCATAGGCGCGACGGACCGTTTCACGCGTGGTGGCGGAAATGCCGGTGTCCTCCAGCGCCTTTTCGTATTTGCCGGCGATGAAACCTTCGCCCGAGTTGATCGAGCCGACGACGGAATCGTCGTTACGCAGCAAGGCGTGCTTCACATCAAGAAAGGCGCGGTGCGCCTTGGCCAGGATGGAGCCGTGCGGTTCGGGATCGCCGCCCAGGCCGCGCACGGCGGCGGACAGGTCTTCGACCACCTGCTGGCGCTCGCCGGCCCGGCGCTCGAACAGGGTGCGATAGTGAGGATCCTGGGTCTGTTCGGCGGCCTCGCGATAGCCGTCTGCGCTGTCCAGGGTGGTGTCGATCAGGCCGTTCAGGACCTTGATGTCATGGGCGTTGGGATTGGTCATCTCGGTCTTCCTTCCGCTGTTGCGGTCGAACGGCGAAATGGCCGGGCGAGACGAAGGTTTCGCCCTGCGACATCAAAGTTTGGTGCGAAGGGACCACAGCTCCGGGAAACAGCGCTTGGTCAGGGTCGAGGCCAGATAGGCCGCGCCCTCGGTGCCGCCCGTGCCGCGACGCCGACCGATGATCCGCTCGACCGTGACGACGTGCTTGTGCCGCCAGGTCAAAAGGGCGTCGTCCAGATCGACCAGCTTCTCGGCCAGCTGATACAGCGCCCAGTAGGTTTCGGTGTCGCGATAGACCTCGAGCCAGGCCGCCTCGACGGCGTCCGATGGGTCATAGGGCCGGGTCACGTCGCGGTTCAGAACCTCGCTCGGCACCGGCAGCCCGGCCTTCGCCAGCTGGGCCAGGGCGTCGTCGTACAGGCTGGGGGCCGCGATGGCCGCCTCCAGCGCGGCAAGGGCCTCGGGCCGGTCGACGTGGAAATTCAGGAAGCTGGCGTCCTTCAAACCCAGCATGGCCTCCAGCCGACGGAACTGATCGCTCTGGAAGCCCGAGGAGGAGCCGAGCGATCCGCGGAACCGCAGATAGTCGGCGGGGGTCATGGTCGACAGGATATCCCAGCTCTGGGTCATCACCGCCTGGATGCGCGACACCCGCGCCAGACTCTTGTAGGCCGGCACCAGATCGCCGCCCCGCACCATGGACTGGGCCAGCGCCACCTCGTGCAGGATCTGCTTGAGCCACAGTTCCTTGGTCTGGTGGATGACGACGAACAGCATCTCGTCGTGCTGGTCCGACAGCGGATGCTGCGTCGAAAGCAGGTCGTCCAACGCCAGATAGCCGGCGTAGGTGATGTCGCTGGATTGGGTCATGCCCGCCTATCGCCCGCAGCGACGGACGGCGCAAGCCGGAGGGTTCTTAATGCTGGCTCTGGATCGAGACGTTGGCGGCCATCTGCCGGCCGGCGTCGAAGGCGTCGCGGGCGCCTTTGTAGATGAAGCCGTAGGTCGGATAGACCGTGGTGCCCAGATCATTGATCGGATTGTACCAGACCTTGACCTGCGACCAGTCGTTCGAGGGCGAGACGTCGACGACGGTGACGTTCTCCTCGACCTTGCCGCGGCTGCCGCCCCAGTTGGCGTGGGTCACGCGGACCACGCGGTCGGTCAGGATGTCGGAGACGACGGCGACGTGGCCCCGGCTCATGCGGCCCTCGGGGCGGAAGACCAGGACCGAGCCGGTCTCAGGCGCCTTGCCGGTGCGGAAGTTGGCGGTGGCTTGGCGCCACCAGGTCCAGGCGTCGCCGAAGATGTTGATGCCCGAGAACATGCGGGCGAAGGTTACGCACTGCCAATACGGCTCATCGGCCTTTGCGGTGGACGGGACGGCCCCCAGCGCGAAAAAACCGAGGGTCGCCGCAACCGCGGCGGCTTTGAGCCGTTTCGTCATGCCTAGGGTATCCCGACCCGTCTATGAGGCGCCCTTTAGGCCATGGGATCACGGCCCGTAGCAAGTTGTTTCGGCATATCGCCGTGCGGCAGTCTGTGGATTGCGCTGTGGGCTTTCTTTTCGGCCAATCCGCGCAAAGCCTTGCGCGCCGGGCGTTCGACCAGATGGTAGGATACCGCCGCAGCGACCGGCAGCAGCGCCACGACGCCCAACCACACGAAAATTTGAAACTGCTTGTCCGGCGCATCGAACAGCTTGGCGGCCAGCCCGACCGAAAGCAGCTTCCAAGGCACGCAGACCATATAGACTGAATAGCTGATCTCACCCAGATAGACGGCGGGCCTGGACGCCAGCCACCCGGCCCGTTCGTTCGGCAGAGAGGCCAGCGATAGGATCAAGGCGCCGGACAACAGCACGGTTACGCCGTCCCATAGACCCAGTGCCGCGCTGAGGATCATCAGACCGAAGGATACGGCCGAACACAGCCACGGCGCCTTCAGCGGGGCGCGACGATAGACCAGATACAGGGCGCAGCCGAGGGCGAAGCACGGCACGATCCGCAACGCGCCCCACTGGATGGTCGCCTCGGTCAGGGAAAAGCCCGCGACCTGGTGGAACCCGAAATACAAGATGACCATGAAGGCGGCGGCGCCCAGGGCCGCCGCGACCGGCCGCGCCCGCAGCCGCCAGAACACGAAGGCGAAGAGCGGGAAGCACAGATAGGCGAACCACTCCGCCGAGATGGACCAGGACGGATGGTTCCACCCCGCCACAGGCGCCAGTCCCCAGGCATGGAGCATCAGCAGGTTGGCCGGCAGAGCCGCCCAGTTCCGCACGTTCGGGTCCACGCCCATGCCCGCAGCCATGGCCACGGTCGCCAAAACACCCACCCCGATCAGGGTGAACAGGTGCAAGGGATAGACTCGCGCCACCCGCGCCCACAGGAAGCCCCGATAGGAAAACCGCTTCTCGCCCGCCGCCTGGAGATAGACGTGTGACAGGATGAAGCCGGACAGGACAAAGAACAGCTCCACCCCCAGATAGCCCTTGCCGACCAGGTTCGACGGGCCCGCCCCGGCCAGGTTTTCCCAGAAGGTGTAGATGGCCACCCAGATGGCGGCGCCGAACCGCAGGGCGGTGATCGGTCGGAGATCTGCGGGCGTCTGAACGGGGGTCATGGCGTCACCTTGGCACATCAGCCTTTTCGAACCGTGAAGGCGCGCAAGGGTTGTGCCGCGCCGCCTTCACCCGGCCCAGACGCCATGGAAGCCCGCCGGCAGGACCGCGTCCGCCTGCCAGGTCGCCACCGGCCCATCCTCGATTCGCGCTACGTCGAAGACGTGCAGTTCGGTGCGGCCGTCGCGAAGATTGACCGACGGCCCGACCAGCCAGGCGTCACGTTCGGCGCTCGCCCCCGGCTTGGGCACGAAGACCGCCTCCTCAACCACCTGATCAAGGCCGAACTCGAAGGCGTGCGAGCGTCCGCTGTCCCAGTCATGGACAGCCAGGCCGGTCGGCAGGGGCCGGCCCCGCGTCTCGCCCGACGTATGGGCGGTAAGGCTGCGCCGCAAACCCGCGCGACGGGGATCGGCCTTGGGGAATTCGCCGACGACGGCGCTGTCGTTCATGTCGGCCCGACCGTCTGGATAAAGGGTGATCAGCGCCAGCTTGGCCGGATCTCCCGGCACGACGCCGCGCCCCTCGACCAGCACCCGCGCCCCGTCCACGGCGAAACGCGGATCGCGGCTGGCCGCCACGTCGAAGCGGATCGTTCCGTCCCGCTCGGCCCAGGCGTCGCCCAGATGGAAGTGGAAGAAGCCGGGCAGATCATAGATGCGGCGGCTGGACAGGTCGTCCTTGTCCAGCACCATCACCTGCGTCCCCATCTCGGGCCGCCACGCCAGCCCCGAGATCACCGGCATCGCGTGGGTTTCGAACACCCAAGGCTGAAGCACCAAGATGATGTGGCGATCGGTGGCGGTGAAGTCGTGCATATAGCTGGCGCGCGGCAAGGCGATGACCTGGGCGTCGTTCAGGCTGCGGTCTGGGTTCAGCCGCCAGATCACGGCCCGGTCGCCTGCCAGCCCCACGTTCCAGATCGAACCGTCCCGGCCATAGCGCGGATGGGCCTGGAACGGCATGCCCTTCAGATCGTCGCGCAAGGTGACGAACCCTTGCGTCGACAGGTCCGAGGCGCTCATGGCCAGGGGCGAGCCCGCCTCCCACAACGCCCAGATGCGGTCGCCGGCGACCATGACGGCGGTGTTGGCCGCATTGGCGTCGTCGTTGGAGCCGATGCGCGCGCGCGCATCGCCCCTGGTGCCGAAGCCGGGCGTGACCACGGAGTCAAGGTCGGTCTCGGTGCGACGCTTGGGCGTATCGGCGAACCGGGCCTCCAGCGTCGCCTGGCCGTCCTGGATGCGGAAGGCGCGCATCATGCCGTCACCGTCGAACCAATGGGTGGCCGAGCCGCCCGGCCGCCGGAATTTGGCGGGCCCATTGCGATAGAGGGCGCCCGCCAGGCCCGCCGGCGCGCGGCCGTGGATCAGGCGCATCGCCTGGCGCGGCAAGTCCGCGGCGACGTCGGCGGTGGCCACGGCCCAGTCGGCGCCGGCGGCGGCGTCGAGGGCGGCGGCGGCCCGAACAACCTCGGGCGTGGCCACGGCGGCGGACAGGGCGGCGGCGCCCATCAGGAAGGAACGGCGGGAGGGGGTCATGGTCGGCTTTCCGGCTTCGGCGATGTCTGCGGGCGCTTATTTGAGATCGATGGACTGGACGGCCTCATCGGTCAGGGCGAAGCGGGCGCGGTCCCAGCCGGCCGGCCCCATGTTGCCCACCGCATTGTTGGAGAAGGCGAAGGGCTCGGTCGGCATGCCGAAGGGATTGGTGTTCATCTTGCCGTCGCCGTTCAGGTCGTGAAAGGCGCGCACGGCGTAGTCGCCGTCGGGCAGGCTGTCGAAGGTGACACTGGTCTGACCAGCCGCCGCATCCACCATGGCCGCCTTGGCCGGCGCGCCTTGCCCGCCATAGCCGGCCGCGCTGTCATACAGGGCGACCATGATCTTTCCCTGATGGGCGGCGGCGGGAAACTGGATCGTCAGATCGGCGGCCGGGGCCGGCGAGGCGACGGCGGCGACCAGCAGGGCCAGGGTCGGGGTGATGGCGGCGAGGGTTTTCATATGCGGCGTCCTGATCGGGTGAGAACCGACGGCCGGCTCTCGATGACCAAACCCTGCCGACGCCCCCGCCGCGCCGCCACTTGACTTGCGGCGATGAACGCCCCGCCTTCGCCAACGACCGGCCCCGTCCACTGACGAAGCGCGAACGAACGCCCTATTTCATCGCCGCCAACACATGGTCGGTGATCAGCGTATCGGCCAGACCGTGCGGATTGCGGACGTTGAAGTTCTCGGTCGTCACAACCACCACCGCGTCCAGATCGGGAATGATCGCGACCTTGTTTCCACCCATGCCCGACATAGTCCAGGCGGGATGCGGCGCGCCCGCGACCGAATGGGTCGGCAACCAGATCAGATAGCCATAGTCGCCCTTTTGCGGATCGACGTTGGCGTGGGGCGTGGTCATGGCCCGGGTCCAGACCTCAGGCAGGACCTGACGACCTTCCCACCGCCCCTGGTTCAACAGAAGCTGGCCGAGGGTCAACAGATCGCGGCTGCGCAGTCCCAGGCCGCCACCGCCCTGAGCCAGGCCGGTCGGCGATATCTGCCAGCGCTCACCCTCGATCCCCAGGGGTCCGAACAGAGCGTCGCGGGCGAAATCCTGCAATGGCCTGCCGGTCGCCGACTGGACCACGGCGCCCAGGGTCGTCACCCCCGCGGTGCAGTAGGAGAAGGCCCGGCCATAGGGCTGGTTTTCGGGACGCGGGATCCAGTCGGGAAAGCCGCGCACCGGCAGGTCCATGGCGAACTTCACCCAATCCTCGATCAGATACATCCGCTCCTCGTTGCCGCGCGAGAATGAGTTGTCGTCGTCGCATTCCAGCAGTGAGCTCATGGTCAACAGGTCTTCGATGGTCATCGCCGCCTTGCGCGGATCGGGATTGTCGAACGGCCCGTGGTCCGCGACAAAGGGCAGGACGGGAGCGTCGATCCCGGCGATGTCGCCCCGCGCAATGGCGGCGCCGACCAGCATGGCGGTCACCGTCTTGGTCACGGATCGAGTGTTGCGCCGTCCTTCGCGTCCCGCCGCGTCGAAATAGACCTCGTGCACCAGACGTCCGTGGCGTGCGATCAGGATGCTGGTGATCTTCTGGAAGCTTCCGGCGCGGACGGCCGCATCCATCGTCGCCAGACCTTCGGCCGACACCTGCTGGGTTTCCGGTTGGGCGACGGGCCAGTTCGGTTCCGCAAGGGCGGGAGCAGCGGCGAACACGAACCCGAGGGTCGCGAGAAACAGGTTACGCATGACGATCCTTTAGGGAGTGAAGCGGCCCGCAATCTCATCTGACGATGGCGGTCGTCTTGAACAGATGAAACCGATTCCGCTCTAGGCGAACAACGCGCGATAGCGCGCTGGCGTCAGCCCGTAGATCAGACCGAACTCGCGGGTCAGATGGCTCTGATCGGCATAACCTGCGCCCACGGCCAACTCGGCCAGGTTCCGGCCGCGCGCGATCTGCCCAGCCGCCCGATCTGCGCGCGCCCGGCGGATGGCCGCAGCGGGGGAGCAGCCGAAGTGACGGCGGTAGCGGCGCGCCAGGGAAACAGGATGGACCCCGACGATGCGGGCCACTGTCGCCACCTCCAGTCCAGGTCTGTCGGCCAGATCGTGCAGGACCTCGTGGGCGCGCCACAGCCATTCGGGCGCGGGATCCTCGGCCAGTTCGGCGGGCGACAGAACCGCGCTCGCCAGGTCCAGGGCCAGGCTCTCGATGACCACCGCATCCCCTGCCGCAAAGCGAGCTGCGACCCCGACCAGCCGCCGCGCCGCCCCCTGGGCGCCCGCACCGCGCAAACGCATAGGACGGCCCCGATGCGCCCCCTTCGGCGGATCGAAACTGACCGACAGGAACCGTCCGCCGGCCACGTCGAAGCAGTCGTTGTGTTCGACCCCGGCAGGGTTCCAGACCAGAGCCCCGGGATCGAAGGCGGCGTCCCCTGGCGTCAGCGGATCGTGGGCCAGGCTGCGATAGCCGCCGTCCAGCGCCAGGATGAAATGGGCGTCGTCATGGACGTGGCCCTCGACGGCCTCGGGCGGCCGACTGGCGATCCACAGCCCGACACGAAAGCCGCCGGACTCGATCGTGCGCGCGGCGGCGCCGAAGAAATCGCCCGACGGCAGATGTGGTCTGGCCATGAGCATCCCCCGAGCGACGACGCGCATCTTGCGCAGGATTCAGCAAAAGAAAAGGCCCGGAACCTGGGTTCCGGGCCTGCCTCTCTCGATGCCGCGAACCCGGACCTAGTCCAGGGTGCGCTTGATCTCTTCGACCGTGAAGCACTCGATGTAGTCGCCTTCCTTGATGTCCTGGAAGCCCTGGAACTGCATGCCGCACTCCTGGCCCGAGGGCACCTCGTTGACCTCGTCCTTGAAGCGTTTGAGCGTGTTGAGCACGCCCAGCTCCAGCACCACCACATCCTCGCGGATGATGCGGACGCGGGCGCCCTTGCGCACGACGCCTTCGGTGACGCGGCAACCGGCGATCTTGCCGATCTTGGAGATGTCGAACACCTGCAGGACGGCGGCGTTGCCCAGGAAGGTTTCCCGCTGCAGCGGCGCCAGCATACCCGACAGCACGCCCTTCATGTCGTCCAGAAGGTCGTAGATGATCGAATAGTAACGGATCTCCACGCCTTCGCGCTCGGCCAGGTCGCGCGCCTGTTTCGAGGCGCGGACGTTGAAGCCCAGGATCGGCGCACCGGCCGACTTGGCCAGGTTGACGTCGCTCTCGGTGATGCCGCCGGCGCCGGAATAGACGATGCGGGCGCGGACTTCGTCGTTGCCCATCTTCTCCAGCGAGGCCGCGATGGCTTCGCCCGAACCCTGGACGTCGGACTTGATGACGACCGGCAGTTCGCTGATCTTCTTGGAGCCCAGCTTGGCCATCATATCGACCAGCGAAACCGAGCCGCCCGAAACCTGAGCCTTCTCACGCTTCACGCGCTGACGATATTCGGTCAGTTCGCGGGCGCGGGCCTCGGAATCCACCACGGCGAAGACGTCGCCGGGAGACGGAGCCTCGTCCAGACCCAGGATCTCGACCGGGACCGAAGGACCGGCTTCGGTCAACTGCTCGTTGCGCTCGTTCAACAGGGCGCGAACCTTGCCCCACGAACCGCCGGCGACGACGATGTCGCCGCGCTTCAGCGTGCCGCGCTTGACCAGGACGGTGCCGACAGGGCCGCGACCCTTGTCCAGCTTGGCCTCGATGACCACGCCTTCGGCCGAACGATCGGCGTTGGCGCGCAGGTCCATGACCTCGGCCTGAACCAGGATGGCTTCGAGCAGGCCGTCGAGATTCATCCGCTCCTTGGCCGACACCTCGATGATCTGGGTGTCGCCGCCCAGGCTCTCGGCGATGACCTCGTACTGCAGCAGTTCGTTCACGACCTTCTGCGAGGTGGCGCCGGGCTTGTCCATCTTGTTTACGGCGACGATCAGCGGGGCTTCGGCGGCCTTGGCATGCTGAATGGCCTCGATGGTCTGGGGCATGACGCCGTCGTCGGCGGCGACCACAAGCACCACGATGTCAGTCACATTGGCGCCACGCGCCCGCATGGCCGAGAAGGCGGCGTGGCCAGGCGTGTCCAGGAAGGTGACCTTCTGGCCGTCTTCCAGACGCACCTGATAGGCGCCGATGTGCTGGGTGATGCCGCCGGCTTCGCCGCCCGCGACGTCGGTCGTGCGCAGGGCGTCCAGCAGCGAGGTCTTGCCGTGATCGACGTGGCCCATGATCGCCACGACGGGCGCGCGCGTCTCGGTGGCGCCCTCGTCGTCGGCCTCGGCCAGGAAGCCGGTTTCAACGTCGGATTCGGACACGCGCTTGACCGCCATGCCGAACTCCTCGGCCACCAGTTCGGCGGTGTCGGAATCGATCACGTCGTTGATCTTCATCATCATGCCCTGGCGCATCAGGAATTTGATGATGTCGACGCCGCGCACGGCCATCCGGTTGGACAGCTCCTGCACGGTGATGACGTCGGGAATGACCACTTCGCGCGGACGGTTCGGCGCGTCGGTCGATCCGCCCTTGCGCTTTTCCTTCTCGCGTTCACGGGCGCGGCGCACCGAGGCCAGCGAGCGCATCCGCTCGGCGGCGTCGCCGTCGCCGACCACCGACTGGATGGTCATGCGGCCTTCACGGCGCTTGGGCTCGCCGCGCGTGCGGCTGACAGCCTTGCCGGCGTCGGAGAAACGCTTGTCGCGATCGTCGTCGCGGCCGACCGGACGACCGAAGCCGGCGCCGGGCGCGCGGCTCGGACGGGCCACTTCCGGCGTCGCGGGCGGCGCGTTGGGCGCGGCGCGGCCGCCGGGGCCGGTGCGCGGGCCGCCTGGACGGGCGGCGCCGGGGGCGGGACGGGGGTTCAGGGCCGAATAGCGGACAGGCTCGGCCGGCTTGGCGCCCTGCGGACGTTGGCCGCCGGGCCGGGCGCCTTGCGGGCGATCGCCCTGGGGACGCTCGTTCGACTGCGGACGATCCGAATAGGACCGTTCGCCGCCGCCCATCGCCTGCTCACGGGCCGAGCGTCCGCCGAAGGCGGGGCGTTCGGCGGGGGCGCGTTGCGGATTGCCGGGCTTGGGCACACGCTGACCGAAGTTGACGGTCGGGCGCGCAGGGGCGGCCGGACGGGCCGGAGCGGCGGGCGCCGGGGTCGCGGCCGTCGTCGGCGCGGGCGCAGCCGGCGCCGGAGCCGGAGCCGGAGCAGCAGGCTTGGGGGCGGGCTTGGCGGGCTGAGGCGCGGCGGCGGCCAGTTTGGCGGCCTCGGCGCGGGCGGCCTCGGCGGCGGCCTTGGCGGCGGCGGCTTCGTCGCGCGCGGCCTGGGCGGCGCGTTCGGTGGCGGCGGCCTGCTCGCGCGCAGCGGCGTCAGCGGCGGCCTTGGCGGCGGCGTCGGCCGCAGCCTTGGCGGCGTTGGCCTGGGTGGCCAGGGCGATGGCGCGGCGGCGCGCTTCCTGCTCTTCGGCCGACAAAGCCCCTCCGGCGGGTTGCGACGGACGCTGACCCTGCGGACGCGGCGCCTGGGCGCTCTGTTGCGGACGCGCGACGTCGAAGCCCTGCGGCCGTTGCGGACCGCCGGCGCCGGCGCGACGCTTGGTCTCGACCACCACCGTCTTGGAGCGCCCGTGACTGAAGCTCTGTTTCACCGTGCCCGTCGAAACCGAGCCTGCGGCGCGCGGCTTCAGGCTCAGCGGGGCGCGCGGCCCCGACTGGGAGGGCGTGCCCCCCGCATTGCCTTGTCCCGCGCCTTGGCCCTGGTTGGTCTTGTCGTTTTCGTCGCTCATCCGGTCGCTTTACTAGGGGCGGAAAAGCCCGCCGTCGTCTCAATACCCATGAACGACCGTGAGCCCGTCTCCGCCCTTGGAGACAGGCCCTCGGCCGTCAAAATCCTCAGCTCGCCCCTATCGGGGTTGCTCCCGCCGATCCGTCCTCGCCACCGGGAATATCCCAGTGAGGGGGGCGAAGCGGCCGAAATCCGGCCAGTCGTTCGACCTCAATGGTCCACCGATCGGCCCTTCCGCCCGCAAGCAGGACGGCGTGTATCGCATTTTCCAGCCCAAGGGCCAAACTCAAATCGTCCGCCGTGAATGCGCCGCAGATCTTGCAGGTCTGATGGCGGGCCAATGCGAGGATTTTGCCACGCCCGTCAGCCGAACCGTCAGCGGCTTCCAGCACCCAGGCGGCCTTGCCCGAACGGATGCTGGCGGCGGACTTTTCAAAGCCGGATATAAGCACGCCTTCGCGCCGGGCAAGACCCAGCAGGTCGAGACAGCGCCTAACCAGCAGCCGTTCGACGATATCGGCCAGGTCGGCCGGGGCGGTCAGTTTTGTCTTGGCGGCGCGGGTGAAGCCGTTCTTCTTGACCGCCGCCTCGACGGAGGCGCGGCTGGCTTCGACCCACAGGCCGCGACCGGGCAGCTTCCTGCCCAGGTCGGGAACCACCTGGCCGTCAGGCCCGGCGACGAAACGGATCAGACGAGATTCATCCATGACCTGGTGCGAAACCAGGTCCCGGCGTTCCCTATCGATCGTCGCGTCGCGCAAGCTCATGTACGGCCAGGTCCTTCATCAGGCGTCGCGCGACTGGTCGGCGTCGGACGACGCATCGTCCTCGGCGGCCGTGTCGGCGTCGGCTTCCGGCGCATCGCCGAAGACCTGGTCGGGATCGTATTCGCCCTCGGCGTAGTCGCCGTCTTCCTCGTACTCTTCCGGCTCGGGCTGCGGCAATTCCGAGGCGTCGATCCAGCCGGCGGCGACGCGGGCCTGCAGGATCAGCAGTTCGGCGTCTTCCTGGGCCAGGTTGAAGCTTTCCAGCACGCCCGGGACCTTGACCCGTTCGCCGTTCTTGACCTCATAGCCGCCGCGAATTTCGTCGGTGGCCAGATCGGCCAGATCCTCGACCGTCTTGACGCCGCCTTCGCCCAGGGCGACGGCCATGGCCAGGGTCACGCCCGGCACGTCGAGAACCGCGTCCTCGACGCCCAGTTCGACGCGCTTGGCGTCCAGCTCGGCTGCCTTCTTGTCCAGGAATTCGCGGGCGCGGGTCTGCAACTCCTCCGCGGTCTCCTCGTCGAAGCCTTCGATCTCGGAGACTTCATAGGCGTCGACATAGGCCAGGTCTTCGACCGTGGCGAAGCCTTCGGTGACCAGCAGCTGGGCGATGACCTCGTCCACGTCCAGAGCTTCCTGGAACAGGGCGGTGCGCTCGGCGAACTCACGCTGGCGACGCTCGGAATCCTGGCTTTCGGTGATGATGTCGATCTGCCAGCCGGTCAGCTGCGAGGCCAGACGGACGTTCTGGCCGCGACGACCGATGGCCAGCGACAGCTGCTCATCCGGCACGACCACTTCCACGCGGCCGGCTTCTTCGTCCAGCACGACCTTGGAGACTTCGGCCGGGGCCAGGGCGTTGACGATGAAGGTCGGCTCGTCCGGGTTCCACTGGATGATGTCGATCTTCTCGCCCTGCAGTTCGGCGACCACCGCCTGAACGCGCGAGCCGCGCATGCCGACGCAGGCGCCGACCGGGTCGATGGAGCTGTCGTTGGACAGGACGGCCATCTTGGCGCGCGAGCCGCTGTCACGTGCGGCGGCGCGGATCTCGATCACGCCGTCGTAAACCTCCGGCACTTCCTGGGCGAACAGCTTGGCCATGAAGCCCGGATGGGCGCGCGACAGCATCACCTGCGGACCCTTGGCCTCAGGCCGGACGTCGTAGATGTAGGTGCGGATGCGGTCGCCGATGTTGAACACTTCGCGCGGAATGGACTGGTCGCGGCGCATGACGCCCTCGCCCCGGCCCAGGTCGACGATGGTGTTGCCGTATTCGACGCGCTTGACCGTGCCGTTGACGATTTCGCCGACGCGGTCCTTGAACTCTTCGTACTGGTTGGCGCGCTCGGCCTCGCGGACCTTTCCGGTCACGACCTGGCGGGCCATCTGGGTCTGGACGCGGCCGAACTCGAACGGCGGCAGGTGTTCGACGTATTCCTTGCCGACCTCGGCTTCGGGGTCGCGCTTCTGGGCGTCGCGCAGACGCACCATGGCGCTGTCGTTGAACTCTTCCAGTTCGTCTTCCGGCATCCAGTCGTCGGCGACGATGGTGACGTGGCGCGTCAGCGACAGTTCGCCGGTCTTGTGGTCGATCTTGGCGCGGATGTCGTGGTGGGCGCCGTAACGCGACTTGGCGCCCTTCTGGATCGCCTCCTCGATCGCCTCGATGACGATTTCACGGTCGATGTTCTTCTCGCGCGCGACCGCATCCGCGATCTGCAGCAGTTCGAGGCGGTTGGCGGAAATACCGGTGACGGCCATCAGGCGTTGTCCTCAGAAGGGGTCGTGGTGTCGGTTGTTGCTTCGACGGCGTCGCCCAGAGACGCATCTTGGGGCAGGCCGTCGTCTTCAGGTTCGCCGCGTGCGGCGCGAATGGCGGCGCCCCGTTTCATCAGGGCGTCGGTCAGAACCAGTTTGGCGTCGCTGACCCAGTCGAACGGGATCAGGGCGGTGTCTTCCTCGCCGTCCAAGTCGATCAGGACGTTGCCGTCCTCAAACCCGGCCAGCACGCCCTTGAACCGCTTGCGGCCCTCGATCATGCGGTCGGTCTCCAGACGCGCCTCCTCGCCTTCGAACAGTTCGAAGTCGACGGGACGGGTCAGCGGGCGGTCGATGCCGGGCGACGACACCTCCAGCAGATATTCGCCGGGGATGGGATCAGAGGCGTCGAACACCTCCGACACAGCGCGGCTCAGCTTGGCGCATTGTTCGACGGAAATGTCGTGATCCGTCGGACGCTCGGCCATGATCTGCAGGCGCTGGCGCTTGGCGCCGGACATCAGGCGGATGCGCACGACGTCAAGGCCAAGCGACTCCGCGATGGGGTCGATCAGCTCAAGCAGTTGGCGGTCCTGGGCGGTTTTTGCGCGCAAGCGTCGAATATCCAAAACAAAAGCGGCGGTCCGTCCGGGCCGCCGCTTGGAACGACGCCGTTGGACGCCGGTCTAACGATGTGAGGGGGCATATAGGGGTTTCAAGCGCGCTTGTCAGCCCTCTTTGACGGGCGCCCTCCGTGCCTGAGGCGAAAATAGAGGGATCCCGCGAGGAAACCCGCCGCCAGAATAGCCGCCACGACGCCGCCCAGTGTCGGATCCCAAGGCCAGCCGGGGGCCTCGTCATACGCCCGCCCCTGCTCCATCAGAAACAGCCAGGGTGAAAACAGGAAGCTGAAAACGCCAGACAGACGACTGCAGACGACGGCCGTCACCACATAGGCGCCTGCCGTGAGCAGACCGGCCAGACCCCACATCCACCATCCGCCCGACCGCAGCGTGCGCTCGGCCAGCCAGCATCCCATCGCACCGAACAGGCACGATGGGATCAGACCCCATAGGGTCACCATGGCGATCAGCGCCGCCAGGGCCACCAGGGTCTGGATTGCAAACCCCAATGACGCCGTGATTTCATTCGCAGGCGACGCAGTATCGAAAAGCGCGCCCGCCAGCGCCCAGACCAGAACAAGGATCAGGGACAGACCCGGGGCGCACAAAGCGCTGAGACAAAGGCCGGACAGACGGATCCCACCGCCAGACCACTTCATGTCGGCCCTCCTGAACGCCCTGATCGGTTCAACCGGCGATACTTGTCCGCCCTGACGGCCGTCCGTCAATCGTGACGGAGATCACACGCGCCGATACTCAAGGAAGACCGGCGTGGTGTCGCCCAACCTCTTTTCTTCATAGCGGGTCACGACGTGATCCGTGGGCGGGACGAACCAGTCCTGGTCGGCCGGGCCGATCCGATCCAGGCCGGGCGTGCGTTCCAACCGCTCAAGCGCCCATTCGGCGTAATCCAGCCAGTCGGTGACGAAACGCACAGTTCCGCCGGGCTTCAGGATGCGGGCGAAGGCCTGGGCGGTCTCATCCTGCAACAGACGGCGCTTGTTGTGGCGCGCCTTGTGCCAGGGGTCGGGGAACAGGATCAGCACCCGATCCACCGAGGCGTCCGGCAGGGCGTCCACCACGTCGCGCGCATCGTCGGCGTGGATGCGGACATTCTTCAGTCCGCCTTCCTCGACGTGCCGCAGAGCCGAGGCCACGCCGTTCAGGAAGGGTTCGCAGCCGATGACCAGGGCGTCGGGCCGCGTCGCTGCCTGGGCGGCCATATGCTCGCCGCCGCCGAAGCCGATCTCCAGCCAGACCTCGGTCGCCTCGGGCATCATCGTCTTGGGGTCCAGCGGCCCAGCCTTGGGATCGGGTACGGCGATCGCGGGCAGCAGGGTCTCCATCAGCGCCGCCTGACGCGGCTTGATCGGGCGGGCCTTGATGCGGCCGAACGACCGCAGCGGGCGGTCCAGATGCGGATTGTCGTCTTCGGGGGGCAGGTCGGCGCTCATGCGCCTGCCGTTAGCCGTCGCGGCGTCAAGCGTCTAGGCGAGCCGTCCGGCGAAGGCGGAAAACCTTTTGACGGTGCGGGCCGAACACCCTTCTATGACGGCCGCAAGACGCGTCGGGCTGTCGCGTCATCGGGAAAAGGGGAAACGATGATCGGACATCATCTGCGGGGCGCCAGCCTCGCGGCCATAACGTGCGCGGTGCTGGGCCTGTCGGCCTGCGCGACCACGGGCCGGCCCTCGGACCAGAACGCGGCCGCCAAGCCCGCGCGGGATCGCACCCTGGATGCGGGTCTGGACCCCGCGACGACGTTGGATCCCTACCCCTCGACCTATCGGCCCCTGCCGCGCGAAAACTTCGCCGTGGTCGGCGCCACCGTCCTGACCGGCACGGACCGCAAGATCGACAACGGCGTGGTCGTGGTCACGGACGGCAGGATCGCCGCCGTCGGCGACGCCTCTACCCCCATCCCTGCGGGATACAAGGTCGTGGACGCGCGCGGCCGATACGTCACCCCCGGCGTCATCGACGTGCACAGCCACCTGGGGGTCTACCCCTCGCCCGGCGTTCAGGGCATGAGCGACGGCAACGAGGCGACCAGTCCGAACACCGCCCAGGTCTGGGCTGAGCACTCCCTCTGGCCCCAGGATCCCGGCTTCAACACCGCCCGCGCCGGGGGCGTGACGACGATGCACATCCTGCCCGGCTCGGCCAATCTGTTCGGCGGGCGCGGCGTGACCATCCGCAACGTGCCCTCAGTCACCATGCAGGGCATGAAGTTCCCGGCCGCCCCCTATACGGTCAAGATGGCCTGCGGCGAGAACCCGTCGCGCGTCTATGGCGGCAGGAACCAGAGCCCCGCGACCGGCATGGGCAATATGGCCGGCTATCGCGCCGCCTTCATCGCGGCGCGCGAATACAAGGCCAAGTGGGACAAGTGGCATGAGACCGGCGAGGGAACGGCCCCGACCCGCAATCTGCAGAACGAGACCCTGGCGGGCGTTCTGGACGGCTCGGTCCTGATCCAGAACCACTGTTACCGCGCCGACGAGATGGCGCTGATGATGGATATGGCCAAGGAGTTCGGCTACCGCATCGCCACCTTCCACCACGCCACCGAGGCCTACAAACTGGCGCCGCAACTGGCCCAGAACGGCATATGCGCAGCCATGTGGACCGGCTGGTGGGGCTTCAAGATGGAGGCGCTGGACGCCATCGAGGAGAACGCCGCCCTGGTCGACGCTCAACCCGGATCGTGCGCCGTCATCCACTCCGACGACGCCCTGCTGACCCAGCGCCTGAACCAGGAGGCCGCCGCCGCCCTTTCGGCAGGCCGCCGCGCCGGGCTGAACATTTCTGAAGAACACGCCATCGGCTGGTTCACCTCCAACGCCGCCAAGGCCATTGGCATCGCCGATCAGACCGGGTCGCTGACGCCGGGCCTGCGCGCCGATGTGGTGATCTGGAGCGCAGATCCCTTCTCCATCTACGCCCGCGCCGATCAGGTCTTCATCGACGGCGCCCTGACCTTCGACCGTTCCAACCCCGCCTATCAGCCGACCAGCGACTTCGAACTGGGCCAGCCCGGCTACGGTCTGACCGCCGCCAACGTCAGGGAAGGAGCCCGCTGATGCGTCTCTCGTCCATTCTCGCCGGCGCCGCAGCGGCCCTGGCGCTCGCCGCGCCCGCCTTCGCCCAGGAAACCGTGGCCATCGTCGGCGGCCGCATCCTGACCGGGACCTCGGTGATCGAAAGCGGCACGGTCGTCCTGCGCGACGGCAAGATCGTCTCGGTCGGCACCGGCGCCGCCCCATCGGGCGCCCGCGTCATCGACGCGGCCGGCAAGACCGTGGCGCCCGGATTCGTGGCCGTGGATTCGGGCCTTGCGGGCACAGAGGTCGGATCGGTGCGCGGCACCAACGAACTGAGAAACAGCGCCAATACGCTCAGCGCCGCCTTCGACATCTCCTATGGGCTGGACCCCTGGTCCTTCACCCTGCCGGTCGCGCGGTTGGGCGGCATCACCCGCGCCGTCGTCGTGCCCCAGCATCCCGGCTCTTCGGGTGGTCATGTGCATGAGGACGAGACGGCCGGCGCCGGCGACGGCGGCTATCAGACGCCTGGCCTGTTCGCCGGCCAGGCCGCCATCATCAACCTGGGCCCCAATCTGGCCGGCGGCGGGGCCGACATCCTAGTCAAGCCGCGCGTGGCCATGGTCGCCCCGTTCGGCGAAGCGGGGGCGGCGGTCGCCGGCGGCGCGCGCGGCGCCCAGTTCGTCCTGTTCAAGGAGACGATGGCCGAGGTGCGCCTCTACGCCCGCAACAAGTCCGCCTACGACCGGGCGGCCCTGCGCAATCTCAGCCTGTCGCGCGCGGACCTGGAGGCCCTGATCCCGGTGGCCAACGGGACCCTGCCGCTGATCGTCACCGTGCACCGCGCATCCGACATCCAGCAGGTGTTGCGGCTGGCGCGAGAAGAGGGGATCAGGCTGATCCTGGACGGCGCCGAGGAAGGCTGGCTGGTGGCGGGCGACATCGCCTCGGCCGGCGTGCCGGTGCTGCTGAACCCCATCGACAACCTGCCCTCCGATTTCGAGATGCGGGCCGCGCGGATGGAGAATGCAGCGGCCCTGAACGCGGCCGGCGTGCTGATCGCCATCAAGGGTAACGAAGGCTCGACCCACCGCGCCCGCGACGCCCGCTACAACGCCGGCAATGCGGTGTCGCACGGACTGCCCTATCAGGCCGCCATCGCCGCCCTGACGGTCAATCCCGCCAGGATCTTCGGCATGGCGGGACAGTTCGGCCAGATCGCGCCAGGCGCCGCCGGCGACGTGGTGGTCTGGTCCGGCGATCCGCTGGAGCCGCTGAGCCAGCCCTCGGCCATCTTCGTCAACGGCGTCGAACAACCGCTGACCAGCCGCCCGCTGTTGCTGCGCGACCGCTATCGCCAACAGACGCCGATGCCGCCGGCCTATCGGAACTAAGGGCGTCCTTGGTCGAAACCAAAAGGCGGGACTTCGGTCCCGCCCTTTATGTATTCCCGTCCCGTCATCCCAAGGCTTGTCCCAGGGATGACGGCGTGGGAGTGGGCTTGGGAAGATGCGCCGGACAGGTGACGCCCATCCCAGTCCGCGCTAGGTCGTTCGACATGCCCACGACGCTCTACATCGACGCCGACGCCTGTCCCGTGAAGGAGGAAGTCTATCGCGTCGCCCGCCGCTATGGGCTGAAGACCTATGTCGTCTCCAACACCTGGATGCAGGTCCCGCGCGAGGCGCTGATCGAACAGGTGGTGGTGGACGCCGGCCCGGACATCGCCGACGACTGGATCGCCGAACGGGCGACCGTGGGCGATGTGGTGATCACCGCCGATATCCCTCTGGCCGACCGCTGCCTGAAGTCAGGCACCCAGGCGCTGAAATCCAACGGCCAGCCCTTCACCCCCGATTCGATCGGCTCGGCCCTGGCTGGGCGGATGGTGGGCGAGCATCTGCGGTCGATGGGGGTGGCGACGTCCGGCCCGCCGCCCTTCTCGGCCGCCGACCGTTCGCGTTTCCTTCAGGCGCTGGATCAGGCCGTGGTCAAGGCGCGCAAGGCCGCCCCATGACCACCGTCATCCCCGAGGACGAGCTGGAGTTTCACTTCTACCGCGCCGGGGGTCCGGGGGGGCAGAACGTCAACAAGGTGGCCACCGCCGTCCAGATGCGGTTCGACGTCAGAAACTCGCCCTCCCTGACCGAGCCGGTCAAGACGCGTCTGATGAAGCTGGCGGGCAGTCGCCTGACGCAGGAGGGCGTGATCCTGATCAACGCCGTGCGGTTCCGCACCCAGGAGCGCAACCGCGCCGACGCCATGGCCCGGCTTCAGGAGATGGTGGACGCCGCCTCGGTCCGTCCGGTCTTTCGCGTGCCGACCCGCCCCACCAAGGCGTCCAAGGAGCGACGGTTGAAGGCCAAGACCAGCCGCGGCGCCATCAAGTCCGGCCGGGGAAGGCCCAGCCACGACGACTGACGCGCGCGGAACATCTTCGGTGCGTTATCGTTCACCCCTTACGGCAACGGTTGGAAGAGGCGCGGATGCAGCGATTTCGGGCGATGACGATGGGGCTGGCGGTTGCCGGGACGCTCGGCGCCTGCGGCCAGTACGAAATCCGCAAGAAGGACGACGCCGAGCCCGCCCCGGCGGCTCCGGCGCCTGCGCCGGCCCAGTCCGAACAGGACAAGGCCGTCATCGCCGCCACGCCCCAGGTCTCGCTTTCAGAAAAGGATCGGCGGCAGATCGAGGAAGTGGCCGGCAACTATCTGGATGACGCCGCCAAGGAACTGGCCAAGGGGTTTTCGCCCATGCCGGGCGTGCAGGACATCGTGGTCGCCCTCCAGCCCACCCAGGTTCACCCCTGGGCCGTGCCCCTCAAACGCGGCGAGACCTATCGCATCATCGCCGAATGCGATTCCGAATGCTCGGACCTGGACATGGAACTGGTCGATCCGGCCGGCAAGATAGTCGAACGCGACACCCTGCCGGACTCGGCGCCCGTCATAAACATCCGACCGGCCGCCGACGGAACCTACACCGCGCGCGTGATCATGAAGACCTGCACAGTGGCGCCCTGCTACGCGGCGGCGCGCCTGTACCACCAGACCGGCCCCATCCCGGACGACGACGCGCCGCCCGCGACGGAGGCCTGAGGGATCAGCTTTCGGCCGGGCGGAACAGCAGGGCGGCGATCTTGTCGTCGGCATCGAAGCCGATCACCCATTCGGTCGCCTGATTGTCGAAGGTGACCTTGAACTTCTGGGCCTCGCCTTCCTGACGTTCGTATTCGACCGTCTTCACCGCGCCGAAGCTCTTGATCAGCGAGCTTACCTGTTCGGCCTGCTGGCGGATTTGGGCCGCCAGATTGGGCGTGAAGTCGGAATAGTCGAAACCGGCGCCCTGGACGTCGGCGATCACGCCGCGAAGCGCCTCTTCGGCCCGGGCGATGTCCGGCGCGGCGGCCGATGTCGCCGAAGTCGCCGGCGGCGCAGCCTGCGCCGGGCGCGCGGGGGCGACCTGCGGCTGGGATTGGGTTTGGGCGGGGCGGTCGAAGGCGTTCGGCACCGAGGCCGCGGCCGCCTGGGCCAGGGCCGGCGCGGGCGTCAGGATCAGGGCGGCGCCCAGCAGGGTCTTGGTCAGGATCGTCGTCATGATAAGGGCTCCGGTCAGGTCAGATAGGGCCAGAGCGAAAGGCCCAAAGCCGTCAGGGCCGCGATGACCGCGACGGTGACGGAAGCCGTCAGCCAAGCCGGAGTTCCCGACTTTTCCATGACCACCGTGGTCGGACGCGGCGGCTCCTGCACCAGGCGCGAGATGGCGCGCGCCGCCGCGATCATGTCGTCCAGGGCGTCGCGAGCCTGAGCTTGGGGGCCCAGTTCGCGTCGGATCCAGCGCTCGACCACCGGCTGGGCCGCCTTCCACAGGTCGTGGTCGGGTTGCAGGCGGCGCGCCACCCCTTCGACCGAGACCATGGTCTTCTGCAGCAGGATCAGTTCAGGCCGCAGGCTCATGTCAAACAGGGCGGTGATCTCGAACAACTGGCCCAGCAGGCGACCCATCGACACCTGGCTGGCGGCGCGGCCGATCACCGGCTCGCCCACCGCGCGCAGGGCCTGGGCGAAGGTCTCGACCGAATGATGGGCGGGAACGTATCCGGCCTCGAAATGGACGCGGGCGATGCGGTCGTAGTCGCGGCTGATGAAGCCCCACAGGATTTCCGCCAGATAGCGTCGCTCCGCCGGTCCCAACCGCCCGACAATGCCGAAGTCGATGGCCGTCAGGTGGGCCGGCGCGCTGGCGAACAGATTGCCCTCGTGCAGGTCGGCGTGGAAGGCGCCGTGGTCCAAGGCTTGGACCAGGAAGGCGCGCACCACATTGTCGGCCAACTGATCTTTGTCGATGCCGGGCAGGTCCATCAGGGCAGGGTCGGTCATGGGCACGCCTTGCGCCCATTCCAGCGTCAGCACCCGCTTGCCCACCCCGTCCCAGATCACGGCGGGGGCCGACATATACCCGTCCTTGGCCATGACCTCGGCCATCTCGCTGGCGGCGGCGGCCTCCAGCCGCATGTCCAGCTCCAGGTCCAGCGAGTTGGCGATGGTCTCGACAAAGGCGGACGGCTCCAGCCGGCGCGCCATCGGAACCAGCCGCCAGACCAGCCGCGCGGCCAGCCGCATGGAATCCAGCCCATTGGCGACGCGGCGCTCCACCCCCGGCCGCAGCACCTTGACCGCGACGGCTCGCCCGTCGGCCAGGGTGGCGCGGTGCGCCTGGGCCAGGGAGGCGGCGGCGACCGCCGGCCCCAGGTCGGTGAACAGGCTTTCGACCGGCCGACCTAGTGACTTCTCGATCTCGCGGCGGGCTTCGGCTTCCGGGAAGGGGGGCAGGGCGTCCTTCAGACGCCCCAGGTCGCGCGCGAACTCCAGCCCGAAGATGTCCGCGCGCGTGGCCAGAACCTGACCCAGTTTGATCGCCACCGGTCCCAGATGCTCGAACGCCTTGCCCAGCCTCTGGCCCGGCCGCCCCTGACGTCCGGCGCGGCCGGAAAACATCTGCAAGAACCGCGCGAACGGCCGCGTCCAGGCGGGCAGCAAGGGCGTGACTTCGCGCGGGACCAGGGCGTCGTGGCGCGCCAGCACCCACAGCCACCCCATCAGCCGCAGGAAGGCGGCGACCGGGTTCTGCACCGCCACGGTCGCGGGCGGCGGCGGGGCCGTGCGATAGATGCGGCCGGTCAGATCGCCCACCCGTGGTGGATGGCGGCGATTCCGCCCGACAGATTGGTCACGGACACGCGGCGGAAGCCCGCGTCCTCGATCAGGCCCTTGAACGCCTGCTGGTCGGGGAAGCGGCGGATGCTCTCGACCAGATACTGATAGCTGTCACGATCCTTGGCCACCCAGCCGCCGATGCGCGGAATGGCGTGGAAGGACCAGGCGTCATAGACCTTGCGGATCGGCGTGGTCGTGGGGCGCGAAAACTCAAGGCACAGGAACCGCCCCCCCGGCCTCAACACGCGCCGCGCCTCGGCCAGAGCCTTGTCGATATGGGCCACGTTGCGGATGCCGAAGCTGATCGAATAGGCGTCCACCGAAGCGTCCGGCAGCGGCAGGTTCATCGCGTCCCCGACCGACCAGCTCATCTCCGGCTCGCCGCCCTTGTGGACCCCGGCCAGGATCATCTCGGCGTTGTAGTCCAGCACGATGACATTGGCGTCCTCGCCGCCGCGCCGCTCCTGGGCCGCGCGGGCCATCTTCGAGTAGCGACGGGCCATGTCGCCGGTGCCGCCCGCCACGTCCAGAATGGTCTCGCCGGGACGGGGGTTCAGCTTGGCGGCGGCGATGTCCTTCCAGATGCGGTGGACGCCCACGCTCATCAGGTCGTTCATCACATCGTAGTTTGAGGCGACGGAATCGAAGACCCCGCGCACCATCTTCACCTTTTCGCGCGCATCCACGTCGCGAAAGCCGAAGGAGGAACGATCACCCTGCGAATGCGGGCCGTGGGAGGAGGCGTCGGTCATGCGCATCGTCTAGCGCGTCGCCGCGCCGCCGTCACCCGATCAGACGGGCGATCAGGCGGCTTCCGGCTGAGGCAGCTCCAGATCCTTCATCACGTCGCGCATCAGGCCGTAGCAACCGCACGAGGCGGCCTCCAACCCATCGCGATCCAGAACCTTGACCCAGCCCCGTCCGCGCTGGATCAGCGACTTGGCCTCCAGCACCGAACCGACCTCGGACACGGTGGCGCGCCGCACGCCCAGCATTCCGGCGATATCGGCCTGGGTCAGGTCGAAACGGTCGTCCTCGGCCCGGTCGTGCAGCGTCAGCAGCCAGCGCGCCAGCCGCTCGTCCAGCCGGTGCTGGGCGTTGCAGGCCGCCGCCTGCTGGACCTGGGCCATCAGCCCCTCGGTGAACCGCGACAGGGCCAGACGCAGGCTTTCGCTCTTGTCCAGCGCCTCGCCGAACACCTCGGACGAACAATAGGCGGCCAGGCCGTCGCGCTGGGAGATGGCGCGGCTGGCGGCGCGGGCGTTGAAGGGGCCGCATGTCACGCCGACCAGACCTTCACGGCCGATGGCGGCCGTCTCCACCATCTTGTCGTCGGGCAGAACGGTCATCAGCGACACCACGCCCTTGATCGGGAACCACACCCGGTCGACGGCCTCGCCGGCGTCATACAGCATCTGGCCGCGCGTGATCTCGCCCTGCTTCAGATGGGGTTCGATCCGCTTGCGGTCGGCCGCGTTCAGGGCGGCGATCCACAGATTGTCCATCGTCGTCTCCCTGTCGCCTGAACCGGGAACCTAACGCCCAAGCTTGACCAGATGTTCCCGGCGCTTGCCGCCCGGCCGCGGGCGCCTTACGCCAAAGAAAAAGAGGAAACGCGATGACCGACACCCGCCTTGACGTTGGGGAAATCCTGCCTGGTCTGCCCGCCTGGCGCGCGGCGGACGGGGATCGCCAGGCCATTCGGCGCAGCCTCGCCTTCGACGATTTCAACGCCGCATTCGGCTTCATGGCGCGCGTGGCGTTGATGGCGGACAGGATGGACCATCACCCCGAATGGTCCAATGTCTACAATCGCGTCGACATCCTGCTGACCACCCACGACGCAGACGGCGTCACCGACCGCGACGTGACCTTGGCCCGCTTCATCGACGCCGCAGCCGCCGGCATGGGGGTGCGGTCGTGAGCGCGCATCGCCCCGGCCGCGTCGCCGGCAAGACCGTCCTGATCACCGGCGCCGCCGGCGGTCTGGGCGAGGCCATGGCCCTGATGATGGCCCGAGAGGGCGCGCGCGTCGCCGTGACCGACATCGACGGCCCCCGCGCCGAGGCCCTGGCCGCGCGGATCAATGCAGAAATCGCCGGAGCGGCCTTCGCCTATGCTCACGATGTGGCCAGCGAGGCCGAGTGGGAACGGGTCATCACCGCCGCCGTCGCCGACCTCGGCGGCTTGTCGGTCCTGGTCAACAACGCCGGCGTCGGCGGCCCGCTGGCCTTCGTCGAACAGGACACGGTCGAGAACTGGCGACGTCAGTACGAGATCAATCTGCGCTCGATCATGCTGGGCGCCAAACACGCCATGCCGCATCTGCGCGCCTCCGCCCCCGCTTCCATCATCAACATCTCCTCCATCGCCGGCCTGGCCGCCGCCCCCGGCATGGGCGCCTACAACGCCACCAAGGCCGCTGTCTGGATGTACACCAAGACCCTGGCGCTGGAGGCGGCCAAGGCCGACTGGAACGTGCGCTGCAACTCGGTCCACCCGGTCTTCATCAAGACCCCGATCCTGGACCCCTTCATCGCCATGGCCGGCGGCGATCAGGACAAGGCCCACGAACGGCTGGCGCGCGGCATTCCACTGAAACGGATCGGCGAACCCGACGACGTCGCCTACTGCGTCCTCTACTTGGCGTCGGACGAATCCAAGTTCGTCACCGGCTCCGAGTTCAAGATCGACGGCGGCATGACGGCGCAATAAGCCCGCCGGACGCGTATTCAGGATTGAGGCCGCCCGCGCCATGCTGTAAGCGGCCCTTTCCGGCGTCACGCCGCGCACGCACCCGTAGCTCAGCTGGATAGAGTGCTGCCCTCCGAAGGCAGAGGTCACAGGTTCGAATCCTGTCGGGTGCGCCACCTTCCTTGTCTCAAACGCATGCAGGCCATGACCTGCGCTCTCCATGTTTTTTCATCGCACGGGATTGGGGAAAATCATGACCGGCTTGACCGGATGTGACGTTATCTCATAACAAACTCCCTTCCTCCCTTGAAGGTCCCCGTCATGCGTTCCTCCCCCGCCTTGCGCTCGCTGCTTCTGGCTGCGGTCGGCTCCACCGTGCTGGCCGGCGCCGCCGCCGCGCAATCGACCGCCAATACGCCGACCACGGTCGACGACGTCATCGTCACGGGCGTCCCTTATGGCGTCAGCCAGCGGGCGGCGGTCATCGCCACGGACGTGGTGGACGAGCAGACCCTGGCCACCGCGCCGGCCGCATCCCTGGGCGACCTGCTGAACGGCCGTCCTGGCGTCCGCTCCACCGACTTTGCGCCGGGCGCCAGCCGTCCGGTCATCCGGGGTCTGAGCGGGCCGCGCGTCCAGGTGCTGACCAATGGCATCGGCCTGATCGACGCCAGTTCGGTGTCGCCCGACCACGCCGTGGCGGCCGATCCCGCCGAGGCCAACCGTATCGAGATCATCCGCGGCCCCGCCACCTTGGTCTATGGCGGCTCGGCCATCGGCGGCGTGGTCAATGTGCTGGACGACCGCATCCCCACCGCCATCCCCGAGGGCGGCGTCGAGGGCGTGGTCTCGGCCCAGGCGTCCAGCGTCGACGACGGCCGCAGCGCCTTCGGCCGCGTCACCGTCGGTTCAGGCAACTTCGCCTTCAACATCGATGGGGTGAAGCGCAAGACCGACGATTACGACATCCCCGCCCCGGCCATCTCCGCCCGGCGCGCCGCCGCAGAAGGGATCGCGCGCGGCGACGGCGACAAACAGCCCAACAGCTATACCGACCTGCAGACCTGGGGCGTCGGCGGATCCTACATCGGCGACAAGGGCTTCGCCGGCGTCTCCTACAAGGACACCGAAAGCGAATACGGCACGGTCGCCGAGGAATCCGTCTTCATCAAGCTGCATCAGAAGCGCTGGGATGCTCGCGGCGAGTATCGGTTCGACGACGGCCCCTTCTCGGCCCTGCGTGGCTCTTACGGCCATGCCGACTACACCCACACCGAGTTCGAGGATGTGGACGAGCCAGGCACGGTGTTCAACTCCGACGGCTGGGAGGCGCGCGCCGACCTGGTTCAGCGGCAACGCGGCGGCTGGAACGGCGCCTCGGGCGTCCAGGCCCTGTCGCGGAACTTCCAGGCCATCGGCGAGGAAGCCTTCGTGCCCACCGTCGATATCGACGAGGTCGGCGTCTATACCGTGCAGCGACTGGATCTGGGCAATCACGGTTTCGAAGGCGGTCTGCGCTATGACCGGCGAGAGTTGTCGGGCACGCCCATCGGCGAAACCAGCGAGGTGAACCGCACCTTCGACAACTGGTCCGCCTCCGCCGCCGCCTTCCTGCGCCCCGCGCCCGGCCTGTTCCTGGGTCTCAGCCTGGCCCACAACGAACGCGCGCCGAGCGAGGTCGAACTGTTCGCCGATGGCGTTCACATCGCCACCGCCGCCTATGAGACGGGCGACCTGAACCTGAACAGCGAAAAGGTCACCACGCTGGAGGGGACCGCCCACTATGATCACGGCCGGTTCACGGGCGATCTGCACGTCTATCATTCCTGGTACGACGGCTTCATCGACGAGCGGCCGACAGGCGAGCTGTTCCTGTTCGAGGAAGAGAACGAGACCTTCCCCGTCTATCGCTTCGTCCAGACCGGCGCGAAGTTCTACGGGTTCGAGCTGGAGGGCGCCTACGCCCTGTGGCAGGATGGCGATCGCAAGCTGTCGCTTGAAGGGTCCGCCGACTACGTTCACGCCCAGACTGATTTCGGTCCGGCGGCGCGCATTCCGCCCTACTCCGTCACCGGCCGGCTGGCCTGGACCTCGGCCCGCTTCGACGCCAGCGCCGAAGTGCGGCACGTGGGCCAGCAGGATCGCGTCGCCAATGCGTTCGAACTGCCGACCGACGATTATACCCTGGTCAACGCATCCATGGCCGTGCGCCCCTTCACCCAGCAGAACGTCACCGTCTTCGCCGAGGCGCGCAACCTGACCAACGAGGAGGCCCGCGAACACGCCTCCTTCCTCAAGGACATCGCCCCCCTTGCCGGCCGCAACCTGCGTGTCGGGGTGGCCTACAGGTTCTGATTTTTAGGAAACTGATCGCCAGGCCTAGGACCTGTCCACGCCTTCAGCGTGGGCAGGTTTTTTGTTTCGAAAGCAGATTCGAAAGCAGAGACGTCTTGTGCGCCTCTCGCTCTCTTGGGCCTCTAGCAGCAGTCGAACTTGCGATGGAAATGGCCGCTACCGTTATCCGCACCAAGATCGAGCAGCGCATGCTTGACGGGCTCCGCGGCAAGCGGATGGCGCCAGGGGCGGCCGCAGAAGCCGTCCGCGCGTTCGGCGCAGAGACCGCCCGACTTGATCACGATCACCTCGCCACCAGCGCCGCCGATAAGGCGAGCCCGGCGAAGGTCGCGCGGGTGATCCGACGGCTTTCCCGAAGTCATCTGGGACTGAATGCGGACACCGGCGCCTCCATGACTTCCACGACCGCGGCGCCATCTTGCGGGCCCAGCAGGCGGACACGACCACTTCGCGCGTAGACTGCACGCCAATGTAACCGAGACCCATCCCAAGAAGGTCACGCGTCCGGCCGAAACCTTGACTTCAGCCTCGAAGCGCGATGACGCCGCCACGGCTCTTCGACCCTTGATCGAAAAGGCAGTGCTGAAGCTCGGCGATCAGCATGGCGAGAGCCTCCCCTGCACGACGTGCTCGTCGCAACCATGGCTTGGCTGCACGACAAGCCTCGGCCCCTAAACCACAACACCCCCGGCGCTTACGCGACGAGGGTGTCGTTATCTTTGGGTGCGGGAGTAGGATTTGAACCTACGACCTTCAGGTTATGAGCCTGACGAGCTACCGGGCTGCTCCATCCCGCGTCAAACGGGTTTTCGGTAAGGAAGAGTGTGTTCGAGAAGGGCCGTTTGGCCTTTGCGCAATCGTTCTGTCCGCCTGGTAGACCCGGCGGCGACCTACTCTCCCGCGCCTTGAGACGAAGTACCATTGGCTCTGGAGGGCTTAACGACCGAGTTCGGGATGGGATCGGGTGGGGAACCTCCGACATAGCCACCGGGTCAACCAGGGGGACAGAAGGATTGCAAATCCGAGCTCAAGTCGCGCTAGGGCGTCAGCTTGAACAAGGATGAAGAAGACATTGTCTGAGATGACCTTTCGGAGGTCATCATCGAATGAGTTTTGCTGAGAAACGATCAAACCGATCGGATTATTAGTACCAGTAAGCTTCATGGGTCGCCCCACTTCCACACCTGGCCTATCAACGTGGTAGTCTTCCACGATCCTCAGCGAAGCCTTGTTTTGAGGTTAGTTTCCCGCTTAGATGCTTTCAGCGGTTATCTATTCCATACTTAGCTACCCTGCTGCACAGCTGGCGCCATGACAGGTACACCAGAGGTATGTCCATCCCGGTCCTCTCGTACTAGGGACAGATCCTCTCAAGCTTCGAACACCCACGGCAGATAGGGACCAAACTGTCTCACGACGTTCTGAACCCAGCTCACGTACCACTTTAAATGGCGAACAGCCATACCCTTGGGACCTGCTCCAGCCCCAGGATGTGATGAGCCGACATCGAGGTGCCAAACTTTGCCGTCGATATGGACTCTTGGGCAAAATCAGCCTGTTATCCCTAGAGTACCTTTTATCCGTTGAGCGATGGCCCTTCCACTCGGGACCACCGGATCACTATGGCCGACTTTCGTCTCTGCTCGACTTGTCAGTCTCGCAGTCAGGCGAGCTTATGCCATTGCACTCGACGAGCGATTTCCGACCGCTCTGAGCTCACCATCGCGCGCCTCCGTTACACTTTGGGAGGCGACCGCCCCAGTCAAACTACCCACCACGCCATGTCCCGGGACCGGATAACGGCCCTCGGTTAGACGTCAACGACAGTAAGGGTGGTATTTCAAGGACGACTCCACCAGAGCTGGCGCCCCGGTTTCATAGTCTCCCACCTATCCTACACATACGGTCGCTAACGCCAAGGCGAAGCTATAGTAAAGGTTCATAGGGTCTTTCCGTCTGACCGCGGGAACCCCGCATCTTCACGGGGAATTCAATTTCACTGAGCCTGTGCTGGAGACAGTGGGGAAGTCGTTACGCCATTCGTGCAGGTCGGAACTTACCCGACAAGGAATTTCGCTACCTTAGGACCGTTATAGTTACGGCCGCCGTTTACCTGGGCTTCAGTTCGGAGCTTTCACTCCTCCCTTTAACCTTCAGGCACCGGGCAGGCGTCAGACCCTATACGTCGCATTGCTGCTTCGCAGAGCCCTGTGTTTTTGCTAAACAGTCGCTACCCCCTGGCTTGTGCCACTCATTCCTGCTTGCGCAAGGTGAGTCACGCTTATTCCGAAGTTACGCGTGCAATTTGCCGAGTTCCTTCAGCACAGTTCTCTCAAACGCCTTGGTATGCTCTACCTGACCACCTGTGTCGGTTTCGGGTACGGTCTCTGCTGGAGTTATTTCCTGGGACAACGCCCCCGCACACACAATCCAATAAGTGGGTACGAGTTAAGCCATCCGTCACTTCCAGCTGGTGCAGGAATATTTACCTGCTTCCCATCGACTACGCTTTTCAGCCTCGCCTTAGGGGCCGACTAACCCTGCGCAGATTAGCTTTACGCAGGAACCCTTGGTCTTTCGGCGAGAGTGTCTCTCACACTCTTATCGTTACTCATGTCAGCATTCTCACTTCCGATACCTCCAGCCAGGCTCACGCCTGACCTTCACCGGCTTACGGAACGCTCCGCTACCGCTTGCAGTAAACTGCAAACCCATATCTTCGGCGCACGGCTTGAGCCCCGTTACATTTTCCGCGCAGGATCGCTTGATCAGTGAGCTGTTACGCTTTCTTTAAAGGATGGCTGCTTCTAAGCCAACCTCCTGATTGTCAAAGCAATCCCACATCGTTTCCCACTTAGCCGTGACTTGGGGGCCTTAGATGATGGTTAGGGTTGTTTCCCTTTTCACGACGGACGTTAGCACCCGCCGTGTGTCTGCCCGATAGTTCTCTTGGGTATTCGGAGTTTGGTTAGTATTGGTACCGCTCGCGCAGCCCGCAACCATCCAGTGCTCTACCCCCCAAGGAATTCGTCGGACGCTCTACCTAAATAGATTTCGCGGAGAACCAGCTATGTCCAGGTTTGATTGGCCTTTCACCCCTATCCACAAGTCATCCCAGAATTTTTCAACATTCACGGGTTCGGTCCTCCAGTTAGTGTTACCTAACCTTCAACCTGCTCATGGATAGATCACCTGGTTTCGGGTCGTCATACGTCGAACTTAGCGCCCTATTCAGACTCGCTTTCGCTGCGCCTACACCTAACGGCTTAAGCTTGCTCGACACATGAAGTCGCTGACCCATTATACAAAAGGTACGCCGTCACCGCGCTTGGCGGCTCCGACTGCTTGTAGGCTTCCGATTTCAGGATCTGTTTCACTCCCCTTGTCGGGGTGCTTTTCACCTTTCCCTCACGGTACTTGTTCACTATCGGTCGTAGAGGAGTACTTAGGCTTGGAGGGTGGTCCCCCCATGTTCAGACAGGATTTCACGTGTCCCGCCCTACTCGAGTCTCTTGCTGTTTGATGACTACGGGGCTTTCACCCACTATGGCCGACCTTTCCAGATCGTTCGTCTTTATTTCACAAGAGCACTGGCCTGGTCCCGGTTCGCTCGCCACTACTACGGGAGTCTCGGTTGATGTCCTTTCCTCCGGGTACTGAGATGTTTCAGTTCCCCGGGTTCGCTTAATGAAGCCTATGTATTCAGCTCATTATACCTTTCAACAATCCGCCAATCGCTGCCCCGAAGAGCAGAGTTGGAAGACTGTAAAGGTGGGTTTCCCCATTCGGAAATAACCGGATCAAAGGGTGCTAGCGCCTCCCCGGTTCTTATCGCAGCTTGCCACGTCCTTCATCGCCTCTCTACGCCAAGGCATCCGTCAGAAGCCCTTCAACGTTTGATCGTTTCTCAGCAAAACTCATGCTTGGTTTATTCCGCCCGACTGGAAAGATGCCGGGGGACCAAGCCTGATTTTTGTCAGACAATGTCTTCTTCTCGAACACGACCTAAAAGCTCAGGGGAGCCGGTCTAGTTCTTCCTTCACGATTTCAATGCCAGTCGGCTTTTCAGCCGGTGGCAAACCATTTGCGATGCGCGCCTTGGGTCATTCGCCGTCCCGCATCTGCGGGATGGTGGAGCCAGACGGAGTCGAACCGACGACATCCTGCTTGCAAAGCAGGCGCTCTACCAACTGAGCTATGGCCCCATTCCGAGGAACGGTGCGAAGCCCAGGAGAGCTGTCGGCGATGCCGTCTTGAGGCTGAGAACCCCCAGCGAACCAGAAGTCCTGGTAGGCCCGGGCAGACTCGAACTGCCGACCTTACGCTTATCAGGCGTACGCTCTAACCACCTGAGCTACGGGCCTATGGCAGCGACAGCCAGGCTAAAAGCCCAGGCTCGCGATCGCGTCACCAACTCAACGACCCGTATGGTCGAGGCGTCGATGACGAAAGTGGAAAGAGAAACGGAGACGGCGGCGTTCCGCCGTTTAGTGGAGCCTCAATAGACAGTCTCGTGAGAGACGGCCTGGAGAAGCATCCTTAGAAAGGAGGTGATCCAGCCGCAGGTTCCCCTACGGCTACCTTGTTACGACTTCACCCCAGTCGCTGACCCTACCGTGGTCGCCTGCCTCCTTGCGGTCAGCGCAGCGCCTTCGGGTAGAACCAACTCCCATGGTGTGACGGGCGGTGTGTACAAGGCCCGGGAACGTATTCACCGCGGCATGCTGATCCGCGATTACTAGCGATTCCAACTTCATGCCCTCGAGTTGCAGAGGACAATCCGAACTGAGACGACTTTTAAGGATTAACCCTCTGTAGTCGCCATTGTAGCACGTGTGTAGCCCACCCTGTAAGGGCCATGAGGACTTGACGTCATCCCCACCTTCCTCCGGCTTAGCACCGGCAGTCCCATTAGAGTTCCCAACTAAATGATGGCAACTAATGGCGAGGGTTGCGCTCGTTGCGGGACTTAACCCAACATCTCACGACACGAGCTGACGACAGCCATGCAGCACCTGTGTCCTAGTCCCCGAAGGGAAAGCCACGTCTCCGTGGCGGTCCAGGCATGTCAAAAGGTGGTAAGGTTCTGCGCGTTGCTTCGAATTAAACCACATGCTCCACCGCTTGTGCGGGCCCCCGTCAATTCCTTTGAGTTTTAATCTTGCGACCGTACTCCCCAGGCGGATTGCTTAATGCGTTAGCTGCGTCACCGAAATGCATGCATCCCGACAACTAGCAATCATCGTTTACGGCGTGGACTACCAGGGTATCTAATCCTGTTTGCTCCCCACGCTTTCGAGCCTCAGCGTCAGTAATGAGCCAGTGTGTCGCCTTCGCCACTGGTGTTCTTCCGAATATCTACGAATTTCACCTCTACACTCGGAGTTCCACACACCTCTCTCATACTCAAGACACCCAGTATCAAAGGCAATTCCGAGGTTGAGCCCCGGGATTTCACCCCTGACTTAAATGTCCGCCTACGCTCCCTTTACGCCCAGTAATTCCGAGCAACGCTAGCCCCCTTCGTATTACCGCGGCTGCTGGCACGAAGTTAGCCGGGGCTTCTTCTCCGGGTACCGTCATTATCGTCCCCGGTGAAAGAATTTTACAATCCTAAGACCTTCATCATTCACGCGGCATGGCTGCGTCAGGCTTTCGCCCATTGCGCAAGATTCCCCACTGCTGCCTCCCGTAGGAGTTTGGGCCGTGTCTCAGTCCCAATGTGGCTGATCATCCTCTCAGACCAGCTACTGATCGTCGCCTTGGTGAGCCTTTACCTCACCAACTAGCTAATCAGACGCGGGCCGCTCTAAAGGCGATAAATCTTTCCCCCGAAGGGCACATTCGGTATTAGCACAAGTTTCCCTGAGTTATTCCGAACCTAAAGGCACGTTCCCACGTGTTACTCACCCGTCCGCCACTAACTCCGAAGAGTTCGTTCGACTTGCATGTGTTAGGCCTGCCGCCAGCGTTCGCTCTGAGCCAGGATCAAACTCTCAGGTTGAGTTGACTTCTGACCTAAGCATCGGATCGACTAAAAGTCGTCCTTGGCATTAGTTCTACGTATTTTATTGACGAGTTCCCACGTCATCGATCCGAAGACCGACGCATGGTATCTTTTCAAAAAGACCGCAGATAGTCAGTGTCGTATGATGACCTCGAAGGTCATCGCAAGAACACCGCCGCCTGCGTTTCTCTTTCCATATCAACAATGTCAAAGACCAGAACCACCGAAGCGGCCCGACTTGTTTAGCGCCTCGTCGTCGGCGGAGGCGGCGATTTAGAGAACCGCGAACCCCGTGTCAACCGCTCTTTTCAGAGATTTTGCAGACCGAAGAGCGAACCCTTCAAACCGCAAAAAACCGCCGGAGAAAACCAAGAGGCTTGCCCCTTCACCAAACCGGCGATTCGATTGAAGCGCGGAACCTATTCAAACCAACCCAGGAAAGCAAGAAGTTTTTCAACTCTTTCTTCCCCTCAAAACCCCGGGAAACCAGTCCCCAAGGCCCCGTAGGCCGGCCCGTTTCCGAGCGAGGCAGCCCTATACGGGCACCACTTTTGCTCAGCAAGAAGAATCTGGAAAAGCGACGAAGATTCTCACGGAATCGGGCTCGGCGAACGCCGCCCGATCCCACCACGCCCCCCGTGGGATCAGGCCCCGCCTAGCCTGGACATCAATGCAGGGTCTTTTTCAGCCAGAGCGACCTCAGCCTCGAACGCCCGCTGCGCCTCCGCTTCGTCGTCGAACAGGCTCGGCCCGTCAGTCCTCAGGCTGACGACGGCGAATCCGTCTTCGCGCTGTTCGAGGGTCACGCCGCTGCGGGCGTGAAGGATTCGCGTTTGCGTGGGGTCGGTCATCGGTCGGCTCTCCGCGTTTCGAAGACAACGCGCTTGGGAGTGGAATCGTCCCGTCAGTCACACGCCGGAAAGACGCTCTTCGATTCGGACGAGGAGTTCAGCGTCATCCAGGCCGTCCAGACCGATCATCTTGAGCCGAGACTGGCCGCCCCGCGTCAGGGCGACGGCGGATTTCGGCAGATCCAGACTGTTGGCCAGAAAACGGATCAGGGCCTCGTTGGCTGCGCCATCGACGGGTCGCGCACGAACGCGGACCTTGAGGATCCGGCGACCCGACGCATCCACGTCCCAGCCGTCGATTCTGTCCATCGCGGCGCCGGGCTGCAGCTTCACGGCCAGGGTCGCCATTCCATCGCTCCCAGATATGCAAAAGGCGCGACATCGTCTCCGACATCGCGCCCTTGGCGGAGTTATCGTCCAGGCGTCAGCCCAGGGCGGCCATCAATTCAGGCACGGCGGTCTTGTAGTCCGCGACAAGGCTGTAGTCGGCGACCTGGAAGATCGGCGCGTCGGGATCCTTGTTGATGGCGACGATGGTCTTGGAATCCTTCATGCCCGCCAGGTGCTGGATCGCGCCGGAGATGCCCACGGCGATATAGAGCTGTGGGGCGACCACCTTGCCGGTCTGGCCGACCTGATAGTCGTTGGGCGCATAGCCGGCGTCGACCGCCGCGCGCGAGGCGCCGATGGCGGCCCCCAGCTTGTCGGCCAGAGGCTCCATCACGGCGTGGAACTCGTCCGCCGAGCCCAAGGCGCGGCCGCCCGAGACGATGATCTTGGCGGTGCCCAGTTCGGGGCGGTCCGACTTGACCATTTCCTCGGAGACGAAGGCGGTCTTGGACGCCTCGGCGCCAGCCACGCTCTCCACAGGGGCCGAGCCGCCCTCTGCGGCGGCGGCGAAGGCGGTCGGGCGCACCGTGATCACCTTCTTGGCGTCCGACGACTGGATCGTCTCCAGCGCATTGCCGGCGTAGATCGGCCGGACGAAGGTATCGGGCGAAACGACTTCGACGATATCGGAGATCGGCGCCACGTCCAGCTTGGCGGCGAGGCGCGGGGCGAAGTTCTTGCCGTCCGTAGTCGCGGGGGTCAGGATGGCGTCGTAGCCGTCAGCCAGCGGAAGGACGGTCGCTTCGACCGCCTCGGCCAGCATCTTGCCCAGACCCACGCTTTCGGCCAGCAGAACCTTGCGCACGCCGGCGATCTTGGCCGCGCTGTCGGCGGCGGCCTGGGCGCCTTGTCCCAAGACCAGAACGTCCACGTCGGACGACAGACCCAGAGCGGCTGTCACGGTCTTGTTGGTGGTGTCGCGAACGGCGGAACCGTCGTGATCGGCGATGACGAGGACAGCCATATTACAGCGCTCCCGCGGACTTGAGCTTGGAAACCAGTTCGGCGGCGTCGGCGACCTTGACCCCGGCGGAACGCTTGGGCGGTTCGGTGACCTTCACGACCTTCAGACGATCGGCGACATCGACGCCATAGTCGGCGACCGCCTTCACGGCGATCTCCTTCTTCTTGGCCTTCATGATGTTGGGCAGGGACGCATAGCGCGGGGTGTTCAGACGCAGGTCCACCGTCACTACGGCAGGCAGTTCAGCCGCAACCGTTTGCAACCCGCCATCGACCTCGCGCGTCACGGTCGCCTTGCCGCCTTCGACGACCAGCTTGCCGGCGAAGGTCGCCTGGGGCCAGTCCAGCAGGGCGGCCAGCATCTGGCCCACCGCATTGTTGTCGCCGTCGATGGACTGTTTGCCCATCAGGACCAGGTCCGGCTTTTCTTCCTCGACCACCGCCTTCAGCAGTTTGGCGACGGCCAGGGGCTCCAGGTCGCTGTCCGACTGGACCAGGATTCCCCGGTCCGCGCCCATGGCCAGGGCCGTGCGGATCGTTTCCTGGGCTTGGGTCACGCCGATGGAGACGACGACGATCTCGTCCGCCGTTCCGGCCGCGTGATGCTCCTTGCCTTCCTTGAGACGAACCGCCTCTTCGACGGCGATCTCGTCGAAGGGATTCATGCTCATTTTGACGTTGGCCAGATCGACGCCCGACTGATCCGCCTTGACGCGGGCCTTGACGTTATAGTCGATCACCCGTTTGACGGGGACGAGTACCTTCATGGGTCTATCCGTGAAATCGCCTGAATGTAGAGGCAGGACATGGAGCGGTCGCGAAGGCCTGTCAACGTAACGCGGG
The DNA here is from genome assembly GCF_056311945.1 of Brevundimonas sp. ABV4_179. Classification (NCBI taxonomy): domain Bacteria; kingdom Pseudomonadati; phylum Pseudomonadota; class Alphaproteobacteria; order Caulobacterales; family Caulobacteraceae; genus Brevundimonas; species Brevundimonas sp. ABV4_179. The sequence continues at coordinate 568,563 of NZ_CM149976.1, forward strand.
GTCAAGCTGTAGCTGCGATCCTCACCTAACGGACCACCAGATGAAGCGTTTCCTGACCTTCCCCCGCCTGGCGATGATTTTCTTCGGCCTGTTCGGCGTCGCCATCGTGGGGATTTTCGTGCTTCAGGACTATTGGGTCGCGCCGGGCAAGCGGTGCGAGGCGGCCGGCAAATGGTACGACATGGAAAGCCGCATCTGCGCCCAGCCCATCTCCATCGCCCAGATCACCGGCCGTCCGAACGGCGTGTCGCGCGAGGAGGCCTCGGCCGAGAAGAACCGCGAGCTGGTCCGCATCGAGCATGAGCTGGCCGCCGAAAGCCGCGCCCGCGCCGCCGACGCCCAACGGCAGAAGGCGGCCCTGGCCGCAGCGCGACCGGCGGCCTGATCGTAAAAGCCCTAACGGGTCGCGCCCGGCTTCCACTTGATGTCGCCGGCGCCATTGGCGTTGGCGCGACGGGCGGCGACGAACAGATGGTCCGACAGCCGGTTCAGATAGCGTACGGCCGCGCCGTTCACCGCCTCCCCGGCCTCCACCAGACGCACAGCCTCCCGCTCCGCCCGGCGACAGACGGTGCGCGCCATGTGCAGATGCGCCGACAGCGGCGCACCGCCCGGCAGGATGAAGCTGTCCAGGGCCTTGAGGCTCTCGTTCATCCAGTCGATTTCCTGCTCCAGCCGCTCGACCTGGCTGTCGATGATCCGCAGCGCCTCCCACGCCGGGGGCGGATCGAGCGGCGTGGCCAGGTCGGCGCCCAGGTCGAACAGTTCGTTCTGGATACGGCCCAGCATGGCGTCGATCCGGTCGTTCTGACCGCTGTTCAGCCGCGCGATGCCGATCACGGCGTTCAGCTCGTCCACCGCCCCATAGGCCTCGACCCGAGCGTCGGTCTTGGACACGGGCGCGCCTGACGCCAGCCGCGTCTGACCGCCGTCGCCGGTGCGGGTGTAGATCTTGTTCAGCGTCACCATGGTCAGCCTCCCCGCGTCGCCTTCCACACCATGCCGATCACCAGCAGCAGCACCGCCACGGCCTGCAGCCCGACGCGCAACCGCATCAGCCGGTTGGAATGGGTCCGCGCATAGGCCCCGCCGCGAAACAGCGAATAGAGACCCAAGCCCAGGGTGATCGTCACGGCGACGATGGCGGCGACGATCAGAAGGTCGAAAATCTGCATGGCCTTGTTCTAGACCCGGATCGCAACCGGGCGCCAGCGCAAGCCTTCGGGCCGGAAGACGATACGGCTCCGCTTGCGACGGATGGGCGCACCCCCCTTGGACGATCTTTGCGAATGCTGTTGAGAGGCGCTCGCAAGTATTTTGGGGCTGTTTCACCATGACGATTTCGACCCGCGCACGCCTGCTGGCTGGTGCTTCGCTCGCCTTCGGCCTGACCGCGAACGCCACCCTGGCGCAGACGTCCCAGCCCTCCAACGCGCAACCGTCGGAACTGGGCGAGATCGTCGTGACCGCCTCGGGCTTCGAGCAGCGGATCAATCAGGCCCCCGCCTCGATCAGCGTCATTCCCCGCGCCGAGATCGAGGAGGTGCGGGCTGTCTCCATCGCCGAAATCCTGAACAACGTCGAAGGCGTCGACACCGGCGCCGCCGTCGGCAAGTCGGGCGGCCAGACCATCAACATCCGGGGCATGGGGTCGGACTACACCCTGATCCTGATCGACGGCCGCCGCCAGAACACGGCCGGCAGCGTCACGCCCAATGGCTTCGGCGAGACCGCCACCAGCTTCCTGCCGCCTGTCTCGGCCATCGAGCGGGTCGAGGTGGTGCGCGGCCCCGTCTCCACCCTTTACGGGTCCGACGCCATGGGCGGGGTGGTCAACATCATCACCCGCAAGATCGGAGACGCCTGGCACGGATCGGCGAGCGCCCATTACACCCTGCAGGGCGACGGGGAGTTCGGGGACATTCGCGGCGGCGACGTCTATCTGGCCGGGCCGTTGGTCGCGGACCGCGTCGGCGTCTCGATCCGGGCGTCGCGCTCGGAGCGGGAGCAGTCCAGGCTGACCTATGAGACCGTCGCGGGCGTCCAGACCCCGGTGTCCGGCTTTGGCCGAAGCGCCACGGCCAACCAGATCTGGTCCGCGGGCGGCCGCGTGGCCTTCAATCTGCATCCCGACCATGACCTGTGGATCGACGGCGACGTGAGCCGCCAATGGTATGACAACTCCAAGGGCCAGATGGGCACCGCCACCACCGCTGGCGGCTATGACAAGTTCCTGGAGTTCAACCGCGATCAGATCGCCCTGGCCCACAACTGGCGCCTGCCGTTCGGCGTGCTGGAATCCAGCTATTCGGTCGCCCGGACCGAGACACGGGGTCGGATCATTCCAAACGGCGTCGCCGGCGCCGGCGGCGGCCGCACCCTGGAGAGCGAGAATCGCATCTTCGACACCAAGCTGTTTTCGCAATGGCGCAACCACACCTTCACCGTTGGCGGCCAGCATTGGGACGCCGAAATGACGGACGGCGTGGTGTCCGGCACGTTCAACCACACCCAATGGGCCGTCTTCGCCGAGGACGAATGGCGCTTCACCGACAGCTTGGCCCTGACCCTGGGCGCCCGCCATGACGACCATTCCACCTTCGGCTCGCACTTCAGTCCGCGCGCCTATCTGGTCTGGAACCCCAGCGCCGTCTGGACCGTGAAGGGCGGCGTCAGCCAGGGCTTCAAGACCCCGCGCCTGGAGCAGTTGGCCTCGGGCGTCAACGGCTTCGGCGCCCAGGGCCGCCTGCCGCTGCTGGGCAGTCCCGGCCTGATGCCGGAAACCTCGACCTCGACCGAGTTCGCGGTCCTTTACGACGATCACCAACGCCTGCGCGCCGGCGTGACCGTCTTCCACAATCAGTTCGATGACAAGATCGCCACCGGCGTTCCGATCGCCAACTGCCTGTTCCGCCTGACCCAGGCTCAGTTCGACGTTGGCGGCTACAATAGGTCTGGCTGCTATGACGTGGGTTTCTACACCGCCTACATCTCCACGGTTCCGACCTTCGGCCAGAGCGTCAACATCGACGAGGCGGTGACGAAAGGGATCGAGGCCACGGCCCGCTTCCGCTTCGACGACGCCTGGACGCTTCAGGGCAACTACACCTTCACCGATAGCGAACAGAAGTCGGGGGCGGCGGCCGGCCAGCCTCTGACCGACACGCCCGAGCATATGCTGAACGCCAATCTGCGCTGGAACGCCACGGATCGCCTGAACCTGTGGCTGCGCGGCGAATATCGCTCATCGCGTTATCGCGGCGCGGGCGACGCCCAGACGGCGCTTGGCGACTACAAGGCCTACAGCCTGTTCCACCTGGGCGGCGCCTATCGGATCGACGACAATCTGACGGTCAACGCCGTCGTCTATAATGTCTTCGACAAGGACTTCGTCAGCCTGCTGCCCTACGGAACCCCGGTGGCCTATGCGCCGGAGTTCGCCAACAACCAGGAGCCGCGCCGTCTGTGGGTCTCTGTCACCGCCGCCTTCTGATCGCGCAATCGGGGATCGCCTAAGGGGCGCCAGGGCGACCCCTGTTCTTTTTTGAAACACCCTAAGCCCTTGGTCACGATTTCGCGTCTAGCCTTGACGACATGACCGATCGCGCCGTCCGCAGTCTTGAACATCTGAAGGGCTCGGCCTCCACCGCGCGGGTGCTGAACCTGCTGCGCGTTTGGCAAGAGAACGGCGACAGCGGCCCGGACGGCGCCGTCCGCAATCCCGAATGGGCCAGCTTCCCTATCTTTCGCACCATGGCGCTGAATCGCGCCCTAATCATAAAACACCGTGTGCGGCGCAACGAGACGGACCTGTTCACCGGCCGCCGCCAGGTTGTGACCAAGGTGGTCATCCCGATCGACGATACCGACCTGAAGACCGGCGGCCGCTACGTCTTCGTCAATCAAATCGGTTTCGAGCGGATGATGATGGAGGCGTTCGGCGTTCCAGCGAACCATCCGGACATCGAGACCCTGCGTCTGATCGACAAACTGCCGTCGCTGGATCCCTTCCTGCTACGCGAACAGCTTCGGCGGGGCGGGCTGGATCCCGCCCCCTGCTATTTCTCGATCAGCGAAAGCGATCTTCAGCGGATGCTGGCCTTCGTGCGCAGCGAGATCGAACCGCTGGTCACCCTCAGCCTGGGCTCGGACACCGTGGCGGTGAACGCGGATTCGGCCGGAAGGATGGCGGCCAAGATTCTTTCAAACACGCCCGGCGATCAGCTGGACGCCCTGCGGCAGACCCTGCGCCTGGCGCCGGAGCAGTACCAGGAGGGCGTCTTCTGCTGGAAAGGCTTCCTCTATTACAAATGGACGCTGGCGGCCCTGCTGAGCGACGTGGCCAACGTCGCCGAGGCTGTCCGCACCATCCGCCCGGTCGGCAAGATCGACCGCGCCGCCAAGGAATATCTGGCTCGCAGCCGCGACGTCCTGCGCGGCCGCATCATCAAGACCTGCGACGAGGTCAGCCGCACCTTGCGCATCTATGACGACGCCTACGCCAAACTGACCCAGGAAGGCCAACCCACCGCCTTCCGCGACTTCCTGCTGGATGCGCCCTCCATGTTCGCCAAGCTGGGCGACCAGTTGGGCGCCGTGCAACACATCGTCAGCTACTGGCGCTTCCGCTTCGGTCCCGCAGCCCCGCCGGTCAACGTGGAAGAGCTGATGGACATCTTCATGGACTTCGAAATCGGCCTCCTGGGCCGCGGCGAAGTCCCAGACGACATCGGCGTCGTCGCCGCCTAATGCTCGTCAGTGGGCTTCGTCCCAGTTGGCGGCGGCGCGGGCGTCGACGACCAGGGGGACGGTCAGGGCGACGGCGGGTTCGGCGGCGTTCTCCATGATGCGGCGGATCACGGGGATGGCGCGCGCGGCCTCGGCCTCCGGCGCCTCGAACACCAGTTCGTCGTGGACCTGGAGCAGCATCCGCGTCTTCAGTCCGGCCTCGGCCAGGGCGCCCGGCATGCGGATCATGGCCCTGCGGATGATGTCGGCGGCCGCGCCCTGGATCGGGGCGTTGATGGCGGCGCGCTCGCCGAACTGACGCTCGGCCCCCGACTTGGACAGGATGGCGGGAATGTGGATGCGACGGCCGAAGACGGTCGAGACGAAGCCGGTCTGGCGCACCTCGGCCTTGGTGCGGTCCATATAGTCGCGGATGCCGGGGAAGCGTTCGAAATAGGTCTTGATATAGGCCCCGGCCTCGCCCTGATCGATGCCCAACTGGTTGGCCAGGCCGAAAGCCGAAATGCCATAGACGATGCCGAAGTTGATCGCCTTGGCGCGACGGCGCGTCTCTGACGGCATACCCTCGACCGGCACGCCGAACATTTCGCTGGCGGTCGCGGCATGGATGTCCAACCCGGCCTTGAACGCGCGTTGCAGCTCAGCGATGTCGCCAATATGGGCCAACAGACGCAGCTCGATCTGGCTGTAGTCGGCGCTGATCAGCACATGGCCGGGCGCGGCGATGAAGGCCTGGCGGATTTCGCGCCCCGTCTCGGTGCGGATCGGAATGTTCTGAAGATTCGGGTCCGACGAGGCCAGACGCCCAGTCGAGGCGGCGGCCAGTTGATAGGAGGTGTGGACCCGATCGGTCTTGGGGTCGGCGGCGGCGATCAGGGCGTCGGTGTAGGTGCCTTTCAGCTTCGACAGCTGGCGCCAGTCCAGAATGGTGCGCGGCAGGTCGTGGCTCAGCGCCAGATCTTCCAGCACGCTGGCGTCGGTCCCCCACTGGCCGCTGGCGGTCTTCTTGCCGCCCGGCAGGTTCAGTTCGCCGAACAGGATGTCGCCGATCTGACGCGGCGAGCCGATGTTGAAAGGCCGGCCGGCGATCCGCTCGGCCTCGGCCTCCAACTCTGCCATGCGCAGGCCGAACTCGCTGGACAGACGTTTCAGTCGCTCGGGATCGATGCGGACGCCCGCCGTCTCCATGTCGGCCAGCACTGTCGGCATTCCCCGCTCCAGCGTCTCATAGACGGTGGACAGGCCTTCGCGCGCAAGGCGCGGCTTCAGGATGCGCCACAGGCGCAGCGTCACGTCGGCGTCCTCGGCGGCGTATTCCGACGCGGGTCTCAGGGCGACGTGCTTGAACGACTTCTGGCTCTTGCCCGTCCCGGCCACCGACTTGAACGGAATGGGATCGTGGCCGAGATGCAGCCGCGCCAGGTCATCCATGCCGTGACCGTGCAGACCGCCCTCCAATACATAGGAGATCAGCATGGTGTCGTCATAGGGCGCGACGCGGATGCCCCGGCGCGCCATGACGGCGATGTCGTATTTGGCGTTCTGCAACACCTTCAGGACCGACGGATCTTCCAGCAGGGTCTTCAGCCTGGCCAGGGTCGTCGGCTTGTCCAGTTGATGGATCGGCTCGCGCGGCTCGGCCGCGTCGCCGAACAGACCGCCCTCGCCCGCCTGCGGCTCATGCTCATGGGTCAGGGGGATGTAGCAGGCTTCGTTCGGCCCGACCGCCAGGGACACGCCGCACAGGCCGGCGTGGGTCGCGGACAGGGCGTCGGTCTCCGTATCGAAACCAACGACGCCGACCTCGGTCGCGCGCGCGATCCAGCGGTCCAGCGCCGCCTCGGTCTGGACGCATTCGTAGGCGGCGTGATCGAAGCTCTGAACCTCGGCCGGACCTTCCACCGCCTGGCCATAGCGCGGCGTGGCCACCGGCGCCGACAGGGTGGGCGCGCGTTTCGGCGCAAAGGCCGACACGTCGCTGGGGCCGGCCTTGCCGTCGCCGACCCGGCGCTGCAAGGAGCGGAATTCCATCGCCTCCAGGAAGGCCGACAGGGTCGCCGGATCGGGATCGCGCACCGCGAAATCGTCGATGGCTTCGGGCGCCGGCGCGTCGCAGGTCAGGCGCACCAGGTCGCGCGACAGCCGGATCTGGTCGGCGAAATCGATCAGGGTCTGGCGACGCTTGGGCTGTTTGATTTCGCCCGCCCGCGCCAACAGGGTGTCCAGGTCGCCGTATTCGTCCAGCAATTGGGCCGCCGTCTTCGGCCCGATGCCCGGCGCGCCCGGCACATTATCCACGCTGTCGCCGATCAGGGCCTGAAGATCGACCATCTTCTCGGGCCCGACGCCGAACTTCTCGAACACCTCCGGCTCGGCCAGACGCCGATCCTTCATCGGGTCCCACATCACGACGCCGCCGCCGATTAGTTGCATCAGGTCCTTGTCGGACGACACGATCACCGCCTCCCCGCCCCTGTCGCGAGCCTTGCAGGCGTAGGTGGCGATCAGGTCGTCGGCCTCGTAGCCGGGCAGTTCGACGCAGTGCACCCCGAACGCCGCCGTCGCCTCGCGCACCAGCGGGAACTGCGGCACCAGATCCTCGGGCGGCGGCGGACGGTGGGCCTTGTACTGGTCGTAAAGGGTGTTGCGGAAGGTCTTTTCCGAGTGGTCGAAGATGGCGACCAGATGGGTGGGGCCATCCGCCCCCTTCATATCCTTCAACAGCTTCCACAACATGTTGCAGTAGCCCTGGACCGCGCCGACTGGCAGGCCGTCGGACTTTCGCGTCAGCGGCGGCAGGGCGTGATAGGCGCGGAAAATATAGGCCGAGGCGTCGATCATCCACAGCCGCAGCGCGGGGCCGTCCTGCGTCAGGGGGCGGTCGTGGTCGATCTCGGGAGCGGCGGCTTCAGTCATGGCCGGAACATAGGCGGCTGGAGCCTCCGCGTCAGCCGCTAGAATTCCTTCCAGCTCGATCCCGGGTCGCGCTGCCCAGGCTGGGCCTGCTGCTGGCCCCAGGACACCATCATGAAGGCCTTGTGGCTACGGATGCGATAGGCGCCGATCATCGGCGTAATCGCCCCCAGCGGAGCGCCGGTCTTGGCCTCATACAGAAAGCCCGAGAACTCGGCCACGCCCACCCGGTCGCGGTGGCTATAGACCGACAGCTCAGGCAGGGAGACGACATTGAAGGTCTCGTTGATCGGGATGCGCATCTCGGGAATGCCGAAGACGCGCCGCATCTGTTCCAGCGACAGGGCGCCGGCCCGGATCTCGAACACGGCGTTGGCCTCGTCCCTGTTCCGGGCCAGGCTGAAGCCGGCGTCGGAGATGGCGCCGCGCATGGCGCTGACGGCATAACGGGCGCCTTCGCCCTGGAAATAGGCGTCGTCCACGAACACCGAAGCGCCCAACGGCAGGGGCAGGACCAGACCCTCTATGGCCCGGTCGGACGCCCGCGCCAGCAGCAGCTGCTCGGTCGCCGTGCGGCCCGTGTTGCTCTCGGTGGTCGAGGCGCAGGCCGATAGGGCCAGCGCCGCGGCCGACAGGGCCGCGACCGGCCGCCACCGCATCACCAGACCCCGGTGTTGGGCATCGAAGCCCACGGCTCGGCCGGCGCCAGGGGTTCGCCTTCCTGAAGCAATTCGATGGAGATGCCGTCAGGCGAACGGACGAAGGCCATGTTGCCGTCGCGCGGCGGCCGGTTGATCGTCACGCCGCCGTCCATCAGCGTCTGGCAGGCGGCGTAGATGTCGTCGACCTTATAGGCCAAATGGCCGAAGTTGCGGCCGCCCTCATAGTCTTGCGGATCCCAGTTGAAGGTCAGCTCGACCTCGGGACAGCGTTCCGCCGAAGACTGAGCCAGGTTCTTGGGCGCCGCGAGGAAGATCAGGGTGAACCGGCCCGCCTCGTTCTCGGTGCGGCGCACCTCCTGAAGGCCCAGAAGGTCGCAGTAGAAACGCAGCGAGGCGTCGATGTCCTTCACCCGGACCATGGTGTGCAGATAACGCAAGGGCGGGGCTCCATCCGAACAGGGTTTCGGCGATCCCTATAGACCCGGACCGCCCGACATCCGACTGAACTGAGGTTACGACCTCTTAGTGCGCCTCGGCCGCGCGGGCCGCCGGGCTCAGGTATTCGTTCTCGTCGTGCGGATGGGCCGACAGGACGAAGCGGCGGTCGCAATAGCCGCATTCGATGAAGTCGTCCTCGCCCATGTCCATATAGACCAGCGGATGCCCCAGGGCCCCGCCGCCGCCGTCGCAGGCCACGCGCTTGGTCGAGACCACGATCTCTTCGGGCGGCGGGATGATGGCGTCGGAATGGCGGGGGGGCATGGTGCGGTCCGATGTGGCAGGCTTGCGCGCTTCCTAGGCGGACCTGCCCCCAAGGTCAAACCTCGGACGCCGCCGCCGCGCGCCGACCCAGAAGGCGGTTCAGCATCGCCTTGCGCTTCTTGAACAGCGTCAGCCCCAGGCAGGCGGCGCCGACCCACAGACCGATCTCGCCGATCAGCAGGAGGGCCGCGCCGACGATGGCCGCATGGGTCATGTCGATCTGATCGGTCTTGCCAGCCCAGAGCGCCAGACCCCCGCCCACATAGCCGATGGCGCAAACGCCCATGGCGACAAAGCCGATCAGGCGAGTGCGGGTCCACTTGGGCGGGGTCTGAATTGCGGGAACAGTCATGGTCGTCTCCATCAAGTGGGGTTGTCTTTATGACAAGCACGCTAGACACAGCACACGGCAAAGTCAAGCGACATTGACATCCGGTCGCGTACGCTTGTCATGCAGTGGTCCAGACACAGGTTGGCGAATGCGGCCCCGCCCCCTACCTATGCCGCTCGCCGTCCTGCCCGAGTGAATAGCCGACCATGTCCGAGACCTACGCCCTGCCCAACAACGCCATCGAGGTGCGGGGCCTCAAGAAGACCTATGCCGGGTCCAAGAAGGCCGCGCCCAAGACGGCGCTGCGCGGCGTCGATCTGGTCATTCCGCGCGGCTCGGTCTTCGGCCTGCTGGGACCCAATGGCGCCGGGAAATCGACCCTGATCAACATCCTGGCCGGGGTGGTGAAGAAGTCCGAAGGCGCGGTGAAGATCTGGGGCCGCGACATCGACAAGGAGCCGCGCGACGCCGCAGCCGCCCTGGGCGTGGTGCCGCAGGAGATCGTCGCCGACGTCTTCTTCACGCCGCGCGAATCGCTGGAGGTGCAGGCGGGCTTCTACGGCGTGCCGAAAAACGAGCGCCGCTCCGACGAACTGCTGGCGGCGCTGGGCCTGTCGGACAAGGCCAACGCCTATGTCCGCGCCCTGTCCGGCGGCATGAAACGCCGCCTGATGGTGGCCAAGGCGCTGGTGCATAATCCGCCCATCCTGATCCTGGACGAGCCGACGGCCGGCGTGGATGTCGAACTGCGCCGCCAGCTGTGGGCCTACGTCCGTCGCATCAACGAAGAGGGCGTCACCATCGTCCTGACCACCCACTACCTCGAAGAGGCGCAGGAGCTTTGCGACACCATCGCCATCGTCAACCGGGGCGAGGTGGTGGCCTGCGAGCCGACGCCGCAGTTGCTGCGACGCCTGGACAGCCGCAATGTCGTGGTGACGCCCGAGACGCCCCAGGCGACGCCGCCGGCGCTGGCGGGCTTCGAAGTCACGCCCCGACCGGGCGGCGCCTTCGCCGTCGCCTACAAGAAGGGTCAGTCGTCGGTCGAACAGGTCATCAACGCCGTGCGCGCCGCCGGTGTGACCATCGCCGACATCACCACCGAAGACCCGGACCTGGAGGACGTCTTCCTGGCCCTGACCTATGGCGACAAGTCCCGCGTCGATCCGACGAAGGACTGACGGCTAAAGGCCGTCCTCGCTCCTTATCCAGCCCTATGGCCTGACCCGAGGATGATGAGGATGGCGAAGTCCCTCTCACTGAACCTCAGACAGAAACGCGAAGATCGCCGCCCGGGCCTCGGGCTCGTCCAGCATGGGCGCGTGACCGACGCCGGGGACCTCGACATAGACCATGGACGGCGCGGCCTTTTTCATCCTGTCCGCGATCTCGGCGCTGAGCAGATCGGAGTTTCCGCCCCGCACCAGAAGGGTGGGCTTCTTCTTCGCCAGACGGCGGAAGTCGGGCCACAGGTTCGGAACCAGCGCCTTGGCGCCCGCCGCTCTGATCGGCACGGCGATGTCGGGATCATAGTCCAGACCGATCTCGCCGTTCGGATGCTGGCGGAAGATGCGCCGCGCGAACCCATCCCAATCGGCGTCCGAATAATGCGGGAAGGCCACGCCGTTGATCCGTTTGGCGTAGGCGGCGGCGTCGGCCCAGGTTTCGATCTCGACCGGCTGACCGCTGTAGCCGGCGATCCGCGCCAGACCTTCGGCCGCCACCTCCGGGCCGATGTCGTTGAGGATGGCGGCGACGACGGCCTTGGGCCTGGCCGCCGTCAGGGCCATGGTGATCAGCCCGCCCATCGAGGTGCCGAGGAAGACCGCCCGACCGATCCCCGTCTGATCCATCAGGGCCAGCACGTCCTGGGCATAGACATCGGGCGTATAGGTCATCGGATCTGGCGCGCGATCCGACAGGCCGCGCCCGCGCACATCGACCGCCAGCACCCGCCGCCCGCTCTGGGCCAGCAGGGGCGCTATGGCTTCGAAGTCGGCGCTGTTGCGGGTCAGGCCGTGGATGGCGATGACCGGTGGCCGGGCCACGCCCGGAGCCGGAGCATAATCGCGTGCAAACAAGCTCAGCCCATCCGGCGATGTCCAGCGACGTTCAACAAAGGCCACGGGCGTCTCCTTCAGCAACACGCACAGGCCATATATTCACGGTGCGAGGAATTGCGAAAGGCAGCTGCACTCAGCCCGCGGTCAAGCCTTGCACAAAGACGTCCAGATCACCGCCCTCGAACAGATGGCCTGAAACCCCCGCCCGCCGCGCCGCCTCAACATCGGTCGGCTGATCGCCGATCATCAGGGATCGGGCGGCATCGATCCCATGGTCGGCGATCGCGCGCAGCAACATCCCGGGATTGGGCTTCCTGTCCGGGTGGTCCGGGTGGCGATAGCGCTCAACCACCGCATCGGCGTGATAGGGCGCGGCGTAGACGGCGTCGATCACGCCTCCATCCTGCGCCAGGCGCCGCGTCAACAGGCCGTTGAAGTCATGCATCTGCTCTTCGGTGAACAGGCCGCGCGCCACGCCCGACTGGTTGGTGACGATCACCGTCAGATAGCCCAGTTCCTTCAAGCGTCGCACAGCCGCGGCCGCACCGGGGATCAGCGCCAGATGCTCCGGCTTGTGCGGATAGCCGCAGTCTTCGATCAGCACCCCGTCACGGTCGAGGAAGGCCGCAGGGACGCCGCTCATGGCTTGTGTCTCAACAGTTCGGAAAAGGCCGTCATCAGGTGATACAGGCTGGAAGCGGGGGCCGCCTGATCGGACGACCGTCCCTCCGCATCATAGCTGTCCGTCCAGAGCCCCCGGATACGGGTCGCCAGATGGGTGTCGAACACGGCGTCAACCCGCTCGCCCAGGTCAGGCTCAGCGAACGCCAGCGCCGTGCGGATCGCCTCGGTCTGGGCCCACAGACGCCGCCCGCCGTCGATCACGCCGCCGGACGGATCGATTTCGCGGACGAGGCCTAAGGGTGTCCGGCCCTGCTTCACGGCCCGGCGATGCAGGGCGTCAGCCGCTGTCCCCCCATCCAGACCGAGCGCCTTCGCCTGACGCAGAAGCCAGGCCCATTCCTCGAGGTGTCCCGGCTCTATGATATGGCCCAACTGCGGGTCGGGCGCCCAGGCCTGGGTGAAATACTCGCGGATCGCGCCGTCGATCACGAAATGATCGCGACACAGGGCCAGAGACACGCGCGCCGCCGTCTCGAACGCGGCGTCTGGCGCTGTCGCCTGCCAGGCCAGCATGGCCTCCAGCATATGCATGTGCGGATTCTGGCGCCGAGGCAGGCGCGGCGGCAGGGCGTCGTGCCATCCCCCGTGCGGCGCGCGCATCAAGGCCTGGATCGCCGCCAGGGTCTCAAGCGCCAAGGGCCGGGCGCGCGTGTCGCCCAGCACCCTGTGCGCCGCCGCCAGGGCGAACAGGACGAAGGCCAGGTCATAGAGATCAGCCGTCGCGTCAACCACCGCGCCCTCATCATCGGCGGCGCTGATCCACAGGCCGTCGTCGCGCCGACACAGGTCGATCATCCGGTCCAATCCCGTCTGAGCCACGGCGCGCCCCGCCTCCCAGCCCAGAGCCGCCGCTTCGCAGAAGACATAGACCTGGCGCGCCTGAACGCGGGTGCGTCGGCGCAGGCCCGTCACGGGACGGGCGTCGAAATCCAGTTGCTCGAAGAACCGCCCGTCGGCGCTGACGCCACGATCCGCCCAGAGCGGCAGGGCGTCCTTGAACAGCCAGTTCGAGACCCTGGATTTGGCGACGGCAAGCCTGATCATGGCGCTGGCTTAGGGCGCAACCGGTCGGGCGCCAAGGGGCGTGGACGTTGCAAAGGGCAACGCGAAGTGAGCTTGCGCCGTTTGGCGCAGGCGGCCGATCTTGCTAGGAGGACGCCCACATTCGCGGACCGCGCCAGCGGACCGCCGCCGCATCCGCGTGGAGAGCGACCCATGATCCCCTTCATCGACCTTCAGGCCCAGCGCCTTCGCCTTGGCGGCAAGATCGAGGCCGCCGTTCAGGACGCCGTCGTCGGCGGCGCCTGGGTCATGGGTCCGCAGGTCCGTCAGTTCGAGGCCGATCTGGCCGCCTTCGGTCAGGCCAAGCACGCCTTGGGTTGCGCCAACGGCACGGACGCCCTGGCCCTGCCGCTGATGGCCTGGGGCGTGGGGCGCGGCGATGCGGTCTTCGTGCCCAGCTTCACCTTCGCCGCCACCGCCGAGGTGGTGCCGTGGTTCGACGCCGAGCCGGTCTTCATCGACGTGGACGCCGACACCTACAACATGGACGCCGGTCACCTGGAGGCCGCCATCGAGGCGACCCTGAAGGAAGGCCGCCTGACCCCGCGCGTGGTCATCGCCGTGGACCTGTTCGGTCAGCCCGCCGACTATGCAGCCATCAAGGCCGTCTGCGACAAGCACGGGCTGAAGCTGATCTCGGATTCGGCGCAAGGGTTCGGCTGCACCATCCATGGCGAGCATCCGCTGAAATGGGCCGATGTCACCACCACCAGCTTCTTCCCGGCCAAGCCCCTGGGCTGCTACGGCGACGGCGGCGCAGTGCTGACCAATGACGACGAACTGGCCCAGTTGATGGATTCCATCCGCGTGCACGGCAAGGCCGTTGCGGTGGACCTGAAGGACCGCACCTTCGATCACGATCCCAAATATCTGAACATGCGGATCGGCCTGAACAGCCGTCTGGACACCATCCAGGCCGCCGTCCTGATCGAAAAACTGAAGGTCTTCAGCCAGGAGATCGAATGGCGAAACGCCGCCGCCGCCCGCTATAACGACGGCCTGCGCCCGCACGTCGCCAAGGTTCCCGACGTCCCGACCGGCAACATCTCCAACTGGGCGCAATATACGATCGAACATCCGAACCGCGACGCCCTGGCCGCGCACCTGAAAGAACAGGGCGTGCCGACGGCGGTCTATTATCCGATCCCGCTGCACCTTCAGCCCGCCTATGAACACTATCCGCGCGGTCCCGAGGGCCTGCCGGTGACCGAGCGCCTTAAGGATGTGGTCATCAGCCTGCCGATGCACGCCGATCTGGACACCGCGACCCAGGACCAGATCATCGCCGCCGTCGCCAGCTTCAAGGGTTGAGTCCATGCCGAACATCGCCCCCCTCAAGATCGGCGTCGCCGGCGCCGGCGTCATGGGCCGCAATCATGCGCGCGTCGCCGCCGAAATGCGCGAGTTCGAGCTGACCACCGTCTTCGACCCGGACGCCGTGACGGCGGAAGGCGTCGCCGCCGCCTATGGCGCATCGCCGGTCACGACGGCGCAGGCCTTTGTCGAGGCCGGTCTGGACGCCGCCGTGGTCGCCACGCCCAACCGTTTCCATGCCGAGGTCGGGGTGGCCCTGCTGGAAAAGGGCGTCCACGTCCTGGTGGAAAAGCCCATCGCCGCCAACGTCGCCGACGCCCAGCGCATGATCGACGCGGCCAAGGCCAACAATCGCGTCCTGATGGTCGGTCAGGTGGAGCGGTTCAATCCGGCGGTGGAGGCGGTCAAACGCGCCCTCGCCGACGACGAGATCATCTCCATCCAGATCACCCGCGTCGGGCCATTCCCACCGCGTATGGGCGAGGTCGGGGTTGTCATCGACCTGGCCGTGCATGACATCGACATCATCCGCCACCTGACGGGCGCCGAGATCACCGAGGTCCAGCCACAGTTGGCCCGCACCCGCGCCGACCGCGAGGACACGGCCCTGCTGCAGTTCCGCCTGGACAATGGGGTGATCGCCCACATCACCACCAACTGGGTCACCCCCTACAAGACCCGCACCCTACAGGTCGCGACCAAGACCAAGTTCATCGTCGCCGACCTGATCACCCGTCAGGTCACCGAATATTTCGGCCAGCAGCCCGACGGCTCGTATTCCACGCGGATGCTGAATAGCTGGCCCGCAGAACCTTTGAAGAAAGAGTTGGAAGCCTTCGCCCGCGCCATCACAACCGGCGAGACGGCGGCGGTGACGGGCGAGGACGGCCTGCGCAATCTCGAGGTCGCCCTACGCTGCCTGGGCGAAGCCTGATCGTCGCCAAGCCCCTTTATCGCCGCAAAACCTGAGGAAGAGGGAAGCATGCGCCGTCTGAACCCCCGATTTCTCGGCCTTTCGGTCGTCCTCGCCGCCCTTGTGCTGGCGACGTCGCCGGCCCAGGCGGACACCCGCTTTCTGTCCTACAACGCCTCGGATCGCATCACCCAGGCCCTGACCAAGGGCGTGACGCTGGAGGTGCGGCGCGGTCTGTTCGGGGCGGTTCAGGTCGAGCGTCTATTCTCCACCACCGCGCGCGGCACGGCCGGCTTTACACGCGGCGGCCCCGAGGCGGCGCGGCGCGCCCTGCCGCAAGGCGCATCGGAGAACGACATCTACGCCGTCGATCAGGACGGCGACGGTCGCGGCCTGTCGCGCGCCCTGTGCCCCGGCGCCGACGAGGTCTGGCTGATCATGAGCCGGGTTCGCGCGCCCCGCCCCCTGACCATGCAGGCGGTGGGCCGCTGGTCGGACGGCGCCTATCGCCACTGCGTCACCTTGCGCTACGACTGGCGCGGCGAATGGGCCACGGCGCCCACGCCGTCCGCGGCGCCAAACTGATCCGCCGCCGGACTGTTTCATAATAGGCACGTGCAAGCGGACTTTATGACGATTTGACTTTTATACTCGACAGTGACACTTTCGGCACAGGAACGGCGGCGGCCGTTCTACCGCCACGGAAGATATCCCCCTCCCCGGCGGCGAGAGAGACGAACCTCCCATAGCCCGGCCCGTCGTGGCCGGGCTTTTTTTACGCTCCGCGCCTGCTAGACGAAGGCATGACCCTTCGCCTCGCCACTTGGAATATCAACTCCGTCCGCCTGCGCATCGACCAGGTCGCCCGGTTCGTCGCCGAACGTGCGCCCGACGTCCTGATGCTGCAGGAGATCAAATGCACGACGGACCAGTTTCCCCGCGCCGCCTTCGAGGAGATGGGCCTGCCGTATCTGCGCGTAGCAGGTCAGAAGGGCTGGCACGGCGTGGCCATCGCCAGCCGCCTGCCGCTTGAGGACAGCGACACCTTCCAGGTCTGCAAGCTGGGCCACGCGCGCTGCGTTTCGGCCCGCGTCGCCGGGATCGACGTGCAGAACTTCTACATCCCGGCGGGTGGCGACGTTCCCGACCGGGCGCTGAACCCCAAGTTCGATCACAAGATGGACTTCTACGAACAGCTGACCGAGATCGTGGCGCGTCAGGACAAGGCGCGGCCGCTGGTCATGGCCGGCGATTTCAACATCGCGCCCGGTGAAGGCGACGTGTGGAACCACCGCTATATGTCCAAGATCGTCAGCCACACCCCGATCGAAGTCGAGACGCTGAACCGGCTTCAGGCCACGGGTGGTTTCGCGGACGTGCTGCGCGACCGCTTCCCCGAGCCCCAGAAGCTGGCCAGTTGGTGGAGCTATCGCGCCGCCGACTTCCGCAAGTCCAATCGGGGCCTGCGCCTGGACCACATCTGGACCTCGCCCGGCCTGACGTCTGCGGTGGTCAGAGACACAGCCCGCATCCACGACGACGTGCGCGAATGGGAACGCCCCAGCGACCACGCCCCCGTAACCGTCGATCTGGACCTCTGATCGTCAAAACACGGCGACTGGCCTGGTCCGCCTTGCGGAGCCGCCGCGCGTGTCCACCGCCCTCGCCGCCCGCGCCAGGCGGGCTACCGCCTCGTCCAGCGCGACCTCGGGCAAGGTGTAGGGCAGGCGCAGGCGGCGTTCGAAAGCCCCGTCGACGCCAAAGCGCGGGCCGGCGGCGAGACGCAGACCCTCCGCCTCGGCCTGGATCGTCACGGCGGTGCTGATTGGGGAAGGCAAACGCGCCCAGAAGGACAATCCCCCGGCAGGTGTCGGACAGACCCAGTCCGGCAAATGTTCCGCCAGCCGCGCCCGCAGGTGATCCCGTCTCGCGCGCAACATCGGCCGGCGCACGGCCAGGGCCGCGCCAGCGTCGTTCAGCAGCTCCACCGCCGCCAGTTGTTCCAGGATCGGCGCCCCCAGGTCGAAGCTGGCGCGGCTTTGGGCGAGCCGCTGGATCACGGCGCGATCAGCCCGGATCCAACCGATCCGCAGCCCGCCCCACACGCTCTTGGACAGGGAGCCCAGCCGCACCACCCGGGGCGCGTCGACGGCCGAGGCGGTGAGCGCGGGCGGGCCGCTCAGCGTCAGCTCGACAAGGGTTTCGTCCAGCACCAGAAGGGTCTCCGTCCCCCTCAGTCCCGCCAGCAGACGGGCACGATCCGCCGCCCGCATCATCCGCCCGGTCGGATTATTGTGGTCCAGCACCAGATAGGCCATCGCCGCATGGCTGCCGCGACAGGCCTCGACCAGGCCCTCGACATCCCAGCCCGCCTCCCCCTCCCCGTCCGGCAACGCCACCGGAACGGGGCGGGCCCCGGCCGCCAGTATGGCGTCGATGGCCTGCGGATATGTGGGATGATCGAACACCACCGACGCGCCGGGCCTCGTCGTCAGCCGCAGCATATGCACCAGGCCATTGTGGGCGCCATGAGTGATCAGGATCTGGCCCGGCGAGGTCGCAAGGCCGCGCCGCCGATAGCCAGCCGCCACCGCCTCGCGCAAGACCTCCAACCCCGTGGTCTCGTAGCCGTGACCGGGCAGGTTCGCCGGCAATCGCTCCAGCGCCCGCACATAGGCGGCATGAACATTCGGGTCGGCCGGCAGAACCGCCGAGGTCAGGTCGATCAAGCCCGTCCCGGCGTCTCTCTCCTCGATCGGCGCACGGCCCGGCCTCGCTCCGCTGGGCAGGCTGGTGCGCGCCGCCTCACCTTGGCCGCCTGTCAGAAGGCCGTCATCCCTCAATCGACCATAGGCGGCCGAGACCGTCGTCCGGCTCAGCCTCAGCGCCCGCGCCAGCTCGCGTTCGCCCGGCAGACGCGCCGCCAGCGGCAGTCGCCCATCCAGGATGAGCAGCCGAACCGCGCCAGCCAGTTGGCGATAGGCTGCGCCGCCGCCCGGCGCGCGCCATGCGCCGAGGTGGCGGGTCAGGGAGACGGGACTGATGACGCGAGCGGACATCACGCCAGAATGTCACAACTGGCCCTTTTTTCAAAAGCCAGTTCGGGCCACTGGGTTCGTCATGACCCGCCGCCTTTTCCAGCTGTTCTCCGGCCTCATTCTCTATGGCCTGTCCATCGCCCTAATCGTGCGCGCCGACCTGGGGCTGGACCCTTGGGACGTGTTGAACCAGGGCGTGTTCGAGCGGTTCGCGCGGCCGGCGGGGATCAGTTTCGGCCTGGTGGTCAATCTGATCGGTTTGGCCGTTCTGCTGCTGTGGATCCCGCTGCGTCAAAAGCCCGGCGTCGGCACAATCGCCAATGTGCTGGTCATCGGAACCGTCGCCAACGTCGGACTGGACTGGATTCCGACCGACCTGAACCTGTGGCTGCGCGCTGGCCTGTTGATCGCCGGCATCGTTCTGAATGGGGTGGCGAGCGGAGCCTATATCGGCGCGGGCCTCGGCCCTGGTCCGCGCGACGGCCTGATGACCGGCATCGTGGCGCGCACCGGCTGGCCGGTGAAATGGGTGAGGACCGCCATCGAACTGAGCGTCATCGCGGTCGGTTGGCTGCTGGGCGGCTCGGTCGGACTGGGCACGGTGCTCTACGCCGTGACCATCGGTCCACTGGTCCACGTCTTCCTGCCGCTGTTCACCATTCGCCCGAAGGCGAGCGACTGAACCTTAAGGCTGCAGCCGGTATCCGCCCGCGTCGGTCAGCAGCAGGCGGGCATGGCCCGGCTCCGGCTCGATCTTCTGGCGCAGGCGATAGATGTGGGTTTCCAGCGTGTGGGTCGTAACCCCGGCGTTGTAACCCCAGACCTCGGTCAGCAACTCTTCGCGCGACACCGGCTTGGCGCCGGCGCGATAGAGATATTTCAGGATGTTGGTTTCCTTTTCGGTCAACCGCACCTTTTTGCCCTTGGCGTCCATCAGCACCTTGGCGGCGGGCCGGAACTCGTACGGGCCGATGGTGAAGACCGCGTCCTCGGACTGTTCGTGGCTGCGCAGATGGGCGCGGATGCGCGCCAGCAGCACGGCGAAACGGAAGGGCTTGGTCACATAGTCGTTGGCGCCCGCGTCCAGCCCCAGGATGGCGTCCGCGTCCGCCGACTGGGCCGTCAACATGATCACCGGGGTCGAGATCCCGTCCTTGCGCAACAGGCGACAGGCCTCGCGCCCGTCCATGTCGGGCAGGTCGACGTCCAGCAGGATCAGGTCGGCGCGAATCTCGCGTCCCATCCGCACCCCGTCCGTGGCGGTCGCGGCCTGCTGGGTGCGAAACTCCTCGTGCAGGTTCAACTGCTCGGCCAAGGCCTCGCGCAGGTCGTCGTCGTCGTCGATGATCAGGATGGTCTTGGGCGTAGGCATGGGACAGACAATGGCGAGGCTTGGCCCCCGCGCCAAGGCTTGGGGGTGCGAATATTCACATCGGGTTACGGGCTAGAGCCCCTTTAGGGCCGATTTCGTTCCCCGAACAGCGCCGTTCCGACCCGCACATGGGTCGCGCCGCAGCGGATGGCGGCCTCGTAGTCGCCGCTCATACCCATCGAAAGAACCGACAGGCCATTGCGTTCAGCCAAGGCGCGCAGCATCGCGAAGTGCGGCTCAGCGTCCTGATCCGCCGGGGGAATGCACATCAGTCCCTCCACGGTCAGCCCATAGACGGCCCGCGCCGAGGCGATCAGGGTGTCGGCTGCCTCAGGGGAAACACCGGCCTTCTGCGGCTCGGCGCCAGTGTTGACTTGAATAAGGACGCGCGGCGATCGGCCGCGTTTGCCCGCCGCCTCGGCCAGGGCGCGAGCCAGTTTCTCGCGATCCAGGGTCTCGATCACGTCGAACAGGGCGACCGCGTCCTCGGCCTTGTTGGTCTGCAGCGGCCCGATCAGCCGCAGCTCCAGGTTCGGCGGACCGGCGATCCGGTCGGTCCAGCGGCCTTGCGCCTCCTGTACGCGGTTCTCGCCGAAGACCCGCTGGCCGGTCGCCAATATGGCGTCGATGGCCTCGGCCGTCTGCGTCTTGGATACGGCGGTCAGGACGACGCCGGCGGGGTCGCGCCCGGCTGCCCGGCAGGCGGCCTCGATCCGCGCCCGGACCTCGGCGACCCGTTCGGCGATGGACGGCGGGGCGGAAGCGGGGGAAGAAGGGGTCATGATCCTGCCGGCCGGTTACAGCGACGATGCGCGAACGCTCTGGGATGTCGCGACCGCTCTAAACCGCGCCGCCGCCGCTGTCAGCCCGCGCGCCGCCGCCCTTCCCCCCCTGCTGTTCTTCACCGATCCCGACCGCACCCCACGCCCGTGGGACACGGCGGCCCGACTGCCCGCCGGCTCGGCCGTGGTCTATCGCGCGTTCGGGGTGCCGGATGCACTCGAGACCGGCCTGAAACTTCGCGAGGCGACGACCAGGGCCGCGGTCCGGCTTCTGGTCGGACAGGACGCCAACTTGGCCGAGGCGGCGTCGGCGGACGGCCTGCATCTGCCCGAACGGGCGGCGCACCGTGCGCCGGCGATGCGCGCGGCCCATCCCGACTGGCTGCTGACCGCCGCCTGGCATGGTGGAGCCACACTGACGGAAGGGTTGGACGCCTTGGTCCTGTCGCCCGTCTTTCCGGCCGGCGGAGCGTCGGCGTCGAAGCCGGCCCTGGGCGCCGAGGCTTTCAGCGCGCGGGCGGCGCAGGCCGGCCTGCCGATCTATGCGCTGGGCGGCGTCGACGTGACCAACGCCAGCCAGATCGTCGGCGCCTGCGGCCTGGCGGGCGTCGATGCGATCCGGTCGGCCTTTGGCGCGCCGCCGCGGATCAGAACTTGAAGATGGTTTCCAGACGCACGCGCGGCTGGGCGCGGCTGTTGGTTTCGGGCGCACGGGCCGGGTCGGCCTCGGGCGTGGCCACGGCGGCGGCGGCCCCGACGCGCAGGCGGTCGTTCAGACGATAGTAGGCGCCCGCCTCGACGTCGCCCCAGTCGGTTTCGCGGCCGACGGGCTGGTTCAGGTTGAAGTCCAGGCCCCAGCGGCCACGGTCGTTCAGGCGAAGGCCGCGACGCTGCGGCGCGGGCGTATTGCGTTGGGCGGCCTGGGCTTCCGACAGCGAGACCGTGCCGGACGCGCTCTGGGCGAGCGCCGACGTCGACCCGACAACCGCCGTCGTCGCCATCATCACAGCCAGGAAACCACTGAGACGCATAACCAAACCCTTCGAACCCCGCCACACGGCGACGTTTCATCCCCGGACCGACCTTATATGGTCGTGAACGCGGCGATTAGACACCGGGCGTCAACCCGGTCAACGGAATGACCGCTCGATAACAAGGTTCCCCATCATTGTTGTCGGCTTATGTGGCTCAAGCGTCACGGGATTTGGGCCGGTTCGGGTCGAATGACGCAGCTTTGTCGCAAAAGGGGCGGGCCGCCGAAGGTCGTAGGCTGCGACTTCGCCTTGTCATCGCCCCTTTTCACCGTGTTATAGAGCCGTGCAGTCGGCGTTTCATCACGTCGTGCGCCCGTGCGAGCGAGGGCTCCCACGTCCCTGAGTTTACGGAGACTTCTCTTGATGAGCCTCAACAAGGCCCTGGTTCGCAACGTCGCGGTCGTGCTGGTGTCTGGCGTGGCCCTGGGCGCGTCGCTTTCGGCCTGCTCGAGCGTGCCCTTCGTCGGTGGCAAGAAGTCCGCGCCCAAGACGAACGCTCAGCAGGGCATCGGGGTGAACGCCTATCTGTGGCGCGCCTCGCTCGACACCCTCAGCTTCATGCCGCTGCTGACCGCCGACCCTTGGGGCGGCGTTATCAACTACGATTGGTACATCAACCCCCAGACGCCGAACGAGCGCTTCAAGGCGACCGTCTTCATCCTGGACACCCGTCTGCGCGCCGATGCGCTGAACGTGACGGTGACCAAGGAAGTGAAGGGCGCCGACGGCCAGTGGACCGCCGCCCCGGTCGCCGCCCAGACCGAGGCTGATCTGGAAAACGCCATCCTGACCAAGGCGCGCCAGCTGAACCTGTCTAATGCGGGCTGAAGGTCCCCATTAGTTTCTTTTTAGCGCTACGGCCCTTCGGACGAGTTCAGCGCGCCGCGCCCGAGCGTTCGTGGGGCGCATTACTTCTTGGGCGCTGTCGTCCTTCGGGCTAGTTCAGTCGGGAGGGCGTCAGCGCCCTTTTCGACTTTCAGGACGACCGTGGCCCGTTACGAACCCAAGACCGCCGAACCCCGCCAGCAGGCCCGCTGGGCCGAAGCGTCCGCCTTCGTCACGAAGGACACCGGCCGTCCGAAATACTATGTGCTGGAGATGTTCCCCTATCCGTCGGGGAATATCCACATGGGCCACGCCCGCAACTATGTGATGGGCGACGTGGTGGCGCGGTCCAAGCGGGCCCAGGGCTTCGATGTCCTGCACCCCATGGGCTGGGACGCCTTCGGCATGCCGGCCGAGAACGCGGCGATGGAGCGCGGCATCCATCCCAAGGGCTGGACCTATTCCAATATCGCCAACATGCGCGAGCAGCTGAAGCTGCTGGGCCTGTCGCTGGACTGGTCGCGCGAGTTCGCGACCTGCGACCCGGAATACTATGGCAAGCAACAGGCCTGGTTCCTGGAGCTGTATCGGCGCGGCCTGGTCTATCGCAAGGACGGTGTCGTCAACTGGGACCCGGTCGACAACACCGTCCTGGCCAATGAACAGGTCATCGACGGCCGCGGCTGGCGCTCGGGCGCCTTGGTCGAGAAACGCAAGCTGAACCAGTGGTTCCTGCGCATCACCGACTATGCCGACGACCTGATCGAGGGCTTGAAGACCCTGGACCGCTGGCCCGAGAAGGTCCGGTTGATGCAGGAAAACTGGATCGGAAAGTCAAGGGGCGCGACCCTGTGGTGGACCATCGCCGAGGCGCCGGACTTCCTGCCCGCCTCGCCCGAGGGTGAACCGAACCACGCCCGCGATCCGATCGAGGTCTACACCACCCGCCCCGACACCCTGTTCGGCGCCAGCTTCCTGGCCCTGGCGCCCGACCACCCGCTGACCAAGGCCATCGCCGAGCATCGGCCGGATGTGGCGGACTTCATCAAGGCCTGCGCCCAGACCGGGACCAGCGAGGCCGAGATCGAAAAGGCCGAAAAGCTCGGCGTCGATCTGGGCGTCCGCGTCCGCCACCCGTTCGCCCCGGACAAGACCCTGCCCGTCTGGTCGGCCAACTTCGTCCTGTCCACCTATGGCTCGGGCGCCATCTTCGGCTGCCCCGCCCATGACCAGCGTGACCTGGACTTCGCCCGCAAATACGATCTGCCGGTGACGCCGGTGGTCAAGCCTGACGATGTGGACGCCATCGAGATCGGAACCGAGGCCTATGTCGGACCGGGCCGGATCTTCAACTCCGGCTTCCTGGACGGGATGGATGTGGAGGCCGCCAAGGCCGCCGCCATCGCCAAGATGGAGGCTGCCGGCCAGGGCCGCGCCGAGACCATCTATCGCCTGCGCGACTGGGGCGTCTCGCGCCAGCGCTACTGGGGTTGTCCGATCCCGATCATCCACTGCCCGTCCTGCGGCCCGGTGGAGGTTCCGGCCGACCAGCTGCCGGTCGAACTGCCCGACGACGTGACGTTCGACGTGCCGGGCAATCCGCTGGATCGCCACCCCGAGTGGAAACACGTCAAATGCCCGTCATGCGGCTCGGACGCGACGCGCGAGACCGACACGCTCGACACCTTCGTCGATTCCAGCTGGTATTTCGCCCGTTTCACCGACCCGACCGCCGCGGCGCCGATCGATAAGGCCGCCGCCGACCGCTGGCTGGCGGTGGATCAGTATATCGGCGGGGTCGAACACGCGGTTCTGCACCTGCTCTATGCCCGCTTCGTGACCCGCGCCCTGTCGGACGCCGGCATGTTGTCGGTCAAGGAGCCCTTCGCCGGCCTGTTCACGCAAGGGATGGTGGTCCATGAGACCTATCGCCGGCCCGACGGCGCCTGGGTCGAGCCGACCGACGTCGAACTGACCAACGACAATGGCGTGCGCGCCGCGCGCCAGCTGTCGACCGGCGAGACCCTGGTCATCGGCGACATCGAAAAGATGTCCAAGTCCAAGAAGAACGTCGTCGCCCCGGCCGAAATCCTGGAAAGCCACGGCGTGGACGCCGGCCGCCTGTTCGTCCTGTCCGACAGCCCGCCCGAGCGCGACGTGCAATGGACCCCCGGCGGGGTGGAGGGCGCCAGCCGCTTCGTCCAGCGCGCCTGGTCGCTGTTCGACGCCTATGATCCCGCCTTCGCCGGCGAGGACAAGGCCAACGCCGACCTGCTGCGCGAGACGCACAAGGCCATCAAGGCCGTGTCCGAAGGGGTCGAGGGCTTCCGCTTCAACTCGGCCATCGCCAAGCTCTACGCCTTCGTCGCCACCATCCGCGACAGCGCCCAGGCCGGTGGCGACGCTCGGCGCCAGGCTCTGTCGGCGCTGGCCCGTCTGATCGCGCCCTTCACCCCACACCTGGCCGAGGAATGCTGGACCCGTTTGGGCGAGGACGGGATGGTTCTGGACGCGCCGTGGCCCGTGTGGGACGCTGCGCTCGCGGCCGACGACGAGGTGGTCCTGCCCATCCAGATCAACGGCAAGCGTCGCGCGGAAATCCGCGTGCCGCGCGGCATGGAGCCCGCCGAGGTCGAGCCGCTGGTCTTGGCCGACGAGACGGTGCAGGCGCGGCTGGAGGGTTTGAGCGTGAAGAAGATCGTGGTGGTCAAGGACCGCATCGTCAATCTGGTGGCCGGCTGATGCGCGGCACGGCGGGGCTAGCCGTTCTGGCTTCGGTCGCGGGGTCGCTGACCCTCTCGGCCTGCGGCTTCACGCCCCTGTACGGCGAGGCGGCCGTGGGGTCGTCGCTGCGCCGCATCGTGGTGACCACCCAGGACGACCGCCTGGGCTATCGGCTGCGCGAGCAGCTGGAGGACGCCTTGGCGTGGGATCGGGCGGCGACGCCGCTTTATCGCCTGACCACCCAGGTCGAACAGAACCGCCGCTCGCTGGGCCGACGCATCGACGACACCGCGACCCGCTACGAACTGACGGTCAAGGCGACCTGGACCCTGACGCCCGCCTCCGGCGGCGCGCCGGTCACCGGAACGGAGACGGTCACCACGACCTACGCCGCCGCCGACCAGCCCTATGCCGCCATCGCCGCCCAGCAGGACGGCGAGGAGCGCGCGGCGTCGGAACTGGCTCGCCTGATCCGGCTGGACCTCATGCAGGCCCTGTCCAACCCGTGATCCTGGCCAAACGCCCTGAGATCGAACGCTTCCTGAAGGCGCCCGATCCGGCGATCCGCGCGGCGGTCATCCACGGCAAGGACCGGTCGGGCGTCGCGGAGCGAGCGGAGACGCTGTGTCGAACGGTCACGACCGACCTGAACGACCCCTTCAATGTCACTGTCCTGACCGACAGCGACATCGACAGCGACGAGACCCGGCTGGAAGAGGCCCTGACGGCCATGTCGCTGATGGGCGGGCGCCGGCTGGTTCGCATCCGGCTGTCGGCGCTGAAGCCCGGCGTGGACAAGGCGGTCGCCGCCGCGCTGAAGATCCATGCCCAGGGCGGCTACAATCCCGACGCCATGCTGGTGGTCGAGGCCGACCAGCTAGGCCGCGAATCGGCGCTGCGGAAAGCGGCGGAAAAGGAAGACGGCGCGGTCGGCATCGTCTGTTACGAGGACGAGACCGGCGACGTGGCCCGAATGGTGCGCGAGGCCCTGGCCGGTGACAAGGTCGGTCTGACCTCCGACGCCCTGGATCGGTTTGTCGCCCGCCTGCCCCGCGAGCGCGGCCTGATGCGTCAGGAGATCGAGCGTCTGGCCTTGTTCATCGGACCCGGATCGGGCCGCACCTTGGACATGGACGCCTTGGAACAGCACCTGGGCGTTGAACCCGACGCCTCGCTGTCCGACGCCGCCCTTCAGGCCTTCGGCGCCCGCCCCGCCCCGGCCCAGTCGGGCCTGAGACGCGCCTTCGCCGAGGGGGAATCCTCGGTCATGGCCGTGCGGTTCGCAGCCATCCATCTAGGAAAGCTACGTCGAATCAACATCTTGCAGGCCAACGGCGCGAACGCCAAGGAAGCAGCCAAGGCCGCCGGCGTCTTCTGGAAACAGGAGGCGGAAATGCTGCGTCAGGCCCGCTCCTGGCGTCTTGAGGCGCTGGACGAGGTGATGGACAGCATCAACAGCGCCGACGTCGCCACCAAGACGACCGGGATGCCGGATCAGCTGATCGCCGAACGCCTACTGCTCGAAATCGCCAGCCGCGCTCGGCGACTGGGGCTTTAACCGCGCTTCGACGCGCGACGGAAGGCGGGCTTGGCCATAGCGACATTGCGCGCGGCGACGGACTTTTCCTCGGCCTTGGCGCCGATCTGGGCGTTGAAGCCATGCCTCGTCTTGGATTTCTTGGCGGCGAGCGCCTGTTTCAGCTTCTCGGCGGCCGTGGGCATATTCTGATCGGTCATCCGCCCACCCTATCACATCCGCGCCTCAACCCCGCATCAGGCGCCGGCACAGATCATCCAGCTGTTCCAGCGTGCCATAGCGGATGGTCAGCTCGCCCCTGCCGTCGCGGTCGGTCAGCTGGACATTCAGCCCCAAGGCGTCCGCCAGATCCTGCTGCAGGGCGACCACATCCGCCGATCCGCCGCCGCCGCTCGCCTTGCCGCCGCCTGACCGCGCCTTGGGCGCTTTCGGCCCCTCGACCGCGCGCCTTGCCAAGGCCTCGGTCTCGCGCACGCTCAGGCCATCGACAAAGGCGATGTCGGCCAGTTGGCCGGGATCGGGCGTGTTGATCAGCGCCCGCGCATGGCCCGCCGACAGCTTGCCCTCACGCACATAGAACAACACCCGCTCCGGCAGCTGGAGCAGGCGCATGGTATTGGCCACATGGCTACGGCTCTTGCCGACCACGCCCGCCACCGCGTCCTGGGTGCGACCGAACCGCTCCATCAGCACCCGGTAAGCTTCGGCCTCCTCCAATGGGTTAAGGTCGGCGCGCTGAACGTTCTCGACGATGGCGACCTCGAACACCTCCACGTCGTCCATCTCGTGGACCACGATCGGCACCTCGGTCAGACGCGCGGCCTGTGAAGCGCGCCAGCGACGCTCGCCGGCGATGATCTGCCACACGCCCGCCTCGCCCGGCTGTGTGCGCACCAGGATCGGCTGAAGCACGCCCTTGTCGCGGATCGAGGCCGTCAGCTCCTCCAAGTCCTCCTGGCGGAAGACCTTGCGCGGCTGGTCCGGGTTGGGTTTCAGGCTCTCGATGGGCGCGCGCCGCACACCGGCGGGCGTCGGGGCATCGGCGGCCACCGGCGCCTCCGCGTTCTCGCCCATCAACGCGGACAGGCCGCGGCCCAGACCTCTTTGTCGTTCAGCCAAGATACTGCTTCCGTTTCTTCTAGAGTTCAGGCGGCCAGCTTCAGCCGCTGCCGCTCGCGCTTCACGACCTCTCGGGCCAGGCGGAGATAGGCCTGGCTGCCGGCGCATTTCAGATCATAGATCAAAGCCGGCTTGCCGAAAGACGGCGCCTCGGCCACGCGAACGTTGCGCGGAATGACGCTCTCATAGACCTTGTCGCCGAAATGGGCGCGGACATCGTTCGCCACCTGGCCCGACAAGGCGCTTCTGCGGTCGAACATGGTCAGGACAAGGCCCTGGATTTCCAATGACGGATTGAGGCTGTGCTTGACCATGTCGATGGTCCGCATCAGCTGGCTCAAACCCTCCAGCGCGAAGAACTCGCACTGCAACGGGACCAGAACGGCATCAGCCGCCGCCATGGCGTTCAAGGTCAGCAGGTTCAGAGACGGCGGGCAGTCGATCAGCACATAGTCATACGCGGTAGGGCCGTCATCGTGCGCCCTTAGCGCGTCGCGCAGGCGGTAAGAGCGACGATCCGCCTGGCTCAGCTCGATTTCTACACCCGACATATCGGCGTCCGCTGGCACGATCCACAGCCCAGGAACCGTGGTCTGCACAGCCGCATCGTCGATGGACCGCTGGTCCACAACCACGTCATAGATTGTGACCCGCCGTGTTTCACGTGGAACACCCAAGCCTGTGGAGGCATTGCCCTGCGGGTCCATGTCGACGATCAGCACGCGCTCGCCGATCGCCGCTAACGCGGTGCCCAGATTGATTGCAGTCGTGGTTTTGCCCACGCCGCCCTTTTGATTGGATACTGCGAGAACCCGTGCGGGCTGCTTCTTACGACCGGCTGCGGGCACGTCGAACACTCCGAATTTTCACGATACGGCCGCGCGGGTCGCTCTGCGACGGGGCCAGTTCCGCATCGAAATGCCAGGATTTCCGCGCTTCGATCAACTCGGATTCGGCCTTCTCCCCCTTCAGGAACAGACCTTGTGCACCTCTTTCAAAGTACGGCTGTGCATAACCTAGCAGCCGATCCATCGGCGCAACGGCCCGAGCCGTCACGATGTCGCACCTGATCCGCTGTTCCTCCGCTCTGCCGTTGATGACCGTGGCGGGAAGCTCCAGCGCATCGACCACCTCTTGCAGGAAGCGACAGCGCTTGCCCAACGAATCGATCAGCCAGACGTGCGCGCCAGGGCGGCCCTTGGCCAGGACCGCCAACACCACCCCCGGGAAGCCCGCCCCGGCCCCAAGGTCCGCCCACGTCAAGGCCTGAGGCGCCTCTTGCAGCAACTGGGCGCTGTCCCAGGCATGACGGTTCCAGAAGTCCGGCAGGCTGTCCGGCCCGACCAGGTTCATCACGGCATTGGCGTCTGCGAGCCGGATACGAAACGCCTCCATATCCGAAAGCTGCGTTTCGGTGGCTCGGGCGCGCGCCCCAAAGGCGGTCTTTTCCGGTTCCAGCATTACGCGGCGACCGTCGCGCGAGGCCCGCGCTTTACATAGGCGAGCAGGGCCGTCAGGGCCCCAGGCGTCATGCCCTCGATCCTGCCAGCCTGGCCCAGGGTGATCGGCCGGACCCGCAACAGTTTCTCCCGCACCTCATTGGACAGTCCACCGATCGCTGCATAGTCCAGATCAAGCGGCAGGGCTAACGCCTCCTCGGTTCTCAAGGCTTCAGCGTCGAGGGACTGGCGGTCCAGATAGTTGGCGTAGCCCGCGTCGATCACAACCTGCTCGCGGACCTCGTCGGACCATCGCGCAATCTGCGGCACAGCCGGCAGGAACTGGTCCAACGCCACACCGGGGAAGGCCAGCAGTTCGCGCATTGACCTGCGCCGGCCATCAGCATTCACTGTGATCCCCAGCCCGCCCGCCTCGTTCGGCGTGAACAGTGTTTCACGTGAAACAGCGCCCGCTTCCGCAAGCGCGACCGCCTTGGTTTCAAACCGCTGGCGGCGCGCCTCTCCGACAATACCCAGCTCGATGCCTAATGGCGTCAGCCGCTGATCGGCGTTGTCCGCTCGCAGGGTCAGACGATACTCTGCGCGGCTGGTGAACATCCGATAGGGCTCTGTAACCCCGCGCGTCACCAAGTCGTCGATCATCACGCCGATATAGGCCCGGTCCCGCCCGAGGATTACAGGCGGTTGGCCGGCGGAAGCCCGCGCGGCGTTCAGCCCAGCCATCAGGCCCTGGGCCGCCGCCTCCTCATATCCGGTCGTGCCGTTGATCTGCCCCGCAAGATAAAGGCCCGGCCGCTTCTTTACTTCCAACGCCGGGGTCAGTTCTCGCGGGTCGACATAATCATACTCGATGGCGTAGCCGTAGCGAAACACCTCGACCGCCTCGAGACCGGGAATGGTCCGCAAGAAGGCGAGCTGAGTAGCCTCCGAAACGGAGGTGGAGATGCCGTTCGGATAGACCGTTGGATCGTCCAAACCTTCCGGCTCCAGGAAGATCTGATGACTGGTCTTGTCTTCGAACCGAACCACCTTGTCCTCGATGGACGGGCAGTAGCGAGGCCCCCGCCCCGACAGGCGACCGCCATAGACGGCGCTTTCGCCCAGGTTCTCGGCGATGATGCGGTGTGTCTCTTCGGTTGTGTGGGTCACGCCGCAGGCGATCTGGGGCACGGTTATGGCGTCGGTCATGAAGGAAAAGGCGGATGGCTCCTCGTCCGCCTGCTGCATTTCCAGCCGGTCCCAAGCGATCGTGCGACCATCCAGCCGCGCCGGGGTGCCCGTCTTTAATCGACCCATCACCAAATCGGCGGCATGGAGGTCTGCCGCCAGTCCGGTCGAAGGATCTTCGCCATGCCGTCCGGCAGGGATACGCTCGTCCCCCCGGTGGATGACCCCATTCAGGAATGTGCCCGTGGTCAGCACGACTGCGACAGCGCGGATCGTCTCGCCCGCCCCCGTCACCACACCAACAACCCGGTCGCCCTCAAGACGCAAGCGTTCGGCCGTTCCGGCCATCAGCGTCAGATTAGGCGTTGCGGCCAACTCAGCCTGCATAGCCTCGCGGTAAAGACGACGGTCGATCTGGCTGCGCGGACCGCGAACGGCCGCACCCTTAGACCGATTCAGCAATCGAAACTGAATCCCCGATACATCGGCGAGACGCCCCATTACCCCATCCAGGGCGTCGATCTCTCTCACCAGATGGCCCTTCCCCAGGCCGCCGATGGCCGGGTTGCAGGACATCTCGCCAATCGTCTCCAGCTTCTGCGTCAGCAGGAGAGTTCGAGCGCCCGCTCGCGCAGAGGCCGCGGCCGCTTCACAGCCCGCGTGCCCGCCACCGATAACGATGACGTCGCACACGCTTTCAATGGGATCGTTCATCCGCGCCACATAGGCCAAGTGGACGCTTTTCGCCAGCCACAGACGCACCACCGTCTAAGCTGTTTCACGTGAAACAGCGGTATGGCTAAAGGGCTATTTGCCGATGCAGAAGGTAGAGAAGACCTGACCCAGTATGTCTTCCACCCCGATGGCGCCGGTCACGCGCGCCAGGGCTTCCGCGGCGCGACGCAAATCGTCACCCGCCATTTCGGGCGCGATATCTAATGCAATACGGCCAGCCTCGACGGCGACGAGGGCTTCCATCAGACGAAGGCGGTGCCGTTCACGGGTGACGGCCGGGAAGTCTGAACCGGCCAGATCAAACGACAGCCTGGCGGCGATCCAGTCATGCAATGCGGCAAGCCCCTGCCCGGTTGTCGTGCTTATGCTCAGTACCTCCAGACTATCGCCAAGGTCCTGGCCGCATAGATCGCTCTTGGTCGCAACGATCAGATCGCCAGCACGGGCGTAGTCAGCGGCAGCCCCGGTCGCGTCGCCCGGCGCCCGCACCCAAAGGCGGAGGTCGGCCTGATCCGCCCGCGCACGGGCCCGACGAACCCCTTCGGCCTCAACGGGATCGTCGCTATCGCGCAGCCCCGCCGTATCGGACAAGGTGACGGCATAGCCGCCGATCACCAGTTCCGCGTCCAGCACATCGCGCGTCGTTCCTGCAATCGGCGTAACGATGGCGGCTTCTCGCGCGATCAAGGCGTTGAACAGCGAGGACTTACCCGCGTTCGTCTCCCCGATCAGGACGATGCGATAACCATCCCGCACCCGCTCTCCTCTCCGGCCGGTGTCGATGGCCCGGCGCAGATCGTCGATCAGCCGGTCCAGCACCGGGCCGGCGGTCTGCGCCAGATTGTCGGGAACCTCTTCGTCGGGGAAGTCGATCTCGGCTTCCACCAGCGCAAGGGCGTGAAGCAGGTCGCGACGAAAACCAGCGTAGGACTCGCTCAGTCGCCCGTCGAGCTGGCCCAGCGCCTGTTTGGCCTGAGCAGTCGTCTCGGCGTCGATCAGATCTGCGACCGCCTCGGCCTGAGCCAGATCCATGAGGCCGTTCTGGAAGGCGCGGCGGGTGAATTCGCCGGGCTCAGCCGGTCGGACGCCCAGCGCGATCAGGGCGCGGCTGGCGGCCTCCACCACGGCTCGTCCCCCGTGAAGATGAAGCTCGGCCGCGTCTTCGCCCGTATAGGAATGGGGGGCCACGAAGCGCAGCACCAGCGCCTGGTCAATGGTAGCGCCTCTATGGGTGAGGCTGCGGACCGAGGCCATGCGCGGCTTGAGCCGATGCGCGCCCAGTGAGGCCAACGTCGATTCGACGCCGGGACCCGACAATCGAACTACGGCGATGGCTCCACGACCAGGAGGCGTGGCGAGGGCGAAGATGGTGTCGGTCATCAGGTCTCCTCCCATTCGAGCGCGATCATCGGCGCGTCGCGTCCTCCCCGCTTTATGGGAGGCGATCGCCGGTCACTTCACGGCCGCTTCCATCAGGCGCCGGAAGTGATCCTGGGCCTGCAGGCCGAAGCTGGTCCAGGTCTTCATCAGCTCCTCGGGCTGCATGGCGGAGATATTGTCCTGCATCCGTTTCTGCATTTCGGCGACCATGGCGTCATTCAGCGGGGTGACGTCGGGCAGGCCAAGAAAGGCCCGCGCCTCGGCCGGCGTGCAATCGACTTCGACATTGATCTTCATCGGCCTTAACTCCGTTTCACGTGAAACAGTGCGCCCGATGGCGGGCGCCGTCTCAGGTGTTCATCGACTGGAAGAAGTCGGCGTTGTTCTTGGACTGACGCAGCTTGTCGAGCAGGAACTCGATGGCGTCCTGCGGCCCCATCGGATTCAGAATGCGGCGCAGGACATAGGTCTTGGCCAGCTGGTCCTTGGGCGTGATCAGGTCTTCCTTACGGGTGCCCGACTTCAGCACGTCGATGGCGGGGAAGATGCGCTTGTCGGCGACCTTGCGGTCAAGCACGATTTCCGAGTTGCCGGTGCCCTTGAACTCTTCAAAGATCACCTCGTCCATGCGGCTGCCGGTGTCGATCAGGGCCGTGGCGATGATGGTCAGCGAACCACCCTGTTCCACATTCCGCGCGGCGCCGAAGAAGCGCTTGGGACGCTGCAGGGCGTTGGCGTCGACACCGCCGGTCAGCACCTTGCCCGACGACGGGACGGTGGCGTTGTAGGCGCGGCCCAGACGGGTGATGGAGTCCAGAAGGATCACAACATCCTTCTTGTGCTCGACCAGACGCTTGGCCTTTTCGATCACCATTTCTGCGACGGCGACGTGGCGGGTGGCGGGCTCATCGAAGGTGGAGGCGACCACCTCCCCCTTCACGGTGCGCTGCATGTCGGTGACTTCTTCCGGGCGTTCGTCGATCAGCAGGACGATCAGGAAGACCTCCGGATGGTTCTTCTCGATCGACTTGGCGATGTTCTGCAGCATCACTGTCTTGCCCACGCGCGGCGGGGCGACGATCAGGCAGCGCTGGCCCTTGCCCAAAGGCGCGACAATGTCGATGACCCGGCCCGAACGGTCCTTCAGGGTCGGGTCCTGGATTTCCATGTGCAGCCGCTCTTCGGGATAGAGGGGCGTCAGGTTGT
This sequence comes from Brevundimonas sp. ABV4_179, assembly GCF_056311945.1. NCBI lineage: Bacteria > Pseudomonadati > Pseudomonadota > Alphaproteobacteria > Caulobacterales > Caulobacteraceae > Brevundimonas > Brevundimonas sp. ABV4_179. The sequence continues at coordinate 602,395 of NZ_CM149976.1, forward strand.
CGAACAGGACCTTGGTCTTGACCAGTTCCGGGTCTTCCAGGTTGATCGTGTCGACCTTGAGCAGGGCGAAGTAACGCTCACCCTCACGCGGGCCGCGCACGGCGCCGTGGACGGTGTCGCCCGAGCGCAGGCCGAAGCGGCGGATCTGCGACGGCGAGACATAGATGTCGTCCGGGCCGGGCAGATAGTTGGCGTCGGGGCTGCGCAGAAAGCCGAAACCGTCCGGCAGGATCTCCAGAACGCCGTCGGCGATGATCTCGACTTCTTCGTCGGCCAGGGCCTTGAGGATGGCGAACAGCAGGTCCTGTTTGCGCAGGTTCGAGGCGTTCTCGACCTCCAGCTGTTCGGCGAAGGCGACCAGGTCGGCCGGCGTCTTCTCGTTCAGTTCCGCCAGGGTGATACGGCCGTTCGCGACGACGGGTTCGCCGTCCTCGTCCTCGTCGGCCGTGGTGTCCACGCCGGAATCGGCGCCCGCCGCCTCGCCGGCTTCATGCTGGGCCCCGTGATGGATCGGGGCTTCGGCCTCGACGCCTTCGTTTTCGGGGGTGTCGGGATTGGTGTCGCGGACGTCGGTCATGATGCAGGCTCGCGGGCGCTCGCAGACGGTCGCTGCGGCGTCGGGTCTCTAGGATTGTCTGGCCTTTCGGCCGGTGGAGGGCGCGACGGCCTCCTGCTGGTCGAACCGGCAGGCGTCGCGAAGAAGAGAGGGACCGCCGACGCCAGGGTCGAACGGTTCGCCACCAGCCGAACCACAGCCGGCGACCCAGGTCAAGCGGAGCCGACTAGCCGAACCGCCATTCCGTCGTCACCGACAGGACCATAATGATGGCCAGGACGAACGGAACCTCATTGGTCATCCGCCAGAACTTTCCGGAATATTTCGACGTGCCGGCCGCGATCTTCTTTCGCTGCGCGGCCAGGAACCCGTGCCAACCGCTGAGCAGGAAGACCCCGACCAGCTTCGTCACCATCCACGGCTCGGCCAGGAACGCCGCGCCCCGCGCCGCGACGTCGATGTGGATCAGCCACAGGCCGAACGCCCAGGCCAGGATCATCGCCGGATTGACGATGATGCGCAGAAGCCGCGTCTGCCACAGGCGAAGCAGGCCCTGCATCTCGCCGCGCAACGGTTCGGGCTTGGCGTTCTGCTCGACGTCATAGGCGTAGAGGCGCGGCAGGAACAGCAATCCGGCCATCCAGGCGATCACGGCCAGAATGTGCAGGCCCCGCGCCAGATCATACAGGTTCATGCCGCGTGTCTCCCGTTACGATGCGGACAGGCCTTCCAGTCCGCCTTGCACCCCTGGCCGTGCGGCGCGACGCCGGTTCGGCCCAAGGCCCCCACGGTCGCCTCGGCCAGGGCGTCGATGAACAGCGGCTCGATCCCGACGGCGGGCGCCCGCAGATAGGGTTGAACGCCTTTGGCATGGGCCAGTTCGGCGTATTCGATATCCAGCTCGACCAGGGTCTCAATATGTTCGGAGACGAAGGCGATGGGGGTGACGACCACTCCGACCCCGTCGTCGGCCGCCGTCTGGATCGCCTCGGGCGTGGACGGCCCCAGCCATTTCATCGGTCCGACCCGGCTCTGATAGCAGAGGGCGTGCTCGATGGGGCCGCGCAGGGCCTCGATCTCCGCGACCACGGCGGCGACGGTCGTCTCGACCTGCTCCTGGTAGGGATCGCCCTTGCCGCTGACCAGCTTTTCGGGAATGCCGTGGGCGGAAAACAGCACCCGCACCGGGGCGTCGCCCGCCTCGTCCAGCTTCTGAACGATGGCCTGGGCCTGGGCCGCGATCCAGCCAGCCGCCTGTGGATAGCAGCAGACCGCCCGGCTGACGCCCGATCCGGCGTAGGTCGCCATCCAGAGTTGTAGCGACGACTGGGTCGTGGTCGTCGAATACTGCGGATAGAGCGGCAGCAGCACCACTTCGTCAGGCCCGAACACGGCGACGTCGGCGGCCGTTTCCTCGGTCAGCGGGTTCCAGTAGCGCATGGCGATGAACACCCTGACCTCGTCGCCCGCCATGCGGTCGGCCAGAGCGACCTGCAGCGCCTGGGCCTGGGCCGTCGTCTCGGCCAGCAGCGGCGAGCCCCCGCCCATCAGGCGATAGTTGGCCTGGGCGGCGACCTCGCGCCGGCTGGAGATCAGTCGGGCCAGCGGCGTTCTCAACAGGCCAGGCAGGCCGATGATGGCGGGGTCGTTGAACAGGTTGAACAGGAAGGGTTTGACCGAGGCCTGATCGTCCGGTCCCCCCAGATTGAACAGGACCACGGCGATCCGCCGCCCCTTGAACCCCGCCCCATGCCGCGCAGCGCTCATTGGGCGCCGATCCGCTTCAGCACCTGTTCGACATGGTCGATAGGCACGTCCGGCAGGATGCCGTGGCCCAGGTTGAAGATCCAAGGCCCCCGCCCCCAGGCCTCCATCAGCTGATCGACGCGGCGGTCCAGCATTTCGCCGCCCGCGCGCAGCAGCAACGGGTCTAGGGCGCCCTGGATAGGCTTGATCTGCTGCACCCGTTTGCCGATCTCCAAGGGACAGGCGGTGTCGAGCGCGACGCCGTCCACCTCGACCTGTTCGGCATACCGCTCTGCAAGCGTCGCAGAGCCGCGTGGGAAGCCGATCATGGGCACGGTGACCCCCAGCTCCCGCGTGCGCTTCACAAGCGCCTGGTGGGGCTTCAGGACCAGACGTTCGAACAGATCATCGGGGAGCCCTTCGGCCCAGCTCTCGAAGATCTTGAGCACCTGGGCGCCGCTGTCCGCCTGCATCTTCAGATACCGGGCCGTGGCCTCGACCAGAACCTCCAGCGTCTCGTCCACGCGCTTGGGATCGGCGTAGGCGTAGGTGCGGGCCTGGGCGCGCTCGCCCTTGCCGATGGTGCGATGCTCGCCGTCCAGCATATAGGTCGCCACCGTCCAGGGCGCGCCCGCGAACCCGATCAGGGCGCGCTCGGGCTCAAGCGCCGCACGGACGATCGACAGGGTTTCACCCACAGCCGACAAATGCTCGCCCGCCGACGGCGCCAGCTCGGCCATTCGGCCGGGAATGGGCATTTCGCCAAGCCGGGGCCCCTCGCCCGTTTCGAACCAGACGTCCTGGCCCAGGGCGCGGGGGATCAGCAGAATGTCGGCGAAGACGATGGCCGCATCGAAGCCGAACCGGCGCATGGGCTGAAGCGTCGCCTCGGCCGCCATCTCTGGATTCAGGCAAAAGGCGATGAAGTCCGGCGCCTCGGCCCTCAGCCGGCGGTACTCCGGCAGATACCGCCCGGCCTGGCGCATGAACCAGACCGGCGGACGATCCAACGTCTCTCCTCGGAGAGCCCGGATCATCAAGGGTGTCTGATCGGCGTTCTGGGTCGGATCGGTCATGCCGGACGATTAAGGTCACAGCCCCCCGCTCTCAATCCCTAATCAGAATAAGAATTAAAAGATTCGAAGTGGCAGGTAGGGCGGTGGAATGACGGGGATGACCTCGGCTCTTACAACGGAACAAAAACGGATATCCCCGGCCCGACTATCGTTAACGGGGATGATCTCGCCGACTGGAACGCCGGTGGATAATCCCTAACGAAACCTTAACGAGCAAGGCTTTGCGGGACTTTGAGCCTGTGAACGCGGTTAAGCGTCGTTAACCCTTCATTAGGATTTCCACAGCGAAGGCGAAACGGGTTTTCCGCCTTGGGATGAACCGGCCGCGTGCGGATGATGCGATCCACCCTCATCCCCGCTCGCGGCGCGAACGCTGAGCGGCTAAGACAAACGGCGCCCCGGCGATCCCCCGCCGTCCCCGAAGTTTCAACAGGGAGACCGACCGCATGAGCCCTGCCCGACCGTCCGGCGTCCGGCCGTCCAATCCGGGCCGTTTGGCCACCTATTTCCACGTCCATCTCGTGTCGGATTCCACCGGCGAGACGCTGAACGCCATGGCCAAGGCGGTCACCGCCCGCTTCGACGGCGTCATACCCATCGAGCACATCTACGCCCTGGTCCGTTCCGACAAGCAGATGGATCGGGTGTTGCAGGAGGTGGCCTCGGCCCCCGGCGTGGTTCTCCACACCCTGGTCGACCGCGATCTGCGCGAACAGCTGGAAGAGGGCTGTCGTCGCCTGGACATGCCCCAGATCGGCGCGCTCGATCCCCTGGTGGGGGCCATGTCGCGCTATCTCGGGGCGGCCCTGTCCACCCGCGTCGGCGCTCAGCACGCCCTGGACCACGACTATTTCAACCGCATCGCGGCTCTGGATTTCGCCATGGCCTATGACGACGGCCAGGGCTCGCTGGAGCAGTTGGAGGGGGCCGATGTGGTGCTGTGCGGCGTCAGCCGAACCTCCAAGACCCCGACCTGCATCTATCTGGCCCACCGGGGCATCCGCGCCGCCAATGTTCCCCTGGTGCCGGGTCAGGAGGACGGCGAGCGGCTGACAAGGTTGAAGAATCCCCTGGTCATCGGCCTGACCGTCTCGCCGGATCGGCTGGTCCAGATCCGGCGCAACCGGATCGACAATCTGAACGCCAACCCCTCTTCCGCCTACACCGACCAGGAAGCCGTGCGCGACGAGACGATCAAGGCGCGCCGGGCCTTCGAACGGCGCGGCTGGCCCACCATCGACGTCAGCCGGCGGTCGGTCGAGGAGACGGCGGCCGCCATCACCAACCTGCTCAGCGAGCATCGCAACCAGAAGATAGGAACCAGCTGGTGAGCGAGACGACACAGCCTCTGATCCTGGCGTCCAAGAGCACGGCCCGGCGGGCCATGCTGGAAAACGCCGGCGTGTCGTTCAGAGCGCGCGTCGTCGGCGTGGACGAGGATGCGATCAAGGCCGCATCCGGCGACCTGGACCCCGCCACCCTGGCCGTCCGCCTGGCCGAGGCCAAGGCCCTGGCCGTATCACGCGACGATGAGGACGCCTGGGTGTTGGGGTCGGACCAGACCCTGGCCTTCGAAGGCGGTCTGGTGTCCAAGGCTCGGTCGCTGGACGAGGCGCGCGAGCGCCTGAAGGCCATGAGCGGCCGGTCGCACCAGCTGCATTCGGGCGCCGCCCTGGCGACCAAGGGCCAGATCGTGTGGTCGGGCGTCGATACGGTTCAGATGCGGATGCGCGATTTTTCCGACGCCTTCCTAGACGCCTATCTGGCGGCCGAGGGCGAGGCCCTGCTGTCCTGCGTGGGCTCCTATCGGCTGGAAGGGCTAGGCGCGCAGTTGTTCGAAGCGGTGGACGGCGACTATTTCACCGTCCTGGGCCTGCCGCTGTGGCCCGTTCTGGCGGAACTGCGCCGGGCCGGGGTGCTGATCCGATGACCGTCCAGGCCGGGGTCGTCGGCTGGCCCATCGCCCATTCGCTCAGCCCCCTGATCCACAACACCTGGATCGCGGCGGCGGGCCTGGACGCCGCCTACGTCGCCCATGGACCGGAGACGCCGGACCAGTTCGCGGCCTTGCTGGACCAGGGGCGCGCGGGCCGGCTGCGCGGGCTGAACGTCACCGCCCCCTACAAGGAACAGGCCTTCGCCGCCGCGGATCGCGTGTCCGACGCCGCCCGCCTTGTCGGGTCGGCCAATCTGCTGGTGTTCGAGGACGGGCGCATCGCCGCCGACAGCACCGACGGTCATGGGCTGATGAACGCCCTGGCGGAGCAGGCGCCGGCTCTGCAAGTCGCCGGGCGGGCGGTGGTGATCCTGGGCGCCGGCGGGGCGGCCCGCGCGGCGGCGGGCGCCCTTGCGGCGGCCGGGGCTGGCGTCCGCATCGTCAACCGCTCGCGCGACCGGGCCGAACGCCTGGCCGCCGATCTGGGCGCGGGCGTGACGGTGGTCGAGGGGGCGGACGCCTTCGCCGACGCCGTGCTGGTGGTCAATGCGCTCAGCGTCCGGCCCGATCTCGATGTGGCGCGGCTGCAGGCGGACACGGTGGTCATGGACATGACCTATCGCCCGCTGGAGACGCCGCTGCTGGCCGCCGCCCGGGACCGCGGTCTGACGGGCGTCGATGGCCTGGCCATGCTGATCGGCCAGGCGCGCCCGTCGTTCGAGGCGATCTTCGGCCGCCCGGTTCCCCAGACCGACGTGCGCGAGCGGGTGCTGAACCATCTGGGAGAGACGGTGTGATCCTGATCGGCCTGACCGGCTCCATCGGCATGGGCAAGTCGACGACCACGGCCATGTTCGCCGACAGGGGCGCCGTGGTCTGGAACGCCGACGATGCGGTGCACCGGCTCTACGCCCCCGGCGGCGGGGCCGTGGCGGCTGTGGGCGCTGCCTTCCCCGGCGTGGTGGTGGACGGCGCGGTGGACCGCGCGCGCTTGGCCGAGGCTCTGGGACGCGACGAAACCGCCTTCAGACGGCTTGAGGCCATCGTCCATCCGCTGGTGGCGGCGGGCCGCGCCGACGATCTGGAGGCCGCGCGGGCGGTGGGCGTGGGCCTGGCCGTGCTGGACATCCCCTTGCTGTTCGAAACCGGCGGCGACGCCGGGGTGGATGCGGTGGTGGTGGTGTCTGCCGATCCCGCCATCCAGGCCGAAAGGGTTTTGGCGCGCCCCGGCATGACGCGAGAACGGTTCGAGGCGATTCTGGCGCGCCAGCTGCCCGATGCGGAAAAGCGCGCGCGCGCCGATTTCGTCATCGACACCGGCCAGGGTCTGGACGCCGCTCGCGCCCAGGTCGACGCCGTCGTCGATGCCGTGCTGGATCCGGCGTGGATATCTCCGCGTCGCGGGCGTCCCGCTCTTTCGCCGGACGCCGAACGCCCCCATTAAGGGCGCATGGCGCGCGAGATCGTTCTGGACACCGAAACCACCGGCTTCGACCCCAAGACGGGCGACCGGCTGATCGAGGTGGGCTGTATCGAGTTGCAGGATCTGCTGCCGACCGGCCGCACCTTCCACCGCTTCGTCAACCCTGAGCGGCTGATCCCCCCCGATGCGATCCGGGTGCACGGCATCACCGACGAGAAGGTCAAGGATGCGCCCAAGTTCGCCGAGATCGCCGACGATTTGATCGAGTTCATCGGCGACGCGCAGATGATCGCCCACAATGCGGCCTTCGACCGGAACTTCATCGACTTCGAATATAATCGCTGCGGCCGGCCCATCACCGGCGAGGCGCGCTGGATCGACACGCTGAAATTGGCCCAGAGCCGGTTTCCCGGCATGCCCAACTCGCTGGACGCCCTGTGCAAACGCTACAAGGTGTCGCTGATCGAGCGCACCCTGCACGGCGCCCTGATCGACGCCCGGCTGCTTGCGGAAGTCTATCTGGAACTGCGCGGCGGCAAGGAGCGGGTGCTGGACCTGTCGTCAGGGCCCGTTGGTCGCAGTCAGGGCGGTGTCGCGCAGGTGGCCGCCTATGGTCCTCGCCCTCGCCCCCTCGGCCCTCGCTCCACGCCAGAGGAACAGGCCGCCCACATCGCCTTCCTGGCCAAGGTGCTTAAGGACCGCTCGTTGTGGGACGCCTACGGCCTGCCGGTTCACGAGGACGCGGCATAGCCAAGACTATCCTGAAACCTGCCGTCATTCCGGGACTTCGCGAAGCGAGGAACCCGGAAGCCACCCCGGGAAGTCGGGCAGCCAGTAGCCATCTCCAGAGCCGGATTGCGAACCTGGGTTTCCGGGTTCGGCCTTCGGCCGCCCCGGAATTACGCAAGAAATCTGTTTTGACGTCGTGGCCGCGTCGCGAACATGGCAGGGCGGCGATCGCCCTCAGGCATCAGGCCTGTCTGAAGCCCAGCACATCCTGCATGTCGTAGAGGCCGGGGCGGCGGGTGCGGACCCAGGCGGCGGCGGCGACGGCGCCGCGAGCGAACAGCGACCGGTCGATGGCCGAATGGCTGAGGGTCAGAACCTCGTCCTCGGAGGCGAACAGCACCGTGTGTTCACCCACGATCCCGCCGGCGCGGATGGAGGAGAAGCCGATCTTGCCCGTCTCCCGCTCGCCTTGAACGCCGTCGTAGGGGGCGGTGCGAAGCTCGGCCAGATCGGCGAACCGGCCCTCGGCCGCCGCCTCGCCCAGCATCAGGGCGGTGCCGGACGGAGAATCCACCTTGCGACGGTGGTGCGCCTCGGTGATCTCGATATCCCAGTCCCGGGCGTCCAGCCGCTGGGCCGCGTGCTGGACCAGGCCGATCAGGATGTTCACACCCAGGGAGAAGTTGCCGCTCTTGACGATGGCGACCTTCTCGGCCGCCTTCAGCAGGTCGTTCTCCTGCTCGGGAGTGAAGCCGGTCGAGCCGATGACCAGGGCCGGCCCGCCGTTCTCGGCCGCCTTTTCAGCCAAGGCGACCGAGGCGTCCGGCGTTGAGAAGTCGATGATCACGTCGCACAGCGACAGGTCCGCGGTCTCGCCCCAGTCGAAACGGGCGGCGACCACTACGTCCTCGCGCGCGTCCAGCACCTGGGACACCGCGCGGCCCATCCGGCCGCGATAGCCGGAGATGCCGGCATGGAAGATTGCGCTCAAGCCGCGTTTTCTTTCGACCCGTCCGCCTCCTGGTTCCCCAGGATGTCGGCCCAGAAACGCTTCGCCTTTCCGGCGAAGCTGGAATTGCGGGGGTTCTGCCCTTCCCCGAACGACAGGGCAAGCTCTTCCAACAACTCACGCTGGCGCGCGGTCAGATCGGTGGGCGTCTCGACGAACAGCTCGACCACCAGATCCCCGCGATTGCGGCCGTTCAGATGCGGCATCCCCTTGCCCTTGATGCGAACGGTCTTGCCGGTCTGGGCGCCGGCGGGCACGGCGACCGAGGCCTTGCACTTGCCGTCGCAGGCCGTGGACACAAGGCACGGCGCGTCGATCTCGCCGCCCAGGGCCGCCACCGTCATCGGCACGGGCACGGTGACCAGAAGGTCCAGATTGTCGCGCTCGAACAGGTCGTGCGGCGTCACCGAGATGAAGACGTACAGGTCGCCGCGAGGACCGCCGCGCTGACCGGCGTCGCCCTCGCCCGACAGGCGGATGCGCGAGCCGTCGTCCACGCCGGCGGGAATTTTCAGGTTCAGGGTGCGGGTCTTCCGCACCTGGCCGTGGCCGTGGCAGGTCGGGCACGGGTCGGCGATCATCTGCCCCTGGCCGTGGCACCGAGGGCAGGTGCGCTCGACCTGGAAGAAGCCATTGGCCTGGCGCACGCGGCCGGCGCCCTGACATGTGGTGCAGGTCACTGGCTTGGTGCCCGGCTTGGCGCCTGACCCCTCGCAGGTGTCGCAGGTCAGGGTGGCGGGGATGTCCAGTTCGACGTCCTCGCCCTTGTAGGCCTGCTCCAGGGTGATCTCCAGATCGTAGCGCAGGTCCGATCCGCGACGCGGCCCGCCCTGCTGACCCCGACCCTGGCGGCCGCCGAAGGCGTCGCCGAACGCATCGCCGAAGACCTGGGAGAAGATGTCGTTGATGTCGGAAAAGCCCTGCTGGCCCTGACCGAACGGATTCCCACCGCCGCCGCCGTTCACGCCCGCATGGCCGAACCGGTCATAGGCGGCGCGCTTGTTCGGGTCCGAAAGCACCGTATAGGCCTCGGACACTTCCTTGAACTGGGCCATGGACTCTTCCGAACCGCCGTTGCGGTCGGGGTGATGGATCATGGCCAGCTTGCGGTAGGCGGCCTTCAGGCCGGGCGCGTCGATCGTGCGTTCGACGCCAAGAACCTCGTAATAGTCACGCGCCATCGGGCGTTCGTCCTCATACTTCCCCTGCCGGGCTCCGCCCCGCCTCTGCGGGCGATGACGGAACTACGGTGTCCCGGCTGACATGGGGGCCGGGACGAATGATGCAAGTTTCATGAAAAGACCCCGCCTATCGCAAGACAAGCGGGGCCATATCATTTCAGCGACCTGTGGCGGATCAGGCGCTCTTCTTGTCGTCGCCGTCCGTGTCCGAGACGTCCTCGAACTCGGCGTCGACAACGCCGTCGTCGGCCGGGGCGGCTTCTCCCTCGCCCGCGCCCTGCTGCTGGGCGTACATCGCCTCGCCCAGCTTCATCGAGGCCTGGACCAGGGTGTTGGTCTTGGCGCGGATGTCTTCGGCGTTCGTGCCTTCGCGGGCGGCCTTCAGCTCGGCCAGTCCGGTCTCGATGGCCGTTTTCTCGTCCGCGCCGACCTTGTCGCCGTGTTCGGCCAGAGCCTTTTCGGTCGAGTTGATCAGGCTGTCGGCCGCGTTCTGGGCCTCGACCAGGTCCTTGCGCACCTTGTCGGAGGCGGCGTTGGCCTCGGCTTCCTTGACCATCTTGTCGATGTCGGCGTCCGACAGGCCGCCGTTCGCCTGGATGCGGATCGACTGTTCCTTGTTGGTCGCCTTGTCCTTGGCCGAGACGTTGACGATGCCGTTGGCGTCGATGTCGAAGGCGACCTCGATCTGCGGCATGCCGCGCGGTGCGGGCGGAATGCCCATCAGGTCGAACTGGCCCAGCATCTTGTTGTCCGCCGCCATCGGACGCTCGCCCTGGAAGACCCGGATCGTCACGGCCGACTGGTTGTCGTCGGCGGTCGAGAAGGTCTGGCTCTTCTTGGTCGGGATGGTGGTGTTGCGTTCGATCAGGGGCGTGAAGACGCCGCCCAGGGTCTCGATTCCCAGGGTCAGCGGCGTCACGTCCAGCAGCAGCACGTCCTTGACGTCGCCTTGCAGCACGCCGGCCTGAACGGCGGCGCCCAGGGCCACGACTTCATCGGGGTTCACGCCCTTGTGCGGCTCCTTGCCGAAGAAAGCCTTCACCGCTTCCTGCACCTTGGGCATGCGGGTCATGCCGCCGACCAGGACGACTTCGTCGATGTCCGAAGCCTTCAGACCGGCGTCGGCCAGGGCCTTCTTGCACGGCTCGATCGTGCGCTGAACCAGATCGTCGACCAGGGATTCCAGCTTGGCGCGCGTCAGCTTGATGTTCAGGTGTAGCGGACCCGAGGCGTTCATGGTGATGAACGGCAGGTTGACCTCGTACTGGGTCGTGGTCGACAGCTCCTTCTTGGCCTTTTCGGCCTCTTCCTTCAGGCGCTGCAGGGCCAGCTTATCCTGGCGCAGATCGACCGACTGCTCCTTCTTGAACTCGTCGGCCAGATAGTCGACCAGGCGCAGGTCGAAGTCCTCGCCGCCCAGGAAGGTGTCGCCGTTGGTGGACTTCACCTCGAAGACGCCGTCGCCGATCTCCAGGATCGAAACGTCGAAGGTGCCGCCGCCCAGGTCATAGACGGCGATCTTCTGACCGTCGTTCTTCTCCAGCCCATAGGCCAGGGCCGCCGCGGTCGGTTCGTTGATGATGCGCAGCACTTCCAGGCCGGCGATCTTGCCGGCGTCCTTGGTGGCCTGGCGCTGGCTGTCGTTGAAATAGGCCGGCACGGTGATGACGGCCTGGGTCACCTTGTCGCCCAGGAAGGCTTCGGCCGATTCCTTCATCTTCTGCAGGATGAAGGCCGAAATCTGCTGCGGGGAATAGTCCTTGCCGAAGGCGCGCACCCAGGCGTCGCCGTTCGGACCCTTGACGATCTCGTAGGGCACCATGCCCTTGTCCTTGGCGACCACCGGATCGTCGAAGCTGCGGCCGATCAGGCGCTTGATCGCGAAGAAGGTGTTGGAGGGGTTGGTCACGGCCTGGCGCTTGGCGGGTTGGCCCACCAGCACTTCGGCGCCGTCCTGGATCGCCACGACCGACGGGGTCGTGCGGTTGCCTTCGGCGTTCTCGATGACCTTGGGGGTCTTGCCATCCATGGCGGCCACGCAGGAGTTGGTGGTGCCGAGGTCGATGCCGATAATCTTGGCCATGGGCGTTCTTTGTCTCTCTCGTTCAGCGGGCGATGCGGCGGCCTTCGACGAAGCGCCGCGCGTGACCGCCCCCGGTTGGGTTGGCGTTGTAGGGGCCGGATAGCCCCAGTTTTCGCGGGGTTTCTCCGAAGCTGGCCCCGATATGGGAAAATCCCCCGGCCCCGCAAGGGCGATCTGCGATTCCTTCGGTTCGAAGAACGATGAAATTCAACGATGCTCGTTGGTCGATCCTGAGGCATAAGGGCGGCGTGGCGATGGTCAGGGGAGCGTCGCCGAGGGAAGGGAAAAAACCATGACCCGAATGATGCTGAAAACCGCCGTCGCCGTGGCGATGCTTGCGGGCGCGGGAACCGCCATCGCTGCGCCGCCGTCGCAACCGACCGCCCAGCCGGCGCCGATGCAATCGCGCGACGGCTATGATCGCCATGTCACCATCCAGAACCGCACCGGCTGGACGATGCTGCGTTTCTACGCCTCGGACTCGCGCACAGACGACTGGCAAGAAGACATCCTGGGTTCCGACGTGCTGGAAGACGGCCAGAATGTCCGCATCAACATCGATGACGGCTCGGGCGCCTGCGTCTATGATTTCAAGGCCGAGTTCACCAACGGCCAGGAGCTGACGCGGTCGCGTATCAATGTCTGTGAGATCAGCGACTACACCTACACCCGCTGAGGTCGGAACCGCCGTGGAGGGCTTTCGGCTGTGGCCGGACGCCTTCGATGCGGCGGGGCAGGCGGCGCTGGTCGCGGACGTGTTCGAACGGCTCGAGCAGGCGCCGCTCTATCGGCCGATCACGCCGGGCGGACGGCCCTTCTCGGTCGAAATGAGCAATTTCGGTTCGCTGGGCTGGGTCTCGGACCGGGCCGGCTATCGGTATCAGGCGACGCACCCCGCGACGGGGCGCGCGTGGCCCGCGATCCCGACCGTGTTGCTGAACCTGTGGCGCGACACGGTGAGCTGGGCCGAGCCGCCCGACGCCTGTCTGGTCAACCTCTATCGCGAGGGGGCCAAAATGGGCCTTCATCAGGATCGCGACGAGGCCGATCTCGGGGCGCCGGTCCTGTCGGTGTCCCTGGGGGACGCCGCCCTGTTCCGCATAGGTCCGGCCGAGGGCGGGCGCACCACCAGCCTTCGGCTGAACAGCGGCGACGTCTGCGCCCTGACGGGGCCGGCCCGTCTGGCGCGGCATGGGATCGACCGCGTGCTGGCGGGGTCGTCGCGGCTGATCCCCGGCGGCGGGCGGCTGAACCTGACGCTGCGACGGGCCGGCGTCAGTCCAGGTTGATCTTTTCCCCGCCGGCGCCGCCCAGCCGCCAATAGCCGGCCGCCTTCATCGTCTTTGGCGAGAACCCACGCGCCAGGACGTGGGCGCGCAGAGTCTTGGCGACAGCGGCCTCGGCGGCGATCCAGATATAGGCGTCGGACGGATCGACCCCAGCCAGAGCCGTTTCGACCGCCGTAAGCAGGGTTTCGGTCCGGCCGCGCGGTGCGCCGTCCCGGGTCCCCCAGGTCAAGGCGACCTCGGCCTGGCTGTGCAGGTCCAGGCGCGACGCCGCATCCGCGACCTCGATAACCGCATGGGCGCGAACTCCGGCGGGCAACTCCTCCAGTCGGCGGGCGATGGCGGGCAGCGCGGTTTCGTCGCCGATCAGCACATGGTCGGCGAAGGCGGTCGGTACGACGAAGGACCCGCGCGGCCCGCCGATCCCCAGGACCGAGCCGACCTTGGCGCTCATCGCCCATTCGGTCGCGGGCCCGCCATGTCCGGTCACGAAGTCCATCGTCAGCCGGTTCGTCGCCCCATCATAGCCGCGGGGCGTATAGTCGCGCGCGACCGGGCGCGGTTCGGGAAAGATCGGTCCGTCCGGCCCCGCCGTGGGCATGACCGGGGTCTGCCCCTCGGCCGCCGGGAAGATCTTCACATGATCGTCGAACGCCGCCGAGATGAAACCCGCCAGTTCCGGCCCCTCCAGCACGATGCGGCGAAGATCGGGCGTCAGGTCATGGACCGCGGCCACGTTCAGGGTGCGAAACTTCAGGTCGTGGCGCACCCGACGGGTGATGCGAAGCGCGTCGGTCATGCCTTCTCCACCTTGTCTGCGGCCTCGGCCAATATGGTCGCGATGGCCTGGACCTGGTCCTCGGTCAGGGCGGCTTCGCCGGTCAGCCGCGCATGGATGGTGTGGCGCAGGCGCCCGATGGCGTCGTGGATGGCGGCCGGCCGCATGGCGCGGGCGGAGAACTTGTTCATGGTCGCCTCGGCGGCCTTCAGCACCTCTTCGTTTTCCGCGAGCATGGCGCGGCCGGCGTCGGTAATGGCGTACCGCTTCTTGCCGCCATGGGCCTCGGACTCCAGCGCGCCCATCTCCTCCAGCAGGGTCAGGCTGGGATAGATGACGCCAGGGCTGGGCGAATAGGCGCCGCCCAGTTTCGCCTCCACCGCCTTGATCAGCTCGTAGCCGTGGCTGGGCTTCTGGGCGATCAGCGACAGCAGCACCCAGCGCAGCGTGCCGTGGTCGAACAGACGACCGCCGCCGCGCCGGCCGTGGCCGTGACCGCGCGCTTCCCGCCCTTCCCAACCCGGTCCGAAATCGGCCCCGCGCGGCCCGCGCATTCCCCGACCGAAGCCGTGGCCGAAACCGCCGTGTCGGTCGTGGCGTCCGCCGCATCCGTCGCGTCGGCCTTTGAGGATCCCCATGGATCGCATGATCGATTCCTTTTCGATATATCTATTCACCTCGGTTCAGATATATCTGAATATCGAAATGTGCAAGGGGGCTGGCTTTCGCCTTCAAGCTGCGGCGTAAAAGAGGGATGGACGACCTGAAGCGCCGCTGGGCCCGCCTTGAACCGCACTTGACCGTCGTGGGGCCGGACGACGCCCTGCCGCGACCTGCGGTTCTGCTGTTTCATGGCTGCGGGGGGCTGCGCGATCACCTGCCGCGCTATGCCGAGGTCGCCAGGGCGGCGGGATGGCGCGCCTTCATCATCGATTCCTACGGTCCGCGCGGCTGGGGCCGGGCTTTCACCCTCACGGCGGTCTGCACCGGCTTGTCGTTCCGGGGTTACGAGCGGGCGGGCGATGTGCTGGCGACGATCCAGGGCGTGTCCGCCCGGCCCGATGTGGATAAGACGCAACTGGTTCTGGGCGGCTGGAGCCACGGCGGCTGGTCGATCATGGAGATGATGAGCGCGGACCGCACGCCCAATACGCTGGGCGTCTCCAACCCCGGCGACGTGGACCTGTCAGGGGTCAAGGCGGTCTGGCTGATGTACCCCTATATCGGGCCGTTCGCCTTCAACAGGATGAAGCCCTGGCGGCATTGCCCCAAGGTTCTGGCCGTCACCTGCAAGAGCGATCACCTGACCACGGTGCGAAACGCCGACCGGGTCAACGCCATGATCCGAAACTGCGGTTCCGAGGTCGAAAGCTGGGTCGCCGTCGGCACCCACGCCTTTGACGAGCCCACCAACAACGGCCCCATGCGCCATGATCCGCAACTGACGCTGGAGGCGCTACGTCGCTTCGGGGCCTTCCTGAAAGACGTGGCTCCGCATAACTGAATTATGGCGTTGAAGCAGAGCAAGCCCATGAAGTTCATCGTTTCAAAACAGGAACACGTGGCGTTGATCTTTGCCGGCGGCGTGCTGTCGGGCGGCCTGCTGACCGCTTTGGCGATCTGGATGAGCCTGCGGGTCTGAAAATAATCTCAGGCGTCTGACTTGACGGACGGCCCATCACGTAACAATTGAAGTTACATGAAACGCGACAGCCGTCTCTCCAACATCCTTCACGCCCTGCTGCACATGGCCGAGCATGAGACGCGGCATGGGGCGCCGATGACCTCGGACATGCTGGCGACCTGCCTTTCGACCAACCCGGTCGTGGTGCGCCGGACCATGGCGGGTCTGCGTGAACAGGGGCTGGTGGTGTCAGAGAAGGGCCACGGCGGCGGCTGGCGACTGGCCCGACCGCTGAATCAGGTGACGCTGGGACAGGTTAATCTGGCGCTGGGCGAGCCGGGTCTATTTCCCGAAACCCCGCCGGTCGAGACCGACGGCTGTCTGGTCGAGGCGGCGGTCAACGACGCCCTGGCCGAAACCTACGCCGCCGCGCGCGCCCTGCTCACGGCGCGGCTGAACGACATCACCCTGGCGGATCTGGCGGCGGACTTCTCGCGCCGGATGGCCGCCCATCCTCAAAGAGATCGCCTCCATGCCCACCACGGGAAAGCCTGAACCCATGCCGCATGACGCCGTGATCATCGGGGGCTCCTACGCCGGTCTGTCGGCGGCCATGCAGCTGGCGCGGGCGCGTCGCCGGGTGCTGATTGTCGACGACGGCAGGCCCAGAAACCGCTTCGCCGCGCGGGCTCACGGGTTCCTGAGTCAGGACGGCAAGCCAGGCGCCGAGATCGCCGCCGTCGCCCGCGCCCAGGTGTCGGCCTATCCCACCGCCGCCTTCCGCATGGCCGAGGCGGTTGAGGTCGAACGGATCGACGGCGGCTTCTCGGTCGCCTTCGCGGACGGCACGCGGACCAGCGGGCGGCGGCTGCTGCTGTCACACGGGGTCGAGGACGTGCTGGCCGATATTCCGGGGGTCAAGGAACGCTGGGGGCGCACGGCCCTGCACTGTCCCTGGTGCCACGGCTATGAGGTCGGCGGCGGCCCCATCGGCGTGCTGGGACGGGGCGAGCACGCCGTGCAGTACGCCGTCACGGTCGCCGAATGGGGGCAGGTGACCCTGTTCATGGACCTGTCCAACCCGTTGTCGCCCGAAGACGCCCGTCGGCTGGATCGACGCGGGGTGATGATGGAGCCGACGCCCATCGCCTCGCTGGAGGGCGAAGCGCCCGCCCTGACCGGCGCGCGCCTGACGGATGGGCGGGTCATACCGCTGAAAGCGATCTTTGTCGGGGCCAGTGTCCGCGTGGCCAGCCCCTTTGCGGAACGGCTGGGCTGCGAGATGATCGACACGCCCATGGGCCGTATCGTCAAGGTGGACGGGTTGCAGCAGACATCCCAACCCGGCGTTTTCGCCGCTGGCGATCTGGCGCGCGCGGCGTCGAACATCACCCTGGCGACGGCGGACGGCATGACGGCGGCCCACGCCCTCTTCCGCTCGCTGGTCGAGGAAGAGACGGCCTGACAGCAACCGACGGTCACCTCCAAAACGTTATTCCGGGGCGTCCGCAGGACGAACCCGGAACCCAGGAGGCTCGCGATTCAGAGTCGAATGCGCCCAGCAAAGGTGCTGCAGCCCTGTGTTCCGGGTTCTTCGCTTCGTTCAGCCCCAGAATGACGATCTAAGATTTTCAACCGACTGAATGTCGATTGAACCTAGCCCAGCCGGGCCTCGATGTTGATCCTGGCCCGCACCGAATGGGCCATTTCGCAGTGGTCGTGGGCCTGGTGGTGCAGGGCGTCGATCTCGGCTTGGTCCGGCTCGCGCCCGCTGAAGCTGGTGTAGGGGCGTAGAGTGACCTCCGCCAGATAGCGGCGGCCGTCGTCGTCCTTGCCCATCTTGCCCGACGCTTCGTCGGCATAGGCGTCCACCACCAGGCCGGCGTTGGCGGCGAAGGCCAGGAACCACAGCATGTGGCAGCTGGACAGGGAGGCGATCATCGCTTCCTCCGGGTCGACGGCCGAGGCGTCCGACATCGGCAGGGGCACGCTGGACGGCGCCGATGATCCCGGCACCACCGCCCCGCCGTCGAAGGTCCAAGTGTGGGCGCGGCTGTAGCGTTTGTCGAGGAAGGGCTGGTCGCCGCGCTCCCAGATGATCTTGGCCTCATAGACGCCCATGCCGTCCTCCTGTCAGTCCGCCAGAATCGTATAGGTCATCCGCGCCCGAACCTCGAAGCCCAGCGAGCGATAGAAGGCGATGGTCGCCTCATGATCGGCGAAGGCGTGCAGGAAGGCGGTCTCGCCGCTCGCCAGAATCTCGGCCACCACAGCGCGCGACAGGGCCGCGGCCAGACCCTTTCCCCGGTGGTCGGGGTGGGTGCAGATGCCGCTCAGTTCGGTGAAGCCGTCGACCCGTAGACGACGCCCGGCCATGGCGATCAGTTCACCGTCCTGCTTCACCCCGATGAAGGGGCCCAGCTTGCGGGTGGACGAGCGGAACGGGCCGGGCTTGGTCAGGGTGGCCAGCGCCAGCATGGCCGGGGCGTCGGCCTCGGTCAGGGTTTCATAGGTCACAGAGCGGCTGCTGGCGGTCAGGGCCTGGGCCGTCATCTGCACCAGAGGGATGCGGCTGGAGACAGCAACCCCGCTAGGCAGAACATCCGCGATCGCGGCGCCTTCCACCTCGATCAAAGCCGAGCCCGGATAGGCGCGCGCCAGTTCGCTCAAGGCCGCGATGCTGTCGGACGTGTCGTCGGCGCAGGCCAGAAAGACCCCGACCTCAGGGTCGATGCGCGCCGCGTGAGCGTTGGAGTCCAGCGTCGCGAAGGACGACAGCCGGGTGTTCAGGGCGTTCCAGACACCCCGGTCGAGGGGATGGCTCATGACCGATGTCTCTGCGGCGGCGCAGCTCAGGCGCGCCAGAAGCCGACGATTTTCTTGACCTCGTCGACCACGGGGTCGGCGACCTGGGCGGCGCGTTCGGCGCCCTCCTTCAGCACCCGGTCGATCTCGGTCGGATCATCCAGCAGGCGGCGCATTTCCGCCGTGACGGGCGCCAGGGACGACACGGCCAGATCGGCCAGCGCCGGTTTGAAGGCGCCGAAGCCCTGACCGCCGAACTCGGCCATCACCTGTTCGCGGGTCTGGCCCGACAGCGCCGCATAGATGGCGACCAGGTTCCTGGCCTCGGGGCGGTCGTTCAGTTCTTCCAAGGTTTCCGGCAGGGGCGCCGGATCGGTCTTGGCCTTACGTATTTTCGACGCGATGGTGTCGGCGTTGTCGGTCAGGTTGATGCGGCTGTTGTCGGACGGGTCCGACTTGGACATTTTCGCCGCCCCGTCGCGCAGGGACATGACGCGCGTCGCAGGTCCCTGGATGACGGGTTCGGGCACGGGGAAGAAGCCGGGCACGCCGAAGTCGTTGTTGAACTTCTGGGCGATGTCGCGGGTCAGTTCCAGATGCTGCTTCTGATCCTCGCCGACCGGCACTTCGGTGGCCTTGTACAGCAGGATGTCGGCCGCCTGGAGCACCGGATAGGTGTAGAGGCCGACCGAGGCGCGTTCCTTGTGCTTGCCCGACTTCTCCTTGAACTGGGTCATCCGGTCCAGCCAGCCCAGGCGGGCGACGCAGTTGAAGACCCAGGCCAGTTCGGCGTGGGCGCGCACCGACGACTGCGGAAAGATGATCGACTTGGCCGGATCAAGGCCAGAGGCCAAATAGGCGGCGGCGATCTCGCGCGTCTGGGCGGCCAGCTTCTCCGGCTCCTGCCAGACGGTGATGGCGTGCATGTCGGCGACGAAGACGAAGACCGGCGCGCCCTGGTCCTGAAGCTCGACGAACCGCTTCAGGGCGCCGAGGTAGTTGCCCAGGTGCAGGGCGCCGGAGGCCTGGATGCCGGACAGGATGCGGCGCGGGCCGGTATAGGCCGGGGCGGCGGGGGCCGGGGTCGGGTCAGTCATGGATCGAATCTCGGAAAAACAACATCAGGCGTGGCGAAGGGAACGGCGGTTCAGCCGCGCCATCGCAGGTCGAAAATGAGGCCCGAGTTCATCATGGCCTCGCGCTTATCGGTTCGGCGCCGGTCAGTCCAGACCGGAGACTGCGCCGCCGCCCGGCTCGCGGCGCAGGGTCGCCTTCAGTTCCGACAGGGTGACGGCGCGGAACAGGAACAGGCAGGCGCCGTAAAGGCCCGCGCCCACGCCGCAGACGATCAGGACCGCGATCTCCTTGGCCAGGAAGATGCGGCTGAGCTGCGGGTAGAAGACGTCGGCGGCGAACAGCAGGGCGGCCATCATGACGCTGGCGGCGACTACGCGGGCGAAACGCGACAGGAAGGCGGGCGACGGTCGCCAGCTGTTCTCGCGGATCAGCACCCCGCCCAGCAGGCCGACGTTGATCCAGGCCGAGGTGCTGGTGGCGATGGCCAGGCCCAGCACCCCGTCCCAGCCCTGGGCGCGGAACCAGAAGAAGAGGCCCGACCCCAGGATGACGGTCACGATCACGCTGGCCACGGCGAAGATCATCGGCCGGCGCGTGTCCTGGCGCGCGAAGAAGGGCGGGGTCAGGACCTTGGCCAGCACAAAGGCGGGCACGCCCCAGGCGAACTGGCGCAGCACATCGGCTGTGCGGGCGGCGTCGGCCGAGGTGAAGGCGCCGCGCGTCACCGTGGCGTCGATGATGAAGAAGGGAATGACGAACAGGGCGACCGCCGCCGGCAGGGTGAAGGCCATGGCTAGGTTGATGCCGTCGTCCAGCGTCTTCTGCCCGCCCTCGTGATCGCCGGAAACGAAGGCCTTCGTCAGACGGGGAACGAGAGCCAGCCCGATGGCCACCCCGACCAGGCCCAGCGGCAGCTGATACAGGCGGTCGGCGTTATACAGCACCGAACGGGCGCCCTCGTCCGATCCGGTCAGAAACTGCGACACCAGCGAATTGATCTGCAGCGCGCCGCCCGCCAGCGCGCCCGGCACGGCCAGCGCCAGGGTGTGGCGGACATTGGGCGTGATGCGGGGCAGGCCGATCTTCAGCTTTATACCCAGCCGCCGCACGCCCCACCACAAGAGACCGGCCTGGATCAGTCCCGACACCGTCACCGCCGCCGTCACCATCAGCAGCACGGTCTCCTGCGGAATAGGCAGGATCATCGGCGGCAACAGGGCGGCCAAAGTGCACAGGTTCAGGAAGACTGGAACGGCCGCCGACAGGGCGAACCGACCGCCGGTGTTCAGCACGCCCGACAGCAGCGACGCCACCGTCATGCAGGCCAGATAGGGCATGGCCAGCTGGGTCGCGATCACCGCCGCGCGCAGCACCTCGGGCTGACCCCGATAGGCCGACAGCATCCACGGCATGATCCATGGCATGATCACCTGCAGCAGGATGCAGAAACCTGCGACCACCGCCAGCATGAAGCTGAGCGCCTCGGACGCGGTGACGGCGGCGGCCTCTTCGCCCTCGCGCGTCCGCACGCCGCCATAGACCGGCACGAAGGCCTGGGCGAAGGCGCCCTCGGCGAACAGCCGTCGGAACATGTTGGGCAGCATCAACGCGGTGGTGAAGGCGTCCATCATCGGCCCCTGACCGAACCGCGCCGCCAGGGCCATGTCGCGCACGAAGCCCAGAATTCGGCTGCCCAGCGTCAGGCTGGACTGGACCAGGGTGTTGCGGGCGAGGCTCATGCGGACATTCGACAGGGCGCGGAAGACAAATGTCGCTTAGCGCGCTTGTTCGCCCGGCGATACGGGCTTGCGCGCCCGCCGGCCCAGTTCGGAGACGTCGCGGGCGCTGGCCCTCGCGGAACGGACCTTGCGCCCGGCCGGCGCAGGCGCGCGGCTGTCCAGAACCGCCTCCAGC
Organism: Brevundimonas sp. ABV4_179; assembly: GCF_056311945.1. Lineage (NCBI taxonomy): Bacteria > Pseudomonadati > Pseudomonadota > Alphaproteobacteria > Caulobacterales > Caulobacteraceae > Brevundimonas > Brevundimonas sp. ABV4_179. The sequence continues at coordinate 623,618 of NZ_CM149976.1, forward strand.
GCCGTACGCAGTTCGGCGATCCGCTGTTCGGACGTCAGTTTGCGCCCCTTGCGATCCACCACATAGAAGCTGTCCACCGCCCGCTCGCCATAGCTGGCGACATGGGCCGAGCGGATGCTGAGACCCTCGTCGTTGAACACGCGCGACAGATCGGCCAGGAGGCCCGGCCGGTCGGCGCACGACACCTCGACCACGGTGGCGAGTTCGCTGGCGTGGTGGTCCACCATGACCACGGGACGAACCTCGAAGGCGGCCTTTCGGGCGTTGCCGGCCGGCTGGGGCGGCTGGCCGATCCGACCCTCCCCGCGCGCGGCCTTCTCCAGCGCCTCGACCAGGGTTTTCACCCGGCGCGGCTCGGCCTGGCCATAGGGCAGGCCCGCCCCGTCCTGAACCCGGAAGACATCCAGGACCACCCCGTCCTCGGTCGCCACGCGCGCGTCGGTGACGTCGGCGCCCAGGGCGGCCATGGTCTGGGCCAGGTCGGCGAACAGGCCGGGCCGATCGGCGGCGGCGATGGAGATTTCGGTGGCCTGGACCGGCAGTCCCTCGACCGGCGAGACCGGCGCGGCCTCGGCCGCCGCCCCGGTCCGGCGCGCGCGTTCGACCAGGGCCGGATGGACCGACAGCGGATCCTCTCGCGCCACATCCTCGCCCCGGAACAGGGCCGCGACCTGATTGTAGAGGGTGCGCATCAGCTGACCCTTCCAGCCGTTCCACACCCCCGGCCCCACCGCCCGGATGTCGGCGACGGTCAGGACCAGCAGCATCCGCAGCCGCTCGGGATCGCCGACCAGTTCGGCGAAGGCGCGGATGGTGGCGGGATCGCTGAGGTCGCGCTTCTGGGCGTAGTCGCTGAGCGCCAGATGGCTGCGCACCAGCCAGACGACCAGTTCGATCCGGCGGGGATCGACGCCCAGCCGTTCGCAGGCCCGGCGCGCGGCGATGGCGCCGTCCTCCAACTGCCCGCGCTCGCCGCCCTTGCCCACATCGTGCAGCAGCATGCCCAGCATCAGGGCTTCCATGTCCGAGATCAGATGCACGATCTCGCTGGCCATCGGGTGGTCGGTCTTCAGCTTTCCGCGCGCGATGTCGTTGATGACGCCGATGGCCTGCAGCGTGTGCTCGTCCACCGTATAGGCGTGGTACATGTTGAACTGGGTCTGGCCGACGATCCGACCCCATTCGGGCAGAAACCGGCCCAGCAGACCCGTCTCGTTCATGATGGTCAGCACACGGTAGGGCCGCTGTCCGTGCGCCAGCACCTCCAGGAAGGCCCGCGACGCCGAAGGGTCGCGCCGCAGGCGGGGCGTGATTAGCGACAGCGACCGCGTGACCGCCGAAAAGGCGTCCGGGTGCAGGTCCAGGTCCTGCCTGTCGGCGACTGCGAACAGGGTCAGCAGCTTGACCGGGTCGGCGGCGAACACCTCCGACCCCTCTACCGACAGTCGCCCCTGGTCGATCCAGAAGCCGTCGATCTCCAGCTTGCGGCGCGCCGGTCGAAAAGGGGTCATCAGGCGCGACAGCCCTTGCGCCGTCTTCTGGTGCCGCGCCTCCAGCTTGGCCGACATGGCGCGGGTCAGGGCGCCGACGTCGCGCGCCACCAGGAAATAGCGGCGCATGAACCGCTCCACCGCCGGCTCGTCGCCGCGTCCGCGCCAGCCCATGCGCCGCGCGACCTCGGGCTGCATGTCGAAGGTCAGCTTCTCTTCGGCCCGCCCCGCGATCAGATGCAGATGGATGCGCACGCGCCACAGGAAGTCGAAGGCCTCGTCCGAGGTCCGGCGTTCGCGCGGGGTGAACAGCTCGTCCATCACCGTCGCGCCCAGCCGGCTTTCGGGCGCCAGGGACCGGGCGATCCAGTACAGGGTGTTCAGATCGCGCAGCCCCCCCTTGCCGTCCTTGACGTTGGGTTCGACCTTGTAACGTGTTGAGCCCGCCTTCTCGTGCCGCACAGCCCGTTCTTCCAGCTTGGCGGCGATGAAGGGGCGCGGGTCGGACTTGGACACCATGTCGCGAAACCGGCCGATCATCAGCTCGGACAGGCGCTGATCGCCCGCCAGGTGACGCGCCTCCAGCAGGGTGGTCCGCACCGTCATGTCGGTGCGCGACAGCGACAGACATTCCTCTACCGAGCGCACGGACGGCCCGACCTTCACCCCCAGATCCCACAGGACGTAGAGGACGAATTCGATCACGCTCTCGCCCCGCGGCGTGGCCTTGGCCGGGCGCAGGAACAGCAGGTCCAGGTCCGAAAAGGGCGCCAGCACGCCCCGGCCGTACCCCCCCACCGCGACCAGCGACAGCCGTTCGCTCTCGACCGCGGAGACCGGAAACAGCACCTGGGTCGCCACCCGCCACAGGGCGATCAGCATCTCGTCGGCGGCCGAGGCGTACAGGCGGGCGACCTCGCGCCCCTTCAGTCCGGCGTCCAGCTTGCGTTCGGCGCGGGTGCGGGCGGCGTCATAGGCCTCGCGCAGAACGAAAGAGACCGCCGCGCGCGGATCCTGCGCGGCGGCGGCCTCGTCTAGTCGGTCGTCCAGGCTGGGCGAAGCGGAGGTCATGTCGCCGATATAGGCCTCAAACCCCCGCCGCGTCAGTCGGCGATTATTCCGGGCGAACGCGCTTCTTGCGGAACGACGGGTTCAGGATCTGCTTGCGCAGGCGGATCGACTTGGGCGTCACCTCGACCAGTTCGTCGTCGTCGATGTAGGCGATGGCCTGTTCCAGGGACATCTGGCGCGGCGGGGTCAGGCGAACGGCCTCGTCCTTGCCGGCGGCGCGGACGTTGGTCAGTTGCTTGCCCTTGATCGGGTTGACGTCCAGGTCGTCCCAGCGCGCGTTCTCGCCGATGATCATGCCCTGATAGGTCTTTTCACCGGCGCCGACGAACATGACGCCGCGATCTTCCAGGTTCCACAGGGCGAAGGCCGCCGTTTCACCGTCCGAGTTCGAGATCAGCACGCCCTTCAGACGGCCGGCGATGGCGCCCTTGTGCGGCTCGTAGTGGCTGAACACGCGGTTCAGCACGCCCGAACCACGCGTGTCGGTCAGGAACTCGCCCTGGTAGCCGATCAGCGAACGCGACGGCGCCTTCAGTTGGATGCGGGTCTTGCCGGCGCCCGACGGACCCATGTCGGTCATTTCCGCCTTACGGGCCGACAGCTTCTCGATGACGATGCCAGAGAATTCGTCGTCCACGTCGATCATGACGTCTTCGATCGGCTCCAGCTTCTCGCCGTTCTCGCCGGTCTGGAACACCACGCGCGGACGCGAGATCGAGACCTCGAAGCCCTCGCGACGCATGTTCTCGATCAGAACGCCCAGTTGCAGTTCGCCGCGGCCGGCGACCTCATAGGCGTCGCCGCCTTCGGTCGTGGTGACGCGGATGGCGACATTGGCCTCGGCCTCCTTCAGCAGGCGGTCGCGGATGACGCGCGACTGGACCTTGTCGCCTTCGCGGCCGGCCAGCGGGCTGTCGTTGACCGAGACGGTCATGGAGATGGTCGGCGGGTCGATGGGCTGGGCGTCCAGCGGCTCGGTCACTTCCATGGCGCACAGGGTGTCGGCGACGGTGGCCTTGGACATGCCGGCGATGGCGACGATATCGCCCGCTTCCGAACCCTCGTCCAGCGGCTGGCGCTTCAGGCCGCGGAAGGCCAGGACCTTGGTGATGCGGCCGCGCTCGATCTCCTTGCCGTCGCGATCCAGGGCGTGGATCGCCATGCCGGGAACGGCCTTGCCGCTCTCGATACGGCCGGTCAGCAGGCGGCCCAGGAAGGGATCGCTTTCGATCAGCACGTCCAGCATGCGGAACGGCTTGTCCTTGTTGGCCTGGACGGCGGGCGGCGGCACGTGGTCGACGATCAGGTCGAACAACGGGGCCAGGTTGTCGTTGGGCTGGTTCAGATCCAGCGTCGCCCAGCCGTTGCGGCCCGAGGCGTAGATGTGCGGGAAGTCCAGCTGCTCGTCCGTCGCGCCGATCGCGGCGAACAGGTCGAAGGTCTCGTTGTGGACGCGGTCCGGATCGGCGTGGGCGCGGTCGACCTTGTTGATGCACAGGATCGGACGCAGGCCCATCTTCAGGGCCTTGGTCAGCACGAACTTGGTCTGGGGCATGACGCCCTCTTCGGCGTCGACCAGGATGACGCAGCCGTCCACCATGCCCAGGATACGCTCGACCTCGCCGCCGAAGTCGGCGTGGCCGGGGGTGTCGATGATGTTGATACGGGTTTCGCCGGCCTTGCCGTTCCAGAGCACCGAGGTGCACTTGGCCAGGATGGTGATGCCGCGTTCCTTCTCCTGATCGTTGGAGTCCATGGCGCGCTCGGTCGTCGCCTCATTGGCTCGGAACACGCCGGACTGCGCGAGGAGTTGGTCAACCAGGGTCGTTTTGCCGTGGTCAACGTGGGCGATGATGGCGACGTTGCGCAGGTTCATGAAGGGCTCGGCCGGACTGTGTTCGGTCGCGGAGGATCCGCGCCGCTGCAAGGGATGCAGGCATTGGGGGGAGAAAGTTTCGCGCGCCTCTTACAGGCAAGAGCGGTGAAACGCCAGAGCGGGCGTTCGCGGCGTTGTTTCCAAGCTTACCGATATTTCATCCGCTTGGCCGCATCCGCCGCCGTCTGACGTCGCCTCCTTCCAGCAACGGACCTGAAGCCAGGTCGTGCCGATGCAGGAGATGACGACGATGACCGCGATGCTGGGACTGATGCTGGTTGGCGCCTTGCTGGGCGACCCCGCGCCGGACATGCGGGTCGAGGCGCACGGGCTGGACATGGCCCGGCCAGGCGATCCGATGATCCTGGCGGGCCGCATCCAGGCCGCCAGTCGCGACTGGTGCGCCGCGCACCGCGCCTTCCTGACGCCGGATTCCGTGGGCGACCCGCGCGTTTGCGAGCGGGAAATGCGCCGCCGGGCGTCCAACGCCATACCCCGGTCCCAACGCCTGGCCTTCGTACGCGCCGGCGGACAGACGGCGCTGAACCGGCCTTAAAGCGGCCTGAGCATATAGCGGGCGTCCGGGCCATAGCTGGCCAGCTTGGCCGCCATGGCTTCGGCGGACTGTTCGACGAACCCATGCCGGGACCAGAAGCCCACCGCGTCATTGACCGCCACCAGGGCGATCATGGGCCAGCCGTCCTCTGTCGCCTGTTCTGCCAGCCGTTCAACAATGGCGCCGGTGACGCCCCCGCCCCTCGCCTCGGGATGAAGCGCCAGGTCGTGGAGATAGATCAGGGTCGGATCGGCCGGCAGGCCCTCGATCACCGTATTCAACGGCGGGGCGCTGTCGGCCTTCCACGGATAGGCGATCAGATAGCCGCGCGCCGGCCCGTCTCCGTCCGCCAGCACGAAACATCCGCGCGGATAAAGCGCCAGACGGTTCTCGAAACAGGCCCGATCCTCGAAATGATCGGGAAACGACAGCCGCGCCACATCGACCACAGCCGGGATGTCGTCCGGCCGCATGGGCCGCCAGTTCAGCCCGCTTTCGGTGCTGGGCAGCGCGCGTTCAACTCCGACTTGTGGGAGCGCCATCGAATGATCCTTTCCTGCCCGTCCATCACGCCTTCGATACAAGCGTTCAGGGTCTCGCCGTCCCGTTCATAGACGAGGCGTTTGGGAAAGTCGTCGTCGGCGGCCTGCTCGAAAACGACGCGGCCGCGACCAGACGCGGCGGCGCCCCGACCCTGTCCGCGAAACGCCGTTGCAGCGCCTGCCGTTCGCGCGCGTCCCGAACGAGTGTTCGTCGTTCCGCCTCTCCCGCCTCGACCGCGGCGCGGACGTCGTGATCCAGGCTCCACCTCTCACGGCGCCGCCCGTCTTCCAGCCAGGGACGGAGGGCCTTGGGCGGCGCGAACTCCCTGTAGTCATCCTCCCCCAAGGGCGACTCAGTTCACCTTGGTCGGATCGGGCGGGGCTTCGGGCAGGGCCGAGACGGGGACGCCGTCGTCCTTCAGCTTCCTGACGTCGGCGGGCGTGGCCTCGCCGTAGATTTCTCGCTTTTCGGAGCGGCCTTCGTGGATGTCGCGCGCCTCGCGGGCGAAGGCGTCGCCGACATAGTCGAAGTTCGCCTCGACATGGGCGCGAACCTCGCGCGCCGCCTCCATCATCATGGTCTGCATCTTGCGCATGATTTCGGGCGCCGCCGGGTCCGGCGCGGCGTCCGCGCGCTTCGTTCCGCTGATCGAGGGCGACATGACCGCCTTCTCGACCCCGCGCGAGCCGCAGAACGGGCATTCGACCAGGCCGCGCGCCGCCTGGTCGTCATAGTCGGACGACGAGCCGAACCAGGCCTCGAACCCGTGGTCGTGGTCGCATTTCAGGGCGTATCGGATCATGGACGGATCAGGCGGGCGGCAGGAAGTCGCGGTCGTGGGTCAGGGCGGGTATGGCGGCGCGGGCGCGCGCCACGGCCTCCATGTCCAGTTTCGCCCGCACGATGCAAGGGTCGTCGTGGTCAGCCCTGGCGATCACCTCGCCCCACGGCCCGACGACGGTCGAACGGCCCCATGTCCGCCGGCCGTCCTCGTGCAGCCCGCCCTGTGCGGGCGCCAGCACATAGGCGCCGGTTTCGATGGCGCGGGCGCGCAGCAGCGTCTCCCAATGCGCCTCGCCGGTCGGGGCGGTGAAGGCGGCGGGGACCGCGATCATCGACGCGCCCGCCTTGGCCAGCTCGCGATGCAGATGGGGAAAGCGGATGTCGTAGCAGATGGTCAGCCCCAGCCGACCCCAGGGCGTATCCGCGACCGCCGCTGCATCGCCGGGCCGCACGGCCGCGCTTTCGCGATACCGTTCGCCGTTCGGCAGATCGACGTCGAAGACGTGAAGCTTGTCATAGCGCGCGGTGATCGCGCCCGAGGGGTCGACCAGCATAGAGCGATTGGCCGCCCGCGCATCCCCGACACCGCCGGACCGCACGATGGCCGATCCGATCAGCAGCCAGACGCCCAGTTCCGCCGCCAGACGGCGCAGGCCCAGAACCGCTGCGTCCCGGTCCTCATCGGTTATGGCCGCGTCGCGCCGGTCGCGACGCTGCTCCAGCAGATTGGCGCCCTCGGGCGTCAGGACGAAGCGCGCGCCACCTGACGCCGCCTCGCGGATCAGGGGTTCGACATGGGCCAGCCCCGCCGCCGCCGTCGCCGGGGTGCGGGTCTGAACCAGGGCGATGTCGATCCCCCCGCTCATGACGTCAGGCGGCCAGCAGGGCGTCCAACTTGCCGTCGCGGTCCAGCGCGTGGATGTCGTCGGACCCGCCGACGTGCCGGCCGTCGATGAAGATCTGCGGGAAGGTCATGCGACCTCCAGATTTTTCGACCATCTCGGCCTTTTTGGCAGGATCGTTGGAAGCGACGATCTCGGTATAGTCCGCGCCCTTCTTCTTCAGCAGCGACATGGCGCTGAAGCAGTAGGGGCAACCGGGCTTGGTGTAGATGACGACGTCGGCCAAAATCTAAATCTCCAGAACTGAGGGCAAGGCGAGCCTTGGGGCCTACATAACGATTTCGCGGGCGTTTCGCACCCGGGCCACGACCGCCAGGTCCACAGCGCGCGCTCCGGCGTCCAGCAGGGCGCGCGCGCAGGCCTCGGCGGTGGCGCCCGTGGTCAACACATCGTCGATCAGAAGGATGCGTCGCCCCCGGACGCGCCTCCGCCCCGCCTCGGTCACGACGAAGGCCGTCTTCACGTTCATCCGCCGCCCGCGTCGGCTCTTTCCCCCCTGGCTGGTGGTGTGGACCGTTCGAACGAGGGCGTCGGGCAAATAGTCGCGCCCTGCGCTGCGGGCGAGGGGCCGGGCGATCTCGGCCGCCTGATTGAACCGGCGCGACAGCAGCCGGAGTCGATGCAGCGGCACCGGAACGACGGCGTCCGCCGCCTCGACCAGTTCTGCCGACGCCCGGCCGATCCAGCGGGCGAACAACGGCGCGAACTGCTGCTGGTCTCCGTGCTTGTAGCGCAGGATCAGGCCGCGCGACGCCTCGTCGTACAGACACGCGGCCCGCGCCCGTTCGAAGGCATAGGGCTGGGCGATGCAGGCCGCACAACGAGACTCGGCGAAGGCGCCGCCGTCATAGTCGAACGCGGCCCCGCAGCCGTCGCACACCGGCGCCTCCAAAAACCTGATCCGGCTCCAGGCGTCGGGCGTCAGGCCGGCGGCGGCCGTCGCTTCGCGGCTGTCATGGGCCATCGGCGGCAGGATCAGATCGGCCAGCGCCCGTCCCCAACCGACACTGTTCGTCCGCAACCGTCGTCCCGCCCCTTCCCAGGCGCGCCGCCAGCCCCCATCCTGCAACGTCATGACCGTCCCCTACTCTCCTTCCGAAGCCCCCCCGCGCATCTTCGACGCCAAGCGCCGCCAGGACCGCTTGACGCGCTCGGCCGGCCGCTTCGACCAGGCCGACTTCCTGCATGTCCGCGCAGCCGAGAACGCCGCCGAGAGCCTGGAAGCAATACTGCGCGATTTTCCCGTCGCGGTCGATCTGTCCGCCCATCCCGGCGTGTTCGATCAAGCGGTGCGCGCCAGCGACGCGGCTGGAAGGGTCGGCCCCGTCATTGCGACCCTGGATCTCGCGCAGCGGGCGGCGCCCGGCGCCCAAGCCCTGCCTCTGGACGCAGACTCGACCGATCTGATCGTCTCCCTCCTCACCCTGCATTGGGCCAACGACCTGCCCGGCGCCCTGGCCCAGATCAGGCGCGCCCTGAAGCCGGACGGCCTGTTCATCGGGACGCTTTTCGGGGCGGGGACGCTGAAGGAGCTGCGGGGCGTCCTGACCGAGGCGGAACTGGCCGAGCGTGGCGGCGCCCAGGCGCGGGTCTCGCCCTTCGCCGACGGCTATGACGGGGCGGCCCTGCTGCAGCGGGCCGGTTTCGCCCTGCCCGTTTCCGACGTGGATCGGTTCACGGTCCGCTACCGCGATCTGTTCGCTCTGGTTCGCGATCTTCGCGCCATGGGCGAGACCAATGTGCTGCAGGGGATGGTGCGTCCGCTGAACCGTCGCATCGTCGCCCGCGCGGCGGCCCTCTACGCCGAACGCTACGGCCTTGAGGACGGCCGCATTCCCGCGACGTTCGAGATCATCCACCTGGCCGGCTGGAAACCGCACGAAAGCCAGCAGAAGCCCCTGCCGCGCGGCTCGGCCAAGACGCGGCTCGCCGATGCCTTGGGCGTTCGGGAAATGACGGGCGAGGAACCGAACTAACCGCCGAGCGCGGCGCTCAGCTTGGCGAAGGTCACGGCCAGAAGGCCGTCGTCGATGTTCATCATCAGTCCGATCGAACCCATCAAGGCCACGAAGATCAGCCCGCAGATCAGGCCGTATTCAATGGCGGTGGCGCCGCTGTCGTCGCGCAGAAACCGGCCGATAAGACGTCGCATGGCCAGCCTCCCTGGTCGGCGATGGTTACAACAGGTCGCGCAGCCAGGCGACCAGGGGCTCGTCCGCCGGCGGCATGGGATAGTCCGAAAGCGCATTCGGCTTCACCCAGGCCAGACCGTCGTGTTCACGCGCCGTGACCACGCCGTCCCATCGTCGGCACAGGTACAATGGCATCAACAGGTGAAACGAATCGTAAGCGTGGCTGGCGAAAACGAACGGGGACAGACAGTTTTCGCTGACCTCGATGCCCAGCTCTTCCTTCAACTCACGGATCAGCGCCTGTTCGGGCCTTTCGCCCGGCTCGACCTTGCCGCCCGGAAACTCCCAAAGGCCAGCCAGTTTCTTGCCTTCGGGCCGTTTGGCGATCAGCACCCGCCCATCGACGTCGATCAGGGCGACGGCGACGACCAGGACGATAGGAAGGGAGGTTTCGGTCACGAGCGATAATCGCCGTTGATCTCAATGTAGCCCTTGGTCAGGTCGCAGGTCCACACGGTCGCCGACGCCCGGCCCGAACCCACGTCGACGGTGATGTCGATCTCGGGGTTCTCCATATAGGCGGTCATCTTAGCCTCGTCATAGGTCGGGGACGGCGCCCCGTCGACGGCGGCTTCGTGTGGGCCGAACCAAATGGCCAGATGGTCGCGGTCGACCGGCTCTTCGGTCTTGCCCACGGCCATGACGACCCGGCCCCAGTTGGCGTCCTGACCGGCGATGGCGGTCTTGACCAGGGGGCTGTCGGCGATGGACTTGGCCAGCTTTCGTGCTGATGCCGGGCTGGCGGCGCCGTCCACCGTCACCTTGACGAACTTGGTCGCCCCCTCGCCGTCGCGCACCAGCTGGTGCGCCAGATCCAGCATCACCCTGTCCAGCGCGGCCGAGAAGCTCTTAAGGCGGCGATCCCCGACCCGCCCGATGCGCGGCGCGCCCGATGTGCCGGTGGCGAACAGCAAGGCCGTGTCATTGGTCGAAGTGTCGCCGTCCACCGTCACCGAGTTGAAGGTGGTGCGCACATGCAGGCCCAGCAGCGCCTGCAGCACATTGGGATGGATGTCGGCGTCGGTGACGATGAAGGCCAGCATGGTCGCCATGTCCGGCGCGATCATGCCCGACCCCTTGGCGATCCCGGCGATACGGACCTTGTAGCCCTCGATCTCTGCCTCGGCGTAGGAACCCTTGGGGAAGGTGTCGGTGGTCATGATGCCGCGGCCAGCCCTGGCCCAGGCGTCCGCGTCCAGCCCGTTTTCGATCTCGGGCAGTTTGGCGATGATCTTCTTTTCGTCCAACACCACGCCGATCACGCCGGTCGAGGCCAGCATGACGTCGCGCTGACGGCATCCGAAGCGTTTGGCGACCTCGGAGGCCGTGCGCCGCGCCGCATCGGCGCCCGCCTTGCCCGTGAAGGCGTTGGCGCAACCGGCGTTGACGACCAGGGCGCGCACATCCTTGCCGCCCTCGGCCGATCCCAGCTGTTTCTTGCACCAGTCGACCGGCGCCGAGCCGATCTTGTGGCGAGTGAAGACCCCGGCGCAGCTGGTTCCGCGCGCAAAGCGGAACACGACCAGATCGTCGCGCTCGTGCTTGTAGAAACCCGCGCGGGCGGTGGCGATCTCCACCCCGCCGATGGGCGGAATGGTCGGGAAGGGCACGGCCAGCGGCGAGAGCGCCAGGCCGGGCTTGCCGGCGGCGGCGGGCGCTTGCGTCGTCGGTGCAGGTTCCGATCCCGGCGCGCGCGTCGCACGCTTCAGCGCCGTGGCGAAGGGGTCCAGCGCCTTTTCCAGCGCATGCTCGATCTTCTGGCCGGTCGTGGAGGGGGGCTTGGTCATGGTCGGCAGCCGGTTCTCAAGGTTGGGCGGGCGCGGCGGAGGTGGGATGAGCGGGCGGCGTCGGCTGACCGGGCAGGCGGACATCGACCTTGGCCTTGCCGCGAAGCTGTTCCAGCAACTGGCGCACGCCCTCGTAGGTCAGATAGCGCACGATCTGCGGCCGGGCCTGCTCCAGGGTGGGCGGCGTCTCCTTGCGCCGGTCCTCGACCCGCAGCACCGCCCATCCGCCTTCGGTCTGGAACGGCCCGACCAGGGCGCCCGCCGGCTTGTCGCGCAGGGCGTCGGCATAGGCCTGGGGCATCACGTCCGGCGTCGAATAGCCCAGGTCGCCGCCCGAGAACCGCGTCGCTTCGTCGATCGAGCGTTCCATGGCCACCGCCTCGAACCCGGCGCCCTGGCCCAGGATGCCGATCACCGCGTCGGCGTCGGCCTTGGTGCGCGACAGGATCAGCCGCACGCGGATCTCCTCGGCGTTCTTGGCCAGCCGAAGCTGTTCGTTGTAGAGCGTCTGCACCGCCTGGTCGGACACGGCCTTGTCGACCACGCTCTCCACCAGCATGTCGCCGAGGATGCGTTCGCGCGTCGCCTCCAGCCGGCGCTGGGCCAGGGGCGAGGAATCCAGTCTGCGCCGCTGCGCCTCGCCGGCCAGCAGCTTCTGGTCGATCACCTCGTCCAGCACGCGGCGGAACAGGTCCGAGGTGATGTCCAGCGGCTCGCCCTCGCCGATCAACCCTTGCGCCACCGCCTCGCGCTTGACGTCCGAGGCCCAGATGGTCCGGTCCTGCACCGTCGCCACCGCCCGGTCGCCCGGCTCGGGCGGACGATCGCCCCCGCCGCGCGAACAGGCCGCCATCGCCAGACCGGCGGCCAGAAGCACCGCCAGGACCGGGATTTTTCGCAGGTGTGAGGGTCGCCGGAATGGGTTCAAGGGGGCGCTCCGTCGAAGGCGGCCTAAAGCCCCTCGCGTTGACAGGGGTTAGGCCGGTGCTTAAGTCCGCCCTGCGCCCAAGTCGAGGGGTTTTGATCGTCTGCGCGGCCCTTCGCGCGCGCCCGGTTCCGGCGCGCCGCGGCCGTCATCGGTCCGGGCCTCTCTCGCGGCGTCCCTATCGCCGCCCTCACGGGATTTCAGAGCCGCTCAGCTCGCAGACGCTCGACCGCTACCGGACCCATCATGCTCGGCTTCGCCAAGAAATTTTTCGGCTCTTCCAACGACCGCAAGGTCAAGTCCTTCCAGGACCACGCCCAGCGCATCAATGCGCTGGAGCCCAAGTTCGCGGCCCTGTCCGACGACGAACTGCGGATGATGACCGACGCCTTCAAGGATCGTCTGGCGAACGGCGAGACGCTGGAGAAGATTCTGCCTGAAGCCTTCGCCGTGGTGCGCGAGGCCTCCAAGCGTGTGCTGGGTCAGCGTCAGTACGATGTGCAGCTGGCGGGCGGCATGATCCTGAACGAAGGCGGCATCGCCGAGATGCGGACCGGCGAAGGCAAGACCCTGGTCGCCGTGGCGCCGGTCTATCTGAACGCCCTGACCGGCAAGGGCGTGCACGTCATCACAGTGAACGACTATCTGGCGCGCCGCGACGCCGAGACGATGGGCAAGGTCTATCGCTTCCTGGGGCTGGAGGTCGGGGTGATCGTCAACGGCCTGAGCCAAGGCCAGCGCCAGCAGGCCTACAACGCCGACGTCACCTACGGCACCAACAACGAATTCGGCTTCGACTATCTGCGCGACAACCTGGTCTATGACCGTCGCGAGATGGTGCAGCGTCCGCACAACTTCGCCATCGTCGACGAGGTCGACTCCATCCTGATCGACGAGGCGCGCACGCCCCTGATCATCTCGGGGCCGACCGAGGACCGCTCGGATCTCTACAAGGTGCTGGACGGCCTGATCAAAGAGCTGATCAAGGACAAGGATGCCTATGAGCTGGACGAGAAGCAGAAGCAGGTTCTGCTGACCGAACTGGGGTCCGAGCGGATGGAGGAGGCGCTGGAGCAGGGCGGCCACTTCGCCGAGGACACCACCGGCCTCTATGACGCGGCGAACATCACCCTGGTTCACCACGCCAACCAGGCCCTGCGCGCCAACACCCTGTATCAGCGCGACAAGGACTATATCATCAAGGGCGGCGAGATCGTCCTGATCGACGAATTCACCGGTCGTATGATGACCGGCCGTCGCCTGTCCGAAGGTCTGCACCAGGCCATAGAGGCCAAGGAGGACGTCAAGATCCAGCCCGAGAACCAGACCCTGGCCTCGGTGACGATCCAGAACTACTTCCGCCTGTACGAAAAGCTGTCGGGCATGACCGGCACGGCCGCGACCGAGGCCCAGGAGTTCGGCGACATCTACAAGATGGACGTGCTGGAGGTGCCGACCAACCGCCCGATCCAGCGCAAGGACTTCGACGACGAGGTCTATCGCACCCACGCCGAAAAGAACCAGGCCATCGCCCGCCAGATCGCCGAGTGCCACTTGGCCGGCCAGCCGATCCTGGTCGGCACCGTGTCCATCGAGCGTTCGGAACAGCTGTCGGAGCTGCTGAACCGCTACGAGCACAAGGTCGAAGTCTCTCGCACCTTGAAGAAGGACTACGCGGGCAAGACCAAGGAAGCCGAGAAGATCGGCGACGCCGCCTATGACATCACCTACGAGACCCGGCTGCGCGGCATTCCGCACAGCGTCCTGAACGCGCGCCAGCACGAACAGGAAGCCTATATCGTCGCCGACGCCGGTCTGCCGGGCGCGGTGACCATCGCCACCAACATGGCCGGCCGCGGCACCGACATCCAGCTCGGGGGCAACCTCGAGATGAAGATGCAGAAGTGGATGCTGGAACAGCGCAACATGGCTGTCGAAGTGACCCACGAGATGGAAGCCGCCAAGGAGGCCGAGTTCAAGGCCGAGATCGCGGTGCAGAAGGACCGCGCCCTGGCCGCCGGCGGCCTGTTCGTTCTGGGCACCGAGCGCCACGAAAGCCGCCGTATCGACAATCAGCTGCGCGGCCGCACCGGCCGTCAGGGCGACCCCGGCGTGTCGAAATTCTACCTGTCCTGCGAGGACGATCTGCTGCGCATCTTCGCCGGCGACCGTCTGGACTCGATCATGAAGACCTTCGGCGTGGCGGAGGGCGAGGCCATCACCCATCCCTGGCTGAACCGCGCCATCGAGACCGCCCAGAAGCGCGTCGAAACCCGCAACTACGACATCCGCAAGAACCTGCTGAAATACGACGACGTCGTAAACGATCAGCGCAAGGCGGTGTTCGAGCAGCGTCAGGAGTTCATGGACTCCGAGGACCTGTCGGAACTGGTCGGCGACTTCCGCCGCGACGTGGTCTCCGACCTGGTCGAACGTTACATGCCGCCCAAGGCCTATGCCGAACAGTGGGACATCGACGGCCTGGACGAGAAGGTCCGCTCGACCCTGGGTCTGGAGCTGCCGCTGCACGACTGGGCCGCCGAGGAAGGCGTTTCGAATGAGGAGATCGAGGAGCGGCTTCTGGCCGCCGCCGACGCCCGCGCCGCCGAACGTCTGGAGCAGATCGGCGCGGAACAGACGCGCGGTCTGGAAAAGCAGTTCATGCTGCAGATGATCGACATGCAATGGCGCGAGCATCTGGTCCATCTGGACCACCTGCGCGGCGTTATCGGCCTGCGTGGCTATGGCCAGCGCGACCCGCTCAACGAATACAAGACCGAAGCCTTCTCGTTGTTCGAGAACCTGCTCTATGACCTGCGCCACAACGTCACGCGCTGGCTGATGACGGTCGAGTTCCGTTTCCAGGCCCCGCCCGAACTGCCCGAGTTCCAAGAAATCCACCTGAACCCCGGCACCGGCGAGAACGAGATGGCCAATCCCTCGGCCCAGAACCCGGAAGAAAACCTGATCGGCGACGACCGGGCCAGACTGCCGGTCGAAATGCTGCCGCCAGGCTGGGAAATGACCGGCCGCAACTCGCCCTGCCCCTGCGGGTCTGGCCGCAAGTTCAAACACTGCCACGGCGCGCTGGTCTGATCGCGCGTGCCGTGGGTCACGGCTTGAGCGCTTGGTGACAGGCCGGTTTGGTCGGTAAAGAGGAGGGATGGCTTACAAATCCCTCTTCTCCCGCGCCCTGTCGGCGGCGCCGGATCGGCTGCATTTCGCGGCGCACAGCCATCATCTGTGGCCCGACGCCAGTTTCGAGGCCCAGCAGCAGGCGTGGCTCGACGCCAATCGGCACGCGGATCACAAGTGGGACCTGGTGTTCGGCCGGGTGATCCCCGAGGCCCAGGCCCACGTCGCCGCCGAGTTGAACCTGCCCTCGCCCGACAGCGTCGTCTTCTCCTCCAATACCCATGAGTTCCTGCTGCGCCTGTTTTCGGGCGTGGAGCGGGCGCCGGTGCGTATCCTGTCAACCGACGGCGAGTTCCACTCCTTCCGGCGTCAGGCGGATCGGTGGGAAGAGGTCGGAGCGGCGGTGGTGACGCGGGCGCCGCTGGCGCCCTTCGACACCTTCGCCGACCGTTTCGTCGCCGAGGCCCAGACGGGCGCCTACGACTGGATCGTAGTCAGCCAGGTCTTCTTCCGCACTGGCGGTCTGTTCGACCGGATCGGGGATCTCGCCGCCCTGGCCCGACCTGAAGGTCCGTGGGTTCTGGTCGACGGCTACCATGGTTTCATGGCGACCCCGACCGATCTTTCGGCGGTGGCGGACCAGGTCTTCTACGTCGCGGGCGGCTATAAATACGCCATGGCGGGCGAGGGCGCCTGTTTCCTGCACGCCCCGCCAGGCTTCTGCCCCCGGCCGGTCGTCACGGGCTGGTTCGCGGAGTTCGGCGATCTGAGCGGACCACCCGGCGGGGTCCAGTACCGCAGCGACGGCGGCCGGTTCTGGGGCGCGACCTTCGACTGTTCGGCGCTGTACCGCTTCAATGCGGCGCGACGGATGTTGGCCGCCGAAGGTCTGGACACCGCCGCCGTCGCCGCCCACGCCCGCGGCCTGGCCGCCCGGTTCCAGTCGGCGGTGATCGCGGGACGCGCTGGGCCGCTGTCCGAGGCTGAAATCCTCAATCCGGTCGAGGGCCTGGCGCCACGCGCCCGTTTCCTGGCATTGCGGCATTCCGACGCCCCCGCCTGGTGCACGGCCCTGAGACAGGCGGGCATCGTCACCGATGTCCGCGACGACGTCATCCGGTTCGGCTTCGGCCTTTATCAAGACGCCGATGACGTGGATCGGCTGATCGCCGCCTCGGCCGCCCTCTGATCAGTAGAAGGTGGTGTCTTCCTGCTGGGTCGGCGCCGGCGCCGCGCGCGGGGAGGGTCGTGAGGATGGGGACGATGGCCTGGTCGGCGTGTGTGTCGGGTTCTGCGCCTGGGCGGGCGGTGCGACGGGCGATCGGTTTGGCGCATCGACCGGCGGAATGGCGGGCAGGTCGGGATAGGGCATGGCCGACGTCGCGCCTTGCGGCGCGATCTGGTCTTCGTCGGGCCCTGGCGCCTCGTTGTTCGGCGCGCCCAGTCGATCCGGGGCCCCGACGTCGTCGCGGATGAAGGCCCAGGCCCGGCTGTCGGCGCAGCCGCAGGCCTTCAGAAATCCGTCCCTGTCGCGCCACAGGATCAGCGGATAGCTGAGCTTGACCCCGGACTCGCGCAGCAACCGGCCTAGCTGTTCGTCGAACCGGCGCCCGGCCTCGACCACGGCCGAGCGCGCCAGATTGCCGTCCGCCTGGGGCAGGCCGGCGGCGGTCCAACTGCTGGACGGGGTGGCCATCCAGCGTTCGTAAAGCGGCCAGTCCCGGCTCAGCCAAAGCTCGGCGACCGTGGCCCGTTCGGCGGCGGTGGACCGCGGCGTCCCCTCGGCATCGGGCCGGGCGAACAGGATGAACCGGGTCTCTACCCCCGCCGCCTTCAGCTTGGGCGCCTCGTCACGCAGATAGCGATGCCCGGACGCGCTGTCGCGATAGGTGACGATGTAGAGCGGCTGGCCCCCGCTGCCGTCCGACACCCAGGACGCCTCGTCCAGCAGCCTCTGCACCTCGCCGGGATTGCGGCTGATCGTGACGGGCTGGAACCTGGAATAGAAGTTCCAATAGGCCCAATAGCCCGCGCCCGCGAGCATCAGGCCGATCACCGCCGCGACGATGGACCCCATGATAAATCGACGCATATCGACCCGGTGCTCCAGCTTCACCTTTGAACGCGATCAACGCTTAACACTGAAATCCGTTGTCTGCGCCGTGGCGTGTTTCAGGCCGCCGCGCGGCGGGGCCAAAATGTCGCGAAAAATCGCGCGCGCGCGCCCTTGAACGGCGAAACGGCCTTCCCATCTCCCAGTTCGAAGCTGCGGGACACCCCCCCTCCGTACCGCAGCGAAGCGAGATCGGCGCCCTCCCCTCCCCTCCAGGCGCCGCTCGCGCAGGCCGCCGGACTCCCCCAGTCCGGCGGCTTTCTGCTTTGTGGCGCCGCACAATAATTCCAAGCTTATCACCGATCATTACAATGATCGGTCGCCAGGGGCTTCCCGCGCGACCGGTCCTGGCCTAGTCAGCAGTTGTGGCGCCACGTCGCGCCGCTTCTCCAGCGGCCCCGCCGCGTTGTTCGAGACTGCTCGTCCATGACCGCCCCCGATCTGCGCCAACCCGTCGTCCAGCCGATCACCGAGGCCGCGTTGGAGGCGGCCTTCGCCCGGATCGTCGGAACCGGGCCCGGCGCGACGGAGAAGGTCTATCTGGCCCAGGCGTACGAGGATTACGCCGCTGACGAGACGCCCGAACTGGGCGGCGAGGACCTGGCCGCCCTGCTGGCCGCGTCCTGGACGGCGGCCAGGGCCTATGGCGCCGAAGCGACGGCCCCGGCCATCACTGTCGGTCCGATGCATGGGGTGGACGGCAAGGCGCTGGACTATGACCTGGTCCGCATCGTCCAGGCGGACGCCCCCTTCCTGGTCGACAGCGTCATGGGCGCCCTGGCCGAGGCCGCCGTCTCGGTGCGCGCCCTGTTCCACCCGGTGGTCGATCTGGACGGTCGTCGCCTGTCGATCATCATGCTGGTCATCGACAGCGTGCCGCAGGAGCGTCGCGACGTCCTGGGCGAGGGCCTGGCCCAGAGCCTGGCCGACGTCCACGCCGCCGTCGCCGACCACGAGGCCATGACGGGCCTGATGCGCCAAGCGGTCCAGCGTCTGGAGACCACCCCGCCCTCGGCCGTCGATCAGGCGGTGCTGGACGAGAACATCGCCTTCCTGAAATGGCTGAAGAGCGACCATTTCGTCTTCCTGGGCGCGCGCGACTACGACTATCCGCGCACCGCCAACGGCGACTACGAGGCCGAGGCGCCTCTCAGCCAGTCCGGCCAGGGCCTTGGCATACTGGCGGACCCCGAGCGCACCGTGCTGCGCCGCGCGTCCGAGCCCGCGGTCCTGACGCACCAGATGCGCCGCCAGCTGGATCTGTCGGAGCCGGTCACGGTGGCCAAGGCCAACGCCCGCTCGCGCGTGCATCGCCGGGCTTACATGGACTACGTCGGGGTCAAGCGTTACGGCGCGGACGGCAAGGCGACGGGCGAAACCCGCTTCGTCGGCCTGTTCACGTCCGAGGCCTACGACCAGTTGGCGACCGAGGTGCCGCTGCTGCGCCGCAAGGTGGCCAACGCCCTGGCCCGCGCGGACAAGGCGCCGGGCAGCCACAACGAAAAACGCCTGAAGAACATTCTGGAGAACTATCCTCGCGACGAGCTTTTCCAGATCAGCGAGGACGAACTGCTGTCCATCGCCCTGGGCATACTGCATCTGTATGACCGGCCGCGCATTCGCCTGTTCTCGCGCCAGGATCCGTTCGACCGCTTCGTTTCGGTGCTGTGCTTCATCCCGCGCGAGAAGTTCGACGCGGCGGTGCGCGAGCGCATCGGCCAGATCGTCGCCCGCGCCTGGGGCGGCCGTATCTCGGCCTGGTATCCGCAACTGTCCGACGCGCCCCTGGTGCGCGTTCACTACATCATCGGCGTGACGCCCGGCGATCACCCGGTCCCCGATCCGGTCCAGCTGGAGGCCGACGTGGCCGAGGCGGGTCGCGGTTGGGTCGATCGCTTCGAGGCGGGCCTGCGCCGTTCGGGGGTGGAAGAGGTTTCGGTCGGGCCGGTCAGCGCCAAATGGGCGCGGGCCTTCGGCGCGGGCTACCGCGACCGCTACGACGCCGACGAGGCGGCGGTGGACCTGCAGTTCATGACCCGGTTGAACGACACCGGCGCGCCGGGGGAGGGGGAGCCCGTCGCCGTGCGCGCCTTCCGCAACCCGGACGACAGCCGCCTGCAGTTCCGCTTCAAACTGTATCGTCGCGGCTCGGCCGTGCCCTTGTCCGACGTTCTGCCGATCCTGGCCGACATGGGCCTGAAGACGCTGGAGGAATATGGCAACGCCATCCGTCCGCTGGGCGACACCGAGATCCACATCCATGAGTTCCTGATGGAGGATCCGCGCGGCGAGGCCCTGGTCTTCGACGATGTGAAGGGGCCGTTCGAGGACGCCTTCGCCGCCGTCTGGACCGGCCGCAACGAGAGCGACGGCTTCAATCGTCTGGTGGTCGAACTGGGCGTCGAATGGCGCGAGGCGGCCCTGATCCGCACCCTGGCCCACTATCGCCAGCAGACAGGCCTCGATCCGTCCCAGACCGTGCAGGAAGAGGCGCTGCGCGAGTATCCCGACGTGGCCCGCGCCCTGCTGTCGCTGTTCAAGGCCAAGTTCGAACCGGCCGTCGGCGGATCGGCCGACGACCGCGCTTCGGCCGTCGCCGAGCTTGAAGGCAAGATCGCCGCCCTCCTCCAGGAGGTGAAGAGCCTGGACCACGACCGCGCGCTGCGGCGCATCGCCGCCCTGATCGGCGCGATCAAGCGCACCAACTATTTCCAGTTGGACGCCGACGGTCAGCCCAAGCCGCACATCGCCATCAAGATCGCCTCGCGCGAGCTTGAGGACCTGCCCCTGCCCAAGCCGTTCCGCGAAATCTTCGTCTGGGCCCCGCATGTCGAGGGCGTTCACCTGCGCTTCGGCCCCGTTGCGCGCGGCGGCCTGCGCTGGTCCGACCGCCGCGACGACTTCCGCACAGAGGTTCTGGGGCTGGTGAAGGCGCAGCAGGTCAAGAACGCCGTCATCGTGCCGGTCGGATCCAAGGGCGGCTTCTATCCCAAGCAACTGCCCCGCACGACGGACCGCGAGGCCATCCAGGGCGAGGCCATCCGCGCCTATCGGACCTTCCTGTCCGGTCTTCTGGACATCACCGACAACATCGCCGCCGATGGTTCGGTGGTGCGTCCGGCCAATGTCGTCGCCTGGGAGCAGGACGATCCCTATCTGGTGGTCGCCGCCGACAAGGGCACGGCGACCTTCTCCGACATCGCCAACGGCGTCTCGGCCTCCTATGGCTTCTGGCTGGGCGACGCCTTCGCCTCGGGCGGGTCGGTCGGCTATGACCACAAGGGCATGGGCATCACCGCGCGCGGCGCCTGGGAGGCGGTCAAGCGCCACTTCCGCGAGATGGGCAAGGACATCCAGACCGAACCCTTCACCATGGTCGGCGTCGGCGACATGTCCGGCGACGTCTTCGGAAACGGCGCCCTGTTGTCCAAGGCCACGCGCCTGGTCGCCGCCTTCGATCACCGCGACATCTTCATTGATCCGAACCCGGATCATGTGACCGGATGGACGGAGCGCAAGCGCCTGTTCGACCTGCCGCGTTCGTCCTGGCAGGACTATGACAAGGCCCTGATCTCGGAAGGGGGCGGCGTCTTCTCGCGCTCGGCCAAGTCGATCCAGCTGACGCCCCAGATCAAGGCCGCCCTGGACATTTCAGACGATGTTCTGGACCCGATCAGCCTGATCCGCGCCATCCTGAAGGCGCCGACGGAACTGCTGTATCTCGGCGGCATCGGCACCTATGTGAAATCGCCCGCCGAGACCGACGCCCAGGTCGGCGACAAGGGCACGGACGCCCTGCGGATCAATGGTGACGAACTGCGGGTCAAGGTGGTGGGCGAGGGGGCCAACCTGGGCTTCACCCAGGCCGGCCGGATCGTGTTCGGCCTGAATGGCGGCCGCATCAACACCGACGCCATCGACAACTCTGCCGGGGTCGACACCTCCGACCACGAGGTCAACATCAAGATCCTGGTCGGCTCGGCCGTGACCAACGGCGTCCTGCCGATGGAAGAGCGCGCCCCGCTTCTGGCCTCGATGACCGACGAGGTGGGGCTGAAGGTTCTGGCGCATAACTACGACCAGACCCTGGCCCTGACCCTGCAGCAGGCGGAAGGGGCCGGAGCCCTGGACGCCCAGCAGCGGTTCATGCAGGCGCTGTCGGCGCGCGGCAAACTGGATCGCAAGGTCGAGGGCCTGCCCAACGACGTCCGCGTCAGGGAAATGATGGCTTCCGGGGTCGCCCTGACCCGCCCTGAACTGGCGGTCCTGACGGCCTACGCCAAGCTGGAGTTGTCCGACGAGATCGTGGCGTCGAGCGCGCCCGAGGATCCGTTCTTCGAACAGATTCTCGTTCGCTACTTCCCCGACGCTCTGGCCCGGTTCGAGCCGGAGATGAAGAGCCACCGGCTGCGGCGCGAAATCATCGCCACCGTCATGTCCAACGAGGTCGTCAACATGTGCGGCCCGACCTTCCCCGACCGCCTGCGCGGCTCGGCGGAATGCGACACCACGGCCCTGATCATCGCCTTCGAGGCCGCGCGCCGGGTCTTCCGCCTGGACCAGGCGTGGGACGCCGTTTCCGCCCTGGACCTGAAGATTTCGGCCGAGGCGCAGACCGCCCTCTATCGCGAAATCGCCGTGGTCTTGCGTCGCCAGACCTTCTGGATGGCCCGTCGCGCCAAGACCGGCGTCTCGGTCCAGGGGTTGATCGACCGCTATCGCCCCATCGCCGACGCCCTTCAGGCCGAGGGCGCGCCGGTGCTGTCGCGGTTCGAACAGGGGCGGCTGGATGCGCGGGTCAAGACCTTCGCCGACATGGGCGCGCCCGAGGATCTGGTGCGCAGCATCGCCATCATGCGGCCGCTGGTCGCCGCCTCCGACATCGGCGACCTGGCGCAGGAGGCCGGATGGCCGGTCGCGGCCATGGCGCGCCTGTATCACCAGGTCGGTGCGGCCTTCGATTTCGACCGTCTGCGCGCCGCCGCCGGCTCCATTCCGTCTGCGGATCATTTCGACCGTCTGGCCGTGCGTCGCCTGATCGAGGATTTGATGAACGAACAGGCCGCCTTGACCCGCGCCGTCGCCGGCGCCTCCGATCCGTCGGTCGGCGTCAGCGAGGATGCGGCCGAGGGCGCCGTGGACGCCTGGATCGGCTCCAAACAGGCGGCGGTGGAGGGCGTGCGCGCCTCGGTGGACGAGATCGAACAGTCCGGCTCGGGCTGGACGTTCGCCAAATTGACCATCGCCAACGCCACGATCCGCGACCTGGCCTCGGCTGCGACGCGGGGCTGATGCGGTTCTGAGCCAGAGGCGGCTTGACGGAATCTCCGTTCAGCCGCCTCTTCTCGTCCGACATCAGGCTGGGGAGGCCGCAATGCCGAGAAAATTCCTCGTCGTCGTCGACGACAGTCCCGAGTTCGAGGCGGCCCTGCGCTTCGCCTCGCGCCGGGCCAAGTCGACGGGCGGGCGCGTGGTCATGCTGCGCGTCCTGCCGTCCGACAGCGACGCCCACTGGTCGGGCGCGCGTGAAGAGATCGCCCGCCAGCAGCGCGAGGAGGCGGAAGGCCTGCTCAATCGCCTCGGCGAGGAGGCCATGGCCCGTTCGGGCGCCGCGCCCGTCTTCCTGATCGAGACCGGCGACGCCCAGGGCGCCATCAAAAAGGTCGTCGCCGCCGACCCCGACATCAAGATTCTGGTCCTGGCGGCCAGCGCGGGCTCGCGCGGACCCGGCCCGCTGGTCTCGGCCATCATCAAACACGGGGCCCAGATCGGCGGCCGCAAACTGCCCGTCACCATCGTCCCCGGCGAACTGACAGAGGATGAGATCGAGGACCTGGCTTAAGGTTCAGGAACGGGGAGGGGGTCAGCCCTTCGGAACCAGACGCCACATCCGCAAGGGGTGGCGCACGGTTCCGGCCTCGGCCCCCGCGGCGTCCCCACGCCCCATATAGAGGTCAGCCCGCACGGGACCGCGAATGGCCGAACCGGTGTCCAGCGCCATCGCCAGGCCGCGATAGCTGGCGCTGGCGCCGCGTAGATTGCCGCCGTCGGCCTCCAGCCAGACCAGTTCGCCATAGCGCCAATGGGCGGGATCGACCGCGATGGCCCGGCGTTCGGTCAAGGGCACGCCGGCCGCGCCGGCCGGATGGCCGTTATCGTCCGGGTCCAGACGGAAGAAGATGTAGCGCGGATTCAGCGCCATCACGGCCTGGGCCTGATAGCCCCGGTGGTCGGCCAGCCAGCCCCGGATCGCATCGCCCGAGGTGCCGTTCTGCGGCAGCAGTCCTTGCTGCGCCATCGGCCGGGCGATGCCGACGAAGGGCTTGCCGTTGTCGGCCGCGTAGGCGGCGCGGCCTCGCGTCCCGTCCTCGAACGTCAGATAGCCCGAGCCCTGGATCTGCAGGAAGAACAGGTCCTCGGCCCGCATCCAGGCCAGCGCCTGATCGGCCCGCGCGGCGGATTCGATATAGGCCCGGTCGCCCGCCGCGCGCGGATTGGCGGGCTTGGGCAGGACGGGGGCTGAAAACTCCGCGTCTGGCCGGCGGCGCGCCGGATACTCAGGCGCGAAATAGGAGGTCAGCAGGCCGGGCCGCCCGTCGGCGGTCGCCGCTGGCACGGCGCTGAAACTGGCCTCGAAGAAGGCCCGCGCGTCCGAGGGGGTGACGGTCATGGTCGTCGCCATGGCCTTGGCGCGGGCGCAGACCCTGCGCGCGGCGTCCTCACGCGCCGCGCCGCACCCGTCCACATAGGCGCGGAAGGCGGCCAGATGATCCTCGTCGTTCCATCCGGGCAGGACAGCGGGGCTCAAGGCGTTGGACGCCGCCGCCGGCGGTCCGCTCGGATTTGGCGATGGCGTATAGGGAACAGGCCCGCCGGGGATTGCGCCCGGCGTCGGCCGGTGCGGCGTCATCGGCGCCGACGAACAGGCGGCCAGCACCATCAACGCGGCCAGGCCAAGCGATCCGCCGCCCAGACCTCTCAGGCCGGGCATCAGGCGTTGGCCGGCTCGACGCGCGCCAGGACCCAGTTCGGATCGGCCGCCCCCAGGGTGCGCTCAAACGTCCAGTGTTCGGCGGTGCGGCGTTCCTCGACCAGCGGCTCGCCGGTCTCGGAATCGGCGGTCTCGCCCGAGGCCTTGGTGACCCGGCTGCGCAGTTCGGCCAGGAAGCGCACCTTGGCCACCGCCCGATCGCCCTCGGCCGTCGCCCCTTCCAGGTCGGCGCGGGGGGGGAACAGGAACTCGACCGATTCCGTCTCGCCGCGCGTCTCCCGCGCCGCGATGCCGGCTTCGAACGAGGCCATGACATTGGGCTTCAGCAGGGGCTTCAGGGCCGCCCGGTCGCCCGAGGCGTAGCCGCGCACGATGGTCTCATAGGCCTGTCGCGCCCCGTCTAGGAACCGCGCCGGGTCGAAGGCCGGATCACGCGCCTTCAGGGTGGCGACGGAGGCCAGGGTGGCGGGGTCGATGGCGGGCGCCGCCGGCGCCTCGTTCGGCGTCGGGCCGGTCACGGCCGCCTTGGCGTCCTCCTGCGGCTGACGCCCGACCCGCTTGCCCAGCACATTGTAAAGCTGGAACAGGACGATGGCCGCGATTACGGCGAAGACGACGATCTGGAATTGGACCGGCAGGTTCAAGGCGGAATTCCTGTAGCGGGCGACGGGCGCGCCGGACGGATGTCTGGCGTGATTAGGGTGTCATATAGGGCGAAGCAAGGCGAACCGCGCCCCCAATCGCGCGCGCGACATTGCGGCCAAGCGTCCCGGCATGGTAGTCGCGGCGCCTCATTGCCGCCTTATCGGCCGCCATCCGTTTCCAGAAACCGCTTCGAAGACCGCTCCATGACCGACGCCGCCCCCCCTGCTGAAGGCCAACCCCAACAAGGCGATCAGGCCCAGGCTCAGCAGGGCCAGCCCGCCGGCCCCGGCTTCCGCATCCTGGCTCAGTACGTCCGCGACTTCTCGTTCGAGAACCCGCGGGCCCCGGAATCCCTCCGCATCGACGGCAAGCCCGCCATCGACCTGGGCGTCGAAATGGCCGCCCAAGGCCGCCCTGACGGCCTGTTCGAGCTGGACCTGAAGCTGTCGATCAAGGCGACCCACGAAAACCAGCCCGTGTTCCACGTGGAACTGGTCTATGGCGGCCTGTTCCAGCTGGCCAATGTTCAGGAGCAGGATATCGAGCCGCTGCTGCTGATCGAATGCCCGCGCTACCTGTTCCCGTTCGCACGCGAGATCATCTCGGGCGCTACGGCCGACGGCGGCTTCTATCCTCCGTTCCAACTGGACCCCATCGACTTCGCCGCCATCTACATCGCGCGCCAGCAGCAGATCGCCCAGCAGCCCGTCGAAACCGGCCAGGCCTAAGCCGCTCGTGCCCGCGCCTGAACGGCCGGGACGCAAACGAACCCTAGCCGCCGGCGAGGACATCGCCGGCGGCATCGCCCTGCGGATCGGGGCGGCGGGCTGTTTCTCGGTCATGGCGGCGGTGCTGAAACTGGCGTCGCTGGACGGGGTCGTAGCGCCCGAGATGCTGTTTTACCGCGCCTTCTTCGGCCTGCCGGTCGTACTGATCTGGGTCATGACCCGCCAGGGCGGCCTCAGCGCCCTGTCTACCCGGCACCCCTGGGCCCATGTAGGCCGCAGCGCGCTGGGCATAGTGTCGATCCTGTGCGTGTTTCAGACGCTGACGCTGCTGCCTCTGGCCGACGCCACGACCCTCAGCTTCACCGCCCCCATCTTCGCCACCCTGCTGTCCTTCCTGATCCTGAAGGAGGCGGTTGGCGCGCGCCGCTGGGCCGCCGTCGCCGTGGGCTTCATCGGCGTGGTCATCGTCATGCGGCCCATTCCCGGCGTCATAGGAGCGGCGGATCACGCCGTGCCAGTCCAGGGCATCGCCTTCGGTCTTATCGCCGCCCTGCTGACGGCGGGCGTGACCATCACCCTGCGCCAGTTGCGCGACACAGAACACGTCGCCGCCATCGTCTTCTGGTTCTTCGTCGGTTCGTCGCTGGTCGGGGCGATCCTGCTGCCCATCGTCGGCCATTGGCGTTCGCCTACGACCTTCGCCCTGCTGGTCGGATCGGGCATCGCCGGCGGCCTGGCCCAGCTGTTCATGACCGCCTCGCTGCAGAAGGCGCCGGTCGCCGTGGTCGCGCCCTTCGACTATCTGCAGATCGTCGGCGCCATCGTCTTCGGCTGGTGGCTGATGTCCACGACCCCGACCCTCAGCACCCTGGCCGGCGCCGCCCTGATCGCCTCCAGCGGTCTCTACACCGCCTGGCGCGAACACCTCCGCCGCCGTCAGGCCCTGATCCAGTCGACCGCGCCGCTGGTTTAGCGCTGCTCGCGCACCTCCGTGGGTTCGAACAGCATTTCTGTGTCTTCTGGATCGAGATAGCGGCCCTTGGCGACCCGGCGCAGCGTGCGGCAGAACTCAGAACCATCCTTGCGGGAAATGCAGAGGTCTGCGCCGCACATACGATACAGGCCCTGTTCTGAGCCGCCCCACCCGCCGCGGAACCGATATCGACCGTCCGGCAAGAACGCATACACGCCCTCGTCCAGAACAAGGGATGTGACGGTCGTATTTTGAATCTCATCGATAGGAAACACTGACGCCGGGCATTTAGCCGGACCTAGACTCTGCGACTCGGACGACTGCGCCGTCGTGGGTTGAGGAGGATTCGAAGCTTCAGAACACCCAGCCAGAACAAGCGTGACAACGACGCTGAGGAGTTTCGTATCCAACCGCCCCATTGCCCTCGGCCTCGTCCTAACGCCCCGTCGAGCCGAAGCCGCCCGCGCCACGCGCGGTTTCATCCAGCGTCTCGACCTCGACCCAGTCGGCGCGTTCGTGGCGGGCGATCACCAGCTGGGCGATGCGTTCGCCGCGTCGGATGACGAAGGGCTCGGCGCCGATATTGGCCAGGATCACGCCGCACTCGCCGCGATAGTCGCTGTCGATGGTGCCGGGCGCATTGGGGCAGATGATGCCGTGTTTCAGCGCCAGACCCGAGCGGGCGCGCACCTGAGCCTCATAGCCCAGCGGCAGGGCGATC
The DNA here is from genome assembly GCF_056311945.1 of Brevundimonas sp. ABV4_179. Lineage (NCBI taxonomy): Bacteria > Pseudomonadati > Pseudomonadota > Alphaproteobacteria > Caulobacterales > Caulobacteraceae > Brevundimonas > Brevundimonas sp. ABV4_179. The sequence continues at coordinate 651,049 of NZ_CM149976.1, forward strand.
TTCAGGCCCGTGGGCACCAGAACCCGCTGGCCGGGCGCCAGGGTCATCGGCTGGTCCTCGGGCACGGCTGCGCGCAGGTCCATGCCCGCCGATCCGGCCGTCTCATAGGCAGGCAGAGGCAGGCCCTCGGAATGCGGCAGGCGCTGGATCTGGACGGCGGCGGGTTCGGTCATTCGGAGGCCTTGAAGTGATCGGCGATGCGGGCGGCGACGGCGCGGGCGATGGCGGTCTTGGACTGGCGCGGCCAGGCTTCGGTCTTGTCGGCGGTGACCAGCAGAACGGCGTTGCCGTCCGATCCGAACACATCGTCCGACACGTCATTGCCGATGATCCAGTCGCAGCCCTTGCGTGACAGCTTGGCCCGCGCATTGGCCTCCAGATCGGTCGTCTCGGCGGCGAAACCGATCACCAGACGGGGGCGGTTCGGGCCGGGCGCGGCGATCCCCGCCAGGATGTCGGGGTTCTCGATCAGGGCCAGTGTGGGCGGGCCGCCCGGCCCCTTCTTGATCTTTCCGCCCGCGATGATGTCCACGCGCCAGTCGGCGACGGCGGCGGACAGCACGGCGATATCGGCGGGCAGTTGGTCCTGCGTCGCCGCCTGCATCTCCAGCGCGCTTTCCACATACACTCGCGTCACGCCGGGCGGCGCGCCGAGCGCCGTCGGGCCGGACACCAGCGTCACTTCGGCGCCCAGTTCCGCCAGGGCGGCGGCGATGGCGTAACCCTGCTTGCCGCTGGAGCGATTGGTCAGGCCGCGCACCGGGTCGATCGGCTCGAATGTCGGCCCGGCGGTGACGACCGCCTTCCGGCCCGCCAGAGGCCGCCCGGCGGCGCCCGCCGTCAGGCCGATGATGGCGTCGAGAATGGCCGCAGGCTCGGCCATCCGGCCCGGCCCGAATTCGCCACAGGCCATCTCGCCGTCGTCCGGCCCCACGACCGCGACGCCGTGGAAACCGTCGAAAGCCTTCAGCCGCTCGACATTGGCCTGGACCGCCGGATGCAGCCACATCCGTACATTCATGGCCGGGGCCAGCAGCACCCGCTTGTCCGTGGCGATCAGGGTGGTGGAGGCCAGATCGTCGGCCAGACCGTTCGCCGCCTTGGCGATCAGGCCCGCCGTCGCCGGGGCCACGACCACCAGATCGGCCCAGCGCGACAGCTCGATATGGCCCATGGTGGTTTCTTCTTCGGGGTGGAAAAGACCCGACCGCACCGGATGGCCCGACAACGCCGCCAGCGACAGGGGGGTGACGAACTCGGCCCCGGATTCGGTCAGGATCACCCGCGTCTGGCCGCCCGCCTTGGCGATCAACCGCACCAGCTCCAGCGACTTGTAGGCGGCTATGCCGCCGCCGACGATCAGCAGGATCTTGCGATGGGAAAGGGCGCGGCTGTCCATGGATCAGGTCTAGCGATCCTCCATGACCGCGTCGAGACGGAGCGTAGGAACATTGCGCGAACAGCCAAGTTGTGCTTTCTTCGCGTCAAGCGGGTATATGAAGGGGCGCGGAGATGAAGACGACGATTAGGGGCGTGGCTGCGCTGGCGCTGGGCGGATTGCTGCTGGCCGTGGGGGCTTGCGACCGATCTTCGGCGGTGGAGACGCGTGATCGCTCGACCGAGGCCAAGCCCATGGCTCTGGCGGACACGGCTGGATCGGTCGCCGAAACGGCGTCCGCGGCCGAGCCGAAGCCCGTCCTGACCGCCAACCGTCGCGAGACGGTCGACGCCAAGATCGCTCGTCTCTACGACCGCAACGGCGCCGACTTCGGGGCCCGCTCGGCCGAGGACTATCTGGCCAAGGTGACGGCCTTCACCACCAAGCCGCCGCGTGACGTGGAGACGGTCAAACGCCCGAACGGCGACACCCTGCTCTATCAGGCATCCACCAACACCTTCGCCGTGGTGGCGCGCAACGGCACGCCGCGCACCATGTTCAAACCGACGACGGGCGCGGCCTATTGGGACGAGCAGAAGACGGCGGCCCCCACCTTCGGGCAGAGGCGCCAATCGACGGGGGCGGCGGGCTGATATAGAGGGCGGGGTTCGACTGACGCACCGGATGCCGCCTCATGGCCGACAAAGCCCCGCTGAAAACCGCTCTCATCTATGACTTCGACGGCACCCTGGCCCGGGGAAACATGCAGGAGGTGAGCTTCATCCCCTCGGTAGGCATGGACATCGGCGCCTTCTGGAGCGAGGCCGAGCGTCTGACCAAGGACGCAGACGGCGACGGCATCCTGATGTATATGCAGCTGATGCTGCACCATGCGCGCCAGAATGGCGCGCCCGTCACGCGCGAGACCCTGCGCGATCACGGCCGCGAGGTCGCCCTGTTCGAAGGGCTGAAGGATCTCAGCTGGTTCGACCGGATCAATGCGTTCGGCGCCCGCTACGGGTTGGAGATCGAACACTACATCATCTCCGCCGGGCTGGAGGAGATGATCGAGGGCACCCCGATCCGCCCGGCGCTGAAGCACGTCTTTGCCTCCCACTATGTTTATGACGACAAGGGAGAGGCCGCCTGGCCCGCAGTGGGCGTCAACTACACCACCAAGACCCAGTATCTGTTCCGCATCAACAAGGGCGTGAACAACCATTGGGAGCATGAGCGGATCAACCACTTCATTCCCGACGACGAGCGCCCTGTGCCGTTCGAACGGATGATCTTCATCGGCGACGGCGACACCGACGTGCCCACCATGAAGATGATGCACACCAAGGGCGGCTTCTCCATCGCCGTCTATGATCCGCGCTCGAACGAGAAGGACCAGAAGAAGGTCTATTCGCTAATCTCCGAGGACCGGGTGAACTTCGTCGCCGCCGCCGACTATCGCGAGGGTTCGGCCCTGGATCTGATCGTCAAGGGACTGGTCGGCCGCATCGCCATCAACGCCGGGACCATGCCCGCCGGTCTCTGATCCGCGATCAGCGCCCGCCCGCGCGCCGCCAGGCGTCGCGCGCGCCCGCCATACGCGCCGGCACCAGTCCGCGCAGCGAAACGGCGCCGGTCTGGCGCAATCCGGCCTCGTGCCGCCTCTGCCAGACCAGAACGCCGGGATAGGCGACGCCCTCCGCCACATCGATGACGGCGATCTCGGCGGGCAGGGCGGTTCCCCGGTCCAGACGCAGCCTCATGCCGCCGTCCGACAGGTCGATTATGATGCACCCCATCTCCAGACCTGGTGCAGACACCACGCCGGCGACATTGATCAATCTGCGTGGATGAAGGCGACGATCCGCGCGGCCTGCCTGGGCGCGTCCCGGCTCGCCGCGCCTGAGTTTGAAACCGAACAAGCCACATACTCTGAACGCTACAGATGACCCGCAAAGGCGACGGGATGGCGGTCTCGGTCAAGCGTGACGGTTAGATCCGCGCCGACTCCGCTGTCCAGCATGCGCCGCGTCAACCTTTCATAGAATCGGACGAAATCGGCGATGGCGGCGCGACGTTCCGGCGAAAGTTCACGCACGCCCAACAGCTCGGCCTCCTGTTCGCAGCGCCAATCCAGCACCCGCCCGAAATCGGGTGCGCGCAGAAAAATCAGGCGATCCAGACGTTCTGTCAGCGCCCCATAGTCGTGGGCCAGTCTATCATTGCTTTCACGCCGCCAACGCCCGTCGCCGTCGCTGACGCGCTCAAGATCGTTGATGGGCTCCGCCAGCTCTTTGGGCGTCTCAGGCCGGGCGCCCAGGCACCAGCCTTCCAGGATGACGGCGGCGGGACGTCCCTCGAACACCGGCCAGTGCGCCGCTGGCGCGCGATCATCAGCCCGCTTGTCAAAGCGCGGCAAGGGCGTAGCGTCGCCCGGTTCGGCGCGTCGCAACCGATCCAGCACGCGGTTCAGCAGACCCAGATCGTGGGTTCCGGGCGGACCGCGCGTGGCGAACAGCGGATGCACGCGGGCCGCCAGCGTCCGACGTTCGGCCTGGGTCAGATAGACGTCATCCAGCGACAGGGTCGCGCAGCCGAACCGTTCGGCGACGACCTGCGCCAGGGTCGACTTGCCAGAACCTTGCGAACCGGCGATGCCCAGGATGGGCGGCGGCGCATCCCCATCCGCGTGTTCGATCCAGCGACCGATGATCTCGACCAACCCGGGATCGACCCGGGCCATGTCAGTGCTGGTTTTCCGGCAGACGCACGATCAGGCCGTCCAGCGCGTCCGAGACCCGGATCTGGCAGGACAGGCGGCTGTTGGGTTCAACCTCTTCGGCGAAGTCCAGCATCGACTCCTCCATGGCGCTGGGCTTGCCCGTCGCTTCGCGCCAAGCCTCGTCGACATAGACATGACAGGTGGCGCAGGCGCAGGCCCCGCCGCAGTCCGCGTCGATGCCCGGCACATTGTTGCGGATCGCGCCTTCCATGACGCTAAGGCCGTTCTTGACCTCGACCGGGTGCTCGGTCCCGTCGTGTTCGATGTAGGTGATCTTGGCCATGCGCCGCTCTTAACCGAGGGTGGGCCGGAGGCAAGGGCCTCCGGCGTCCGATCCTCAGGCCGCCTTCTTGCGGCTGGGGGCGACCATCAGCTTCTTGGTCTCGGCGATGGCCTTGGCCGGGTTCAGCCCCTTGGGGCAGACCTGGGCGCAGTTCATGATCGTGTGGCAGCGATACAGTTTGAAGGGGTCTTCAAGGTCATCGAGGCGCTTCTGGGTCGCGTCGTCGCGGCTGTCCGAAATCCAGCGATAGGACTGCAGCAGCGCCGCCGGGCCGAGATACTCTTCCTGGTTCCACCAATAGCTGGGGCAGGAGGTCGAGCAGCAGGCGCACAGGATGCACTCGTACAGGCCGTCCAACTTCTCGCGCTCGGCTGGGGTCTGCAGGCGTTCCTTCTCGGGGTCCGGCTCGTCCGATTGCAGATAGGGCTGGATCGAGTCGTACTGGGCGTAGAACAGGCTCAGGTCCGTCACCAGATCCTTGACCACCGGCTGGTGCGGCAGGGGGGCGATGGTGATGTTGTGCGAGGAGCATTCCTCCCAGCCCTTGGTGCAGGCCAGGGTGTTGCGCCCGTCGATGTTCATCGAGCAGGAGCCGCAGATGCCTTCGCGGCACGAACGACGGAACGACAGGGTCGGGTCGATCGTGTTCTTGATGTGGATCAGGGCGTCCAGCAGCATCGGGCCGTGATCGCTGGTCGGCACCTCATAGACGTCCCAGCGCGGATCGGCGTCGACCTCGGGGTCGTACCGATAGACCTTGTAGGTCTTGACGTCCTTTGACCCCGGCGCGGCCTTGTGAACCTTGCCCTTGGTGGGCTTGGAGCCTTTGGGGAGGGTGAGCTGAACCATCTTAGTAAACCCGTGCCTTGGGCTCGATGTACGAGACTTCGTCGGTCATGGTGTAGTTGTGGACTGGACGGTAGTCGATCTGGACGCCCTCGCCCGGACGCTTCCAGGCCAGGGTGTGCTTCATCCAGTTGACGTCGTCGCGATCGGGATAATCCTCACGGGCGTGAGCGCCGCGCGATTCCGTGCGGTTCAGGCCGCCCTCGATGGTGACCAGAGCCTGAGCGATCAGGTTGTCGTACTCCAGCGTCTCCATCAGATCCGTGTTCCAGATCAGGCCGCGATCCGTGGTCTTGATGTCGGCGCCGGCGGCGTCGATGGCGCGCAGCTTCTGGACGCCTTCTTCCAGCGTCTTGCCGGTGCGGAAGACGGCGGCGTCGGCTTGCATGGCCTGCTGCATCGACAGACGCAGTTCGGCGGTCGGGGTCGAGCCGTCCGCGTAGCGGAAGCGGTCCAGGCGGGCCATGTGGGCGTCGGTCTGGGCCTTGGAGGCCGACGGCACGGCGGACGCCTTGTCCACCACCTCGCCGCAGCGCAGGCCGACGGCTCGGCCGAACACCACCAGGTCGGTCAGGGAGTTGGAGCCCAGGCGGTTGGCGCCGTGCACCGAGACGCAGGCCGCCTCGCCCACGGCCATCAGGCCCGGAACCACGCTGTCGGGGTTGCCGTCGCGCAGCGTCAGCACCTCGCCGTGATAGTTCGTGGGGATGCCGCCCATGTTGTAGTGGACGGTCGGCAGGACCGGGATCGGCTCCTTGGTCACGTCCACGCCGGCGAAGATCTTGGCGCTTTCGGAAATGCCGGGCAGGCGCTGATGCAGGATCTTCGGATCCAGGTGATCCAGGTGCAGGAAGATGTGGTCCTTCTTGGGACCCACGCCGCGGCCTTCGCGGATTTCGATGGTCATGGAGCGCGAAACCATGTCGCGCGGGGCCAGGTCCTTCACGGTCGGCGCATAGCGCTCCATGAAGCGCTCGCCTTCCGAGTTGGTCAGGTATCCGCCCTCGCCACGCGCGCCCTCTGTGATCAGGCAGCCGGCGCCATAGATGCCGGTCGGGTGGAACTGGACGAACTCCATGTCCTGCAGCGGCAGACCGGCGCGCAGCACCATCGCATTGCCGTCGCCGGTGCAGGTGTGAGCCGAGGTGGCGGAGAAATAGGCGCGGCCGTAACCGCCCGTCGCTAGAACCACCATCTTGGCGCGGAACTGGTGAAGCTGGCCATTGTCGAGCTGAAGCGCGGTGACGCCGGTGCAGGCGCCGTCCTGCATGATCAGGTCCAGCGCGAAATATTCGACGAAGAACTTCACCTCGCGACGGACCGACTGGCCGTACAGGGTGTGCAGGATGGCGTGGCCGGTGCGGTCGGCGGCGGCGCAGGTGCGCTGCACCGGGCCTTCGCCGAAGTTGCGGGTCATGCCGCCAAAGGCGCGTTGATAGATCTTGCCTTCGTCGGTGCGACTGAAGGGCACGCCCCAGTGTTCCAGCTCATAGACCGCCTTGGGGGCGTTGCGGACCAGATATTCGATGGAGTCCTGGTCGCCCAGCCAGTCCGACCCCTTGACGGTGTCGTACATATGCCACTGCCAGCTGTCTTCGCCCATGTTGCCGAGCGAGGCGGAGATGCCGCCTTGCGCCGCCACGGTATGCGAGCGGGTCGGGAAGACCTTGGTCACGCAGGCGACCTTCAGCCCCTGCTGTGCGGCGCCCAGTGCGGCGCGCAGGCCCGAGCCGCCGGCGCCGACGACGACGACGTCGTATTCGTGATCGATAAGTTCGTAAGCAGCCATCGGTCTATTCAGGCTCCGAAGCCGGCGGGCAGCGGCGCCGAGCCCAGCGCCAGCCGCACGATGAAGAAGACGCTGGCGGCGGCCAGCACGACGAAGACGATGTTCAGCAGGGCGACCAGCAGGCCGCGTGTCCCTGCGTTCGGCACATAGTCTTCAAGGATCACCTTCCAGGCCAGGCTCAGATAGCCGAAGAAGACCACCGCCGCGATCGCCATAAGGGCCGCGTTCAGCGGATTGGCGAACCAGGCCAGAACGGCGTCATACCCGGCGCCCGCCAGGCTGAAGCCGGTCGAGGCGACCCACAGGCCCAGCGGCAGCAGGGCGATCAACAGCACCCGCTCGGTCAGCCATTCTCCGGCGCCGTGGCGCTCGGAAACCTTGACGTTGTTCTTGAACTTGACGGCGCCGCTCACAGCGAAACCCTCCCGGCGACGAACAGGACGACCCAGAACAGCACGGCCAGCGGGACGGGCGCCCAGACCGCGATGTTGGACAGCAGATTGGCCGATCCCAGGGTCAGCCCGTTGCCGGTGTCGTTATAGGTGTGACGCGCGCCGTTCAGCACGAAGGAGAACAGCACCACCGTCAGGCCGAAGCCGACGAACAGGCCCAGCGGCGATCCGGCCAGTATAAGGAAGTCCGCGTAACGTTCCGGGCCGAACGCCATCGCGCCCAGCCAGGCGACCACGAACAGCACGCCCACGGTCGCGGCGATGATGGTCGCGCGAAACAGGATGGAGGCGGCCATGGTCACGTGCCAGCGCCATACGCCCATGTGCGGCGAAAGCGGCGTGACGTGACCGTTCGGTTGGGTGACGAAACGACCCGTCCGGTCGTTTGCTGCGCCACCCGGCTTCGGGCTGGGCTTGGTCATGCGAATGGTTCTCAAAAGCGAATGAATTCAATCGCCGTGTGCGGTTGCGGAGGCTTTTGTGACCCCGGGCGGCCGGTGTCAACGCACGGCTGGCCATAAGGGACGATTGTTGCGTCTCTAACCCTTGCCGTTCGCCCGAATCACGTTTTCGCGCGAAGGCTTGCCGGCTCTAGGCGATCGGTCCCGCGATTTGGCAGGGTGGGCGCATGATCCTGTTCGCCCTCCTCGCCGCAGCAGCCTTGGCCCAGACGCCTCAAGCCGCGGGGCTTCTGGACGCCACGCCTGAAACCTATCAGGCCCCCGTGGTCCGGCCGTTCGAGCCGCCGTCCGACTTTGGTCGGGAAATCGAAGCGCAGGGCGACGCCGGCGGCGACTGGCGACGCAGCCCGTTGACCGCGGCGGTCGTCGTTGAGGCCTATGCCGGCGATTATGAAGTCAGTCCTGGCGACGGGCAGACCGCCTACGACCAGGGCGTCGCCCAGGCCGAGATCGACGCTGACCATCTCTCCGGTCCGCTGGACGGGCGCTGGCGTGTCGCGGACGCCGACGGCAAGCCGCTGTTGTCCTTCGCCCTGACCGACCGGGGCGAGGGTCGACGCATCGAAGGCGCCTGGCGCCGGCTGGACGCGCGGGCGGCGCCGACCGCTGATGGTCCGGCCGGTCCTGCCAGGTTCGACGGCGCAGCCGCCGTGGTGCCGCTGGCGGACGGCGAACTGCATCTGCGGGCCGCCGGCCGCGGCTGGAGCGGCGAACTGGTCCAGAACGGTCGCGCGCGCGCCGTGACGGTCGCTCGTCCCGGCTAGGCTGGCGGCGGCAGATTAGCCACCTTATATGTGACGAATGACACAGAACACGCCCCGTCCCGTCCTTCGCCTGCACCCCGCCGTTCGCGACGACATCGGCGACCTGACCACGCGCCGCCCCGTGCCCGGCCCCGGTGTGGACCAGATCGATCCCTTCCTGTTCCTGAACCACCACGGACCCCAGACCTATGCGCCCGGCAATGCGGGCCTGCCCTTCGGGCCCCATCCGCACCGTGGCTTCGAGACCGTCACCTTCATTCTGGACGGCGAACTGGCCCATAACGATTCCGGCGGCGGAGAGAGCATCATCTCGGCGGGCGGCATCCAGTGGATGACCGCCGGCTCGGGCCTGATCCACGCCGAACTGTCGCCAGCCGCCTTCAAGCGTGACGGCGGCCCGATGGAGATTCTTCAGCTGTGGGTGAACCTGCCGTCGCGGTTGAAGATGACCAAGCCGGCCTATGTCGGCCTGCAGAAGCCCGACATCCCGGCCTTCGTCACCGAGAATGGAGTCACGGTCGAGCCGGTCTCGGGCGAATGGCTGAGCGTCGAGGCGCCGATCCAGTCGCTGATCGACATCCATCTGGCTGTCGTTCGTCTGCCGACCGGCGCGGCGTTCGAGACCCCCGTCGCGCCCGGCCGCAACGTCTTCCTTTATGTCGTCAAGGGCGAGGTCTCCGTCGCCGGCACCGCCGTGCCGCAATGGAACCTGGCCGCCCTGGGCGACGGCGATGCGGTTCAGATCACCGCCGTATCGGACGCCGTCGTCCTCCTGGGCCACGCCGAACCCATCGGCGAGCCGGTCTTCAGCCACGGCCCCTTCGTCATGAACACCCGCGAAGAGATCATCCAGGCGGTCCAGGACTATCAGGCCGGCAAGTTCGGGCCGCCGCCGCGCGTCTGACGGCGGCCCGGAGGCGGGGATGCGTTCCCCGCCAAAACCCTATATGACGCCGGTTCCTTAGCGACCGCCGAGCCGAAGACACGTCCCTATGCCCAGCCTGAACGAGATCCGCGCCACCTACCTCGACTTCTTCGCGGCCGACGGCCACGAGAAGGTGCACTCGGCGCCGCTGGTGCCGCAGAACGATCCGTCCCTGTTGTTCGTCAATGCGGGCATGGTGCCGTTCAAGGACTATTTCACGGGCGCGGCCAAGCCGCCCTATCCGCGCGCCACCTCCTCGCAGAAATGCGTCCGCGCGGGCGGCAAGCATAACGATCTGGACAACGTCGGCTATACCGCCCGCCACCTGACCTTCTTCGAAATGCTGGGGAACTTCTCCTTCGGCGACTATTTCAAGGAACACGCGATCGACCGGGCGTGGAAGCTGGTCACGCAGGAGTTCGGCCTGGACGCCAAGCGCCTCTTGGTCACCGTCTATATCGACGATGACGAGGCCGCCGCCATCTGGAAGAAGGTCACCGGCTTCTCCGACGACAAGATCATCCGCATCGCCGGCTCTGACAACTTCTGGGCCATGGGCGACAGCGGTCCCTGCGGCCCCTGCACCGAAATCTTCTGGGACCACGGCGACAAGATCGCCGGCGGCCCTCCCGGCAGCCCGGACGAGGACGGCGACCGCTACGTCGAGATCTGGAACAACGTCTTCATGCAGTTCGAGAAGGAGAACGACCAGATCGTTCGCAACCTTCCCAAGCCCAGCGTGGACACCGGCATGGGCCTTGAGCGGATGACCACCGTCCTCCAGGGCGTCCATTCGGTGTTCGAGACCGACCTGTTCAAGACCCTGATCGCGGCCTCCGAAGACGCCACCTCGACCAAGTCCGAGGGCGAGCGCGCCGCCAGCCACCGAGTCATCGCCGACCACCTGCGCTCGTCGTCCTTCCTGATCGCGGACGGCGTCACGCCGTCCAACGAAGGTCGGGGCTATGTGCTGCGCCGCATCATGCGCCGCGCCATGCGCCACGCCCACCTGCTGGGCGCCGCCGACCCGCTGATGCACCGTCTGGTCCCGACCCTGGTGGCGCAGATGGGCGACGCCTATCCCGAACTGGCCCGCGCCCAGCCCTTCATCGAGGACACGCTGAAGCAGGAAGAGATCCGCTTCCGCACCACGCTCGGCCGCGGCATGACCCTGTTCGACACGGCGGTTCAGGGCTTCAAGCCCGGCGACATGCTGGATGGCCAGACCGCCTTCACCCTGTCCGACACCTATGGCTTCCCTCTGGATTTGACCCAGGACGAGGCCCGTCGTCGCGGCTTCTCGGTCAATGTCGACGGGTTCGAGGCCGCCATGGCCGAACAGCGCCAGCGCTCGCGAGAGAACTGGAAGGGCTCGGGTCAGACGGCCAACGCCGGCGAATGGCTGGCCGTGCGCGACCGCATGGGGCCGACCGTCTTCACCGGCTATGAAGCCGTCGAAGGGTCGGGCGAGGTCCTGGCCATCCTGAACGGCGGCGCTCCTGTCGAGGCGGCCGGGGCCGGCGACATCGTCGAGGTCCTGTTCGACACGACCCCCTTCTACGCCGAGAGCGGCGGTCAGACCGGCGACCAGGGAACCCTGGAGTGGCCGGGCGGCGCAGCGGAAGTGCTGGACGTCAAGAAACACGCCGGCGACCTTCACGTCCTGTCCGTCCAGATCACGGCTGGCACGCTTCAGATCGGCGCCCGCGTGGCGCAGAGCGTTGACGCCGACAAACGCCTGACCACGCGCGCCAACCACTCGGCCGCCCACCTGCTGCACACGGCGCTCAAGAATGTCCTCGGCCCGCAGGTGGCGCAGAAGGGCCAACTGGTCGACGCCGAGCGCGCCCGCTTCGACTTCAGCCATTCGGCCCCGGTCACCGAGGAGGAGCTGGCCGCCATCGAGGCCGAGGTCAACGCCGTGATCCGTCAGAACGTCCCGGCGGAGACCAAGCTGATGGCTCCGGCCGACGCCATTGAGGCCGGCGCCATCGCCCTGTTCGGCGAAAAATACGGCGACGAGGTTCGCGTCCTGACCCTGGGCCGTTCGCTGGTTTCGGACAACGCCCCCTATTCGGTCGAACTGTGCGGCGGCACCCACGTCGCCCGCACCGGCGACATCGGCCTGTTCAAGGTGGTTCAGGAAACCGGCGTCGCCGCCGGCGTCCGCCGCATCGAGGCCCTGACCGGCGAGGCCGCGCGCCTTTATCTGGAAGGTCAGGCCAAGGTGGCCCGCAACCTGGCTCGCGACTTCAAGATCCAGCCGTTGGACGTGCCGGCGCGCGTCGAGACCCTTCAGGGGTCGGTCAGGACGCTGGAGAAACAGGTCGCCGAGTTGAAGAAACAGTTGGCCCTGGGCGGCGGTTCGGGCGCGTCCTCCGCGCCGGAGGAGATCGGCGGCGTCAAGCTGATCGCCCGCGTCCTGGATGGGGTGGACGGCAAGGGTCTGCGCGGCGTGGCCGAGGACTTCCGCAAACAGGTCGGCACGGGGGTCGTCGCCCTGATCGGCGTGACCGAGGGCAAGGCCGCCGTCACCGTCGCCGTCACTTCGGACCTGACCGGCACGGTCAACGCCGCCGAACTGGCCCGCGCCGCCGTCCTGGCCATGGGCGGCCAGGGCGCGGGCGGCAAGCCCGACTTCGCCCAGGGCGGCGCCCCGGACGGCGCCAAGGCCGAGCACGGTCTGGCGGCGGTGCGCGCGGCGCTGGGCTGAGCCGACAAGGCCCTTCGTCCGCCGGACGACGGGCCATCGATCCTATTGGCGAGAGAAAAAGGCCGCGTTTTCAACAGCGTGTTTGGCAGCAGCGTCCATCTGCCGGCCGCCGCTCGAACTGCGCGTATAATCGCCGGTCAGAAGGGGATCGTCGCCATGCGCAGGACAAGCCAGTCGGCTTATTCGTCAGGTCGAAATTGAACTTTGCACCATTTTACGGTGTGCAGTGCAATTGGGCCGCCGCATCACATCATCGGATCGGGCGTCAGATCGACGCCGGCCAGCTTCCAGTTGAACGGCCCGCGACGCTCCAGGATCAACACCAGTTCCTCTTCCGGCTTGTCGTCGCGCGTCAGGGTCACGGCGAAGCGGTTCAGCCCGCGATAGGCCCATGACTGGCGCACCTTGTCCTTGGGCGCGGCGGGCGTGTCGTCGGCGGGCGCCGGCCGTTCCGGCGCCGGCGTCTCGCCGGACCGCACCAGGGCCGCAACCCCCTGCGGCGTGACGAAGTTGTCGACCGCCCCGTCCACCAGCGACGGCGCCACCAGCATCCCCAGGGCCGCCAGCCCCCGGTCGCCCTTGGCCCGTTCGCGGATTTCCAGTCGCGCGCGGGCGTTCAGTTCGCTCTTCAGGCTGGCGCGAAAGGCGGGGAAGTCCACCTGCCGTTCCAGCGCCCCCGCATCCCCGGCCCGCGCCGCCCGCACGATCCCCTGCGCCGCCAGGAAGGGCGAGACGAACAGGGCGACGGCCAGGGCGACGATCCCGGCGATGACGGCCCCGATGACGATCTTGCGGGTCATGATCCCTCCTTTGGGAAACGGATGATGAGGCGGCTCATGGACGACCGACCTGGGCGGGCGCGGCCAGCGGCGCTGCGCCCTCGGGCAGGCCGATATGGACCAGCTTCCATTCGAACGGCCCTCGCCGCTCGAAGGTGAACAGGGTGCGCGATCCGCCCTGATCGGCGACCGCCATCCGCACCCGGTTGACGCTCCAATAGGCGGGGCGCGGCCAGGGCTTCTTGACCTTTGCGCCCGGCGGCGTCGCAGCGTGCGTCCGCTGGTTGGCGTAGCGCCCCTCGCCCCTCAGCAGGCCCGAAAGGGCCGCCGGCGTCAGATAGGCGTTCACATCGGGCTGACGCTGCAGCGGGTTCTGCTGCTCAAACTGTCGTCGGAAGGCGCCGATGGGATCCTCCAGGAAGGACGGCGCCGGCGCCATCGCCTCGGGCCGCCCCGCCAGCTGCGGCCTCAGCGACTGACGGACTGCGCCGAAGTCGATCAGTCGCGAAAGCCCCGCCACATCGCTGGCCTCCGCCGCCGAACGTATGGCGAAGAAGCCCACCGCCGGCGCGGCGAAGAAGGCCAGCACCGCCACGGCGAGCGCCGCCAGCACCAGATTTCCGAACAGCCGCTTCACGAACGCTTCCTCATTATCGCCGATCATGCACGCCCCGGCTCCCGGCACAACGAAAAGCCCCGACGGATCGCTCCGTCGGGGCCTTCATTCTTGTCTATCCTATCGCGCATCGCGCGACTTGAGACAGTCCTCCCCGGCGAAGCTGGGGGAGAAGATCAACCTTAGCCGACGTCCGGCAGGGCGGTCTTGAGGTTTTCGGCCACCTTGTCGAGGAAGCCTTCGGTGGTCAGCCAGCCCTGTTGGTCGCCGACCAGCAGCGCCAGGTCCTTGGTCATGAAGCCAGCTTCGACGGTGTCGACGACGACCTTCTCCAAGGTGTCGGCGAACTGGTCCAGGGCCGCGTTGCCGTCCAGCTTGGCGCGGTGCTTGAAGCCGCGCGTCCAGGCGAAGATCGAGGCGATCGAGTTGGTCGAGGTGGCCTCGCCCTTCTGATGCTGGCGATAGTGGCGGGTCACGGTGCCGTGGGCGGCTTCCGTCTCCAGCACCTTGCCGTCCGGGGTCATCAGGACCGAGGTCATCAGGCCCAGCGAGCCGAAGCCCTGCGCCACCACGTCGGACTGCACGTCGCCGTCGTAGTTCTTGCACGCCCAGACGAAGCCGCCCGACCACTTCATCGCGGCCGCCACCATGTCGTCGATCAGACGGTGCTCGTAGGTCAGGCCGCGCGCCTTGAACTCGGCGGCGTAGTGTTCGTCGAACACTTCCTGGAACAGGTCCTTGAAGCGGCCGTCATAGGCTTTCAGGATCGTGTTCTTGGTCGACAGATAGACCGGATAGTTGCGCTGCAGGCCATAGGCGAACGAGGCGTGGGCGAACTCGCGGATCGAGGCGTCCTGGTTGTACATGGCCATGGCCACGCCGGCGCCGGGCGCCTTGTAGACCTCGTGTTCGATCACTTCGCCGTCCTCGCCGACGAACTTGATCGTCAGGGTGCCGGGGCCGGGCATCAGGAAGTCGGTGGCCTTGTACTGGTCGCCGAAGGCGTGACGGCCGACCACGATGGGCTGGGTCCAGCCCGGAACCAGGCGCGGCACGTTGGAGCAGATGATCGGCTCGCGGAAGACCACGCCGCCCAGGATGTTGCGGATGGTGCCGTTCGGCGACTTCCACATCTTCTTCAGGCCGAACTCGGCGACGCGCGCCTCATCGGGGGTGATGGTGGCGCACTTGACGCCCACGCCGTGCTTCTGGATCGCGTGGGCCGCATCGATGGTCACCTGGTCGTCGGTGGCGTCGCGGTGCTCCATGCCCAGGTCATAGTAGTCCAGCTCCAGATCCAGGAACGGGAAGACCAGCTTGTCCTTGATCATCTGCCAGATGATGCGGGTCATTTCGTCGCCGTCGATGTCGACGATGGGGTTTTCGACCTTGATCTTGGCCATGCGCGTGTCCGCCTGTGACTGTGGGAAGGAATATCGTGGCGGCGGTATAGCGGGGCGGGGCGTTCACGCAAAGCCCGACCCGGCGTTAACCCTGCCCGGAAAAAGCCATCCGCGGCCAAGCTGAACCAGATGCGCCCGTTCGGAGTCTTTCAGGGCCCGAAACGACGACGGACGACGGAATGACGGATGAAGAGCGCGACCTTGTCGAGCAGTGGATCATGGTCTTTTGCGAGGCGCCGCCAGTGATCGACGCGGAACTGATGCGCCGGCTGATCGCTGAGCATCAAGCGGGGCCGCAGGGAGCACAGCCATGCCGGAAAAGACGTTCAAGGCCGGTGATCGCGTAAAATGGGATCATAGCCAGGGCGCGACCACCGGCAAGGTGCTCAAGAAGGTCACCTCTGAAACCCGCATCAAGGGCCATAAGGTCGCCGCTTCTCCCGATAACCCGGAATATATCGTGGAGAGCGCCAAGACCGGCGCACGCGCGGCCCACAAACCGTCGGAGTTGAAGAAGGCATGATCGCTTCCCGAATGATGGTCGCCGTCGGGGCGTCCGCCCTCGCCCTGGCCGCCTGCGGCGACAAGGATTCAACGAAGAAGACCGGCGCCCCCGCGGCCCCCGCCGCATCCGCCCCGACGCCCGCCGCCGCGCCGGTGCTTCAGATCGCCAGCGAGACCAAATCGTTCCGCGACTGGAGCGCCACCTGCGGCAATGACGGAACCTGCTGGGCTTTCGGCTTCACCTCCGGGTTCAATGGCGGCTGGGTTCGCATCATGCTCGACCCTGGCCCGGACGCCAGGCCCCAGGTGGTGTTCGGCTACTGGCCGCACGACGATGCTAAGGGTCTGGCGCGTATCGGCCTGACCATCGACGGCCGCAACTTCGCCGCCGATCTGAACGCGGCCAGCGAGGACGACGCCCCGATCGGCCAGATCCCCGGCGACGTCCGGCCCGTCATCGACGCCTTGGCCCAGGGCAAGGTCATGACCATTCGCGGAGTCTCCAGCCAGGATATCTCCCTGCATGGCGCAGCGGCCGCCCTGTTGTGGATCGACGAGAAGCAAGGGCGCCTGGACACGCCCACGGCCCTGATGCGACGCGGCGAAAAGCCGGCCTCCACCGTGCCGGTCGCGCCTGACTTGCCCACGGTGGCGGCTGCGCCGCCCGTGAGCCAGGCGGGCTTCGGCGATCAGAACCAGACCCTGCCCGCCGCCCTTCGCGGCCTGACCGAGGTCGGAAACTGTCTTAAGGAATCCGCCATGCCGGCCGTCAGCGACATGGTCATGTCCGCCCGGCTGGATGCGCGCACCGAGCTGTGGGCCGTGCCCTGCGGCTCGGGCGCCTACAACCTGACCCACAACTGGTATCTGACCGGACCGGGCGGGCGCGATCCCCGACCGGCGGCCCTGATCGGCACGGCCGGGCCGGGCGCGGATCCGAACGCGCCCGACAACTCGACCGTCAATGGAGAATACGATCCCGGTTCGCGCACCCTGTCCAGCTTCGCCAAGGGGCGCGGCATCGGCGATTGCGGGACCTTGCAGACCTGGACCTGGACCGGCCAGCGCTTCGTTTTGACACGCGAAAGCACGATGGGCGAATGCGCGGGCGTGCCGTCCGACTTCTGGCCTGTCGCCTGGCGCACGCGGTGAACGACCCAGAGGTTCTGGTCATCGGCGCCGGCCCCGCCGGCTTGACGGCCGCGACCTACCTCGCCCGCTTTCGTCGCCAGACCTTGGTGATCGACGGCGGACGACCGCGCGCCTGCTGGATCCCGCTCAGCCACAATACCCCCGGCTTTCCCGCCGGGGTCTCCGGCCCCGACATCCTGGCCCGGATGCGCGAACAGGCCGAGGAATATGGCGCCGTCCTCTCGGCGGGCCGAGTGACGACCCTGGCCCCGGATGGCCAAGGCTTCGTCGCCGAAGTCGAGGGCCAGACCCTGCGCGCCCGCGCCGTCCTTCTGGCCACAGGCGTCGTCGATCATCACCCTGACCTACCAGACGTTGAGCGGGCGGTTCAGCGGGCGCTGGTGCGCATCTGCCCGATCTGCGACGGCTATGAGGCGACCGGCAAGGTCGTCGCCGTCATCGGGCGCAGCGACAAGGGCGCGCGCGAGGCCGCCTTCATGCGGACCTATTCCGACCGGGTCACCCTGATCCACATCGGTCCGCCGGACGCCCTGACACGGCGTGACGAGCTGGACCGGCTGGGCGTCGAACTGATCTTCGCTCCGCTGGAGGCCGTACGGCTGGAACAGGATCGGGTGACGGCCCTGACCTGGAAAGGGCCGGGCGGATCGGTCCAGACGCGGGCTTTCGACCTGGTCTATTCGGCGCTGGGAACGTCGCCGAACGCCGAACTGGCCCAAGGCCTGGGGGCGCGCCTGTCCGACGACGGCCGGCTGGAGGTCGATCTGCACCAGGCGACCAGCGTGCCCGGCCTCTACGCCGCCGGCGACGTGGTGCGCGGCCTCAACCAGATCGCCGTGGCCACCGCCGAGGCCGCCGTCGCCGCCACCGACATCCACAACCGCCTGCGCCAGATCGACGGCCTGACCGTCGCGGATTAGGCCAAACCTCTAGGCGCGGCCGCCCACGATCCGTTCCAGCACCGCCAGCGGCAGCGACCCGTTCTCCAGAACCTTGTCGTGGAAGGCGCGCAGGTCGAAGTCGGGCTTGGCTTCGGCCTCCTTGCGCAGGCGGGCGATGACCGTATGGCCGACCTTGTAGGAACAGGCCTGGCCGGGCCAGACGCAGTAGCGGTTGATCTCGCTGTTCGACGCATCCAGCGGCTTGGCGCCCGAGGCCGCCATATATTCGACCGCCCGTTCCCGGCTCCAGCGCTCGGAGTGCAGGCCCGTGTCCACCACCAGACGCACGGCCCGGAACAGATAGGACATCAAAAAACCGACCCGGCCCAGCGGATCCGTCGCATAGGCGTCCAGGTCGTCGGCCGCCACCGCCTCCGCATACAAGGCCCAGCCCTCGTTATAGGCCGAGAAGCCGCCCGCGCGGCGCCATTGCGGCAGCTCGCCGGACTCGCGCTGCAGCGCCACCTGCAGGTGATGCCCTGGCGAGGCCTCATGATAGGTCAGGGTCGGCAGGGCGAAGCGCGGCCAGTTCCCGCTGTCGCGCAGGTTGATGTAATAGGCGCCCGGTCGCGACCCATCCAACGGCGGTCCCTGGTAATAGCCGCCCGGCGCACCCGATTGGATCGACACAGGCACGCGACGGATTTCGACGTGCGACTTGGGCAGGCGGCCGAACACCTGAGGCAGTTTCGGCTCCAGATCGGCGACCAGCCGGTTCAGCCAGGCCAGCAGTTCGGCCTTGCCTGCGTCGGTGTTGGCGAACAGCTGGGCCGGCTCCTTGTTCAGGGCCTGGATGCGTTCGCCGACCGTGCCCTGGGTATAGCCCTGGGTCTTCAGGATGGCGTCGATCTCGGCGCTGATTTCGGCCACCTGTTCGCGGCCCAAGGCGTGGATTTCGCGGGCGGTCAGGGTCGTGGTCGTATTGGCCTTGAGCCCTGCCGCATAGAAGGCCTCGCCGTCCGGCAGACGCCAGACCCCCGCGTCATGGGTGGCGCGGGGACGCAAGGCTTCCAGCGCCGCGATCTGGGCGGCCAGGGCCGGTTTGACCTTCTGGTCCATGATCGCGGCGGCGCGACCGTCATAACCCGCCAGGCCCAGATCGCCCGTCTTGCGCGCCAGCGACTTCAGCATGGCCATGTCGGCGACGGGCGTGTCGCGCAGGGCCCGAATCTGCGGCAACATCCGGTCGATGATGAAGTCGGGCGGGATGGCGCCCAGACCAGCGTCTTCCTCTATCTTGGCCGTCTCGCCGTCCAGTACGCCCGAGAAGGCTTCCAGCCGCGACAGGAAGGCGTCGGCGCCGGCCGCATCCTCGACCCGGTGCTGATTGTCCAGGAAGTCCGGCGTGCTGAAATAGGCGCCCGACAACTGGGTCACGACATAGGGCGACGGTCGCCCCGGCCCCGCCCCATAGTCGAAGCGCGCCGTCTCCGCCGCCGTCTCCGCGCCGAAGGCGGCGATGGCGTAGTTCAGCGCCCCGGCCGACGACAGACCGGCCTGGTCGAAGCCTTTCAACTGGCCCCAGCGATCCAAGGCCTTCGCACGATCTTTGCGGATGGCGTCCGGCCCGGTCTCGCTGAGCCTTGACGACAGGCTGGCGCGCGCGCCCCGATCCAGACCCAGGTTGGTGGCGCGCTCCGGGCTGTCGTCGATATCGGCCTCGAACCAGCCGTCCAGCAGACCATTCAGCCGTCCATCCGCGTCGGTCTGAAGGGGCTCGGCCTGAACCAGAGTCGGCGCGACCGCCACAGCGGCGGCGGTCAGCAAAAGGCGGCGACGGTCGATCATGCGGCGAACTCTCGGTGACGGACCGCGCCCGCGCCGAGGCGGTCCCTGTTTGTCTTCGACGTCGGTCCGGCGCGACCGGGATGCGATCAGGCCTGGGCCGCGACCCAACCGTTGACGATCCGCTCCAGCACCGACAGCGGCACGCCGCCGGCGGCCAGGGCCGTGTCGTGGAAACCCTTGATGTCGAACCTGGACCCCAGGGTGGTCTTGGCCGTCTCGCGCAGCCGAACCCATTCGTTGTGCCCGACCTTGTAGGCGCAGGCCTGGCCGGGCCAGCCGCAATAGCGTTCGACCTCGGACGTCGCCGCCCCCTCCTGGTCGCCATAGGCCTCCATCATGTAGCGGATTCCCTGTTCGCGGCTCCAACCCTTGGAGTGGATGCCGGTGTCGACCACCAGGCGCGCGGCGCGGAACATCAGCGACTGAAGATAGCCGACCTGCCCGACCGGATCGTTCTCATAGGCGCCCAGTTCGTCGGCGAGCTGTTCGGCGTAAAGCCCCCAGCCCTCGACATAGCTGGAGAAGCCCAACAGGTTCATCAGAAGCGGCGCCGACGGGCTCTCTTGCTGCAGGCTGATCTGCAGATGGTGACCCGGCGTGGCCTCGTGATAGGTCAGGGTCGGCAGGGACCAGGACGGCCATTCCGCCGTGTCCTTCAGATTGATCCAATAGATGCCCGGCCGCGTCCCATCCAGGCTGGGCGCGTTGTAATAGCCCATCGGCGCGCCCGCCTCGATCTCGGGCGGCACGCGCTTGATCTCGACCTTGGCCTTGGGCAGGCGGCCGAAGGCGTTGGGCAGGCGGGCCTGCATGTCCGCCATCTGGGCGTTCAGCTTGGCGATCAGCTCGGCCTTGCCCGCATCGGTATTGGCGTAGATGTATTTGGGATCGTCCCCCAGGGCGGCGATCCGCTGGGCGACCGACCCCTGCGTCAGCCCTTGCGCCTTCAACAGGCCATCGGCGCGCGCGGTCAATTCGGCCATCTGTTCGACGCCGGTGCGGTGGATCTCGTCGGCGGTCAGTCGGGTGGTCGTGATGTAGCGCAGGCTGTTGGCGTAATACTCCTCGCCCTGCGGCAGGCGGCGCACCGACGCCTCGTGCACGGCGTTCGGCTGGGCGGCCTTCAGCACCGCGTTCTGCGCCGCCAGGGCCGGATAGACCCGTGTTTCGATCAGACGCTGGACCTGGGCGCCCCAGTCGCCGCTCAGGCCCTTGGCCTGGGTCCGGTCCACCACGGATTGGGTCAGGGGGGAGGTCGCCGCCGAAGTGCCCAGGACGCCATCCTGTTGGCGGATCGCCTTGGCCAGGATGAAGTCGGGCGGCACGACCCCCAGCGCATACTCCTCCTTCAGCCGATCCGTTTCGGCGGCCAGGACATCGGCGAAGGCGTTGACCCGCACCACATAGGCGTCGGCGTCGGCGGCGGTCTCGATGGTGTGCTGATTGGCCAGGAAGTCCGGCGTGGACTGATAGGCGCCGCCCTGCTGGCTGACCCGATACGGATTGGGCCAGCCGCCCTGGCCATAGGGGATGTCGTAGGTGGCGATGACCCCGTCCAGATTGTCCTTGATGCTGTCGTAATAGTTCAGGTCGCGGGGCGACAGTGCGCGGCGGTCGATGCGGGCCAGGTCGGCGGACTGCTGGCGGATGAAGGCGCGCTGGCCCTCCTCCTCGGCGCGGGTCGGGGCGGTCAGTTGCGACTTGGCGGCGGCGCGCCCGCCCTTGTCCAGGCCGAAGGCGGTTACGACCTCAGGCGCGCGATCCAACGTGCCCTCGAACGCCTTGTCCATGAAGATTTTGAAGGCGCCGTCCGCCGCTCCCGCCGTCCCGCCGTCCTGCGGCCGGCCGAAGGCGGTCGCGCCCCCAAGGGCCGAAAGGCCCGCGCCTAGGGCGGCGGACTGAAGAAGGCGGCGGCGATCCAGCATGACGTTCTCCCCACGGACGATGCGGCAATGGAGACCGCACGAGTGGATGCGGCAAGTGAAATCGCCGCAAGGTCAGTCCGGTTGGCGAAGAAAAAGGCCCGGCGGATTGTTCCGCCGGGCCTCGTTCAGTCTTGGTATCGAAGTCGCTTAGTCGCGACGACGACGGCCGCGATCGCCACCCCGATCACCGCCCTCGCGCTTGGGACGACCGCCGGTGTCTTCCGACAGCGGGGCCTCGCCGCGCTCGGCGCGTTCGGCGTTGATCTTGTCGGTGATGTCCTCGCCGGTTTCCTGATCCACGACCTTCATCGACAGCTTGGTCTTGCCGCGATCGTCGAAGCCCAGGAACTTGACCTTGACCTCCTGGCCTTCCGACAGGACGTCGGCCGGATTGGCGACGCGTTCCAGAGCGATCTGGGACACGTGGACCAGGCCGTCCTTGGCGCCGAAGAAGTTCACGAAGGCGCCGAAGTCGACGACCTTCACGACCTTGCCGGTGTAGATCGTGCCGACTTCCGGTTCCGAGGCGATGGACTGGATCCAGGCCTTGGCCGCGTCGATCTTCTCCTGGTCGTTGGCGGCGACCTTGATGGTGCCGTCGTCGCCGATGTCGATCTTGGCGCCGGTCTTCTCGACGATCTCGCGGATCACCTTGCCGCCCGAACCGATCACTTCACGGATCTTGTCGACCGCGATCTTGATGGTTTCGATCTTGGGCGCGTGTTCGCCCAGTTCGGTGCGCGGCGCGTCCATGGCCTTGGACATCTCGTCCAGGATGTGCAGGCGACCGGCCGAAGCCTGGGTCAGGGCCTGTTCCATGATCTCCTTGGTGATGCCGGCGACCTTGATGTCCATCTGCAGGCTGGTGATGCCCTGCGACGTGCCGGCGACCTTGAAGTCCATGTCGCCCAGGTGATCTTCGTCACCCAGGATGTCCGACAGGATGGCGAACTCGCCCGACGGCTCCAGGATCAGACCCATGGCGATGCCGGAGACCGGACGGATCAGCGGAACGCCCGCGTCCATCAGGGCCAGCGACGAACCGCAGACCGTGGCCATCGAGGACGAGCCGTTCGACTCGGTGATCTCCGACACCAGACGGATGGTGTAGGGGAAGTCTTCCTTGGTCGGCAGCATCGGGCGGATCGCGCGCCAGGCCAGTTTGCCGTGACCGATTTCGCGACGGCCGGGCGAACCCATGCGACCCGCTTCACCCACCGAATAGGGGGGGAAGTTGTAGTGCAGCAGGAAGCTTTCCTTGTAGGTGCCCTGCAGGCTGTCGATGTACTGCTCGTCCTCGCCGGTGCCCAGAGTGGCGACGACCAGGGCCTGGGTTTCGCCGCGCGTGAACAGGGCCGAACCGTGGGTGCGCGGCAGGACGCCGACTTCCGACACGATGGCGCGGACCTTGTCAAGGGCGCGGCCGTCGACGCGGTGCGCGTTTTCGATGATGTCGCGACGCAGGACTTCGGCTTCACATTCCTTGAAGGCGGCCGAGAACTTGGAGCTGTCGACGCCTTCGGGGTTCTCGTCGGTCTTCACCAGTTTGGCGGCGGCGGTCTTCTTGGCCGCATCGACGCCCGAGCGACGGTCGTACTTGCCGGGGTGGGTGTAGGCGGCCTTGATGTCCTCGCCGACCAGCGACTTGATCGAGGCGACGACGTCGGCGTGGTCTTCGGCCTGGAAGTCGAACGGCTCCTTGGCGGCGTGTTCGGCCAGGTCGATGATGGCGTCGATGACCGGCTGCATGCCCGCGTGCGCGAACATCAGGGCTTCCAGCATCTTCTCTTCCGACAGCTCCTTGGCTTCGGATTCGACCATCATCAGGGCGTCCTGCGTGCCGGCGACCACCAGGTCGAGGTCCGAGGTCGGGACCTGGTCGATGGTCGGGTTCAGGACCAGCTCACCGTCGATCAGGCCGACGCGCGCGGCGCCGATCGGGCCCATGAAGGGCACGCCCGAGATGGTCAGGGCGGCCGAGGCGGCGACCATGCCCAGGACGTCCGGGTCGTTTTCCATGTCGTGCTGCAGCACGGTCACGACGACCTGGGTCTCGTTCTTGAAGCCCTTGACGAACAGCGGGCGGATCGGACGGTCGATCAGGCGGGAAACCAGGGTTTCCTTCTCGGACGGACGGCCTTCACGCTTGAAGTAACCACCGGGGATCTTGCCGGCGGCGAAGGTCTTTTCCTGGTAGTTGACGGTCAGGGGGAAGAAGTCCAGGCCCGGCTTGGGCGCGCGGCCATAGACGACGGTGGCCAGAACCACGGTCTCGCCATAGGTGGCCAGCACGGCGCCATCGGCCTGGCGGGCGATGCGGCCCGTTTCCAGGGTCAGCGGGCGTCCGGCCCACTCGATCGTCTTGCGTTTGATGTCGAACATATTTCGTCTTTCGTATCCCGGCGGGCGTATTCCCGGCGGGGTCCCATCATGGGGCGGATGCGTCGGCGTTCAGTCCTTCGATCCAGAGGTCGCCGCGCCATCGCGAACGACCGGGAGAGGACCGTCATGGCCCTCGCAGCAGCGCCGTTAAGTCCTGCGGCGCACAGGTCGTGTCTAGTTGCACAACGAGGCGCGGACGTGACCGCCCGCGCCTCGAAAGCGTTCTTTTACACTGATCCGACGCCTTAGCGGCGAAGGCCCAGCTTGGAGATGAGCGCCTGGTAGCGGCCGGCGTCGACCTTGTTCAGGTGGTCGAGCAGGCGGCGACGTTGCGACACCATCTTCAGAAGGCCACGACGCGAGTGGTTGTCCTTCTTGTGGGTCTTGAAGTGTTCGGTCAGGTTGGCGATGCGTTCCGACAGGATCGCGACCTGAACCTCGGCCGAGCCGGTGTCGCCGGCGGAGCGGGCGTTATCGGCGATGATCTCGTGCTTGCGTTCAGCAGTAACCGACATCGTAAGAGTCCTTTCTTGGCCTATCGCGCTTCGCGCGACTTGAGGCCGTGGGGTCTCGGCCCTTGCCGGATGGCGCGGGCCTAGAGGTTGAAAACGCGGTCGGGTTCTAGCCGGCCGGCCCGCAACTGACAGAGGGCGACGAGGGTCTGGCCCTGAAAGGCTGAAACCGTGCGCGAACCGTCGGAAAGACGGCCTTTGAGGGTTTCCACCTGACGGGGGAGCAGAACGATCGGGCGTCCCTGCCGAAGCGAGAAGGCGTCCTGTTCCGTTACGGCCAGTTCCGGGATGTCGTCCAGAGCGGTCGCGACGGCAAGCAAGCCTTCCGAGGCGGCGCCCCTATGCACCATTTCCTCCAGAGAATCCAGAGTGACGGCGTTTTGCGTGCTGAACGGCCCCACCCGCTCGCGTCGCAGGGCGCTGACATGGCCCTCGGCGCCCAGAACCGCCGCCAGGTCGCGCGCCAGCGATCGCACATAGACGCCCTTGCCGGTGCGGATGGTGATTTCAACGTGGTCGGCGTCGGGCGCGCCGCTGACCTCGGCGGAATGGATGGTCACGCGCCGCGACGGCAGTTCGAACTCCACCCCGTCGCGCGCCAGGTCATAGGCGCGGGCGCCGTCCACCTTGATGGCGGAAAAGCGCGGCGGGGTCTGGTCGATCTCGCCGACGAAGGCGGGCAGGGCGGCCTTCACCTGATCCACGGTCGGGCGCACGTCCGACCGTCCGATGATCTCGCCCTCGCGGTCCACGCTGTCGGTCGAGACGCCCCAGTTGATGGTGAAGCGATAGACCTTCTGCGCCTCCATCATCATGGGCACGGTCTTGGTCGCTTCGCCCAGCGCGATGGGCAGGATGCCGCTGGCCAATGGGTCCAGCGTGCCTGCGTGACCGGCCTTCTGGGCGTCGAACAGGCGGCGGATGCGGCTGACGGCCTCGGTCGATCCCATCTCGAACGGCTTGTCCAGGCACACCCAGCCGTCGACGATCTCGCCCTTCTTCTTGCGGCCCATTACGGTTGGCCTATCGCGCTTCGCGCTACTTGAGGCCGCGTCGCTTGGCCTATCGCGCCTCGCCCTAATTGAGGCCTAAACATCAGGCGTCGCCCTCATCCTCTCCGTCGCGTCGCTCCAGGTCGGCGCGGACGCGAGGGTCGTCGAACAGGCGGTCGATGTGGCTGGCGGCGTCGAAGCTTTCGTCGTGACGGAAGCGCAGGTCGGGCGTGAACTTCATGTCCAGCCGGCGACCCAACTGACCGCGCAGGAATTTGGCGTGGGCGTTCAGCGCCTTGATGATCTCGCTTTCGTGGCCGGCGGTGGGGGCCGTCTCGACCCCGGCGCCCAGCGGCTCCACGAAACAGGTGGCGTGTTTCAGGTCGGGCGACAGGCGCACCTCGGTCACGGTGACGGACACGCCGACCAGGGCCTCGTCGTGGATATCCTCTTCGCGCAGGATGTCGACCAGGGCGTGACGGATCAGCTCGCCGGCGCGCAGTTGACGCTGGCTGGGTCCGGCGGGACCGGAGGCGTTTCGGGTATGTTGCTTGTGGGCCATCGGCCTCTCCTTCGTGTTCGGCCCGCTGGGGATCGGACCCGGCCGGATAGGCGAAAGTCGGGCGGTCTAGTCTCGCGATGGTCGCGTGTCCAGTTTTCGCTCCGGGGCCTTGGCCCTTTCCGCCGCCCGCACGGACCGCATCACCTCGGCCGAGGTGATCGACCGGACCGGCCGAATCGGCACGCCTGCGGCGTTCAGCACGCCAGAAGTCCAGTGGTTGCACAGATGGCCGATGGAGAAGGTCTCGCGACTGGCGAAAAACCGCGCGTCGTCGCCGGGGCGGGCCGCGACGACCCGGGGCGAACCTCCGTACAGCGCCAGAGATTGTTCGACGCGGGTCGCCATCCGGTCGAACTGCGCCTGCGTCAGGATCAGGCGCGCCACCTCACCGCCATGGCCTGCGCCGGGATCGACGCTGACCGGGTCCAGCATGACGACCGATGCATTGCCTGGCCGGAAAAAGGCGCGGGCGCCGTCCGGCAGGCGATCCGCGATCGGGCTCTGATCCACATAGAACCGCGCGTCGCCCCAGCCGATCAGAATCCAGTCGCCGGACGCCAGGCTCGCCGTCGCATGGGCTAGGGGGCCGCCGCGTCGTATCAAAGCGGCGCGCGGCATGGCCAGGTCGGTGTGAAAGCCGTTGTCCAGCACCTGAACGACCACCGTATCGCCTACCGCGCTGATCGCCGCCGCGCCCGGCCGGGTCCACGTCCACAGGGCGGCGGCGACGCCGATCAGGGCGGCCAGGATCAGCGCGCGGATCATCGGTTGAAGTCTCTAACGGCGCACAGCCGATCCGCGGAGGCCAGGGCGCCGGGCGGCGGACCCTGGCGCACCGGCATCAGCAGAAGGCCGTTGCGTCGCACCGCCAAGGCCAGCCAGCCCACGGCCTGACCGGCGCACAGCCGGCTGTCCTCGTCGGCGACGACCCTGCGGATTTCGATCTGGGCGGCGGCTGGCGCGCCCATGACGTCGGCGAAGGTCCGGGCGGCGTCGGCCTTCTGGCCCGCGCCCACCAACCTGTGCGGGGTGGTGGTCAGCCGACCTGCGCCCTCGATGGTCAGGGCGCCGCCTTCGGCCTGGATCGTGAGGGGCGAAAGCGCGTCTGACCCGGCGGAGACATAGCGTCCCCCGACCACCGGATCGCCGATCACCACCTGCCCCTTGGCGCCGGATCCTGCGGGCGCGGCGCCCGGCTCGATCAGGCGGTTCAGGGCCGGTTCGACCACCAGGGCGCCTAGCAGAAACAGGCCGAACGCGCCGACGCCGACCGCCGCGGTCCATTTCAGCGATGGGACGCCGGACGGCGGTACGGTCGCGCTCATGCCCGGCAGCTTAAGGGAACAGGGGTTGAGGAATGGTCACCTGACCACCCCCGCCCCCGCGCGCAATCAGTTCCGGCCGGGGCGGCGCGTCGGGTCGCTGAGCTGGAACAGGCGCGCTGACAAGTTCGACGCCGGTTGCAGCGACGTCAGTTGCGTGCGGGTGCGCGCGCCCTGCGGATCGGTGATCGTCCATTCGTGCAGCCGCACAGGGTCGCCCGCGAAGGCCAGCACCACCTGACCGTCGTTCGGCCGGCTGGCGTCGCGCGCCGTGATGGCGAAGGCGCCCGACGCCATGCGCGTCACCCGCTCGATGCGGACGCCCTGGTCCAGGCGGACGTTGCGCGCCAGGAAGGTGGACAGGGGCGTGCGGCCCAGCGGCGCCTGTTGGAAGGTGTTCAGGCGCGGGTCGTAGCGTTTGACGTTATAGCCGTCAGACACCACCAGCAGCCCGGCCGGGTCGGTGTATTCGAACCGCATCTTGCCCGGACGCTGCAGATAGAACCGGCCCTGGCGGGTCTGGCCGCTTGGGCCCGTCTCGGTGAAGGTCCCCTGGGCCGAGGTCAGGGCTTGCAGATAGCCCTGCGCTTGCTGCACCACCGCCCGGTCGTCGGCCGACAGGTTGGACTGGGCATGGGCGGCGTCGAAGGCGCCCAGGGCGATCAGGCCGGTCGTCAGGCCCGCGCCCAGCAGCAGGCTGCGGCGGTGCAGGTCGGCGGCTGGCAGGGCCAAGGTCTTGGTGCGCGAGGTCATGAAGTTCGTCTCCCGTTCGGGATGGTTGTCGATCCTGCCGTCTTGCCCGGTCGGCTTGGCGTCGGAATGACGCGAGCCTGACCATATTCCGGCGCTGCGATGAAGCCCTGTTCATCGAAATGCTGAAGCTTGGACGCGATAGCGGGTCAGACAACGGCTCCGAGCCGCAGCCGTTCCTCGATTTTCGTCACACCATCGGCGGCGGGCCGGCCAGGACGTCGCGCTTGCCGGCGTGGTTGGCGGGGCTGACCACGCCTTCCTGCTCCATCCGCTCGATCAGGGAGGCGGCGCGGTTGTAGCCGATCTGGAGACGGCGCTGGACGTAGGAGGTCGAGGCCTTGCGGTCTCGGGTGACGACGGCGACGGCGCGATCGTACAGGTCGTCGCCCGATCCGCCACCGCCGCCCTCGTCATAGCCGTTGTCGCCGTCGCCGTCCGGCTCGTCGGTGATCAGATCCAGATAGTCGGGCTCGGCCTGCGCCTTCAGGTGTTTGCAGACGTCCTCGACTTCCTTGTCGTCGACGAACGGGCCGTGCAAGCGGGTGATCCGGCCGCCGCCGGCCATATAGAGCATGTCGCCCTGGCCCAGCAGCTGCTCGCCGCCCTGTTCGCCCAGGATGGTGCGACTGTCGATCTTGGACGTGACCTGGAAGGAGATCCGGGTCGGGAAGTTGGCCTTGATGGTGCCGGTGATGACGTCCACCGACGGGCGCTGGGTGGCCATGATCAGGTGGATGCCGGCGGCGCGGGCCATCTGGGCCAGACGCTGAACCGCGCCCTCAACGTCCTTGCCGGCGACCAGCATCAGGTCGGCCATCTCGTCCATGACCACGACCAGGAAGGGCAGGGGTTCGGGGCGGATCTTCTCGGACTCATAGACCGGGCGGCCCTGGTCGTCGAAGCCGGTCTGGACCGTGCGTTCGAAATGCTCGCCCTTGGCCTGGGCCTCGCGGGCGCGCTCGTTGTAGGAGGCGATGTTGCGCACGCCCAGCTTGGACATGCGGCGATAGCGGTCCTCCATCTCGCGCACCGTCCATTTCAGAGCGACGACCGCCTTCTTCGGATCGGTCACGACGGGCGCCAGCAGGTGCGGAATGCCGTCATAGACCGACAGCTCCAGCATCTTGGGGTCGATCATGATGAAGCGGCATTCGGCCGGGCTGTGGCGATACAGGATCGACAGGATCATGGCGTTGACCCCCACCGACTTGCCTGAGCCTGTGGTGCCCGCAATCAACAGGTGGGGCATCCGCGCCAGATCGGCGACATAGGGTTCGCCGCCGATGGTCTCACCGAGCGCGAGCGGCAGCAGATGGCCCTTCTTGTCGTATTCGGCGCTGGCCAGCAGGTCGCGCAGATAGACGGTCTCCCGCTTGGCGTTGGGCAGTTCGATGCCGATGGCGTTGCGCCCCTGAACCACGCTGATGCGGCAAGCGCGGGCGGACATCGAGCGGGCGATGTCGTCGGCCAGGGCCACGACGCGGCCATGCTTCACGCCCGGCGCCGGCACCAGCTCGTACAGGGTGACCACCGGGCCGGGACGGATCTGATCGATCACGCCGCGCACGCCGAACTCCTGCAGCACGCCTTCCAGCATCTTGGCGTTTTGTTTCAGAGAATCCTCATCGACCGAGGCGGTGCGCTGGCCAGGCTTGCTCAATATGCCCAGCGGGGGAAGGTCGAAATCCCCTTCAGGCCGGGTGAAGTCGAAGGCCTGCTGATCCAGATCGTCCTTCCGAGCCTTGGGCGCCTTGACGGCCGCGACGCGCGGTTCGACGGATTGCGCGGCCGCGCGCGCCGCGCTGGGGGGCAAGGGCGCGGCCTCCTCCTCCCATGGCGGCAGGTCTTCGTAGGCGGTCTGCGGGCCGGCATCCTCTGACGGATCCGTCTCGACAGGCGAAGGCGCGTCCTGGACAGGCGCGGCGCGGGGCGCTCGCGCCTTGGGCGGGGCCTTTTCACGCGCGGGCTTGGCCGGCGCGCGCGGCGCGGGCGCCTTTAACGACCGTCCCCAATGCAGGGCGTCCAAGAAGTCCATGGCCCTCAGGCCGATGGCGAAGCCAACTAGCCACAGGCCCGCGATCAAGAAGATCAGGCCCGCGATGATCCGCGCGCCGGGAATGTGCAGGGCGCCGATGGCCTTGGCCGTCACTCCGGTCAGAGCGTCGCCCCACAGACCGCCCAATCCGGCCGCCAAGGGCCAGGCCGCGGGCGCCGCCAGCGCCGCCAGCGCCGCCGACAGGGCCAGGGTCCCGCCGGTCGCGGCCAGGGCCTTCAACGGCGTGGGCTTCAGCCGCTGCTGGATCGCGTCCCCGACCGCCCGCGCCAGACCGAAGGCGACCAGCAGCAGGGCGGCAGGCCAGGCGGCCAGGCCCAGCGACTGCATGAACAGGTCGGCGAACAGGGCGCCGTTCGCCCCCAGCCAGTTGGTGGTCGGCAGGGTGGAGGCCGCATTCAGACTGGCGTCCGCCGGATTCCAGGACAGCAGGGCGATCAGCAGCAGCGTCGCCAACAGCGCCTGCAGCACCCCCCGGAACCGCACCACGAACGGCGCGTCCCACAGGATGCGGGCGCTGATCCAGGCCTGGCGGCCGATGACGAGGGCGGTGGACATGAAGGGGCGAGCCTTCCGGGCGGCTGACATTCGACCGTCCTTTTCGCACCCACAGGGTTAAGGGGCTGTTTACCAGCTTGGCCGTGCGCGGACGTTTCGCCCTCTGGACCTTTCGGCCGCACGGGGCGACAAGCCTGTCATGTCCGAGATCGAACGCCATGACATCATCATCGCCGGTGCGGGCCTGACCGGGGCGGCCTTCGCCCTGGCCGCCGCGCAAGGCGGGCTGAAGGTGGTGATGATCGATCCCCAGCCGTTCGACGCCCAGCTGGCGCCGACCTTCGACGGCCGTTCGACCGCCATCGCCTTCTCGACCTTCCGCATGTTGGACGCCCTGGGGCTGGGCGAGGCGCTGCGGCCGCACGCCTGTCGCATGGACCATATTCTGGTGACGGACGGTCGCCGACCGGGCGCCGCCAGCCGCCCGGCCTCGCCCGCCTTCCTGCGCTTCGACGCCGAGGAGATCGGCGGCCGGACGGGCGGCGAGCCGCTGGGATACATGGTCGAAAACCGCCGCATCCGCGCCGCCCTGGCCCAGGCGGTGACGGCGGCCGGGATCGCGGTCCGGGCGCCGGCGGCCGTCGCGACCGTTGCGACCGACGCCGGCAGGGCGACGGTGACCCTGGCCGATGGCGCGGTCCTGACCGCCCCCCTGGTGGTGGGCGCCGAGGGACGCGGCTCCATCGTGCGCCGCGCGGCGGGCATCGAGACCGTCGGCTGGGCTTATGGCCAGAGCGGCGTGGTGGCCACGGTGCGGCTGGGTCGCGACCACGGCAATGTCGCCCACGAATATTTCCTGCCCGGCGGCCCCTTCGCCATCCTGCCGCTGACGGATCAGCGCGCCAGCTTGGTCTGGACCGAGACGACGAGACGTGGCGAGGCCTTGCGCGACGCCTCGGACGCCGCCTTCCACGCCCATCTGATGCGGCGGTTCGGCGAATTCCTGGACGGCGCGACGGTCGAGGGGCCGCGCTTCGTCTATCCGCTGTCGCTCAGCCTGGCCGAGACGCTGGTCGCCCCCCGCATCGCCCTGATCGGCGACGCCGCCCATGGCGTCCACCCTGTCGCGGGTCAGGGGTTGAACATGGGACTCAAGGACGCCGCCGCCCTGGCCGAGGTGCTGGCCGAGGCCGCGCGCCTGGGCGAGGACATCGGCGCCGAGACCGTGCTGGACCGCTACGCCCGCTGGCGCCGGTTCGACAATGCGGCCCTGGCGGCGGGCTTCGACGCCTTCGTACGCCTGTTCTCCAACGACATCGCGCCAATCCGTCTGGCGCGCGACCTGGGCATGGCGGCGGTCAACCGCATCGGCCCCCTGCGTCGCGCCTTCATGCAGGAGGCCGGCGGCGCGACCGGCGACCTGCCCCGGCTGCTGCGCGGCGAGGCGGTCGTCTAGTTCAGTTGCAAGCGCACGCGCTCGAACGTCGTGAAGCGCCGCGCCTCTTCGGCGCCGTCTAATCCGTGGGCGCGCGACAGGGCCTGGAGCGAGCCGGCCAGGGCGCCCTGCTTCTCGCGCGCCGAAGCGACATCGAGCCACGGCCGGTGGTCCTCCGGGTCCAGCAGGGCGCGGCGCAGGGCCGAGCGTTCCGCCGCCTCATAGTCGCGGTCACGGATGGCCCGGCTGAACAGAACGTTCTGCAGCCGGATCAACGACTGCCGGTCCGTCACCGGCGCCATCAGTATGTCCAGCCGGTCAGCCACGTGCGGCGTCAGCCCGGCGCGGAGGGCCCGGCGGGTCAGTTCGCTGGGCAGGATCAGCCGTCCCTGGCTGAAGGGGTCCAGCGCCACCGGCCCCTCCGCCGTCTCGACCCGAACCATGAAATGCCCCGGAAAATCCACGCCCGCCGCCGCTATGCCCGCATGGCGCGCCGCGTGCAGATAGAAGACGGCCAGGGCGGCGGACAGACCGCGTCGCCGCTCGGCCACCTGGATGATGTCGGTGTTGGCCGGGTGATCGTAGTGGATCAGGTCGCCGTTCAGCCGCAGGTCCGCGCATAGAGTCTCGGACAGGGCGTCGTCGGGCCCTTCGCCGCCCAACCGCTCCGTCAACCGCGCGCAGGCGTTCCGGGCCAGGGCCCGGGTCGGTTCGGGATCGCGCAGGGGATGATCGTGGATGGCGCAGGCGATCGCCGCCTCCAGCAGGGGGAAGGCCTCGTCGTCGGCCTCCCCGGCCGCCGTCAGGATACGTTCGGCCTCCTCGCGGGTCATGCCGTTCCTTCAACCGCCTCGTTCGACGCCGCGAAGATGACGCGGAAAGCGCCAGGGAGCCAGCGCCACAATATCAATTCTCAAGTCCAGCCCTTTCAGGGTCGGCCGATTGCGCCGGATCGCCTCGCCCGCCGCGACCAGCCGGTCGAACTGGGCGGGCTTCAGCGCCAGTCGCGCAGCCTGAATGGTGGCGCGTCGTTTGACCTCCACGACCGCCAGCACCCGGCCGCGGCAGGCGAGAAGATCGATCTCGCCGGCCCGGCTCTTCAGGCGAAAACCCAGGATTCGATAGCCGCGCAGCATCAGCCAGAAGGCCGCGACCCATTCCGCCGCATGGCCCGCCCGGAACGCCGTCCCGCCCTTCGCCTGACGCCACGCCGCCTTGGGGCGGCGGACGGGCGCGGGACGGGCCAGCCGCCTCACTTGGCCTTCAACGCCAGCGCGCGGCGATACAGGGTCTTGCGGTTCAGCCCCAGGGCCTTGGCGACCTCGGAAGCGGCGTCGCCGGTGGACAGGGTCTGCAAGGCGTCGATCAGGGCGGCGTCGGCGTCGGCCTCGGTCGCCTGAACCTCCTCGCCTGGGCCCACGACCACGACGATCTCGCCCTTGGGCGCATCCAGGCGCGGATCGACGGCCAACTGGTCCAGCGGACCGCGCACGCATTCCTCGTAGAGCTTGGTCAGTTCGCGGGCGACAGCGGCGGGGCGCGGCCCGAGGACGGCGGCCATGTCGGCCAGGCTGTCCTTCAGGCGCGGCCCGCTTTCGAAGAAGACCAGCGTCTGGCGCTGACCCTTCAAGGCTTCCAGCGCGGCGGTGCGGCCGGCCGTCTTGGGCGGCAGGAAACCGGCGAACAGCACCCGGTCGGCGGGTAGGCCGGCGATGCACAGGGCCGCCAGCAGGCTGGAGGCGCCGGGGATCGGATGAACCGGCAGGCCCTCGGCGATCACCGCGCGCGCGACGACGAAGCCGGGGTCGCTGACCAGGGGCGTGCCGGCGTCCGACACCAGGGCTACGACCTGACCGTCGCGCAGCCGGTCGATGGCCTGTTCGGCGGCGCGGCTCGACGCATGGTCGTCGCAGCGTTCCAGCTTCGCCTTCAGCCCATAGGCGCTCAGAAGTTTGGCGGTGACGCGGGTGTCCTCGGCCAGCACCAGATCGGCGGCGGCCAGAACGTCCAGCGCCCTCAGCGTCATGTCGCGCAGGTTCCCGATCGGGGTGGCGACCAGATACAGGCCCGGCTCCACCCGCCGGGGCGGCGGGGCGGCGGCGGGAAAGACCGAGGCTTCGCTCAAGGTTCGACCACGGCCGCCGGCGGACGCGGCGCCGAGGTCAGGCCCGATCCCTGGAAGGCGGGACCGGCGTCATAGGCGGCGAAGGTGGCTGCGGTGATGATCTCGCTGACCGAGGCGCCCAGGGACACGATCTGCACCGGCTTCTCCAGACCGACCAGCAGCGGGCCGATCACGGTCGCGCCGCCCAGGGCCTGAACTAGCTTGGTCGAGATGGCGGCCGAATGGATGGCGGGCATGACCAGAACATTGGCCGGCTTGGTCAGGCGGTTGAAGGCGTAGGCGGGATGGCCCTTGGGATCCAGCGCGACCTCAGGCGGCATTTCGCCCTCGTATTCGAAGTCGACGCCCTTCTTGTCCAGGATGCGGATCGCTTCGCGCACCTTCTCGGCGCGGTCGCCGGGCGGGTTGCCGAAGGTGGAATAGGACAGGAAGCCGACGCGCGGATTGCGGCCCAGCTTCCTGACGGTCTCGGCGGCCTTGATGGCGATGTCGGCCAGTTCCTCGGCGTTCGGCAGTTCGTGGATGGTGGTGTCCGCGACGAACAGGGTGCGGCCCTTGGCCAGCAGGATCGACAGGCCGATCAGGGTGTCGTCCACGTCCAGCACGCGCTGGACCTCCTTCAGCGCCATGTTGAAGTTGCGGGTCACGCCCGCGACCATGGCGTCGGCCCGGCCCTTGGCGACCAGGGTGGCGGCGAAATAGTTGCGGTCCTGGTTGATCATCCGCTGCACGTCGCGTCGCAGATAGCCCCGGCGTTGCAGTTTCTCGTACAGCCAGTCGGTGTCTTCGGCGTTGTTCGGCGAGACGCGGGCGTTGGTGATCTCGATGCCCAGATCATCGAAGTTCAGGCCCGCCTCGGCGGCGTTCTGACGGATCAGATCCTCGCGCCCGACCAGGATCGGCGTGCCCAGTTCCGCCTGTTTGAAGCCCCAGGCGGCGCGGATGACGGCCGGCTCCTCGCCCTCGGCGAAGACGATGCGCTTGTCCGGCCCGCCGCGCACGGCCGAGTTGATCTTCTGCATCAGGGCGGCCGACGGATCGACGCGCGAACGCAGGGCGTCGCGATAGACGTCCATGTCCTCGATCTGGACGCGGGCCACGCCGGTGTCCATCGCCGCCTGGGCGATGAAGGGCGGGATGTACCAGATCAGGCGCGGATCGAACGGGGTCGGGATGATGTAGTCGGGGCCGAACTTCAGCTTGCGCCCGCGGTAGGCGGCGGCCACCTCGTCCGGCACGTCCTCGCGCGCCAAAGCCGCCAGGGCCTGGGCGCAGGCGACCTTCATCTCGTGGTTCACCCGGCGCGCCCGCACGTCCAGGGCGCCCCGGAACAGATAGGGGAAGGCCAGGACGTTGTTGACCTGGTTCACATAGTCCGAGCGGCCCGTGGCGATGATGGCGTCCGAACGCACCGACTGGACGTCCTCGGGCGTGATCTCGGGATCAGGGTTGGCCATGGCGAAGATGATCGGATTGGGCGCCATGGACGCCACCATCTCCTTGGTGATCGCCCCCTTGGCCGACAGGCCCAGCACCACGTCGGCGCCGACCATGGCCTCGGCCAGGGTGCGGAACGGGGTGTCGGTCGCATGGGCGGCCTTCCACTGGTCCATGCCGTGTTCGCGACCCTTGTAGACCACGCCGTCCCGGTCGCAGATCACGGTGTTTTCGGCCTTCACGCCCGCCGCCTTCATCAGGGCGATGGAGGACAGACCCGCCGCCCCGGCGCCGGCCAGCACCACCTTGACCTCGTCCAGCTTCTTGCCGGCGATATGGACGGCGTTGATCAGGCCGGCGGTCGAGATGATGGCCGTGCCGTGCTGGTCGTCATGGAAGACGGGGATGTCCAGCAGGTCCTGAAGCTCGCTCTCGATGACGAAACATTCCGGAGACTTGATGTCCTCCAGGTTGATGCCGCCCCAGGTGTCGCCGATGTTCTTGACCACGGTGATGAACTCGTCCGGGTCGGTGGTCTTGACCTCGACATCGAAGCTGTCGACGTCGGCGAACCGCTTGAACAGGACCGACTTGCCCTCCATCACCGGCTTGGACGCCATGTGGCCCAGATTGCCCAGGCCCAGGATGGCGGTGCCGTTCGAGATCACGGCCACCAGATTTCCCTTGGCGGTATAGTCGTAGGC
This sequence comes from Brevundimonas sp. ABV4_179, assembly GCF_056311945.1. NCBI lineage: Bacteria > Pseudomonadati > Pseudomonadota > Alphaproteobacteria > Caulobacterales > Caulobacteraceae > Brevundimonas > Brevundimonas sp. ABV4_179. Next base: position 687,322 of record NZ_CM149976.1, read on the forward strand.
CTTGTCGGCATCCTCGGCGATGGCCAGCACAGGCACGGCCACGCCCGGCGAATAGGCCAGCGACAGGTCGCGCTGGGTCGCCATCGGCTTGGTCGGCGCCATGGAGATCTTGCCCGGCGTCGGGATGCGGTGGAAATCCAGGGCCTCCTGGTCGGAGAAGGTCTGTTTTTCGGTCTGATCGGGCATGGCTTCAGGCGTTTCCGGCGCGTCGTTCTGATTGGCTTTGTCTGTTCCTAAAGCGCGGGCGCAGGCGGGACAACCGGCCAGGCTCTATCGCCCGCCTGCCCGTCCTGGCGGGCGCAGCCGCCGCAGCCGGGGCCGCGTCACGTCCAGCGTGTGCGAAAAAGGTGATCGGCGCGCGCCTGTCCGTGCGGATTTCCGCAAGGCGGCGGGTTTCGTCAGGTCAGAACGCCAGTGCGCTCGATCTCGACCGGGCCGGTCATCAGCACGTGATCGGTCTCGGCGCTCCATTCGATGACCAGTTCGCCGCCGTCCACCACCACGGTCGCCTTGCGTTCGGTCAGCCCCCGACGCGCCGTCGCGACCAGGGCGGCGCAGGCGCCGGTGCCGCACGCCTTGGTCAGGCCCGCCCCCCGCTCCCAGACGCGCAGACGGATGTGATCCCGGTCCAGCACATTGGCGAAGCCGACATTGACCCCTTGCGGGAACAGCGGGTGATGCTCGACCAGAGAGCCTGACCCGGCGACGAAGTCGTCGTCCTGGCGGTCGGTGAAGAAGACGACGTGGGGATTGCCCATCGAGACGGCGCCCGGGGTGTGCAGGACAGGATCGTCGATGGGGCCGACCTGAAGCTCGATCCCGCGCGTGTCCATGTCTTCGGCCAGCGGCACCTGGGCCCAGTCCAGGCGAGGCTTGCCCATGTCCACCGTCACGCGGTGATCGCCCGCGCGGGTCGCGACGGTCGGGCCGCCAGCCGTGTCGATGACCACACGATCCGCGCCGTTGGCCTGCATCAATAACCAGCCGACGCAGCGCAGGGCGTTGCCGCAGGTCTCCACCATCGAACCGTCCGCGTTCCAGACCCGCATGAAGGCGTCGGCCGTGTCTGACGGCTCGATGGCGATCAACTGGTCGAAGCCCTCGCCCGTCGCGCGGTCGCCCAGCGCGCGAATCTGGTCTTCAGTGGGAGCGAACGGCTGTTCCAGCGCATTGACGACGACGAAATCATTGCCGGCGCCGTTCATCTTGACGAAAGGACGGGTCATGCAGGCCATATAGGCGCAATCCCCGCGCCCCGGAAACCAGCGTGCTGCACACCGAAACCGACCCCAAGGACGACGGCCTGCGCCTGCGTGCGCGGCTGCGATACCTTTATCACGGCAGTCGGCCGGCCGCAGTGAAGTTCCGCCTGACGGTGATCGCCGTCGATTTCGCCATCATCGCCTTCTTCCTGGCCTCGCCGATTCTTAAGAACATGGGGTGGGCCTTCTATGCGCTGGACTATCTGGTGGCGACGATCCTGGGCCTGGATCTGGCGGCGCGGGCCTATGCCTATTCCGACATCAAGGACTGGCTGAAGCGGCCCATCGTCTGGCTGGACCTGTTCATCCTGGCCACCCTGCTGTTCCCCGCCTGGCTGTTCAACCTGGGCTTCCTGCGGATGATGCGGCTATGGACGGTGCTGAACTCGGACTTCTTCTGGCGCACCGTTGGGGCGCGGTTCGACGACACGCGGGTCGAGGGGATCGTGCGGGCTCTGTCCAGCCTAGTCACCTTCGTTTTCGTCACGACCGGCTTCGTCTATGCGACCTTCCTGGGGCATGACGGGATCGCCGGCTATGTCGACGCCCTCTATTTCACCGTCGCGACCCTGACCACGACCGGCTTCGGCGACGTGACATTGCCGGGATCGATGGGCAAGCTCTTGTCCATCGCCATCATGCTGGTGGGCATCACCCTGTTCCTGCGTCTGGCCCAGGCCCTGATCAAGCCGCACAAGGTCCGCTATCCGTGCGAGGCCTGCGGTCTTCAGACCCACGATCAGGATGCGGTCCACTGCAAGGCGTGCGGCAATCTGCTGTGCATTCCCGACGAGGACTGATCGCGGTGTGACAAAAGGGTTGGGCTCCCCGACTTGCCGCCGCCTGCGCCGCCGCTAAGGTGCCGGCTTCGTTTTCGGGGACTGTCCATGATCCGCTCTTCCGCCGTCGCGCTCGCGGCGCTTCTCGCCTCCACCAGCCTGACCACGGTATCCATGGCCCAGACCCCTGCCGCTTCTCCCGCACCCGCTCCAGCCTCTGGCGGCTTCGCCTCCAGCGAGGCGACCGACCCCTATGTCTGGCTGGAGGATGTGGAGGGCGAGCGGGCCATGGCCTGGGTGCGCGAACACAACGCCCACTCGCTGGGCGTGCTTCAGGGCGATCCGCGCTACGAGACCCTGCATCAGGAAGCCCTGGCCATCGTCCAGGCCCAGGACCGCATCCCCTCGCCCGGCTTCACGCACGATGGCCATATCGACAACTTCTGGCAGGACGCCCAGCACGTGCGCGGCCTGTGGCGTCGCACCACGCTGGACAGCTATCGCACCGCGACGCCGGAATGGACGACGATCCTGGATGTCGACGCCCTGGCCGCCGCCGAGGGCCAGAACTGGGTCTACAAAGGGGCGATCTGCCTTCAACCCGAGGAACGCTACTGCCTGATCAGCCTGTCGAACGGCGGCAAGGACGCCGTGACGCTGCGCGAGTTCGACAGTGTCGAGCGCAAGTTCGTCGAGGGTGGCGTCGTCCTGCCGGAATCCAAGGGCGGTGCGTCCTGGATCGACAAGGACACCCTGCTGGTCTCGCGCGACTTCGGCCCCGGCACCCTGACCAACTCGGGCTATCCGATGGTGGTCAAGCGGATGAAGCGCGGCCAGAGCCTGGATCAGGCCGAAACCCTGTTCACCGGCCAGCCGACGGATGTGTCGGTGTCCGGCTATACGCTGCGCGACGCCGACGGGATGGTGAAGGCGGTGCTGATCAATCGTTCAGTGGACTTTTATTCGTCCGAGACCTGGCGCGTCGGCGATGACGGCGCCCTGACGCAGTTGCAGCTGCCGGCCAAGTCCGACATAAGCGGTCTGGTCGACGGCCGGCTTCTGGTGTCGCTGAAGCAGGACTGGGCCGCGCCGTCGGGTCAGGAATTCAAGACCGGCGACCTGATCGCCTGGCCGCTGCAGGCGTGGCTGGCCGACCCGGCGACCCCGGCCCAGTTGGTGGTGCGCCCGACCGAGCGTCAGGCCATCGAAGGCGTCAACGTCACGCGCAACCGCCTGGTCGTGGCCCTCTACGACAATGTGCGCGGCTCGGTGCGGGTCTATACGCCGGGCGATGGGGAATGGGCGCATACGACGCTGGACCTGCCGCAGAACGTCTCGGTCGGCGTCGGCTCCGCCTCTGAAAAGGACGACAAGGTCTTCGTCAGCGTCACCGGCTATCTGAACCCCTCCAGCCTGTGGCTGGCCGATGCGGCGACCGGCGCGGTCGATCAGGTCAAGTCCATGCCGGCCAAGTTCGACGCCGCAGGCATGACGGTGGACCAGCACGAGGCCCGCTCGGCCGACGGGACCCTGATCCCCTATTTCGTGGTGCATAAGTCGGACATGCCGCTGGATGGATCGAACCCGACCCTCCTCTACGGCTATGGCGGGTTCGAAAGCTCGCTGCTGCCCGGCTATTCGGCCACGGTCGGCAAGCTGTGGCTGGAGCGGGGCGGCGTCTATGTCATCGCCAATACGCGCGGCGGCGGCGAGTTCGGCCCCCGCTGGCACGAGGCGGCGCTGCAGCAGAACCGCCAGCGCGCGCACGAGGATTTCCAGGCTGTGGCCCTGGACCTGATCGCCCGCAACATCAGCAGCCAGCCAAAACTGGGCATCATGGGCGGCTCGCAGGGCGGGCTGTTCATGGGGGCGATGCTGACCCAGCGCCCGGACCTGATCAACGCCGCCGTCATTCAGGTGCCTCTGTTCGACATGCTGCGCTTCCACAAGCTGCTGGCGGGCGCCTCTTGGAAGGGCGAATACGGCGACCCGGACATTCCCGAGCAGCGCGCCTGGATCGAGCAATATTCGCCCTACCAGAACCTGCGCGCGGGCCAGCCCTACCCCGAGGTCTTTATCCACACCTCGACCAAGGACGACCGCGTCCATCCGGGCCACGCCCGCAAGGCGGCCGCGCGTCTGGAGGCGCTGGGCTATCCGGTCCTGTTCTACGAAAACGTCGACGGCGGCCACGCGGCGGGCGCCAACCTGCGTGAAACCGCGCGTCGTCTGGCGCTGGAATACACCTATCTGTCGCGCCGTCTGATGGACACGCCGACGCAGGAATAGTCCTTTTCCGATCCTCCCCCATGAAGCGAAGCGAAATGGGGGAGGGGGACCACGAAGTGGTGGAGGGGGCGACCCCGAGCGCCCTGTCTGGTTCCGCCCCCTCAACCGCCCGACGGCGGTCCCCCTCCCCCGATGGGGAGGATCAGATTTGCGGAGTATTCGAATGCGTCACCTGATCCTGTCCGCCGCCATTCCGGCGCTTCTGCTCGGTGCCTGTAGTTCGGTGCCTGCTCAGCAGTACGCAGAATATAACGACCCCCCAGTGATGATCCCGCGCGAAGCCCCGCCCCACTTCCCCCGTGACCTGACGCCCGCCGGCGTCGCGGCGGCGGACGATCATCTGGCGCTGGAGCAGGTGGACGGGGCCGAGGCCATGGCCTTCGTCGCGGAAGAAAACCGCAAGTCCCTCGCCGTCTTGACCGGCGACCCGCGCTACGAGACCTTCCGGGCCGAGGCCCAGGCCATCCTGACCGCGACCGACCGCATCCCCAGCCCGTCCTTCCTGGGCGACGGCGTCGGAAACTTCTGGCAGGACGCGAACAATCCCAAGGGCGTCTGGCGCCGCACGACGCTGGCCAGCTATCGCACCGCCACGCCGCAGTGGGACACCCTGCTGGACATCGACGCCCTGTCCAGGGCCGAGGGCAAGGACTGGGTGTTCAAGGGCGCCGACTGCCTGGCGCCCGACGACGCGCGCTGCCTGATCATGCTGTCGGACGGCGGCAAGGATGCGGTGGTGGTGCGCGAGTTCGACCTGCCGACCAAGCGGTTCGTCGAAGACGGCTTCCGCCTGCCCGAGGGCAAGCACCGCATCGAATGGCTGGACCGCGACACCCTGCTGGTCGCCACCGACTTCGGCGCCGGAACCATGACCGAGTCCGGCTATCCCTTCATCGTCAAGACGCTGAAGCGCGGCCAGACCCTGGCCCAGGCGACCGAAGTCTATCGCGGCAAACAGGGCGACGGCGGCTATGGCGTCAGCCCCGCCGTCTATCGCGACAAGGACGGCAAGGTCACGGCCGTCATCATCACCCGCCCGCTGGACACCTTCCGGTCCGAGACATGGCAACTGACGGGGGACGGCAAGACTCAGAAGCTGGCCCTGCCCGAGCGGGTCGGGATTTCAGGCGTAATCGACGGCCGTCTCGTGTTCTCGCCGGACCAGGCTTGGCGCTTTGACGGTCAGGACTACGCCGCCGGGTCGCTGCTCGCCTTGCCGATGGCGGTGTTGGGCGAGACGCGGATCGACATTCTGATCGACCGCGATCGCGCTGTCGTCTTCGAGCCAACGGCCCGCCAAGCGCTTCAGGGCGTCGCCGTCCTGTCCGACACCATTGTTGCGGCCATTACGGACAATGTAGCCGGACGACTGATGAAATTCCGCCCCGGTGAAACGGGTTGGACCGCTTCCTCTATCGCGGTTCCCGACAATCTGGCGGTCGGTCTGGGCGATAGCTCCAAGTCACGCGGCGAGGTCTTCGTCTCGACCCAGGGCTTCCTCGTGCCGCCGACCCTCAGTCTGGCCAATGTCGGCGCGGCGACCCTGACCACGTTGAAATCCGCCCCGGCCAAGTTCGACGCCTCGCGCGACATCACCGAACAGTATGAGGCGATCTCCACCGACGGGACCAAGATCCCCTATTTCATCACCCGGCCGCGCGACATGAAGCTGGACGGGTCGAACCCGACCATCATGCTGGGCTACGGGGGTTTCCAGGTCAGTCTGAACCCCGCCTACAAGCCCGAGATGGGCAAGCTGTGGCTGGAGCGGGGCGGCGTCTTCGTTCAGGCCAACATCCGCGGCGGCGGCGAGTTCGGTCCCGACTGGCACCAGGCGGCGCTGAAGGAAAACCGTCAGCGCGCCTTCGACGACTTCGCCGCCGTGGCCCGTGATCTTGAGCAGCGCGGCGTCACCAGCCCGCGTCGCCTGGGCATCTATGGCCGCTCCAACGGCGGTGTGCTGACCTCGGTCTCGATCACCCAACATCCCGAACTGTTCAATGCGGCGGTGATCGAAAGCCCGCTGGTGGACATGCTGCGCTATCAGGACCTGCCTGCGGGCGCCTCGTGGATCGGCGAATACGGCGACCCGCGCATCCCCGCCGACGCCGCCTTCATCGCCCGCTATTCGGCCTATCAGCAGCTTCGCCCCGGCGCCGCCTATCCGCGCGTCTATCTGACCACCAACACCCGCGACGACCGCGTCCACCCCGGCCATGCCCGCAAGTTCGCCGCGCGCCTCGGCGACCTGGGCTATGACCACCTCTATTACGAGGACACGGCGGGCGGTCACTCCAACGACGCCGATCCCGTCGCCAACGCCCGTCGCTGGGCCCGTCACTATGTCTATCTGGCTCAGCAACTGATGGATTGAGTCGGGCTCACGGACTTATGAGGCGCTCTGCTGAACGTCGAAGTTTAAGAACACGGCCATGAGAACCACGGGCTGGGTCATTGCAGGCACGGTGATGGCGGGCGCCGTTCTGTCGATGGGCGCTTCCGCCCAGCCGACGGGCGCGCGTCCCGCCGCCACGCGCCATGCCGCCAACACCCCGCCGGTGGTGATCGAGCTGTTCACCGCCCAGGGCTGCGGCAGTTGTCTGGAGGCCAATGCGGCGGTCGAACGGGCGGCGGCCGAGCCGGGCGTGATCGCCCTGACATACGGCGTCGATTATTGGGACTATCTGGGCTGGACCGACACCTTCGCCCAGCCCGAGTTTTCGGAGCGCCAGCGCGCCTATCGCGCGGCCCTGCGCCTGCGCGGGGTTTCGACCCCGGAAGTGGTCATCGACGGCCGCCGCCAGATGTCGGGCGCCCGCGCCGCCGAACTTGAGGCCGCCATCGACGAGGAGGCCAGCCGCCTGAACTGGCCGCCCCAGATCGAGTTCCGAGAGACCGGCGACCGGGTCGGCATCGGTTCAGGCCGCGCGCCCGTCGGCGGCGCCGAAGTCATCGCCGTCACCTATACGCCAGGCCCCCAGGTGGTTCAGGTCCGCAGCGGAGAGAACCGGGGCCAGTCGGTGCGCCACATGAATGTGGTGCGCGACATCAAACGCCTGGGCGACTGGCGCGGGCGTCCGGTGCTTTATGTCCTGCCGGAAGTCCGCAGCGGCGAAGCCCTGGCCATTCTTGTTCAGACCAAGACGGATAGACGCATCATCGGGGCGAAGATCAGAAGCTAGGCTTAGCTGTCCGACACGCGGATCGCGGCCGCTGGCGCCACCGTTACTATCCGCGACCCCGCGTCAAAGCCTGACAGAAGCCGATTATGGTGCGCCACGATCTGATCCGCCGTCAGGACGCCGAAATCCGAGGTGGCATGACCATCCTCGACCAAAACCACGTCAAAGCCGTTCGACACGGCGCGCCGCACGGTCGTGTCCACGCAGAACTGCGTCATGCAGCCGCCGACGATCAGGCGATCGATTCCTCGTTCCTCCAGCCGCGCCTGCAAATCGGTTTCGTGGAATGAATCGCAGCTACGCTTGTGAACGATGATCGTCTGATCGCTGGGCGCGATTTCAGGCCTGAAGCGCCAGCCCTCGGCTCCGACGGCCAATCGATGTCCGAGGTCGCCATCGTGTTGCACCAGGACAACCGGCATTCCTGCAGCTTCGGCCGAGGCTTTTAGGCAGCCGAGGCGCGATGAGACCCTGTCGAGTTCGCTATCGATTACAGCCTGTCGATCCGGCGTCGCAACGCCCTGCAGGATGGCCTGCTGGACGTCGATGATCAAAAGCGCGGTCTTCATTCGGCGTCCCTATCAGGCGCCTGCTTTCTTCGCAAAGCCCCAGGCGGCTTCGCTGAGCGGGCCGACCTGGGCGGCCATGGTCCTGGCGTGGGCGCTGGCGGCGGTGCCGTCGCGAACCCGGCCTGCGATGCCCTGACAGATGGCCGCCAGGCGGAACAGGTTGTAAGCGTAGAGCCAGTCCAGATTGGCCGGCCTCATCCCGGTCGCGGCGGCATAGCGTTCGACCGTCTCTTCGACCGAAGGAATGCCCAGCGCCTCCAGGTCCGCCCCCGCCAGACCGTTGCGCAGGTTCGCCGGAATGGCCCAGGCGATCAGCAGATAGGAGAAGTCGGCCATGGGATCGCCGAGGGTCGACAGCTCCCAGTCCAGCACGGCGCGCACTTCCGCGCGATCGGGCGCCAGGATCATATTGTCCAATCGCAAGTCGCCGTGGACGATCCGGCTTGGGCCTTCCTGCGGCAGGCTGTCGGGCAGGAAGGCGATCAGGCGGTCCATGGCCGCGACGGATTCGATCTCCGAGGCCCGGTATTGTTTGGTCCAGCGCCCGACCTGACGCGCGAAATAGTTTCCGGCCTTGCCATAGTCCGCCAGGCCGATGGCGACGGGATCGAAGCCGTGAAGCCGAGCGAGGGTGTCTGTCTGGGCCTCATAGACGGCGCGCCGTTCGGGTGGCGTCAGGCCGGGCAGTTTCAGGTCCCAGAAGATACGGCCCTCAACCTTGTCCATCACATAGAAGATCGAGCCGATTACGCCCTCGTCCAGGCATAGGGCGTGGGGCTTGGCCACGGGAAAGCCCTGGGCGGCCAGGGCGGAGATGACCTGATATTCGCGGTCCACCGCATGGGCGCTGGGCAACAGGACGCCGGGCGGCTTGCGTCGCAAGACATAGGCGGCGGTCGGGGTGATCAGCTCATAGGTCGGGTTGGACTGTCCGCCCTTGAACTGGCGCACAGTCAGCGGGCCGGCGTAGCCGGTGACGTGGTCCGCCATCCAGGCGTCCAGCGCGGCGTCGTCCAGCCGGTAGCGGGGATCGACCTCGCGCGTGCCGGAAAAGGCGGCCTGGGCGTCGATAGAAGAGGCGTCGGTCATGGGCGGCCCGGTCAGTCCTGTTCGCGTTTCCTGTCGCCGTCCGGGTCTCAGGCCCGGTTCGGCGCGGCGATGATGGCGGCCTTGACCGCGCGACGCCAGCCGGAAAGCAGCCGTTCGCGCTCGGCCTTATCCATGCGTGGAGACCAGCGCGCAGGCGCCTCGGCCGGGCGCGCCTCCAGATCGGAAACCACGCCGACGCCCAGGGCGGCCAGCCGCGCGGCGCCAAGCGCAGTCATCTCCTGGAAGGCCGGGCGTTCCACCTCGACCTGACAGATGTCGGCGACGAACTGCATGGCGAAACTGTTGGCGGTTACGCCGCCGTCCACATTCAGCGTCTTCAGCGGCGGGGCGCCATCCTCGGCCAGAGCGTCCAGCAGGTCCCGCGTCTGATAGGCCAGGGCCTCCAGCGCCGCACGAACGAAATGGGCGGGGCCGGAATCTCGCGTCAGGCCGATGATGGTCCCACGCGCTTCGGGCTCCCACCACGGCGCGCCCAGGCCGGTGAAGCCGGGGACCAGATAGACCCCGCCATTGTCGGTCAGGTCCTGAGCCATCGCTTCCGACTGGCGCGACTGCGAGATCATGCCGACCCCGTCCCTCAGCCACTGTATCGCCGACCCGGCCGAGAAGATGGAGCCTTCCAGCGCATAGGCCGTACGTCCGGGGGCCTGATATCCCAGCGTGCCCAGCAGACGCCGCGTCGAGGCGACGGGCCGGTCTCCGACATTGGCGACCAGGAAGGCGCCGGTGCCATAGGTGATCTTGGCGTCGCCGGGTTTCAGCGCGCCGTGACCGACCAGGGCCGCCTGTTGGTCGCCCGCCGATCCGGCGATGGGCAGAGGGCGGCCGAACAGGGCCGCGTCGCTTTCGCCGATAACGCCCGCGCAGGGAACGATGGCCGGCAGGGCCATGCGCGGGACGTCGAACAGGGCGCAAAGATCCTCGCGCCAAGCGACCGTCTCAAGGTCCATCAAAGCGGTGCGTGACGCATTGGTGGCGTCGGTCGCATGCACCCGACCGCCGGTCAGTTTCCAGATCAGCCAGGCGTCGATGGTCCCCAGCTTGACCTCGCCCCGCGCCGCCCGCTCGCGCCCGCCCGGAACGGCGTCCAGCAGCCATGCGAACTTGGTCGCCGAGAAATAGGGATCCAGGATCAGTCCGGTCGCCGCCTGCACCTTCGGCTCATGACCTTCGGCCGTCAGTCGCGCGGTCACGTCGGCTGTCCTGCGGTCCTGCCAGACGATGGCGCGGTGCAGCGGCTCGCCCGTCGTCGCATCCCAGATCACAGCCGTCTCGCGCTGATTGGTGATGCCGATGGCGGCGAAGCGGGCCACGCCGCCGGCCTTGCGAACGACCTCGCGGCAGGTCTGGAGCGTCGCCGTCCAGATTTCGCCGGCGTCATGCTCCACCCAGCCGGAACGCGGAAAATGCTGGGCCAGTTCGATCTGGCTGACGGCGGCGGGACGCAGGTCGCCCGCCTCGCCCGACGCCGTCTTCGCCCCGCTCTCGAAAGCGATCGCCCGCGTCGAGGTCGTGCCCTGGTCGATGGCGAGGATCAGGCTCATGGATTTTCTCCCTGCGGCGGCTTGGGCGACGCCGACGTTGCGGTCTATGGGAGCATATGACCACGCACCGGCCCAGCTATGAAGGCGTTCTGGACGCCGCCCGACAGATCCACGGCTTCGCCGTCCGCACGCCCCTGATCGAGAACCCAGCCCTGAACGCCTGCGTGGGCGGCCGGGTTCTGATGAAGGCCGAGACGCTGCAACAGTCCGGGGCCTTCAAGTTTCGCGGCGCCTACAATCGCATCAGCCGCCTGACGCCAGACGAGAAGGGGCGCGGGGTTGTGGCCTTCTCCTCCGGCAATCATGCGCAAGGGGTCGCCGCCGCCGCCGCCTTGGTTGGCGCACCGGCTCTCATAGTGATGCCGTCTGACTCGCCCCAGGTTAAGGTCGATGGGGTGATCGCCTTCGGAGGCGAGGTGCGGATGTACGATCGCTGGACCGAAAGCCGCGAAGCCATCGGCGCCGCCATCGCCATCGAGCGCGGGGCCGTTCTTGTACCGCCCTTCGACGACCCCTTCATCATCGAAGGCCAGGGTACGGTCGCCCTGGAGATTCTGGACCAGGCGGATGAACCGCTGGATCAGTTGCTGTGCGGGGCCTCGGGTGGGGGGCTGATGGCCGGGATCAACCTGGTGATGGCCGAACGCAGCCCCGCGACCTCGGTCCTGGTGGTGGAGCCGGAAGCGTTCGACGACACCGCCCGGTCACTGGCTGCGGGCGAACGAGTCGGGCGCCCGCAAGGGGCGCCGTCGATCTGTGACGCCCTGATGGCGCCGATGCCGGGCGAACTGACCTGGCCGATCAACCGGCGCCTCGCCGGCGCCGTCACCGTGTCGGACGCCGAGGTCGCCGAGGCGATGCGCTTCGCCTTCCGTCACCTGAAACTGGTGATCGAGCCGGGCGGCGCGGTGTCCCTGGCGGCGCTTCTGGCCGGCAAGGTCGAGACAAAAGGGCTCACGACCGTCATCGTCCTGTCCGGCGGGAACGTCGATCCTGGCCTTTACGCCCAGATCATCGAAGGCCGTTTCGCCAGCTGAGGGGTTTTATTCGTCTCGCCACTGGGTCACCCTCCCGCAAAATCGAAAAGGGAGCGAGGACACGATGACGCAGGCCAGTGAACTTCAAGCGCTGATCGGTCGAGAGGTAGGGCTGTCGAAATGGTTTGAGGTCGATCAGGCCCGGATCGACGCCTTCGCCGATTGCACCGAGGATCACCAGTTCATCCATGTCGATCCCGAAGCCGCCAGAGCGACGCCGTTCGGCGGAACCATCGCCCATGGGTTCCTCACGCTGAGCCTGGCCTCGGCCATGAGCTACGACGCTGTGGCGCCTCTGGACGGGGTGATGATGGGCGTCAACTACGGCTTCGACAAGCTTCGGTTCTTGGCTCCCGTGCGCGCCGGATCGCGCATTCGCGGTCGGTTCAAGCTCCTGTCCGCCGAAGACAAGGGCGGCGGCCGCTGGCTGCTCAAGCACGAGCTGACGGTCGAGATCGAGGGCGAGGACAAGCCGGCCCTGATCGCCGAATGGCTGGGCATGCAGATGGTCCGGGCCTAAAAGGCCGCCGCCAGATGTCGCCAATGCTCGCTCAAGTTGGACGTGCCGGGGGGTGAAGATTGTGACGTTGGGGGGATCATAAGTCAGCGAAACTTCGACCAAGTTCCAAATTCGTCTGTAGCATCAACGTCACGGTGGCCGCAGAAGCACCGATATCGGTCACGTTTCCGCCTCGACATTCCAAGGCAAGGCTGGTAAGACCCGCCTAGGCGGTAGACCCGCCCCCTTATAAACAGAGGCGGAGGGATACCCCCTTATGCGTATGAAGACTTTCGTGCTGGCTTCCAGCGCAGCGGCCGCCCTGGCCCTGTCGGCTGGCGCCGCATCGGCGGAACCCAATGGTTGGTACGGCGCCATCGACGCCGGTTATCACACCATGGACGACATCACGGCCGAGTCGTCCACCACCGGCGCAAGCTGGAAGTATGAAGTGAACAACGGCTGGGCCGCCTTTGCGCGCCTGGGCTATCGCTTCAACCCCAACTGGCGTGTCGAGCTCGAAGGCGGTTACCGCTCGGGCGACATCGGCAAGATCCGCGCCGTTTCCGGCACGCAAGGTCTGTGCAACCTGACCCCGGCGACGGGCGGCTGCTTCTCGCCGGAAGGCGACATCGAGTCCGCCACCCTGATGGCCAACGTCATCTATGACTTCGGCTACGAAGCCTGGGGCATCCGTCCGTTCGTGGGTCTGGGCGCCGGTGTGAACCGCGTCAACGTCGACACCATCGGCGCTCTGCGCGCCAACCGTTCGGCCGCCTTCGCCATCGACGACACCTCGACCAAGTTCGCCGCTCAGGCGATCGCCGGTCTGGCCTGGGCGATCGGTGACCGCGCCAACATCGACCTGACCTACCGTTACCTGACGGGCGACGCCTCGTGGGATTCGACCACGGCCGGCACGGGCGTGGGCGCCACGCAGTTCGGCACCTGGGACGGCGACTACGATCAGTCGCACACCGTGACCCTGGGTCTGCGCTACAGCTTCGGCGCGGAAGACGCGCCGCCGCCGCCGCCGCCCCCGCCCCCGCCGCCTCCCCCGCCGCCTCCGCCCCCGCCGCCCCCGCCGCCGGTCGCTCAGACCCCGACGCCTCGCCAGTTCGTCGTCTACTTCGACTGGGATCGTTCGGACCTGACGGCGGAAGCCCGTTCGGTGGTGACGCAGGCCGCCAACTACGCCAAGTCGGGTCGTCCGACGCGCGTCCTGGTCGTCGGCTACACCGACACCTCGGGTTCGGCCGCCTATAACCTGGGTCTGTCCAACCGTCGTTCGCGCACCGTCGCGGACGCCCTGGTGGCTCAAGGCGTCAACGGCGGCGTGATCGCCCTGGACGGCAAGGGCGAAACCAACCTGGCCAAGCCCACCGCCGACGGCGTGCGTGAACCGCTCAACCGCCGCGCGACCATCGACATCAACTTCTAAGACCCAACGGAAAGCCGGTCTGGATATCCAGACCGGCGTTCCAGTGGATCAGATGTCGAATGACTTTGACGCCGTCTCCGAAAGGAGGCGGCGTTTCTGTTTGCGTAAAAGGGTCAGTCTCTGACGTTTACGGACAGCAGCATGGTCGTCGCGCTGGCCAACTATCGGGTGAGGACAGCTTCGCCGATGGCGATCACGACGGTCGCTGTCAAAAGGGCGCAGACCACCGCGATGGCGGCCAGCTTCAGGCTTTGCCCGAAATCCCAGTCGTCCGGCGTCACGGCGTCGCTCCTGTGGACATGGCGACTGGCCTAACCGTGATGTTCGACATCGTGCAAGCGCGAGCTGAGGATATGGATGCAAAAAAGGGCGACGTCGTGCGACGTCGCCCTGCTCGTGTTGTGAAGGCGCGTGGTGATCAGCCGGTGAACGGGCGGATCAGGATCTCCACCCGGCGGTTCATCGCCTTGCCTTCCGGTGTGGCGTTGGACGCCACCGGGTTGCGCGAACTGTTGCCGGCGACATAGAGGCGTTGGGCCAGAACGCCGTTGCGCACCAGTTCCGAGGCGACGCTGCTGGCGCGACGCTCCGAGAGGGGCTGGTTGATCGCGTCGCCACCCGAGGAATCGGTGTTGCCGATCACATCGACGGTCGACTGGTCATACTGTTGCAGCACGCGGGCCACGTCCTGCAGCACTGGCAGAAAGCGCGGGTCGATGGACGACTGATTGGTGGCGAAGGTCACGTCTGACGGCATGCGCAGGACCAGGGTGTCGCCCTGACGCGCGACGCCGACGCCGGAGCCCGACAGCTGAGATTCCATGGCGCGTTGCTGGCGATCCATATACTGGCCGACGGCCGCACCGCCCAGAGCGCCGACGCCGGCGCCGATGAGGGCGTTCTTGCGGCCCTGTTCGCCGTTCGAAGTGTTGGTCAGGTAGCCGAGCAGCGCGCCGCCCAACGCGCCGGCGATGGCGCCGGTGCCGGTGTTGTTGCGCACGGGGCCGGATTGATAGGGGTCGGTCGTGGTGCAGGCGGCGGCGCCCAGCAGGGCGGCGATGGAGACGCTGGCGACGATGAATTTGGCGCGCATGGACGGGTCCTCTTCGTGTTTGCGATCTGGCGCGGAAACGTATGCTTACTGTGAAGGTTCCAACCTGTATGCCGGATGAACGGTCGTCGCTCCGCCGTTCCGCGAACTGACAATCGCCGGGATTAGGCGTAAGGGAGGCCGCACACCTCATAGACCGAAGGACGACGCCCGTGAGCGCGACCCAAGACACCCGCCCGCAGGACCGCGCCATCACGCCGGTCTCGATGAAACAGCATGACGCCGATTTCCAGGCGTTCAGCGACGCCCTGGGCGCCTCCTTCACGCGCTACGGTTTCGCCGTGATCGCCGACCACGGCCTGGACGAGGGGCGCATCGCCGCCGCCATCGACGACGCCAAGGCCTTCTTCGCCCTGCCGGAAGAGATCAAGCGCCAGTATCATCAGCCCGGCACGGGCGGGGCGCGCGGCCTGATGCCGTTCGGGGTCGAGGCGGCCAAGGACGCCAAGACGGTCGACCTCAAGGAATTCTGGCACGTCGGCCGCGAACTGCCCGAGGGACATCCCTACCGTCGCTACATGCGAGACAATGTCTGGCCGACCGAGGTCGAGGGTTTCCGCGAGCATCTGTACGGCATGTTCGAGGATCTGGATGCGCTGGGCGCCAAGATCCTGCGCGCCATCGCCCGCTATCTGAAGCTGGGCGACGACTTTTTCGCCGACAAGGTGGAAATGGGCAACAGCGTCCTGCGGATGCTGCATTACCCGCCGGTGCCCGCCGATGCGCCCGGCGTGCGGGCCGGCGCCCATGAGGACATCAATGTCATCACCCTGCTGTTGGGAGCCGAAGAAGCCGGGCTTCAGCTGAAGGACAAGGACGGAAGCTGGCTGGACATCGCCCCGCCGCCCGGCGCCCTGGTCGTCAACATCGGCGACATGCTGCAGCGGTTGACCAACCACGTCCTGCCGTCGACGACGCACCGCGTAGTCAATCCGGCGCCGGAACGCCGCGGTTTCGCGCGCTACTCGACGCCCTTCTTCCTGCACTTCAACCCGGACTTTCCGATCAAGACGCTGCCCAGCGCCATCACGCCGGACAACCCCGATCGTTATGCCGGCAAGACCATCCTGGCAGAGGACTATCTGACCGAACGGCTGCGGGAAATCCGCCTGCTCTGACGGATCATCGCGAGATCCTGAGCCGGGTGATGTCGCGGCCGATGGCCTGGAAGTTGCTGGACAGGTCCGCCCCCGACTGCGGCAGGAACGCCTTGTCCTTGTCTGTGGCGCAGGTGCTCAGGATCCGCGCCGCGTCGCTGCCCTGTGTGATGGAGAAGCCGACGGTGTAGACGATCACGCCCTTGGCCTTGATGCTGTCGCACAGTCTGGCCGCCTGGTCGAACGGATCGCCGTTGGTCGCGTCGCAGGCGATCTTGTCGTAATAGTTGCCGGAACCTGATCCGGCGTCCCGTGCGACCACGCCGCCGCAATAGGGGGTGTTGAACTCGCCGTCGGTCATCAGGATCACGGCCTTCAGCACCTTGGTCGGCGCATAGGCGGCGGCCGTGTTGGATGGCCACAGCCGATTGAACTGATCGGAAACCGCATACCAGCCCCAGGCCAGGCCGATCTGGCCCGCAGTCGATCCCGTGACCGACAGACCGTTCACCAGGTTGGTCAGGGTGTTGATGTTGGACGTCAGCGGCTGGATCGTGGCTGTCGGGCATGGGTTGCCCTGCGATTGAGGCGACGACCTCTTCATCGCCGGATAGTTGCGTCCGACATAGGTTCCGGCGCCCGGCGCTGCGTCGGAGTAGGCCGCCGAACCTGTTCGTTCACTGACGCAGGCGGTGTTGTCGAACCGGGTCAGGCGATTGTACTGCGCGTCGCGGAACACGCGGCTGGCGCAGCCGTCGCGGCCGCATTGCACCGCGCCGTCGCTCGCATAGTCGGCATAGGCCGCGCCGCCCACGGGCAGGACGAAGGTGTCGTTGGTCGGTCGCTCATACACTTCATAGAGGCCGCCGTTCGTGGTGTTCAGCGCCGTCATGCCGCGGACATCGGAGATCGCCACGCCCTCGCCCTCCGACAGACCGTGGTTGCGCGAGGTGACGGTCACGAAACAGTCGGACCGCGTGCATTTGCGGATCTGTCCGCCGTAGCTGTAGCTGCTGAAACCGTTCCCGCTGGTGGTGTTCAGCGTGTACCAGGCGCCGTTGGACTGGTATTGCAGCGACACGCGGTTGGCGTCGACGCGGACGACCCGGTAGATTCGGTCGTTGATCTGGGTCATGCCATTGACGCCGCTGATCCAGACATAGTCATTGGACGCTAGGTTATGCCCATTCGCGGTGACGACGCCGGGTGAGGCGCGGGTGATGTTGCTGATCGATTGACTTGGCGCGGCGGCCCAGGCGGCGCCCGTGATGGCGGTGTCGCTGATCTCCGCGCCGCGCGCGCCGTCAGCCCAGGAGCCCAGATTGACGCCGATCGAGTAGGGCACGATGGCCATGCGCGAATAGTAGGGCGTCTGCTTTTCGGCCGGTTGCACCACAAGTTTGATCAGCTGGTTGGCGGCGTTCTTCAGATCGCGGATGCGGCTGCCGCCCATCGAGCCGGTGATGTCCAGCACCAAGGACACCTCGATGTCCTTGGACGAGCGGTTGACCTCCGAGTGGACGCTGACCGGCAGGGTGTCGTCCATCAGCTTGCCGTAGGGCGGCAGGACGATATTGGCCACCAGGGTCTTCACCTGCACCCGCATGTCCGCCACGACCACCTGGTTCTCGGTCAGCACGATCTTGATGTCGCTGTCGGCGAAAGGTTCGACAGAGGAACCGCGCAGATTGGCCCTAAGGGCGACCAGGGCCACTTTCTGAAGGTTTTCGGAGTCCGTGTAGGACGACCGCGCGGCCGCCAGGGTCGCCGCGTCCAGGGCGTCCTGCACCCGCGCCTTGACCGTGGTGATGCGGTTCAGGTCGATCCCGCCCAGGGTGATCATGAGCAGGGCCGGCATGACCAGGGCGAAGATCATCACGACATTGCCGCCGCGATCCGAGGCCAGGCGCGACGCCAGGAAGTAAAGGCCGCGCAGCGCTCGACGGATCAGTGTGGAAGCGTTCGCCAAGATCATCCCCGTGGGCGCCTACGGCCGCATGACCGCCCGATTAGCCGGCAGTCTGGCGCCGGGCGGTTAAGGGAAGGCTCATGGGGAAGGGTTAACCTGGTCTGTACTCAGGCGGCGCTCCACCCGCATTGGTGGCCGCGGTTCTGCTGCTCAAGCCAGACGTTCAGCGGGGCGAAATAGTCGGCGATGGCCGAGGCGTCGTTGCCGTCGTCGCCGGTGAAGGCCTTCATCGCCTCCTGCCAAGGACGCGACTGTCCCATCTGCAGCATGGCGTTGAAACGCGCGCCCACCTCCTTGTTCCCATAGACCGAACAGCGGTGCAGCGGCCCGGTCCATCCGGCCTGCTTGCAGGCGGCGCGCTGGAACTGGAACTGGTAGATGGCCGCCAGGAAGTAGCGGGTATAGGGCGTATTGCCGGGCACATGATATTTGGCGCCCGGATCGAAGGCGTTGGCCGGGCGCGGGCCGGGCGGGATAAGGCCCTGATATTGCAGCATGTCGGCGGTCCAGGCGGCGTTGTAGGCGGCCGGCGCCGTCTGGCCCGAAAACACGTCCCAGCGCCAGCGATCGACCATCAGGCCGAACGGCAGGAAGGCGATCTTGTCCAGCGCCATCTTCAGCAGGAAGGGAATGTCCTCCTCGGCGCCCGGCGTGGTCTTCAAAAGGCCGATCTGGTTCAGATAGGTGGGGGTCAGGGCCGACAGGCCGACGAAGTCGCCGATGGCCTCGTGGAAGCCGTCGTTGGCGCCGTTCCTGAACAGCATCGGCTGGTTCTTGTAGGCCCGCTGGTAGTAGTTGTGACCCAGTTCGTGGTGAACGGTGTAGAAGTCGTCGCCGTTGACGTTGGTGCACATCTTGATGCGGATGTCGTCGGCGTTGTCCAGGTCCCAGGCCGAGGCGTGGCAGACGACCTCGCGGTCAAGCGGCCGCGTGATCTGGCTGCGTTCCCAGAACGTCTGGGGCAGCGGATCGAGGCCCAGCGACACGTAGAAGCCCTCACCCGTCCTGACCATCTTGGTCGCGTCGTAATCGGCCGCCTTCAGCAGTTGGGTCAGGTCGTAACTGGAGGCGCCGCCCGACGCCGGGGCGACTACATCATAGATGTTGCCCCACTGCTGGGACCACATATTTCCCAACAGGTCGGCGCGGATCGGGCCGTGATCGGGTTGGACCGCATCGCCGTATCTGGCGTTCAGCCGGGCGCGCACATAACAGTGCAGGTTCTCGTAGAACGGCTTGACCTGCGCCCACAGCCGATCGGTCTCGGCGGCGAAATCATCGGCGGGCATGTCATAGCCCGAGCGCCACAGGGCGCCGGTGTCGGCGAAGCCCAGTTCGCGCGAGCCTTCGTTGGCGATCTCGACCATCCGGGCGTAGTCGTCGCGCATGACCGGCGAAATGGTGCGCCAGCCTTCGTAAAGGGCCTTGGTCTCCTCCGGGTCGCGGCTGTCGGCCAGGATCAGCGAGGCCTCGTCCAGGGTGATCTTGCGGCCCTTGAAGTCGAACTTGCCGGTCGAATAGGTGGAGTCCAGCCGCGTGGTCAGCTGCGCCAGCTCATCGGCCGCGCCCGGCCGGTTCGGCGCCGGCAGCACCAGCCCCAGCCGCAGCAGGTCCAGCTTGCGCCGCACGACCGGATCGACCTGGACGGCGTTGAACCTGGCGGCCTGATTGGCCATCCGCACCTGAAGCTCGGTCGCCTCGGCGTTGGCCTTGGACTCCAGCCACATGGTGTCGAAGGTGATGTTGGTGGCGCGCGCCCATTGGATGCGGGCGACATATTCGCTGGTCGCGGCCCATTGGGTTTCGGCGTCGGCGACGAAGGCGGTCGCGCCCTCGGCGGTGATGGGATAGTCGGCCTTGATCCCCGTGGCGGCCGGCGCCGGCGTGGTGGTGGAGGCGGTCTGTTCGGGCCCCGCGGCGCGCGCTTTGGTTTTGGGTGTGCTGGCGCAGCCGGCGGCGAAGGCGAGGGCGCAGACCGCGACGGCGGTCATCATCTGACGCTTCATCATAGATCTCCTGAACAGCGCGTGCAGGAGAGGGGAGGCGACGGCGCCCGTCAAGCGGGACGGTTCAGCCGCCTCGGCCCACCACGCAGAGGTTCAGGCCCTGGTTCCGCACCGCCCCCATCGCCGCCTGGACGCGCGCGGCCCGCCGGCGGACATAGGGGCCGGGATCGGCCGCCTCGTAGCGGCGGGGGGCGGGCAGGATGGCGGCCAAACGCGCCGCCTCGCGCGGGCTGAGGTCCGCCGCATCCTTGCCGAACCAGTGGCGCGACGCGGCCTGGGCGCCATAGACGCCGGGCGCCCATTCCACCACGTTCAGATAGACCTCCATGATCCGGCGCTTGGACCAGACCGTCTCGATCAGCACGGTGTAGCCTGCCTCCAGACCTTTTCGGACCCAGTCCCGGCCGGGCCACAGGAAGACGTTCTTGGCGGTCTGCTGGCTGATGGTCGATCCGCCCCGGATGCGACCGCCCTCGGCGTTATGGTCCAGCGCCTTCTGGATCGCGTCCATGTCGAAGCCATGGTGGCTGCAGAAACGGGCGTCCTCGGCGGCGATGGCGGCGTTGACCAGATTGGGCGAGATGCGCTTCAGCGCCTGCCACTGATAATCCAGCCCCTCGCCCCGCACGGCCTGGCGCAGCATCAGGATGGTAGGCGGCGGCGGAACGACCGCCGTCGCCAGCACGCTGACGATCGGGAACAGCACCAGGATCGCCAGCACGATCAGCAGCACCCGACGCCCGCGCTTGCGCCCCTTGGCCATCAGAGGATGATCACGCCCGCTTGGCCGTCCTCGTCGGCCCAGGCGACCTTGTCGACGGCGGGGCTCAGCGACAGGGCCACGATGGCCGATCCCTTCTCGGCCTTGACGAAGTTCAGGCCTTGCGCCGCCGGATGGGCGACCCAGACCCGACCGTCCATCAGTCCGGCGGCCAGCAACCCCTGATCGGCGCGGGCAGAGACCAGATTGACCAGGGTCGTGTCGTCATAGCCGATCTCTGTCGCCTCGCGCCCCATCGGCCCGTTCGACCCGACGAAGGGCCACAGCACGGCCCCTTGCGCGCCCGAGGTCGCCATCAGTTGACCATCGCCCAGGAAGGCCATCGAGCGCACCTTGCCCGGATAGCCGCCCATCCGCAGGTTCTTGGCGTCCTTGATGCGCCAGCCGTGCAACTGGTTGTCCTGCATCGTCGTGACGACGAAGGCGCCGTCGGGGGAAAAGGCGACGCCGGTGTGCGACCCGGCCCAGGCCAGTTTCACGGGTTGCTGCTTTTCGATCCGCGCATACCACAGCGCCGCCCCGCCATAGGTCGAGGTGGCGATGCGGCGGCCCTTCGGTTCGAAGGCGACGCCGGAAACGGTGCGCTCGTGCTGGAAGTCGCGACGGAAACCCACCTCGTTGGGGTCGATCACCGACAGGGTGCGGCCGAAGGAAAAGGCGATCAGGCCCGAGGCGGGCGAGGCGTCGATGGCGTCGATCCACTGGTTCCTGGCCGTGGCCAGGACGATGGCGTCCTCGTCACGGCGGGTCCAGACGACCTTGCCGTCATCGCCGCCGGTGACGATCCCGTCGCCGGACGGGTGGACGCAGGCGCACAGAACGGCGCCGTCGTGCGCCTCGACCCGTGTCCGATCCTCGAACCGGACCGAACCGTCGCCGAGGGCGAAGACGGCGCCGGTGTTGTCGAACAGGGCGGCGGTGACCTGGGCGTCGAAATCGAAGTTCATGGCGCAGGCGTTAGCGGGTTGCGAAGGCGGGGGCAAATGAGGCGAAGCGTCCGCCGACATTCTTCCTGCCCGCGCAACGGACGTAGGTCCTCAGACCGGATCGGTCGGCTTGGGTTCCACCGGCGCCGGGGCGGATTGCGCCTTGGCGGGCTCGTCGGGCAGAGGAATGAACTCCAGGTCGTCGGCGTCGGGCAGTTTCATCCGCCCGGCCTGCCAGTCGGCCTTGGCCTGGTCGATGCGGGCCTGGCTGGAGGCGACGAAGTTCCACCAGATCAGCCGCTCGCCCACCGGCTCGCCGCCCAGCACCATGACGGTGGCCTGGGTCAGGGCCTTGACCGTCGGCTCGGCGCTGGACGCCAGCACCACCATTTGACCCTCGTGGAAGGTGCGGTCCCCGACCTCGATCGCGCCCTTGGCGACGTAGAGGGCGCGTTCGCTCATGCCGCCGGCGCCCTTTGCGGGGGGCGGCGCGGTGCGCACGCCGGGCTGAAGCTCCCAGTGGATATAGAACAGCGGCGAGGAGACCGGCGCCTCGGCCTTGGCGCCATAGGCTTCGCCCGCCACCAGCCGCGCGAACAGGCCGCCGTTCTCATAGGTCGGCTGGGCGTCCTCACCCAGGTGAACGAAGGACGGATCGATCTCCTCGGCCTCGGCGGGCAGGGCGACCCAGGCCTGCATGCCGTGCATCGGGCCGCCTCGGCTCTTGGTCAGGGGATCGGTGCGTTCGGAATGGACGATGCCCTTGCCGGCGGTCATCCAGTTCACCTCGCCCGGCCGGATCGCCTGATCGTAGCCGAGGTTGTCGTGGTGCATGATCTGACCCTCGAACAGATAGGTCAGGGTCGACAGGCCGATATGAGGATGAGGCCGCACGTCGATGGCGGTCGCGCCGGCTGCGAACTCGGCCGGTCCCATCTGGTCCAGGAAGATGAAAGGCCCCACCATCCGGCGCGAATGGAAGGGCAGGACGCGCCCGACCTCGAACCCGCCCAGGTCCTTGCGGCGCGCGTCGATCACCAGTTCGATCATGTCTCGGCTCCCACGACGACCCGCGCCGCCTGAGCGACGTTATCCGACGTGAGGCGTGATGATGCCAAGAGGCAGGGCGGTCACATTCTTCACGCCGCGCGTCACGATGTGGCTTTCGCAGTCCGACACGATGCCGAGCGCCAGCAGCTTCTCGCGCAGGAACAGGTCGAAGGCGTGCATGTCCGAGGTGATGATGCGCAGCACATAGTCCTCGCGCCCGGTGATGGTGGCGCACTGCACCACCTCCGGCCATTTGGCCACGGCCGCCTCGAAGACGTTCAGATTGTCCGCCGAGGGCAGCATCAGCTTGACGATGGCGTACACCTCGAAGTCAAGGCCCAGCAGCTTGGCGTTCAGCAGGGTGACCCGCTTGGTGATCAGGCCGGAATCCTCCAGCCGCTTGATCCGCCGCCAACAGGGCGAGGCCGACAATCCGACGCGATCCGCGACCTCGGCGACCGACAGCCCGGCGTCTTGTTGCAGGATATCCAGGATACGGGCGTCGATGGGATCGAGTTCATCCGCCAAGGCGTTTCTCCGATTATGATTATGGCGAAATAAAATACCCGAAATCGGGATTTAGCAAGGTCAATTTGAGCGAGCGCCTGCTTAGGGGCCGTGTTATCAAACGTCCAGAGGAAACACGGACGGACCCCCGAACGGACATGGACGCCCGCATGAACGACAAAATGAACCAAAAGAACAGCCAGCCCCTGTCGCTGCGCGTGCCGGAACCGTCCGGCCGTCCCGGCGATGCGCCCGACTTCGGCCATCTGCAGATCGACCCCGCCGGCGCGGTGGATCGACCCGACGTCGGTTCGACGCCCTATCAGATGCGCGATCTCGCCTTCCGCCTGATTCGGGTGCTGGACGACGAGGGCAATGCCGTCGGCGCCTGGAACCCGCGCCTGGACCCCGAGACGCTGCGTCGCGGCCTGAAGGCCATGATCCTGACCCGCGCCTTCGACGACCGGATGCACCGCGCCCACCGTCAGGGCAAGACCAGCTTCTATATGAAGTGCACGGGCGAAGAGGCGATCGCGGTGGCCCAGGGGATGCTGCTCAGCCGCGAGGACATGGGCTTTCCCACCTATCGCCAGCAGGGGCTTCTGATCGCGCGCGGCTATCCGCTGGTCGAGATGATGAACCAGATCTATTCGAACGCGGCGGACCCGATCAAAGGCCGCCAGCTGCCGATCATGTATTCAGCCAAGGACTACGGCTTCTTCACCATCTCGGGCAATCTGGGCACCCAGGTGCCGCAGGCGGTCGGCTGGGCCATGGCCAGCGCCTACAAGGGCGACGACAAGATCGCCATCAGCTGGATCGGCGACGGCGCCACGGCGGAAGGCGACTTCCACAACGCTCTGACCTTCGCCGCCGTCTATCGCGCGCCGGTCATCCTGAACGTGGTCAATAACCAGTGGGCCATTTCGTCCTTCATGGGCATCGCTGGCGGTCTTGAGACCACCTTCGCCTCCAAGGCCATCGGCTATGGTCTTCCGGCCCTGCGGGTGGACGGCAACGACTTCCTGGCCGTCTGGGCCGCGACCCAGTGGGCCGAGGAGCGCGCCCGCACCAACCAGGGGGCGACGGTGATCGAGCTGTTCACCTATCGCGGCGCCCCACACTCGACCTCTGACGATCCCAGCCGCTATCGCCCCGGCGACGAGCATGAGAAATGGCCGTTGGGCGATCCGCTTGAGCGTCTGCGCCAGCACCTGACCGTCATCGGCGAGTGGGACGACGCGCAACACGCCGAAGCCCTGAAAGACGCCGTCGAACAGGTCCGAGCCGCCGGCAAGGACTCCGAGGCTATCGGCACCCTGGGCCAGTCGCGTCCCAGCGTGAAGACGATGTTCGAAGAGGTCTATGCGACCGAAGACTGGCGGCTGATCGAACAGCGCCGCGAGGTGGGGGTCTGACCATGGCTGAGCAAACCACCTTCACCGAGGCCGACCGCAACGACGGCGTCGAACCCGACATGGTCGATCAGAACGCATCCCCGGCCTCGCAGGCGACAGGGTCCGGCGTCCAGCCGATGAACATGATCCAGGCCCTGAATTCGGCCATCGACGTCAAGATGGCCGAGGACGCCCATGTCCTGTCGTTCGGCGAGGACGCGGGCTATTTCGGCGGCGTCTTCCGCGTCACCGACAAGCTGCAGCAGAAGCACGGCCTGACCCGCAGCTTCGACGCCCCGATCTCGGAATGCGGCATCGTCGCCGCCGCCATCGGCATGGGCGCCTATGGGTTGCGTCCGGTCGTGGAGATCCAGTTCGCCGACTACATCTATCCGGCCTATGACCAGATCGTCTCCGAGGCGGCCAAGATGCGCTACCGCTCGGGCGGTCAGTTCACCTCGCCGATCACGATCCGCAGCCCCTATGGCGGCGGCATCTTCGGCGGCCAGACCCACAGCCAGTCGCCGGAAAGCCTGTTCACCCATATCGCGGGGCTGAAGGTCGTCATTCCGTCCAACCCCTACGACGCCAAGGGCCTGCTGACGGCGGCTATTGAGGACGACGATCCGGTCGTCTTCTTCGAGCCGAAGCGCCTCTACAACGGCCCGTTCGACGGCTGGCACGAGAAGCCGGTCTCGCCTTGGAAGACGCAAGACCTGGCCCAGGTCCCGACCGGAAAACATGTCGAGCCCATCGGCAAGGCCCGCATCATGCGCGAAGGCGCCGACGTCACCATTCTGGCCTATGGCACCATGGTCTGGGTCGCCCTGGCCGGCGCCGAACACGCGGGCGTGGACGCCGAGGTCATCGACCTGCGCACCCTGGTTCCGCTGGACATCGAGACCATCGAAGCCTCGGTGAAGAAGACTGGCCGCTGCGTCATCGTGCACGAGGCGCCCAAGACCTCGGGCTTCGGCGGCGAACTGTCGGCCCTGGTGCAGGAGCGCTGCTTCTATCACCTGGAGGCGCCGATCACGCGCGTCACCGGCTGGGACACGCCCTATCCCCACGCCTTCGAATGGGAATATTTCCCCGGCCCGCAGCGCGTGGCCGACGCCCTGAAAGCCGTCATGTCGGGAGGCCGCTGAGATGGGTCGTTTCGTCTTCAAACTGCCCGACGTGGGCGAAGGCACCGCCGAGGCCGAACTGGTCGGCTGGCACGTCAAGGTCGGCGATACGGTCGCCGAGGACCAGATCGTCGCCGACGTCATGACCGACAAGGCCACCGTCGAGATCACCGCTCCGGTCTCGGGCAAGGTCATCGCCCTGCACGGCGAGCCGGGCCAGATGATCCCCGTGCGCGGCCCTCTGGTCGAGTTCGAGGTCGAGGGGGCGGGCAATGCCGACGACGTCCCCGCCGCAGCCCCTGCGCCGAAACCCGCAGCCGAAGCTGCGCCCCAGCCTGCGCCCCAGCCTGCATCCCAGCCCGCAACCAAGACAGCGCCTGTCGCTCCGCCGCCCGTCTCGGCGGCTGGCGGCAACTACGTCTTCAAACTGCCGGACGTGGGTGAAGGCACGGCCGAGGCGGAGCTGGTCGGCTGGCACGTCAAGGTCGGCGACGCGGTCGAAGAAGACCAGATCATCGCCGACATCATGACCGACAAGGCGACGGTGGAGATCACCTCGCCCGTCGCCGGAACCGTCGCCGCCCTGCATGGCGAAGCGGGTCAGCAGGTGCCCGTCGGCGGCCCGCTGGTGTCGTTCAACGTCGAGGGCCGGGGCAATGTCGCCTCTGCTCCCGCCAGCGTCACGACCTCCCCCGCCGCACCCAAGACGGACGCGTCCGCTCCCGCACCGGTCGCCAAGGTCGCGGGCGCGGCAACAGCGTCGTCCGCCAAGCCTGTCCCGGCCCTGACCGGCCGCGCGCCCGGCGAACGCCCGTCCGCCTCGCCCGCCGTGCGCAACCGCGCGCGCGATCTGGGCGTGGACCTGACCTTCGTCCCCGGCTCCGGCCCGGCGGGACGGATCACCCACGAGGATCTGGACGGCTTCATCGCCGGGGGCGGATCGGTCCCGGCCTCAACCCCGGCCGCCAACGGCTCGACCTACGCCCGGGCCGAAGGGTCCACCGAGGTCCGCATCATCGGCCTGCGCCGCAAGATCGCGGAGAAGATGGCCGAGAGCGTGCGTCGCATTCCCCACATCACCTATGTCGAGGAAATCGACATGACGGCGGTGGAGGAGCTGCGCGTCCACCTGAACGCGACGAAGAAGAAGGACCAGCCCAAGCTGAATGTCCTGCCGTTCATCGCCCGCGCCATCGTGGTCGCCCTGCGCGACCAGCCCCAGATCAACGCCACCTATGACGACGAGGCCGGGGTCCTGACCCAGCACGCCCCGGTCCATCTGGGCATCGCCGCCCAGACGCCGAACGGCCTGATGGTGCCGGTGGTCCGTCACGCCGAGGCGCGCGACCCCTACGATACGGCGCTGGAGATCGCGCGTGTGTCGGGCGCGGCCAAGGACGGCACGGCCAAGCGCGAGGAGCTGTCGGGTTCGACCATCACCATCACCTCTCTGGGCACGTTGGGCGGGGTGGTCCACACCCCGATCATCAACCACCCCGAAGTCGCCATCGTCGGCCCCAACAAGATCGCCGAACGGGTCGTGGTCAAGGATGGTCAGATGGTCGTTCGCAAGATGATGAATCTGTCGTCGTCGTTCGATCACCGGATCGTCGATGGGCATGATGCGGCGGTCTTCGTCCAGCGGATCAAGGGGCTGCTGGAAAACCCGGCGACCTTGTGGATGGGGTGAGTCCGGTGCGTATCGTCGCTCTGGCGTTCTTAGCGGTGTTCGTCGCGGGCCCAGCCTACGCTTGCACCATTGTGGCGATGCCCAGCGGCGACATGGCGCAACTGCAGCAAGAGCGCGACAATGCGATGATCGATGATGCAAACCTGATCTACTTCGGAAGATTGTGGAGTTCTGGCGGCCTTACGAGAGACCGTTACGCGATCCGTGGAGAGCTCACAGTTCGAGGTGGTCTGGCGCCATTTTATGCAAGAACGTCTCCACGCTACGAGACAAGTTGCGGACGAGAACCGACATACTCGCTGGATGGCGCGTCGCGAATTTTGCCTGAGCAGCCCGTTATCGTTGTGGCTAGACGGCATTCTTGGTGGCGAATCGAAATTGTTGAGGTTGCGCGGAGGGACAGCATTCGCGGGCGTCAAATTTACAGTTTGGCGCGATCTCGCGCTGATCGACACTGACCGGATATCATGACCCAGACCCTGAAAACCAAAGTCCTGATCATCGGCGCGGGCACCGGCGGCTATGTCGCGGGCATCCGTTGCGGCCAGTTGGGTCTGGACACTGTCCTGGTCGACGGAGGCGATGGATTGGGTGGCACCTGCCTGAACGTCGGCTGTATTCCGTCCAAGGCCATCATCCATGCGGCGGGCAAGTTCGAGACGGTGGCCAAGGCGGCGGACGGCGGGACGCTGGGCATTACGGCGGCGGCGCCCGCCATCGACCTTAAACAGACGGTCGAGTGGAAGGACGGGATCGTCCGTAAGCTGAACGCCGGCGTCGCGGCTCTGCTGAAGAAGGCCAAGGTCAAGGTCATCAAGGGCTGGGCGAACTTCGAGGACGCCAAGACCTGCGTGGTTAAAACCGACGACGGCGATGTGAAGATCACCGCCGAACACGTCATCCTGGCCACCGGTTCAGAGCCGGTCGAACTGCCCTTCCTTCCCTTCGGCGGCGACGTCATCTCCTCGACCGAGGCGCTGAGCCTGCCCGAGGTTCCCAAGAAGCTGGTCGTGGTCGGCGGCGGCTATATCGGGCTTGAGCTGGGCATCGCCTTTAGGAAGCTGGGCGCCCAGGTGGCCATCGTCGAAATGGCCGACCGCATCCTTCCCCTCTACGACAAGGCCCTGACCGATCCCGTCTCCAAATGGCTGACTAGCCACGGCGTCGAACTCCACCTCGGCGCCCGCGCAGGCGGCTTCAGCAATGGCAGGCTGAACGTCACGACCAAGGACGGCGAACCGCTGCAAATGGACGCCGACAAGGTGCTGGTCACCGTGGGCCGCAAGCCCCGCACCCGGGGTTGGGGGCTGGAGAACATGGGCGTGGCCATGAGCGGTCCGTTCGTGAAGATCGACCAGCGCTGCGCCACCAGCATGAAGAACGTCTGGGCGGTCGGCGACCTGACCGGCGAACCCATGCTGGCGCACAAGGGCTCGGCCCAGGGGGAGGTGGTCGCCGAAATCATCGCCGGTCACGACCGCATCTTCGATCCCGTCACCATCGCCGCCGTCTGTTTCACCGAGCCGGAAATCGTCTCGGCCGGTCTGGGGCCGAACGAGGTCGCGGGCCGCGACGATGTGATCCAGTCCGTCTTCCCGTTCGCCGCCATCGGCCGCGCTCTGGCCATCGAGGCGGGCGAGGACGGCGGGTTCGTCCGGGTCATCGCCAACAAGCGCGATCATCGCATTCTGGGCATCCAGGCGGTGGGTCAGCACGTGTCGGAACTGTCCAACAGCTTCGCCCAGATGCTGGAGATGGGCGCGGTGCTGGAGGATGTGGCCGGGACGATTCACGTCCACCCGACGCTGGGCGAGGCCTTCCACGAGGCCAGCCTGCGCGCCCTCGGGCACGCCATCCACATCTGATCAGATTCGGTCCAGCCGCTTCGCGTGGTTCGCCACCATGCGGAGCGCCAGGCCATCGGGCAGGAAGCGGGCCAGTCCGGCCATGACGTTGTTCATGACGCCGGGAGTGACGCTGGGACGGTTGGCCTCGCAGGCGTCATATCCGATGCGGGCGACGCGGGCGGCGTCCATCCACATCCAGGGCGGATAGGCGGTCGAGACCTGTTCGCGCGATCCGTTGACGTCGTGGAACTCGGTCAGGGTGTAACCGGGGTTCAGCACCGTGATGTGGACGCCGGTCCCCCGCGTTTCCAGATGAAGCCCCTGAGACGCCTTGATCAGGAAGCTCTTGATCGGACCATACAGGGTGTCGCCGCCGGTCGCCGGCATCTGGCCAGCCAGGGAGGCCACGTTCAGCACCCGACCGAAGCCGCGTTGGATCATGGCGGGCAGCAGCAGGCGCGACAGTTCGACCGGCGCGCCCAGCATGACCTGGATCATGGCGCGGTGGGCGCCTAGGTCCGTGTCCATAAAGCCGGTGACGCGGCTGAAGCCCGCATTGTTGACCAGGCCGTCGACGGTGAGGCCGAGTGCGGCGATGGCCCCGACGAGGCGTTCTGGGGCTGCGGGATCGGACAGGTCTTCGGGGATCACGGTCGCGGCGACGCCGTGGGCGGTGGTCAGTTCATCCGCCAGGGCCAGCAGCGGCGCCTCGCGACGCGCGGTCAGGATCAGGTTCCAGCCTTCGGCCGCATAGACCCGCGCCAGGGCCGCGCCGATGCCGGCCGAGGCGCCGGTGATCAGAACGGCGCCGCTCACAGCACGGTCAGGCCGCGACGGGGCAGGACGTGTGGGGCGCAAACGCCGCCAGCGACGCAGGATTCTCGGCCAGCAGATCGGCGATGGTGATCTTGGACAGGGCCTCGGTCGCGGCCTCGTCGGCGGCGGTCAGGGCCTTGGCCACCTGGCGCGGGATGTGTTCGCTGATCGGGCAGCCCTTGGCCCCGGCGGGCGGCGAGCCGATGTGGGCGCAGCCGTTCACCGCCTTCAGCACCTCGTCCAGGCGGATGTCCTCGGGCTGGCGCAGCAGCCAGGAACCGCCAGTGGCGCCCGGCCGGGTGGCGATCAGCCCGGCCTTGGCCAACAGGGCGGTCACGCGGCGCACCACGACGGGATTGGTCGGAATGGACGAGGCCAGCACGCCGCTGGGGGCGGCCTGCGCAGGCCCATAGGCGCCCTTGTGGGCCATATAGGCCAAGGCGTGGGCGGCGACGGGGAAGCGCTGGCTGTCTGACATGGTTTTGTTCCTGGGGTGAAAATAGGCGCTCGCGCCTCGAATCACAAATCGGTCGCGGAACGGCGAAACCGAATCCTGCCGGGCGCGATTGAAGACCGCGCGGAATGAGCCTAAAGGCTCGCCGCTTTGAAGGGACCGACAGGGCGTCGGCGCCCCGGAGGATACCAATGGCCGGGGATACTCCCCACGACGCGAGCGCTCCCTCGCCCGCGTCGCACACGCCGGAAACGTCCACCCACGCCACGGGCCCGGAATCTCATGTTCCGGGCGGTCAGGCCGCCAAGCACGGGGGCCTGTGGGCGCTGACGCTGGGCGCGATCGGCGTGGTGTTCGGCGACATCGGCACCAGCCCGCTTTACGCGCTTCGCGAAGCCATCGGCCACGCCCAGCGCGGCGTCGGCGGCGACCTGGCCATCGTCGGCGTGGTGTCACTGGCCTTCTGGGCGCTGATGGTGGTGGTGACGTTCAAATACGTCTTCTTCCTGATGCGCGCCGACAACAAGGGCGAGGGCGGCACCCTGTCGCTGATGGCCCTGGCCCAGTTCGCGGTCGGTCGGCGCAGCGCGTGGATCTTCATTCTGGGCGTCTGCGGCGCGGCGCTGTTCTATGGCGACGGCATCATCACGCCGGCCATTTCTGTGCTGTCGGCGGTCGAGGGGCTGCAGGACGCGCCGGGCCTGTCGGGCAAGCTGGATCCCTTCATCGTGCCGATCTCGGCCGGCATCCTGATCGCCCTGTTCCTGGTCCAGTCGCGCGGCACGGCCCGGCTGGCCAAATATTTCGGGCCGATCACGGCGGTCTGGTTCCTCAGCCTTGGGGCCCTGGGTCTGGTCCACATCTTCGACGACATCACCATCCTGCGCGCCCTGTCGCCCTATTACGGCGTCAGCCTGCTGCTGCACGACGGCTTCCTGGGCTTCGTCATCCTGGGCAGCGTCTTTCTGGCGGTGACGGGGGCCGAGGCCCTCTATGCGGACATGGGCCATTTCGGAAAGGCGCCGATTCGCATGGGCTGGCTGGCCTTCGTCCTGCCGTGCCTGACGCTGAACTATCTGGGTCAGGGCGCCTTGATCCTGGACAATCCCGCCGCCGCCCAGAATCCGTTCTGGAACATGGTGCCCCAGGTCGCCTATTGGCCCATGCTGATCCTGGCGACCGCCGCCACGGTCATCGCGTCCCAGGCCGTCATCACCGGCGCCTTCTCGGTGACGCAACAGGCGGTGCAGTTGGGCCTTCTGCCCCGCATCGACATCAAGAACACGTCCGAGACCCAGGCCGGCCAGATCTTCGTGCCGGCGGTCAACACCTTCCTGATGGTGGGCGTTCTGGTGCTGCTGGTGGTGTTCCAGAGCTCGCATAATCTGACGGCCGCCTATGGCGTCGCGGTGACCGGCACCATGCTGGTCAATACGCTGATGGCCTATTCCGTCATTCGCAAGGGCTGGAAGTGGCCGATGTGGGCGGTGGCGGGAACCCTGATCCCGTTCGCCTTCATCGACAGCGTCTTCCTGACCTCCAACCTGCTGAAGATCCCCGACGGCGCCTGGATGCCGCTGGTCCTGGGCGCCCTTCTGGTCGTGGTCATGTGGACCTGGGTGCGCGGGACCCAGATTCTGACCGCCAAGACGCGCAAGGACAGCCTGCCCCTGACCGACCTGATCGAGATGCTGCAGGCCCGCCCGCCGCACCGCGCGCCCGGCATGGCCATCTTCCTGACTTCGGACCCCGACGTCGCCCCCGTCGCCCTGATGCACAACCTCAAGCACAACAAGGTGCTGCACGAGAAGAACGTGATCCTGACGGTGCGCACGTCCGAACGGCCGCGCGTCAAGGAGGCCGACCGCGTGCGGATGGAGCCGATCAACGACGACTTCAAGAAGGTCACCGTGACCTATGGCTTCATGGAGACGCCCAACGTGCCGCGCGCCTTGGGTCTGTGCCGCAAGAAGGGGCTGAAATTCGACATCATGTCGACCAGCTTCTTCCTGGGTCGGCGCTCGCTGATCCCCTCGGCGCGTCAGGGCATGCCGCTGTGGCAGGATCGGCTGTTCATCTTCCTGATGCGCAACGCCGCCAATCCGACCGACTTCTTCCACATCCCGCCCGGCCGCGTGGTCGAGTTGGGCGCGCAGGTGGCCGTATGAGGCCGGGCGCCCGGCCGGGCCAAAGCTCCGAGGCGCGCGGACGTCGCATGGCGACAAAGGGCAAGCCGCGCAACGCCCCGACGGCGGACGCCGCCGCGCCGTCTCAGGACGACATCGGCGTCGAGGCCCGCGTGGTCGCCGGCCTGTTGCTGAACGCCGCCCTGGAGAAGCGCAACGGCCTGGACGAGGCCCTGTCCCAACCGCCCGCCCGCGCCCTGGCGCCGGTGGACCGCGCCTTCGCCCGCGCGGTGGCCATGGCCGCCCTGCGCCGCCTGGGCGAGATCGACCAGATTCTGGATCGCCGCCTGCAGAAGTCGCCGCCCGAGGCCGTCCGCACCCTGATGCGCATCGCCCTGGCCCAGACCCTGGTGCTGGAGACCCCCGCCTTCGCCGCCGTCTCGACGGCCGTGAAACTGGCCGAACGCGATCCAAAGACCCGACCCTACAAGAATCTGGTCAATGCGGTGCTGCGCGGCGTGGGCCGCGACGGTCCCGGCCTGACGACCGCCGAGAGCAATCTGCCCGACTGGATCGCGGCGCGCTGGAAGGCGGCCTATGGCGAGGCGGCGCTGGTCGGGCTGGCGCTGGCCGCTCGCGAGGAGCCTGCGACCGACCTCAGCCTGAAGCCCGGCGTCGATCCCGCCGCTGTCGCCGCCACCGTAGAGGGGGAAGCCTTGTCCGGGGGCACGGTTCGCACCGGCCGTCGCGGCGACGTGGCGACCTGGCCCGGCTTCGAGGACGGCGACTGGTGGGTCCAGGACGCCGCCGCCGCGGCGCCCGCCCGCCTGCTGGACGTGAAGGCGGGCGAGACCGCTTTGGATATGTGCGCCGCGCCGGGCGGCAAGACCCTGCAACTGGCCGCAGCCGGCGCTTCGGTCGTGGCGCTCGACCGTTCGGCCTCGCGCTTGAAGCGGCTGACGCAGAACCTTGAGCGCACCGGCCTGACCGCCGAGGTCGTCGCCGTCCCCGCCGAGGACTGGGAGGACGCCCGCACCTTCGACGCCGTCCTTCTGGACGCCCCCTGCACCGCCACCGGCACCTTCCGTCGCAATCCCGAGGTTCTGCGCGCCACCCGCCCGGCCGAGATCGCCAAACTGGCCGATGTCCAGCACCGTCTGCTCGACGCCGCCGCCGAACGGGTCAGGCCGGGCGGCCGTCTGGTCTATTGCACCTGCTCGCTGGAGCGCGAGGAGGGCGAGACCCAGATCATCGCCTTCCTGCGCCGCAACCCCGCCTTCCGCACCGCCGCCGCCGACCCCGCCGCCCTCGGCGCCCCGCCCGAGGCCCTGACCCCCGAAGGCTGGCTGCGCATCCTGCCCTCCATGTGGGCCGAAAAAGGCGGCCTGGACGGCTTCTTCGCCGCTAGGCTGGAACGGGTTTCCTGAGCGGCGACGCCTTGCTCCCGCCCGCAACCCGTCCTATCCCGAGGGCCATGGCCGTTACCCCTCTGATCTGTCCGTCGATCCTCGCCAGCGACTTTTCGCGGCTGGGCGAAGAAGTCCGTGCGCTGGAGGCGGCGGGCGCCGACTGGGTCCATGTGGATGTGATGGACGGGCATTTCGTGCCCAACATCACCTTGGGGCCGGACATCGTGAAGGCGATCCGGCCGCATACGACCCTGCCGTTCGACGTGCATCTGATGGTCGCGCCGGTCGATCCGTGGCTGGAGGCGTTCCGTGAGGCGGGCGCCGACGTCCTGACCGTCCATCCTGAGAGTGGGCCGCATCTGCACCGCACCCTGGGTCGCATTCGTCAGTTGGGCGCCAAGGCCGGCGTCGTGTTCAATCCGGCGACGCCGCTGTCGATCCTGGAAGAGGTGGTCGATCTGGTCGATCTGGTGCTGATCATGTCGGTCAATCCGGGCTTCGGCGGTCAGAAGTTCATCGACAGTTCGCTGCGCAAGATCGCCGGCGCGCGCGCCATTCTGGACCGCGCCGGATCGGCGGCGCATCTGCAGGTGGACGGGGGCGTCACCTCGGCCAACGCCGGGGCCTGCGTCGCCGCCGGGGCCGACGCCCTGGTCGCCGGCTCCTTCGTGTTCAAGGGCGATTATGCGGCCAATATCGCCGCCCTGAAGGCCGCCCCGGACCGCGCATGAGCCCGCTCGGTCCCTTCGCCCCGCGCGGCCAGGACGCCGGTCTGGACGTGGCCTCGGGCCAAATTCCTGGCCTGCCCGGCGCGCCCGTCAGGACGCCCGTGCGGTCCGGCGACACCACGGCCGGCCCCGGACTGTGGCCCGCCATCGTCGGGCGGTTGGCGACGCGCCAGCTTTGGATCGAGCTTTACGGCCTGCCGGGCTATGGGCTGACGCTGAAGGGGCGCAAGGTCAGCGCCTTCGCCGCCACGCCGCGCGACTTCCGCCCGCACGACCCCGCGCCGGGCCGCAACGTGCTGGCCGGGCGTTTCATGCTGGCGGGCGCCGCCATGGAGGTTGAAGGGTCGGCCGATCCGTGGAACCGGCCCAGCCCGTCGCGGCCTTTCGCGGTCGAACTGCACGCCTTCGCCTGGCTGCCGGCGCTGATGGCCCAGGGCGATCGCGGCGCGCGCGAGGCGTTGCGCCTGACATTGGCCTGGGCCGAGGCCTTCGCGCGCTGGTCGCCCTTCGCCTGGGGGCCGGAGATCCTGGCCCGCCGGGTGGTCAATCTGGCCTGTGCGGCGCGGCGGATGGGGGCGGTCGCGACCGAGACGGAACGCCTGGCCCTGGCCGACAGCCTGGCGCGCCAGACGCGACAACTGCTGCGTCCGCCCGGCGGACTGGCCAGTCGGGCCGAGCGGCTGACCGCGGCGGCCATCGGCGGCTGCGTGCTGGCCGGACCCGCCGGGCAAGGCTTGCGGCGTCGCGCCCTAGGGGCTTTGGACGGCGCGCTGAGGACAACGGTTCAGGACGACGGCGGCCATGCCTCGCGCAGCCCCGAGGCCGGGCTGGAGCTGTTGCTGGACCTGCTGACGCTGGACGACGCCTTGTCGCAGTTGTCCGAGCCGACGCCCGAAGGCGTTTCCGCCGCCATCGCCCGCCTGACTAAGGGATTGCGCGTCCTGACCCTGCCCGACGGCCGGCTGGCCAGCTTCCAGGGCGGGGGCGCCTCCAACGCCGAACGGGTCGCCGCCGCTCGCGCCCATGACGAGGATGCCGAGGCCCTGTCCGTCGGAAAGGTCGCCGGCCTGACACGCATCGCCAGCCCGCTGTTGACGGTGGTCGCCGACACGGCTGCGCCGGCGCATGGCGCCTGGGGCGCAGCGGCCTGCGCCCAACCTTTGGCGCTGGAGATCGCCTGCGGCAGAGATCGGTTGTTCACCGGCTCGGGCTGGACCCCGGCCGCCACCGACCGCCAGGCCCTGCGCCTGACCCCGGCCCATTCGACCCTGACCCTGGGCGAGCGGTCGTTGAACGAGCCGCTGGGCGGATGGAAGGGCGACCTGTTGGGTCCCCGGCTTGTCGGCCCGCCGATCCACGTCACGGCCGACCGTCGCGAAGGCGACGGCGCCGTCTGGCTGGAGATGGAGCACGACGGTTGGACCGAGCTGTTCGGCCTCAATCATCAGCGTCGGCTTTATCTGGACCAGCGGCTCGACGAACTGCGCGCCGAGGAGCGGCTGTTCCCGACGCCGGGCCGCAAGGAGATGGTGCGCCAGATCGCGGCCCCCTACGCCATCCGCTTCCATCTGGAGCCGGGGGTGCAGGCCTCGCTGGCGCGCGACCGCCGCTCGATCCTGCTGCGCGGCGCCTCGGGCCGGGGCTGGTGGTTCAGGACCGACGGCCCCGACGTGGCCATCGAACCCAGCGTCCACATCGACGCCGGACTGACGCGACGCAGCCTGCAGATCGTGGTGCGTGGCTCGGCTCGCACCGACAGCGAAACCAAGATCCGCTGGAAACTGAGTCCCGCCGGCGCGAGCGGCGATCCGGCGTGACACGCGCCGGGATCAGGATCGGCGTGCTTTTGGCGGCGTCGATAATGATCTCGTCTTGCGCCACACGTGGTCAGGTTTTCGACCGCGACCGCAGCGAGAAGTTCGTCATTGGCCAGACGACGCCCGCGGAAGCCATCGCCGCCCTCGGCGAGCCGAGTTTCGACTATCTGCGGCCGGACGGTCTGAGGGTCGTTCGATGGGAGTATCAGCGGCTGCGAGGCTTGGCTATCACCCGCTATGTGATCGGAGCCAACTTCGGGGCCGACGGAAGACTGAACTATCTGCACAATCCCAAGCGGCCCGAAGTCGTCGATCCGTTCTGATGTGAGGTCCTGGATGACGCATGGGGCCAGCGGTGCTAGAGGGCGCGCCATCCTCCCCAGCCTTCCACGGACGCCGCCCCATGCCCGCCGCTCCCGACTTTCCGCCCGCGCCCGATCAGGTGAAGCCGCAACGCGCCCTGATCTCCCTGTCCGACAAGGCCGGGCTGGAGGATGCGGCCCGCGCCCTGCACGATCTGGGCGTCGAACTGGTCTCGACCGGCGGCACCAAGGCCGCCATCGAGAAGCTGGGCCTGCCGGTCAAGGACGTGGCCGATCTGACCGGCTTCCCCGAGATGATGGACGGCCGGGTCAAGACTCTGCACCCCGTCGTTCACGGCGGCCTGCTGGGCGTTAGAAACGCCCCGACCCACGCCGAGGCCATGACGACCCACGGCATCGGCGCCATCGATATCGTCTGGATCGACCTCTATCCGTTCGAGAAGACGGTGGAACAGGGCGGCGGCTTCGAGGCGGCGATCGAGAACATCGACATCGGCGGCCCGGCCATGATCCGCTCGGGCTCCAAGAACCACGGCCATGTCGCGGTGGCGGTGGACGGCGAAAGCATCGCCCTGATCCTGGAGGCGCTGAAGGTCGAGGGCTCGACCGACCTGGCCCTGCGCAAACGTCTGGCCGCGCGCGCCTTCGCCCGCACCGCCGCCTATGACGCCGCCGTCTCCGGCTGGTTCGCCGGTCAGATCGAGGACGCCGCCCCGGCCCGCAAGTCCATCGCCGGTTCGCTGGCCCAAACGCTGCGCTATGGCGAGAACCCGCACCAGACCGGCGCCTTCTATCGCACGGGCGAGCGCCGTCCGGGCGTGGCCTACGCCGAACAGGTGCAGGGCAAGGAGCTGGGCTACAACAACATCGCCGACGCCGACGCCGCCTATGAACTGGTCGCCGAGTTCGAACAGCCCGCGGTCGTTATCGTCAAACACGCCAACCCCTGCGGCGTGGCGGTCGGCAAGGACCTGTCCGAGGCCTACGCCCGTGCGCTGGAATGCGATGCGGTTTCGGCCTTTGGCGGGGTGATCGCGGTCAACCGCCCGCTGAACGGCGCAGATGCTGAGGCCATAACGAGCGTCTTCACCGAGGTCGTCATCGCCCCCGGCGCCGACGACGCGGCCAAGGCCGTCTTCGCGGCCAAGAAGAACCTGCGCCTTCTGATCACCGACGGCCTGCCCGACCCGCACGGCCCGGGCGAGGTGTTCCGCTCGGTCGCCGGGGGCTTCCTGGTCCAGTCGCGCGACCGCAGCCTGATCAAGCCGTCGGACCTGAAGATCGTCACGCGCCGCCAGCCGACGCCGACCGAGATTCAGGACATGCTGTTCGCCTTCACCGTGGCCAAACACGTCAAGTCCAACGCCATCGTCTACGCCAAGGACGGCCAGACGGCGGGCATCGGCGCCGGCCAGATGAACCGTCGCGACAGCGCGCGTATCGCCGCCATTCGCGCCAAGGAAGCGGGCGAGGCCAAGGGGCTGGCCCATTCGCTGGCCGAAGGCTCGGCCTGCGCGTCCGAAGCCTTCTTCCCGTTCGCCGACGGCCTGCTGGAAGCGGTCGCGGCGGGCGCCACGGCGGTGATCCAGCCGGGCGGCTCGATGCGTGACGCCGAGGTGATCGCCGCCGCCGACGAAAAGGGCGTTGCCATGGCCTTCACCGGCGTGCGGGTCTTCAGGCACTGACTTCTGGGCGGGAAAGGGCGCTGTCGCTCGCGGCTTGAGCGCCCTTCTTCGCACGACCGGCAGCCTCGCGTTCGTGACTGGACGCCGACGAAGGGGCGTGATGCTCTGACCGCTCCCCCTTTCCGGAGCGTGCGATGACCACCCTGATCCGTCCCGAGGGCCAGACCGTCGACGATCTGAAGCTCAGCCGACGAAGCCTTGGGGCGCTGGGGGGCTTGCTGTTCTCCGGCTACGCTGTGGCGGCCCTAGCCAGGGAGGCCAAGCCGATCACGACCGATGCGGCGGGCCTGACCACCGAAACCGTGACCTATGGCGCGCCGGACGGATTCGATCTGCCCGCCTATGTCGCGCGGCCGCAAGGCGACGGGCCGTTCCCGGTGGTCGTTGTGGTGTCGGAGATCTTCGGCGTTCACGACTACATCCGCGACATCTGCCGCCGGCTGGCCAAGCAGGGCTACGCCGCCATCGCGCCCGCCTTCTTCAACCGGGTCGAGGATCCGGCGCCGCTGTCGGACATGCAGCGGATCATGCAGATCGTGGGGGCGGCCGGTTACGAGCAGGTGATGGGCGACCTGTCGGAGACGCTGGAATGGGCCAGCCGCCAGGGCTGGGCCAGGGACGGCAAGGTGGGCGTCACCGGCTTCTGCTGGGGCGGCAAGGTGGTGTGGCAGGCGGCGGCCCGGTTCAGCGCCATCGGCGCGGGCGTGGCCTGGTACGGACGGCTGGCGCCTGCGCCGGACGCGACCCCGGCCCAGGTCTCGGCGGGCCAGCCGTGGCCGGTTGATCTGGCCGACGACCTGAAGGCGCCGGTGCTGGGCCTTTATGGCGGTCAGGATCAGGGCATCCCCTTGGACAGCGTGGAGCGGATGCGCCAAGCCCTGGCGCGCGCCGGCGAGACAGGCAGCCGGATCGTGGTCTATCCCGACGCGCCTCACGGCTTCCACGCCGACTATCGCGCCAGCTACGCCGAGGCGGACGCGCGCGACGGCTGGTCCAAACTGCTGGC
Source organism: Brevundimonas sp. ABV4_179 (assembly GCF_056311945.1). Classification (NCBI taxonomy): domain Bacteria; kingdom Pseudomonadati; phylum Pseudomonadota; class Alphaproteobacteria; order Caulobacterales; family Caulobacteraceae; genus Brevundimonas; species Brevundimonas sp. ABV4_179. The sequence continues at coordinate 726,906 of NZ_CM149976.1, forward strand.
GATCTTCGATAAGGCGTTAAAGAATTAGGGCGTTAGTGAACGACGGGCTGCGGAGGGCGGCCTTGGGGAGCGGCGTGCGATGGTCGGATTGCGACGCGGAGCGGCGATGATCTTGAGCGTGGGCCTGATGGTCCTGCCGCTGGCCGCCTGCGGCGGCGGCGGTGGTGGCGGCGGAGGGAGCGGAGGCGGGGGCACGATCACCCCGCCACCTCCTCCGCCACCCCCACCGCCCCCGCCTCCTCCACCGCCGCCATCGGTGTCATCCAGCGAATATCTCCGCAGCTACAGTCTGGCCAATGTCAGGGCCCAGGCGGCCTGGCAGGCCGGCGCCACGGGCGCAGGGATCACCGTCGCGGTGGTGGACACGGGCATTCAGCATGAACAGCCCGATTTGCAGGAGCGTATCTCCTCGCTGTCGGCCGACATCGTCGGCATGCGCAATACGCCGCGAGGCGAGGACCGGCACGGCACCCTGGTTGCGGGGGTGATCGCTTCGAACTTCAACGGCATGGGCACGATCGGGGTGGCCTACCAGTCGACGATCCTGTCGATCCGCGCCGATATTTCGGATTGCCAGGATTTGGACGAGGACTTCTGCTTCACCAGTTCCGATCTGGCGAAGGCGCTGGACTATGCGGTCTCCCAGCGCGTCAAGATCATCAACATGTCGTTGGGCGGCGACGGGCGGCTCGGCTCGACCTTCGAGGCGGCCCTGTTGCGGGCCGTCAACTCGGGGGCCGTGATCGTGGCCTCGTCGGGCAATGAGGCCGAATCCAACCCCGGCTGGCCGGCGCGATACGCGGTCGATCCCCGTTTCGCGGGCGCGGTCGTCGCGGTGGGTTCTCACAACGCCGCTGATGTGATGTCCAGCTTCTCCAACCGCGCCGGGGACACCGCGACCGCTTATCTTTCGGCGCCGGGCGAGGATGTCATAACGGGATGCGACGGCTCGTCGTGCTGGCGGATCAATGGGACGTCGTTTTCGGCCCCCCACGTGTCGGGCGCTCTGGCCCTGCTGATGCAGGCCTTTCCCAACCTAACGGCGCGTCAGGCGCTGGCCATCCTGTTCGATACGGCGCGGGACGCCGGCGATCCGGGAACCGACATCGTCTATGGGCGCGGCCTGCTGGATCTCGCCGGCGCCTTCCGACCGGTGGGAACGACCTCAACCCCCATGGCGAACGGCGGGGCCGTCAACACATCCACCGAACCCGGCAGCTTCATCGGCGGCGCGTTCGGCGACGCCTTCAGCCGACAAGATGCGCTGAACACCGTGGTGTTCGACGCCTATGACCGGATGTTCGCCGTCCAGCTTGGCGGGGCCTATCCCACGGCGCCCAGCCGCTCCTATCAGCCGGCGCCGTTCGAACAAAGCCAGACGGCGACCATCGGCCTGGCCTTGCCGGGCGGCGGCCGGTTGAACCTGATCGCGGCCCAGCCCGCCCCCGCGCCCGAGCTCGTCGCCCCCCGCCACGACCTCTATAACGCGCCGTGGATGGGCGACGAGGTGCGGCAGGAGGCGATGCTGAACCTGGAAACCGGGCGTCTGAACTTCTCCGCCTGGCAGGGCCGGGGCGGGGCGGTTTCGCCATTTGGCGGGACGGCGGGCGACGGCTTCGCCGCCCTGGCCCAGGCCGACCACGCCATGCGCGGGGCGATGCGGTTCGGGTCGCTGACCTTTTCCGCCGAAAGCGGAGGCGGGGATCGACGAATGCCGTTGCGCCGGGTCGAGCAGGACGCCTCGACCTATAATCGGGTCTCCGTCGGCTAGCGTGGCGCGGATGGCGGCCTGTCGTTCAGCGTCGGCGCCCTGGACGAACGGTTAGGGCCCTTGGGCGCCTTCCTGCCAGGCGGATCGGACTTCGCCCTGCCGTCGCGCACGGCCTTCTATGCGCTAGGCGGCGACTGGACCCTGACGTCGGGCCTGCGCCTGATCGGAGAGGCCGGGCTTGGCTCGACCCGGATCGAGGGGCGGTTCCTGTCGATGGACCGGGCGGCGATCAGTTCGAACTGGCGGTTGGGGCTGCTGACCGGCTGTTCGGCCCTGTGCGACCGGATCAGCTTCACCCTGGCCCAACCGCTCAGGATCGAAAACGGCCGCTTCTCGGCCTATCTCGCCGATGTGCCGGCGGATTATTTCGATCCGCTGACCTATTCGCGACGCAGCTTCTCGGCGGCGCCCAGCGGCCGCCAGATCGACTTCATCTTAGGCGGGGAACGCTATCTGTGGGGCGGCTCCAGCGTGACGCTTCAGGCTGTCGCCAGCCGCGAGCCGCGCCACGTCGCCGACGCCGCGCCGGAGTTCGCCCTGATCGGAGGATGGCGGCGCCGGTTCTGACCGACGCCGCCTGTCGCGCCTGGATCAGGCCTTGCCGTCGAAGGTCTGGCCGTCCGCCGCGTGTGCGGCGCCGTAAGGGTTGGGGCCTTGGCCGCCAGATCCCTTGGCGGCGACAATCACCATGGCGGGGCGCACGGTGCGACCGAACAGTTCGAAGCCGGACTGCATGGTCTGGATCACCGTGCCGCCGGGCACGGCGTCCGACGGCTGTTCCATCATGGCCTGGTGCAGATGCGGATTGAAGGCCTCGCCCGGTCCCGGCGCCACGCGCTTCAGGCCGTTGGCTTCGAACGCCTGCAGCAAGGCCTTCTGGGTCAGCTCCAGCCCCGTGACCAGACCGGCGGTGGCGCCTTCGGCGTCCTTGGGTGCGGCCGTCAGGGCGCGTTCCAGATTGTCGGACACGCCCAAAAGGTCCTTGGCGAAGCGCTGAATGGCGAAGGCGCGGGCGTCGTTCTGCTGCGTTTCCGCGCGACGCTTCAGATTCTCCATATCGGCGGCGACGCGCAGGGCGCGGTCTTTCCATTCGTCGCGTTCGGCGATCACGGCGTCCAGCGGGGCCAGGTCGTCCGCCGGATGGGCGTCTAGCCCGTGTTCGGCGTTGGCCTCGGCCGCCTCGGCGTCCAGAGCGTTGATGTCGTCGTTTAGGGGCTTGTCGCTCACGTCTCGTTCCCGTCCAGCATCCGGCCCAGCACCCGGGCGGTATAGTCCACCAACGGGATGACACGGGCGTAGTTCAGTCGCGCGGGGCCGATGACGCCGATGGCGCCCAGGACCCGCTGTCGGCCGCTCATATAGGGCGCCGCGATCACGGCGGAACCCGAAAGTGAAAACAACCGTGTCTCGGCGCCGATGAAAATGCGCACGCCTTGGGCCGCATCGACGCCGTCCAGCAGGCCGATCAGCTGTTCCTTCTGCTCCAGATCATCGAAAAGGACGCGGACCCGCTCCAGATCGGCCAAGCCTTCCCGGTCCTGAAGCAGGTTGGCGCGACCCCGCACGATCAGGGCCCGCTCGCGATCCTGGCCGCCGGACCACGCAGCGAACCCGTCCTCGACCAGACGGGCGGCCGTCTGGTCCAGCTCACGCCGTGCGATTTCCAACTCCTGGGTCATCTCGCGCTTGGCGTCGGCGAAGGGGCGGCCGCGCAGGCGGGCGTTCAAGAAGTTGGAGGCCTCGACCAAGGTCGAAGGCGTGACGCCGGCCGACAGGGTCATGATGCGGTTTTCGACCGTGCCGTCGTCAGCGACGATGACGGCCAGGGCCTGATCGCCGCCCAGGGCGACGAACTCGACATGTTTGACGCCGGAATCACGCACCGGGCTGGAGACAACGCCGGCGCCGCCGGCTAGGCCGGACAGCAGGTTCGAGGCCTCGTCCAGGGCGGACTCGAAGTTCCGGCCGCGCCCGGAGAGCCGCCCGTCGATCTCGCGACGCTCTTCCTTGGTCAGGTCGCCGACTTCCAGCAGGCCGTCGACGAACAGGCGAAGGCCTGCATGGGTCGGGATGCGCCCGGCCGAGGTGTGGGGCGCCGCCAGCAGGCCCGCGAGGGTCAGATCCTGCATGGTGTTGCGGATCGAGGCAGGCGATAGGGCGATGCCGCCCAGCGACAGGGTCCGAGACCCGACCGGCTCGCCGGTCTCCAGATAGCTTTCCACGATGCGACGGAAGATGTCGCGCGCCCGCGCATCTAGCCCCGCCAGTCCTGCGAGGGACTGGCCGGCGTCGAACGGCGGGTTTTTCGGGGCATACAGGCTCACGGTTTCAGGATAAGCACCGCCGCCACAGCTTCCAAGGTCAGACTTCCAAGGATCCCTCCCATGCGCCATTCGCAACGCACCGACGATCAACTGCGTCCCGTGACCATCGAGACCGGCGTCAACCGCTATGCCGAGGGCTCTTGCCTGATCAGCTTCGGCAACACCAAGGTGCTGGTGACCGCCTCGATCGAGGACAAGGTGCCGGGCTGGATGCGCAACTCGGGTCAGGGATGGGTGACGGCCGAATACGGCATGCTGCCCCGCGCCACCCACACGCGCGGGCGTCGTGAAGCCGCCGCCGGCAAACAGTCGGGCCGCACGCAAGAGATTCAGCGATTGATCGGCCGCTCCCTGCGCGCCGTGGTGGACCTCAAGGCCTTGGGCGAACGCCAGGTGTTGATCGACTGCGACGTCATCCAGGCCGACGGCGGCACCCGCACGGCGTCGATCACCGGCGCCTGGGTCGCCATGAGTCTGGCCCTGAACTATCTGCGCGACGAGGGCGTGTTGAAGGCCGACCCGATCACGGATCAGGTGGCGGCCGTGTCGTGCGGCGTCTGCGACGGCGTGCCGGTGCTGGACCTGGATTACGAAGAGGATTCCGAGGCCGAGGCGGATTCGAACTTTGTCCTGACCGGCTCGGGCCAGATCGTCGAGGTCCAGGCCACGGGCGAGAAGCGCGGCTTCTCGCGCGCCGAATTCGACCGGCTCTTCTCGCTGGCCGAGATCGGCTGCACCGAACTGTTCGCCCTGCAGAAGGCGGCCTTGGCGGCGGTGAAGCAATAGGGGGTTTCACCTCGGGGCGCGGACGGGCATCCTCGTCCGGTCAGTCCTGACCGGAGACAAGTCGATGCGTCGATCCCCCTGGCTTTCGATGGCCGCCTGCGTTGTGTTGATGGCCGGATGTCAGCGCGCTGATCCAGCCGATCAGCCTGGGTCCGGAGACACTGCGGCAAGCAGCAACGTCATCGACGCGGTTCCACTGGCGCCCGACGCCCCGCCGCCTGCCCCGCCCGCCAAGCCGGCGGCTGCGGAGAAGGAAGCCGCCAAACCGGCCGAGGACCCTGAGGCCAGCATTCCCGAGGGTCCAGACATGCCCGCTCAGCCGGTGCCGATCAGCGAGGTCCCTTGCCGCGACGCCATCGGCGCCGCCGCCTCGACCCGGCTGGTCGAGCGCTGCATCCAGGTCAGCCCGGCGACCCGCCCGCCCTGCAACGCCGCCAACCCCTGCGATCTGATCCAGGGGGAGATCGACCGGTCCTGCAAACTGTGGGCACGCGACGGCGACCCGCCGGCGGCGTGCAAGCCTTAGGCTGAGGGCACCGCGCCCGCCACATCGGCCACCACCCGCTTGACCAGCGCCTCGTCGTCGCCCTCGGCCATGACGCGGATCACCTTTTCCGTGCCCGAGGGACGCACCAGGAGACGTCCCTGACCGCTCAGGGCCGCTTCGGCCATCGGCGATGGCGGCCTTGACCGTGTCAGTCTCCAGCGGCTTGTCGGCGGTGAAGCGCATGTTCTCCCGCTTTTGGGGCACGGGCTCGTACTGGCGGGCTGACGTGCGGCGGCGAAGAGGATGTAATGGGCGGTTATCAGAAGCACTCAGGTCCTTTCCGCGGACACGATGGATCGTGATGCACCCGGATCAAAGCTGATCAAACGCCGTCAATCGGACGGAACAACTCAAAACGGGACAGGCGCGATTTTATTCGCAAACCTGCTCGGCGACCGGTGGGCGGTTTGCGGACAAGCCGGTCGATGACGACGGTTCCCCATGGCCAAGCCTCACGATTCAGACGATTTCCCATTCCGTCCGTCAATGACGGCGCACCGAGATCACTATCCCCACGGGACTGGTCTCCTCCTCGGACGCGCGACAGCGTCGATGCCCTCCAGAGCGCGGACACGACACTTTGCCGCCAGGACGGTCGCCAAGCGGGTCCGGCCGGCCTTCCGGGGCGCCGGGCCGTCACGACGTGTCTTCGTCAGGGTCAAGGTTGTTATGAAGACGCCGAACGCGCGCGCGTCGTTGAAAGCCTGCATGCGGTATTTCGGACGGGAGGGCGCGGGCGAGGACGGGGCGAGAGCCGCTTTCTTCGGGCCGCTGGAGGACCGGCCTGACGCTAGGGCGCAGGTCGATCGGTGGGCCGACGACCGCCGTCATTATCGGATTGTCGTGAATCCGGAGGATGGACAAGAGCTCGCGGACGTCAGGTCGTTCGCACGGCGGATGATGAAGCAGATTGAGATCGACACCGGCACGCCGCTCGAATGGCTTGCCGTTGCGCACTTCGACACCGGACGTCCCCATCTCCACATCATCCTACGCGGTGTGCGGGACGATGGGCGCGACCTTGTCTTCAACCGCGGTTATGCGGCGCATGGGCTGCGCGGCCGGTGCGAAGCCCTGGCAACCGAGATCCTGGGCCCGAGGTCCGACCGGACGGCTTCCTCCCGCGATCTGACGGCGGACCGGCTGACTGCGATGGACGACACGCTTCTGCGACGGCATGACGACGGATGGATCAACCTCGAGGGTCTGGACAGCGGAGAACGCGCCAACGCACAGCGCCGCCTGGTCCATCTTGAGCGTCGCGGATGGGCTACCCAAGACAGCCAAGGCCGTTGGACTCTTCCCGAAAATCTGCGCCATATCCTGCGAAGTGTCGGCGAACAGGAGGCGCGTGAAGCCGCCGCAACGCGCGCCATATGGGGCGGCTTCTGGGGCGGGCAGACGCATCGCCTTGAACCGCTGAGCCTCTCGGAAGGCGAGGTGATCGTTGGCGCTTACGCCGGCGTTCAGCCGCTCAAGTGGCTCAAGAAGGCGGCCCAGTTGCTCGTGCTTAAGACCATGGATGGTCGTCTGGGGCATGTCCGGCTGGCGTCATTGGATCGCGTTATGATCCTGGATCGCGTACCCGAGCGGGCCCTTATCGAACTGCGGGGAAGGCCGTGGAGGGCGAGGGCTTCAGACCGGACCATCGCTCAGATCGCGCAACTGAGGAATGGCGTTTACTCTAAGGCTGATCATCTCGTGGTCCGGCCCGAAGATCGGCCTGTTTTCATCGAGCGCCATCTTCGACGGCTCGAAGCCATGCGCCGCGAAGGCGCGGTCGAGCCTCGGGGCGACGGCCGGTTCGCCATTCCACCCGACTACGTCTCGCGGGCGTTGGCAGCGGATCAGGCGCGACATGGTCCTGCCGATGTGGAAGTCCGCGTGCTCGACGTCAGGCCTCTACACCTCCAGACCGAAGCGCAGGGCGTCACTTGGCTGGACCGGGTCGCCGGCGGCCTCGAGCCTGATCCCGGCTTGGGGTCTATGGCGGATGAAGCCAGAAGGTTAGGACAGGAACGGGCGGAGGCTCGCAAGGGGTGGGGGATCGGCGATGGCTCAAAGCTGATCGATAAGGACATGCTTGCCCTCTGGAAAATGGAGATCGAGGCGCAGTTCAAGAGGCTTGGGAAGGACGAGAAGTTGGTCGTAAAGGCCGTGGAGGGACAGCCCTTCTCAGGCGTCTACAACGATAGAGTTCACATGGGCGCTCGAACCTATGCGGCGGTCGAAAGCCGCTCTGTCGTAACGCTAGCGCCGTGGCGCGCCGGTTTGGAGGCCTGCCGTGGCCAAGGTCTCACCGCGGTTCTGCAGGCGGGGCGTGTGGAGTTTCGATTCGGAGAGCGGGGCCGGGGTTTGGGACTGGAGCTTTAGCCTACTTACTCGGGATCCGTGGGGCCCAGGTTGAGTTCCTATCGTCAGCTTCGGGACGCGCTCGCGAAGTCCAAGTGCACGGCGGGGGGAACCTCGATCTCCCGCCTCAATCCCGCAGCTGTGCCGCACATTGGGCAAGAGCCTTGGTCATCCGCCATTCGACTGTTTTCAGCCGGATGCCGAGATGATTGGCGATTTCCTGGTTGGTCATGCCGCCGAAACGGCTGAGCAAGAAGACGTCGCGAAGCGGTTTCGGAAGGCCCAGCACAATTTCCTTGAGGAGCAGGGATGCATCCTGTGCCGCGGCTTGGTTGGCGGGGAGTGACTGCCATGCGTCCAGTTCTTCTCGCCGGCGATCGCGGCGGTAACGGCTCAAGAACAGATTGCGGGCGACCTGGAGCAGAAAGGCCTTTGGTTTACGGATTTCGACAGGACGCTTCTGTCGCAGGATATTAGAATAGGTGTCCTGAAGGAGGTCTTCGGCGAGGTCGGTGCCATACCGATGTCGCAACGAGCCGAGCAACCATGCGCCGTGGGTAGCAAACAGGGTCTCGGCGTCGCTCCCGGTAGAAAGCGCCGGCACGGCTTTTGACTGTCGACCACCAGACGTCACGAGTTCGCCTCCGACCAGCGAGACCGCCCGTCTGAATTGACGGATTCGAGCCAAGGTCGAGGCAAGCGCAAAGGACGCGGCGCGCTGCAGCCCCCATGGACGTACAAGCGCAGGCTGCGGATTGTTCTCAACCGAGGTTCTCACGCCTCGACGCCGCTCTGCGACGCATCTCCAGGATGAATCATTCACTCGCCGTTGGCAAGTGTGGCGCGATACCTGCTCGACCTTCGCTTGCGTCTTGGTCATGCGCCGGGCGTTGAGAACATGGTTGAGCCACGCGCCGCCGCCTTTAGCCGAAGCCTGGACATGCGTGGGGGCCGCCCGGGCATCTGGATGATAGCTTATCCGGACGAACCCATAAACGACAACTTGCGATCCCTTCTGGGAGGCTTCTGTTCAAGTTGCAGTCGGCAGGGGCGGGCGGCGATGCAATATGCCCCAGGCCTTGACCCAACGAGATACGCAGGCTTCCGTGGCCCTCGCTTGCCAAGCTTATATACACCCTTCAAAGGGCGTACAGTCAGCGCCGCGCTGTCCATCTAGGCCCTGCCCTTCTGGGGGGTGCGAAGCTCTCGCGATGAGTAACGCACCTCGCTGACCTGAAGCCTGGCCCAATCTCGCAGTTGAAGCCTGGGATAATAAGGTCGCTTACGAATGTGGATGTAAGGCGGACCATCCAAACCAAGGCAAAGCATTTTTGCTAAAGTCGACGGCGCGAGTTGGATGCCCAGGGCGGCGAGTTCACGTGACGCTTCCTTTCGGTTTAGAAGACGGTCTTCGTATTCGACTTCCGCAATTGCATCTCTGGCTTCCAAGGCTGCGACCTAATTTGAGCTTGCCGCTTTCACCCGAAGGTCCTCGACGCGCGCCCGACTTGTTTCTGTGACGCGATCACGCAGGTGCCTCGCCCTAGCCATTAGCCAGTCCAAATCCTCGGCCGAGGCATCATACTGATCGCTGTAGCGCGCCTCGACATAGGCGCGTTTCAGCAGTTCGAACCGGCGACGATCGAAGCGGCTTTCACGCGGCCAGGCCTCGACTAGGCTGGTGTTTACGTCTTCGGCCAGCGAGCGGAGGAACTTGATGTTGTGCGAGCGCGGGAAATAGAAGGTGTGGACGAGGAGGACGCAGGCGTATGCCGCTTCGACCGCTTGGTGGAGGTTGAAGGCCGCATTCTTCCGCCAGTCTGGATCGTCTGCGCTTTCAGCAGACGCGATGTTCGCAAGCTTCAGGAAACGCTCGACGGCTTTCAGCCAACGATTCATCTCGCGCTCAGCAATCACTACGGCGTCGGCCGCTGTCATTGGTTGCGGTGTCATGAATGGATGGCCGGGAGTCTCGTACAGAGCGATGCCGTCGCGGACGATATCGGTCCAGAAGTACTCTCCCCGCCGCAGGGCATCGTCCACGTCTTGAAGATCATGGACGATCAGATTGACGGTGCGACCGATGGCCGGGTCACGAAGGATCTCATCCTCAGAATTCCACCAGTAGTCAGCGATGTTTGTTAGCTTCTCGTGGTTCACCACGATCAGGAGGTCGAAGTCCGAGAGGTAGCCGTTCTCAGGCTCATCGACCCAATCCGCCCGGGCGTACGATCCGAACAGGATGATCTTGAGGATCTGGCCGCCGCGTCGCCAACCTGAGTTGGCACCGCCACCGCTTGTCCTAGCCGCCTCAAATCCGGCAAGCAGGATGTCGCGAATGCGTTGAAGTTCACGCTGCTGACGCTCCGGCAAATGTTCCAGATCGGATCGCATTGAGTGATTCTATCGAAAACGCAGCCGCTGTGAACCGTGAAGTTGCACACACACCCCACACAGGTGCGTATATTGTATTGCGGGTCTCAGCCTGCTGTCTTCACAGCTGCGGCGACTTCAGACACCACGCGTCTCACCAGCGCCTCATCGTCGCCCTCGGCCATAACGCGGATCAGTTTTTCGGTGCCCGAGGGACGCACCAGCAGCCGTCCCTGACCGTTCAACGCCGCTTCGGCCTCGGCGATGGCGGCCTTGACCTTATCGGTCTCGAGCGGCTTGTCGGCGGTGAAGCGGACGTTTTCCAGCAGTTGCGGCACGGGGTCGAATTGGCGGGCGAGTTCGCTCATCGGCTTGGCGGATTCGACCAGGACGGCCAGCACCTGCAGCGCCGCCATCAGGCCGTCGCCCGTCGTGGCGTGGTCGTGCAGGATGATGTGGCCCGACTGTTCGCCGCCGATGTTGAAACCGCCCTCTCGCATCCGCTCCATGACGTAGCGGTCGCCGACCTTGGTCCGCTCGAGCGTCAGGCCCTTGGATTTCAGCCGGCGCTCTAGCCCCAGGTTCGACATGACGGTGGCGACGATCCCGCCGCCGGTCAGAATGCCGCGCCTGGCCCAGTCCAGGCCGACCAGGGCCATGATCTGGTCGCCGTCCACCACCTGTCCCTTTTCGTCGCAGACGATCAGCCGGTCGGCGTCGCCGTCCAGGGCGATGCCGATGTCGGCGCGGTAGCGTTTGACCGCCGCCGACAGGGTCTCGGGGTGGGTCGAGCCGCATTCGGCGTTGATGTTGGTTCCGTTAGGCTCCACGCCCACGGAGAAGACCTCGGCGCCCAGTTCGAACAGGGTGGTGGGCGCGACCTTGTAGCCCGCGCCATTGGCGCAATCGACGGCGATCCGCAGCCCCTTCAGGCTGAGCCGTTTGGGAAAGGCCTGTTTGGCGATCTCGATATAGCGGGCCTGAGCGTCGTCGATCCGCTTGACGCGGCCCAGTTTGTTGGACGGCGCCAGACCCTGGTCCAGGCCCTGGTCCATCATGGCCTCGATCTTCAGCTCGATCTCGTCGGACAGCTTATAGCCGTCCGGCCCGAACAGCTTGATGCCGTTGTCGGCATAGTCGTTGTGCGAGGCCGAGATCATCACGCCCAGATCGGCGCGCATCGAGCGGGTGAGCATGGCCACGCCCGGCGTCGGCACCGGCCCGAAGGTGCGCACGTCCATGCCGACCGAGGCGAATCCGGCGACCAGGGCCGGCTCGATCGTATAGCCCGACAGGCGGGTGTCCTTGCCGATCACCACCAGATGGCGCCGGTCGTCGCCGGTGCGGAACAGCTTGCCGGCGGCCAGGCCGACGCGCAGGGCGACTTCGGCCGTCATCGGATAGGTGTTGGCCCGCCCACGAATCCCGTCGGTGCCGAAGTATTTTCTGTCGCCCAAGGCATGGTCCTTCACGTATCGGGTAACGATCCGAAACCCCTTGTTTAGTGCGGCCGGCTTTGGGATTGCCTAGACGGCCCAAGGGGCAAGACCCACGGCTTAATCCCAGTTCGCCGCCAGTGCAAAGCGGCCTTTTTCTTCCCTTGGCGGAGCGTTCGTATGTGCGGCATCATCGGCGTCACGGGAAACGGTCCCGTCGTTCCCCGTCTAATCGACAGTCTGAAGCGGCTGGAATACCGGGGCTATGACTCCGCCGGCGTCGCCGCCGTGGTCGACGGCCATGTCGAGCGCCGCCGCGCCCAGGGCAAGATCCGCAATCTGGAGGCCGTGCTGGCCGAGGATCCGATGAAGGCCACGGTCGGCATCGGCCATACCCGTTGGGCCACGCACGGCGCGCCCACGACCGCCAACGCCCACCCGCACAAGGCCGGTCTGGTGACGCTGGTCCACAACGGCATCATCGAGAACTTCGCCGAGTTGAAGGCCGAACTGGCCGCCGAGGGGCACGTCTTCGAGAGCCAGACCGACACCGAGGTCATCGCCCACCTGCTGGACGCCGAACTGCAAACCGGCCGGCCCCCGCTGGAGGCGTTCAAGGCCACGCTGGACCGGCTGACCGGCGCCTATGCGCTGGCGGTTCTGATCGACGGCGAGAACGACCTCATTCTGGGCGCCCGGCGCGGCAGCCCGCTGGTCGTCGGTTGGGGCGAAGACGAGATGTATCTGGGCTCCGACGCCCTGGCGGTCGGCCCCTTCACCCAGAAGATCTCCTATCTGGAAGAGGGCGACTATGTCGCCGTGACCCATCGCGGCGCCCAGATGTTCGACATGACGGGCCAGCCGGTCGAGCGGGCGGTGGTTCAGGTCTCGGCCTCCTCGGCCCTGGTCGAGAAGGGCGAGTATCGCCACTTCATGGAAAAGGAAATCCATGAGCAGCCCGACAGCGTCCAGCACACCCTGTCGGAATATCTGGATTTGGTGAGCGGCAAGGCCAAGCCTCAGGGCGTGGATTTCGCCGCCGTCGACCGCATACAGATCGTGGCCTGCGGCACCGCCTCCTACGCTGGTCAGATCGGCCGCTATGCGTTCGAGAAGCTGGCAGGCCTGCCCTGCGACGTCGAGATCGCATCGGAGTTCCGCTACCGCTCGCCCGCCGTGTCGCCCCGCACCGTGGCGGTCGCCGTCAGCCAGTCGGGCGAGACGGCCGACACCCTGGCCAGCCTGACCTGGTGCAAGGCGCAAGGGTTGCAGACCGCCGCCGTGGTGAACGTCCATTCCTCGTCCATGGCGCGCGAGGCGGCGGTGCTGTGGCCCACCCACGCCGGACCCGAGATCGGCGTGGCCTCGACCAAGGCCTTCACCGCCCAGGTCGCCGCCCTGCTGGCCCTCGCCGTCGCGGCGGGCGTGGCGCGCGGCCGGATCGACGCAGAGCAGGAGGCCGAACTGGTCAAGGCCCTGTTCGAGAGCCCGCGCCTGATCGCCGAAGCCCTGACCATGGGCGACAGCATCCGGGCCGTGGTTCAGGACCTGTCCAAGGCCGACGACGTGCTGTTCCTGGGGCGGGGCGCCATGTTCCCCTTGGCCATGGAAGGCGCGCTGAAGCTTAAGGAGATCAGCTATATCCACGCCGAAGGCTATGCCGCCGGCGAACTGAAGCACGGCCCCATCGCCCTGATCGACGAGGCGACCCCGACCATCGCCCTGGCCCCGCTGGACGACGTGTTCGAAAAGACCGCCTCGAACCTGCAGGAAGTCGCCGCGCGGGGCGGCCCGGTCATCATGATCGCGCCGGTCAACGCTCCCGATCCGCACGGCGCCGGCATCAGCCGCATCGACGCCCCCGACTGCCACCCGCTGATCGCGCCGCTGGTCTATGCGGTGCCGGTGCAACTGCTGGCCTATTACACCGCCGTTCAGAAGGGCACCGACGTCGATCAGCCCCGCAACCTGGCCAAGTCCGTCACCGTCGAGTGAGGTTCTCCCGCCAGTCGGCGTAGGGCGTCAGGGTCGATGATCTGGATCGCGCCGCGCCGCAGTCGGATCGCGCCGGCGACGCACAACTCCGTCGAGGCGACCGAAATGCTGGCGCGGCGGACGGCCATCAGGCCCGCCAGATCGCTTTGGCGCAGGGACACCTGATCGACACCGCCTTGCGTCGTGACGTCGAGCAGCAGGGCGGCCAGCCGCTGAGCGACCTTCAGCGTCGCATGGAGGGTCAGTTGCGTCTGCAGCGCGGCGTTGCGGGCGCGCAGATCGGCGAGGGCTGTCGCGGTCAGAACGTCGGGATCGATATGCCGGATCAGCACGGCCGCCGGCACGGACACGAACCGGCCTGGCGTCAGCCACAGGGCGGTCTCGTCCTCCGCCTCTTCCGTCGCGGCGTCGAGGTTGATCAGGTCGCCGACGCCGGCCAAACCCCGACACAGTCGCAGGTCTGCGCCCAACCGCGCCAAAATCCCATCGAGGATCAAGGTGACGAGCCGTTCGCCGTTTCGCCCGGCGACGGTGCGTTGGCCGGCCTGAGCCGGGATCGCATCGCCCGCATCCACGCCCTGAACCGCCAGCAGCGACAACAAAGTGGGCGCAAGGGTCGATTGAGGCATGCGGCCTCTTAAGCGCCGCTCGACCCGCCCGGCCATAACATGGGTTAAGCGGTCAGACCGGCTCGCTCTGCAGCCGCAGATAGGTGGGGTCGAACTCGGCGATCTCGGCCAGGCGTCGCCAATCCAAGATTTCGATCCTCCCCCCCGACCAGTTCACCAGGCCTTCGCCCTTCAGTTCGCTGATCAGGCGGCTGACATGAACCGACGATAGACCCAGCGCATCGCCCAGCACGCTTTGCGTCAGGGGCAGGTCGAACCTCATCTCGCCGGTCTGACCGACCGCCTGCAGGCGCAGATAGAGCTCGCACACCAGATGCGCCAGATGGCCCAAACCGCTGCGCCGCCCCATGGCCACCAGCCACTGGCGATGGATGGCCGCATCGATGATGGTGTCCAGCCACAACAGGCGCGCCAGATGCGGATGGCGTTCGGTGATGTCGATCAGGCCGGTGTGCGGCGCCTCGGCGATCACGCAGTCGCTCAGGGCCACGACGCCATGATCCATCTGTTTCATCAGGAGGCTATGCAGGTCGATGAAGTCGCCGGACACATTGATCTCGGTGATCTGCCGCGCCCCGTCCTCCAGCGTCGAATAGCGTGCGGAGAAGCCGGAGATCAGCAGGGTGCTGTGCATCGGTCGGGTGTGTTCGCGCACGATGTCTGCGCCGGCGGCGATGGTCTTGGGCGCCTCCAGGACGGCCTCGAGGGCGGCGATCTCCTCGGCCGACACCCGGTCGCGCAGTGACAGTTTGTCGACCAGGGTGCTGACGCGTGGGGCTTGTCTGGCAGCGGTCACTGAAGTCCATCCGACAGGGTCCAACCGTCCGGCGCATCGTTCGACGCCGAAGCGGTGATGCTGACCACCGTCTCGCCGTCGTCATCCGTCACGATTACGCTGAAGGCGCGCGTCTCCCAGAAGGAGGCCCCGCGATAGCGCAGGATTTCGCCCAGCACCGCCACCGCCTCCTCGCGCGCGGCGTCCACGCCCTTCAGCTCTTCGCCCTGGTCGTCGCGAACGCAGTCGCCGTTCTGCGTGTGGAAAAAATAACGTGGCAATCCGTCCTCCCGCCTTGAGGTTTGGGAGGAAGCGACCGGGACGCCGATTGGTTCAGCGTCCGGTCGCATAGAGAGCTGATCGTTATCAGATTTCCTGGTTGAACGCGCCGATTTCGGGATAGGCGGCCAGGCGCGGCTTGATCTCCTTACGGAACAGATCGCGCATGTCGTCCTCGGACCTCATGCTCTCGACCACCACGACCAGTTCCGGCTTGTTGGACGAGGCGCGGACCAGCACCCACGAACCGTCGTCCAGATGCACCCGCACGCCGTTGACGGTGATGGCCTCGACGATCTTGCGGCCGAGGATTTCGCCCCCCGAGGCCGCCAGGTCGGCGTACTCCTTCACGATCCGATCCAGCACGCCGTACTTCAGTTCGTCGTCGCAATGGGGCGACATGGTCAGGCTGGTCCAGGCGTCCGGCAGCGCAGTCTTCAGTTCACTGAGCTTTTTGTCCGGATTGCGATCCAGCATGGCCAGAACGGCGCCCGCCGCGACCAGGCCGTCGTCGTAGCCGTGGCCCAGATCGCCGGCCATGAAGAAGTGGCCCGATTTCTCGAACCCGGCCAAGGCGCCCAGTTCGGCGGTCTTGCGCTTGATGTAGGAGTGGCCGGTCTTCCAGTAGACGACCTCGGCGCCGTTCGCCTTCAGCACCGCATCGGTCTTGTAGAGGCCCGTCGACTTCACATCGACCACAAAGGTGCTGTCCGGATAGACCTTGGACAGGTCGCGGGCCAGCATCAGGCCGATCTTGTCGGCGAAGATTTCCTCGCCCGTATCGTCCACAACGCCGCAACGGTCGCCGTCGCCGTCGAAGCCAAGGGCCAGATCGGCGCCCGTCTCACGGACGCGCTGGGCCATCTGCACCAGCATGGCGTGATCTTCCGGGTTCGGATTGTATTTCGGGAAGGTATAGTCGAGGTCGGTGTCCATCTCGATCACCTCGACGCCCATCCGGCGCAGGGCGTCGGGGGCGAAGGCGCCGGCTGTGCCGTTGCCGCAGGCGCAGACGACCTTCAGCGGTCGCTTGATCTGTACCTTTGAGGCCACGTCGGCGACATAGGTTTCGCGGAAGTCTTCGACGCGCACCAGCTTGCCGCCGGGGCGGGCCACGCCCTCGCCGTTCAGCACGATTTCTTTCAGGCGGCCCATCTCGTCGGGGCCGAAGGTCAGGGGCTTGTTCGCCCCCATTTTCACCCCGGTCCAGCCATTCTCGTTGTGGCTGGCGGTGACCATGGCGACGCACGGCGCATCCAGTTCGAACTGGCCGAAATAGGCCATGGGCGACAAGGCCAGGCCGACATCCAGAACCTCCATCCCGCCTTCCAGCAGCCCGAGTATCAGGGCCTGTTTGACGCTGAGGCTGTAGCCACGAAAGTCATGGCCGGTGACGATCTTGGGCGCGATGCCGATTTCATGGACATAGGTGGCCAGGCCAAGGCCCAGCGCTTGAATGCCGAGAAGGTTGATCTCCTTTTCCAGGATCCAGCGCGCGTCATATTCGCGGAACCCGGTCGGCTTGACCAAGGCCTGGGTTTCATAAGCGGCCGTGTTCGGCTTCAGGTCCTGACGGGGCTTGAGCATGGTTGTAGTCCTTGGTTGTCTCGGTTGGATTGCCGGCCGATCAGGCTGCGGCGCGATTGCGGATGCGGGCGATGCGGCGCAGGCGGCGCCAGAAGCGACCGCGTTCGGGTTCGGGATAGGGTTGCAGGTTTTCGACGAACTGCTCGGCTGAGGCACGCCAGCTGAACTTCTCCGCATAAGCTCGGACGGCTTTGCGGTCGAGGTCGAGACACTCCAGGCAGGCGGTCCTGAGATCCCTGTTGATCGCCCCGGCGTTCGAGCCGGGAATGATGTCGATCGGGCCGTGGGCCGGATAGGCGGCGACCGGCGTGCCGGCAGCCATGGCTTCCAGGATCACTAGGCCGAATGTGTCGGTCCAGCTGGGGAAGACGAAGACGTCGGCGTCGCGGAAGCAGCGGGCCAGATCGTCGCCGAACCGGGCGCCCAGAAACTTCGCCTCTGGATATTTCTCCTGCAGCTCCGCGCGGGCGGGGCCGTCGCCGACCACAATCTTGGTGCCGGGTAGGTCGAGCTGAAGGAAGGATTCGATGTTCTTCTCAACCGCCACGCGACCGACGTTCAGGAAGAAGGGCCGCGGCCAGTTCTTGCCGCCGAGTTCGTGGTAGATGCGCTCCAGGTCGGGATTGAACACATCCGTGTCCACGCCCCGCGACCATGGCGAGACATTCTTGAAGCCATGCTCGACCAGCTCGCCGCGCAGGGTCGGCGTCGCCACCATCAGCCGTCCGGACGGCTTGTGGAACCATTTCATATAGGCGTAGCCGACCTGGACCGGGATCGGGAAACGGGCCGAGACGTATTCGGGGAATTTTGTGTGGTAGCTTGTCGTAAACGGCAGCTTCCACTCGACGCAGATGCGGCGCGTGGCGATGCCGATTGGTCCCTCGGTTGCGATATGGACGGCCTCGGGTTCAAAGGCCCGCAGCATCTCGCGGATTTCTTCCTCGGCTCCGAGCGCCAGCCGGATTTCCGGATAGGTGGGGCAGGGGATGGTCTTGAACAGGCTGGGTTCGATGACCTCGACCTCATGGCCCATGCCGCGGCATTCCGCGACGGTGCGCGTCAGGGTGCGGACGACGCCATTGACCTGAGGTTCCCAGGCGTCGGTGGCCAGAACGATGCGCATTGAGGCGGGCGGACCCTGAGCCGTTGAGTAAGGGTGGAACTTCTAGACGGTTCGAATGACGAAGGCGAGACAATCTCCGATGTCTAAGGCTCCTATAGCAGCCTCAAGGGCGGAGCTATATCAGGCTCCATTACGGTCAGGGTTTCTTTCGCCTGAACGTAAGCGGCCATGATGTGATAGAAGGAACTGGCAGGAGCCGGCTCGTCGATGAACTCGCCAGTGGCAAGGAGCTTGTCGTGCCAAAGTCCTTGCGGCGTGAGATATTTCCAAAGCGCGCGCTGCGCATTGGCGGCCTGTTCCAAACATTGAACGCGTCTGCCGTCGTCACTTAACGACGCCAGTATAAGAGAGGCCTTGAGCCATTCGGTTTGGGGCCAGAGCCTGGATCTGCCGCTCCTTACGCTTCCGTCGGTGTTCATGGCGTCTATGGCGATATTGCGCTTCCTGTCGATACCCTTCAGGCCCGCTTCATAAAGTCTCCAGGCGTCCGCAATGACGGATTCATCGCGCCTGTTGCGGCCATGCCGTGCAAATAGCCAAGCCCACTCAAACTGATGTCCCGGCTCGACCAAGCGCCCGTCTTCTCCTGCAGCCGGAGACCAGTCCTTCTGGAAGAATTCCAGCAGGTATCCGGACTGGGGATCAATGAATCGGGTTCGAGCGAGGTCTACGATGCGGTCAGCGAGACGCCCCCATGCCGCGTCGCCGTTTGCTTCTTCCCAGGCGAGCGCGGACTCCAACAGATGCATGTGCGCGTTTGATTGATAAGGGTGGGCCCCGCTTTCCATTACGCCGCCGACAGCATCCGCCCGCTTAAGTATTTCCTCTCTGACGGCAGCCGCATCGACTTCCAGCGCAGGGTCGCCGGTTGCGACCGACGCGCGTGCGAGAGCGAAGATCAGGAACGCTTGATCATAAACCATCGCGGTCTCGTCCATCGGCGAGCCGTCGGCTGCAAGAAGCGTCCGCATCAGCCCGTCAGGGCGCAGGTAGAGTGACCTAAGCCGCTCAAGACCCTTTGAAATCACCACCTTCCACGGGCCCTGCCAGCCCTGCAATCCTGCTTCTGCATAGACCTGCAACTGCCTCGCCTGTACACGGGCGCGGCGCGGCGCCGAGACGTGGCGGCCGTCGAGCGCCAGAACTTCTTCAAAAGCCCCCGTAGCATCTTGGCCCAAACCGGACCAAACCGGCAGCGCGGCCTGCCGCAACCAGTTTGTCAACCTGACCGCACCGTCCTTCAATCCTTCCGGCTCCGGAAGGGGCGGAAAGTCCAAATGTTGAGGAGAGAGGTTTCGAAGGCGATCAACAACCTTCTTCACATCTTGGCTTTTTCTCAGATCGGTCACCAGGACCGCATCGCGCTCTACGACAATTCCGACGTCCCGCAAGCCAATTGCGGCGACCATTACGCCATCGCAGGCTCTGATCAGACAGGCCTCTGAGTCCTCCAAGACATGCAGGCCGACATTGCCCTCGCCCGAGGCGTGCACGGAATCCCAAGCGCCGAGGTCAGTCCAAGCGAAACGTACCGGCAGCACCGCAGCGAGACTGGTTTTTTCCATTACCGCATAATCTATCGAGATTTTCGGAGCCAGTTTGAACTCCGAGCCCAGCAGGATGCATGCGTCATCCTGCACGGCGCTTTCCAACGCGCCCTCTACGGCTTCCGCAACGGCGGCGGCGCGCTCTGTTATTTCTTGAACGAGGACCTTGGACTGGACAATAAAGTTGCCGCTGTTCCAGAGATACCCCTCGGAGATATAGCGCTGCGCCGTCGTAGCATCGGGCTTTTCAACAAAAGCGGCGACTGCCGACAAGCCAGGGCCCTCTGGCGCAATATATCCGTAGGCCGACGACGGTTCGGTCGGCACGACGCCCAAAGTGACGATACGTCCGTTCTCAGCGCCGACAACGGCTTCGCGAACCGCGTCCCTGAAATCTTCTCCGTGGGGGATATGGTGATCAGAAGCGACAAACAGGTTGATCGCGTCAGGATCCCTGCGGGCCGTCCACAGGGCGGCAGCGGCCATAGCGGCTGCAGAATCCCGACCTTCAGGTTCCAAGATTACGATTGCCGATATCCCGATCTCGTCAAGTTGGGACTGAATGGCATCGCGATGCGATAGCCCAGCGACGACGATGAGGTCAGCGCCCGCCGCCAAAGACATCACGCGTTCGGCCGTCTCTTGAAACAGTGACCGGTTTCCCGCCAGCGGGATGAATTGCTTCGGCAGGGAAGGCCGTGACGCTGGCCACAACCGTGTACCTGAACCGCCGCACATGATGACCGGGTAAAGCGTTGCCATATTCTTAAAGCTGCCATTTCTTGACCGAACCGCCTACTACGCGAGCTTTGCTGTCGCGTCACCTATTGAATGCGCCAGAGTTGTGCGACCCGTCACTTGGTTTGACGCTTCCAGTCACAGCGGCAGAACTGTCGTCGATTTGACCTCTTCCAGCACCGCATAAGTCCGCGTTTCCCGCACGCCCGGCATCCGCACCAGAACGTCGCCCAGGAAGGCGCGGTAGGCGTCCATGTCGCCGACGCGGGCTTTAATCAGATAGTCGAAGCCGCCGGCGACCATGTGGCACTCCAGCACCTCCGGCTGACTGCGAACGGCGGCGGCGAAGGCTTCGAAGACGTCGCCGGTGGTGCGGTCTAGCAGGACCTCGACGAAGATCAGCAGGTCTCGGCCGACCTGGGCCGGGTCGATCATGGCCGCGTAGCCGGTGATAATCTTCTTTTCCCGCAGCCGTTTGACCCGTTCGAAACAGGCGGCGGGCGACAGGTTGCAGCGTCGCGCCAGCTCGGCGTTGGAGATGCGGGCGTCGGTCTGAAGCACCCGCAGAATGCGGCGGTCAACGGCGTCGATATCGATCATCGGAAATCACGAGACTGCACCGAACGATCTTCGGCATCAGTTCATATCATACGAAGCACCTTCAATGAACTCCGGCATATACGGCTGAAATCCACAGGATTTGTCGCCGATGACCACGCCCGCCTTCATGCCTTCGAGCCTGGCCGCCTGGGACGGTCTGGATGCACATAAGTTCCGCGACGAGCGTGAGGCCGTCGCCGCCAATCTGGCGCGCATGCCCCTGGATGCAACCGAACGGGCCGATGTGGTTGCCGAGGCGACGGCCCTGGTTGAACACGCCCGCCGCAGCCAGAAAAAACAGGGGGTCGTCGAAAGCTTCTTGCAACAATTCTCGCTGGGCACCCGCGAAGGTCTGGCCCTGATGTGCCTGGCCGAGGCCCTGCTGCGCGTGCCGGACGAGGACACCCGTGATCGCCTGATCGCCGAGAAGATCGGCTCGGCCGACTGGGCCGCCCACCTAGGTCAGTCGGACAGCCTGTTCGTCAACGCTTCGACCTGGGGTCTGATGCTGACCGGCAAGCTGGTCGATGTGGATGACGAAGCGCGCACCGACCTGCCCGGTTTCCTGAAGCGGATCGCCGGCCGATTGGGTGAGCCGGTCATCCGTCAGGCCGTGGCCACCGCCGTCAAGATCATGGGCGAGCAGTTCGTCGTCGGCCGCACCATCCAGGGCGCGCTGAAGCGGTCGAACAAGGAAGGCTGGCTGTGCAGCTTCGACATGCTGGGCGAGGGCGCCCGGACCATGGCTGACGCGGACCGCTATGAGAAAATCTACGCCGACGCCATCGAGGCGGTGGGCAAGACGTCGAAGAGCCAGGGACCTGAACACGGCCACGGCGTCTCGGTGAAACTGTCGGCCCTGTCGCCCCGCTATGAGGCGACGCACGAGGATGACGTCTGGGCGACCCTGTATCCCCGCATCCTGCGCCTGGCCCAGATCGCGGCCAAATACGACATCAACTATACGATGGACGCCGAGGAGGCGGACCGTTTGGCCCTGTCGCTCAAGCTGCTGGACCGGCTGGCGCACGAGCCTTCGCTGGGCGGCTGGACAGGCCTCGGTCTGGCGGTTCAAGCCTATCAGAAACGTGGTTTTGAGACGATCGAACGCGTCGCCGACCTTGCTCGCCGCTCGGGCCGTCGTCTGATGGTGCGCCTGGTCAAGGGCGCCTATTGGGACACCGAGATCAAGCGCGCTCAGGTGTTCGGCCGCACCGACTATCCCGTCTATACGACAAAGGCGGCGACCGATCTGAACTACCTGGTCTGCGCCAAGGCCATGATCGAGGCCGCGCCGGTCCTCTATTCCCAGTTCGCTAGCCACAACGCCCACACCCTGGCGGCCGTGCGGCGTATGGCCCGCGATCACGGCGTCACGGTCGAGCATCAGCGTCTGCACGGCATGGGCGAGGCGCTTTATGACGCGGCGCACGAGGCATGGGCCGACGAGACCGTCATCGTGCGCGCCTACGCCCCTGTCGGCGGACACGAGGAGTTGCTGCCCTATCTGGTGCGGCGTCTACTAGAAAACGGCGCCAACTCCTCCTTCGTCCACGCCCTTCTGGACGAGCGCGTGCCTGCCTCGGCCGTCGCGGCCGATCCCATTTCCCTGGTCGAGCAGGCGCCCGACCGTCACCCCAAAATTCCGGTTCCGAAAGACATGTACGGCGATCGTCAGAACTCCCTCGGCCGCGATTACTCTCAGGCCGCCGACCGTGAAGCCCACGCCAAGGCGCTGGAACTGGTCGACCGCGAGAAGTTGACCAGCGGTCCGATCATCGGCGGTAAGCTGCGCGCCGGCCTCAACGCTCAGGACGTGACCAATCCCTTCGATCGATCGCAGGTGCTGGGCCATGTCTCGGAAGCCGAGGCGGCTGACATCGACGCCGCCGTCCATGCCGCCGCGGAGGCTCAGGTCAGATGGGACCGCCAGGGCGGCGCCAAGCGCGCGATCGTCTTGCGCGCCATGGCCGATGCGCTGGAGGCCGATCTGGACCGGCTGGTCGCCCTGCTCAGCCGCGAAGCGGGCAAGACCCTGAACGACGGCGTCGCCGAGGTGCGCGAGGCCGCCGACTTCTGCCGCTATTACGCCCTGCTGGCCGAGCGCGACTTCACCGCCCCTGAAACGCTGAAGGGCCCGACCGGCGAGACCAACCAGCTGTTGCTGCATGGACGGGGCGTCTTCGCCTGCATCTCGCCGTGGAATTTCCCCCTTGCCATCTTCACCGGCCAGATCGCCGCAGCGCTCGCCGCCGGTAACGCCGTGCTGGCCAAGCCCGCCGAACAGACGCCGCTGATCGCCGCCGAGGCCGTGCGCCTGTATCACAAGGCCGGCCTGAATCCCGACCTGTTGGCGCTGGTTCCCGGGCGTGGCGAGACGGTTGGCGCGGCCCTGGTCACCCATCCGGGCATCGACGGCTTCGCCTTCACCGGCGGCACTGACACGGCCGCCGCCATCAACCGATCCATCGCCGCCCGGCCAGGCGCCATCATCCCCTTCATCGCCGAGACTGGCGGCCTGAACGGCATGTTCATCGACACGACGGCGCTGAAGGAACAGGTCATCGACGACGTGATCCTGTCGGCCTTTGGCTCGGCCGGCCAGCGCTGCTCGGCGCTTCGCATCCTTTATGTGCCCAAGGATTCGGCCGACGCCTTGATCGAGGGCCTGAAGGGCGCGCTCGCGGTTCAGACCGTCGCCGACCCCGCCGACCCCAAGACCGACATCGGCCCCGTTATTGATCCCGAATCCCGCCGCGCCCTGGAAGCCCACGTCGAGCGCCTGTCGAAGGAAGCGAAGATCGTCGCGCGCGCCGCCCTGCCGATGGGCGCCGAAAAGGGCGACCTGTTCGCCCCCACCATCGCTGAAATCCCGACGCCCGACTTCTTGGAGCGTGAGGTCTTCGGCCCCATCCTGCACATCTACCGCTATGCCCCATCCGACTTGAAGTTGGTCGCCGGCAAGCTCGCCGCCCGAGGCTACGGCCTGACCTTGGGGATCCACAGCCGCATCGAAGCCTTCGCCGCCGAAGTCGTCGACCTGGTCCCCGCCGGCAACGTCTACGTCAACCGCTCGATCACCGGCGCGGTGGTCGGCGTGCAGCCCTTTGGCGGCGAAGGATTGTCGGGCACCGGCCCGAAGGCGGGCGGTCCCAACAGCCTGATCCGATACGCGGCGGAGAAGGCGATCAGCGTGAATATTGCAGCGCAGGGGGGCGATCCGGCGCTGCTGAACCTCTAGGACATGGTGACGATTTAGGCGATCAGCGCGCGCTTGAGCGTTTCGGCGACACGCAGGATGTCGTCGGAGGACAGCAGTTCGTGGGTAGGCAGGTTGATGCCTTGGGCGGCGCAGTGGCGCGCGTTCGGGGCGTCCACGGCCGCATCGTAATAGGGCGGCATGTCGTTCACCGGATAAAAGACCGGACGTGTCTCGACGCCGTCCGCATCCAGCCTCACCATCACTTCGTCACGCGAGACCTTGCCGTTCGGCTTCAGCTGGATCGTGTACATCCAGAAGGAATGCACGCAGTCATCCGCCGTGAATGGCAGATCGATCAGGTCGGTCAGCCCGCTCAGCGCGTCATCGTAGGTGGCTGCGATCTCGGCCCGCCGTTTCAGGGCGTCTGCGATCCGCTCCATCTGCGCCACGCCAATGGCGGCCGTCAGGTTGGTCATGCGATAGTTGAAGCCGACCATAGGGTGCCAGTAGCGGCGCTCGGCGCTCATGCCCTGGCTGCGTAGCAGGCGCATGCGGGCGGCCAGCGCGTCGTCATTGGTGGTGACCGCCCCGCCTTCGCCGGTGGTTATGATCTTGTTGCCGAAGAAGCTGAAGCTGCCGCATTGACCGATCCCACCGACGGGACGGCCGCGGTACTGGGCTCCGTGCGCTTCCGCTGCGTCCTCGATCACCCACAGGCCGTGGCGGTCGGCGATCTCCATGATCGGACCCATGTCGGCCGATTGTCCGTAGAGGTGGACCACAACGATGCCTTTGGTCCGGGGCGTGATGGCCTCTTCGATCCGGGCGGGGTCGATGTTGAAGGTGCGGGGGTCGTTATCGACGAAGACGGGCGTGGCGTTGCAGTAACGGACGCAGTTGGCGGTAGCGATATAGGTCAGCGAGGGCATGATGACCTCGTCGCCCACCTGCAAATCCAGCCCCACCATCGCCAGATGCAACGACGTCGTGCCATTATTGCACGCGATGGCGTGTTTCGTCCCGGCCATCTCGGCGACTTGCGCCTCGAAACGCTCGATGAAGGGGCCTCGCGACGAAATCCAGGTGCTGTCCAGCGCCTCGTTGACATAGGCTTTCTCGCGGTCCGAAAGACGAGGAACGGCGACGGCGATGCGGTCCATGATATTACCTTGTTGCTCTTGCGCGCGCGGGGGTCCCGACGGCGATAGTATTGGACGGAATGTCGTGGATGGCGGTGGCGCCAGCGCCCAGTGTGGCGTCGGCGCCGATGGTAACTCCGGGCGCGACGGCTGAACCCACACCGATCATGGCGCGGTCCCCAATGAAGACGGAGCCGGCGATGCGGCTGCCCGGCGCAACATGGACTGCAATGCCGAGGCGGCAGTCGTGATCGACGGACGCACTCGTGTTGACGATGCCGAACGGTCCGATCCGGCACTCGGCGTTCAGGACCGCGCAAGGCATGACGATGGCCCCACGCTCGACCTCGGCGGACGGCGACACCACGGCCTTCGGACTGATCAAGGCAGGCAAGGTAAAGCCCAAGGCCTCAAGCTCAACGCTAATGCGCTCCCGCACGCGATTTCTTCCGATGCCAAGAGCCGCGAAGCGCACGCCATCGGACAGCAAGGAGGCCGCCATGTCATCCTTGCCGATCACAGGCGCGCCGACGACGAGGCGCGGCGTGTCGTCCGCGTCCAGGCAGCCCACGACCTCGAAACCGCAGGACCTCGCCAGTTCGACAACGACCTTGGCGTGTCCGCCCGCGCCAATGACCACCAAGCGAGGAATGGGCGTCTCCTTAACGGTGCTTTTGGGTCAACCGTGCGAGGTCGGCGTCCACCATCTCGCAGATCATGTCTTCCAAGGAAATCGTCGGCGTCCAGCCCAGCTTGCGCTCAGCCTTGGCGGGATCGCCCAGGAGAATATCGACCTCGGCCGGGCGGAACAGGGCCTGATCGATGATAAGGTGGTCCTCGACGGACAGGCCCGCGTGCTTGAAGGCGATGTCCACCATATGTTTGACGGTCCAGGTCTGGCCGGTCGCAACGACATAGTCGTCGGCCGTTTCCTGCTGCAGCATCATCCACATGGCGCGGACATAGTCGCGTGCGTGACCCCAGTCGCGCTGGGCCTCGATGTTGCCGAGACGCAGTTCCTTGGACAGGCCCAGCTTGATCCGGGCCACGCCGTCGGTGACCTTGCGGGTGACGAACTCCTGCCCACGCAGAGGGGATTCATGGTTGAACAGGATGCCCGAGCTGGCGTGCATGCCGAAGCTTTCGCGGTAGTTCACCGTGATCCAGTGACCGTAGAGCTTGGCGACGGCATAGGGCGAGCGCGGATAGAAGGGGGTGGTCTCGCTCTGCTTCTCGTGCTGGATCAGACCAAACATCTCCGACGAAGAGGCCTGGTAGAAACGCGCTTCGCTCTTAAGCAGACGCAGGGCTTCCAGCACGTTCAACACGCCCACGCCAGTAACGTTGGCGGTCAGGTGCGGCTGCTGCCAGGACGTGGCGACGAAGGACTGGGCCGCCAGATTGTAAACCTCGTCCGGATCGATGTCGGCGACGATGCGCATAAGGCTGGACAGGTCGCCCAGGTCGCCTTCCACCAGATTGATCCGGTCGAGTACGCCGAGCCACTCCAGACGATCCAGATGCAGGCCGCCCGAGCTGGAACGCCGCGCCAGACCCCAAACCTGATAGCCTTTGTCCAGAAGGAACTCGGCCAAATAGGCGCCGTCCTGACCTGTTATCCCGGTGATGAACGCTCTTGGCACGCAAGCCCTCCATGAAAGCGTGGACTCCCTAGACGCTGGCGGGGCCTTCGCCAAGCGGTTGATTGTCGAGATTAGAATTTTTCGTTGCTTTGATGGGGACGGGAACGTATCCCCACGCTCTCATTGGAAAGAGGCTCACCCCTTGAAAATCGCGATACTTCTTCCCGAGCGTGCTGATATTGGGTGGCGCTGGCGCGCAAAGGAGTTGGCGCGATCGCTGCGCCAAAACCGTGCGCCGGACGGTGGCGAAATCACGATTGCAATAGGTTTGCCCCGCGAGGCTGAGGCAGACTGGCGCAAAAAGGAAGCTGAACTGCTGACCGACGATGGCGGCGTCGTTGTTCGCCACCTCGGCTGGGAAAGGGTCGAGCCCGCCATGGCGGCGCGTATGTTTCCCGATTTGAAGGCTAGTCTCGACGACATTCCGGACGTTGCGCTTCCTCGCGATTGGGGTTGGAACTTTGTGGATTGCGATGCCTGGATCATCTGTGCGGACGCCGCGCAAGGTGCGGTCGTGCCTCTGAAGCCGGTCGCCTATTACGTACGCGATCTGTCGCAGCGCTATGTGCCGACGGCTTTTGCATCGGGCCTCGACCATATCTTCTGGCGGCGACAGGATCATGCTTTCCGCCTGTGGCGTCAGGCGGAGTGCGCGTTTTCCACTCAGATTGGAACCTGTGACGACATTTCCGGCTATGCTGGCGTGCGTCGCGATCGCATCGTGCTCGCGCCGCAGCTAAAACCGGCTTCGGAAAACCTTGTTGGGCGTTCTGTGGATGCGCCGATCGATGTGCTGTGGCTGGCAGAACCTTACGCAGGCCATGATCCGGCCGTCGCTCTGGAGGCTGTTCGTATCCTGAGAGCGGAAGGCGAGGACGCTCAGATCACGGTTTGCGGCGAGCAGGCCTACGGCTTCGATCCCGAGGATGGCCAATTGACGTTGTCCGCGGCGCCCGCTCGCGCACGTCGAGCGGCTGGGTCGGTAGTCTGCGAAACGGTTTCGGGTGAGCGAGAACTGGCGCGTGTCCTGTCCCGCGCCAAGCTTGTCTGGTCCAGCGCTTTGGCAGATGGAGAGGCCGAAGGGGTTCTTCGCGCATCGCAGAGGGGTGTGCCTTTCGTCGGTCTGCGATACCCGCAAGCTGAAAGGTTGGCGCAGGAACTGGGGGTCAAGGCCTTCTTATACGATCGTTCCGAAGCGGGACTGATCGCAGACGCCCTTAGGCTGGCCTTGTCGAGCGCAGCGCCTGTAGCGATCTCCGGCTTATCGCTGGACGACGATACCCGTGACTGGGGTTCCGTAGTTGAACGTCTGTGGAGGCCTGCCGGTGCGTGACGGGAATAGGACGGAGATCGGCATCTGGAGCGAACTGCCTCCCGGGGCCCGGTGGGCCAACGAGGGAATCTCGCGCATCGTCGGTTTTCTCATCGAGGGCGGGGCGGAGACAGGCGACTATACCTTCCGCGTTCTGGTGCCTCGAGGTATGGCTGAAACGGTGCGTGACGACCTGCGCACCTTGATCGCCAAGGAAAATGTTGACTGGATAGTCGATGAGCCGACTGCAGAATTCGAAGCCGAGTGGGCGAAACAGAATGGATTGATTTCAGGGAAGTCGGCCATAGCCTCCGTGATGGCGGCCTATGCGAACACCCGGATCGATGTCGCCGGCTGGATCAATACCTTTCCTCACTTTACAGGCTCGCGGCTGCTGAATGGCCGCAAGGCAGTGTTGCTGCCCGACGCCATTCCTTACGATTTCCCTATCGGTTGGGACTACAACCACTACTGGGGGCCGCAAGGTGAATGGGTGCAGTGGAAGCATATCGCCCGCGAAACGTTGGCCGATGGTCAGGCTGTGATCGCCCACTCCAAGCACGTAGCGCGTCGTCATGGCGTGAAGCTGCTTGGGTTGGATGAAAGCCTGATCCGAGTCGTGCCTCACGCGCCGCCGGACCTAGCCCCGATCCTTCCTTTTATCAGGGATCGGAAAAAGACGCCCGAAACCAAGCGCCTGGCAGCAAACATCCTACGTGATTACGCGGCGACCAGAGGCCTTGACTATCTACGCGCATTCCCGTTTGAGGAGACACAATTCGTCATGGTGGCGACCCAAGACCGGGTGACGAAGAACGTGGGAAGGGCGGCCGAGGTCGTGCGACGTCTGGTTCGTGACGAGCGTCGAAACCTGAAGTTGTTTACGACGGCACCTCTGCACTACGGTGCGAACTGGACCTTGTTCCCCGGCCTAGTCGCGGATCACCAGATGCAGCATGACATCGTCTCAATGCCAGACGTGCCGCGCGATGTTCATGCGGCGCTCTTCCACTGTGCTTCCCTCACCATCCACCCGACTTTCTATGAGGGCATCGTTGGCACGCTGACCTTCTACGAGTCGGTAAGCGTCGGAACTCCCTGCATTATGGGCAATGGGCCTCATGTGAAGGAGTTGATGGAAACGGCTCCCGAGTTGGAGCCCCTGACCTTCGACCCCTATGATATTCCAGCGATGCGTAAGCTTGTTTTGAACGTGTTGGAAAATCCTGAAGCGGCGGTAAACCTGCAGCGGCCTGCCTATGAGCGTCGCCGAAAACGGGGATGGGCGACGGTGGCTCAAGCCTATGCTGACGCAGCCGCCGGCTTCGACGGTCCGGTCGCAGCATGAGCGCGTCGTCTAGGCTCGCTCCATATGGCGCCCGCGTTCCGGTCGGCGTATGGACGGAGTGGCCGGTTGGTGCGCGATGGGCTAACGAGGGCATGACCCGGCTTCTCGGTTTCTTGATTGAAGGCGTCGCCAAGGGGCAGACTTATGTGTTTCACGTTGTTCTGCCGGACGGGGTCCGCGCCGAGGCCCGCCAAGATCTAGCTGCCCTCCAAGCCGTGGAGGGCGTGGATTACGTCCTGCACTCTCCGCCACCGGAGATGAAGCTGGCTGCGGACGATTTTGAGGGGCAGGCCAAATTCGCCAACGCATCTGTGAAGGTCGATGGATGGATTGTCCTCTTTCCCTATTTCCGTCATGCTCTGCTGTTGGACGCTCCGGTGGCCACGATCTTTCCAGATGGCATACCTGTAGCCTTTCCTGTGCCGGATCCTGGAGCATGGGGCCCGAACGGCTATCATCTGAGGTGGCGGCAGCAGGTGCAGTCACTGTTAAATGGTTCTGATCGGGTCGTGACCTTTTCGAATCACGTAGCGGATGAGCAGGCTGGGCGGCTGTTCGGCGTGCCTAGGGACAAGATACACGTCGTTCCGCATGCGCCGCCCAATCTCTCGCATCTGGCAACTTACGCGCACAATGGGGTGACGGCGAATAGTCGATCGGTCGCCGCTAACCTTCTAAGATCTCACGCGATCGAACGTGGCTGGTCCCAGCTAGCGGATTTCCCTTTCGAGGAAGTGGATTACATCGCCGTTTCCACGCAGGATCGTGTGACCAAAAACATCCGCCTAGTGGCGGAATCAGTGCGTATGATCTTGCGAGAAGAACGTCGCAGTCTGAAGTTGTTCACGACCGCCCCTTTACATTTCGGTGCCACTTGGACGCCTTTGCCCAACCAGCTAGAATATGACCAAATGGTGGGCGACGTTGTGTCCATGACAGACTTGCCACGCGATGTTCACGCCGCCTTCTATCACTGTGCCGCCCTAGCGGTGCATCCCTCCATTTTTGAAGGCGGCCTTGGACCTTTTCCCTTCTATGAGGCTGTTAGCGTAGAAACGCCCTGTGTGATGGCGGATGGGCCGCATATCCGCGAACTGGTTATGGATGAGCCAGGGCTGGCCGAGTTCGTCTTTGATCCGAACGACAGTCGCAAGCTGCGCGACCTCATCCTTTCGACGCTACAAAATCGCGATGTGGCGCTTGCATTACAGAAAGCCTCCCTGAGCCGCATCGCAGTGTACGGCTGGAATCAGGTGGCGGCGGCCTATTCCGAGGCGGCGATTTCAGGCAAAGTCGCTCAATGACGACAGAAGATGCTTCTGTCGGAGCGCGGCTCTCGTTGATCGAAAGTCGTCTCGCAGACTTGCAGCACATGGTTTTGGCGGGGCTTCAGCGGCAGATTGTCCCGCTTGACGACGATTTCGTAGCAATCCGGCGTTCAAGTGGCTGGGTTATAGTAGGCGCCGAGGAATTTCGCTCCATACTTCATCTTGCCGACGGCGTCAGCAGCCACGAGCCCGGGGTCCAGACGCTGCTCAAACGTGCAGTGCGACCTGGAGATGTGGTGATAGATGTCGGTGCCCATATAGGCCTGATCGCTGTGGAACTCGCCCGACATGTTGGGCCCGAAGGCCATGTGATTCTGGTCGAGCCGAACCCAAGGTCCGCGGAAGCTGCGCGTCGCACGCTTGTCTCAAATGGTTTTTATGACAGGTTCAGCATCCACGTCGTGGCGGGAGGCGCAGCGGCTGGCCGCTCGAACTATTTTTTCGGCTCTAACAGTATGCTCGGTAGCCTGGCGGCCCAGGATGGCCCGGAGCTAGGAACATTAGAAGTCCAAGTAGCGCCTTTAGACGAAGTTGTAAGACCAGGGCAGGTCATTTCCTTGGTGAAGATTGACGCCGAAGGCTGGGAAAACGAGGTCGCTAAGGGCATGACCCGCGTCTGCCGCGAATCAGCAAACATTTTGGTGATCGCCGAATTTGCGGCCAGTCATCTGGCCAGGACCGGCGTTTCGTCTGAAGACTGGTTCGAGGATTTCGCCAGACATGGCCTTTCCGAAATTGCTTTGATCGACGAACATACGGGCACAATATCTGAATGTGACATCGTAACGCTGTTGGGGATGGAAACGGCGAACATTCTTCTCGCTCGACCTGGAAACTCTGTAAAGGCAGAGCTTTTCAAGATCGGTCGGGAAGCGTAGTAGTCGTCTAGGCCTGCGGGATTGATATGATTGACAAGAACTCTGCCGCTGGCGCGAACCCTGCGGATGCGATGCGTCGCATCGCTGCGTCCCAGTCTGCATCGGCCGTAGCATTGGGCCAGATAACTGACCGCCTAGGCTCTCTAGAAGGGCGTCTGCACGCGCTAGAAGGCCTAACGGCGAACGCCGACCTACGTCAAGCGGCGACTCAAGGCCATCTCGAAGTGTTGGTAGCCGCCGTCGGAGAAAGCTCAGATGTATCGCGAAAGGCCCTTGATCATCTGACCACCCAAAGCGCTGACGGCATTCAGGCGTTGAACAAGGCGGTCGAGAGCCTGACAGCCGTCGTCGAAGACAATGCGGGCGTATCCCAAAAGGCTCTTGAACGCGTGGCTACCGAGAGCGCTGAGGGCATTCAAAGGTTGAACAAGGCGGTCGAGAGCCTGACAGCCGTCGTCGGAGACAATGCGGGTGTGTCCCGAAAGGCTCTTGAACGCGTGGCGACCGAGAGCGCTGAGGGCATTCAAAGGTTGAACAAGGCGATCGAGAGCCTGACAGCCGTCGTCGGAGACAATGCGGGTGTGTCCCGAAAGGCTCTTGAACGCGTGGCGACCGAGAGCGCTCAGGGCATTCAAAGGTTGAACAAGGCGATCGAGAGCCTGAGAGCCGTCGTCGGAGACAATGCGGGCGTATCCCAAAAGGCTCTTGACCGTGTGGCGACCGAGAGCGCTGAGGGCATTCAGGCGTTGAACGAAGGGATTGAGACGCTGACCAAAGCTGTCGGCCACAGTTCGGATTTGTATGGAAAGGCCCTCGCACGTCTATCGACAGACGGCGCGAAAGACATTCGAGCCTTGAACAAGGCGATCGAGGCGTTGGGCGGGCGACAAGACAAAGCCTATGATGGCGTGATAATGGCCTTGGACGCGGTCGCGCTGGAAATGACGGAGCTGGGTCGCGTACGAAGCGTCCTGTTGGAGGAGCAGCGGAAGGGGGCGGCTGTGCAGCGGCGGCGCATCCAGGATATCGCCCGCATCCAAGCCTTGAGTGCGGAACGCGATGCCTTGGAAATTGAATTACAAGCGGTCGCCGCGCGTCACAGACGGGCGGTCCGCAGCGCTTCGGCCGGCAAACAGCCTTTGCCCCCCCCTGTCGCTCCTCCTTTAGACATTACAGTCGCTCCTTCCGCCGAGACTGTCGGGGAGGCTTCATCCGCCGCATCGCTTCCTGTGGCTGCTACAGAGACATCGCCCACCAAGGCCGACGCCGCTGCAATGCTGGCCGAGGCTCGCCAGGCGAAAGCGGATCGTGACTGGCCCCGCGCGCGCGAGGCGTATGCGGCCTATACTGCAGCACACCCTAGGAAAGCCTCGGCCTGGAAGCAATATGGGCATGCTCTAAAAGAGAGCGGTGATTTCGATGGGGCCAAAGCGGCTTATTTTCGATCACTGGCCCTGTCGCCTTCTGATGAAGATACCTGTCTTCACCTAGCCCACCTTTTGAAAAACATCGGCGACCGTGATCTGGCCGCCGAAGTCTTCGGCGCCGCACTGGCGATGAATCCCGACTTCGGTCCCGCCAAGGACGGCTTGGGCGATCTCGGCTTTGCGATTCCAGAGTCAGGCCCAGCGCGTCTGAAAGCACGAAAGACCGATACGAGACTGGATCGCTGGTTCTACCGAAAACGTTTGCGCTGGGCGCAGTCAGCCTTCGCCGAGCACAAATGGGATGCAGCCGAAGCACGGTATCGCAGCCTGCTTCGAGATCGTCCTTGGGACGCGCGATTGATGATCCAGATCGGCCATGCCCTGAAGGAGCAAGGCAAGATCGAAGCAGCCGCACAGATGTATCAGCGGGCCTTGGATCAGGAGCCCCTGAACAGCGACGCCCACCTTCATCTCGGCCATGCGGCCAAGCTCGCCGGCGACATCCAAGGCGCACATGATCATTATCGCCGTGCGCTGCGTTACTGGCCTCAGAATCCTGACGCCCTGTCCGAGTTGCGAGACGCGTCTTGATCGCGACCGACGACTCCTTCGGGTCGCACATCCGGATCATCGGCGCCCTGATGATGCGCGAGACGGTCACGCGTTATGGCCGTCAGGGACTGGGGTTGCTGTGGCTGATCGGCGAGCCGCTGCTGTTCTGCTTCGGCGTCATCATTATGTGGTCGCTCATCAAGCCGGCTTACGAGCATGGCGTGCGGATCGCCCCATTCATCATGACAGGCTATATGTGCCTTCTGCTGCTGCGGCATCTGGTCGGCGCGAACATGAACGCGCTCCAGGCCAACGGTGGCCTGCTCTACCATCGCCCCGTCAAGGTGATGCACCTGTATCTGTCGCGTTGCGGGCTGGAGATCGCCGGCAATACGATGGCCTTCTTCGTCGTCTATCTGGCGATGCTGGCGATCCGCCAAGTGGATCTGCCTCACGACCTGCTGCTCTTCTATTCCGGCTGGTTTCTGCTCGCCTTCATGGGGTGCGGGATCAGCTTCGTCTTCGCGGGCCTCGCGCTTCGTTATGAGCTGTTCGAACGCGTTTCGCCGGTGCTTCAGTATGCGATGATCCCGCTTTCCGGCGTCTTCACCATGATGGCCTGGCTGCCCCAGCATTATCGCGACATTCTGCTAAAGGTGCCGATTCCGCATACGGTGGAGATGGTGCGCGCCGGGATGTTCGGGGAATTCACGCCGACCTACTACGACGCCGGATACGCCTTCGCCTGGGCGGTCGCCCTCAACTTTGTCGGTCTGGTGCTTCTGGCGCGCGCTAAGCATCATCTGGAAATGGAATGAAGCGGCGCAACCGTTTCTGGAAATCGAAATGAACAAGCCAATTCTGAACTATAGTGGCGTCGGTGATTACGCCGAGAAGGCCGACAAGCAGCCAGCCTGGCGGCGGTTCTTCAAAAAAATTCCGTTGTCCTTCTTGGTCGTGGTGGTCGCCCCCACGGTACTGGTGGCCATCTATTATCTGCTGATCGCCTCGCCCCAATACACTTCGGAAGCTCGCTTCGTGGTTCGCTCAAAGGCGCAGGAGCAGCCGTCCAGCCTGGGTGTGGCCCTGCAGGGCGTCGGCCTATCCTCGAACCAGACGGACGCTTATGCGGTGCATGAGTATATACGCTCGCGCAATGCGCTTGAGGATCTTCGCGGCAAGCTGGATGTGCGCGCCATCCTGGGCCGTCCCGGCGTCGATGACCTGTCGCGTTATCCGCGTCCTTGGGAAGGACAGTCGTTTGACAGCCTTCATGAAGGACTGAAACGCTTCGTGACTGTGGGGTACGACTCGTCCACCGGCCTTAGCACTCTTCGGGTCAGAGCTTTCCGACCGCAGGATTCTCAGGCTCTGGCCGACGCGCTGCTCGACGGAGGAGAGCGCCTGGTCAACCAGCTCAACACACGTGCCGATGAAGGTGCGGTGCGCGACGCCCGTCGCGACGTGGCCGACGCGGAAGCTCGCCTGACAGCCGCCCAAGTGCGCCTGACAACCTTCAGAAACCGGGAAGGTCTGCTCGACCCGGCCAAGGCTGCGGTCGAGAACATGGAGTTGATCGGCAATCTGCGCGGTACGGTCGCCAACCTTCGTGCGGAGCGGTCGCAACTGTCGTCCGAGGCGCCGCAGAGCCCGCAACTGGCCGCGCTTGACAGCCGTATCGCCGCCTTCGAAAGACAGATCGCGGCCGAACAGGCCAAGATGGCGGGCGCTGCTGACTCGCTTGCGCCCAAGCTCGAAACCTACGAGGCTCTCGCGTTGGATCGCGAGTACGCCGACAAGGCACTGGGGTCAGCTAGGGCGATGCTGGACCGTTCGGAATCGGAAGCTCGCAGCCAACGCCTTTATCTTGAGCGCGTCGTGCGTCCCAACCTACCGACCGATTCGTCTCAGCCAAAGCGGCTGCTGGCGATTCTGACCGTGTTCGCCAGTCTGCTGATACTGTACGGCACGGCCTTCCTAGTGGTCGCCGGCCTTAAAGAACACAATCAGGGATGACGGCGGTTTCCGTGCCAGAGACAGTCCCTGCGCCTCAACCAGTGGCGCTGGATGTGCGCGGTCTGGGTAAGGCCTTTCCCGCCAGTCATGGCGCAGGAGAGCGCTGGCTGTTTCGTGATCTCGACTTCGATTTAAAACGGGGCGACCGTCTAGCGATTCTCGGGCGAAACGGCCAGGGCAAATCGACCTTCATCAAGATCCTTGGTGGCGTGCTGCCGATGTCGGAGGGGGAACTGACCTGGAAGGTTCGACCATCCTGGCCCATCGGCTTTGGCGGCGGATTTCAAGGCAGCCTCAGCGGGCTGGACAACATCCGCTTCCTCTCGCGCGTCTACGCCGCCAACTACGACACGGTGCTGGAGCGCGTCGAGAATTTTGCCGAACTGGGTCTGGCGCTGAAACAGCCGGTGAAACACTATTCGTCGGGCATGCGGGCGCGTCTGGCGTTCGGCCTTTCACTGGCGATCGATTTCGACTGCTACCTGATCGATGAACTGATTGCGGTGGGCGACGCGCGTTTCGCCGCCAAATGCGCCGACGAGTTATTCACGCGCCGCGCAGATCGCGCGTTCATCATGGCGTCCCATGACATGAACTCCGTCGCCAGTGTCTGTTCCAGCGCGCTGATTATCGAAAGCGGGCAGGTGAAGTTCTTCGACGACGTCGCCGAGGCCATCGATGTCTACAGCTGGCTGAGAGCCGCCTGAGGCCTTTCGTTTGGCGTCCGGCCGATCTCTACCGAAATCAACCGCATCCTGCCGGCAAAGACGGCATGGGCGGCCGACACGCGAAACTCGGCGATGGCGGCGGCGTCCCAATTCCTGTCCAAGGCGATGTCGTACCGCCCCGCGCGGCCCAGCGACACTTCGTGACGCTCATGCCTCTCCAGATCGCCCCACTCGAAAGCCAGACTTTGAGCCGCTGCGGCCCGGTCCACATCGAAGCGGATGGACAGCCGCCACGGCCCAGGAGGAAGGGTCATGTGCGGACCCCACGCTAAAACGTCGGGGCGGCCGGTCAGGTCGAACGTGGCAAAGGCCTCATCGGCGTGCAGCCGACGCTCATTTAACCGCAACAGTTCGAAGTCAATGGGCGTCGCAGTGGCGGCGGTGCCGAATAGTTCCAGCGCCTGAACCGGCCCCGTCGGGGGGCGAGGCGACGCCTGACCGCTCCGTAGGAGCGCATCTTCGGCGGACTTTACAGACCCCGAGCCGCCACCAGCGCCCATAACGCTGCAGGCAGCGCCCCTTTCGGCAGATCGCGAGAACAGCCGAGACAGGTCCCGCGTCTGGTTTGCGCGAAACTCAGGCGCCGCTGCCGGCGCTTCGGTCAGGACGACAAGCCAGTCGCACACATCCATCGTCAGGGCTTCGTCCACCGACACGCTGATCCGAACCGTCCTGTTCGGCGACTCCTCCTGAAACGTGCGGGCCTTTGAAAGCCATGCGTCGCTGTCGGCGCCGGGCGTGACTAGAATACCGACGCCACGCGACGGGTCAGTCGAGAGGGCGAGAGGCGTCATGAAAATCCAAGGGTTTGGTAGGCCAGCCGCAACCGGCCCTGGTAGGCTTCAAGGGAAAAGGCGTCGGCCCGCAGACGTCCAGCGGCCTCCAGGGCGACGCGTTTGTCATCATCGCTGTCCAGCGCGACGATCGCCGCGCGGATAGCCTCGATGCTGCGAGGATCGACCGTCAGGGCCGCCTCCCCCGCGACCTCCGCCGTCGCCGAGACATTGGCGGTTATGACGGCGGTGCCGGCCATCATGGATTCGAGGATGGGCAGGCCGAACCCCTCGTAAAGGGATGGAAACAACGTCGCCTTCGCGCCACGGATCAGATTCCGCAACAGAGCGGCCGGCAGGTAATCAATACGCTTGACGCCGCTGGCGCTTTCCGAGGCATGGGACAGCAGGGCGAGATCTTCCTGCGCGAGCCAGTCACGTCCCGCCACGACCACGAGAGGCGTGGCGATGCGGCTTTCTAGGTAGGCCTGAATCAGACGGGAAACATTCTTCTTGGGCTCCACCGCGCCGAAGAAGAGGAAATATCCCTTGAATTCTAGGCCGTGAAGCGTCGCCAATTCGTTCGCCAGATAATCCGTCGATTTCTGTTCGCCCCTGGGCGATGTGACGGCCTGATAGGTGGTGACAACCTTACGTTCGTCGGCGCCGAGCATAGCGATGAGATCCTGCCGGGTCGTCTCCGATACGGCCAGCACAAGGTCGGCCCTGCGCACGACGGACGTCATCAGGTCATGATACCGTTTCTTGTTGTCCAGCGTGGTGTGCGGCAGCTTCAGCGGGATCAGGTCGTGAACGGTGTAAACATTGGCGGCGCGCCGGGCGTACAGGGGCAGCGGCGTGGTCCAGTGCATGATGTCCGGCGTTCCATGGTCATCGTCAGTCCTTCGGAATCCCAAGGGCGTGAAGGTCCCATATACGTCGTGGGCTCGGTTGGCGGTCGAAAACAGGTCGTGCGCCGTCCAACGGCGACGGATCGGCAAGGCGTCGTCGCGGCCGATAATCATACCGCCTTCTCGCACAGGCCGAGCCACACGGCCAAAGCGGGACAGAATCGTCGAAAGAGCTCTAGGGAGCCCCGCCTTTCGACTGGAACGGCGAGCGTCCGTCAGTGCGACCTCGCTAAGCAGTGCATTCGCTGTCGATGCCATTACTGGGCCGTGGAGGAGTTCAACCTCTACGCCGACGCCCGCGAGGGCCTCGGCCAGGTTCCTTCCATAGGTGGCGATGCCCGACCCCTTCGCGAGCGAAAGGTTCCAGCCGTCGATACAGGCCCGAGTCATGAAACCTCTCCACTTATTCCCCCGCAAAACGCGATAGGAAAGGCCCTTACATCATCCAGTCGCGAACAGCGACAGACGTCCATACGCATTCCTGAACACCGGCGAAAGGTCGGTCTCAAGCTTAGACATCGCCCAGACGTCTGTCAGAATGAAAATGTCACGTCCCTTGCCGTCGTCGAGTTCCGTCCATCCAGGCAACATCTGTGCGTCTCCATCCACCTCGGCCAAATCCGAAGCATCGATGCGAACGATGTTGGTCGCTTCTAATGCTACTCCAGGCGGCGGTGTCGCGATTAGGGCGGGACCGTTCTCAGCCGCGCCGTCCGGATCTCAGAGCACCCACGCAAGTCGACGCGTCCCGCACGATTTGTGGACCCCGGCCGTTCGCCACCACGCTGTTCACGAACCAGTCGTTCTCGGTCAGTCCGAAGCCTAGCAATTCGAGCGCGTCCTCGCCGGACTGGAAGTCGGCGATCGAGTCGCCATCTTTCGCAGCGGCGAAATCGACGAAGGCGTCGCCGCCGGCGCTGTCGGTCAGGAAGTTGGAGCCCCGGCCGCCGGCGATCCGGTCGGCCCCCGCTCCGGCGTCGATCAAGTCGTCTCCTACGCGTCCGTCGACCAAGTCATCACTGTTGCGCGCCAGGATGAAGTCGCGGCCCGGGGTGCCCAGCACATAGCCGACACCGTTGGGTGGGACCAAGCGTTCGATGGAGACATAGGTGTCACCTGCGGCCTCACCCTTACCACGGCTCGAACTATTCAGTTCGATCAGCAGCGTCCCTCCGGTGACGCCCTGATCGTACCAGACGGCGTCTACGCCATCTCCGCCTCCGAAGGTGTCGGCCCCGCCGCGACCGAGGAAGATATCGTCACCTCGCCGGCCCAGCATGTAGTCGGCATTGTCCGCGCCGCGAATGATCTCCGCATCATTGGATCCCACGACCCGTTCGATGGAGACATAGCGGTCTCGAGTGGTCGAGCGCCGTTCTGGTCAGGCCAGCCGGACCGGCCATGGCACTAAATGGTGTCGATCCCTACGCCGCCATCGATCCAGTCGCCAACCCGATTCGAAAGGCTGGACCGTCGCTACCTCACCTTTGTCCACATCGCCACGTCCATGCTCTGGCTGAGGTGAGTGAGCTAGTGGCGGTCATTAGCTTCTTGATCGCATTCAACTCCCCGGGAAGCCGGCCTCCCGGAAGGATTGCATATGTCAGCGTGCATCGCGTAACCCCGAAGCGTCGCCAATGTCGAAAGGCCGCCAACTCAACGGATGGCAGCTTCAATAGCTGAGGCTGGCGGATTACCAATCGTTATGTTGGCCGAGTCGGACTAGTGGCGGCATGCTCTTTGAATGAATCTGTTGGCCACCATCCTGAACGGCGCTGACAGCCTCCTCTGCTGACGGGCCGCGCGCTTACTTTAGTTCCCTTGAAATCAACAACTCAAACATGTGTGTGAATAGCCGTCGAGTGCTTCTGGCGCGCCGTGAGTGTGCTCTGCCCATGCACGCGATGGGCGTGCATATGGAGAAAATCCGATGAAAATCCGCGTTTAAGCCATGCTTGTTGGTGCCCCCTTTGTCGCAACCGCCGACGTTCCTTCAGGCGTCGCCTAAACTGGCCTGATCGCCTACCAATACGTGCAATATGCAGATGGGGCGAAGATCGAATATCTCGGTGAGATTTCTGATAGGGCTGAGGCCGTTTGACGTGACCCCCTGAAACTCCTCCAGGAATAGCTAGAGTCCGCCCAACGAAGGACGGACAGAATGAAGCGATCAAGGTTCACGGAAGAGCAAATCATCGGGATCTTGCGGGAGCAGGAGGCCGGTGTGGCGACGGCAGAGGTGTGCCGGCGACACGGTGTCAGCTCGGCGACCTTCTACAAGTGGAAGGCCAAGTTCGGAGGCATGGACGTGTCGGAGGCCCGGCGGCTGAAGGCGCTGGAGGACGAGAACACCAAGCTGAAGCGGATGCTGGCGGACGCGATGCTGGACAACGTCGCGCTGAAGGATCTGCTGGGAAAAAAGTGGTGACGCCCGCCGGCTATCGCGAGGCGGCTAGCCATCTGCAGGCCGCCTACGAGATGAGCGAACGGCGGGCGTGCCGTGTGCTGGGCGTCGATCGGACGAGCGTGCGCTATCAGGCGACGCGCCCGGACGACGGCGCGCTGCGCGACCGGCTGAAGGCTCTGGCCCAGGAGCGTCGCCGGTTCGGCTATCGCCGCCTGCACGTGCTGCTGCGGCGCGAAGGCCATGCGGTCAACAGGAAGCGGATCCAGCGGATCTATCGCGAGGAGCGACTGACGGTCCGTCGACGCGGCGGTCGGAAGCGCGCCATCGGCACCCGAAGACCGCTGGAGCTGCCACTGGTGGCGAACCAGCGCTGGTCGCTGGACTTCGTGGCCGACCAGATGACTGACGGGCGGCGCTTCCGCATCCTGACGGTGATCGACAACTGCACGCGTGAATGCCTGGCGCTGGTGGCCGACACCTCGCTGTCGGGCGCGCGGGTCGTGCGGGAGTTGGACGCCGTCATCCGGCAGCGGGGCCGGCCCGACACCATCGTCAGCGACAACGGGACGGAATACACCTCGAACGCGGTCCTGGCCTGGGCCGACAGCACCGGCGTCGGCTGGCATTACATCGCGCCCGGCAAGCCCCAGCAGAACGGCTTCAACGAGAGCTTCAACGGACGCCTGCGCGACGAGCTGCTGAACGAGACGCTGTTCCGATCCCTGCCGCACGCCCGCGCAGTGCTCGAAGCTTGGCGGCGCGATTACAACGAACGGCGTCCGCACTCGAAGCTCGGGTGGCTGACGCCGCAGGCCTATGCAGAAGCGCTCACCGGACAGATCGGCCGGTCCGCTGCGCTGGTTGGGGGCTGCGCTGACCGGCCTCTTGCCAACCCCGACAACCCCAGCTCAGATCACCAAAGGACTCTCGTTATGGCTGGATGAGAAACGGGGGTCACGTCACGTTCGGGCACCTACAACTAGTCCTTGAGAGCCAAGGTACCTTCGCCCTATCATGACGCCACGCCGATCAACGTGTGCGGCGGCAACGGCCCGACCCTTCCCAAAGAACCGGTGATCCAAGGTCCGCCCACTCGCGGGGGGGCGGGCATACGAACGAGGGCTTACCGCCTCGTGCTGCGCCATAAAATCCTGACGGCGTAGAGGCTGCCCACCATCGGGTTATCGGGGTTTGTCCGGTCGAACACGAACAGCCCACTATCAACCATCGGCCGCATAAAGGCCGACTGGGTTTTCGCTGGATCCCACCATTTTTGCCGCTCGATCATCATAACATCGATCGACTTTAACAGGACCGCGCGCCCTAGGTCTGCGAAAATGGTTCAGACCCCTCGCAATCTACCTTCACGACGAGGCGCTGCTGGGCCGCCTTGGCAGTGGCGAGGATGTTCAGCCGCCGATGCGATGTGAAGGGTTTCTTCGGTGTCCACGGTTGTGCCTGCGATGCTGACGCCGACCGTATTCGTGTCCTGGACATTTACCTTGACCTGTAGGGCATCCTTCCGATCCGCGAGCCCAAACGGATAGGCTGTGATTTTCGACTCCAGCATCGGCTTCATGGCGATGTTCGCAGCCGCGCGGGAGTAGGGCGTGGCGAACGGCTCGAACGCATGAACGGCAGTGACCAACAGATTGTTGGCCGGTAGTAGAGAGGTCATGCTCCACGTTCATGCCTATATCTTGCTCAAGGCATGGACGCAGAACTCGACGACAAGTTCGAAAGCCAGCTCCGTCAAGCCGGCAGTCACCTTACGCTCAACCAAAACGGTCGAGCCGCTGTTGGTCACCACATCGATGAGGGCAAGGTCCTTGGCGACATCGGCGGTAATGTCGAAGGCGCCCCTGAGGCGGCCGGTGGTCAGCTCCGCGTAGGGGCCATAGACGACGCAGCCCCACGTCCCGGCCGCAACATCGACCGAACCTTCGTCTCCTACTGTCGCGTTGTTGACGCGTATCATGCCCTCCAGCATCAAGTAGAGGTAACAAATTCTGCTACTTCAACTCCAATCGCAACAACATAACGAGGGTGCTTCAAATGCAGCGCCATGAGTGAGACGGTCGAGATGGATGGATCAGACGGTTTAGTCGGTGACAAATGACCCTGTGACAGCCACGCCGACTCCCGGCGTCAGAGGTACGATCTGATAGCGTAGGGAAGTCGCCTTACCCGACAGCTGGAGTTGCCCGGTGAACATCTGCGGACGCCGTGTAAGATCGACCCGGATCACCGAGGAAGCAAACTCACGCCCCTCCCTGTCCAGCTCTACCAGTTCGATCGCGGCACGACCGGTCGCGCCCGGCGTCCAGATAAGAGAGCCAAATGACAGCTTGGTGTCACCTAAGCGCGGCAAGATTGTCTGGCTGAGCGATCCGTATCCTGAGTGGGAGGTTGCTGTGATCACGGCCGTGCAGTTGCCGTTGCCCGACCATGGGGCGGCGTCCAGCCAACTCAGCCGCAGGTTCCGCGACAAGGTCCACGGCGAGGCGGTGCACTCGACATCTGGATGCGACGGCAGGTAGCCATGCTGAAGCCGGTTGGACCCTGTGTAGAGGGGATCGACGGGCCACGTCGGTGCGCGAGGATCGATAGGCGATCGACCATCAGGATCCCACGGCGTCGCCCGAGGCATTATCACCGACCAGTCGTGACAATCGGCCATGTAGAAGGCCTTGCCGTGCAGAATGAGATCGTGCGGTCCTGTTGGGCATTGCAGCCGAACGACCTCGGATGTCTTGCCGGTGCCTTGCCGCCAGGCTTCCCATCGCGTGACGCCGTATTCGCGCGTGAAATAGTTGAATTCGGCGGATGCATAGCCAGGCGCGAAATGCACCACCTTGAGCGTGTCCAGCACCTTGTCGCTCTCATAGCGTTGTTGCGGAGCGTGCGACCACTCGACCGTCGAGGCGACTGCGTTGATACGTTCTTGGCACGTGGCGGCGTTCTGCGTCGGTGACGCCTTCGCGCCGGGTGTAAACGCCGCATTACCCGAGGGAAAAAGGAGCCAGCCTGCCGCACGGCAGTCGCCGGTCCACCATGGTTGCCAGCCGCCGCCCTGGTCGAAGGTGCCGCGGAAATAAGCGTTCTCTCGATCAGCCCCGAGGATATTGTATCCGCCGTTCTCCGGGTTGAAGTGCACCATGTTGGGGAACAGGGGGTTGGTCGCAAGGTCAGACACATAGAAATAGGTCTGGATTCCCCGCGAGATGCCGTTGACGTCGGCGATGGGGTAGGAATCGCTGATCTGCCCTCTGGTGAAGTCGACCTTATGATAGGGTAGAGGCTCGCCGATCTTCAACTTCCGGCGTGATCCAGGGCATGTCACAGGATCCGTCGGCAATGGAAGGTTGTGCCGATCAACGCACACCATCTGCGTCAGATAGTCGGAAGCGTAGGTCGGGAACGGCGGGCCGGCGCGTCCAGGCCCGCAGCTTGCCGTGAGGTATGCTGCAACAAGCGCCAGAACTCTGATCATCATTTCCGCCAGTCCTCGTCTACTCGTCCATTTGAAGCCTATGGCGGCTCTTTATGAACCATGAATCGGTTTTTTGCTTCTCCTCCGGCCTTACCCGCTCATTGTTAAGCCGATGCTTGGCACGCTGCGTCTCGACGGCCAGTTTCCGTGCACCGTCGCAGTGACAGTCTGGGTGTGCGCGTGGCGTAGGCGACGTCGAGGTCGGCTTTGGTAGGATTTGGCAGCAGAACAGCCAAGGCCCGGTCACCGTATCGGAGCGTCAGGCGTGCGGTCGGACAGGAAGTGGGGGCGACACACAGCTGGTGGTCATGATCGCGAAGGCGAGCAGCACGCTCACCCGAAAGAGGTTCTGCCGCATCGGGTGCGCTCCTGTCTTCGGTTGCGGCCGAGGCGGTGCCCCCCCCCCTCGACCCGGATATTGATGTCGCCATAGGCTTCGGTTCTGGCGACCTGGATGGCGGTGCTTCGGGCCTCTATGCTACGCGCGGTGGCGTTGCCCTCAACTTGGTCCGCCTGGCCCTCGGCACCGTCGAGGCGCGCCTCAGTTGATCAAGGCGGCAAGGACCAGAGGCAGTTTCAACTGCCAAGCAAGGTGCCGCCCCTATTGTTCTCGAAAAAACTCATCAGAGCGTACTGATGAGAACTCTCGAAATAGATCGACTCGTTTCTAGTCGAATTGTTCCGATAGGTGATTGAGGCGCCTTCACTGGCGTTGTAGTCAGCCGGGTAGCGAATGCCTAAGGCATGCCCGGTCTCGTGGGTCAGAACCTGTTGACCGTGCACCAGTATCGTGGGGGTGGCATTTTTACTTAGGGCGGAGTTGACCCAAACGTCGCCAGAGACACGGTCCGTTGCCGGCGCGCCTAGACCATAGGCCAAGGCCGCCGCCTCGCTTTTGCCGCTGGATTAATTGCCGAACAGGATCGAAGCGTTATCGGAATAGCCCACCGTTGTCATGGTGGCGGCGCTCGTC
The DNA here is from genome assembly GCF_056311945.1 of Brevundimonas sp. ABV4_179. Taxonomy (NCBI): domain Bacteria; kingdom Pseudomonadati; phylum Pseudomonadota; class Alphaproteobacteria; order Caulobacterales; family Caulobacteraceae; genus Brevundimonas; species Brevundimonas sp. ABV4_179. The sequence continues at coordinate 771,901 of NZ_CM149976.1, forward strand.
CGGAAGGCCAACGTCACCGTCGCAGCCGTGCCAAGCGGTTGACCAGCTCTGATCCCAAGACTGGTTTCTTCGCGTAACCTGAACGCCTGCATCCCTGCTGGAGAGAAAGGGCTTGCCGTGGGGTTGAATCCGCCGCGATTGTCAATTTTGACGATGAATCCCTGATGTCCGACATCGGTTGGCCGTAACAACCGCATATGGCGAAGTTCGAAACCGATGCGCTGGCGGCGGATGCAACGCTCCATCCGGATAGTGGCCCGGAGTGATAGGCGTCTGACGCCAAGCTGAAGGTCCGGCTGTTCAGCAAGACAGGTATCGTCCAGTATCCCTTGTGCCTTCGTCATGCCACCCCGGGGCACGGAATTTCTGGGGTAGGCGCAGCCGAATTTGAGGGTTGTCAGATCACACCGCTTCGAACACCGTATTGATGTATTCCCCGTCTCTTTCTTTCACGATCGTGCGAAACCCGGCCTTCTCCGCCACGACCTCGATGCTGTTCTCCAGATAGAACACGGTGTGGAAACGCGTATCCAGATAGCGCTCCTCATAACAAGGCGATGAATGCGACATTCGTGACCCAGGCTGAAGCAGGGCTCTCATCTTGCTGAACTCTTCCACGGGATGGGTGAAATGTTCGATTGTGTTGTTCGAGTAGATGCCTGCAAGCCCCGGCGCCACCTGGCCGAGATCGCTAAGGATGAAGTCGGAGGATCCACCCGGCGTCGGCTCGTACCCCCAGACGTTCCAGCCCTCTGAGCGCAACTGCGCCAAGGATGACGACCACCAGCCGCAGCCCCAGTCCAGATAGACGCGGCCGGGAATGGGATCGAGGGCATGGAAGGTTCGGGCCGTATCCTCGACCGTGTCGCCTTCCTGATATGAGGCATAGAGAATTTCATATTCCGACGACAGCTCGGCCTCGCTCATGACCAGCATCTTCTCCGGCCCGAACAGGGCGCCGCACGACCGGCAGTGATGCCGGACAAGCTCGCCGCCGCCGAACCGGCAGTGTGTGCGAGAAGCGCGCATGGCGTCTGTGTGGTCTGACGAGTCGCATACTATGCAGCGAACCGCCCTGTTTCCAAGGCTGCGATAATAGAGGTCCAGTGCGGCATGCTTGCTGGCGACGATGTAGCGCTCTAGCATCGCGATGCGGTCGTTGCTCATGAAAATCCCTGCCGGGTGAAAACGGCCGTCATGATGATGGGGTGTTTCTCCGCGTCAATGCCGGTCGTGCTTTTCTTGGCGGGGACCCTTCCCGCGTGACACCGCCGCCGTCCCCCGCTATCTCGCGCGCGTGATGAACGAAACAGAACGCCAGTCCGAGGAACGCAGCTGGGAGACGGCGAAGACGCTCGCCGAGGCCTTGCCGTATATTCAGGTGTATGACCGCGAGACCGTGGTCATCAAATACGGCGGCCACGCCATGGGCGAGAGCGCTGTGGCGCGGCAGTTTGCGGCCGATGTGGTGCTGCTGAAGCTGATGGGCGTGAACCCGGTGGTGGTGCATGGCGGCGGGCCGCAGATCAGCGCCATGCTGGACAAGGCGGGGGTGAAGTCCAGCTTCGTCGATGGGCTGCGGGTCACCGATCCGGCGACGATGGAGGTCGCCGAGATGGTGCTGTCAGGCGCGGTGAACAAGGAGATCGCCCACTGGATCACCATGGCCGGCAAGGAGGCGGACGTGCGCGGCGTCGGCCTGTCGGGCAAGGACGCCGGTTTGCTGACCGTCGAGAAGACGCGCCGGACCAAGCGCGATCCCGACAGCATGATCGAGCACGAGGTCGACTTGGGCTATGTCGGCGAGCCGACCAAGGTGGATCCCAAACTTATCGCCGGCCTGATCGCGTCCGAGACCGAAGACTGGGTCCCGGTCATCGCCCCGATCGGCGTGGCCGAGGATGGTCAGACCTACAACGTCAACGCCGACACGGTGGCCGGCGCGGTCGCGGGTTCACTGAACGCCAAGCGGATGCTGCTACTGACGGACGTGCCGGGGGTGAAGGGCGCGGACGGCGACATCATCCGTCAGATGACGCTGGGCGAGGCGCAAAACCTGATCGACACGGGCGTCGCCACCGGCGGCATGATCCCCAAGCTGGAGACCGCCATGGCCGCCGTGCGTGCGGGCGTCGAAGCCGTAGTCATTCTGGACGGGCGTCGGCCGCACGCCATGCTGGTCGAGCTGTTCACAGAGTTTGGCGCCGGCACGCTGGTGAAGGCGTCTTGATCGACCCCCATTCCACATCCCTCGGGCATGTGCGCGCCTGGGTGTTCGACATGGACGACACCCTGTATCCGCGCGAGCAGGGTCTGATGCGGCTGGTCCAGGCGCGCATCAACGCCTTCGTGGTCGAAGCCGTCGGACTGGAGCCCGAGGCTGCGGCCGCGATGCAGCGCCAGTTTCTGGACGAGCACGGCACGACCCTGGCCGGGCTGATGGCCAACTATGCGGTCGATACCGAACGGTTCCTGCGCGAGGTGCACGACGTGCCGCTGGACGGGGTCGAGCCCAATCCGCGTCTGGCCGAGCGGCTGAAGGCTCTGCCTGGTCGTTGCTATGTCTTCACCAACGGCGCGCGTGAATACGCCCACCGTGTGCTGGAGCGGATCGGCGTCGCCGACTGTTTCGAAGGCGTCTTCGCCATCGAGGATGGGGATCTGACGCCCAAGCCCAATCCCGCGACCTTCCGCCGGATGCTGGAGCAGTTCGGCATCGATCCGCACCGATCCGCCTTCTTCGAGGACACGCCCAAGAATTTGGAGCCGGCCAAGGCGCTGGGCATGGCCACGGTCCTGATCGGCGACGGCCATGGCAAGCCGATCGGGCCGCATATCGACCATGTGGCCCCGGACCTTTTCGACTTCCTTTCCGATCTGAGCCTCAAGGACGCCGCATGACCGATCTGTCGCATCTCGAATCCGTCGTCGAGGCCGTCTGGGAACAGCGCGCCGAGGTGTCCGCCGCCACGCATGGCGAGGTGCGCGACGCCGTTGAAACCGCCCTCGCCCTGCTGGATTCCGGGCAGGCGCGCGTCGCCTCGCGCGGCGCGGATGGCGTCTGGACCACGCATCAGTGGATGAAGAAGGCGGTGCTGCTGTCCTTCCGTCTGAACGACAACCAGATCATGCGGGCGGGCGCGCCATCCGTCATGCCGCTGTCGGTGGATCATCCCGTCGCCGTCGGTCCCTTCTGGGATAAGGTGCCTAACAAGTTCGGCGACTGGACCGCGTCGGATTATCAGTCGGCCGGCTTCCGTTCGGTGCCCGGCGCCATCGTCCGTCACGGCGCGCATATTGCCAAGAACGTGGTGCTGATGCCGTCGTTCGTTAACATCGGCGCCTTCGTCGATGAGGGCTCGATGGTGGACGCCTGGGCCACGGTCGGCTCCTGCGCGCAGATCGGCAAGAATGTGCACTTGTCGGGCGGCGCGGGCATCGGCGGCGTGCTGGAGCCGTTGCAGGCCAATCCGACCATCATCGAAGATGGCTGCTTCATCGGCGCCCGCGCCGAGGTCGCCGAGGGCGTGATCGTGCGCGAGGGCGCGGTCCTGGCCATGGGCGTCTATCTGTCGGGCTCGACCAAGATCGTTGACCGCGCGACCGGCGAAGTGTTCCGGGGCGAGGTGCCGGCCTATTCGGTGGTCGTGCCGGGTTCGCTGCCGGATCCCAACGGCGGGCCGTCGCTGTATTGCGCCGTCATCGTCAAGCGTGTGGACGCGCAGACGCGGGCCAAGACCGGTGTGAACGAACTGCTGCGCGACTAATCAGGCGGCGGCGCGGACAGGCTGCGTCGCAGGCGTGTCGAACGTCGCGTGAAGGGTGAAGGTTGATCCTTTGCCGGGGGTGGACGTCACCGTGATCTCGCCGTCCATCAGGGCGGCCAGGCGCTGACAAATGCTGAGGCCCAGACCGGTGCCGCCGAACTTGCGGGTGGACGACCCGTCCACCTGAGAGAAGGGCTGGAACAGTCGCGTCAGATCGTCGGCGGCGATACCAATGCCGGAATCGACTACACCAAGTCGTAAGGTCGTGCGCCCCTCGCCTGCCGGCTCGCTTTCGATAATCAGGCGAACCTCGCCTTGGGGGGTGAACTTGATGGCGTTGGCCAGCAGGTTATGTGTCACCTGGGCCAGGCGCAGCGGGTCCATTCTGAGAAGCGGCGGCAGCGGCCCGCGGATGTCGGTCGTAAAGGTCAGGCCGCGCGCTTCGGCCTGGGCCTTAAACGGGCCCGTCAGGCGGGCGGCGAGGGTCTCGGCTTCGACATCGACGAAATCCAGTTCCATCTTGCCGGACTCGATCTTGGTGATGTCGAGGATGTCGTTCAGCAGCACCATAAGCCCTTCACCGGAGTCGCGGATGACCCCGACGAATTCTTTCTGGCGGTCGCTGAGCTCGGACATCTGCAGCAGTTGCGCGGCTCCCAGGACGCCGTTCATTGGGGTGCGGAGTTCATGAGAGATGACGCCCAGGAAGTTGGATTTGGCGGCGCTGGCGGCGTTGGCCGTGTCACGGGCGGCTTCCAACTCGGCGATCAGTTCGGCCTGGCGGCGGTTGACGGCTTCCAGATCGCTGTCCTTCATCTGGGTGATGGCCACCTTGATCAACAAGGCCAGCGCCAGAACCGGGATCATGCTGACGACCACCCAAAAGCCCGGCGTGCCCCACAGTTTCGCGAACAGCAGCACCACGACCACCGAATAGGGCGCCGACACGATCAGGGCCTCACGGGGCGCGGCGCGCATCTGGGTGAAGACCAGCACATAGCCGGCCATGAGAAGGGCGACGCCCAGCGGCACGCCATAGGCGCCGCCGTAGAGGAAGGCGAGCAGCGGCGCTGCTGACCAGGCGATGCAGGAAATGGTGGCGGCCATCAGCTTGATCCGGCTGTGAAGCCCCTGATCCCGCAATACCAGCACACGTTCGGCGAACGTCCGAAGCAGACCTGACGCAGTCGCGGCTGCAAACCACAACACTGCGGTCGCCCAATCGGTGACGGTAAACAAAGCGACCGCCCAACTGGCGATGATCAGATACCGCATATGACCGTTGGCGATCAGATGCTGCAGCACTGAGCGTTCTTGGCCTGGCGTGTGGTTCGTCATCGTCGGATCTCGGGGTTCGATGACGCATCGTCGCCAAATCCGACTAAGAGACTATGAACGCTAAGCTTTATGCGTGAAGTGTCCGGCGTCGGACATAGCGCGGAATGCGCGGGGAGGCAGGAAGCGGTCGTCAGCCGCTTCCGTCTCTGTATCAGGCGGCCGACTTCATGGCGTCCGCGTTGACAGCCGCGTCGGCGATGCCGGTCAGATCTTCGTCAGTTTGGGATTCCTCCTGGAGCGTCTCGTCCAGAAGGGCGGCGGCGTCCTTCATGCCCAGCACCAGCGCCCAGCGTTTCAGCGTGCCGTAGCGGGTGATCTCATAGTGTTCGACCGCCTGGGCGGCGGCCAGCAGGCCGGCATCCAGGGCCGGTGTGTCCTTGTATTCTTCCATGATCTCGTCGCCTTCGGCCAAGATGCCCTCAATGGCGTCGCAGGTCTTGCCACGCGCGGGCTTGCCGATCAGCTCAAAGACCTGTTGCAGGCGTTCAATCTGGTTTTCGGTCTGACTTTTATGCTTTTCGAAGGCGGCTTTCAGCTCTGGCGACTGAGCCGCTCGGGCCATCTTGGGCAGGGATTTCAGGATTTTGCGCTCAGCGTAATAGATGTCTTTGAGCGTGTCGTGGAACAGGGTGTCCAGGGTCTTGTCGGCCATGGTGAGGTCTCGCATCTGTGATGGAGCGCAGGCGCGCGCCCCATCACAAGCAATCCATCCCATTAGTGTTCCTATGCGCGAATTCGCGCGCGCAGCGGATCAGCCCGCGCGCTTCAGATCCGGCGGGGTCGCTTCGTCGGTCAAGATGCGGATGGCCTCCTCGACCGTGACCAACGTCTGGGCCTGAGAGCCCAGGCGGCGGATGGCGACCATGCCCCCTTCCGCTTCCTTCCTGCCAACCACGGCGATGACCGGGACCTTGCCGACCGAGTGTTCGCGCACCTTGTAGCCGACCTTTTCGTTGCGCAGGTCGATCTCGGTGCGCAGGCCGGCGGCCTTGAACTTGGCCATCACATCGCGGGCGTAATCGTCGGCGTCCGAGGTGATGGTGGCCACCACCGCCTGGGTCGGGGCCAGCCACAGCGGGAAGGCGCCGGCGTAGTTCTCGATCATGATGCCGATGAAGCGCTCGAACGACCCCAGGATCGCCCGGTGCAGCATGACCGGGCGGTGCTTCTGGCCGTCCTCGGCGATGTAGGTGGCGTTCAGGCGTTCGGGCAGGACGTAGTCCAGCTGGATCGTGCCGCAGGTCCATTCGCGGCCGATGGCGTCCTTGACGATGAAGTCCAGCTTGGGCGCATAAAAGGCGCCGTCGCCCTCGGTCACGACCGGCTCTGTTCCGGCGGCGCGGGCGGCCTCGGCCATCAGGGTTTCGGCCTTGTCCCAGAACTCGTCCGTGCCGGCGCGGTTTTCGGGCCGGGTGCCCAGGCTGATGTAGGCCGTCTCCATGCCCAGGTCGGCGTGGACGCTCCGGGCCAGTTTGATGAACTCGGCCGTCTCCTCGACGATCTGGTCTTCGCGGCAGAAGATGTGGGCGTCGTCTTGGGTGAAGCCGCGCACGCGCATCAATCCGTGCAGCGATCCTGACGGCTCATAGCGATGGCAGGCGCCGAACTCGGCCATGCGCAGCGGCAGTTCGCGATAGGAGCGCTGACCTTGGTCGAAGATCTGCACGTGACCCGGACAGTTCATCGGCTTGAGGGACAACTCCTCGCCCTCGACCGTCTCGCAGACGAACATGTTCGGCCGATACTTGTCCCAGTGCCCGCTCTGCTCCCAGAATTTGCGGTCCAGCACCTGGGGCGTCTTGACCTCGACATAGCCGGCGGCGTCCAGGCGGCGGCGCATATAGGCCTCCAGCACGCGCCACAGCACCCAGCCCTTGGGGTGCCAGAAGACCATGCCCCGGCCCTCTTCCTGCATGTGGAAGAGCTCCATGGCCTTGCCGACCTTGCGGTGGTCGCGCTTTTCGGCCTCTCCCAGACGCAGGAGATGGGCGTCCAGATCCTCCTTGGTGGCCCAGGCGGTGCCGTAGATGCGTTGCAGCTGCTCGCGCTTGGAGTCACCCCGCCAATAGGCGCCGGCCAGTTTGGTCAGTTTGAACGCCTTGCCGACGTGGCGCGTCGAGGGGAAGTGCGGGCCACGGCACAGGTCGATCCAGTCGCCCTGTTTGTACAGGGTGATGGTCTCGGTGCCCGGCAGGTCGCGGATCAGCTCGGCCTTGAACTTCTCGCCGCGCGCCTCGAAGAATTTGATGGCCTCGTCCCGCTCCCAGACCTCGCGTTCGAACTTGGCGTCGCGATCCACGATCCGGCCCATCTCCTTTTCGATGGCGGCGAAGTCGTCGGTCGAGAAGGGCTCTTCGCGGTAGAAGTCGTAGTAGAAACCGTCCTCAATCGCCGGGCCGATCGTAACCTGGGTGCCGGGGAACAGGGTCTGGACCGCTTCGGCCAGGACGTGGGCGGTGTCGTGGCGGATCGTATAGAGGGCGGCGGGGTCGTCGCGCATGATCAGGCGGAAGTCGCCGCCCGTCTCCAGCACCCGGCCCATGTCGCGCTGCTCGCCGTTCAGTTCAGCCAGCACGGCCTTCTTCGCCAGCGACGGCGAGATCGAGGTCGCGACGTCGCGCGCCGTAGAGCCGGCCGGGTATTGGCGCACCGCGCCGTCGGGGAATTTCAGGTCGATCATGTGTCAGTCTTTGCAGGTGGAACCGGGTCGTATCCCGATCCCCCGAAGGGATGGCATTTACAGAGGCGTCGCACGGTGAGCCACCCCCCCTTGACCGGGCCGTGCTGGATCAGGGCGTCGCGCCCGTAATCCGAACAGGTCGGCAGGAACCGGCACTGCTGGCCGATCAGGGGGGACAGCGTCAGCTTGTAGCCCCGATGGGCCGCGCGCACGCCGCGTTCATAGAGAGACATATGTCCCTTCGCCGGGGGCTGGATGAGTTCGCCGCGCTTATCCCCCGTCGTCGCAAGGGGATCAACCGGTCGCGCCCGTCAGGCCGCACCGGCGAGACGAGTTCGGGCGGCCAGCGCCGCGTTCACCGCCTCCAGCGTCGCCTCCAGCGACACCAGGGTCGAGGCGTGGCGGGCGGGATAGTCGGCGACCTGTTTCAACAGGCGCAAATCCTCGAACCGGCCGGTGGGGCCGTCGCCGCCGGATTTCAGCATGGCGGTCATGGCGTCACGGGCCTCGGCGATCTCGTCGGCGGAGGCGCCGAGGACGTGCTGGCCCAGCACCCCGGCGGCGGCCTGGCCCAGCGCGCAGGCTTTCACGTCCTGGGCGAAGTCGGTGATGCGGCCCTGATCGTCCAGCGTCACATCCACCGTCGCCCGCGACCCGCACAGTTTCGCGACCCGCTCACCTGTGCCTTCCGGCACAGGTAACCGCCCCGCATGCGGCAGGTTCGCCGCCAGCGTCAGAATGCGCGCACTGTAGAGGTCGTCGATCATGGGCGGGAAGATAGGGTGTTCCGCAACGCTGCGAAACCTCTCCCTCCCGGATGCACGGAGAGACGATCGCGGCCTAGATTTTCACCGTCAGGGCGCCGTCCGCGCCGACCTTCAGCGTCACGTCCGCATAGTCGGCCAGCGTCGGGTGGTCCGTCTCCAGCGGATGGGTCCAGGCGGCGGTGACGACCACCACATCGGCGCCGGCCGCTTCGCCGGCCTGGACGCCGGCTTTGGCGTCCTCGAACACCAGACAGTCGGCGATGTCGAAGCCCAGGGTCGCGGCGGCCTTTAGATAGCCGGCCGGGTCGGGCTTGCCGCGTTCGACGTCCTCGGCGGTGATCAGGACGGCGGGCGGCGTGACGCCGGCGGCCTTGAGCCGTGCGCGGGCCAGAGGGACGGAGGCGGATGTGACCACGGCCCAGCGGTCGGGCGGCAGGCGTTTGACGAAGTCCACGGCGCCGGGAATGGGGGCGACGCCCTCGACATCCTCGATCTCGCCGCGCTCGACCCAGGCGACCTCGGCGTCCAGGTCGATGTCGGGCAGGTTCTGGCGGCGGATGGTGTCGACGGCGCGCACGCCGTGCATGACCGACAGCAGGGCCGCGACGTCCAGGCCATGCCGCTCGGCCCAGCGGGTCCAGACCCGCTCGGCGGCGGCGGTCGAGGTGATCAATGTGCCGTCCATGTCGAACAGGAAGGCCTGATAGGCGCGGGACGCGGGGAGGGAAGTCATGGCCTCATCCAACACGCGCGGGCGCCGACCGCAACGGTCGGATCAACCGCCTTGAAGGGAATTCCACGTGCGAGCGGTGTCGTTGGTCGGACCCGAGGCGGCGACGGCGGTCGGCGTGGCGCGGGCGCGCAGCCAGCTCAGGTTCTGCTCGGCCTGTTCGGGCGGCAGTTCGCGACGCAGGATCTGTTCCGCCTCGCTCAGCTTGCCCTGGAGGCCCAAGGCCAGGGCCAGGTTCTGGCGCACCTTGGCCGAGGCGGTCGGCTGGGCGGCGGCGCGGCGCAGCAGGGTCTCTGCGCCCGGCGCATCCCCTTGCGTCAGGGCGGCGGCGGCGGCGTTGGCCAGGACGTCGGGGTTGTCGGGCGACAGGACCAGCGCCTGATTCCAGGCGGCGCGGGCGTCGTCGAAGCGCCGCACCTGCTCATAGGCCACCCCCAGCAGCGAATAGGCCCGCCAGTCGCGCGGCGCCAGGTCGCGCGCCCTTTCCAGCGGGGCGACGCCGTAAAAGGCCTGGCCGCGCGCGATATGGGCGCGGCCCAACTCCAGCAGGGCGTCCAGATCGTTCGGCTTGAGGGTCAGGGTGGCCTGGGCCGCCTCGGCCGCCTGATCGTAGCGCCCCAGTTCACGCAGGGCCTGGGCCAGTTTGACGCCCGCGACCGCATCGGTGGGATCGGCCTGTTGCTCCGACGCCCAGAAGACCGAACGCGACAAGGCGTCCATCCGGTCATAGGTCGCCCGCACCTGAGCCGAGGACGCGCCGCGCTGCGGCTGGGCCGCGATCGGCGCGGGATCGGCCGCCAGAGCGGACGCGGCGGCCAGGGTCGGGATCAGACCTGTCAGCGCGACGGTTGCGATCAGGGCGGGCATGGGCGACATGGAAAAGGTCCGAACGGTCCCTGAGTATTCGCCGCTCAGGGTCGCCGCTCTGCGTCAACCAATGGTTAACCGCGTTTCGAGGCCCTCATGTCCGCCCTTCATCCCCTTCTGGTCGCCGCCGCCGACGGCGGCGACGCCGTGCCGATCCGCGTCGTCGCGGCCGGTCAGTCGTTGGACGGCGCCGCAGGCCGCTGGGCGACGCTGAACGGGTTCGAGGGCAGGGCGGGCCAACTGCTGGTGGTCGCCGGGTCCGACGGGGCGGCGGCCGAGGTGCTGCTGGGCGCGGGGCCCGCCTTCGATCCGATGACGGCGCGGGGTCTGTGGGCGCGGCTGCCGGGCGGCCTGTATCGGCTGGAGATCGAAGGCGCGGACGTGGCGCACCAGGCGGCCCTGGCCTTCCTGCTCGGGACCTATGTGTTCAACCGCTACAAGGCCCGGCCGGATCGGGCGCCGGTCAGGCTGGTCGCGCCCGAGGGGCTGGACGCAGCCGAGGTGTCGCGCATCGCCGCCGCCTGCGCCCTGGCGCGCGAGATGGTCGATACGCCCGCCGCCGACATGGGCCCGCTGCAGATCGAGACCATCGCCCGCGAGATCGCCGAGAGCGCCGGGGCGAGCATCGCGGTGACGGAGGGCGACGCCCTGCTGGACGACAACTATCCGGCCATCCACGCCGTCGGCCGCGCCGCCGCCCCGCACCGCGCGCCGCGCCTGATCGAGATCGGCTGGAAGCTGGACCAGACCGACCTGCCGCTGGTCGCCCTGGTCGGCAAGGGGGTGGTGTTCGACACCGGCGGTCTCGATTTGAAGCCCGCCGCGGGAATGCGCAACATGAAGAAGGACATGGGCGGCTCGGCCCACGCCCTGGCGCTGGGGCGGCTGGTGATGCAGGCGGACCTGCCGGTGCGGCTGGTCGTGATCGTGGCGGCGGTGGAGAATGCGGTGTCCGGCGACGCCTTCCGCCCCGGCGACATCCTGAACAGCCGAAAGGGTCTGACCATCGAGGTCGGCAATACGGACGCCGAGGGCCGGCTGATCCTGGCCGACGCCCTGACGCGGGCGGGCGAACATTCGCCGGACCTGACGCTGGACTTCGCCACCTTGACCGGGGCGGCGCGGATCGCCTTGGGGCCGGAGCTTCCGCCGCTCTATACCGACGATGAAGTCCTGGCGGGTCAGTTGCTGGCGGCGGCGGCCGAGGTGCGCGATCCGCTGTGGCGGATGCCCCTGTGGTCCGGCTATCGCCCAGCGCTGGACGCCGAGATCGCGGACCTCAGGAACGATCCCGCAGGCTGGGCCCAGGCCGGATCGGTGACGGCCGCCCTGTTCCTGCAAAAGTTCGCCCCGACGACCGGCGCCTGGGCGCACATGGACATCTTCGCCTGGAACCCGCGCGCCCGCCCCGGCTGGCCCGAAGGCGGCGAGGCGCAGGCCTTGCGCGCCTGCTACGCCATGCTGAAGGCGCGTTATCGGGGGTAGGGATCAGGCGAAGACGAGGTCCGGTTCGGCCTCGTCCGATCCGGGGCGTGGCGGACGCGGGCGGCGCGGCTTGCGGGGGCCTCGGCCTCGGCGCGCGCCCAGGCGCGCGATCAGTCGCCGGGTTCTGCGCCGAAGGGCGGTCGCGACATGGGTCACGCCGCGCCAGCCGGCCAGGGCCTTCAGGCTGACGGCCAGAACCATCAGGTCGAACAGCACCGTGACGTCGAACATCAACACCCAGCCGATCAGATCGGGCGCCGCCATCGACGCCAGCTTCAGCCCCTCCGCTTCGAACATCACGGTCGCGACGAGCATCAGAAGCGCGACCAGCAGAAAGCCGACGGCTCGGCCGCGCGTCAGCCATCCCAGCATCCGCGCGGGCGCCTGCACCAGGGCGCGACGCAGCGCCTCGCCGGCCGCGCTGCGATCGAAGGCGGTCAGGCCGAACAGGATCGATAACAAGAGAAACACCAGCACGATACGCCCCACGCCGCTTGGTCATTCGTCGTGCATTTCCACGTGGGCGCTTGCGGCGACGCTTCAAGACGTGTTGAAGGCCGAAGAACGCAGTTCTGTTGATTTCCTTCGAAAAAGCGACGCGCGTTAACGGCCCCTAAGCCATCGGGGGATAAGGCTGTGGGTTCAATCACGCGAGTTCACGTTGACCGACGTCGTCGATCTTGTTCCGCCCGGCGACCGCCTCGCCCGCCCCGACCTCGCCGAACAGGCGTTGGAGGGTCTGGTGCGCGCCGGAGCCTATCGCGCGACCGAGGCGGCGCACTGCCGGGCGGTGGTCGCCGACGTGCTGTCGGACGCCGGCGAGCGGATCGACCAGCTGTTGCATGGCGAAATCTTCGACGTTCTGGAACGGGCGAACGGCCGGGCCTGGGGCCGGGCGCGGCGCGACGGGGTGGTCGGCTGGGTGGTGGCCGACAGTCTGTCGGCGGGCGTTCCCCTGGCGACGCATCGGGTTGCGGCCGTGGACGCGGCCCTGCCCCTGAACGCCCTGGTGGTCGAGGGGCGCGCGGGGCTGGATGCGGGCGATCTCACCCCTGTCGGCGCCTTCGAGACCGATCTGGTCGCGGTGGCCGAGCGGCTGCTGGGGCGGCCGCATGACTTGGGCGCGCGATCCTCGATCTCGACCGACTGTTCGGGTCTGGTGCAGCAGGCTTTGCTGGCCTGCGGCCTGGCCGGCCCGCGCCGGTCGGACGGGCAGGCGAAGCTGGGCCGGGCGGTCGCCGCCGGCGACGCCCGGCGCAACGACATCGTCGTTTGGCGGGCGCCCAAGGGCGATCACGACTGGACCGGCCATTCGGCCCTGATGCTGGACGGCCAGCGGATCATCCACGCCACGGGCGGCAAGGGGGTGGTCGTCGAGGCTCTGGCCGAGGTCGAGGCGCGTCTGATCGCCGAAGGGTTCGAACCCGCGCTGTTCCGGCGGGTCTAGTCCCGCATCGCCCGCAGGGCGCCCAGCCGGGCGAAGGCCAGGGTCAGGGCCTTGCGTCGCGCCGGCGCCAGGGGCGTGACGGCCGTCTCGCGCACCACCGCCCCGCCGAAACCGTCGGCGACGATCAGGCCCGGTTCGTCCGGCAGGATGGTCTGCGGAAACTCCGGCGCCACGGCGAAGTAGAAGGCGTCGCAGAAGGGGCCGTATTCCTGCCATTTGCGGTCGACGCGATAGTCGTCGACGCCGGACTTGACCTCGCAGATCACGATGTCGCCCTTGCGCCCGATCCCCATGACGTCGGCGCGGCGGCCGTTGGGCAGGCAGACCTCCAAAAGCGGCGCATAGCCCATGTCGACCAGCAGGCGGGCCGCACCGCGCGTCACCGACAGCGTCGTTTCCGGGCGGCTGAAAACCAGTTCGAGATGGAGGGCGGCGGACATGCCGACAACTTATGTTCCGCCTACGTTCCCATCGCAAGCGCGGCCGTGCGTCAGGCCAGGCCCAGCCGGTTGACCGCCCATTCCGCCCGCGTCTGGCCCCAAAGGTCGATGACGTCGTCCTGCAGCGGGTCGGGCAAGAGGCCGGGACCGCGATTGCGCGAGCCCAGCCGCGTCGCCACGGCCGCCGACGCCTGATTGTCGGGGGCGATGCAGTGGATCACGTCGTCCCAGCCCAGCGCGTCGAAGGCGTAGTCCAGGGTCGCGGCGGCGGCCTCGACCGCATAGCCCTTGCCGGCGGCGTCGCGGTGCAGGCTCCATCCCACCTCGCGGCCGGGCCATCCATAGGGGTGGAGCGGGCCGATCCGCCCGATCCACAGGCCGGTCGATTTCTCCAGGATGGAGAACATGCCTTCGCCGGTCAGGGCCCACATGCCGGCGACGGCGCACAGGGTGCGCCACACCTGCGGAGCAGACTGAACGCCGCCGATGAAGCGCGCGGTCTCCGGGTCGGCCATGAAATCCGCCCAGCGCGGAAAGTCCTCCACCGCCGGCGGACGCAGGATCAGCCGCTCGGTCTCCAGAGTCGGGCCGAGACTGACATGCGGCGGAACGGCGTAGGCGTCGTTCACAGCAGATACTCCCGCTCCAGCGCGTAATGACTGCCGTCGTCGGTCAGAACGCTGGAATAGAGACCGAAGCGGTCGATGCGGATCGGCGGCGAATGCAGCAGATTGTGGCCCGCCATCCAGGCGCCGATGCGGTCCGGGTTCGTCTGGGGCTTCAGATAGGCCAGGGTGACGTGGGGCCGGTAGTCGCGCGCCTCCAGCGTCAGTCCGGCGCGCTGGCCCGCCGCCTTGCAGCGGCCGGCCAGGACCGACAGGCGTTCGTTGGGCGTCTCGACGCCGGCCCACAGCGTATGGCTGCGGTGGTCGTCGCCGAAGGCCCCCACGCCCTTCAGCGCGATCTCGAACGGCGCGCCGGCTGCGCGCGCCAGTTCCGAGGCCAGGTCGTCGGCGCGCCGCTCGTCCATCTCGCCATAGAAGGCCAGGGTGACATGCAGCGCCTCCAAGGGGCGCCAGCGCGCGCCGGGCAGGCCGGATTGGCGCCTGCGCAGGGTTTCGCCCACATCCGGCGGCAAGGTCAGGGCGGCGAACAGACGAACCATGCGACGGAAGGTAGCGGCGGGAACACAAGCCTCCAAGCCCGGTTTTCCTTGCAGTCAGGGCTCAGGCTCACGATATTCCAAGCCAGTGACCGGAGACGCCTCTCCGGCCAATCGGAGAAGGTTCGTCGCCATGAGCGATTTCAACAACGGCTACGCCCGTCCCATGCCGCAGACGGCCGACATGTCGGTCGACGCCGGTCTGCGCAGCTTCATGCTGGGCGTCTACAACAAGCTGGCGCTGGGCCTCGTGGTCGCGGCGGCGCTGGCCTACACCACCGGCAACGTCCCCGCCGTGCAGCAACTGCTCTACACCGTCGGTCCCGACGGGCGGATGGGCATGACGATCCTGGGCATGGCGGTCCAGTTCGCGCCCCTGGTGCTGATCTTCGGCTCGATGTTCTTCATGAAGAACCCGACGGCCGGCGCGACCAACGTGCTGTACTGGCTGGTCGTCGCGACCATGGGCGCGTCGCTGGGCTGGGTCTTCCTGATCTACACCGGCGCCAGCGTGGCCTCGACCTTCCTGGTCACGGCGGCGGCCTTCGGCGGGCTCAGCCTGTACGGCTACACGACCAAGCGCGATCTCTCGCCGATGGGCACCTTCCTGATCATGGGCGTGATCGGCCTGATCATCGCCTCGCTGGTGAACATGTTCTGGCCGAACGGCGTCCTGTACTGGATCATCAGCGCCGCCGGCGTGCTGCTGTTCTCGGGCTTGATCGCCTTCGACACCCAGCGCCTGAAGATGAGCTACTACGCCATCGAAGGCGACCGGAACGCCTTGGGCGTCGCCACCAGCTACGGCGCGCTGAGCCTGTTCATCAACTTCGTGAACCTGTTCCTCTTCCTGCTGCGCTTCATGGGCGGCAACCGGAACTAGGCGTCCTCGAAAGATTGAAACGGAAAGGGCCCCTCGCGGGGCCCTTTCTTTTTGGCTAATCCACCACCTGAAACTTGCGCCTGTCGAACACCCGCAGCACCTGGGACAGGTCGCGGCCGCGGCGCAGGATCTGGCCGCCTTCGCCGATGACGGCCCACTGGCCCTGGCGGGTCTGGAGGGCGGGGCGTTTCTCGATGCGGTAGGCGGGGGCGTCGCCGGTGCGGCGGAAGACGGCGAACTCGGCGAAGTCCTTGTGGCCGACCATGGCGTAGTCGCGCCATTCGCCCTGGGCGACCATCCGGCCATAGACCCGCAGGATCGGGTCCAGTTCGCGACGGTCGAAGAAGACGGGGCCGGCGGCGGGCGTCGCGTCGAGAGGGGTCATGCTCATGTCCTTCAACTTAGGCCGCGCCGTGGGCGACGCCAGAGCCTGGGAGGCCGCGGTCGGACCGCGCTCTGAAGAAAACCGGTGCAGACACGAAATGGCCCCGTTTCGGTCCTTCGCCCGCCTGTATGGCCGACGAAATATCGATCATCGGCTCGTCGGAGTTCGGAAGCGTCCCGGATCCTGAACAGCCCCCCCAGCCCCCCTGGATGTTTCCAGTTTACGGGCTCCGGCGGCCGATGCTTCCTCCAAGCGAGCGCCCGCCCTGCCTTTCCCCTCCCCCTCCCTGGCAAGGCGGGCGTTTCGCTGTCTGGAGCCCGACGGAACGTCGACCCTTACGGGTTCAGCGTTACGGTCTGGGTCTCTCCCCCTCGCGACACCGTCAAGACTGCAGCGCCGCTTGCGGACTGCAGAGCCGTGGCGACGGCGCGGGCGTCGGCGACCGGGGCGCCGTTTACGGCGGTGATGAGGTCGCCGGCCGTCAGATCGGCCTGAGCTGTCGCAGAGCCGGCCTGGACGCTGACGACCTGGGCCCCGCCGTCCTGATTTCGCAAGGTCGCCCCATAGGCCAGGACCGACCGGGCGCCGATCGTCACCGCCTGGTCGGACGGGGTCTCGACCCTGAGCGAGGTCGTGGCGTCGCGGCCGTCGCGCAGATAGGAGACGCTGAGGTCCGAGCCGGGCGCGGCGATGCCCACGGTGGCGTTGACCGATCCGGCGTTGGCGACCGGCCGGCCCTGCAGGCGGGTGATGACGTCGTTGTGGCGCAGGCCCGCGCGCTCGGCCGGGGAACCGGGGCCCACATCGGCGACGACCGCGCCGCGCACGATGCCCAGATGCAGTTCGCGCGCCCGTTCGGCGTTCAAGGAGCCGAAGATGGCGCCGGTCTGCCCGCGCTTGACCTCGCCGTTCTTCTTCAGCTGGTCGGCGACATACAGCATGATGCGCGTCGGCACGGCGAAGGCGATGCCGTCGTTGCCGCCGCCCAGGCCGCCTGACAGGATCGAGGTGTTGATGCCGATCAACCGGCCCCGGCTGTCCAGCAGCGGTCCGCCCGAATTGCCCGAGTTCACGGCCGCGTCCGTCTGGATATAGTCCTCGACCGCGTCGCCCAGGCCCGAGCGGTTCAGGCCCGAGATGACGCCCATGGTCAGGGTCTGGTCCAGACCCAACGGATAGCCGACCGCGAAGGCCAGGTCGCCGGTGCGCAGGGTGTCGGAATCCACCGTCTGGACCTGTTTCAGGTTCAGCGGACGGCCGTCGGGAGTGATGCGCAGCACGGCGATGTCGGTGGCCTTGTCCGCCCCGACCAGAACCGCGTCGAACAGGCGGCCGTCGGTCAGGTCCACGGTGAACTTTCGACCGCCCTCGACCACATGGTTGTTGGTGATGACCAGCCCCTCGGCCGCATCGACGATGACGCCCGAGCCGGAGGCGTAGGGTTTGGGGTCGGTCGAATCCGAGCTGGGGCCGCGCGACTGGCCCAGCGTGGTGACCTGCACCACCGCCGGAAGCGAGCCCTCCAGCCCCGAGGAGAAGCTGAACACCCCGCGCCGCGCGTCATAGGGCAGGCCGGCGGCGGCCGCGCGCGTGTCGGCCTGAGCCACGGGCCGCGCCAGGACGGGCGTCGCGGCGGCCGCCAGGGCCAGGGCGAGGGCGACGGAGGAGACGGCCTTGGAGCGGATCGGCATGAGCATTCCCTTGATCGAACCCCGACCCTAGACGGAGTTTTCGCCCCTGACGATGGGTTCGTTGGGGGTGGGCGGGACTTGCTTTTGCAGCCGTCCGGCGTGACCATGCGGCCGACGCCGAACCAGGAACCCCCCATGAGCCAGACGACGATGGACCGCAGCCGACCCGCCGCGACCCCGTTCGCCCGGCTGTTCCGCGACCATCCGCGCGAGGTGGGCGAAACCTATTTCGAGCATATGGCCGCCTCCGCCCGCTTCGGTTTCAAACTGATGGGCCTGGCCGGCGCCGCCTTCATCCACGCCGTGGTTCCAGGGGTGCACAAGGCCACCGTCTCGACCGCCATTCGCGGCATGGCGCGCGACATGGGCGGCCGGGCCGAAGAGGCGAAGGAGACCCGGATGCGCGACGCCGGCGTCTGGGACGTGGGCCTCTAGGGCGGCCGAATCCGCCCCGGCCATGCAATCGCCGGGATCCGTGCTATATAGGCCGGCTCAACCTCACGCAGGATCGCCGCCTTGAGCATCACGCTCGATCTTTCGCGCGTCTCTACCGCGCCCGCCGTCAAGGCGCCCGTCAACCTCAGCGGCCTGACGCGCGCGGGCCTGCGCCAGGCCCTGATCGACGCCGGCGTCTGCCCGCCCGAAAAGGCCAAGATGCGGGCCAGCCAGGTCTGGAGCTGGATACACCACTATGGCGTGATCGACTTCGCCGCCATGTCGAACGTCGCCAAGGACATGCAGGCCAAGCTGGCCGAGCATTTCACCCTGGCCCGCCCCGAGGTGGTCGAGCGCCAGGTGTCCAAGGACGGCACGCGCAAATGGCTGATCCGCACCGCTCCGGGCATCGAGATCGAGACGGTCTATATCCCCGACGTGGGCCGCGCCGGCGCCCTGTGCGTGTCCAGCCAGGTGGGCTGCACCCTGAACTGCACCTTCTGCCACACCGGCACCCAGAAGCTGGTTCGCAATCTGACCGCCGCCGAGATCGTGGCCCAGGTTCAGGTGGCGCGCGACGACCTGGGCGAATGGCCGTCGCCCAAGGAAGACCGCCGGCTGTCGAACATCGTCTTCATGGGCATGGGCGAGCCGCTCTACAATCTGGACAACGTTTCCGACGCGATCGACATCATCTCGGACAATGAGGGCATCGCCCTGTCGCGCCGCCGGATCACGGTCTCGACCTCGGGGGTGGTGCCGCAGCTGCAGGCGCTGGGCGACCGCACGGCGGCCATGCTGGCCATCAGCCTGCACGCGACCAACGACCCGTTGCGCGACGTGCTGGTGCCGCTGAACAAGAAATATCCGCTGGAACAGTTGATGGCGGCGATCCGGGCCTATCCGGGCCTGTCCAATGCGCGGCGGGTGACGTTCGAATACGTCATGCTGAAGGGCGTCAACGACAGCCCCGAGGAGGCGCGCGCCCTGTTGAAGCTGATCGAGGGCATCCCGGCCAAGATCAATCTGATCCCGTTCAACCCTTGGCCCGGCGTTGAATACGAATGCTCGGACTGGAAGACCATCGAGCGCTTCGCCGCCATCCTGAACAAGGCCGGCTACGCCAGCCCTATCCGCACCCCCCGCGGCCGCGACATCCTGGCCGCCTGCGGCCAGCTGAAGTCCGAAAGCGAAAAAGTCCGCGCCTCGGCGCTGAGGAAGGCGGAGCAGGCGGCGGGAGCCGAGGCGGCCTGACCGACCGTCTCCTCCCCGATTGCGGGGACGGGGGCCGGAGACGAGACAGACCGGCGTTTAGAACTCCGAGATCGCGCCCGGTCTCCGCGAACGCGTCTTCAACCACATGACGCCCATCAGGTCCGAGACCGACGCGCGCAGCCGGCCCCAGTTGGTGTATTTGGATCGGCCGGTCTCGCGATGGCGGTGGTCCACGTCCAGATACTGGTTCTTGAACCCCTCGCGGATCATCAGCGCCGGCAGGTAGCGGTGGATGTGATCGAAATAGGGCAGGCGCAGGAAGACGTCGCGGCGAAAGGCCTTCAGGCCGCAACCCGTGTCGTCGGCGTCGTCGCCGAGCAGTTTGCGGCGGATGCGGTTGGCCCAGATCGAGGCCTGGCGTTTGGCCTGGGTGTCCTGACGCTTGGCGCGGCGGCCGCCGACCAGGCCGACGTCGGCGGGCGCCGCGATCAGGGCGTCGACCAGGCGTGGGGCGTCGGCGGGCGGGTTCTGACCGTCGCCGTCCATGGTCACCACGACGGGACCGCGCGCCGCCAGGACGCCGGTGCGCACTGCACGGCTCTGGCCCGCATTCGTTCCATGAGACAGGACGCGCAGGGCCGGCAGTTCGGTCATGGCGGCCTTCAATTCGGCCAGGGTCGCGTCCTTGGAGGCGTCGTCCACGAAGATCATTTCATACGAACGCCCGGCGAAGGCGGCGGCGATCTCGCGCGCCAAAGGCACGGCGGCGCCGGCTTCGTCGTGAACGGGCACGACGACGGAGATGTCGGGGGCGGAGGCGGCGCGGTCGATCATTCGTGGCTCCTTAGCGCATCCGCGGGCGCGAGTGAAACGGACGGTGCGACCTTGCGTCTCATGGCGGGCGGGCGGGGCGGGGGCGCGCGGCCGCGCCGCCTCTCCGTCGTTCGGACGCCAGATGACGGGCGGTCCTGCGAGGGAGCGCTTCCGGCGAGCGTCGTGGGCGTGATACGACGCTCGGATGAACCGCCTGAACCTGGATCACCTTATCGCCGGTTGGAGGGGGCCGCTGTTCGCCGCCCTGCTGACGCTGATCGCCGGCCTGCCGGGCCTGTTGCTGATGCCGCCGCTGGATCGCGACGAGAGCCGCTTCGCCCAGGCCACGGCCCAGATGGTCGAGAGTGGAGACTATGTGGATATCCGCTTCCAGGACGAGCCGCGCTGGAAGAAGCCGGTCGGCATCTACTGGCTGCAGGCGGCGGCGGTGGCCCTGACCTCGGACGTCGAGGATCGCCAGATCGCGCCCTATCGGATTCCGTCCCTGCTGGGCGCAGTGCTGGCGGCCTGGGCGGTGGCCTGGGCCGGGTCGGCGATGCTGGGCGGTCGCGTCGGCTTCCTCGGCGGAGCGATCATGGGGGCGACCTTCCTGTTGTCCACCGAGGCGGGCATCGCCAAGACCGATGCCATGCTGTGCGGGGCGACCACCCTGGCCATGGCGGCCCTGGCGCGCATCTATATGGCGACCCGGGCCGGGGAGCGGCCGGAACGGCTGCACAAATTCCTGTTCTGGGCGGGGCTGGGCCTGTCGGTCCTGATCAAGGGGCCCATCGGATTTCTGGTCATCGCCTTGGCCGTCATCGCCGTGTCGATCTGGGACCGGAACGTCAAATGGCTCTATCGCCTCGGTTGGGGCTGGGGACTGCCGCTGGTCGCCCTGATGGTGGGGCCATGGGCCATCGCCATCACCATCGCCACCGACGGCGGCTTCTGGCGCGAGGCCATCGGGGGCGATCTCGCGCCCAAGATCGCCGGCGCCCATGAGAGCCATTCGGGCTTCCCCGGCATGTATCTGTTGCTGGCGCCCCTGCTGTTCTTCCCCTCCACCCTTCTGTTGCCCGCCGCCGTCTCGACGGGTTGGAACCGGCGGGCCGAGCCGGCGATCCGGTTCCTGGTCTGCTGGGTGCTGCCGGGCTGGCTGATGTTCGAACTCGCGCCGACCAAGCTGTGGCACTACACCCTGCCGACCTTCGGCGGGCTGGCGCTTCTGGCCGCCGCCGCCCTGGCCCGGCCCATCGGCAAGGTTTCGCGCATCACGGGCGCAATCCTGGCCGGGTTCGCGGCGATCCTGATCATCGGCATCACGGTGTATGGGCTGACGGTCTATGGCACCTCAACCGCCCAGACCTGGGCGGCGCTGACAGTGGTCATGGCTCTGGCGGCCGGGGCCATGGGAGCCTTCCTGCTTTTGAACCGGGCGCCGGTCGCGGCCCTGATCGCCTCGCTGGCCTTCGGGATCGTCGCGCACGCGGCGCTGGCCGGCACCATCCGCCAACTGCGCCCCCTGGCCATCGCGCCCCAGCTTGAGCGGACGCTGGAGGCCGCCGACCTGCATCCGCGTCAAGGCCGCACGCCGGGCCCCGTGGCCATCACCGGCTTCCATGAGCCCAGCTTCGTCTTCCTGACCGGACGCGACACCGAACTGACTGACGCGCAAGGGGCCGCCGAAGCCCTGGCCGAGGGCCGGCCCGCCATCGTCGAAGGCCGTGACGCCGACGCCTTCCGCGCCGCCGCCGCGCGCCTGGGCGTCTCGGGCCGGGCGGTCGGGGTGGTCAACGGCTACAACTATTCCGCCGGGGACGAGGTCAGTCTGACGGTCTATGCGCCGCCGCCCAGAAACGGCAACGCCGCCGCGGGAGCCGAGTAATGGGTCGCTTCATCCAGATCGTCGAAGTCGGCCCGCGCGACGGGCTGCAGAACGAAAAGGCGGTTCTCGAGCCCGCCGTGCGCGCCGATTTGGTGCGCAGGCTGGAGGCGGCGGGCGCGAAACGGATCGAGGCCGTCTCCTTCGTCCATCCCAGATATGTGCCGCAGATGGCCGGCGCCGAAGAGGTCATGGCCGCCCTGCCGCGTCAGCCGGAGCGCAGCCGCATCGGCCTGGTCCTCAACGGCAAGGGCTATGACCGGGCGCTTGCGACCGGGGTGGACGAGGTCAATGTCTCGGTCGCCGCGACGGACGGCTTCGGTCTGAAGAACCAGGGCCTGGCTGTGAAGGACCAACTGGGCATGCTGGCGGACATCGTGGCGCGGCGGCACAACGCCGAGGCGTCCGAAGGCGCGCCGTCGCTGTCGGCCATGATCTCCTGCGTCTGGGGCTGTCCGTTCGACGGCGAGGTCTCGGTCGATCAGGTCGCGGACATGGTCGGGGCCATCGCGGCGATGGGCGTCCGGGAGATCGGTCTGGCCGACACCATCGGCGCCGGCGATCCCTGGGCGGTGACGCGGAAGGTCGAGGCGGCCAGGGCCGCAGCCCCCGGCGCGACCCTGCGCCTGCATTTCCACGACACCCGCAATACCGGCCTGGCCAACGCCTATGCCGGGGTTCAGGCTGGGATCGACGTGCTGGACGCCTCAGTCGGGGGCGTCGGCGGCTGTCCGTTCGCACCCGGCGCCACGGGCAATATCGCCACCGAAGACCTGGTCTATATGCTGGAGCGCGGCGGGTTCCAGACGGGCTATGACCTGGACGCCCTGATCGAGACGGCGCGCTGGATCGGTCAGGCCATCGGCCGACCGGCGCCCTCGGCGCTCAGCCGGGCGGGCGGCTTTCCCCCGTCCTGATTGGGACGACGGGACCGCGGCGGCCCTGTGGCGGCGTGTCGCAAACGGGGCTATTCATAAGGAATGGACGCGAAGAGCCCGGGGGGCGGGTCGCGTAGAGGACCGACCATGTTGATCGCCATTCCGCTGCTGCTGATCCCGGTGGTCCTCTACAATATCGTGGTGCTGTTCGGCGGCTCTGGCGACGCGGGCGTGGCGCAGGCCGACGTGCTGCTGCGCGATCCGCTGTTCGCCGTCACCATGACGTCCGGCGCGCAATGGACCATCGGTTCGGGCGATCTGATCCTGTTCCTGGGGTTGATCCTTCTGTTCTTCGAACTGCTGAAGTCGACGTCAAGCCAGCGGGTGGCCATCATCAATCACGCCCTGTCGATGATCCTGTTCATCGGCGTGCTGATCGAGTTCCTGCTTTTGCCGGGTTTCGCCACCTCGACCTTCTTCCTGATCGTGACGATGATCCTGCTGGACGTGCTGGCCGGCTTCATCGTCACCATCATCGCCTCACGCAAAGATTTCGACTTCGGCGGGGCGTGACCTCTCCGGCACGTGGGGCCCGGCGACCTCACGAAGGCCGACGGCCGAAGGCGCGTGTGCCTAGGAAAAGGCCGAGAAGATCAGGGCCACGACGGCGACGTCGAAGAATTTTGCGGCGAGGCTGAAGGCGGCGGGCATGATCGGGTCCGACGTGAGGCGTGTGACGGCGCCTCCAGCAAACCCCGTGCCGCCTGGTCAGATGTCGGTCTTGGTCGTCCTGCCCGTGGTCGGGCGGCGCTCGGCCGCGCCGGAATATTCAGTTCCGAGATAGGCGGAGCGGGCCGCGTCCAGCACGGGCGGGCCGCCGCGCAGGCCGCGCTTCTGGCCGCTCTGGCCCATCTGCTGGGCGACGAAGGCGGCCGCGCCGGGTTCGGCGGCCGGTTGCACGGCAGCTCTTGCCGGGCGGTCCTGCGTCTTGGCCTGGAGTTCGGGCGCATCCAGGGCCACCAGATCGCGCGAGGGCGGGTTGGCGCGCCGCTCGCGCTCGCGCCGTTCGCCCTCGCGCCGCTCGATGCGCTCGGGCCCGCCGACAGCGCCGATACGGTCGGTCATTTGGGCTTGGCGCTGGCCAGCTTGTCGATCTGGCGTCGCATCTCGTCCATCTGGCGGCGCATTTCGTCCAGGGCGTCAGGCGCGCTCGCGGCCGGCTCTGGTGAAGCGGTCTGTTCAGCGCGCGTTTCGGCGGTGGGTTCGGCGCGGGCGTAGCCGAAACCGGGGAACATCTGCATGGCGCGTTCGAACATGGCGATGTTGGCGCGGGCCGCGTCCTCCATCAAGCTGGCGCCCGCGCCGGTTCCAAAGGCGCGGCTCATCTGGCTGGCGAACTGTTCCTGCTGCTTGCCGAAATTGGCCAGCGACATCTCCAGATAGGAGGGCAGAACCCCCTGCATCTGGCCGCCGTAGAAGCCGATCAGCTGACGCAGGAACTGGACCGGCAGCAGGGCCTCGCCCCGGCTTTCCTCCTCGAAGATGATCTGGGTCAGGATCTGGCGCGTCAGGTCGTCGTTGGTCTTGGCGTCGTAGACGACGAATTCGACACCCTCGCGGACCATGGTCGCCAGGTCTTCCAGCGTCACATAGGCGCTGGTTCGCGTGTTGTAGAGGCGTCGGTTCGCATACTTCTTGATCACGACCGTCTCGGTCGCATCCTTGTTTCCACCCTTGGTTTTTTCGTCAGCCACGCTTGTTCTCGCGATGTTGCAACGCATCACTATCCCCCCTTGCGCGCTCAAGCGCCAGAGGGGGCGACGATGCGCCGGATGCTGAGCGTTTTCTCAGTGCGTCAAGGCCGGGGCCAGGACGACGCCGACCAAGACGGCCGCCCAATGCACGGTGGCGCCGGTCACGACGAACCCATGCCAGATGGCGCGACGGAAACGGACCTTGGGGCTGATGAAGACGAAGACCCCGGCGGTGTAGATCAGCCCGCCGATCACAAGCAGGGCCAGGGCGATCGGATGAACCGTTTCGACCATCGGTTTCAGGGCGGCGACCGCCAGCCAGCCGAAGACGACATAGACCCCGCTCCAGAACCGATCCGAGATGCGTGGCGCAAACAGCTTCACGCCCGCGCCCATGAAGGCCAAGGTCCAGATCAGGGTGGTGAAGCCCACGGCCCACACCCCCTCGAACCGCTGGGTAGTGAAGGGGGTGTAGCTGCCGGCGATCATCAGGAAGATGGCCGCCTCGTCCAGCCGCCGCAGAACCGGCCGCGCCGCGCAGGGGTTGGTCCAGTTGTAGATGGTGGAGGCCGTCAGCATTCCCACCAGACACAGCGCATAGATGGCGGTGGCCAGCACCCCGCCGATGCCGGTGTAGACCCCCGCCAGGCCCGCCAGGATGATCCCGCCGACCGCCGCCAGCATCAGTCCGACAACATGGACCCACAGGTCCGCCAGCTTTTCCGCCCGCGTCGGATAATGGTCGATCATGTCCAGCTCGTCCGGCGTGCAGACGTGGGCGACAAGACGTTTGATCGTGCGCAGCATGGCCAATCCAATCCCAGATCGCGCTTATCGTTCCGCCACAATGCGCCGACAGGGTGACGAAGCGCTGAATCAGCCGGTGGGCGCCTCGTCGCAGGTGACGAAGCCGCCGCGATGCGGCAAAACGGCCACGCATCTTTATTCCCTAGAGAGTGAAATCCCATGACCGAGGTCGTCATCGTCTCCGCCGCCCGCACGCCGGTCGGATCGTTCATGGGGGGGCTGGCCGCCCTGCCGGCGTCCAAGCTCGGCGAGATCGCCATCAAGGCGGCGCTGGAGCGCGCCGACGTGTCCGGCGATGAGGTCGATGAGGTGATCCTGGGCCATGTGCTGCAGGCCGCCGCCGGGCAAGGCCCAGCGCGTCAGGCCGCCGTGGGCGCAGGGGTCAGGAAGGAGGCCGCAGCCTGGAGCATCAACCAGATCTGCGGCTCGGGCCTGCGCGCCGTGGCTCTCGCCGCACAGCAGATCGCGCTAGGGGATGCGAAGATCGTGGTTGCGGGCGGTCAGGAAAGCATGAGCCAGGCGCCGCACGCCCAGCAGCTTCGCAATGGTCACAAGATGGGCGATGTCGCCTTCGTCGACACCATGATCAAGGACGGGCTGTGGGACGCCTTCAACGGCTATCACATGGGCCAGACCGCCGAGAACATCGCCGAAAAGTGGGCGATCAGCCGGGAGGCCCAGGATGAGTTCGCCCTGGCCAGCCAGCACAAGGCCGAGGCTGCCCAGAAGGCCGGCAAGTTCGCCGATGAGATCACGCCCGTCGTCATCCCCGGCAAGAAGGCCGACGTCATCGTCGACCAGGACGAATACATCCGCCACGGCGCGACCATCGAGGCCATGCAGAAGCTGCGTCCGGCCTTCACCAGGGACGGCAGCGTCACCGCCGCCAACGCCTCGGGCCTGAACGACGGCGCCGCGGCTCTGGTGCTGATGAGCGCCGATGAGGCCAAGGCGCGCGGGCT
Source organism: Brevundimonas sp. ABV4_179 (assembly GCF_056311945.1). Taxonomy (NCBI): domain Bacteria; kingdom Pseudomonadati; phylum Pseudomonadota; class Alphaproteobacteria; order Caulobacterales; family Caulobacteraceae; genus Brevundimonas; species Brevundimonas sp. ABV4_179. The sequence continues at coordinate 798,292 of NZ_CM149976.1, forward strand.
GGAGCCGCTGGCCCGCATCGCCTCCTACGCCACGGCGGGCGTCGATCCGTCGATCATGGGCACGGGACCGATCCCGGCATCCAGAAAGGCGCTGGAGAAGGCGGGCTGGAGCGTCGCTGATCTCGATCTGGTCGAATCCAACGAGGCCTTCGCCGCCCAGAGCCTTTGCGTGGTCAAGGAGCTGGGCCTCGATCCGGCCAAGGTCAACGTCAACGGCGGCGCCATCGCCATCGGCCACCCCATCGGCGCCTCGGGCGCGCGCATCCTGACGACCCTGCTGTTCGAGATGAAGCGTTCGGGCGCCAGGAAGGGTTTGGCGACCCTGTGCATCGGCGGCGGCATGGGCGTGGCCCTGTGCGTCGAGCGCGCCTGAAGCCTTCTAATTGATGAGGGGCGAGGATTTCCTCGCCCCTTTTTCGTTTCAGTCCGCCCGGTATTCGAACGGGTCGCTCGGGGTCGGCTCGGTCGGCAGCGGCATCCGGGGCAGGGGGGCGTCGCGGTTGGCGGCGTTCAGCAGGAAGCTGGCCAGGATGATGGCCGCCTGACGCAGGTCCTCGGCCTTCAGGTGGTCATAGCTGTCGATGCTGGTGTGGTGCAGGCGGCTGGAATAGTCGAGCGGGTCCTGAATGAACTGATATCCCGGAATGCCGACCGTCTGCATATAGACGTGGTCGGTTCCGCCGGATGGACGCAGGGACACCGTGGTGGCGCCCATGCTGGCGAAGGGGGCCAGCCATTCCTGGAAGATCGGGGCGGCGGCGACATTGCCCTCGGCGTTGATGCCCCGGATCTTGCCCGAGCCGTTGTCGAGATTGAAATAGGCGACCAGATCGCGATAGCCCGCGCGCGGCTGGACCGGCCAGCGGCTGCGCCAGGTGCGGTTGTTCGGCAGATGGGCCAGGGCGGGATCGTTTGACGGCGCGCGCGTCGCCAGATGTTGATCGACGTAGGCCAGAGAGCCGAGGATGCCCTGCTCCTCGCCGTTCCACAGGGCGAAACGGATGGTGCGCTTGGGCTGGACGCCCAGGGTCTTCAGGATGCGCGCGGCTTCCATGACCACGGCGCTGCCCGCCGCATTGTCCACCGCGCCGTCCGAGGCGACCCAGCTGTCCAGGTGGGCGCCGGCCATGACGTATTCCGTGCCGCGCGCCGTGCCGGGGATGTCGGCCAGGATGTTGTAGGCGTTGACGTCCTCGTCATGGAAACGCACCTCGCTGTTCAGCTCCAGCGTCGGCGGCGTGTCGGTCAGGGCCAGGCGGGCCAGACGGCGATAATCCTCGGCCGCTAGCTCCATCCCCGCCAGCTTCGGCGTAGCGCCGATTTGATAGGTGTAGCCCGTGCCGTGCAGCAGGCCGCCGTCACGCTGGGAGATGCGGACCCAGGCCAGGGCGCCCTGTTCGACCAGGAAGGCGTCCAGTTTCGAGGCGAAGTCGGCGGTCTCCAGCGACTTGCGGATGGCCTCGGGCGAATACTGCGGCTGGACGTAGGTGTTGCGGTCGGCGAGGTCGGCGGCGCTGAGGCGGCGGAATGCGGGTTCAGTCGGTTCCGACCCCGTGCCGGGCAGGGAGATCATGACGATCTTGCCCGACAGCTTGCCGCGCCATTTGTCGAAATCCTCGACCTTGGACAGGGGGGCGACGATCACGCCCGCGCTGATGGTTCCGTTGGTGCTGGGCGTCCAGGCCACCGGGATGGCGCGCAGGTCCAGCGGGCGGGGCGTCGTCATCCGGGCGCTGGAGCGGACGATGGACCAGCCGCGTCCGAACTCGAAACCCTCGGCCCGGACGTTGGACAGGCCATAGTTGCGGAACTGCTGTTGCGCCCACTGCTCGGCCTCGCGCATCTGAGGCGAGTTGGTCATCCGTCCGCCGATCCGGTCGGTCAGATAGGCGGCGTTCTGCATCACCTGACTTTGGTTCAGTCCCTGGTCGATGATGCCGTTGATGGCGACCCGGTCAACGGACTGGGCCATGACAGGGGTGGCCAGGAGAGCGGCGGCGGAGACAAAGGCGAGCAGACGCGACATTCAACAAACAGCCCCATGATTCAGATGGGCGGCATCTGACGCGATGACGCCGGTTTACGCAAATCCGACAGGGTGTGGCGAACCGCCCCGGTCGGGACGCGGATCGTTTTCGTCGCCTCAGCCCCACGGACCTCTGGACGGGGGCGGCGTGGTCGGCACGCCGGTCGTGCTGGCGGTGAAACCCGCGGCAGGGCGGGGCTGGGTCGGTTCCGGCGCGGATTGTGTCGCGCGCGGCTGCATTCCCATCTTGGCGCCCAACTCCATCAGGGCGCGCACGCGGTTGCCGGTCGCCGGGTGGGTCGAGAACAGATTGTCCGCCCCGCGTCCCGCCAGCGGATTGATGATGAACAGCTGGCCCGAGGCCGGATTGCGCTCGGCCGTGGGATTATGGATGCGTTTGGCGTAGGCCTCGATCTTCTGCAGGGCGCTGGCCAGGGCCTGGGGATCGCCCGCGATCTCGGCGCCGACGCGGTCGGCCTCATATTCACGGCTGCGGCTGATGGCCATCTGGACCAGACCCGCCGCCATGGGGGCCAGCAGCATCAGGGCCAGTGCGCCGATGATCCCACCCGGACGCTCGCGGTCGTTGCCGCCGAAGAACAGGGCGAAGTTGGCCAGGGCCGCGATGGCGCCCGCGATGGTCGCCGTCACCGTCATGGTCAGGGTGTCGCGGTTCTTCACATGGGCCAGTTCGTGGGCCATCACGCCGCGAACCTCCTCGCGGGTCAGCATGTCGAGCAGGCCGGTGGTGGCGCAGACGGCGGCGTTTTCAGGGTTGCGGCCGGTGGCGAAGGCGTTCGGCTGGTCGCTGGGGATGATGGCGATCTGGGGCTGGGGCATTCCCGCGTCCCGAGCCATCTGGCGAACATCGGCGACATAGTTGCGGACGACCGCATTGGGATGCTGCTCGTCGACCGGCTGGGCCTTGTACATCTTCAGCACGATCTTGTCGGCGTTCCAGTAGCTGAACAGATTCATCCCGCCAGCGAACAGCAGGGCGACGGCCATGCCCGTCGCGCCGCCGATCAGATACCCCAGGCCCATGAACAGAGCGGTCATCGCGGCGAGCAGGGCGAAGGTCTTCAGATGGTTCATCGCGGTTCCAGGCCCGATCCGGCCTCAGCGTCTGGCGTCACGGGTTTGATCGTCTATTTGAGGAAAGGCGCACCAAGCCTCAAGGGAGCCGCCCTGTGACCGAACATCCCACCCCCGCGCCGAACGGCGACGACCAGACGCCGCCGACAGGCCCCGTCTTCAACGCCGACGTGCCCCATGCCACGTCCGAGCGGCCGTTGAGCGCGGCCGCCCGTCGCGCCTTGCAGGAGGCGGCGGATCGCCGCGCGCAGCAGCAGACAGCCCAGACGGCGGGCGTCCAGGCCGATCCCGAGCATGGCGGCCCGAGAGGGCCGGAGCCGACCCGGTTCGGCGATTGGGAGAAGAAGGGCATCGCTGTGGATTTCTGACAGGGCGATCATGGGGGCCAGGGCGGCGTTAACCTTCGCTTAAGAAACAGGCGCCGGTTTTGCCAGAATGGGGACAACTCAGAGGAGCTTGTCCCGTGACGATACAGTCGATGATCACCGCCGCGTCGGCGGCTCTGCTGCTCTCCGCAGCGCCCGCCCTAGCCGGAGGTCCCGGCGGCCACGGCGGAATGCCGGGCGGCTGCGGCGGCGGATGTGGCGGCGGCGGCCATTACGGCGGCGGCAACTACAACGCCAATCACAACGTCAATGTGAACGTGAATGGCGGGGCCAACGCCTATTCCAACGCCTACGCCAACTCCGGGGCCTATGCCGGCGCGACCGCCTATTCGGCCATCAACGCCCGCTCCTACTCCAGCTCGTCCACCTTCCAGCGCGGCTATGTCGGCGGGGGCACGACCTATGTGGGGGGCGGCGGCTATTCGGACGGCTATTACGGCGGCGGCTATGGCGGCGGTTATGTGACTTCGGCCCCGGTGCTGGTCGGTCGCCCGCCCGTCAGCGCGCCAGTCGGCTATCCGGTCTATGGCTTCGGTCGCGACTATATCGGCTGGCGCCCGTATCCAGGCCGTCCGGTCGACTGCAACTGCCGCCCGCCCGTGCGCCCGCCGGTTCGCTATGAACAGCGCTACGAGCAGCGTTACGTCGAGCAGCCGCCGGTCTATGTGCAGGCCCCGCCGGTCCAGGTCGCGCCGCAGCGTATCTATGTCGCCCCTTCCCAGGTAAACATCGCCCCCGCCCAGGTCGAGATGGGTCCGCCCACCTATATCGAACAGCCGCCCATCTATGTTCAGGCGCCTCCGGTCAATATCGGGCCCCAGCGCGTGCAGGTGGCCCCGGCCCAGGTCAACCTGGCCCCGGCCCAGGTCGAGGTCGGACCGCCCGTCTATGTGGATCAGGCGCCGATCTACGCCCAGGCCGCCCCCGTCAACATCGGTCCGCAACGGGTCCAGGTCGCTCCAGCCCAGGTCAATGTCGCCCCCGCCCAGGTGGAGGTCGGCGGTCCGGTCTATGTCGATCAGTCGCCCGTCTATGTACAGTCGGCGCCGGTCAACGTCGCCCCGGCCCAGGTCTATGTGGCGCCGCCGGAAGTGAACGCAGCGCCCCCGCCGCCACCTCCCCCGCCCAGCTATTACGGCGACCTGCCGCCGCCAGAGGCGCCGGCGCCCCACGCGCCGCCGCGTCACCGCTACGCCCAGGAGCCGGGCGAGCGGGGCTGACCGCCCGGCGACAATGAAGTGTCGTCGTCGCCCCGGTCTGTCTCAGATCGGGGCGATCTCGTTGGCGATGGCCAGGGCCGCCGCGCGCGGATCGGCGGCGGCCGTGATCGGCCGACCGATCACCAGATGGGTCGCCCCGGCTTGCAGGGCCTTGGCCGGGGTCGCCGCCCGCGCCTGATCGTCCAGCGCCGCGCCGACCGGCCGCACGCCCGGCGTCACGATCAGAAAGTCCGGTCGTCCCGCCGCGATGGCCAGGTCGCGGACGCGCGCCGCCTCGTGCGGGCTGGAGACGACGCCGTCGATCCCGGCGTCCAGCGCCTGGCGCACGCGCAACTCCACCAGGTCGCCCGGCGACAGGCTGTGGTCGTCCGCCGCCAGATCCTCGGCCGTCAGACTGGTCAGGACGGTCACGCCCAGCACCTTCAGCGTCGATCCGGCCGCGCCGCGCCGCGCCGCCGCCATCACTTGGGGCCGCGCATGGACGGTTAGAAGATCGCAGCCGGCCCCGGCCAGATTGGCCGTCGCCTTCTCCACCGTCGCGCCGATGTCGTGCAGTTTCCAGTCCAGGAACACCTGGCGTCCCTGGGCCTTCAGGTGGCGCGCCAGGTCCATGCCGCCCACCGCGAACAGCTGCAGCCCGATCTTGTAGAAGCCGACCGCATCGCCGATCCGCTCGACCAGGGCGGCGGCCTCGTCGGTGGTCGGGACGTCCAGGGCGCAGATGATCCGCGAGCCGGGGGCCGCAACTGAGGTCTGGGTCATCGACGGACTCGCGCTTAGCGGCTATGCCGGACGACCAAGGGGCGCGTCGGCAAGCGGCGTGGACGGATTGAAGGCGAGGGCAGGCGATGAACGCAGTCGATTTGGGTGTCAACCTGTTCGTGACCCTGTTCGCCCTGTTGGACCCCATCGGCAACCTGCCGATCTTCGCCGCCGCCACGGCGGGGGCCACGCTGCGTCAGCGGATTTCGGTCTCGGCCCTGATCTGCGCCTTCGCCACCGTCTTTCTGGCCTTCTTCCTGTTTACGGGTCTGGGCCTGCTGCAGTTCTTCGGCATCTCCCTGGCCGCCTTCCGCATCGCGGGGGGGATTCTGCTGCTGTTCCTGGGGCTGGACATGGCGCGCGGCGATTTCCTGGCCATGTTCGCCGACAAGGATGCGCTGAGCGACGCCAAGGACGTGCGCGGCTATGCCCGCCGCCGGTTCCAGCGCCTGGTCGTGCCCTTCGCCATTCCGCTGATGATCGGGCCGGGCGCCATTTCGGCGGTCATCATCCAGGCGGGCGAGGCGGCCAAGCTGGGCTATGCCGGGACCATGGGCTCGCTGGTCGCCATCGCGGCCGCCTGCGCCGTGTCCTTCGTTTGTTTCGCCCTGACAGGGTCGCTCAGCCGCCTGCTGGGCGAGGTGGGCATGGCCATCGTGGTCAAGGTGCTGGGCCTGATCCTGTGTGCGCTTGCGATCCAGTTCATCCTGCTGGGCCTGGGCGAGGCCATTCCCGGGATGATCTCCGGCGCGGTGACGACGCCCTATCCGGCGGACCGCTGACCCGGCCTCAGTCGGCGTCGTCCTCGATGGCGTGGATGTCGTCGTCGGTCAGGCCCAAGTGGTGGCCGATCTCGTGGATCAGGACGTGGGCGATCAGTTCGGCGATCCCCACGTCGCCGCGCTCGCACCATTCGTCCAGGATCGGACGGCGATAGAGGAAGACCCGCGACGGCTCGACCGCCGGCCCCAGGCCGTCGCGCCGGCCGATGTCCACGCCGTGATACAGGCCCGTCAGTTCGAACGGATCCTCGATCTCCATTTCCGCCAGGGTCGCCTCGTCGGCGAAGTCGTCGATGCGGATCACCACCTCGCCGGCGGCGTGACGGAAGGGGCCGGGCAGGGCGTCGAACGCCTGACGCGCCAGCCGGGCGAAGTCGTCGAGCGAAGGGGCGATGGGGTCGGTCATGACCGCGATATCGCCGCGCCGATCGCCCTTCGCAACGGGGCGCAATGACGCGATCATGAGACTGCCGCATTTTCGCGCAGTTGGCGTTATGGTTAGCGAATCGCGGCGCGCACTTTCCAAGGACACGAATGGCCGAGGCCGACATCGCCTATGTCGCCACTGCAGGCGCAGCCGGACTGGCCATGGCCGTCAGCGCCTGGGCCCTGCTGATGCGCGGCCGGCTGAACGCCGCCGCTGACGACGCCGAGCGCGAGCGCGTCGAGGCCCTGGCCAGCCTGGGCCGCCACGACGCCATGCTGCGCGCCTTCGACGACGTCAGCCTGGCCCTTACGCCCAACGGTCAGGCGGCCGGAGCGCCCATTGGATCGGCGGAGCTGGTGGCGCGGCTGGCCGAGGACAGCCAAGACGTGGGCGCCGCCGTTCTGGCCCGCCTGAGACAGACGCATGGCGCCCTGATTGACGCCCTGGTGCAATCGGGTCAGGCGTTCGAAGGCCTGGTCGCACTGGACGATGTGGAGCCCTGGCGGATCGAGGGTCGGGTCGCGGGGGGCGCGGCCTGGCTGCGTCTGTCGCCGGCCTCGCGCTTCACCTTGACCGGAGCGGATGCGACCGAGAGCGGCCTGGCCATGCTGGGCGACGCCTCGCCCACCCCGACCTGGGTGGTGGACGGCGCGGGCAAGCTAGCCTGGGCCAATCGCGCCTGGCTGAACGCGACCAACGTCGAGACCCTGGACGCCGCCATCGAAAGCGGCCTGTCGTTCGATCGCGGGGCCGACGCCCTGGTCGCCGAGGCCGCCCGGCTGGGCGTGCGTCAGGAGGGCTTTCGCTGGACGACCGGGGGCGGCGCCCGACGCGCCTGGCGCATCATCGCCGAACCGGCGGGCGGCGGCGCCGTCACCGCCTTCGCCATCGACGTCACCGAGGCGGAAGAGACCCGCGACACCCTGCGCCGCCATGTCGAGGCCCATGACGAGACGCTGAACCACCTGGCGGACGCCGTGGCCATCTTCGGCCCGCAGAAGCGGCTGGCCTTCCATAACACCGCCTTCCAGACCCTGTTTGACATCGACCCGGCGTGGCTGGACGAACGCCCGACCCACGCCGAACTTCTGGACCGGCTGCGCCAGCGCCGCAGCCTGCCCGAGGTGGTCGATTACGCCGGGTGGAAGGCGCACGAGCTGGACTTCTACGGCGCGTCCGAGGCTTCGCCCGACGACAGCTGGTCCCTGCCGGACGGGCGGACCTTGCGCGTGGTTCGCCAGCCCCACCCGTTGGGCGGCATCCTGCTGATCTTCTCGGACATCACCGACGAGCTGAAGCTGCGCAGCCGGTTCAACGCCCAGATTCAGGTTCAGCGCGCCACTCTGGACAAGCTGAACGACGCGGTCGCCGTGTTCGGGTCCGACGGCCGTCTGCGTTTGCATAACGAGGCGTTCGAGACCTTCTGGAGCCTGTCGGCCGAGCGGATCGCGACCCTGGCCGACTTCGACGCCCTGGCCGAACCTTGCAAGGCGGTCCTGCCCGATCCGGCCTTGTGGCTGGGGCTGAAGGCTCGCGTCGCCGATCCCGATCCCGAAAGCCGGGTCGCCATTTCGGGAGAGGGGCGAACGGTGGACGGCCGCGTCGCCGCCTGGCAGACCCGCCCCCTGCCGGATGGCGCGACCCTGGTCGCCTTTTCCGACGTTACGGCTCGGCGCGGGCTGGAACAGGCCTTGGTCCAGCGCGAACAGGCCCTGGCCGAAAGCCAGGCCCTGAAGCGCGAGTTCGTGGGCAGCGTCTCCTATGAACTGCGCACGCCGCTGACGACCATCGTCGGCTATTCCGAACTGCTGGAGACGATGGGCGACCTGCCCGACCGCAGCCGCCAGCACGCGGGCGCCATTCGCGTCGCGGCCAGCCAGCTGGCGCGCTCCATCGACGATGTGCTGGACATGGCCCAGATCGACGCCGGAGAGATGGAGCTGTCGTTGGGCGACCTGCGCGTCTGCGATCTGTTGGCCGAGGCGGGCGAAAAGGTCCGCGCCCGGATCGAGGGGCGCGGCGCCAGCCTGACCCTAAGCTGTCCGACCGATCTGAAGCCGATCCGCGCCGACCAGCATCGCATCGGCCAGGCGCTGGATCACCTGCTGGAGAACGCCGCGCGGGCGGTGTCGGACGGCGGGGCGGTGGTGCTGAAGGCCGAGGCCGGTCCGTCAGAGGTGCGCCTGACGGTCTCCGACACCGGGCGCGGCATCCCCTATCATCTGCAGGCCCACGTCTTCGACCGCTTCGTGCGGCGCGAGCGGGGCGGCCCTGGCGTAGGCCTGGCCCTGGTCAAGGCGCTGGTTGAACTGCACGGCGGCTGGGCCGAGGTCGAAAGCGAACCGGGCAAGGGCGCCGCCTTCATCCTGCATCTGCCGCTGGGCGCCGCGACCACCGCCGCCGCGCCCGAGCTTCAGCTGGAGCTTTAACGCCGCGCCGCTCTGGACGCATCCCGCGCCGGTCCGAACTCGGCGCCCGCATTCCATTCCGGCCATTGGTCGCTGTCGGCCAGTTCGCGCCCGACCGCATAGATCAGGGCCACGTCGGCAGCTGCGGCGTCCATCTTCCAGGTGTCATTCCATTCGTCCGTAGGCTGATGGTATCGATTCTGGACATAGTCGCGGCTGGCCGCGCTGGCGCCGGTGAAACCCGCCGCGGGGAACAGGGCCGGCACGCCGCGCAGGGCCAGGGGGAAGTGGTCGGAGCGATAGAAGGCGCCGGCCTGGGGCGCCGGATCGGCGATCAGGGTGCGGCCGGCTTGCGTCGCGTGGCGGGCCAGCACGTCGTCCAGCTGGTTCTTGCCCTTGCCGATGACCACGACGTTGGGGTCGATCTCGGTCCCGGGCAGCAGGCTGTCGACATTGATGTTGGCGACCGTGGTATCCAGCGGCCAGACCGGATTGGCGGCGTAATAGGTCGAGCCTAGCAGGCCCGCCTCCTCGCCCGACCAGGCGGCGAAGACGACCGACCGTTTCGGGCGCGGTCCCTCGGCGAAGGCGTGGGCCAGTTCCAGCAGGGCGGCGACCCCGGTCGCATTGTCCACGGCGGCGTTATAGATCTTGTCGCCCTGGGCGTTCGGCGTGCCGACGCCATAGCCGTCCCAGTGGGCGCCATACATCACGGTCTCATTCGGATGCTCCGAACCCGGAATGCGGGCTATGACGTTCCTGGTCTCCACCCGGTCGGCGATCTGGCCGAAATCGACGCTGAGGGTCAGGCCGGGCAGGACGACGGGCTTGAAGTCGGCGCGACGCGCGCTGGCCTTCAGGGCGACGAAATCCAGGCCGGCGGCGGTGAACAGCTCTTCCGCCTTGGCGCGTTGGATCCAGCCTTGGAAGGGCGCGCGCTCGGCGTCGGGGTTGGCGCGCACAATATCGAACTTGGCCGCCGCCGACGAGTTTTGCAGCGTCGACCAGGGATAGCCGGCGGCGGCCGTCTCATGCACCACCAGGACGCCGGCTGCGCCGCGACGCCCCGCCTCCAGGAATTTGTAGGTCCAGCGGCCGTAGAAGGTCATGGCCTGGCCGTCGAACTTGCCCGCCACCGGCTCGCCCTCGGCGGCCTCGAAATCGGGGTCGTTGACCAGGACGACGATGACCTTGCCCCGCACGTCCACGTCCTTGAAGTCGTCCCACTGGCGCTCGGGCGCCGTCGCGCCGTAGCCGACGAAGACCACCGGCGCGTCGGTCACGGTGATGTGGTTCACTGGTCGGTCGCTGGACACCAGCACGTCCGGCCCGCGCTGCAGGTCGAGGGTGCGGCCCCCGACATGGGCGGCCACCACGGCCGGGCCGTCCTGGCGCGTGCGCGACAGATGGGCGACCTGGACGAAGGCGCCATCCGGCCCGCCGCCCTGGGCGCCCGCCGCCCGGAACTGTTCCACCAGCCAGGCGACGGTCTTCTCCTCGCCGGGCGAGGCGGGGGCGCGGCCTTCGAACTCATCCGAGGCCAGCACCCGCACCGCCTGGTTCATCCGTTCGGCGTCGATCGCCGGCGCCTGCTGGGCCAGGGCGGGCGCACAGGCCATCATCAGGGCTAGGGCGGAAACGGCGGGGAGGGCGTGGCGCATCGAGAACTCCTTATCGAACCGGCCGACCCTGCCCGTCTCAGCCCTGGCTGTCGAGCCAGTCGATCACGCCCTGGGCCGCCACGACGCCCGAGGCGAAGCTGGCCTGCAGCAGATAGCCCCCTGTCGGCGCCTCCCAGTCCAACATTTCGCCCGCGACAAAGACGCCCGGCCGGGCATGCAGCATCAGCCTTGCGTCCACGCCGTCCAGCCGGACGCCGCCGGCCGAGGAGATGGCCCGCTCCAACCCCTGCACGCCGGCCAGGGTCAGAGGCAGGGCCTTGATGCGATTGGCCAGGGCGTGGGGTTCGGCGGGCGGCGGGCCGGCTTCATGCAGGAGGGCCACCGCCGCGGGCTCCAACCCGGTCGTCTTGCGCAGATGGTTCGACAGACTGGTCTTGCCGCGCGGCCGATCCAGCCGTTTGGTCAGGCGCTCCATGTCGATGTCGGGCTTCAGGTCGATCCGCACCTCGGCCTGACCCGCCGCCTCGATCGCATCGCGCAGAGCGGCCGAAAGGGCATAGACGGCGCCGCCCTCCAGCCCGTACCCGGCGATCATCGCCTCGCCCCTGATGGATCGGTCGCCGTGGCTGAGTGCGATCCCCTTCAGCGGCAGACCGGCGAACCGCTCGCGGAACAGCGGCGACCAGGCGACGTCGAAACCGACGTTGGCGGGCCGAAACGGCGTCGTGGGCGCCCCCAGCCAAGCGGTCCAGGCGCCGTCCGACCCCAGGCGCGGCCAGCTGGCGCCGCCTAGGGCCAGAACCACGGCGGCTGGCCGTTCCTGCCGCTGGCCTTCCGGCGTCTCGAACGCCAGCGCCCCGTCTCGCCATCCGGTCCAGCGCGAGCGGGTGCGGACCAGGACCCCCAACGTCTCCAGCCGCGCCAGCCAGGCGCGCAGCAGGGGCGAAGCCTTCATCGCCTTGGGAAAGACCCGCCCGCTGGATCCCACGAAGGTCGGCTGGCCCAGACCTTCGACCCATTGCGTCAGGTCCTCCGGCGAGAAGTCCTCGATCCAACCGCCGACAGCCGCCTGGGCGGGGCCGTAGCGGCTGACGAACCGCTCAGTCGCCTCGGAATGGGTCAGGTTCAGCCCGCCCCGTCCGGCCATCAGGAACTTGCGCGCCACCGACGGCATTCGGTCGTGGACCACGACGCCCAGCCCTGCCTGGGCCAGTCGTTCGGCCGCCATCAGGCCGGCCGGACCGGCACCGATCACATGAACCTGTCTGATGGATTCGTTCATCGCCTCGCTTTGCCCGGTCGGCTCGGCTCTGGCTATAGGCGCGGGCGTCGCTATGTTCCGTACCATGAGCGTCGCCTTCACCCGAGAAGAAGATCTAGAGGCCACCGCCGCAGACCTGGCGGATCGCCCGATTTCGCCCCATCCCAATCTGGTCACGCCGCAGGGTCTGGCCTTGATCGAGGCCGAACTGGCCTCGGCGCGCGCCGCCTATACGGCCGCCCAGGTGCAGGGTTCGATAGAGAGCGACCGCACCGCCATGGCCCGGGCGACGCGCGACCTGCGCTACTGGTCCGCGCGACGCGCCTCGGCCCAACTGGTCGAGCCGGGCGAGGACGAGGGCGTCGTGCGCTTCGGCGGCTCCGTCACCATCGAACGCGACGACGGCCGCACCCAGACCTGGCGCATCGTCGGCGAGGACGAGGCCGATCCGGCGGCCGGTTCGGTCAGCCACGTCTCGCCGCTATCGCGCGCCGTCATGGGCCGCCGCGTCGGGGAAGAAGTGCAGGTGGCCGGGCAGGCGGCCGAGATCACGGCCATCGGCTAGATTTCAGGCGTCGTCGCCCACGCCTTCGTCCAGCATTTCGCGCATGATCTGCACGACCGCCTTTTGCTTTCGTAGCGGCAGGCGGGGGGCCAGTTTGGCGATCTCCAAACTCTGTTTGGTCATCGGGAAGTCGTGGTCGAAGCCGGGCGCCGCAGCCTCGGACAGGCCGGGCTGCCGAAGCGGAACGCCGTCGAAGAAGAAGGCGATCTCCTCCTTCATGAACTGGGCGATTTCAAACAGCTTGGACGCCGAAACGCGGTTCGTGCCCTTTTCGTATTTCTGCACCTGCTGGAAGCTGACGCCGACCGCATTGGCCAGGGCGGTCTGGGTGAGACCCAGGTTCAGCCGCTTCTCCTGGACGCGACGGCCGACATGGCGATCCACGGGGTGGATGGTCTCGTCCTTGTCCTGCGCCATTGTCCTCGCCCCCGCTTCAGATCGCCGATAGCCCCGTTCTCACCTTAGATCGCAGGATCAGCGGCCACAAGGATAGAGCGAGCATAGCCATTAGGGCCAGCGCCAGCGGCCAGTCGCCAAACCGGCCGTAGAAGGTGACGTTGGTCGGGCGTGGCAGGGGCGCGTCGATCACGCCCATCACGCCCGGCTCCAGCTTCTGGCCGTCCACGATCCGGCCCCAGGGGTCGATCATCGCCGAAATGCCGGTCGGCGTGGCGCGTGCGATGGGCAGGCCCGTCTCGATGGCGCGATAGCTGGCCAGATTCAGATGCTGTCGCGGGCCGGATGTGGCGCCGAACCAGGCGTCGTTGGACGCATTGACGATCCAGTCGGGACGGCCCGCCGCGCCGGGCGTGAAACCGGGATAGAGGCTTTCGTAGCAGATCAGAATCTGGGCGCGCGGGGCGCCGGGGATCGAGATCGGCTCCGGCTTCGGTCCCGCCGAGAAATCACTGGGCATATGGACCAGGCTGCGCAGGCCGATGGAGGTCATCACCGACCCCAGCGGCAGGTATTCGCCGAACGGCACCAGACGGTGCTTGTCATAGACGGCGGCGACCCGCAGACCCGCCTGACCTTCGCCGGACAGGGCGAACAGGCTGTTGTAATAACGCGCGCCGTCGGGCGCTGTCAGATCGCCCTGTCCGCGCGCCAGACCGACCAGCAGGGTCTGGCCCGGCCGCACGGCGGCGGCGATGGCGCGGGCGTCTTCCGATGCAAAGACGTCATTGGCCGAAGCGGGCAGCGACCCTTCGGGCCAGACGATGACATTGGGCGCGCGACCATCCGGGTTGGCGGTCGGCTGGGCCGTCAGCCGCACATAGCGGTCGACGATAGAGCGATAGGTCTCGGGCGACCATTTCGTCTCCTGTTTCACATCGGCCTGAACCAGACGCACCACCGTGTCGGTGAACTGCACGTCCGACTGGGCCAGACGCACCGCGCCGAAGACGCCGACCGAAATCAGCGCGAGGGCGCCGAGGCATGCCGAGATCAGGCGGCTGCGTTTCAGACCCGGCCCGATCAGGGGCGCAAAGGCCGATGTGGCGGCGACGGTGATCAGGCTCAGGCCATAGACGCCGACGACCGAGGCGAACTGGGACATGCCGCCGCCCGCCTTCCAGGTCGCGCCCGCCGGGTTCCAGGGAAACCCGGTCAGCACATGGCCGCGCAGCCATTCGGCGGCGCAGAACAGGGCGGCGAACAACAGGACCCGCACCGACCCGATGGGCGCGAACCGCCGATAGAGGGCCGTCGCCGCGCCCCAGAACAGACCCAGGCCCGCAGGCAGCAGACTGGCCGCAAAGGGCGCCATCCACGCCTGTTCGGGATTGACGAAAAAGGCCTCGGCCACCCACCAGCAGCCGACGAAGAAATAGGCGAACCCGCCCAGCCATCCCATCCAGAAGGCGCCGGGCACCGTGTCGGACCGCTCCGACAGGATCATCAGCAGGGGATAGCCCAACAGACCGATCAACACCCCGAACGGCGGATGGGCGAAGGCCGTCCCCGCCCCCGCCAGCAGGGCCAGGACGATGCGGATCAGACGCCAGGTCAGGGCGCGTTTCCTGTCGGGCAAGGCCCTGATCGGGGCGGCGAGACGGTCCAGCAGGGCGTCGGCAAACATCGGTTAGTCCTGCTCGGCGGCATAGGGATCGGCGACACCGATCCCGGCCAGGATTTCGCGCTCCTCGGCCTCCATCTCCTCGGCCTCGGCCTCGTCCTCGTGGTCGCGGCCCAGCAGATGCAGCACGCCGTGGACCACCAGATGGCTGAGATGATCGGGCAGGGTCTTCTTCTGCGCCACAGCCTCGTCGGCGCAAACGCCGTAGGCCAGGACGATATCGCCCAGATGCGGCGCGGCGCCGAGAAGCTCGGGAAGTTCGGGCGCCGGGAAGGACAGGACATTGGTCGGCTTGTCCTTGTCACGGAACCGGGCGTTCAGGTCCCGCACCGTCTCGTTGTCGGTCAGCAGGACGACGACATCGCCCTGAACCGTTCCAAGAGCCGCCGTCGCCGCACGCTCGACCACGGCCTCGACCTCAGGCAGGGCGGCGGACCAGTCGTCCGCCTCGACTTCGATCTCGATCATGCCAGGTCTTCACGGTCCGAGGCAGGGCGTCCCCTTGCAGCATCGGCGTCATAGGCGCGCACGATCCGCTCGACCATGGCGTGGCGCACCACGTCCGAGGCGTCGAACTTCAGCACCCCCACCCCCTCGACCCCGTCCAGAATCCGCAGGGCGTGGGCAAGGCCGGAATCGCGCGGGTTCAACAGGTCGATCTGCGACGGATCGCCCGTCACGACCATCCGCGCCCCTTCGCCCAGACGGGTCAGCACCATCTTCATCTGCAGACGGCTCGTGTTCTGGGCTTCATCGACGATGACGAAGGCGTGGCTGAGGGTGCGGCCGCGCATGAAGGCGATGGGGGCGGCTTCGATCTCGCCCTTGTCGCGGCGGCGCTGCACGTCTTCGGCGCCCAGGATGTCGTTCAGCGCCTCCCAGATCGGGGCCAGATACGGGTCGACCTTCTCGTTCAAATCGCCGGGCAGAAAGCCCAGCTTCTCGCCTGCCTCGACCGCCGGGCGGGTGATGACCAGCCGGTCCACCTGTCCGCGCCGCAGCAGGGACGCGCCATAGGCCGCCGCCAGAAATGTCTTGCCGGTGCCCGCAGGTCCGACGCCGAAGGTCAGTTCGCACCGGCCCAGCATGTCCAGATAGGCGGCCTGGGCCTTGGTCTTGGGCACGATGGCGCCGCGCTTGCCGCCCGGCAGGGATACCCCGGCCGCCGCCATGCCCGGCGTGCCTTTTCCGCCGCGCGCCTGGCCCAGGGCGGCGCGCACATCGGCCTCGGTGACCTCGGCGCCCAGGGCCGCGCGCTTGGCCAGATCCTCGATCACCCGGCGGGCGTCGGATCGATCGCGCGTGCCGCCGTTGACCGAGACCCCGCCGCCCGGCGCCTCGACCAATACCTTGAAGGCGTCCTCGATCAGGGCGACGTGGCGGCTGTTCGGCCCGATGACCGCGCGCAGTTCAGCGTCATTCAGCGGTACGAACTCGGACTCTCTCGCCATCAAGCGGCCTTTTCTGATTGGGTCGGCGCAGCGTTCGGCTGCTGGGGCCCGTGGGGTGTGACAAGTCGGCCGTGCAGACTGTTCTGCTGACCCACAATGATCTCGACCGGAACGATCTGGCCGATCAGATGATCCGCATCATCGACATGGACCGACTGCAGATAGGGGGATCGGCCGATCGCCTGGCGACGGTGGGCGTGGCGGCCCTTGCGGTCGAACAGCACGTTCAGAACCTTGCCCGCCTGAGATTCATTGAAGGCGGTCTGCTGTTCGGTCAGCAGGGCGATCAGACGGTGCAGCCGCTCCCTGGCCACTTCCGGCTCGACCTGTTTGCCCATGCCTGCGGCCGGCGTGCCGGGGCGGGGCGAATACATGAAGGCGAAGGCCCCCGCGTAGTTCACCCGCTGCACCAGATCCAGCGTGTCCTCGAACTCCCTGTCGGTCTCGCCGGGGAAGCCGACGATGAAGTCCCCCGCCAGCGCCATGTCGGGCCGCGCCTGACGGATGCGGTCGATCAGGTCGAAATATTTCTGGCGCCCGTGCTTGCGGTTCATCAGCCGCAGGATGCGGTCCGACCCCGCCTGAACCGGCAGGTGCAGATAGGGCATCAGGGCGTCCAGATCGGCATGGGCGGCGATCAGGTCGTCGCTCATGTCGTTGGGGTGGCTGGTCGTATAGCGGATGCGGTCCAGGCCGGGGATTTCGGCCAGGGCGTAGGCCAGCTCGGCCAGGGTCGCCTTCTTGCCGTCGGGCCGCTCGCCGTCATAGGCGTTGACGTTCTGGCCCAGCAGCGTGACCTCGCGCACGCCCCGATCCGCCAATTGACGCGCTTCCTCCAGCACCGAGGCCAGGGGCCGCGACCATTCCGCGCCCCGCGTATAGGGCACGACGCAGAAGGTGCAGAACTTGTCGCACCC
This sequence comes from Brevundimonas sp. ABV4_179, assembly GCF_056311945.1. Lineage (NCBI taxonomy): Bacteria > Pseudomonadati > Pseudomonadota > Alphaproteobacteria > Caulobacterales > Caulobacteraceae > Brevundimonas > Brevundimonas sp. ABV4_179. Next base: position 815,294 of record NZ_CM149976.1, read on the forward strand.
CTCCTGCACGGTCAGGAAGGCGGTCGGCCCCTTGGTTCCGCGCGCAGCGGGCAGGGCGTCGAACTTGTCGTCGGGGGCGAAGTCGGCGCCGATCCGCTCGCCCCGCGCCCGCGCCGTGCGGGTCAGAAGCTCGGGCAGCTGATGATAGGCCTGCGGGCCGACGACGATGTCGACGGCGGGCTGGCGCTTCATGATCTCCTCGCCCTCGGCCTGGGCGACGCAGCCGGCGACGGCGATGGTCATGTCCCCGCCGGTCTCGCGCTTGATGTCGCGCAGCTCGCGCATCTTGCCCAGCTCGGAATAGACCTTTTCCGCCGCCTTCTCACGGATGTGGCAGGTGTTCAGAATGACGAAGTCGGCCTCGGCCACATCCTCCGTCGTGGCATAGCCCAGCGGGCGCAGGACATCGGCCATGCGCTCGCTGTCATAGACATTCATCTGACAGCCATAGGTCTTGATGAACAGACGCTTGGTCGCATCCGTCGCCTTGGCTGGCTTGGAAACCAGGGTATCGGTCATGGGCGGCTTATGATCGCCCGGACAGGCGACGACAAGACGGGCAAGAAAACAGGCTCAGCCCGCGTCCACATCGGCCGGATCGACCCGCGCGGCGTGACGCTTGAAGATCAGGCCTTCGCGCTGCGACGGTTCGGCGCCCTCGATCGGCACGCCGTAAAGCTCCAGCTTGTGGCCGATCAGCTGGAAGCCCAGACGTTCGGCGATCTCGGTCTTCAGGCGCTCGATCTCGGCGTCGAAGAACTCGATCACCTCCCCCGACTTGGTGTCGATCAGGTGGTCGTGGTGATCGTCGCCCGCCTCTTCATAGCGGCTGCGCCCGTCGCCGAAATCATGCTTCTCGACCACGCCCGCCTCTTCGAACAGGCGCACGGTGCGATAGACGGTGGCGATGGAGATGTGCGGATCAATGGCCGAGGCGCGGCGGTACAGCTCCTCGACATCGGGGTGGTCCTCGGCGTTCGACAGCACGCGGGCGATCACCCGGCGCTGTTCGGTCATACGCATGCCGCGGTCGGCGCAAAGTTTTTCGATCCGGTCCATCCCCCTAGGATAGGGATTCGTCGCGCGTCAGGGAAGCGCCGGCGTGAGGGGATCGACAGACAGATCGCGACGCAGGGCCAGGGCGTCGATCCGGCGCCCGTCCGGGCCGGGGTAATAGGCTTTTCGACGGCCGATCTCGACGAAGCCGGCGCGGGCGTACAGGGCGCGCGCCGCCGCATTGTCCTCGGCCACTTCCAGAAAAAGGGTAGCGGCGCCGGCGGCCTTGGCGGCGACGCAGGCGCGCTCGACCAAACGCCGGCCCAGGCCCTGGCGACGTGCATCGGGTCGCACCGCCAGGGTCAGAATTTCCGCCTCGTCCAGCACCACGCGGATCAGGATGAAGCCGTCGGTATCCAGACCCAGCAGCACGCCCGGCTGGGCCAGAAGGTTGGTGAAGGCCTGGGCGTCCCACGGCGAGGCGAAAGCCTCGGCATGCAGGGCGGCTAGAACGTCCGGGGTCGTCGCGGTCATGCCGCCGGCTGGCGCGGTTGGCCCGGCAGGCGGCTGGGCGGGGTGGCGTCCGGCGCGCGCAGATAAAGCGGACGCGGCGGATGGGTCGCCGGATCGGCGGCGGCCGCCAGGCGTGCCAGGGCCTCGGGCGCCGGGGCGGCTCTCTCGTCGCTCTGCGAAATCTTCAGGTCGGGAAAGGCGGCCGACAAAACCGCCGCGCCGTTTCCGACCAGGGCGACAGCGGGGCCGAGCGAAGCGATCCGTTCAGCCGCCTGTTCCAGCGCCAGGGCCTCGGCGTCGCCCAGCGGTGCGCCATCAGCGAACAATCGGGCATAGACCTGCCCACGCCGCGCATCGATCAGGGCCGCCAGCGGCCTGTCCGGCGACCCCCGCGATGCGGCCAGGGCGTCCAGGGTCGAAATCCCCACGACCGGCCGATCCAGGGCGGCGCCCAATCCTTGGGCGAAGGCCAGGCCGACCCGCAAGCCCGTGAAGGAGCCGGGGCCCACCGTCACGCCGATCCGGTCCAGGCTCTCGAAGCCTCCGCCCGCCTCGGCCATCACGTCGCGCACCAGGCCGCCCAGCCGCTCTTGGTGCCCCTTGATCATCGGTTCGAATTGCACGGCCAGCGGACGGCCGTCCGCGAACACCGCCGCCGTGCAGGCGCCGAGCGCCGTATCGATCACCAGAAGTCTCATGGCGCCCTTTTAGGCGGGCTTGGCCAGAACCTCTACTAGCTGCGTGACGGCCTGCCTCACGGCGCGGCTCTCCATTCGGGCGAAACTGAGGGCGAGAGTGCGGCCTTCGACCGTGGCGCAAACGGCGCGCAGCAGGGCGGCGTCTGGGTCGGGCGACGGCTCGACTCTGTGAGGAAAGAAGGCCTGGATGGGCGCGCCCAGCGCCACGGCCAGTCCATGCAGGCGCGACGCCGATATGCGGTTACGCCCGCTTTCGTATTTCTGCACCTGCTGAAAGCTGACGCCCACCTGGTCCGCCAGCGCCGACTGCGACAGGCCCAACGCCATGCGTCGCGCGGCGATCTGTGCCCCGACGAAGACGTCGACCGGCTCAGCGGCCCTTGGAGAGAGGTTGTGGCGAGGATTGACCATAACGAGTGTGTTTCACGCCTGAGCGATGAAATCAACGATTTTGTTTCATTCCCGCTCTAGCCTTGCGGTTACGGCCGACAGGCGGTCGATGGCTCCGCGAGCCAGAACCTCCATCTTGTCCGAGTGGGCCGCGCCGCGAACGGTGACGGTTTCCGCGTCGCCGGTCTCATAGATGCGGACGCGGGTTTCGCCGCCGAGCTCGATCACGCAGCCTTGGCCACGCCGTGGCCAGACCCCGAGCGCATATTCCAGCACCACCCCCGAATCCGCCCAGGGCGACAAGTCGTCGTTCAGGACTTGAAGGCGGCGAATCTGGCTGGGAGCGCCGGCGAATGCGCGGCCCCGGCTTTCCACAGCCTGCGCGGACGACGCGACGGTCGGCGTCCTGCCGGTCGAAGGCGCGGTCTCTGGCCCTAGCGCTAAGGCCAACGCCTCGGGCGTGGAATCCAGCGCGCCGGTCAGGCGGCGTTGCACATCGGGACGAAACAGGCCGGAGCGTCGGCCGGCCTCATACAGGCCCCACCCTTGGCTGGTCATATCCAGCCGCGCGCCAGCCTCGGCCTGCGACAGGCCTCGCTCGCGTCGTAGGGCGGCCAGCGCCTCGCCCAGGCGCAGGGCTTCGGGATCGGGAATGAAACGCGACATAGCCCGCAGGATGGCGCACCGGCGTGTCCAAGGCGAGGACGAAAAGGTTTCAGACGTTACAGCGTCTGCTCGACCCGCGTCACTTCCGGCACATAGTGGCGCATCATCTGCTCGACGCCGGCCTTCAAGGTGGCGGACGAGGACGGGCAGCCCGAGCAGGCGCCGCGCATGCGCAGGGCCAGGACCCCGGTCGCCTCGTCGAAGGAATCGAACAGGATGTCGCCGCCGTCCTGGGCCACGGCCGGGCGGATGCGGCTGTCCAGCAGGGCCTTGATCTCGGCGACGATCTCGCTGTCGTCCTCGGCATGGCCGTCGACTTCCGCGTCCGCACCGCGCGTCAGCGGCTGGCCCGAGACGAAATGATCCATGACGACGCCCAGAATCGGCGCCTTCATTTCCGACCATTCCGGCCCCTGGGGCTGGCGGGTCACCGACACATAGTCCGCGCCGAAGAAGACGCCGTCGACGCCTTCCAGCTCGAACAGGGCCTCGGCGAGGGGCGAGGCCGTCGCCTCGTCGATGGTGCGATAGTCCAGGGCGGCGGCCGGCGACACGTCGCGGCCGGGCAGGAACTTCAGCACGTTGGGATTGGGCGTGGGTTCGGTCTGGATGAACATGGGCGGGAGATGCGCTCGCCCCCGCCCCGTTGCAAGACCTCAGGCCCGATCTAGCGTTTCTTGAGGCCGCCCAAGATGCCGCGCATCAGTTCGCGCGTCAGGGTCGACCCGGCGGTGCGAAGGACCGACTTGGTCAGGGCCTCAATCGGCGTTTCGCGCGTGGAGCGGCGAGGCGGGGCCGCCGTCGTCCGCGCCGCCCGCGCCTCGGCCTGGGCCTGCGCTTTTGCTGCAGCCTGCGCCGCTTTCTCGTCGGCCTTGGCCTTGATCTGGGCGGCCTTGTCGGCCTCGGCCTGGGCTTTCGCCTGAACCGCCGCCTGATCGGCCGCACTGTGGCGGTTGGCCAGGATTTCGGCGGCGGATTCGCGGTTCAGGACCTGATCGTACAGGCCGCGAACCGGGCTGGCGGCCATGATCGCCGCGCGCTCGGCGTCGGTTGCGGGCCCCAGGCGCGAGGCCGGGGGGCGAATCTTGGTGCGGGCCACGACGGTCGGCGCGCCCTTCTCGTCCAGCACGGAAACCAGGGCCTCGCCCACGCCCAGCGCCTGGATCGCCTCGGCTGTGTCGAATGCTGGGTTGGTGCGGAAGCTCTCGGCTGCCAAGTTCAAGCCACGCTGCTCGGCTGGCGTATAGGCACGAAGCGCATGCTGAATGCGATTGCCCAATTGGCCTAATACCGTTGGCGGAATGTCTGCTGGATTCTGTGTGACGAAATAGATACCGATGCCTTTTGAGCGTATTAGGCGCACCAGTTGTTCGATTTTCTCGAGTAAGGACTTGGGAGAGTCGCGGAAAAGAAGGTGAGCTTCGTCGAAAAAGAAAACCATTCTAGGTTTTTCAGGATCACCAATCTCTGGAAATTGTTCAAAAAGCTCAGAAAGTAACCAAAGCAAGAAGGCCCCGTACAGGCGAGGATTGTTCATTAATCTTGTGGCGTCGAGAACATTTACTTGGCCTCGGCCATCCAAGCTGGTGCGCACCATGTCATCCAGCCTCAGTGCTGGCTCACCTAGGAAACCCGCGCCGCCTTCTCTTTCTAGCTGCAGTAATGCACGCTGAATGGCGGCGATAGAGGCTGGGGCGACGGCGCCTACTTCTCTGCCGATTCTCGATGCGTTTTCGCTGACATATGCCAAGAGACTTCTTAGATCGTCGAAGTCCAGCAGCAGAAGCTTTTCGCTGTCGGCCACATGATATGCAACGGTCAGCACGCCCTCCTGAACCTCGTTCAGATCCAGCATCCGCGCCATCAGCACCGGGCCGATCTCGGAGACTGTGGTGCGGATCGGGTGGCCTTTCTGGCCGTAAAGATCCCAGAACACGACCGGCGCCGCGCGCGGCGTCAGGGTCAGGCCCATTTCGGTCGCGCGCGCGATCAGCTTGTCGCTGGGCGCGCCGACCTGCGAAATGCCCGACAGGTCGCCTTTTACGTCTGCGCAGAAGACCGGCACGCCTGCGTCGGAAAAGCCCTGCGCCATGATCTGCAACGTCACCGTCTTGCCCGTGCCGGTGGCCCCGGCGACCACGCCGTGGCGGTTGGCGCGGTTGAACAGCAGGTTTTCCGGCTGAGCTGTGTCGGACTGGCCGAGGAACAGGCCGGGCAGGGCGTCGGGCATTGGGGTCTCCGATGGCGTCTCGACGAAAGGTCTAGCGCGTTCCAAACGCCGCCGGAACAGCGATTGACGCCGCCGTCGCACGGTTCGACAAGACCAGGATGAAAAGCCCCGTCGCTGTTCCGTCCTCGACCGTGTCCCGAAACGCCGTCGCCCTGATCGCCACCGTGGCGGCGGGGGCGGCGCTGTACTGGCTGCGGGACATATTGACCCCGCTGGCCATGGCCATCTTCCTTTTGATCATGATCGACGGGGTGAAGCGGTCGGTCGAGGCGCGCACGCCGCTGAGCCATCGGTGGGCGGGGATCGCGGCTCTGACGCTGGTGGTGCTGGCCTTCTTCGCCTCCATCGCCATCATCGTGAACGGGGCGGCCGGCTTCTTCGGCGAGGCGTCGGGCGTCTCGGCCAACATCGGCCCGCGCATCGATCAGATCATTCGCGACGTCTATGGGCTGGTGCGGCTGAACAATCCGCCCACGGCCCAGGACCTGATCAACGGCGTGGATGTGCGCGGGTGGCTGACCTCCATGGCCTTCCAGGTCCAGGGGATCGTGTCCGGCGCCTTCTTCGTGATGGTCTATCTGGGCTTTCTGCTGGCCTCCCAGGCGGGGTTCCGAAAGAAGATCGTCGCCATGTTCCCGCAGAAGGCCCAGCGGGACGAGGCCGTGGCGGTGTTCCAGCGCGTGCGCGGCGGTGTCGAGGGCTATATCTGGGTCCAGTCGGTGACCGGGGTGATGATCTGCGTCGTCGCCTGGATTCTGATGCGGGCCGTGGGGCTTCAGAACCCGGAGTTCTGGACCTTCGTCATCTTCATCGTCGGCTTCATTCCCGTTCTGGGCGGGGCGATCGCGGGCTTGGCGCCGCCGATCTTCGCCCTGGCGCAGTTCGAAAGCTATTGGCCCGCCGCCATCCTTCTGGTCGGGCTGCAGGTCATACTGTTCGTGGTCGGCAACTTCATCCAGCCCCGGATGCAGGGCGACAATCAGAACATCGACCCGGTGGTGGTGCTGCTGGCCCTGGCCTTCTGCGGCAAGATGTGGGGCGTAGTCGGCATGTTCCTGTCCACGCCGCTGGCGGTGATGGCGATGGCCATCCTGGCCGAGTTCAGGGGATCGCGCTGGATGGCGGTCCTGCTGTCCGGCGACGGCGAACCCTATGCGGACGAGGGCAAGACGACCGACAAGCCCAAGCCGGTTCGCCGCAAGCCCAGACCGGAGCCTGCGGCGGAGGGCTGATCAGGGCTGCCAGCCGCTGATCTGGTCCGCCTCGCTCTCGCCGGCCAGGGCGCCGCGGGTCTTTTTCACCTCGGCCCAGGCGGCGCGCAGCAGGGCGGGCACGCCCTCGCCCGACACGCCCGACACCAGCATGGGGCGACGACCGGCGACGGCCTCCAGTTCGGCGGCCTTCTCCTCGCGCGCCTCGGGCGTCAGGGCGTCGATCTTATTCAGCGCCAGGATCTCGGCCTTGTCCGCCAGGCCCTCGCCATAGGCCTCCAGTTCGCCGCGAATGATCCGGTAGGCCTCGACCACGTCGTCCTGCGTGCCGTCGATCAGGTGGATCAGGCTGGCCGAGCGTTCGACGTGACCCAGAAAGCGGGTGCCGAGGCCCGCGCCCTCGCTGGCGCCCTCGATCAGGCCGGGGATGTCGGCGATGACGAACCGCTCGGACGGCGACAGGTCCACCATCCCCAGGTTCGGCGCCAGGGTGGTGAAGGGATAGTCCGCGATCTTGGGCTTGGCGGCGCTGGCGGCCGACAGGAAGGTCGACTTGCCCGCATTGGGCAGGCCCGCCAGACCGATGTCGGCGATCAGCTTCAGCCGCAGCCATATCCAGCGTTCCTGCCCCTCCTGGCCCGGATTGGCGTAGGTCGGCGCCTGATTGGTCGGCCCCTTGAAGCGCACATTGCCCCAGCCGCCGTTGCCGCCCTTCAGCAGCAGTTCGACCTTGCCGGCCACATCCATGTCCAAGAGGACCGTTTCCTTGTCCTCGTCCAGAACCTGCGTTCCGACGGGCACCTTCAGATGCACGTCCTCGCCCTTGCCGCCATGCATCTGGCGGCCCTGGCCGTGGTGGCCGGTCTGGGCCTTGAAATGCTGCTGATAGCGATAGTCGATCAGGGTGTTCAGCCCCTCGACCGCCTCGATCCAGACGTCGCCGCCCTTGCCGCCGTCGCCGCCGTCGGGACCGCCGTTGGGAATGAACTTCTCGCGTCGGAACGACACGGAGCCCGCGCCGCCGTTGCCGGAGCGGATATAGATCTTGGCCTGGTCGAGGAACTTCATCGCGGGCTTATGCCGCAGAAGCGCGACGAATTACAGGCGTGACCGCAAGGATCATCGTGTCGAGAAGTTCAGTCTGACTTCGCGCGGTCCGGTCTGGCCGGGCTGAGCGCGCGCCGTTCTGACGCCGCGGATGGCCTCGCGACCAAAGCCCATGCCCGCAGGCGTCTCGGAAACGACGACGCAGTTCGTGGCGGCGCCGTTCTCCATGAAGACGCATCGCAGCACGACCGATCCCGAAGCGCCGGCTTCCAGCGCCTTGGGCGGCGTTTCAACCCTCGGCGGCTCGGCCCAGACGACGGGAGGCGGCGATGGCGCCGGAGCTGTCTGGATTAGGACGGCGGCGAGAAGTGCGGTCAACATGGACGCACCTTAACCCTCGGCGGTTGCAGCGCAAGCCGCCCTTTACCCCTGCCCGTCAGCCGGGCTTCAACGCCAGGGTCACCGTCTTGATGTCTACATACTCGTCGATGCCGTGGATCGAGCCTTCGCGGCCATAGCCGGATTGTTTGACCCCGCCGAACGGGGCGACGGCGGTGGAGATCAGGCCGGTGTTGACCCCGCACATCCCGGCCTCGATCCGGCGCGAGAACCGCATGGCCCGGTCCAGATCGCGGGTGAACAGATAGGAGGCCAGGCCGTAGTCGCTGGCGTTGGCCTTCTCCAGCGCCTCCTCCTCGGTGTCGAAGACGAAGACCGGGATCATCGGGCCGAAGGTCTCTTCCTCGCGGAACAGTTCGTCGTTTCCCCCCAGGGTGACGGTGGGCTGGAAAAAGCGGCCGCCCAGCTCATGGCGCGATCCGCCGGTCAGGACGCGCCCGCCGTCCGCCTTGATCGCCGCGACGTGCTTCTCGACCTTGTCGATAGCCTTGTCCTCGATCAGCGGCCCGACCTTCACGCCGTCTTCGAAGGCGGCGCCGACCTTGATCTTCGACACCTCGGCGGCCAGTTTTTCGGCATAGGTCTCGGCGACCGATCGCTGCACATAAACGCGGTTGGGGCAGACGCAGGTCTGGCCCGAGTTCCTGAACTTGCCCTTGATGGTTTCCGCGACCGCCAGGTCCAGATCGGCGTCGGCGAAGACGATCAGCGGAGCGGCGCCGCCCAGCTCCATCGACACCCGCTTCAGCGTGGGCGCGCACTGCTCGGCCAGCTTGCGCCCCACGCCGGTCGAACCGGTGAAGCTCAGCTTGCGGATGTCGGAACTGTCGGTCAGCGCCTTGCCGATCGTGGCCGCATCGCCGGTGACGATGGACAAAGCGCCCTTCGGCAGGCCCGCCTGATAGGCCAACTCGGCCAAGGCGATGGCGGTGAACGGCGTCTGGCTGGCCGGCTTGACCACGGCGGTGCAGCCCGCCGCAAAGGCCGGGCCAAGCTTCCTCGTCAGCATGGCGGCGGGGAAGTTCCAGGGCGTGATCAGGGCGCACGGTCCCACGGCTTCGCGATAGGTCAGGATCAGATGGCCCAGCGGGCTGTCCTGGGTCTCGCCGATCAGCCGCTCGGCCTGACCCGCGAACCATTTCAGAAAGCCGTTGGCATACACGACCTCGCCCTTGGCCTCCTCGAACGGCTTGCCGTTCTCCAGCGCCATCAACGCGCCCAGACCCTCGATATTCTCGTCGATCAGCGCGGCCCAGGCTCGCAGAAAGGTCGCGCGCTTGTGCGGATCAGATCGGGACCAGTCGATGAAGCTATCGGTCGCGGCCGCCACGGCGCGCTCGGTCTCGACGGCTCCCAGGTTCGGCACATGGCCGATAACTTCGCCGGTCGCCGGGTCGTCCACGGCGACGCCCGATCCGTTGGCCAGGATGGGCTCGCCTGCGATCAGGGCGTGCTGTTTCAGCAGGGCCAGGCCGGCGTTGCGGGCGGTGTCGTTCACGGCGATCTCCTGAAGGCGGTCCTGAAACCAACAAGGCCCCGACGAAGCGGGGCCTTGCAAGTCGGTCGATGCAGCCGGGGCTGCGTCGAAATCAGTTCTTGGCGTCTTGGGCGGCGCCGGTGACGGCCTGGCCGGCGGCCTGGGTGTCGCGGCCGACGCCTTCGACTGTGTTGCAGGCGGCGGTGGTCAGGGCGGCGGCGGCGGCGACCAGAACGAACATCTTGCGCATGAAGAGACTCCAGGGTTGGCCGAGGCGAACACCCCGGTCTTGCCTGATCAACGCGACCCCCCGGCGGCGGTTCCTTTGCCGTCCGCAGACTTGTCGAGCGGATCGACCGGCATCAGCGCCTCGGGCGTGGCGAAGGTCATGCGGGCGATGGTTCCGCCGCCCGGCGCCGCTACGAATTCGGTTTCGCCACGCAGCTGTTTGGCGAAGGCGCTCATCAGGGTGCGTCCCACCCCGACCTCCGCGCCGGCGGGCGCGCCGGGACCGTTGTCCTCGACTTCCAGAACCGAGGTGTCGCCCTGGACGCGGAACCGCACCTTCAGCTCGCCGCCGTTCAGCGCGAAGGCGTGCTTCTGGGCGTTGGTGACCGCCTCGACCAGCCACAGCGCCAGCGGCGCCAGCTTGTCCGGATCGACGTGCAGGGAATCGGCGTCCACCGAACTGATGACCACCGGGCCGCGCCCGACCTCGCTGGCGATCAGCTGGCCGACCAATTCATTCAGGAATTCGCGCGCATCCGCGTGGCGGATGTCGGCGCTTTGATAAAGGGTGCGATAGATCAGGGCGAGCGCCGAAATCCGCTGGCGCGTGTCGCCCAACGCGGCCTTGGCCGGGGCGTCGGTCAGGGCCCGCTGCTGCATCGACAGCAGGGACGAGATGATCTGCAGATTGTTCTTCACCCGGTGATGGATTTCGCGCATCAGCGCGTCCTTCTCGGCCAGGGCGTCGGTCAGTTCACGGTCGCGTGCAGTGATGGCCTCGGCCATCTCGTCCAGCGTCTTGGCCATGGTGCGGATTTCGGCGGGCGCGTTCATGGCCTGAAGCGGCCGCACGGAAAACCGCCCCCGCGCATAGATGGCCGCCACCCGCTCCAGATAGTCCAGCCAGCGAATGAAGATGCGTTCGGACAACAGCATCACCGCCGCGAACGCCGTCAGCCAGGCGCCCAGCGGCAGCAGAAGCGTGCCGATCGGATTCAGCCGCGCCCAGGACAGCAGCCCCTGAGACGGGGCGGACAGCAGGGCGTAGAGATCGCCGCCGGCCAGGGCCGCCCCGGCGTAGTCGCGCCGCTCGCCGCTAGCGTCGCGCGCCTCGAACACGGCTGACCCCTGCGCCCGCGCCCGCGAAACCCAGCCCGCCAGATCGTCGCCTCCAGACAGGCGGAAGACGCCGGCCTCGCTGGCGGTCAGTATGCGCCCGCCGCCGTCGGTCAGGGCCGCTTGAGAGCCTGAGGGCAGGGCGGGGTCGTTCAGGTCGGGTTGCAGCGCCGACAGCGGGATCACCGCCACCATGGCGCCGTCGAATCGGCCCATCGGCCGTTCGGCCCGCGTCGCCACGATCAGGGCGGCGTGATAGCCGGCGTCCTCGGGCGCGCGCATGACCACCAGGTCCTCGCCGTTGCGCAGACGTTGAAACCACGGGGCGTTCGTCGCGGGCGCCACGCCGGACCGCAGGCCGCCCTGTCGATCGGAGGCGCAGGTCGCCTCGCCGGTCGGGCTGATGCGATAAAGCCCCTCATAGCCGTCCAGCCGACCGACCAGGGCCGTGAGCCGCGCCGCGCAATAGGGCCCAGCCGCGTCGGGGCTGAGCGCGCGCAGAAGAACCTGGGCGCTGTCCAACTGCGCCTTGGCGTCCGACGCGCTGCGTTCGGCCGCCAGCTGCAGATCGACCTGACGGTCCTCGGCCTGACGTCGGAAATCGGCCTGGGTCTGGATCAGGCTGAGGACGAATATCGGCAGGAGGGCCATGGCCATGGCCATGCCCAGCCGAAAGCGGATGCCCTGGAACCGGTCCTTCGTCCATGTGCGGGCCAGGCGCGGCCGTGGGGCGTCAGACGGCGCATTCACCGCCGATCAGCTCCGTGCGCCGGCCAGCCTGTCGGCCTCGCCCAGAATGGTCCGCATGGCCTCGCCGGCCGCCTGGCCGTCACGGCTGTAACCGCCCTTTTCCAGCGTGGCCAGGAGCGCGCGTCGCGCCCGGCTGACGCGACTCTTGACGGTGCCGACCGCGCAGCCGCAGATTTCGGCCGCCTCTTCGTAGGCGAAGCCGCCGGCGCCGACCAGGATCAGCGCTTCGCGCTGTTCTTCCGGCAGGGTCTTCAGCGCCTGACGCAGTTCGTCCAGGGCGACGGGCGCCTCGGGGTCATCGACGGCGACCAGAGTGCGTTCGGCGGCTTCCTGGTCCAGCTGCGACTGGCGCCACGAGCGGCGCTTCTCCGAATAGAACTGGTTGCGCAGGATCATGAAGGTCCAGGCCTTCATGTTGGTGCCCATCTGATAGCTGGCGCGCGCGTCCCAGGCCTTCATCATGGCGTCCTGCGCCAGGTCGTCGGCGGCGGTGGGATCGCCGGTCAGGGTGCGGGCGAAGGCGCGCAGATGCGGGATCAGCAGCACCAGTTCGCGCTTGAAGCCTTCGTCGTCGGCTGACGCCGGCTTCGGGGCGGCTCCCAGGCGTGAGGTGCTCATGCGGGACCGTCCGCCGCCCTGGCGTCAGCGCGTTTCAGGATTTCCAGGAACTCGTCCGGCACCGGCTCGTTGACGACTTCGTCGAACATATGGCGCAGCTTCACGCCGATGGCCTGTTGGCGAAGGCGGGCTTCTTCCAGGTCTGCCTCCCCTGTTTTGTCGGCGCCCCCCAGGCGCGAGGAGTCATTAGAATCAATCATAGACAGAACAAGGCCCACCCAACGGTCGTCGCAGAGATGCCAGCCCTTAACGTCGTCCCGCCGGGCCGGTTCCTCCATGAAACAGATTTTACGCCCAAGCTTGATCGAAACTGGGGAACCGCGACCGATATGATACGTTCAGCATCGCTGTAGCGCTTTCCCTTGCCGGGACGGCGGAGATTTGTCGGGGACTATCTGAATGAGCCTTTTGGCTAGACTCGCGCCGCACCTGCCTTACGTGCGTCGCTACGCCCGCGCCCTGACCGGCGATCAATCCACGGGCGACAACTATGTGCGCGTCGCGTTGGAGGCTTTGGCGGCCGGCGAGCAGCAGCTGTCTTCGGACATGACGCCCCGCGTGGCTCTCTATCACGTGTTTCACGCCATCTGGTCATCGACCGGCGCCCAGCTGGAAACGGGCGAGCTGGAGACCACCGGCGACGCCTCGCAGCGGCTGCTGCGCATCGCGCCGCGTTCGCGCCAGGCCTTCCTTCTGACCGCGCTGGAAGGGTTCACCCCGTCCGAGGCGGCCCAGATCCTGTCGGCGGACCCGCGCGACGTCGAGCGGCTGATCGCCGACGCCCAGGCCGATATCGACGCCGAACTGGCCACCGACGTCCTGGTGATCGAGGACGAGGCCATCATCTCGGCCGACATCCAGAGTTTGGTGCAGGAACTGGGCCACCGCGTCACCGGCACCGCCACCACGCATGACGAGGCCATCGACGCCGTCGCTCGCCACAAGCCGGGCCTGGTTTTGGCCGACATTCAGCTGGCTGACGGGTCATCCGGGATCGACGCGGTGAAGGACATCCTGAAGACGCTGGACGTGCCGGTGATCTTCATCACCGCCTTCCCGGAGCGTCTGCTGACGGGCGAACGGCCCGAGCCGACCTTCCTGATCACCAAGCCGTTCCAGCCGGAAACGGTGAAGGCGGCGATTAGTCAGGCGCTGTTCTTCCACCCCTCCCGCCAGAAACAGGCCGCCTGAGGTCTGAGCCAGGCTGGTGGCTATAAGGCCCCGATCGCCCGTGGCGACGGGGCCTTTTCCGTGGTGCAGACGGGGTTTGGACCGGCTGAAAAGAAAAGCAAGGCCGCCGGGAACCGCCACCACGCGGCGCCGTTATCGGAGTGCGGAGGCGGCGACGCCCCCCGACTTGACTGGCGACAGCCGGTCATGCCGCCTCCGCGCCTCATTCTCGATGATGCCACTTCAAAGCGGTCCGCAAGGGCCGCTTTTTTCTTGCGCCTCGTCTCGACCCGCCGTCCCGTCCGGCTCAAGATGGTGGTCAAAGAAAACCTTCAGGAGAGACGCGGATGGCTTCGAAAGGCGGCAAGACGAATCGACAATGGGTGCTGCGCCAACGGCCCAAGGGGCTGATCCAGCCCGGCGACCTTGAGCTGGTCGAGACGCCCGTCCCCAATCTGGCCGAGAGCGAGGTGCTGGTCCGCACCGTCTATCTGTCGCTGGACCCCACCAACCGCACCTGGATGAACGATACGGAAGGCTATCTGCCGCCGGTGGGAATCGGCGAGGTCATGCGCGGCCTGACCCTGGGCGTGGTCGAGGCCTCACGCTCCAGCCGGTTCAAGGCCGGCGACGTGGTCATGCCGACCTCGGGCGGTTGGGCCGACTACGCCGTCGTGTCGGAGGGCGGCTTGCGTCCGGTCCACCGCGCGCCGGGCCTGCCGCTGACGGCCAATATGTCGGTGCTGGGCATGACGGGCCTGACCGCCTATTTCGGCGTGACCGATGTGCTGAAGGCCAAGACCGGCGAGACGATCGTCATTTCTGCGGCGGCCGGGGCGGTCGGCTCCATCGCCGGCCAGATCGCCAAACAGCGCGGTTGCCGCGTCATCGGCATCGCCGGCGGGCCGCAGAAATGCGCCTGGCTGACCGACGAACTCGGCTTTGACGCGGCCATCGACTACAAGAACGAGGACGTGGGCGAGGCGCTGGACCGGCTGGCCCCGGACGGCATCGATCTGAACTTCGAGAACGTCGGCGGCGACATCATGATTGCGGTGTTCAACCGCCTGAAGGTGCATGGCCGCATGGCGGTGTGCGGCCTGGTCTCGTCCTACAATGCGACCAAGGCGCCGCCGTCGCCGAACTTCGCGCGCATCATCACCCATCGTCTGCATGTCCAGGGTTTCCTGGTCCTGGACTACGCCGCGCGCGCCAAGGAGATGGTCGCCGAGATGGGGCCTTGGCTGGCCGATGGCCGGGTGAAATGGAAGGTGCACGTCGAGGACGGCCTGGAAGGCGCGGTCGATTCGCTGAACCGCTTGTTCACGGGCGATCACGACGGCAAGTTGCTGGTCCGGGTTTCCGAGGAACCCGCCTGATACTGTCACGGAAGGCCCGCGCATGAGCGACCCGCTGCACGTCCATTTTGAAGACCTGGAAGTGGGACAGGTCGTGCCCCTGGGCGCCTGCGCGGTCGATCAGTCGGCGCTGGATGTGTTCGTCGAACGGTTCGCGCCGGGTTGGGACATGGCCTATGGCGCGCCGGACGCCATGGTCTATGTGCTGTGGAGCCGTCTGGCCGCCGACAAGTCTGGCGGTTGGGCCCAGACCAAGGTCCTGGCCGTCGACGGCCTGCGCTATATGCGCAATCCCCCGGCGGGCGAGCTGTTGCGCGGGCGGATGACGGTGATGGGCAAGGATCCGGTCGGCGACGAAAAGGGCATCGTCATCGCCTCGCACGACCTGCTGGACGAGGCGGGGCGGCTGGTCTTCTCGTGTCTGACGCGCGCGGTCTTCTCGCGGCGCTGAAAATGAAGACGCCCCGACGGCGCGAACCGTCGGGGCGTCTTTTTTGGTCTGAACGTCCGTCTTAGTTGACCGTCGTCGGCTGCGCCTGACGCAGGAAGGCCAGGGCGATCAGGCGGTCCCAGCCCAGCAGCGACACCAGGTGGGCGTAGATCTGGCCCAGGGCGCCGTTGTCGCGCAACTCGGCCAGCTTCTCGGCCGGCAGGGCGCGCAGCTTGTCTTCCGACACGGCGTAGTATTCGGCCAGCTTCTGCGGCTCGCCGGGCGTGCCGTCGGGGTTGCGCGGCGTGAACACGGCGTCGCGCGTGTCCAGCAGGTCCAGGTCCTTGATCAGCTGGACGAAGCTTTCCGTGCGTTGGCGTTCCTGTTCGAAGTTGTTGCAGAACTCCATCGCCATGTTCGTGTAGTCGCTGGGCTGGCCCTCGACGAACAGCGGGTTCTCGCCGCCCTCGGCGACGATGGCCGCGCCGCGGTCGATGCACAGGATCAGACGTTGGTTCTGCTTGTCGTCGGCGAAGACGAACGGATAGCGACGGACATAGGCGGGCACATAGGCGTCGGCGCGGAATTCGCCGTCGTCGGCGACGAACAGGTTCTCACCCTGGCGCAGCCCCATGACCACGACCGGCTGGCGGTTATCGCCGGTGAAGATGATCGGATACGACAGGGCGGCGGCGGCGAACTCGGTGACCGTCAGCGGTACGATGTTCGTCTGGGCCACGAAGGCGTAGGGCTTGTCGGTCGGATTGACGCCCAAGGTCCCATGAACGCTCTGATCCAGCGGCTCGGGGTTCACATAGAAGAGGACATTGCCTTCGAGCGGCGAGTTGTTCGTGTCGGTCATGAAGCGAGGACGCTCTGGATAATGAAGTTATGAGGCGCGCCTTCTAACCCAAGCCCGCGTCAGCGGCAAACCCGCGATGCTTCGGTTGCAGCCAGGGGCCTCAGCCATTAGCTGTGGGCCATGGGCAGCGCCTGCGATCACGATCACGACCATTCCGGCCTGAAGGGCGGCGCGCTGGATCGCGCCCTGGCCCAGGCCGAGGCGCGCGCGGTCAAGGACGGCGAGCGGATGACCGCCCAACGCCGCCGCGTGCTGGCCCTGCTGCTGGAGGCCGGAGAGCCGGTCAAGGCCTATGACCTGATCGCCCGCTTCGGCGAGGACGGCCAGGCCGCCAAGCCGCCCACCGTCTATCGCGCGCTGGAGTTTCTGGAGCGGCTGGGCATGGCCCACCGCATCGCCTCCATCAGCGCCTATGTCGCCTGCAGCAGCGAAGAGGGCGACGCCATCCACGCCGCCGCCTTCCTGATCTGCGACTGTTGCGGCGCAACGCGGGAGGTCACAGGCCCGGACCATGGCGCCATGGCCGCCGCCGCCTCGGCCGCCGGCTACGCCATCGTCCGCACCACCATCGAGGCGCACGGCCGCTGCGCCGCCTGTCGCGAGGCGGCCTGATCATGGATGCGGCGCTGATGTCCCCACCGCGCCGCCTGTCCGTGCCCATCGACAATCGCTGGGGCGCCGGCGAGATGGCGGTGCTGGACTTCGGTGATCCGAACCGGCCGGTCGATCTGATCTTCAGCCATGCCAACGGCTTCAACGCCGCCACCTATCGCAGCCTCTTGTCGCCCCTCTCGACGTCGCTGCGCATCTGGGCGCCGGACCTGCGCGGCCACGGCCGCTCGACCCTGCCGACCTTCGCCCGACCCAAGACCAGCTGGCGCGATCACCGCGACGACCTGCTGGCGCTGCTAGAGGCGGTGGACGGGCCGCCGGTGGTGATGGCCGGTCATTCAATGGGCGGGACCGCCTCCTTGCTGGCCGCGGCTGAAAGGCCCGATCGAGTCTCCAGCCTGGTGCTGTTCGATCCGGTAATCTGGAAACGCGCGGCGGTCGCAGCCTTCAACCTGCCCTTCGCCCATCGGTTCGTGGGACGCATCCCGATCGCGGCGGCTGCGCGCCGCCGTCGCAGCCGGTTCGACAGCCGCGAACAGGCCATGGCGGCCTATCGAGGGCGCGGCGCCTTCAAGGGTTGGCCAGACGCGGTTCTGGCCGACTATCTGTCCGAGGGGCTGGTCGAGACGGAAGGCCAGGACGGCTTCGATCTAGCCGCCGCCCCGGCGTGGGAGGCCGCCAACTACGCCGCCCAGGCGCACGATCCCTGGCGCGCGCTGCGCCGCTACGCTGGGCCCGTCCATATCCTGAAGGCCGAACATGGGGCGCTGACCCAACTGCCTGCGGCGCCGCGCGGCCTTCCGAACGTCAAGGTCGACGTGGTGCGGGGCGGGGGGCATCTGTTCCCCATGACCCACGCCGACATCGCGCGCGACGCCCTGTTCGAAGCCGCCGTCTGAAATGATTTCTGTAGGCTGAACAAAGTCCCGCGCTATAAGGGCGCCGCTGAGCATAACTCCCCGCCCGAGACGCCGTTTGTCCTTCTTCCACGCCGGTCCCGCGCCCAAAGGCGCCGGCCCCCGTTCCGGGGCGCTGCGCGACGGCCTGATCCTGGCGCCGGGCATGAAGGTCGGGCTGTTCGGCGGCTCGTTCAATCCGGCGCACGACGGCCACGCCCATGTGGCGGAAACCGCCATGCGCCGTCTGGGCCTGGACCGGGTGGTGTGGCTCGTCTCGCCTCAGAACCCGCTGAAGGACGCCCGCCACAGCGCCCCCCTGGGCGAGCGGATGGCCTCGGCCCGCGCCCACGCCCACGGCCCGTCCATGATCGTCTCGGATTTCGAGAGCCGGGCCGGCACCGCCTGGACGGTCGACACCCTGCGCCTTCTCGTCGCGCGGCATTCCGGCGTGCATTTCGTCTGGCTGATGGGGTCGGACAATCTGGCCAGCTTCCACCGCTGGCGCGGATGGACCGACATCATGCGTCTGATGCCGGTCGCGGTGATCGCCCGGCCGGGCTCTCTGCTGGACAGCCGCACCGCCCCGGCGGCCGCCCGCTTCGCCGGTTTCCGCATTCCCGAGCGCGAGGCGGGCCTGTTGCCGACCCTGGTCGCCCCGGCCTGGACCTATCTTACCGCGCCGCTGAATCCGCTGTCCTCGACGGCCATTCGCAGCGCCGGGGCGCGCCGCGCGGGCGCATCCTCGGGATCGCCCACAGCATCGCCCACGGGGGCGTGATTGCGGCGCCGGTTCACGTTTCGGCCCATCCGTGCTAGAGGGCGTCTTTAGTCAACGCTCCCGGAGCCCTCCGCTGACCCCCTCGCCCGCGTACGATACGCAAGACGCCGCCGTTTCGAACACGGCGCACGAGATGGACCCTATCGAACCTCTCCATTCCGAAGACGGCCCTGAATCCAACCTGGCTTTTGGCGAGTCCGCCCCCCGCCCGGTCGGCTCCACCCCGCTGGAAGAAGCCCTGCTGAGCCGCCTCGACGAAGATAAGGCCCAGGACCTGGTCCTGATCGACCTGAAGGGCAAAAGCGCCATGGCCGACACCATGATCGTGGCGTCCGGCCGATCGCACCGTCACGTCGGCGCCATCGCCGACCACCTGCTGCGCACCCTGAAGGAGCAGGGTCTGGGCAAGGCCAAGGTCGAGGGCCTGCCGCATTGCGACTGGGTGCTGATCGACGCCGGCGACGTGATCGTCCACCTGTTCCGCCCCGAGGTCCGCACCTTCTACAACATCGAGAAGATCTGGGCTGTCGATTCCGCGCACCGCACCGCGCGCGACTGACACCATGAAGCTGGGCATCGTCGCCATCGGCCGGCCGGGCCGGGGGCCTGAGGCGACGCTGGCCGACGACTACGCCCGGCGCGCCACCCTTGCGGGACGCGCGCTGGGCCTGGGGCCCCTGGAACTGATCGATCTGGAACCCCGGAAGCCGGGCAAGGCGCCAGAGGCCGAGTTGATCCTGGCCGCCAGCCAGGGCGCGCACCTGATCGCCTGCGACGAACGCGGCAAGACCTATTCCTCGCGCGCCTTCGCCGACCATATCGCCAGGCTGCGTGATCAGGGCGAACGCCGTCTGGTCTTCGCCATCGGCGGGGCGGACGGGTTGGACGACAGCGTGCGGGCTGCGGCATCCTCGACCCTGGCTTTCGGCCCTCAGACCTGGCCCCACGCCCTGGCCCGCGCCATGCTGGCCGAACAGCTCTATAGGGCCGTGACCATCCTGGCCGGATCGCCGTATCATCGCGACTGAGATGCGTCGCGCTCTGCCCCTTTCCCTCGCCCTGCTGACCGGCTTTGTCTGCGCCGCGCCCGCCGTGGGACGGCAGGCGCCGGAAAGCGAACTGTCGCGCATCCAGGCCGAATATCGCGACGAGGCGGTGCGGGCGCGCCGTCTTCGCGCCGACGCCGACGCCGCCAAGGTCGAACTGGCCCAGCTGGAGCGCCGTCTGGCCACCCTGCGCGCCGACGCCCGCAACGACGACCGCCAGATCGACGATCAGCGCGCGCGTCTTAGGCAACTCAGCGAACGCGAGGCCGAACTGGTCTCCAGCCTGGCGCGTGAGCGGGGCGCCCAGAGCCGCCTGCTCAGCGCGCTGCAGATGATGAGCCGCCGCCCTCCCCCGCCGCTTCTGGTCCCGGCGGACAAGGCCATCGCCACCGTGCGCGCCTCCATCCTGCTCAAGGCCATGACCCCTGACCTGGAGCGCCGCGCCCAGGCCCTTGCGGCGCGTCAGGCCGAGATCATGCGCATCCGGCGCCTGGCCGTCCTGTCGTCCGAACGCCTGCTGACGACCGAGAGCGCCCAGGGGGATCGTCGGGCCGAGATCGAGGGGCTGACATCGCGCAAGACCGCCCTGACCGCCGTGCTGAACGCCGAGGCGCGGGCCGCCGAACGCGCCGCCGACGTTCTGGAGCGCCGCATTCGCGATCTGGGCGGCGCCGTGCCGGAGGCCGAGGCCGTCGAGACGCGCACGGCGCGCCTGCCCGCCAACCGCGCCCGTCTCAGCCCGCCGGTCGGCGGCGCGCCGACCCAGACCTGGGGGCCGGGGACGTCCGGCTGGCGCTGGCGCGCGGACCGGACGACGATCAAGGCGCCCGCCGACGCCAAGGTCGCCTACGCCGGGCCGCTGACCGGCTGGGGGCAGGTGGTGGTGCTGGACCTCGGCCCCGGCTGGCGCGCGGTGATCGCCGGGCTGGAAAGCGTCGACGTCCACGGCGACGCGCGTGTGGCGGACGGCCAGACCCTGGGCCGAAGCGGGCCGGACGGCGATGTCTATTTCGAACTGCGCCGCGACGAACGACCCATCGATCCGGGGCCGTGGTTGCGCTGAACCTGCAATAGTCCTTTGCATTATCCTCCGACGCTGATTTTATCGGCGGGACGCCGCGTCGCCACGATTTGGTCGTGTCTGCGGGGCCTTACCCTTCCAACGGGCGCCTTGAATGATCGGCCCGACCGAAAGAGACCGAATGCGTAAACTGCTCCTCGTCGGCTGCGCCGCACTGGTGCTCGGCGGCTCCGCCGCTGCTGTCTCAAGCCAGACGCCCCGCAACGAAACCTTCCGCATGCTGGAGCTGTTCGGCGACGTGGTCGGGATCGTGGAGCAGGCCTATGTCGTCCCGGTCGACAACAAGAAGCTGATCGAGGCGGCGCTGGCGGGCATGATGACCGCGCTGGACCCCCATTCCAACTATCTGCCGCCGTCCAACTACAGCGAACTGCGCGAGCGGACCGAGGGTCAGTATTCGGGCGTCGGTCTGACCATCAGCGCCGACGGCGGCATGGTGAAGGTCATCTCGCCGATGGACGACAGCCCCGCCGCCAAGGCCGGGGTCCAGGCGGGCGACGTCATCTCCTCCATCGAGGGTCAGAACGCGGCGGGCCTGACGGTCAGTCAGGTGTCCGAGAAACTGCGCGGCGCCGTGGGCACCAGCGTCAAGGTGACCTTCCTGCGCGACGGGTCCGATCCGCTGGAGGTCGTCCTGACCCGCGAGGTCATCAAGGTCCAGTCGGTCACGGGCCGGGTCGAAGGCGACTTCGGCTATCTGCGCGTCTCGACCTTCAACGAGAACACCGGCCGCGAGTTGAACGAGGCCATCGCCAAGATCAAGGCCGAGAAGCCGGGCGTGAAGGGCTATGTCCTGGACCTGCGCAACAACGGCGGCGGCCTGCTGAACGCCGCCATCGACGTGTCCGACGCCTTCCTGGAACGCGGCGAGATCGTCAGTCAGCGCGGCAGGAAGCCCGAACAGATCCAGCGCTATTCCGCCAAGCCCGGCGACATCACCGGCGGTCTGCCGCTGGTCGTTCTGGTCAACTACGGCTCGGCCTCGGCGTCGGAAATCGTCGCCGGCGCCCTGAAGGATCATCAGCGCGCGACCATCGTCGGCCTGACCAGCTTCGGCAAAGGTTCGGTCCAGACCGTGATCCCGCTGCGCCAGGGCCAGGACGGCGCCCTGTCGATCACGACCGCGCGCTACTACACCCCCTCCGGCGCGTCGATCCAGAAGATCGGCATCGAGCCGGATCTGGAGGTCGCCCGGTCCGAGGCCGAGGCCCGCATCGTCTCACGCTCCAGCTTCATCTATTCCGAGGCCGCCTACGCCACGGCGCTGGACGCCTCCATCGGCGCCGAGCGCAAGGGTCCGCACACCCCGCGCGAAGCCCCGGGCGACAAGTTCGACAAGGAAAAGGACTATCAGCTTCAGCGGGCGCTGGACGTTCTGCGCGTCGGCGGCGACCTGTCGAAACTGCCTGCCGCGCCCGAAGGCGTCGTCGTCACCGAACCGGGCTCCACGCCCAAGCCCGACGCCGCCCCGGCGGCGGACGAACCCAAGGAAGAATAGGTCGGGAAAGGGCGGCGCCAGCCGCCCTTTTTATTGCGCCTACGACAGTCGGTCGCGGAAGGCCGAATAGTCGAAGTCGCGCACCGTCCTCAGCGCATCCGTCTGGGAGTTCCACAGCACGATGGACGGCAGCGGCACGCCGTTGAAGGTGTTGGTCTTCACCATCGAATAGTGGGCTTGGTCCAAAAACGCGATCCGTGTTCCGGGCGTCGGCCGTTCGGCGAAGACGTAGTCGCCGATGATGTCGCCGGCTAAACACGACGGCCCGCCCAGCCGCACCGTTACGCCGTGTTCGGGTTCGTTCAGCAGCGCGGGGCGATAGGGCGCCTCGATCACATCGGGCATATGGCAGGTGGCGGAGATGTCGGTGATGCCGATGGGCATGCCGTTGTCGAACACGTCCAGCACTTCCCCGATCAGGATGCCGGCGTCCAGCGCCACGGCCTCGCCCGGCTCCAGATAGACCTGAACCCCGTGCCTGGCCTGCAGATCGCGTACGAAGGCGATCAGATCGTCGGTCTGATAGTCGGCGCGGGTGATGTGGTGCCCCCCGCCAAGGTTCAGCCATTTGATCCCTCCCAGCAGAGGGGCCAGTTTCGGCTCCACCGCCGCCCAGATGCGCGACAGCGGCTGAAAGTCCTGTTCGCACAGGGCGTGGATATGCAGCCCGTCCACCCCATCCAGATGTTCGGGCTTCAGTTGCGACACCGGAAAACCCAGGCGCGAGCAGGGCTGGGCCGGGTCGTATTTGGCGACCTCGCCTTCGGAATGTTCGGGGTTCAGCCGCAGGCCGATCTCGAACACTTGCCCTTCGGCCCGCGCCCCAGCGATCAGATCGTCGAAGCGGGCGATCTGGGCCGGGTTGTTGAAGATGACGTGGTCCGACAGACGCAGGATCTCGGGCAGGTCCTGCGCCGTATAGGCCGGCGAATAGGTTGTCAGCTCGCCCTTGTAGAACTCGCGCGCCAGCCGCGCCTCCCACAGGCCCGAGGCGCAGACCCCGTCGAGGTATTCGCCAACCACATCGGCCAGCGACCACATCGAAAACGCCTTCAGCGCCAGAAGCACGCGCGCCTCCGCTCCGTCACGCACGCCCTTCAGCACGGACAGATTGCGGCGGACGGCCGCCTCGTCCACCACGAAGGCGGGCGAGGCGACGCGGTTCAGGTCGAAATGCGCAAAGGCGCCCGGATCGCCGGCCTGGGTCTGCATTCAATCGGTCCGATCAGAAGTCCAGGGGGGCGTCCAGGTCCTGCACCTTCCACGGCAGGCCGTGCTGGTTCAGCATGTCCATGAAGGGATCGGGGTCCAGCTGTTCCATGTTGAACACGCCGTCGCCCTTCCACTGGCCGGTCACCATCAGGGCCGCGCCGATCATGGCGGGGACGCCGGTGGTGTAGCTGACCGCCTGGTTGCCGGTCTCGGCATAGGCCTCTTCGTGGTCGCAGATGTTGTTGATGTAGACCGTCTTCTTGACCCCGTCCTTCAGGCCGGTGGCGATGACGCCGATGTTGGTCTTGCCCTTGGTGATCGGACCCAGCGAGGCGGGCTCGGGCAGCAGGGCCTTCAGGAACTCGATCGGAATGATCTCGCGGCCCTGGAACTGCATCGGCTCGATCGAGGTCATGCCGATGTTTTCCAGCACTTCAAGGTGTTTCAGATAGCTGTCGCCGAACGTCATCCAGAAGCGGATGCGCTTGATCTCGGGATAGAATTTCGCCAGCGATTCCAGCTCCTCATGGTACATGAGGTACATATTCTTCTCGCCCACGCCTTCGAAGTCGAAGACCTGCTTGTGGCTCAGCGCCGGGCCTTCGACCCACTGGCCGTTCTCCCAGTGACGCGAGTTCGCCGTCACTTCGCGCAGGTTGATCTCGGGGTTGAAGTTGGTCGCGAAGGGCAGGCCCGTGTCGCCGCCGTTGCAGTCCAGGATGTCCAGCATCTCGATGGAATCCAGCAGGTGCTTCTTGACGTAGGTGGTGAAGACCGAGGTCACGCCGGGGTCGAAGCCCGAACCCAGCAGCGCCATCAGGCCCGCGTCCTTGAACCGGTCCTGATAGGCCCACTGCCACTTGTATTCGAACTTGGCCTCGTCGCGCGGCTCGTAGTTGGCGGTGTCCAGATAGTTCACGCCCGCCGCCAGACAGGCGTCCATGATCGACAGGTCCTGATAGGGCAGGGCCAGGTTCACGACCAGTTCGGGCTGCACCTTCTGGATCAGGGCCGTGGTCGCCGCCACGTCGTCGGCGTCGATGGCGGCGGTGTCGATGGCCACGCCAAAGCGCGACTTCACCGATTCCGCTATGGCGTCGCACTTGGACTTGGTGCGGCTGGCCAGGGTGATATGCGAGAAGATGTCCGTATTCATCGCCATCTTGTGGACGGCCACCGAACTGACGCCGCCCGCGCCGATAACCAGCACCTTGCTCATTCGTGCTTCTCCCGAAGTCAAAAACCCTGGCGACAACGCCGCCCCTATAAAGGGCGCGGCTCTTAGCACGATGATGACAATCCGCTAAATGTCTTACTGAAGGTCAGGCTTATAGCGCGATTGACTCGCTGCGGTTGCCTTGCGGCCGGTTTTCCTTCATAAGCCGCCGCTTCCGACGCAAGTGAACCTCGCGTCTCCACCCACACGACAGCTCTCCAAGGAGAGAACGAGGTGGGCGAGAACCCTCCGCCGACGTGATCGTCGCCGGGGGCCGTTGTCGTATGGAGCCGTTTCACCCGTCGCCATGAGGTAGTGAATGTTCGAGGCTCTGAACGAGCGGCTGACAGGCGTATTCGACCGGATCACCGGGCGCGGCGCCCTGTCCGAAAAGGACGTCGCCGAGGCGATGCGCGAAGTGCGCGTGGCCCTGCTGGAGGCCGACGTCGCCCTGCCGGTCGTCAAGGAATTCATCGCCTTCGCCACCGAACGCGCGACCGGCGAAGAAGTCATCCGTTCGGTCAAGCCGGCCGATCAGGTGGTCAAGATCGTCTATGACGGCCTGATCGAGATGCTCGGCGGCGAAGAGCCGGTCCCGCTGAACACCAACGCCAACCCGCCCGCCGTCGTTCTGATGGCCGGTCTGCAGGGGTCGGGCAAGACGACGACTTCCGCCAAGCTGGCGCTGCGTCTGACCAAATTCGATCGCAAGAAGGTCATGCTGGCCTCCCTCGATACGCGCCGTCCGGCCGCGATGGAGCAGCTGGCCACCCTGGGCAAGCAGATCGAGGTCGCGACCCTGCCCATCGTGGCGGGCGAGAGCGCGGTCCAGATCACGCGCCGGGCGCTGCAATCCGCCAAGCTCCAGGGCTTCGACGTCCTCATCCTGGACACCGCCGGCCGCATCACCCTGGACGAAGGGCTGATGAACGAGGTGGCCGAGGTCGCCGACATCGCCAAACCCGTCGAGACCCTGCTGGTCGCCGACAGCCTGACGGGTCAGGACGCGGTTCGCACCGCCAAGGCCTTCCACGAGCGCCTGCCCCTGACCGGCCTGGTCCTGACCCGCGCCGACGGCGACGGTCGCGGCGGCGCCATGCTGTCGATGCGCGCCGTCACCGGCCTGCCGATCAAATATCTGGGCGCCGGCGAAAAGGTCGATGCGCTGGACGTCTTCGACGCCCGTCGCGTCGCCGGCCGCATCCTGGGCCAGGGCGACATCGTCGCCCTGGTCGAAAAGGCCAGCCAGGATCTGGACCAGGCCAAGGCCGAGAAGATGGCCCGCAAACTGGCCAAGGGTCAGTTCGATCTGGACGACCTGGCCGGCCAGCTTCAGCAGATGAAGCGGATGGGCGGGCTTCAGGGCATCATGGGCATGCTGCCCGGCGTGGCCAAGATGAAGAACCAGATGGCCGACAGCGGCATCGACGACCGCATGATCCTGCGTCAGGAAGCCATCATCTCCTCGATGACCAAGGCCGAGCGCAAGAAGCCCGACCTGCTGAATGCATCGCGCAAGAAGCGCATCGCCGCCGGCGCCGGGGTCGATGTGCAGGACGTGAACCGGGTTCTGAAACAGCACCGCCAGATGGCCGATGTGGTCAAGTCGATGGCGCGCGGCGGACCCAAGAAGATGCAGCAGATGGCCGCCATGCTGAGCGGCCTCGGCGGCGGCGGCGGACTGCCCGGCATGGGCGGCGGTCCCGACATGGCCCGCCTCAAGGCGCTGGGCGGCGGCAAGATGGCCGAACCCTCCGCCGACGATCTGAAAGCCATCCAGGACCGCCTCGCGGGTCTGGGCGGCGGACAACTTCCGGGGGGCCTGCCGGGTCTTCCGGGCTTCCCTCCCAAGAAATAACCACTTCCTAGAAAGAGACTTGAATGCTGAAGATTCGTCTGGCCCGCGGCGGCGCCAAGAAGCGCCCCTACTACCACATCGTCGTCGCCGACTCGCACTCGCCCCGTGACGGCAAGTTCATCGAGAAGGTCGGCAGCTACAACCCGATGCTGCCCAAGGACGGCGCTCAGCCGCGCGTCGCCCTGAAGGTCGAACGTATCGCCGAATGGCTCGGCAAGGGCGCCCAACCGACCGACCGGGTCGCGCGCTTCCTGTCGCAGGACGAGACTCTGGGCCAGAAGGTCAAGTGGACGCAAAGCAACAACCCGAACAAGGCCCAGCCCGGCAAGAAGGCGCAAGAGCGCGCCGCCGAACGCGCCCAGCGCGAAGCCGACCGCCTGGAAGCCGAAGCCGCCGCCAAGGTCGAGGCCGCTGAAGCCGCCGCCCGCGCCAAGGAAGAGGCCGCCGCCGCCGCCGAAGCCGCCAAGAACGCTCCGGCTGCCGAGGAAGCGCCTGCCGAAGACGCTCCGGCCGCCGAAGCGACCGAGGAAAAGGCCGAAGGCTAAGCCTTTCGGTTTGACGATGATCAGGGCGGCGTCTTCCGGCGCCGCCTTTTTCATGCGCTAAGGACGACCATGACCACGGAAAGCAGATTGATCCTCGTCGGCCAGGTCGGCGGTGGTTTCGGGGTGCGGGGCGAGGTGCGCGTGACCGCCTTCACCGCCGATCCCCTGGCCCTGACCGCCTATGGCCCGCTGCTGCGCGCGGACGGGACCGTGGCCCTGACCCTGACCTCGACCCGGCCCGACAAGAACGGCGTCGTCGGCCGCGCCAAGGAGATCGCCACCAAGGAACAGGCCGACGCCCTGCGCGGCCTGAAGCTGCACGTCCCCCGCGACCGCTTCCCCGAGCCGGACGAGGACGAATTCTATCTCGCCGACCTTCTGGGCGTGCAGGTCCGCGACGTCGCCGGCGCCGTCATGGGCGTGGTGAAGTCGGTCCAGAACTTCGGCGCCGACGACATGCTGGAGATCGCGCCCGCCGCCGGCGGCCCGACCTGGTATCTGCCGTTCACCAAGGAGGCGACGCCGGAACTGCACTTGGCCGACGGCTGGCTGATGGCGGCGCCGCCGACCGAGGTGGGCGAGCGGGAGCCCGACTAGGCGTCCTCGACCGGGGCGTCGCCGACGTGTTTCTTGATCGATTCGATGGCCCGCTTGGCCCCCGACTTGTCGGAATAACCCTCGGTCGAGAAGATGATCTCGGAATTGTATTTGAAGCGGACGCGGTATTCGCCGGCCTTGTCCTGATAGACTTCGAACTTGTGCGCCATCGGGCCTCTCCCTGGATTTGACCGACTGTCGGCCACGGCCAAGCTGGCGCCGTCTCCTGCGCGGTTCCAGACACAAGCCCGCGATCAAAACGGCGCCCATCGCAGTTGCCAAATCACGACGCCCTACCGACATGGGAGGTTCAACCGCCAGAGGTTCGTCCCATGTCCGACCTGTCCGCCTTCCCGATCAACCAGCGCTGGCCGGCCCAGCATCCCGACCGCATCCAGCTCTATTCCCTGCCCACGCCAAACGGGGTGAAGGTGTCGATCATGCTGGAGGAGGTCGGCCTGGCCTATGAACCGCACCTGATCGACATCACGGCCAACGAGACCTGGGGGCCGGAGTTTCTGTCACTGAACCCCAACGGCAAGATCCCCGCCATCATCGACCCCGACGGTCCGGGCGGCCAGCCGCTGGCTCTGTTCGAATCCGGCGCCATCCTGATCTATCTGGCGGAGAAGACCGGGCAGTTGCTCTCGGCTGATCCGGCGACCCGCTATCAGACGATCCAGTGGCTGATGTTCCAGATGGGGGCGGTCGGCCCCATGTTCGGCCAGCTGGGCTTCTTCCACCGCTTCGCCGGCAGGGACTACGAGGACAAGCGCCCGCGCGACCGTTACGTCGCCGAAAGCCGACGTCTGCTGGGCGTGCTGGAGACGCAGCTGGACGGTCGAGACTGGATTGTCGGAGACTATTCCATCGCCGACGTCGCCACCCTGGGCTGGGTCCGCAATCTGATCGGCTTCTATGAGGCCGGCGAGATCGTGGGCTTCAAGGATTTCCCGCGCGTCGCCGCCTGGCTGGAACGGGGTCTGGCGCGGCCGGCCGTGCAGCGCGGACTGGAGATTCCGGCGCGTCACTGAACCGTCGCCGCTGGCGGGCATTATCTGACGGCATCAACTGGAGCGAGACTAATGGGTATCTTCTCTTCGATCTGGAACAAGATCACGGGCCACAAGCCCAAGACGGCCCCGCAGCAGACCCCGGCGCCTTCGGCCCAACCCGCGCCCGGCGCCGCACCGGCCGCTACCCCTGCGCTTCCGCCTGTGGACGTCGAGGCGGTGCTCAGCGATCTGGCGGCGTCAAAGGGCGGCGGCGGCAACTGGCGCACCTCAATCGTGGACCTCCTGAAGCTGCTGGACCTGGATTCCAGCCTGGCGGCCCGCAAGGAGCTGGCCGAGGAGCTGAATGTCCACGCCGGCGAGCACGGCTCGGCCGAGCAGAACATCGCCCTGTCCAAGGCGGTCTGGCAGAAGCTGGCTGAAAACGGCGGCCAGGTCCCGGCCTCGCTGCGCGACTAACCGGCCTCAAGCAGCGCGACGCGCGGTAGGTCACAGAGGCGGCCTCAAGCAGCGCGAAGCGCGTTAGGCCGCAGAACGAAGCGACGCTGGGTCAGGCCCTCGGTCTGATCCAGCGCATCGCCGCCAGGGCGGCGAAACCTACGACCAGTCCCCAAAAGGCTGCGCCGATCCCGAACAAGGCCAGGCCGGAGCCGGTGGCTGCGAACGTCAGGACGGCGGCCTCCCGCTCTTCAGTCTTGGCCAGCATGGCGCTCAGCGCCCCGGTCAGGGCCGCGATCAGGGTCAGCCCCGTAATGATCGCCAGAACGGCAGGCGGCATGGCGATGAACAGCCCCGCCAGAGGCGCTGCGAACAGCGCCACGATCACATAAAACCCACCATAGATGACGCCGACCATCCACCGTTTGGCCGGATCGGGATGGGCGTCGGCGTCCGTGCAGATTGCGGCGGTGATGGCCGCCAGATTGACCCCGTGGGCGCCGAAGGGGGCGGCGATCAGGCTGGTCAAGCCGGTGGCGAAGATCAGGCGGTTGGCGGGCGGCTCGTAGCCCGCAGCCTTCAGCACCACCAGCCCCGGCAGGTTCTGCGAGGCCAGCGTGACCAGAAACAGCGGCAGACCCAGGCTGACGGCGACCTTCCAGTCAAAGGCGGGCATGACGGGCGTCAGACCGCCGAACAGGCCGGTTCCCGGCGGCAGGCCGATCTGACCTTTGAAAGCCAGAACGCCGAAGGCGACGCAAAGCACGGCGGGCAACGCCCAGGCGGGCCACATCCGCCTTGCGACGATGAAGATCGCCAGCAGCCCGACCGCCAGCCCCATCTCGTCCGGCACAACCTTGAACAGCCTCAGCACGAAGGGCAGCAGCACCCCCGCCAGCATGGCAGAGGCGACGGAGGCCGGGATTCTCTGCGCCAGCCGACCCAGCACGGGCAAAAGGCCCGTCAGCACCATCAGGACCGCCGCGAATAAGAACGCCCCGATGGCGTTGGCCCAGCCCAGACCCAGCGTCGAGGCCGCTAGCAGGGCCGCGCCCGGCGTCGACCAGGCCAGCACGACCGGCATCCTTAATCGCCAGCTCAGCAGCAGTCCCGGCAGGCCGATGCCCAGGCACAGGGCGGTGACCATCGAAACGATCTGGGGCGGGCTGGCGCCCAGCACCTGGCCCGCCTGAACGACCAGGGCGACCGTGCCGCCGAATCCGACGACGGTGGCCACGGCGGCGGCGGAGAAGCTGGCGGGGGGCGGGATATCGGAGGCGCTCATGGCCACACGGATAAGCGGGGCCGTTGCGCCCCGAAAGCAAAAAGGGCCGCCGGATCGGCCGGCGGCCCCTGATTGTTCCATGATCCGGGGGGATCAGCCCTCGAAATCCTCCGGCAGACCGACGGCGTGGAAGCCCGCGTCGACGTGGACGACTTCGCCCGTGGTCGAACGGCCCAGGTCCGAGCACAGCCACAGGGCCGCGCCCGCGACGCCCTCCATCGATGTCTCTTCCTTGATCAGCGAGAACTGCGCCGACTTGGAGTGCAGGCCGCGTCCGCCCGAGATGCCGGCCAGCGACAGGGTGCGCATGGCCCCGGCCGAGATGGCGTTGACTCGGATGTTCTTCGGTCCCAGGTCGCGCGCGATATAGCGGGTCGCCGCCTCCAGCGCGGCCTTGGCCACGCCCATGGTGTTGTAGTTCGGAATGACCCGCTCGGACCCCAGATAGGTCAGGGTGATCATTGAGCCGCCGTTGGGCATCAGCTTGGCTGAACGCTTGGCCACGTCCACGAAGCTGAAGGCCGAGATGTTCAGGGCCAGGAGGAAGCTGTCGCGCGTGGTGTTTTCGACGAACGAACCCTTCAGCTCATCCTTGTTCGCGAAGGCGACCGAGTGGACGACGAAGTCGATCGTGCCAAACTCTTTTTCCAGCTCGGCGAAGGCGGCGTCCATCGAGGCGTCGTCGGTGACGTCGGCCTGGATCAACAGCTTGGCGCCGACGCTTTCGGCCAGCGGACGCACGCGGCGCTCCAGCCCCTCGCCCAGATAGGTGAAGGCCAATTCGGCGCCCTGGGTGGCCAGTTGCGAGGCGATGCCCCAGGCGATGGAGTTGGAGTTCGCGACCCCCATGATCAGGCCCTTCTTGCCCTTCATGAGGTCTCCGGTGGGCATGTCCCAGCCTTCGCTCGTCGCCATGATACGTCTCCTGATGATTTGGCGGAGGGTTAGCAGGGGCCGGTGCGAACCGGAACCCCCGCAAGCTTCCCCAGGGTTAAAGCAGGGCCGAAACCGCCTGACGCGCGGCCTCGCCCAGGTCTGGGCGTTTCAGCGCCAGGGCGACGTTGGCGCGAAGCAGGCCGATCTTGTCGCCGCAATCGTGGGTCACGCCCGCATATTCGACGGCGGTGAAGGTCTGCGTCCGCATCAGCCGCGCCATGGCGTCGGTCAGCTGGATCTCGTTGCCGGCGCCGCGCTCCTGGGTCGCCAGCAGGTCGAAGATTTCCGGCTGCAAGATGTAGCGGCCCGCGATCGACAGATTGGACGGCGCCGTGCCCGGGGCGGGCTTTTCGACCATCCCCTTCATGGCGATGCGATTGCCCTCGCGGACGGCGGGATCGACGATGCCGTATTTGTGGGCCTGCTCGATATCGACCGATTCCACCCCGATCAGATTGCCGCCCGTCTCGGCATAGACTTCGACGAGCTGCTTCAGGGCGCCGGGCTTGCCGTCCACGATCACATCCGGCAGGACGACGGCGAACGGCTCATGGCCGATGATGTCGCGCGCGCACCAGACGGCGTGGCCCAGGCCCTTGGGTTGCATCTGGCGGGTGAAGCTCATTTCGCCGGGGCGCGCCAGTTCGGCGTTCATGGCCGCCAGGATCTCGGTCTTGCCCTTGGCCTCCAACTGGGCCTCAAGCTCGATCTGGTGGTCGAAATAGTCCTCGATGGCTTCCTTTGAGCGGCCGGTCACGAAGACGATATGCTCGATTCCCGCCTCTCGCGCCTCTTCGACGATGTAGGACAGGATGGGGCGGTCGACGACGTTCAGCAGTTCCTTCGGCGTCGTCTTGGTGCCGGGAAGAACCCGCGTGCCGAGACCGGCGACGGGGAATACGGCCTTGCGCAGGCGCGTGGGCGTGGAGGTCATAAATGAATCCTGACAGCTATGCCGCCCCTTCTAGCCGGTGCGGGCCGGCGAAAGAAGGGGCGGGACGGCGGTCGGTTCCGACCTTATTTGGCGGGACGCGCCATCGGGGACATGGCGGCGATGGTCGCACGCTGGGCCAGAAGCTGATCTTCCGGCAGGGGGATCAGGCCGCGGTCGGCCAGATAGCCGCCCTTGCCGGCCGAACCTTCCGAAAGGAATTCCTGAACGAACTGCTGCAGGCCGGGGATCACGCCGATGTGGGCCTTCTTCACATAGATGTAGAGGCTGCGCGACAGCGGATATGCGCCGCTGGCGATGGTGTCGGCGGTGGGCGAGACGCCGTCGATGGTCTCGGCCTTCACCGTATCCAGGTTCTGCTCCAGGAAGGAATAGCCGAACACGCTTAGCGAGCCCGGCGTGCGGGTCAGGGTCTGGACGATGGCGTTGTCGTTCTCGCCCGAGTCGATCCAGGCGCCGTCCTCGCGCAGAGTGTGGGCGATGGCTTCGAACCGATCCTTGTCGCCTTCGATGGCCTTGACGCCCGGGACCAGCTTGGCGCCCGGCGTCATGCCCAGCTCCAGGAAGGCGTCGCGCGTGCCCGAGGTGGGCGGCGGGCCATAGACCTGGATGCGCTGGACCGGCAGGCCCTTGTTCACGTCGTTCCAGGTCTTGGTCGGGTTGGCGATGAAGGTTCCGTTCGGACCCGGCACGTCCTTGGCCAGACCTTCGTACAGGTCGTTCAGTTCGAAGTTGAAGCCGTTGCCGTTACGGGCGGTGGCGATGACGATGCCGTCGAAGCCGATCTTGATCTCGACGATGTCCTTGACGCCGTTCTTGGCGCACAGATCGAACTCGGACTGCTTCATCTGGCGCGAGGCGTTGGCGATGTCGGGGGTATTGGGGCCGACGCCCTGGCAGAAGGCCTGAATGCCGCCGCCCGTGCCGAGGGATTCGACGCGGGGCGCAGCCCCGCCCGAGGTGCGGGCGAAGGTTTCCGCGACGCGGGTGGCGAACGGGAAGACGGTGGACGACCCTGCCGCCCAGATGCCCGACCGGGTTCCCGATGGCGAACCGCCCGCGCCGCCGTCGCCGCAGGCCGCCAGGGCCATCAGGGCGGTCGCCGCCGCGGCGTATTTCAGTGAACGGATCATCAGTCGCTCTCCCTGAGCCTCGATTTCGCGACGCTTAGACCAGAGGTTTGTGACGGTTTTTGTCGCCGGTCAGCGCCCTGTCACAGCAGGCGGCGACGCATGACCTGCGACAGGGTGTCGATCAGGGTCACGGCGACCACGACGACGATCACGATGGCCGAGACGGCGCGGAAATCGAAGGCGTTCATGCTGTCGAACAGCACCTGGCCGATGCCCCCGGCGCCGATCAGGCCCAGCACCGTCGCCGAACGGCTGTTGGACTCGAAGCGGTACAGCGCAAACGACGTCCATAGCGGCGCGACCTGCGGCAGCACGCCCCAGACGATCTCGTGCAGCTTGCCGGCGCCGGTGGCGCGTACGCCCTCGACCGGCCCCTTGTCGATGGATTCCACCGCTTCAGAGAACAGCTTGGCCAGGACGCCGGCGGTGTTCAGGGTGATAGCCAGGACGCCGGCCAGCGGCCCCAGGCCCACGGCGGTCACGAACAGCAGGCCGATCACCAGGTCCGGCACCGAACGCAGCAGGTTCATCACCCAGCGCACCGGCGTCACGATCCAGACGGGGGCGATGTTGCGCGCCGCCGCCAGACCCAGGGGAATGCCCAGCAGGACGGCCAGGAAGGTGCCCCACAGGGCGATCTGGACCGTCTCCCACATCTTGGCGACGAACATCTTCCAGTCGGCGAAGTCCGGCCGCAGCAGGTCGTGGACGAACAGTTTGGTGCTGTCGTTGCCCGCGAACAGGCGCGAGATATTGCCCAGGTCCACCGCGTCGATGCTGTAGAGCAGGACGGCCGCGACGCCGCCCCAGACCAGGATGTCGGCGACCCAGGCCAGGGTCGATTTCTTGGGCGCCGCCGGAATGGCCGGGGCGGGAGACGTCGTCGCGGTCAAGGACGGACCTCGCGCAGGCTGCGCAGGCGTTGCAGTTCACGCTCGGCGGCGGCGGCGCCGGCGGTGTCGCCCTTGGCGCGGGCCTCGCCCAGCTTCTGGTCGGCGATCATCTCGCGGATCGGGTCCAGATAGCTGTCGTCGGCGGCCGCGAAGCGCGAATATTCCAGGTCCGCCAGGATCTTGCGCTGACGCTCTGCCTCGGCGCCTTCGCCCTGGCCATAGGTCAGGAAGAAGCTGCGGATCTTTTCCTTCAACGCCGGGTCCAGGTCCTCGCGCACGACGATGCCGCTTTCGGGGATGGGGGGCGAGGTCCAGATGTCCTCGATCTGGGCGGCCAGCTGCGGGTTCTCCTTACGCATGAACAGGGTGTTGACGCTGTTGGAGGTGGCCACGTCGATCACGCCGGTCGCCACGCCGAAGGCGTTGGCCTGGTGGTTGGCCGAACGCACCGTCTTGAAGCACTGGCTGGGGACCACGCCGCGCGGATTGAACAGGAAGGTGAGGGGCGCCAGGGTGCCGGACGTCGACTGGGCGTCGCCGATGCCGAAGTTGTACTGCTTGCCGCACGCCAGGACCTTGTCCAGCGTGATGCCAGACCCCTTCTTGACGATCAGGGTCGACTGATAGCTGTCCAGACCCTCGCGGTTGACGGTGCGGGCGATGACTTCGGCCTTGGCGCGGTCGATGGCCTCCACCTCGGGCTTGGCCGAGAACCAGCCGACCTGGGTGTGGTTGCCGCGCATGGCCTCGACCAGAACCGTGTAGTTCGAGCCGAAATAGGGCTTTACCGGAACGCCGACGGCCTTGGACATGTCGTCCAGCAGCGGCTGCCACAGCGGGCCGGCCGACGCCTGGCCTTCCGCCGACAGGATCGAGAAGGTCAGCTCCGTGGGCGCGCCGCCCGCAGCCGTCTTGTCGCCGCCGCCGCACGCGGCCAGGCCCAGGATCATCACGGCGGCGCCGGCCGCCGCCATCAGGCGGCGGGTGGGGGCAATACGGGACAGGCTCATGCCTTGGTCTCCCAGAACGCGTCCTCGAATTCGGGACCGTAGATTTCGATCAGGCGCTTTTGGTCCAGCGCCGTGGAAGGGCCGTCATAGACGATCTTGCCGCCCTGTAGCGCGATGACCCGGTCGCAGTAGCGGATGGCGTAGTCGACCTGGTGCAGGGTGACGATCACGCCCAGGCCGTCGCGCTTGTTCAGCTCGACCAGCAGCTCCATCACCTTGCGCGCCGACACCGGGTCCAGAGAGGCGACGGGTTCGTCGGCCAGAATGGCCTTGGCGCCCTGGACGATGGCGCGGGCGATGGCGCCGCGCTGTTGCTGGCCCCCCGACAGGGTGTTGGCGCGCTGGGCGGCGTAGTCGCTGACGCCGACGCGGTGCAGGGCCGCCATGGCCTTGTCCTTGTCGGCTTGGGGCCACATCCCCAGAAGGCCCTGCCACGAGGGCAGGCGGCCCAGGGCGCCCAGCATGACGTTGGAGAACAGGCTAAGGCGGCCGACCAGATTGAACTGCTGGAAGATCATGCCCAGCTTGCCGCGCGCCTTGCGCACCGCGCCGGTGACGCGGCCGTCCTTCTGCACCGTCTCGCCGAAGACCTGAATGGTCCCCTTGCCGGCGTCGATGGACTGAAGCCCGGTGATGGAGCGCAGCAAGGTGGACTTGCCCGACCCGGACGGCCCGATCAGGGCGACCATCTCGCCCGAGGCGACCGAGATCGAGACGCCGTCCAGCGCCTTTCGCGATCCGAAGGTCTTCGACACGTCACGCGCCTGGACTAGCCCGGGGGCGACGGCGGCTGCGGATGAACTCATGAACTCGCTGAGAGGCTGTGGCGAAGGGGCGCCGCATGACGCGACGAAGGCGTTTGGGCAAGTCCTAATCGCACGGCGCGAGGGATTTCGTCTAGCCCGCGCTTGTCCGGGCCTGGGCGCCGCAGCGCCGCAGCCGCTCGGCGTCCGCGACATTGGCGAAGTCCGCATCCTGCATCAGCCGCGCGTCCATCACTGACGCCGGTTCAGCCAGAACCGGGTGGACGGACAGGGAGGCCAGGGCCTTGCGCAGCCTGATCGCGCTGGTCAGGTCGTGGGCGCCGTGACGGACCACAGGGCCGAAGATGTCGTCCAGCAGATCGTGCGCCGACAAGGGCTCGGCCAGCACGCGGTCGCAGGGCGGCCGATCCTCCGGCGCCGCGTCGGCCCACAGATCCATAAGCCGCACCCCCGAACCGATCACCCCGACCACGGTGCCGATGTCGTTGACGGCGGCCGACAAAGCCTTGTCCGCGATTTCGCCCAGGACGATCAGCCCGTAACGCGGATCCTGATCGAACGACCGTTCCCGCCCCAGGGTGAAGGCGGTCTGCACCGCATCGGCGTCTATGGCGTCGCCGCTCAGCCGCGCCAGGGGTTCGCCCCGCATCACAAAGGCGCCGGGGCGGGCGATGACCTGGATGCGGCCGTCAGCTCGCTCGGCCGCGGCCTGAAGGCTCTGGATGTCCACGTTCAGCACATAGCCGGTCTGCGCGGCCGTCACGACCGGCCCTCGATCCAGAACGCCAGCCGACGCGCCCATGCGTGGCCGCTTCGCCTCTGCGGTCAGGGCGACCAGGGTTTCGGCCTCGACACGCTCCACCGTATGGCTGAGGCGCGCCAGCCGCGTCAGGCGACTGACCCAGGTCAGCAGACGAAAGGCGACCAGGGCCACCACCGCCAGGCTGAACAGGAAGATGATCGCCCGGCCGCCAGGTCCGTAATACTGCGCATTGATCGCCGTGACCCCGACGATGGCGTAGAGAAAGGCCCCGACGAAGGTGGCCAGGGCCTTTTGGGTGCTTTCGTCGCCCGTGATCAGGGCGGCGGCGCGGGGCGTCGCGGCGCTGGAGACGCTGGTGTAGGCGGTGACCATGGCCCCCAGCGAGAATGTCGCCACGGCGAGCAGGCTGGACGCCAGTATGGTCAGCACCGCCTCGACGGAATCCCCGCCGAACCGCTCGGCCAGCACGGGCGGGGCGAACGGCGCGCCCCAGGCGCCGGCCAGGGCCGCGACCACGCCCAACGCCGCATAAAGGCTGGCCCGCCACCACAGCTGCCGCGACATCCGTCGAAACAGGAATATCCACCGATTCATCCGCTCCTCCGCCGTCTGAACGACAGCCAAAGGCCAAGGTTGCCGTCGGCGCGGCCATTTCGGAGGTGGACGGACATTTGTGACAGTCCCGGTCCGATCAAACCCAGGCCCCGCCATGAAATTACCGCTTTACATGACAGTCCACAGCCCCCATATCGCGCTCTCCGGCGGACCCCGTAGGTCTAACCGTTACGCGCTGCTAACGCCGGTCTGGGTTAACAATTAGCAGGGGGTTACGTGAATTGCGCACGTACCAATTTCCCCTGGACCTGGTCCGTGAGCGGCCTCCTGAACGTCCCGTCGCACTCGTGCGGCCGCGTTCGGTATCC
This sequence comes from Brevundimonas sp. ABV4_179, assembly GCF_056311945.1. Lineage (NCBI taxonomy): Bacteria > Pseudomonadati > Pseudomonadota > Alphaproteobacteria > Caulobacterales > Caulobacteraceae > Brevundimonas > Brevundimonas sp. ABV4_179. The sequence goes on from NZ_CM149976.1 coordinate 852,905, forward strand.
GTAGCGGCGCGCTGGTTCCAGGATAATCTGAAAGCCGACGTCTTCTATGCAGTGAAGGCCAATCCCTCGCGCTGGGTCATCGAGACCCTGATCGAGGCTGGCGTTCGCGCCTTCGACGTGGCGTCCGTGGCCGAAATCGAACTGGTCCGTTCGGTCAGCCATGACGTGCGTCTGGCCTTCATGCATCCGGTCAAGAGCCGGTCTGCGATCACCAAGGCCTATTTTGACCACGGCGTCCGCACCTTCTCGCTGGATTGCGTGGAAGAGCTGAACAAGATCCTCGACGCCACCGGCGGCGCCGACGACCTGAACCTTGTGGTTCGCATGGCCGTCTCGGCCGATGGGGCCGCCTATACCCTTTCGGGCAAGTTCGGCGTGTCGTCGGATCAGGCTCCCGCCTTGCTGCTGGCCACGCGCCAGGCGGTCAAGGAAGGCCTGATGGGCGTCAGCTTCCACGTCGGTTCGCAGTGCATGCGCCCGACCGCCTATCAAGCGGCGATGGCCCAGGTCGGACGGTCGATCAGCCGCGCGGGCGTGATCGTCGACATCGTCGATGTCGGCGGCGGCTTCCCCTCGGTCTATCCCGGCATGGTCCCGCCGGACATGAGCGAATACGCCGACGCCATCCATCGCGGCTTCAACGAGATGCCGGTGTCGGAAACGACCGAGTTGTGGTGCGAGCCCGGTCGGGCGCTGGTCGCCGAATCCTCGTCGATCCTGGCCCGCGTCGATCTGCGAAAGGGCGACGCCCTGTATCTGAACGACGGCTCCTACGGTTCGCTGTTCGACGCGACCCACTCGCGCTGGCCCTTCCCGACCAAGCTGGTCCGGGACGGCGAAGCGTCGGGCGAGTTGAAGGCCTTCCAGTTTTACGGCCCGACCTGCGACAGCATCGACCATATGCCGGGCCCGTTCTGGCTGCCGGCCGATGTGCGCGAAGGCGATTTCATCGAGATCGGCATGCTGGGGGCTTACGGCGTCGCCATGTCGACCGGCTTCAACGGCTATGGCGAACACGACATCGCCGCGGTCGGGGACGCCCCGATGGCCTCGCTGTACGGCCTGGCGCCGCGCTCCATTCCCACCGTGCGCACCACGGCGGAAGAGAACGCGCGCAAGGTCGTGCGCCTGTCACGTCCCAAGGGTAAGGCCGGTCAGCGCAAGTCGCGCCGGAAGTAGGGCGCCCGCACCTCATATCCGTCATCCTCGGGCTCGACCCCAGGATCGGCTGCTGTGCGTCTCCATTGCGGAGAGAGCACGGCGGGACCTTCGGCCCTCGGATCAAGTCCGAGGGTGACGGCTGCAGGTTGGGCGTCTATCGGTCCTGTCGGTCGCTCCGTCCCGGCACGTCTGCTTGTTCGACGGGCGCTCAAATCACAGGGAAACCGCCGAAATGAACGCTCCCGTTCAATCGAACACCAAGGCCCAGCTGCTCCAAAACGTGGTCGAACACGTCGACATCACCAGCTTCGACGCCCGACCGATCATCGACTCGATGCGCAAGATGTCCTTTTCGTCGCGCGACACCGCCCGCGCCGCCGACATCTTCTCCATGGCCATCGAGGATGCGGACTGCTCGCCCTGGCTGATCCTGGCCGGTTCGACCTCGGCGGGCGGCTGCATGGACGTGTACCGCGACATGGTGAAGTTCGGCATGGTCGACGCCGTGGTCGCCACCGGCGCCTCCATCGTGGACATGGATTTCTTCGAGGCCCTGGGCTTCAAACACTATCAGGCCGCCGGTCAGGTGGACGACAACGTCCTGCGCGACAATTACATCGACCGCATCTACGACACCTATATCGACGAGGAAGAGCTTCAGGCCTGCGACCACACCATCCTGGAGATCGCCGACCGTCTGGAGCCGCGCGGCTATTCCAGCCGCGAGTTCATTTGGGAGATGGGCAAGTGGCTGTCCGAAGGGAATGCGAAGAAGCCCGGCTCGCTGATTCAAACCGCCTATGAAGAGGGCGTGCCGATCTTCTGCCCGGCCTTTGTCGACTCCTCCGCCGGCTTCGGCCTGGTCAAGCACCAGAAGGAACGCGCGGCCGCCGGCCAGCCCTATCTGATGCTGGACGCCATCGCCGACTTCCGCGAACTGACCGACATCAAGATCGCGGCGGGCGTCACCGGCCTGTTCATGGTCGGCGGCGGCGTGCCCAAGAACTTCGCCCAGGACACGGTCGTTTGCGCCGAAATTCTGGGCGTTGAGGCCGAGATGCACCGCTATGCGGTCCAGATCACCGTCGCCGACGTCCGCGACGGCGCCTGCTCGTCGTCCACGCTGAAAGAGGCCGCCTCCTGGGGCAAGGTTCAAACGACCCACGAACAGATGGTCTTCGCCGAAGCCACCACCGTGGTTCCCCTGATCGGGTCCGACGCCTATCATCGCGGCGCCTGGAAGGCCCGCGAGAAGCGCCGCTGGAACAAGCTGTTCGGGAAGTAATTAAGGAAAAAGACCGCCGAGTGATCCGGCGGTCTTTTTTCTAGCCTTGGCCGCCGTGGGCCGCGACGACGGATGACCAGAGCTTGGCGACTTCACCCAGGCCGTCCTCGAAGGCTTTTCGTTCGGCTCTCAGTCGCGCCGCCTCGATGGCGTTCTCGCTGCCCCAGACATTGGAGCGCTGGTCTTCGGTCGCCGTCGTCTCGCCCGTTCCGTAAACAAAGCCGGTTCGCACATCGATAAGGATAAAGGCGCAGGTGGCGTTCACGACCGCCTTCTTGCTGGGAAGAAAGCCGAGGGCGATGGTCTGCAGAGGGCCAAGCGCTGCGCTCTCGGTGCGGAAGCGCGTATCGATCGTATAGACGAGGATGACATCCGCCCTCAGTTGGGCTGCGGCGGCGCGCAGGTCTCGGGTGTCTTTCAAATCTGGCGAGACCAAAAGGCGACTTACAGGGGCGACGGCGGAAATGCGCGGCATTTGCGCCAGCCTTGCGAGGCTTTCATCCGTCTCGATGTCGCGTGTCGTCACAATGCCGAACGCGCCCGTGCCCATGCTGCTGTTGGAGGCGCTTCGATAGCCTGCCGAAGCGACACGAGCGACGGCCATCCGAGCAGGAAAAACAACGGCCGGTTGGCGAGCGAATGCGGCGGCGATGTCGCCGTCGTTCTCGGTGATTGCGCCCAGTTCGACCCCAGCGCCGGGCGTCGTATAGGTCGAACAGCCGCACAGCAACGCCATGCAGGCCGTCAGAATCAATCGCTTCATGGTTTCCCTCCGCCTAACTACAGGCTGCGGAGGGAGTGCGGCGTAAAAGTGGCGGGACGCTAGGCCGCGCAGGCCTCGAAGCCTTTGCGAAGTTCGGCTTCGTCCAGATCCCGGCCAATGAAGACCGCGCGGCTCCAGCGGCGTTCGGCGACGCCCCATTCGCGTTGCAGATCGCCTTCCAGGATCATGTGGACGGCCTGGAAGACCAGGCGGCGGTTCTCGCCCTGAACGTCGATGATGCCCTTGGCGCGCAGGATGTCCTGGCCCTGCTCGCCCAGCAACCGGTCAAGCCAGGCCGTGAACTTCGCCCCATCCAGCGGACGGTCGAGCGACAGGGAGATGCCCTTGATGTCGTCCTGGTGCGCGTGCCCCCGCGCGCCATGATCGTGATCGTGGTGGTCATGCCCGTGGTCGTGGTCATGATGGTGGTGATCGTGGCCGCAGTGTTCGTCGTGCACATGGCCGTCCGCGCCATGCGGCGGGTTCACGAAGTCCGGCTTCACTTCCAGAATCCGCTCCAGATCGAAGGCGTGAAGGCCCAGCACCTGATCCAGCGGCACGTTCGATCGTTCGGCTCGCACGATGGGCGCCAGCGGATTCAACGCCCGCAGACGCGCCTCGACCGTCTCCAGTTCGTCCGCCGTCGCCAGATCGACCTTGTTCAGGATGATCCGGTCGGCGAAGGCCACCTGTTCGCGGGCCTCCCTGGAATCGTCCAGCCGCGCCATCACGTGCTTGGCGTCAACCAGGGTCGTGACGCTGTCCAGCTGGGTCTTGGCCTTGACGTCCTCGTCGACGAAGAAGGTCTGCGCCACCGGGCCGGGGTCGGCCAGGCCCGTCGTTTCCACGATGATGGCGTCGAATGCGGGCTTTCCGGGACGCTGCCGCTTCATCAGGCCCGCGACCACGCGGATCAGGTCGCCGCGCACCGTGCAGCAGACGCAGCCGTTGTTCATCTCGAACACGTCCTCGTCGGCTCCGACCACCAGGTCGTTGTCGATGCCGATCTCGCCGAACTCGTTGACGATGACGGCGTAACGCTTGCCGTGATCCTCGGTCAGGATGCGGTTCAGCAGGGTCGTCTTGCCCGCGCCGAGATAGCCGGTCAGGACGGTGACGGGAATCTTGCCAGTCGTTGCGGCGGTCGAGGTCGGGGCGGCGAGGGTGTCGATCATAGGCCGCTAGATGGCGGCTGATATCACGCTTGGGAAGAGGGGCCTTAAGCCTTCTTCACGAACTCGGTGCGCAGGACCAGGCCGCGCACCTTTTCGACATTGGCCTCGATCTCGTCGGGATCGCCGGTCAGGCGGATGTTCTTGACCAGGGTCCCGCGCTTCAGGGTCACCCCGCCCGATCCCTTGACCTTCAGATCCTTGATCAGGGTCACGCTGTCGCCATCGGCCAGGATGTTGCCGTTGGAGTCTTTGGTCACGTCATCGGTCATGGCGACGCTTCTAGCGGCCAGAGGACCAAATATCCATACAAGCCGTGCGGGAATTGCGTGGCCTGCCTTAATCCGGCACGTTTGCCTCAAGCTCATCCAGCCACACCCGGGCAGAGCCATCCGACGGCGCTCGCCAGTCGCCGCGTGGCGACAGCGACCCGCCCGTCACGACCTTTGGCCCGTTCGGCAGGGCTGATCGCTTGAACTGGGCCGTCTGGAAGAAGCGATTAAGGAACTTCCTCAGCCAGCCCTTGATCGTCGCCAGATCGTATTCGACCTTCTCGTCGTCCGGCGTATTCGCCGGCCATTCGCCCGCCCCCGCATCGCCCCAGGCCTGGTGCGCCAGGAAGGCGACCTTGGACGGCTTCATCCCGAACCGGCTGAGGTAGAACAGGAAGAAGTCGTTCAGCGCATAGGGGCCGACCGTCCCCTCCGTCGACTGGATCACCCCATCCTTGGCGGGCACCAATTCGGGCGAAATCTCGGTGTCCAGAATGGCGTGCAGCGTCTCGCGCGCCTCTCCGCCGATCAGATCGCCTGTCGCCACCCAGCGGATCAGATGCCGGATCAGCGTTTTGGCCACCCCGGCGTTGACGTTGTAGTGGCTCATATGGTCGCCGACGCCATAGGTGGCCCAGCCCAGCGCCAGTTCCGACAGGTCCCCGGTCCCCAGAACGAACGCCTTGTTCTGGTTGGCCAGCCGGAACAGATAGTCGGTCCTCAGGCCCGCCTGCACATTTTCGAAGGTGATGTCGTGGACCGGCTGACCCTCGGCATAGGGGTGGCCGATGTCCCGGAACATCTGTTCGGCGGCGGGGCGAATGTCGATTTCCGCGCCCGTGACGCCCAGCGCGGTCATCAGCGCCCAGGCGTTGGACTTGGTCCCGTCCGAGGTCGCGAACCCCGGCATCGTATAGGCCAATATGCCGGTTCTCGGCAGGTCCAGCCGGTCGAAGGCGCGACAGGCGACCAGCAGGGCCTGGGTGGAATCCAGCCCGCCGGACACGCCGATCACCAGCGAGTTGGCGCCTGTGGCCGTCATCCGGCGCATCAGCCCTTGCACTTGGATATTGAACGCCTCGTAGCAGTCCTGATCCAGCCGCCCGGCGTCGTCCGGTACGAAGGGGAACCGGTCCAGCGGCCGGATCAACTCGCTGGCTTCATGATCCTCGCGCGCCAGGAAGGGCACGACGGTCGCCGCCTCGCCCTCGTTTCTGGCGCATTCGGCGAAGGTGCCGTTCCTCAACCGATCCAGCCCGATCCGGTCCACGTCCACATCGGCGATCGTCAGATGGCTCTCAAGGGCGAACCGCTCGCCTTCGGCCAGTTTCGACCCCAGCTCATGGATCGTCGCCTGACCGTCCCAGGCCAAGTCGGTGGTGCTCTCGCCCCAGCCCGATGCGGCGAAGACATAGGCCGACAGGGTGCGCGCCGAATGGCTGGCGCTCAGCATCGCCCGCTCGTCCGCCTTGCCGATGACGATGTTGGACGCCGACAGGTTCAGCAGGATCCGCGCGCCCGCCAGCGCCGCCCGCGTGGACGGAGGCAGCGGCGCCCAATAGTCCTCGCAGATCTCGACGGCGAAGACGAAGCCCGGCCGGTTCGCCGCCTCGAAGATCAGTCCCGGCGCGAAATCCACCGTCTCGCCGTTCAGCCGGATCACGTCTTCGGTCCGCGCCGTCGCTGGCGCGAACCAGCGTTTCTCGTAATATTCGCGGTAGTTGGGCAGATAGGTCTTGGGCGCGACGCCCAGCACCTCGCCCCCGCCCATCACCACGGCGCAGTTGAACAGGGTGTCTCCGCTGCGGATCGGCGCACCGACCACGGCGATCAGATCGGCGCCGGCTGTCGCCTCGGCCAGGACCGCGATCTGCCGCTCCACCTCGTCCAGCAGGGCCGCCTGCATATGCAGGTCGTCGATCGCATAGGCCGACAGCGACAGCTCGGGAAAGACCATCAGGTCCACGCCCTGTTCGCCCGCCTGGCGGATCAGCGCCAGATGCTCGCCCGCATTCGCCTTCGGATCCCCGACGTGCGCCACGGGCGTCGCCGCCGCCACGCGCACGAACCCTTGGGTCTTGGGCGAGAAGAAGGAAGAAGCATCGGTCATCGGATCGTCCTGCACCCGGCCTGGCCGGTCTTCGACCCCATATAGGCGCGAAAGATGAGGGGACGGAATCGTCTTCGCCGAGGCGAGGCGTGCGGAGCGTAACGAACCGCAAGCCTGTCCTCAGGCATGTCGCCGCAACTTAGCGCTCCGCCTTCTCGTCCGGGCGCTGGGTCAGCACCCGCACGCCGTCCCTTGTCACCGCCACCGTGTGCTCGAATTGCGCGGACAGTTTTCCGTCCGAGGTGACCACGGTCCAGCCGTCGTCCTCGGTCAGAACCGTGTGGACGCCCTGGTTCAGCATCGGCTCGATGGTGAAGGTCATGCCTTCGCGCAGGGTGACGCCCGTCCCCGCACGGCCGAAATGCAGCACCTGCGGCTCCTCGTGCATCTCGCGGCCGATGCCGTGCCCGCAATAGTCGCGCACGACGGAATAGCCCGCCTGTTTGGCGTGACGCTCGATGGCGAAGCCGATGTCGCCCAGGCGCGCGCCGGGTCGCACGGCGCGAATGCCCTTCCACATCGCCTCGTAGGTGGTGCGGACCAGACGGCGCGCCTGCGGCCCCACCGACCCGATCAGATAGGTCTTGGAGGAATCGGCGATGAAACCGTCCTTCTCCAGGGTGATGTCCAGATTGACGATATCGCCGCTCTTCAGCACGTCGTCGGCCGAGGGCGCGCCGTGGCAGACGACCTGGTTGATCGAACTGTTCAGCACGAAGCCATAGCCGTACTGGCCCTTGCTGGCCGGTCGCGCCTTCAAGACATCGACGATGAACCGCTCGACCCGGGCGTCGATTTCCAGCGTCGTCATCCCCTCCAGCGCCATGTTGTCCAGATGGGTGAAGACCGAGGCCAGCAGCCGGCCAGAGGCGGCCATCAGTTCGATCTCCTGCGGCGTCTTGGTCACGCCGCCGCGCCCGTCGTCGCCGGCGCCGCGACGCCCGCCGCCTTCAGCTCGCGCGCCACCAGTTCCTGAAACGTCAGGCCGGGGTTCGTCTCGCCCAACATGCCGATCCTGATCCAGAAGGCCGCCTGGGCGTTGATGGAGCGATAGGAGGCCTTTGCCGCCCGACGCAGTTGCTCGTGCAGTTCGTCCTCGATGTTGACGATGCCCATGTCCGGTCCCGACTATATGAAACGTATGCTAAACGTATATTCTGTCGGCGATCCGCAGCAAGAGCCTCTTTTTGCGAATGCGGATGACGTCCGCCTTCGCCCCCGCTAAAGCCATCCCATGACCGACACGCCGAAAAAAGGCTGGTTCCAGCGCCTGTCCGCTGGGCTCTCGCGCTCCTCCAAACAGATGACCGATCAGGTCGTCGCCACCTTCGTCAAGGAGCCTCTGTCCGAGGCGTCCCTGGAGCAGTTGGAGGAGCATCTGCTGGAAAGCGACCTCGGCCCGGCCGCCTCGGCCCGGATCGTCGAACGTTTTCGTGGGCTGAAGTTCGGCAAGGACGCGCCGGAACGCGAGGTCAAGGAGGCCCTGGCCGAGGCGGTCGCCGCCGAACTGTCGCCGCGCCAGGCGACCTTCGATCCGCTGAGCGGACCCAAACCCTATGTCGTCCTGTTCGTCGGGGTGAACGGCTCGGGCAAGACCACGACCCTGGGCAAGATCGCCGCCGATCTGACGGCCAAGGGCGCCAAGGTGATGATCGTCGCCGGTGACACCTTCCGCGCCGCCGCGCGCGAACAGCTGAAGGTTTGGGCCGAACGGGCCGGGGCCGATTTCGAAAGCCGTCGCGACGGCGCCGATGCGGCGGGTCTGGCCTTCGACGCCTATCAGAAGGCGCGGTCCGAAGGTTACGACGTCGTCCTGATCGATACGGCCGGGCGGCTGCAGAACAAGTCGGCCCTGATGGACGAACTGCTGAAGATCGTCCGCGTGCTGAAAAAGGTCGATCCCGATGCGCCGCACGACACGCTTCTGGTGCTGGACGCCACCGTGGGCCGCAACGCCTTGGCCCAGGAACAGATTTTCGGCCGCACCGCCTTCGTGACCGGCGTGGTCATGACGAAGCTGGACGGCACGGCGCGCGGCGGGGTGCTGGTGCCGGTGGCCCAGGCGTCGGACGCCCCCCTGATGCTGATCGGCGTGGGCGAGGGGGTCGAGGACCTGCAATCCTTTGACGCCCGCGCCTTCTCCCGCTCGCTGGTCGGACTGGAAGACTGACATGACCGAGACGTCGAAAAAGGCTTCCAGCATTCGTCAGGCCGTCGATTTCGGCGCCCTGGTCGCCTTCATGGCCGCCTACGCCGTCAACCGTTTCGCACGGGGCCTCGACGGGCAAGAGGCTCTGGTCCAGGCGACCTGGGTTCTGGTCGGTGCGTCGTTGATCGCGCTGATCGTCGGCTATGCGGTGGAGAAGCGGCTGGCGCAGCTGCCGTTGCTGACGGGCGGTTTCGCGCTGATCTTCGGCGTGCTGACCATCCTGTTCCACGACCCGAACCTGTTGAAGATCAAGCTGTCGATCCAGAACGGGCTGCTGGCGGCGGTGTTGTTGGGCTCCCTGCCGCTTAACCGCTATCCGTTCAAATATCTGCTGGGCGAGGCGATCAAGATCACCGACCGGGGCTGGCGCGGCCTGACCCTGCGCTACGGCCTGTATTTCGCGGCCGTGTGCATCGTGAACGAGATCGTGTGGCGCACCCAGTCGGACGATACTTGGGTCGCCTTCCGCGGCGGTCTGTGGATCGCCTCGGCCGTGTTTGGCGTCTGGCAGGTCTTCTTCATCATGAAGCACATGATCAAGGACGAGGAGCCCGCTCCGGTCTCGCCCGATACGGGATTGTAGAACTGCAAGCGGAACTGTCACGGAATCGACGCGCTTTTCCCGTCAAATCGTAAAGCTGAGCTGATACGTGTTCGGACGAAACTTTAGGGGAGCGGTGCGATGGTGAAGGCCGGTAAGTCAGGGCGCAGGGTCGGGCCTCTGGGCGCCTCGCCCAGCCATCTGATGCATCGCGCGCTGCAACTCGCGCTGGACATCTACGCCGAGGAGACGGGCGCCGACGGCCTGACCCAGCGTCAGTTCGCGGTGCTGGAGGCGGTGTCGCTCAAGGCGGGCCTGACCCAGACCGAACTCGTCCGCATGACCGGCATCGATCGTTCGACCCTGGCCGATCTGGTTACGCGCATGACCGCCAAGGGCCTGCTGGAACGCGAACGCTCGACGCTGGACGCCCGCGCCAAGGCCGTGCGTCTGTCCACGGAAGGGGCCGCCCGGCTGGAGGCCGCCCGCCCGCTGGTCGACGCCGCCGACAAGCGGATCATGGCCCTGCTGCCCAAGGGACAGCGCGAGAGCTTCCTGGCGCAGCTGGCCGAACTGGCCGCCGCCGCTGACGCCGCCCCCGACGCCGCCAAGGCCGAGGCCAAGGCCGCCAAGAAGGCGCTGAAGGCGGCTGAGAAGGAAACCCGCAAGGCCGAAAAGGCGGCGCGCAAGGCCGACCGCCCGGCCAAGCCCGCCAAGGTCAAGAAGCCCAAGCTGAAGCTCGTCGAGCCGGTCTGATTCCGGCCGCCAGCCGCCTCTGACCGTCCTTCCGACGCCCCGGAATGACGACCAGACCAGGCGGGGGATATCGAAGCCGCTAAGTTTTCTTGCGCAGCCGTTTCGCATTGGCGACGGCGGTCTTGTGGATGGGGGCCATCGCCTCGGCCTGGGCCTTCAGCAATTCGCCGTTCAGGGTCATGGCCTGGGTCGCCGCCCGGCTCCACCACCCCATCGCATAGCTGAACTGCGCCTCGGCCGCCTGGGCGGGCGTGCGGGCCTGGGTCACGGCCGCCGCCGCCCGCAGGACATGGGCGCCCTCGTCCATCGCCACGCGGCCCAGACGTTGGCCGATGGCCCCTGCGCTGGCGGCGACGGCCCCGGCCGAGGCGGACAAGGCCTCGGCCTTCTCCGAACTCATCAGCGACAGCTCCTTGAAATCCTGTCCCTTGGCGCTGGTCAGGCCCTGCGCCATCCGGCCGGTGCGGGCCGCGATCACCTCGGCGGAAGCGGCCATCAACTCGGCCCCGACCATGGCGGCGTCCGCGACCGTGGGGGTCCGGCGGCTCAGGACGCGACCTCCGGCTGGACTTCGGCGGCGAAGGCCGCGACGTCGTCGAGCAGGCCGGGGATCGCCGCCTCGATGATCTGCCGCCCCTTCTCCGGGCTGGCCTGGGCGGGGTCCGATCCGATGCGGCCGTCGGGGAAGCGGGCGCGATAGTCCAGGGCGTCGCGGATCGGCCCGTTCGGCGCGATCTGCGGCGAATAGTCGGCCGTCTTGATCCGGTCGGGATAGGCGGCCTGGGTCACGGCGATCTCGGACGGGGTGGCGTGCATCCCGTGGCCGGTCGGAAACAACCGGTTGCACAGGCCGTTCACGCCCGGCAGGTCCCACCAGTTCTTCAGCTTCAGGATAAACGGCGGCCGATCCTCGACAAAGCTCCACTCGGCGTAGATTTCCGAGATGGTCGCCTCGATGGTGGCGACATTGCCGCCGTGGCCGTTCAGGAAATAGATCCGCTCGAACCCGTGGCGGCTCAGCGACGACACCCAGTCGGTGATCGCGGCCATGAAGGTCGAGGGGCGGAGGGAGATGGTGCCCGCAAAGGCCAGGTGGTGCTGGGCCATGCCGATGTTGAAGGTGGGCGCCACGATCAGGTTGGCGTCGGTCTTCTCGGCTTCGTGGGCGATGATCTCGGGGCACAGCCAGTCGGTACCCAGAAGGCCGGTCGGGCCGTGCTGCTCGTTCGATCCGATGGGCACGACCACCGTCTTGGACAGCGCCCCGCCGTCTTTCAGGCGGGCGTCGATCTCGGGCCAAGAGGACAGGTGGATCAGCATGGGCAGGCTTTCACTCTACTAGACGCGGCGACGTTAGCGCGCCCGGATCAGGAAGTCGCCTGAAGCGACGGGGCTGGAGACGATTTGGGCGCATGGGCGGCCACGAAGATGCGCGCCGCCTCCTTCGCCCGCGCCGCACGCTTCTCGGGCGCCAGTTGCGGCACATCCAGCATGGCGCGCAGATGGCTGTGGCCCAGCACCAGGCCCGCGAACATCTCGGCCGCCTGCTCGGGATCGCCGACGTGCAGCCGGCCCAGCCGCGTCTGTTCGGCCAGCCACGCCGCCATCTCGCGCAGGCTTCGGCGCGGCCCGGCCTCATAGATGGCGTGGGCGATCTCCGGCGCCTCGGTGGAGATCAGGGCGACCCCCCGCATCGAGCCGACCTTGTCGGCGCTGCACACCCGGTTCAGCAGCGTCAGGGCCAGGGTCTCCAGCACCGTCTGCGGATCGCCGGCGGTGCGCAGGGGCGCCACGATGTCCTCCACCCGTTTGGCGGCCAGGGCCTGGGCGATCTCCAGCTTGGAGGCGAAACGGTTATAGACCGTCTGTTTGGACACGCCGGCCAGTTTGGCGATCTCGTCCATCTTGGCCTGCAGGCCCTTGTCGGCGAACAGGGCGGCGGCGGCGTCCAGGATCGCCTCGCTCTTCTTCTCGTCCACCTGCCCGCGACGGCGCGCCATCAGTGGGCGTCCGACGGCGGGGCGCCGGCCTGGGCCTTCACCGGCTGGGCCAGCAGGGTGACGAAGGCCGCGCCCGCGCACATGACGCCCAACAGGGCGAAGGCGTCGCCGAACGCCATGGTGGTCGCCTGCCGTTGCAGGATCCCGTAGATGGCCTTCATCGCCGAGGCGGCCGGGTCGATGGTGCCCGCGAACCGCTGGGTCATGCCGGCCAGCATCTGGCGCACCGCCTGATCGCCCTGGCCGATGGCGCTGGTCAGTTCGGTCATATGCAGGGCGGTGTTGGACGTCAGGCTGGTGTTCAATATGGCCAGGCCGAAGGCGCCGCCGACGTTGCGCGCCAGGTTGACCAGGCCCGAGGCGTTCTTGACCATGTGCGGCGGCAGGGTGGCCATCGTCACCTGCTGTGAGGCGATCATGGCCAGCATCACCCCTATGCCCCGGAACGCCTGGACCGAGGCGAACTCCCAGAAGCCCCAGTTTTCGGTGACCAGTCGCGCCTCCCACATGCCCCAGGCGCACATCATGAAGCCGCCGAACATCAGGATGCGCGCATCCATCTTGCGCACCAGCCGCCCGGCGAAGGGCGCGGTGGCGAACATGGCCAGGCCGGAGACGACCATGGTGGTGCCCACCTCCGACGAGGAATAGTGCAGCACCCGACCCAGGAACAGCGGCAAGAGGAAGGTGCCGCCGAACAGGGCGAACCCGACGATGAAGGTCATGATGAAACCGACCAGGAAGTTGCGGTTGCCGAAGGCGCGCAGCTCAACGATCGGCTGGCGATAGGTCAGCGACCGCCACACGAAGATCGGCCCGGTCACGGCGGCCACCACCGTCAGCAATAGGATGTGGGTGTCGTCGAACCAGTCGTTCTTGGCCCCTTCCTCCAGCACGAACTGCATCGACATCAGGAAGACGGCCATCAGGCCCAGGCCCCACCAGTCGAACCCCTTGGCCAGGGACGGATCGCCCTTGTCGAAGTTGCCGTAGCGCCCGACCAGGAACAGCACGATCAGTCCCGGCCCGACGTTGATGAAGAACAGCCAGCGCCAGCTCAGCCACTCCGTCAGGTGCCCGCCCAGCGTCGGCCCAACAGTCGGGGCCAGGGTGACGATCAGACCCATGACCACGCTGGCCGTGACCCGCTTGTCCGGCGGAAAGGCGGTGAAGGCGACGGCGAAGACGGTCGGGATCATGGCCCCGCCGACAAAACCCTGAATGGCACGGAACAGGATCATCATGTCGATCGACGACGACAGGCCCGTGGCGATGCTCATCAGGACGAAGCCGGCGCAGGAGGCCAGGAACAGCCGCTGCGTGCCCCACAGGCGCGACAGGAACCCCGACAGAGGGATCATCACCACCTCGGGGATCAGATAGGCGGTCTGGATCCAGCTGATCTCGTCGGCCGAGGCGCCGACCCCGGCCTGGATCTGGGGCAGGGAGGCGGCGACGATCTGGATGTCCAGGATAGCCATGAACTGGCCCACAACCATGCCGGCGAAGCCCAGCAGCAGCATGGTCCAGTTGATCTCGGGATGGCCGGCGACGGGGCCCTTTGACGCGGCGGGGGCCCCGCCGTCAGCGGCGGGGGCGGCGGCGGTCACTGGGCTGCGGCTCCGGTCACAGTCCCGGTCGCGGCCTCGGCGAAGCTTTGGCCGCCCTGGCTCTTCAGGTCGATCTTGACGTCGACCGACAGGCCCGGACGCAGGGCCAGGTTCCGGTCCTCGCCGCTGACCACGATCCGCACCGGCACGCGCTGGGTGATCTTGGTGAAGTTGCCGGTGGCGTTCTCGACCGGGATCAGGGCGAACTCGGACCCGGTGGCGGGGGCGAAGCTGTCGACCCGGCCCTGGATCTTGCGGCCGGGAAAGGCGTCGGCGGAAATTTCGACCGCCTGACCCAGGCGCACCTTATCCAGCTGCGTCTCCTTGAAGTTGGCGACGATATAGGTGTGAGTCAGGGGTACGATGGACATCAGCTGCGTGCCGGCGTTGACGATCTGGCCGGGCCGCACGCTGCGGGCGCCCACGACGCCGGCGGCGGGTGCGCGAATGACGGTGCGCTCCAGGGCGATCCGCGCCTGATCGACCACGGCGCGAGCCTGTTCGACGGCGGCGACGCTCTGCTGGCGGGTCGAGCCCAGCACGCCGGCGGTGCGCTGTTCGGCGACCAGGGCGGCCTGGGCCTGCTGCACGCTGGCGGCGGCGGTGGCGGCCGAGGCGCGCTCGGTCTGTATGCGCTGCTGCGAGACCCAGCCCTGTTCGGCCAGCCTGCCGTAACGATCGACCTCGGCGCGGGCCAGGCCGGCCTGGGCGTGGGCCTGGCTGACGGCGGCGGCGCGGGCGGCGATGGTGGCCTGTTCCTGCTCGGCCTGGGCGTCGACATGGCCCACGGCGGCGATGGCGGCGGCCAGATTGGCCTCGGCTTGGGCCAACTGGGCCTTTTGGTCGGAATCGTCCAGCTTGACCAGGATCTGGCCGGCCTCGACCCGCTGGTTGTCGCCCACCAGAACCTCGGTCACGCGCCCCGACAACTGCGGGCTGACCAGGGTGGTGTCGGCCTGGACGAAGGCGTTGTCTGTGCTCTCCCACCGCTGGCCGTTCAGCCACCAGACCGTGCCGCCGACGATCAGGGCCACGACGACGATCCCCGCCGCGATCAACGGCAGACGTTTCTTGAGTTCAGGCGACATGGCGAAATCCGGGGGAGGGGTGCGACCGATTGAAGCGGCGCTAAAATGGACTTCACTGTCCAAAAATCAATGACCCTGGATACGAATGTTTTGCGTCCTGTCCGGGCGGGTCCGATTTCGTGTATCTGTCGCGCCCCATGACCGACTTCGCCCAGGCCTCCAATCCCCTTCCGTCCCAAGTCGACGTGGTCGTGGTGGGAGCTGGCGCGGCGGGGATCGCGGCGGCGCGGCGCCTGATGCGGCCCGGGCTTTCGCTCTTGGTTCTGGAGGCGCGTGACCGGATCGGCGGGCGCGCCTTCACCCAGCGGATCGAGGGCGAGGGCCTGGATATGGGTTGCGGCTGGCTGCATTCCGCCGACGACAATGTTCTGGCGGGCCGGGTGGAGGCCGAGGGGCTGACACTGGACCAGACCCCGCCGCCTTGGCGCAGCCAGGCTTTCGACCACGAGATGACGTCGGCGGACCAGGCCGCCTTCGGCGAAGCCTTCGCCGCCTTCGACCAGCGCGTCGCCGAGGCCGCCACGCGCGGAGAAGATCGCCCGGCGTCCGACTTCTTCGATCCCGACAGCCGCTGGAACGCCCATATGGACGCCATCTCCGGCGCCCTGAACGGCGCGCGGTTCGCCCAGGTGTCCAGCCTGGACTACGACGCCTATGGCGACACTGGCGTGAACTGGCGGGTGCGCGAGGGATACGGCCGGCTGATCGCGCGGCTGGGCCAGGCGGCGGCCCCGGTCACGGCGACGGATTGCGCCGTGCGCCGCATCGACCGCTCCGGCCCCCTGCTGCGGCTGGAGACCAGCCGGGGCGAACTGACCGCGCGGATCGTCATCCTGACCACGCCCAACAGCCTGATCGCCAACGAGACCGTCCGCATCGACCCGCCGGCGCCCGCCCTGCTGGAGGCGACGGCGGGCGTGCCGCTGGGACTGGCGTCCAAGGTGCATATGACGGTGCGCGGCGCCGCAGATTTCCAGCCCGACACCCAGCTGTGGACCCGCACCGACACGGCCCAGACCGGCGGCTATCACCTGCGGCCGTTCGGGCGGCCGATGATCGAGGCCTATTTCGGGGCCGACCTGGCCTGGGGACTGGAGGCGGAAGGGCCGGCGGCCCTGGCGGATTTCGCGGTCGCCGAACTGGTCTCGGCCCTGGGGTCGGACATGCGCCGACGGCTTCAGGCGGTCGCCGTCAGCGGCTGGGGCGTCGATCCCTGGTCGCAGGGCGCCTATTCCCACGCCCTGCCGGGCCATGCGGCGGATCGGGCGAAACTGCGTGTCTCGGTCGAGGACCGCCTCTTCCTGGCTGGAGAGGCGACGGCCCCTGTCTATTACGGCACGGCCCACGGCGCCTGGATGGAGGGCGAGCGCGCCGCCGACGCCGCCCTGTCCGCCCTTGGCGTTCGGCCCCGCCGGCGTCTGGAAGAGGCCGGGTCATGAAGCCGGTCAAACCCCGAAAACCCGCCGTCAAGCCGGCCGCCAAACGCCCCGCGGTCATGACGGGCGCCCCCATCCCCGTCCTGCGCTGGCCGCCTGACGAGGATCGGGTCGAGGAAATCTTCCAGCGTCTGTCCGGCGTCATGCCCGATCCGAAGACCGAGCTGAACTTCTCCAACCCCTATACGCTGGTGGTCGCCGTCGCCCTGTCGGCCCAGGCCACGGACGTCTCGGTCAACAAGGCGACCGACCGCCTGTTCCAGGTCGCCGACACGCCCGAAAAGATGCTGGCCCTGGGCGAAGAGGGGTTGATCCCCTACATCGCCTCCATCGGCCTTTATCGCGGCAAGGCCCGCAACGTCATCGCGCTGAGCCGCATCGTGCTGGAGCAGCACGGCGGGCAGGTTCCCCTGAACCGCGCCGAGCTTCAGTCCCTGCCCGGCGTTGGGCGAAAGACGGCCTCGGTGGTGCTGAACGAACTGGGGATCGAGGCGGCCATCGCCGTCGACACCCACGTCTTTCGCGTCTCGCACCGGCTGGGCCTGGCCAATGCGGGAACGCCCGACAAGGTGGAGGCTCAGCTGTTCAAGGTGGTGCCGGAAGACTGGCTGCCCAAGGCGCACCACTGGCTGATCCTGCACGGTCGCTACACCTGCACGGCGCGAAAGCCCAAATGCCTGTCCTGCCTGATCGCCGACCTGTGTCCGTCGCGGGCGGGGCTTATGGCGTCGGGGGAAGCCGCTGCGCCGCTCTGAAGGCGTCCGGCCCTTTGACCAGCCTGTCGGACAGGGCGTTCAGCACCCGCAACGCGGCGGCCATGTCGGCCTCGGACACGTCCTGGAACATCCGCTGACGCATCGCCGAGGCGTGGACCTCGAATTCCTTCACGGCCTGATGGCCGCCCGGCTCCATTTCGATCAACCACGAGCGTCCGTCGCCGACCATGCGGCGACGGCTGACCATGCCGTCGCGCTCCAGCCGCTGGACCAGCCGCGTCAAGGAGGCGCCCGACAGCTCCATCCGCTCGGACAGTTCCGACAGCGTCAGACCCTTGGGATGATCCGCCAGAATATAGAGCACTACGGTCGGCGCGCCCGTATGGCCATGATCGCGGAAAAGGTCGGCGACCCGCATCTTCCAGCGTTTCGCCGTGATCATGATCTGCATGGCGACTTGCCGCTGCAGCGTCTCTCGCGCGATGGCCGACAAGCCGGACCTCTTTGAAAACCGGGGAAAAAGCAGATTTGCACGGCGCGCGCGAAGCAGAAACCGTCAGGGTTGAGCCTTAGCTTGCTAACTAAGGCCGCACGGCTTCTAAACCTCCGCCGTGCGATTCCCGTTCCTGCTTTTTTGTCTTGAAAGTCCTGAACATGCGCCTGTTTCGAAACCGCGACGACGATATCGCCGTCGCCGAACTGCGCAGCATGGTCGCCGCGATCGATCGCTCGCAGGCGGTGATCCAGTTCGATCTGGACGGCACGGTCCGTGAGGCGAACGCCAACTTCCTGTCCGTCCTGGGCTATGCGCTGGACGACATCGTCGGGCGTCATCACCGGATGTTCGTCGATCCCGCGGAGGTCGACAGCCCGGCCTACGCCGACTTCTGGCGGCGGCTGAACGCGGGCGAGTTCGTCAGCGACAAGTTCGTCCGCTATGGCCAAGATGGTCGCCGCGTCGTGATCGAGGCCAGCTACAACCCCGTCTTCGACGCGACGGGACGCGTCTATAAGGTCGTCAAATTCGCCATTGACGTGACCGCCGTGGAGGAGGAACGCGAACGGCGTCTCGCGGCGGAACACCAGGCGGCGGCCATCCAGACCGCCGTGGTTCAGGGCACGGCGCGGGGCCTGTCGGCCATGGCCGCCGGCGACCTGGCCTATCGGATCGAAGACGCGTTTCCGGGCGACTACGCCGCCCTGCGCGACAACTTCAATGCGGCCATGGCGGCGCTGGACGATGCGGTCGGGGTGATCGGCGTTAACGCCGTGGCCATGCAGGCCGGCGCCCATGAGATCAGCCAGGCCGCCGACGACCTGTCGCGCCGCACCGAACGTCAGGCCGCCAGTCTGGAAGAGACGGCCGCCGCTCTGGATCAGATCACCGCCACGGTGCGCAGGACCGCCGAGAACGCCCAGGCCGCGGACAGCGTCGTCGGACAGGGCCGCAGCCAGGCCGAAGTCGGGGCCGTGGTGGTTCAGCGCGCCGTCGCCGCCATGGGCGAGATCGAACACTCCTCGGGCCAGATCAACCAGATCATCGGGGTTATCGACGAGATCGCCTTCCAGACCAATCTGCTGGCCTTGAACGCCGGGGTCGAGGCCGCGCGCGCCGGCGAGGCGGGGCGCGGCTTCGCCGTCGTGGCCTCCGAAGTCCGCGCCCTGGCCCAGCGGTCGGCCGAGGCCGCCAAGGAGATCAAGACCCTGATCTCGTCCAGCGCCGGCCAGGTGAAACAGGGCGTGGACCTGGTGCGCCAGTCGGGCGAGGTGCTGACCGGCATCGCCGACCGCATCGCCGAGATCACCACCCTGATGGGCGAAGTCCGCGCCTCCACCCAGGAACAGTCGGTCGGCCTGGCCGAGGTCAACACCGCCGTCAACGAGATGGATCAGGTCACTCAGCAGAACGCCGCCATGGTTGAACAATCGACCGCCGCCAGCCTCAATCTGACGCGAGAGGCGGCCGAACTGGCGGCCCTCGTCGGCCGGTTCACCGTCAGCGCCGTCGCCGGCGCCGCCGCGCCCCCGGCGCATGATTCCGCGGTCCATCAGGCCCAGGCGCGCATCGAAACCTTCGCGCGCGATCAAACCGCGCCGACGCGGCCCCGACTGGTGGCGGGCGGCGGGGAATGGGAGGCCTTCTGACCGGAGCGCTCGCTCAGCCGCCCAATCGTCGACTCACGGCGGCGGCGAAGCCCGCGCCGTTCGCCGGGTCGTGATCCAGATAGAAGTCCGGTTCGATCAGTTCGGCCTCCATCAGCACCCACCGTCCGGCGTCGTCGCGCGCCAGGTCGATACGGGCGTAGAGCAGCGGCTCGTCGATGGCCGCCAGCACCTGCTGCGCCAGAGCCATGGCCGCGTCATCCGGCGTCACGGTCGTGTAAAGGCCGCCGAACTGCATCTGGATGCGGAAATCGCCCGGCACGGGACGTTTGTTGACCGCATGGCTGAACCGCCCGCCGAAGAACAGCAGCGAGGTCTCCCCCTCGGTCTCAATGGATTTCAGATAGGGCTGGATCATCGACGCCCCCTCCGGCGCCTCGATCAGAGCCTCGCCGGGCGATAGCCGCAGGGTGCGAAAGGCGCCTGCCGACACCGTCGGCTTGACGATCAGGACCGGCGCGCCGGTCTCGGCGAAGACGGCGTCCACCTGATCCTGGGTAACGCCGTCGGTCCAGCGGGTCGGCGGGGTGGGCACGCCCTTGTCCGCCAGCCGCGCCAGATACGCCTTGTCGGAGTTCCAGCGCAGCACGTCGGCCGGATTGTCCATCGTCAGGCCCGCGCGGGTCCAGGTTTCGCACCCCGCCAGCCAGCGATCGTGGTCGCGGTGATAGCCCCAGGCGATGACCGGCAGTATCAGATCGTGGTCCGCCAGGCCTGCGGCGTGGTCCACATGATCGGTCCAAGGCGTGGCGACCACGCGCGCGCCAGTGGTCTCCAGCGTCGCCTTCAGCCGCGCCAGCACCTCGGGCCAGCGCCCGATGTAGGAGCGATCGGATGGATCGGGGGTCAGCACGGCGATCTGGGTCATGCGATCGTCATATCGAAGTGGGAACGGGCATATAAGGGCTTCCTTATATGATTTCGGGTGACGCGCGGTCTTCCAGACGCTAAGGCGCGATCATGACCCAGAACACCGCCCAATACGACGTCTGCGCCGTCGGCAACGCCATCGTCGACGTGCTCAGCCCCTGCGACGCCGCCTTCCTGGCCGCCCAGGATCTGGCGCCCAACTCGATGCAACTGGTCGACGCCGAACGCAGCGCCGCCTTGTACGACGCCATGGCGCCGGGCGTGGAGGCTTCGGGCGGGTCGGCCGGCAACACTGTCGCAGGCGTCGGTTCGTTCAGCGGACGGGCGGCCTATATCGGCAAGGTCGCCGACGATGTGCTGGGCCAGGTCTTCACCCACGACATCCGCGCGGCGGGCGTGCATTTCGACACCCCGGTCCTGACTGGCGGCGCCGACCAGGGCTTCGGCACCGGGCGCTGCCTGATCAACGTCCTGTCGGACGGCGCGCGCACCATGGCCACCTTCCTGGGCGCCGCGAACCAACTGTTCGCCGACGACATCGACGAGGCCCTGATCGCGGCCAGCCAGATCGTCTATCTCGAAGGCTATCTGTTCGACCCGGCCCCGGCCCGCGCCGCCTTCGAACGCGCCGCCGCCGCCGCCCATGCGGCGGGCCGCAAGGTCGCCATCACCCTGTCCGACACCTTCGTCGTCGCCCGCTGGCGCGCCGAACTGCTCGACTTCGTCGCCCAGTCCGCCGACATCGTCCTGGCCAACGAGGCCGAACTGGGCGCCCTGTTCGAGACCGAAGACTTCGACGCCGCCGCCGCGCAACTGGCCGCCATCGTCGAGATCGCCGCCGTCACGCGCGGCGAACATGGCTCGGTCGTGATCAAGGGCGACGAGCGCATCGTCGTCGCCGCCTATCCGGTCGCCAAGGTCATCGACACCACCGGCGCCGGCGATCAGTACGCCGCCGGCTTCCTGCTGGGCGTGGCGCGCGATCTGCCGCTGGAAGACGCCGCTAGGCTCGGCTCCCTCGCCGCCTCGGAAGTCATCGCCCACTGGGGCCCGCGTCCGATGGTGAAACTGTCCGATCTGGCCAAAGAGAACGGGCTGAAGATCTAGGACGCTCAGTCTCCTCCCCATTTCATGGGGAGGTGGCTCGGAGTGCAGCGGAGAGACGGAGGGGTTCTTACCGCATCGCCAGCGTCTGTGAGACTTTAAAGAGCCCCTCCACCGCTACGCGGTCCCCCTCCCCATTGTATGGGGAGGAGACGGCCTCCCTCAGCTCTTCCACCTCAGCGTCACAGGCTGGATCGGGTTCACGAAGGCTCGGTCCTCCCCCCGGCTCCTGGCCCATTCGCGCTTCAGCTGCTGATACCATTTCGCCTGTCGGTCGGCGTCGTCGATCCAGATCAGGGCGGGGTCGTAGCGCAGACCTTCGTTCTGCAGGTTCACCATCCCGCCGTCCTGTTTCAGGAAGGCGACCACGCCCATCCGCAGGAAGGGTTTGGCGATGTTGAACACCCAGTGGTCGGACCAGAACATCTGGGTGATGCGGGTCTTGGTCTCGGTGATCGGGGTCAGGCAGGTCAGGGCCAGCACCTGTTTCTCGCCCACCTGGATATGCTCCCAGCGATAGCCGGGCAGGCGGAAGGTGATCTCGGTCGCGGGCGCGCCGCCCAGAATCTTGTAGAGGCGACTGTTCGACGACGGGGTGTGGCGCACCATGGCCCAGCCATAGTCGGTCGGGGCGAAGGCCTTGGCCTTTTCGTGCATCGAATGTTCGGACCGCCACCACCATTGCTGGTGGACGTAGGGACCATGGGCGGGGTCCATCAGGCCGACAACGGCGTGGTCGATGTGGCTGTCGAAATCCATGGCCTCGACCAGCTTGGCCTCGCCCCCCACAACGCCGGGAAAGACCGGCGGCGCGTGGTCGGGGTCCATCGGGTTTCGGGCGTCCGACGCCATCCAGACGAAGACGATCCCCTGGCTTTCACGCACCGGATAGGACCGAACCCGGATGCGGTTCGCCTCGAACGCCTGGTCCTCGACCAGGGACGGGATGGCGGCGCAGACCCCGTCGGGCTGGAAGCGCCAGCCGTGGTAGGGGCATTCGACCGTCTCGCCCTCGCCGGGCTTGTCGACCAACCGGCCCGCCGACAGGGGCGCCGCCCGGTGGGGGCAGATGTCGCGCATCGCATAGACCTGGCCCGCCTTGGTGCGTCCGATCAAGACAGGCTCGCCCATGATCTCGTGACGTTTCAGGCTGCCGGGCGCGACGTCTCGACCTAGCGCCACGAAATACCAGGCGTCGGTGACGAACCCCTTGCCGAACGGCTGTGCGCCGGCCTTGGACGGGGCGGCTTCGGCGGAGGGCGACGATACAGGGGCGGCGGTCATCCGCGCTGTTTAACAGCGCAGCCGCCGTCGCCATAGAGGGCTGGGCCGGAGACGCGCGGGACGGTTTGTCCTGCCCACATCTTTCCCTCTGCGGCCGGACGCGATTAAGTCTCTGCCGAAGAACGCCGCCCACGGCGTCGAAGGGACGTTTCGCCATGCTTCGCATCCTCGCCATCGCCGCGGCCATCCTGGCCTCGCCCGTCGCGGCCGCCGCCCAGGATGGCCACGCAGCGCATCCCGGCGATGGGGCCGTGGCCTTCCAGTCGGACCGCATCCAGGTGCGCGTCGATGGCGACACGAACGGCCGCGACATCATCCTGATCCCCGGCCTCAGTTCCTCGCCCCAAATCTGGCAGGGGACGGTGGATCATCTGGCGGGGCGCAACGGTCCGGGCTGGCGCATTCATCGCATCCAGGTTGACGGTTTCGCCGGGGCGCCCGCCGCCGGCAACGCCCAGACCGGTCAGACCCCGACCTCCGTCGCAGCCCCCGTCGCCGAGGAGATCGCCCGCTACATCCGCGAACGGGGGCTGACCAAGCCGGTCGTGGTGGGGCATTCCATGGGCGGGACCATCGGTCTGATGCTGGCGGCGCGCCACCCGCATCAGGTGGGGCGGCTGATGGTGGTGGACATGATCCCCTTCATGGGCGCCATGTTCTCGGCCCCCGGCGCGACGGCCGAGACGGTCGCCCCCGTCGCCGACCAGATCTGGGCCGCCCAGGCCAACAGCCCGCGCGAGGTCTATGTCGCCCAGGCCACGGCCTCCATAACCGGCATGATCAATACCGAAAGCCGCCGCGAACTGGCGCTGCAGAACATGCGCGACAGCGACCAGAAGGTTTCGGCCGCCGCCTTCCGCGAACTGGTCGCCACCGACCTGCGCCCCGAACTGCCCCGGATCACCGCCCCGACCGAGGTGCTTTACGTCAAGTTCAACGACGCCCGCATGACCCCGGAAATCACCGACGCCATCTATCAGGCCGCCTACGCCGGCCTGCCGGGCGCGACCCTGAAGCGGATCGACGACAGCGCCCACTTCATCATGTTCGACCAACCCGAGGTCTTTTACGGCGCGCTGGACGCTTTCCTGGCGCGATAATCCATCCGAAAGCCTGTTGGGGTGCGCTTCTGGACGCCATTCTTTCGGCGAAATGGCCGCTCACGGTCGCGTGATCTGGGCGAGGGCGTTTCGGCGGCGTCGCTTAGGCGATATGAGAACGGCTTAGGCGAACCGCGTCGCTTCCGGCGCGGCATCTGAAGGATGGACATGGCGGGACCAGTGAACGCGGGCGGACCACAGGCCCAGGGCAAGCCCCGCCGGTCCGGGCTTCAACGGCTGCTGTATTGGAGCGCGGTTCTGGCGGTCTGGGGGCTGATCTTCCTGGTCGTCTTCTTCGCCGTCTTCGCGCGCGGCCTGCCCGACACTTCCAGCCTGTACAATGTCGATCGCCAGCCCTCGATCACCTATTTGGACCGCAACGGCGCCCTGATCGCGACACGGGGCACCCAGATGGCGCCGCCCGCCGATCTGGACGCCCTGCCGGACTATGTGCCGGCGGCCTTCATCGCCATCGAGGACCGGCGCTTCTATCACCACCCCGGTTTTGACCCCATCGGCATGATGCGCGCCATGGCCACCAACGTCCGCGCCGGACGGGTGGTTCAGGGCGGCTCGACCCTGACTCAGCAGCTGGCCAAGAACCTGTTCCTGACGCCCGACCAGAACCTGCGCCGCAAGGTGCAGGAGCTGATGCTGGCGGTCTGGCTGGAGATGAAATTCTCCAAGAAGGAGATCCTGGCCCTCTATCTGAACCGGGTCTATTTCGGCGCCGGCGCCTATGGGATCGAGGCGGCGTCGCAGCGCTATTTCGACAAGTCGGCCAAGGATCTGACCGTCGGAGAGGCCGCGCTTCTGGCGGGCCTGCTGAAGGCGCCTTCGCGCTATTCGCCGGTGTCCGAGAGCGAGCGCGCCGCCGCCCGCGCCACCGTCGTCCTGAACGAGATGGAGGAGGCCGGCGTGATCACCGCCGCCCAGCGCGAACAGGCCGTGACCCAGCCGGTCATCGTCTCGCGCACGCTCGCGACCCAGCACGCCCAGTATTTCATCGACTGGCTGGACAAGTCGATCCGCGGCCTGGTCGGCGAACCGACCGAGGATATGGTGGTCGAAACCACCCTGGATCTGACCCTGCAGACGGCCGCCGAACGGTCGGTGCGCCGCATCCTGGACCGCGACGGCGCGAAGGGCGTGCAGCAGGCAGCCCTTGTCGCCCTGGACGGCGATGGCCGGGTGCGGGCCATGATCGGCGGAGCCTCCTACGCCGACAGCCAGTTCAACCGCGCCGTCGATGCGCGCCGTCAGGCGGGCTCGTCATGGAAGCCCTTCGTCTATCTGGCGGCCATGGAGGCGGGCTTCACGCCCCAGACTCCGTTGGTCGATCAGCCGATCACCATCGGCAACTGGTCGCCCCGCAACTATTCCGGCGCCTTCAGCGGTCCGATGACCATCGCCCAGGCGGTGGCCCAGTCGACCAATACGGTGGCGGCCTCGGTCGCCGATCAGGTGGGGCGCGACAGCGTGGCCCGCGCCGCGCGCCGACTGGGCATCGAGAGCCGCATCGGCCTGGAGCCGGCCATGGCGCTCGGCGCCGTCGAGGTGTCGCCGCTGGAGATGGCCACCGCCTATGACGCCTTCGCCAACGGCGGTCGCCGCGTCGAGGCCTACGGCATCAGCCGCATCCGCACGCCCCAGGGCCGCGTCATCTATCAGCGCGAGAGCGGCCAGAGCGGCCAGGCGATCAACAATCCGCCGCTCTATTACATGAACCAGATGCTGCGGGGCGTGGTGACGGGCGGCTCGGGCCGGTCGGCGGCCATCGCCGGCCGCGATCTGGCGGGCAAGACCGGCACCACCTCGGACTACAAGGACGCCTGGTTCGTCGGCTACACTGGCGGCTTCGTCGCCGCCGTCTGGGTCGGCAAGGACGACAACACCGCCATGCGCGGCGTGACCGGCGGCTCCTCGCCCGCCGCCATCTGGAAGGGCTTCATGGAGGCGGCCCTGCCGCGCCTGAACGCCCCCGCCATCCCCAATGGCCCCGCCATGCCCGAGGGCTGGGTCGCGCCCGATCCGGTCGGCGACCTGATGAGCGGCCTTGATCAGGGCGGCGTCCTGGTCGATCCGGTCGATCCCAATCAGGGCGAACCCTATGCGGACCAGCCCGGCGCCGTCGTTCAGCCGATGCCGCCCAAACAGTCCGCGCCCCAGCAGCCGACCAAGCCTTCCGGCCCGCCGCCCGGCTATCGCGATCCGCCGAACCAGCAGCCCGAGGGACGGCCCCAGCCCGAACGCAAGGGCGACGCCCTGTTCTTCTGACCGGCCGATGCCGCCGCGACCACAGAAAAAGGGAGGCGACCCCGCGGTCGCCTCCCTTTGTCTTTATCCGACCCGAAACGGGTTCAGCGCGGGCAGGACAGGTCGCCCTCCTGGCATTGCGCCAGGGTCCGCAGTTGCTGTGTGCGTTCGTTGGTCAGGCGCGCCAGACAGCCCGAATGGACCATCGGATAGGCCGACCCGCCCTGCACGCCGGACGCTTCGACCCGGCATTGCTGGTCGCGGAAGCTGATCCAGCTGCGCTGGGCGTTGCGCAGCAGGGTCCGGCTCGCGGGCGACAGCCGACCCATGGTCGTGGTGTACTGGCTGTTCAGCGCCCGGTCGGCGCGCTGCAGGTCTTGGGCGGCGCTGGCGTTCATCGCCGTCTGGCTTTGCGCCGAGGCGGACGAGGCGGCGAGCGCCAGGCCGAGGGCGACGGTCAGGGGAAGGATGGCTTTCATGGTGCGTTCCTGAGGTGGAGGGCGCCTATCGAACGCGCCCCACTGCAGGAGTTTCCGCCCCTGTCGCCATCCGTCGTCTCTTTTCCTACCGGCCCACGGCGTGCAGCGCGCCGCCGTGATCCTTCAGCCACTTCCGCCAAGGCCTGTGATCTCCGACCAGCCGTTCGACCACTGACCAATAGGCCGGGCTGTGGTCGGCATGGACCAGATGGGCGACCTCGTGGGCGGCCAGATAGTCGATGACCGGCGGCGGGGCCATGATGACCCGCCAGGAATAGCGGATGGTGCGATTGTGCGGGCTGC
The DNA here is from genome assembly GCF_056311945.1 of Brevundimonas sp. ABV4_179. Lineage (NCBI taxonomy): Bacteria > Pseudomonadati > Pseudomonadota > Alphaproteobacteria > Caulobacterales > Caulobacteraceae > Brevundimonas > Brevundimonas sp. ABV4_179. The sequence goes on from NZ_CM149976.1 coordinate 879,583, forward strand.
ACGAGCCCCAGCGCGACCGGGTGTCGGCGATGGACACCTTGACCGGTCCCTGGCCCAGCGTCCGCAGATGGTGGCCGGTACGTTCCACCAGCGTGTCGCGCGCCTCGCGTTTCAGCAGGTTCTCGACCCGGCGCGCATAGGCGTCGTCCTCGCCGCCTGAGCGGATGACCGTTCCTTCTTCGACCAGACGCGCCGCGACCGCGCCGGGCGCCGCCTCCAAGCGCACGGGGCGACCGCGCAGGGAAATGACCTGGCCCGGTTCCAGCGGCCGGCCCTTGGGCCGCACCGCCAGCCGTTCGCTGATCCAGACGGCCTTGGTCCGGGCGAAGGCGACGGCCTGGGTCAGGCCGCGCTCGCTGGGCGCGATCACCACCGCCTCGCCGGCCCGCGCGTCGATCCGCACCGACAGGCGCCGGGCGCGCGGATTGACCGACAGTCTCAGGACGGGACCGACGCCGGCCCCGCCTTCGTCAAGCGGCAGCCGCTGACCGTTGCGGTACGCCACCGACAGCCTCGTTCTGGGCGATGAAATCGCGGACGCGGGGATAGATTTCGTCGCGGAAGCGACGGCCGTTGAACACGCCGTAATGGCCGACGCCCGGCTGGACGTAGAGGACGCGCCGATCCTCGGGGACATTGGGGCACAGGCCGTGGGCCGCCTGGGTCTGGCCGACGCCGGAGATGTCGTCCTTCTCGCCCTCGACGGTCATCAGGCCGATGTCGGTGATCTTGGTCAGATCGACCTTGCACCCGCGATGTTCCAGCAGGCCCCGCGCCAGCAGATGCTGCTGGAAGACGATGTCGATGGTCTGCAGATAGAACTCCTCGGTCAGGTCCAGCACCGACAGGTATTCGTCGTAGAATTCCTCGTGCTTCTCCACCCCGTCGCCGTCCCCGGCGATCAGGCTGTTGAAATAGCTCCAGTGGGCGTCGCGGTGCCGATCCTCGTTCATCGACATGAAGCTGTAGAGCTGGACGAACCCCGGATAGACGCGCCGCCCGAACCCCGCATAGGGCAGGGGCACGGTGTGGATCATGTTGGACTTGAACCAGGTGAAGGGCTTTTCCTCCGCCAGCTGGTTCGTCACGGTCGGCGACAGGCGCGCATCGATGGGCGAGCCCATGAAGGTCATGGACAGGGGCCGGTTCTCGTCGCCGTCCTCGGCCATCACCGCGCCGGCGGCCAGAACCGGCGGCCCGGGCTGGCAGACGCCGACGACGTGGGCGCGTCCCCCGATCTCGGCCAGCATCAGTCGGATGTGGTCGATATAGTCGAAGAAGTCGAACCGTCCCTCCAGCATCGGCACCTGACGGGCGTTGATCCAGTCGGTGACATAGACGTCGTGGTCCTGCAGAAAGGCCTCGACCGTGCCGCGCAGCAGGGTGGCGTAGTGACCTGACAGCGGGGCCACGATCAGGACGGCCGGACCGGAGGCGGGCTTCTTGGCGCGCTTCAGGTCGCCGATGTTGCGCGCGAACCGGACCAGGCGGCACCAAGGGCTCTGCCAGATCACCTGTTCGGTGGTTCGCACGGTCTTGCCGCCGATCTCCAGCGTCTCCAGCTTCCAGGCCGGCTTGCCGTAGCGCCGGGTGACGCTCTCGAACAGTTCGGCCGAGGCGTAGGCGGTTCGGCCGACGGCGGTGTCGGCCGCCGGGTTCAGCGGCGAGGTCCAGAAGCTGCGGGCCAGCTGCGCCCCGATGCGGAAGGGCAGGGCCGACTGATAGGCGAGTTCGTGAAAGGCGTAGAGCATGACGGTCCGTGACGGCTGAGGGCCGTTTGTGCAGGGCAACATATAACGCCGCACCCTGCAAAAGGATTATGAGGCTGCGGAACAGCCCTTAGTCGAATGCGCTTCCACGACACCTGTCATCCTAGGCCTTGTGCCTAGGATTCATCGAGTCGGACGCGCCCGTTGATCGACAGGCGCCGGCCGCCAAACCTAAACACCGGGCGTATGCATCCCAAGCGCAAGGCCTAGGATGACGAGCAGAGAAGAACTCACCCCCGCGCCATCGCGTCCTCGATGATCTTGGTCGTCTTGTCCGGCCCCATGCCATAGGCGACGGCGGTGCGGAAACGGCCGTCCGGCCCCATCAGATAGACGGTCAGGGAGTGGTTCATCGTATAGGTCTCGCCCTCGCCCACCTTCTGATAGAAGGCGCGGTAAGCCTTGGCCGCCGTCGCCACCTGTTCGGGCGTGCCGGTCAGGCCGATGGTCCCCTTGGGAAAGCCGTCCGACGACAGATAGTCTTTCAGCATCTGCGGCGTGTCGCGCTGGGGGTCGATGCTGACGAAGACGATCTGCAGGTTCTGGGCCTTGTCGCCCAGCCGCTGCTGCACGGCGGCCAGTTCGGCCAGGGTCGTGGGGCAGAACTCGGGGCAATAGGTGAAGCCGAAGAAGACCAGGCTCCATTTGCCGTTCAGCATCGTCTGGTCGACCGTGCGGCCGTCCTGGTCGACCAACTGGAAGTCGCCGCCGATCAGCGGCTGGCCGGTCGAGGTCGTCTCCGCGCCGTTCGCCGGCGCGCCGCGCCCGCTGACCACGACCACGGTGATGATGGCCAGCGCCGCCGCCACGGCGATGCAGGCGCCGGCGAACAGCAGGACGGAACGACGCGGCATGACGACCTCTCACGAAATGGTTCTGGTCGGTCTATAGAAGTCGCGTGACCTCGACAGAAGCCCGCATCGCGCCGCAGGGCGCGCCATCGCCCCATGCCCTGCCGTCCGATCCCCTCGACGGCTGGCGCGACGCGCCGCGACGGGGACGGGGGTTTTCGCTCAGAACCCTGATCGTGCTGCGCTGGCTGACCATCCTGGGCCAGAGCGCGGCGATCCTGACTGCGCATCAGGTGCTGCACTTCCCCCTGCCGCTGTGGCCCTGCCTGATCGTGATCGCCATCAGCGCGGCGGTGAACCTGGGCGCCATGGCGCGGGTGCGGCGGCTGGAGGCCAGCCTGCCCGACGGCCGCCAGACGGCGATCCACCTCGGCTTCGACATCTTCCAGCTGGGCGTGCTGTTGGCCCTGACCGGCGGGCTGGAGAACCCCTTCTGCCTGTTGCTTGTCGCGCCGGTGACCATCGCGGCGGCGGCCCTGCCGGCGCGTCAGGCTCTGGTGTTGGGCGTGCTGGCCCTGGTGGCGGTCGGCATCCTGTTCTTCTGGTCCGAGCCGCTGCCGTGGCGCCCCTACGAGGATTTCCACCTGCCGCTGCTCTACCGACTGGGCATGGCCATGGCCCTGGTGACGGGGGTGGTCTTCACCGCCGGCTACGCCTGGCGGGTGGCGGCCGACGCCGAAAAGCTGGAGCTGGCCCTGGCCACGACCCAGGACGTGCTGCAACGCGAACAGCGGCTGGCGGCGCTGGGCGGTCTGGCGGCGGCGGCGGCGCATGAACTGGGCACGCCCCTGGCCACAATCCAGGTCGTCGCCAAGGAGCTGCAGCGGGCCTCGGCCCCCGACAGCGACGCGGCCGAGGACGCCGCCCTGATCCTGCAACAGGCCGAACGCTGCCGGGGCATACTGACCCAGCTGTCGCAACAGCCGGAGGGTGACGACGCCCTCTACGCCGACGTGTCGCTCAAGGCCCTGCTGGAAGAGGTGGTGGAGCCGCACCGGGGCTTCGACCTGGCGTTCGACGTCCTGGTCAAGACCCCGCCCGGCCAGCCCGCTCCGCGCGTGCGCCGCCTGCCCGAGGTGATCCACGGCCTGTCCACCCTGGTCGAGAACGCCGCCGATTTCGCCGCCGCCACCGTGCGCGTCCAGGCGGTGGTCGACGCCGGCTGGATCGAGATCGACATTCTGGACGACGGGCCGGGCTTCTCCGGCGACATCCTGCCCCGCCTGGGCGAGCCCTATGTGACCAGCCGGCCCCACGGCAAGGCGCGCCAGGCCTTGGCCGCCCAGATCGCCGCCGCCGCCCGGCCGTCTAAACGCCGAGACGCCGTCGACGCCCCTATCGCCCCCAGTCAGGGCGGCATGGGCCTGGGCTTCTTCATCGCTCGCACGCTTCTGGAACGCACCGGCGGATCGGTCAGTGTGGGCCAGGGCCTGCCCCAGCCGGACGCCGCGCCCGAGGCCAAGGCGGTCCCACGCGGCGCGCGTGTCGCCGTGCGCTGGGCCCGGCCCGCGCTGGAAGTCGCGGCGTGACCCCGCTGGGTCGAAGCGTCGCAGGCGGAACCTTGACCTTGACCCGCGCGCTACCGCTCCCGACTTGAAGGGGCAGGAGAAACCAAGACAATGTCCGAACTCGAAACCCGCATCGCCGCCCTGCCCGACAAGTCCCTGTTGCTGCTGGACGACGACCAGGCCCTGCGGACCCGCATGGGACGGGCGCTGGAGGCGCGCGGCTTTCAGGTGACGACCGCCGAATCCGTCGCCGAGGCGACCCAGGCCCTGCGCGACAAGGCCCCCGCCTTCGCCGTTCTGGACATGCGGCTGGAGGACGGCAACGGGCTGAAGATCGTCGAGGCGGTGCGCGAAAAGCGTCAGGACGCCCGCATCGTCATGTTGACGGGCTATGGCGCCATCGCCACGGCGGTCGCGGCGGTTAAGGCCGGCGCCGTCGACTATCTGTCCAAGCCCGCCGACGCCGACGACGTGGTCAAGGCCCTGCTGGCCACCGGCGAGGCGCCCGAACCGCCCGAAAACCCCATGAGCGCTGACCGCGTCCGCTGGGAGCATATCCAGCGCGTATATGAGTTGTGCGACCACAACGTCTCGGAAACCGCGCGCCGTCTGGGCATGCACCGCCGCACCCTGCAACGCATACTGGCCAAGCGCGCGCCGCGGTAGGGGCGGGTCCCCATCGGCTGATTATTCTCCCAGCGTCATTCCGGGGCTAAGCGTCGCGAAGAACCCGGAAGCCAGGGCCACACGCGGGCTGTTGGAACCCTCGACGCTCGATGAAGCCTCCTGGGTTCCGGGTTCGTCCTTCGGACGCCCCGGAATGACGACTATGGACCGGCTATCGACTTGACCGAAACGACCTCAGTCCTCGTCGTCGTCCTCGGCCGCATCGGGGATTTCCGGCGTGACGACGGTGGGGGCGATGGTGCGGATCTCGCCCAGCTTGGCGCCGGGAAAGGCCAGCAGGACGGCCTGGACGAAGGGATTGGCCTCGACCTCGGCGCGTTCGGCGATGCGGGCCTTCTTCTGTTGTTCAATTAGGGTTTCGCCGCCGCCCTGGCCGTTGGCGGCGATCAGCCAGGTGCGGCCGGTCCATTCACGCAGGCGCGCCGACAGCTTGCGCGCCAGCTCCACCGGCGCCCCCTGAACGCTTTCATAGACGATGGCGCCTGGCTTGAACGAGACCGGCTTGACGAACCGCTCCACGTCCATCTGCAGCCCGACCTCGCGCTTTTGTCCGATCAGGGCCACGACCTGTTCGAAGCTTTGCGGGTCGGGCAGGGCCGGGGCCATGACCGGCCGCGCCGCCAGCTGCGCCGAGCTTCCGCCGCCGCCGCCTCCACCGCCGCCGCGCGGGCCAGCCCCGCCGCCCATCGGTTCGCCGGACTGCAACCGCTTCAGCGCCTCTTCCGGTCCGGGCAGATCGGCGGCGTAGGCCAGGCGCACGATGGCCATTTCCACCGCATCGGCCGGATTGGGCGCGCGCCGCACTTCATCCAGCGCCTTGAGCAGCATCTGCCAGGTGCGAGACAGGGTCGCCGCCGGAATGGCCGCGCCCAGGGCCGTCAGTTTCTGCGCCTGATCATTGGGCAGGCGCGTCGCATTCGGGCCCAGCATCTTGGCGACCGAGGCCGCGTGGCAATGCTCCAAGAGGTCATTGGTCACCTGCACCGGATCGGCGCCGAATCCGTAAAGCGTACGGAAATTCTCCAGCGCCTCGGGCGTGCGGCCGGCCATGACGCTTTCGAACAGGGCGATGGTCTGGGTCCGGTCCGCCAGACCCAGCATGTCGCGCACCGTGTCGGTCTTGACCATCTGCCCGCGCTCGGCCTGAACCAGCGCCTGATCCAGCAGCGACAGGCCGTCTCGCACCGAGCCTTCCGCTGCGCGCGAGATCAGGGCCAGGGCGTCCTGTTCGATCTTCATGCCTTCGCGGTGCGCGATCCGGCCCAGATGTTCGACCAGGATTTCCGGCTCGACCCGGCGCAGGTCGAACCGCTGGCACCGGCTCAGGATCGTCACCGGCACCTTGCGGATCTCGGTGGTGGCGAAGATGAATTTGGCGTGGGGCGGCGGCTCCTCCAGCGTCTTCAGCAGGGCGTTGAACGCCTGCGTCGACAGCATATGCACCTCGTCCAGCACATAGACCTTGTAGCGCGCCTCGACCGGCGCATAGCGGACGCTTTCCAGGATGTCGCGGATGTCGTTGACGCCGGTGTGCGACGCGGCGTCCATCTCCATCACGTCCATGTGCTGGCCGGCCATGATGGCTGCGTCGTGCCGGCCGTGGGCGGTCAGGGCCAGCGACGGCTTGTCGATGACGTCGGTTTCGTTGTTCAGGGCGCGGGCCAACAGACGCGCGGTCGTCGTCTTGCCGACCCCCCGCACCCCGGTCAGCATGAAGGCGTGCGCGATCCGCCCGGTGGCGAAGGCGTTGGTCAGCGTCCTGACCATCGCCTCCTGCCCGATCAGATCCTCGAAGGTGCGCGGCCGGTATTTGCGCGCCAGCACCTGGTAGGCGGCGCCGTCGTCGACATGGGCCTCGACCTCGGACGGAGCCGGCGTGGCCGCGACAGGCTTGGCGGCCGCAGCGACCGGCTCAGCCGCCCCGGCGGGCGCGCCGAACATGTCGTCAGTGTTCTCGTCGCGCTCCACGACCTCGTCCTCTTCCCAGGGGGGGCCGTCCATGTTGGTGTCGCTGTCCGTCATGGATGAGGTCTTACAGCGGCAAGGGGGCGGGGCGAAGCCGGCCGCTCATTAAAAAAATGAAGCCGATCTGCGTCGATCAGGCAGAACCTAGATTGGCGCGTTCCTTAATCGTATACCCTCGCATGGACAGATCCCGCATGATCATTTCAACGTCCCGATAACGCGCGACCTTGTCCGCCCGCACATAGATCGGATGTTTGACGTCAACGCCGAGGGCATAAAGGCTTCGGCCAATCTCGATCTTTGAATCGAGGCGCGCTCGCCCGCCAGACCAGGTGGAGACTTCAACCGTTCCATCGGCATGAAGTCCAATTTCGGCCGCGTCGGACGGCGAAACGCCGAAGTCGCGCCCCATCCCAGGGGGCATGCGAATCTCAGTCAGCAGCGGGCGCGGCTCGATCGGCCCTGATCCACAGGCGCACAAGGGCAGCATCAGAATGAGCCACAGCCACTTCATATAACGACCGTCTCATAGTCAGCCGTCGCCGACAATGACCGAGATGGCGGAGCAGCGAGCCGCCGCGCGGCGAGCGTTCGCGCAAAAACGCGCTCAAGCAGCGAGCGACCGCGTCGCGAGCGTTAGCGCGAAAAAGAATGAAAGGGTGGAGACCGCGACCCGAAGGGGAATTCGTTGTGGCTGCTGCCTTCCGGCCCTGACCAGATTGGCGAAGCCTTCGCCCGCGATCTCCGATTGGGGATATGACGGGTGCGACGGTTGGAATCAAGAGCTACAAGGACGCATGGCGCATCAGAACATCTTCGCCGGCAATCCGCTCGACCGGGCCGGCGATCTCAGGAACGACCCCGACTGGCTGGCCGAACAGGCGGACAAGCCCTACGCCCAGGCCCTGGTGCTGTGGGAGGGACGGCCGCTGATCGAGGAGACGGATCAGGGCCCGCGTCTGGTCTGGCTGTCGATGAAACACGCGCGGACCCTGGTGCGCGACCGCGAGGCCTTTCTGGGCCTGTGGAAGGACGAGCCGGTCTTCGCCATCGAGTTCGAGGGCTCCATCGACCCCGCCAACGGGCCGGTCGGCGGCCTAGGCGTGTTTCACGACATGCGCGCGGCCGCGGCCCTGTTGCCGACGGCGGATGCGGCCATGGCGGGAGGGGCGAAAAGCCTGTTCGACTGGCGGCGCAAACACGGTTTCTGCGCCAACTGCGGCGCCCTGTGCGAGACGGCTTCGGGCGGCTGGAAGCGGCGCTGCCCGGCCTGCGGGACCGAGCATTTCCCCCGCGTCGATCCCGTCACCATCATGCTGCCGATCTACACCGGCGGGGCCGAGCCGATCTGCCTTTTGGGGCGTCAGGCGGCATGGGCGCCGGGGCGGATGTCGGCGCTGGCCGGCTTTCTGGAGCCGGGCGAATCGATCGAGGAGGCTTGCGCCCGAGAGGTGAAGGAGGAGGCGGGACTGACCGTGGTCTCGGCGACCTACCACTCCAGCCAGCCCTGGCCATTTCCGTCCCAGCTGATGATCGGTCTGATAGCCCAGGTGTCCGACGATCAGGCCCGGCCCGACCAGACCGAGCTGGAATCAGTGGCCTGGCTGACGCGCGCCGAGGCCCGGGCGGTGCTGGCCGGCGACCATCCGACCATCAGCGCGCCGCCCCCGTTCGCCATCGCCCACAGCCTGATCCAGGCCTGGGTCGAGGAAAAATAGGCTTCGGTCTTCTCCCCTCCCCGCAGGGGGAGGGAGAAACACTGTCACCCATCCTAATTTCGACCACGAACCCACGCCGTTTCAAAGGCATGAGTCGTCGGATCGACCCTTTGCCATACAGGGGTTCGATCCGGCCTATAACCGCCGCCGGGTCTTTGACATCGTCGTGGCGCACCAGGAGCGCCGCCTTGGGCAGTCCAAGTCGATTGGCGAAGATTCGCTAGGAATAACAATGGCCTAAAGCTGAAATTGGACTCGCTGGACTGTTTTTTCAGAGTCCAACGAGCGTGATCACGCCAACGCCCGCGCCGCCTCCAGGTCCGCCGGATTGTCGACCGACAAGGGGGCTTCGTCGATGACGGCGGCCCAGATCTGCATCCCCATCTCCAGGGCGCGCAACTGCTCCAGCTTTTCGCGCTTCTCCAGCGGCGACGGGGGCGCGGCGCAGAAGCGGTTCAGGGCCTCGCGGCGATAGCCATAGACGCCGATGTGACGCCACACCGGCGCGTCGCCATACAGGGTGGAGCGGGTGAAATACAGGGCGCGGCCTTGGCGCTCGCCCTCGCCCAGGGCCAGCACCGCCTTGACCACGTCGGGGTTGGTTCTGTCGGACGCCTCGGCTTCGGCGGCGACCAGGGTGGCGATGTCGCAGGCCGGCTCGCCGTGCAGGATGGCCGCGCAGGCCGTGGCCAGGCCGGGGCTGGCGAAGGGCATGTCGCCCTGGACGTTGATCACCGCGTCGAAATCGCCTTCGGGGTCGATGGCGTCCACCGCGGCGCGGATGCGGTCCGACCCGCTGGGCAGGGCCGGGTCCGTCAGGATGGCGCGCCCGCCCTCGGCCTCGATCGCCTCGACGATCTCGGGATCGCCGGCCGCGACCACGACCGGCAGGCCCGAGGCCTCGGCCTGGCGATAGGCGCGCACGATCATGGGGACGCCGCCGATCAGGGACAGCGGCTTGTTCGGCAACCGGGTCGCCGCCATGCGAGCGGGTATCATTATCAAAGGATTCATGGGCTTCCCTGACGCCTTGCGGGGCCGGCGCTTGCCGGGCCGGTTGCGAAGGTCGCGCTAGCGTGCCAGACAGCCCAAGGCAAGACTATGACCGGGCGGTTCAACGGCCTGGAAGCGGCAGAGGGGAGCGACGGGGCGCATGAGCGGCGATCTGAAGTGGAACAAGATTTTCGGCGCGGCCCTGGGGACGGCCTTCGTCATCCTGGTGGTCCAGCAGGCATCGGGCCTGGTCTATCATTCCGCGCCACCGGAAAAGATGGGCTATTTCGTCGATGCGCCGGAAGAGGCCGCAGGCGGTGAAGCGCCCGAGCTGGCCCCGGACTGGGGCACGGTTCTGCCGGCCGCCGATCTCGCCGCCGGCGAGGCCGCCTTCGCGCGCTGCCAGGCCTGTCACGACGCGCACCAGGGCGGCGCCGACAAGATTGGTCCCAACCTGTGGGGCGTGGTCGGCGGTCCGGTCGAGCACCGCGCGGGCTTCGCCTATTCCGACGCCATGACCAAGCACAAGGCCGAGGCGCCGACCTGGGGCTATGACCAGATCAACAGCTTCATCACCGCCCCGGCCAAATACGTGCCGGGCACCAAGATGTCCTTCGCCGGCATCCGCGACACCCAGACGCGCATCAATCTGATCGCCTGGCTGCGGACCCAAGGGTCCGGCGGCTTCGCCATTCCCGCGCCCGATCCCTCGCGTCAGCCGGGCGCCGCCGCGCCCGCCGCCGGCGCCGAAGCGCCCGTGACCGAAGGCGCCGCCGCGAGCGAGCCGACCGGCGCGACGCCGGCCGATGGCGCGCCCGCTGCGACCCAGGCCACGCCGGCCGCGCCGCCCGCCGCCACCAGCCCGGCGCCGGCCAATCATTAGGCCGCTCCGCAGCCCTGTCTTTCAGGGCGCGATCGCAAACGTCGGTTAAACGGGTTCGGCGTCTGGGGCTTACGCCGCCAGGCCCGCCGCCTGCATCAGGCCGCGAAGCGCCGCGACGCTGTCGGGCGCGGCGGACAGGGCGGTGCGGGTTTCGGGCGCGCGTAGCAGGCGGACGGCTTCGGCGCGGGCGCGTTCGGCCGACGGCCCCAGCGGTCCGGCCTCCCCGGCGGCCAGTTTCAGCAGGGCGGCCAGCTTTTTCGGCGCAGGGGCGGGTGCGCGCGCGATCTGGGCGACCAGGCCGGCGTCGGCCTCCAGACGGGCGCCGACCGCGCCGATGACGTCCGAAATCTGCTTCTCGTCGTGTTCGCCCAGGTTGGCGGCCCGCACCGCCCGTTGCAGCCGCGCCAGTATGGCCAGCTTCTGCGACGGGCTGGGCCCCCCGGGCGCGGCCTGACGCATCTCGGTCTCGAAGCGCAGCGCGCCGATGCAGGCGCCCAGCCAGCGGGCCGCCGCGCGCTTGTTGGCCCCGCCGGTCACATTCTCGCACAGGCGCGTCAGGTATTCGGCCTCGGCCAGCACGCTTTGGCAGCCGGCGACATAGGCGGCGACGAAATCGGCCGTGACCAGGCTTTTGGAGCGCTCCACGAAGGCGGTCTGCACCTCCTCCAGCGTCAGCAGCCGACCGGCCGCGGCGGTCAGGGCCATGGCCAGCAGGCGCAGGATGTCGATCTCGCCGACCGGATCGTTGGGACGCAGCCGGCGCGGGCTGGTCAGTTCGCCCGTCACCATCCGGGCCAGAGCCGCCGCCAGCAGTGGAAACTCCCCGGCGGCCAAATGGACACCCAGTCGCGCAGCGGGCCCGTCGATGGCGGGCATCATCAGGTCCAGGCGCGGGTCCAGCTTCAGCAGGCCGTCCATCTCGTCCGGCGCCACCATCCGCACGATGGCGGCTAGACTGGCGCCCTGATCCAGGGCCGGGCCCAGCACCGCGTTCAGGTTCTGGCGCAGAGCCAGCATCTCGGCGACGATCTGCTCGACCGCCACCACGATCAGGGCGCGCGGCGGGCCGTCCGTCGGGGCGGCGTCCATCAGATCCATCAGGGCCGACAGCCGCGCCCGCGCGCCGCTGTGTTCGGCCAGGGCGCCGGCGACTACTCCGCCCATGCGCAAAGCCCGGTCCGGCGCGCCGCTGAACCGATGGGCCAGGTCGGCGATGGAGGTGTCCTGAAGGGCCGGGAACAGGCCGTCGCGTCCGGCCTTGCGCAGCCGCGCGATCGTCAGTTCGGTCAGCTTCTGATAATGGCGGACGACGGTGTGGACGTCCTGGCCGGTCGACTGGCTTTCGGGGACGGCGACCTTCTGAATGGCGTGCTGAAGCTCGATCCCCGCCGCCTCCAGCCGCTCGGCCGCATCGGGGCGGTGCAGCAGTTCGAAGGCCGTCACGCCCTCGCGCCGCAACCAGTCTTCCAGCACGCGCCCGATCACGGCCCGGGCGTGGGGCGAATAGAGTTCCGCCGGGCTGGAGCAGGCCGGGCGGTGGGTCGCATTTGCCGCCTTCTTCCTGAGCGGCTCGGGCGCGCCCAGCGTCAGTATGGTGACGGAGGCGAACTCCATCGTCTCGGGGTCCAGCGTCTCCTTGGTGACGCGCGACGCGACGGCGAATCGGTCCCGCAACTGGTCCTCGGCCGCCTCGATGGCCTGTTTGCGGTTCTCGGTGGCGATCAGCAGGGTCCAGGCCGCGGGCGCGGTCTTGCGGACATAGACTTCGTAGTGGATCGGACCGGCCATGCGGCGATCCTTTGACCCGAAGACTTTAAAGCGAGGTTTTCGCCGCCGAATACCCTCCCTGCCCCGTCCGGGGCGCCGCCGCGTTGAAATCGCCAGCGGAACCAACCATCTTGGCCAGGACTTGCGCGAGGGCGTTCTGAGCGAATTCCCTTCGGGTCGGGGCGTCATAGCCCTAATGTGACCGTGATCGAACGGTTACGCTTGAAGCGCGTTCCTGCTCGCGGGACCGCAAAGTTCAGGAGAAGACACCCTTGGCGAACATCACCCTGGTCGACGACGACGAGAACATCGTGGCGTCCGTGTCGTTGGCGCTGGAAAGCCATGGCCACAAGATCACCGCCTATCATGACGGGGCCTCTGGCCTGGCCGCGCTGGAATCCACGCCGCCCGACCTGGCCATCCTCGACGTGAAGATGCCGCGCATGGACGGGATGGAGGTGCTGCGTCGCCTGCGCCAGACCTCGCAGATCCCGGTCATCATGCTGACGTCCAAGGACGAGGAGATCGACGAGATCCTGGGCTTCAACCTGGGCGCCGACGACTATATCCACAAACCCTTCAGCCAGCGTCTGCTGATCGAACGGGTCAAGGCGCTGTTGCGCCGCACCGGCGCCGACGGCGGTGAGCCGGAAGCCGCCGCAGAGATTTCGGGCCGGGCGATCAAGCGCGGCAAGCTGTCGATGGACCCGGCGCGCCACGAATCGACCTGGGACGGCAAGCCGGTCAAGCTGACCGTGACCGAGTTCCTGCTGCTGCAGGCCCTGGCCCAGCGGCCCGGCTTCGTGAAGAGCCGCGACAACCTGATGGACGCCGCCTACGACGACCAGGTCTATGTCGACGACCGCACCATCGACAGCCACGTGAAGCGGATGCGCAAGAAGTTCCGCGCCGTAGATAACGAGTTCGACGCGATCGAGACCCTGTATGGCGTCGGCTACCGCTACCGCGAGAGCTGATCGTCCCGACGGGCGAGAGCCCGACGAGGAGCGCGTGCGCCGGCCGTTGTTCCGCTTCGGCGGATCGCGGCTAGGCGGCTTCATCCTGGCGCTCAATCTGCTCAGCCTGCTGATCCTGTTCGGCGGCGCCCTGCTGCTGAACGAATGGAGCAAGGGGCTGGTCGGCGCGCGTCAGGAATCTCTGACCGTCCAGGCGGAACTGCTGGCCAATGTGCTGCGCGAGGAGGGCGTGACGCGGGGCGAGCCGACGCCCGAACTGGACCCCATCCGCGCCTCCCTGTGGCTGACTGACCGGTTCATCCCGGCGGGGCAGCGCGTGCGGCTGTACGACATCAACGGCCTGTTGCTGGTGGACAGCTATCAGGTGACCGAGGCCATCGGCGGACGCCCCCTGCCGGACGCCCATTCGGCCGGGTCGCCGACCGACGACGGGGCCGCGGCCAAGCTGGTGTCTGAGCGCCGGATCGCGCGGGCCGACGGCGAGCTGGCCGCCGAGGTCAACGCCGCGCTGGAGGGCGCGCCCCAGGCGACGCTGCGACGCAACGAATCCGGCGACCGGGTGGTGTCCGTCTCCATCCCGGTGCGGCATGTGCGTCAGGTGCTGGGGGTGCTGACGGTCGAATCCGGCGACGTGGACGAGATTCTGAGCGCCCAGCGCCGCGCCCTGGTGCCGTTCGCCCTGGTGGCGCTGGGGGTCAATCTGGTGGCCTCGCTGGTGCTGCATCTGTTCGTGGCGCGGCCCATCATGCGGCTGTCGGCGGCGGCGGATCAGGTCAAGCTGCAACGCGCGCGCGCCATCTCCCTGCCCGATCTGGAGGATCGCAAGGACGAGATCGGCGATCTGGCCCGGTCGCTGGAATCCATGACCGACACCCTGTCCACCCGCATGGACGCCATCGAACGGTTCGCCGCCGACGTCTCGCACGAGATCAAGAACCCCCTGACCTCGATCCGCTCGGCGCTGGAGACTCTGCCGCTGGTCAGGACCGACGCCCACCGCGAGAAGCTGACAGCCCTGTTGCAACAGGACGTGCGGCGCCTGGACCGGCTGATCACAGACATCTCCAACGCCTCGCGCCTGGATGCGGAACTGTCGCGCGACCGGCCCCGCCCGATCACGCTGAACCAACTGCTGACCGACATCGCGGGCGTCTATGACACCACGGCCAAGCCCGGCGACATCCCGGTGCTGTTCCAGGCGCCCGAGACGCCGCTGCGCGTCATGGGCCGCGACGGGCCGCTGGGCCAGGTGTTCCGCAACCTGATCGACAACGCCCGCTCCTTCAGCCCTTCGGGCGGGGCGGTCCGCGTCAGTCTGGAAGAGACGACCGACGACCTGCCGGTCCGCGTGCGGGTCGAGGACCAGGGGCCGGGCATCCCGCCCGAGAACCTGGAGACGGTGTTCGAACGCTTCTACACCTCGCGGCCGCAAGGGGCGAAGTTCGGCTCCAACTCGGGCCTCGGCCTGTCCATCGTGCGCCAGATCGTCGAGGCGCACGGCGGCCGCGTCCACGCCGAGAACCAGATGCAGGACGGTCAGGTTGTCGGCGCCCGGTTCGAAATCCTGTTCCCCGCGGTCGGCCGCCGGGCATGACGCCCGCCGCCCCGATCCACGCCACCACGGTCGCCGTGCGCCAGGGGGGCGGCTGGCGCGGGGTGATGATCCTGGGCGCATCGGGCGCGGGTAAAAGCGACCTGGGCCTAAGGCTGATCGGGCGCGGCGGGCGGCTGGTCAGCGACGACTACACCCATGTCTGGGCGTCGAACGGCGCGCTCTACGCCCGCGCGCCAGTCGCCATAGCGGGGCGAATCGAGGTTCGGGGCCTGGGAATCGTGACCGCCGCGACACGGCCGCTGGTCAGAGCGGCGCTGGCCGTCGTCTGCACGCACGAACCGGTCGAACGGCTGCCCGAGGCGCAATCGCGGGCGTTCTGCGGGGTGGACCTGCCCTTCCTGACGCTGGACCCGCGCCCCGCTTCGGCCGTCGATGTGGTCGCAGCGGTGTTGGAGACGCTTTGAAACGCCGAAAGACAGGTCTATGACACCCCCCTTGCGGTCCAGGAAAGGACGGCGTCCGGCCTCCTCGCCGGGCGGGGGAACGTTCGGGACGGTTCGGGGCGGGATGCGAGTGAAGTCCTCATGATCGGTCTGGTCATCGTCACCCACGGCGGGCTGGCGTCAGAATTTCTGTCGGCGATGGAGCATGTGGTCGGCCCGCAGCGCGGCGTCGCGGCCATCTGCATCGGTCCCGAAGACGACATGGAGCGTCGGCGTCGCGACATCGTCGATGCGGCGGCGGCCGTGGACGACGGCGACGGCGTCATATTGTTGACCGACATGTTCGGCGGCACGCCCTCCAATCTGGCCATCTCGGTGATGGAGCAGACCCACGCCGAGGTCATCGCCGGCTTGAACCTGCCCATGCTGATCAAGCTGGCCAGCGTGCGCGGGCGCGAGACGCTGGAAGCCTGCGTAGCCCATGCGCAGGACGCCGGGCGCAAATACATCTCGGTCGCCTCCTGGGTGCTGGCGGGCGAGAAATGACCGTCGCGGCGACCCTGAACATCTGCAATACGCGCGGCCTGCACGCCCGCGCCTCGGCCAAGTTCGTCAAACTGGCCTCCAGTTTCGAAAGCGAGATCCACGTCACCCGCGACGGGGTGACGGTCGACGCCCGCTCCATCATGGGCCTCTTGATGCTGGGCGCCGGCATCGGCTGCAGCATCGACGTCTCCGCCGAAGGCCCGGACGCCGAAGAGGCGATGGAGGCCCTGACCGATCTGGTCGCGCGCAAGTTCGACGAGGATCAGTAGGGGATCGCCAACCGCGGGCTTGACCTGAAAGACAGGCATTCAGCCGTATTGCGCCTGAATGCGGACTTTCCGACTGTTTTCTAGGCGGCGGGAGCGAACCTTTTCGCCGGCTGACATTCTGGACCGCGCCCAAAAGTGGCGAACGACAGAGTCAGTGACGAATTATCATCGCCGACCGAAGCCGCACGGTTTCGACCTGCTCGTCGCCGGTCAGGGTCACGATCCAAGATCTTGCGCCGGGTCCCGATGTGTCGAACTCGACCTCGGCGGCGTTCCAGTTCCGGGGCGCGCCCGTCTGCACGAAAAGCCTCGGTCCCGGCGGGGTCGAGGCGTTGCGCGGCGGCAAGTGACGGCTTGGCCGAACGCTCAGCAGCTTGTCCAAGGGCAACTCCGCCAAGGCTCGCCTGGGATCATTACAGGCCGTGGCCGACTCTTGCGGATCACACTCGAGGGCGAACGGCAGATCATCTGTCCCAGCCGCCAACCGCATCGCCTCGGTCAGCCGGGTGAGTGTTTTCAGCTGGCCGTCCACCTGCCCCTCGGACCCCCCGATATAGCCGGTCAACTCGGCGCACCGCGTCTCAGTCGCCGGCTCGGGATGAGACGGCCCATACTGCATCCCCGAGCCCAGATCGCTGACCGTCAACACCATCTCCGGGTCGTCTAGATTGCCGGGCGCGCTTGGATTGCCGGCCGAGACCACATGCACCCGCCGGGCGCAGATTCCGTCTCGTTCGGGCTGGGACTGTTCCCAAAAGAGCGCCCGGTAGACCTGCCCCGGCATCCAGTAGCGTCGCACCCAGCCGCCGGTGATGCGCTCCGCCGTCTCAACTGGCAGCACCTTCGGCGCCAGGACTAGAGGATCGGCTTGTTTGACCTCCGCCAAGGGCAGGGTCCGCTCGGGTTGCTGCCCTGCGAGGGCCATCGCAAGCAGTAGTTCCATCATGACGCGCACCCTCCTAGGTTTCGCGTCAGCATAGCTTCGATCGGCTTGCAGAGCGACTAAGGCTAATCGACATTCAACTTAAAATCGTCATCCCGGGGTATCCAAGGACGAACCCGGAACCCGGAGGGCGCGCATCCGGCGTCGGATGCGTTCAGCAGCGCGACCGCAGCCCTGGGTTTCGGGTTCTTCGCTTCGCTCAGCCCCGGAATGACGATCTGATAATTCGACCGACTGAATGTCGATTGAACCTAGCCAAACCGCTGAATCCCTTGCTGGGGAAACAAGCTGCGGACCCCGACACCGACTTCCGGATTCAGATCTAGAGTGTAAGGGATGCCGGTCTTGGCGAACCTCGCACGAGGATGGCGGAGGCTACAGCCCCAACGCTCGACGCACATCGCGCCAATCGACGTATTTGAAGTTCTGGGCGCCGCCGTCGTTGACGTCGTCCTGGATGACGACGACGCCATCGGGGAAGGGGCCGACTTGACCGCTGGCGGCCGCCAGGCCGTCCGTGCCGGTGACGCCGTCCACTACGCCGTTCACGATCTTGAAGCGGCCCTTGTATTGCGGCGCCGCGCCGTCGATGCGCCAGACGGGGAAGGTGGAATCGCCCTGGCTGGAAGCGATCAGATAGCGGCCCGAGGCGTCGGTTATGGCGGTCAGGCCTTCGGCGTCGGCGACCAGAATGTCCTTGGCGATGGGCCGGATCAGGGTGCGGGCCGCGCCGGACGCCGGGTCCAGGCCATAGCGCCACAGGCCGACGTTTTCCTCGTTGATATAGAGGGCGTCGCTCGCCTCGTCGGCGGCGCAGCCTTCTGAGATGGAGCCGATCTCTGCGGTGCGGACCAGGCGGGCGGTCGGGCGGCCGGCGGCGTCGGCGCCCAGGACGAACTGGCGCAGTTCACCTTCGTGCCCGACCAGAATGGCGTGAACCTCCGGGCCGCGACGGGCGAAGCAGAAGCCGTAGGGTTCGATCACGTCGGTCGCGACATGGCCCCAATAGCGCACGCCGTTCTGACGAGGGCCGGCCGGGTCGAAGACATGGAGTGAAATGCCCGTCCTGCCCGGCGTGCGGTCGCTGGCGCCCAGCACCAACTGCGGGCGGCCATCGATGGACAGGCCCTCGACCGCATCGACATTGTTCAGCAGTCCCTCGGGCAGGAACTGGAGAATGCGGCCGTCGAAGCCGTAGATATACAGGCCCGACTTCTTGTCGGCACCGGCGACGAAGCCGGGCGTGGCCTGGCCCATCACCATGACGGGCGTGGCGCTGGCCCAGACGGCCGGGTCGTCTGCGGCGTCCTGGCCGGAGGCGCCGACGGGCGGGGTCTCCAGCACGGCTTGGACCTGAGCGCAGGGGCCGACGACGCCGGCGCCTTCACCCTGGAAATCGACCTCGTGCCCGGCGCAACCGGTCAGAAGCGACAATAGGGCGCAGGCGGTCGGCAGGCGAAGACGAGGGCGGCGCATGGCGGGGTCCGGAACGGTGTGCGGGCGTCCTTTCGCCGCGGCGACGGCTTGGTCAACGGCGACGTCGTAACGGTTCGGCGTCCGTTCGATGACCGATGATCCGACAAGGGATCAACCGTCATGCCGCTGTCGGAAAACCGCGAAACGGGCGTCTCGGAAACGTCGCTTTCGCGTCGTCGCCAAAGGTTAAGCGCCGCCCTCATCGGCCAAAGCGAAACGTCGCGGGCCGAGGGGGACAAGAGATGAAACCGAACCTGCTGATGAGCGCCGCGCTCAAGCCCATGTTGATGGCGCCGATGATCCTGGCGCCGATGGCCGCCGTCGCCCATGCTGAGACCGCTGACGCCGTGGTTGCTTCCGCCGCGGCCGTCGCGGGCGACGTGATCTATGGCCGGGTCACCAACGCCTCGGGCGCGCCCCTGCCCGGCGCCGAGGTCGTGGTGCGCGGGTCGGGCCAGCGGGTCGTGACCAACACCCAGGGCGAGTTCACCCTGCCGACCGCGGCGGGCCAGATGGTTCTGGACGTGCGCTACCTCGGGCTGCCCTCGG
This sequence comes from Brevundimonas sp. ABV4_179, assembly GCF_056311945.1. NCBI lineage: Bacteria > Pseudomonadati > Pseudomonadota > Alphaproteobacteria > Caulobacterales > Caulobacteraceae > Brevundimonas > Brevundimonas sp. ABV4_179. Next base: position 898,482 of record NZ_CM149976.1, read on the forward strand.
CCAGCCAGACGGTCGTCACCACGCGCGGCGAAAACGCGAACGTGGCCATCGTCCTGGGTTCCACCTCGGCGACCGACGTGGCGGACGTGATCGTCACCGGCGTGATCACCGACGGCGTGGCCCGTTCGTTGAACCAGCAGAAGAACGCCGACGGCACCGTCAACATCCTGTCGGCCGACGCCATCGGCCGCTACCCCGACCCGAACGTGGCGGAATCCCTGCAGCGCGTTCAGGGCATCGCCATCCAGCGCGACCAGGGCGAGGGTCGCTACATCAATGTGCGCGGCGCGCCCTCGACCTTCACCGCCGTCTCGGTCGACGGGGTGGCCATTCCCGCCGTCTCGGCCTCGACCCGCGCGGTCGATCTGGACACCCTGCCTTCGGACATCGTCTCGACCGTCGAGGTCTCCAAAACCCTGCGCCCCAGCCAGGACGCGGACTCCATCGCCGGGGCCGTGGACATCAAGACCCGCTCGCCCTTCGACAAGCGCCGTCTGGCCCTCAGCGGCTATGCGGGCGGCAGCTATAATGACTACGGCGGCTCCGACACCCGCGCGGGCGCCACGGCGTCCAACGTCTTCGGTACGAACGAGACCTTCGGCGCCCTGGTGTCGGTCAGCTATTCAGAGACCAACCGCCGTCCCGACAACGTCGAGAACGCCTGGACCCTGGGCGCGGACCCTGCTGTCGCGGCCACCTTCGGCCGCTACTATCTCGAAGAAACCCTGTTCAAGGACTATGAGACCAAGCGCACGCGCAAGGCGGTGACCGGCGCTCTCGAATGGCGGCCCAGCGATCAGCTGCGCGCCTGGCTGCGTGGCTCCTTCGCCGAGTTCAACGACGACGAATACCGCAATACCCTGCGCTTCACCTATTCGGACGGCAAGCCCAAGGCGGGGCTGACCGATCAGGCGGGCGAGTTCACCGGCGCGCGCCTCTATAAGGCCCTGCGTCACCGCGAGCAGAACAACCAGATCACCACCCTGAACCTGGGCGGCGAATACACCTTCGGTAATGGCGCCGTCTGGGACGCGACCCTGGCCTGGGCCAGGAGCGAGCAGACCTATCCGCACCGCGACGAGCTGGTGTATCGCTCGGGTACGCAGACGCTGACCTACGATACGACGAACCACTACGCTCCGACCTATTCGCCGTTCGCAGGGACCTATTATTCGACTCCATCCAACTTCTCATTCCGAGAGAACACCTTCCGCTCGAACACGACCGAGCAGGAAGACGTGTCCTTCAAGACGAATTACGAACTGCCGACCGTCATCGGCGGCCGTGAAGTGACGCTGAAGTTCGGCGCCAAATACAGCACGCGCGACGTCAGCGCCGACGAAGAGCGTTTCCGCGACCGCACGCAAACCGCCCCGGTGAACCCTGGCGCATTGGCGGGCTTGCTAAGCGACCGTCCGTCGCAGAACTACGACTACAATTTGGGCGTGAAGTTCGATCACGGTCTTGCAACCGACTATCTCGACGGCATCCGCGCCACGTCCACGACCGCGGCGTCACGCCGCACGCCGCAATCGATCACGGCGGACTACAGCGCCAACGAAGACATTCTCGCCGGTTACGGCCAGGCCCGGTTCGATGTGGGCGCGACCAATGTCCTTATCGGCCTGCGCGTCGAAAAGACCGACTTCGAAGGCTCCGCGACTAGCGTGAACGCAGCCAGCGTCCTGACCCCCGTCACCGTCAGCCGCGACCAGACCGACGTCTTCCCCAACCTGACGCTGCGCCACAACTTCAGCGAAAACCTGATCGGCCGTTTCGCCCTGACCCGCGCCATCTCGCGCGCGGACTACACCGACATCGTCCCGCGCCTGCTGGAGACCAGCGAGAACGTCGACGAGAACGGCGTCACCAAGGTCAAGACCACGGTCTCGCGCGGCAACCCGGACCTGAAGTCCACCCTGTCGAACAATATCGACCTGGGTCTGGAGTACTATCTGCGTCCGCTGGGCGTGATCTCGGCCAACGCCTTCTACAAGGACCTGTCCGACTACCGCTTCACCCTGGTCACCGCCGGCGTGCCCTATCAGCCCGCGCCATCGGGCTTCGCCGAGGTCACCGAGGCCCAGAACGCCGATGGTCATCTGGCCGGGATCGAACTGAACTGGCAGCAGACCTTCGGCTTCCTGCCCGGCTGGGCTTCGGGCTTTGGCGTCTTCGCCAACCTCACCCTGACCGACGCCGAGATCAAGAGCCGCGCCTCCTATGCGGGCCGCAACACCTTCGTCCTGCCGGGCCAGTCGGACACCACCTACAACGCCGCCCTCTTCTATGAGCGCGAGGGGCTGAGCGCCCGGGTCTCCTACACCCACCGCAGCGAGTTCCTGGAAGCCATCGACGCCACCCGCCCGGGCCTGGACCTGTGGGTCGAGGGACGCGGCCAGCTGGACTTCACCGCCAGCTACGACTTCGGCAACGGGATCGAGTTGTTCGGCGAAGCCAAGAACCTGACCGACAGCGCGGGCGTGCGCTACTACGGCGTCAAGGAGCGGACCTACGAGTACGAGAAGTTCGGCTACAACGTCTTCGTCGGCGTGCGCTTCAAGCTGTAAGCGCGCCGTCTGATGATGATCGAAGGCGCTGGGCGGCGACGCTTGGCCCTTTTTCGTCGGTCGACCCTCTGCAATTGGTCGAAAGGCGGCCCCATATGGCGGGCAGCGGTTGACCCGTGCGGGGTCGGCGCTAGTGTCCGCGCGCCTTTTCCCGCGCGCCAGAAGACCAGAGGATACCATGGCCGAAGCCACCGCCGCCTACGACGTCGTCATCATCGGCGGAGGCCCTGGCGGCTATAACGCCGCGATCCGCGCCGGCCAGCTGGGCCTGAAGGTGGCCTGCGTCGAGATGCGCTCGACCCTGGGCGGCACCTGCCTGAACGTCGGTTGCATGCCGTCGAAGGCCCTCCTGCACGCCTCGGAACTGTGGAACGCCGCCAATACCGAATTCGCCAAGATCGGCATCGAGGTCTCGCCCAAGCTGAACCTGGGCCAGATGCACGCCGCCAAGGACGAAAGCGTCCTGGGCCTGACCAAGGGCATCGAGTTCCTGTTCAAGAAGAACAAGGTCGAGTGGATCAAGGGCAAGGGCAAGATCGTCGGCAAGGGCAAGGTCGAGGTGACCGCCGCCGATGGCGCCGTCCAGACGCTGGACGCCAAGAACATCGTCATCGCCACCGGCTCCGAGCCGACCCCGCTGCCGGGCGTGGCGTTCGAAGACGGCAAGGTCATCGATTCCACCGGCGCCCTGTCGCTGCCGGCCGTGCCGAAAAAGCTGATCGTGGTCGGCGCGGGCATCATCGGCCTGGAGCTGGGCTCGGTCTGGCGCCGCCTGGGCGCCGAGGTCACGGTGGTCGAGTTCCTGGACCGGATCACGCCCGGCATGGACACCGAGGTCGCCACCGCCTTCCAGCGCACACTAACCAAACAGGGCATGGTCTTCAAACTGGGCGCCAAGGTCACGGCCGCCAAGGCGGGCAAGGACGGAGTTGAACTGACGGTCGAACCCTCGGCCGGCGGCGCCGCAGAAACGATCAAGGGCGATGTCGTTCTGGTCGCCATCGGCCGTCGTCCCTATACGGACGGCCTGGGTCTGGAGAGCGTGGGCGTGACGCCGGACAAGCGCGGCTTCATTGACCATGACCACTTCAAGGTGGCTGACGGCGTCTGGGTGATCGGCGACGTGACCCACGGTCCGATGCTGGCGCACAAGGCGGAAGAAGACGCCGTCGCCGTGATCGACACCATCGCCGGCAAATACGGCCACGTCGACTACGCCCTGGTGCCGAGCGTCGTCTACACCTTCCCCGAAGTGGCCTGGGTCGGTCAGACCGAGGACCAGTTGAAGGCCGCCGGCGTCGCCTACAAGAAGGGCAAGTTCCCCTTCGCCGCCAACAGCCGCGCCAAGATCAATCACGAGACCGACGGCTTCGTGAAGGTTCTGGCCGACGCCGCGACGGACAAGGTGCTGGGCGTCCACATCATGGGCCCGCAGGCCGGGGAGATGATCCACGAGGCGGCCATCACCATGAGCTTCGGCGGCGCGTCGGAAGACATCGCCCGCACCTGCCACGCCCACCCGACCCGTTCGGAAGCCGTCCGTCAGGCGGCCATGGATGTCGAAGGCTGGATGATGCAGGCCTGATCCGAAACGGATCGACACTCTAAGCAAGGCCCGGACGGCGACGTCCGGGCCTTCGTCACATCAGGCCAGACCCTTCAGCCGATAGAGCGCCTCCAGCGCCTCGCGCGGGGTCAGGTCGTCGGGATCGACGTCACGGAACGCCAGTTCCAGAGGCGAGGAGCCGCGCACCGGCTCCGGCTCGGCGACGGCGAACAGGGGCAGGTCGTCCAGACGGGCGGCGGCGGCCTTTTCGCCCTCCAGACGCTCAAGCACCGAACGGGCGCGGGTGACCACGGACGTCGGCACGCCCGCCAGCTTGGCCACCTGAACCCCGTAGGAACGGTCAGCGGCGCCGGGCGCCGCCTCGTGCAGGAAGACCAGGTCGCCATTCCACTCCTTGGCGACCATCGACAGGTTGCAGACATGGTCCAGCCGCGTCTCCAGCTGGGCCAACTCGTGATAGTGGGTGGCGAACAGGGTGCGGGCGCGGTTGGTTTCGTGCAGCGCCTCGGCGGTGGCCCAGGCGATGGCCAGACCGTCGTAGGTGGCGGTCCCGCGTCCGATCTCGTCCAGCACGACGAAGCTGCGGGGCGTGGCCTGGGTCAGGATGGCGGCGGTCTCGACCATCTCCATCATGAAGGTGGAGCGGCCGCGCGCCAGGTCATCGCCCGCGCCGACACGGCTGAACAGCCGGTCCACCACGCCTAGCCGCATCGACCGGGCCGGCACGAAGGCGCCCGCCTGGGCCAGGATCACCAGCAGCGCGTTCTGGCGCAGGAAGGTCGACTTACCGGCCATGTTCGGCCCGGTGACGATGGCCAGACGGGCGCAGTCGCCGCCTGATCCATCCAGACGGGCGTTGTTGGGGGTATAGGGATCGCCTTGCGCCTTCACCGCCGCCTCGACGACGGGGTGGCGCCCGGCCTCGACGCAGAAGATCAGGGTGTCGTCCACGACGGGGCGGGTCGCGCCCACCTCCTGCGCCCATTCGGCCAGGGCGGCGTGGGCGTCCAGTTCGGCCAGGGCCTCGGCCACCGCTTGCAACGGCTGGGCCAGACGGGCGATCTCGCGGCGCCAACTTTCGAAGATCTCGCCCTCGATGGCCAGGGCGCGGTGCCCGGCCTGACTGATCCTGGCGTCCAGTTCCGACAGTTCGACGGTGGTGAAGCGGACCTGAGCCGCCAGGGTCTGGCGGTGGATGAAGGGGCTGTCGGGACCGGCGCGCAGCAACCCTTCCGCCGCCTTGGCCGAGGTTTCCAGGAAATAGCCCAGGACGGCGTTGTGCTTGACCTTGAACGGCACGCCGGATTCGGCGACGGCGCGGGCCTCAAGGTCGGCGACCACGCGACGGCTGTCGTCTCGCAGGGTGCGGGCGGCGTCCAGCTCGGGGCGATAGTCGGGGCGGACGAAGCCGCCGTCGCGGGCCAGATGCGACGGCTCCTCCACCAGACCGTCGACCAGATCGGCCTTCAGCCGGGACAGATCCGCCGACAGGGTCAGCCGGTCCAGCGCCAGGGCGATGCGGCGCGGCTGGCCGGTCAGGGGATCGACCTGTCCGATAAACAGACCGGCGATGCCCTCCGCAATCGACAGGCCGACGCGCACGGCGGCCAGATCGCGCGGGCCGCCGCGTCCCAGCGCCAGACGCCCTACGGCGCGGGCCACGTCCGATGAGGTTTTCAGGCCGTCGCGCAGGTCGCGCCGCAGGTCGCGGCGCTCCAGCATCCATTCGACGGCGTCGAGCTGTTCGTTGATGGCCAGGGGATCGCGCAACGGCCGGGCGATCCGTTCCGCCAGCGCCCGCGCCCCGCCCGAGGTGACGGTGCGGTCAATGCAGGCCAGCAAGCTGCCTTCGCGCTCGCCGCGCTGGGTGCGGTCGATCTCCAGACTGGCCCGCGTCGCCGGGTCGATGGCCAGAAACCCGCTGTCGCCGAGACGGCGCGGCGGGGCCAGGGCGGGAACCTTGCCCGCCTGGGTCGTCTCCAGATAAGCAGCGATCAGACCCAGCGCCGAAACCTCGGCCTCCTCGAAGGCGCCGAATCCGTCCAGCGCCGCCACGCCGTACAGGCGTTCGACCCGCGCCCGGGCCGCTTGGGGTTCGGCGATGGCCGAGGCCAGGGCCTGGACCACCCCGCCCGAGCCGTTCAGGGCGTCGCACGTCGTCTCGTCGGAGTACATCCGGTCGGTGACCAGCACCTCGGACGGACGGAAGGCGGCCAGCGCCGCGCCCAGGTCCTCGATGGCGCAGGCGACGCTGTCGACCGCGCCGGACGACAGTTCGACCACGGCGACCGCAGCACGGCCTTTGCGCACCGCCACCGCCGCCAGACGGTTGGCGCCGCGCGCGTCCAACAGGCTGTCTTCGGTCAGGGTTCCCGGCGTGACCACACGGACCACGCCACGATGCACCACGGCCTTGCCGCCGCGCTTCTTGGCTTCGGCGGGGTCTTCCAGCTGTTCGCAGATGGCGACCTTGTGGCCCATGCGGATCAGTCGGGCGAGGTAGCCCTCCATGGCGTGGACCGGCACGCCCGCCATCGGAATGTCCTCGCCCTGGTGCTTGCCCCGCTTGGTCAGAGTGATGCCCAGAGCCGCCGCCGCCACCTCGGCGTCCTTGAAGAACAGCTCGTAGAAGTCGCCCATGCGGAAGAACAGGATGGCGTCCGTCTGCCCCGCCTTGGCTGTCAGATACTGGGCCATGAAGGGCGTCGCGCCCTCGATGGCGGCGGCGATTTCGGGAGGAGGCCCATTATCGGGGAATTTGGCGGGGGCGTTCATGTGGCCCTAGGGTGACGGATCGGAACCGACGCCTCAAGCCCGTTCCGCCAGCCTTGCACAGGCTTGTCCCCCCTGCGATAGGCCCCGTCAGGCGGTTTAGGGAACGTGGTCAGACGCCACGGCTGTTCCCGCAACTGTAGGCGGCGAGAGCGTCGTCCGTCCGGGGTCGGTGATCCCGGCGCCACTGGCCCCAGGGCTGGGAAGGCGAGGGCGATGTTTGATGAACCGCAAGCCAGGAGACCTGGCCGCCCAAAGTCGCTCGCCCCTGTCCGGGCACAGGCAGAGGCGCGGTCTCCATCCGTTGCAGCGACCCGATCTTGCGCCGTCCAGACCCTTCGCCGGTCTGGCGGGTCGGTTCGCTCATGACGGTCTCTCGCGCGCATTCGCGGGACCGGAAACGGGGATATCGCTCAATGAAGCGTTCCATTCTGCTCGCCTCGGCCGCGCTCTCGGTCGTCGCCATCGCCGCACCCGCCCTGGCCGACGACACGACCCAGGTCAGCGACGTCGTCGTCACCGCCACCCGCCTGCCCGCCATCGTCGCCGAGACGCCGGGCGCGCGCGTCATCGACAGCCAGACCATCCAAGAGCGCGGCGCCGTGTTCGCCACTGACATCCTGTCGGACGTGCCCGGCCTGTCGGTCTATCGCGCCAGCTTCGGCGGCGTCGCCTCGGTGCGGATGCGCGGCGCCAGCCAGGACAAGACCCTGGTGCTGGTGGATGGCGTAGCCGTCAACGACCCCTCGCAGCCGGCGGGCGGTTTCGACTTCTCGGGCTTCGACCTGGGCGACGTTTCGCGCATCGAGGTGCTCAGCGGCCCCCAGTCGTCGCTTTGGGGCTCGTCCGCGATCGGCGGCGTCATTTCCTTCACCACCAGTGAGTTGAACGGCGTGTCGGCCAATGCCGAAGCCGGTTCGTACGGCACGGCGCGCGGTCGTCTGGGCCTGGGCGTGGCCACTGAGAAGTTCGCCTATGGCGTCTCCGTCTCCAAGTTCCACAGCGACGGTTTCTCGGCGGCTGACAAGATCAACGGCAACACCGAGAAGGACGGCTTCGACAACACCACCGTCAGCGCCCGCGCCCGTTATGAGCTGAACGACCGCTTTGGCGTCGACGCCAGCTATCGTTACTCCGACACCGACGCCGATGTCGACGGTTTCGGCCCGGTCGATGCGCTGGATACGGCGGCGACCGTCAATCAGTCGGGTCTGGTTCGCCTGCGTGTCGCCGATGTCCTGGGCCTGGATCACAAGTTCACGGTCGCCGCCTCCGACATCGACCGCGTCGCCAAGAGCGCCTATCCGTCGGTCTATAGCGGCCAGCACCGCCTTTACCGCTGGCAGGCGGACAGCCGTGATCAGAACGCCCGTCTGGCCTACAGCTTCGGCGCCGAGCATGAGGAAACCCAGGCGGATCTGGACGGCAGGGTCAAGGCTGAACTGGACGTGGACTCGGTGTTCGGCGTGGCCCGTTTCAACGCCACGGATCGCCTGAGCGTCACGGCCGGCCTGCGCCACGACGAAACCGACAAGTATGGCGGCAAGACCACGGGGCGCATTTCGGCGGCCTATGATCTGGGCGCCGGCCTGACCTTCAGCGGCGCTTACGGCACCGGCTTCAAGACGCCGTCCGTCGCCCAGACGGTTTGCGATTTCTGCTTCGTCCTGCCGAGCACCAAGGTGGCCGAACTGGTTCCCGAAAAGGCGGAGAGCGGTGAATTGGCTCTGGGCTGGCGCTCGAACGACGGCCGTTTCGATGGTCGCCTGACGGCTTACCGTCTTGAGGTCGAGAACCAGATCGACGGCTACTACAATCCGGCCAGCTTTGAGTATTATTACGTCAACCTGATCCGCACCCGCACCGACGGCGTGGAGTTGGAAGGCCGGGTCGATCTGGGTCGCGGTTTCGATCTGACGGCCGCCTATGCCTGGACCGACGCCGAAAATGCGGTGACCAAGGCTCCGATCCTGCGCGTGGCGGAACACTCCGGGTCGGCGACCCTGGGCTGGACCGGACAACGCCTGTCGGGCGCGGTGACGGTGCGGGCGGAAGGCGAGATGCCGGATTCGGGCGGCATGCGTGACGGCTTCGTCATCACCAATCTGAACGGCGCCTATGCGCTGACGGACAATGTGACCCTGACGGCGCGCGTCGAGAACCTGTTCGACGAACACTATCAGCGTCTGCTGGGCTACGGCGAAGCCGGTCTGTCCGGCTATGTCGGCATCAGGCTGCGCTACTGATCCGGGCGCGGGCGTCGGCGGCGAAGGCCGCCGGCGCCGCAAGCGCCAGGGCTGACCAGTCCAGGTTGGGGCAGGGCGCGTGGGCGGCGGCCAGGATGGCGCGCAGTTCGGCGGCCGAGGCGACGCTGGCCACCACCTTGTCCACGCCTTTCAGCGACAGGGCGTAGGCCAGGGCGGCCTGCATGGGGTCGCAGCGTTGCTCGGCCAGACGTCGGCGCGTGCGCGACAGGGCCTGGGCGTGGCTGGCCAGCTCGGGCGGCAGGTCCTCGCCTCCTGCGAACAGCAGGCCGTCGGCGAAGACGGACGACAGATGCACGCTGGCGCCAGTGTCGGCGATGGCCTCCAACACGCCGTCCTGGGCCGCGCGCTGATCCAGCAGGCTGCACGGCACCTGGACGACGTCGGCCTCCAGGCGGCGCGCCAGAAGGGCGGGACCGTCCTCGATCGCGGCGCAGAAACCGATGCGGCGGAACAGGCCGCGATCCTTCAGATTGCGCGCGCGATCCCACAGGGCCCGGCCCTCGGCGCCGGCCAGATCGGCGGCGTTAGAGATCAGAAGGACGTCGCCGCGCGGCAGACCCATCCGCTCCAGCGAGCGGCGAGCGCGCGCCTCGACCCGATCGAGACCTTCGCTCAGGGCCACGGTGCGAACCGTGACCTGGAAGGGCGAGGGAAAGGGCCAGGCCTGGCCCAGCAGCCGTTCGCCGTCGCCATCGGGCCGGGTGGCGATCAGTTTGACGCCCGCATCCGCCCCGGTCTGCAGCAGGAACCGCATCGCATCCTCGCGCGCGCCGGACGGGGCGCTCATGAAAGCGCCCGGCGCGCGCTCGGGCGCGGTCACCACGGCCAAGGCCAGGCGATGGATGGGCGACGACGCCGAAGGTGTGGCGGGGGAATACGACACCCCCGCACTTTGACGCGCAATGCTTAAGGGACGCTGAGCGAGACCTTAAGCGAACCCTACTTATCCACCGCTGATATGCGTCGGCGCCGGTGTTTTCAGTCGGCGTCGGGCTGGCGATCCGGGTGGGCGGCGTGGAAGGCGGGGTGGTCCAGCGCCTGGATATCTATGGCCAGAAGACCGGGCCAGGGCGACAGGTCCATGTTGAATCGGCGGGCCGAATAGATTTGCGGGATCAGATAGCAGTCCGCCAGGGTTGGGGCGTCGCCGAAGCACCAACCCGCGCCATGGCGGGCGACCAGGGCCTGAAGCGCGTCGAAGCCAGGCGCGATCCAACCGGCGGCCCAGGCGTCGATCGCGGCCTGGTCGGCGCCGAACTCGGCCCGCAAAGCCTTCAGCACCCGCAGATTGTTCAGCGGATGGATGTCGCAGCCGATCAGGGCGCACATGGCGCGCACCACGGCGCGGTCGTCGGGGGCGGCCGGCAGCAGCGCCGGGGCGGGATGGGTCTCCTCCAGCCACTCCAGAATGGCCGGGCTCTGGATCAGGACGCGGTCGCCGTCCTGCAGAGCCGGCACCATGCCTTGGGGGTTCAGGGCCAGATAGTCCGGCGTCTTCTGTTCGCCCTTCCTCAGGTCGTGGGCCGCCAGGTTGTAGCCGACGCCCTTCAACGCCAGGGCGATCCGCACCCGGTAGCTGGCCCCAGAGCGCCAGTAGCCATGCAGGATCACGGCTGAACCTCGAAACGCAGGGTCTCCAGCCCGGCGATGGTGACGACGACCTGGTCGCCCGGCTTGACGGGGCCGACGCCGGACGGCGTGCCGGTGAAGATCAGATCGCCGGGCTGAAGCGACCACAGGGCGCCGGCCGCCTCGACGATGCGATCAGGGTTCAGGATCATGTCGTCCAGAACGCTGTCCTGTTTGACCTCGCCATTGACGGTCAGGCGTATGGCGCCCGCGGGATCCGGCAGGTCGCCAAGGGTGACGGGGCCGCACGGCGCCGACTGGTCGAACCCCTTGGCGGCGTCCCAGGGGCGGCCGGTCTTCTTGGCCTCGGCCTGCAGGTCACGGCGCGTCAGGTCGCAGCCGACCGCCCAGCCCACGACGCCAATCAGGCCGTCTTCCCTGGGGCCGATGGCGGCGACCAGTTCGGCCTCGTAATGAAGGTTTTCGGTCGCCGACGGATAGGCCGGGTCCGCACCGTCCGACACCAGGGCGTCGCCGGGCTTGGAGAAGAAGAAGGGCGTCTGCTTGTCCGGGTCCGATCCCATTTCGCGCGCATGGGCGGCGTAGTTCTGGCCGACGCACAGGATGCGGCGCACGGGAAACCGCGCGTCATGGCCGACGATGGGCAGGGACGGCGTGGGGCGGGGCGGGAACAGCCATTGGGTCATGGTCTCGTTCTTAATCCGCCGGTCGGAGGCTGACGAGAGGCTTGCGCAAGCGCCGCGCGGATCGAGCGACGGGAACCTCGTCAGGGGAGTGGCGTTGCAATACGGGGTTCTCTATTCTCTACCGTCAAGCTTTCAACGGAGCGCGCATCATGGCCAGCACCAAGGCCCGAGAAGACATCAAGGCCGACCTGAAGACCCTCAAGGAGGATCTGAAGACCGGCGCCCGCGAAGAAACCCAGCGCCTACGCGAAAAGGCCGCCGAGGCCGAGGCCAAGCTGCGCGCCAAGGGCGACGAGGTGCGCGAACAGGCGCGCGGTTATTACGACACCGCCCGCACCCGGGGCCGCGAATATTACGACGACGCCGCCGAACGTCTGGACGAGGCGCAGCGCTATGTGGTCGAGCGGGTGCAGGAGCGTCCGCTGCAATCGACCGCCGTGGCCCTGGGCGTCGGCGTCATCCTGGGGATGCTGCTGGCCGGTCGTCGCCGCTGATGTTCAAGGGTCTCGTCAAAAAGCTGGTCGCGACCGCCGTCGTCGCGGCCAGCGCCTTCCTGGCCGTCATCTTCCTGGGGCTTTCGATCTTCTATGCGCTAAGCCTCAAGCTGACGCCGCTGGGCGCCGCCGCCGTCACCTTCGGCCTGTTCGCCGTGGTCGCCCTGATCGTGATCCTGGTCTTCCTGCGCAGCGGGAACGACGAGGAGGACGATGAGGATGAAGAACCGTCCGGCCTGCTGGGTAAGGTGATCCACATCGTTCGCGAACGCCCCATCGTGGGCGCTGTGGGCGGTCTGGGCGCCGCCTTCCTGCTGCTGCGCAATCCGGCCCTCGCGGCCATCGTCGCCAGCATGGTCGCGGACCGCAAGATGGATCAGGGCGGCTATTCGCGCCGTCGCCGCCGCTGATGGGAATCTCAGCAGACGAGGGAACGGCCAAGACGCCACGACGTTGATGCAACGGACCGACGAGGGCTCTAGGGTCGCCGACGGCAACATCAACTCAGGAGAGCTAAACCCATGATGCGCTGGGCAATTATCTTCCTGGTCGTGGCCTTGGTCGCGGCCGTTCTCGGCTTCGGCGGCATTGCGAACTTCTCGTTCGAAATCGCCAAATTCGTCGCCGTCGTCGCCATCATCCTGTTCGTCATCGCCCTGGTGGCCGGCGGACTTCGCGGACGCGGCGGCACGCCCCGACTATAAGGGGCGCGACCGATCGGAAATCAGGGGACGAGGCTTCGGCTTCGTCCCCTTTTTCATGGCTCGGCCGTCAGGCTATAAAAAGAACTTTACATCACAAAGTTTATGGCTGATTTTCTCTCATCGATTTTTGGGAGGAAACCAACATGACCCGCGACACCCAGGCCATTCACGACGATATCGCCTATATGCGCAGCCTGGCGCACGAGGGGCGCCACGCGCCCCTGTTGGCGGGACCGATCCTGGTCACGGCCGCCGTCGTGTACGGATCGACCAGCCTGATCCAATGGGCCGTTCAATCGGGCTTGGTCAGGCTGAACTCATGGTCGCAGCTATGGATCTGGGTCGTCGCGGGGGCGGTGTTCGCCGTCGCCCTGACCGTTCTGATCGGCCGCATCAAGAAGAAGTCCGGCTTCAATTCCGCCGGCAACAAGGCGGTCGGATCGGCGTGGGAGGCGGTCGGTTACGGCATCTTCGTCACCTGGCTGGCCCTGGTCGCCCTGTCTGTGAAAACCGGAAACTGGTCGTGGATGGCGGTGATGCCGACGGCGGTGCTGGTCGCCTATGGCTCGGCCTGGATGATCGGCGCGGCCATGACGCGCACGCGCTGGATGTCGATGACGGCGATCTGCGCCTACGTCGGCGCCGTGGCGGTGGCCTGGTTCATCGACAGCCCGCTGATCTATCTGGTGTTCGCCGCCATTTTGATCGCTGTCGCCCTGGTTCCCGGCCTGATCCTCATGCGCCAGGAACCGGCGGAGAGCGTCTGAGCATGGCGGACGATTTCGACATCGGCCGTATCGACGAGGTCATTCATGGGCGCATCCGCCTGGGGATCATGGCCTTTCTTTCGGGGGCCGACACGGCGGATTTCGCTACGCTGAAGGCGCGACTGCAGACCACGGACGGCAATCTGTCGGTCCATCTGCGCAAGCTGGAGGAGGCGGGGTTCGTCGCCATGACCAAAAGCTTCAGGGGTCGAAAGCCCCTGACGGAGGCCAGTCTGACCGAGGAAGGCCGCGCCGCCTTCGTGGCCTATCTGGATGCGATGGCGGACCTGCTGCCGCGCGGTGAAAACAGGGTAGAAGGCGGCGCATGAGCGACCGCCTTCACGCCTTCGAGGCCATCGACAACTTTCGCGACTATGGCGACTACGCCACGGCGGCGGGGCGCCGGCTACGGCCCGGCCATCTGTTCCGTTCCGCCCACCATGCGCGGGCGAGCGCGGCGGATCTGGAGCGGCTGGGCGCTCTGGATATCGGCGCGGTGGTCGATCTGCGTCGGCCCGGCGAGCGTCGCGACCAGCCGTCGCGCCGTCCGGACGGCTGGTCGGGCCGGGTGATCGAGGGCGGGATCGACGACGGGGTGGAGGCGCCCCACATCACCTTTCTGAAGACCCAGGACCTGACGCCGGCGTCCGGCCGGCGGTTCATGCAGGACACCTATCGCCGCCTGCCGTTCGATCCGGCGCACAGGGATGTATTCAGCCGCTATTTCCAGGCCCTGGCCGATCAGGACCGACCTGTGCTGATCCACTGTGCGGCGGGCAAGGATCGGACGGGGTTCCTGGCCGCTCTGACCCATCATCTGCTGGGCGTGTCGCGCGACGACATGGTCGAGGACTATCTGCTGACCAATGCGGCGGTGGACCTGGCCGGACGGGCGCCGTCGATCGCGCGGCAGCTGCAGAAGATGACCGGCCGCGTCGCCGCCGACGATGCGGTGGTGGCCTTCCTGGGCGTCGAGGCCGCCTATCTGGACGCGGCCCTGGCCGAGGTCGAGGCGCGACATGGCTCGGTCGAGGCTTATTTGCGTGATGCGCTGGAGGTCGACGCCGCGCGCCGCGACCGGATCGTGGAGCGGCTGTCGGCGTGAGCGATGTGCTGAGCCATCGAGTGGTGCGCGACGCCGCCTGGGTCGAGCCGGTGATGGTGGCGGCGGGACTGGCGGCGGACGGCGGCGACGGGCTGCTGGCCTTGATTTCCGGCGGGGGATCAAACGAACGCTGGTCGCACGTCGCGGTTCAGCCGGACATGGTCCAGGTTGGACCGCTTGGAGTGGCGGCCCTTTTCGATGCCTTGCGCGACCCCGCGTTCTCGGCGGGGACGGTGGGCCTGGCGGCCTATGACGCCGGCGCGCGGGCGGCGACGGGACGGCGTGAGGCCGTCTGGCCGGACCTGATGCTGGCCCGCTATCCCGCGATGCTGACCTTCGATCACCAGGCGCGCTGGGTCCAGGCGACCGGGCGAGGGGCGACGACCTTGCAGGCCGAGGCGGCGGCGGATCGCGCGCTGGCCTGGTTGGCCACAGCCCGATCCGTCGCATCGCCCGGGGCGCCTGCCGAAACCTTTTCCGCCGAGGCGCCGCCCGAAGCCTATCGCGCGGCGGTGGCGGATGTGGTGGATCGGATCGCGGCGGGCGAGCTGTTCCAGGCCAATGTGGCGCGCGCCTGGTCGGGACGGCTGAAGCCGCATGCCGATCCGTTCGAGGTCTTCATGCGGTTGCAGCAGGACCGGGCTTCGCCCTTCGGCGCCTATTGGCGGATCGGCGATCGGGCGCTGGTGTCCAACTCGCCCGAACTGTTCCTGAGCTTCGACGCGGCCAGCCGGCGGATCGAGGCCCGGCCGATCAAGGGCACCCGGCCGCGCGACCCCGATCCGGCGCGCGACGCCGCCCTGGCCGCCGACCTGCTGGCCAGCGCCAAGGACCGGGCCGAGAACCTGATGATCGTGGACCTGATGCGCAACGATCTGGCGCGGGCGTCCGAGCCGGGGTCGGTGCAGGTGGAGGCCCTGTTCGCGGTCGAGCGGCACCCGACCGTGCATCATCTGGTGTCGACCGTGACGGGAACGGCGCGTGTCGGGGCTGGCGCGGCGGAGCTGTTGGAGGCGACCTTCCCACCCGGCTCGATCACCGGCGCGCCCAAACACCAGGCGATGAAGGTGATCGCCGCCCACGAACCGCCGCGCGGACCCTGGTGCGGATCGCTGTTCCTGATCGGGGAGGGGGGATCGATGACCGCCTCGGTCCTGATCCGCACGGCCGGGTTCGTGCGGACGGACGGCGTGTGGCGCTACCGGACCCTGGCCGGCGCCGGCATCGTCGCAGACAGCGATCCGGCCGCAGAAGAGGCGGAGACCGACGTCAAGATATCCGCCATGCGCGAAGCCCTGATCGGGCGTCGAGCGTAGCGGTCAGCAGGTGCTGCATGCGATGACGTCGACCGTACGCGGGCGCAGGTAGGCCATTCGCTCGAAACGGGTGAAATAGGGCGCGACGGTGCTGGGCCAACTGTTCCGGTCGCGCGACTATCTGATGGGCGAGACCGAACTGGTGGTGATCGTGGAGCCCTATATCGTCAGCCCGACTTCGCCTGATCGGATGCAGACGCCGGCGGACGGTCTGCGGATCGCCTCCGACAGCCAGACCATTCTCTTCGGCCAGTTGAACCAGGTCTATGGGCTGCCGAACGCGCCCCCTGCGGGTTCGGTCGGCTATGTGATCGAGTGAGCGCCCCATGATCCGCACCCCGATTATCGCTCTTGCGACCCTCTCCGCCCTGGCCCTGGGCGGCTGTGTCGGCGGCCCGGCCAGCCTGGGCGGCGAGCCGCCGCTGACGCCGACCTCGCGCTATGCCTTGCAGGTGGAGCCGAACCTGGACCGTATCGCCCTGGCGGTGCATGACGCCGGCCTGTCATCGACCCAGAACGCCGCGCTTCAGGGCCTGATCGGCCGCTACGCCCAGGCCGAGGGCGGGCCGCTGGTGATCGAGACCCCGGCCGGCGCCGATCCGGTCGCCTTGAACCAGGCCTACGCCGTGCAGGCCGCCCTGTCCGCCTGGGGCGTGCCGGCCGACCGCATCCGCCTGGTCAGCTATGCCGCGCCCGACCCCCGCGCGCCAGTGGTGGTGGGCTTCGAGACCCTGCGCGCCGTGGTGCCCCAGTGCGGGCGCAACTGGGGCAATCTGAGCCGCTCGGGCGACAACCAGTCCGCCTCCAACTTCGGCTGTGCGGTGACGGCCAATCTGGCCGCCCAGATCGCCGATCCGCGCGACATCCAGCGGCCGCGCGCCATGACGCCCCCAGACGCCAGCCGCCGCACCGTGGTCTTCGACCAATACCGCGCCGGCAAACAGACCTCGGCCGAGGCGGAAACCCTGGTGCGGGAGACCGCTGTCTCGCGCGCGGTGAACTGAAGCCATGAGTACAGCGCCCGCCCCCCGCCCCTTCGAAGCGTTCGACGACGACTTCGACGCGGACCTGGACTTCGACCACCTGCCCGCGGCGCCGGCGCGTGCGCCCATGCCGTTCACCGCCGGGTCCGACGCCATGCCGGCCGACGGATACAATCCGGTGGGCGAGGTGGTGGCCCAGGCCGAGGCCAGTCTGGCCGAACCCTATCCGACGACGCCGGACCTGACGCCCGCGACCCTGGCCCCGACCAGCCTGGCCCCCGCCGCCGCCATCGGCGAGGTGTCGGTGCCGCGCATCGCCATCCATGTCTTCGCCGAGCGCCAGGATACGCTGGCCGCCGCCGAGCGTGCGGCGCAGGACCGGCGCCTGTCGCGCGCCACGACCCAGATCCGCATCGGCGGCGTCGCCGCGGCGGTCGAAACCTATCAGCACGAGCCGACGCCGCCGCTGATCATCGTCGAATGCCTGAAGGACCCCCAGACCCTGCTCTGGGAGGTGGATCAGCTGGCCGAGGTCTGCGACGCCGGCACCAAGGTCATCGTGGTCGGGGCGACCAACGACATCATCCTGTTCCGCGAGCTGATGCGGCGCGGCGTCAGCGAATATCTGGTCGCGCCCTTGCAGCCGCTGCAGCTGATCGCGGCCATCGGCGGCCTGTTCAACGATCCCGCCCAGCCCTTCGTCGGACGCACCATCGCCTTCGTCGGCGCGCGGGGCGGGGCGGGGGCCTCGGCCGTGGCGCACAATACCGCCTATGCGATCTCCGAACGGATCGGCGCCAACACCGTGATCGTCGATTACGACCTGCCGTTCGGGACGGCCGGGCTGGATTTCAATCAGGATCCGCTTAACGGCGTCGCCGACGCCCTGGGCCAGCCCGACAGGCTGGACGCGACGCTTCTGGACCGGATGATGGTGCGCTGCACCGACAAGCTGAGCTTGTTCGCCGCGCCCGCCAGTCTGGACACGGATTGGGACATCTCGACCGAGGCTTTCGAAGAGGTGACAAACCAGATCCGCGCCACCGCGCCGTTCGTGGTGCTGGACCTGCCGCATCTATGGTCGCCGTGGATGCGCCGCACCCTGATCAGCGCCGACGAGGTGGTGGTGGTGGCCACGCCCGACCTGGCCAGCCTGCGCAACGCCAAGAACATGATCGACCTGATCCGTCAGGGACGGCCTAACGATGCGCCGCCGCGTCTGGTGCTGAACCAGATCGGCGTGCCGGGTCGCCCCGAAATCCCGGCCAAGGACTTTGGCGCCGCCCTGGGCGTCCACGCCAGCCTGATGATCCCGTTCGACGCCAAGACCTTCGGGGCGGCGGCGAACAATGGCCAGATGATCCTGGACGCCGGGTCCAAGACCAAGGCCGCTGAGGCCTTCCAGACCCTGGCCCAGATCGTGTCGCGTCGCGAGCTGCCGGCCGTCGCCGGCCCGAAGGGCAAGGCCGCAAAACCGGCCAAGGCCGGCAAGACGGAAAAGGCCGCCAAGCCCGCCGACGGCGCGTCCAAGTCCCTGTTCGCCGGCATGTTCAAGAAGCGCTGACAGATGTTCGGCAAGCGCACAGGTCAGCCCGGCGTCGCTCCGGCGCCCGCACGTCCCGCCCCGGCGCCTGCGCCAGTCGCGGCTGAACCTGTGTCCGTGTTCAGGGCCGACGCCGCGCCCGCCTCGCCAGCCGAAAAGCCCGCTGCGGCCTATGCTTTCGCGGGCGACGATTTCGAGCCGGCGGCCGAGGCCTTCGCTCGCGCAGACGCGCCGCCCGCTTCGGGCGCCTCGGCGTCGGCGGACCGCCTGGACGCCTTGGCGTCACGCCCGCGTCCCAAGCCCGAGGCGGCGCGCCCGGCCATGAACGGCGCGGGTCCCAAGCCCACCGCCGGACTGGAACAGCTCAAGAAGGCCCAGGCGGTCGCCGAGATCGTCCGTGAACAGAGCGACTATTATCACGCCACGAAGACGACCATCTTCAACGCGCTGATGAACACCATCGACCTGTCCCAACTGGCCCAGTTGGACCAGAAGGCGGCGTCGGAGGAAATCCGCGACATCGTCTCCGAACTGGTGGCGATCAAGAACGTCTCCATGTCGGTCGCCGAGCAGGAGCATCTGGTTCAGGACATCGTCAACGATGTGCTGGGCTACGGTCCGCTGGAGCCGCTGCTGGCCCGCGACGACATCGCCGACATCATGGTCAATGGCGCGGGGCGCGTCTTCATCGAAGTCGCCGGCAAGGTCCAACTGACCAACGTCCGCTTCCGCGACAACACCCAGCTGATGAACATCTGTCAGCGGATCGTGAGCCAGGTCGGCCGCCGCGTCGATGAATCCAGCCCCATCTGCGACGCCCGTCTTCCGGACGGGTCGCGCGTCAACGTCATCGCCCCGCCGCTGGCGATCGACGGCCCGACGCTGACGATCCGCAAGTTCAAGAAGGACAAGCTGACGATGAAGAATCTGGTGGAGTACGCCTCCATCAGTCCCGAGGGCGCGCGCGTCCTGGGCGTCATCGGCGCCTCGCGATGCAATCTGGTCATCTCGGGCGGCACCGGGTCGGGCAAGACGACGCTGCTGAACACCCTGACGGCCTTTATCGACCCGACCGAGCGTGTCATCACCTGCGAGGACGCCGCCGAACTGCAGTTGCAGCAGCCGCACGTCGTGCGCCTGGAGACCCGCCCGCCCAACCTGGAGGGGCAGGGCACGATCACCATGCGGGATCTGGTCAAGAACTGCCTGCGGATGCGCCCGGAGCGGATCATCGTCGGCGAGGTCCGCGGACCCGAGGCCTTCGACCTGTTGCAGGCCATGAACACCGGCCACGACGGCTCCATGGGTACGCTTCACGCCAACAGTCCGCGCGAGGCCATCAGCCGGATGGAGTCCATGATCACCATGGGCGGATACGGCCTGCCATCGCGCACCATCCGCGAGATGATCGTGGGATCGGTGGACGTCATCATCCAAGCCGCCCGCCTGCGCGACGGCTCGCGCCGGATCACCCACATCACCGAGGTCGTGGGTCTGGAAGGCGATGTGATCGTGACCCAGGACCTGTTCGTCTACGACATCACCGGCGAGGACGAAAACGGCAAGATCGTCGGCCGTCACCGTTCGACCGGCATCGCCCGCCCGCGCTTCTGGGACCGCGCCCGCTATTATGGGTTGGAGCGGGAACTGGCCGACGCCCTGGACGCGGCGGAGTAGATCATGCTGCCGATCCTCGCCGCCGTTCTGGCCTTTATCACCATCGGCGGCCTGGGCTGGGTCTTCGTCGGCGGCGAGGACTCCTCGTCCCAGGCGGTCAAGCGCGCCCAGGCTATCGGGGACGGCAAGAAAAACCCGGCAAACTCCCGCAAGGCCGTCGCCGCCAACACCCCGGAGGCGCGCCGCAAACAGATACTGGTCCAGCTTCAGGAGGCGGATCGGCGCGACCGCAAGGCGCGCACGACCCTGGACGCGCGCCTGAAGCAGGCCGGCCTGAGGATGGGGGCGCGGGCCTTCTACATCGTCTCGGCCGTGATCGGGGTGGTCGCCCTTCTGGTCGCCCTGGCGCTGGGTCTGCCGATCCTGGTGGTGATCGGCGTGGGGCTGATCTTCGGCCTGGGCGCGCCACGCTGGGTCATCGGCTTCCTGGCGAAGCGGCGGATGAAGAAGTTCTCGCTGGAGTTTCCCAATGCGGTGGACATCATCGTCCGAGGGATCAAATCGGGTCTGCCGGTCCATGAGTGTTTCAAGATCATCGGCCGGGAAAGCCCCCTGCCGCTGGGACCGGAGTTCCAGACCCTGGTGGAGGGCCTGGGGGTGGGCATGACGCTGGAGCAGGCGCTGGACCGGATGTATCAGCGGATGCCGACGCCTGAACTGCGTTTCTTCGCCATCGTCATCGCCATCCAGCAGAAGACCGGCGGCAATTTGGCCGAGGCGCTGAGCAATCTGTCGTCGGTTCTGCGTGCGCGCCGGATGATGGGCGAGAAGATCAAGGCCCTTTCGTCCGAGGCCCTGGCGTCCGCCGGCATCATCGCCTCCCTGCCGCCGGCGGTGATGCTGATGGTCATGCTGACGACGCCTGCCTATATGATTCAGTTGTTCACCGATATTCGCGGCAACTTCCTGCTGCTGATCGCGGCGGTGTTGATGGCCACAGGCGTCTTCGTGATGAAGCGCATGATCTCGTTCAAGTTCTGAGGCGGGCGGAATGGAAGGCTTCATCCGCTTCATCACCGATCCGCAGAACCTGCTCAGCATCGGCGTGGGCGTGCTGGTCTTCGCCACCGTCCTGACCCTGCTGTCGTCGATGACCGGCGGGGTGAACCTGGACAAGCGGATGAAGGCGGTCGCCGAACGCCGCGACGATCTGAAGCGCCGTTCGCGCGCCAGCATGGCCGCCGGGCAGGGCGCGCTGCGTCACACCGACGAAGGGTTCAAGAAGCGGGTCGTGGACCGGCTGAACCTGACCAAGCTGCTGGAAGACCCCAAGGTCGCCGGACAGATGATCCAGGCCGGATTCCGCGGGCCAAAGCCCCTGACCACCTTCTATTTCTTCCGCTTCGCCTCGCCGATCCTCTTCATGATCGTCGCGGCCTTCTACATGTTCGTCATCAATGTCGTGGACTGGCCCACGATGAACAAGCTGACGCTGGTGATGGCGGCTGCGGTGGCGGGCTTCTATGCGCCGAACCTGTATCTGAAGAATCGCATCGACAAGCGCCGCACCTCGATCATGCAAGCCTTCCCCGACGCGCTCGACCTGATGCTGATCTGCGTGGAGGCCGGGATGTCGATCGAGGCGGCGATCACCAAGGTCAGTCAGGAGATGGGGCCGTCGTCCATCGATCTGGCCGAGGAGTTGTCGCTGCTGTCGGCCGAGCTATCCTACCTGCCCGACCGACGGGTGGCCTATGAAAACCTGGGCAAGCGGACCAACCATCCGGGGGTCAAGGCGGTGGCGACGGCCATGACCCAGGCCGAGACCTATGGCACGCCGCTGGCTAACGCCTTGCGCGTCATGGCCAAGGAGAACCGCGATCTGCGCCTGTCTGCGGCCGAGAAGAAGGCGGCGGCGCTTCCGGCCAAACTGACCGTGCCGATGATCCTGTTCTTCCTGCCGGTGCTGTTCATCGTCATCCTGGGACCGGCGATCCTGAACGTCATCGACATGATGAAGGCTGGAAACTAGCCTGCTTCGGCGGCGGCCTTGAGCCCCTCGGCGATGGCCTCGTGGGCCTTTCGGATCGCGGGGCGATGCTTGTCGTGGAACAGCTCGCCGCGCAGGCCGGAGAAGCGTACGCCGACCGCGACGATGCAGTTGCCGGGCGCCAGCTCCTCAATCTGGATGTAGCGCAGACTCTGGAACAGAAAGCCGCGCCGTTCCGCCCAGAGCAGCCGCCCGCGCGGCTGCCATTCGACGATCCGGGCCAGCGACTGATGCGGCGCCATCTCTGGCCAGGCTTCGGTCATGGTCAGGCGGCCGCCAAAGGCGATGACGCCCTCGACATCGGCGTCGACCGGATTCCAGGCGCTCCAGCCTGCCAGGTCCGCGACCAGATCCCAAATCCGGTCCGAGGTCGCCTGAACCCCGACGCGCTTTTCGATGCGAGTGTCATCCATGGCTTCGCTCTGACACGGCTTGCGGCCCGAAGAAAGGCGCCAGTTGGTCGCCGGGCCTGAGGCTTGATCGACATTCAGCCCCGTAATGACGATCCAAGATTTCGACCGAATGTCGATTGATCCTAGTTCTGATCGGCCGCCTTCAGCCGCCGCCCGTCGTCCAGGCCCAGCCGCGTCTTGACCTCGAACAGGTCGGCGCCGGCCGGCACGATCAACAGCTTCTTGGGTTCGGCCGTATTGACCGCCACCACCGCCCCCTTGGGGCAGATGTCGAAACAGTCGGCGCCGGTGACGACCAACTCGCCCTTGCGGCCCGACTTTCCCTTCTTCAGGCGAAGGTATTTCCGCAGCGCCTTCTTCAGCGTCAGATCGCCGTCCGGGCCGAAGCCGCCGTCCAGCTTCTTGGAGCATTTGCGGCACACCAGGACCACGTCCCGCCACTGCGTCCTCGCGCTCTTGAAGTCTTTCTCGGCCATGCGGACAGAAATCGCCGTTCGCGACGTCTTGCACAAGCGGTCGCGGCGCCGTCACCTGCGGGCGGGCTGAAAATTTCACGGGACCTTCACATGCGCCGACTGTTCGCCGTCTCCACCCTGGCGTTGCTTGTCGCGGCCGGCGCTGCAAAGGCGCAGGCCGTCGATGCCGCCAGCGTCGACGCCGCCGTGCAGCGGGTCCTGCCCGAGGTCGTGGCTTGGCGACGCGACTTTCATCAGCATCCTGAACTGGGCTTCGCCGAGACCCGCTCGGCCGGAGTCATCGCCGATCATCTGCGGTCGCTGGGGCTGGAGGTTCGCACCGGCGTCGGCAAGACGGGGGTGGTCGGCGTGCTGCGCGGCGCGCGACCGGGGCGGACGGTGGCCCTGCGCGCCGACATGGACGCCTTGCCGGTTCAGGAGGCGACGGGCCTGGACTTCGCCTCGACCGCGACCGGAACATACATGGGCAATACGGTGCCTGTGGCCCACGCCTGCGGCCACGACATGCATATGGCCATGCTGCTGGGCGCGGCCGAGGTGCTGGCGGGGATGAAGGACCGGATCGCCGGCACGGTGGTCTTTGTCTTCCAGCCGGCCGAAGAAGGCGCGCCTCCGGGCGAGCCTAAGGGTGGGGCGGCCCTGATGATCGCCGAAGGGGCCCTGAACGATCCCAAGCCCGAGGCCATCTTCGGCCTGCACGTCGTGCCTGGCCGTCCGGGCAGCGTCTTCTATCGGCCCGAGGGGTTCATGGCGGCGTCTGACCGCGTGGACATCAGCCTGAAGGGCAGGCAGACGCACGGCGCCTGGCCCTGGCGCGGGGTCGATGTGATCGCGGTGGCGGGTCAGGTGGTCGAGACGGTGAACACCCTGACGGCCCGCACGGTCGATCCGACCACGACCCCCACCGTCTTCACCATCGCCACGATCAACGCCGGCGTCCGCTACAACATCATCCCAGACAGCGCGACGCTGTCAGGTACGCTTCGCACCTTCGATACGGCCCAGCGCGACGCCCTGGTCGCCCGCGCCGAGACCGCCATCGACCACGTCGCCGAGGCCTACGGCGCCACCGCAGAGTTCGGCGTCAAACAGAACGCGGCCCTGGTGTTCAACGACCCCGGCCTGTCCGCCTGGCTGGCCCCGGTCCTGACCGAGGCGGCGGGCGAGGGGAACGTCAACCCCGCCACGCCCCCGACCACGGTGGCTGAGGACTTCAGCTATTTCCAGCAGGTCATCCCCGGCGTCTTCTACCACCTGGGCGCCAGCCCCGACGGCGTGGACCCCGCGACCTCTGCGCCCAATCACTCGCCGGAGTTCTCACCCAACGAGAAGGTCCTGCCGTTGGGGGTGAAGACGCATGTCCTGACGGCGCTGCGGTTTTTGGAGCGGAGTTAGGCGATGGCTATCGCGGCGTGAGGAGAGGTCGCAAACCGACCCGTTGCGGACATCCGACGCTGCCGTATGCTGAGGGCGGGCGCGGTAGCATAACTGGAGAGTGCATCAGGTTCGCCCTGAAGACGCCGGGTTCAAGTCTCGGCCCGCGCCTATGATGTCTGCTTTTCGCGCTTGGATCGCCTGCGGCTTTCGACCCATTGCGGACACTCGGATCGGACTGCCAGTATGAAGTCATGAGAGCATCGGTAGCGACGGGATTTTCGGCATTGCTTCTCACAGCGTGTGCGCCCCACCACCCTCTGCTGGATGTTTATCCTGAACTTCGTAGTGTGCCGCAAAGCGCGTGGTGTGAAGCAAGAGGCGGAACCCCAACAGAAGTTCTTGAGCCTGATGAGGTTGGTCGTCTGAAGGTCAAAGTTGTCGGTTGCAGCATACTTCCCCACACATCGAGCGAAAGTGAGAGGCTGAGCATCCGAGATTGGATAGCCGAACATCCCGAATACCGGCATGAGCCGCGCAAAGTCCCCTAACCACCCATTTCGGACTCATCGGCAGGTCCGGTCTGAGGTGAGCCAAGTGGGCTAGATTAAGTGTCTACGGCCGCGCTTACAACCGCTCGAACACCGTCTCGATCACCTGGCGATAGACGGCCGTCAGCGTCTCCAACTCCGCCGTCGGCACGCGTTCGTCGATCTGGTGCATGGTCTGGCCGACCAGGCCCAGTTCCAGCACCGGGCACAGGGCGCGGATGAAGCGCGCGTCGGAGGTGCCGCCGGTGGTGGAGGCCTCGGGGCGGCGGCCCGCCACGGCCTCGACCGCGTCCTGAACCGCCTCCACGAAGGCGCCCGGCTCGGTCAGGAAGGCTTCGCCCGAGCACAGATGCTCCAGGGTGATCTGAAGTCCGGTCTCGGCCTGCATGGCGCCGGCCTCGCGGTTCAGCCAGTCGATCAAGGCGTCGCCGGTATGACTGGGGTTGAATCGGATGTTCAGCCGCGCGGTCGCCTGGGCTGGAATGATGTTGGTCGCCGGATTGGCGATGTCGATGGTGGTGATCTCCAAGTTCGACGGAGGGAACCCCTCATACCCATCGTCCAGAACGTGGTCGTTCAGCCGGCTCATAAGACGCGCGATCACCGGCGCCGGATTGGCCGCCCGCTCGGGATAGGCGACGTGGCCCTGCTTGCCCTGCACCGTGATCCAGGTGTTCAGCGAGCCGCGCCGCCCAACCTTGATCATGTCGCCGAGATGTTGCGACGACGACGGTTCGCCGACCACGCAGGCGTCGATGACCTCGCCCTCGGCGGCTAGGGCTTCGACTACCCGCTTGGTGCCGTGAAGCGCCGGCCCCTCCTCGTCGCCTGTGATCAGGAAGGACAATGAGCCTTTGGGTTCGCCGTCCGCCAACACCTGCGACACGGCTGCGACCCAGGCGGCGATCCCGCCCTTCATGTCCACCGCGCCCCGGCCATAGAGGACGCCGTCGCGGACCTCGGCCTCGAACGGCTGGGCCGACCACTGGTCCGACGGGCCGGTCGGGACCACGTCCGTATGGCCGGCGAAACAGAGGTTGGGCGAGGCGGTCCCGCGCCGGGCGTACAGGTTCTCGATCCGGGCATGGACGCCTTGGCCACCCGGTCCTTCGAAGGCCAGGCGGCGGCAGGTGAAGCCCAGCGCCGTCAGATGGCGCTCCAGCACCTCCATCGCCCCCTCGTCGGCGGGCGTGACGGACGGGCGGCGGATCAGCGCCTGGGTCAGTTCGACAGGATCGATAACGGGAGTTGATGCGCGGTTCATGCGCCTATGCTTTAGGGACATCGCGGGGAGGCGAGAAGGCCCATGCCGAAGATCGATGTCGAGACCGCGCCGAGAGGCGATGGCACGAGCTATCCCGAGGAGTTCGCCGGCCCGTGCAAGCCGCGCCGCCGATGGAAACTGGGCGATGCGGCGGGCCTGAGCCAGTTCGGCGTCAACCTGTTGCGCCTGCCGGACGGCGCTTGGTCCAGCCAGCGTCACTGGCACGCCGAAGAGGACGAGTTCGTCATGGTGGTCGAGGGCGAGGTGGTGTTGATCGAGGACGACGGCGAGACGACCTTGCGCGCCGGCGACTTCGCTGGGTTCAAGGCGGGCGTGCCGAACGGCCACAAAATAGAGAACCGATCGGGCCGCGACGCGGTTCTGCTGGAAGTCGGCACGCGCAGCCCGACGGTCACCGCCTGCGATTATCCCGATATTGATATGGTCCTGCCCGACGGGGCGGATCGTTATTTCCACCGCGAGCGCCAACCCTATCCGAAATCTCCCAGACGAACGTGACCACAGAAACCATCGACACCGGCCCCGCCGCCCTGCCCGTTCCGCCTGCGCCGCCCGAGGGGCCGTCCAGCCCGTGGGGGATACGCGACTTCCGCCTGTTGTGGTTCGGGCGGGTCGTGGCGGTTCTGGCCATCCAGATCCAGTCCTCGGCCCTGTTGTGGCAGGTCTATGAGATCGCGCGGCGCGATCATCCGATCGAAGAGGCCAGCCTGTATCTGGGGCTGGTCGGCCTGTGTCAGTTCCTGCCGCTGCTGGCCTTCACCCTGCCGGCCGGGGCGATGGCGGATCGGCGCGACAGGAAGCGGACCGTGTGGATCTCCATCCTGGTCGAGGCGGCCTGCGCGGCGTCGTTCCTGGCCATGGCGCTTCACGGCGCGCCGCCGCTGTGGGGGCTGCTGGCGGTCGCGGCCCTGTTCGGCGCAGCGCGCGCCTTTCTGGCCCCGGCCAGCCAAGCCTTCCTGCCGATGGTGGTGGGTCGCAAGGCCTTGCCGCCCGCCATCGCGGCCCAGTCCATCGCCTTCCAGACCGGGGCTATCGCCGGCCCGGCCCTGGGCGGGGTGATCGTGGGCGTCAATGTGCCCCTGGCCTATGCGGTGTCGCTGGGGATGTTCCTCTTGGCCGTCGCCGCCTTCATCCTGATCCGCACCAGCGGCAAGCCCGCGCCCCAGGCCAACCCACTGTCGCCGGTGGATTCGGTCAAGGAGGGGCTCGCCTATGTGTGGAAGACCAAGATCGTGCTGGGCGCCATATCGCTGGATCTGGTGGTGGTGCTGCTGGCGGGCGTGGCCCTGCTGACGCCCATCTTCGCGCGCGACATCCTGCATGTGGGGCCGCAAGGGTTCGGTCTGCTGCGTGCGTCGTTCGGGGTGGGGGCCATGGTCATGGCCATCTATCTGAGCCGCTATCCGATCGTCCGGCACGGGGGCGTGTGGATGTTCGCGGCGGTCGCGGTGTTCGGGATCTGCACCATCACCTTCGGCCTGTCGCGCATCGTCTGGCTGTCCGGCCTGGTCCTTTTCATCGGCGGGGCGGCGGACATGATCAGCGTCAATGTGCGCCAGACCCTGATCCAGCTGGCCACGCCCGATCATATGCGCGGACGGGTGTCGTCGGTGTCCATGCTCTTCATCGGCGCCTCGAACGAACTGGGCGAGGCCTATTCTGGCGTCATGGTGCGCCTGCTGGGCGCGGTGGGCGCAGCGGTCTTCGGCGGTTTCGGCGCGCTGGCGGCCACGGGCGCCTGGTCGGCGATGTTCCCAGGGCTGCGGAAGGCGGACAAGCTGACGTGACGAGATCAAGTCTCCTCCCCATCGGAGATGGGGAGAGGGACCGCGAAGCGGTGGAGGGGCTCTTGAAGCCCCACGGGCTTCCGTTCTTCGCGCTGGAAGAACCCCTCCGTCTTTTCGCTGCGCTTCGAGCCACCTCCCCACGAAGCAGGGAGGAGACACTGGCGGTCACGTCGTCACCACACCCTGAAATGCTTCGACAGCTTCAGGCCCTGGTTCTGATAGTGGCTGCCGCTTTCGCCATACAGGCGGCTGGGGCGTTCGGTCAGGGGTTCATAGACCAGGCGGGCGACGATCTGGCCGTGTTCCAACAGGAACGGCGTGTCGTGGGTGCGGACCTCCAGCACGCCTTTCGAGCCCGCGCCATGCGCCTCGTCCGTGCCGAATCCGGGGTCGAAGAAGCCGGCGTAGTGGACGCGGAACTCGCCGACCGACGGGTCGATGGGGGTCATTTCGGCGGCCTGATCGACGGGGATCTCCACATCGTCGGAAGAGGCCAGGATGTAGAACTCGCCCGGATCCAGCAGCAGTTCACCGCGACGCAAGGACAGCGGCTCCCAGAAGTCGCGCGGATCATGCCCGTCGATATGGTCCAGATCGACCACGCCCGCATGGCGGCGGCCGCGGAAGCCGACGATGTCGCCGCCCTGCAGATCGACGCCGACCGAGCGGGTTTCCAGCTTGGGCGGATCGCCCGCCTTCAGCCGCAACTGGTTCAGGCGCGTGCCCGGCCGGACCAGGATGGAGAAGGTCTGGGGCGCGACCTCCAGATAGAGGGGGCCGTCATAGCCCTCGTCCACGTCGTCGAAGCTGGCGCCGCGATCGGTCAGCAGACGGACGAAGACGTCCACGCGGCCGGTTGAGCTTTTCGGATTGGCGCGCGCGATCAGGCCCTGCGGCAGCTTCAGTCGCTCCTGCAGGCGCACGATGTAGACACAGCCCTTTTCCAGCACGACGCCGGCGTCGGTTATCTCGATGGCGTGCATGGCCACGTCGGCGATCCGCTCCTCGACCTTGCGCTTGCCGGGCAGGAAGGAGGCGCGCACGCGCCACGCCTGGTCCGATAGGCGCAGGTCCAGGCTGGCGGGTTGGACCTGGTCGTGATCGAAAGCGGTGTCAGACGTGATGGCGCCGGTCGCGATCAGCGTCTCGATGGACTGGGCGGGAAGGATGCCGGGGCGCGGCGCCTGGAAAATGCTCATGGCGTCTGTCTCACACGGTTTTCACGACTTGTCTTCAAGTCGCGCTTGCAGCCCGCGCGCGGCGGGGCGAGCATATAGCCCATGCACGATGGTCCTGCCTATAGCGCCGAAACGAACGGCATCCTGATCCGGGTCCGGCCCAGCTATCTGGCAGGTCAGTCCGATCCCGAGGCGGGGCGCTGGGTCTGGGCCTATCATATCGAGATCGTGAACCTGTCGGGATCGACGGTTCAGCTGATGGCGCGCCGCTGGACCATCACCGACGCGCACGGCCATGTCGAAGAGGTCGCCGGGCCGGGTGTGGTCGGAGAACAGCCGGTGATCGAAGCCGGCGCCAGCTATTCCTACGCCTCGGGCTGTCCGCTGGGCGCCGACAGCGGGTCCATGGTCGGGGCCTATTCCATGACGGATGCGGAAGGCCGCAGCTTCGAGGTCGAGATTCCGGCCTTCTCGCTGGATACGCCGGATGCGCGGCGGGTGTTGAACTGAAAGCGCCAGTTGAAGGTGATATGAAACGCGTAGCGGTGTTGGCGTCTTTTGCGGCTATGTCGTCTTTCGGCTGTTCTTCCACCCACGGAATGAGCGAAAAGCAGGCCTGCGAACTGGCCATGGACCGCGTCGCGAATAGTCGTCTTTTGCTGGGGGCTTCGGCGGCGTTCTGCGACCACGTAGCGGCCGAAACCAATCCTACGGGCTATTATGTCTTGTCCCTGCATAGCGGCCGGGATTGCGACGGAATATGTAGCACAAACCTAGGATGGTTCGCCGTTCAGAAATCGACGGGCGAAGTGTTCAATTGGAACGTGGCGGAATCCAAGCTTGGATCACCGATCGCCGGCTGATGCTCGCCTGCTCTCTTACATAACGTTTTCGAAGAGGATGGAGCTGCGTCAACCCGGATGAACCGCAGCCCCCGCCCCTGAAGTCTCGCCGACTTGCTTGCGCGAGTCGGCGAGGGGGATTTGCGCAGAACGCCGCGCTCAAATCGTGAGCGACCGCGCGGCGAGCGATAGCGCGCTTAGATGTAGCGACGCAGGCTGCGGGCCAGGTCGGACGAGCCGTCCTTGCCACGCTTGATCTGGGGCTGGTAGGCGACGCGGGCGTGTTCGACGCAATAGACGCCTTCCGAGGCGCGGCGGCCGCAGAAGCTGAACTCGCGCGACGACGGGTCGCCGATCGGCCATTTGCACATATGCGCGCCCAGAGTCATGACCGTGGCGGTGCCCGGCAGGTCCGGCATCGGGGCGGGGACGGGCGCGGCCGGCTGGACCGGCTTGGGCTGGACGGCTTCCAGACGGCGCGGGGCCGAAGGCTGGGCCGGCGCCGGGACGGGTGTGGCGGGCGCGGCAGGGCGCGGGCGCGTCGTGCGGAAGGTGGCGGCGACGGTGCGCGCCGGCTGCGACGGGGCGGCCCGGCCCGACAGGCCCAGACGGTGCACCTTGCCGATCACGGCGTTGCGGGTGACCCCGCCGCCCAGTTGCTTGGCGATCTGGCTTGCGGACTGGCCTTCCAGCCAAAGCTTCTTCAGTGCGCCTACGCGGTCGTCGGTCCAGCCTGCGGTCATGCCACCCTCCAGCGAGTTGGATTCAATATCTAGGTCCAGGCTCCCCCTCCGGGGTCTTGACCTACAACTAATCGTAAACCAGCCGTTAAGAACCGCAAGATGTGCGAATCATCCTGTCCACAGAAACCAGATGTTGAATCATCGTTAAGGTTAAGGTCGGGTCGTGAGGGGTGACGCGTGAATCGTGAGTGGGGCGACTGCATCGAGACGGTCACGCTTCACTACTCGCCCCTCACGACGCCCTTGCGCGGCAGGGACGCAAAGCGCATCTGGCGGTCCATGACCGAGACGACCTCCGACCTGATCGCAACCCGTCCCTCCGGCCTGCCGCAGCCGCGTCGCTATCCGGGGATCAACTGGATCGGGGTGCAGACCCTGTATCTGCGCGAGGTGCGGCGGTTCTGGAAGGTGGGGGCCCAGACGGTGGCGGCGCCGGTGGTGACGACCCTGCTCTACATGCTGGTGTTCGTGGTGGCGTTGCAAAATGCGCGGCCGCCGCTGCACGGCACGCCCTTTGCGTTGTTCGTCGCGCCCGGCCTGATCATGATGGCGATGTTGAACAACGCCTTCGCCAACGCCTCGTCCAGCCTGATCCAGGCCAAGATCATGGGCACGGCGACCGACTTCCTGACCCCGCCGCTCAGCCCGCTGGAGCTGACCCTGGGCTTCACGCTGGGCGCCGCGACGCGCGGTCTGGCGGTCGGCCTGGTCACGGCGATCTGCGTGCTGCCGTTCGCGCCGCTGCACATCGCCAATCTGTTCGCCGTCGTCTGGTTCGCCCTGGCGGCCAGCTTCATCATGGGCATGGTCGGGGTTCTGGCCGGCTTGTGGAGCGAGAAGTTCGACCACCTGGCGGCGGTCCAGAACTTCATCGTCATGCCGATGACCTTCCTGTCTGGCACCTTCTATCTGGTCGACAATCTGCCAGAGCCGTTCCGGTCGATCAGCCACTACAACCCCTTCTTCTATCTGATCGACGGCTTCCGCTATGGCTTCATCGGCCATGCCGAGAGCAATCTGGCGGTCGGTGTCATCGGTTCGGCCGTCCTGATGGCCGCCATGGGCGCGGCCTGCTGGCTGGTGTTCCGCTCGGGCTGGCGCCTGAAGAGCTAGATCGCTACCTGTTGCGGATCGCTCCTCCCAGGAAGGTCCGCCAATGCTGTTCCGTTCGCTTGTCGCCGCCACGGCCCTGTTGGCCGCTGTCCCCGCCTTCGCCCAGGAAGCCACCCCGCAGGCTGGCGATCGGCCCGATATCGCCGCCGGCGCCGCCCAGTTCGTCAAGCCCACCAACGCCGAGCGAACCCAGGTCCTGGTCGGGTTTCTGAACACGCTGGGCTTCACGCCCGAGGTTCAGACCTTCGAGGGCGGCAATCGCACGACTGGTCCGATGCAGGGCTCAAACGTCGTCGTGACCGTGGGGCAGGGCGACAAGGATATCGTGATGACCGCCCACTACGATGCGGTCAAACTGCGCGACGGAACCCTGTCGCAGGGCATCGTCGACAATGTCGGCTCGGTCATGGCCATGATGGAGGCGGCCAAGACCCTGGGCATGGCGCTGGAAGGCCAGCCGGTCGCCCACCGCTTCGTCTTCGTCTTCACCGACCAGGAGGAGCTGGGCCTCTTGGGCGCCAAGGCCTTCCTTGAGACGCACGGCAAGGACCGCATCGCCGCCGTCGTCAACGCCGACGTCGCCGCCTATGGCCAGACCATCATGTACGGCGAGAACAACGGCGAGCAGTCGCGCTTCGTGCTGGAAACGCTGCGCGGCCTGTGCGCCGAGCGCAACTTCGACTGCATGCCCTATCCTACCTATCCGCCCAGCGACGACCGCGCCTTCTCGGCCGCCGGGGTGCCGGTGGTGTCGTTGGGAACCCAGGACGCGATCGGCGCCCACCAGATGTGGCTGGCCTTCAACGGCGGCGAGAACAACGGCCTGAAGGAGGGCTTTGTCCCGCCGGTGTTCCAGCGCATCCACTCGACCGAGGACAAGCTGTCTTATCTCAAAGGCGTGGACGTCGCCCGGTTCGGCTTGTTCATCGCCGATCTGGGCCTGGCCCTGGACAAGCGGCTGGTCGAGAACCAGGCCAAGGCCGACGCCGTCGCCGCCGAAACCGCGCCTGCGACACCGCCCAGCAATCTGTGACGGCCGCTGTCGAGATACCAGGCGTTCAGCCGACCCCGCGCGAAGGCCGGTCCGCGCCCAACACCAACTTCGTCCTGCCGCTGCGCGTTCTGGACGCCGGTCAAATCCAGGCCCTGCGCGCCATCGTCGCGGATGTCCGCGTCCGCGGCCTGCTCGGCGCCGGTGTTGACTAACCCCTTCACTAATCCGACAACGCCTTTCCGTATCAATCCGGCTCCGTCGCTCGCGGCGGAGCCGTCTCGCTTTTGGAGGTCTTGGTCCCGTGTCCACTGAACATCTGATGGGTGTCTACAATCGCGCGCCGCTGGAAGTGGAACGCGGCCGAGGCGCGCGTCTGTGGGCGACCGATGGGACCGAATATCTCGATTGCGTCGCCGGCATCTCGACCAACGGCCTGGGCCACGCCCATCCCGAACTGGTCCAGGCGGTCAAGGACCAGGCGGAGAAGCTGTGGCATGTGTCCAACATCTTCCGCATTCCGGGCCAGGAAGCGCTGGCCGACGCCCTGTGCTCATCAAGCTTCGCCGACGTAGTCTTCTTCACCAATTCAGGCACGGAAGCGGTCGAATGCGCGCTGAAGACGGCGCGCAAATATCATTCGGCCAATGGCCAGCCTGAGCGGATCGACATCTACGGCTTCGACGGCTCGTTCCACGGCCGGACCTATGGCGCGATCAACGCCGCCGCGAACCCCAGCTACACCGAGGGCTTCGGCCCGCCGATGCAGGGCTTCCACCAGCTGACCTGGGGCGACAAGGACGCGCTGAAGGCCGCTTTCGAGAACCCGACCACGGCGGCCGTCATCCTGGAGCCCGTCCAGGGCGAGGGCGGGTGCCGCGAGACGCCGGTCGAGGACCTGCGCTGGATGCGCCAGATGGCCGACGACAACGGCGTGCTGCTGATCTTCGACGAGGTTCAGTGCGGCATGGGCCGGACGGGCAAGCTGTGGGCCCACGAATGGGCCGGCATGGCGCCCGACATCATGGCGGTGGCCAAGGCCCTGGGCGGCGGTTTCCCCATCGGCGCCTGCCTGGCCTCGGCCAAGGCGGCCAAGGGCATGACGGTCGGCGTCCACGGCTCGACCTTCGGCGGCAATCCTCTGGCCATGGCCGTGGGTCAGAAGGCGCTCGGCCTGATCAACAGCCCCGAGACGCTGAACAATGTCGCCGAGATCGCCGGATATCTGAAGCAGCAGCTGGCCGGTCTTCAGGCGCGCTTCCCCGACGTGATCGTGGACGTGCGCGGCAAGGGCCTGTTGATCGGGGTCAAGCTGGTCCCGAACAATCGCGAATTCATGGCCCTGGCGCGCGACACGCAACAGCTGCTGATCGCCGGCGGCGGCGACAACTGCGTTCGGATGCTGCCGCCCCTCAACCTGACGCTGGACGAGGCCCGCGAGGCCATCACCCGCTTCGAAGGCGCCTGCGAGGCGGCGCGCGAGACGCTGGCCGCCTGATTTCAAACCGCTCATCCCCGCGAAAGGGATGAAGCCCACACCGGGCGTCTGTCGCCCAAAGCACCAGGTCCCCGCTTTGGCGGGGATGAGCGGAGTTAGGCAATGGTCCGGCACTTCCTCGACATCCACCGGCTCGGCGCTGCCGATCTGCGCGCCATTCTTGACGACGCCCACGCCCGCAAGGCCGCGCGCAAGGGTTGGCCCCAGGGGCGGGCCGACGCCGATGCGCCGGGCCGGGATCGGGTTCTGGCCATGATCTTCGAAAAGAACTCGACCCGCACCCGATTCAGCTTCGATGCGGCCATCCGACAGCTGGGCGGCGCCTCGATCATCGCCACCGCTTCGGACATGCAGTTGGGGCGCGGCGAGCCGGTCGAGGACACCGCCCGCGTTCTGTCGCGCATGGTGGACGCGGTGATGATCCGCGCCAACAACCATGAGGATGTCGAACGCTTCGCCCGCGTCTCCACCGTGCCTGTCATCAACGGTCTGACCGATCGTTCGCACCCCTGCCAGATTTTGGCCGACCTGCAGACCATCGAGGAGCATTGCGGGCCAGTCGCCGGCAAGACCATCGCCTGGATCGGCGACGGCAACAACGTCTGCCACAGCTTCATGCACGCCGCGCCCAGGTTCGGCTTCCACCTGAACGTCGCCTGCCCGGCCGAATACCATCCCGACCTGCGCGATCTAGAAAAGGGGGGCGCCGCCGTCACCCTGACCAGCGATCCCAAGGACGCGGTGAAGGGCGCCGATGTCGTCGTCACCGACACCTGGGTGTCGATGGGCGATCAGGATTACGAGGCGCGCCTGGCCGCCTTCGAGCCCTATACGGTCGACGAGGCCCTGATGGAGACGGCGGCACCCGGCGCCGTCTTCCTGCACTGTCTGCCCGCCCACCGCGGCGAGGAGGTCACCGACGAAGTTATCGACGGCCCGCGCTCTCTGGTGTGGGACGAGGCCGAGAACCGCATCCACGCCCAGAAAGCCGTACTGGCCTGGTGCTTGGGCGGCTGATCGCGACCTATGGTCCGACGTTAAGGGGGGGAGACGCGGTCCACGGACCGAGCGCCAGAACGCCGTCATAGCCGCCGTCTTCCGGCGGGGTCATGATCACCCCGCGGGCATTCTCATCGTAGAGGGCATGAGACGGATTGACCCCGCACGTATCGTTTGAACAGTTCCAGGCTTCGCCGCCCTGCTGAGCGATCTTGAGACTGATCGTCTCGCGCGCAGGCAGATGGGCAGCGGCAGGCAGGCCTATATGGGGATAGCGCTCGATGGCTGTCTTTCGCGCGTGGACATTGCCCGCCAGGCCGATGACCCGGGCGTTGGGGTGCAGTTGGCGCGCGCGCCCCAACAGATATCCCATGTTCAATTCGTACCATGCCTGATCCAGGCTATCGCCTCGACCCAGGCTGGACGGTTGAAACAGATTAATGCTGATGTCACGGCCTGACGCTCTCAATTGGCGGACCCTGTTCAGCAGATCCAAGAGCGCCCGACTGGTGCGGCCGTCCTGCACCGCGCGCGTGGTCAAAGATGATCCGCGCAATGTAGCCAAGGCCGAGGCTTGGTCGGGCGAGGCCATGAAGGCGTCGATCGTTGGCTGAAGCGTCTCGCCGAGCTCAAGGGCCACTACAACCCGCCCACGTTCGGCGGCGGCGCAGGCGATTTCTCCAACGGCGCGCGGCGCCTCCGCCGTACCATGCGACTCGCCGATCATGATGACGTGTTCGGGCCGGTCAAGCAGCTCCGCGACGCCGTCCGGCGGCGCGCAGGCGATCGACATAGCGGTCAAAAATCCCAGCACGACATAATCCTTCGAGCAATCTAGATTGCAACTGATACAACCGAAGGTGACGGAATTACGGTCGAGCTGGGACTGTGTGTCGTCGTCTGAAGCCGACTTAAAGCTTCACGTCGGCCACGCCGCCGGCGTCGGGGATGGACTTGGTCATATTGGCCTTTAGAACTTCATAGCCGAAGCCGATGGCGCCCTTGTCGGACACCCAGACGCGGCCGTCGTCGGCGTCGAAACGCACCATGGTCAGATGCGGGTCGTCCTTGCCGTCCGGGTACCAGGCGGCGACGACGGGGTTCCAGTATTTGTCGATCCTGGCGCGGTCCTGATCGATGCCCAAGGCGCCGTGGATGCAGGCCTGAACCTTCTGGTCCTTGGCCTGATAGCAGAACATGCCCTTCTGGCCGCCAGCGGCGACGTCACGGGCGAAGTCGGTGTCGTCGCGGGTGAAGAACCAGATCGTCCCGGTGTCGTCCTCGCCAAAGCCCGTCATCGGTTGGTGGTGATAGCCGGGGCGGTCGATCCCCAGCATGCCGGTGTTGGACTCCTTCAGGCTTTTCCAGAATTCCTTCTCGGCCTCGGCCGGGGTCAGTTTGTCGCTCATGTGGCGTCTCCGTTCATGGGTCGCACCATCAACCGCCCGGCCCATGTCGGGTTCCTAAGGCCAAGCTTTCCGATCTAGCGGCCGGGGATCCAGGGCGTGCGCTCAGCGCCGAACAGGGTCGCTAGATGGATCAACAGCAGCAGGGCCACGGCGGCGGCCCCGATCATGAGAAACCGCCAGGGCATCAGGCGCGGTCCCTTCATCGGATCGGGCGGCAAGGCCCCGCGCCAGCCGGTGAAGACCATGAGGGCGAGGGCCAGGCCCAGCAGGATGAGGGTGAGGGTCAGGCTCATGGTTTCGCAGGTGGCGAAAGCGGCGGGCCTTGGCAAGCGAAACCCTTGCCCGGAGGTTAATCTTCACGGCGCATTAACCGTAATGATTCAGTAATCCAGGGCCGCAGAGGCGCTGTCCACAGGATTGGCGGACCGCTGCTAGATATTGCGGTTAACCATCAGTTTACACCCTCGATATTGACGGTATAGCCTTCGTCGCATGGGCCGGGAGACGAATCAGTGAGCGCAGCGGCGCCGTGGAGCGTTAAGGGGATCGATCCGAAGGCGCGTGAAGTCGCCAAGGATCTGGCGCGTCGTTCCGGCATGACGCTGGGCGAATGGCTGAACTCCATGATCATGGAAGACGAGGAGGAGGGTTACGCCACCCTGCCGCGTCGCGGCCCGATTTCCGAAAGCTATGAGCGCCGCAACCGCAGTCGCCGGCTGGACGACGCCTACGAACTGCCCGAAAGCGACGGTCATCGGATCAGCGCCTCCATAGACGCCATCGCTGCGCGGCTGGAAGCCGCCGAGCGCCGCTCGACCGTGGCCATTCAAGGCGTGGACCAGGCGGTCGCCGGCCTCATGCGTCGGCTGGACGGCCAGGACGTCGAGACGCAGGGCCATGCCCGCCGCATCGACGACATCGCCGAGGAGCTGCGCGAGGGCCATCGCCGCCTGCGCGCCTTCGAGCGCGAAACGGGTCCGACGACGCAGGAGGGTTTCGCCAAGGTCGAAACCTCGCTGGGCGCCCTGTCGGGGCGGCTGTACGAGATCGAGGAGCGCCAGCGCCTGGGCGTCAACGACCTGCGCGAACGGATGGAGGCGGTCGAGAAGGCGGCCGGGCCGGGCGTCGGCTCCGAACTGATGGCCCAGGTCGGCGCGCGACTGGACGCGGCGCAGAACCGCACCACCGAGGCCCTCAGGACGCTGGAACGCTCGTTCGCCGAACTGGATGCGCGGATGCGCGCGGCCGAGAGCCGGGTCGAGCCGGAAGGCGCGCGCGACGCCGCCCGTTTCGAAAAGCTGGCCGAAAGCCTGTCGCGCCAGATCGAGAACAATCGCGCCGAAATGATGCAACGGCTGGACGCCGCCGAAACCGGCGCACGGATCGACCGCATCGAGCGGGCGGTCCAGGCCGTGGGCGACCAGCTGAAGGCTTCGGAACAGAAGTCGGCCGTGGGCCTGGAGGCCATGGGTCGCGAGGTCATGCGCATCGCCCGCAATCTGAGCGCCCGCGTTCAGAAGGTGGAGGGCGAGAGCGCCGGACGCGCCGACGCTATCGGCCGCGCCGTCACCGAGGCGGTCGGCCAGACCATCGAGGCCGAGGTCGCGCGCCGCGCCGCCCGCCTGGACCAGGATTTCGCCCGCCATCTGGATCGTGTCGATCAGCGCCTGACGGCCAGCGACGACCGCCACGCCCTGGCGCTGGAGAAGCTGGGCGGCGAGATCACGCGCATCTCGGACCAACTGAGCGACCGCATCGCCCAGTCCGAGCGCCGCTCGCAGCAGGCGCTGGACGACATCAGCCGTCGCCTGTCGGAAAGCTCGGACAAGATCGAGCAGCGCTACGACCGCGCCTCGGGCGAACTGGCCGAGCGGATGCGGATGAGCGAGGAGCGCACCGCGCGCCTGCTGGCCGAGGCGCGCGAGAGCATGGAGACGCGCACGCCGACGCCGATCCGCGACAAGCCTCTGGATAGCGCCTCGTCTCGCGCGGTCGCCGAACGCACGACGCCTGCGCCTATCCAGTCCGCCTCGATCGAGAGCGACTGGCGCGCCGCCGCCTTCCCCGACGAGACCTTCACGGAACAAGGCGACTGGTCCAGCGATCCGGTGACGCCGGCCGTCGCCGACGCCGCGCCCTTCCCGGCCAGCGCCTTCTTGGAGCCCCAGCCGAAGGCTGAAGCCGTCGAGGCGCCGACCGCCGAGAGCGAACCCGTCATCCAGCCGTTCAGCGGTTTTGGCGGCGCCGACGTGGACGATGCGCTGGAGGCGACCTCGCCTGGCTTCTCCGCCACGCCGTCCGCTTCGGAACCCCGTCCTTCCAACGCGCTGGACGCGGACGAGGACGATTTCGGCGGCGAGACCGAGTTTGTCGATCCGCGCCAGTTGCGCGCCAGCATGGGGGCCGCCGCCGCCGCCGGTCGCGCCTCCTCGACCCGCTCCACCATCGACGCCGCCCGCGCCGCCATCACCACGCCGCCCGAGCCTGAACCGACCTCGCGTCAAGGCTTCGGCCTGAAGCGCGGCGGCAAGTCTAAGCTGCAGGAGCGGCTGGACCGACAGGCGGCCCGCGACGGCTCCACGGTCAAGAAGACCTTTCTGGCCTCGGTCACGGCGGTCGCCCTGACCGGCGGCGTCTATGGTTATCTGTCGCTGACGGACGGCGGCGCGCCCGGTTTCGAACTGCCGAACCTTGGGGGCGGGTCTCAACCAGCCAGCGACCAGAAGACGTCGGCGACGCCTCTCGCCGCCTCGGCCGTGACGCCGACTGGACCGCGCGCCGCCTTCGACATCGCCGGCCCCGGCGCCGCCGACTACGAGGCCGCGATCGGCAAGCTGGATGGCGGCGACATGTCGGGCCTGGCGGGCATGACCCGCGCAGCCGACCTGGGCTACGCCCCGGCCCAGACCTATCTGGGACAGCTGTATCTTGACGGGGCCGCCGGCGTGCCGGCCGATCCGGCCAAGAGCCGTCAATGGGGCCGCCGCGCGGCCGAGGGCGGCGATCCGCGCGGGATGCATCTTTACGGGATGCAGCTGTACGAAGGCGACGGCGGCGCGACCAACCAGTCCGAGGCCCTGGCCTGGCTGCTGAAGGCGGCCCAAGGCGGTCTGCCCGACAGTCAGTACAACGTCGCCCGCATCTATGAGACCGGGGCCGACGGCGTGGCCAAGAACCCGACCGAGGCGTTGAAGTGGTACATGATCGCCGCGCGCGGCGGCGACACCGAGGCCCAGGCCGCCGTGACGCGGCTGCGTCCGCAGGCCAGCGCCGTGGATCAACGCGCCGCCCGAACCGCCGCCGACGCCTTCGTCGCCCAATCCCGGCCTTTGTCGCAGACAGCGTCGCAGGCTTCAGGCTAAGACACCGCCTCCGCCCCGCCTGACGGCGAACCTGTAACCGCTCCAGCCGAAGGCCCGTCCTTTGGACATCTATCTGCCGATCGCCGAGGTTTCGGTG
Source organism: Brevundimonas sp. ABV4_179 (assembly GCF_056311945.1). Taxonomy (NCBI): domain Bacteria; kingdom Pseudomonadati; phylum Pseudomonadota; class Alphaproteobacteria; order Caulobacterales; family Caulobacteraceae; genus Brevundimonas; species Brevundimonas sp. ABV4_179. The sequence continues at coordinate 938,631 of NZ_CM149976.1, forward strand.
AACTGGCCGACCCTGGTGATCCTGGGGGCGGTGGTCGGGTTCGTCTCGGGCCTGTTCGGCATCGGCGGGGGCTTCCTGATGGCCCCGATCCTGGTGTTCCTGGGCATTCCCCCGACCGTCGCCGTGGCCAGCCAGGCCAGCCACGTCGTGGCCTCCTCGACCTCGGGCGTGATCCGCTACGCCGGCCAGGGGGCGGTCGACTTCAAGATGGGGTCGGTCATGGCGACCGGCGGGGCGGTCGGCGCCCTGGCGGGGGTGGAGCTGTTTCGATACCTGCGCCTGCTCGGCCAGGCCGATCTGGTGGTGGCCCTGTCCTATCTGGTTTTCCTGGGCGCCATCGGCTGCCTGATGCTGAACGAGAGCCTGACGGAAATCCTGCGCCGCCGCCGGGGCGTGCCGGCGCCGCGCAAGGATCGTCGCCGCCCGATGTGGCTATACGGCCTGCCGCTGCGGATGAAGTTCCCCAAGTCGGGTCTGTACATCAGCGCCCTGCCGCCGTTCGGCCTGGGCGTCTTCGCCGGGGTGCTGTCGGCCATCATGGGGGTGGGCGGCGGCTTCATCCTGGTGCCGGCCATGCTTTATATCCTGCGTATGCGGGCGGGCGCGGTGGTGGGAACCAGCCTGTTCCAGATCATCATCACCACCGCCATCACCACCATCCTGCAGGCCGGACGCAACCAGACGGTCGACGTCGTTCTGTCCACCATCCTGCTGCTGGGCGGGGTGGTGGGGGCCCAGATCGGCGCCCGGTTCGCCGGCCGGTTCCGCGCCGAGGAGCTGCGCGCGGCCCTGGGGCTGATCGTGTTGCTGGTCGGGATCCAGATGGGGCTGGAGCTGTTCGTGCGGCCTGCCGACATCTTCATGCTGGCGCCGGGGATTCCGGAATGATCCAGGCCCTGCCGCCGCCCGATCCCGCACCGGCCGCCGTCGCCGCGCCTGCGTCCGACCGCTCGGAGGCGACCACCGGGACCCTGCGCGTCGCCGCCGCCCTGACGGACGCCCAGGTCCATGTCGATTCCAGTTTCCGGGGCGCGTCGATCGTCCTGTACGGGGCGGTGTTCAATCCGACGCCCGATCCGACCGACGTCGTCGTGGTGGTCCGCGGGCCGGACGCTCCGATCCGCCTGGTCAAGAAGACCCGCACCTCGGGCGTCTGGCTGAACAGCCGGCCGGTGGTGTTCGAGGGCGCGCCGGGCTTCTACATGACCGCCTCGACCCGGCCGCTCAGCGACATCGCCGACTTCGGTCAGTTGCGGCGCCTGGGCGTCGGGGTCGATCACCTTCGCATCGACGCGCCGCAGGAGAGCCGCACGGTCTCGCGTTACGGCGTGCGCGACGTCGTGGTCAGCCGTCTGGGCGACGACTATCTGGACTGGCGCCGCGCCGTGATCCGGCTGAAGGAGGCCGCCGCCCTCTACGACACTGATTCCCAAGGGGTCGAGTTCGTGGACAAAGGGCTGTTCCGCGCCGAGGTCAAGCTGCCGACCGTGGCGCCGACCGGCAAATACTACGCCGAGGTCTGGCTGTTTCAGGACGGCGAGCCGCAGTCGGTCTCCAACCTGACGTTGACGGTCGAGAAGGTGGGGCTGGAGCGCGACATCTACGAGTTCGCCCATCGCCGCCCGTGGCTGTACGGCGTGCTGTGCGTCGTGCTGGCGGCGCTGACCGGCTACGGCGCCTCGCGAATCTTCAGCCGCCGCAGCTGAACCCCAGTTCGTCGCGGAGCGCCTCGGCCGTCAGCCCGCCGGCGCGCAGCTCGGCCAGGGTGACCGACCGATCCCGCTTGGCGTAGCGCCGCCCGTCGGGTCCCGCCAGCAGCCGATGATGACGATAGGTCGGCGCCGGCCAGCCCATCAGCGTCTGGATCAACCGCTGCACAGGGGTGGCGGCGAACAGGTCCTGGCCCCGGATCACATGGGTCACGCCCTGCAGGGCGTCGTCATGGGTCACGGCCAGATGATAGGCGACCCCCGTATCCTTGCGCGCCAGCACGACGTCGCCCGCCGCCGCCGGATCGACGGGCAGGGGGCCCGTCTCTCCATCGGGACCTTCGCCCTCTTCGACGAAGGTCATGCCGTTCCAGACCGCCTCGCCCAGCGCGTCGCGCGCCCGATCCAGCGACAGCCGCCAGGCGAACGGCGCGCCCGAGGCCAGCAATCGCGCCTCCTCCTGCGCCGAATGGGGGCCCGGCCGCACCGCCTCCATGGCGCCGTGCGGCGCGTCGCCGATGGCGTTCAGGATGTCCTTGCGCGTGCGAAAACAGCGATAGAGAAGTTCGCGCGCCCTAAGGCGTTCGATAACGGCGGCGTAGTCGTCCAGATGATCGGACTGACGCCGAACCGGTGCCTCCCAATCCAGCCCCAACCAGGCCAGATCCTCCAGAATCCCGGCCACATATTCGGGCCTGCATCGTGTCGGGTCGATGTCCTCGATCCGCAGCACGAACCGCCCGCCCGCCGCCTTCGCCGCCGACCAGGCCGTCAGGGTCGAAAAGGCATGGCCCTTGTGCAGTCGGCCGGTGGGAGACGGGGCGAAGCGGGTGGCGAACACGGCTAATCTTCGTCCGTGTCCAGCAGATGCGTCCAGTCGCGGGCCGCGTGAAGGATGCGGACGACTTCTATGACAGGGCCGACGCGATAGAAGATGAGATATGCACCGTGAGCCCGTTTCCTCAGGCCAAGCGTAGAAGCCTTGGGATAGCGGTTGGGATTACGCGCCAACTCCCTACACGCGGCCAGCAGTCCTTCCACCAAACGTGCAGCAGCGGGGGGACTGTCCTGTCGGATATACTCGCCGATTTCTCGAATGTCGTCTTGGGCAGGTTCGGTGACGAGGACCTTCATTCGTCGTGAGCCGTGCCGAACCGCGCCAACATCTCCGCGTGAACCGCTTCTAGCGGCCGAACGCGCCCTTCGTCAGCCGCCTTTATGCCTTCCTCCAGCTTGCCCAGCAGGACCGCCAGCCGCGCCTCATGCTCCTGCACCAGTCGGACGCCGGTGCGCAGCACTTCGCTCTTGGAGCCGTAACGGCCGTCGCGCACCAGCCGGTCGACGACCTGCTCCAATGCGCCCAGTTCGACGGTCATGGTCATGGCGGCCTCCTCGATGAAGAAGCCAATAATAGTTATTGGCTCGGTCTGTCGCCAGCCGAAATCCGCCATCGACCGCATTTCCTTGAGCGTCCCGGCGCGTCATAGGTAGGTCATGCCGCTTCAACCCACGCCCGATGACATCGCCGCCGCGCGCGAGGCGCTTGTCGCCGCCGATCCGGCCCTGGCGCGCGTTCACGCCCAGACGCCGCCGTTCGAATGGCGGTTGAGGATCGGCGGGTTCGAGGGGCTGTTTCGCATGATTGTGGAGCAGCAGGTGTCGGTGGCCTCGGCCGCCTCGGTCTGGGCGCGGTTGCGCGAGGGGTTGGGCGAGATCACGCCCGAGCGCCTGCTGGCGTACGATGTGGACCAGTTACGCGGCATGGGCCTGTCGCGTCAGAAGGCGACCTACGGCCAGGGCATGGCCCGCGCCCAGATGGCTGGAGAGATCGATCTGGAGCATCTGTCGAAGCTGGACGACGTGGCGGCCATCGCGGCGTTGACGGCGCTAAAGGGCGTCGGCCTGTGGACGGCCGAGGCCTATCTTCTGATGTGCGAGGGGCGGTTGGACGTGTTCCCCGGCGGGGACGTGGCCTTGCAGGAGGCGATCCGCTGGGCCGACGGCGCCGAAGTTCGGCCCGATCAGAAGGCGGCCTACGCCCGCGCCGAGGTCTGGCGACCGTATCGCGCGGTCGCGACCCATATGCTGTGGGCCTGGTACACGGGCGTCAAGCGCGGCGATATCGTGCTGGAGACGCCCGCATGACCCCGCTGGATCCCGCCCTGACCGAGCCGCTGCGCAACGCCCAGACCGTGCTTTCGGCGCTGGATTTCGCGGGCGTGGCCGTCTTCGCCGCCACCGGCGCCCTGGCCGCCGCGCGCGAAAAGCACGACGTGGTCACCTTCGCCTTCTTCGGGGCCATCACCGGGGTCGGGGGCGGGACCCTGCGCGACCTGTTGCTGGGCCTGCCGGTGTTCTGGGTTCAGGATTGGCGCTATCTGGCCGTCTGCCTGTTCGCCTCGACGGCCCTGTGGCTGGTGGGGCAGCGCGACTGGCGTTTCCGCGCTCTATTATGGCTGGATGCGATCGGCCTGGCGGCCTACGGCGTCATGGGGGCGGCCAAGGCCGAGGCGGCCGGGGCGCCCGCCCTGATCTGCATCGTCATGGGCACGCTGACCGCCTGTTTCGGCGGGGTGGTGCGCGACACCCTGGCGGGCCAGCCGTCCATCCTGCTGCGGCGAGAGATCAACGTCACGGCGGCCATCCTGGCGGCGACCGTCTATATGGCGCTGCGGGCGCCAGGCGTCGGCGTGTGGCCCGCCGCCATCGCCGCCGCCCTCTGCGGCTTCCTGTTGCGAGCGGCGGCGCTGCGGTGGGGCTGGACCCTGCCGGGCTTTCCCACTCATGCCGCGCGGAGTTGAGGCGGGGGCGTCACGAAAACGCTGCACGTCGGTCATGGCGATGAACGGGAATCGCGCGTAGGCTAGCCCCATAAGACTAGGGAAGGAGACGTGTCCTCACCTCTGTCGCCTCAAAATCCCCCCGCCAGAACGGGAGGGCCTGATGCAGGTTCTCCATAGACCGCCGTCCGGTTTCCCGGCCCTGGTGCTGAACGCCGATTTCCGGCCTCTGTCCTATTATCCGCTGTCGCTCTGGCCGTGGGAGGAGGCGGTCAAGGCGGTCTATCAGGACCGCGTCGACGTGGTGTCCCTGTATGACAAGGTGGTGCGATCCCCGTCCATGGAGATGCAGCTCCCCAGCGTGATCGCGCTGAAATCCTATGTCGACCAGGACCGCAGCCCAGCCTTCACCCGTTTCAACGTCTTTTTACGCGACGGGTTCGCCTGCCAGTATTGCGGGCGATCGACCGAGCTGACCTTCGATCACGTCATTCCCCGATCTCAGGGCGGACGCACGACCTGGGACAATATCGTCGCCGCCTGCAGCCCCTGCAACCTCGCCAAGGGCGGCCGCACCCCGCGCCAGGCCATGATGCCGATCCGCCGCGAGCCGTATCGCCCCAACGCCTGGCAACTCCAGGACGCCGGCCGCCGCTTTCCGCCCCACTATCTGCACCAGAGCTGGCTTGACTACCTCTACTGGGACATCGAACTGGAGCCCTGAGGTCCGCGCAACGAAATGACGCAGGGCGGGCCTTTGCGGGTCGGTGAACCATTTCGCGATCAGGCGGTTAGCCCATCCTGACACAGGGAGAGGGCAGGCATGAACACCCATGAGATTTCGGGGGCGGTGATCCGACCGCTGCACAGGCTGTTGCTGGCGTTTCCGGTCGCCTTGTTCACCTTCGCCCTGTTCACCGACATCGCCTATCTGCGGACAGCGGAGATGCAATGGTCGAACTTCTCGGCCTGGTCGATCGCGCTGGCCCTGGTGTTCGGCGGGATTGCGGGCGTCTTTTCCATCGTCGATCTGGTGCTGTCGTTGCGCCGGGGGCGGTCGACCTGGCGGATCGTTCATGTGGCGACGCTCGCCCTGGCCTGGCTGCTGGGCCTGGTGAACGCCTTCAAACACAGCCAGGACGCCTGGAGCTCGGTCGGCGCGTTCGGCCTTATCCTGTCGCTTCTTTGCACCCTGCTGGTCCTGGTCGCCGGCTGGACCGCCTATGCCGATCGGGAGATCGTCCGATGAACAAGAACATCCTGGCCGCCAGCGCCGCGACCCTGGCCGTGGCCCTGACGGTGGCGTCGTGCGGCTCCTCGAGCGATCCCAAGTTGAATCAGAAGGGCGCCACGCCCGACCTTCCCCGGGTCAACGAGACCCTGGTCCCAGCCATGAAGATCAGCCCGCCGGCGGCCTGGAACGGCGAGACGCCCGCCGTGCCCGAAGGCTTCACCATCAGCGCCTTCGCCACCGATCTGAAGATTCCGCGCCAGATGCTGGTGCTGCCCAACGGCGACGTTCTGGTCGCCGAAGGACGCGGCGGGGGCGCGCCGGCGGTGCGGCCCAAGGACGTCATCGCGGGCGTCATCAAGAAACAGGGCAATACCAAGATCGACGGCGGAAACCGCATCACCCTGTTGCGTGACGCCAACAACGACGGCGTGCCGGAACTGCGCACCGTTCTGGTCGAGAACCTGAACGCCCCCTACGGCCTGGCCTGGGTGGAGGGCTATCTCTACGTCGCAGAGCAGGACGCCCTGGTCCGCTTCCCGTTCCAGCCTGGTCAGACCGGCATCAGCACCCGGCCCGAGCGGGTCACAGAACTGCCGTCGCGCCTGAACCACCACTGGACCAAGGCCATGACGGTCAGCGCCGATGGGACCAAGCTGTATGTCGGCATCGGCTCCAACTCCAACATCGGCGAACGCGGGTTGGAGGTCGAGGAAGAACGCGCCGTGGTGTGGGAGATCGACCGGGCGACCGGCGCGCGACGCACCATCGCCACCGGCATCCGCAACCCCACCGCACTGGCCATCGAGCCGGGCACCAGCCTGTTATGGTCGGTGGTGAATGAGCGGGACGAACTGGGGCCGCAACTGGTGCCCGACTATCTGACCCAGGTGAAGGACGGGGCCTTCTACGGCTGGCCCTACAGCTACTGGGGTCAGAACCTGGACCCGCGCGTGATGCCGCAGAAGCCCGATCTGGTGGCGCGCGCGATCAAGCCGGACTACGCCCTGGGATCGCACGTGGCGGCGCTGGGTCTGGACTTCGCGCGCAACGGCGGCTTCGGCGGCCCGTTCGCCAACGGCGCCTTCATCGGCATGCACGGCAGCTGGAACCGCCAGGATCCGTCCGGGTACAAGGTCGTCTTCGTGCCGTTCAACAATGGCCGGCCTAGCGGCCAGCCGGTCGATTTCGCCACCGGCTTCCTGAAGGACGGCAAGGCGCGCGGTCGCCCGGTGGGGGTGTCCTTCGACCAGAACAAGCGCATCCTGCTGGTCGCCGACGATCTGTCCAACACCGTCTGGCGGATCGCGCCGCGCGGCTGAGGCGGGTCAGTCGCGAACTGTTGCTATGGGCGACGGCCGGCGCCGTTCGTTCTGTGGGCGCCGTCGACGCAGGCGGCGGTCGGCGCGAGCCATCTCGTTGAACGTGAGATCGGGCGACTGTCGGAAGGCGGCGCGCAACTGTTCGATACGGCCTGGCGCCCAGGCGGCCGCGACGCCGGCCGATCCGGCCAGGAAGTCGATGATCGAGACGGTGCGCCCCGTCAGCCCCTGCAGCAGTTCAAGCGCGAAGGCGGCGGCGACGACGAACAGGGCCAGATCGTCGCGACGCTGACGCGGGGCGATCAGGAACAGGCCGCTGGCCAAGCCATAGAAGGCGACCACATGGGCGGTCTTGTCGTTCAGGCCGAACATCTGTTCCACCCCCTGAAACGGACCCAGCATCAGCACCGCCATACTCAAGCTGGCGGCCACGAACATAAGGCGGGCGGCCATGACGATGTGGCGCGGCGTGAGCATGAGGCGGGCGTCCCTGGATCCGATGCCGTCCCACTGTGCATGGCCCGCCCCAAGACGCGGTGAAGCGACGTGCTGAACGCTTTACGAACGCCGCGCCAGCACCAAACGGATCAGCGCAGCACTGACCAAGTCAGCGCATGGACCCGGTCGCGTCCGAGGGCGGCGGCCAGCGGCGGGGTCGCGAACAGATTGGCCACCGCCGGATCGCGCACATTCAGTCCCCCGGTGAAGGCGCCGAAGGCCGGCAGCACGATCCGGCGCCCGTCCGTTACAAAACAGGGCCGCCGCACCCCGCGACCATAGGCGGCGACGCGCGCGGCTGGATGCAGGTGGCCCGCCACCTCGCCATGGCGGTCGCCTTCGGCCGACAGCGGCTCCGGCTCGTGCGTCAAACGCAGCGGGCCCAAAATCATGTCGCCGACGATCCGTCCGGGCAGGCGGCTGACGCTTTCGGCGTCACGCTTCAGCGCCTCGCGGTCGTGATTGCCCTCCAGCCACAGCCAGTCGCGCCCGCCCGCCAGCCGATCCAGTCGGGCCCGGTCCTCGACCGCCATGCGCGGAACCGCCCTGGTGTCGTGGAAACTGTCGCCCAACAGGACCACCCGTTCGGGCGCCAGCGCCTCGACCTCGGCTTCCAGCCGATCAAGGGTCGCGCGGCTGTCATAGGGGGGAAGCATCTGGCCGCGCACGGCGAAGGCCGACCCCTTCTCCAGGTGCAGATCGGCGACGATCAGGGTGTGGTGGGCCGGAACCCACATCGCCCCCGAACAGCGCAGCACGCAGACCTCGCCCGCGACCCGAACGCTGAGGGAGCCGCACGTCCGGCGCGCCGGGGCCAGGGTCTGACGCAGGGCCGCGTTCATACCGCCCCGCCCGTGACGGCGTCCGGTTCGTCGTCGTCCATCACCTCGGCGATCAGCATTTCGGCGCTCTCGTCCAGGATCATCTCGGCGGCGTCCCCGCCTACCCTCTCGCGTCCGATCTGGACCAGGACCGGCACGCAGAAGGGCGACGGGCGGGTCAGGGGCTGATGGCGGATTCGCCCCTCGATCCGTGTCAGCATCTGGCCCAGGCGCGACACGTCCAGCAGGCCGGAAGCCGCGTCGGCGCGGGCGGTCTTCAGCAGCAGATGGTCGGGTTGGTGGCGGCGCAGCACGTCGTAGATCAGGTCGGTGGAGAAGGTCACCTGCCGGCCGGTCTTTTCGGCGCCGGGCTGGCGGCGTTCGATCAAGCCCGAGATCAGGGCGCAATTGCGGAAGGACCGCTTCATCATGAAGCTTTCCTCCAGCCAGGCCTCCAGATCGTCGCCCAGCATGTCTGGCTGGAACAGGGCGTCCAGGTCGATCCTGTCCATCGGCCGGATCGACCAGATGGCCAGCGAATAGTCAGTGACGACGAACCCCAGCGGCCCGACGCCCAGCCGGTCCAGCCGCCGCGTCAGCAGCATGCACAGGGTGGTGTGGGCCAGATTGCCCTCGAACGGATAGGCGACCAGGAAGTGACGGCTGCCGCGCGGGAAGGTCTCGACCAGCATGGATTCGGCGTCGGGAATGACCGAGCGGGTTTCCTGCAACTCCAGCCATTCCTGCACGTCGGGAGGCAGGACGCGCCAGTGGTCGCGGTCGTGGACCATGTCGCGCACCCGGTCGGCCAGGGAGGTGGACAGCGGGAACTTCGATCCGCCCCAGGACGGGATTTTGGGGTCGCTGTCGTTGGCGTGCGTCACCAAGGCGTCGGCGCCCGTGATGCCCTGAAACGCCCAGATCTGGCCGGCGAATTGGAAGGTGTCGCCGGGCGTCAGCTGTTCGAAATACCATTCCTCGGCCTCGCCCACCTTGCGACCGCCGATCAGCTGGCGCGACGCCCCGCCCCGGCGGCTGGCGACGCGGACGTTCAGGGTTCCGGCAGAGACGATGGCGCCGACATTCATGCGGTGGCGCTGGGCGATCTGCTGGTTTCGCACCTTCCAGCGCCCGTCCTGCGTCCGCACGATGCGGGCGAAGCGGTCATAGGTCCGCAGGGCGTATCCGCCGGTGGCGACGAAATCGACCACCTCCTCAAACTGCTCCCACGTCAGGTCGCGATAGGGGCCGCAGCCGATGATCTCGTCATACAGGGCCTGCATGTCGAAGGGTTCGGAACAGCCCACGCCCATGACGTGCTGGGCCAGGGTGTCCAGGGTGCCAATGTGGATCGGCTCCCAGTCGAAGGCGTTGGCGGCGACGGCCTCGCGCGCGGCCTGGCACTCCAGCATCTCGAACCGGCTGGCGGGCACCATCAGGGCGCGCGACGGCTCGTCCAGCCGGTGGTTGGCCCGGCCGATCCGCTGGACCAGACGGCTGGAGCCCTTGGGCGCCGCCATCTGGATGACCAGATCGACGTCGCCCCAGTCGATGCCGAGGTCCAGGGTGGAGGTGCAGACCACGGCCCGCAGGTCGCCGCGCGCCATCGCCGCCTCGATCTTGCGGCGTTGCTCCGCCGCCAGGGAGCCGTGGTGCAGGCCGATGGGCAGGTTGTCGTCGTTGATCGCCCAAAGCTGCTGGAACACGAACTCCGACTGCCAGCGGGTGTTGACGAAGATCAGGGCCAGGGTCGAGCGCTGGATGGCGGCATAGACTTCGGGAATGGCGTGCCGCCCCGTATGGCCCGCCCACGGCACCTTGCCCTCCGAGATCAGCACGTCGATGACCGCCGGCGCGCCGGGGTCGCCCTTGACCAGGGTCACAGTATCGAGAGGGCCTCCAGCCGGCGCCAACCATCCCCGGATCAGATCGGGGTCTTCGATGGTTGCGCTCAGCCCCACCCGCCGCATCTGGGGCGCAAAGCTCTGCAACCGGCCCAAGCCCAGCGACAGCAGGTCGCCGCGCTTGCCGCTCCAGATCGCATGCACCTCGTCCAGCACGACGCATTTCAGGTCGGCGAAATAGGCTCGGGCGCCCTCCCAGGCGCAGAACAGGGCCAGCTGTTCAGGCGTGGTCAGCAGGATGTCGGGTGGGAAATCCCTCTGCCGCTGGCGCTTGGACTGTTTCGTGTCGCCGGTGCGGGTCTCGACATGGATGTTCAGCCCGATCTCGCGGATCGGGGTCATAAGGTTGCGCTCGACGTCGGTGGTCAGGGCCTTTAGCGGCGACAAATAGAGGGTGTGGACCCCCGATCCCGGCCCGATCTCAGGCCTCGGCCCCCGCTCCGCCAGATCGATCAGGCTGGGCAGAAACCCCGCCAGCGTCTTGCCGCCGCCAGTCGGCGCGACCAGCAGGGCGTGCGCCCCGGCTTGACCCGCCACGACCATCTCCAACTGATGCCGCCGAGGCGACCAGCCGCGGCTGGCGAACCAGTCGGCGAAAAGCGGGGGGAGGGACGTCACCTCAGACGAGCGCCCACGCAGGTCTGACCGTTCCATGCGTCGCCTGAATCCAGGCAGGAATCCTGGGCGATGGCGGCGCTGAGCGGCGGCCAGGCGATGAATCCGATCAGGACGACAATCGCTGCCGCCAGCAGGGTCACGGCCAGCAGGCCCTTGGGGGTCAGAAGCTTCGTCTTGGCGGCCATGAGCCAGAAATAGCGCGCCAGAGCGCCGGTCGCTAGATGTTCCCGTTCCGTTTCGCTTTGAGGCTCGCTATCTATCGGCTGTGTCAGACGAATCCGTCATTGCAGAAACGATCCAGACCGGGCGCCAACTCTGGTTCGACCTGCCGCCCGCACTGGCGACGCCGCCGGGCGCGGGGGCCGTGTGCGATGATGCGGGGGCCAGAAAGATCGGCCGTGGGGCGGCTGAGGGCTTCTTCACCACCGGGCCGGTTCTGGTGGCCCATGCGTCCCTGACGGCGCGGCGGTTGGGCCTGACGCCGCCGCCGCGATCATCTGATCTGAAGGACGTGTTGGAGCTTTACGCCTTTGTGCGACCGGCGCGGTTCTGTGCGCCGTCGCCGACGGGGCTGGCCCTGTCGCTAGGTCTGGCCGAACCGAAGTCGGCGGAGGAACAGGCGGCGGCGCTGCGCGAGGCGGCTGGTCTGCTGCTGAGCGAACTGGCGCAGCCGGCCTATCCTGAGCGGGAGGCGGCCTATGTCCTGGCCCTGACGATGCAGCGCGCAGGCTGGGCCTGGGGTGAGCGGGTGGTTCAGGCGCTAGAGGCGGGCGGGGTGCGGGCGCGCCAGCATCGCGGATCGGGTCTCGACGTCTGGTCGCGCCTGACGGAGTGGGAGGACGAGGCGCCGCGGGGCGAGGCGGGATCGGCCCCGGTCGACAGCGAGAGCGCGCGCATCCGGCTGGAGAAGCTGCTTCAGGCCTCGGGCCTGGACGAGACGCGGCCCAGCCAGTCCGACTACGCCGCCGAGGCCGCCTTCGCCTTTTCGCCGCGCAACGACGAGGGACGACCCCGCGTCCTGCTGGCCGAGGCGGGGACCGGCACGGGCAAGACTCTGGGCTATCTGGCGCCCGCCTCCCTGTGGGCCGAGCGGAACCAGGGGGCGGCCTGGATTTCGACCTATACCCGCGCCCTGCAACGCCAGATCGACCGCGAGAGCCATTCGCTGTGGCCCGATCCGGCCGAGCGCAAGAAGAAGGCGGTGATCCGCAAGGGGCGCGAAAACTATCTGTGCGTCCTGAACCTGCAGGACATGGTTCAGGCGGCCCAGTTGGGGAACGGCGACCTGATCGGCTTGGCGCTGGTCGGCCGTTGGGCGCTGCATACGCGCGACGGCGACATGACGGGGGGGGACTTTCCCGGCTGGCTGCCCGGCCTGTTCGCCCAGCCGGCGGCCCATGCGGCGGGGGCGGGGAACCTGGTGGATCGGCGGGGCGAGTGCGTTCACGCCGCCTGTCCGCACTACCGCACCTGTTTCGTCGAAAAGACCATCCGCGCCAGCCGCCGCGCGGATCTGGTCATCGCCAATCATGCCCTGGTCCTGACGCAGGCGGCGTTCGACGGCGCGCGGTCGGCGCGGGGCCAGCAGCAGGACGGCGAGACGGCGGCCCTTAAGCGGATCGTCTTCGACGAGGGCCACCATCTGTTCGACGCCGCCGACAGCGCGTTTTCCGCCTGTCTGTCCGGTCAGGAGGCGGCGGAGCTGCGTCGCTGGATTCGCGGGCCGGAGGGGCGGGGGCGTCGTGGGCGCGGGCTGGAGCAGCGCCTGGGCGACATGGTCAATGACAATGAGGCGGCGCTGAAGGCGTTGCAGGACGCCATCCGCGCCGCCGCCGCCCTGCCGGGCGAGGGGGTGTCGGGTCGGGTCGCGCCCGCCTCGGGCGAGGTCAATCCCATCGGTCCGATCGAGGCCTTCCTGGCCGCCGCCCTGGACCAGTTGCGGGCGCGCACGGCCGAGACCAATACCTATGGCGGGCCAGAGTTCGGCATGGAGTGCGCGCTGAAACCCGTCACCGATCCTGTGGCGGAGACCGCGCGCGCGGCGGCCCAGGCCCTGGCGGCCATAGAGGCGCCGTTGCTGGCCCTGTCGCGGCATCTGGAGGACATTCTGGACGACGAGGCCGCCGAATTGGACGGGTCGCAGCGCTCCCGCATCGAGGGCGCCTTGCGCGGACTGGACCGGCGCGCGCGCATGACCCTGCCGGGCTGGCGGTCGATGCTGGCGGCGCTGGAGGACGGCGGCGACCAACCGGACCCGGATTTCGTCGACTGGCTGTCGGCCGAGACGGCGTTCGGCCGCATCCACGACGTGGCCCTGCGCCGCCACTGGATCGACCCGACCGTGCCGCTGGAGGCCGCCGTGATCGTGCCCTCGCATGGGGTGCTGGTGACGTCGGCGACCCTGTCCGATCCCTTGCAGGAAGACCCGTTCGATCTGGCGCGGCTGCGGACCGGATCGGCGCGGCTGATCGAGCCGCCGCGCACCCTGAAGGTCGAAAGCCCGTTCGATTACGCCGCCAACAGCCGGGTCATCGTCGTCAACGACCTGATCAAGGACGATCCCCGCCAGACGGCGGCGGCGATGCGCGAACTGTTCCTGGCCGCCGGGGGCGGGGGCCTGGGTCTGTTCACCGCCATCCGTCGTCTGAAGGCGGTCTATGAGCGGCTGGGGCCGGACCTGGCGAAGTCTGGCTTTCCGCTGTACGCCCAGCACGTCGATCCGCTGGAGGTCGGGGCGTTGGTCGACATGTTCCGGGTCGAGGAGAACGCGTGCCTCCTTGGCACCGACGCTGTGCGGGACGGGGTGGATGTGCCGGGGCGGTCCTTGCGGGTTCTGGCCTTCGACCGGGTGCCGTGGCCGCGTCCGGACCTGCTGCACAAGGCGCGGCGCGAACGTCTGGGTGGAAAAGGCTATGACGACGCCATCGCCCGCGCACGCATCGCCCAGGCTTTCGGCCGCCTGATCCGGCGTGGCGACGACAAGGGGGTGTTCCTGATGCTGGACGCCGCCACCCCCACCCGCCTGTTCGCCAGCCTGCCGCCGGGAACCGAGGTGCAACGTATGGGTCTGGCCGATGCGGTGGAGCTGACCCGCAGTTTCCTGAACCCCGAGCCGGCCTGAGCCATGTCCAAGACCACTCCCGCGACCGTCGCCCTGACCAAGGCCGGCGTCGCCTTCCTCCTGCACCCCTACGACTACGATCCCGACGCGCCGCGCACGGGATTGCAGGCGGCGGAAGCCCTGGGCTGGGCGCCGGAACAGGTGTTCAAGACCCTGATGACGCTGGTCGACGGCGCGCCCGCCTGCGTCGTCGTGCCCTCCGACTGCGAGGTCAGCATGAAGAAGCTGGCGGCTGTCTTCGCAGCCAAGTCGGCCCATATGATGAAGCCCGCCGACGCCGAGCGGCTGACCGGCTTCAAGGTCGGCGGGGTCAGCCCGTTCGGTCAGCGAAAGGTCGTCAGGACCGCCCTGGACGAGACCGCGATCCTGTTCGACCGCATCCTGATCAACGCCGGACAACGCGGCCTGCTGCTGGAGATCGCGCCCGAGGACGCCCGGCGCGCCGCCGACGCCGTAATGGCCGATCTGACCGCCTAGAAACCCGTCGCCCGACTGCGGTATAGGACGACGAACGCCGGAGCCTGCATGACCGAAACCCCGCCCGCGAGACACAGCCGTAAGGGCCTGTATGCGCCCTTCATCCTGGTGCTGATCGTCCTCGCGGGGTGGACCGGCTGGTGGTTCTATCTGACGCGCCAGATCGACACGCGGCTGGAGGCCCAGGTCCAAACCCTGCGCCAGGGCGGCTGGACTGTGCGCTACGATGACAAGACCATCACGGGCTGGCCGTTCCGCACCCATGTCGTGCTGGATCGCCTGGTGATCGGCATGCCGTCGGGCCACGCCCTGGCCGCGCCCGAGCTGACGGCCGAAGCCAACGCCTATCAGCCGACCAAATGGGTCGTGGCGGCGCCGCAGGGGCTGGTCCTGACCCGCGCCGGCAAGGGCGAGGTGGCGGTCAAGGGCGACGCCATCCGCATGAGCGCCAGCGGCATCGACCAGCGCTGGCCCAATCTGGCGCTGGAGATGGTCAATCCGATCTTCACGACCCAGACCGGCGCCGAACCCTTTCCCATCGCCCGCGCCGAACGGATCGAGCTTTACGCCCGCCCGCATCTGGAAGGCTCGACCGCGCCGGCCGACGACGTCGACGTAATGTTCCGTCTGGTCGGCGGCCAGGGCCGCGCCGACGGTCCGGTCGAGGGTTTCGCCCAGGACGGCTATCTGACGACCCAGCTGGAGGCCGTGGTCGGCCGGGCCAGCCTGTTGAAGACAGGCGGGGACGCCGCCGGGGTCTTTTCCGCCTGGACCAGGGCGGGCGGCGCCTTCCGCGACGTGCGCGGCGATCTTCAGGCGGGCGACAGCCGCGCCACATTGACCAGCGACCTGTTGAAGGCCGACACGAACGGCCGACTGACGGGCCAGGTGGAACTGCAGGCGCAAAAGCCGTTGCCGGCGCTGTCCGGCCTGATGGCGACGCGCCAGGGCGCGGTCAATCGCATCGGCGCGGCGGGGGCGGCCGCAGCGGCGGGCGCGGCCCAGGCGACGGGGCAGGAGCAACTGCCGCTGACGCTGGTGTTCCGCGACGGACGAACCTGGCTGGGGCCCTTCCCCCTGGCCCCGGCGCCCAAGTTGTTCTGATGAGCCTGCTGGACGAACCGCAAATGGACGCGGACCTGCTGGCGCTGGACCAGGCTGTGGTCCGCGCCGTGGCCGCGCGCATCGCGGCGGGACCACGCGACAGGCTTGACGCCGCCGCCATCGCTCTGCGCGGGCTGCTGGACGGCCTGTCGCCGGTCGAGGCCGCCGTTGTCAAGACGGTCTGGGGTCGGCTGGAGGCGGCGACCGGCCCGGCCCTGGTCGCCAGCGGCGGCGTGGCCCAGGCCCTGGCGACGGATCGGTTTGGCCTGGGCATCCGCCCCCTGTCGGCAGAGGACGCGCTGAAGGCGGCGGATTCGGGATCGCGCGCGGTGATCGACCTGTCGTCCGACCGCCCGTGGTGGGGGCGGCTGCTGGCGCGGCCCGACCTTCGGATCGTCGCCGCCCTGCCGGACGACCGGCGCGGCCGGCCTCAGGCGTTCGTCGTGGCCAGGGAGACGTCCGGGCCCACCGGCGCCGACCGCAGCTTCTGGGTCACCGACAGCGGCTGGTCCGAGACCAAGATCGCGGAGGCCCTGGGCGAGGCTGGGCTGGTCGCCGACCCGCTGGCGGCGGCGGGCGGGTTGAAGCTGTTCGTGCTGACAGGTTATGTGCAGGCCGATGACGGGCGGCTGACGACCGCGCCCGGCCGATTGAACGGCGTCATCGGCGCCGCCCCCCTCTATTAGTTCAAGGCTTCTCATGACCGACGCGACCGCGACCGCGACCCCAGGCCCTGCGCCCCAAGGCCCGACGCCCAAGCCCGGCATCCTCGACATCGCCCCCTATGTGGGCGGCAAGTCGTCTATCGCGGGCGTCGCCGAGCCGATGAAGCTGTCGTCGAACGAGAACATGCTGGGCGCAGGCGAAAAGGCGCGCGCCGCCTATGAAGCCGCCGTCCGGAACATCCACATCTATCCCGACGGCCGCGCCGGCAAACTGCGGGCCGCCGTGTCCGATCTGCACGGGCTGGAGCCAGAGCGGCTGATCTTCGGCAATGGCTCGGACGAGGTCTTCGCCCTGCTGAACCAGACCTATCTGACGGCGGGCGACAACATCGTCTGCGGCCAGTACGGCTTTTTGGCCTACCGCATCAGCGCCCTGGGCTGCGAGGCCCAGGTCAAGCTGGCGCCCGAGCCGAACTTCAAGGCCGAGGTCGACGCCCTCTTGGCCCAAGTCGATGACCGCACCAAGATCGTCTATGTCTCCAACCCGTCCAACCCCACCGGCAGCTACAACACTGGCGAGGAAATTCGCCGCCTGCACGCCGCCCTTCCGTCGCACGTCATTCTGGTCGTGGACGAGGCCTATGCGGAATATGTGACCGAGGCGGACTGGGAGACGTCATTCCCGCTGGCCAGGGACGCCGAGAACATCGTCGTCACCCGCACCTTCTCCAAGATCCACGGCCTGGGGGGCTTACGCATCGGCTTCGGCTATGCGCCTGTCGCGGTGGCCGAGGCCATTGACCGCATCCGCCTGCCATTCAACGTTTCGGTTCCGGGGCTGGAGGCGGCGACGGCCGCCCTGTCCGACACGGCGCACCAGGAGGCGTCGCGTGAGCTGATCACGACGTGGAAGCCGCGCCTGACCCAGGCCCTGCGCGGCTTCGGCTTCGAGGTCCTGCCCAGCGCCGGCAACTTCGTCCTGGTGCTGTTCGACGCCGCCGACCGCGCCGCCGCCGCCAACGACTATCTGAACACAAAGGGCATCATCGTCCGCCCGGTCGGCGGCTATGGCCTGCCCCAGGGCCTGCGCATCACGATCGGCACGGAAGATCAGAACCGCGCCGTGATCGACGCCATGAGCGAGTTTGCGGCGACCTGATCGGTCGCCGCCTTTTCGTCGTCAGCCGCCGAAGCGACGGGCGATGAAGACGCCGGTGCGGATGGCGTCGTCATTCCTGGACAGGGGGCTGTCGGCGACGTCGCCCAGCCGACGTTCATAGTTGAGCAGGCCGCCAGCGCCCCACTTGTCGCCGATCGGAACCAGCAGGATCAGACTGGCGCCGGCGCCCTGCAGGCCGCCGCCCGGCGAATAGGCGGCGATGCCGTTGGCCGTCGCTTCCGAGGGGCTGACGCCATAGTAGGCGTCGGCCAGTTTGGCGTCGCCGCCGCGCACATAGACCGAGGCGTTCAGAAGCCCGACCGGCGTCACCCGCTGATGGCCGACGGAGGCGTAGTATTCGGTGCCCTCGCTGACGTCGCTGATGTCGCGGCTGATGCGGCCGCCGACGACGACGTTGCCTGGCAGGCGTTTGAAGGCGTAGGCGGCCAGATCGGCGCCGAAGCCAGGCCTGTCCAGCGCCAGCCCCTCGATATCATCGGCCGAGAAGCGCGGGCGAACCTGCACCCCGGCGCGGAAATCGTCGGTCTTGACCACATTCCAGCCCAGACCGTCGATCGGCGTCAGATAGACGATGTCGCGATAGTTGGCCGAAATCCAGGGCGCGACCGTGGTCTTGGAGCCGGTGTCGCCATTGCTGTCGTTACGATACAGCACCCCCGCCCCCAGATCGACGGTCCAGCCTTCGGCGGCGGGCCGGACCTGTTCGTAGGGCTGCGACTGCGCGAAGGCGGAACCGGCTAAGGCCGTTGCGGCGATGGCGGCCGTCATGGCCAGGAAGCGCAGGGACATGGAAGTTCCTCGATTGTAGTTCAGATCACCCGATACGCTCGGGCCGGCCGTTTGGCTTCAACAACCCCAACGACGCCGTTTCGATGCGACTTTCCAGCAACGCCATCATGGCGCCGCGCTTCAGGCCGGCGGGGATGGGGTCCAGGAATTCGAACACCACCACCCCGGGATTGCGGCGAAAGCCGTGGGCCGGCCAGTGAACGCCCGAGTTGGTGGCCACGGGCCAGCAGGGGCCTTCCAGATCGCGATAGATGGCGGCGACGCCGGGCTTGTAGTCGCCCGGCACGCCGGGGTCGTTGCGCGTGCCCTCGGGGAAGATGACGATCTGGCGGCCTTCGGACAGACGGTCCTTGGCCTGGCGGGTCATGTCCTTCAGCGCCTTGGCGTGACCAGCGCGGTCCACGGCGATCATCTTGGCCTTCCAGGCGAACCAGCCGAAGAAGGGCAGGGGCATCAGCTCCTTCTTCATGACGAAGCAGGCGTCGGGCAGCACCGCCAGCAGGGCGACGATATCCAGCATCCCCTGGTGCTTGGAGGCGACCAGTGCGGCGCCCGACGGACAGTTCTCCAGCCCCCGGAACTCCACCCTAACCCCGGCGATCCAGCGCAGGCCGAACAGCACCGACTTGGCCCACATCTGGATGACGCCCATGGCGAACCCATGCGGCATCAGAAGCGCCGGCGACAGGCCGACGGCGAAGACCGGCATCGACAGATACAGCCAGACGGTGAACAGGAGGGAGCGCAGCATAGTCACCTAAGCGGGGGCCTTTTCTTCGGCGGCGGAAACGGGCGTCGCGGCGGCGGCGGGCTGCTCGCGGGTCAGGCGACGCAGGCCTTCGCGCCCCAGGACGGCCAGGTATTTCATATATTCCAGCGTCATGCGCCGCGCCGTCACCGCCGCCCGCCACCAGCGCGCGTTGTCCAGCGATGGGGTCGAGACGGCGTATGGCGTCAGCTTGACCCCCGGCAACTGGCCCCGAATCTCCACCAGCGAGCGCGGCATATGATAGTCGGACGTCACCACGATCAGGCTGCGATAGCCCTTCGACCGCGCCCAGGCGGCGATCTCCTGGGCGTTGCCGACCGTATCCTCGGCCTCGAAGCCCAGATCGACGCAGCAGTTGAACAGGCGGCTGGAGCCGGGCGTCAGTTCGCGCAGCTCGCGGCGGCGCACCTCGCGGTTGACGCCCGAGATCAGCACCCGCTCGCCCTTGCCCTGTTCCAGCAGGCGGATGGCGGCGTTGACGCGCTCGGACGACGGGCCCGTCAGCGCCACGATGGCGTCGGCGCGGGCGGGATCCTCGGCGGGCGTCAGTTCGCGCACACGGTGGGCGAAGGCGAACAGTCCGACCAGCCAGATCAGGCCGGCGATGAAGACGACGCTCAACAGTCTCATGCGTCCCCCCCGCTCGCGCCCGAAGCCAACACCCGCATGGCGGCGAATCTCGCGGCCAGAACCGCAACCGTAGCCGCCAGCAGCGGGCATGGCGAGAGCAGCAACAGGTCGCCCCACGCCACGGGCAGCGCCGCCGTCAGGCCGCCCGACCCGCCCAGCAGCCGCAGCAAAGCAACCAAGATCGCGGCCAGGCCCGCCCCTATGGCGCCGGCGGCGGCGGCCAGCAGACCGAAACGGCGCTGGAACAGGCTGGCGATCCGTCCGTCCGTCGCCCCGTTCAGGCTCAGGGTCTGGATCACGTCCCGCCCGGCGGCCAGGCCTGCGCGGGTGGCGTAGGCGATGGCGGCGGCGGCAGCCAGGGCCGTGGCCAGGAAGGCGGCCCCGGCCAGGACGGTGATCAGATTGGCCGAACGCTCCACCTCGCCGCGCCACAGGCTGTGGTCGTCGACCGTGGCGTCCAGGCCCGCCTCGGCCAAGGCGCGGCTCAGGGTGACGGCGCTGGCGGGGGCCTGGGGGTTCAGCCGCACGGTGACCAGATGCGGCAGGGGCAGGTCGGGCAGGACCGCATCCCCCAGCCAGGGACGCAGCAGATCCTCGGCCGCCTTGCGGTCCAGGGCGGCGGCCTCCTCCACCCCGGCGACGCCCGACAGGGTCTCGGCCGCGCGGGCGGCGGCGGTGTCGCCGGTCTCGCCGACGCGGGGGCGCACCTGGACGGTGGCCTCGGCGCCCAGTTGGCGCGCCCAGCCGTGGGCGGCGCGGTCTGCGGCGGAGGCGGCCACGGCGGCCAGACAGGCCAGGAAACATAGCACGGCGATCACCGTCATCAGCCACGGCTCGCCTGCGGCGGCGGGCGGCAACAGACCGGGCCGGCGGCTGGTCAGGCTGAAATCCGAAAGGCGGATCATGCGGCGGCCCGCCCCGGCTCGTGCAGCCGCCCGCCCTCCAGCCGCAGGACGCGCGCGCCCGAGCGTTCGGCCAGCCCCTGGTCGTGGCTGGCGATCAGCACCGTGGCGCCCAGTTTGTTCAGAGACTGGAACAGGCGCAGCAGCTTGTCGGCCATCACCGCATCGACGCTGCCGGTCGGTTCGTCAGCCACGATCAGGCCGGGCCGGGCGATCACCGCGCGCGCGATGGCCAGCCGCTGCTTCTCGCCGCCGGACAGGGCCGGGGGGCGGGCGTCCATGCGACGGCCCAGGCCCACCCATTTCAGCATCTCCTCCACATCGGCGGCGTAATCGGCTTCGGCGCCCCCCGCCAGCCGCAAGGGCAGGGCGGCGTTGTCGAAGGCCGACAGATGGTCCAGCAGGCGAAAATCCTGGAACACCACCCCCATGCGGCGACGAAAGGCGGGGATGTCGCGCCGATCGATATGGGTGACATCGGCCCCGAACAGGCGAAGACCGCCTCGCAGCGGACGGTCCGCCAGGGTCAGCAGGCGCAGCAGCGAGGACTTGCCCGCCCCGGACGGGCCGGTAAGAAAGTGGAAAGAGCCGCGCGGCAAAATGAGGTTAACGTCCCGCAATACGTCGGGCGCGCCCGCATAGCCGAAGCCGACGCCCGACAGGCGCACGGTCTCGGTCATGAGGGCGGGTTCGGCGGACGGCATGGGATGACGGGTTTCAGGAACAGGGGCGCGACGTCGCGCCTTACGGGAGGGGGCGACAGCCTCGCAGTCAGCCACATGATACTGACCTGCCCGGCCTGCGCCACCAGCTATTTCATCAGGGACGACGCCGTGGGGCCGGAAGGCCGCAAGGTGCGCTGCCAGTCGTGCGGCGAGGTGTGGCGCGCGACGCCTGACGAACCGCTGGAACTGACGCTGACGCCCGAGGTCTCCGCCCCCCTGGCCCCTACGCCGGCGCCCGAGCCGGAGCCCGAGGCCCCCAGTCTGGCCGAGACGCCCGCGCCGGAGTTACCCCGCGCCTTTCGCGCCCGCGCCGAACGTCAGAAGAAGCTGCGGCGCGCGGCCGCCCACGGGGTGGTCTGGGCCGGGCTCGCGGCGGTCTTCATCGGCCTGATCGCGGCGGCCCTCGTGTTTCGGGTCCAGATCGTTCAGGTCTTCCCCCGCGCCGCCTCGGCCTATGCGATGGTCGGCGCCCCGGTCAATGTGGTGGGCCTGGACTTCGAGGCCCTGACCGCGAAGTCGGCGCCGAACCGGCCGGGCATGGTTCTGGTGTCCGGCGCGGTGCGCAACGTGCGCGACGCCGAGATCGTGGCGCCCCCCATTCGCGTCGCCCTGCTGGACGCCCAAGGCGCCGAGGTCGGCTCCAAGATCGTCAAGATGGAGGGACCGCCGGTCCTGCCAGGCAAGGTCCAGGGGTTCGCCGTCCTGATCCCTGATCCGGGCGGACACGGCGCAGGCATTGGCGTGGACTTCGCCCCGCCGCCCGCGCCCGCCAAGCCGTCTGGCGATCATCCGCAGTCTGCAGCGCCGCAGCCGGCCGCCAGCCCTGCGTCGCCTTCCGCCGCCCCGACGGGGCAGGGCGCCGCCTCGCATGGTCTGCGCTCGGCGACCGCGCCCGGCGCCGATACGTCGCACGCCGCCCCGGTCGAGGCGCGCCCGGCTGGCGCGGCCGTCGACACGCCGGCGGTGGACAAGTCCCATGGCCAGGCGGTATCGGCCTCGCATCATGGCTGATCCCTCCCCGACGCCGACCGTTCTCCTGCCCGAGGCCGATGTCGCCCGCATCGTCGCCGAACTGGCCCAGCGAATCGCGCCCGTGATCGACGACGAGACGGTGGCCGCCGTCCTGCTGACCGGCGGCCTGTGGTTCGCCGCCGATCTGACCCGCGCCCTGGCCCGCGTCGGCCGCAACGTCCGCTTCGACGCCCTGTGGCTGGCCTCCTATGGCGACGAACAGTCCAGCCGGGGCAAGATCGACGTCTACGCGCCGTTCCAGCGCCCCATCGCGGGCCGGCGGGTCCTTATATTGGACGACGTGTTCGACACCGGCCTGTCCCTGGCCGAGGCGGTCCGCATCGCCAGGGAGGGCGGGGCGTCCGAGGTCCTGACCTGCGTCTTCGCCCGCAAGCCCTGGCCAAAGCCGCGCGCGCCCGAACCCGACTTCGTCGGCTGGGAGGCGCCCAACCGTTTCCTGGTCGGCTACGGCCTGGACCACGCCGGCGCGCTGCGCGGCCTGCCCGACGTTTGCGCTCTGGACTGAGGGCGCCGGGACTGAGGTCATCGGGCCGCGACGACGAGGTATAATCCGGGCGGGGCTGAATTTCCGCTGGGTTCGGCGTTGACTCTCGAACACCCTTCCGTATATGTCGCCGCTCTTCGCCGCCGGGGGTATCTCCGGGGGGCGTATCTTTTTTTGCGTTTGCGCTGAGGCTTCAACATGTACGCGGTGATCAAGACCGGCGGCAAGCAGTACCGGGTCCAACCGGGCGACACCATCGTCGTCGAAAAGCTCGACGGCGACGCCGGCGCTGAGCTGAAGTTCGACAGCGTCCTGATGCTGGGCGGCGACAAGGGCGTGACCCTGGGCGCCCCGCTGATCGACGGCGCCTTCGTCGGCGCGACCCTGGTCGAGACCCGCAAGGGCGAGAAGATCAAGATCTTCAAGAAGACCCGTCGTCAGGGCTATCGCCGCACCAACGGCCATCGCCAGATGGAATCGGTCCTGCGCATCACCGGCATCGAAGGCGCCGGCGAGACCGCCAAGTGGGACGGCACGGTCGATCTGACCACCAAGGCCGAGATCAACCTGCGAGCCCGCAACCTGGCCACGCGCGGCGCGACCTCTTCGCTGGGTTCGACCGAGACGGTCGTGACCGACGTGGACGGCGCCGAGGTCAAGGGCGTCGTGGTCGAGAGCTCGGCTCCCGCCAAGAAGGCCCCGGCCAAGAAGAAGGCCGCGCCCAAGGCTGAAGCCGCCGGCGACGAAGCCTAAGACATTCACCGGCGCTTCACGGCGCCAGACCTAAGTTGCGGACGCGCTCAAGTAGGCCGAACGGCCGGTAGCGCACCAAGAAAGTACGGAGCGGCAAGATGGCTCACAAGAAATCCGGTGGTTCGTCGCGCAACGGTCGCGACTCCGAGTCGAAGCGCCTCGGCGTGAAGAAGTTCGGCGGCGAGCGCGTGCTGGCCGGCAACATCATCGTGCGTCAGCGCGGCACCACCTTCCACCCGGGTGAGAACATCGGCATGGGCCGCGACCACACCCTGTTCGCCCTGACCCCGGGCGCGGTGAAGTTCACGACCAAACGTGGCGGCCGTTGTTACGTGTCGATTCTCGCGGCGAACGACGACGCCCAAGTGGCGATGGCCGCCGAGTAACGCGAGCTGGGATTTCACCGGATCGCGTTGCTCACGACAGCAGCCGATCCGGACCAGGGAAATATTCCGCGGGGAGTCTGGATCACCAGGCTCCCCGTTTGCGTTCCCCGCCTCGAAGACCGTCCGAGCCCTTCAAGGAGATGGTCGAGAGAATGAGGCGATCGCCATGTGCGTCATTGAAACCTCCCCCGTCGTCGAGACGCGGCGCCTGGTGCTGCGTGCGCCCGCGCCCCAGGATGCGCCGCGCATCGGCGCCCTGGCCAACGATCTGGACATCGCGCGCATGACCAAGCGGATGCCGCACCCGTTCCGGGTTCGCGACGCCGACGACTTCGTGCTGCAGGTCGCATCCCAAGACCCGGCGCGGGCCAACACCTTCGTCATCGATCACGAGGACGCCGGTCCCATCGGCGTGATCGGCCTGTTCGAGGGCGAGGATCGCGTGCCGGAGACAGGCTATTGGATCGGGCGGGAGTATTGGGGTCGGGGCTTCGCCACCGAGGCGCTGGACGCCGCCCTGCTTTGGGCCAGCCGCAGGTGGAAGCGTCGTGCGTTGGTCGCTGGCCATTTCGCCGACAATCCGGCTCGGGCCGGGTGCTGGAAAAGGCCGGCTTCCTCTACACCGGCGAGACGCGCCGCGCCTGGAGCCGCGCGCGGGCGGCCGAGGCGGACACGCGGATGATGGTCTGGCTGGCCTGACGCTTCGGTCGGGCCTTTAGCCTCAGCTCGCCAGGGCGGGGCCGTAGATGGCGGCCGCGGCGATCAGCCCGGCCGTCAGCATGGCGGCAGCTCCGGCGATGAAGGTGGCCACTGTCTTGGCGCGGCGGCGGCGCATGCCGCCAGACTTGTACTTGCGGATGATGACCGACGGCCCGCGCGTGAAGGCCTCGGAGCCGATGATGTTGTGTTGGGACAAAGAAGACGCTCCCCCGACTGGCACACAGAAGCCCTAACCCCTCCGGGTCGCTCGCGGCCAGAAGATGGCGACCCGCGTTACCGGGGTCGCCATCTTCGTGACACGCGGCGATGGAATCACAGGGTGAGGGACACCACTCGGCCGCCGCGCGTCTGGACACGGCGCATCAGGACGATGGGGTCGCCATCGGCCTTGACCGGCGCGATCACGAACCAGCCGCCGTCCGGCAGGCCGTCGAACTGGAACCGGCCGGCCCGGCACTGTGTGTCGCGGACATAGGTGACGTAGTTGGCGTTGGCGTCGGCCACGGTGCGGGCGCGGACCACGGCGGCCGGCACGGCGGCCCGCTCGGTCGAGCCGTACAGGGTGCGGAAGCGGGCGCGGGTATAGGGAGTGTCGGGCGTCAGGCCCACATTGCCGACGCAGGCGAAGGCCTTGCCGTCCTGGGCGAAGGCGATCTGGCCCTGGATCGCGTTGGGGCCGGGCGTCTGGGACCAGGCGAAGTCCGATTCGGCGAAGGCGGCGGGGCCGACGCCGGGCAAGCCGCCGCCAACGGTAGGGGCGCAGGCGGCGAGCGCGGTCAGGGCCAGGCCCGCAACGGCGGTGGCGGCGACGGTGAGACGGGGGGACATGGGCTTTTCCTCCGAAAGCGACGGGTCGCGGGGAACGACCCGCGCCACTATCGCACGACCCAAGGGGCGACATCCACGGTCAAGACGCCCCGGCTCTGGACCGGGGCCCGACAACGCGCGAAACAGGCCGCATGACCGTCACCTTCGCCGACATCCAAGCCGCCCGCGCCCGCATCGCGGGCCAGGTCGACCACACCCCGACCCGCTATTCCCGCCGGCTGTCGCAGCTGACCGGGGCCGAGGTCTGGGTCAAGTTCGACAATCTGCACTTCACCGGCAGCTTCAAGGAGCGCGGGGCGCTGAACCGCCTGCTGCTGCTGAACGCCGACGAGCGCAGGCGCGGGGTGGTGGCGGCCAGCGCCGGCAACCACGCCCAGGCCCTGGCCTATCACGGCGGCCGGCTGGGCGTGCCCGTCACCATCGTCATGCCCGAGGGCACTCCCTTCGCCAAGATCAACGGCACCCGTTCGCACGGGGCGACTGTGGTGATCCACGGGCTGGACTTCACCGGCTCGACCGAAGAGGCCAAGCGGCTGGAGGCCGAGAAAGGCTATGTCTTCGTCTCGGCCTTCGACGACGAAGGGATTGTGGCGGGCCAGGGCGTCTGCGGCATCGAGTTCCTGGAGGATGCGCCAGAGGTCGACGCCCTGATCGTGCCGATCGGGGGCGGCGGCCTGATCGCGGGCACGGCCATCGCGGCCAAGGCGATGAAGCCGGGGATCAAGGTGTTCGGGGTCGAGGCGGCCCGCTATCCGTCATTCACCGCCAAACGGGCGGGCCTGCCGCCGGTCTGCACCGGCCAGACCATCGCCGAGGGCATCGCCATCAAGGCGGTGGGAGACATCCCCTTCGGCCTGGCCAATGACCTGATCGACCAGGTCTATGTCTGCGAGGAGGCCGATTTCGAACGCGGCGTCTCCTATATGGCGACCCTGGAGAAGACGGTCTGCGAGGGCGCGGGCGCGGGCGGTCTGGCCGCCATGCTGGCCAACCCCGAGGCCTTCAAGGGCATGAAGATCGGCATCGAACTGACCGGCGGCAACATCGACGCGCGGATGCTGGCCGTGGTGCTGAACCGCGAGATGGTCCGTGAGCGGAGATTGCTGGTCTATCGCATTCTCGGCGACGACCGTCCGGGGATGTTGTCGGCCATGGCGGCGGTGATCGGGGGCCTGGGCGGCAACATCATCGACGTGGTCCATAACCGTCTGGCCCTGGACGTGCCGGCCAAGGGCGCCGAGTTCGACATCATGGTCGAAACGCGCGATAGCGCCCACGCCGACGAGATCGGCGAGGCCTTGAAGGAACGCGGCTATGAACTTCGGATGGGGTAGGGCGGCGCTGCTTGCTGCGGTGATGCTGGCGGGCTGCGGCCGGGCCGAGCCGGTCGATCCCAATGCGGGCAAGGCCGAGGCGGCCGCCTTCATGGAGAAGAACGCCAAGGCCGAAGGCGTCCAGACCCTGCCCAGCGGCCTGCAGTACAAGGTGGTCCAGTCCGGCCCGGCGGGCGGCGCCAGCCCGGACCGCAACGACCTGGTCAAGGTCGATTACGAGGGCAAGCTGGTCGACAACACCGTGTTCGACAGTTCGTTCGCGCGTGGGGCTCCGGCGGTGTTCACGCCCGAGGAGGTGGTCAAGGGCTGGACCGAGGCGCTGCAGAAGATGCGCGTGGGCGACGAATGGCTGCTCTATGTCCCGCCGGAGCTAGGCTATGGCGAGCAGGGCAATCCCAAGATTCCGGCCAACTCCGTGCTGATCTTCCGATTGAAGCTGCTGGACGTGGCCAAGGTGCCGGGCGGCGGATCGGGCGCGGGCACGGCGATGGGGTGAGGCCGATTGGCTCCTCCCAGCGAAGCGGGGGAGGTGGCGCGACGCCGCTTGGCGCCGTGACGGAGGGGCTGTGCGCCGCATCGCAGGCGCCTGTGGGACGTCAAGAGCCCCTCCACCGCTACGCGCTCCCCCTCCCCCTTTCATGGGGAGACGCAAAGTGCATTGCAGTTTTTTTGAGTGCACTTTTCTGCAGGTTTTTGCGAGTGGTTTGCAGTTCTGCGGCGAATGTCAAAGACCAGGCGGGCAGTATAGCTCAGCGTGCGAGGGCGATAGGGTAGCGGTCGCTGGTCGTCTTCAGGATGTTGAAATCGCTGCGGTTCGTCGCGGCGATTATGCGGGTTGAGGCGTTTTCGCCTGTCGCCATTCGGCCAAGACCTGGGGGTCGGTCTCTGTGGTAGTCTCGGCAAGGGTCGCGAACTGGGCGGGTAGCATCAGCCGCCACAGCGCCCAGACCGCGGCGCCGCGCACCAGGGGCGAGGGGTCGGCCAGCAGGGCCTGGGTCGGTTCGATCAGGGTCGGGTCGCCTGAGTTGCCGACGGCGTAGAGAACGTTCCTGAGGAAGCGGTCGCGGCCGATCCGCTTGACCGGACTCTTGGTGAACAGGGCGCGGAAGGCGGCGTCGTTCAGCGTCAGAAGGTCATGCAGGCGCGGGCTCTCGAAGGCCTCGCGCGGCAAAAGCCGGATCTCGCGCGCTTCTTGCGCGAACTTGTTCCAAGGACAGACGGCCAGACAGTCGTCGCAGCCATAGATGCGCGATCCGGTCAGGGTGCGGAACTCGACTGGCCAGGGCCCGGCGAACTCGATGGTCAGGTAGGACAGGCAGCGCCGGGCGTCGAGCTGGAACGGGGCGGGAAAGGCCTTGGTCGGACAGGCGTCTAGACAGGCGGTGCAGCGGCCGCAGTGTTCGGTCTCGGCGGCGTCCGGCTCGATCTCGGCGGCGGTCAGGATGGTGCCCAGGAACAGCCAGTTGCCGTGGGTGCGGCTCAGCAGATTGGTGTGTTTGCCCTGCCAGCCCAGGCCGGCGCGCTGGGCCAGCGGCTTTTCCATCAGGGGGGCGGTGTCGACGAAGACCTTGATGTCGGCCCCGTTGCGGGCCGCGATCTGACCCGCCAGCTGTTTCAGCCGGCCCTTGATGACCTCGTGATAGTCGTCGCCGCGCGCATAGACCGAGATGTATCCGGCCGAACGGTCGGCCAGCTGGTCCAGCGGGTTCTCCTCGGGGCCGTAGTTCATGCCCAGGACGATGGCGGTCCGCGCCTCGTCCCACATGGCGGTGGGATGCTGGCGGCGATCCAGCGTCGTCTCCATCCATTCCATGTCGCCGTGCCGGCCCTCGTCCACGAAGCGCCGCAGCCGCTCGCCCGCCGGCCAGGCGTCGGCGGCCGAGGCGAACCGGCAGACATCGAAGCCGAGCTCGGCCGCGCGCTGGCGGATGAAGGTTTTCAGGCGGTCGGACACGGGGCGGGGGATAGCACGAGTGCGCTGAGACGTCTTGAAGGCGCGAATGCTGGTGGAAGAGGCCGAGAACCTTATTCGATCGTAGCGGCCATCAACAGCGTCCAGATCCGGGAGCTGATTGTCGAGATTTGACGCGGCAAAGCAGCTGTTATTGCTGCCTTCCCGGCTGGTCCGTCGAGAGCCGGTCGCGCCAGAATTTTTCCCCGCGTTCATATACCGCGTCGGGTATCAGCCTGTTGAAGATGGCGAGCACACCCTTGCCGACACAGACGTTGCCGCTGGCGTCGTAATAGGCAAGGGCTTCATCGTGGAGATGGAGCAAGTGCGAAGCCGCTGCCTCCTGATACAGGAAGCGCTCTGCCTCGTAGCGTTCCAGCATCCATTGCGCAGCCTCGTCGAGCGTCATTTCTTCACAGGGGCGACGTAGGGCTGAAGTAGATGCTCCGAGTAATCGCCCCGGGCCGCTGTAGCACCCTTGAACCATTCACAGTGATAGTCGTCCCTTTTGGCGCCCTCGGGTTTGTGCTTGAACTTCGGATCTATGCCTGGAACTGCATCGACGGTCATCGCTGGCCCGCCTGACTTCAGTTGGACGATGTCGCCCTTTTTGAACATGTTGGCCATGAAGCACCTCTTAGTTTGGCAATGGTATCATCAATTATACAGCGACAAGATCAGCTAGCTTTGTCGCGATTTCGCTCATCGATCCGTCTTCGGTGTTGAGGCCGGCTCGAGAAGCCAGCATGGGACTTTCGTTGTTCAACTCGTCGAAAGAGGCCCCGTGGATGATGGGTACGATAGCGCCGCGATGGAGAAGTACGGAGAGCTCTTTGTCAGCGACTCCCTCACTCTTGATGCGTTTGAGAAAACTTGGCGTCACCAAAACGATGCCAACGCGGGACTTCGCTAGTCCCCTGTCGATCTCGCGCATGAACGGCGTTCCGAGCGGGATGTCCTTCTGGCTAAACCAGACCCTCACGCCGCGAGCCTCAAGCAGATCGTGCAACTCTTGAGCGGCTCCGTTTCTGTCGTCCCACGCGTGGCAGAGGAATACGTCGCGAAGGTCAGGAACGGTCGCTCGCTGTTCGACGTGCGCTCGTGCGGGTTCGAGCTCAAGCACCTCGGCAGGTGTGTACCAAACGGCTGAGCCAGCTCGCGCCCAGCGGGGTTTAGAGGTCTTGCTAGCCCCGCCGGTGCTTCGCCCGCTGCCTCCGCCTGACGACGAGGTGGCTGGAGGCGAGTAAGACGGCGATGAATATGACGGCGAATACCCCCAGCTAGAGCCGCGACCATACCGGCTGCTACAGGCGGGACAGCTTGCTGCGCCACCCCCAGTATGCCCTCTTATTGGTGCGGTGCATCTAGCCAACGTGTCCTCCCCAGGGTTGAATCACGATATAGTGTCGCTTGTATAGTTTCCAAGCGTTAACGCTTTTTTATTCTTTCAATCAATGCGGTAGCCAACTGCAGCTTTAGAAATCCAAATCCGCATACCACGCCGACGGCGGGACGCCGACGAAGCGGTCCACCAGCAGGGGGCGGAAGCAGGGGCGGGATTTGAGCTTGGAGTACCAGGTTTTCAGCCCGGGCCAGGTCTTCCACTGGATTTCGCCGAAATAGTCCAGCACCGACAGGTGGGCCGCGGCGATCAGGTCGGCCTGGGACAAGCGACGGCCGGCCAGCCAGTCGCGGGCGGCGATCAGGTCCTCCAGCATGGCCAGGTGGAATTTCAGGGCGTCGCGGCCGTCGCGCAGGGCGCGGGCCTCGGGCGGACCCAGCTTGAGCAGGGGCTTCTCCATCCGCTCGTGCAGCAGGACGGCGTCGACCTCGTCCATGAAGCGGCGCTCGAACCAGCCGGTCAGGCGGCGGGCCTCGGCCCGTTCGCCGGCGTCGGCGGGCAGCAGCAGCGGCCCCTTCTGCTGATCCTCGATCCAGCCCAGGACGGCGGGCAGTTCGCACAGGGTCAGCGGGCGCCCACGGTCGGTCGTCTGCACCACCGGCGGCAGACCCGACGGGTTGAAGTCGTTGACCGGGCAGTCCTCCTCCCACGGACGGACCGGCGTATCCGTCCATTCGATCCGCGCCTCGCCCAGCGCCAGACGCGCGGCGCGAGAGGCGGGCTGGAAGGCGAAGTGGAAGAGAACGCAAGGGTCGGCCATCAGGGGGTGATGCGCCCCGACCTGTTAAATCGGCGTTTACCGCCTTACGACCACGGGCCCTTGGCGACCGGGGCGGCGGGGGCCGCATTCGGGGCATCCGCCGGCGTCTCGGCAGCTGGATCGGGCGACGCGGGGAGCGTCGCCTGCGGCCGTCCGCGCGGATCGGCGTGGATCAGGATGTCGGCGCCGGGAAACCGCGCCAGCACCCGGCGTTCGGCCTCGACCACGATGGCGTGGGCGGCGTCCAGCGTCAGTGCGCCGTCCAGATCGACGTGCATCTGGATCATCATGACCGGCCCGACCATGCGGGTCCGCAACTGATGCACGCCCGTGACGCGCGGATCGGCCAGCACGGCCTGGGTGACGGCGGCGCGGTCGGCCTGGGGCGCGGCGCGGTCCAGCAGATGGTCGGCGGCGGCCCGCAACATCCCGGTCGCGCCCCAGAACAGCCAGACGGCGACGACCACGCCGGCCGCCGCATCCAGCCCCGGCGCGCCCAGGAAGGCGCCGGACGCCACCCCGATCAGCACGACGGCGTTGGCCGCCAGGTCGGCGGCGTAGTGGGCGCGGTCGCCGGCGACGGCCAGGGAGCCGGTCTTCTTCAGCGCCTGGGTCTGCATCCACACCAGCCAGCCGGTGATGGCCATGGCCGCGACCATGACCCCCACGGCCCAGGCGCCGGCGGTGACCGGGCGGGGATCGAAGATGCGCTGCAGCCCCTCCCACCCGATAAAGACGGCCGAGGCGAACACCAGCCCGGCCTGGACCAGGGCGGCCAGCGCCTCGCCCTTGCCATGGCCGTAGCGGTGATCCTCGTCCGGCGGGGCGGCGGCCCAGCGCACGGCGAAGAAGGTGGTCAGGGACGCTGCGAGGTCCAGCGCCGAATCCGCCAGGCTGGCCAGGATGGAGACCGAGCCGGAGGCGCCCAGGGCGAACGCCTTCAACGCGATCAACACCACCGCGACCCCGACCGACAGCCGGGTGATGCGCCGGGTGGCGAGATGGGCGTCTTCGAGGGGGGCGGGTGCGGGCGTCGTCATTGTCGGCTTCTTCTCGCGCAATCGTGGCCGAAAGCCAACCGCTGGCCCAAAGGGGTCGTTCCGTCCGAAACGATCATGCTCTAGGGGAAGACATCCGGGCGCGCGGCGATCCCGGCGCTTTGGTTTTCGGGGTTTTCCATGTCGGACTGGTTGGCGGCCATCATCCTGGGTCTGGTCGAGGGGCTGACCGAGTTCATTCCCGTGTCCTCCACCGGCCATATGCTGCTGCTGGGCCATTTCATGGGGTTCGAAAGCGCGGGCAAGACGTTCGAGATCGTGATCCAGCTGGGCGCCCTGCTGGCCATCGTCAGCGTCTATTTCAAACGGCTGTGGACACTGGCGACGCGCTGGCCGTTCGACCCCGAGGCGCGGCGGTTCCTGATCGGCCTGCTCGTCGCCTTCGCCCCGGCCGTGGTCATCGGTTTCCTGGCCTATGACTTCATCAAGGGGGTGCTGTTCGAAACGCCTCAGGTGATCTGCATCGCCCTGATCGTGGGCGGGCTGATCCTGCTGGCGCTGGACCGGATGGACAAGAAGCCGAAATGGCTGGACGCCGAGGCCTATCCGATGCGGATCTATTTCCTGATCGGCCTGTTCCAGTGTCTGGCCATGATCCCCGGCGTGTCGCGATCGGGGGCCACCATCGCCGGCGGCCTGCTGCTGAAGACCGACAAGCGTTCTGCGGCCGAGTTCAGCTTCTTTCTGGCGCTTCCGACCATGGGCGCGGCGGTCGCCTACGACCTGCTGAAGAACCACAAGACGCTGGATTTCAGCGATGTAGGCCTGATCGCCGTGGGCTTCGTGGTGGCCTTCATTTCGGCCCTGGCGGTGGTGCGGTTCCTGCTGGACTTCGTGTCGCGTCGCGGCTTCGGCGTGTTCGCCTGGTGGCGGATCGTGGTCGGGGTCGTGGGGCTGGCGCTGTTGCAAATGGGGTTCTGAGGCATGGCCACGCTTCTCTATGGCCGGCCGCCGGTCGTCTTCGACCCACCAGGCGGCGCCACCCAGACCTCACCCCTGATCCCGGATTCGGCCGCGCTGGAGGCTCAGACGCCCGGTTCGGCCGATACGGTGATGATCTACGCCCCGCCCGGCGTGCTGGAGCGGCGCTATGTCCTGGCCCTGGCGCTGAGAGCGCTGAATGTCGGCGGGCGGCTGGACGTCATGGCGCCCAAGGACAAGGGCGGGTCGCGCCTGGGCAAGGAGTTGAAGGCGTTCGGCCTGGAGGTCGCCGAGACGGCCAAGGCGCACCACCGCCGATGCACCGTCATCCGCCCCGAAAGGGTGGAAGGACTCGACGAGGCGATCCAGGCCGGCGGGCCGCAGATCGTGCCGGGCCTGGAAGCCTGGTCCCAGCCTGGAATCTTCGCCTGGGACCGGATCGATCCGGGTTCGGCCCTGCTGGCCCAGCATCTGCCGCCGATGAAGGGCGAGGGGGTCGATCTGGGTTGCGGCTATGGGGCGTTGGCGACGGTCGTATTGCGGTCGCCCGCCGTGACCAAGCTGAAGTTGGTCGATCTGGACCGCCGCGCCATCCGCGCCGCGCGCGAGAACATCCGGGACGAACGGGCCAAGGTCTGGTGGTCCGACGCCCGGACGCTGGAGGGCAAGGGCGACAAGGATTTCGTGGTCTCGAACCCGCCCTTCCACGACGGCGGCGCCGAGGACCGGCGGCTGGGTCAGGCCTTCATCCGCAAGGCCGCCGAGCTGTTGAAGAAGGGCGGCGTCGCCTGGATCGTGGCCAACCGGCACCTGCCTTATGAGGCGGAACTGAATGCGGCGTTCAAGCGCGTGCGGCTGGTCGCGGAGGCGGGCGGTTACAAGCTGTTCGAGGCGGTGAAGTGATCTTCGTTTCGTTATTCTCCGGCAAGCCGCTTGCGGCGCAGACCGGAGAACCCAGCGGCGCCGAAGGCGATGGCTCAGCTATACTGATGGTCGAGAAGCAACGTCGCGACAGGTTCGCGCTCGCGCGCGCCGCTGGGTCCCCCGGTCTCGCTGCGCTCGCCGGAGGATGACGAAAGATATGGCCAAGATCCCCACATCCCGCGTCGACCGCCTGCTGGGGTCGATGGGCTATGGCTCGCGGGCCGAGATGGCGCGGATGGCCAAGGCGGGCGGGATCGTGCTGGACGGGGCGGATCTGACGGATGTGTCCAAACGCATCCCGGTGACGCCCGAACTGACCCAGCGGATGGAGATCGACGGCGAGCCGCTGGACCCCGTGCCGGGCCTCGTCCTGATGCTGAACAAGCCGCTGGGCATGACCTGTTCGCACAAGGAGGAGGGCGCGCTGGTCTATGACATCCTGCCCGACCGGTGGCGTCGGCGCGATCCGGCCATCTCCACCATAGGGCGGCTGGACAAACAGACCTCGGGCCTCCTGCTGCTGACCGATGACGGGGACCTGCTGCACCGGGTGATCTCGCCCAAACGCCATGTGGCCAAGGTCTATCGCGCCGGGCTGGCGCGCCCGCTGGCCGGGACCGAGGGCGATCTGTTCGCCGCCGGCGAACTGATGCTGGAAGGCGAGGACAAGCCGTTGGCCCCGGCGTGGCTGGAGGTCGTGGCGCCGACCGAGGCCCTGCTGACGGTGACGGAGGGGCGGTATCACCAGGTGCGGCGCATGTTCGCCGCCGTCGGCAACCACGTCGAGACCCTGCATCGCGAACGGATGGGCGGACTGGTCTTGCCGCCCGACCTGGCGCCCGGCGAATGGCGACTGCTGACCGCCGAGCAGATCGCGTCGATCTTCGCGGAGCCGACGGGCGGCTGATTGAACATTATGCGGCGGATGGCTATCTTGATGGCCATGTCCAGCTATTCCGTCGCCGAAGCCAAGAACAACCTGCCCAAGCTGCTGGATCGCATGCTGGCGGGCGAGGCGGTGACCATCACGCGACGCGGCGTGCCCGTGGCGCGGCTGGAGCCGGCGCAGGAGGTCGTTCCGACGCCTCGAACCGTCGATATGGACTGGTTCAGACACGTCCGCGCCAAACCCACGGATGGACTGAACGCTGTCGATCTGGTTCGTCAGATGCGTGACGAAGACTGAATCTTGGCCCTTTATCTGGATACAAGCGTCCTCGTTTCGGCCTTCGTGCAGGACGCTCATTCGGAGTGGGCGGCGGCGCTGCTGATCCGTAGGATGGATGTCGTGATCAGCCGGTGGACCGAGACCGAGTTTAGTTCGGCCCTTGGGTTGCGCGTCAGGTCTGGCGCCATGAAGAGCGCGAAACGTGACCAAATCGAAAACACGTTTGATGACTGGCGCATAGGTCGCGGAGAATGCCGCATGGACGATCAGGATTTTTCGCGCTGTCGCTTGCTGCTGCGCGAAGGGGTTCGATTGAGGACGCCTGACGCCCTGCACTTAGCCGTGGTGTTGAGGCATGGCTACGACATGGCGACGCTAGATAAGGATCTCGCTGCGGCTGCTCTGCTAAAAAATGTTGAAGTCGTTTCCCTATGACGACCAAGATCAAGATCTGCGGCCTGACCACGCCGGACACCCTGGACGTCGCACTGGATGCGGGGGCAGATTTCGTCGGCTTCGTGATGGTGAAGGCCAGTCCTCGATACGCCGGACCAAGCTTGGCGAAGCGGCTTGTGGATCGGGCTCGCGGCCGGGCCAAGACCGTGCTGCTGTTTGCGGATATGGTCGGTCCTGAGATGGACGCCCTGGTTCATGATCTTGAGCCTGACATGATCCAGTTGCACGGTCGGGAAACGCCGCTTGAAGTTCGCAATGCGCGGGCAGATTACGAGATTCCTGTAATCAAGGCGGTAGGGGTGTCCGGCGCGGATGATCTGGTCGGGCTGGAGGTAATGGAGGCGGCGGCTGACTATCTGCTGCTGGACGCCAAGGCGCCCAAGGGCGCGACCTACAGCGGCGGACATGGGGTGGCTTTCGACTGGACCCTGCTGGCGGAACGGGCGTTCCGGCATCCGTGGTTCCTGGCGGGCGGTCTGAACCCGGACAATGTGGCCGAGGCGCTGCGGATCACCGGCGCGCCGATGGTGGACGTGTCCTCTGGCGTCGAGAGCGCGCCGGGTGTTAAGGACGCCAGCCGGATCGCAGCCTTCATCCGAAACGCGCGCCGGTCGTAATTACGACGCCTACCCGCGTGAAAGTCGAACCCGTGAACGCTCAGACGCCTCTCCAAGCCGCCGATTCCGCCCCTCTGGCGAACGCCTACGCCTGGCCCGACGCGAAGGGGCGGTTTGGGCCCTATGGCGGGCAGTTTGTCGCCGAAACCCTGATGCCGCTGATCCACGAACTGGATGCGGCCTATAAGGCGGCCAAGGCAGACCCCAGTTTTCAGGCCGAGCTGGACGGCTTTCTGACCCACTATGTCGGTCGCGAAAGCCCGCTGTATTTCGCCGAGCGGCTGACCGACCATTTCGGCGGGGCCAATATCTGGCTGAAGCGCGAAGACCTGAACCATACGGGCGCGCACAAGATCAACAACTGCATGGGCCAGATCCTGCTGGCCCGGCGCATGGGCAAGACCCGCATCATCGCCGAGACCGGCGCGGGCCAGCACGGCGTGGCTTCGGCCACCGTCGCCGCGCGCTTCGGCCTGCCCTGCACCGTCTATATGGGGGCGGTGGACGTGGAGCGACAGCAGCCCAACGTCTTCCGCATGCGCCTGCTGGGGACCGAGGTGTTTCCGGTCACCGCCGGCGCCGCGACCCTGAAGGACGCGATGAACGAGGCGATGCGTGACTGGGTGACCAATGTCTCGGACACCTATTACATCATCGGCACGGCGGCGGGGCCGCACCCCTATCCGGCCATGGTGCGCGATTTCCAGTCGGTGATCGGCAAGGAGATCAAGGCCCAGTCGCGCGTCCAGATGGGCAAGCTGCCCGAGGCCGTGGTCGCCTGCATCGGCGGCGGATCGAACGCCATCGGCGCCTTCCACCCCTTCATCGAGGATGAGGGCGTGCGGCTGATCGGGGTCGAGGCGGCGGGCCATGGGTTGGATACGCCCGATCACGCCGCGTCGCTGAAGGGCGGCCGGTCGGGCGTGCTGCACGGCAACCGGACCTATCTGCTGCAGGACGAGGACGGCAACATCGTCGAAGGACATTCGATCTCGGCCGGCCTCGACTATCCGGGCATCGGGCCGGAGCACGCCTGGCTGCACGACATCGGCCGGGCCGAATATCGTTCGGCGACGGACAATGAGGCGCTGGAGGCGTTCCAGCTGTGCTCCAAGCTGGAAGGCATCATTCCGGCGCTGGAGCCTGCCCACGCCCTGGCGCGGACGGGCGAGATCGCGAAGGAAGTCGGCAAGGGCGGCGATGTCGTCCTCTTGATGTCGGGACGCGGCGACAAGGACATCTTCCAGGTCGCCAAACATCTGGGAGTGGAGTTGTGATGCGTCTTCTGCTGGCCGCGAGCGCCGCGCTCGCCCTGTGCGCCCCCGCCGTTCAAGCTCAGACGCCGGCGCCGGCCGCGCCCCAATCGGCCCAGCAGGGCGGACCGGCCGATGTCGGCCTGCTGCCCGGCGCGGAACTGTCGGCCGACTGCGGCGGGCTGAACAATCTGGCGGGTCGCGCCTGGTGCGTGACGGCCCCGCTGGGTCAGATCGGCGCCCTGGCCGACGCCTATATCGCAGACCTGGCGTCCAAGACCTGGCTGGCGGCGGGCGGCGACGAGAACCGCGTGGTCTTCATCAAGCGCCGCGAGGCCGGCGGCTGCGACGGCATGCAGATGGTCGCCTTCTACGACACGACCAAGACCGCCGTCGCCGAACTGCCCGCCTATCTGGGCTTCGCCACCATTCCCGGCGATGTCTGCGCGGCCCAATCGGCCGCGCCCGCCGCCGCTGGAACGCCGCCGAAATGATACTGGCGTCTATTGCCGCCTTTACCTTGATGGGGTCGCAAGCGGACTGGCGCGATGAGTTTGTTTTGCCGGATATCCCGGACGCGGTTGTCGCCGGCGGGTGCCCTGCGTCAGAGGAAGGCGGCGACCGTTATTTGTGCCTGGCGTATCCTCGCGAGAAGGCGCGCGCGGTCCGTGAGCGTTTTACACATGCGCTTGAGCAACAGGGATTCATGGTGCGATCAGCTCCCGAGGTTAGCTTTGGCTTTTTGCGGCTCAGGGGAGCCGATTTAGACAATCCTGAATCCTGCGAAGGCGGATTGGTTTCGACCTTCGCGGTCGAGGGGGAGTCCGATCCTGCAAAGACGGCTGTCATGGTGATTGCCCTGGCGAGAGACACTTGCGGGGAACCCGCGACCGAGGGCAAAGATCAATGACGACCGCACGCATCGACGCACGTTTCAAGGTGCTGAAAGCCGAGGGCCGCGCCGCTTTTGTTCCCTATGTGATGGGGGGCGATCCGTCGCGCGAGGAGGCTCTGGCCATCCTGAAGGGCCTGCCCGCAGCGGGCGCCGACATCATTGAGTTGGGCTTTCCGTTCAGCGATCCGATGGCCGAGGGGCCGCCGATCCAGAAGGCGGCGATCCGGGGGCTGGCGGCCGGGTTCGGCCTGCGGTCGACCATGGATCTGGCGAAGGAATTCCGCAGAGGCGACGACGCCACGCCCATCGTGCTGATGGGCTATCTGAACCCGATCGAGAGCCTGGGCTATGACGCCTTCGCCGCCTATGCGGCCGACTGCGGCATCGACGGCCTGATCGTGGTCGACTGCCCGCCGGAAGAGGCCGCGCCTCTGATCGAGGCGCTGGATAAGGTGTCGATCTCGCTGATCCGGCTGGCCACGCCGACGTCCGATGACGACCGTCTGAAGATCGTCGTCCAGGGCACGTCGGGCTTTGTCTATTATGTCGCCGTGGCGGGCGTGACCGGGGTCAAGGAAGCCGACGCCGATGTCGTGGCGCCCGCCGTGGCGCGGGTGCGGGCCGCCTCGGGGCTGCCGGTCGCGGTCGGCTTCGGCATCAAGACGCCGGAACGGGCCGCCGCCATCGCCAGCGTAGCGGACGCCGTGGTCGTCGGCTCGGCCCTGGTCGAGGAAGTCGCCGCCGCCGTCGCCGCGAACGAACCGGCTGCGCCGCGCGTTCTGGCCAAGGTGAAGCTGCTGGGCGACGCGGTTCGATCCGTCGCCGCTAGTGCTTCCGTGGCGGAAACCGTCTAAGAGCGCGCGGATGAACGACAAGACCAAGCCTCAGGAAAAGCGCGGCGGATGGCTGAGCCGCTTTGCGCCGGGCGTGCGCAAGATCGTCTCGCGCCGCGACACCCCCGACAATCTGTGGGTCAAGGATCCCGACAGCGGCGAGATGCTGTATCGCTCGGATCTGGAGACCTCGCTGTGGGTCACGCCGTCGGGCCGTCATATGCGCATCGATGCGCCGACACGCCTGCGCGCCACCTTCGATGACGCCAAATATGAGGCGATCGACACCCCGGACGTGCCGGAAGACCCGCTGAAATTCTCGGACGGCAAGTCCTACAAGGACCGCCTGAGCGCGGCGCGCAAGGCGGCGGGTCGCAAGGACACCATGGCCATCGGCTATGGTTCGGTCGGCGGTCAGGATGCGGTCGTTATCGTTCAGGACTTCACCTTCATGGGCGGATCGCTGGGCATGGCGGCGGGCGAGGCCTTCATCAAGGCGGCGCGCGAGGCCGTGGCCCGCAAGGTTCCGCTGATCTGCTTCACCGCAGCCGGAGGCGCGCGGATGCAGGAAGGCGCCCTGTCGCTGATGCAGATGGCGCGCACCACCCTGGCCATCGAAGAGCTGAAACAGGCGAAACTGCCCTATGCGGTGGTCCTGACGGACCCGACGACGGGCGGGGTGACGGCCTCATACGCCATGCTGGGCGACGTGCATCTGGCGGAACCGGGCGCCCTGATCGGCTTCGCTGGTCCGCGCGTGATCGAGGCCACCATCCGCGAGAAACTGCCGCCGGGCTTCCAGCGCGCCGAATATCTGCAGGAAAAGGGCATGGTCGATCAGGTGGTGGCGCGCGCCGAACTGCCGCGCGTGCTGGGTCAGATTCTGTCGATGTTGATGGGCGGAACCCGTCAGGCGGCCTGACTGGCCGATGGATCCGATTTCCGAACGCCTGCGTGCGCGGCATCCGCAACGGATCGACCTGTCGCTGGATCGGATGAAGGCCCTGTGCGCGGCCCTGGGCGATCCGCAACTGCGTCTGCCGCCGGTGATCCATGTGGCCGGCACCAATGGCAAAGGTTCGACCGTGTCGATGATCCGCGCCATCGCCGAGGCGGCGGGGCTGAAGGTTCACGCCTACACCTCGCCCCATCTGGTGCGGTTCAACGAGCGTATCCGGCTGGCCGGGACGCTGATCGAAGATGATCAACTGAACGCCATCCTTGATCGGATCGAGGCCGTGTCCGGTGAGGCGACGGTGTTCGAAAGCACGACCGCCGCCGCCTTCGTCGCCATGTCCGAAACCCCCGCCGACCTGGCCATCATCGAGGTGGGGCTGGGCGGGGTGCTGGACGCGACGAACGTGATCGAACGCCCGTTGCTCAGCGTCATCGCGCCGGTCGATTACGACCATGCCGAGTTCCTGGGAACCGACCTGGCGGGCATCGCGGCGGAGAAGGCCGGGGTGTTGAAGCCGGGCGCGCCGGGCGTCATCGCCCGCCAGCAGGAGGTCGCCATGGCCGCCATCGAACGGGCGGCGCAGGTGGTTCATGCGCCCCTGACCGTCATGGGCGTGGACTTCGACGCCTGGGCCGAGCGGGGCGGACTGGCGTTTCAGGATCAGGAACGGTTTCTGGACCTGCCGGCGCCGGGTCTGGCGGGCGCACACCAGATCGACAATGCGGGCGTGGCCATCGCGGCGGCGCTGGAGCTGGACCTGCCGGAAGCCGCCATCGCCGAGGGGCTGAAAGCCGTGCGCTGGCCTGCGCGCCTGCAACGGATCTCGGCTGGCCCTTATGGCGAGGCGGCCAAGGCGGCCGACGCCGAACTGTGGCTGGACGGGGGGCACAACCCCCACGCCGCGCGGGCGCTGGCGGCGTTTCTGGCGGATCGCCAGGCGCGGGCGCCGCGCCCCTTGGCCCTGATCTGCGGCATGCTGGCCAACAAGGACGCGGGCGGCTTCTTCGCCGCGGTGAAGGACAGCCAGGCCACCGTCTTCACTGTCGGCTTCGATGGCGCGGCGGCGGACCCGGCGGCCCTGGCGGCCGTGGCGCGCGGACATGGCCTGGCCGCCACGCCCGCCGGATCGGTCGATGAGGCGTTGAAGCTGGCGCTGCGTCTGGGCGCTGGCCGGGTGGCCATCTGCGGGTCGTTGTATCTGGCCGGCGAAGTGCTGGGCGCCAGCCGCGAGACCTGGCCGGTCTAGGCGTCCGCCGTCCCTATTTGCTCATCCACGGGCGCGACTTGCCCGCGGCGATCTTGGCGTTCTGCTCGCGCTGGAACCGGCCCCCGCGCGGCGGCTTGGGCCGGGCGTCGATCCTGGCGGTCTTCAGACGCAGCGCCTTTTGCGCCGAGGTTTCGCTCGGCAGGTCGTCGGGTGCTGCTGGGGCGGTGATGTGTTCGTCGTCGCTCATGGCGGCATCCTAGCATGAAAACGCCCGCCGGTCGGAACCGGCGGGCGCGATCGTTCAGCGGGACTTAAGCGGATCAGGCGGCGTCGGTCTTGACGCCGGCCTCGGCCAGCCATTCGACGATCTTGCCCTTGGGCATGGCGCCGACCTTCATCGAGGTCATCTGGCCGTCCTTGAACAGCATCAGGGTCGGGATGCCCTTCACGCCCAGCTTGGACGGGGTCATGGGGCTGTCGTCGATGTTGATCTTGGCGACCGTGACCTGACCGCCCAGTTCGTCGGCGATCTGCTCCAGCGCCGGGCCGATCTGCTTGCAGGGCCCGCACCATTCGGCCCAGAAATCGACCAGAACGGGGGTCGAGGCTTTCAGGACGTCGGCGTCAAAGCTTTCGTCGGTGACTTTCACAGTCGCCATGAAGGGCTCCTTGGGGCGCTGTCGCTCGGCCCGCAAGGCCTGGCTGTTTGCGCGAATAGAGGTTGTCCGGAAGCGTCCGGGTTCGGTCGCAGATGTGGGAGCGAATCGCGGGCAATTCAACTCCTGCCGTCACGGCCGTTCTTCCTCCGTCATCATCGGGTCGAGCCCGAGGATGACGGAGGTCAAGGGGCGAGCGCCGCCTCCAGCATCGCCTGCGGGATCGGCATCAGTTTGGGACCGTCGGTCCAGACCAGCGCCGCCTCGACCGGACGGTCGGGATAGAGGCGTTTCAACACCGCGACATAGACCGCCGCCTGCAGCACATAGGCCGGATCGACGGCCTCGATGACGTCCGGCGCGGGGCGGTTGGTCTTGTAGTCGACGACCAGAACCCGCTCGGGCGTGACCACCAGCCGGTCGATGCGACCGTTGATCGACACGCCGGAGGGCAGGTCGGGCGCGGACCCGGTCAGGGCGACCTCGGCGCGGGAGCCGGGGCCGAAGACCGGGGCGAACCGGGCGTCGTCCAGCACCGAGAAGGCGGCGGCGATCATTTCGGCGCGCTGGGCCGCGTCCAGATCGACCTCTCGCGACAGCAGGCGGGCGGCGGCGTCGGGGCGGTCGGCGGGGGCGATGTCGGGCAGGCGTTCCAAGAGGCGGTGGATCAGGTCGCCGCGCCGGAACCGGCCCAGCGACGCGCCGCCCGCCTCGGTCTTGGCCAGCGGGGAGGGGGCGGGAATGCGGATGGCGGCGCCCTCCATCCGCGACGGCGAGGCGAAGCGGGCGGCGGCGTCGGCGGGCGGCGCTGTGGCGGCCCAGGCGGGGATGGGGACGGCGCTGGCCGCTGTCGACACAGTGCGGAGCGTGGTTTCAGGATCGGCCCCGAACCGCAGCCGTCCGCCATCCAGCAACTGAACCGCGTCAGGCCGGTCCTGCGCCAGCCGTTCGAAGGTTCCGGCGATGACGTCCCACCAACTGCCCTCCTCATAGCCCGTCTCCTTGGGGCGGCTCATTTTCCTGCCCATGACGATCAGGCGGTCGCGGGCGCGGGTGAGGGCTACATAGAGCAGGCGCAGGGATTCCGCGTCGGTGCGGTCCACGCGCGCCTGACGCACTTCGGCGGAGACGGCGCAGTCGGACTTGGCGCTGGACGGACACATCAGCCAGGCCTCGGTTCCATCACCCAGGGTGGCGGGCATCAGGGTCGGTCCCTGCGGCTTCGCCTTGCCGGTGGTGTCGGGCAGGATGACGATGGGCGCCTCCAGCCCCTTGGAGCCGTGGACGGTCATGACGCGCACCTCGTCGCGCGCCCCTTCCATCTCGCGCTTCACCTCGACATCGGCCTGTTCCAGCAGGGCCAGACAGGTTTCCAGATCGCGTCCGCCGCGTTCCTCGGCCGCCAGAACCTGAGCCAGGGTTTCGTCGATGGCCTCTTCCGCCTCGCGGCCCAGTCGATCCAGAATGCGGGCGCGGCCGGAACGACCGTCCGGCCCGACCCGGTTCAGGGCGGCGGAGAAGAAGGCGAAGGGATCGCGGTCGCGTGCGTCGATCAGGGCGGTCATCAGATCGCGCGCGGCGGTCCAGGCCGGGTGTTCATGTGCGCGGCGTTGCAGTTCGCGCCACAGGCTGCGCCCCTCTCGTCCCACCTTGTCCGCCAACGGATAAAGGGCATCGGCAGGCCCGAAATCGGCGACGTCGCACAGGGGGCTGCGCAGGATTTCCGCCAGCGACAGGTCGTCGTCGGGGAACAGGGCGAACCGGGCCAGGGCGATCAGGTCATCGAAGACGATATGGTTCGACAGCTTGAGCCGGTCGGCGCCCGCCACCGGCACGCCCTCGGTCTTCAGGGCGCGGATGATCTCCTCGAAGGTCGCATCGCGACGGCGCACCAGCACCAGGAAGTCGCCGTAGCGCACGGGCCGCAGGGCGCCGCGCTGTTTCGGGTCATAGATGGCGACGCCCGCCGCAACCTGTTCGCGGATGTGACGGGCCAGCGACTGGGCCAGCTGCTTGCGGGCGCTGCGGCTGTCTTCCTTGTCGACGGGGGCGTTCCAGGCCTCGCGCTCGGGCGCCGCCGGGTCTTCGAACAGGGACCAGAGTTCGACCGCGCCATACTGCTGCAGACGGGCCGGGCGGTGGATGGCGATTTCGCCCGTCTCTCCGACCAGGGCGCGGGTGCGGCTGGGGCTGTCGAAGGCGACGTCGACGAAATGCAGCACTTCTTCCGTCGAGCGGAAGGAGGTGTCCAGCGGTACTTCGCGGAAGTGGGCGCCCGCCTCGCGCACCAGGGCGTCATAGGTCCGCGCCTCCTGACGCAGCCGTTCGGGCCGCGCGCCCTGGAAGGAGTAGATCGACTGTTTTTCGTCCCCCACGGCGAAGACCGTGCGCGGGATGGCGGTGTCTTTACGCTCGGCGCCCGATCCGGCGAAGAAGGGTTCCGTCAGGGCGCGGACGATGTCCCACTGATCGGGCGCGGTGTCCTGCGCTTCATCGATCAGAACATGCTCGATCCCGCCGTCCAGCTTGTACAGAACCCAGGCGGCGGTGGCCCGTTTGGTCAGCAGTTCGACCGTGCGTCCGACCAGATCGGT
Organism: Brevundimonas sp. ABV4_179; assembly: GCF_056311945.1. Taxonomy (NCBI): domain Bacteria; kingdom Pseudomonadati; phylum Pseudomonadota; class Alphaproteobacteria; order Caulobacterales; family Caulobacteraceae; genus Brevundimonas; species Brevundimonas sp. ABV4_179. The sequence continues at coordinate 983,066 of NZ_CM149976.1, forward strand.
GAAGTCCAGCGCGCCTTTCGCCCGTTTCGCGGCCTCGTAAAGGGCGGCGTGGACGCGAGCCAGGGTCAGCACCTTTTCCGTCTCGTCCGCCACGCGCGCGGCGCGCACCCGGTCCAGGGTCGAGACGTATTTCAGCGACACATCCGCCAGATAGGAGGCCGCGCCGGGCGGGGCCTTTGACGTGCCGAACCTGTCGCGCGCCACGCCCTTGGAATCGATGAAGATGGGCGTCATGGCGGCCAGGGTCGTGGCGGGCGGAACCGCATCGCGCATCTGCCCGGCCAGCTTCTTGTCGTTGGCGCCGCCCGTGGCGAACCCCTCGGCGGCGGCCAGCCAGTCGGCGGGGTTCAGCCAGTCCATGAACCCGGCCTCGATCTCGGCGGGCGTCTCGTCGCGGGTGACGCCGACCCGTTCGTGCGGACCGGGGGCGGTTCCGGCCTCGATCCGCGCCAGATAGTCCAGCAGCGGCTCGCGTTTCGCCTCGATGGCGTCCAGCAGGGAATGGAAGGCGTCCCAGGCCAGCTCGACGGCGAAATGGGCGTAGGCGCGGCCCACCGGACCGTCGCCGTCGTTCAGGGCGTAACGGGCCAGATCCTCTCGCGCCGCGTGGGACAGGGCCAGCGCCGCCTGATCCTCCAGCACCTCGAACCCCGGCGCCACCCCGGCCTCCAGCGGGAATCGGCGCAGCAGCTTTTCGCAGAAGGCGTGGATGGTCTGGATCTTCAGCCCGCCCGGCGTCTCCAGCGCGCGGGCGAACAGGACGCGGGCCTCGGACAGTTCGGCGTCGGTCAGGCTGGCGGGATCGCGCCCGTCCAGCCGCGCCAGATCGGCCGCCAGCGCCCGGTCGTCGGCGACCGCCCATTCGCCCAGCCGTTCAAACAGCCGCGCCTGCATTTCGGCGGCTGCGGCCTTGGTGTAGGTGATGCACAGGATTTCGCCTGGCCGCACCCGCTTCAACAACAGGCGAGCCACGCGGCTGACCAGGGTGGTGGTCTTGCCCGAACCGGCGTTGGCGGTGACGAAGACCGACAGGGCGGGATCGGCGGCGGTCGCCTGATGGGCGCGGGCCATGTCGACGGGGTTGGGGGGCGACAGATCGGTCATTCGGGCGCCTCGTCCTCGCCGCCGACGACGTGCCATTCCCAGACGCGCGCCAGATGGTCGTAGTTGCCGCCGAAGTTGCCCATGAACTGCGGCGCGACCCATGAGGTGTAGGGCGTCGCCGCGTCATCGAAGGCCGCGACGCCCAGCTTCAGCCGGTCCAGTTCGCGCGTCGCCATCTGGGCGGCGGTCTGGGTGTTGCCCCGGCCCTGACGCGACACGTCATCGACCGTCCCCGGATCGCGGCGGCCGGTGACCTTTACGTACAGAAGCTCGGTCGCCTCGGTGGGCGGGGCGGCGAACCCGCCCTCGGCCAGGATGGCGGCGGTCAGGGTCAGTTGCGGCGCGAACCCCTGCACCACCTGCTTCTGGCTGGGCGTCTGGCCGGTCTTGAAGTCGATGATGGCCGCGCCTGTCGCATCCAGTTCGATCCGGTCGGCGCGGGCGGTGACGGTGAAGGGACCGGCGGGGGCGTCGAAGACGACGGCACCCGATTGTTCGATCAGCAGGGTCGCGCCGCGCGCGCGCCGTTCCCGCTCGAACCTCTCCAGCCACAGGGCGGCGTTGCGGGCCAGCGGGCGTTCGCGGGCCAAAGCGGCGTCCTCGAACCCGGCCTCGGTCATGGCGTTGACGATCAGGTCGGCGATCTGGTCGGCGCAGTCGTCGGGCAGGGCGTGGGGCCAGATGCGGACCATCTGTTCGATCGCGTCGTGGATGGCGTTGCCGCGCGCCATGGCCTCGGCCGAGGCGCCGGGCCGGTCCAGCACCTTCAGCCCCAGTATCCGCTGGGCATAGACGGCGTAGGGGTCTCGCACCCAGCGCTCGATGCCCGTGACGGGCAGTTCGCGCGGGCGGCGGTCCACCGGCGGGGTCGGGGCGGGACGGCGCGCATAGTCGGGCGTGTCGCGCAAAGGCGCGTCCAGCGCGCGGGTCCAGTCGGCGACATGGACGGGGGCCGAAACAGCGACCGGCGTCTCATCCGTATTCGCCCCGCGCGTCAGCATGTCGAGGCGCCACAGCCAGCGGGACCGGACGGCGGGCTGGCCGCCGCGCCTTTCGGTATGGATCAGGATGGCCTCGTCGGCGCAGGCGGCCTGAACGAAGTCCTGCGCGCTCTGGCCGATGCGGCGCTCGGGCGGGGGCAGGCCCAGCGCCTTTCGCATGGGGCGCGACAGGAAGGGATCGACCGGCGCGCCCTGCGGCCAGACGCCTTCCTCCAGTCCGGCCAGGATCATCCGGTCGGCCCGCACCAGACGAGCCTCGATGGCCCCCAGGATGCGCAGCGACGGGTGGGTCGCCCCGCCGGTGCGGACCACGGCGTCGGCCAGCAGACCCTTGACCAGTTCGACCGTCTCCTCCGCCGAGACGGCGCCCAGCGAGGCCCCGCCCGTGATCAGGTTCGACAACAGACCGGCGGCGCATTCGCCGTCCGCGCCGGCCCAGGCGTTCTGGCCCGCCAGCGCCTCGATCAATACGGTCAGGGCGCGGGCGGCGGCGTCCAGCGGGGCGGTGGGGGCGAAGGCGGCGCGGGCGGTGGCGACCAGATGCTGCAGGTGATCGGACAGGGCGCGGGCCAGAGCGTGGCGTTTCAGGCGGCCGTCTGACGGCGGGGCGCCGTCCCGGTCGGGCCGCAATGCGCGGTCCAGCTTGCGGTTCATCCGCTCGAAACTGGCGTGGCGCGGGCCGCGCAGGGCCATGTCCTCGAAGGCGGCGATGGCGCGGGCGACGTCGATCTCGCCAAGGTCCACCCGCACCAGCGGATGTTTCAACAGACCCAGCAGCACCTGCGGATCGGTCGGGGCGGCGATCCAGCGGGCGCACAGCTCGACCAGAACGCCTGCAGGCATCCGGTTCAGCGGCTGACCGGCCGAGGCGTCCGGCACGACGCCCCAGCGTTCCAGACGCGCGGCGACGCGGCGGCCCAGCCCTTGATCGGGCGTGACCAGGGCGCAGGTCTTGCCGGGCGCCTCCAGCGTTTCGCGCATCATCAGGGCGATGGCGGCGGCGGCTTCCTCGTCATGGCGCAGGTTCAGGACCGACAGTCCCTCCAGACCCTCGGCGATGGGGTCGGCGGCGCGGCCCGCCTCGGCGGCGCGGGCGCGGATGTCGCGTATGGCCTCGCGCCAGTCTCCGGTCGCATCGGCGGGTCGCAGGGCTTCGTTCAGCAGACGCTGGCGGGCCAGACCGCGTTGCTCCGTACGGGGGGCGACCGGCGGCTGGCACCACGGGCGCACGGCGCGGCGGTCGATGTCATGGCGCTCCAGCAGGCGTTTCAGGGCGCGCTGGGGGTGTTGTTCGTTCTCTTCGTCGATCTGATCCCAGACGCGGTCGTCCAGATCGAGATCAAGACCCGGCAGGACGACGCAGCCCAGAGGCGCGCGGGCGACGGCGCCCAGAACATCGGCGGCGGCGGGCACGGTGCCGGTCGATCCGGCGGCGATGACGGGCTGGGTCGGCGGCTCGCGGTCCCAAAGGTCGGCCAGACGGCGCAGCAGGGTGGCGCGCCGCCACGCCGGATCGACCAGACCTAGTTCGGCCAGACGTTTCGGCCAGGCGACGACGCCCAGGCTCAGGAATTCGGCGGACCGTTCCCAGTGTTCGGCCATCTCGCCGTCGACCAGGGTGGCGACCCGTTCGGGGTTCTGGACCTCTTCCAATTGGCAGGAATCGAGGAAGCCGCCCAGGGCGTCGGCCAGGTCCAGCGCCCGCATCGGCGTCAGGTCGCTGTCGAACTGCTCCACGATCATCCGCGCCATCTCGAACCGGCGCGTCAGGGGGGCGATGGCCGGCGGCAGATCGAGGCCCAGGGCGCCGGGCGTGAAGGGCGGCTCATCCTCCTCCAGATCGCCCAGAGGCCGCACCTGCGGCAGCAGGACGGGCCGCCCGTCCGCCAGCTTCGACAAGGCCCCGGTGAAGGCCCGCGCCGCCCGGCGGTTGGGCAACAGTATGGTGGCGTCCGACAGGGTTTCGGGCGGCAGTTCGCCCAGCCAGTCAAGGACGCCGGCGGCCAGATCTTCGAGGAACGGCCGGTGCGCCGGAATGGCGTACCAGCGCGAGCCGGACGCCGCGAAGGGGTCGAACAGGCTCACCCCAAGCCCGCCAGGTTCGCCTCGGCGTCGTCGCGCGCCTGCGGGTCGCCGACGTGCATCCAGTCGCCGTCCAGGACGCAACCGAAAAGGCGGCCCTCTGCGGCGGACTTGCGCCACAGGGGGCTGAGCGAGAAGGGGCCGTCCGGGCCGTGGTCGGCGTATCCGGGCCGGGTGATGTGGACCCCCATATAGGCGAAGGGCGCCGAAGCCGCCTCGCCCCGGAAGGTCAGCCTGCCGTCGTCCAGAAAGAAATCCCCGTCGCCCTCAAAGCCGATGGCGCCTTCGCGACGGGCCAGCAGCAGGGCGGCGTCCATCGTCTCGGAGTTCCACAGACGGACCAGATCGGCCAGAGCGTCGCCCCGGTCGATCCAGACGCTGTCGATATTGGCCACGAAGACGGGATCGTCGCCCAGCAGGGGATGGGCCTTCTTCAGCCCGCCGCCGGTCTCCAGCAGTTCGGCGCGCTCGTCGGAGATGACGATGTCCGGTCCGCGACCACGCCCGGCCAGATGCTGCTCCAGCCGGTCGGCGAACCAGTGGACATTGACCACCGCCCTTTCGACGCCCGCATCCGCCAGCCGGTCCAGCACATGGTCGATCAAGGCGCGGCCCCGCACCTCGACCAGGGCCTTGGGCCGGTCGTCGGTCAGGGGGCGCATCCGGGTGCCGAGCCCGGCGGCCAGAACCATCGCGGTCTTCGGAGCGGCGGTCATGCGCGGACCTCGGCTGGGACATGGCGGTCGAACCAGCGGGCGACGGGCGCCAGGGCGGGCTGTTCCAGATTGGCGTTCAGATGCCGCCACATGCGCGGCAGGAACTGACGATACCGGGGCTTGCCGTCGCGGGCGATCAGGCGGGCGAAGATGCCGATGATCCGCGCCTGGTTCAGCGCAGCCAGACCGGCATAGTCGGCCATGAAGGCGGCGCGGTCCACGCCGGGACGCAGGGCGAAATAGCGGTCCAACGCCTCGGCCTCCAGCGCGGGCGACACGTCGCGGCGGGCGTCCTGCAACAGGGAGTGCAGGTCCCACGACGGGTGGGCGCGCACCGCGTCCTGAAAGTCGATCATGCCGACGCGGGCGGCGCCGTCGCGCTGGGGCAGCCAGATCAGGTTCTCGGCGTGATAGTCGCGGTGCGCCATGACCGAGGCGCCCGCCGCGCCCGAGGTTACGATCGGCGCCCAGGCCGCGCGCCAGTCGGCGATGGCGGCGTCATCGAACGACACCCGATCATCCAGCTTCGGCAGCCATTCGACGAACAGATCGGCCCCGCCCTGCAACGCCGTCTCGTCATAGGTCAGCATCGGCCAGTCGCCTGCGGGACCGTGCAGGGCCTCGGGCGGGTTTCCGGCGTCGTGCAGGACGGCCAGAGCCTCGATGGCGCCAAGATACAGCGGGGTTTCGTCGGCGCCGTCCGCGATCACCCGGACGAACAGATCGTCGCCGAAATCCTCCAGAACGGCCAGACCGTTCGGCGCATCCAGGGCCGGGATTTGGGGGGCGGACAGGCTTAAGCGTTTCAGATGGGCGGCGACGGCGGCGAAGGCCTCGATCCGACCGGCGGACAGGCGCGCGACGGCGTTCCAGCCCGCGGCGCGGCGCTGATCCGGCGTCCATGACGGATCGCATGGCGGGCTTTCGGCGGCGGGCGCCTGATCCATCAGCATCAGGGACGCGCCGTCGGCTGTGGTCAGCCGCTCATACCGCCGCGTGGAGGCGTCGCCGGGCAGGGGGGCGCGCACGGCCTCGGTCAGACCGGCGGCCTTCAGGAAGTCGAGACGGAGGGTTTCGCGGTCAGACATGCAAATCCTTCAGCCCCGTTTCCCATCGGCCTACGCCGGAAACGGTCGCAAGCCGGCCGTCGCCCTGTTCCGAGATTTCGATAATCAGCTGGTCCGCCCCCAAGAACCGTGCAGGGTCATCGCCCAGGCGTTCAGGCCATTCGATGACGGCGCAGCCTTCGTCCAGCGCCTCGTCCAGACCGATCTCGAACGCCTCTTCGGGACGGGTCAGGCGATAGAGGTCGAAATGGGCGACGGGCGGGTTGCTTTCGTAGAACTGGACCAGGGTGAAGGTGGGACTGGGCACATCCTCGTCCGGCGTGGTCAGGGCGCGGATCAGCCCGCGCGCCAGGGTCGACTTGCCCATGCCCAGCGGGCCGTACAGCAGGACGCTGTCGCCCGGCGCCAGCAGGGGGGCGATGATCTGGCCCAGGCGGGTGGTGGCCCGGGCGTCGGGCAGTTCGATTTTCATGCAAACACCGCGTCATGATCGGCGGCCAAGGTCAGTTCCGTGAACTGTTTCAGCGCCTCGGTCGCCTTGGCGGCGTCCACGTCCAGCCGGTCGGCGGGGATGGGCAGGCCGACGTCGACGCCGAAATCCTTGCCCGCCTTGTTCAACAACTCGTGGAACAGGGTCACGTCGCGCAGTTCCTGAGAGAAGCGATCAAAGGTGTGGAACAGCTTGCTGTATGGGCCGGTGACATGCATCGGGACCACGGGCGCATCGTATTTGCGCGCCATGGAGGCGGCGGTCGGCGCCCACTCGGGATCGGTCAGGACGCCGTTCACCTCGCGCGCCAGACGCCCGGCGGGGAACATGACCACGCAGCGTTCGGCCTCGAAGGCTTCCTTCGCCGCGTTCAGGGTCGAGCGGGTCTTTTCGCGGGTGCGTTTCTCATGGACCCACTCGACGGGAATGATGGTCTCGTCCAGACGCGGCGAGACGCGGATGGCGTCGGCGTTGGCGAAGAAGATCATGTCGCTGCGCCGCCGCTTGATCGCATCGAACACGGCTACCCCGTCGGCGATGCCGGTGGGATGGTTGCACACCACGATGCAGCGGCCGGAGACGGGCAGGCGGTCCAGATGGCTGGTCGCGACCTTCAGCTTCAGCAGGTCGGACACATAGTCGAAGGTCTCCACCCCCGACAGGTCCCGAATGGCGTCGGCCATCCGCACCGCCGCCCCATAGCCGAGCACCCCGTAAAGCGCCGGCCGCACCACGTGCCAGAAGGGCGAGGCGGTCAGGCGCGGCGCACGTTCGGCGATCAGCACATCGACGATGTGCGGCTGGCGTCGGGCGGGGGGCGAGGCGGTGTTCATGAAAGACCGCTTGTCGCCGGTTCGCGGGAAACGGGCAAGCCGGATGCGCGACGGCATGACGGCTTGGCGCGGACGGATCGGCCCCCTAACAAGGCGATCTTGAGTTTGGGGAGCAGAGATAGATGATCCGTTCACGCTGGATGGCCGCCACGGCCTTCGGAGCCTTGCTGCTGGCCGTCGCGCCCGCCTTGGCCCAGACGGCGCAGCCGGTGGCCGCCGCAGCGGCGCCCGCCGAAGCTCCGTCACGCGGCCTGTCCCTTCGCGACATGGCGATGATGGAGCGGGTCAGCGATCCGCGCGTCTCGCCCGATGGCCGCCAGGTCATCTATTCCGTCCGCACGACCGACTGGGACGCCAACAAGGGCGTGAACAGCCTGTGGCTGGCTGATGTCGCGGGCGGCGCGCCGAGGAAGCTGGCGATTTCCGAAGGCGGCGCCTCGGGCGCGCGCTGGGCGCCGGACGGCGGTGCGATCTACTTCCTGTCGGCGCGCGGCGGATCGAACCAGGTCTGGCGCACAGACCGCACCGGCGCGGCGGCGGCCCAGGTGACGACCCTACCATTCGATGTGTCGGGCTTCCGCATCGCCCCGGACGGCCGCTCGCTGATCCTGGCGGTTTCGGTCTTCACCGATTGCGACACCCTGGCCTGCACCAAGACGCGGCTGGATGAGCGGGCCAAATCGACCCTGCAAGCCTATGACCGCCTGCCGTTGCGCGATTTCGACCACTGGGTCGACACGCGCCGCACCCATCTGTTCCACCAGCCGCTGAACGGCTCGGGGCTGGGTGGTGGAGAACCGCGTGACCTGATGGCGGGTCTGGATGCGGATGTGTCGGCGGGCGACGCCAGCTTCGATCTTTCGCCGGACGGCAAGGTGCTGGTTTACGGCGCCCAGACGCAAGGGCGGGGCGAGCCCTTCACCAACAACAGCGACGTATTCCGCGTGGCGCCTGATGGCGGGACGCCGGTCAATCTGACGGAAGCGAACAAGGGGGCGGACGGCAATCCGGTCTTCTCGCCCAATGGTCGCCAACTGGCCTGGCTGTCGGCCCCGCGCGAGAATGTCGGCGGGGATCAGGCGGCGGTCTGGCTGGCCAACGCCGATGGTTCGGGCGCGAAGAAACTGACGGATTGGGATCGCGGGGCCAGCGGCCTGCAATGGCGGACGGACGGCCGCGCCCTGCTGGTCTCGGCGGCGGACGAAGGCCAGCAGCGCCTCTTTTCGGTCGATGCGCGCTCGGGTCAGGTCACGCCCCTGACAGGCAAGGGGACGGTCGGCGGTTATGAAGAGGTCGCGGGCGTTCTGGCCTATGCCCATGAAAGCTATGTCGCCCCGACGCAGATCTTCATCCGCACGGCGGGCGAGCCGCGCCAGATCACCCATCACAACGCCGAACTGGTCGCGCGCCTGCAACTGCCCGCCGCCGAGGCCTATAGTTTCGCGGGCTGGAACGGCGAACAGGTGCAGGGCTGGGTGTTCAAGCCGGTCGGCGCGGTCGAGGGGCGGCGCTATCCGGCGGTCTACATCATCCACGGCGGGCCGAAATCGCCCTGGACCGAGAACTGGTCGTATCGCTGGAACCCGCAGATCTACACCTCGGCCGGCTATGCGGTGGTGATGGTCAACTTCCACGGTTCGCCCGGCTATGGTCAGGCCTTCACCGACGCCATCAACGACCACTGGGGCGACCGCCCGCTGGAAGACCTGCAGAAGGGCTGGGAGGCGGCTCTGGCCGACAATCCGTGGATCGACGGCGAGCGCGCCTGCGCCACCGGCGCCTCCTACGGCGGCTATATGGTCAATATGATCGCGGGCAAGTGGAACGGGCCCTGGCGCTGCCTGGTCAACCACGCAGGCGTTTTCGACGTGCCGCAACTGATGAACGCCATGGATATCGGCAACTTCATCCACGAGTTCGGCGGACCCAGCTGGGAGCGCAAGGATGTCTATGACGCCTTCAACCCGGAAACCTATGTCGGGAACTGGAAGACGCCGATGCTGGTGCTGCATGGCTCCAAGGACTTCCGCGTGCCGATGGAGCAGGGTCTGGCCACCTTCTCGGCCCTCCAGCGTCAGGGTGTTCCCAGCCGCTTCGTCCATGTGCCGGACGAGAACCACTGGGTGCTGAAACCCCGCACCTGGGTCGATTGGCAGCAGGAGATTCTGGACTGGGTGGGGCGTTACACGGCGGCTCAATAGGTCACCAGACCCGGGCGACCCCAAAACGGTCGAACAGGCGCTCGTTGGACACGAGCGTCAGTTCGTTCAGCAGACCCTGGGCGATCAGCAACCGGTCGAAGGGGTCGCGGTGATCGCCCTCCATGCGGCCGGCAAGGCTCGCGTCGCGCCAGGTTATGGCAAGCTCTGTGAACGCTTCGTTCTGCATGACCTGAAGAAAATGCTCGGCCAGCATCTCGCCGTTCGGCAGTTTGCCGATCCGATATTTGATGGCGATCTCGATGGCCGAGACGCTGCTCACGAATATGGTTTCGGCCGATCGAATGGCTTGTCTCGCCGATCGCGTCAGGCGCTCGTCATCCCAGACCCACCACATGAGGGCGTGGGTATCGAGCAAGATGTTCAATCGCCGCGTCCTTCCCACAGCCGAAGCTCTTCCTCAGGAAGCGGATCGAAGAAGCTTTCGTCGAACTTGCCCATACCCTTCAGCTGGCCCGGCTTGCGATCAGGCCTGGCGGCGGGCTCGAACGGCACGATCCGCACGGCGGGCTTGTCGCCGCGGGCGATGACGACCTCTTCTCCGCGTTCGGCGGCGGCGATCAGCTTGGACAGGTGGGTCTTGGCGTGGTGGACGGTGACGATGGTCATGTCGCGCTCCTTGGACCAACCATCTTAGCTAAGTTGGCCGTTCGCGACAACTTTCGCCCGGCGAACGGCGGTGCTACGCCATGCCGCAGCGAGATTTCCGAGGAAGAGCCCATGCGCCACCGTTCCCTTCTGTCCGCCGCCTGCGCGGCCGTCGCCCTGATGAGCGCCGTTCCGGGCGTGGCCCTGGCCCAGGTTCCGCCGGCGCCCCAGCCGGCGGTTCCCGCGACGTCGGACGCCTTCACCTATCAGGACATGATCTCGGCCAATCGGCTGGGCGATCCGCAGGTGTCGCCGGACGGCCGCTATGTCGTCTATTCGGTCACGACCACGGATGTGGAGGCCAACCGCCGGGCCGGCAGCCTGTGGATGCTGGACCTGAACATGCCGGACGCCGCGCCGCGCCGCCTGGCCATCTCGGACCAGGGCGCCAACACCGCGCGCTGGAGCGCGGACGGCAATCTGTACTTCCTTTCGGGCAAGTCGGGGACCAGCCAGGTCTGGCGCGTGGCCTCCCCCACTTCGGCGCCGGTTCAGGTGACCAATCTGCCGCTGGACGTGAACGCTTATCGCGTCAGCCCGACCGGTGACAAGGTGGCGGCCTCGCTGGCCGTCTATCCGAACGCCCCCGACCTGAACGCCTCGGTCGAGATGGGCAAGGCCATGGCCGAGCGGAAGACGACCGGCCAGGTCTATGACCGGATGTTCGTGCGTCACTGGGATACGTGGAACGACCACACCCAAAACCACCTGTTCGTCCAGTCCATCGGCCGCGACGGCAAGGCGACGGGAACGCCGGCCTGGATCACCAAGGGCTTCGACGGCGACACGCCCTCCAAGCCGTTCGGCGACGAGAGCGATTTCGTCTTCACGCCGGCGGGCGACGCCGTGGTCTTCTCGGCGCGCCTGGCGGGCCAGACCGAGCCGTGGAGCACCAACTTCGACCTGTGGAAGACCAACGGCCTGACCGGCGACGGCACGTTCACCAACCTGACGGCGGACAACAAGGCCTGGGACGCCGGCCCGGTGTTTTCGCCCGACGGACGCACCCTGGCCTATCGCGCCATGGCGCGGCCGGGCTTCGAGGCCGACCGCTATCAGATCGTGCTGATGGACGTGGCCACGGGCCAGAAGCGCGAGATCGCCTCGAACTGGGATCGGTCGGCCGATACGCTGCAATGGTCGCGCGACGGCCACACCCTGTACACCACCGCCGGCGATGTCGGATCGACCAAGCTGTTCGCGGTGGATACGCGCAACGGGGTGGTGACGCCGATCACAGGCAGCGGCCACGTCTCGGCCTTCCAGCAGACGCCCTCGGGCTTCGTCTTCGCCCAAGACAGCCTGCGTGAGCCGGGCGACCTGTATTTCAAGACCTATCTGGGCCGCGAGATGCCGCGTCGCCTGACGCAGTCGAACCCCGCCTTCGCCGCCAAACAGTTCGGCGAGTATGAGCAGTTCAGCTTCGCCGGCTGGAACAACGAGACGGTCCACGGCTATGTCATCAAGCCGGTCGGCTACGTCGAGGGCCGCAAATATCCGGTCGCCTTCCTGATCCACGGCGGGCCGCAGGGCTCGTTCGGCGACGGCTGGTCCTATCGCTGGAACCCCGAGACCTATGCGGGCGCGGGCTATGCGGTGGTGATGATCGATTTCCACGGCTCGACCGGCTACGGCCAGGCCTTCACCGACGCGATCAGCCAGCACTGGGGCGACCGCCCTCTGGAGGATCTAAAGAAGGGCTGGGCGGCGGCCCAACAGAAATACAGCTTCCTGGACGGGTCGAACGCCTGCGCGCTCGGCGCCTCCTACGGCGGCTATATGATCAACTGGATCGCCGGCAACTGGTCGGACGGGTTCAAATGCCTGGTCAACCACGATGGCGTCTTCGACACCTTCGCCATGGGGTATTCGACGGAAGAGCTGTGGTTCACCGAGTGGGAATATGGCGGCGCGCCGTGGCGCAACCCGGAGGGGTATCAGAAGTTCAACCCGGCCAACCACGTCGACAACTGGAAGACGCCGATGCTGGTGGTTCAGGGCGACCGTGACTTCCGCATCCCGACCGCCCAGGGCCTGTCGACCTTCACCGCCCTGCAGGGCCGCAACATCGACAGCCGTTTGATCGTCTTCCCGAACGAGAACCATTGGGTGCTGAAGCCGGCCAACAGCCTGCAATGGCACAACGAGGTGTTCGGCTGGCTGAACAAATATCTGACGCCGGCGCGCTGATCCGGGCTTCGGATCAGGCACGAGAAAGGGGCGCGGTCAGCCGACCGCGCCCCTCTTTTTTGGTCTCGACGCGAAGCCCTAGAGCGAGGCGCGCTGGACCGCCGGGCCAGCGAGGCGGTTGTACTGATGGGCGGTCATGCAGCGCGGCGTCGCCCAGCGCTGGCCCGTCTGACGCGCGGCCAGGGCTTCTTGCGCGGTGACGAACGACGGCGCCGACCCATAGGTCTGCTGATAGGCGCGGCGCGCCTCGGCGTCGCCGCCGCAGACCATGACGGACTGCAGGGTCTCGGCGCGCAGGGTCTGGCGCGACACCTCGCGCGGCGAATGGGCCAGGGCCGGGGCGGCCGAGGCCATCAGGGCGGCGGCGATCAGGGCGGGCGTAGCGAAACGGATCATCGGAAACCTCCTCCATTTCCCGAATTAAGATCAGGACTCGGACGAAATATGCGCCAAATTCTTCGATTGTAAAGAATATACGACAGATAGGCGTCAAATCGACGACATCCACGGCTTTGTTGACCTTGCGGCGCCAAAGTGATCGTGGCGCGTTTGCATATCCGAGAGGGAGATGCGCGTTTGTCCAACCCACTGAATTGGCGAAGCTTCGGATCGGATTTTCGCCGTCGCGCGGTGGCGCCGACCGTGGCGCAGGCGCGCGTCTGGCGCGACTGGGTGCGCGAAAACGACCCCGTCTATGCGGCGGCCCGTCATCCCGGCGCAGCCGAGAAATGGGCGCTGGGGGTGGTTCTGGTCCTGACGCTGGCGGTGGTGCTGTTCCTGGCCCTCTTCGACTGGAACATGCTGCGTGGACCGATAGGCCGCTGGGCCTCGGCGAAATACGATCGCCAGATCGCCCTGACTGGCGATCTGGACGTCAATCTGTTCAGTTGGACGCCTTCGGCGGTGGTGCGGGGCTTGAAGATCGGCGGGCCGGACTGGGCGCGCCAGCAGGATACAGCCGATGTGGACGAGATCCACGCCTCGGTGCGGCTGCGCAAACTGTTGGCCGGCCAGATCGAGATGCCGCTGCTCAGCTTCACCCGGCCCAGGGTGGTGCTGATCGCCAGTCAGGACGGCCGCAAGAGCTGGGACCTGAACCCCAACAAGCCCGACACCGGCGAGGGAATGAAGCTGCCGGTCATCCAGCAACTGGTCATCACCGACGGTCAGCTGTCCTTCGACGAACAGCGGCGGAAGATGACGTTGCAGGCCGCCGTCAATGCGCGTGAGGCGGCCAACGGAAGCGCCGGCTTCCTGCTGGAGGGACGCGGCACGGTGAACGGATCACCCCTTACGCTGAAGATCGAGGGCGGTCCCTTCATCAACATCCGCCGCAACCGACCCTATCAGTTCGAGGCCAATGTCAGCGGGGCGGGATCGTCTTTGATCGCCAAGGGGGCGATCACCCGCCCGTTCGACCTGGGCCGGTTCGACGCCACCCTGACGATGCAGGGTCGGGACCTGTCGGACCTGTATCTGTTGACCGGCGTGACCCTGCCGAACACCCCGCCCTATCGCCTGTCGGGCGCGCTGAACCGCAACGAGCGGGTCTGGACCTTCAAGGATTTCGACGGCCGGGTCGGGGCGTCGGACCTGTCGGGCCAGGTGCGGGTGGACGCCGCCCAGCGCCTGAGGGTGGACGCCGACCTGCGGTCGCGTCGGTTGGACATCGACGACCTGGCGGCCGTTCTGGGCGCGCGGACCCGTACCAATGCGGCGGGCACCAATACCGAGGCGCCGGTGGTCGTGGGCGGCAAGCTGCTGCCTGACGCCAAGCTGCAGACCGAACGGCTGCGGACCATGGACGGCTCTCTGACCTATCGCGCCGTCGCGGTGAAGGCGAACCAGTTCGATGTGCGCGCGGTCAATCTGGGCGCCGATCTGAAGGACGGCGTCCTGAAGCTGGACCCCATCAGCTTCAACTTCAATCGCGGCGAACTGAACGGCACGGCCCGCATCAATGCGACCAGGGACACGCCCTACAACACGGTGGACCTGCGACTGTCCGGCTATCCGCTGGAATCGATCATTCCGGCGCGCAACGGCTCGGTTCCGTTGAGCGGGCGTGCACTGGGCCGGGCGCGGCTGGAGGGGCCGGGGGCCTCCATCCACGACTTCGCCGCCGCCTCCAAGGGGTCGATGAGCCTGGTGGTGCCGAACGGGCGGATGCGTGCGGCCTTCGCCGAACTGCTGGGCATCAACGCCAGCGCGGGCCTGCTGAAGCTGCTCAGCGGCGATCAGTCCGAGAGTCAGATCCGTTGCGCCGTCGCGGATTTCGGCGTCGCCAATGGCACGGCGACGGCCCGGACCTTCGTCATCGACACCGACGTCGTCCTGGCCCAGGGCAAGGGGTCGATCGACCTGGGGGCCGAGACGCTGAACCTGCGCATCGAAGGCGAATCCAAGAAGCCGCGCCTGCTGCGCCTGTGGGCGCCGATCACCGTCTCCGGGGCCTTGAGCGCGCCCAGGGTCGGGGTCGATGTCGGCAGCGTCGTGGGGCAGGGCGGGCTGGCTGGTCTGCTGGGCGCGGTGGTGGCGCCGGTCACAGCCCTGTTCGCCTTCGTCGATCCCGGCTTGGCGGAAGACGCCGACTGCGGTCGCCTGATCGCCGGGGCGCGCTAGGGCGCCGCGTCGGATGACGACCGAATCGGCGCTTGGAACGTATTGAGGCCTATGGACACTCACGCATGACCCGCCGCGGCCTGTTCGCCCCCGCCCTGGGGTTTGTCGCCGCGGCCTGTTCGCCGCTGAACCTGTTGAACACCCTGGGGCCGCGCGATCCCGGGGTGCGGCGCGTGGCCCGCGACATCGCCTATGGCGACGATCCTCGCCAGCGGCTGGACCTCTACGCGCCCTCCGCGCCGGGCCTGTATCCGACCCTGGTCTTCTTCTATGGCGGAGGCTGGGATTCAGGGTCGCGCGACCAGTATGGCTGGGCCGCCCAGGCCCTTGCGGCCAAGGGGTTCGTGGTGGCCCTGCCGGATTATCGGGTCGTGCCTCAGGTGGTCTTCCCGGCCTTCATCGAGGATGCGGGCGCCGCCACGGTCAAGGCGGCCCAGGTCGCGGGCGCCTATGGCGGCGAGCCTGAGCGTCTCGGCGTGCTGGGCCATTCCGCCGGGGCGCATCTGGCCCTGATGATCGCCCTGGATCGCCGCTATATGGCCGCCGTCGGCCAACCTGGCCTGATCAAGGCGGCGGCGGGTCTGGCCGGACCCTACGACTTCCTGCCGTTCGACGTGGCGGCGTCGAAGAACGCCTTCGGCCGCGCGCCGGACCCCACCCTGACCCAGCCGGTGACCTTCGTGCGCGCCGACGCCCCGCCGATCTGGCTGGGCCACGGCACGGCCGACACGGTGGTGCATGACGAGGACACGATCATCCTGGACGAACGGATGCGGGCCGTGGGCGGACGCTCGGAGGCCAAACTCTATCCCGGCCTGGACCACGCCGACCTGATCGCGACCTTTTCGCCCCTGTTCCGCAAGAAGGCGACGGTGCTGGCGGATGTGACGGAGTTCTTCCATCGGCAGCTGGGCTGAACCGACGAAGAGTGGTGCGGGCGGCCGGGGTCGAACCGGCACTCCTTTCGGAACTGGATTTTGAGTCCAGCGCGTCTACCAATTCCACCACGCCCGCAGCGGAAGGACCGCCTCATGCCACAGAGGGGCGAGGCGGGTCTAGTGCCAGTGATCTATCTTGGGCTGTCTTGCACGCGATATGTCATCACCGTCGCAAAGGAGCTGCCGGCCTGGATCGGCTCTCCGTTGATCTGGCGCACCTTTCCTGTTCGAACCATCTGGATGGCGTGGCGGGCGAAGCCTGAGCGCGCTGGCCTTTCCTCAAGAACCGCGCAGTCCTGCGGACGACCTTCACCATCCACCGAACACTGCACCAGAACCTCCGCATAGTCGGTTGATGGTAGAGTCGAGGGGATAGTGATCCGAGGCGTGCGTTCCCAGATTATGTGGGTTTCGCTGGGATCGTAGGCGGCGTCCGCAGGATTTTCGAACGGCACGTCGCAGCTCGCCATAATGGCATCCAGAGCCGTGTGATCGGAAGGAAGGGCGAGTTGGTAGCGTCGAGCCGGCGTTTCCCCCTGTGCGGGAATGCGGATTGTGAAGCTGTCCGTCGCGCGAAGACGTCGCGCATATACGGATGGAGCCAGCGAAACCACGACTGAACCACTGCTGTTCGGCGCAATGTTCCAGTTGGAGGATACAAGGGTGTTATCGCGCAGGCTAACATCCAGCTTTCGGTATTCGGCATTTCCTTCCACGGGAGGAAGCCCGGCGATCGCCACGACGAAACTGGAGTCTCTGCAAGCAGCGGACAGGGTGATTCCTACATCGTATTCTGCGGATGCCGCTTTGAGGGCGCCGCGTTGCACGGTTGTCCAGGCCAAGTCCGGCGAAGCTGTTTGAAGCAGCCCTAGAAACGCGCCCATGATCACGCCGCGACCTCCACATGCTCGTCCAGGCGGCCGGCCTGGACGCGGCGGGCGCGGATGTACATTTCGACGCGCTGCAGGACGATCAGGCCCATGGCGAAGACCAGGAAGGCGTCGGTGACGGCCAGGGCGTTCAGATGCCACTGGGCGGCGTGGCTTTCGATCAGGTCGCGTAGCAGAGACCGGCCGGCGAACAGCACGACCAGCAGGATCAGGCCCAACGGCGACGCCTGGGCCATCAGGTCGCCGTTCGGTTCGCGCGCGATGGTGACGGTCTTGCCGCGATACCAGCCGACGATCCCGCCCAGCACGCCGCCGACGGCCAGCACCGCCCAGGCGTCGGGGCCGAAGGGGGCGTGCGCGACATCAGGGTTCTGGGCCGAGCCCCAGATGCCCAGCCCGATCAGGGGTACGACGACGGCCGGCATGATCCACAGCAACTGGGGTTTCAGCACGCGCTTGCGCCGGTTCTTCAGCAGGACGAGCACCAGCATGATCGGAATGATCGCCAGCGGGATCAGTTTTTCAGGCGTCACGTCGCGTCTCTCCCCAAAGACCTTTTGCGGCCTCTCCCCCGAGGCCGGCGCGATCACCCTAGCGCCGTCAGCCGACGCTGGGAAGCGGGGCCACGGTCTGTTCGATGGCGCCGAACAGGGTGTGGTGGCGGTCGTCCAGCATCTCGATCCGCACCGTGTCGCCGTGCTTGAGGAAGGGGGTCTCGGCGGCGCCGCGCAGGATGGTCTCGACCGTGCGGACCTCGGCGATGCAGCTGTAACCCAGACCGCCTTCGGACACCGGCTTGCCGGGGCCGCCGTCGGCGTCCTTGTTGGACACGGTGCCCGACCCGATGATCGTCCCGGCGCCCAGCGACCGGGTCTTGGCCAGGTGGGCGATCAGGGTTCCGAAGTCGAAGGTCATGTCCACCCCCGCGTCGGCGCGACCGAAGTCCTGGCCGTTCAGCTGAACCGACAGGGTTCCGTGCAGCTTGCCGTCCTTCCACCGGTCGCCCAGGGCGTCGGGCGTGACCAGCACGGGCGACAGGGCGCTGGCGGGCTTGGACTGGACGAAGCCGAAGCCCTTGGCCAGCTCGGCCGGGATCAGGTTGCGCAGCGACACGTCGTTGACCAGGCCGACCAGGCGGATGGCGGCCAGGGCCTGTTCGCGCGTCGATCCTTGCGGCACGTCGCCGACGACCACGACGATCTCGGCCTCCAGGTCGCAGCCCCAGGCTTCGTCGGCCAGGGGGATGGGATCGCGGGGGCTGAGGAAGCCGTCCGAGCCGCCCTGATACATCAGCGGGTCGGTCCAGAAGCTGTCGGGCATCTCCGCGCCGCGCGCCTTACGCACCAGCTCCACATGGTTCACATAGGCCGAGCCGTCGGCCCACTGATAGGCGCGGGGCAGGGGCGAGGCGGCGTCGCGCTCGTGGAAGCGGCCGCGCGGCACGCCCTCATGCTCCAGGCTCTCGGCCAGGGCCTGAAGGCGGGGGCCGCAGTTCTCCCAATCGTCAAGCGCCGCTTGAAGGGTGGGGGCGATCAGGAAGGCGTCGGTGAACCAGTTCAGGTCCTGGGAGACGACCACGAGGCGGCCGTCGCGGCCGTGCTTGAGCGAGGCGAGTTTCATGACGTCAGGCCTAGACCGGATTTGCGGGATTGGGAACCGGGCCGATCAATCGGCGGCCGTCAGCAGGGCGCGGGCCTCGGCTCCGGTGCGGGCGGCGCGGTCGCGCACCTCGACCTCGACGATGACGCCTCCCTTGGGCTCGACCGCCCAGAGGTAGCGCCGCTCGATCTCGACCGTGCGGCCGGAGGGGGCGAAACCCTCGTAGCTGTCGCCCCAAGGCGTGATCTTCCTGACCTCGACGAAGGGCATGGCGCAGGCGGCGTCCAGCTCCTCCTGAGCCATCACGGTCAGTTCGGCGTCGGCTGCGGGCATGGGTCAGTTCTCATCCGCATAGATGGCGACATGGGCGGGTGTGCTCGAAGAGGCGGCGCCTCGGTACATGCCGGAGGTGTTCATGGCGAAGGCGGGCGTGCCGTCCTTGCCCATGACGATGACCCCGCCGTCGCCGCCGATGGCGCCGACTTCGTTGATCTCGGCCTGGGCTGCGGTCTGGACCGATGCGCCCCCGGCGGTGCGATGGCAGATGTCGCGGGCCACGGTCGCCCGGATGAAATACTCGCCTGACCCAGTTGCGGACACCGCACAGCCGTCGGCGTTGGAGGCGTAGGTGCCTGCGCCGATCACCGGCACGTCGCCGACCCGGCCCCATTGTTTGGCGGTCATGCCGCCGGTCGATGTTCCCGCCGCCAGCCGTCCCTGGCTGTCCAGCGCCACGGCGCCGACCGTGCCGAACTTGCGTTCGTCCAGCGGGGCTTCATTGAGCGAGGCCAGCGGAACCGGCGCGCCGAGCGTCGTCGGCTCGGGCGGCGCGCCTTGCGGGCGCGCGGGCAGGGGCAGGCCCTTGTCGCGCAGGGCCTTGAGCAGGGCCTGCCAGCGGCTTTCGGTGAAGAAGAAGCCCGGTTCCACCTGCTCCAGGCCGACCGAAGCAGCGAAGTTCTCAGCGCCTTCGCCGATCAGCATGACGTGGGGCGATTTCTCCATCACCGCCCGCGCCGCAGCGATCGGGTGGCGCGTGTGTGTCAGACCCGCAACTGCGCCTGCGGTCAGGTCTGCACCGTTCATCACTGCGGCGTCCAACTCGTTTTTGCCCGCAGCGGTGAAGACCGCGCCGCGCCCGGCATTGAACAGCGGGTTGTCCTCCAGGGACTGGATGGCGGCTTGAACGGCGTCGAGCGATGATCCGCCTTGCGCCAGAACCGCTGAGCCGGCGTCCAGCGCAGCCTGCAGCCCCGCGCGATAGGCGGCGTCCTGCTCGGGCGTCAGACTGGCCCGCTCGATCACGCCCGCCCCGCCGTGGATCGCCAGGGACCAGCGCGGCGCGTCGTCCTGAGCCTGAGCCGAGGAAAAACACAGTGCAAAGAGTGCAATCAGTCCCGAACAGACGATACGCATTGTGAACCTCCTCCGCGCCGCAAAAATGGAGTGCAATCCCTACACTTTCCTGAGGAACGCCGGTTCGTCGCAGTGTAACGCGACCGCTTTGAGACTGGTAGGCTAGGTCGCAAATCTACCCTTAGAGGACTTTCGCAGTCTCAGCTGCCGGGTCGGCATAGCCGGGCCAGACCTTCACGGAACCAACAAACAGTAAGAATGCTGGCACGGCGATTAGAGCCGCGAACATCAATCCAGCGACTGCTGCCACAGCAAAACCTGCTGCCATTGAAAGCAATCCTGCGCCGCCCGCCCATAGCGTCGGTCTCGCCCGTATGGAGAGGGGGAAAATGAAGGTTGCGGCTAGGGCAAAGACGACAAATGGAAACGACGACAGACTTAGAAGCCTGACGGCCCAGAAGCCCTCGCTAGCCTCCCCGATGCTCATGGCAAACAGGCTCAGACCCAGCAACGACAGAACCCAGCTTGCAAGCAGGCGAAGGGCCAATGTCCGTCTCATACCCATGCCTAGCCATACCGGAGCCAACGTCGGATAACCACCCCTTGATGACGTTGCAGCTTATTGCCTCGCCCCTTAGCCTCATGCCCATGGATATCTACTCTCCCAGTTGGGCACATCTGAGCCATCCGTTTATTCGAACGCAGCTTATCTCAAGTCTGCAGGAACTCGCTACGCCTGACACTCGACCGCTTTGGGCTGCCCAAAGACGCGAGAGGCTGGTTGTAGGCGCAAGTCAGGTTGTCCACTTCCTGTTCGACGACAACGATTTCGGTGAAGCGTCGGTTGGCGCGATGTTGCTTAGCACCGACGAGGTGGCTTTTATCGACGCCTTGAAACGAGAACTCGACTCGGTGATCGATGGCCTTCCGCCGGACGGACCGGACGACGATTACGTCACACATCCCCGCTGGCCCTACGTAACTGCTGCTTCGCTGACCGCTCGCAAGGCAATCATCTGATCAAGCGATTTTCGCTGTCCACCTATTGCAGACTTACACTTCTTCCCAAAACGACCATACGCCATTGGATATCTCTGTAGCCGCGAAACGCGCTTGCACCGGCCAACCTACGCCGCCGATCTCGTATATTTGGAATTTCAGTTGCGCGTCCGCCGGAGCCGCCTCGGGAAGCCAAACCTCACTCGCTAGCTTGCGCCATTCATGCTTCCAGACCGGCAGGCCGCCGACGTTGCCGTGATCATGTTCTGGTCCAACGTGTGTGCGCTGCCATGCCATCGGTCGAGCTTGTCTGAAAGCGTGACCGCAATCCACCCATATCAGACCCCGATCCGGCCCGCTTCCATAAGAGACCGATCTCTCGCCCCTCACCCCCGGTGGTGCAGCCGTTTCCACACCTGATAGCCCACGATGGGCGCGAAGCCGCAGATCAGGGCGGTGAACAGCACCACCCAGAACCCGCCGCCCAGCCAGTATTCGCCCGCCAGGGCCCCGGCGCCGGCCGCAAGGACCGGGCCGAGCCAGGGCAGCCATGTCGGCGGCCGCATCTTCATTCAGGCGTCGACCTTGATGACGCCGCGACGGATCTGGTCCAGCTCGATGGAATCGAACAGGGCCTGGAAGTTGCCGTTGCCGAAGCCTTCGTTGCCCTTGCGCTGGATGATCTCGAAGAAGATCGGGCCGAAGGCGTCCTGGGTGAAGATCTGCAGCAGCAGACCCTCTTCGTCCGAACCGTCGATCAGGATGCGGTTCTTGCGCATCCGCTCCACGTCCTCGCCGTGCCCCGGCAGGCGTTTGTCGATCAGTTCGAAATAGGTCTCGATGGTGTCCTGGAAGTCCACGCCGCGCTCGCGCATGGCCTCGACCGTCTCGAAGATGTTCTCGGTGGTCAGGGCGATGTGCTGGATGCCCTCGCCGTTGTAGCGACGGATGAACTCCTCGATCTGGGAATTCTCGTCCTGGCTTTCGTTCAGCGGGATGCGGATGGCGCGGTCGGGCGCGATCATGGCCTGGGAGAACAGGCCCGTGGCCTTGCCCTTGATGTCGAAATACTTCTGCTCCTCGAAGTTGAACACCGAGCCGTAGAAGCCCGACCAGGTCCGCATCTGGCCGCGACGGACGTTGTGGGTCAGGTGGTCCAGCACCTCCAGGCCGACGCTGTTCTTGCGCTCGGCCTCCTCCCAGCCCTCGATCTCGTCCCAGGCGTCGTAAAGCGAACCTTCGTCGCCATATTGGTCGATGACATAGAGCAGGCTGCCGCCGATGCCTTCCAGGATATAGGGATAGTCGTCGCCCAGCGCCCCGCCGTTGACGCTTTGCGCGGGCTTGGCCCCGCGTTCGACCGCGCCCTCATAGGCGGCCTTGGCGTCGGTGGTGCGGAAGGCCATGCCGTTGGCCGAGGGGCCGTGGTCGCGGGCGAAGTCGGCGGCGTGGGCGGCCGGCGAACGGTGCACCAGGAAGCTGATGTCGCCCTGTTTCAGCCTGACGACGTCGGTCCTGGGGTTCACATGGGTCTGGGTGAAGCCCATCGTCTCCAGGCGCGCGATCATCGCCTTGGGCTCGGGCCCGGTGAATTCGACGAATTCGAAACCGTCGACGCCGAGGGGGTTCTCCAGATCCAGCTTCTCGACTTCGGCCTTGGTCATGTCGTTCATGGCGCGTCTCCCGCACAGATTTTGAGGCGGTCTTACCCGGAAGGGGCCGCCGATTGGGGCGGAACCTAGTCATGGAAGTCCACGGAGCCAAGACGAAGCCACGGGGACGTGATGACCGGCCCGGGCGCCAGCGACGGTTTGCGTCAGGTGCGGGCGGATGACGCGACGGCGCGCGGCGTGTTATCCGCATCGTCAAAGGGCGTCGGTTCGACGCCGAGGATTCCCATGCTTCGCAAACTGTATGACCGCGTGTTCGAACTGGCCCGCAGCCGGCACGCGACCAAGGCTCTGGCTGTGGTCTCCTTCGCCGAGAGTTCGTTCTTTCCGATCCCGCCCGACGTGATGCTGGCGCCGATGATCCTGGCGCGGCCGCAGAAGGCGTATTTCTATGCTGCGGTCTGCACCGTCGCCTCGGTGCTGGGCGGCGTGCTGGGCTACGCCATCGGCTATTTCCTGACCGATCTGGGCCTGGCCATCATGCGGGTGTTGGGCCATTCGGACGGGCTTGAGCAGTTTCGTCAGTGGTTCGATCAGTGGGGGCTGTGGGTCATTCTGGTCAAGGGACTGACGCCCATTCCCTACAAGCTGGTGACGATAGCATCGGGCCTGGCGGCGTTCAGTTTCCCGATCTTCATCGCGGCGTCCGTGGCGACACGGGGCGGGCGGTTCTTCCTGGAGGCGTGGATCCTGAAACGCTGGGGTCCGGCCATGCTGGCCCAGGTGGAGAAGCGGCTGGCGCTGTGGACCGGGGTGGGCCTGGTCGCCCTGGTCGGGCTGATCGTCGTGCTGAAGGTTCTGTAAGTCGACGGATGCGGGCGGGCGCGGTAAGAGCGAAGCACGATGACAGACGCCTATCGCCTTCTGACCCGTTGGTGGACCGCCTTCGCCCTGGCCGCGTCGCTGGCCATGCTGGGCGCCGCCCATGCGTTCGAGCGGTTCGGCGGGCTGGCGCCGTGCAATCTGTGCCTGAAGCAGCGCGAGGTCTATTGGGCCGCCGTCGTGGTGGGGGCGGTGGCCACGGCCTGGACCCTGTTCAGCGGCGGACGACGCGGCACGCCGCGCATCGCCGCCTTCCTGCTGGCCGCCGTCTTCGCCACGGGGGCGATCACGGCCGTCTTCCACATGGGCGGCGAGTATAGATGGTGGGCCCTGCCGGCGACCTGTTCGCCCGGCGGCGGCGCCATCGACATGGACAGTCTGGCGGCGCTGGCGCTGGGCACGGGACCGGTCGTCAAGGTGATCGGCTGCGGCGATGTGGCCTGGAGCTGGCTGGGCCTGTCGATGGCCGGGTGGAATGCGATCATCAGCGCCGCATTGGCCGTGTTCAGCCTGCTGGCCGCCAAACGGCCCAAGGACGCCCGCGCGCCCCGGATCGAAAAGGCCTGACATAGATTATGAGCGGCTCCATTCCTCTCCCCCGCCCCGGACAAGGCGCCGACAAGGCCCGGATGGACGAAATCCTGCGCGTCGATCACGCGGGGGAATATGCGGCGGTGCTGATCTATCGGGCGCAGAAGGCCGTGTTCGAGGGGCGCAAGGCCCATGGCGACATGGCGCGCGACCTGTCGGAGATGCAGGATCAGGAGGCGGTGCATCTGGACCGCTTCAATCGCCTGCTGAACGAACGCCGGGTGCGGCCCACGGTGATGACGCCCCTGTGGCGGATCGCGGCCTCGGCCCTGGGCGCCGGCACGGCCCTGATGGGCGAAAAGGCCGCCCACGCCTGCACCGAGGCGGTCGAGAGCGTGATCGAGAAACACTATGCCGACCAGATCGCCGAGATCGGCGAGCGCGACCCGGCCTTGGCCGCCGAGCTGAAACAGTTCCGCGACGAGGAAATGGCCCACCACGACCACGCCGTCGAACACGGCAGCCGCGAAGCGCCCGCCTATCGGCTGCTGTCGGGTGTGATCAAGGCGGGCTGCAGGGTCGCGATCAAGATCAGCGAGAAGGTTTAAACCGTCTCCTCCCTGCGGAGCGGGGATGGGACCACGGAGTGGTGGAGGGGCTCTTGAAGACCCACAGACGTCTGCGATGCGGCGAAGACCCCCTCCATCTCTCCGCTTCGCTCCGCGCCACCTCCCCGTGAATAGGGATGAGACGATGGTTTCTCCTCAGAAAATCTCGAACAGGCCGGCCGCTCCGCTTCGAAACGCTGGCGTTTCGAAGCCTTGTCTTCTGTGGGCGCGGCTTTCGGCCGTTCTCAGAAAATCTCGAACAGGCCGGCCGCGCCCATGCCGCCGCCGATGCACATGGTGACGACGCCGTATTTGGCGCCGCGACGCTTGCCCTCGATCAGGACGTGGCCGGTCATGCGGGCGCCTGACATGCCGTAAGGGTGGCCGATGGAGATGGCGCCGCCCGAGACGTTCAGACGCTCGTCGGGAATGCCCAGCTGATCCTGGCAATACAGGACCTGGGCGGCGAAGGCCTCGTTCAGTTCCCAGATGCCGATGTCGTCCACCGTCAGGCCGTGACGCTTCAGCAGTTTGGGCACGGCGTAAACGGGGCCGATGCCCATCTCGTCCGGTTCGCAGCCCGCGACGGCCATGCCGCGATAGGCGCCGAGCGGCTGCAGATTGCGCTTCACCGCCTCGCCGGCCTCCATGACGACGCAGGCCGAGGCGCCGTCCGACAACTGCGAGGCGTTGCCGGCCGTGACGAACTCGCCCGTCTGGATCTCCTCGCCGCCGCCGAAGACGGGCTTGAGCGCCTGGAGCCCTTCCAAAGTGGTGTCAGCGCGGTTGCCCTCGTCCTTGGACAGGGTCACCTCCTTGGACGAGGTCCGGCCGGTCGCCTTGTCCATGACCAGCATGGTCGTGGTCATCGGTACGATCTCGGCGTCGAACCGGCCGGCGGCCTGGGCGGCGGCGGTGCGTTGCTGGGACTGGAGGGCGTAGGCGTCCTGACGCTCGCGCGACACGCCATAGCGGCGCGACACCACCTCGGCCGTCTCCAGCATGGACATATAGATGTGGGGCGACAGCTTCAGCAGCGCCTCGTCCTTCATCCGGTACAGGTTCATGTGCTGGTTCTGGACCAGGGAGATGCTTTCGAGGCCGCCGCCGACCGCCATCTTCTGCTGGTCGAAGACGACCTGTTTGGCCGCCGTCGCGATGCCCATCAGGCCCGAGGCGCACTGGCGGTCCAGGCTCATGCCCGGGACGGAAGAGGGCAGGCCGGCGGCCAGGGCGATCTGGCGGGCCACATTGGTTCCGGTCGAACCCTGCTGCAGGGCCGCGCCCATGACGACATCCTCGATCTCGGCCGGATCGACGCCGGCGCGCTGAACCGCGTGTCGGACCGCATGGGCGCCGAGGCTCTGCGCCTGGGTGTCGTTGAAGGCGCCGCGATAGGCGCGGCCGATGGGGGTGCGGGCGGTGGAGACGATGACGGCTTCGCGCATGGATGCTCTCTGTCCTGGGCCTATCGCGCGTTCGCGCTACTTGAGGCCATTTCTGTTTGGCCTATCGCGCGTTCGCGCTACTTGAGGCCGGTTTCCTCTCCGAACACGATAGGCGCCTCACGTCGCGTCAACGCAAGGCGCCTTCTTGTTCAGCCGCCGTGCGCCTTCTGGGCCTTGGTCAGTTCGATCATGCCCTGGGCGGCGCCCATGTCCGGCACGATCTCGCCGGCGCGGTCCGAGATGGCGTCAAAGCGGGCGGCGACCTGTTCGGGCGCGTCGTCGCCGGCGATGAAGTCGCCTTGGGTCAGGGTGACATAGGCGCGCTCGAACCCGCCGGCGCCGGCGGCCAGGATGGCGCGGCTGGGGGCGTCGCGGCTGACCAGATACAAAAGGCCAGGCGTCACCAGGGCCGGAGCGAGGGCCTCCAGCGGCAGGGCCGCGCCCAGGTCCTCGGTCATGCGGGTGTGGGCGGTCGGCGCCAGGCAGTTGACGCGGATGTCGTTCTTGGCCCCCTCGATGGATAATGTCTGCATCAGCCCGACCAGCGCCATCTTGGCGGCGCCATAGTTCGATTGCCCGAAGTTGCCGTACAGGCCCGAGGACGAGGTGGTCATCACGATCCGGCCATAGTTCTGACCCCGCATGATCTCCCACACCGCCTTGGTGCAGTTGACCGCCCCCATCAGGTGAACGTCGACGACGAAGCGGAAATCCTCCAGCTCCATCTTGGCGAAGGACTTGTCGCGCAGGACGCCGGCGTTGTTCACCAGGATGTCGATCCGGCCCCACTTGGCCACGACCTGATCGACCATGGCCTGGACGGCGGCGGCGTCGGTGACCGAGGCCGCATTGGCCATGGCCTCGCCGCCCGCCGCCTCGATCTCGGCGACAACGGCCTCGGCGGCCGTGGCCGATCCGCCCGAGCCGTCGCGCGCCCCGCCCAGATCATTGATCACCACCTTTGCCCCGCGCGCCGCCAGCGCCAAGGCGTGCTCGCGCCCCAGACCGCCGCCGGCCCCCGTCACGATCGCCACCTGTCCGTCGAACCGCATCGTCATAATCGCTCCCTTTCGCGG
This sequence comes from Brevundimonas sp. ABV4_179, assembly GCF_056311945.1. Taxonomy (NCBI): domain Bacteria; kingdom Pseudomonadati; phylum Pseudomonadota; class Alphaproteobacteria; order Caulobacterales; family Caulobacteraceae; genus Brevundimonas; species Brevundimonas sp. ABV4_179. Next base: position 1,009,972 of record NZ_CM149976.1, read on the forward strand.
GCTGCCAATGTGTTGAAATGGCGCCACAGTGGACACAATCATAATCTGGGAGCGGAACCGCGCGCCAGCCTCGCCGTTTGGATCGCGAATGCTGTGCTAGTGCGCAGCTTCGCGCATTCACACAGTGAGGAAGCTATGAAGCTCAAACTTCTCGCCTCCGTCGCCGCGGTCGGGCTGTTCGCAGCCGGCGCCGCATCGGCGGAACCCAATGGTTGGTACGGCGCCATCGACGCCGGTTATCACACCATGGACGACATCACGGCCGAGTCGTCCACCACCGGCGCAAGCTGGAAGTATGAAGTGAACAACGGCTGGGCCGCCTTTGCGCGCCTGGGCTATCGCTTCAACCCCAACTGGCGTGTCGAGCTCGAAGGCGGTTACCGCTCGGGCGACATCGGCAAGATCCGCGCCGTTTCCGGCACGCAAGGTCTGTGCAACCTGACCCCGGCGACGGGCGGCTGCTTCTCGCCGGAAGGCGACATCGAGTCCGCCACCCTGATGGCCAACGTCATCTATGACTTCGGCTACGAAGCCTGGGGCATCCGTCCGTTCGTGGGTCTGGGCGCCGGTGTGAACCGCGTCAACGTCGACACCATCGGCGCTCTGCGCGCCAACCGTTCGGCCGCCTTCGCCATCGACGACACCTCGACCAAGTTCGCCGCTCAGGCGATCGCCGGTCTGGCCTGGGCGATCGGCGACCGCGCCAACATCGACCTGACCTACCGCTATCTGACGGGCGACGCCTCGTGGGATTCGACCACGGCCGGCACGGGCGTGGGCGCCACGCAGTTCGGCACCTGGGACGGCGACTACGATCAGTCGCACACGGTGACCCTGGGTCTGCGCTACAGCTTCGGTGCGGAAGACGCGCCGCCGCCGCCGCCTCCCCCGCCCCCGCCGCCTCCCCCGCCGCCTCCGCCCCCGCCGCCCCCGCCGCCAGTCGCTCAGACCCCGACGCCTCGCCAGTTCGTCGTCTACTTCGACTGGGATCGTTCGGACCTGACGGCGGAAGCCCGTTCGGTGGTGACGCAGGCCGCCAACTACGCCAAGTCGGGTCGTCCGACGCGCGTTCTGGTCGTCGGCTACACCGACACCTCGGGTTCGGCCGCCTATAACCTGGGTCTGTCCAACCGTCGTTCGCGCACCGTCGCGGACGCCCTGGTGGCTCAAGGCGTCAACGGCGGCGTGATCGCCCTGGACGGCAAGGGCGAAACCAACCTGGCCAAGCCCACCGCCGACGGCGTGCGTGAACCGCTCAACCGCCGCGCGACCATCGACATCAACTTCTAAGACCCAGCGGAAAGTCGGTCTGGATATCCAGACCGGCGATCCAGTGGATTGATGAAAGTCTTGATTTCGAAACAGGAAGCCGTCGTCGCCGTAAGGGCGGCGGCGGCTTTCGTGCGATTAAGTCACAGGGGACGTCCCAATTTATGAAACGACGCCCTGATCGACATTTCCTGTTGATCGCGCTGAACCTGCGCGACACAAGGCAAGGAATGACCGCTTTGTTTGAACGTCCTGATTGCGCGCCGCCCGCCGGACGGCGGCGCGGAAGCCAGGATCGTCTCGACGCAGGGCGCATCTAGATGACCGATCTCAGATCGTCCCGGTCCCTTTCCGCGCGGCGTCGTCGGCGTTATCGGCTGCGTGCCGATACGTCTCAGCGCGACATTGTGCTGCGCGCGCGATCGCCTCAGGTGAACGTCTCAGCCACGATTTCGGCCTTTCCGTCGCCGACGCCCCGTGCGCGCGATGGATTGAAGGGGCGTCGCTTTCTGATCGTCTCGGCGCCGTTCGGCGCCTTTGGCGCGGCCTTGGCCGGCGTGCTGGAAGCTCAGGGCGCGAGCGTGAACCGCATGATCTTCAATGCGGGCGATGCGATGAACTGGCGCCGCGCGGGCGGCATACGTTTCAAGGATACGGCTCAGGCCTGGGCCGAAGGCGTTTCAACGCTCGACGCCTATAGCGACATCGTCGTCTTTGGCGAGGCCGGCCCCTACAATCGCGCGGTGCTGGCGGCGGCCGACATCCTGTCCGCCCGCATCTGGGTGCTGGAGAACGGCTATTTCCGCCCCGACTGGATCACGGTGGAGCGCAACGGCGTCAACGGCTCCAGCGCCCTGCCGCGCTTCCGCGACGGCTATCCCGAACCTGCGCCCAGCCTGCCCGAACCGCATCAGGTCGGGAAAATCCTGCCGCACCATGTCGCCAACATCAGCGCCTATCATACGGTGCAGATCTTGGGTGGGCTGCTGTTCCCCAACTACGCCGCGCCCTATGTCTTTTCGCCCCTGAAACAGTGCGCCGGTCATATCCGTCGCTACGTCAGCCTGGCCTTCCGGCGTCCTGAGAACTGCGACGCGGACGTCATCAAGGCCAGGGGCGACTTCTTCATCGCCTGTCTGCAGCGCGAGGGCGACGCCCAACTGCTGCGCTATTCGCGCTACGCCGACAACTGCGCTTTCCTGACGGCGGTCATCAAGAGCTTCGCCGAACGGGCGCCGGCGGCCGCCCGGCTGGTGGTCAAGAACCACCCGCTGGATCCCGGCATCATCGACCTGCGCAAGATCACCCTGCGCCTGGCGCGCGAGCATGGACTGGAAGGGCGCGTCGACTTCATCGACGGCGGCAATCTGGCGGCCCTGTGCCGCGCCTCGCAAGGGATGGTGGTCAACAACTCCAGCGCCGCCCTGTCGGCCCTGGGCTTCCACACCCCGGTCAAGGTGATGGGCGACGCCTTCTTCGATTTCGAGGGGCTGACCGACCAGCAGCCCCTCGACGCCTTCTGGTCCGCGCCCCAGGCGCCGGACACGGCCCTGTTCACCCGCTTCCGCGCCCATGTGATCGCCCAGAGCCAGGTCAACGGCAACTTCCACGAGCCGCACGCCATCCTGCCCACGGCGCGCGGCGTCGCCGACGTATTCGAGCGCGCTGGCCGACAGGATTTGGCCTGAAGCCCATGAGGTGTGGCGTCTAGGCCACCCTCTGTCTCTGTCATATTGCTGTTACATAACTGTCGCCCCACGTTCGGACATCAGCCCTAGAGGGGGCGGGATTACGACGGGCGATGGCCGCTTGTCGCCTTGGCCCTGCGCCACCATCCATCTGGGGATAGATGTAATGACCACTCGCAAAAGCCTGATCTGGGCGACCACCGCCCTCGTCGGCTCGCTCGCCATCGCCGGCGCCGCCGCCGCGCAATCGACCGGCACCGAAGCCACCGAAGTCGGCGAAGTCGTCGTCACCGGCGTTCGCGGGCAGCGCACGATCGAAGGTCTGGCCACTGCTGAAACCGTCGCCAAGACCCGCAACACGATCGGCCAAGAGTTCATCGCTACCCAGTCGGCTGGCCAGACCATCCTGCAGACGCTGAACCTGACGCCGGGCCTCAGCTTCACCAACGCTGATCCCTACGGCTCGTCGGGCGGCAACATTCGTCTGCGCGGCTTCGACGGCAACCGCGTTTCGCTGACGTTCGACGGCATCCCGCTGAACGACACCGGCAACTACGCCACCTACACCAACCAGCAGTTGGACCCGGAACTGATCGAGCGCGCCTCGATCAACACCGGTTCGACCGACGTCGACAGCCCGACCGCCTCTGCGACCGGCGGCACCATCAACTACGTCACGCGCCGCCCCGCCAACGACTTTGGCGGCTGGCTGCAGGGTTCGCTGGGCGACTTCAGCTACAACCGTATCATGGGCCTGATCGACACCGGCGCCGTTGGCCCGTGGGGCACCTCTGCCTGGTTCGCCGTCTCGCACCAGGAATACGACAAGTTCAAGGGCATCGGCCAACTGGAGAAGACCCAGTACAACGCCCGTATCTATCAGCCGCTGCGCGATAACGGCGACTTCCTGTCGCTGGCCGCGCACTGGAACGAGAACCGCAACAACAACTACAACGGCCCGAACCTGGCCACCGCAACCGGCTTCTGCGACGTGGCTCGCACCCAGGTCTGCGTCAGCGACGTCGAAACCAGCCCATTCGGCTGGGGCGTCGACTTCGACCGCACCTACGCCGCTCCGACCGTTCGTCCGGGCTTGGCCGACGTCGACTCGAACGGCGCAAACTACTGGGGTCTGCGCATCAACCCGTCCGACACAGGCAATATCCGCGGCCAATCGCGCTTCACTCTGAGGGACGGCCTGATCCTGACGGTCGATCCTTCGTTCTCCTACACCTTGGCGAACGGCGGCTCGCAACAGACCGTCCTGGCCGAGAACGACGCGCTGCTGCGCGGCACCCGCACCACGGGCGGCGTCGATCTGAACGGCGACGGCGATATCCTGGACCGCGTGCGCGTCATGTCGCCGTCCAACACCCACACCCAGCGCTACACCCTGAACAGCTCGCTGATCTGGGACCTGAACGCGCAACACCGCATCCGCGCCGCCTATGCTCTGGACTGGGGTCGTCACCGCCAGACCGGCCTGTTCGGCCGCATCGACTTCTCGGATCCGACCAGCCCGCGCTTCGTGGACGAGTTCGGCGGCCTGAAGGAAGAAGGCAACCGCGTCGTCAACCTTGACGGCTACGCCCTGCGCTCGCGTGACCGCCTGTCGTATGCCGAACTGAACCAGTTCTCGCTGGAATACATCGGCCGCTTCCTGGATGAGGCGCTGACGGTCAACATCGGCGTGCGCGCGCCCTTCTTCAAGCGTGAGCTGAACCAGTTCTGCTACACCCAGAACGCCTCTTCCAACGTGCTTTGCACCTCGGAGCGTCCTTCGGCGACCCTTGCCAACGGCAACCTGACCTTCGCCAGCCGTGGAACCACCCAGTACATCGCTCCGTATCAGCGCACGGTGAAGTACGACGACGTGCTGCCCAACATCGGCGCGACCTACAAGTTCGGCGCCGCTCAGTCGATCTACGCCAGCTACTCGGAATCGCTGTCGGCGCCGCGTACCGACAGCCTGTACGCCGCAACGCGTCTGGCCGACGGCTCCATCGGGAACCCGACGGTCCAGCCGGAGACCTCCAAGAACGTCGATTTCGGCTATCGCTATGTTTCGGGCACGCTGATCGCTCAGGCTTCGGGCTTCTTCAACCAGTTCGACAACCGTATCGTCAGCACCTTCGAACCCGATCTTGACCAGTTCGTCGATCGCAACGTGGGTTCGGTGGAATCCAAGGGCGTCGAAATCTCGGTGGGTTGGTCGCCGATCCAGGCGCTGAGCCTGTACGGTTCGGCCTCGTTCCTGGATAGCGAACTGCAGGACGACTACGTCTACGATCGCGCTGGCAACCGCCTGGCCACCAAGGGCAAGAAGCAGGTCGAAACGCCCGACCAGATGTATTCGCTGCGGGCGTCGTACCAGTTCAACGACGTTTTCTCTGCCGGCATCCAGGGCAAGTATACCGGCGAGCGTTGGGTGACCGACGTCAACGATCTGAAGGTCGACGCTTATACGGTCGTCGATCTGGACGCCCGCTTCGACTTCGCTTCGCTGGGTTTCGAAGGCACCTATCTGCAGCTGAACGTCACCAACCTGTTTGACGAGCAGTACTACAGCACCCTTGGCACCCGCGCATCGGGCACCCCGGGGCAACTGGGCTACAGCCGTTCGTTCGCTGGCGTCGGCGCGCCGCGCACGATGATGGCGACGCTGCGCTACGCCTTCTAACTCTTAGATCGCGCTGAACACCACGAAGGGCGGTCCGTGCGCGGGCCGCCCTTTTTGTTTGTCTGAGGCCTGGCGTTGAAGTCGGCGGGGGTTGGGGCCATATGGCGCGGCCCGGCGGCCTGCCGGGTTTCGCCGCTTTGAGGACGTCCGCATGACCGCTCCCATCCCCGCCGAATGGGCTCCGCACCGCGCTATGTGGGTGGGGTGGCCCAGCCATGCGGAATACTGGTTCGATGCGCTGAAGCAGGCGCAGGACGAGGTCGAGGGGCTGGTGCGGGCGCTGGCCGGGCCGGGGCGCGAGCAGGTCCGGCTGATGGTCGGCAAGTCCGAAATCCTGGCCCAGGTTCAGGCGCGGTTCGCGGGCGTGGAGAACGTCGAGGTGGTGGCCGGGACGTTCGGCGACATCTGGCTTCGCGACACGGGGCCGATCTTCGGCGAGGGTTCGAAGACGGCGGCGGCGTTCCGCTTCAACGGCTGGGGCGGGAAGTACGACATGCCGGGCGACGATCGGGTCGCGGGCCAGATCGGCGAACATTCGGGCACGCCCCTGACCTGGAACGACTTCGTCATGGAAGGCGGGTCGCTGGATCACGACGGGGAGGGGACGGTCCTGACCACCCGCCAGTGCCTTCTGAACCCCAACCGCAATCCGGCCTGGAACCAGGACGAGGCTGTCGCGGCGACCGCGCTGGAACAGGCCGTGGGGGCCAAGGCGGTGCTGTGGCTGGGCGACGGTTTGCTGAACGACCACACCGATGGGCACGTCGATAACCTGGCGCGGTTCGTGGCGCCGGGCGTCGTAGCCTGCCCGATCGCGTGGGGGACCAACGACGTCAACGCCGATGTCTATGACGCCACCGCGCGCGATCTGTCGGCCATGACGGATGCGGCCGGACGCCGGCTGAAGGTCGTGCGCATCCCGTCGCCCGGCCTGGTGCTGGACGAGGACGAACGCCCGATCCCGGCCAGCCACATGAATTTCCTGATCGCCAACGGTGCGGTGATGGTGCCGACCTATGGCGACGCGCGTGCAGCCGACATGGCCTGTCAGGCGTTGCAGGAGGCCTTCCCCGATCGCGAGATCATCCCGCTGCCGTCCAACGCCATCCTGACGGGCGGCGGATCCTTCCACTGCATTTCCCAGCAGGAGCCCGCATGACCCGCAAGATCACCGTCGCCGGCATCCAGACGTCTTATGGCGAGGACCTGCAGGCCAATATCGACAAGACCATCGGCTTCGTGCGCGAGGCGGCGGGGCGGGGCGCGCAGGTGATCCTGCCGTCGGAACTGTTTCAGGGGCCGTATTTCTGCGTGTCGCAGGAGGAGCACTGGTTCAGTCACGCCTATGAATGGCGCACCCATCCGTGCGTGACGGCTTTGTCGCCGGTGGCGAAAGAACTGGGCGTGGCCATTCCGGTCTCCATCTTCGAGAAGGACGGGCCGCAATATTACAACTCTCTGGTCATGCTGGATGCGGACGGAGAGGCCCTGGGGATCTATCGCAAGAGCCACATCCCCGACGGCCCCGGCTATCAGGAGAAATACTATTTCCGGCCGGGCGATACGGGCTTCAAGGTCTGGAACACCCGGTTCGGCAAGGTCGGCGTCGGCATCTGCTGGGACCAGTGGTTCCCTGAAGCGGCGCGGGCCATGATGCTGATGGGCGCGGACGTCCTGATGTATCCGACCGCCATCGGCACCGAGCCGCACGACGCGACCCTGCACACGGCCGAGCCGTGGCGGCGCGCCATGCAGGGCCATGCGGTGTCCAACGCCGTGCCGGTCGTCGGCGCCAATCGCATCGGCCATGAGACGGTGACCGAGGTGGGCCAGACCTTCTACGGCCATTCCTTCATCGCCGATCAGCAGGGCGAATTGGTTGAGAGCCTTGGGGCGGATGAAGAGGGCGTACTGGTGCACGGCTTCGATCTGGATGAGTTGGACAAATACCGTGCGGCCTGGGGCTTCTTCCGCGACCGCCGCACGGACCTTTACGGGGCGTTGACGGGCAAGGGCTGATCCGATCCGCCCCCTGCGTCAGGGGGGGAGGATTTACAGGCGCATCGCCTCGACCGCCGCGATCAGCCTGTCGAGATCGGTTGGCGACGACAGCCGATGGTCGCCGCCTTCGATCAGGTCCAGTCGCACGTCGCCGCCGGTCAAGCGTTCGACCAGTTCGACCTGATGGCGCCAAGGCACCACGTCGTCGGCGCGGCCCTGAAGAATGTGGACGGGGGCCGCGATGGCGATGGCGCCGTCCAGCAGCAGCCAGTCGCGCGCCTCCTCGAACATACGCCGCGTCAGGACATATTCGCCCAACCCGTCCTCGACGATCAGGGTCTCGCCCTCGCGCAGGATGGTCTGACGCTCGTGATCGGCCAGGCCAGGCCACATCAGCCGTTCGGTGAAGTCCTGGGCCGGATTGACCAGCACCAGCCCCTTGATCCGTTCGGGCCGCACCAGCGCCGCCAGCAGCGAGACCCAGCCGCCCATCGATGAACCGACCGGGATGACCGGCCCCGACAGGCTGTCGATCAGGGCGACGGCGTCCTCTCGCCAGCGGCCGATGGTCGCCTGGCGCCAGTCGCCGGAGGACCGGCCGTGGGCGAAATGGTCATAGCGGACGAAGTTCCAGCCGCGTTCGCGCGCGGCGGCGTCCAGCGCCAGGGCCTTGGTCCCCTCCATGTCCGAGCGGAAGCCGCCGATCCAGATCACGGTCGGGCCGTCGCCCCCGACGCGCTTGAAGGCCAAGGTTTCGTCCTCGGGGCGGGGCAGGTGCTGGATGTCGGTCATGCCGACGTTCTGCCCTGTCAGAAGGCGTTCGTCATCCTCAGGCTTGACCCTGCGGCGACGACGCGGAACTAGAGCGGCATGTCCGCACCCCAGGTTCTGTTCGTCACCTCCAACCGTATCGGCGATTGCGTCATCTCGTCCGGCGTGATCCGCGAGATCGCGCGCCAGGTTCCGGGCGCCGCGATCACCGTCGCCTGCGGTCGGCCGCCCGCGCCCTTCTTCCGCAATGCGCCGGGCGTGGTGCGGACCATCATCCTCGACAAGAAGAAGCTCTCCGGCCACTGGTTCGATCTGTGGAGGCAGGTGCGTTCGACGCGCTGGGATCTGGTGATCGACATCCGGGGATCGGCCCTGTCCTATCTGATCCCGGCCAGGCGTCGGGTCGTCTATAATCGCCGTTGGGAGACCGGGCTGCGCAAGGTCGAGATGGTGTCGCGCCTGATGGGTTCGCAGACGCCTCTGGACCCTGAAATCTTCCTGGACGATCGGGCGCGGGCCGAGGCCGCCGCCGTCATCGATCCGCAGCTGGGTGGGGGCGCAGGTCCTGGCCCGATCATCGCCCTGGCCCCCATCGCCCACCAACCGGGCAAGAGCTGGCCCGCCGACCGCTGGGGCGCCCTGGTCGAGAAGCTGAAGGCCGAGCCGCGCTTCGACGGCTGGCGCTTCATGCCGGTGGGCGGGCCTGGCGACCGGCCGCCCGCGACGCCCGCGCTGGAGGCCGCCGGGCCGCGCGGCGTCGACTTCGTGGGCAAGGGCGATATTCTGGCCTCGGCCGCCGCCATCGACCGGGCCGATCTGTTCGTCGGCAACGACAGCGGCCTGATGCACGTCTCGGCGGCGCTGGGGCGTCCGACCCTGGGCCTGTTCGGTCCGACCGAGTGGTGGCTGTATGGGCCTTGGGGGCCCAGGACCCGCACGGCGGCGTCCAATGAGACGCGCGGCCAGTTCGCCCCCATTGAAGATTTGACCGTCGATCACGTGTTCGAGGCCGTGTTGGCCCTGCACGACGCCTATATCGCCCAGACGCCCGCCAAGCCTTGAAAAACCGGGGCTTCGGGCGCATATTGCCGACCCTGCGGGAAACGTGGCGGCAGCCGCGCATTTCCGCTTATCGAAAAACACGCCTCTTCTGACCACATAAGGAAACGACGCCCATTCGCCGTCCCATGCAAGCGCCACCCGTGAAAGACGGGCCGCGTATGAACCAGGATATCCGCGCCCCTCGCGTTCTGCTCATCGACCAGAACGGCGAAAAACAAGGCGTCATGCCCACCTCCGCCGCGCTTGAAGCCGCCGAGGAAGCCGGGATGGACCTGGTCGAGATCGTCTCCACCTCCGAGCCGCCGGTGGCCAAGATCCTCGATTACGGCAAGCACCGTTTCCAGGAGCAGAAGAAGAAGGCCGAGCAGCGCAAGCGCCAGAAGGTCGTCGAGCTGAAGGAAATCAAGCTCCGTCCGAACATCGACACCCACGACTATGAGGTGAAGGCCAAGGCCATGCACCGCTTCTTCGACGAGGGCGACAAGGTCAAGGTCACCCTGCGTTTCCGCGGTCGTGAAATGGCCCACCCCGAACTGGGCATGAAACTGCTGCACAAGGTGCAGGCCGACTTCGACGAAATCGCCAAGGTCGAGTTCGCGCCCAAGATGGAAGGCCGCCAGATGATCATGATCCTGGCCCCGCGCTGATCGCGATTCCACGCTGAATACGAAACGCCCCGGTCGAAAGGCCGGGGCGTTTTTCTTTGCCGGAGAAACGGCTAAGCGGGTCCAATGACGAACGCCGATACGGTCGCTGCGCGCACCACCCCGCCCAAGCTGAAGACCCCCGCTCTGGCCGTGCTGTTCGCGGTGGTGTTCATCAATCTGGTCGGGTTTGGGCTGGTGGTGCCGCTGCTGCCTTTCTTCGCGCAGAGCCTGAAGGCCGAGGCGTGGCAGATCACCCTGATGTTCTCGGCCTATTCGCTGGGTCAGTTCTTCGCCGAGCCGTTCTGGGGGCGGCTGTCGGATCGGATCGGGCGAAAGCCGGTGCTGCTGATCACCCTGATCGCCAATGCGCTGGGCTATCTGATGCTGGCCTTCACGCCCAACATCTGGCTGGCCATCGCGGTGCGGCTGTTCACCGGCCTGGGGGCCGGTAATATCTCGACGGTCCAGGGCTATGTGGCCGACGTGACCCCGCCGGAGCAGAGGGCGGGGCGGATGGGGCTGATCGGGGCGGCGTTCGGCTTGGGCTTCATCGTCGGGCCGGGCCTGGGCGGGCTGCTGACCCAGCCGCAGCTGGGTCACATCGGTTATCAGCTGCCGATCTTCCTGGCGGCGGCGCTGGCGGCGTTGGCCGCGGTCGGGGTGGTGGTCTTCCTGCGTGAAAGCCGCGCCAAGGCGGACCCGGCCGCGCCGCGCCCGGCGTTCCTGTCTGGCCTGAAGGCCGCGCGCGACAACGGGGTGGTGTCCCGGGTTCTGGTCGTGACCCTGATCTATATGGCCGGGTTTTCGGCGATGGAGAGCGTGTTCGGCCTGTGGGCCGAGAGCCGTTATCAATGGGGCGCGCGCGAGGTGGGGCTCAGCTTCATGATCGTCGGCATCATCTCGACGTTGAACCAGGGCTTCTTCGCCGGACGGCTGGCGCGGCGGTTCGGGGAATCGCGGGTGCTGGCGGTCGGGATGCTGCTGTTCGGAACCTCGCTGGTGCTGCAGGTGCTGGCCCCCGTCGCCTGGTTCCCGGCGATGCGGCTGGAGCTTGGGGCGGTGTCGATTCCGCTGGTGCAGGGCTGGATCATTCCCATCGTCATGGCGGTGGGGGCCTGCGGCATGTCGCTGGCCATGCCCAACATCTCGGCCATGATCAGCCGGGCCTCGCCGCCCGACCGGCAGGGGGCGATGCTGGGGCTGAACATGGCGTCCAGCTCGGTGGCGCGCATCTTCGGGCCGATGATCGCCGGAGCCCTGTTCTCGGGCCTGGGGCACGACTGGCCCTTCCTGGTCGGGGCGTTGCTGACCCTGCCGGCCGCCGTCATGGCGATCAACGCCGGGCGGGCGATCCGGCGGGCGCAGGCGGCGGCCAAGCCGTTGAACTGACTCGTCTTGCGTCGCGGGGCGTCTTGGCGTAGAAGCCGCGCCTTCGCGTACCGAACCGTCGGGCGAACAGGCATGCCTGGGCGGTTCTTAAACTCTGGAGAGACGCCTCGCCCAGCGGGCCCATGTGGTCCGAAGGGGGGCGGCCTCTCCAAAAAGGAGACTGAAATGCCGAAACTGAAGACGAAGTCGGGCGCCAAGAAGCGCTTCAAATTCACGGCCACTGGCAAGGTGAAGGCCGGCGTTGCGGGCAAGCGTCACCGCTTGATCAGCCACAACTCGAAATACATCCGCCAGAACCGCGGCACCTCGGTCATGGCCGACGCCGACGCCAAGAAGATCAAGTCCTACATGCCCTACGCTTAAGGCGCAGGGTTCGACTTCTTCTCACCGTATCGAATTTGAACAGACAGTCCCTCAAGGAGTGAGCCGCCGCGCGGCGAACGACAGGGACTTCCCGAAGGGAACAAAAAATGGCTCGCGTTAAACGTGGCGTAACCTCGCACGCCAAGCACAAGAAGGTTCTGGAGCAGGCCAAGGGCTTCTCCGGCCGCCGCAAGAATACGATCCGCACGGCCAAGGCCGCCGTCGACCGCGCCGGGCAATACGCCTATCGCGACCGTCGCGCCAAGAAGCGCAACTTCCGCGCCCTGTGGATCCAGCGCATCAACGCTGCGGCCCGCCTGGAAGGCTTCACCTACAGCCAGTTCATCAATGGCCTGAACAAGGCCGGCATCGAACTGGACCGCAAGGTCCTGGCCGCCATCGCCGCCGATGCGACCGGCTTCAAGGCCGTCGCCGACAAGGTCCGCGCCGCTCTGGCGTAAGGGTCGCGCTCAAGTCGCGAGCGTAGCGCAAGAGAAATGACGCCCGCTCCGGTTCGCCGGGGCGGGCGTTCTCGTGTCTGGGGAATGGGGCCTTCAGGCCGCCTGGGAAAGGGCGGCGGTCTCTGCGGCGGCGGTCATCACCAGGCGGATCGCGTTCAGCAGGGCGTCGGGTTGGATCGGCTTTTGCGCCACCCCGTTCATACCGGCGGCGACATAGTCCATCTCGTCGCGCTCGTCGGCGTTGGCGGTCAGGGCCAGGATGGGCAGGGCGCCGACAGGAGCGGGCAGGGCGCGGATGGCGCGAGTCGCCTGAACACCGTCCATCACCGGCATCTTGATGTCCATCAGCACCAGGTCGAACGGCCGGGCGGAGACGGCGGATACGGCGGCGACGGCCTCGCGCCCGTTCTCGGCCATCTCGGCGGTGCAGCCGAACATCTCCAATAGCTTTCCGGCGACGAAACGGTTGGCGGCGTTGTCGTCCACCACCAGCACATGCAGCGTCGCGTGCGGGGTGGGGGCGACCATGTCCGGCGTGGCGGCCTGGCCCTGGATCGCCGGGCGCAGCGGCAGTCGGACCTGGAACCGCGCGCCGCCCTGGGGCGAGGCGCTCAAGGCGATGTCGCCGCCCATCCGCTCGGCGATCTGGCGGCAGATGGCCAGGCCCAAGCCCGCGCCGGCGCCCTCGCGGCCCGCCTTTCCGGTGTTGAACGGCTCGAAGATGGTCGCGGCGGCCGCCTCGGGCACGCCCGGCCCGCTGTCGTCCACGGTCAGGATGACCTGGCCGTCCGCGCGGCTTTCGATCAGGGCCGAAACCCCGCCCGTCAAGGTGAACTTCAGCGCGTTGCCGATCAGATTGTTCAGCAACTGCTTCAGCCGCATTCCATCGGCCTGGACGAAGGGGATGGCCAGTTCGGTGCGGACGCTGAGCGTCAGGGCCTTCTCCTCGGCCCGCGCCCGCCACAGGGCGTCGATGTCGAAGGCGACCGAGGACAGGTCCAGCGGCTCCTCCTCCAGGGTCAACATTCCGGCCGAGGCGCGCGACATGTCCAGGGCGTCGGTCAGCAGCCGCAGCAGGCTCTGGCCCGAATCGACCACCGTGCGGACGTAGGGGCGCAGTTCCTCCTGCTCCAGCTTCTTGTCCATCAGGGCGGCGACGCCCAGCACCCCGTTCAGGGGCGTGCGGATCTCGTGGCTCATCACAGCCAGGAATTCGGACTTGGCGCGGCTGGAGGCGACGGCCTCGGCTTCGGCCAGGGCCAGGTCGCGGGCCAGGGCGCCCATCTCCTCGGCGCGCTGGCGGTGCAGGGCCGCGCCCGCCTGGACGATCTGAAGCGCCGTGCCGACCCCGACATAGCGCCCGTTCGACACCACGATGAAACCGCCCAGCAAGGCGCCCAGTTCAGCGGCGTCATAGGCGTGGAAGAAGGCTTCGGCGCTGGTCGCGGCTTCGGCCACCGGCGCATTGCGGTCCATCAGGCTCTCGGCCGGCTTGCGGGCATAGAGGGCGCGTCCAAACTCGGCCGCCATGCGCAGGGTGAAGGCGTTGCGCTCGATGACGCCCAACGGCCGGCCCTGGTCGTCCACCACGGCCAGCGCCAGGGTGTTCGGCTCGTTCTGGAAGCGCTCGAACACCTCTGCACCCAAGGTGGACGGCGCCACGGGCGCAATCAAATCGACGAAATCACCGATCAGCGGCATCAAGGTCCCCACCTGTTCCGCCATCGCCTTAGAGGCGGATATTTAACGCCAGCTTTGCGGTTCATGAACCTTTCGTGGCGGCTTTTCGACAGTCGATCCGTGAACGGATTGAAAAGCCGCATGGCGATAGATCCGCGTTCCCACGCTCCCGTTCAGCCGCTAGGTTCGGCCCATGATGCGCGCCCTGATCTGCGGCCTGGCGACGGCCTTCTTTGTCACCCACGCTGCGATGGCGCAGGACCGGCGCGTCGCCGTCACCTTCGACGACCTGCCGTTCCAGGCGGACGCCGCCACGATGTGCGATCTCGCCAGGGTGATGGCGATAACCCGCGACTTCACCGCCATGCTGAAGCCGCTGGACACCCACGGCGCCGCCTTCGTCAATGCGGGGCGGCTGTGCGATGCGGCGCGCGACGCGATCCTGCCGCAGTTGCTGAACGTCTGGCTAAATGCAGGGCTGGACCTGGGCAACCACACCTTCAGCCATATCAACATCCATCGCACGACGGCAGAAGCCTATCTGGCCGATGTCGATGCGGGGGCGCCCGTCGTGCGGACGGCGTTGGAGGCGCGGGGGATGCGTCTGCGCTGGTTCCGTCATCCCTATCTGTTCACCGGGGAGACCCAGGACAAGCACGACGCCATCGCCGCCGGCCTGGCCCAGCGCGGCTATGCGATCGCGCCCGTCACCCTGGACAACAACGACTGGATGTTCGCCGACGTCTATCGCAAGGCCGAGCAGATCGGCGACGAGGCGCTGAAGCATCGGATCGGCGCGGCCTATGTGGCGCACATGGCGACGGTGCTGGACTTCCTGGAACCCTACAGCGCCGAGATCAACGGCGGTCGCGAACCGGCCCAGGTGCTGCTGTTGCACGCCAACAGCCTGAACCAGGCCTATTATCCTCAGATCCACGCCCTTTATCTGTCGCGGAGCTATCGTTTCGTGCCGTTGGAGGAAGCCCTGGCCGATCCGATCTACAGCCACGCGGACGCCTTCGTGGCGGCCAATGGCGTATCCTGGCTGCACCGCTGGACCCAGACGGACGGCCGTCCCATCCGCTGGGAGCCCAAGCCGCCCGCCTGGATCGCGGCGGCCAATGCGGCCCCGGCGTCGGAGCTTCAGGCCATCGCGGCGGGCCAAACCGCGCCTTGAAGGGTGACGAAATCGCTCAGGCCCGCTAAGGCACGGCCCAAATGACCGATCTCGCCACACTCGAACTCGAACTGATCAACGCCATCGGCGGCGCCGAAACCGTCGCCGGCCTGGAAGAGGTGCGCGTCGCCGCTCTGGGCAAATCCGGCTCGGTTTCCGGCCTGTTGAAGGGCATGGGCGCCCTGAGCCCCGATCAGCGGCGCGAGCAGGGGCCGATCATCAACGGCCTGCGCGACCGGGTCGCCTCGGCCATCGCGACGCGCAAGACCGAGCTGGAGGCCGCCGAACTGGACGCCCGGCTTCAGGCCGAGCGCATCGACCTGACCCTGCCGGCGCGGCCGCGTCGCAAGGGCGGCGTGCATCCCACCATGCAGGTGATGGACGAGATGATCGCCATCTTCGCCGAGATGGGCTTCGCCGTGGCCGAAGGCCCGGATATCGAGGACGACTTCCACAACTTCACCGCCCTGAACTTCCCGCCCAAACATCCGGCGCGGGAGATGCACGACACCTTCTTCCTGAAGCCCGATCCGGAAACCGGCGAGCGCAAGGTGCTGCGCACCCACACCAGCCCGGTGCAGGTCCGCACCATGATGTCGCAAAAGCCGCCGATCCGCATCATCGCGCCGGGCCGCACCTTCCGTAAGGATTCGGACGCCACCCACACGCCGATGTTCCACCAGATCGAGGGTCTGGTGATCGACCGCGACATCAATATGGGGCACCTGAAGACCACGCTCGAGACCTTCATCGCCCGCTTCTTCGAACTGGACGCGGTTCAGGCGCGCTTCCGGCCGCACCACTTCCCCTTCACAGAGCCGTCGGCGGAGATGGACATCCAGTGCGACCGTTCGGGCGGCAAACTGGTGTTCAACACCGGCGACGACTGGCTGGAGATACTGGGCTGCGGGATGGTGCATCCCAATGTGCTGATCAACTGCGGCCTGGACCCCGACGAATACCAGGGCTTCGCTTTCGGCATGGGCGTGGACCGGCTGGCCATGCTGAAATATGGCGTGCCGGACCTGCGCCCCATGTTCGAGGCCGACACCCGCTGGCTGGCCCACTACGGCTTCTCCGCCTTCGCCGCCCCCAACCCGGCCTCGGGCCTGAGCTGAACGAGTTTCAAGATGACAGATCAAACCGAAACGCCGATGTCGCCTGACGAAAAGTTCGGCCGCGAACTGGTGGCGCGCACGACCTTTGAGAAGGAGGCCGTGTGGCTGCCGTCTCTGGCGGTGCATCACATGAATGCGGGCAAGACCTTCATCGAGGACAAGACCTTCACCGAATGCCTGATCGAGGGGCCTGCCGTCATGGCGGTCATGAACGGCACGACGTTCGACGGCTGCAACATGGGCGTGGCCGGAAACCCGCGCACCCTGCTGCTGCAGCCCCTGGGCGACATGATCGCGGGCGTGGTGGGGATGTCCAACTGCCGCTTCGTGCGTTGCCGCTTCGTCCAGGTGGGCTTCACCGGATGGCCGGAACTGCTGAAGCAGATCGAAGAAAACCTGCTCAGCGCCCAGGCGGCCCGGGCATGAGCCGCCTGCCGATCACCCGCCCCATGAGCGTCGCCAAGTCGCTGACGCAAATGGACTTTGTCGACGTGGACATCAATCTGTACGACCTCTACGCCGCCCACCAGCAGCAGGGGGCCATCGTCGGTCGAACCTTCACGGGGTGCCGTCTTCAAGGGCCGGCCATCGTCCTGATCGGCGGTGGCACGACCTTTGACGAAACCAACTTCGGCGATCCGCGCGGCGGCATGAAGAATCTGCTGCTCCAGCCGATGGGCGACAAGGCGCTGGGCACCGTGCCCATGCATGACTGCACCTTCGTCGGGTGCGAGTTCTACAACGTCGGCTTCACCGGCGCGAAGGACATCCTGGAGCAGTTGGCGGCGGTGCCGACCGTGGCGGGCCCGAACGCGGGATCGGCGGCATGAAATTCACCCTCTCCTGGCTGAAGGACCACCTCGAGACCGAGGCGGATGTCCACCAGATCGCCGAGGCCATGACGATGGCCGGGCTTGAGGTCGAGGAGGTTCTCGATCCCGCCGCCAAACTGGCCCCCTTTACCGTGGCCAGGATCGTTTCGGCCGAGCGTCACCCCAACGCCGATCGGCTGCAGGTCTGCCAGGTCGAGACGGTCGATGGAATGAAGGAGATCGTCTGCGGCGCGCCGAACGCGCGCGCGGGCCTGACCACCATCTATGCCCCCATCGGCGCCTATGTGCCGGGCCTGGGCGTCACCCTGGTCGAGAAGCCGGTGCGTGGCGTGGTGTCCAATGGCATGCTGTGCTCGGCGTCCGAGCTGGAGCTGGCTGACGAGAGCGACGGAATCCAGGAGCTGCCGCCGGAGATCCCGGTGGGAACCCCGGTCGCCGGCCTGTTCGGCGCCGAACCCGTCATCGACTTCGAGGTCACGCCGAACCGTCCCGACTGGCTGGGCGTGACCGGCATCGCCCGCGATCTGGCCGCCGCCAGCGTGGGCAAGCTGAAGCATTTCGACATCGCCGTGGTGCGCGGCGCCTTCCCCTCGCCGATCTCAGTGCGGCTGGAGGCGCCCGAGATGTGTCCGGTCTTCGCCGGTCGCGTGATCCGGGGCGTCAAGAACGGCCCGTCGCCCGCCTGGCTGCAGAAGCGTCTGACCGCCATCGGCCTGCGCTCGATCAACCGCCTGGTCGATGTGACCAATCTGATCGCTTACGACCGCGCGCGGCCGCTGCACGTCTATGACTTGGCCAAGCTGTCGGGAACCGAGATCGTGGTGCGCGCGGGACAGGCCTCGGCCGAGACGGGCGAGGCGGAACACCTGATCGCCCTGGACGGAAAGACCTATGCGGTGTCGCCAACCGACTGCGTCGTCGCCGACGCGGGCGGAGAGCGGCCCATCGGCCTGGGCGGCGTCATGGGCGGAGAATCGACCGGCTGCGACGACGACACGACCGACGTCTTCCTGGAAAGCGCCTGGTTCGATCCGCTGGTGATCGCCCAGATGGGCCGAACCCTGGGCATCCATTCCGACGCCCAGTATCGGTTCGCGCGCGGCGTCGATCCGGTCTCTCTCACACCGGGGGTCGAGCTGGGAACGCGCTTGATCCTGGACCTGTGCGGCGGCGAACCGTCCGACATCGTCTTCGTGGGCGAACCGCCCGCCAACCCCGCGCCCTTCGCCTTCGACCCCGCCCATGTGAAGCGACTGACGGGCATGGGGCTGTCCGACGACCGGATCGGGACCATCCTGGGTCAACTGGGCTTCCTGGTGCAGGCCGCGCCCGCCGGTCAGGCCGAACCGTGGGTCGTCACCCCGCCGTCGTGGCGCCGCGATGTCGAAGGCCCGGCCGATCTGGTCGAGGAGGTCGCACGGATCGAGGGCTTCGACAGCCTGCCCGACGTGGCCCTGCCGCCGGTCGCCGTTCCGGCGGGGGGGGTGCTGAACCCGCGCCAGGCCCGCGTCCGCACCGCCCGCCGCGCCCTGGCGTCGCTGGGATACGCCGAGGCCGTCACCTGGTCCTTCACCAAACAGTCGACGGCCGTGCTGTTCGGCGGGGGCGATGACCGTCTGGTGCTGGAGAATCCCATCGCGGCCGATCTGGACTGCATGCGCCCCTCGGTGCTGCCGAACCTGATCCTGGCCGCCGCCCGCAACGCCGCGCGCGGTCACGCCGACGCCGCCCTGTTCGAGATCGGCCCGATCTATCTGGGCGAAGGACCCAAGGATCAGCGCACGGTGATCGCCGGCCTGATCGCGCCCCACGCCGCCCGGCATTGGGACGGCGCGGGCGAAAACCCGCTGTTCGCGCTGAAGGCCGACCTGAACGCGGTGCTGGAGGAGATCGGCGCCCCGGTCGCCTCGCTGCAGTTGGTGCAGGGGCAGAACCGTGACTGGTGGCACCCCGGTCGTTCGGCCCGACTGCAGCTGGGACCCAAGAATGTGATGGTCGAGTTCGGCGAACTGCACCCGCGCATCCTGAAGGCGCTGGATGCGGACGGCCCCATGGTCGCCTTCGAGATCGTGCTGGACAATGTGCCCGAGCCGCGCGGACAGAAGGGCAAGGCGCGCGGATCCGCCGACCTGTCGGCCTTCATGCCCCTGACCCGCGACTTCGCCTTCGTGGTCGAGGACGCCAAGCCGGCGGGCGATCTGGTCCGGGCCGTCAGCGGCGCCGACAAGGCGCTGATCGCCGATGTCCGGGTCTTCGACGTCTATCGCGGCAAGGGCGTGGAAGACGGTTTCAAGTCCGTCGCCCTGGAGGTCGTCCTCCAACCCCGCGACGCAACCCTGACCGACGCCGAGATCGAGGCCCTGACCGCCAAGGTCGTGGCGGCGGTGGAAAAGCAGGGCGGCAAGCTGCGGGCCTGATCGTCAGAGCGGCTTCCAGGCGCCAGGCTCGGAAGCCGCTTTCGGCGTTTGACGACTTCAATCGACGGGCGTCATGTCGATGTAATCGAAGCGCGCGGTTCGGCGCTCGATATCATGCCGTCGATCATGGCCGGAGCTCCAGCAACAGACCGAGAGCCAGGGCCGTCATCATCAGGCCGTTGACGGCGTCCAACGCCCGCCAGGCGATGGGTTGGGCGAACACGGGCGTCAGAAGGCGTGCGCCGAAGCCGATGGCCGCGAACCAGATGAAGGAGAAGGTCGCGGCGCCGAGCACGAAGTACGGCCACTCCCGTTTTGGCAATGCTGATCCCACCGCGCCCATAAGCATCACCGTGTCGATATAGACATGCGGATTCAGAAGGGTGAAACCAGCGGTTGCGGCGATGGCGGCCCCGAGGGACAGGGGCGCGGCGCCTGAGATGATGAGTTTGGAGCGCCTCAAGGCGCGGCCGAAGGCCCCGAAAGCGTACCAGAGCAGAAAGGCCGCCCCTCCCAGGCTGAAGGCGACGGTCAGACCGGGAACAAGCGCCAACATGGCCCCCAGGCCATAGACGCCCGCGAATACGAGCGCGGAATCGCACGCCGCGCAGAACAGGACGATGGGGCCGACGTGTTCACGTCGCAGACCCTGGCGCAGCACGAACATATTCTGCGCGCCGATGGAGACGATCAAGCCCGCCGTCATGGCCAGGCCCTTCATCAGGGGAGGAAGAAAGAACACGGTCATGACGGCGCAATGCCATCTGGTGTCGATGTAGACGAGCTAATCCTGCTTACTCTAGATTAGTCGACCTAATGTTGGACTATTCCGCCCTTGCCGCCTTGGCGGCCGTTATCCGCACCGGCGCCTTCGACGCCGCCGCCGAACGGCTGGCCGTCACGCCGTCTGCGGTGTCGCAGCGGATCAAGGGGCTTGAGGAGCGTCTCGGCCTGCCTCTGATCGTCCGATCCGCGCCGTGTCGGCCAACGGACGCGGGCGTCCGCCTGGTGGCGCATTTCGATCAGGTGTCGCTGCTGGAGCATGACCTGCTGCAGGAGGGGGCGCCGTGGGCCGCAGCATTCGGCGGGCCGCGTCCGACCGTCAGGCTGGCCGTCAACTCGGACAGTCTGGCCACCTGGATCCCTGCCGCCGTCGCCCGTTTCTCTACCTCGGCCGCGGTCACCCTGGCGCTGGTGCTGGACGACGAAAACCACACGGCCGAGCGACTGCGGACGGGCGAAGTCATCGCGGCGGTGACCACGATCGGCAAAGCGGCGCCGGGATGCCGCGTCGCGCCATTGGGGCAGATGCGTTACGTGGCGACGGCTTCGCCGGATTTTGCAAGGCGGTGGTTCGCCGACGGCGTGACGGAGGCGGCCCTGAGCCAGGCGCCCGTCCTGCGGTTCGACCAGGATGACCACCTGCAGGATCGGTGGGCGGCGGATGTCGTTGGTCGCGGTGTGTCGGCGCCCACATACTGGGCGCCGTCGACGCAAGGGATGCTGGACCTGACCCTTGCCGGGGTCGCCTGGTCCCTGACGCCTGAAAAGATCGCGAGGCCCCTGGCCGCGTCCGGGCGCCTGATCCAGCTGAAGCCCGAGGCGTCGCTGGACGTGCCCCTGTTCTGGCAACATCAGCGGATCGCCTCGCGAACGCTCGAAGGCCTGACCCGCGCGGTGCGTGAAGAGACCTCGCACTGGCTGATCTGACTCAGGAGGCCCGAGACCCTGCCGTCCGGTAAGTCCCCGTTAACCTTGAAGCCGCAAGGCTGCCGCAAAGGTCGGGGACGGTGGCGTCAAGTTCGGCGCCTCAGCCGGCCGTCCTCTCGCCGTCTTTCGGAGCGCCCCTCATGCATCGTCGCCAACTGATTCTGTCCGGCCTGGCCACCGCCGCCGGGGCGTCGTCCCTGGGGGCGTGCGCCACGGCGCCGGCGCGCGATCCCAACTATCCCATCGCCTCTGACCAGACGGCCCAGGCCTACAGCTTCGACGAACTGGTGGCGGCGGGGTCGCGCGAGCTGGGCATCGCGGCCGAGGTCGTGGGCGGCGCCATCGAGCGCGTCTTCGCCGATCAGGGCGACCGACCGACAGCCTATATCGCGGGCGAGGAAGGTTCCGGCGCCGTGGTCGTGGGCGCGCGTTACGGACGCGGCGCCCTGCATATGAAGGATCTGTCGGCCTCTCAGGAAGTGTTCTGGCAGGGCGCGTCGGTGGGCTGGGACTGGGGCGGCAACGCCAGCCGGGTCTTCACCCTGGTCTATGGCCTGTATCACCCCGACATGATCTATCGCCGCTATCCCGGCATCGAGGGGTCGGCCTATCTGGTGGCGGGGCTGGGGGTGAACTATCAGCGCGCCGACGGCATCGTGCTGGCGCCGATCCGCACCGGCGTCGGCCTGCGCCTGGGGGCCAATGTCGGCACCATGAGCTACAGCCGCCAGCGCAACCTGCTGCCGTTCTGACGCCTCTCTTCTCTCGTCAGCCTAGGGTTCGCCCCCAGGATCCATACGCGCGGCCTTCGACGAGCGAAGATCCTGCGAATGGGTTCTCGTCACAAGGACGAGGATGACGTCAGTTTGGCGGGGGCGGTCTAGCTGACCAACCGCAACGGCGGCGGCGCGTCCAGCAGCGCGGCCAGACCCTCGCGCCAGGTCGGATAGGCGGGCCGCCAGCCCAGTTCGGCCTTGGCCAAGGCGTTCGAGACGCGCTTGGAGTCCAGATAGAAGCGTCGCATGGCTTCGCTGACGCTGTCGTCGGTCCAGTCGATTTCGGGCGGGCTGGCCAGGCCCATGCGGTCCGCCGCCCAGGCCATCACTACGTCTGCGGGCGCAGGTGCGTCGTCGGTCAGATTGTAGGCGGCGCCCGGTCGCGGGCGGGCCATCGAGGCGAACAGGCCCGAGACGATGTCGTCGATATGGATGCGGTTGAAGACCTGACCTGGCTTTCTGACCAGCCGGGCCGAGCCGTCGCGCAACCGCTCCATGACATTGCGGCCGGGGCCGTAGAAGCCGGGCAGGCGGAAAACCTGCACGGTCAGGCCCATCCCTTGCGCCCCGTCCAGCCAGTCCCGCTCGGCCCGGACGCGCCGCGCGCCTTCCAGATTGGCGGCGTTCAGCGGGCCGTCCTCGAACACCCAGCCGCCCGCCCGGTCGCCATAGACGGAGGTGGAGGAGATATAGCCGATCCAGTCGGGCCAAGCGTCGCCCGCCAGCGGCCCCAGGGCGCGCAGGGCGGGACAGCCGTGGGCGTCGGGGGCGGCGGTGATCAGGACGGCGCTGGCGGCCTCCAGCGCGGTCTTAAGGGCCACGGCGTCGCCGGGATCCAGCGCCGCGATCCCCTCGGCCTCCAGCGCCCTGCGCCGTTCGGGATCGCGCGAGGTGGCGGTCGCCCGGCCGCCGCGCCGGATCGCCTCCAGCGCCGCCGCCCGCCCCACATAGCCGCCGCCGAAGACCAGCAGGTTCAGGGCGGAGGCGTGGGGCATCGGATCGGAGCTCGGGCGGTGAAAGATCAGGCGGACAGGGCTTGGGCGGGGGCGGCGACGGACGACGCCCCATCGGCTTGCAGCGCCTCGGCGCGGCGTTGGTTCCAGGCCGAAACGCAGGGCACCCGGCCCAGGTCGGCGCGGTCGGCGTAGCGGCGGGCGATGTCGGTCACGTCCTGCATCAGCCCCTCGGCCAGGGTGATGGGCTTCAGCCCCAGTTCACGGAACTGGTCGTTGGCGACGACCAGTTCGTTCTCGTCGGCCTCCTGACGCGGGTTGGGCAGGTTGCGGATCTCGGCCCCGGTCATGTCGGCGACCATCCCC
The DNA here is from genome assembly GCF_056311945.1 of Brevundimonas sp. ABV4_179. Lineage (NCBI taxonomy): Bacteria > Pseudomonadati > Pseudomonadota > Alphaproteobacteria > Caulobacterales > Caulobacteraceae > Brevundimonas > Brevundimonas sp. ABV4_179. The sequence continues at coordinate 1,033,333 of NZ_CM149976.1, forward strand.
GCCAGGTCGCGCACCCGGCGGCTCTCGGTCATCTGGTTCAGAATCTTGACCCGCTCGCCCCGACGCGGCGGGTTCTTCAGCGCCAGTTCGACGCAGCGCACCGTGTCCTGGATGTGGATGAAGGCGCGCGTCTGGCCGCCCGATCCGTGCACCGTCAGCGGATGGCCCAGCGCCGCCTGCATCAGGAAGCGGTTCAGCACCGTGCCGTAGTCGCCGTCATAGTCGAAGCGGTTGATCAGCCGCTCGTCCATCTTGGTTTCGCGCGTCTGGGCGCCCCAGACGATGCCCTGGTGCAGGTCGGTGATCCGCAACTGGTCGTTCCTGGCGTAGAACTGGAACAGCAGGGCGTCCTGCGTCTTGGTCATGTGATAGATGCTGCCCGGATTGGGGGGGAACAGGATTTCCTGCTCGGACGGGCCCTGGTCGGTGTCGACCGTCACCTTCAGATAGCCCTCGGGTATGCGTAAGCCCGCCGTGCCATAGCCATAGACCCCCATGGTTCCCAGGTGCGCCAGGTGGACGTCCAGCCCGCTCTCGACGATGGCGGCCAACAGGTGGTTGGTGGCGTTGATGTTGTTGTCGACGGTGTAGAGCTTGTGCCGCGCCGACTTCATCGAATAGGGGGCCGCTCGCTGTTCGGCGAAATGGACCACGCTGTCGGGCGCCAGATCGCGGATCAGGGCGACCAGGCGGTCGAATTCTTTGCCGACCGTCATGTTGACGAAGCCGATGTCGCGGCCGGACACGTCCTTCCACGCCTTGATCCGCTGGCCCATGGTGCGGATGGGCGTCAGGGACTGGATCTCCAGCTCGTTGTCGATGTTGCGCCGGCTTAGGTTGTCGACGACGGTGACGTCCCAACCTTCGGCCGACAGATGCAGGGCCGTCGGCCAGCCGCAGAAACCGTCGCCGCCCAGAACCAGAACGCGCATGGATGGATAGCCTTTTCGTCGTCTCGAAGGTCATGCCTAGCCCAGCGGAGCGGTCGCGGCAAAGCGCGGCTGTTAAAGACCCGGTGCGACGCTTTGACGAATCCCCCTTGGAAAGGCGGCGCGCACGGGTTAAGTCTGGCCTGTCTCCCACTCAAACGCAGCTTTACGGGCGCATACCCGGCTGTTCGCGGCTTGAGCCGATCATGACGGTCGGTCCCGAAAGGACCGGCGCACCATGCGGGCGACAAGGCATTCCGACAGATCGACAATCGGGGATCGGCCCCGAGCGAAACGGAACCCAGAAACGGACGATCTGGCCCCCCGGCCCGGCCTCGTCCCTGCACACGGTAGCGCGAATGAGAGATTTCAAGGGCATGAAGCGTCAGCGCGGACGCAATCGGAACAAGGCGGGCGCCAACAACGCCAACAACGCCAATCCGAATCGTTCGTGGGATTCGCAAGGCCCCGAAAACATCAAGGTCCGGGGCAACGCCCAGACGGTCTATGAACGCTATCAGCAGCTGGCCCGCGACGCGGCGTCCAGCGGCGACCGGGTGCTGGCCGAAAACTATCAGCAGCACGCCGAACACTATTACCGCGTGCTCAGGGCGCTTCAGCCCCAGCGGTCCTTCTCCGACATCGCCGCGCGCGAACAGTCGAACCAGGGCTTCGACATCGATTTCGAGGACGAATCGGGCGTCCAGGCCGCCGCCTTCTTGGCCGCGCAACAGGCCGCCGAACGCCAGGCCCAGGAAGCCGCGGAACGCGCCGAGCAGAACCACAGTCAGCCGCGCGATCGTGACCGCGACTACAATCGCGACCGGGATCGGGACCGCGATCAGAACCGCGAGCCGCGTGAACCGCGCGAACCGCGTGAGGACGGCGAGACCCGCGCCGACGGCGAAGGCGGCGGTCGTCGCGAAAGCCGCCGCGAGCGCTGGGAGCGTCGCCGCGAGGAACGCAACCGCCGCTTCGACAACCGCGAGGAGGGCGCCGAGGACGTCGCCGCCCGCGCCGAGGGCGAAGCTGGCCCGACCGAAGCGCCCGCCGTCGAAAGCCCGGCCGAGGAACCGACTGCGGAGGTCGCCGCCCCGCCTGTCGCCGACGCCCGTCCCGCCCGTCGCCCGCGTCGCACCGCCGCCGCCGCCGTGTCGGACGAGGGCGAGGCCCCGACCGCCCTGCCGGGTTTCCTGACCCGTGAGCCGGCCGCCGCCCCCGCCGCTTCGACGGAAGGCGAGGCTGAGGCCCCTGTCCGCCGTCGCGCCCCGCGTCGCAAGACCGAGGCCGCGGTCAGCGAGGACTGACGAAAGGCGCACGCCAGCATTTTACCATATCGCAACCCTGGCGTGTTATTCGTGCCGCGTGGGAGGGCGTTATGGATTTCGTCTTGTGGGTTTTGTCCCTGTCCCTGGCGGGGACCTGCGCGGGGATCTGTCTGTGGATTCGCGCCTATCGCGCGGTCGAGGGCTTGACCCAGGATCGAGCCCGGCTGGAGCAACGTCTGTCCCTGGCGGCCGAGGCGCACCTTAAGGCCCTGGCCGTCGTCGAGGCGGAGGTTCGACGTTTGACCGCAGAGGACGCCAATAAGGGCGAGGTCATCCAGGCGTTGGGGCGCGAACTCCGTACGCCCTTGACCACCATCATGGGTTTCGGCCAGCTGCTGCGGACCCACGCCGAGGCCGATCGGCTGACAACGCGCCAGTCGCAGGGCCTGCGTCAGATCGAGGCCGCCGGCGGCGTGCTTCTGGCTCTGATCGAGGAGGCCGACGATTTCGTCGTCTCGGGCGACGCCCGCGCGGCCCCGTTTCTTCAACGTGTCGATCTGCGGCTGGCTCTGCGCCAGGTCTGCGACGGGCTGGAGCCGCAGGCGAAGACGGCGGGCCTGACCCTGGCCTGTCCCGACGCTCAAGCGGGTCTCGGCGTCATGGCCGATCCGGTCCACGTCCGGCGCATCCTGCGCAGGCTGGTCGCCAACGCCCTGCATCATTCTCCGCCCGGCGCGACGGTGCGGATGACGGCGACCCGTCAGGGCGACCGGGTGACGGTGGATGTGCACGATCCCGCCCGCCAACCCGAGGAGGCGACCGCCCGGCCGTTCCAGCCGCTGGACGGGCAGGACGCGCGGGGCGGCACGGCCCTGGGCCTGGGCGCCGCGCAACGATTGGCCGAGCGGATGGGCGGACGTCTGCACGCGGCGCACGACGCCTGGGGCGCGACGACCTTCTCCTTCACCCTGCCGGCGGCGGGCGCGGACCTGGCGGCGATGGATCGTGCGCAGGCCACGGTTCTCTATGTCGAGGACAATCCGGCCAACGTCGCCCTGATGCGCCATGCGGTGGAGACGATGGGGCTGACGCTGCACGCCGCGACCACGGGGCCGGAAGGGCTGGAACTGGCGCGCGTTCTGGGGCCGGACGTGATCCTGCTGGACCTAGGTCTTCCCGGCCTGGACGGCTATGCGGTCAAGGCGGCGCTGGACGCCGATCCGCTGACGCGCGACATTCCCGTGATGGCCGTGACCGGGGCCGGCGCGCCTGCGGATCGGCGGCGTGGACGGGCGGCGGGCTTCGACGCCTATCTGACCAAGCCGTTGGACCTGAACGCCCTGACGGACGCCCTGTCGCGCCTTCTGTCGCAGTCGCGGAAGGTTGGCGGTCTTGACGGGGACCGGCGCCAAAGGGCCTAAGGGACCGATCTCGCCCCAGGTCCGCCCAAGGTCAGCGTTCGATGCCTCAGTTTCTCCGGTTGGTTTCGTCCCGTCTTCGCGTCCGCGTCTGGTCGTCTCTGGCCGTGCTGGGCGGGGTGGCGACCCTGGCCGCCTGCGCCGCGACCCCGCCGCCGCCTCCGCCTCCGCCCGCATCGACGGGCGCGCCGGGCGCGGCGACTCTGCTGGACTGGCGCGGCGTCGTCACCTCGGGCGACCGAGACCGATATCGCCGCGTGGACGCCGCCTGGACCCTGGCTCTGCAACAGGCGCGGCGCCAGCCTGGGTCAGGCGATCTGAGCGGCCTTGGCGACCTGATCCAGCCCAAGGCCGCCCGCCCCGGCGTCACGCCCCCGCCCGGCGACTATCGCTGCCGCACCGTCAAACTGGGGTCGCAGGGCGGCGAGGACGGGTTGGGCTATGTCGTCTATGGCTGGTTCGCCTGCCGCATCGAAATGACGTCGCGAGGGCTGAAGTTCTCCAAACTGACCGGCTCGCAGCGTCCGTCCGGCCTGCTGTTTCCCGAGAATGACCGTCACATGGTGATGCTGGGGTCGCTGGCCCTGGCCCAGGAGCCGGCGGCCAACTCCTATGGCCGCAATCCCGAGCGCGACCTGGTCGCCATTCTGGAGCGGATCGGAGAGGCGCGCTGGCGGCTGGTCGTGCCCTGGCCGCAGAACGAATCGAACCTTGATCTGATCGAACTGGTCCCCGGTCGGCCGACGTCCTGATCCACACGGCTGAACCGGGCGCGCACCGCCGCGTTTTCCTCCTCGCAATCGAAGGAGACGTCTATGCGCGGCACATCGTTGATCCTGTCCCTGACCACGGCGACAGCCTTGTCCGCTGTCCTGGCGGCCTGCGGCGACAACCGACCGGCTGGGCCGGCCGAAACCTCGCCCGCCGTGTCCGAACCCGCCGCCGGCGTCCCGCCCCAGGCCGCGCCGGAAGCGACGGCGACGCCCCAGCAGCAGGCCGCGACCCCTGATGCGTCCACAGACGGCGGAATGCAGGGCGGGACCGACGACTGGCGCAAGATCGCCAAGCCTGATGACGCCTCAAACCTCGGCCGCATGGACCAGGCGTGGCGTCTGGCCCGCGCCGAGGCCGAGAAGGGGGGCTTCTCTCGTCAGGTCGAGGCCCTGGGACCGCTGGCCGATCCCAATGCGGGCCAAAGCGGCCGCCTTCAACCCGCGCCCGGAACCTACCGCTGCCGCACGATCAAGATGGGCAGCCGCGACGGGGGCGGTCTGGCCTATGTCGACTATCCCTGGTTCGCCTGTTCGGTCGAACTGACGGCGGGCGGCGATCTGATCCTGAGCAAGACCACCGGCTCGCAACGGACCCAGGGGCTGCTCTATCCCGACACGGACCGTCGCCTGGTCTATGTCGGCGCCCAGGCCTGGGGGGACGAGGCCCACTACCCCCGCTATGGCCAGACGGCCGAGCGCGACCAGCTGGGCGTGCTGGAGCGGATCGGTCAGAACCGCTGGCGTCTGGTCATCCCCTGGCCCAAGCAGGAGGCCAAGCTGGAGCTGCTGGAGATCGCGCGCTAGGTCAACGGACCTGCATTCGGCATGGGCTCCGGGTTCGTCATTCCGGTGTCGTCCTTCGGACGCCCCGGAATGACGTTATCGGCTCGAGTTTCGATCACACTAAGCCCGGCAAGGTCGCCTATCAGCGCGCCCCGGTCGCACGGGCGATCGCGGCGCGCATCCCTTCGGCGTGAAGGGCGCCGGAGGGGGCGATCTTGGTGTTGGGCGTCTCGGCCGGGCCGGTGTTGGCGGTGCGGTCGTCCGGCCCGGTCCAGCGGGGCGTTTCGGCCTTTCGCGCCACGGCCTCGCGCAGGTTGGCGGCGGCGGATCGGCCGTCCTTGCGCGCCGCCATTTCGTCGGCGACGCGGGCGATCGCCTCGGTCAGTATCTCCTTCTTGTCGCGCGCGCCCGTATCCGGGCCTTCGCGGCCGTCGCGCACACGCGTTCGAATCTGACGCTGCACCCGGTCGCGACGCGCCCGCAGCCGGCCGATCAGGTCGCGCAGCTCGGCCGGGCCCTGGTCGGTCAGGGCCTTGGACTGCTCCACCATCTGCGCTTCATCGCGGTCGAGCGCGCGGGGGTTCTGGGTCTTGGACATGACGGTCTCCCTTCGGGTTGATGGGAAGACAGCGCCCGGCCCCCGGGCCCGTTCCGGCTTTGCGACCCTGGGTCACAGGGCCGACCGGCGACCCTCAGGCCCGCGTCATACCCGTGTCAGGCGCAGGTCCTGATAGTCGTAGCTGAAGTCGATGTCGGGGCTGACGCCCTTCATCGTCGCCGTCGCGGGACGGGCCGTCTGGATGGCGAAGGTGATGAAGGCGTCCTCCTCGCGCTTGTCCGGGAAACGAGTGCGGAAGGTCTCGCCGTCGTACGGCTCCAGCCAGCCCTGAAGCGCAGGCGTGTGGGTGAAGCGCAGCCATAGGCCGCTTTTTCTGTTGCGACCCCGGCCCTGGGTGCGCGGTTCGATGACGATGTCGCCGTACCAGGGGTCGCGCCAGGTCCCGGCGTAGGCGTCCAGCGGCATGGCGGGCGGGGCGCCGGCGCGCTGCTTGGCGTCGATCTCGATGGCGGCCGCCTGGGACTTGGCCTCGCCCTCGGCCTCCTGCTTCTTGGAATCGGCGATCCAGTCGACGTCCACCTTACCCATGCAAAGGTCGGAAATCCCCGAGCGCAGGGCGCGCAGCAGGAAGCTTTCCTCCGCATTGGAGAAGATGCAGAAGCCGGTCTTGCGGCCGGGGATCAGCACAGTCGCCGAAATCCCGCCGGGCGATCCGCCGCCGTGGCTGGCGATCCGCTCGCCGCGATAGTCCTGGACCTGCAGACCCATGGCGTAGGTCGAGGCGATGGCCCGGTTCGGCAGTTCCGCCGTCGGCCCCGGCGACGATCCGACGATGATGTTGGGCCGGTACATCTCGCGTGCGGCGTCTTCGGAGAACAGGCGCGAACCGTCCGGCAGCCTGCCTTCGTTCAGGCGCACGGCGATCCATTTGGCCCAGTCGGCCGGGGTGGTGCAGATGCCGCCCGCCGCCGCCGCCGAATCCCAGTTCCAGACCTCGGCGATGGACTGGGCGATCTGAACCATCGGCCCGTGGGTGCGCAGCGGCGGTCCGACGCGGGCGTGGGGCAGGGCGGACCTGGCGGGGTCGGCCAGACGCGCCAGCGGCACGGTCTCAGTCATGCCCACCTTGTCCAGGATGCGAGTCTGGATGAAGGCCTCCCAGGTCATGCCCGACACCGCCTCCAGCACCGCGCCCGCCACCACGAACATCAGGTTGCAGTAGTGATATCGCGCCCGGAGCCCGTCCTCGATCGGCACGAAGGCGGCCTGGGCCACCACCTCGGCGCGTGTGCGGTCGCTGTTGGGCCAGAACAGCAGGTCGCCGGCGCCCAGGCCGAACCCAGCCCGGTGGCTGAGGGTGTCGCGCACCGTGATGTGGTCGCCGATATAGGGGTCGGACAGTTTGAAGTCGGGCAGATAGGCTTTGACGGGTTCGTCCCATTTCACCCTGCCCTCGTCGACCAGAATGGCCAGGGCGGCGGCGGTGACGTTCTTGGTGTTGGACGCGATGGCGAACACCGTATGCTCGTCGGCCCGCGTCGGCTTGCCCTGAACCTTGACGCCGTATCCCCGCGCCAGGACGGTCGCTCCGTCCTTGACCACGGCGACGCCCAGCGCCGGCTGATCGGGCCAGGCCGCCATGCATTTCGCCACATAGGCGTCCACCGCCTGAGCCAGCGCGGCGTCGTCGTTCGCCGCCGGCGTCTGAGCCTCCGCTCGTGCGAACGCCGGCTGCGCCGCCAGCGCTGCGGCGCCCCCCGAAGCGAACAGGGACCGGCGCGAAAGGCGAATGGACATGGCGAACTCCGACGAAGACCCCGCGACGCTAGCGCCCCACATCGGCTTACGCCAGTCGCCAGCCCTGCAGCTTGTCCAGGACGTCGGCGACGATCTGGCTATGGGTGAAGCCGGTGATGTCGTGGGGGCGTTCGCCGGCGCCGGTCTGGGCGGTCAGGCGCCATTCCAGAGGGCGCCGGCCGACGGGGGCGTCGCGCTGGGTGATGGCGGGACGGGCGCGGGATCGGGCGCCCAGCCGATACATGAACACCCGGTCGGCGTGACGGATCGTCAGCCAGGCGGCGGCGTCGTCGCGACCGATCTCGGCGTCGGAATCCTCGGCGCCCAGGGCGGCGTAGACCGTCTCGAGCGCGGGCAGGCCCTGGCGTTCGATCTCCTTTAGGATGTCGCTGCGGCTGGCCGGCGTCATGATCCGCTTCAGCTGTTGCGACAGGGGCGCGGCCTCGGTGGTCAGGGTCTCGCCGCTCAGGTCGGCGTTCATCTGACGGAACAGGCCGAAGACCAACAGGATCATGATGATGCAGAAGGGCAGGGCGGCCACCAGGGTCGCGGCCTGCAAGGCCCCTAGGCCGCCGGCCAGCAGCAGCAGGGCCGCCGCCGCCCCCTGCATCACGCACCAGTAGATCCGCTGCCAGCGTGGGGTGTCGTCCGCCCCCCCCGAGGCCAGGGTGTCGATCACCAGAGAGCCTGAATCCGCCGAGGTCACGAAAAAGACCCCCACCAGCAGGATCGCCAGGGTCGAGGTGAACAGCGTGCCCGGAAGCTGTTCGAAGAAGTGGAACATGGCCGTGGACAGATCGGCCTGCACCGCCTGGGAAATCGCGCCAGCCGCCTGGCCCATGTCATAGGCCATGGCCGTATTGCCGAAGACCGTCATCCACAGGAAGGTGAAGCCGGTCGGCACCAGCAGCACGCCCACCACGAATTCGCGCACCGTGCGCCCGCGCGAGATGCGGGCGATGAACATGCCCACGAACGGCGACCAGGCGATCCACCAGGCCCAGTAGAACAGGGTCCAGTCCGCCATCCAGGCCCGCGGCTCATAGGCGTAGAGGGTGAAGGTGCGCTGGAAGAAGTGGTCCAGATACAGGCCGAAATTCTGCACCAGCGCACGCAGCAGGAACAGGGTCGGCCCCGCGAACAGGACGAACAGCATCAGACAGACCGCCAGGATCAGGTTCAGCTCCGACAGCCGGCGCACGCCTTTCTCCACGCCCGACAGCACCGACAGGGTCGCGATCCCCATAACCGCCACGATCAGTCCGACCTGGATCAGCACCGTGTTGGGAATGCCGAACACATAGTTCAGGCCCGCCGCCATCTGCGCCACGCCCAGCCCCAGCGAGGTGGCGATGCCGAACAGGGTGCCGCAGATGGCGAAGATGTCGACCGCATCGCCGATCGGCCCGTTGATCCGCCTGCCCAGCAGGGGGAACAGGCCCGACCGCATGGTCAGGGGCAGGCCCTTCCGGTGCGCGAAATAGGCCAGGCTGAGTCCAACGACCGCATAGATGGCCCAGGCGTGGACGCCCCAATGGGTGAAGGTGATGACCATGGCCTCGCGCGCGGCCTTGACCGTGCCGGGCGCCTCGTCGGGCGGGGCGATATAGTGCTGCACCGGCTCGGCGACGGCGAAATACATCAGGCCGATGCCCATGCCCGCCGCGAACAGCATGGCCAGCCACGACAGATAGGGGAAGTCGGGATCGGCGTCGTCCGGCCCCAGTTTCAGCCGCCCGGTCGGCCCGACCGCCAGCCAAACCACAGCCCCCAGAAAGCCCGCCACGGCCGCGACGTAGAACCAGCCGAAGGTGTCGATCACCCAGGCCTGGGCGTGTCCGAAGATCAGGTCCGAGGTGTTGGGCGCAACCAGCGTCATCAGCAGCAGGACGCCCGCGATGGCGCTGGCGCCCCAGAACACGCGGGGGTTCATCTTTGTGGTCAGCATCGCGCCAAAGCGTATGGCGACGCTGACGGTTCCCCAAGCTTGGCCACGCGGCCGCCTTGTCGATGAAAAAGATGTAACTCGGGCGCGCGGGCGCCGCCTGATAGTTGCGAAAAGATAGGCGGCGCGGAAACGCCGTAGGGGGACGTCAATGTCGATCATCAAACTCGCGCCCGTGGTCGGCGCTGTCCTGGCCCTGCCCGCCGGCGCGGCCCTAGCCCAGACCCCGGCGGCCGCCACGCCGCCTGCACAGGCCCAAGCTCCGGCCCAAACTCCGGCTCAGTCTCGGGAACAGACCCCGCCCGCCCCGCCGACCGCCAACGACCAGAAGGCCCCCGCCGCTGTGGGCGACGTCGTGGTCAACGCCCGCGCCGCGGACGTCCGCACCTCCATCGATTCCATCAGCTACAGCCTGGCCAACGACCTGCAGGCCACGACCGGCAGCCTGGCCGACGCCCTGCGCAACGTGCCTTCCGTCGATGTTGACCCGGAAGGCAATGTCTCCCTGCGCGGCGACGCCAATGTGACTATTCTGGTGGACGGCCGTCCGTCCGGCATCCTGACCGGCCCCGGTCGCGGCCAGGCGCTGATCCAGTTGCCCGCCAGCCAGTATGCGCGCATCGAGGTGATGACCAATCCGTCCGCCGCCTACAGCCCCGAAGGCTCGGGCGGGGTCATCAATCTGATCACCAAGCCCACGGCGCCCAAGCCGGGCACCCAGACGACCGGCTCGTTGCGCGTCAACGTCGGCGACAACGGCCGCTGGAACACCGGCCTCAGCGGTTCGTATCAGAAGGACCGTCTGACCCTGTCGGGCGACTTCAGCTACCGCGCCGATCCCACCGACATCACCATCCTGCGCCAGCGCGATCAGCGCGATCCGATCACCGGCGCCACGGTTTCGACCACGCGGATGGATCAGGACGTCGCCTCCGAGCAGAACGGCGCCTTCGGCCGCCTGACCGCCGAATACAAGTTGGACGACAAGACCCAGCTGACCGGCGAACTGCGTGGCGTCGCCTTCGATGGAAGCGGCGCGGGCGGCGGCCTGTTCGAGACACGCGACGCCAGTGGCGCGGTGACCAGCAGCTATCGCCGCGACGGCGCCTCGGACTTCGACTTCGCCAACTGGGGCGTCACCGCCCGCGTGCTGCGCCGCTTTGACGATGCGGGTCACGAATGGTCCAACGAGCTGCGCTATGACAAGAACAGCAACGACAGCTCGGGTCTCGCCGTCACCGACTATCTGATCCCGGCCGGTCAGGCGCTGTACGAACGCACCGCCAACGCCACCGATCAGGTCAACTGGGGCTTCACCAGCGCCTACACCCGTCCGCTGTCGACCGGCGGCAAGCTGCGTCTGGGGTACGAGCTGAACGACCAGCGCCCGGAACAGCGCACCGACTTCCTGCGCGGCCCGTCCGAGGCGGCGGTGGTCCCGGTTCCGGCCCTGAACAATCGGTTCGAGGCGCGCCAGACGGTCCACGCCCTCTACACCACCTATGAGCGGCCTCTGGGCGAGAAGCTGTCCGGCCAGCTGGGTCTGCGGCTGGAGCGGGCTGACATCCGGATCGAGGATCTGACCGGCGGGGCCGCGGCGTCCCAGGACTATTTCCGGGCCTATCCGACCGCCCATCTGCAGTATCAGCTGAACCCCGAACAAACCCTGCGCGCCAGCTATTCGCGCCGCATCCAGCGGCCCCAGCCCAGCCAGCTGAATCCCTTCGTCTCCTATCAGGACCCGCTGAACCGGCGGTCCGGCAATCCCGACCTGCAGCCGCAGGAGACGGATTCGTTCGAGGCCATGTGGCAGATGCGGAAGGGCCAGAGCTTCTATCAGGCCACCGCCTATCTGCGCGACACCGACAAGGCCTTCACCGACGTGGCGACCGACATCGGCGGCGGGGTCCTGCTGACCCGGCCAGAGAACCTGGGGTCGCGCCGCGACATCGGCCTGGAGTTGACGGCCAACGGCCGCCTGCACCCGACCCTGCGCTACAACGCCAGCATCAACGTCTTCCGTCAGGAGATCGACGCCGGGGCCGTGGCGGGCGGCGGCGACCGCGAGTCCACCCTGGCCAGCGGCCGTCTCAGTCTGAACTGGCAGCCGACGACCAAGGACTTCGTCCAGCTGAGCGGCTTCTGGCAGGGCGACAGCCTGTTGGCCCAGGGCACGCGCGAGGCCGGCGGCATGGTCAATCTGGGCTATCGCAGAAAGCTCAGCGACACCCTGTCGTTCAACTTCACCGGCCGCGACCTGTTCAACTCGTTCAGCAACACGACCGTCTATGACACGCCGCTGTTCAGCGAGCGGAACGAGCAGAAGATCAAGCTGCGCGCCTTCTATGTCGGCCTGACCTGGAACTTCGGCGGCGGCCAGCGTCGCCAGCCCGAACAGTTCGACTTCTCGACCGGCCCGTCGGGCGGTTGAGGCCCCGCGCGGGCGGGCGAAAATCTCCGTCAGCCGACCCCTTGTGTGCCTCATCCGCCACACCATCTCGGTTTCACAGACCCGCGTCGTCGCTTCCTGAAAGGGCGTCGCGGGCGGAAATCCGCCTGATGAGGGGACACCGATGAATCTCGAACTCTATTCCGACCGCGCCAAACAGGCCGTCCAGTCGGCACAGTCGCTGGCCTTGGCCCGCCGTCACCAGCAGTTCGCGCCCGAGCATCTGCTGAAGGTGCTGCTGGAGGAACGCGACGGCCTGGCGCGCAATCTGATCACGGCCGCCGGCGGCGACGCCCGCCGGGCCGAGGCCGATGTCGAAACCGCCCTGAAGAAGCGCGCCCAGGTTTCGGGCGGGTCGGGCCAGCTCTATCTGGACGGCGACACCGCCCGCGTCTTCGCCGCCGCCGAGCAAGCTTCCAAATCGGCCGGGGACGCCTTCGTCACCACTGAACGCCTGCTGGCCGCGCTGGCCAAGGAAGGCGGGGTCGCCGCCGAGGTGCTGAAGGCCTCGGGCGTCACGGCCGACAAGCTGGACGCCGCCATCGCCGAGGTGAGGAAGGGCAAGACCGCCGACAGCGCGGGCGCCGAGGATGGCTATGACGCCCTGAAACGCTACGCCCGCGACCTGACCCTGGCCGCCCGCGACGGCAAGATCGACCCGGTCATCGGCCGCGACGAGGAAATCCGCCGCACCATCCAGGTCCTGGCCCGCCGCACCAAGAACAACCCCGTCCTGATCGGGGAACCCGGCGTCGGCAAGACCGCCATCGTCGAGGGCCTGGCCCTGCGCATCGTCAACGGAGACGTGCCCGAATCCCTGCGCGACAAGACCGTCATGGCCCTGGACATGGGCAGCCTGATCGCAGGCGCCAAATACAGGGGCGAGTTCGAGGAGCGGCTGAAGTCCGTCTTGGCGGAAGTCTCCGCCGCCGAGGGGGGCGTCATCCTGTTCATCGACGAGATGCACACCCTGGTCGGGGCCGGTAAGGGCGACGGGGCGATGGATGCGTCGAACCTGCTGAAGCCGGCCTTGGCGCGCGGCGAACTGCACTGCGTCGGCGCGACCACGCTGGATGAGTATCGCAAGCACGTGGAGAAGGACGCGGCCCTGGCCCGTCGCTTCCAGCCGGTCTTCGTCGCGGAGCCCACTGTTGAGGACACGGTGTCGATCCTGCGCGGACTGAAGGAGAAGTACGAGGTCCACCACGGGGTCCGCATCAGCGACAGCGCCATCGTCGCCGCCGCCACCCTGTCGAACCGCTACATCACCGACCGCTTCCTGCCGGACAAGGCCATCGACCTGATCGACGAGGCCGCCAGCCGCGTGCGCATGGCCGTGGACTCCAAGCCCGAGGCCCTGGACGAGATCGACCGCCGCCTGGTCCAGCTCAAGATCGAACGCGAGGCCCTGAAGAAGGAAACCGATACGGCGTCCAAAGCCCGTCTGGAGAAGCTGGAGGACGAGATCGCCGATCTGGAAGGCCAGTCCGACGATCTGACCACCCAGTGGAAGGCCGAAAAGGACAAGGTCGGCCAGGGCGCCCAGCTGCGCGAAACCCTGGACCGCCTGCGCCTGGAACTCGCCAACGCCCAGCGCGCCGGCGACTTAGGGAGGGCATCAGAGATCGCCTACGGTCAGATCCCCCAGATCGAAAAACAGCTCGAAGACGCCGAGGCGAACGAAACCAGCGGAAAAGGCCCTCTGACCCTCGAGGTCGTCGACGCCGAACAGATCGCCGCCGTCGTCAGCCGCTGGACCGGGGTGCCGGTCGACAAGATGCTGGAAGGCGAGCGCGAAAAACTGCTTCAGATGGAGACCGCGCTCGGCGGTCGCGTCGTCGGTCAGGACGAGGCTCTGGCCGCCGTCTCCGACGCCGTGCGCCGCGCCCGCGCCGGCCTGAACGACCCGAACCGTCCGCTCGGCAGCTTCCTGTTCCTGGGCCCGACCGGCGTGGGCAAGACCGAACTGACCAAGGCCCTGGCCGACTTCCTGTTCGACGACGAGGCGGCCATCACCCGCCTGGATATGTCGGAATATATGGAGAAACACTCGGTCAGCCGCCTGATCGGCGCCCCTCCCGGCTATGTCGGCTATGACGAGGGCGGCGCCCTGACCGAGGCCGTGCGTCGTCGCCCCTATCAGGTCGTCCTGTTCGACGAGGTCGAAAAGGCCCACCCCGACGTCTTCAACGTGCTGCTGCAAGTGCTGGACGACGGCCGCCTGACGGACGGGCAGGGCCGAACCATCGACTTCCGCAATACCCTGATCATAATGACCTCCAACCTGGGCAGCCAGTATCTGGCCGATCAGGGCGAGGGCGATGATGTGGAGGCTGTGCGCCCCTTCGTCATGGAGGCCGTGCGCGCCCACTTCCGGCCCGAGTTCCTGAACCGGATCGACGAGATCATCCTGTTCCACCGCCTGGGCCGCGACCAGATGGGCGGCATCGTCCGCATCCAGCTGTCACGCTTCGAGAAACTGCTCGCCGACCGCCGCCTGACCCTGGACCTGGACGACAGCGCCCTGGCCTGGCTCGCCGACCGCGGCTACGACCCCGCCTATGGCGCGCGGCCGCTGAAGCGGGTGATCCAGAAGGACCTGGTGGACCCGATCGCGCGCAAGCTGCTGGCCGGCGAGATCGAGGACGGCGGGGTGATCGCCGTCACCGCTGGCGAGGGCGGATTGGAGATCGGGAAGATGCGGGTGCATTGACTAAGCCGCCTCTAGATTGCCGCGGACGATTTGCTCGAGCAGCTTGAGGCGATTTCCCGAGACTCCAACGAAAGACTGCGGAGGGCCGTCGAGCAATCCTCGGCCCTCGACGTCCTTCCGCTGGAGAGGTTCTTTCAGGTATCCGTAAAATAAAAAAGTGAGTGCCTTTAGTCCCGGCTTTCGTACGAGGCTTTCTAGCTCCTCGTTTGTGTAGACTGATCTTTTAGCAACGATAGTAACTGCCTGCTCGTAGTCTGCTATGTGGTCGTATCGCTCGGCTATTCCCACGGCAGCGATCGCGCTTTTGACGCCCGTTTCGTTGTCGCTGGATCTGTAAAACGCGATGAGGGTCCCCGGTGCGACTTCGCTGGTTGGCGTATAGCCTAGATAGACTTTTCTAATGCTGTTGGACGGGCTGGAGCGTTCCGGCGTTCCCTGTGACCAAGCAGATGCGAAAAGATCGCCCGGCATATCGGCCAAACGTGATGCTGCCTCTGGGAAAAGGCGATCATGGTAGCCGGGTCGCACAGGGACGATCAGCCCGTTGTGGAAGATTGACGGCCAAGCGGGATAGTTTCGACGTACTCGGACAGCGTCGGAAGCATCTAATTTTTGCGTCCGATCCCAGTGCTTGGCATAAACAAGCTCGCCGTTACTTTGCTCAGAGACATTTCGAAAACCGAACGATTGGATCAACTCGCGCAGAGCAATCTGCTTTGGAAACACGGTCAAATATGTCGTGTCATATCCGCCATCATAAGCGAAGCACATCGCCTGTCTGAGTAACTGCTCTCCTAGCCGACCGCCGCGATAGCGCTCCGAAACTTTGAATGTGCAGAGTTTGAGAACGCGCTCTCCAACCACGCCCTCCGGTGTTTCGTCGCTGGCTTCATCCTTGAATATGACTAAAGCAGCTATCGAGCTATCGTCCTCAACAACCCAACACTCACGATCATTCTTTCGGCACTTTTCCATCCAAGCGGCGAAAGGCGGATAGTCTTCAATCAAAGAACCAAAAATTGGGTCGCTGGGCTTAAGTTCGTAGCAGAATTTTCTAGATACCGATTTGAGCACATAGTCGATGCGCGCGTATGTGCCGTTGATAAAATCTAGCGCCTGACGAACTGTCAGAACCTTTTGTCCGAGACCTCGGCGGTGGGCCCTCGTGTGAAGCCCTTGGTCCTCAGTTATCAGGGCGTCCACGATGCCATCATAGAGCGCACTGAGAATGTGGGCGTCAGACAGATCGTTGTCGTTACGTATCTCTCCGAAGTCTTTCGTTAAGGCAGCTGCGTCTCGCCAGCTATTCTTCACATGCGGATACTTTGCGGCCTTGGATAGTGAAATTGATCTGCGCGAAACGTCCGGATCGCGCTTGATGTCAGCTAAGGTAGCCTCATGAATGTGTGAGGTGTGACCTTTTGCTTGTAGATCACGCAGCAGCGAGGCGTAGGAATCCGGTGTGGCTCTTGCGTCCTCCACTGGGATCAGAATGTTGGTGTCCAGCAGAAATTTGGCCATGCCGAAGAAGCGCCGCCGTTACGTGATCGGGTATCTCTCTGTAAGATTGTGGCGCTTGCAACTCATATTTTTCCATCATGGCGCTTAGAGGCACTGGGACTGGAAACTTTGTTGCAGACCTTATGCTGATCGCGAAGCCGTCCTCTAGCCCGTCGAAATATGAGAAGAACGCATCCCGTAAGATGCCGCCTTCGCGTTCCGCCACGCTCCAGAGGGAATGCAATGGCATGGCGTTAACCGAGGTGATGACTGCCACGCCAGTTATGGCTTTCGTAGGCATGGTTTCGTAAACCAGCATCAACGAACCCACAGAAATCCGGGGCGAAACTCGGCGGCGAAGTTCGACCGTTTTCAGTCCATCGAAAATCTGAGCGCAGTATTCTGGCTTGATGCTGAATATGTAGGCCATACAGCGCTTTCCGTCTTCTGGCAGCAAAGTGACGTGACAATCCTAAGGTGCCATTAATCACGTCAATGTTGAGCATGACGACACTCTGCGTCAATCTCGGACGTGAACGCGTAAACGCTCGCAGCAGTCCTAAAGAAAGCCGCCAGCCCGCGCATCTGCGACGCATATCGCGAACGATTCCAACACCCTGCCGCCCGCCAGCGTCATCCTCCTGCCCACGCCCCCGAACCGTGCGACCCTGTCTCGGTTCGTCCGCAGGGGACGCATCGCACGGTCGGGGAGGGGCAATTCAGACGAATTAGACGAATTAGACGGTGTTTTTGTCCGCCGACCGTCTGATCTCGGTCAGTCCTGCGGGATCGGATTGGTGCGCGGGTCGGGGCCGTTGGTGACGACGCGGTCGCGGTCGCCCAGGTCCTGGATGATCTTGACGTCGGTGAAGCCGACGGCCTCGAACAGCGCCTTGACCTGCGGGCCTTGGTCGAAGCCGATCTCGACGGCGAAGACGCCCAGCGGCTTCAGGATGCGTTTCACCTCGGGCGCGAGGTCACGGTAAGCCTGCAGGCCGTCGGGGCCGCCGTCCAGGGCCAGGTGCGGGTCGTGGTCGCGGACCTCCGGGTCCAGGGTCGCGATATGGTCGGTCGGGATATAGGGCGGGTTGGACAGCACCAGGTCGAAGCTGGCGTCGCCGAAGCCCGCGGCCCATTCGGTGCGCAGGAAGGTCGCGCGCTCGTTCAGGTCCAGATTGGCGGCGTTCTCCTTGGCCACCGCCAGGGCCTCCGACGAGATATCCGTGCCGACGCCCCTGGCGGCCGGCCGCTCGCTGAGCAGGGCCAGCAGGATCGCCCCCGAGCCGGTCCCCAGGTCGATGGCCTCGAACGCCTCGTTCTTGGCGAAGGCCAGCATGGCCACGTCCATCAGGGTCTCGGTGTCGGGGCGGGGGCTGAGGACGTCGGGGGTGACATTCAGCATGATCTTCCAGAACCCCTTCTTGCCGACGATGCGCGACACCGGCTCGCGCCTCATCCGGCGCTCGACCATGGTCTCATAGGCGCTCAGCTGATCGGCGGTGATGGGCCGATAGGGGTCGGTCAGGATGTCCATGCGGCTGGCGCCGGCGGCGGCCTCCAGCAGCAGGCGCGCGTCGATGGCGGGGCTGTCGATGCGGCCGGTCTTCAGCCGGGCCTGCGCCGCCTTCCAGGCGGTCAGCAGAGTGGGGGCGTCGTCGACGGGCTTTGGCGTGATCGGGTCGGTCATGGGCGTTGATTGGCCCCAGCCGACGACGATTTCAAGCATTTGCGGAACGCGCGGCCAGCTATACCGTTCGCCTGTCCATGTCCAAGCACGCCTCGCCCCTGTCCCGTCTGACCGCCGCCGTCTCGGCCCGTTCGCCCCTGCGGCGTGGATGGCGGGGGGGCGGCGGCCTGTGGCGCTATCTGGCGGCGGCGGCCGGCGGACTGGCGGCCGGCGCGGGCGCGGCCCATCTGCTCTACAGCCAGGGGCACAAGGTGGGGGTGGAGCTTCGCGCGCCCCGGCCCGAGGTCCTGCCGCCGCCCCCGCCCACGCCCGCCGATTACGACGCCAAGGAGCCGGGACGGGGGCGTCTGGCGGACCGTCCGCACCGTATCCCGCGCAAGGGCTGGACCGACATCGTCTGGCGGGCCGGAGCGTCCTATTTCGGCGACCGCGTGGGCTTTGTGGCGGGCGGCGTGACCTTCTTTACCCTGTTGTCGCTGTTCCCGCTGCTGGGTTCGTTCGTGACGCTGTACGGCCTGTTCGCCGATCCGGCCGACGCCTGGGGGCGGCTTCAGTTCCTCTACGCCCTGATGCCCGACAGTATCGCGGAGTTCCTGGGCGCCCAGATGCAACGGCTGGCCGAGAACTCCAACACCCAGTTGACCCTGACCCTGATCTGGACCCTGATCCTGTCGCTGTGGGCGGCCAACGGGGCGGTCAAGATGCTGTTCTACGGGCTGAACGTCGCCTATCACGAGACAGAGAAGCGCAACTTCATCCGCTACAACCTGACCTGCCTGACCTTCACCATCGGCGGCCTGCTGGCGGTGCTGGTGACGTCGGGCCTGGTGGTCGGGGTGCCGGTGGTGGTGCGCCTGTTCGGGCTGGAGGAGGAGTGGGGTTTGTTCGCCCCCTTGCGCTGGCCCCTGCTGTTCGCCGGTTATGTGCTGGCCCTGATGGGCATCTATCGATACGGCCCGTGCCGCCAGAACGCGCGCTGGCGCTGGCTGACGCCGGGCGCGATCTTCGCGGCGACGCTGAGCGTCAGCCTGTCGTTGGCGTTCAGCTGGTATCTGAGCCACTTCGTGCGGACCGACAGCTATGGCCCGTTGGCGGCCATGATGGGTTTCCTTCTGTGGACCTGGCTGTCGGTGCAGGTGATCCTGCTGGGGGCCGCGCTGAACGCCGAGATCGAGCATCAGACCGCCGTGGACACCACCACCGGCAAGCCGCTGCCGCTAGGCGAGCGGGGCGCCATGGTCGCCGACAGCGTGGGCGCCCGGCGCGGCAACCCCGCCGCCCTGGCCTTCACCCAGCGTCAGGCCGAGGCTGTGGCCGACAAGCTGCTGAAGCGCCGCTTGAAGCGCAACGGCCGACAAGGCGACGAGCGCGCCTGATCGTCATTCCGGGTTCCTCGCCTTGCTGGGCCCGGAATGACGCTGGGTGTCAGAGGATGAACCGGCTCAGGTCCACGTCCTTGGTCAGGGCGTCCATGCGGTCGCGCACCGCCGGGGCGTCGAAGGTGACGGTCTGGCCGGACAGGTCCGAGGCCCTGAAGCTGGTTTCCTCCAGCACGCGCTCCAGGACGGTCTGAAGCCGGCGGGCGCCGATGTTCTCGACCGCGCTGTTGGCCGCCACCGCCGCATCGGCCATGGCTTCCACCGCATCGTCGGTGAAGATCAGGGTGACGTCCTCGGTGGCCAGCAGGGCCTGGTTCTGGCGGATCAGATTGGCTTCCGGCTCGGTCAGGATGCGCTTGAAGTCGTCGCGGGTCAGGGCCTTCAGCTCGACCCGGATCGGCAGCCGGCCCTGAAGCTCGGGCAGCAGGTCCGAGGGCTTGGCGACGTGGAAGGCGCCCGAGGCGATGAACAGGATGTGGTCGGTCTTCACCGGCCCGTATTTGGTCGAGACGGTGGTCCCCTCGATCAGGGGCAGGAGGTCGCGCTGCACCCCCTCGCGCGACACGTCGGCGCCGGATGCGCCCTGGCGCGCCGCCACCTTGTCGATCTCGTCCAGGAAGACGATGCCCTCGTTCTCGGCCAGCGACAGGGCCTCGCTGGTCAGGCTGTCCTGGTCCAGCAGCTTGTCGCCTTCCTCGGCGATCAGGGGCGGGGTCGCGTCGCGCACGGTCAGCTTGACGGTCTTGGTGCGCCCGCCGCCCATCTTGCCCAGCATCTCCGACAGGTTCAGCAAACCCACATTGCCGCCGCCGGGGATGTCCAGTCCCTGGATTGGCGAGGCGTTGTCGGCCAGCGAAATCTCGATCTCCTTGTCGTCCAGTTCGCCGGCGCGCAGCTTCTTTCTGAAACTGTCGCGGGTCGCAGCCCCCGCGCCCGGCCCGACCAGGGCGTCCAGGATGCGGTCCTCCGCGGCGGCCTCGGCCTTGGCCCGTACGTCGCCGCGCCGACGGTCGCGCACCATGACCAGGGCGCTCTCCACCAGGTCGCGCACGATCTGGTCCACGTCGCGGCCGACGTAGCCGACCTCGGTGAACTTGGTCGCTTCGACCTTCAGGAAGGGCGAGCCGGCCAGCTTGGCCAGGCGCCGCGCGATCTCGGTCTTGCCCGCGCCGGTCGGCCCGATCATCAGGATATTCTTGGGCGTCACCTCATCGCGCAGGTCGCTCGGCACGCGCTTCCGGCGCCAGCGGTTTCTCAGGGCGACGGCGACGGCGCGCTTGGCGTCGTTCTGGCCGACGATGTAGCGATCCAGTTCCGAGACGATCTCGCGGGGGGTCAGTTCAGTCATGCCGACCAGATAGGAGGCCGCAAACCGTTGCGGGAGAGGGCAGGGCGTCGCGGCGCGTCAAATCCTCGATCAAACGCCCGCGTCCAGATAGCCCGAGCCGTCGACGAAAGCCTGCACCGCCGCCTGATCGGCATAGTCCAGTTCCAGCATCGTCTTTATCGCGGCCGCCTTGTCCGGCGCGCGGTCATAGTAGCGGCTGGCGATGACATAGCCGACGTAATAGCCTAGGTCGGCCGTGCCGAACGGGTTGTTGACCCCATTGTACAGCCAGCCGCTGAAGTCCTCGCCGTTCATGTCGGCGCGGAAGGCCGTCCTGATCGCCGCATCGTGGGCCGGGCCATAGGTCACATAGGGCAGTTTCGGCAGCCGGCCGGTGGCTTTTTCGGCCACGAAATCGGCGACGCCTTCATACACCACCTGGGCCAGCAGGGTCTGGCGCTCGCCCCGCTGTTGGGTGTGGACCACCTCGTGCGCAGCCAGCAGGTCCAGGTTCTCCAGCGGATCGCTGGCGAAATAGGTGGTGAAGAAGCGCTTCAGATTGGGCGGCATCTGCGACAGGTCCACGCTGGCGTCGCCGGCAGCCATCTCGACCCCGATCAGCACCTTGTCGTCCTGGGTCGTGCCGGCCGAGCGCAGGGCGCCGACCTCGAAATAGACGCTGGCGGGACGCAGGTCGGGATAAAGTTCGCGCAGTCGCGCCAGATGGATCTCCAGCTTCTCCAGCGCCTGACCCGCCAGGGCCGTGCGCGGACGCACCGTGTCCCAATAGGCCGGATAGGCGCGGATCGCGTCGAGGAAGGTGTCTATCGTATAGCCCTTGGCCTGCATGAAGGCGGCCAGGCCCGGCGTGCCCTGGTCGATGTAGAGCCGTTGGAACAGATCGCGCTGGCGGGCCGGATCGCTCTCGGCGCGCACGGCGTCATAGGCGGCCCAGAAACGGGCGATGTCGCCGTCGACGACCTGGACACGCGGTGTGGGAGCGGCGGGCGACTGGGCCGTCACGGGCGCGGACGACAGGACGGCGAGCGCCGTAAAGGCGGCGAACAGGACGTGGCGCATGATGGTCTCCCCTCGAAGGACGGGCATGGGGACCCAAGCGCCGCTGGGGCTCAAATGAAATCGGTGTAATCCTCGGGCCGGTCAGGGGCGTCATGTCGCGCCGTGCCCGCCGCCGTCCTGCGCTAGGACTGTGGCCGCCTAACCGGAGACTGCGGATGACATCGATTGAGACGGATCGGCTGATCCTGAGGGATTTTCAGGCCGGCGACGCCGTCGACCTGTTCGCCTATCTGCATCGGCCCCGCGCCGATTGCTTCCTGTCGATGCAACTGGCCGACATGGAGGCTGCTGAAGCCGAGGCGGCCAAGCGTGGTGCAGCCGGCGAATACATCGCCGTCCAGTCCAAGGCCGACGGGCGCGTGATCGGCGATGTCTTCGCCCATTTCGAAGAGCCGGACACCTGGTCCATCGGCTGGAACTTCAACGCCGACTTCGCCGGGGTCGGCTATGCGTTCGAAGCGGCGAGCGCCCTGGTGCGGCATCTGTTTGATGACAAACAGGCGCGTCGTCTCTACGCCTATGTGGAGGATGACAATCTGGCGTCCCAGCGGCTGTGCGAACGGCTGGGCATGCAGCGCGAGGGACTGTTCCGGGATTTTGTCTCTTTCGTGAACGATGTCCGGGGCCAGCCGATCTACGTCAACACCTTTCAGTACGCCCTCCTGAGGCGTGAATGGCCGGGCTGAGGCGGAGTAAAAAAAGGCGCCCCCCTGCCGGAGAGCGCCTTTTGCGGCTCATCGCTGTCTGCGCCGGATCAGGCGGCGTTGGCGGCCTTCTTGGCCAGCTTGTCCTGATGGGCCTTCATCCCGGCCTCGATCAGGGCGGCAGCTTCGCCTGCGTCGCCCCAGCCCTTTACCGTGACCGACTTGCCCTTCTCCAGATCCTTGTAGCGGGTGAAGAAGTGCTCGATCTGCTCGATCAGGATGGCCGGCAGCTGACGGTAGCTGGCGATCTCGGTGTAATAGGGGTTCAGCTTGTCGACCGGCACGGCCAGGATCTTCTCGTCGCCGCCGGCCTCGTCCACCATCATCAGCACGCCGATGGGACGCGAACGGATCACGCAGCCCGGAACGACCGGCGTGGGGTTCAGCACGATCACATCGCACGGATCGCCGTCGTCAGACAGGGTGTGGGGGATGAAGCCGTAGTTGCCCGGATAATACATGGCCGTGTGCAGAAAGCGGTCGACGAACAGGGCGCCCGATTCCTTGTCCATCTCATATTTCACCGGCAGGCCCCCTTGAGGGATTTCGATGACGACGTTGATGTCCCAGGGGGCGTTCGGACCGACGGGAATGGCGTCCAGGTTCATGGCGGGTCTTTGCTGCGACTGCGAAATTCTGAAAGGCGAAGGGTGATAGGCCGCGCGGGCGCGAACGGCAAGCGCGACCTGTGGCGAACGGGCTTGCCTAGGCCCGGCGGATCGCGGACATCATGACGTCATGACCTGGATCGACTGGGCGGCGCTGGCCCTCTTCTTCATCTGCTGGCTGGGCTATGGACCCATCCTGTCCTTCATCAGCAGGAAGGGCGGGTCGCTGAACGACGACATGACCCATGTGCGCGCCATGTGGATGCGATCCATGACGCACCGGGAGATGAAGCTGATCGACAGCCAGCTGATGGGTCATTCCATCAACTCCGCCTCCTTCTTCGCCTCGACCAATCTGCTGCTGATCGCGGCGGTGGCGGGCATATTGTTTGGCGGCGAGAGCGCTCTGCAGGGATTCGCGGCGGTCGGGGCCGAGAATGTGCCGACCCGGATATTGGAGGCCAAGCTGGCCCTGGTGCTGATCTGCCTGGCGCGCGGCTTCCTGGATTTCATCTGGGCCCTGCGTCAGATGAACTACGCCCTGGCTCTGATCGGATCGGCGCCGGAGTTGCATTCCAATACCGACCGCAAGGCGTTCAGCGAGGCGGCGGGCCAGTTGCTGAACCCGGCGCTCAGTTCGTTCAGCCAGGGGGTGCGCGGCTATTACTTCGCCCTGGCGGCGGCGGCCTGGCTGTTCGGGCCGTTGTGGCTGGCGCTGGGCGTGGCGTCGTCGTTCGGCCTTCTGATCTATCGCCAGGAGGCGTCGCCGGCCGCCCGCGCAATCCGAAATGCGCGCCGTCTGCTGGAGCATTGATCCTTGCGTCTTCGCACCTGCGAAATCGGCTGCATGTTCGACTTTGGTCTAGGACGTAGTCAGAACGTTGGAATTACGTAACACGGCGTGACAACTGGGGCCTTGACCCATTGTGCATCGCAACCTAGATTGTTCTTCGACGTCTCCGGACGTCTTGCCCTTCCTGGGCGTTTCCTCCCTATAGACTTATATGCCGCACCCTCGGGTGCGGCTTTTTTTTGATCTGATCAACGATCAGTCAGCCCAGCGTTCCGCGCACAGGGCGGCGATGACCCGGCTCAGCGCCTTGTGCGTGCGGCCATAGCCGGCGCTGGGCGTCAGGGTCGCCTCGTTCAGGTAAAGGCCCCGGCTGATCTCGATCTGGATGGCTTCATACCCCTCGTCCGGCCGGCCCCAGCATTGCGTGGACCATCCCCCGGCGTAAGGGCGGTTCAGCGACACCCGCCACCCCAGTCCCTCGAACAGGTCGCGCAGCCTGCGGGTCAGTCGTGCGCTGCAGGCCGAGCCATAACGGTCGCCCAGCACCACTTCGACCCCCGCCGCACGCGCCGGCATGGAATGCCAGTCGATCAGCACCGCCCGCCCGCGCCGCGCCCGCGTCGCCTGCATCAGTTCTCCCAGCGCCTTGTGATAGGGGCGGTGGACTGTCTCGATTCGCGTCTCGGCCTCTTCCCGCCTCATGCGCCGCGCGTAGAGCGGCGTGCCGTCGCCGGCCAGGCGCGGCAGCACCCCATAGCCCGCCGCCGTCTTGGCCCCGACCGGGCCGTCCAAACCCTCGATCAGGGCGGGGTCCAGTTCGCCCGGATCTCGGTTCAGATCGACATAGGCCCGGCCGATCCGACCCTCGATCAGCGACGCGCCCCAACGCGGCCCATCGGCGATCAGTTGGGCGACCAGGGCGTCCTCGGCGCTTCTCAGGCTGGCGGCGGTCAGGCCCGGCGTGGCGCCCATGTCCTCGGGATAGAGGTCGCCCGAATGGGGCGAGGCGAACACCAGGGCCGTGGCCTCGGCCGTCGGCGACGCCGGGGTGATGCAGAAGCTGTCGCCGACGTCGGTCATGCCCCGGCATAGCGGGTTTCGCTGTGGAAGGAAGTCGGCTGATCGTTGAATTTCATGGGCGGTTTACCGTTGGGGCCCTAGGCTGGCCGTCAGTTTCAAGGGTGTTTCTCCATGGCGCGTATCCTCCTGGCCGAAGACGACGGCTCCCTGCGCGGGTTTCTGACCCGGGCGCTGGAGCGTGCGGGCCACCAGGTGATCGACTGCGAGAATGGCGACGACGCCATCGACGCCTTGGAACACGGCCCCTACGACCTGCTTTTGACCGACATCGTCATGCCGGGCGCGGACGGGATCGAGGTGGCGCGCGTCGCCGCCGCTCGCCAGCCGGGCCTACGCATCATGTTCATCACCGGCTTCGCCGCCGTCGCCCTGACCGCCGCCCAGGCCAAGCCGGACGCCAAGGTCCTGTCCAAGCCCGTCCATCTGCGCGACCTGGTCAACGAGGTCGAGCGCATGGTCGCCGCCTGACGCCTTTGTCCGACGACGTTTTTCGAGAAATCTCTTTCTTGCCGTGAAATCGGCTTGATGCCGACAGGCCGCGCCGCTATACGACCGCTCTTCCCGCTCCGAACCGCTTTTTCGGAGCCCTACGGCGGATGCGTAGCTCAGCGGGAGAGCACCTCGTTGACATCGAGGGGGTCACAGGTTCAATCCCTGTCGCGTCCACCATTTCCTTCAATAACTTAGCTGATTTCCGTACATAGCCGCTGCCCAGAAACTGGCCAGAAACCCGGCTGCGAAGTTGTTGTTCAGCCACCAGGTCCTCGTCCGGCACTAGTCGGACGGTGCACTTCAGCAGCCGCTCGTGACTCTTAACGGCGGTTGGGAACGTCGACTGCTGGGCAGGTCGCAGCCGCTCAGCATAGGTGTCCAAAGCGGCCTCTCCCATCAGGCAGGTTGGGTCAGGAAGACGGCGAACCTACCGATAGGGACTCAGGACGGGCGGACCGCCGTCGTAGATGGGGTCCATCGCCGACCAATCGCCGTGATGACTGATCCGAACGAGACCGGCTCCGTGTGCCTTCGCCCAGCTATCCAGCATCAGGCCCAGGAACTGGGCGTCTTGGATCGGGATGTCGGTTTGGCGGCAGACCAAAAGCAGGGGGTAGCCCTCACCGCCACCCGGTAGCCTGATCCTGTGGCTCTCAATGATGGCCAAGACGTATCTGATCTCGGGATAGCCGCTTTCGACGGCCTCAATGGCCGCCTTGATTGAATAGCCGATGCAAGCCGCGTCGATCATAGGCTCGCCGTCGTTCATCAGGACGAGCATTCCGGCCGCATCGTCCAGCGACAGGCCCTCCCGAGTGGACGCGACTTGCTCGTTGGTTTTCTGGAGATGGCGTCGGACGGCCCGCGACGAGAGGTCGAGAACGGCCTTATAAACCGCTTGGCTGTCATCCAGGCCGTCAACGATCTGACTGAGGCCGACTTGGCCGAAGACGATCGGGCCGCCCGGCTGAGCGAACCGCTCGCGAAGACGGTTCTCGACGCGATCCTTGGGGTCGCCGTTCAGCGTCTTCAGTTCGAAGATGAACGCCCGGTTGGCCAGCAAGTAGTCGGCCTTGCTCGCCGAACCGATGACGTCGGCAAATTTGGCGTCATCCAGCGACTCCGTCATCGGAGACGATTCCAGAAAGGCTTTGACGCGATCCTCCAAACCGCCGTCGCGCGGACCGGTCGCCGGAACCGCGAAGAGTGTCAGATAAAAGTCCGAAGCGGCCACGCCAAATCCCCGTTTGCGCGCTGGATACCCTCGTTCTTGGGATCTGAGAACGCGGTGGGGCAGTTCTCCACCGATTTCGCGTCGGACACTCATGGGTGGGCTGCGGAGCAAAATGCTCCGAACCCCTCACCAAGGAGCCAAATGGCCTTTCGAATCTCTGACGCCGCCGCATCGGCGGCCCTGACCGCCCTCAACACGGCAATCAGAACGTCGGCGACGATCAAGTTCTACAAGGGCTCGCAGACCGCCACGGTGGAGATCTCTGCGACGGGAAACCGGATGACTGCGTTGGCGCGGCCGATGTTGCGCGCCGTCAGTGGAGACCGAAGAAGTCCTCATCGGCCCGGTCGGTGTCCTCGACGTTGCGTGATTGCCGCGACGCGGGGTCGAGGCCACGGGCGTCTCACAGTCCGCCAGCGTCTCGTCAAAACGCTCGAGCCAGTGCGCCATCTCGGCGGCGAATCGTCGACTTTGATCCAGCGAGGCTTCGGTCCGCATGGACGCAGGGTGTCAGCGGCCCGCCGTGACCGCAACCGCGCCTCGCCATCGGCGGTCGGGCGTGGTCTTTCCCGGCGTCACTGGCCTAGACTGCCGTTCGTAAGAACCCCAGCCTGACCCGCACCATGACCGCGTCCAAACCCCCGAACAAGCCTTGGCGGCACCATTATGTGCCGAAATTCCTGCTCCAGCAGTGGAGCAACCCTGAAGGCAAGGTCGCGCTTTACCAGAAGCTGCCGACCGGCAAGGTGACGGTCGACTGGCGCGTGCCCAAGAGCATCGCGTTCGAGCCCGAGCTCTACAGCTTCCCGGCTCTGGGAGAGGCTTCAGCGACGATCGAGACCAACCTGTTCGGCAAGCTCGACGACCAGGCGGCAAAGATCGTCCATCGCATGATCGAGACGGGAGGTGACGAGCTGAGCGTGGAGGAGATGGAGTGGTGGAGCCACTTCCTGCTGAGCCTCATTATAAGGGGGCCCGAGAGCACCCGCGCGCTCAAGGCTGCGGCGGCGGAGATTTGGGCCGCGCCGGACCCGAAAACCCAGGCGGACTACGAGGCGCTCAGGGGGGCGAACGACCCGCCCACGGTCGAGGCCTGGCTGGCGGAACAGGCCGGGTCGAACGATCTGGGCGGGCAACGTCTTGGCCACCGGATCCTGCACTCCCTAGTCATGCACAGCAGCCTGGCCGAGCGTATCCGCCAGATGAATTGGTACGTCTGGCCGACCGACCGGAAGAGCCAGCCGTTCCTAATCAGCGACAGGCCGGTATTCATGAGCAATGGGCTCGGCAAGGAGAGCGGACAGATCCTGATGCCGCTGGGGCCGCGTCACCTGTTTCTGGCCTTCTATGACGAATCCTACGCCAGGGGGGTGATGCAGATGCCCGCGGAAGAGACGGTGGACATGGCGCGCAAGCTTATGGCGGTGCGGGCCCAGAAGCACGTCTACGCCAGCACCACCCACGAACGCGAGTTCCTCAAGACCTGGCTGGGCTACGAGAAGGTCTCAAGCGTTGGAGAGACGCTCGCGGCGAACTGGGCCAACACGGGACCGGACGGATCGGGGACTGCGAGGGGCTGATGTTCGAGCGCGCGCCCTTCCGCGACTGCCCCGCGTGCGCCGCCGTCGGCGAACTGGGCGTTCTGTCGGTGGGCAAATCGATCCTGACGCGTCGGTGCAGACGGTGCCGGCACACTGTCCGGGAGGTCCTGCCTCCGGTGGACAAGGCGGTCATCTATCTGGATCAGTTCGCCATCAGCAACGTCTACAAGGTATCCTCCGGAACCCTGCGCGATAACGCGACTGGCCGGGCGTTCTGGGTTCGGCTGCACGACGCTGTCCGCCGCGCCTACCTCCTTCAGCAGGCGGTCTTCCCGTCGTCGAACATCCATGACGACGAGACCCTCGTGAACCTCGGCATGGCGGACGGGCTGAGGCTCGCCCATGACATGCTGTCGGGGGATACGGAATTTCATCGCGTCGAAGACGTGGTGATGGCCCAGGTCTGGGCGTTTGCCGAGGCCTATGCCGAGGGTCGGCCGCCACCGGACCTGGATTTCGATGTCGACGGGATCCTCGACGGCGAGCGAAACGCCTGGCTGCCCGAACTGCACATCTCGGCCAACATGTCCTTCAGCCAGTTCGCGCCGGCGGTCCGGGCTGGCCGGGACAGCGCCGCGGCCGAGTTCCAGGCGTTCGCGGTTCAATGGGCCAAGGACAAGCCGTCGTTCCGGACCGTTCTCAAGCGGGAGCTGAACAGTCTGTCCAGCGCCAACCGGGGTGCCGTGAGAGCATCGGCCGAGCGGCTTCAGCGGGGTCTGGAAACCGGGGACTGGGTCGAGATGGTCGAGGGAAACGACAGCACCGTCATGCGGCAGTTCCGGCAGCTCCGATCCTTCTTCGAAAAGAGGGGCGTGGCCGAGGACAGGTCCGCCCAGGCGGTCGTGGACTTCTGGGACTGGAAGGGAAATCACCAACTGCCGGAGCACCGGGTGTCGTCCTACCTCTTCGCTGGCCTGGCGCGGCGCATGGCCAGCGGGCAGGGTCCTCCCGACCGGGGAACCCTGAACGATATCCGGGCCATCGCGACCTATGGCTCGTATGTCGACGCCATGTTCATCGACAAAATGTTCGAGACCCTCCTTGGAGAGAGACCGTTGGCGACCGAGCTGTCGATGAAGGCGCGCTTCTTCTCGGTGCGGAACGGCGAAGCCTTCCTCGCCTATCTAAATGCACTTTCCGCGCGGGCTGGCGAGGATAGGGAAGTCGGAAATCGGCGTCGCCGCAGGCGACGGACTGGATTGCGTCAGCCTGAGGCTGCTTGAGACGGTGTGGGTTGGTTCCGGGTTTGCTGCTCTTCCTAACTCATTGAAATCAGTAATCTCCATCGGGCGGGGAACGAGCGACCTATAGGTTCAACTCGGCGCGACGCGGCAGGCAACTGCCTCAATATCAACGGAATTTTTGGTGCGGCCGCTTCGGCGGCCTCACGAGAGCGGACTCGCGACGGACTCAGCCCTCTAGCGAGTCAACTGTCCTGACTTTCGGTGGAAATCGACGACGCTGGTCGTAACCACGGTGACGTCGACATGCGCCACACCCTCACCAGCTAACGGATGGTGGGGTTCGGAAGCGCCATCCCAAATCGGTCTGCCGTCTGTGGTGGATGCATGCCAGCTGGCTAGGGCTGACGAACTCTGAGTCCGGGGCCATTCTCGTCGGCATCGAGGAACAGTACGCCCAAGCGTGCAAAGGTATCGAGGAGACGCTGAGCATTCGCCGCGGTCAGCACGTGAGCGCCGTCATCCTCGGCGCGCCTGATGGTGCTGACGCCCAATAACGCTTCAGCCGCTAAATCCTTGACGGTCAAATCGAGCGCCGCCCGAGCTGCCTTCAACTGCCCGCGGCTGGGCAGTTTTCGCTCGTGTGAATGAATGTTGACCATAGGCGGGCGGTGTGCTACCGAGCTCAATGTGAACAAAAAATGTTCATATGAATAAAAGGAGTTCTAGTTGTCTTCAATCTCTACCTACATGATTCAGCCCGTCAGTGCGATGCGGCGTAATCCTATGATGATCCCGGACGTTCCTGGCCTCTACGCCTTACTTCTTGATCATCCCGAAGCGTTGGAGCCTGCGCTGGACCGGGCCGGACTCAAACTCGAGCCCGTGCGACTCGGACGTCGCGCCGTTCTCTACATCGGCGCCTCTGAGGACAGCCTGCGTCGTCGGGTCAAATGCCATCTGTCGGACGACACCTGTCGCTCTACTTTTCGAATGTCCCTTGGCGCCGTCCTGGCCGAGCAGTTGAGGCTCATCGCTCGCCCTGTGCCGCGAAAGTCCTACTTCGGCTTCGAGCCCGAGAGCGAGCAGGCGCTCAGCCGTTGGATCGGTGATCATGTCTCGGTCGCGATCCGCCCGGCGACGGGGGCGCGTGCCAAGGAGAGCGAGTTGATCCACGCCGAGCAGCCCCCGCTCAATATCGCCGCTCGTCATCGTTCTGCTGGCGCCGAAGTCATGCTGATGCTGCGGCGCCGTTGCCAGGGTTTGTCGTTCCAGCCTCGGAGCCTCAACTGATGGCTGGGCACATTACGAGTTGCGTCGCCGACACGACAGGTGACGATGTTGATTGCGATGCACCCGCGCGGCTGACGACGGGCGAAGTGTGTCAGATCGCCCGTTTTTCTCGCGCGACGCTTTGGCGCCGGGTGGCTGCCGGCCGTTTGCCGGAACCAATCGACCACGCTCGCCAAGCACTCTTCTGCGCCAAGGACGTCATGTCGGCGCTACGCCAGGGCAAATCCGCCGAGGCAACGGCTCTGGATGTGGCAATTGCGCAACGGCTGGCCCGGATGCACGCAAAATACCGCCTTAGCGCTTGATAACTGACCATCGGTCGGAATAAAGATTGTCCTGATTTCTGACCATCGGTCGGAAATGGAGGTTGTTGAACGGGCTGGGCCCATAGGAGGAACATGAAAACCAAGATTGGCTATTACATAGAGGAGCGTAAGCGCCACGACGGTCGTTCGCGCTTGCGGTTTGTCGTCCCTGAGCGGCTTCGTCCTGAAGGCTGGCCGAAATCTCGTCCTGTTTTTCTTGAGGGCCACGACGGCGTAGATATGGAGCAACTAACTCCTGAGCAGGAGGCTGAGCTCCGCCGCCAAGCCGACATCCTCTACACCCAACTCTGTAAGGCGCGAGCAGGCCTCAGCCACCCCTATGCCGACTTGGCCCAAGAGGCTGTGGTCCAGAAGACGTCGCTTGAGACTTGGCGAACCGTCATCGCTCTGCGTCACGCGTCTGAGAAATGGCTTGGCAACGAAGACCGAACTCGAGAGACCAACGAGCTTCTGCAACAGCGCCTTGTGATGTTGTCTGAACGCCAAGGCCTAGATCTGGCGATGTCGACGCAAAGCGAATTTGAGCGTGCGCTGATGTTTGAGGTGAAGTCCAAGAGCTCGCGTCGTGAGTTGTACAGAGAGCTGCGCGTCCTGGCATCGATGGCGATTCGGGAAGGACTGCGACCTGCACACCTGGCAATCACATCGACGTCCAAGCCGGCGAAGGCGGAGACCCAGTTGTGGACGGAGGATGATGTCTACTGCCTTGTGACGGAAATGTTGCGGCACAACGAGGAGGGACTCGCCAAGTTCATCCTTACACAGTGGGAAATCGGTCAACGTATTAGGAGTGTCCGTAACCTTCGCTACGGTATCAACTATGCGGACGGCTGCTTTTTTTATCGATGCCGCAAGACCAATGCTGTCATCCGACTTCGCGTCGAAAACTCCTCCGCTCGACGTATCCTTGATCGCGATTTCCGCCACGGCGACTACATGTTTTCACGACGCAAGGATGGGAAGCCGTTCGGGCGGGAAATCAGTGCTCGGTTTGGCTATATCCGCTCTCGAGCGACGGGCTACGAAAACAGCAAGTTGAAGCTAGGCACGCTGCGCCATACGGCGATCGTCGAGTTCGGTCGCGCGGGCTGTACGGTGCCCATGATCGCTTCCGTCACCGGGCATTCGCTCAAGCACATCCACGCTACCCTAGAGCACTACCTATCCCAGGACGAATTGACGGCTGTTCAAGCCATGGGGCGGCGCCAGGCCATGCGGGATGCGAACACTTCCGGCACGATGCTTATCGAAGGCGCGCGGCGACAGCTTCTTACACACCGCAAGGCTGAGCAGCCGCTAACCCCAGCGGAGGTGGCGGCCTATGGATCTCTGTAAGCGACGTGTTGGAAGCAAAAGTGCTCGTCTTTGGCAAGGCGGCTGCGACCGCTCAACGCCTCTCCAACCGGGAGCCAGGTTCGGCGCCGAACAGGCTTTGATGCACCGCGCGTATTACGCCGCCGTTGACTCGTGTCTTGATCTTCACGAAGGGCGCGCGCGGCGGGGCGGGTGGTCTCGCGCCATCGAAGATGAAGATGATCTCATCGTATCCATGTTCTTCAGTCGAGTCTGGTCGCACCAAGCCCAGCCATACGGAAGCATTGGGACGCTCGAAGGTCAGATGGACTGTCCACCCCTTCGGCAAAAGCTCGGGGAAGCGCGCCCCTCCAGACATTTCCATAAAAGTGTCCGCAAGAGAGGTTGGAGCCGCAACCAGCGGCGCGAGTTCGATCAAGGCAGCCAAAGCGTGCACCAAATCGGGGGCCGCCCTGATCGCTTCCAGTTCTGGATAGACCCTTCCTGGGACGACGTTCTTAAAACTGGCCAACTCCTGCGCCGCGGCCTTTGCGTCGGCTGGGGTCGGGGCACCATAAAGTCCAAGCATAAGGTAGGCTGCATCAATCGAAGTCATGTCGGCCGCGCCGCGACCCCTCTTGGTGGTTCGAATCAGCCCCGCCTCGCGTACCTCACGGGCGACATGATCGACGCTGCGACGCGGGCGCCCGTCAGCGGCGGCAAGTGCATCGATAAGAGCCGGAAGGCGCGCCATGTCAGTCTACCCCAAATCAACCACATCTCTTATTCTGACCATTACGCAAAAAGTGACTCCTTTGTCTATGGGGTCTTCAAACAGGGAGCGCTGTATGACTGATCTTGAAGGTTTTCATCCTGCATGTCTGC
Organism: Brevundimonas sp. ABV4_179; assembly: GCF_056311945.1. NCBI lineage: Bacteria > Pseudomonadati > Pseudomonadota > Alphaproteobacteria > Caulobacterales > Caulobacteraceae > Brevundimonas > Brevundimonas sp. ABV4_179. The sequence goes on from NZ_CM149976.1 coordinate 1,066,430, forward strand.
GGGGCAATCTGCCAACATCGGCGCCAGGAGCCGTGTTGTTCAAGCTGCGGACGAGCATTGCCGCACGCGGTCCGAGCCCAGATGAACTTACCATAATTATGGAAGGTGAGCTGATGTTCGCCGAAGCGTCCACCCAGAGCGTGCGCGAATTGCTTGCCCGTCATCTTTGCGGACCAGCAGTAGGATCCATCCTTCGCCAAGGGGTGTGTTGGCTTGTCGGCATTGACGCGACGACCAGTGGGAACGCCGAGGAAGCCGCCATCAACAGCTGGATCGACGAGTCGCTCTTGGTGTTCCTCCAGCCTAACCTAGCCGCGTCGATCCCGTCGGGTTGGTTCAACACTCAGAGTCGTCATGGTGGCGGACCCGCATGGTGAGCATGTGGGTCTCCAGCCGCCCCCGCCAAACCTTCCAGGACGCGCAAGCCGTCGCCCTAATCCCTGTGACTGGCACGACGAAGAGCCACTTACGCTCGTGGAAGCAATCGCTGTTTTCTTTCCAGAGGGTCCGCTCACCGTCACCTCGCTCCGAACCGAAATCCGAAACGGCAACTTACGCGCCGCGAAAGTTGCGGGCCGTCTTTTTGTCACGCCTGCCGCGCTGCGGGCGCTCTTCGAGCTGCGCACATGGGTAGGCCGTCAAAAGGCGTCCGCCTCTACCTGCGAAGAGGGCGTGTCGATGCTCGATCCGGCCGAGCGATTGCGCCCGTCTACTTCATCATGGACGGCACGAAGAGCATCAGCACAGGCTGCGGCCCAGAGCGCCTTGCAGAAGCTGAAACGCTCCTCGCCGAGTACCTAAGCGAGCGCCACGCAGCCTCCCGTCCGAAGGACCGCGCGCAGGCGCCGGAGGAGGTGCTCGTTGATGACGTCGTCGCTCTTTATGCGCGAGAGAAAGGCCCTCGGGTCGCGGACCCTGTCAGCCTATCGGTACGGCTTTCAGCGGTGCTGACGTGGTGGGGCGGCAAGACCTTGGGGGCGATCCGACGCAGCACCTGTGAGGCATACATCGCCTACCGGGCACAGCAGCCGATCAAGGCCTTCAAGAATGCAGCGCTCGCGCGTTGCGTTACGCCGGCCGCCGCACGTCGGGAACTGGAAGATCTGTCGGCGGCGGTGTCTTATTGGGCAGCCGAGTACCCGCTGACGCGTCGGGTGATCTTCACCTATCCCTCGAAGGTGGAGGGGCCGCGCGATGCCTTGAGCCGTGATGATGTGGCCGCGTTGTTGCGCGCCGCGCGGGGCTGGCGCCGGAACGGCGGCGAATGGGTTGCGACCGCGGCGTCGACCAAGTCGAACCGCAAGCACCTTCCACGGTTCGTCCTTCTGGGAATCTACACCGGCACTCGGCCTGGCGTGTTGCCAAAGTTGAGCTGGACGCCGTCCGATGACAGCGCCTGGGTGGATTTGGAACGGGGTTGGATATTCCGGCGAGGCCGCAACGAGGCGGACCGTCCCACAAAACGCCGTCCGATGTTTCGGATCCCTCTGCGCCTTCTCCGGCATATGCAACGCTGGCGCCGCCAGGACGATGCGCTGAACGAAGAACGGGCGCAGCAAGGGCTGCCGCCGGTCGAGACCGTTTTGCACCACGGCGCCCGCGCTATCCGGGGTCGGATTCGCAAGGGGTATTCGAGCATCGTTAAAGACGCCGGTCTTTCCGATACCGTCACGCCTCACTGGCACCGCCATACGGCGGCGACCTGGCTGATGGAAGCCGATGTGCCTACCCGCAAGGCGGCTCAGTACTTGGGTATGACCCCTCGAACCCTCGAGCGTGTCTACGGACATCACCGGCCTGACTATCAATCCGATGTCGGCGCCGCACTGACGCGCGGCGGACGCTCGTCATCCAAAGCCTGAACGACGCCGCATCATTTCATACTTACGAAAGGAAACTCTATGGAACTTGAACGCCTGCTGGACGACGCGGTTGGTGCTGCCGAAATCGACCCTGCCACGGAATGGCTCGACTCATCGATGGTCTTTCATGACCTGCCGCCAGCCGAGCGTGACCCTCGCGTCGAGGCTAACCGCGAAGCAGCGAACCGTGTCTGGCGGCTCGGTGGGTGGCGATCTTGCATCGATGCTATCGAGGCAAAACCGTCCTTCCAACGCCTGCCCCATGACGAACGACTCGAACAACAAGCGATGCACGATGCGATCTGTTTTCTGGGATCGGCACGCGAGGAGCGATTGCCGGCAAGTATGACGAAGCGTACCGCGCTGGCGTTGGCGGCGGGATTCGACATGGGGCGGCTGAAGAATCGAATGATCTACATGATGATCGTCCGTTTGTGCGACGAGGCCGTGGCGCAGGGGCTTCGAGAAGAGCCCCTGACGGAGTGATACTTGCCTCGCGATCATATGCCGAGGACTTGTCAAAATTTCGCGGCAGCGATCTCGTCGTAGAGCGCGGATGGATGAACGCCGAGTACGGTCGCAATCTTAGCGACCATCGACACTGTGGGATTGCCCTCGCCACGTTCGATCCGGCCGATGTGGCGCATCGCGAGGCCTGCGTCGCCGGCAAGCGCCTCCTGGCTCAACCCACGCTCTTTGCGGAGGCGCCTGATATTCGCGCCGACGATCTTCTCCCATTCCATCGGTGCGATGGTGTTAGCGGAGCGGTAACCCCGCTAGGACATAGATGTCCTATCTGAAGGGGGATGCAAAATGGGTTGCCTGATGGGCATCATATTCGGAGTGGTCGGCTTCTTCGTTGCCGGTCCTGTCGGGGCGATCATCGGGCTTCTCATCGGCATCTTCGGCGCCGTTCGGGGAAAACGTCGATGAAATCCAAACTGCTCGCAACACTGGTGGCGAGCGCGGTTCTTGCGGGCTGTGCAACTGTCGAGCCAGAATATCGCATGATCCCTACGGGTGATCACAATGTCGGTGTCCGGTTCTCGCGCGGCAACGCCGCGATGGTGTCGAATGGCCCGGCCGGTGCAGTGATGCTTCTGCCGGTCCGGTACAACGCGACCTCGAAGATGTATTTCGCCCTTGCAGCCTTCAACACGTCAGGTCAGCCGATCAATTTCGGCACCGAAGATGTTCGCATATCCCTAGAGGATGGCACGCCACTCTACGTTCAGGACTTCAACTATCTGCGCCATCAAGAGCGCGTTAAAGCCCAGCGCGACCTCAACGCGGCCTGGATCGACGCTGGTGTGGAGGGGTATTTGGCCTACCTCGACACGAAAGGCCTGCCCGACCGAACCCGCCGCCAGATCGCCTTCCGCACGGCTTCCGGTTCCTATGCAGTGGACTCCGCCACAATCGAAAGCCGACTACGCCATGCCATGTCGGCGTGGGGACGGAACGTCCTCCAGACCACAACCATCGACTCCGGAGCCACCTTCGGGGGCTACATCTTTGCGGACCAACTGCTGATCCCGGAAGGAACGGGCGCCAGATCGTCGTCGAGGTCAACTTCGCCGGCGCGCCACATCGTTTCACGCTGTATCTTGTCCCGTCTGGAACGGACTTTCCCGTCCCCACCGGCATTCCGGCGGTGCCCGGTCAGACCATCCAGTCCATGCAGCGGACGCCAGAGACGTGGCATTGGCCCGATGGTCCCCCACCGTCCAGAGCCGACGGTGTGCCGGTGATCGAGTAGAATGCGACAACCGCGCCTGCGAAGCCGTGGTGCAGAACCACCACGTCAGGTTCAGCACGACGTACAGCAGTAGGCAAACGACCATGCGGACGGTCAATCGGCCGAAAACATGCTTAGAGAGGTGGAAGGCCTCTTTCCGACCTATTGGTCGTCGGCTTGGTTGGAACGCGGACCGTCGGTGCCCATCCCCATCGCGATGATACGCTTGTCTGATCGGGTATCGGCTGTGCGGCTGTCGTCAGCGGTTGTGGATCCGCTCCTGCCGGGTCTGCAAGCCAATCTAAGCTTTGCGATGGAAGCGCCCATCATCTGAAGTCAGGTCTACGCGAACGTCTGGCTGATCAACTGATCGGTCAGGTCGAAGTGAACCTCCAGGGCGGCAAGGGCTTCCGTCCGCGCTCGCTCGGCCGCTGCTCGGTCGCCTGCCGTCAAGTGCGCCCCGAACTCGGTGATCTTGGCGGCGACCAGCTGTTCAGCCCCCATAGCGCGCCGCTCCAGCGTACCGTCATCCATCGCACCCCCCAATCGCTGTGATGCGGCCCGGCCGAATGTGCCCTCGCCCCGCCCGGGCCGCGTGACGCAGTTCGGGCATGAGCCGCGACAGCTCTGCCGTATCGCCTCAATGCCCGGCTTGGCAAATTTGGAAGACTGGCCGGGGCATCTGCGGAACCTCCGGCCCTAGCTCCCCGCTAGAGCGAGCCGAAAGGCTCAGCCTTGACGTTATCGCGCGCACCTATCGCGCGCAACCATCACAATCTGGAGAATGACAATGAGCGCCAAGGCTATTCGACGTGACGTGACCCCCGTTTCTCATCCAGCCATAACGAGAGTCCTTTGGTGATCTGAACTGGGGTTGGTGGGGTTGGCAAGAGGCCGGTCAGCGCAGCCTCCAACCAGCGCAGCGGACCGGCCGATCTTTCCGCTGAGCGCATCTGCGTAGGCCTGCGGCGTCAGCCAGCCGAGCTTCGAGTGCGGCCGGGTTTCGTTGTAGTCGCGCCGCCAGGTTTCGAGCACCGCACGGGCGTGCGGCAGGGATCGGAACAGCGTCTCGTTCAGCAGCTCGTCACGCAGACGGCCGTTGAAGCTCTCGTTGAAGCCGTTCTGCTGAGGCTTGCCCGGCGCGATGTAGTGCCAGCCCACACCGGCGTCGTCGGCCTAGGCCAGGATGGCGTTGGACGTGTATTCCGTGCCGTTGTCGCTGATGATCGTCTCGGGTCGCCCGCGTCGCAGGATGATGGCGTCCAACTCGCGCGCCACCCGTCGCCCTGACAGCGAGGTGTCGGCGACGAGCCCGAGGCACTCGCGGGTGCAGTTGTCGATCACCGTCAGGATGCGGAAGCGCCGCCCGTCCGTCATCTGGTCGGACACGAAGTCCAGCGACCAGCGCTGGTTTGCGACCAGAGGAATCTCCAGCGGCCGCCTTGTGCCCATCGCGCGTTTGCGCCCGCCGCGCCGACGCACCGTCAGCTTCTCCTCGCGGTAGATCCGCTGGACACGCTTCTTGTTGACCGCATGGCCCTCGCGCCGGAGCATCACGTGCAGACGTCGATAGCCGAACCGCCGACGCTCCTGAGCCAGGGCCTTCAGCCGATCGCGCAGGGCGCCGTCGTCCGGTCGCGTCGCCTGATAGCGCACGCTCGTCCGGTCCACGCCCAGCACCCGGCAGGCCCGCCGTTCGCTCATCCCGTAAGCCGACTGCAGGTGCGCCGCCGCCGCTCGATGCGCAGCGGGCGTCACCACTTTTTTCCCAGCAGATCCTTCAGCGCGACGTTGTCCAGCATCGAGTCCGCCAGCATCCGCTTCAGCTTGGCGTTCTCCTCTTCCAGCGCCTTCAGCCGCCGGGCCTCCGACACGTCCATGCCGCCATACTTGGCCTTCCATTTGTAGAAGGTCGGCGAGCTCAGCCCGTGCTTCCTGCACAGGTCCGCCACCGGAACACCGGCCTCCTGCTCGCGCAGGATCCCGATGATCTGCTCTTCCGTAAACCGTGATCGCTTCATTCTGTCCGTCCTTTCGAGGGGCGGACTCTAGCTATTCGTGGAGGAGTTTCAGGGGGTCACGTCATGACGCTTCGCCCTCGCTGCCCGATGACGGCGCTTACCAGAAACTAACCAGAAACGCATGAAAAAGGGCAGCATCTAGCTACATCAGCCGCAAACGAAGTGGCTCCACGGCTCAATCGTCGTCTGGATTTCTGTCAGAGCGCAGTTCGTTGACATCGAGGGGGTCACAGGTTCAATCCCTGTCGCGTCCACCATTTCCTTCTCTCAATGACAGATCGCCGACGGCTTGGCCGGGAGCCGACGTGCATCGTTCGTACAGGCTAGGCGAAGGCGGAGACCCTTCCGCGCCGCGATAGGGTCTTGCGTTCTGCTGGGCTGATGGGGCTCCAACGCTAGCGTGTGGGCGGTGTGCGATCGCGTTGCAGGAAGGCGTCGAACAGACCTTCCCACGCGGGCGGGCCTGACTGACCCGGATCGTTCAGGCCGTGGCCGCCTTTTTCGAACACGTGCAGTTCGGTGGGCAGGTTCTGGGCGCGCAGGGCCTGCCACAGCATCAGACTGTTCTCGACCGGCACCACGCGGTCGTCCGCCGCCGAGGCGATGAAGGTCGGCGGCATGTCGGCGGGTACATGGCGTTCGTTGGACCAGGCGTCGCTGGCGGCGTCCGTGGGTGCGGAGCCGACCAGGGCGCGCGTGGATGGGCCGTGGGCGTAGGGCTGGGTCAGGGTGACGACCGGGAACATCAGTCCGGCGAAGTCGGGCCGGGTCGGCAGGCGGTCGATAGCGTCGATGGGGGCGTAGGTCTCCTGGGCGAAGCGTGTCGCCAGCATGCCCGCCACATGGCCCCCGGCCGAGAAACCGGCGACCGCGACGCGGTTCGGGTCGAAACCCAGTTCCGCCGCGCGTGAGCGGACGATGCGGATGGCGCGCTGGGCGTCCTGCAGCGCGACGGCGGGACCGGCGGCCCAGCCGTCGCCGGGCAGGCGGTAATCCATGATGAAGACGGTGTAGCCCATCTCTGCCAGGCGCGCGTCGATGGCGCCGCCCGCCTTACTGACGGCGACGCGCTGATAGCCGCCGCCGGGGATCATCAGAATGGCCGCGCCATTGGGCCGGGCCGGACGACGCAGCATGATCCACGGATCGCGCACATGCACGAAGGCCGTGTCGTTGGGATCGCCGTTCGGGTTACGCAGCACGACCTGCTCCTGAACCGTCACCGCCTCGCCGCCCGGCGCGGCGCTGGGCCACAGGGGGCGGACCTCGAAGGGCGCGGACACGGCGGGCGTGGCCGAGGACGCCGTTTGCGAGCGGGCGACGGCGGGCGCAATGACGGCGCCCGCGCCTAACGCCAACAGAGCCCGACGCGGCAGGCGGGGTGCGGTCATCGCCGCCCCCCTTCCGTCGTGGTCTGAACGCCGCCGCGCACATTGCGCTGGGTGATCAGGCGAACGTCCTCCAGCACATTGCCGGGCGCCCCGTCGGTCGAGACGGCCAGGGCGATGCTGTTATGGCCGCGGGCGTTCAGTATGCCTTCCGGCAGGGTGAAGACCCGTTGCGGGCCGACGTTGGCGATGAACTGGCCCATGTGCCAGCCATTGACGAAGATCAGCACGCGATAGGCGGTGTCCGAACGCGGCTTGTCGATGTCGCCGAACGCCAGGGCGATGGAGGCGTCCTGGCCCTGGGGCACATTCAGGTCGAAGCCGGTGCGATACCAGGTTACGCCCGCCTGCAGGGGCTGACCGACCGTGGCGGCGCTCCAGCCCGTGTCGTCGAACTGCGGCAGGTGCCAGCCGTTGCGCTCGCCGAACAGACCGCCGTTGTTGGCGACGCCCCGCACGGTGTCCGTGAAGTCCTCACCGCCCTGACGGCCCTGGATCTTCCAGGCGACAGGCGCCGAGAAACCGGGGCCGCTGCGTGGTCCGACCGAGGCCGAGACCAGACCACGCGCCTCCTTGTGGAAGTCGTTGGCGTCCAGGTTCCAGTTGTGGCCGTTGTTGCGCACCATGACCGACAGGACGTGCGGACCCGGCGTGCGGGCGGCGGCGGGCAGAGTGAAGCGCGCCATGCCCGTGGTGATCGGGCGCGGCATTCCGGTGGGCAGTTCGTCCTGACCAACCAGTTCGCCGTCCAGGAACAGCTGCAGCATGCCTGCGCCGCCTGCGCCGTAGAACAGCTCGATCGTCTCGGCGTTCGGACCGCCCTCGAACCGGCCGCGATACCAGACGTCGCCTTCATGGAAGCCATAGGCGTCCATCAGCATGTTCGGCTGGCCGTCGGGGCGCAGGGTGTTGCTGGCGTAGGCGCGGTTGTCGATGGCCTGCCAGTCGCGGTCGTCGAAGTCCGGCTTGGCCTCGGGCGATCCGGGGGCCGCGCGCCAGTTCGTCAGAACGGGCAGGGCGAAGTCGGCCGGGCCGGGCAGGGCGGACCGGGCTTCCAGTCCGCCAGAGGCCGTGGTGCGGGTGGCGACGGTCGCGCCGTTCCAGCGGACGGACCGCACCGCCTGGGACGACCACAGCTCCAGCGGCGTCGCCTCACGGGTGTCGCCGGTCAGCAGCAGCTGGCCGCGGTCGATACGGGCGTGACGCAGAAGGGCCGGGCCGCGCACCAGGACATCGCCCTGACGCCAGAAGCGGGCGGCTTCCTTCTCTTCGCCGATCAGCAGCAGAAGGTCGGGACGGCCGCCGCCGCTGATCTTCACGCGGGCCAGACCCTGGTGGGCGTAGTCCAGCTTCAGGTCGCCGGCCGCCGCGTCGAAGGCGGAGCGAACCTGCCCCTCCAGCACCGTCACGGTCGGGGCCGAGGCGAAGCGCAGCATGGTCTGACCCGGCTCATCCTTACGGCCGTGGATCAGCACGACCGGCTGGCGCGCCGACGGCAGGACCGCCTGGACCTCGGACGTCGAATAGACCAGCCGCTGACCGGCCAGATCGACCCCCGCGACCAGCCATTTGGCGTCGAACCCGTTGAGCGTCATCGGCACGACATAGCGGCCATCGGGCAGGCTGGCGGTGACGGTGAAGTCGTCGTTCGTCTGGCCGTTCGACGGCTTGTGCGTGACCAGCAGGAAGCGGGCGTCCGTCTCCGGGCTGCGGTTATGATAGACTTGGATGTTCGGCGACGAGATTTCGACCGGCCCGGCGGGAATCATGCCGGCCAGATCGGGAACCGACTCCAGCAGGCCCGCCAGCTGCTTCATCTCCTCGGCCTTGGGCCGTATTTCGCGCGCCTCCGAGATGGCCGCGCCATAGTCGTAGCTGGTGAAGACCACGGGCGCCGCCAGCCAGCCCCAGCTGGTGCCGCCAAAGCCGACATAGATGCTCTGCAGCGTGATGCCGTTGGCCAGGTTCACGCCGTAGAAGACGCGCTGGAACCGTTCGCCGCGCTGGCGGGCGTTGCATTCATAGCCGCCGTTGGAGCCCCAATAGTCGAACCAGCCGCCGCCGATCTCGGCCATGAAGCCGGGGGTCGAAGGCGAGGCCGAGGCTCCGCCCTTGGCTCCGCCCGGACCATAGAAGCCCCAGTCGGGCGCCGCCGCGCCGCGCGTGACTTGGCCGCCTACTGTGCAGGTGCCGCCGGGATAGCCGTCGAAGGCGTAGAGGTCGACCGGACCGTGCACCACCTTGTCGACGGGCGAGGTCTCGGGCGCCCAATAGCCGTTGCGGCCCTGGTCGTTATGGAAGATCGGCACATTGATGCCGTCCGCCCGCGCCTTGGCGTACAGATGGTCCATGTAGCGGCGGTGCGCAGGCGTGGTCAGCGCCAGCTCGTTCTCGATCTGATAGAGGATGACCGAGCCCTGGTTGCCCTTGCCGTCGCCGTTGATCTGGTGGCGGGCGATGATGCCATTGATCTGGGTCATCCACTCGTCGGCGGCGGCCAGATATTCGGGCGAATCCGTGCGCGACGGCGCGCGCTGATTGACCAGCCAGCCGGGGAAGCCGCCGCGCGTCAGTTCGGCGTTGGCGTAGGGGCCAGGCCGGACGATGACGTACAGGCCTTCTTCCTCGGACATCTTCAGCAACAGATCCAGGTCGCGGATGCCGGTGAAGTCGTAAACCCCCTGTTTGGGGCTGTGGTATCCCCAGTCGAAATAGAAGGCGACGGTGTTGAACCCGCTCGCCTTCATCTTCTGCAGCACGTCGCGCCACAGCTCGGGGCTGGGCAGGCGGAAGGGGTGCATTTCGCTCGACCAGATGACCAGGCGCTTGCCGTCGATCATCAGGGATCGCGCGTCATAGGAGACGCGGCCGAAGGTCTGGGCGGGGGCGGTGAAATCGGCGGTGGCCTGGGCTGTCTGGGCGACGGCGGTCGAGGCTTGAACCAGCGGGGCGGCGGCGACGGCGGCCGCGAGAAGAAGCGCCCGCATCAGGCTTGATGGAACATCAGTTGCAGGGGCCATTCGCGCGGCTGGTCGCCGGGCAGGACCTCCATCAGGGGCGCCATATGCGTCCACCATTTCTTCATCAGCGGATGGTTGGGCAGGTCGTTCAGCGTATGGTCGTCCGCGCGGCGCAGCACCGCGAACAGGGACAGGGTCTCCTCATCCAGGAAGATCGAATAGTCGCTGACCCCGCTGGCCGTAAGCAGTTCGGCCAGTTCGGGCCAGATGGCGTCGTGACGCGCCTTGTATTCCTCGACCGCGCCGGGCTTCAGTTGCATGCGGAAGGCGTGAAGCGAACTCATGATTCCTCCAGTTCCGATTATTCGGTATTCTGTTTCACCATTTGGTAGTGGCTCCGACGTCGCGCGTCAAACGCTTCGCAGCGCGGTCAATCGCCGCGCGGGCGTTCCCGGCTTGCCGACAGGCTGGGGGCGATGTCGGTCTCGGACATCGGCGGAGCGTCGGGCGTGAAGGTGCGGAACTCGGGCGCGATGTGCGCCGCCAGATCCGGCGCCTTTTCGGCGAGTTGGGCGGCGACGGCGCGGGCCAGCAGCCAGGCCCCGGCATTGTCATGATGGGTGCGGTCCGCCCCGCCGTCGTTGAACAGGCTCGCCGCCTGATCCGGGCCCAGCGCCTCATAGATGCGGCGGGATGCGTCGTTCAGGTCGATCAGAGGCACGTCCTCTTCGCGCGCGACCTTGCGCGCCGCCTCGGCATAGGCGCCCAGGGTGTCCTGGATGCGTCCGTCGCGGAAGTTGCGCCGTTCGGGCGAGGTCACCAGGACCGGGTGGGCGCCGCGTCGCTTCGCCTCGGCGATGAAGACCTTCAGATAGGCGGGATAGGTAGTTTCAGGGTCCACATAGGTCTGGGGCCACTGGACCTTCTGATCGTTGTGACCGAACTGGATCAGCAGCCAGTCCCCGGCCTTCAGCGTGGTCAGAATCTTGGCCAGGCGCAGTTCGCTTATGAAGGATTTCAGCGTCTCTCCCGACTGGGCGTGGTTGGCCACGGCGATGTCGGGACCAAGCAGGGCTGGCAGCATCTGGCCCCAGCTGGCCGCCGGTTCGGACGGCTGGTCGGTGACGGTGGAATCGCCCGCCAGATAGATCACGGGCGCCTCGACCGGCGCGATGTCGATGGCGGCGACCTGTGGATGGTCCAGAAACTCCAGCGTCAGCCGGTCGTCCCAGGTGCGCGAGGCGAGCTCCTGCGGCGTCAGCACGACGGCCGCGCCGCCCGGCGCATTGGCGGGCGGCGCGGCCAGGGCGGGGCCGCGCACGGGAACGATGAAGCTGCGGGTCTGATAGACGCCGGGGGCGGTGACGATGTCGCGCGCCATCAGCCGCCGAGCCTCGGCCTTGACCGTGGTGCGCCCAGCCTGGGCGCTGCCGAAGCGGACCGTCACGCGATAGAGGCCCTCGGGGACGGCCGCCGAGAAGGCATAACCGTCCGGCGTCAACTGTGGCTCAAAGCCGTATCCGCCCGGCTGATAGGTCTGGCTGGGCTGGACCGCGATCCGATCCGGCGCGGTCGGCTGGGGCGCCAGGTCGAAACGCCAGGTCGATATCGTCGCCGCCATCAGGATCGCCGTCAGCATCGGGGTGTCTCTTTGGTGAGAGGACGGCCTATCGCCGGATGTCGAACCCGCCGTCGCCCATGGCGGCCTGAACCTGGTCGGCGGTGAACAGGTTGAAGTCGCCGGGGACCGAGCGTTTCAGCCCGGCGGCGGCCAGGCCGAAGTCCAGGGCCTGCTGATCCGCCCATCCGCTCCACAAGCCGAACAGGACGCCCGAGGCGAAGGCGTCGCCGCCGCCGACGCGGTCGACGACGCCGCTCAGGTGGATGGCTTCGGCATGGGTCTCGATGATGCTGTCCCCGTCGCGGGTCAGCATGACCGCCGACAGGGCCTGGTCGGCGACGCTGTCCTGAACCCGCAGGGTGCAGGCGATGCGTTCCAGGCGGGGGAAGGCGGCGAAGGCGGCCTTGGCGGCCTGACGGCGGCGCTCGGCTGGGTCGGGGCTGTCGAAGCGGGTCTTCAGCACCAAGGCGAAGTCGCGGTCGTCGGCGAAGGCGACGGTGGCGCCCGCCAGCATCTTGCCCAGTGTCGCGGGCGGATCGCCGTCCCACTGGTCCCACAGCTTGCCGCGGAAGTTGCCGTCATAGCTGACCTTCACGCCCATGCGGACGGCGGCCTCGATGAGGGCGACAGCGGCGGCCGAGCCGTTGGGGCCGGTCGCGGGCGTGACGCCCGAGGCGTGCAGCCACTCGACGCCGTCCAGCAGCCGGTCCCAGTCGAAGGCCGTGTGGACACGCTCCACGAAGGCCGAACCGGCGCGGTCATAGAGGACTTCGGACGGACGGCGCACGGCGCCGGGCGTCAGGAAATACAGGCCCATTCGTCCCGCCGTGAAGACGATGGGGGTGGTGTCGACGCCGTGCTTTCGCACCTCGTCGCGGGCGGCGTGGCCCAGCGCATTGTCCGGCAGGACCGTCGCCATCCGCGTCGGCGCGCCGAAGCGGGCCAGGGCCACGGCGACATTGGCCTCGGCCCCGCCCGGACGCACGGTCAGGGCGGGGGACTGCATCAGCAGTTCATTCTGATTGGGCGACAGCCGCAGCAGCATCTCGCCGAAGCAGAGGATGGCGCGGGAGGCGGCCGAGGGACCCGAGGCGGTGTTGGTCATGTCGGAACGCTAACCGTGTCTCAGCGCGCCTGCCAGCCGCCGTCGACCGGCAGGATGGCGCCCTGAACATAGTCGGAGGCCCGGCTGGCCAGGAAGACGGCGGCGCCGCCCAGGTCCGAGGGCTGGCCCCAGCGACCGGCGGGAATGCGGCCCAGGATCTCGGCCGACCGCACCGGGTCTTCACGCAGGGCCTGGGTGTTGGCCGTGGCGAAATAGCCGGGGGCGATGGCGTTGGCGGTGATGCCGTGCGGCGCCCATTCGTTGGCCATCAGCTTGGTCAGACCCGCCACGCCAGACTTGGACGCGGTGTAGGACGGCACGCGGATGCCGCCCTGGAAGGACAGCATGGAGGCGATGTTGATGATCTTGCCGCCATCGCCCTGTTTGATGAAGTGGCGGGCGACCGCCTGGCTCATGAAGAAGACGGTCTTCAGATTGATGTTCATCACCAGGTCCCAGTCGGCTTCGGAGAAGTCCACCGCGTCGGCGCGGCGGATCAGACCGGCGTTGTTGACCAGAATATCCACCCGACCCATGGCCTGAAGCGCCTCGGCCAGAACGCGCTCGACCGGTTCGATCGAGGTCAGGTCGGCGCTGACGGCGTGGGCGCGCCGGCCCATGGCCTGAACCTGGGCGACCGTATCGTCGGAATCGGACAGGGCGACCGAAACGATGTCGGCGCCGGCCTCGGCCAAGGCCAGGGCGATGCCCTGACCCAGACCCGTGTTGCCCCCGGTGACCAAGGCGACCTTGCCGGTCAGGTCGAACGGATTGCTCATGGTTGTTTCCTCTCCTGTTCGGATCAGCGCAGTTGGCAGATGTCGAGCTTGTGCATGTCGGTATAGTCGAGGTTCTCGCCGCCCATGCCCCAGATGAAGGTGTAGTTGGACGTGCCCGAACCCATGTGGATCGACCAGGGCGGGCTGATGACGGCTTCGCCGTCGGCCACGACGATGTGACGCGCATTGTCCGGCTCGCCCATGAAGTGGAAGACGCGGTCGTTCTCGCCCAGACCGAAATACAGATAGGCTTCGGAACGGCGGTCATGCAGATGCGGCGGCATGGTGTTCCACACCGAGCCCGGTTTCAGGACCGTCACGCCCAGCAGCAGTTGGCAGGACTTCACCTTCGCCGGGACGATGTACTGATAGATGGTGCGCTCATTGGAGGTCTCCAGCGACCCCATCTCCAACGGCACCGCCTCATCGATCGAAATTTTGGTCAGGTCGTAGCGGGCGTGGGCCGGCGTGGCGACTAGATAGAATCGGGCCGGCTCAGCGGCGTCCTTCGACGCGAAGGTCACTTCGGTCGACCCCATCGGCACATAGAGGCCGTCGCGGAAGGCCAGTTCGATGGTCTCGCCATCAACCGTCACCGAACCGGCGCCGCCGATATTGACCACGCCCAGTTCGCGGGCGTGCAGGAACGGCTTGCCCGCCAGGGACGGCGGCTCCGAATGGCTGGGCAGGCCCAGGGCGCCGTCCACCGGCATCGCCCCGCCCAGCACCATCCGCTCGTTGTGGGAATAGTTCAGGCTGACCTTGCCGGGCGTGAACAGCCCGCCGACCAGATAGCGATCCCGCAGCTGCTGGTTCGTGGCTCCCTCCATCATGTCCGGGTGGGTGGCCTGATAAATCTTGTCGTACATCGGATCGGACATGGCGTGGGTCTCGCGCTGGTTTGAGAGGGGCCGAGGCGTCTGACGTCGACGATCGATCCCAAGGCTATCTGAGAGCCGGCCGTCGCCTTGACGAGGCATTTCGGCTCACATAATGAGAGAGCTATATAAAAAATGGGACGGTGATGCCAGTCGCCGTTTCAAGGAATGGGGTGGAAACTGTCGGGGACGCCGAAGGCGCGCGATACGGCCTAGGCTGTCGCGCCAGCGGACAGACCCGCCTGCCGACGCCCGATGTTGTCTGAGCGACGGCGCCTCGGCGCCTTGGGAACCCGTCATGCCGAATCTGATCCACGACCTGCCTTACGCCGACGTCCGCGACGCCATCGCCCGCCTGCTGGACAATCTGGTGAACATCAAGGACGACACGGGCGAGTTCCTGCTGCGTCTGGAAGACGGTCGCGTCATCGACACCAAGGGCTGGAACGACTGGGAGTGGACCCACGGCATCGGCCTGTACGGCATCTACAAGCTGTATGAGCAGACCAATGATCAGGCGGCGCTGGACATCATGCTGAACTGGTTCCGCGACCGCTTCGCCGCCGGCACCCCCACCAAGAACATCAACACCGTCTCGCCCTTCCTGACCCTGGCCTATCTTTACGAGCAGACAGGCGACCAGACCTTCATCCCCTATCTCGACACCTGGGCGGAGTGGCTGATGGATGGTCTGCCCCGCACCGAGGAAGACGGCTTCCAGCACATCGTCTTCAACGACGAGAACCCGCAGGAACTGTGGGACGACACCTTGATGATGAGCGTCCTGCCACTGGCCAAGATCGGCCTGGTGCTGGGCCGCCCGCACTATGTCGAGGAGGCCAAGAAGCAGTTCCTCCTCCACATCAAATATCTGTTCGACCGCAAGACCGGCCTGTGGTTCCACGGCTGGACCTTCCTGGGACGGCACAACTTCGCCGACGCCCTGTGGGCGCGCGGAAACTGCTGGGTCACCATCGCCATCCCCGAGTTCATCGAGCTGCTGGACCTGCCGCCAGAAGACAGCCTGCGCCGCTTCCTGATCGAGACGCTGGAGGCCCAGGTGAAGGCCCTGGCTGAACATCAGGATGAGAGCGGCCTGTGGCGCACCCTGATCCCCGATCACGACAGCTATCTGGAGGCCTCGGCGACCGCCGGTTTCGCCTACGGCGTCCTGAAGGCGGTGCGCAAACGCTACATCAGCGCCGAATACGCCCCAATGGCGCTGAAGGCGGTCAAGGGCGTGCTGGCCAACATCTCGGATGACGGCGAGCTGCAGCAGGTGTCGTTCGGCACGCCGGTCTTCGACGACCTGCAGGGCTATAAGGACATTCCGCTGACCTCCATGCCTTACGGCCAGTCCCTGGCGATCCTGTGCCTGGGCGAATTCCTGCGTCAGTACATCTGACGCGCCGCGGTCTGGAGAAGCCGAGATGACGTCCACGGAACCGTCCGCCCGCATCCCGCGCTGGTACAACTACTGGGGCTGGGGCTCCGGCGACATGCTGGGGGCGGGCGCCCAGGCGGTGATCACCGGCTGGCTGTTCTACTTCTTCACGACCTTCTGCGACCTGACGCCGGTCCAGGCCGGCCTGATCCTGGGCCTGCCGCGACTGCTGGAGGCCATCACCTGTCCGCTGATCGGCTATGTGTCGGACAATCTGCGCCACACCTGGATCGGCAGGACGGTGGGGCGGCGCAAGATCTTCCTTCTGATCACCATTCCGCTGCTGCCCAGCTTCGCCCTGATCTTCATCAGCGGCCAGACCTTCGTCTATTATCTGACCGCCTTCATCTTCTTCGAGCTGCTGTACACGATGTTTCTCATTCCCTGGGAAACGCTCGCGGCCGAGATGACCAAGGATTACAAGGAGAAGGCCAAGTTTGCGGGCGCGCGCATGCTGATGGCCCAAAGCTCGGCCATCCTGGCCTCCTATCTGCCGACCCTGATCATCAACAACTTCGGCGGTCGGGATTCGGCCCAGACCTTCCTGATCATGGCGACCATCTTCGGCCTGTTGTTCAGCGCCGTTGTGATCCTGGTCGTGATCTTCACCTGGGAACGTCCGTTCACCGACGCCGAGAAGGCGGTGAAGGCCGAGCCGCCCAGCCTGCGCAAGGCGCTGCTGATCCCGGTGAACATGTTCCGCGACCTGTTCTCGACCCTGCGGATCCGGGCCTTCCGCCAGCATCTGTCGATCTATCTGGGCGGCTATATCTCTCAGGACATCTTCAACACCGCGTTTCCGATCTTCGTGGCGACCGTGATGCTGGGCGCGACGGTGATGATCTCGCAGATGATGACCGCCATGTATGTCGCCCAGCTGATCTCCGTGATGGTGGCGATCCATCTGGTCATCCGCATCGGGCCGGTGATCGCCTATCGGATCGCGGCGGGCTTCTTCACCGCCGCCCTGATGCTGTTGTTGATCTTCTACTTCGTGCGGCCGACGGTCGGGGGGCAGGATCTGTTCGCCCTGGTCAATCCGGGCTCAGGCGGGTTCAACCTGGGCGCCGCCTTCTGGCTGCTGGGGCCAATCGTCTTGGCGGGGCTGGGGCGCGGCACGCTGAATTTCGTGCCGTGGTCGGTCTACAACTATCTGCCGGACGTCGACGAGGCGGTCACGGGCCAGCGTCGCGAGGGCATCTTCGCGGGGGTAATGACCCTGGTGCGCAAGGTCGCCCAGTCCGGGGCCATCATCCTGACCGGCTGGATCATCGAGACCGGAGGCTATGTCTCGCCTAAGGCTGGCGCAGCGGGGGGCGTGGTCGCGCAGACGCCGGGGGCGGTGGCCACGGTCGCGGGGCTGCTGGTCGCCGGCCCGATCCTGGTCATGGCGGCGGGCGCGATCCTTTCGTGGTCATTCCGCCTAGATCAACCCAGCCACAAGGTCCTGATGAGCGAAATCGACCGTCTGCGGTCTGGAGAGACCGAGCCGTCCAGCCCAGAAGCCAAGCAGATCGTCGAAAGCCTGACGGGGTGGAAGTACGAGCGTCTGTGGGGCCGCAACCGGCTGGTGTGATTAAGTTTTTCTGAGCGCCATCTCTGATTTCCTAAAATGTGAGACGACAAATTCATATTTGGCACAAATCAGACCCGGTGCTATAGAGGGCTGGGTAGCGAGAATACGAGTCCGCAAAGGACCGCTGTCAGGAGGGAAGCGTGAATGGGCGCGTCTTCGCGTCCGGCGTCGATGGACGCTGACCGGAGCGCCAGCCGCAGATGATTTGCGGGCGTCGCAACGCCCGCGCCACAGCCTTCACACAATGCGCCGCCGGGGGGCGGCCGCGAGGGCGCCGCTCAAACAATAAGGCCATAGGCCGCAGGAGGAACTTCAGTGACGACACAGTCGAACGGGCGACGGGCCCGCCGCTTCATGTACACCGCCGGGGCCGCCGCCCTGATGCTGGCGTCCGCCGGCGCGGCGAACGCCCAGCAGCCGACGGGAACCCAGGCGTCGGACGCTCCGGTTTCGACCGTCGATGAAGTCGTGGTGGTCGGCACCCGTTCCAGCCTTCAGTCGGCCATGAACCGCAAGCGTTCGGCCAGCACCGTGTCGGACTCCATCGTCGCCGACGACATCGGCCAGTTCCCCGACAAGAACGTGGGCGAGGCCCTGGGCCGAGTGACGGGGGTCCAACTGTCGCGTGACTTCGGCGAAGGCAACGCCGTCTCGATCCGTGGCGTCGAGCCCGACCTGAACCGCGTCGAAGTCAACGGCGTCAGCGTCCTGTCCACGGCCGGAAACCTGAACGTCTATGGCGGCGGCGGCCGGTCCAACGACTTCCGTGAATTGCCGGCCGAGATCGTCAAGTCCATCGACGTGTTCAAGGGCTTCACTTCCGACATGACCGAGGGAGCCGTTGGCGGCACGGTGTCGGTCCAGACGCGAAAGCCGCTGGATTTCCGCGCGCCGACCTTCTCCATGACCTTGTCCGGTCAGAAGCTGGACACCCTGCCGGACTGGAAGCCCCGCGCCAGCGTGTTTGGTGCGACCCAGTTGCTGGACGGCCGTCTCGGCCTCATGGCAAATGTCACCTATGACAATGTCCTGACCCGCGGTGACTTCTACGACGATCACTCGTGGGCCCGCCTCGCGGACTTCGACAACTCGCCGAACAAGACGGTCAACTATTATAACCAATCCTATAGCCGCGCGGTGAACGACTATATCGCCGCCGTGGGCAGCGAGGCGGCGTGCGCGACTCTCACCACGCCCGACGCCAACACCCTGACTACCGCGCAGGCTCGCACCGCGTGCCAAAGCCAGTGGTACGACTATAATCCGCGCGTGCCGCGCTATCGTGTTTGGACGCGGGAGGACAAGCGCAGCTCCGGCGAGTTCACTGCGGAATACAAGTTCGCCGACAATCTGCGTGGCTTCGTCACCTATCAGACGAACCACCGGACGCAGCAGTTGAACGACATCAACTATGGTACGGACTTCACCGCACTTGACCGTCTGAACTACGGTCCGGCGTGCACCCGCGTCACACCGGCCACCGCCGAAACCGTTCCGGGCGTGGTCGTGGATGCGAACCACAACGTCATAAAATACACTGTGGGCAACTGCCTGGGCACCTCGGGTCGAGGCGGCGATTCGGCATTCAGCATCTCGTCGCGCGATTTCCGCTACGAGACGGACTCCGACTACATCACCTACGGGCTGAAGTGGTACAATGACCGTTTCAAGGTCGATTTCCTCGGCGCCAACGCCAAGAGCGAGACGCTGAGCCAGACCAACAACGTCTCGGTCAGCTTCAACACGCCCGGCATGGTCGTCAGCCTGGAACCAGGCACCTCGGCGCCGATCTTCACCTTCGCGCCCGGCTTCTCGCCGTCCGACGCCTCTGCGGTCAGCCAATACCAGATCCAGTATCGGCCCTCGCAATCGTCGAACAAGGAGGATCAGTACAAGCTGGACATCGATTTCGACCCGCGCACGACCTTCCTGACCAACATTAAGTTCGGCGGGCGGTATTCGAACGCCGAAACCAAGGGCTACGATTACGGCGGCTTCATCGTCAGCCCTGGCGCAAATCTGGCCTCGGAACTCGACAACATCGTCATCTACGCCAACTCGATTAACTCCACGGCCCGAGTCAGCGACACGGCGACGGTCGATCAGACGGCGCCGCTGTACGGCAATGCGTATCAGACCAACTATTGGAACACGACCGAGACCTGGTCGCGCGCCTTCTCGAACTCGGTGTTCGGCTCGGCCATGACGGCTCTGCCGTCCGACTTTTACTACGGCGGCGGCGCTCTGCCTTCGAACTGGCTGTATCCGAACTTCGGCGCCATCGCCCAGAACCTGGACACCAGCCACTTCAACCTGGACAACCTGTATTCCGGCGTCGGCAACGACGGCAAAACCTATGACCAGATTCCGTACCGCGTGAAGGAACAGACCGACGCTCAGTACGTCCGTCTGGACTGGGCCCTGCCGATCTTCGGCCTGGATCTGGTCGGGAACCTGGGCCTGCGCCGCGTCCATACTCAGACCAATACGGCGGGCAAGTTCACGCGCAGCGAGACCCGTCTGGTCAACGGCGTGGCGACCACAGCGGTCGTGTCCAACACCCTAGTCGAGCAAACGCGCGACTATACCAAGTGGCTGCCCAGCTTCAACGTCAACGCCTGGCTGATCGACAATATGCTGAGCATGCGGGTCGGTTACGCCAAGCTGATGGCGCGGCCGCTTTACAACTACCTACTGCCGAACATGACCTGCACCATCAACTACGCCAACGACGGAACGGCGGAAGATGGTCCCGACAGCTGCTCGGCCGGCAACCCAGACCTGAAGCCTTATGAAGCGGCGCAGTACGACCTGTCCTTCGAATGGTATCCGAACCGCGACACCCAGTTCTCGGCCGGCTTCTTCTATAAGGACATCCAAACCTTCTATCTGCCCTCGCGCACCAGCCTGGGCCAGCGGGACGTGTTTGGCGACGGCGTGCTGTACTACTATAACAGCTTCATCAACGGCGAAGGCGCTAAGATTTCGGGCGTCGAACTGACGGCCAAAACCGCCTTCACCTTCCTACCCGGCCTGTTGTCCGGCCTCGGCGCCGACGTGAACTACACCTATCAGGAAGCCTCGGACGTCGGCGTTTTCAGCCAACTCGATGGTTCGGAGTTGTCGTATCCCGGCCTGTCCAGCACCAGCTACAACGCGACCCTGTGGTATGAGCGCGGTCCGATCAACGCGCGCCTGGCCTACAACTATCGCTCGCAGTACCTGGTTACGGCCGCCGATCAGTCGGGCAATCCGATCATCAAGGAGCCAACCGGCTATCTGGACGGCAAGATCTCCTGGAAGCCCGGCCTGAAGGGGCTGACCCTGTTCGCGGAAGGCAAGAACCTGACCGAAGAGGATGAAAGCACCTATGCGGGCGACATCCGCCTGATCAACAGGGGCTATTCGGGCCGCCGCTTCTTCCTGGGCGCGACCTACAAATACTGATCATCTCGGTGATCGCGGCCGTCGCCTCTAGGGGCGGCGGCCGTTTTTCCTTCAGTGCGTAAAGCGCCGCTGGGGCGGCGGGAGTCGAACATGTCGTTCCAACCTTCGCGGCGTCACCTGCTGATGGGCGCCGTCTCTCTCGCCGCCGCTCAGGCCGTATCCGGCGTCGCCTTGGCCGCACCGCGCCGCGGCGCGCCCGCCACGCCTCTTCGCTGGCTGGATGGCCATAAGCCTGCCCGGCTTGAGGGCGCGACCTTCGGCGTGCCGTGGCCGCGCGGCGCCCTTCGCCCCAATCAGGCGTTCAGTATCCGCGACGGATCGGGCCGCGCAACCCCCGCCCAGTCCTGGCCGATCGCCTATTGGCCGGATGGTTCGCTGAAATGGTCGGCCCATGCGGTGACCGGGGATGCTTCGCTGGACGGTCTGACGCTGGCCCCCGGCGTCTCGCCTGCGCCCGGCAAGCCGGTGCGGGTCGCCGATCGGGGCCAGCAGATCGTCGTCACGGTCGGCGATCTGGAATGGCGCGTGCCGAAGTCGGGCGACGCCCTGGTTTCCGGCGCGACGCGCGGCGGCCGTTCGGTCGTGGGCAAGCTGTCCCTGGTCGCCCTGTCGCAAGACAAGCCCGAACTGGAAGAGGGCGGGGCGGTGAAGTCCTCGCGCTACGGCGTCCGCATCCGTCAGGCTGTGGTCGAGCAGTCCGGCCCCGTACGCGCGGTGATCAAGCTGGACGGCGTTCACACCGATGGAACGCGCGAGTGGCTGCCGGTCTCGGTGCGGCTGTACTTCTACGCCGGGTCCGACAGCGTGCGGATCGTCCACAGCTTCATCTTCGACGGCGACCCGAAGACCGACTTCATCCGGGGGGTGGGCGTCGTCGCCGACACGCCGATGACCGACGAAAGCTATAACCGCCACATCCGTTTCGCCGGAGAGGGCGAGGGGGTGTGGGGCGAGGCGGTGCGGACGCTGACGGGGCTGCGGACACGCGCCAACCCGGCCCCCGCCGTACGTCAGGCCCAGATCGAAGGCCGCGCCGTGGCCTTCGCCGACCTGCCCGACATCCTCAAGAACGACGGTCTGCAATGGGTGCCTGAGTGGGGCGATTTCGCCTTCAGCCAGTTGTCGCCCGACGGCTTCACCCTGCGCAAGCGGACCAGCGAGGGCCATGCCTGGATCGATTCCAATGCGGGCAGGCGCAGCCGGGGCCTGGCCTATGTCGGCGGCGCCTCGGGCGGGGTCGCCCTGGGGTTGAAGGACTTCTGGCAACGCGCGCCGGTCGCGCTGGACATCCGCAACGCCCATACCGACACGGCGCAGCTGACGGCCTGGATGTGGTCGCCGGAAGCCCCGGCCATGGACCTGCGCCCCTATCGCAGCGCCAACGGCATGGACACCACGGCCGAGGAGCTGGTCGGGCTGGACATCACCTATGAGGATTATGAGGCCGGCTGGGACGACGCCCACGGCATCGCCCGCACCTCGGAACTGACGCTCTGGGCCCTGGGCGGGACGCCCTCGCACGCGGACTTCTCGGCCATGGCCGAACAGATCGCCGATCCGGCGCGCCTGACGGTCGAGCCGGCGCGGATGCATAGGGCGGGCGTGTTCGGCGACTGGTCCCTGCCCGATGCCTCCACGCCCGTTCGCGCGGCGCTGGAGGGGCGGCTGACCCACCTGCTGGACCACTATATTCAGGAGGTCGATCAGCGGCGCTGGTACGGGTTCTGGTCCTATGGCGACGTCATGCACACCTATGACCCCGATCGCCACATGTGGCGCTACGACGTCGGCGGCTACGCCTGGGACAACTCAGAGCTTTCGACCGACCTGTGGCTGTGGACCAGCTACTTGCGGACGGGCCGAGCCGATGTGTTCAAGCTGGCCGAGGCCATGACGCGCCACACGGGCGAGGTGGACGTCTATCACCTGGGCCGGTTCAAGGGCTTCGGCACGCGCCACGGGGTGCAGCACTGGTCGGATTCGTCCAAACAGCCGCGCGTCTCGAACGTCGCCTATCGCCGCATCTACTATTTCCTGACGGCGGACGAGCGGGTCGGGGACCTGATGCGCGAACTGAACGAGTCGGACCACGCGCTTCAGAACGTCGACATCTCACGCAAGCTGCCGCCCGCGCCGGGACGCGCCGTCCCCGAGGGGCAGGTGGTGTCCGGCTTCGGCACCTCATGGGGCGCCTTCATCTCGGCCTGGCTGACGGAATGGGAGCGGACGGGCGACCGCCGCTGGCGCGACCGGATCGTCAACGGCATGACCACCATCGGCGGCATGAAGCGCCGCTGGTTCGCCGGAGAGGCGCCGTTCGATCTGGCCACCGGCCGCTATCAGGGGCAGGGCGATTATGTCGCCGTGTCGCATCTGAACGCCGTCTTCGGCGTGGCGGAGATGAACGCCGAACTGCTGGACCTGCTGGATGTGCCGTCCTATCGCGCCGCCTGGCTGGAATACTGCCGCTACTACAACGCGCCGGACAACGAGATCGCCGGCCTGCTGGGCCAGGCGCCCAGGGGCCGGTCGCTGACCGAGGCGCACTCACGCCTGACCGCCTATGCAGCCAATAAGGAAGGCGACCCCGCCCTGGCGCAACGGGCCTGGAGCGAGTTTCTGGGCAAAGATCCGGCCAAGCTGCAGGCGCTGCTGGGCGCCCGTTCGATGCCCGTGGGCGGCGTGGATGTTCTGCGTCCCATCCAAGAGGACGCGCAGGTGTCGACCAACGACGCGGCGCAATGGAGTTTGGCGGCCATCGAAAACCTGGCCCTGATCGGCGACAGTCTGGAGGAGGCGGCGGCGCGTCTGGGCTACAGGCCCTGACCGCCACATAGCGGCGAGGTCAGAGGCGGTAGATCGCCTCGGCGTTGCCCGCGAACAGGCGGTCTCGCTCGTTGGGCGAGAAGTCGGCGGTGATGGCGTCGAAGGCGGAATAGAAGGCGTCGAAGGTTCCGTGGACGCTTTCGACCGGGAAGTCCGAGGCGAACATGGCGCGCTCGGTTCCAAAGGC
The DNA here is from genome assembly GCF_056311945.1 of Brevundimonas sp. ABV4_179. Taxonomy (NCBI): domain Bacteria; kingdom Pseudomonadati; phylum Pseudomonadota; class Alphaproteobacteria; order Caulobacterales; family Caulobacteraceae; genus Brevundimonas; species Brevundimonas sp. ABV4_179. The sequence continues at coordinate 1,090,262 of NZ_CM149976.1, forward strand.
GTCGATGCACTCGAGGACGGTCGGGCGGATGCTGTCGGGCGTCCAGGCGCGGTCGGTGATGCCAAGGCCCGAAATCTTGATCGAGACCTGGGGCTGGGCGGCCAGCAGGCGCAGGCCGATCCGCCAACGCTCCATGCCGATGTCGTTGCGGTCGGTCGGCAGACCGGCGTGATTGACGATCATCGGAATGTCGGGATGGCGGGCGGCGATGATGGCGGCGGTCGCCATCTGCGACGGATAGAGCTGGAGGTCGAACGACAGGCCGTGTCGGGCCAGCTTGGCGAAACCCTCGACCCATTTGGGATCGCGCAGCAGATCGCGGTCGGTGTAGGTCTTCAGTGGGTCTTCGTGCCAGCAGACGATCTGGCGCACGCCGCGCACGTTCGGACGCGCCGCCTGGGCTTCCAGCAGGGCGTCCAGGTCGGGATCCAGCAGGTCGGCGCCGGCGACGATGGCGTGGGGGTAGCCGCGCTGGTCAGCGATGGATTGCAGCCAGTCGGTCTCGGCCAACTGCCGACCGATGGGCTGGCCAGCCTCGACATGGACGATCTTGTCCACGCGCCAGCCCGCCGTATCGGCCAGATAGTCGTCCAGCAGATAGTTCCGGTGGGCGATGGGGCTCATGTCCCCCGCCGGATTGTTCGGCAGGGGATCGTCCTGAAGCCAATCGTAGCGGGCGCGCGACAGGTCCCACAGGTGGACATGGCTGTCGACGATGCGGAGGTCGTGGGCCACGGCTGCGTCCTTAGTACGTCGTTCTTCCGCCGGAGGTGTCGAAGGTGGAGGCGGTTGTGAAGCTGCATTCCTCGGAGGCCATGAAGCAGACCATAGCGGCGCTTTCGTCGACCTCGCCGAGGCGGCCCATGGGGATCTTGGAGCGCATGTAGTCGACCTGGCTCTGGGGCAGCTGTTCCAGGATGGGGCTTTCGAAGGTGGCGGGGGTCAGGCTGTTGGCGACGACGCCCTTGCCGGCCAACTCCTTGCCCAGCGACTTGGTGAAGCCGATCACCCCGGCCTTGGAGGCGGAATAGGCGGATGCGTTGGGATTGCCTTCCTTGCCCGCGACCGAGGCGACGTTGACGATGCGGCCATAGCCGTTGGCCAGCATGAAGGGCACGACGGCGCGGCAGCAGTAGAAGACGCCGTTCAGATTGATGTCGACCACGCGCTTCCAGCTGTCGACGGGGAAGTCCTGCACCGGCACGGTGGCGCCGGTGATGCCGGCCGAGGCGACCAGGATGTCGATGCGGCCGTCCAGCGCCTGGGCCGAGGCCTCGGCGGCGGCGGCGACGGCGTCAGGGTCGGCGACGTCCAGGGCGATCACATGGGCGGCCCCGACCTCGGCGGCGGCGGCGGTCAGCGCCTGGGCGTTCAGGTCCCACAGCACCACCCTGCCGCCTTCGGCGACGATGCGGGCGGCGGCGGCCTTGCCCAGGCCCGAGGCCCCGCCGGTGACGACGGCGGTGCGGCCCGCGAACCGGTCCCGATAGGCGCTCATCGGGTCCACTCCACGAAGGTCTGGCCCTGTTCGCCCAGCTTCTGGATGCCCAGACGCACCGTGTCGCCCGCCTTCAGATAAAGGGGCGGCTTCTGGCCCAGACCCACGCCAGGCGGGGTGCCGGTGGTGATCAGGTCGCCGGGCTCCAGCGTCATGAACTCTGACAGATAGGACACGATCTCGGCGACGCCGAAGATCATGGTGCGGGTGTTGCCGGTCTGCATGCGCTTGCCGTTCAGGTCCAGCCACATGTCCAGGTTCTGGACGTCGCCGACCTCGTCGGTCGTGACCAGCCAGGGGCCGACGGGGCCGAAGGTGTCGCAGCCCTTGCCCTTGTCCCAGGTGCCGCCGCGCTCGGTCTGATAGGCGCGCTCGGACACGTCGTTGATCAGCACATAGCCAGCGACGTGATCCAGGGCCTCTTCCGTGGTCACATAGGAGGCGGGCTTGCCGATGACGACGCCCAGTTCGACCTCCCAGTCGGTCTTCTCGGACCCGCGCGGAATGACCACGTCGTCGTTCGGCCCGTTCAGGCAGGTGACGGCCTTGGTGAACAGCACCGGCTCGGCCGGGATCGGCAGGTTGGATTCGGCCGCGTGGTCGGCGAAGTTCAGGCCGATGGCCAGGAATTTGCGCACGCCGTTTATCGGCACGCCATAGCGGGGCCGGCCCTCGACCAGGGGCAGGGTGGTCGGGTCGATGGCCTTCAGCGCCTCGAGCGCAGGGCCATGCAGTTGGTCCGGGGTGATGTCGGCGATGTGGCCCGACAGGTCGCGGATGCGCCCCTCAGTATCCAGCGTGCCCGGCTTTTCCTGGCCCCTGGGGCCGTAACGCAGCAGTTTCATGGTGGGGGAAGGGCTTTCGTCTTAACGCGCGTAGGGGCGCTGCAGGGCGATGTCGCGGTTCAACTCGACGCCGAAACCGGGCGCATCCGGCACCTTCAGGCGGCCATTCACCGGAACGGGTTCGCCGATCAGTTGCGGATGGAACATGGGCACGACCTCGTCGGCGCCGGGGGCCATCATCAGGAACTCCGCGAACGGGCTGTTATGGCGCGTCACCACGAAGTGGTAGGAATAGACCGATGAGCCGTGCGGGATCATCAGCACGCCCTTGGCGTCGGCCATGGCGGAGATCTTGATCAGTTCGGTGACCCCGCCGCACCAGCCCACGTCGGGCTGGATGATGTCGCAGCATTCCATCTCCAGCAGCATGCGGAAGCCCCAGCGGGTGGCCTCATGCTCGCCGGTCGTGACCAGCATCCCCTTGGGGGCGTTCTTCTTCAGCGCCTGATAGCCCCAGTAGTCGTCGGGGCTGAGCGCCTCCTCGATCCACTTCAGACCCAGCTTGTGGGCCTCGTGCGCCAGGCGGGTGGCGTAGTTCAGGTCCAGCGCCATCCAGCAGTCGAACATCAGCCAGAAGTCGTCGCCGCAGGCGTTGCGCATGGCCTCCAGCTCGGCGAGGTTCTTGCGCAGGCCTTCCTCGCCCTCGGCCGGGCCGTGGTGCAGCGGCATCTTGCCGCCGATGAAGCCCAGCTCCCTGGCTTTGTCGGGACGGGCGCCGGTGGCGTAGAAGGTCAGTTCGTCACGAACCGGACCGCCCAGCATGGCGAAGACCGGCTCCTGCCGCAGGCGGCCCAGCAAGTCCCACAGCGCCAGATCGACGCCGGAGATGGCGTTCACCACCAGACCCTTGCGGCCGTAATACTGGGTGGAGAAATACATCTGGTCCCAGATCTTCTCGACCTCGGACGGATCGCGGCCCTCCAGGAAGCGGGCCAGATGCTTCTCGACGATATAGGCCGCCGGTTCGCCGCCGGTCGTGACCGCAAACCCGACCACGCCGTTCTCGGCCTCGATCTCGACAACCAAGGTGCCCAGCACATTGATGCCGAAGCTGCGGCGGCTCTGGCGGTACTCGGGGTATTTCGCCATGGGGGTGGTGATATGATCGTCGATCCAGTGACCGTCGCCCTGATCGTGATAGTCGGCGCCGCCACCTGCGCCATCGTTCTTCACGACGAAGGCGCGGACGTGTTTGATGCGGGGCAGGCGGCTCATCGCGTCATCACCAGTGATTGGCGATTCGCTCCCATAATGCGGGATTTCACTGGCGTTCCTCCGTGCATGGCGTCAAAGTCAGGCTCGTGTGACGGAGCGACTTGCGCGTTTTGCTACATTCTGAGAATGAGGATTACGAAATGGGACGAACGCCGTCAATGAAGACCGCACAGGTCGATGGAGATGAAGAGATCGGCGCCAAGGCGTCCGGCAGCCAGACCCTGCTGCGGGGTCTGGACGTCATCGACGCCCTGATCGACGGCTCCCTGCCCCTGGCCGAACTGTCCGAAAAGCTGGAGCTGACGCGCAGCACGACCCACCGTCTGGCCTCGGCCCTGGTCGAGCGGCGGCTGCTGTCGTTCCGCCCGCGCGAGGGCTATTCCCTCGGTCCCAAACTGCTTGAGCTGGGCCATGCCGCCAGCCAGCAGATGCATCTGCCGCGCGTGGCCCGCCCGTGGCTGGAGCAACTGTCGGCCCAGACCGACGACACAGTGCATCTGGGCGTGCTGGACGGGCGTCATGCGCTTTATCTGGACAAGGTGGCGGGGCGCCGGCGCATCAACATCGGCTCGCGCCTGGGCGAACGTCACCCCATCGCCTCTACCGGCCTGGGCAAGGCGCTGATCCTGGACAAGACCGAGCCGGAGTGGATCGACTTCTACGCCGAGCCGGGCGCCGCCTTTGACTCGTCGGCCCGCGCCGTCTGGCTGGAGCGGATGCATGGCTATGCCCAGAAGGGCTACGCCTTCGACCTTGAAGAGAACGAGGACCAGATTCGCTGCGTCGCCGCTCCGATCCGTTCGGTGAACGGCCAGATCGTCGCCGCCCTCAGCGTCTCCTCGGCCGCCCAATATATGTCCGACGCCCGGATGACCGAACTGACCAAGACGGTGACCGAGGCCGCCGACGCGATCAGCGCCGACCTGGGCTGGTCGCCCAAACCCTGAAACCGAACCATCGCCGGAGCCCCCATGCTGCTTGAGAACAAGGTCGTCCTGATCACGGGCGCATCGCGGGGCATCGGGCGGGCGACGGCGATCGAGGCCGCGCGCCAAGGCGCCGACGTCGCCATCAACACCTTCCGGGACGATGCCGCCGCCGCCGAGGTGGTCGCCGAGATCGAGGCGCTGGGCCGCCACGCCATCGCCATCGACGGCGACGTGGCCCAGCCGGAAAGCGCCGCAGTCTTCGTCGCCGCGGCGGTGCAGGCGCTCGGCCGGGTGGACGTCTTCGTCTCCAACGCCGGCATCTGCCCGTTCCACGCCTTCCTCGACATGCCGGTCGAGACCCTGCGCCGCACGATGGAGGTTAATCTGCACGGCGCCTATTACATGGTGCAGGCGGCGGCCAATCAGATGGTGAAGCAGGGGGACGGCGGCGCCATCGTGGCGATCAGCTCGATCTCGGCCCTGGTCGGCGGCGAGATGCAGACCCACTACACCCCGACCAAGGCGGGGGTGCACAGCCTGATGCAGTCCTGCGCCGTCGCCATGGGTCGTTACGGCGTTCGCTGCAACTCTGTCCTGCCCGGCACCATCGCCACCGACATCAACAAGGACGACCTCGCCGATCCGAAGAAGCGCGAATATATGGAGGGTCGCATTCCGCTGGGCCGCCTGGGGCGACCCGAGGACATCGCCTCCGTCGTCGCCTTCCTGGCCTCGGACATGGCGTCCTACATGTCCGGCGCGGCCCTGCTGGTCGACGGCGGCGCCTTCGCCAACTTCCAGTAGGACAGGCGCGTGATCATCTCCTCGCCCGGCGATTATCGCGAGGCCGCGCGGCGCAAGCTGCCGCCTTTCCTGTTCCACTACATCGACGGCGGCGCCTACGCCGAACAGACGCTGAGGCGCAACGTCGAGGACTGGCAGGCCATCGCCCTGCGCCAGCGTGTGCTGCAGGACATGACCAGCCTCAGCCTTGAGACGAAACTGTTCGACGAAACCCTGCGCCTGCCCATCATCCTGGCGCCGGTCGGCCTGACCGGCATGTACGCCCGGCGTGGCGAGGTGCAGGCGGCCAGGGCGGCGGCGTCGCGCGGGGTTCCCTTCATCCTGTCCACCGTTTCGGTCTGCCCGATCGAGGAGGTGACGCCCGCCATCGACCGGCCCATGTGGTTCCAACTCTATGTGCTGGGCGACCGGGGTTTCATGAAGAATGCTTTGGAGCGCGCCAGGGCGGCGGGGGTGAAGACCCTGGTCTTCACGGTCGACATGCCCACCCCCGGCGCCCGCTACCGCGACGCCCATTCGGGCATGAGCGGCCCCAACGCCGAGATGCGCCGGATGGTCCAGGCCATGACCCATCCCGCCTGGGCCTGGGACGTAGGGTTGAATGGCCGCCCGCACGACCTGGGCAATGTGTCTGCCTATCTGGGCAAGCCGACGGGATTGGCCGACTATATCGGCTGGCTGGCCAATAATTTCGATCCGTCGATTTCATGGAAGGACCTGCAATGGATCCGCGACTTCTGGGACGGGCCGATGATCATCAAGGGCGTGCTTGATCCGCAGGACGCCCGCGACGCCGTCAGTTTCGGCGCCGACGGCATCGTGGTGTCGAACCACGGCGGACGGCAGCTGGACGGGGTCTTGTCGTCTGCCCGCGCTCTGCCCGCCATAGCCGATGCGGTGAAGGGCGACCTGAAGATCCTGGTGGATTCGGGCGTCCGCAACGGGCTGGACGTGGTGCGGGCGATCTCGCTGGGCGCTGACGCGGTCCTGCTGGGCCGGGCCTTCATCTATGCGCTGGCGGCGAACGGTCAGGCGGGCGTCGAAAACCTGCTGGACCTGTTCGAAAAGGAAATGCGCGTGGCCATGACCCTGACCGGGGCGAAGTCGGTCGCGGGCATGACTCGCGAGATGCTGGCGATCTGACCCGCGTCAGACCGCCAGCCGCTTCTCATCGATAGGGCGTCAGGTCGATGGCGTCGGCCATGGCGCGGAAGCCCGCGTCATTGGGGTGCAGATGGTCGCCGCTGTCATAGGCGGCGGCCAGTTTCAGCGGCTGGGCGGGGTCGCGCATCACGGCGTCGAAGTCGATGAGGCCGTCCGCCTCTGTGTTTGCACGTATCCAGGTATTGACGGCCTGGCGGGTCGCCTCGCCCTGTTCGGACCAGTAGTTGGCGTCCTTGAACGGCAGGATGGTCGCCAGCCTGATCTTCAGGCCGGCGGCATGGGCGCGGGCGATCATCTGGCGGTAGCCCGCGATCAGATCGGCCGGGGTCGGCGGCTGCGGATCATGATCGCGCCAGGCCATGCCGAAGTCGTTGACGCCCTCCAGCACGATCACATCCGTCGCGCCCGGCAGGGCCAGAACATCGCGGTCGAATCGCGCCAACGCCGCCACCCCCAGACCGGGCTTTGGCTTCAGGATGCGGTTGCCCGAAATGCCTGCGTTGGCGACAGCCACCGAGGTCAGGCCCGCCGCCTGCAAACGGCGCGCCAGCAGGTCGGGCCAGCGCCGGTCGGCGTCGCGCGTGCCGTTGGCGCCGTCGGTGATGGAATCGCCCAGGGTCACGATCACCCGGCCCGCTTCGGCCCGCTCGACATCGACGCCCGAGATCAGCAGCCGCTGCGTCACCAGGGTCGGGTCGGTCAATTCGGCGGCCGCCGTCTGATCGCCCGGCGCGATCCAGGCGGACGACAGGCCCAGCAGATGTATGGTGGGATCGGCGACCTCATCAGGCAGATAGAGGCTGATCGACAGACGGCTTAGCGCAGGCAGGGCAAGATCGACCGGATCGCTGAGCAGGGGCGCCTCCGGGGCCAGCAGGGCGCCCGCCGCGCCGTCGAAGGTCAGGTCGCGCGCCGCGCCGGGGACGGGGGCGCCGTCATCGGCTAACTGCACGATCCGCACCCGTCCGATCCGCGCGGCGGTCAGGCCGTATTCGTTTGTCAGCCGCAGTCGGAACCGTTCGCCGCCCGCGCTGACGCGGACCACCTGGCGGACCGTGACATCCTTCAGCGTCGGCGGGCGGCGGTCGGGCGCGGCGGCCAGGGGCGAGGCGTTCCAGCTTCGCGCCCAATGGTTCTGCGCCTGGGCGCCGGGGGCGAGGGCCGAAAGGGCCAGCGCCAGGATCAGAGCTTGCTTCTTCATGGGTTCCTCAGGCGGGCGATCAGGCGACGGTCCAGACGGAGAAGTCCCGGACGGTCATGTGATTCCAGGTGGTCCTCAGGGCGAACCAGCCGCGGCGATAGGGGGCGGGGTCGTCCAGGGCGAACAGGCGCCGATCGTCGCGCCAGTATTCGATACGGCCGCCATCGGCGATCAGGCGGATGCGGTAGGGGCGGTTGGCGACGATCAGATCGTCCGGCGCCGACAGATCGTGCTGGGGCAGCAGCGGCCGTTCTCCGTTCCCGACATAGCGACGGAAACGCGAGGAGGTGTTCGAGTTGCCGCCGAGCCCGACATAATAGGTCCGCATCACGTCATAATCGGCGAAGGCGCCCGAGCGCGGGCGGGCCAGCAGATCGCCGGGACTGCGTGGATCGTCGGCCATCCAGAAGCAGTTCAGGTCGCTGACGCGATCATGGGCGCCGCCCGCCGACACGGCCATCGCGGTGAAGCGGATCTCGACCGGCGAGGTCAGTTCTCGCCTGAACCAGGCGCTGGCGCCCAGCGGCACGTCGAAGGTCATGACCCCGTCCGCCGCGCTGACCGTACCGCGCCCCTGCTCCAGCTCGATCAGCCACTGGTCTAGCCCGCGTCGGAAGTCGTCGGCGTAGAGCCGCCGGGGCCCGGTCTTGGAGCCGATACGGGGTGCGGTGGCGCATCCCGCCGCCAGACCGGCGGCGCCCAGCAGGGCGAGGCGTCGGCTCAGGCTCACCGGCCCTGACCCAGGGGCGCGTCGAAGGCGAAGCTGGGGTGCGACGGCTGATTATAGGCCGAGTTCTGACCAGACACCTGCGAGCGATACTGGGCGTCGTGCATCAGGGTGGCATGACGCAAGGGGGTCGGGTGCGGGGTCACATAGATGCGCAGCGCCGAACTGTCGGCCGTGCGCCAGATCACCTCTTCACGCCAGTCGCCCAGGATGTCGGCGACCAGAACCGGATTGGCCTTGGTGCCGTTGTTGGAGGCTGCGCCCTCGGCGCTCAGCAGGGGGATGGATCGCTGGTTCTCCCAGTCCCATTTGAAGATGCGCGTGCCGTCCAGCAGTTCGCGCAAGCCGTCGCCGTCCCACCAGATGCCGAAATTCATCTGCTGCGGGCGGGTGTGGGAGATGACCCGGCCGTCCGCCGAATACAGATCGTTGCTGTTCGACGCCCAGATCTCGGCGCCCGGATAGCGCGGATCGATGTCGATGGCGACGCCGCGCCCGACATCCTGCTGTCCGGCTGTGCGCCACAGGACTTCGCCGGTGCGGGCGTCGACCATGGCCGAACCGACGCCGCCATTGCCGACGACGTTTTCATGCACCCCGAACTTCTCAAGCCCCGGACGGGTCGGGTCCAGGTCGCCGACGTGCATGGCGTCGCCGTGGCCCAGCCGCGTGGTCCACAGCGGCGTTCCGTCGTCATCCAGCGCCATGGCGCCGTAAATGATCTCCTGACGGCCGTCGCCGTCCACGTCGGCGACGCTGAACTGGTGATTGCCCTGACCGGCGTAGCCTTCGGGCGCCGTGTCGCTGTCGAAGACCCAGCGCTGGCTCAGCCGCCCGTCGCGCCAGTCCCATGCGGCGACCACGGTGCGTGCGTAATAGCCGCGGGCCATGACGATGCTGGGCAGACGCCCGTCCAGATAGGCCGCGCCGCCCAGATACCGCTCGGACCGATTGCCATAGCCGTCCCCCCAGATGGCCGCCATCTCTTCAGCGGTCGCCGAATCGCCCGCCCGACCGCGCGACGGGACATAGGGCGCGCTGGCCAGGGCCGCGCCGGTGCGGCCGTCGAAGACGGTGATGAACTCCGGCCCCGAAAGGATGCGGCCGACCAGACCGGCCGCCAGGCTTCCGTCCGCCTTGCGCTCGGCGCCCGTGCGATCATGGCTGGGGATTTCGCCGCCGTCTTCGCGCCAGTCGGCTTCGGCGTCGCCAATCATCCGACCGGCGCCGTCGATCGTGCCATCCGCGGTCTTCAGCACGACCTCGGCCCGTCCGTCGCCGTCGAAGTCCTGCACGACCATCTGGGTGTAGTGGGCGCCCGAACGGATGTTGCGACCCAGGTCGATGCGCCAAAGCCGCCGGCCGTCCAACGTATAGGCGTCGATCAGCGTGGGGCCGGTGAAGCCGGCGAAGGCGTTGTCCTTGGCGTTTGTCGGTTGCCATTTCAGGATGATCTCATAGCGCCCGTCGCCATCCAGATCGCCGACCGTCCCGTCATTGGCCTCGTAGTCATAGGCGACGCCGTCGGGCGTAACGCCGCCAGCGGGGCGGTCCAACGGAATGGTCAGATAGCCGTCAGCCAGGTTCTGCGCGACGGCGTCCTGCCTTTCGCCCGTCAGACGCACGGCGTAGCGGGCGCTGAGATCGCCGGACGGATCGCGCCATCCAGTCGGATCGGTCGATGTCGTCCGCCCAAGGCGAACGCCGTCCCTAAACACCTCGAAGCGCGCCCGCGCAGGGTCGGAGGCGCTCAGTCGCCATTGAACGAACACGCCTCCGTCCGCCATCGGCGTGGCGACAACGGATCGATCCAAGGTTTCCAGCCGGATGGCCTGCGGCTCCGCCTTCGCCGCCTGTGGCGCAAGCGAAAGGACGCCCGCCAAGGCGACGGCGGTTGTCATCCACGTCACAGACTGGACCACGACAGTTTCCCTATCAAATGTCCACTTATTGGGACTTTGTATCACTATAGGGGTTGTGATCCGTTTTGTTAAAGTCCGTTTTTGCGAAGTCGGACGCCGCGCCCTTGATCGGCCTCGCCTATCGGCGCCGCCGGATCAGCGCCCACGCCAGGACGATCAGCCATGCGGTCAGCAGGGCGGCGCCCAAGAAGTCCCAGAGACCGTCTTCCAACAGGGCGCCGATCAGGCCCGTGAGAGTCAGGGCGAACAGGATGGCGGGTATGCCGAAGATGGCGCGCAGGCCGAGGTCCTTGCGGCTCATGCCGGCTTCCTGCGCTTGGCCAGCCACAGATAGAGGCCGGAGATCAGGATAACGATGGTGGCGATGTCCAGCAGCGCCCAGACGATCTTCAGCCCCAGCCCGCCATAGTCGCCGAAGTGCAGCGGCTGGGACAGGGACAGGGTCTTCACATACCAGGGCATGGAGGCGACCGCCGCCAGTTCGCCCGTGCGCGCGTCGATCAGGGCGGGCGTGGTCATGTGCTTGGTCAGCGGCGTGTCCCCGTGGAAGAAGACGGCATAGTGATGGTCGGTCGAATAGGTCGATCCCGGAAAGGCCACGAACTGCAGCGTCATGCCGGGCAGGGCGGCCTGGGCGCGCTTGACCGCCGCATCCAGCGAGGCGCGCCGGCCGGCCGGCGCGGGGGCGTCATAGGCGACGGTCAGCTCCTTCAGCGCCGTATCCTTCCAAAAGGCGATGATCGGCGTCGCCAGGGTGTTGACCACCCCGGTCGTCCCCACCACCAGCACCCAGGCCAGGGTCACGACGCCCAACAGGTTGTGATAGTCCAGCCAGCGGGTCCGCGCCGCCTTGGACGCCCGAACCGTGCCGAACGGCAGACGGCGCATGAAGGGCGCATACAGGACCACCCCCGACACCAGGGCCGCCACCAACATCAGCCCCATGGCGCCCAGGAACAGCATTCCGGCCAGGCCCAGGAACATGTCGGTATGCAGTTGCAGCAGGAACTCCATCACCGGATGGCCGGCGACCAGGGGGGCGACCTCGCCGCTGGTCTGGTCGATGGGTTCGAAACTGTATTGGCCGGCGGGGGCGTCGGGCGCGCGGCTGGTGACGTTCACCACCGGCCGATCCTCGTCAAAGCTCATGAAGGCCGGAACCTCGCCCGGATGCAGGGCCAGGGCCGCGCTCAACACCTGGTCCAGATCCAGAAGGGGCCCGTCCGGGTTCTTGGGCTGCCAGGGCTCATGCAGCAGCACCTCGTCCAACTCGTGGGTGAACACCAGCGGCAGGCCGGTGACGCACAGCATCAACAGGAACACCGTCGAGACCAGGCTCGACCATTTGTGGACCCAGGACCAGGCGCGGATGGTTCGGGCTTTCATCGGTAGCCTCTAGAACGGGCGGCCTCCGGACGGAACCAGCTCCTGGCTCCGTCCGGGGGCGTCATCGTATCGCGATTGAGCGGGCTCAGAACTCGGCCGAGACCGACAGGCGCAGGGTGCGCGGCCCGCCCAGCGTAAGATAGTTGGACCCCGGATAGCCGCCGACCGCGACCCACTGGTTCTTGTCCGCCAGGTTCTCGACCCGCGCCCGCAGCGTCAGCGGCTTGCCGCCCGCCTCGAAGGCGTAGCGGACGCCGGCGTCGTAGCGTGTCCAGCTGTCCAGTTCGACGGCGTTGTCCGCGCTGGCCGGTTGGGCGCCGGTATGTACGACCCGACCCTCCAGCGTCAGGCCGTCGATGGCCCGCACGTCCCATTCCACGTTCAGATTGGCCTGGAAGTCCGGCACGCCGATGGCGGACTTGCCGTTGAGGGCGGGGTTCAGGGCGCGCTTGATCTCGGCGTCCAGCCAGGTCGCGCCGCCGAGGACGCGCAGGCCCTCCAGCGGTTCGCCGAAGACGGTCAGTTCGACGCCCCGGTTCTCCTGCTCGCCGCCGGCGGAATAGGTGCGGGTCGCCGTGTCGAAATATTCGCTGGGCAGGGTGGTGCGGAAGGCGCTGAGCGTGGCGCCGAACAACCCGGCGTCATATTTCACCCCGATCTCGTTCTGCTCGGCGCGGAACGGCTCCAGAACCTCGCCGGCGTTGGCGACGGGCGCCCCGTTGACCGCGCCGGGCGCGGTCTTTCCAGGCACCAGCGCCTCCGAATAGTTGGCGTAGAGCGAGACCCGGTCGATCGGGCGGTAGACCACGGCGAAGACCGGGGTCACGGCATCGCTGGCGTAGCCGCCGTTGCGGGCGGTGGTGTTGTAGTCATAGGACCGGGTGTCGATCTCCTGATAGCGGGCGCCCAGGGTGATCATCAGACGGTCGTCCAGGAAGGACGCCATGTCGGCGATGGCGACGCTGTTGGTCCTGACCCGGCCCACCACGGTCGGGTCGGTCAGGGAGCCGGCGGCCAAGGCGGTCGGGGCCGGAGCGGGCGCGAACACCGGATCGTACAGGTTGCTGGCGAAGCCGCCGAAGTTGGAGAAGGCGTAGGAGTTCTTCTCGCGCGACTGCACCTGGGCGGCCGAGGCGACCAGGCGGTGTCGCACCGGGCCGGTGTCGAAGTCGGCGCGCACGCCCACGTCGGCCGAGAAGACCTGATCGCGACGGCCGTTGTCGAAGCGGTAGGCGTTCAGCGACCCGTCGGCGTTGGCGCGGGGATTGGCCAGGCTGTTGCGCTCCTTGCCGTCGCGACCGCCCACGGCGGCCCAGACGGTCACGGCGTCGGTGACGTCGAACTCGCCGCGCGCGGCGCCGAACAACTGGGTCTCGTCGGTATAGGTCCAGGGCTGGGCGAAGTTCTTGTCGGCGTCCGGCGCGCGGGGAATGGCGCCGTTCGGCGTCACCTGGGGACGCGGCGCGTCGATACGGTTGTCCTGCCAGCCCAGGTCGGCGGAAAAGCGCGCGCGGTCGCCGCGGTGGTCCAGACCCAGGCCGAGCACCTTCATGTCGCGGCCCTCGCCCTCGACGCCGCCCTCGCCGGCGCGGCTGGCCAGGTTCAGACGCAGGCCCCAGTCGCCATCGGAGCCGAAGCGGCGCGACAGGTCGGCGGCGGCGTAGATCTGATCGCCGCCTTCCCAGCCGGCCGTCAGCCGGTTCAGGGGCGCGTCGCCCGCGCGCTTGGGCACCAGATTGACCGCGCCGCCCACGCCGCTGCCGCCCGGCGCCGCGCCGTTCAGAAAGGCTGTGGCGCCTCGGAAGACCTCGACCCGTTCCAGCAGTTCGGCCGCCACATACTGGCGCGGCAGCACGCCGTAGAGACCGTTATAGGTCATGTCGTCCGAATAGACCGGGAAGCCCCGGATCACATACAGTTCCTGGAAGTTGCCGAACCCCTTGGTCAGCCGCACGGCCGGATCGTTCTGCAGCACGTCGCCGACGCTGCGGGCCTGCTGATCGCGCGCCAGCTTTTCGGTGAAGTTGGTGGAGGAGAAGGGGGTGTCCATGGCGTTCAGGGCGCCGAACAGGCCGACCCTTCCGCCACGCGCCACCTGACCCCCTGCATAGGCCGGCGGCAGGGCCACCTGCGATCCCGTCACGACGATGTCCGACAGGGTGGTGGGCGCATCCTGCTGCTGGGCCAGGGCGGGGGCGGCGCCAAGCAGCGTCGCGACGGAGGCGGACGCCAGAAGGCCGAACAGGGAAGCACGCATCGGGGGAGGATCGCTTTTGATTATAAGAATGCGTCGCAATACTCTCGTAACCGTCGGGTGACAACTGCGGCTTTCCGCTCACGTCTCGGGTTTGCCGATGGACGGCGATGGGCAAATGCGCGATCTCGGGCCATGGGGTTCGTCACGCGCCTGTTCCGTCTGCATTTCTCCCTTTGGCTGGGGCTGGCCGTGCTGGCGGTCGTGGTCGCGGCGACGCCCGCTTCGGCCGGTTTGGCTGTGCGGCTGGCGGCGGGATGGGACGCCGGGGTGGCGGCCTTTCTGCTCCTGACGCTGGTTCACATCCTGCGCTCAAGCTCTCAGGCGGCCATCCGACGCAGGGCGGCGGAACTGGATCAGGCCGGGGCGCTGGTCCTGCCGCTCAGCCTGACGGCGGCGGCGGCCAGTTTGGTCGTGCTGGTGTTGTCCCTGTTGCATGGCGGCAAGCCGTCGCTGGCGCAGGCCGGCTTTTCAGTTCTGACGGTGGGGCTGTCGTGGCTCTATGTCCACGTCATCTTCGCCTTGCACTACGCCCACGAGTTCTATTCGCCCAAGGACAAGGGCAAGGGCGATCAGGGCGGCCTGATGTTCCCGGGCGAGGACGACGCCGACTATTGGGATTTTCTGCACTTCAGCCTGATCATCGGGGTGGCGAACCAGACCGCCGACGTTCAGATTTCAAGCCGCGACCTGCGCCGGCTGGCGACGCTGCACTGCCTGATCGCCTGGTTCTTCAACGCCGTGATCCTGGCGCTGACGGTCAATCTGGCGGCGGCGCTGTTCTGAACGCCGCCGCCGAAGCGGTTCAGAGATCGACCGGCTTGCCGGATTTCTCTTCTTCCAGGGTGACGGCGACATCGGCGTTGGCCGACAGGCGCACCTTGTCGCCCTCCACGCCGGCGACGAAGCCCTTTTCGATATAGTGGTGATGGTCGCTGTGGGCGCCGGTGTTCTCGCGCCGGGTCAGCTTGATGCGGTCGCCGTCCAGGCGGTCCACCGTGCCGACATGGACGCCGTCGGCGCCGATGACGTCCATGCCTTCCTTGATCTCGCTCATCGTCGTTCTCCTGGCTGAAGCGGATTGCAGCAGAGGAGCGCGGCGGCAAAGCCGAGGTTCCCGTGGTGAACACCGGCGGACAAGGCAAAGATTAAAGTGTCATGGAGGATGGCCAGTCTCCCTCTTCCCTGGCGAACCGAGGAAAGAGGGAGACTGATGGTGGAGCTTAGCGGAGTCGAACCGCTGACCTCTTGCATGCCATTAGGATAATGTTCCTATTTCATGCCTTTTCAGGTCATCTCATTCTGTTCCAACTTACGGAAAAGATTGTAGAAATCCTGTTTTCCGGTACGATGTGCAAATCGCGGAAACAGGTAGCAAATCGCACTTTCTGCTACCCATACGCTACCTTTTTTGGGCCGTTCGATGCCGAAACTGACGAAGAAACTGATTGAAAACCTAGAACCCGCAGCCGCCGAGTTCTGCGTGTGGGACACCCAGGTCACAGGCTTTGGAGTTCGCGTCAGGCCCGGAGGCGGACGCAGCTATGTCCTCTTTTATCGACTGGGAGGCCGGTTCCGGAAGCTCACCCTTGGCAAGGCCGACGGAGGGTATGGTCTTGATGAGGCGCGTGACCGGGCGATCGAGAAACTTCAGGACGTGAGGGACGGGGTCGATCCCCAAGCCCAGAAGGTCGCCGACAGGAACGCGCTGACCGTGGAAGCGCTGACCGACCTCTATCTCGAGCAGGGACCCGCGCTGAAGCCGAATAAGAAGGACTCAAGCTGGGAGACGAACCGCATCATGTTCGATTGCCACATCAAGCCGCTGCTCGGCCGGCATCTCGCCCGCGACGTCACCGCGATGGATGTGTCGCGGATGCAGTTCGACATCTCTCAGGGCAAGACGGCCAGAAACGTCATGCTTGGACACCGTCGTCGGTCGAAGGTGAGGGGCGGCAAGCGCGTGGCCGCGATGGCGGTGATCACGCTCGGGGCGGTCTACGAGTTCGCGATTAAGGCCGAGTATCTCCAGAAGAACCCGACCAAAGGCGTCGAAAGGTTCAAAACGATCCGAAAGGAGCGATACCTATCCGAGCGGGAAATTGCCGCGCTCGCCGAGGCCTTGGCGGAGTTTGAGCGCGAGGACGAGCGCTACGCCGTCATGGCCGACTCGGTGCGCCTGCTGATGCTGACCGGGTGCCGCAAATCGGAAATCCTGACGCTGCAATGGGACTTCGTCGACTGGTCCAAGGGCTGCCTGCGCCTCCCCGAGTCAAAGACTGGGGCCAAGGTCGTGCCGCTGGCCGACGATGCGATCGCGGTGCTCCGGCGTCGTTGGGACGAGACCCGAGCTCCCGAGGCGTCGAGGGGCCACAACTCGGGGGACACGACGCCGGCGCTTGGCACGGGATCGCCCTGGGTGCTGCCCGCCCTGAAGGGAGACGGCCACTTCGTCGGCCTCCCCAATCTGTGGACCAAGGTCAAGGCAAGAGCGGATGCGATCCTGCATCGGCGGATCCACGACCTGGGCGGCGACCTTCGCGAAGTCCGGTCATTAACGACCGTCCGACTCCATGACCTCCGGCACAGTTTCGCGAGCTTCGCCATCGCGGATGGCGCGTCACTGTTCCTCGTCGGAAAGGTTCTCGGCCATAAGCAGGCGAGGACGACCGAGATCTACGCGCACCTGAGCGATGATCCGCTGAAGCTTGTGGCGAACAAGACGGCAGCGAGACTGAGCCAGGCCATGAGGTTCTAGCCGCTGCTCTATCATTGCCGCTTAAGCACCCTCCCTTACAGCTCCCAGCCGACAGTTAGACGGTCGCGGCCCGGAGGCAACAGGCCACTCACCCTCCGCCAACGAGAGGCCTCTTGCCCCGCCACAGCTTTAACGTTGATGGTGGGCTATGCCTTTCCCCGACCCAAACTGGATCGCGCCGCGCACGGGCCACGATTGGCGTGACGAAGACGTGCGCGCCGCGGTCGATTGGCTGAAAGGCTTCGTGCCGGTCAGTGAAATGGAGGGCCGGCTTGAGGTCCAGCGCGCTCACCTTGCGTCGGCGCTCGAAGCTTGGAAGCGAGGCCAACACGCCGATCCCTTTGATCCATCCGACGCCGCGGCGTGGTGGATCGTCCAGGGCGAGGCCTTCGCCGCCAACCGCGAGAGCTTCGTGCCGGACGCCATGGTTCGGTCTGTTCCCTACCTGAAGCGCCTCGGCCTGGAGTTGGGGCGATTGCGGGCGATACCGGGTGCCGAGGACCGGGCCGCGCGCCTGATGACGGGCGATCGGCGCCAGCCCGAGCCCGGCATTTATGAACTGCTGGTCGCCCTAGCCTGGAACAGGCATGGCTGGGACACCCGGTTCGTACAAGAAATCCGTGGCGGACCGCCGACCCCGGACTTGCATGCCTCCCGGGGCACTCGTCGCTGGGCCATCGAATGCAAGCGCCTCATGCCATCGGCCTACGCCATCAAAGAGCGTCAGCTTGGCTTGGCGCTCGCTGCGCCCGTCCATCGCCTGAGGGAGCGCCTGGACACGTCCTTCATCCTGACAATCGACTTCAAGGTCGAACTTCAGGACGTCCCGCCCGACTATCTCGTAAACCGGGTGGAGACGGCCCTTCGCGAAAAGCGGGCAGTCTGGTCCGATCAGGTCTCGGACGGTGCGATCGCCGCGCCGACCTGGCATCTGGCGCGCCGGGTCATGGCCCATGACGACGTGTTCTACGGGTCGAGCCGGATGATCGAACTGGTCTCCGGCAACTACGATCACGAAGCCGACCACAGCTTCTCGGCCCGGTGGCGCCCGGCGAAGAAGCGGCCAATCTACGCCCATACCATCTACCGTGTGAGCGTTGTGACCTGGACAAGTTCCTCGCCCGCCGCCATCCGGCACAAGGCCAAGCACTTCCGGCAGGTGGTTGCGAAGGCCGAGCGGCAGCTGCCGGCCGACCGGCCTGGTGTCGTCCACGTCGGCGTCGAGACCATGGGCGGACGCGACGTGAACACCGTCAGGCACGTTCGAAACATGGTAGAGGCCCACCAGTTCACGCCCGACAATCCGCGCTTCCGCTGGGTATACGCCAACTACTTGCGCCCTGAACTGACCACGGATCGAAATGAGACCTGGGCGCTGACGGAGTCGATGGCGCCCTACCGTATCGGCCGGCACGCGACGCCGTGGCCGCTTCCGGATCATCTCTTAGTAAGCGAGGAGGCCGAGTCGAGTCCTGGTCTTCGGTTCTGACCGGGGATGCGGATCGTATGAGCGCGCACCTAGGTCGATGTTTTCTTCGTTCCTGGTTTCAAGGCAAAGGTTCCGGCAACCACGCCCGCAGCAATGGTCGCGCTAGAAGTTGTGTCCAGATGGAGCATCGCCTCGCACGCCTTTAAAGGGGTATACGCCGACCCAATCATGGCCGTGATAAATGCCGACACTGGAGAGGCGGTTCAGGATGCCAATCTTGCCCTCGTCACTATCCTAGACGGACGCCTCAAGGCGGAGCGCGGAGCTTTCGATCAGTCTATTGCAGGTTTGACGATCAGCTCGGCTCTTGTCGATTCCGCTGTGCACCACATCGCCCGCTACGGCTCGGGCCACACCGAGGCTATCGTCACCGCCGACGCCGAGGCGGCCGAGCGTTTCGCCGCCCAGGTCGACAGCGCCATCGTCCTGGTCAACGCCTCCACCCAGTTCGCCGACGGCGGTGAGTTCGGCTTCGGCGGCGAGATCGGCATCTCCACCAACCGCCTGCACGCCCGCGGCCCCGTCGGCGCCGAGCAGCTGACCACCTACAAATACGTCGTCCGCGGCCAGGGCCAGATCCGGCCGTGACAGCAGGAAGCCGGAGACGTCTCCGCCTCCGGCTCCTCGCCGTTCACCTCATCCGGGCCTCAAGCCGCGCGAAGCGCGATGGGCCCGCAGAGCAATCCTATGCTCTGCCCTCGGGCAGAGCATAGGCGATCACATAGTCGCCTTCCGGCGTCTCCATGAAGTGATGGCCGCCGGCCATGATGACCAGGTATTCGCGGCCGTTCTGCTCGTAGATCATGGGGTTGGCCTGGCCGCCCGCGGGCAGGACGTCGGACCAGACGGTCTTGCCGGTCTCGATGTCGATGGCGCGGATCAGGTCGTCGGTCGCCGCGGCGATGAAGATCAGGCCGCTGGCCGTCACCACCGCGCCGCCGTTGTTGGGCGTGCCGATCTCCAGCGGAAGCATCGAGGGGATGCCCCACGGGCCGTTCTTGCGCGCCGTGCCGAACGGACGGTCCCACAGGGTCTGGCCGGTACGCATGTCGATGGCGGTGATCCCGCCATAGGGCGGCTCCTTGCACAACAGGCCCGTCCACTTCACGCGCCAGCCGGCGTTGACGTCGATGGCGTAGGGCACGCCGATCTGCGGGTCGCCGGCGCCTTCGCCCTTGGACAGGCTGCCGCCGCGTTCGGCCGCTTCCTTCTGCTGGGCGATGTAGCGCGGGTCGTCGCGCGGGAACCAGCCCTTTGCATTGGCCTCGGCGCGCGGCACCAGCCGGTTGTAGTTGGGCATGTCGTTGTAGTTGGCCACGATCACGCCGCGCACGGGATCGACCGCCACGCCGCCCCAGTCCGAGCCGCCGTTATAGCCCGGATAGTTGATGTAGTGGTTGGTCGAGGGCGGGGTGTAATAGCCTTGATAGTTCGCCTTCTTGAAGTTGATGCGGCAGAACATCTGGTCGATCGGGGACATGCCCCACATGTCGGCCTCGACCAGGTTCGGCTTGCGCAGGGTGGCGAACAGCGAGAACGGCTGGGTCGGCGAACGCTGGCCCTGTTCGGTCCCGCCGGTGGTCGGCACCGGCCGTTCCTCGACCCGGTGCAGCAGTTGTCCGGTGGCGCGGTTGAAGACGTACATGTCGCCTTGCTTGGTCGGCACCAGCAGCGCCGGTACCACGCCCGCCGCCGTCGGGAAGTCGATCAGCGTCGCCTGCGAGCCGTGGTCGAAGTCCCACACGTCGTTGTGGACGGTCTGGTAGTGCCAGCGCGGTTTGCCCGTCGTCACGTCCAGGGCGACGATGGAGGTCGAATACTGCTTCTCCAGCGGGCGGCGCGAACTGGACCAGTAGTCGGCCGAGGAGTTGCCCATCGGCAGATAGACCAGACCCAGATTCTCGTCGACAGAGGCCGTCGTCCACATGTTGGGGGTGCCGGGCGTATAGGTCTCGCCCTCCGGCGGCAGGCCGTTGCGGTCCGGACGCATCATGTCCCAGGCGAAGCGCAGTTCGCCCGTCTCGACGTCGAAGCCCTGGATCACGCCCGAGGCGTTCCACCGCTTCTGGCCGTCCAGAACCTGGTGGCCCGTGACGATAACGCCACGCACGATGACGGGCGCCGAGGTGATCGACACCATGCCGGGATAGGGGTCGCCCATGCCGACCTTGATGCTGACCGCGCCGTTCTGGCCGAAGGCCGGGCACGGACGCCCGGTGCGGGCGTCCACGGCGATGATGCGGCCGTCCAGGGTGCCTTCGATGATCTTGACCGCGCAGGGTTCGGCCGGATTGGCGTTCGCCCGGGCATGATAGGCCACGCCGCGGCAGGCGGCCGTGTAGGGAATCTGGTCGTCGGCGACCTGCGGATCATAGGTCCACTTCTGCTGGCCCGTATTGGCATCCAGGGCGAACAGCTTGTTTCGGGCCGAGCACAGATAAACGGTGTCGCCGATCTTCAGCGGCGTGGTCTCCGCCCCCCACCGCTCGCCGGGCAGGTCGCCGGTGCGGAAGGTCCAGGCGCGTTCCAGGCGGCCGACGTTGTCCTTGTTGATCTGGGTCAGCGGCGTATAGCGCTGCGCGCTGTCGGTGCCGCCCCAGGCGGGCCAGTCCGCGCCCGTCTTCAGCAGGGCGGGATCGTTGTAGCTTCCGCGCGCGCCGGGCACCGGGTGGTCGATCTGCGCCTTGTTGGCCTGGGCGATGACGACGCCGAAGATCAGGGTCAGAACCGCCAGACCGGCCGCCGATCCGGCGGCCAGCCGCCCCGCGCCGCGCCGCAGCGCCGGCAGGGTCGCGATGACCAAGAACATCAGCACCAGCGGCCCGACCAGGCGCGGCACCAGGGCCCAACCGTTCAAGCCCTTTTCCCAGAAGGCCCAGATCAGCGTCGCCAAGAAGGTCGCGGCGTATATCCACGCCCCACGCACGTCGCGCAGCACCAGCAACACGCCCGAGGCGATAAGCGCCAGGCCAGCCAGGACATAGTACCAGGAGCCGCCCAGAGCGGCCAACTGCACCCCGCCGACGGTCAGGATCAGACCGATCACGGCCAGCAGGACGCCGAGAAGCAGGGTCAGCCAGCCTCCCAGACGGGTTGGCGTTGTCCATCGTGGCATGAGAGCCCCCTGAAACTGCGGATCAAGGAACGGCAACGCTGTCTCAGAGGCGGAGTTCCAAACATACATTCCCCAAGTGGCATGCCGTCTGACGTGAGTTTCGCCTGAATCCGACCGCAGGACAATCATTTTCCGTCCCGAGCGGCGTCGTCGGGCGCGCAAGGCGCTGAGACAGGGCAGATCGGCCCGCGAAGCCGCCGTGTTGTGCCCTGGTGGCGGTGTTTTTCAGCGCAGCGGACAGACCCATCCTGCCGTTTTCGTTCAGTTTGGGCGTGGATGGCGGTCATGCGCATAGCGGAGGCGCTCGCAATCGGCGGATGGCGGCGAGGATGGCGCGGACCATCGGACCGGTGACGGCCACCTCGGCCAGCTGGAAGGTGATGGCGCGGGCATGGCGGACGACACGTGCCCCGATCTTGATCAGCTTCAGTTGCAGGCTGGTCAACGACCAGTCGGCCATCGTCTCGGGCAACTCGATGCAGCGCAAGAAGATGGCCAGGTTGTAGGCCAGCGCATGCAGTTGCAGTCGCACCTCATTGTCGCGGAACTTCCGGCATGACAGCCGCGTCCAGTGGAAGGCATATTTACCTTCCTTGATGTGCTGCTCGGCGGTGCCGCGCTGGTTATAGAACCGCACCACCCAGTCGGGCTCCATCGGCAGGTTGGTGACGATGAAGCCGACACGCGGGAACAGTTCGCCCGGATGCCATTCGATCTTGGCGATCACCCGGCGTTCCTTGTCCCAGGATGCCGCCTGATACTCGAAGTCTTCGTAGAAGCGCTTGACCTTGGTCAGCGAAGGTCGCCCGACAGGGCGCGTCAGCCGATGCGCGATCTTCTCGCGCAGGACGTTGTTCGCAGGCAGCCGGATGGCGTAGAAGAATCGGGCTTCTTCCAGCCGCTCATAGATCGCGGGGATCGCGTAGGCGGCGTCAGCCCGGAAGAACCGGCCGCAAAGGTCGCGCTCCGCGTAGCGGGCGATGACGGGGTCGAGAACGTCCCGCCAGCCATCGGCGCTGTGGACGTTGCCATGGCGCAAGGCGCAGCGCTCCAGCATGCCGAACTGGTTGAACAAAAAGTTCGGGTGATAGCAGGTGCAGTCGAAATGCCCGTTCCAGGCCGCGCCCTCCTGATCGCCATGGGTGGGGCTGACCGAACTGTCCATGTCCAGAACGATGTACTTCAGCCCGTTACGGTCATGGAACCGGTCGATCCATTGGCCATTCAGGTCGGCCAGCGCGGCACGGTTCTCGGGCTGTGCCAGTGTCTCGGTCTCGAACCGTCCCATCTGCGAGGCCGAGGCCGCTTGCGCATCGACAGCCCTTCCACCCACGACCTGGCGCATCACCGGATCGAGGGCCAGGCGGTCGGCGTCGTTCACATCCTCGTATCCGGCCAGTCGCCCGAACACCGATTGCCGGAACAACCCGTCAAGCCGGTGGACCGTGTTCTTGCCGCGCCGGGTGTCGCGCAATGCTTTTGCCGCCAGATCGGACAGCCCGAGCGCGTCATCCAGCTCGCGCATCACCAGCAGGCCGCCGTCGGAACTGAGCTGCGCACCTCGGAACTCCACATGCACCCGGCGGTCGAACTCGACCCGATCTGCCCGCTTCGAACCCGCACCCTCTGGGTGATCCATCAAACGCGCCCCTCACGGCCATCAACACCATGATTTATATCGGAAATATTGAGATCCTGACAGCAAAATCAGCGATTTACTTGGGGAATGTGGGTTAAAGTACCTAGCGCGGGGAGGGCGGATGCCGCGAGCGGGGGGAGCCCATTGACGAAGAGTTCTCCAGTTTCCTTTCCAAGACGAAATACGCCTTGGAAAAGCTCACTAACCGCAGCCCATTGGGTTTCAAAAGGGCGTCCTGCGCGGGCCAAACGCAGCAGGTCGCCGAGTTCCCGATGGAGCCTGTGGAGAGCGTCGATCTCCTCCCACAGAAGCGGTTGAGATGCGTTTGAGGCTCCCGGAATGCTCCGATCACGGATCAGCCGTTCCAGACCTTCAAGAGCAATCGGCGCTAGCCGGACCACTCGTTGCGCTCGCGCTGTAAGCGGCATGTCAAAGTTATCGAACGGCTCATCCTCTGAGGAAGAAGGAGTTGGCTCGATCGCTACAGGAAGACTGCCTGGGAGGGGTGCAAATGGCGTGTCTTTGGGTTTGTCGGGCCAAAAGGTGCGAGCGTAGTTTGTTGATCTCGGGCGAAAAACGAGCTCCATGTATTCGCCGAGGGGTTCAAATGCCTCATGCACGTGGGCGATCTGCTCATCAATCGAAAGGCCAGTTCTGGCCAGATATCGCGTGAGCGCCGGCAGGTCCGCGCTGTCTTCGACGAAGTCTGGCACAAGGTCGGACATACCGGTGTCGCGCGTAAAATGCCGCCGGAGAAATGCGTAGGCGGGCTCGAGATTGACGCTTGGTTCGAGCAACGCGGTTTCGATAAGGTCCGTAAAAGCGAGCAGAAGATCCCAGTGGTCCTCAGGCATGTCTTCGACAGCCAACGTAAACCGCCCCATGTTCCGTCCTCGTATGGTGATGCGCTCCACCATACTTCGGAGTCGCAAGAGCGAGCTTATCCGAAGAGGCCGCCAGCCACGATCCGATCATCCAGTCGTCGGCCAAAGCGTCTCTGCCCCTGGCTTCCGGACTTCAACGCCGGATGTGGAGCGATGGCGACTACCCGTGCCTTCTGATCACCAGGTTGCGGATTTCGGTCATGTCTTCCATGGCGAACTTGACCCCCTCGCGTCCCAGCCCTGAATCCTTGACCCCGCCATACGGCATGTTGTCCACGCGATAGCTGGGAACGTCGCCGATGAGCACGCCGCCGACCTCCAGCACCTCCCAGGCCCGCATCGCCTTGTGGATGTCGCGAGTGAAGATACCGGCCTGCAGGCCGAACCGGCTGTCGTTGACCTCTTCCAGCGCAACCTCGAAATCGGAGAAACGGGACAGGATCGCGACCGGCCCGAACGCCTCCTCGTCGCGGATCTTCAGGCCCCGACCTACGCCCTCCAGCAGCGTCGCTTCCAACATCGCGCCCTGACGGCCGCCGCCGCACAGTAGGGTCGCGCCCGCAGCGGTAGCCTCGGCGATCCAGCTCTCAAGCCGGCGCGCCTCCCCCTCGTCAATCATGGGGCCGATGAAGACGTTCTCGTCCAGAGGATCGCCAGAGACGAGCGCGCGGACCTTGGTGACCAGCATGTCCCGCAAGGCCTCGTAGATGTCCTCGTGGATCAGGATGCGCTGCACGCCGATGCACGACTGCCCCGACTGGTAAAAGGCCCCGAAGATGATCCGGTCCGTGGCGTCCGCCAGATCGGTATCGCGATCGACGATCACCGCAGCATTGCCGCCGAGCTCCAGCACCACCTTCTTCTTGCCGGATCTGGCCTTGAGGGCCCAGCCCACCTCGGGCGAGCCCGTGAACGAAAGCAGCTTCAACCGGTCGTCGGTGGTGAATAGATCCGCGCCGTCGCGGGTCGCCGGCAGGATGGAGAAAGCGCCTTTGGGAAGGTCGGTCTCGGCCAGCACCTCGCCGATGATCAAGGCGCCCAGCGGCGTCCTCGACGCAGGTTTCATCACGAAGGGGCAGCCGACGGCCAGCGCCGGGGCGATCTTGTGCGCCGCAAGGTTCAGAGGGAAGTTGAACGGTGAGATGAAGGAGCAGGGGCCGATCGGAACGCGCTTCCACATGCCTTGATATCCTTTGGCGCGGGCGGAGATGTCCAGCGGCTGGACCTCGCCGGTCATGCGCACGGATTCCTCGGCCGCGATGCGGAAGGTGTCGATCAGTCGGCTGACCTCGCCGCGCGAGTCCCGGATCGGCTTACCGGCCTCGATGCACAGGGCATAGGCCAGTTCGTCCGCCCGTTCCTGGAACCGAGTCACGCAATGGGCGAGGACCGCCTGGCGTTCGTAGGCCGCCATCTCGGCCATCGGACGCGTGGCCTGAACCGCCGCGCCGATGGCCTTGTCGATCGTCGCCGCGTCGGCCAGGGCGACCCTTGTCGCCACCTCGCCGGAGTATTTGTTGGTGACCTCGAGGTCCTGGTTCGGGCTCAGCGCCTCATTGGCCAGGTAGAGCGGATAGGACGTCTTCAGGGAGGGCAAAGGATCGCTCCGGCATAGGCTGGCGGTTGACCTAGAGCGCGGCGCTCAGGTCACGAATGTCAGTGTTCAGAATACGGTCGTTGTCGGCATAGTCGACCGGAACCTCCACCAGATGGACGCCCGGCGTATCGAGGCAGGCCCGCAAGAGGTCTGGCAGGCCTTCCGCGCTGGTCGCGCGGTGCCCGTGTGCTCCGTAGGACTCGGCGTATTTGACGAAGTCCGGATTGCCGTAGGTCAGACCCCAGTCGGCAAAACCCATATGCGCCTGTTTCCAGCGGATCATGCCGTAACTGTTGTCGTTGAGAACCAGAACGACCAGGTTGAGCCCCAGCCTGACGGCGGTTTCCATCTCCTGGCTGTTCATCATGAAGCCGCCGTCGCCGCAGACGGCCATGACCTTTCGCCCCGGGCAGATCATGGCCGACGCCATCGCCGAGGGCAGGCCGGCGCCCATGGTGGCCAGCGCGTTGTCCACCAGCATGGTGTTGGGCATGTAGGCCGGGTAGTTCCGGGTGAACCAGATTTTGTAGACGCCGTTGTCGAGGCAGACGATGCCGTCGTCCGGCATCACCTGCCGGATCTGGTCGACCAGGTATTGCGGATAGACCGGATAGCGCGTGTCACCCACCGAGGCGGCGGAATGCGCGATCTCGGCGCGCCGGAACCGCTCCATGTCCGCGAATGTCCAGTCGGCCTGCGGGTCAAGGGCTTCCTTCAGCTGCCAGATGGCGTTGGCTATGTCGCCGACCACCTCGATCTGGGGGAAATAGACAGGATCCACCTCGGCTGTGCGGAAGCCGATGTGGATCACGTCGCAACCCTCGGCAGTCATGAAGAAGGGCGGCTTCTCGATGACATCATGGCCGACATTGATGATGACGTCCGCCGCATCGACGACGCGATGAACGAAGTCGCCTGACGAAAGAGCGGCGCAGCCGAGATATTTCGGATTGCGCTCGTCGATGACGCCTTTGCCCAGTTGGGTGGTGATGAAGGGGATGCCGGTTTTCTCGACGAACTCGGTAAGCATCCGGCTGGTCATCTTGCGGTTGGCGCCCGCCCCGACGATCAGAAGCGGGGATTTGGCCCGCGCAATCCGGTCGGCCGCGATCTGGATCGACTTGGGGTCTGGAATGGGACGGCGCACCTGGCTCGCGGGGATCGGGCCGTTGTCGGTCTGTTCGCGGGCGACGTCTTCGGGCAGTTCCAGATGCGTCGCGCCGGGCTTTTCCTCCTGGGCCAGGCGCACGGCCTCGCGCACCCGGGCGGGGATGTTGTCGGCCGAGGCCAGTTGATGCGTGTATTTGGTGATCGGCCGCATCATGTCGACCACATCCAGAATCTGGAATCGTCCCTGTTTGGAGGACTTGATCGGCTTCTGGCCGGTGATCATCATCATTGGCATGCCGCCCAGCTGCGCATAGGCGGCCGTGGTGACGAGATTGGTCGCGCCTGGACCCAGCGTCGCCAGGCAGACGCCGACCTTGCCCGTGTGCCGGCCATAGGTCGCCGCCATGAATCCTGCGCCCTGTTCGTGGCGCGTGAGGATCAGCCGGATCTGTTTTGATCGGGACAGGCTGTCCAGAAGGTCGAGATTCTCCTCGCCCGGCACGCCGAATACGTATTCGACACCCTCCTGTTCGAGGCATGCGACGAACAGATCAGACGCCTTGGTCATGGAAACTCCGGGGTCAGGTGACGATCAACTCCCGGACTGGGGGGCCGGGCGTAGGTGGATCAACGATGGGGCGGTCAACCGACGCGCGATTGATCCTGTAGCTGGCGAACGGTGGCGCGGTCGCCCTGAAGCTCGACCGACTGCTGGCCGATCAGGTGGTTATACCGTCTCGAAAGTAGCGAGATAGGCGCTGAAGTGTGGACCGGCGTAGAAAAGGGATCCCGTTAGCTGTGTGGTCGGCGTCAATAAGGACCCCTGATCCCTGAAGCCTAACGGTGGCGGCTTGGCGGATAGCGCGCGCCGTTTGCTGAATGATCGGATCACGCTTCGCGGCCTGCTCGGTTGGCCGCAGAAAGCCACAGCCTTGCTTGCTGCTCCAAAGCAGACGTCGTGAAGCGCCGTTCTCAGTCCTTGAGGCATGGAGCGACCGGTAGGGATTCGATCCCAGAACCCGCGAGCCTTCCAACGCCAGATCGACGTTATAAACCGCTGCTCTGCGCCGCTACCGACGGCGTCGCCCGTGTCAACGCCCGCATCGGCAATGCGCCGATGCGGGCGTCTTTGACAGGCTAGGCGTTCGCGCCGCCGTCGACCGTTATAACCGTGCCGTTGATCATGCTGGCCGCCGGGCTGGCCAGGAAGGCGACGGCGTCGGCGATTTCGCGCGGGTCCGCATAGCGTCCCACGGACGACAGACCGCGCTGAAAATCGGCGCCTTCGCCGTCAGCCGGATTGGCCTCGGTATCGGTCGATCCTGGCGAGACGAGGTTCACGGTGACGCCGAGCGGACCAAGCTCCCGCGAAAGGCCGCGCGTGAAGGACAGTAGAGCCGATTTCGTCATGGCGTAGGCCGTCACCCCAGGGAAGGGGACCCGATCACCCAAGGCGGAGCCGATCGAGATGATCCGCCCGCCCTGACCGAGGTGCGGGATCGCGGCCTTGGAAAAGGCGACGGGTCCGCGAACATTCACGTCCATCAGGGTCTGGAATTGAGCGAGGTCCAGATCCGCGACGGGACCGGCTAGTCCGATGGCCGCGCTATTGACCAGGATGTCCAAGCCGCCGAGCGCATTGACCGTCTCAGCTACGGCGCTCTCGATGGCGTCGGTGTCGGCGCTGTCGGCCTTCACGGCGAGGCCGCGGCGCCCGACCTTCTGGATCGCAGCGACGACGCTGTCCGCGCGCTGCGGGGAGTTTTGGTAGGTGATGGCGACGTCCGCGCCGCGCTCGGCCAAGGCCTGAGCAATCGCAGCGCCAATAGCGGCATATAGCCCGGGGCCAGGACGACGGCGATGAAGCCGATATCGGTGGCGCTCACGGCCACGAGGTTGATCCACCAGCCCCGTGAACTGTTCCGCCAGTTCAGGACCACCGCGGCTACGATCGCTATCAGGGCGAAGCAGAGCAGGTTCCAGGCGTTCTGCAGAACTCGCGCGCGTTCCATGCCGTCCGCCATCTGCTGTCCGAGACTGTAGACCTTCCACGCCGCCTGAACGTGGAGCAGGCCCCAGATCACGTAGGCGACCGCGCCCGCCTTCGCCAGCCAGGCGGCGGCCGGGGCTGAGGAGGGGGGCGGGGCGGAGCGGGGGCGCTGAAGCGTCATGACGGTCTCTGGTCTCGTGTTGTCGCGCCGAAGCCTTCTTGGCGACCGGTGCTCGGGCGATGTCCGCACGGCGCCGCCGTGTCAGGTTTCCGCTCGTGACGGGGTTGCCAGGGGCGGGCCCCCGGGAAGGTCTAGCCCGTCGGCTGACCAGCGGCGGCGCCGGACTGGAGAACACTGAGTTCTCCCGGTCCAGGCGGACGGCGACAGGCGAGGGGGCTACCTTGACCCCATCGTCGCCTTGGCCGGGCTTCCCCCCAATCCCCCGACCCGGCCGGGCGTCGTCAGCCTGCGTGCTTGCGCGCAGGCGCATCCCGATCTCAACGCCAGGAGTATCTGTAATGGCTAGCGAACCCATCCGTGATCCGAAAACCGATCACCTCCTCACGCCGCAAAACTGCGCTTTTCTTCTGATCGACTATCAGCCGATCCAGGTCAGCTCGATCCGGTCCATCGGCCAGGAGGAACTGCTCTTCAACATCGTCCACACCGTCAAGGCGGTCGTGAATTACAACGTCCCGGTCATCCACTCGTCGGTGAACGTGGCGACGGGCCTCAACAAAGCGCCGATTCAACCCCTCATGGACCTGCTGCCTGACACGCCGGTCATCGACCGCACGACGGTGAATGCGTGGGAAGATGTGGAATTCAAGCAAGCCGTCCTCGCCACGGGCCGCAAGAAGCTGATCATGACCGCGCTGTGGACCGAGGTCTGCCTTGCCTTCCCCGCACTCGACGCACTGCGCGAAGGGTTCGACGTCTACGTCGTGGCCGACGCGATCGGCGGCACCTCCGTGGCGGCGCATGAGCTCGGGCTGCGCCGCGTCGAGCAGGCCGGCGGCAAGCTCATCAGCAAAACTCAGCTGTGGTGCGAGCTCCAGCGCGACTGGTCCCGCAAGGATACGGTCCCGGGCTTCATGGACGTGTTCGAGAGTTGGGACGGGTTCAACCCCGAAAAGAACGCCCACGTCTAAGAGTTCTACCGCTCCCGCGCCCTTCCGAGGGCGCGGGCGCGACGCCTTGGTCTCTCTTCCCGCCGGTCGGCGAGAAGAGAGGTGGGCGCGCATGCAGGCCGTCATCAGGACCTTCACCTGCAGGATGTCGCCATGGACGACGATCGGATTGCGGCAATATTCTTCACACGGGTGTTCCCATCTCCACGTGGTTGGGGGCCGAACCCAACGGCGCGACCGTGAAATGCGCCGAACATGTTTTCACAAAATCCGGGACGGTCGGTTCTACGAGCAGAACTTCCTGCTCGACGGAGCGGCGATACACAGGCAGCTCGTGGTGAACTTGGCGCTGTACAGTCGGTCGCCCGGGCCGACCGGCCAGCGTCGAACCTGAGTTATGGCTGAGCGCCTTGAGCGCCAGTCGGCAAGGGAGAATCGACGCTTCAGACGATGTTGAGGAGTGGCTCGGGCGCCGCGATCTAGCCCTGCGATGATAGTCGCTTGGCTGGAGTTGCAATGGTTTTCGTGACGTCGGAAAGGCCGGTCACCCGCCCGGTTGTCAGCTATAGGGGGCCGGTCGGACTCGATCCTGGAGGATCGCGCCTAGGCCGAGCGAACGCGCCGTCGGTCCTAGTTGCCGCCTTCGCGGCCGCCGGCTTCCCGCAGCAGGTCGCCAATCCCTCGCCCGTTCAGGCGACAGGCGGCGACGACGCGATCGTAGACGACGACCCGGCCGCTTCTGCCCCTGACCGCGACGCAGGTTAGCCTGCGCCCCCGCACCAGACTGGCCAGACGATCCCGGGCGCCGCGACCGGCCGGGCTGTTGAGTTCCGGGGCGTCAAAGTCCGACAGCCGCACCTCGATCCAGGTCGCCGGGTCCGCCGTGGAGCCAAGGCACAGGCCGTCGCCGTCCCCGACATAGCGGACCACCCCGGAGAAGGTTTCGCCGGCCCGGTCAGGCAGGCGGCCCTCGCACGGGTCGGCGCGGGCAGCGGCGGGGGTGAGGAGGAGGCCGGCGACAACGAGGAGCCATTTCATGGGCACAGGGTGAAGCGTGTCCGCCGCTTCGCCAAGACGCCGTCGATCGAAAGGGAAAGCGAGGGCGGCGGCGGGCGCTCCGATCAGGGAGCGCAGACCAGGAGGTCGCCATGAGATCGCTTCCCGACCGCGCGCCGGCATATCCGGCCCTTGCGGCTACACCCTCCTTCGCCGCCGAGCCGTCAACTCTCTCAAGTCTGGACGACCTGGCCCTGCTCGGCCTGCTGCTTGGGCGATGCCTGTCGGCGCCTATGGTCGGCGCCACCGCTGAGGCCCTCGTCGATCGGTTCGGGTCGCTCGGCGATATCGCCGCCGCCGAGGTCGCCGAACTCGGCCGGCTGCCCGGGATGGGTCCGGCGGCCATTCTGGATCTCAAGCTGTTGCGCGAACTGAGCGTGCGGCTGTCGCGGACCACGGCGTGCGCCCGCCCGGTCCTGTCATCCTGGAACGCGCTCACAGCCTATGCCCGGACGACCCTGGCCCATCTGCCCCGGGAACAGTTCCGAACCCTCTTTCTCGACCGCCGCAATCACCTCTTGCGCGACGAACTGGTCGCCGACGGCACGGTGGACCACGCGCCCGTCTATCCGCGGGAAATCATCCGGCGGGCGCTCGAACTGTCCGCCTCGTCCCTGATCCTGGTGCACAACCACCCTTCCGGCGATCCGACCCCGTCCCAGGCGGACATCGTCGTCACCCGCCAGATCATCGACGCTGCGAAACTGTTCGGCATCCAGGTCCACGACCATCTGGTCCTGGGGCGTCAGGGGACGGCGAGCTTCAAGCAACTCGGCCTGATCTGAGGCCGTCATGACCCTTCACCCCATCGTCGCCGCCCTGGGCGGCGACCTCTACCAGAGCGGGCTGCGCGCCAATGTGCCCGCGCCGGGCCACAGCCAGGCCGATCGATCGGTCTCGCTCCTCCTTTCCCAGGGTCGGGTCATCATCCACGGGTTCGGCGCGGCGGACTGGAGGGCCATCCGCGACCACCTGCGTAGTTCGGGTTTCATCGACGATACCGGGCGTCTCACGGGGGCGGGGCGCGCCCCGGTGTCGGCCCCGGCGCCGGACCGCCGGCGGCGCATCGAGACCGCCTCTCGTCTGTGGCATGACGCTCGACCGTTAAGCCCCTCCGATCCCGCGTCCCTCTACCTGCGACGCCGCGCCGTCCACGGCGGCGATGGGGCGCTCGACCTGCGCTTCCATCCCGCCGTCCCCGTCTCCATCTACCGGCCCGGCGGGCGTACGCGACCGGCCCTCGTCGCGCGAATCGTCGCGGCGGACGGGGGCCTGACGGCCGTCGAGGTGACCTATCTCGAGCCGAACGGCCTGGGCGTCGTCGGCCTCGCCGTGCCGCGCAAGACGGTGGGGGTCGTGCCGCCTAGCGCGGCGGTTCGCCTGTCGCCGGCGGCCGAGGAGATGCTGGTCGGCGAAGGGGTGGTCACCACCCTGTCCGCCATCGACCGCTTCCGCCTTCCCGGCTGGGCCCTGATGTCGGCGAACAATCTCGCGGCCTGGACCCCGCCCCCGGACGTCCGTCGCGTGCTGGTCGCCGCAGACCGGGGCATGGTCGGCGAGGACGCCGCCGCCCGCCTTAGCCATCGCCTCAGGACGCTGGGAATCCAGGTTCGGGTCTGGTGCCCCAACCCGCCGTTTGAGGACTGGAACGCGATCGCCCGCGGCGTCGCGAAAGGAGGAGCGAGGGCGCTCGGGGGCGCCGGAGCGGCGGGGATGGGCCCCGTCGCCCTGCGGAGATGATCCCATGACCGACCTCGCTCCCGTTATCACCCCTGTCGTTGTCGTCGAGCGCGACCGACGCACAGTCCGTCTCGGCGATCTGGGCATCGCCCGGGAAAACCTTCGTCACGACGAGCCGCCTGACGACGACATCCCCACGCTCGCCGCGACGATGCGGGCCGCCGGCCAGCTTCAGCCCCTGACCGTCCGCCCGGGTCGCGGCAGGAAGGAAGAGCCGTGGATGGCGCTCGACGGGCGCCGGCGCCGGCTCGCGCTCGGCCTCCTCCTCGAGGCCGGCGAGATCGGCGACGACCATCCCGTCGATGTCTTCGTCGAGACCGACCCGGCCCGTCAGGCCGCGGCGGTGCTTCTCACCAACACTGCGGTTCCCGTCCATGTCGCCGACATCATCGCGGCGATCGGCCGGATGCTGAAGTCGAAGCTGACGGTCGCGGTGATCGCCAGGGCGTTGGGCTATGCCGAGATCGAGATCAAGCGTCTGGCGGCGCTCGCCGGCCTGCCGTCCGCAGCGCTCGTCGCCCTGAAGAGCGGCCGCATGAGCCTGAAGCAGGCGCGGCTGCTGGCGCGGTTGCCGGACAAGGCCGAGCAGGAGGAACTCGCCGAGGCGGCCTTGGACGGTCACGGCTTCCAGGACTGGCGCGTTCTCGAGCGGCTCGACGACGCTCGCGTCACCGCCCGCGACCGCCGTTGCGCCCTCGTCCATCCGACCACCTACGGCGAGGCCGGGGGCCGCACCGAGACCGATCTCTTCGGCGAACTCGTCCCCGTCCTGCTCGACCCTGACATCCTGACCGATCTCTGGCTGAGGCGCGCCCGTGGCATCGCAGCCGTGTTCGAGGCGGAAGGCGTCGCCGTCCACGTCACCGCTGGCCCGGAGCCGGACCTGCCCGAGGACCTGGAGGCGCTCGGCTATGTCTATGGCGGATCCCTCCCGGCCGAGGAGATGGCGCGATATCGCGCCCAGCGCGAGGTCTTCAACGATCGTGTCGAGGCTGCGCGCCTGGCCTTGGCCGACCCGGCCCGACCGGACATCGCCGATCTCGCCATCATGGACATGATCCGCGCGCGGATCGCCTCCGACCAGACCGGCTGCGGCGGCCGCGTCGTGACGACGATGGTGATGTGGCCGGCGGCGGACACGGGCGTGGAGGTGCGCTGCTACACGCCGGAGGAGCCCGAGACCGACGACGATGAGAGAGGCGGGGGCGATCCGGTCCCGCGTGCGGCCGCCCCGCCGGCCTACATCTCGCCCGAGGTCGAGGCGCCCGAACCTGAGACCGAAGGGGTCAACCACGCCCTCCATGCGGCGCGCACCGACGTCGCCACGCGAGGCCTGATCCGGGCCCTGGCCGATGATCCGTCCGCCGCCCTGACGGCGCTGATCTCGCGCCTGTTCACGGTGATCGTCCTGCGCAGCCGCGTGGCCCGGTCGGAGTCGGCCCTGGCGATCGTGGCCACGGGGTTCAACCCTTCGGCCGGGAGGGTCATCGAGGCCCTCGACGGCGACGTCCGCCAGCGCCTCGACGATCGTCGCGCCGACTGGCAGGCCTCGGGCGAGACCGTGATCGCCTGGATCCATGGGCTGCCGCATGGCGAAAAGATGGGACTGCTGGCCGAACTCACCGCCGTCAGCCTCGACGTCCGGGAGGAGAAGACTTTCCAGATCCGCCGGGCAGCCCGGGCCGAGGCGGCGGAACTCGCCGCGCTGTGCGATGCGGACATCAGCCTGCACTGGACGCCCGATGCGCCCTTCCTGCAGTCCCATTCCAAGGGCTTCCTGCTGGGCATGCTCGAGACCATGGGCTCCGAGGACGAGCGCGCCCGGACCCTGAAGAAGACGGAACTGGTCGATTGGGTGGTCGAACAGGCGGCCACGCGGACCTGGGCCCCCGCGAGCCTGTCCTGGCGGTCCTCCGTCGATGATGGAGGCGCGGTCGCGGAGGATAGTCAGGGGGCGGAGGACGGTCCTTCCGATGCGCTGAACGACGAGGCCGATGACGATGACGATGGCGTCGGCGCCTTCGCCGTCACCGCCGCTGGCGAAGCCGCGCTCGACCCCGCCGCAGCCTAAACCTTCGCACACGACGAACGCGCCGCCTCGACCTCGGTCGGGGCGGCGTTGTCGTGCGGACCCGGAAAGGCGGGGGAAGGGCGGGGCGAGGCGAGCCTGGAGGACCGTGAGGGAGGCGCCCTCCGCTCCAGGTGATCCGGATGCCCGCCATGCCTGCCGCCTCGACCACCCCGTCCCTGTTCGCCACGCCTTCGCGGTCCGACCGATCGGCCAATGTCCTCGCCGCGGCGCGGGCGCTCGCCATCGCCCTTGCGCGGTCCCGGCCGCTCGACCGGCGTCTCGTCGCCGATGTCATGACCACCGCATTCGGCGCGTCGGACGCGGACGGGGCCTGGACCTGGCGCGACGCCTACGACGCCATCGAGGCCGGGACCGTGATGCAGATCCGGCGCCTGGCCCCCCAGGTCGCGAGGCTGGAAGACGCACCGGCCGAGATCGCCGCCCTCCTTGCCGGCGTATCCGCACTGGGCCTCACCCACAGCCGTCGCAGCGAGGAACAGGTCGCGCTGGACCAGTTCTCGACCCCGCCGCCGCTCGCGGCCATGGCGGTCCTGGCCGCCCAGGTGCGGCCCGGCGACCGTGTGCTGGAGCCCTCGGCGGGCACAGGGCTGCTCGCGGTGTTGGCCGAGGTCTGCGGAGGCGCACTGACCTTGAACGAGAGGGCGCCGGGCCGCGCCGGCCTCCTCGACGGCCTGTTCCCCCAGGCCGCGCGGACGCGGCATGATGGTCGCCACCTCGCCGACGTGCTGCCCGAGGCCGGCCGGTTCGACGTGGTTCTCGTCAACCCACCCTTCTCCGACCTGGAGGCTCACCTCGTCACCGGTCTCAAGGCTCTGGCGGACGGGGGGAGGATGGCGGCCATCGTGCCCCTGACGGCCCTGGCGGACACGGTGATGCGCCGCGCGCTCGAGGCGCATGGCGCCGTCGTCGGGGCGATCGCCTTTCCGGGCCGCGCCTTCGCCAAACATGGCACATCCGTCGAAACCGGATTGTTGGTCGTTGATCGCACGCCGGTGCGGACCTGGGATGGGCTCTTGCACCAGCCGGACGACTGGGACGCGATGACGGGCCTGATCCGCGGCCTGTCTCCGCGCGCCTCAGCCAGGCCGCGCGTCCGGATCGAGCTCGCCGCGACCTCCCTCCTCACGCCCAGGGACCGTGGCCTGGCTCTGCCCTCCGGCCGGCTTGGCTTCCTCGCGGGCGCGGCGCCGCTCGCCTATGCGGTCAAGGCGTGGAGCGGGGAGGGCCGCGACGTCGGCCTCTACCAGGCCCACGCCCTGGCGCGGATCGACCTGCCGGACCCGAGGCCGCATCCGTCCCCTCTGGTGGAGTCCGGGCCAATGGCCTCGGTCGCGCCCCCGGCGCCGACCTATCGTCCGGTCTTGCCGCCGGCGATGCGGGTCGAGGCTCGCCTCTCGGACGCCCAGACAGAGAGCGTCATCTACGCCGGCGAGGCCCACGGCGGGCATCTGCCTGGGCGATTCCGCCCGGCCGAGGCGCCGCACGAGGTCGTGCTCGTCCGGGACGATGCGGAGGACGCGATCCGGTTTCGCCGCGGCTTCTTCCTCGGCGACGGAACGGGCTGCGGCAAGGGCCGCCAGATCGCGGCCGTCATCGCCGACAACATGGGCCAGGGCCGCATGCGGGCCGTCTGGCTGTCGCGGAACGACGCCCTTCTGGAGGACGCTCGCCGCGACTGGGGCGCGATCGGCGGCGGGGCCCATGACATCGTGCCGCTTTCGAGCTGGAAACAGGGCGACGGGATCCGGCTGGATCGCGGGATCCTGTTCACGACCTATGCGACCCTTCGCCAGCCCGCGCGGGCCGCGCGCCCGTCGCGTCTGGACCAGATCGTCGCCTGGCTAGGGGAGGACTTTGACGGCGTCATCGCGTTCGACGAGGCGCACGCCATGGCCAACGCCGCCGGGGGTGGCAAGGGCGCGCGTGGGGCGAAGAAGGCTTCGCTGCAGGGCATGGCGGGTCTCGCCCTGCAGAACCGTCTGCCGAACGCCCGGATCCTCTACGTCTCGGCGACCGGGGCCACCACGGCCGAGAACCTCGCCTATGCGGGGCGTCTCGGCCTGTGGGGCGGGCCGGAGGCGCCGTTCATGACCCGCGCCGACTTCCTCGACGCCATGGACCGAGGCGGTGTCGCGGCGATGGAATTGGTGGCGCGCGAGCTCAAGGCGCTCGGCCTCTATGTGGCGCGATCGCTTTCGTTCGAGGGCGTCGAATACGAGCCGCTCGCCCATCCGCTGACGCCCGACGACATCGCCATCTGGGACGCCTGGGCCGACGCGTTCCAAGTCATCCACGCCAACCTGGCCGAGGCGCTGAAGGCCACCGGTTTGAATGACCCGGAGGGCAAGCCCAGGAGCGGACAGGCGGCCTCCGCCGTCCATTCCGCCTTCGAGGGCGCCAAGTTGCGCTTCTTCGGCCATCTCCTCGCCGGGCTGAAGGCCCCCAGCCTGATCGCCTCCATCCGTGACGACCTCGCTGCCAACCGCTCGGCCGTGGTCCAGATCGTCTCGACCAATGAGGCGGTGATGGAACGCCGGCTCTCCTCCATCCCGCCCGAAGAGTGGAACAATCTGTCGATCGACCTGACCCCCCGCGAATACGTCCTCGACTATCTGCGCGAGGCCTTCCCGATCCATCTGATGGAAGCGATTGAGGACGACAGGGGCGGGGTCACCATGGTCCCGGTCATGGTCGACGGACGACCGGCCGTCAGCCGGGAAGCCGTCGAACGCCGACAGGTCCTTATCACGCGTATGGCCTGCCTGCCCGCGGTGCCCGGCGTGCTCGACGCCCTCCTGGAAGCCTTCGGCACGGACGCCGTCGCCGAGATCACCGGCCGCTCGCGCCGGGTGGTGGTGCGGGACGGCCGACGCGTGGTGGAACGGCGCGGCGCCTCCGCCGCCCGCGCCGAGACGGACGCCTTCATGTCCGGACGCAAGCGGGTGCTGATCTTCTCGGACGCGGGCGGGACGGGCCGCAGCTACCATGCCGACCTG
The DNA here is from genome assembly GCF_056311945.1 of Brevundimonas sp. ABV4_179. NCBI lineage: Bacteria > Pseudomonadati > Pseudomonadota > Alphaproteobacteria > Caulobacterales > Caulobacteraceae > Brevundimonas > Brevundimonas sp. ABV4_179. The sequence goes on from NZ_CM149976.1 coordinate 1,127,804, forward strand.
TCGGCGGAGAACCGCCAGCGTCGCGTCCACTACCTGGTCGAGCCCGGCTGGCGGGCGGACGCCGCCATCCAGGGGCTGGGCCGCAGCCACCGGACCCACCAGGCCTCGGCGCCCCTGTTTCGGCCCGTGACCACCGACATCCAGGGCGAAAAGCGTTTCACCTCCACGATCGCCCGGCGCCTCGATTCCCTGGGCGCGTTGACGCGCGGAGAGCGCCGGACCGCCGGGGCTGGTCTTTTCCGGGCCGAGGACAACCTCGAAAGCCCCTGGGCGCGCCGCGCCCTGCTGGTCTTCTACGGAGCTCTGGCCTTCGGCGAGCTGTCGTCCATGACGCTGGAGACCTTTATGGCCAAGACGAGCCTGAAGCTCCTGGACGAGGACGGCGGCCTCAAACCTTCCGACGACCTGCCTCCCATCCACACCTTCCTGAACCGGCTGCTGGCCCTGCGCATCGCCGATCAAAACGCCCTCTTCGACGATTTCGACCGCATCCTCTCCGGCATCCTGGAGCGAGCGGCCGCCTCGGGGGACCTGGATCGCGGCCTGGAGGACATCGAGGCCGAGGAGCTGGAAGTCGTCGATCAGGAGAGGATCCGCACCGATGTCGCCACCGGCGCCGAGACGGCCCTGGTCACCTTCGCACTGAAGGTGCGGCGCGAGATCCTCAACGCCGACGACGCCCTGAACCTGGCGGGTGACATCGCTCACCGGCTGGTGGTCAACGAGAGGTCGGGCCGGGCGGCGATAGCCGAGCTCGGCCTGACGACGGCCACGGACGACGATCGCCTGGTCACGGCAGTGCGGCTCATTCGTCCCGACGACCGCCAGACCCTGGCCGAGAAGGCCTTCGAGGAGTCGTCCTGGAAGCCTGCGATCGTCGAGGACTGGCGGCGGGCGTGGGACGAGGAGGTCGCCGGTACGGACCCGTGGCGTCGGCGCGAGCTGACCCTGGCGACCGGCCTGCTTCTGCCAATCTGGGGCCGGCTGCCAGCCAGGGGCTGTTCCGTTCGTCGCGTCCGCGCGCCCGATGGGCGGCGCTGGCTCGGCCGTGTCCTCAACGCCGTCCAGGCCCGCGCTCTGAAGGCCGCTCTCGGCCTGACGGACGTGAGCGAAGCCTGGGCCGACGGCTCGACGACCGGGGCAGCAGTGCTCGACCGAGGCGTCCAGCTCTCGCTGGAAGGCGGCCTCTGGCTAAAGCGGGCTCGCGTCATGGACCGCTGGCGCCTGGAGATCGTCGGGGCGCGCGCCGATCGCGACGCCCTGGTCTCGTTGGGCTGCTTCGTCGAAATCATCGCCTTCACGCCGCGAGTGTTCGTGCCCGTAGATCGGCCGCGGGTGGTCGAGGCGGTGCTCCGGCGTCACCCCGTGCAGACCATGCTCGACGGCGCCGCAGCCTGAGCGCCGGCCTGAGCTAGCCTTCGGCGTCTCGCAGGGGCTGTCGGCGACGCACGGTCTTCATCAGGTCTTCGTTCAACTTGGGCGGATCCCAGGCGCGGCCGCCCGGGATCGTGGCCAGGGCTTCGGGGAAACGCATGTAGGTGAAGACCCTGTCGACGATCTCGATCATCAGGGCCTTCATTTCCGGATCGGAAATCCGGCTGAGCTCGGCCCATGGAATCTCGCCGTCCGGCGTGATGACCACGACGTCGCTGAAGTCGCCCGTGCGCGAGACCGGAAACCGTCCGGCGTGGAGCGTCTCGAGTTCGGTGTTCCGGACGCAGATCTCCACGATCGCCTTGGACATCCGCGCCAGGTCGCGCGCGTCCTTGGCCGACAAAGGCTCCCGATCCATGCCGTCCCTCCTGGGTCGATCCCAAAGCGTCAGTCTAGCACGGGGGGGCTTGGCACGGGCATCACCTGACAGAGCAGACCGTCCGGGCGGAGGCCCGAACCGGAAAGTAACGGAGGAAGGGAGGCCATGGGTGAAGCGGGATGAGGGAGATCGGCTCCCCGGCGCTTCGGATCGACAGGAGACTGACATGCAATCCATGATGTTCACCGGGCGTCTCGCAGCGGATCCCCAGATCAGCGACGACTTCGGCAAGGCCGTGTTCCGGCTGCTCGAGAAGCGTGGCGTCGACGCAGCCGGCAAGGACCGGCTGGTCGGGGTCAACTGCGTCAGCTGGTCCAAGGGTCTGAACGAGAAGGTCATCGCTCGCGGACTGGCCCAGGGCTGCGAGGCCGTGGTCATCGGCGCCTTCATCGACACCACCTACACGGCCCGGGACGGCAAGGAGCGGGCGGCCAAGGAGTTGGTGATCAACCGGCTGACCGTCCTCGACTGGGCCGAAGGCCGCGACGCCTCGGTCGGCTCGCCCGACCGCGCCGCCGCCTGATCCTTTCAACCCCCTACATTCAACAGGAGACTGACCATGCAGACCCTCGTCATCGAAGGCTATCTGGCCGCCGACCCCTCCATCCTCTCCGCCCAGGGCTCGGGCAAGAAGCGCGCGAGCTTCCGCGTGCTGGAGACCACCCGCTTCCGGCGCGGCGACGGCACGCCGGGCGAACGCACCACCGGCTTCAACTGCGTCTGCTTCAACGAAGCGACCGCCGAACGCTACATCGAGCAGTACGCCAGGAAGGGCAGCCGGGTCGTGATCCAGGGCCATGTCGAGAACGACACCTGGACCGGCAAGGACGGGGTCGAACACTACGACCTTCGCCTGATCGTCGGCGACATTCGCCTCAAGAATCGGCGGGAGCGCGACGGCGAGGACGACGCGGCGGAAAGCCGCCAGGTCCAGGAACCGGCCGGCGGCTACGATTTGAACGACGACATCCCGTTCTGATCGGAGCGGCTCCCTCCCTGAACGGCCCGGCGCGCAAGCGTCGGGCCGTTCTTCGTCTGCCGGAGAAAAAGGAAGGGTGGGAGGGGCGAGCCGATCGGGCTCGTCGCATCGGGAGTCCCCCCAATGACCGCCTCCGCCTGGACCCAGGACCGTATCGAACGCTTGAAGATCCTTTGGAGAGAAGGAAAGACCGCCGAGTACATTGCTCACGAGCTTGCGCACGGCATCAGTCGAAGCGCCGTGCTGGGCAAGGTCTATCGCATGGGCCTGTCGGCCGGACGCGCCGCCGCGCCGCCGACGATGAAACCGCAGCCCGCCCGGGCTTTGACCTCCCGCGCTCCGACCCTGCCGGCCCCTTCGCCACAGGAGGGCCCGGCCGATGATTGTCCGGAGCCCCCGGAGACCGGCCGGGCGTCCCTCCTGACCGTCCGCCGCCACGACTGTCGCTGGCCTCTGGGAGATCCGGGCTCTCGCAGCTTCAGTCTCTGCGGACGGCCCGCCGTCCGCGGGGCCTATTGCGCGCCGCACGCCCAGATCGCGTATCGGCCTGCGCTTGAGACGACCCGCAGCCTTGAGCGGCTGGCGGGTCTGGTCTGACTGCCGTCCTGGCCATGTGGCCGCTGCAATCCACGTCTACACAAGCCCGAACGGCGGCCTCGACGAGGTCGCCGTTTGTCATTTGTCCGGCCGACCCCATCAAGCCGCCCGCTTTTCGGCCCCGGCCGCACAAGGTACATCATGGCGTCCCCCTCCGCTGAACTGAAGGTCGCCCGCCAGATCCTGGGCTGGGATGCGCTGACGATGGCGCGCGCACTACGTCTGGTCGGCACGCCGGAGAAGCTGGAGGCGCGCATCCAGGACATGGAGGCCGGAAAGCGCGACATCAGCGGGCCGGTCAAGGTCGCGATCGAGGCCTTCCTCAGCGGCTGGCGGCCGGCCGGATGGGTAGAGCCCGTTTAGGACAAGCAGACCGGCGGACGGTCTGCGGCGCTAGGCTGACGGACATGCCGATGTCGTAGGCATCGAGGAAGCTGATTGCGTTCCGGTCGACCGGGCAGCGTCGTCGGCTCGCCGACGTCGACGGGCAGGAAGATCGATGTCCATTCGTCCGCATCGGCGCGACGGCGCCGAGTTGTGTCGTCGTCGCGAAGAGCGACGACGACTTGCCCCCACACAACGCCCTCCGATCTTGTCACAGCACCCCGGAAGTCAACGGCTTCGCCTTATTCCCTCCACGGAGGGCAAGCGGCCCTCCGCTCCGGTGACTGTCGGGGACCCCGCTGTGGCCAAGACCGGGGTCGTTGCGCATGGGGCGCACGGCATTCTCAAGGAATGTTCCAATGACCTTCTACAACCATCCCTTCATCGCCTCCGCTGCCCAGAAGTCCGACTCCGCCTTCGACGACCTGACCGCGTCCCTGGGTGAGGATCGTCCGCACCCGACGGAGGATGCCCTGGTCCAGCTCGGGCGAGCGCTCATGACCGAGCTGGTGGACGTGATTTCTGACACCGCGCTGGAAGACTATCAGACCATTCTGGGGGAGGCGTTGATCGGAGCCTTCCATTCGGCGGCCGGACGGATCGAACGCGATGCGGATCGGGCGCGCGACACGATGAGAACGCTCGACCGACACTTCGACGGATCGGAGGCGGCCGACACCGAGCTTCAGGAAGCGACGGCGAAGGCCAAGGCGGGCGATGCCGCGACGCAGGCCTGCGAACTGATCCGGGACGCGGCCTCCGAAACCTGGACAGTCGCGACCGGCGAGGTCTGGACGGCCTGGCGGGGTTCGCGCCGCGGCACCCATCTGACGGCGGCGCAGCTCGAGGCCAAACAGGCGATCCGGGCGATCCGCAACCGGAAGTCCGGAGAGGCCGATCCAGGCGGTCCGGTGATCGCCTTCCGGGGCGCGCCGACGGCCGACACGGCGGAGGATGCGGGGCGGATCTTCGACGCTCTCAACTGGGCGAAGCAGGAGTGGCCCGACATGGCCCTGGCGACGACTGGGGCGAAGGGGTCCGAGAAATTGGCGATCAGATGGGCCCAGCAGAAGGGGGTGAAACTCATCCTGGCTCGGGCGGATTTCGATGCGCACGGCAAGGCGGCTCCCTTCCGGGCGAACGAAGAGCTGATCGCGCTCGAGCCGGAAGTTTGCCTGACCCTGGTCCATTCGGTGGCGGGGATGCGGGAGGATCAGCGGCCGTTCGGACCGGCGCTCAACCTCGGGCAGAAGGCGATGGAGAACGGGCTGCGACACGTCTCCATCAAGGCGCGTGCAGCCTGACAGATCCGGACTGAGATCAACGACCCGCTCGGCTTCGGCCGGGCGGATTTTTGTTTGTCATCCGGTGGCGTCCGACTTCCGGAGCGGTCTCGACGAGAACATCCCGGCGCAGGAGCGAACCAAGCGGTTTCTATTGATCGGGCATGTCGAGAGATGATCGGAATGTATGACAATCTGCAAAAGAGGTCGGAGGGCAAGATAAAAGGGTGTTTTTGGCGCTGCGCTTTTCTTCTATTCTGACCGTGACTTAGTCGATACGCGCGGACCTCTTGGCGAGTTGCGTTGAGTTGCCGCCGGGGAACTCGGGGATATCTGAGGAGCGGTCTAAATGCTGATCCGCGACGCCATTGGAGAGAGGATGGCCGCCGCCTCCCGCGAGGATCCGGAAGGCGTCCGCGTCAGCCTTCCAATCCGGCTAAAGAAGGACCGGCCCTGCGTTCGCAAGGGCATGATGCAACGGCTGGCGAGTTCCAGGGCGTTCGCGCTCGGCGACCGATCCGGCGTCCTGAAGGCGGCGCAGAACCGGTCGGGCCGGGCCTTCCGTCTCGACGTTCGCCAGAAGGTCATCGTCAAGGCGCTGGTCTCGCGTCATGTCGGCCGAGGCGCCGATCGGGCTGCCGCCCTGGGCAAGCATGTCGCCTACCTCGGCCGGTCCGGCGCCGGTGTCGAAGGCGAGCGTCCGGAGTTCTTCGATCGCGAGGTCGACGGGATCCGGCCGGCCGCGGAGACCGACGGCTGGAGCGATGACCGTCACCATTTCCGGTTCATCATCTCGCCCGAGCATGGCGAGCGGCTCGACATGAAATCCTATGTCCGCGAGGTCATGGCGCGCGTCTCTGCGGACCTGGGAGAGGCCAATCTGAAATGGGTCGCGACCTGCCACTACGACACCGATCAACCGCATGGGCATGTCCTGGTTCGGGGGCGGCGGGAGGACGGCCGGGACCTCGTCATCCCTCGCGACTACATCGGCTACGGCTTCAGGGCGCGGGCGCAGGAGGTCGCCCAGGAGCGCCTCGGAGACCTGTCGCGGGTGGAGGCCGAGCGACGGATCTGGAAGGAGACTGAGGCGAACCGGTTCACCGGCTTCGATCGGCGCCTGATCGCCGAGGCGGACGGCAGCCGGATGGTGGACGACGGCGTCGGCGCGACGGACGCCTGGGCGGCGCTAACCCGGGGAAGGCTGAAGCATCTGGAACGCCTCGGCCTGGCGACGCCCGTGGGGCGTCGGTACCGTCTCGACGACGACATGGAGGCGAAGCTGCGGACGCTCCAGGCGCGCAGGGACATCATCCGCACCCTAAATCAGCGACGACTTGAGGGCGCGAAGGAGGTTCGGCCTTTGGGTCAGGACGGGGTCAGGGGCGTGGTGGTGAAGACGGGGTTTCACGATGAGGCGGGGGCGGCCCCATGGGCGATCGTGAGGGACGGTGACGGTGTGGAGCACTACGCCCGGCTGCGGTCAGGTAGCGCGGCTTTGCAGGTCGGCAAGCCAGCCACGCTTCAACTCGTTTCGCACGGGCTGGCCCAGGTGATCACCGGACGCGGCGCGGATCTCTCCAGATAGGGTTGTGTGACTTGTCCGGAAGCTAGACTGTCGGCGCCCGGATGGCTGTTGCGCATGTCCAAGCCGAGAGGGCAAAGGCGGCGGTGCGTGTTTTCAAGCATGTTCCTCAACGCCCGGCGCCAGAGACCTCTGGGGAGGGCCAGGCGCTGGCCGGTCGTCGCCTGTCATGCCGAAGCGACGGGCTGTGTCGCGGACCATTCGTCGATGGCCCGGAGGATGCTCAAGGCGCCTCGACCTGCGGCAAAGACCAAGTCTCCCCCGCCGAGATTCGCTCGTATGAAATCCGTCGCCGCGTGCGTCGCCGACGCCGCGACGACGACGAAAAGGTCTGCGTTCTCGGCAAGCGACTTCAGCGCCTTCGTCCCGACGTGCTCGCTGCTGACCCGCACATCCGCGCCCGGGGCGTGCAGGTGCAGTCGCTGGACTGCCTGTGCGGCGGCTGACTCGGTCAGGGTGTAGATCGCGATCAGCTTGCCCGAGAGGCGGGACGCGAGTTCCTGATCGGCCTGGGAGGACGTTGCGGTTTCGAACGTCTCGGGCGAGGTGTTCTCCGCCCAGCCCAAGGCCGAGCCGAGATGTCCCAGGCCTGCGCGCTGAAGGGCCGTCAGTTGCGAGGCGACGGGCGTGAGGCGGCCGATCGCCTCGTGCCAGAACTGCTCCCGCGCTGACTGGTCCGGGGCGTCGGCGACGATCGTCTCGTCGATGATCTCGAGCAGCCAAGAGGCAGCACGAACGCCGGCGCCTTCGCCCACCAACGACAGGCAATCGGCCAGCAAGCGTCTGTAGGCTTCGGCCGACGGCGCGAGAGAGAGCAACGCGCGGAAAAGAACGGCCGCTGAATCCATCAGCGGCGCGATCCGCCCGGCCAGCACGAGGCGCTCGAGCGCGCGTTCGTAAATCGCTTGAGCTGCGGGCCGCGCGAAATCGGGGTCGCGAACGAGCCAGGCGACGAGGTAGGGCAAGCCGTCCACGAAGCGCTCGAAGGCCAAGCCGTCCAGCGGCAGGTCCTCGATCCCATCGGCCAGTCGCGCGGTGAAGACAGGGTCGTCGAATCCCGCACGCCACTCTCGCGCGCCCTGCCTGGCGATGGCCCCGGCCGCTGTGAAGTTCGGATCTTCCAACCGTTCAAGCCATTCGCTCCACCCGGTGGGGGGAAGAACGTCGCCGTACTCCGCCTCGATATCCTCGAAGGCCAATCGGACGGCATCGTTGCGGAATAGCTGCGCGCGCTCGCTGTCGCTCAGCTGGTTGACCAACGCCGCTGCCTGCTCAAACGCTGACAGTCCGCCGTTGATGTCGGCGATCTCGATCGCCTCCGCAGCTTCGACCGGCGCCGGGAGGGCCGGCGGGATCGGTTCGTCCGGCGCTTCGCGGGCGAGAGCGACGACGGCGCTCATGAGGTCTGCCAGATCGTGGCCGGAAGCTACAGCGGCCTCGGCCAGCGATTTTGCGCGGGGCGAGCCGGAGAGAGCCTCCAGCGCGTAGAGCCGCCATCCGCCCTGGTCGAGTGTCGCAGGCGCCGGCAGCCGGATGAGATCCTGGGCCCTGTGCCGAACGGCCGATCGATAGGCGTCCAGGGTCAGATCGCCGGCAGAGGATGCGGTGCGGTAAAGAGCCTCGAGCAGCGCTGCTGTGACGGCGGGTGGGCGTCGGGTAAGCAGCAGGCTGTCGAAGTAAGGGGCCGATGCGATTTTCGTCCAGTCCCGCGCCGTCGCGAGGATCTCGATCTCGAGGAAGCGAAGATTGAGCGCATCCAAACGGTGTTCGCGACGGCACTGGTCGAGGATTTCCAGCGCAGCATCGATCGCCAGATTGTTCAGGTGATCGCGAACCAGAGCGAGCATCCGCCCCGTGGAGTCCGGGGCCGCTTCGCCGTGGGCTGGAGCCCTTGCCAGGGTGGCGCGAAGCCGGGCCAGGGCGCGAAGAGCGGAAGGCGCCGTTCCCGGATGAGGCACGAGACGGGCCACGGCCGCCGGGTTGTGGGCGGCGAGATGGGCTTCGTGAGGCAGCGCCCGGTTGAGCAGGCGCGGGGCTCCCGAAAAGTCCGTCAGCGTCGGACCCGCGAAGGCCAGCAATAGGGGGCGCAGTTGGCGCCATTGCCGATGGTTCGAGGCCACGGCGTAGAAGACCGGCACGCGATCAGCTCCTCGGTCCCAGACGAGCAGGGCGCCAGGGAAGGCGTCGTCCAGGGCCGTGGATTCGAGGACCAGATGATCCGGCGCCAGGTTGGGACGGCCGGTCGCATCCCGAAATGCGTCAAGTGAGGCCTGCGAGGCTTCGAGCGTTTCAGCCAGCAACGACGTCGCTCCATTTTTCCTCGAGCTGCAGGCGTCTCTCCGCGACCGAAGCCGGATCGGTCCTCAGCAGAATGTGCTCGTCGTTCACGGTGATGCCGTTCCACGTGAGGTTCATCGAGCCCGACAGGACGTAGTCGGTCGACAAAAGGCCCTTCTCATGGAAGTCCGGAGCCACCTTGATCCGAACCGAGTTCCCGAGGTCGAGCTTTTGCATTTTCTCGATGAAGCTGACGTTGTGAGGATGATCTCTGATCAGGATAACGATCTCGCAACCGCGTTCCGCGAGCGTGGCCAGGATCGTGGACAACCGGATCATCGAGACGGGCCAATCCGGACAAAGGGCCGCGAACTGCCGAGCCTCGTTGTCCAGGATTTCGATGTCCGTGATCCACCCGAACCCGATCCAGAGCCGCTTGCTCGGCTTGATCAGTTCGACTGCGAACAGCGACTGCAAAAGGTCTCGGATGGCACGGGTCTGGCCGGGTCCAGTCAGGTCGCGCGAGGTCATACCTGCTCCTGAATGACGAGGGTGACGATCAGTGTATCGCCCTGGCGTTCCGTGCGCTCGAGCTTCGGGAAGAACTGCAGATAACCGATGTCGACAGGTGTGATGAGAAGTTCGACCAGCGCCGTGCGGAGTTGGTCAGCGCCGGCGATCGGCATGGAAACCTCGACGGCTCCGTCCTCGGCGAGAACGCGGGCGGCCGTGGCCTGCCAGTTCGGTTGATCGAGGGGCACCCGTTGTCCGGTCCGGTCGAGAAGGGCGCGGGCCATTCTGGGATCGGTGCTGCGGCGCTGGGTGAACCGATTGTAGGACTGCAAGGCCTGCTGAGAGATCTGGACGCCTCGGGGCCACAGGAGATTGCTGAGGATCTGCGCTGCGTCGGCGGGTTGCAGTTGTCCCGCCACTCCGGTCGCCGCGGCGACCCGAGTGCGCAGGTCTTCGGACAGGGCGAAGACGAACGAGATCTCCCGAACGCTGATCGCGACGCCAGTCGCGCGCTCTAGATCAATCCAGCGCACCAACAGGTCGGCGAGCAGCGGGTCGAGTTCCGGCCGCGCTCCTGGCGTGAGCAGTCGTGCGTTCAGAGACACGCTCAGCGCATGACCGACGGTCAGCCCCCTGTCGTCCAGAAGGCTGTAGAGGATCCTCCGCTGCGCCTCACGGGGTGCATAGGTCGTCTCCGACCTGAGACCTTGCGTCGCCGCAGCTACTTCGGGATCGTCCCGCAGAAGCCCGACGAAGGTCTCCAGGCCGCTCGCCGCGAGTTCGAGGTCGGTCGGCGCCAGCGCCGCTTCGAGCGCCCGTGAAAGAGCTCTCGGCTCCTGGACGATCCGATCCACGATCGCTTGCAGGACGCCGGCGCCCCCAAGGGTCGTCTCGGTCACCCAGAGACGCGCCGCGTCCCCGATCTCGACATCGACGACAAGCGCATCGGTCGAGACGTGGCGCGGCGCCAGGCTGGCGCAGGCCTGAAGGAGAGCTTCCCCCATGGTGCTGACGAAGGTGTCGCGGATCCATCGGCCGAACAGGGTCGGGTCAGGCGCATCGAACTCCTGCGCCAGATCCCTCAGGCGAGCCAGAACCTCCGGACGGCGAAGGACGTCGGTCAGGGTCTGCGCCTGGGCGCTCGCATGCCCTCCATCCGCGGCTGTCGCCATGGCGGCCTCGTCATCTCCGGCGCTGGCTGGATCGTCCGCGACCCCAGGCGTCTGGAAGATCGCATCGACCGTTCTCGAGAGATGCTGCGCCGCGTCGTGCCCGCCCAACAGAGCGGCGGCAGCGCCGGCGAGGCTCTCCCCTGTCGCAGCAGCGCGGGCGATGGCGGCTCCGATGACGATCTGCTGCAGCCAGTCCCTCTGAAAGGCGTCGATATCATCCGGAAGCAGATCGTCCGCAAGGAGACGGTGCCGGAAGTAAGCCAGCCTGCATCCCGACAGGACGCTTTCGGGCAGATGGCGCCAACGCGTCTCGATCAGGCCGAAATTGAGGTCAAGCGCGAGCGCGTCCACATCGATCTCAAAGCCCACAGCCGCCGGATTTCCCTCGTCGTCCGTGAAGCGGTAGCGGATGCGGCGATCGCTGCCGACGCGACGGAGGAGCGCCTCGCCCGAAGGCGCATAGCGCCGCACGGCGACGTGACTTCGGAACCTGTGCAGGTAGGCCGACACCCCGGTGATCTGGTCCCGCCACGGATTGCGATATCCGAGATCGATCGCGACCGGCTCGCCGAACGGGATGAACTCGCTCGCCCAGTTAAGCCTTGCATTCGATGTCGGACCCGCCACGTGTCGCGGCGCGTGGTGCAGCGGAATGCTCCACGGCCGGTAGACCCGAACGCTCGCGCCTGGCGGACCGAACAGTCCGACTTCCTCGGAAGCGCCAGTGAACTGGCCGATCGGCACATCCTGCTCGGGCAGGTCGGGATCCAGGGGGGACCAATGGTGTAGGTGGCCGTGTTCTGTGGCGAAGCGACGGGTGACCCGTCCTGGGGCGAGTTCCGTCAGGGCCTGAGCGATGAGCATGTTGCTCTGCTTGGCCGCGTCTCGCCGGGTCGCGGCGGGAATGTCCACGATCACTTCCGGAAGGTTCAGATCGCTGAAGAGGGTCCGGGCGACGAAATCGGGCAGCGGATGATAGTCCGACTGGATGTCGAGAAGGCTCGGCGGGACAGGGTGAGCCTTCGCCCAATCTCGATGAAGCCGTCGGAGAAGCGTTGGCGCGGCCTCGAGAAGGATTGACCGGGGAGGAGACCAGAGCAGGCTCCGCAGAGCGGCCTCGTCGATCTGCAGCGCGCCTTTGAGGTAGGCGCCGAGATCGGCCAGGGTCGCGGCGTGGCCTTCGACCACCTTAAGCAGCAGGGTCTTGGCGGCCTCGCGCAGAGGCGTCGTCTTCGAGCCTGAGGGGCGGCTCAGCACGTCCCAGGACCAGCCCCACGGCGCCCGGCTTCGATCCGCGATCCAGTCGAACAGGGCGTAGGTCGCCTGCATCCGAAGCACGTAGTCGTTTTCGACGGGGAGGCGTTGCGGCGGCAGGGCGGGATCGAAGAGATGCTCGTAGGCTTCGAAAGCCACGCGATCCCGTCCGTAATCGCTCAGCACGGTCACCGTGAGGGGCCGCATCCCGCGGCGGCGTCCGGCACGTCCTTTCCTCTGCAGGAAGGAGGCTGCGTCCTTCGGAGCCTTGTGCTGAAGGACGGCGCCGACACGGTCGTCATTGTAGCCGACCTCAAGGGCGGCGGTGGCGATGATCACGTCCGCATCGGCCTGTACGCCGCTGTCGGCTGAGGTTGTGCGTCCGATGACGAGCGGCGCGGTAACGCCCCGACCGATCGCATCCGCCGCCGCCCAGACCTGGCCGTCCCGATCTCGGCGCCGGCGTGTCGTGAAGTCCGCGGTCGGTGCACGCAGGGCCGCCAGGGGGAGGTCGCCCGGGCGAGGGCGCCCGAAGGGGTCGAGGCTTTCCGCATCGCGGAAACTGTCGAAGAGCCGATTGATGACGTCGAGGTTGTCGGTGAACGCGAACAGGCGACTGCCGAAGGCCCCGCCCGAGCGACCGCCTTCGAGCGGGTCCAGCATCCGGGCGAGCAGCATTAGGCTCTGGATGGAGGTCGACAGAAGTGATGTCTGGGACGCCGGATCGCCTCGCAGAAGGATCTGATACTCGCCGCCCTCCTGGACCAAGTCGCCGGGCGTGATCTCGTCGACCGCTCCCGGCGGCAATCCTACGAGATCGGCGAAGAACCGCGGGGCCTCTCGAAGCGTGGCGGAAAGTCCCGCGTACACGATCGGCGCGTTCAAGGCATGCTTCCAGCGCCTCAGGGTGAGGGCCGCCTGAGCGCCGGCCACCCCGGTATAGGTGTGAACCTCATCCAGCAGGGCGAAGAACGGTCGCTGCTGGAAGGGGCGGCCCACGCCGAACAGGCGGCGAGCCTTCAGGTCGGAGAGCCGCTGGTTGAGCATCTCCGTGGTCGTGAACAGGACGTCGGGCGCGGCGTCCATCAGCCGATTGCGTGTCAGGACGATCTGGGTTTCGGGTATCGACGCATGGCAGGAGACCGAAGCGCAGACCAACCTCTCGCGCTTCTCCGTGATGTCCTCGCCGCGCCAGATCAACCTGTCGCCACAGGCAGGGCAGGGCAGCCAGGGGCAGACGTACGCATCGCCCAGCTTGCGCCATTTCGCATCGGCGACGTCCTTCATCGTCGCCTGGCGAGGGGTCGAGGCGAAGAAGGCGCCGATGGAGACCGGACGGCTTTGGGCCAGAGCCCCGTCAGCCTTGCGCAGCAGGCGGAACGCCTCCGAGAACTGGTCTTTCAGAAGCTCGGTACGAGGATAGACGGCGAGGACCTTGACCCAGAACTCTCCCGGGCGAACCGCCTCTGCGACGCGCGTCATGGCCGGAAGGTAGAAGGCCAGGGTCTTCCCGGAGCCTGTGCCGGCCGTCACGATGACGCCCGCGTCGCCGCGAGCCTTGAGCAACCGCTCGGTGGCCGCTTCCTGGAAATCAGCGAGATCCATGTCGGTCGGACCCGTGAACGCGCTCCAGATCGCCCGTCTCTGGAGAGAGGCCGCCGGGTCGATCCGCGTCAGGACGTCCGACGCGGTCCGGTCGCGTCGAGGATAGCGCCGCTGCCTATAGTCGACGCGAAAGTCCGACACGAGACGGGGCGCCGTCGTCCAGGCCCGCCCATCGAACTGCTGCCGGAGGCGGCTGAGCAGGCGAACCGTCTCCGCGAAGCGGGACCGATACGCGATCTCGTCACCCACGCCTCGCACTTCCAGGATCAGGCGTCGATCAAGGAGGTCCTCGATCGCATCGTCGCCGACAGGGCCGCCACCGAGGATCTCGGCGGCCAGGGCCGTCGCCTCGTCTTCTGTCAGGTTTCCGTCGACGAAACCCCACCGCAGGGCTTCCATTTCGAGGCGCTCGATCGCGTCGAGAAGGTCGAGAGAGCTCACTACGACGCCGACCTTTGTGGAACGATCCGGAATCCCGCAAGGAGGTTTCTCGCAACCAGCCAGTCCCTGACGTCCACGGTGAAGTCGTCCAGGCCGGCGCCGCCTTGTGCGACCTTGCGCAAGAAGGCGAGCACAGTGGGTGGGACATCTCCGCCTTCAATGGCGCCGATCGCTTCGGATCGGGCCTTCACGGCAGCGTTGAGGGCGTCGAGCCTTTCCTTGACGGCGCCGGCCTCAGGGATCGTGTCACGGATGCCGATCAAGATCGCATCGAGTTGGCGAATGCGGGCGACTGCTCCGGCGTAGGCGGAAAGGTTTTCGAGGGCGCTCAGAACCTGGTCGAGGGCCGCGATGTCCGCCTTGGCGACGACCATCGCGCGCCAAGCCTCGGAAGAGGTCTTTCCTGACTCTGCGATGGCCGACTTCAACGCGCCGGTGAACGCGTGACGGATGGCGGGGTCTGCGTCGGACAGACTGTCGCGGTCGTCGCGGAACTTCGCCAGCAAGGTTTGGGCCTGTTGTCGGGCCTGGGGCAGGGGGCTTGGGGCCCGGACCTCCACGCCCTCCGCCAGCAGGGCGCGACGGACGTCTTCGGCCTTGGTCAGATCGGTCGCGAGCGGGCCGAACTGGACTGCGCGGGAGCGAAAGACCGATGCCTTGCCGCTCGCCTTCTTGAGTTCGCGATGCCGGTCGAGCGCGGTGCGCAACTGCTGTGCCTGGTCAAGCAGCATCGGACGCCTCCCACTCCAGAAGGGCGTCCGAAATGGTCTCGAGCGCACCTTCGATCGTCTGGATGTCGCGCAGGACGCCCTCATCCTCGGCATTGATGCGGTTGGCCTGTTCCGCGAGGTAGCCTTGCCCCTGGTTCAGGAACGCGGTCGCAGCGGTTATCAGATCACGCCCGCCGACGAGGGCTCCCGACCGTGCTCTGGCGTATGTCGGCAAGCTCGCGACCGGGTCCTCCACCGTCCGCAAGGAGCGGGCTGATTGGACGGCATCGTCGTAAAGGACGGTCTGGAACGTGTTCAAGGCTTCGTCCAATTTCGCCGTCGTCCGTCCGGCCAACCCCTCGTCGGCGAACGCATCGCGGGTTTGCCTGAGAGACGTGATGATGGCCGCCCGCTTTGCGTCGACTCCGAA
Organism: Brevundimonas sp. ABV4_179; assembly: GCF_056311945.1. Taxonomy (NCBI): domain Bacteria; kingdom Pseudomonadati; phylum Pseudomonadota; class Alphaproteobacteria; order Caulobacterales; family Caulobacteraceae; genus Brevundimonas; species Brevundimonas sp. ABV4_179. The sequence goes on from NZ_CM149976.1 coordinate 1,142,847, forward strand.
CGCCGCCTCCATTTCGTCGAGCCACTGGAGCCGCGCAGCACGTTCCTCGTCGCAGGCAGCCTCGAGGGCGTCCTTGGCCTTCTGATAGGCAACCGAGATCCTCGGGAACTGATCCGCCTTCGTTTGCGCCGGGGGTGTCTGCTTCAGGCGCCAGCCATCGCTTCTAAGACGACGGAGCGTCGATGCGATGCGCGTCGGACTGATCAGCGTGCCGACCTCGCCGCCCTTGCTTCCGGAGTTCAGCGCACGGACGACACCGCGGAGATCGCTATGACGGTGATTGATCCCGTCGTTCAGTTGGCTGAGGGGCTGGGTCATCGCCGAAGCGTCGCCTGGCTTTTCGGCGAGTATCGCGCTGACGTCAGACACCGTATCCGCCTCGGCTTTCACGCGGCCGCTCAATACGGCCTGGACGGCCAGCAGCTCGATGGCTGCTGTCACGAGATCCCAACCCGGTTGCGGGGCCGTGAACGCCCTTAGTTGCCCTTCGACGTCAGCCTTCCAACTCGAGAGAATTTCCAGGTAAGCGGCGAGCGCCTCGGAACCCCCAACGAAGTCCCAGCTGCCGTGTTGCTTCGCACGGACAAGGCCGGAAAGCCCCACCACCGTGCGGTCCAGTTCTGAGGCATCTGCACCAGCATGCGGGATACGCAGGGTGAGGGGCAGCGCAAGTTCGGTCGTGCCTTGACGGTCGAACACGATCGAGCGTCTACGGAACATTCGGTCGGCCTCGTTTCCGCAGAACCGCGACTTCTCCAATCCCAGGTCATCCCAATCGATCGCGTCGGCAACGGCCTCGAAAATCATCGGGCGCAGCGTGTCGGGCGCCTTGTCCAGAAACTCGCCCCTGGCCCAGGCCTCCAGTTCGACCTCCTCTCTCGTGAGCTTGCGGCCGCTCGCGGGCGGCGCAAGGACCGGCTTCGCCGCGATGTCGTCGGTCTCGTCTCCTGGGGCGTCCGCCACATCGCCCAGGGTGGGAATGCCGAACGCCTCTCGCAGGTCCTGTGGCAGGTTCAACGGACGACCGGAGCCATCCCATAGTTCGAGGAAGGCGCCGACACGTCCTTCCTCCGCTCCAGCACGACGCCTGAGCTCGCTCCGGGCCGCCGCGTCGAAGGCTCTGAAGCCGCCCAGGCGTTCGAGCAGGGCCGGAGGCGGGAACTCGCCTGCCGGCAGACTCGGACCGTAGTCGTCAAGCACCGGCGTGAGAACGCCGGTTTGGAGCGTTCGCGGATTGAACGCCTCCACGAGTTGATCGTCGGCCCGCTGCGCCATGTTCCAAAGCGCTTTGGGCGTGAAGGGGAAGAGCCCGTGTCCCGCGGGCGTATGTCCGAACGTCTGGTGGCACCCCGTCTTTAACGGACACTCCTCGCAGGCATTCGGAAGTCGCGCGCCGACGCCCTGCGCTTCCCACGCCTGAAGTCCGTTCGGTCCCAGCCTCACCGCATTAAGGTAGGGGCCTGCGAACGCCGCGAGCCCCGCTTGGTCCAGCAGATCGACGTCAGCGCGAGCCGTCGAACGGTCCATGTTCACGAAATGGGTGATGCGCGTGTAGACGGTGTCGACAACCTGCTCGAAAAAGCCTGTCGTGACGGCGATCGCCCATCTCAGCTTGCAGAGGCTGCTGTCTTGTCCCTGGTCGATCATGGCCTGAAGCAGCGCCCGATCGAGGCCTTGGACCCGCGCGAAATCCTCGATCAGCAGGACGAGTTCGCGTCCGTCCTCCTTGAGGTGTCGTCGCAATGTGACCATCAGTTCGACGAGGCGGTCGCCGGAGAAACTCAATGTTCGACTGATCGCAAGCTCGAGGCAGCGGTTGAGCATGTCCACGGCCATTTCGGGCGCGCCTGGGATCGAATAGAGATACTGCAGCGCCGTCTGCGCCAAGGCTGCGGCGTCCTTGAAGTCAATCGGATCGATCGGCAGGTCGGCGAGGGTGAACATGCGCCGCTGCTCCGCCGGCCTGTAGGCGGACGGGGCGGCGAAGACGTGATCGACCAGATCGGCGATGAGGTTGCCGTCGGCGTAGAAATGCTTCTGCCGGAAATGGACGTCCTGGAAGAGGTAAGGCACGTTCTTGATCAGTTCGGCCTCCAGATCTCGGTCGAGACTGTGCTCGGACGGCTCGAGTTCGCCGATGGCGTATGCGATCTCGTTGAGGAGCCGTTCCTTCTGTCCTTGCCGGGTCGCGACCGCTTCGCCCGTACGCGACAGCGCGTCCCGGAACGACTCCTGTCGGTCTACGGGAAGCTCGCCGATCAACATTTCCAGGATGGCGCGCAAGCTGGTGCCAGCCTTGGGCACGACGACGACGAGGCGGTCGGATGTCGTCGGGATGTTGAGCTTCAGCCAGTGGATCAGGTGCGACTTTCCCGAACCTGACCGGCCGTAGACCACCAAGCGGGAATAGGGCGCCTCTGGGCGAAGAAACTCCGCGAGCAATCCATCCTGGCTTATCGGTCTGAAGTGGTTCGGTTGCAGTTCATGAAAGTTCGTGCCGATGAAGCCGCTCACCCGCAGTTCGCGGGCAGAGTGGACGGCCCGGAAAACCACAGACGGGATCGCCTCGGCTTCGGTATTGATGATCTGAAGGACCTCTCTTGGGGTCCAGCAAAGCGGCATCGTCATGCCTGGCCTCCCACAAGACCAATATGGCTGACGCGGCGCGTCGGGTCGGCTCCGAGGTCAAGGGTCACGGCCTCGGCGTCCGACGGATTGCGCAGCCGGATCAGTCCCTCACGCTCGAGGCGCAGAAGCGCGAAACTCGTCGACTTGGAAAGTCGCTGGGGCTCGCGCTCGAACCCCGGCTTGGCTTCAGACTCGATGACACGACGTACGCGCCCCTGCTCGAATACGACGACCGCGGATGCGAGGTTCGCCAGGAAGGCGCCAATCGGCAGGTCCGGCGCCCCACCCATCGCGGAGGTCAGGTGGCGGCGCACAGCATCGGTGGGATCCGGAACGACCGCCCGGTTGGCCAGAACCTGCCCGTATCCGAGATAGCGGATCCAATAGGTGAACGTGTTCCAGCGATCGCCACTGGTCAGGTCGAAGGGCGCGCCGGAGTCCGAATGGAGTTGCTGCTCGAGTTTCGGCTTGTAGTTTGTGGCGAAGGGCAAGGGGTGTCGGGGCGATTGCATCAGAAACCAGGCCATGGCCTTTGCGAAGGCTTCTTCGTCTTCCAGACCATCGTCTGTCGATAACAGCGCGGCTTCGATTTGACTGAAGACGGCGGCCTCAGTGTTGGAGGACTTGCCGGCGGTCTTGAGATTGGCCTGCAGCCTCCCTTCCGCTTCGACGACGAGGCCAAGATCCTTGGCGGTCAAGAGCGTGGTTCTGAAGACAGAAGTGGGGTCCTTCACCTCGCGCCTGAGGGACTGCGGAGAGCACAGTCCCAACAGACGCTCCTCAGTCTCGCCAGATGGCCGTTCCGCGAGCACGGACACGAGAAGGCGGACGCGAGTGGGCATGGCTTCAAGGCGGCTGATCACACTCATACGGTCAGCCTTGAATAGAAGGTGTTAAAGTCATACTGCCTACCCGCATAGGTGGCGCTTAGGTAGACGCCCGGCCTGTCCGGGTCGAGCGTGTCGCGCGGCATGAAAATGACCCGCTCGAGGCCGAGGGCGCGGGGTTCCAGGATCGTCCGATCCAGCGTTTCACCCGAGCCGAGGATCAGCACTTCAGGGCCGCGAGGTAGACGCCGGCGCGTGTGCCGATCCACCCGACTGACGAAGAGAACGCGATCGACTCCGACGGTCGTCACGGCGTCGTCAATGGTCGCGCTTGTCGCCACCAGCCCGAAGCTCTGAACGCCGCAGTCGTGAAGGGCTTCGAAGCACCCTCGCAAACGTCTCCGGAAACCGCGATCTGCGGCAAGCGGGTCGTACCAGACCACGGCTCTGCGGTTGTGATCCAAAAGCCCCGAAAGCGTCTCTGACAGCAGGGAGGATGTGGGCCAGGGATTGAGAGGCTCGAGGCGGGGCTGGGACGGCGCCCGAGCATTTGGTTGCGGACGACATTTGGCGCAGCGGGCGCAGGCTTGTGCTTCGGGGCCGCAGTCGTAAAGATTCAGCAGGGCGGGTGACGGGCAGTCCTGCTGGCGTACGAAATCCTTCATCCGCTGCAAGTCGCCCGCACCCGCCCTGTGGAGTGAAAGCCGGACGGGTTCCACGCGGTCACGCCAAGTCTCTTCCCGGCTGTGTTCGAAATCCAGGATCCTGACGCGCTCGTGCGGGCCGACCCGATTGCCGTCCCAGACCGGCGGGCCGAGCAGTTCGACCAGGCCGGCCCGCGCCATCAAGGCCAGCACGCGGGCATTCCAGTCACTGTTGCGCTCACCCTGCATGTCGATGTCGTCGGCCTCCTGGCTCGGTGCGACGTCGAGCGGCAACAGATAGGTGTCAGGCGCGTCGAGGCCAAGGCGGCGATCGAACATGGACGTCCAGCGCTGCAGGCCCCGCTTCACGCTGATGACGATGACGTCGCTGAGCTTCTGGGCGACGCTCTCGTCTCCGAGGGCAGGCAACATCAGCGCCAGGGCAGCGCGTCCATCCCGGCCGGCGCGCCCGACCTCTTGGTAGTATCGGTCCAGCGTTTCGGGAATGCAGGCGTGCAGGACTGTTCTGACGTGCTGATAGTCGATGCCGACGCCGAAGGCGGAGGTGCCGACGACGAGGTCCAGGTCTCCGGCGCGCCACCTTTTGAGCACCTGTTCCCGCGCCGTGGCGGCCGTGCCGCCGTGGACCATGGCGATGTTCGAGAACCCTTCGGCCTTGAGCCGCACTCGCCAGGCTTCGGCATCCGCGACCCGGGTGACGTAAAGGATCGCCGGGCGTGGCGCATGCCTCAGCGCCTCGACCACCCGGTCGTCTCGAAGGCTCGCCGGCGTTGGTGGCACGACCCGATAGTCCAGTTCGCTGCGCAGTCTCAGCGCGCTCAGAACCTCGAACGGGCCAGGGCCGGAGAAGAGAGCTTCAAGCGTTTGTAGCGAGGGTGGCGTCAGCGTGGCGGACAGGAGGAGCGTACGCATCGCTCGGTGAGACGGTGCACGCGCGATCCAGTCCCGCCGGACGCCCGACAGCGACTGGAACTCCGTGCGGAACCCCGTGCCCCACGCATCGACCAGGTGCGCCTCGTCGATCACCAGGGCGCTCAGATCGCCTCGGTCGGCGACCTCGCCGAGACAGGCCCTGAGAGGACCGCAGATGGCCTCTGGAGAGGCGACGCACAGTGTCTGACGACCGTCGCGGATCAACTGAATCAACTGGGCGTTGCTCGTGTCGTCGCCTCCGCGGTACGCAATCGGCCCGGAGAAGCCCTTCTCGATCGCTGCGTTCTCGTGGTCGATGGCCAGCGCGACCGTGGGCGTCACGACGACGACGAGACCGCGAATGCCGTCGGAGAAGCCAAGGCGGGCGGCGAGTTGGAAGATGAGGCTTTTGCCTTCGCCGGTCGCCAGGCTCACGGTCAGGCTGGCGCCAGGTGGCGTGGTCAAGGCGGCTCTGACCGCCGCCCGCTGTCCGACGCTCTGGTACGCGGAGTGACCGACCTGACCGAGGAAGGGATCCCCCTCGGCGACTGAGCCGAAGTCGGTCCGCTTCCAGGCTTCCGACGAGGCGTAAGCCTCTAGCCCGTCATCGGTATCGTCGGCAGTCCAATCCGGACGCCAGGCGCGCGCGGACAGGAGCTGGCCGCCGCTGAGCGGCGAGGCTTCGAGGCCGACCCGACCGAGGTCGAAACCGTCAAGGGGGGAACCCGACGGCATGAGCAGCCGCGCCGAGCCGCTTTGTCGTTGGCTGGCCTCGCGCACGAGCACCTGGCGAAGAAGCACGGCGAGTTCGAGTTGCGAGCGATCGGCACCCAGACGCCAGGCCTGCCGCAGACGGTCGATGGCCGGGCTCGCGGCGCTCCACGGTTCCTCGGAAGGCTTGGCGATGTGCGCTTGCAGGGCCTGGAAGGCCTCATGGTCGGTCAATCGCGTCACAGCGACTCCGGCGTCGAACCAGAGAGTGCGATAAAACCAACAGAATCAATGCGAAGTCGCGGTGCTTCGACAGCCCGCTGAAGGGTTCGTGAGAGCGTGGCGTCTTCGCCGGCCTCAAGACGCTCGCGGCGCTGCTGATCCTGGCGTGCCTGAACAATGGCGAGGGACACTCGGCTCGTGAAACCCGGGTCGGACCGGAGCTTGTCCTCCGCAAGCCCTCTTACGAATTGCAACCGGTCTCTGAGCAGCGACATCGGCGCGATGCGTTCGAACAGATCAGGTCGACTCGTCAGATTGATGTCCCGGGCGCCGGCGGCGTCTGGGGATTTCGAGTAGGGCCGCGCCAGGATCGTCTCGTGGGCATCAGATGCGACGGCACCGTCGACGTCGATGTGGAACCGGTGCGACCAGGGCGGAAGGAAGCCTTGAGCCCTGCGGGAGACGCCAAATCGATCCACGCTGCCGAAGACCTCCGTGTCGGCGTCAAGCGCAGGCTCGACGACGAAGCAAAAGCGGAATCCCGCCCATGCGACGCCCGAGCGAGACAACGAGGGATCGATGCGCCAGGTCGCGAACGCCGATCCGCGATCGTCCCACCGGAGGTGCCTCTCCATAGCGTCCAGCATCTGGGACCCGGGGCGAAGCAGACCGACCGTCTGCCGCATGGCGATCCGACGACGCCAAGTCATGGCCGTCTGAGAGGTGAGGCCGAACTCGTTCTCCCAGGGCTCTCGAGGCACGAGGGTGCTCGGCGTCCAGCAGTAGCGAAGCTGATCCGCGGTCTTGCCGACCTGACGGAACTGCAGAGCGGAGAGAAGCCAGTGCTCGGTTCGCGCCTGCAGATCGGCCTCGTCGCCTTCTGCATCCTCGATGGACTGCGACATTGCCTCGGCGCCATCCGCGAGAGCGAACGCGTCGAGCGCGTACTGTTCGTCAGCCTCGGAGCGGGCGGCGGCGATCTGCTCGCGAACCCAGGGAATACGCTCGCGAAGACCTTCAGCGCCGCGCTCCAGGAAGGCCTGAGCGAGGTCCCCTTCAAGGCGATCCAGAGCGAACTGGATGTCGCTCGTCGAATGCTCGAACAGGCCGAAACCATCGGCGAGGACATCCAGCCACGCAGCCCAGGGACTGGCGTCGTCGTCCGTCGCCAAGACCACCCTCTGCTGGATCGCGCCCTTGGTCCGCCCGAAGCGGTCGAGGCGGCCGATCCGTTGCTCCATGCGCGTGACCGAGAACGGCAGGTCGAGGTGCACGATGCCGTCAGCGAAATTGAGGTTCAGTCCTTCTTCTCCCGACCGGTCGCAAATCAGGATCTCGGCGTCAGGGCTTTCCCGGAACGCGGTGACCCGGTCCTTGGCGTCGGAGGGCTGGGTGTCGCGCGTGAGGAGGAGGGCGGACGTCTGGTGCGGGCCGAACAAGGTGTGCACCTCGACCGCACGCTCCTGTTCGGTGGCGAATGCGACGATCTTGGGCGTCTTCTGGCCGGCGGCCTTGAGTTGCCTGACGGCGGACTGAAGCACTTCGATCGCAACGACGCTGAGGGGCCGTGCGCCGGGGTCGCTGTCGAGCGTGTGGGCAAAACGGACGGCGGTCGCCTCGGAGGGAATGCGACGTCCCGACGACAGGCCATCGAGAACTGTGATCAACTCTCGTCCTGCGGCCTGTCTCTGGATCACTTCGGACAGGTCGGATTTGAGCTCGTCGCGCCAGTCCTCGATCGCGTGGAGGATATCAGGCCACCGTTGGTCCTCATCGACCTCGACGCGAAGATGCCTGCGAACAGTTCCGTCTACAGCGCCGCGATCGTGGAAATAGATGGCGGCGTCACGTCGTCTCGCGCGGATCAGGCGATGGTGAACCCGATATGTATCGGCGAGGTGCTGACGCAAGCCGCCGATGGCGTCCCGAAACTGGTCCTCATGCTCCGAGATTTGGCGAACCGTGTCGATCACCGCATCGTCGGGCAGACGGTCCGCCAACTGCTGAACGGTTCTCCTGAGCAAGAAAACGGGCGCGCCTTCGTCGAGCGACATCAGCAGCCGACCGAGTTCCCGGCTGAGACCCAGCCGATCGCGGAGTTTGGACCCGTCCGTCGGCGCGTAGGCTCTGGGATCGAGAATGTGCAGGAGCGACAGCAAATGACGCGCGTCACCGAGCGCCGGTGTCGCCGAGAGCAGCAAGAGGCGGGGGGCGCTGTGCGCAAGGCCTACGAACTCTGCAAGGCGGTTCGGATCCTCGACCAGGTGGTGAGCCTCGTCGACGATCAGGAGATCCGGCTTCGCCATCGGCAAGGCTTCGCCGTGCGCAAAGATCCTGACCTGCGGCGAACCGAGGCCGAAGCGAAGAGAGAGTTCGTCCGACCACTGCTCCACCAGAGCGGAGGGCGCTAGCACCCAGACATTGCGGTTTGGGTCGTCGATCAGACACTGCCTTGCGACGGCGCCTGCCTCGATGGTTTTGCCCATGCCGACCTCGTCGGCGAGGAGGTAGCGTTGCACCGGGTCGGTCAGGATCCGTCGGACCGCCGAAACCTGGTGGGGAACGATCTCGATGCTGGCGGAGAGCAGGCCGGTAAGCCCTTGAGCGGCCGCCTTGAGTGAGACGCCGGTTTCGACGGCGCCCCAACGACGGTCATGCAGGAACTGGCTCTCGCCGCCGCCACTGGTCAGGACCTCGCAGGGATCTCCAAAAGCCTCGAACACCCGGACCCTGAGCCGGTCCTCGGTCAGTTCTGCGACACGGCCGTTGGGGAACCTGACCGTATAGGTGACCCAGGGCGCCGTGGCGTAATCGTAGGCCTTTACGCGACCCACGCGCCATCCCGCTTCGGTTTCGACATAGACCCTCGTTTCCGGACCCAGGGCGACGCGATCCAATCCGGAGATCGAGCCGGTCTCGACCCTTACGTCAGCAATCGAATGAAAGACTGCAAGATCGCATCGCGCGCCGTCCGTCGAGACGACGGTCGCTGCTCCGCGCCGCCCAGGTAGGGCGACGAGCATTCCGACTTTAATCCGCGAATCGACCAATGATACTTCCACCCCGAGCGCAGTTTTCGTCGCACAAGCCGGAGAGGAAAAGGGAAATCGGACGGGTAGCCTAGATTGTGAGGGAAAGCCTCATCAGGGTCTGTGCTGGGCTGACCACCGCTCGAAGCCGGTGCGGCGCAGGTCGCAGGCGGGGCACTCGCCGCAGCCTCGGCCCCAGGCGTTCATCGTCTCGGCTTCGCCCTTGTAGCAGGTGAGGGTTTCGGCGCGGATCAACTCGACGAGTTCAGCGCCGCCGAGCGCGTCGGCTAGCGCCCAGGTCTGCGCCTTGTCGATCCACATCAGCGGCGTCTCGAGCACGTGCCGGGATTCCATGCCGAGGTTGATGGCGACCTGCAGCGCCTTGATCGTGTCGTCCCGGCAGTCCGGATATCCAGAGTAGTCGGTTTCGCAAACCCCCGTCACGACATGCTTCAGACCACGCCGGTAGGCGATGGCGGCGGCGAAAGTGAGGAACAACAGATTGCGGCCGGGCACGAAGGTGTTCGGCAGGCCCGAGGCTGAAGTGAAGATCTCCACGTCCTGGGTCAGGGCGGTGTCGCTGATCTCGCCCAGGACGCTGAGACTAAGGATCCGGTCCTCGCCGAGTTTTCTACCCCAGTCCTTGAAGGTCCGGATGCGATCGAGGACGACCGACCGCGCGTCGAGCTCGACGCGATGTCGCTGGCCGTAGTCGAAACCGATAGTCTCGACGCGTTCGAACCGGTCGAGCGCCCACGCCAGGCAGGTGGCCGAGTCCTGTCCGCCCGAGAAAAGCACCAGGGCGCCGCTCATGCCGCTTCGCCGAAGTAGGTGACCTGATCTTCGGTGGAGTCCCGCAGCACTGTCACGCTGAAGAGGGTCGGGATGTCGTCCTCGAGCTTGCGCCAGATGTAGGCGCACAGGTTCTCCATCGTCCCGGGGCCGAGATCATTGATCTCGTCGAGGAAGCGATGGTCGAGGGCGTCGCGCGCCTGGCCCAGCTTCATGGCCAGTAGGGAGGTGTCGATGATCATGCCGCTCACCGGATCCGGCCTGCCGCGCAGCGTCACCTGGGCGCGGTAGGAATGACCATGAATGCGCCGGCTGCCCTCGGTCTCGACGACACGTTCGAGGGTGTGGGCGCAGTCGAAGCGGAATTGTTTGGTCAGTTCATACATGGCGTCAGCTAGACAAGATCATGAGTCGAGGGTTTTGAGCAGATCAGGTTGAGCGTCAGCAGCCTGTGCCGCAGCGACTTTGCGTGCCCGGATATCGCGCCGCACGATGCTCTCCACATGTTTGGTGAGCAGGGCTACGTCGCTGGAGGTGACGTTGACCGCCTTCCAATGCCGAGCGTCGCCGTTGCCGAAATCCCAGGAGCCCGAGGTCCAGGCTGTGCGGCCTTCGAGTGCGGCGAGGCCCTTGGCGAATTCGCTCCAGGTGCGGGCGTTGTCGAGCGTAGCCAGCGTCTCCATCACAAACCCCATGGCCTGGATACCAGCCCCGTGGACCAGACGCGACGAGGCGGGCTTATGGCCCCACCAGTCCTGCGGGAAGACACTCTGGACGGCCTTGAAGAACTCGCTGATCAGATCGAAGCATTTTCTGGGGCCGTTCGGCTCCGTCACCATCAGCCGCATGATCCCGTCGCTGAGGGAGTTCATCAGAACCTTCTGGATGGCGGTGTCCTTGATCACGCCGGATGGATTGGTGTGCTGGTAGATCTGCCCTTTGAGCGAAGAGGCGTTGCTGTAGTTGAGACGAGCGGTGAGATCGGCCGCCAAGGCGCGGCTCTGCATCCGGTCGGGGAGCCCATCGACCTCGGGCAGCAGTTCATAGATGAGCGACTTGGGCAGCGGCCGGGTATTGTTGACCAGGACGAACTGACGCCGCAGTTCAGCCTCGTCCCGGCAAATCATCAGGGACACAAACATCTGGAAGTCCTGGCGCGAGGACAGGCTGAGAGCGGTCAGTCGTTGCTGGCCATCGACGACCAGGCCGCGCGGTCCGTTCGAAAGATCGATCGTGACCCGGCAGATTCCGTCGCCGACCTCCTCCACCGCGACGCCCTCGATGAAGGCGACCACGATAGCGTTGGGCAGGATGGCTGCGGGAGTCTCAAGATAGTCGCGGATCTCGCGGATGTGGCCGGCGATCTGGGGGCGTTGGAAGCCGCTGAGCGCGCCGGCGTCGTCGCGCCCGACCCGGTCGATCTCGGCGAACCTCTGAACCTGTTCTGCCGTAGCGGCGAACGTGAGGACGTCATGGTCCGCACTCTGCCGGGCGCGTGCGGCGAGAAAGCTCAGTGTCATCATGGGGCCTTGTCTTTCGGCGGGGTGAGGGCGTCGACCACGGTCTTGAAGGCCCCCAGATTATGGATGCCGCGTCGTTTGTTGCGGTTGCTCGCGCGGAAGATCATCACCTCGATGCCGACGTCGCGGCAGATTCGGCAATCGCACCTGCGCCAGGGCTTGTCGGCTAGGGTTGTGCGATAGCGACCTCGCAGCTTCTCCATCGTCGGGCTGGTGCGGACGTGTTCGTACGCTTGGCCCGTCGCGAGGACGGCGTTGTATTCCAGGATAGTTTCAAGCACCCCTTCGAGATCAAGATCGTCGTGGTCGTAGGCGCGCAGGGCCGCCAGTGCGCTCGTCTCCATCTGCGTCAGCCGTTCCGCCTTGAAGTCCCCCTGACGCACATGGCGCTGAAGGCGCGGGTTTTCGATCGCCTGGGGGACGCGGATCGCCGTGTAGTAGGTCAGGCTAGGACCGTCCCCGAGCCAGTAGTTCTGCTTGTCGTCCTTGAAGGCGCGCAACAGGGGCGAGGTGGTGTCGATGCTGGTTACGTTGAAGGGCGCGAACTCGTGGATCTCGTTGGCCTTGGCGAAACCCAGGATGTGAAGGCGGGTCGAGGGCGGGACGGCATCCCGGATCGCTACGAGGCAGCGCTTGATCTGTTCAGCCTTGAGCGGAACCATGCCGCCGATGGCTAGGTAGTCGTAGCCCATAGCTACGAGGCGGCGAGCGGCCTCGGCCATGCTGCCGGGAGACCATCCTTGGATCACGCCCAGGGGCGTAAATCGTTTGAACGCCCGAGCCTCTTTGTGAAAGACAGCGGCGTTCTCAAGGGTGATCTCGAACCGGCGATGCGCTTCGGCGCTGCCGCCCTCCATGCCGGCGACCGTTTCGTCGAAGTCGAAGATAATATGGTCGACCGAGCAGCCGTGAGTGAAGCCGCAGTCGTCGTAGAACTCCATAGTGTCGGCCGGGGTATAAGGCGGCACGTCTTCAGCGACATAGGTGAAGGCGCCGCAGTCGCCGAACAGCGCCAGGTCGGCGAAGGCCGGAGTGTTCAATCGAAGGAATTCGCGCGCGCCCACGCGGCGGAACCGCATCGCCTGGGCCTCCGTGTACTTTCCCTTTACCGGACCGTCGCCGACGATTCCGCGTGACACCAACATGCCGTGATAAGGCGCATAGCCCATGATCTCGTGCGGATAGGCGTCGTCCCAATAGGGCTTGCGGCCCGGAGCGTTTCGGTCGTTGAGGAAATCGTATCCTGGATCCACGAAGTCGAGGCTGTCAGCGAATATGAACTTCATCGCGCCGGCCTCGAAAGCTCTCGGTCGAGTTTCAGCAGATGCTCGGTCAATCCTTTGATGTGCTTGCTGGTGGCCTGGATGTCGCCCCAGCCCCAACCGAGGCCATCCCACTGCCCTTCAGTCCAGGCGCAGCGGGGAGCGATGCGGGCTAAAGCCTCCGCGACCGCCGTGTCCGGGTCCGCACTGGCGTCGGCGCGAGTCCAGATCGGATCCATCAAGGCGCCCATCGCCTGGATGCCCGCCGTATGCATCAGCCGGCTATCCTCGGAGGACTTGCCCCATGCGTCCGGGAAGGCGTCGCGGACAGCTCCCCAATAGGTGCAAAGGGCTTGAAATGCAGCGTCCATGCCGCCCTGAGGATCATAGGCGCCGAGGGCGCCGGCGGGACGAAGGTTCGCCGCGATCGCCTTGGTTAGACCTGAGTCTGTGATAACGCCGACCGGACCCTCGCTCTGGGATTCCCGTTTGATCATCCCCTTCAGCGGTGAACCTGGCGTATCGGCGAGAGCGGCGCAGAGCGCGCTGGGCAGCTGTCGCGCCTTCAGGGATTTGGGTAGCACCATCGCCATAGATGGCAGCAATTCGTCGATCAGGCGCGGCGACAGCGGCTTGGCCTTGTTGACGAGAATGAACTGGGCGCGCTGGGTCTCGGTGTCGTCCGACAAGAAAGCTACAATAGGGACAGGCAGGTCCGCCTGTTTCGCGCGCGCCAAGGCCAGCGAACGCTGCTGACCATCGACAATCCAAGCCGCGCGCTGACCTTCCGGTCGGATGGGGATGTGCAACTCGCCACTGCGCACGGCCTCGTCCTCACCCGCCGGTCCGCGGGCGGATTTGAAGCGAACTTGCGGAGACAGGGCGAGGATGATCGCGTTGGGGAAGAGTACTGGGCCCTGACTTAGGAACTCGGCGATCTCAGAAACGTGCGCGCGGATTTCCTTCCGTTGGAAACCCTCGAGCTGGCCTTCACCGCGACGTAAACGCGTGATGTCGGCGATCTGCGCGACTTGATCGCCGGGGAGGAAGAAAGCGAAGACATCGACGTCGACGCCCTGGCGTGTCCGCAGCGCCCGGACCGTAATCTTGGGGCCCTTCATTGGTCACCTCCCTTGCGCTCTGCGGCGACGGTCGTGAACAGTGTCCGAAATCGACCTTGCTCACAGGCGATGCCGAGGTCATCGCGCAGGTGGCGCAACATCGCGCCGGAGCGTCCCTGAACGGCATCCCAATGGGCGCGAATAGCGGACTGAACGTCGGCATCAGATGCGCGCTTTCGGACTGGGACCTGGCGAGCGCTAAATCCGTCAAGGGCGTGACGGACGGCGGCGCGATCCTCATCAAGTGAACCCCTCTTCCGCAGGACCACCGCAAAATGGCGCAGCGCGCGTTGGGCAAAGTCGCTCTGGGTCCCGGCGAGGCCGTCCGCAGCCGCGTCCAACCGGTCGTCATAGGGCATCCACGCTTGGCGAAGCCCCTCAGGGAGAGCGGCGGGCTCCTCCTTGGTGAACAGTCTCAAGCGGGCCTGCCGCTCGACAGGCCACTGACCCCAGTCATTCGCGAGCAGAGCGAGATAGGAAGATGAAAGGGCCGCGAGAATGGGTCCGGTTTCCGTCTCCAACGCATCACAGTGAAATGGAGACAGGGCCGTCAGGGCTGTCCACCAGTCCGCAGCGCCGCGGGTTGTCTTCCTAAGGATGTCGTCTGGGTCACGGCGCGCAGTCGTCAGGCTGTAGGAGGGTACAGCCGTCTCGCCATCGACTAGGCCAAGGCCGGCCGACACGACGGCGAGCGAAGCCCCAAGGTCGAGGGCGGTTCGGCGGGCCTCAAAGAATGCGCGGCCGGCATAGAGTGCTGACGCTGACATCGAAGGCGTTGTAGCCTTTAGACGGGCGACCCAAGCCTCGGCCACGGCATTGGGTGCCCCGTTTTCCAGATCGCGAGCGTGGAGCGCCGGATCGGCCGGAACGCGCTTTCGCTTGCTGCAGTTTGAGATAATCAGGGTCACAGTTTCCGCACCGATTGAAGCGCGACTCTATGCAGTTTCTGCAGGCAAATCACGATTTCGATGTGCAGTTTCTCACTTGATTTGCCGAGGCGCCAGCGACAAGCGCCGTTCGGAGCGCTTGGACATGCGCGAGCTTGACCATGAGAACGGTCTCTACCTCATGAGTTTGGGGGCTCGTTGCCACAAGTGGCACTTGATCCCGTGATCCCGAAGTCAGTCAGTCGAACAACTGCCCCGGGGCAATGTCCAACGCTATGGCGATCGCGAGCAGCGTCTCGAGGCTAGGATTCTCCTCACCGCGCTCGACACCAGCGAGGAAGCGCAGTGAAAGGTCGGCTTCGCCAGCCAGCACTTGTTGCGACCAGCCCTTACCGCTTCTGGCGCTCAAGATATTTCTGCCGACGCGTAGCTTCCAATCCATGCCGCATGGGTCGTCGGTGAAGCGGCTTTGGAAAAGGTGCTATACAGCTAGCAATATGTTGCTCATGCTTGTTTTTATGATTTGACCTTCGAGGCGGCTCTAAAGTGTCTACTAATCCGCGCCTTACTCGTACCCCCTCCAACATCGCGGCGGGCCTTCACGACAGGCTGCCTAACCGAGGTCGCGGTCATCTAGACCGCCTCTACCGTCTCTATTCGCCATGGCTGACGGCGCGCATCCGGCGGCGCTTCGGCTGGGATGCCGAAGACGTCGTGCAGGAAGCTTGGCTCTGGATCATTCCGATGAGCGACACGACCGACATCCGCCATCCGAAGGCGTTGCTGCTCAAAGTCGCCTCCAATATCGCGATCACCCGGGCGCGGCTGACGAGGCGTCGGACGGAGCTGCTTATCGAAGCGACGCCAGGGTTTGCGCACTCGCATGCGGCGGATCAGGCGCACGTTCTTATGATGCAGGAGGTGGTGCTGAGCTTGCCACAACCGTTGCGAGATGTATTTGTGCTGTCCAGGGTCGGGGGTCTGTCGAACAGCCAGATCGCCGAACAACTCGGGCTCAGCCCAAAGACCGTCGAGTGGCGCATGACCAAGGCTTTGGCGATGTGCGCCGCGCAGCTCAGGCGCTAGAGGTGGGACGCATCATGGCCGGCCCGAAACAGCGGGTTACGAACGCCGAGACCGAGGCCGCGGCATGGCATTCGCGCCTGGGCGAACGCAGCGTATCGACCCAAACGATCAAGGACTTCTTCTCTTGGCGTGAGTTGCCGGAAAATGCGGACGCATATCGTCGGTGCGAGCAGGCTTGGGGAGAAAGTCGCAAGCTTGCCACCCAACCCGCCATGCAGGATGCCCTGAACGATGTGCTCTCGCGCGGTTCGCGGCCGCCGGCGACCCGGCGCAGACGCCTGGTGGCGGGTGGTCTGATCGGCATTACCGCCGCCGCCGCCCTGGCTTTCTGCGGTTGGTCCTGGCTTCACACCCGGACAATGTTCTCGACGTCTGTTGGCGAACAGCGCCTCGTTCAGCTCTCCGACGGGTCTTCTGTTCGTCTCGACACAGCATCCCGGATCAGAGTTCGGTTCGACGGAGACCAGCGCCTTATTGATCTCGAATCTGGACAGGCCTTGTTCGATGTTTCGCACGACGGCGAACGGCCCTTCATCGTGCAGGCGGGTTCCGCCCGTGTGACGGCGGTGGGAACGGTCTTCGACGTGCGGCGGGATGGAGAGGATGCCCGGGTCACCCTCGTCTCAGGAATCGTCGAAGTCGCGGGCGGACGGACCACTCAGCGCATCGAGCCCGGCCAGCAAGCCCGTGTCACACCTACACGCTCACAGGCTCGCCACGTGGACACGCAGGCCGAAATCAGCTGGACGGACGGCCGGATCGTGTTCCGGGACACGCCGCTGAGCGTCGCAGTGGCCGAAGTGAACCGGTACTTGACGGCAAAGGTGGAACTGGACGCTGCTGCCCGGCAGGATGAACGGGTCAACGGCGTGTTCAAAACCGGCGACCGGGACGCGTTCGTCTCCACGGCGTCCGAAGTCTTCGGTCTTCGGGCGTCGGCAGGCCCCGACGGCTCGATCCGATTGTCGGAACGCGGAAAATAAATCGGATCGGCCTCCGGGGCCGCAGTGGGGCTGAGTCGCCTCTTCCCCGACGCAACGTGGCGTCGAGGGGAAGTTTGAAATGAATCGCGTGCATCGTCTGTCCGCCATGGCGCTTGTCGCCGGTGCGGTTTCCATCAGTGTCGCCGCCAGCGCTCAGGATGCGCGGGAATTCGCCATTCCGCCCGGATCGCTGGGCGACGCCCTGAACCTCTTCGCCGCCCAGTCCGATCAGCAAATCATGTTCTCGGGCGATCTGGTCGCCGGTCTGCGAACCGATGGATTGCGGGGCCGCCATATTCCCAGTGACGCGCTGGGACACCTGCTTCGCGGATCAGGCCTGATGTGGTCCGAGACCCGGCCAGGCGTCATCTATCTGCGACGTGGCTCGCCTCGCGCGCAGGCGGCCGGGGAGGCGGTCACGGCGCTGGAGGACGTGATCGTCACAGGCACCCTGTTGCGAACGTCTGGACAACTCGCCTCTCCACTGGTCACGCTCAGCCGTGATGATCTCGATCGCCGGGCTGCGGGCACCGTGGCGGAGGCCCTCATCGCCCTGCCGCAGAACTACGCCGGCGCGTCGACACCGATCAGCCAGGCCGCCCTGTCCGACACCGGCGGGTCGAACAATGTCTTTGCGACAGGCGTCAACCTGCGCGGCCTGGGACCGGCGTCGACCCTCGTTCTGGTCAACGGCAGGCGGCTGGCCGGGACGGGATCCCGCGCGGAGTTCGCCGACATCTCCGCCCTGCCGTCTGCTGCCGTGGAGCGGGTGGATGTTCTGCTCGACGGGGCATCGGCCCTGTATGGCGCGGACGCTGTCGCCGGCGTTGTAAACGTCATCATGCGCCGCAGCTTCGATGGCCATGAAAGCCGGGTGCGGGCCTCCGCGGCGAAGGGCGGCGCCGAGGACGTGCAGGCCTCCCACATTGTCGGCGGCGGATGGTCGTCGGGTGCAGCCTATCTGTCCTACGAATACCAGAGCGCCAAGGCCTTCAGCACCTCCGACCGTCCCTACACGGCGAACGGCGACCTGCGTCCGTTCGGTGGAACGGATCACCGGGGCTTTTACAGCGCGCCGGGCAACATCGTCGCGTTCAATCCTGCGACCTCAAGCTATGGCGTGCAGTACGCGATCCGCCCCAACGCCAGCGGCTCGGTTCAGGGGCCAGCCGACTTCGTGGCCGGGGAGACAAACCGCCAGTCGGGCATGCTCGGCGTGGATCTGCTCCCCGAACTGCAGCGGCACAGCGCCTATGGTCGGGTCAGCCAGTCGCTCGGCGACCGGGTCGAGCTCACCGCGGATGTTCGCTACAGCCTTCGCACGACCGACCTCGCGACGGCGCCGTCCGCCGGCATTTTCACCGTCACGCGCGCCAATCCCTGGTTCGTTTCACCAACCGGCGCGGCGTCTCACACCGTCGCCTATTCTTTCGTTCGGGATATCGGGCCGGCGCGGAGCCATACGGAATCGGAAAGCCTTGGCGCGACCCTCGGCGTGCGGGTCGATCTGTCGGCGGACTGGTCGGCGGAGGCCTACCTCGCCGAAGCGACGGAAAAGGCCGACTTCGGCAACAGCAACCGCGTGAACAGCCGCTATCTGGCGGAGGCCCTGGGCGCCATCCCGGACGATCCCGCCACGCCGTACCGGGCCGCCGTGGATGGGTACTTCAATCTGTTCAGCCAAGGTGGCGCGAACAGTCGCGCCGTACTCGACTTCATCGCCAGCGGCTACGGCGAAGTGCATAACCGGAGCCGTTCGCGGTCGGCCAATATCCTGGTTCAGGGGCCTCTGACGCGGTTGCCCGGCGGCGATCTTTCGGTCGCGATCGGCGCTCAACTCAGGGATGAGAGGTTCGACACCCGCGGGCTGACCTTCCTGTCGGGAGCCGCGCCGCTGCCCTTCTCAAGCCCGAGGGCGGAGCGATCAATCTCGGCGGCGTTCGTCGAGGCCCGGATTCCGATCGTGGGCCCGGACAATGCCCGGCCAGGGATCCGTCGACTCGACCTGTCGGTAGCGGGCCGGATCGAGGACTACGACGATTTCGGAACAACCACGAACCCCAAGATCGGCCTGGTCTGGTCGCCGCTTGAGGCCATCGTCGTGCGGTCCTCCTGGGGCACCTCGTTTCGCGCCGGCGCCCTGGCCCAGTTGTTCGACGCGCCGGGCGTCTCCCCGACCTTTCTCGACCGCGCTGATGGCTCCGAAGCCCTGATCCTGATGGTCTATGGAGGCAACGCCGACCTGAAACCCGAGACTTCGGAGACCTTCACCGCCGGGATCGATTTCAGGCCGCGAGATGGAACATCGCTAAGCCTCAACTACTTCGACACCCGCTTTGAAGACCGGATTGCGCAACCTGTGAACGCCAACTTCCGCGGGGCCCTCGTCGATCCGACCCTGAGACCGTTCGTAACCTTTGTCGATCCGGCCAACCGGCCCGCCGACCGCGCCCTGATCGAGGCCTATGCCGGGGTTCCGGGATACTCCACGCTGTTTCCTGTCGAGGCCTACGGCGCCCTGGTCGACACGCGCTGGGTGAATACCGGCTCCGTCAGGATCCGCGGCCTGGATGTCACGGCCCGCTCCGGCTGGTCGGTGGGTGATGGCCGAGTAATGGCGGAGACCAACCTCTCCTGGATCCTGGACTACGAGAACCAGACCACGCCAACCGCTATCGTCGAAGAGGTGGCGGGCCTGATCGGATATCCGGCGGAGCTACGCGCTCGAACCGGTCTGACCTGGTCTCGCGGCGGCGTTCAGGCGGGGGCATACTGGAACCATGTCGCCGGACAGAAGGATCGGCTCGGCGCGCAGATCGACGCCTGGGATACGGTTGACGCCCGTCTGGCCTGGTCGCCCGGCCGCGATGGCGACGGCCTCCAGATCGAACTGGCCGTGCAGAATCTCACCGACGAAGACCCGCCCTTCTATGACGCCTCGACAGGCCTCGGCTTTGATCCCGGCCAGGCCAATCCGTTGGGCCGGGTGGTCTCGCTTCAGCTCACGCGTCGCTGGTGAGCCGGTTCGATGTGGACATGCATAAGACGCTTCACCGCAGGGCTCGTGGCGGCGGGCTGGATCGCGATGGCCGCCGCCGCCGGGGCCGAGGACACGGCCCGGCGGTTGACCGTGGACGACCTTCTCGGCCTTGAGGCCTTCGGTCACGCCGACATCTCACCCGACGGCCGATATGCGATCTACGAAAGGCGGGCAGGCTACGACACCCTGGCGGAGGTCCGTCTGGGTGGACGCTCGACCCGAACCCTCATGGACCTTTGGCTGGCGGATTCCCAGCAGCCGTCCGCGCCGCCCCGGCGTCTTCTCAACGGCGCCGGTCTGGGGCTGCAGCACGTGGCCTGGTCTCCGGCCGGCGACCGCCTGCTGATCACGCGTCTTCGCGGCCAGAGCTTCGAATATGGAATCGTCACCCTGTCTGACGGCTCCGTCACGTGGACGGGGCTGACGCCGGATCTCCCGCTCAATGGCGCTGCAGCGGCCTGGGCGTCCGATACGGTCGTCGTTCTTGTCGTTCGGCCCGACGGCAGTCTGCCGCTTCTGCTGGGCTACGACCAGACCGCAACGACAAGGCGCAGCGAAGCGTGGGAGCGGACGGCGCTCGGTGTTGAGCCGTCTCGCACGGTGATCGAGGCCCACGACGGCGTCCTGTCGACGGAAACGCCTGAGCCGATCCAGCGGCTCGTCCGCCTCGACGTCATGACAGGCGCGCTTCGGACACTGGCCGACGGTCGTATCGGCGACTTCGCCCTGTCGCCCGACGGCGCCAAGGCGGCGCTGATCCGAAGGGCAGAGCAGATTCCGCTGGCCCGGCCAGAACTGCTTCATATGGAGGACGACCGTCGACACAGACTGTCGCTCATCGATCTCGATACTGGAACGGAAACCCGGCCGACCGGCGACATGGATGTCGCTTTCCATCTCCTGCGGTGGTCGCCCGATTCCCGCAGCGTTCTGATCTGGGCGCGTCATGACGCCAATCGCTGGAGAGAGGGGCGTCTGGGTCAGGTCTCGGCCGCCGGCGCCGTCTGGTTCGAAACGCGCGGCCTCGATGTCGGCACGTCCGCCGAAGTCGTGTTGAACGGCGTCAAGGCGGACTGGATCGGCGCGGCTCCGGTTCTCTACGCCAAGGGCGCCGGGACCGAGCGCCGGGACTGGCATCTGCTGTCCGCGAACGAACCGCCCCAGGTTCTGACGCACGACATGGCCACGGCGCCTACGCGGATTGCAGCGGCGGGTCCAGACCGCCTCTATGTCTTCGCCGACGGCGGCTACTGGGCCCTGACGGCGGAGGGGATGCGCCGGTTGACGGAGGAGACGTCCACAGTCCGGGAAGCCGTCGTCTTCAACCCCGACCTCGGTCGCCGTTTGAAGGGGAATGAGGCGCCGCGCCGCGACTGGTCTTCGGCCCTCGGCGCCCGTGGGGAAAGCCTCGTCCTCACCGAGGTCGGCGCTGCGCGTTTCCAGGGTCTGGGCGGCAAGGAGGAGAGGGTGGTCGCCGTGTCGGCGCAGGGCGTTCTCACCCTCCGTCCCGAGGGTTTGTCGGAAACCCTGGTGCGGCGCAGCTCCGCTCCGCCGCAAGACCTCGACCGGGTCAACGAAACTCTTGAAGACATCGTCCTGACCGAAGCCGTGCCGATCCGGCATCCGGATGTGAACGGGAGCGAGACCACCAGCTGGCTGTTCCTGCCCCCGGGGCCCGCTCGGGACATTCGGGGCGTGATCGTCAAGGTCTATCCGGGCTGGGCCGACAACCAGGCTCGGGTCGATCCGCTCGCAATGACCTACGGCACCCGCCCGGAAGTCTTCGTCTCGGCGGGATATGCGATCCTCAGTCCCTCGATGCCGGGAGACGCCCTGGTCCAGGACCGGGGTGAGGCCTATGTCCGCAGCGCCGACCTGGCCGTTGACGCCGCTCACGCCGCCTATCCTGAGGCGCCCTTCGACCGCATGGTCCTCTGGGGCCACAGCTTCGGCGGTTACGCCACCCTGGAGATCGCCACGCGCTCGGATCGATACCGGTCCTATATCGCCTCCGCCCCCTTCAGCGACATGGCGGGAATGTGGGGCGAGTTCGACGGCCAGGGTCGTATCCAGCCGGAAAACGGCATCTTCTTTCGGTTCAATCAGGGTTGGACGGAGGTGGGGCAGGGGGCTTTGTCCACGCCGCCCTGGCGCGACCCCGAACTCTATGCGGCCTCCAGTCCATTCGGGCGGGCCGACCGCATCACGCGGCCTGTCCTCTTCCTCACGGCCGACATGGATTTCACCCCGATGAGCCAATCGGAGCGGATGTTCAGCGCCATCCTAAGGAACGGTGGCGACGCCCGGATGGTGACCTACTGGGGGGAGAAGCACCTGATCTGGAGCCCCGCCAACATTCGGGACTACTACGCTCAGATCTTCGACTGGCTCGATCGCAGCCTGTCCGAGCCGAGCCGGCTCACGCGGCGCGCCCCAGGCGATCCTCCCACAGACGTGTCCATCCCTCGAATGCCGCCAGCGCCAGGATGAACGCATGCCGCCCCCGCCAGATGAGGGCTTCGGGCGTGAGCTCGACCTCGGTGGCGGCTCGATCGATGAGGCCCAACGCCGCCAGCCGGCCGTCGATGAGCCAGGGCCTCAGGATGTCGAGGTTGTCGACGATCAGCCGGCCATAGAGGCGGGTCATCTCCCCCTTGGACCGCCGGTCGGCGATGACGGCTGGCAGCCGATCCCTGAAGGCGAGCCGCGCCAATCCCCGGTCGCGCCCTCGGGCCGTCAGCAAGGCGGTGGGAAGGCCGAGACAGGCCTCGACAACCGGCTGGGCGCATAGAGGATGGCGGACGTCGACGGTCTGGGACAGGACAGAAGGGCCATGATGGGAAACGCTGTCGGCCACCCCGGCGACATGAAAAGCCTTGGCGGGGCCAAAGTCCCCCAGGTCCCGGAGCCAGGGATGGGGAGCGAAGGGTCGACGAAGGGGAGAGAGGATCGGATGGGCCTGTTGCAGCGGTTCGTGTCCCGCGTTCTGGTGACCCAGCGCGGCCCGGATCATCGTCCAGATCGAAATTTCGTTGGCGGCGGCCAGTTCGGCCAGGTCCGGATGCTCGAGCGCGCGCCAGCCGCGAGCTTTCCAGAGATCGATGAAGACGTCAGTGGTGGCGGCCTGAAACAGAATGCTGTCGCCGCCCTTGCCGGTCATCAGAGCCCGGGCGCCCGCATCGATCACATGCCCTGACCAGGCGATATCCTGCCGATAATCGAGCCCGTTCAACCCCGGCCGGAAATCGCCGGAGATGGCCGCCAGCCAATCCGGATCCATCCGGCCCGCCACATGGGGCACGGACAGGGGGGTGAAGCCGAGCCTGCCGCCAAGTGCGGCGACGAAGACGCGTTCATCCGACTCCGCGTTAGCGCCATAGGCGTTGATCCAGAGGCGGGCCGGGTCAGGCCTTTGCCGAACAAGGCTGGAGGCGATGATGCTGGAGTCGAGCCCTCCAGACACCTCCGCGGCAAGCGGCCCGGGAAGGCTCGCCAGGCCGGCCACGGCCTCGTCGATCGCGGACCGGACCTCCTCCATCGCGGTATCCCGATCCGGCGCGGCGGCGAGACTTCGCCGGGCAATGTCCGCAGGCGTCCATAGGGGGTGGGCCGGCTCGTCTGGCGGAAGAGCCTGCAGGGTTCCGGGTTCGAGGGCCGTGGGACCGTCGATCAGAAGCTGACCGGTCGGAGCGACGACGGCGTGCAGGGCCTCAGCCAGACGATCAATGTTGATACGCCAGGCGGGACGAAGGACGTCGATCAGCCAGCGGGGGGCGGCGGAGGTTACGATCGTCAGTCCGTCCTGTGACCAGACCACGCATTCCAAGGCGCCCGACGGGTCGCGAAGAAGACTGGAGATCTGACCGCGGGCGCCGAAGAGGACCCCGACATATCGGCCCCAGAACCTCGCCATCAACTTGCGTTCATAGTCCCACGGATCATCGGGGGCCGTCCGGGGCAGCGCGGGCGAGCGCCGATCAAAGACATCGCCGATCAGGGTCCAGGCGCCGACGCGAACGGGCGTGGCGGGAACCGATCCCTTGACCGCGAGCCAGGCGGTCGGATTGAGCCTTCTGACAGTCAGGCCATGGACGGCTGCGGTCTGGACCAGTTGGTCCGAGCGAGCCTCGGCCGTCGGGTCGTCAGGCGCGCGACAGACGAGGACATAGTCGCCCACCGTCAGGCTCGCAGTATCGGCGTGTAGCGTCTCACCCGGGCGAGCCGGTCGCCGACCACGAGGTCGCCGATCTGCAGCCAGCAGTGGGCGCTGAAGGGCCAGGTCCTGACGCCGAAGATCCAGTCAGAGGCGACGCCGCGCGATGCCAGGTAGCAGCGCAGCTGGAAAGACCTCTGCAGGCATTCTCCCTCGAACGGAATCCAGGGCCGTACGCGACGGGCGGCCCCAGCCAAGTGGGCCAGCCGGACTTCGTCCTGGTCGATCGCGCGGCCCCGCAGGGCCCTATGAAACTCGGCCAGCACGGACAACGGCTTGCCGCGGAACAGGGCGGTGGCGACGATCCAGGCAAGGGCGGCGCGGGCGATCTCCAGGCGGGGCGGTTCGGGCGCCGGGGTGAGTTCGCGCATCGGAGGGATAGGGGGTCGGCGTCCCGCACCCAGGGGGGCGTCGCCGGCGAGCCCCGCGTCGCGAAGCCCCTCGGCGACCAGATCGCTGACCGGGAGGATACTGCCGTCCGGCTTAAGCTTAAGGAGCGCCGCGGCGCCCAACAGGCAGTCGTAACGGTCGCCCGCGACGTCGAGGATGACCACATCCTCGTCCACCACGGCCAGAAAGATGTCGGGATGACACCAGAGGTCAACAGTCATGGCGCTTCAAGGTCCGGGGATTGATCGGCGGCGCATGGGCGATTGAAGCGGCAAGCGGACGACCGCCTAGACGTCGGTCGTCCGCCCCGCGCTCAGCCCTCGGTCGGACGGATGCCGTTCTTGACGCCGGCTTCCTCGAACAGGGCTCCCAT
The DNA here is from genome assembly GCF_056311945.1 of Brevundimonas sp. ABV4_179. NCBI lineage: Bacteria > Pseudomonadati > Pseudomonadota > Alphaproteobacteria > Caulobacterales > Caulobacteraceae > Brevundimonas > Brevundimonas sp. ABV4_179. The sequence continues at coordinate 1,167,508 of NZ_CM149976.1, forward strand.
GCCGTCACGGGTCAGGGCCTTGGCGCTGCCGAAGCTGACGAGGCGGAGTGTGATCGTCTTCATTTCAGTCTCCCTTGGTTGATCGCCACGGATGTGGCCTGCTCAGGGAGCGCGCGACCGGCGCAGAAGCAAAGCTATATCCGGCGTATATCTGGATCAGCGTCCGGGCTTGGGCCGCCTGGAGGAGAGGTCATGCTTGCCTTCCTCGAGGAAGGTCGCCGCCTCTTGCGCACGCTGGTCACAGATCTCGGTCAGCTTGTCGAAAAAGTCGCCGAACGCCTCAATGAAGGCGCGGGCGTCGAGATCGTGAATACGATCTCCCATCTTCAGGTCGTAGGCCTGAAGCAGGATGGTGAAGGTGGTCATGAACTGGTTGTCCGCCGTGCGCACGGCGAACTCCGGGGACCCGATCGCGATCGCATGGAGCAGGCCATAGAAGTCGCTTCGCGTGACTTCGCTGAAGCGGTGCAGGTAGTCGAGATTCAGCCGACCGTGTCCGGCTTCGAAATGCTCATAGGTGCGCAGTCTCATGTGAAGTCCGTCCGCGACCTCCTGGGCTGACATATTCCGTGCCTTGCGGACCCGTTTGAGGGCGGCCGAGCGAAGGGCACCGTCATCCTGGGGGCTTAGCGAAACACGACTCATCAACCACACGCCCTTCCGCATCGATCGGTAGGGGATCGTGCGTCGAGAATGGCTCGCGATCAACGCCCGCGTGTGGAGAGCAGCGCCGGGCTTCGTCTCACCCGCCAATTATTTGCGGGTCGGTCCGCAATTTCTTGTGGGTGAGCCGACTTTAACTTGCGGATCGCGTGTTCCGGCTTCGCAACCCATTGGCGAGGCCGCATGACCTGTTGATAAGAGAAACTCTCCTTGTTCGGAGCAGTAATGGCGCGTCCCCGAGACCCATTCAGCCTGGCGCTCGAAAGCCTTCGGGATCGCGCGATGCAGGGCGTCTACCTGCCCGGCAGGTCGGTGGTCATCATCGAGGAAGCTCGCCGGCTGGGTCTGTCGACCACGCCGGTACGCGAGGCGCTCGCCTGGCTGTGTGGCGAGGGGTTGATGGAGCGGGCGCCGCGGGTGGGTTATGTCGCCCCGCGCGTCGATACGTCGCTGCTGCGGGATCGCTTCTGGGTCCGGTGCCGATGTCTTGAGACGAGCCTGGAGCTGACCGTCGGCCTGACCACAGCCTCCGTCCCCGCTTCGGACGTCTCCGGGGAAGTCGCGGTTCGAGACCTCTTCGATCGGCTCGTTCGCGCCACCGGAAACCGCGCGCTGATCGAGGCCTTCCGTCTCGTCGACGCCCAACTCCGAATGCTTGCCGAAACCGAGGCGCGCGTGTTCGGCGACGTCGCGGAGGAAGCGAACGAGTTGCTGCGCATCGAGACGGTGGGATCACAGACCCAGTTGCTGGCGGCGATCGTCGCCTATCATCGGCGACGGATCGACAGCGCCGCGGTCCTCGTTCTGGAGGTCGAACGCCGACGACAGCCCCCGGCGGCCGGGTAGATGCGGACGCGCCTCATCTTCCTCGCACTCGGCCTGCTGCTCGGGTGCCAGGGCGCGACCCAGGCCTTTGCCTGGCTCTATGATGACGCGCCTGCCCTCGGCGGCGCGCTACGCCTCGGCCCGGACGTCTCACTCTACCCGCCATGGTCGATCCTCGCCTGGAGGCTCCGGTTCGCCACTGAGGCGCAACAGGCCTTCACCTCCTGCTCGCCCCTGATCCTGCTCGGCGCCGTCGGCGGCCTTGGTCTTGGCGCGATGGCCGACGGCGGCTCCGCGATCCGCCGCGTGAGGGGCTGGGGCGGCCTGGACGACGCCAGGAAGGCCGGGTTGACGGCGACCGGCGGATGCGTCCTCGGCCTCCTGGGACGGCGATTGCTTGCTACGACCGACCTGCGGCCGAGCCTGGTCACCGGCGGCACGCGATCCGGCAAGGGACGCGGGCACGTGATGCCGACCCTTCTTTCGTGGAACGCGAGCGTGCTCGTCCATGACCCGAAGCGGGAGCTGTGGCGGCTGAGCGCGGGGTGGCGGTCGCGCTTCAGCCACGCCCTCTACTTCGATCCGCGCGATCCGGCCTCGGCCTGCTGGAATCCGCTCGCCGAAATCCTGCCGGGCCCGGGGGAACTGGCCCACGTCCAGCGCCTCGTCGCCATTCTCTCCGACCCCGGCGGCGCGCGTGACGACGAGGCGATCTGGGACAAGGCGGCTTCGGAGATCCTGGAAGCCGTGATCCTGCACGTCCTCTACACGGCGGAGGACGCCGACAAGACACTGCTGACCGTGCGCGGCATGCTCGCCGACCTCGACGACGCGGCCGACGTCATGGCGCGGGCCCTGCATCGGCCGGGGCAGGACGGAGAGCCCGAGACGCACCCGTTCATCGCCACTGCCGTCAAAGGCTATGCGGCGATGCACGATCGCTTCCGCACCTCCGTTCAGGGCACGGCGCGCTCCTACCTCAAGTGGCTGGCCGGGGAGGACATCGAGCGCTGCCTCTCGCGGTCCGACTTCGCCATGGGCGACCTGATGTGCGCGCCGGTTCCCCTGTCCCTCTACGTCCAGGTCGCGCCGGCCGATGCGGCGGCGCTGCGTCCGCTCGTCCGCCTGTTCTTCTATGCTGCGGCCCAGTCCCTGACGGTGCGGGAGGGCGAGGCCTCCGACGGTCGAAACAAACAGCACAATCTTCTGATGCTGATGGACGAGTTTCCCCTGCTCGGGCGCGTCACCTTCTTCGAGAAGTCCTTGCGGCTGCTGAGCGGTTACGGGGTCAAGGTCATGTTTGTCGCCCAGTCGCTGAACGACATCGTGGAGACCTATGGGTCAAACAACACCATCCTCGACAACTGCGCGGTCTACACCGCCTTCTCGGCCCTCGATCCCCTGACGCAGGACAAGGTCTCCAAGCTCACGGGGTCGGTTCTCGAGACACGGACGAGCCGAAGTTCCCCGGCCGGGCTGGGCGCAGGAAGGAGCTCGGTTTCGCGATCCCAGATCGAACGACCGCTGCTGGAGCCCGGCGAAGTCCGGTCCCTGCCGGACGACGACCAGCTGATCTTCGCCGCCGGCACTCGGCCCCTGAGGACACGAAAGCTCCTTTATGACCGGCGCGAGCCGTTCCGGACCCGGGCCCGTGACGCCGCACCCGACCAGGGCGAGCGGTTGGACGCGCCGCCGGCCTCCCCGCATCCCTGGTTGGGTCGCCGTGGCCTCGGCGAGGATCCGAAGGGCAGCCTGCCTCTGTTCAAGGAGGTGGCGGCGGCCATGGACGACCGGAAGGTCGCCGCGCGCGTGGCCGACATCTACGGGCGGGTGGCGCAGGAAATGGCCGCGCAGGACGCGGCGCTCGATCACCTGAAAGGACTGGGCGATGGCTAGACGAGACGCGGCGACCTGCAGGGTCCAGGTCTATCTCAACGACCCCAAGATTCTGGCGGGCCTCAACCGGGAGGCGCGCAGTGGCAGGATGCCGCTCAGCCAGGCGGCCGGCCGCGCCATCGCCCGGGGCCTGCAGAAGAGCCCCCAGGCCGATCCGGAGGACCGGTTGCTCCACCTTGAACGCTCCCTGCGCGACCATATGAAATCCACCGCCCGGGACATGCAGATCGTCCAGGAACTCCTGATCGAGGTCGCGAGGGCCTTCTTCCTGCGGCTTCCGGATGCCGTGGTCGACCAGGACCCCACGGTCCAGGCCGCCGTCGACCGCCGCATCGAGCGCCTGCTCGACGCGACGGCGGCACGGATCGTCGCTGGTCGCACGGACCGCCAGCCGGACTTTGCGTCCGACGATCGGTCGTTCGGCCAGGCCAACTGATGGCCAGCCATCCGATCATCGCCAGCCGCAAGCTGGAGGCGCTCCGGCATGCGCTCGGCGAGACCATCCTGGCAGCCCTGGTCGAGCCCGAGGTGGTCGAGATCCTCGCCAATCCCGATGGCCGGCTTGTCCTGGACCGGAGCGGCGAGGGGCGGCGGGACACAGGCGAGACCCTTTCAGCCGAGGCGCGGGAGCGGGTGGTCCGCCTGATCGCGGACTATGTCGGGGAGACCGTCACCCGCGACGATCCGAGACTGTCGGGCGTGCTCCCGGGCTCTGGCGAGCGGTTCCATGGCCTGCTCCCGCCGGTGACCCCGGCCCCCGCCTTCTCGATCCGCAAGCGCCCGGCCGTGATCTGGACCCTGGACGACTATGTGGTCGGGGGAATGATGACGCAGGGCCAGGCTCACGTGCTTCGGACGGCCGCCGCCGATCGGCTCAACATCCTCATCTCGGGAGGGACAGGCTCGGGCAAGACGACCCTGGCCAATGCCGTGCTCGCCGAGCCGGCCTTCGCCGGTGACCGTGTCTTTATGGTGGAGGATACGCCCGAGCTGCAATGCTCGGCCTGGGACGTCGTCTCTGTCCTCACCCGGCGGCAACCGGTCATGATCGGCGTCGTGGATTTGGTCCGCGACGCCCTGCGCATGCGACCCGACCGGATCGTGGTCGGCGAGATGCGAGATGGCGCTGCGGCGCTCGAGACCCTGAAGAGCTGGAACACCGGACATCCCGGCGGCCTGTCGACCATCCATGCGAACTCTGCCGACGATGTGCTTCGCCGTGTCGAGGACCTGATCACGGAGGTATCGACCCGGACGCCGCGCCGCGCCATCGCACAGGCGGTCGATCGCATCGTCCATATCCGCCGGACGGCGACCGGGCGGAAGGTCGAGGCCGTACTCGGCGTCGAGCCGTCGGGCGAGGACGCCTATGCGATCAGCCTTCTGGCCTGAGTCCTCCATCGATCTACATTAGTTGACAATCCTTCCGTCACCTACAATCTTGTCCGCAGTCCTAGGACAGCGGACAAATGCAATGAGCGGTATCAAGAGCCAGGACATCGTCGTCCTCCTGAAACTGGTGAGCCTCGAGCAGGAGCGCCTCCGGCTGCGCGACACAGGCGTCGAGCACAGGGAGGGGCCTCACACGGTGCGCGACCTGGAGATGCAGCTCGGCATCAGCAAGTCCGAGGTGAACAGCTCGATACGGCGAAGCCTTGCCTCCGGCCTCGCTCTCCGTGACCGCGTGGACAGACGCCCACGGGCCAATGCGCGCAGCCTGCTGGACTTCATCAGCCATGGTTTGAAGTTCGTCTTCCCGGCCACGCCGGGCGCCATGACGCGGGGCATGGCCACGGCCTTCGCTGCACCGATGCTGCAGGGCCTTCTGGTGAGCGCCGGCGAGTATATCTACGTCTGGCCGTCGCCCGACGGCGAGGTGGTGGGACAGGGCGTGAAGCCGCTGTTCAAGAGCGTCCCGGTCGCCGCTCGCCAGGACGACAGGCTCTACGAGTACCTGGCTCTCGTCGATGCGGTTCGCCTCGGCGGTCGCCGTGAATCCGACCTCGCCGGCGAGCGCCTGGCCGCGGCGATCCTCGCGCCATGAGCGTCCGGGGGCAGCTTCTCGCCATGCTTGAGCAGGTGGCCGAGGCCCTTGGCGAGGACCTGCGGGCGCGGATGGTCTTCGTCGGGGGATGCACCACGGCCTTCTTCGTCACCGACATCGCGACCCTGGAAGGGGTCCGGGCGACCGACGATGTCGACCTGGTCGTGGACCTCGCCGGCTATGGGGAGTGGGCGCGGCTGCAGGACGAGCTCATGGATCGAGGGTTCCGCGTCTCCGCCGAGGACGACGTGATCTGCCGCATGCGCCTGGGTGCGCTCAAGGTCGACGTCATGCCCGACGACCCGGAGATCCTGGGCTTCAGCAACCGATGGTACAGGCTCGGTATGGAGACGGCCGTCGAGCAGCCGTTGACCGACCGGCTCATGATCCGCCTGTTCACGCCGCCCCTCTTCCTCGCGACCAAGCTCGAGGCCTGGCTCGGCCGCGGCGCCGGGGACATGGTGATGAGCCGGGATCTGGAAGACGTCCTGCTGGTCGTCGACGGCCGCCCGGCCCTCGTCGATGAGGTGCGGGCCGCGGAGGCGCAGGTCCGCGTCTTCATCGCCGAACAGATCGCGGCGCTCATGCAGGGCAGGGATTTCAACCACCTCCTGGAAGACAATATCCGTGGCCCGGAGGGACGGACCGACATCGTCTACCGCCGCCTCGCCGACCTGGCTGCAAGCGGCGGCGGCCATGGGGTTTGACGTCGCCTGGCGGACCCGGACCGGACGACGCACCGCGGACAACCGCGACTGCGCCGGCCTGGGCGTGCGCGGCGACGAAGCGCTCTGCATTGTCCTGGACGGATCGACCCGGGGGCCCGACAGCGGCGCCCTGGCCCGCGACATCGCCCGGGGCCTGATCGACTGGTTTGTCGAACTCGAGAGCGCCGTCACCGCTGGAGCGTTGAAGGCAAAGCTCCGCGACCTGCACCAGGCGCTTGCTTCGCGCCGGCCGCGCGCCTCGGCGAGCTACGCGCTCGTTCACCTGAATGGCTCCGGCGACGGGCTGGCGCTGCATGCGGGCGACTGTCTGCTGGGACGGGTCCGCGCAGGGCGCGCCGAATGGCTCTTGCGCCCCGACACCCTCGCCAACGCCTTCGTCGACCTCGATATCGCGGCGATCGCGGCCGATCCGGCCCGGCATCGTCTGACGCGCAGCTTCAGACCCAGGGAGTTCATGCCGCCCTCCGCCCTCCCGCTTGAGGACGAGCGGGACCTGATCCTGGCGACCGACGGCTTCTGGGCCGATCTTCCCAATCCCGAACAGACCCGCTTCCTGGCGGGAGAGGACATTCCCCCTGGAGACCAGGCCGACGACCGGAGCGTCCTGCGCCTCCGCATACGCCCGGGCGACGGCGGTCTGACCCGGCTTGCGGAGGGGGGCAACGAGGGCTTTCACGTCCGCGTAGCGACGTCTTCGCGCTCCGCCTGACCGATAACGGCGCCGCCCGGCCCGACCGGCCAATCCGCCTCTCCGCCAATGAATATGGCGCCCGCGTTTTCTTCCAGAGAAACGGGTGAGCGCTACGCAAAACCGCGCGCGGACCGCACGGGGCCAAAGCCCCGCCACGACTGGACATGATTGGAAGTCGTCGCAAGTCGACCGGGGAGTTTCCGAGACTTCGCGAATAAGTCGCCACAAGTCGTCAGATGAGTTGTAGGGACTCGAATGTAAGTCAAAATACAGTCGCTCAAAATAATCGATCCACAGAGTTGACAGCCTGTGGATATATTTGCTTGCAATGTGTTGAGGCGCGGTGAGACGCGCTGAAAACAAAGGAAGCAGACATGCGACGGATACTGGGGCGCCGGCTTCTCGGCGCGATGACAACGTGCGGCCTGTTGTTGGCCGGACCCGCCCTGGCCGGGGGATCCGGGATGCCGTGGGAGGGGCCGCTGCAGCAGGTGGTCGAGTCGATCACCGGACCGGTGGTTCAGGCCGCGGCCGTCGTGGCGGTGGTCGTCTTCGGCGCCGGCATCGCCATGAGCGAGAACGGATCCTCGATGCGCAGGGGCCTCGGCATCATGTTCGGTCTGTCGATCGCCTTCGCCGCCTCGACCTTCTTCCTCGACTTCTTCGGCTTCGCCGGCGGGGCGGAGATCGGGTGATGGCCGGCTTCGCTCACGACGGCCGTCCGGACGGCTGGGATCTTCCGGTCGCCCAGGCCCTGGCTGAACCCGTGCTGATGGCCGGGATGCCGAGGGACTATGCGATCGCCATGGGCACGATCGCCATGGTTCTCGGCCTGGCGCTGCGTATCTGGTGGCTGGGCCTGCTGTGGTGGGCGGCGGCCCACGCCATTGGCCTGTGGGCCGCCAAGGCGGATCGCCGCTTCTTCGATGTCCTGCGCCGGCACCTGGCCATGCCGGGCCATCTGGACGCGTGAGGCCGGAATGCGTTTTCTCGACGAGCATCGCAGACGACCGGCGGCCCTCGCCGATCACCTGCCCTGGGCGGCCCTGGTCGCCCCCGGCGTCATCCTGAACAAGGACGGCTCCTTCACCACCGGCTTCCGCTTTCGGGGGCCTGACCTCGAGTCCTCGACGGAGGACGAACTGATGGCGGTCCGGGCCCGGCTGAACAACGCGCTGAAGCGGCTCGGCACCGGCTGGTGCCTCCACATGGAAGCCCGTCGGCGCGAGGCGGCGCCCTATCCGGAAAGCGCCTTCGACCTCGACGTCGCCTGGCTCCTGGACGAGGAGCGCCGCAGCCGCTTTGAGGCCGGCGACCTGGCCTTCGAGACCGACTTCCGACTGGCCCTGACCTGGTTGCCGCCGGCCGACGAGACGCGTCGGATCGAACGCTGGCTGTTCGACGGTCTGGCCCGCAGCGGCGCCGACTGGAGCCAGGCCCTCGCCCTGTTCGCCCGTGAGGCGGAGACCACGCTCGACCTTCTGTCCGATGCCTTGCCCGAGATCGCAGTCCTGGACGACGCGTCCCTGCTGACTTGGCTACACGACTGCGTCTCCACGCGCCCCTTCCAGATCGCCGTCCCCGAGCAGCCGATGTTCCTGGACGCCTGGCTGGCGGACACCGATCTCTCCGGCGGCATCGCGCCGAAGCTCGGGACGCGCTGGCTCAAGGTCGTCTCCGTGCGCGGCCTGCCCTCCGTCACCCGGCCGGGGCTGCTCGATGCCTTGGGCGCCTTGCCGTTCCCCTACCGCTGGACCGCGCGCTGGATCGGCCTCGACAAGCCGGAAGCCGAGCGCGAGATCGTTAAGCTGAGGAAGCGCTGGTTCGCCAAGCGCAAGGGCGTCGGCGTCCTGCTTCGCGAAGCCATCACCAAGGAGGAGGTCCCGCTCCTCGACACCGACGCCGCCTCCAAGACCGAGGAATGCGACGGGGCCCTGGCGGCCCTCGGGGCCGAGGCCTGCGCCTTCGGCTATCTGACCATGACCGTGACGGTGCTGGATGCCACGGAGGAGGGGGCTGCCGCCAAGGCCCGCGCCATCGAAGCGGCGCTCAACGCACAGGGGCTCGTCGCCCGCATCGAGGATCTCAACGCGGTCGAGGCCTGGCTCGGCTCCCTCCCGGGCGAGCCCTATGCCGATGTCCGCCGGCCGATGGTCTCGACCCTGAACTTGGCCGATCTGCTGCCGGTCTCCGCAGTCTGGGCGGGCCCGGCCCTGGACGCCCACCTGGACGGTCCGCCCCTGGCGACGGCGCGAACGACGGGGTCGACGCCGTTTCGTCTCGTGCTGCACGTCGGGGACGTCGGGCACGCCATGGTCGTCGGACCGACGGGCTCGGGCAAGAGCGCCCTCCTGTCCTTTCTGGCCCTGCAGTGGTTCCGCTACCCGGACGCCCGCGTCGTCTTCTTCGACAAGGGCCGCTCGGCCCGCGCCGCCACCCTGGCGGCGGGCGGGCGGTGGCGCGCCCTCGAACCCGGGGCGAAGTTTTCGCTCCAGCCCCTGGCCCGGATCGACGAGGAGACCGAGCGGGCCTGGGCCTCGGAATGGATCGCCGAGACCGTCCGCCTGGCCGGTCTGGAGCCCGTACCCCGGATTCGCGAGGAGATCTGGGCGGCGCTGGGCGCGCTCGCCGATGCGCCCGTCAGCCAGCGCACCCTCACCCTGTTCTGCGCCCTGGTCCAGGACCGCGCCGTGGCGGCGGCCCTGGAGCCCCTGACGCTCAAGGGGCCTCACGGCGCCCTGCTGGACGGGGAGGGCGAAGCCCCCGCGCCCGGACGGTTCGACACCTTCGAGTTGGAGAGCCTGATGGCGACGCCGTCCGCGGTGGCTCCGGTCCTCTCGGCCCTCTTTCACCATCTGGAGAGGAGCTTCGACGGGCGGCCGACCCTGCTGATCCTCGACGAGGCCTGGCTCTTCCTCGGCGAGACCGCCTTCGCCGCCAAGATTCGTGAGTGGCTCAAGACTTTGCGCAAGAAACGGGTGGCGGTGATCTTCGCGACCCAGAGCCTGGACGATGTCGCGGCCTCGCCGATCGCCTCCACCCTCATCGAGAGCTGTCCGACCCAGGTCTTCCTGCCCAACCCGCGCGCGCTCGAGCCGTCATCCGCCCGGCTCTACGAGGGGTTCGGGCTCAACCGGCGGCAGCTGGAGCTGATCGCCTTCGCCACCCCCAAGAGGGCCTACTACTGGCGCCAGCCTCGCGGCCGCCGGCTATTTGATCTTCGTCTGACCGGCGTCGCCCTGGCCCTTTGCGGCTCCGGCGCGCCGGAAGACCAGACCCTCATCGACGACATCCTCGCGCGCTCCGGAGAGGCCGGATTCGCGCGCCAGTTCCTCACAGCCAAGGGAGTCCATCATGTCGACGCCGTCCTCGACGCCTTCGCCCCGCCGCTCGCGGCCGAGTAGTTCTCTTCGCGTCCTCGCCTCCGGGCTGGTCGCGGCCAGTTTCCTGGGCGCCGCGCCGGCCCCGGCCCCGGCCCAGCAGGTGGTGTTCGATCCCCGCAATCACATCGAGAACGCGCTGCAGGCGGCGCGTCAGCTGGAGAGCCTGGCCAATGAGGCCCGGACCCTGGCGGCATCCCCCTACAGCCACCTGACCCGGAACAGCCAGAGCCTGCGCGACATGGCGGAATTGGCCCGGACCGCCCGAGGGCTCGCGACCTCAGTCGAAGGCCTGGAACAGCAGTTCGCGGAGCTCTACCCGGACGACCTGTTCGGCGCCGACCTGGCCCGCCTGGTGGCGCAGGGCGAAGCGCGCACAGCCGCTGCCCGGCGAACGGCCGAGGATGTGGCTCGCACCGCGGCCGAACTCGAACGGCTCGGTCAGGGGCGCAACGGCCGGCTCACAGGCGCCCTGTCGGCGAGCGAGGCCGCCGTTGGGCAGACGGCGGCGATCCAGTCGTCGAACCAGATGCTGGCCGTCCTGGCCGAGGACCTCGCCGCGCTCCGGACCGTCATGCTGGCCCAATCCCGCTTGCTGGCCGAGACGACCGCCCGGGAGGCCGCCGACCGGGCCGCCGGAGACGAGGCCCGTCGCCGCCGCTGGTCCGCGCCGGTGACCACGCCGACCGCCCCGGTCTTCGATCCGCTGTCGCACGCACGGGACTGAGGAGCCCTCGAATGTCGGTCGGAACGGAAACCCCAAACGAGCTGATGGTGGTGTTCTCCAACACCATCTCGGCCGGGTTCGACGCCCTGCAGGGTTCGGTCAACGGCGTCTTCGGCCTGCTGATCGCCCTGGTCGTGGCCCTGACGGGCATCCAGTGGGCGATGTCGCCCAACCGGGAGGTGCTGGCGTCTGGGTTCGGCAAGGTCCTTCTGATCGGCGCCTTCGCCTGGCTGATCAACGACTGGCAGCGACTGTCGGAGACGATCTACGCCGGCTTCATCGAGCTCGGCCTCACCGCGGGCGGCGGCTCGCTCAGCCGTGCTGACTTCCTCAACCCCGGAGCCATCCTCGCACAGGGCTGGGAGATCGTGAAAGCGCTCGGCGAGACGCCCGCGCCCGTCGACAATCCGCTCGACGTCGTCGGCAACATGACCGACGCCCTGATCCTGGGCCTGGCCATGATCGGCATCATGCTGGCCTTCGCCGTGCTGGCCCTGCAGATCGTCGTCACCCTGCTGGAGTTCAAGATCGTCACCCTGGGCGGCTTCGTGCTCCTGCCCTTCGGCATCTGGAACAAGTCCGCCTTCCTGGCCGAACGGCCCCTCGGCTACGTCGTCTCCTCGGGTCTGAAGGTCCTGGCCCTGGCCATCGTGGTCTCGGGCGCGCGGACGATCTTCGATCAGCTACAGCCTTCGGCCAACCCCGACATCTACGAGGCCCTGAGCATCCTCGTGGCCGCCATCCTCCTGGCCATGCTGGCGCTGTTCATCCCCAACCTCGCCTCGGCCCTCGTGACCGGCGGCCCCGCGCTTGGAGCCGGCGCTGCCCTGGCCGGGACCCTGGCGGTCAGCGGCGCAGGCGCCCTGGCGGCCGGGGCCGTGGCCGGCGCCGGAGCCGCAGTCTCCGGCGGGGCGGCGCGGATGGCTGGGCCTGCGCGGGCGGCGGCGGGGGCGGGTTCCGGTCGGTCGCCGACGTCGCCGTCGGGACCCTGGTCGCCAGGTTCGGGCCCATCCGGTTCCGGGCCTTCCGGATCGGGGTCGCCGCGTCCGTCTAACGACAATCCCGCCCCCTCGGGCCCGCGCTCCGGCGGGCGAGGCCCTGGCGTCGCCGAGCCGGCGCGAGCCTGGGAGGGCGAGGTCGCATCGGCCGAGCCAGACCCTGCTGTCACCCAGGCTTCCATGTCGGGGGCGGGCGGGTCGGCCGCTGGACCCGATGGCGCGTCGTCCGGCCGGCCCTCGGCGACGATCGGACGCGAGGCCGAGGCCGCGCGCCGCGCCTTCCATCGCGCCGCGTCCGGATCCGCCCAGGCCGCACCGCGTCCGCCGGGGCGGGCTGCCGCTCTGCAGGCTTTCTTCGTCGCCAATGCCGGACGGGGCTTGCTCCCCGCCGGCGAGACCAGCGGCGTCCTGTCTCCCAACCTCCGGACAGAGGACCAGTGACCATGCATCCCTTCTTCCGCCCTCGACGCGTCCAGCCGTCCGCCCCCGAAGCGACGCCCTACCAGCGCGCGGGCCAGGTCTGGGACGACCGCATGGGTCTGTCGCTCGCCCATGCCCGCAACTGGCGGCGGATCGCGCTGGCCAACCTTGTCCTCGCCGGCTTTCTCGGCGCGGGCTGGTGGGTCCAGGCCGACCGGGCCGTGGTCAAGCCGTTCGTGGTGGAGGTCTCCGACTGGGGCGAGACCCAGAGGATCACGGCCATCGGCGGCCGCTACGATCCGACCGAGGCCCAGATCGGCCATGCCCTCGCGCGCTGGATTCGCGACGTCCGCTCCAAGTCCATCGATCCGATCGTGATCCGGCAGAACTGGCTGGCAGCCTACGATTTGCTGACGCCCCGGGCGGCGAGTTTCCTCAACGCCTGGGCCCAGTCGCATGACCCGTTCGCCGATGTCGGGCGCGAGGCGGTCAACGTCGAGATCCTCAATGTCGTGCGCCGCACCGAGCGGACCTACGACCTGCAATGGCGCGAGACCCGGTTCGTCAACGGCCAGCAGGCCGGGGTCGAGCGATGGCGCGCTCTGATCACGACCGGGCGCCAGGCGCCGCGGACCGAGGCTGAACTGATGAAAAACCCCCTTGGCATCAAAATCGAGGACATCTCATGGACCCCCGACGCCTCCTGATCCTGACCATCGCCGGGCTCGGCCTGACCGGCTGCGCCGTGCTTCGCGACCCGGCCCCGGCCCTCGGTCCCGCCATCGTCCTGTCGCCGTATCCCGTACCTCCGGCGGAGGCGCCCCACTCTCTGGAGACTGCGGCTTCCGCTGTGAGCGAGGGAGCTTTCGAGGAGACGCGCGCCGTGGATGGGGCGGAAGCCGAGCCGGCGAACAGCGGTCCTGTTCCTTATGAGACGGTCGCCGCGATCTCCTCCTCAGCGCCTGCTGCGCGTGCGGAAACCGCAACGCCGGCCGCTTCCGGACGACGCGCCATCGCGGCCGCCAACGTGGAGGCTCGGACGGCGTCGCAGTCCGACGCCTTTGTCGGCGGGGTGCAGGTGTTCGGCTGGTCCCCGGGTCGGGTCTATGAGGTCTGGACCGCGCCCCTGCGCGTCACCACCCTGACGCTCGGCGCCGGGGAGACCCTGGTCTCGAAAGCGGCGGGAGACACCGTTCGCTGGCAGATCGGCGAGACCACCTCGGGCGAGGGCGCAGGCCGGCGCATCCATGTTCTGCTCAAGCCGCTGCAACGCGGGCTGGAGACCAACCTGGTCCTCACCACCAACCGGCGTGTCTACCTGCTGGACCTGCGAAGCGGCGCGGCGGACGGGTTCAATGCGGCGATCGCCTGGGACGTCGGGGCGATGGACGAACCGGCGTCGCCCTTGGTCGAGGATGGTGTGGACCTACGCGTTCCCGACCCGGTCGCGACCCCGGAGGGCCCGCTCGACGCCCGCTACCGGATCGAGCCCCAGGGACGGCGAGCGCGGTGGACGCCGGTCTCGGTGTTCAACGACGGTCTGCGCACCTTCATCGCCTTTGATCCCGATCTGCACATCGATGAGGCGCCGGCCCTGTTCGTGATCGCGCCGGACGGCGAGGCGCAGATGGTCAACTACCGCCAGGCCGGGGGCCTCTTCATTGTCGACCGCGTGTTCGACCGCGCCGAGCTGAGACTTGGCGACCGGCGGCCCCAGGTCGTGCGCATCCGCCGTCTTCAGGGAGCCGCCCGATGACCCTTCCTCCTGACCCTCGCCCTGAGTCCGACACGGCCGAGGCCGATCAACCGGCCGCCAAGACGCCGCCGCCGGGCCTGTCGATGCGGGCGCCGCGTCCGCCAGCGACCCGCCTGCGAAAGTCCGTCGTCCAGGCGATCATGATCGGCGGGGCTGTGCTGGTCTCCGGCTCGCTGGCCTGGGCTTTCGTGATCCAGCCCGAACTGCGCGACAGCGCCCGCGCGCGGGCGGCGGAGGCCCGGGAGGACGAGGCGCGCGGCGTGGTGCGGCCGGCCGAGGCCGTGACCGAACAGCCGGCGACCTATGATCGTCTGCCCGAGCCGCGCACCGCCGCCGAGCCGGAGGCGGAACCGGGAGCGGTTGCGTCGTCCCGGACCGAGCCTGTGCGATCCTATGGCGGCGGGTCTGCGCCACGATCCGCGCCGCGAGACCAGGGGCCGGGACCGCAGGAACTGGCGGCGCGATCGGGGCTGTTCTTTGAAACGGCGCAAGGCTCGGCGACGCCGGGGGAGCGAGCGCCGGCTGGCGGGTCCCCCCGGGCCGGTGGCGCCGACGCCGCCGGCATCGGCGCCACCTACAACGGCCATGTGCTGACCGCGCCCCTCTCGCCCTACGAGTTGAAGGCGGGCGCCATCATCCCCGCCGTGCTTCTGACCGGCGTGGACACCTCGCGGGCGGGACCCGTCGTGGCGACGGTGTCCCAAAACGTCTTCGACTCGGTGAGCGGCCGCCACCTGGTTCTGCCCCAGGGAACGCGGCTGATCGGCCGGCATGAGGGTGAGAGCGCCTATGGCGACCGCCGCGCCTTCCTGGCCTGGGACCGATTGATCCTGCCCAACGGCAAGAGCCTGGTCCTGACGGAGGAGCCCGGGGTGGACGCCCAGGGCGCCGTCGGCGTGCGGGGATCGGTCGATCGTCGGCTGTTGCCGCTTTTTGTCGGGACCCTGTTCGCCGGCGCCATCACGACCCTTGGCCAGATTGCGCGGGACGGCGATGACCGCAGCTCCGGCGGCCTGCTCGGCGACGCCGGCGACGCGGCCGCCATCGAGGGGTCGCAGGTCGGCGGGCGATTGGTCGATCGCGAGCTCCAGGTCCGACCCTCGATCCGGCTCCGGCCCGGCGCCTCCGTTCGGGTGATGATCACCCGGGACCTGATCCTGGAGCCCTACCAGCCATGACTTCGCCCCTGGACAATGGAAATCGCTGGGCGGCCCTTGGAGTCACCGTCTTCGTTCTTGGCTGCGTCGCCGCGGTCGCAGACCGGACCCCGGCCCTGGCGCTCGTCAACGAAAGCCCGAGCCTGCCCAAGGGGCTCTATCTCCGTGAGATCGGCGCCGCACCCGGTCGCGGCGCCACCGTCGCCCTGCCGCAGCCGCCGGAGGCCCAGCGCTATCTCGGCGCCCTCGGGATGCCGGTCGACGTCCTGCTGATCAAGCGGGTGGCGGCGGTCGGGGGGGACCTCGTCTGCCGGGGCGAGGCCGGGGTGACGGCCGCCGGTCGGACCGCGCCAGTCCTGGAGCGCGACGGCCGTGGCGAGCCGCTGCCGCAGTGGCGAGGGTGCCGGCGGCTCGGCCCGGGCGAGCTGTTCGTCCTGGGAGACACGCCGGGCAGTTTCGACAGCCGGTATTTTGGACCCGTTGCCCTTGGCGATGTCGACGGGGTGTTCCGGGAGACCCTGACATGGTGAAGATCTGTTTGGTGGCGGCGACGGCTTTGCTCTGGCCTGCGGCGTCCCAGGCCCAGTCGATCGACTGGCGTGAGGCGGGCGGCGACCTGTTCGGACGGCCGGCGGCGGTCGAAACGGTCGAGGTCGCCGACGCCGCGGGCTTCGCGGCTCGGCTTCCGCCCCTGTCTCAGCCGTTCATGGAGGCGATCGACCGGGCGGCGGATCGGCACGGGTTCGACCCCAAGCTCCTCCACGCGCTGGTGATCACGGAGTCTGCCTATCGCGCCGACGCATGCTCGTCCGCGGGCGCCTGCGGCCTGACCCAGTTGATGCCAGGGACCGCAGCCGAATTGGGGGTAAACGATCGATTCGACGTGGAGCAGAACCTCTCCGGCGGAGCCGACTATCTGGCCCGTCAGCTGATGCGCTTCGGGGACGTCCGCCTGGCGCTCGCGGCGTACAATTCCGGGCCCGGTCGCGTCGCCCGGCTCGGCCGCATCCCCGAGATCGCCGCGACCCGCGCCTATGTCGTCAGCGTTGTAGAATGCTACCTGGCGCTCTCCGCCGGACGCGGGGCTCGGAACTCCCGGGAGTGTCGGCCGCCGGAGGGCGGGCTGTGATCGCCGGGATGCAAGCCGGGCACACGGAACCGGAGGCCGGCGATCACGACCTGCTGACACGCAAGGAAGCCTCAGCCTTCCTCGTCCAGTTCGGCATTCGCATGAAGCCCGAGACGCTCGCCCGATTGTGGTCGACGGGGGGCAATGGTCCGCCCTGCCGGCACGTTCGGCACAAGCCCTACTATCCGAGGGGCGTGCTCAGGACCTGGGCCCTGGCCCAGGTCAGCGACCTGCGCGCATCAGCCCCGCCCGCAGCACGGGGGCGTCGCCATGGCTGATCCGCAATCACAGCCGGTGTCTGATCGCAGCATGCTGACGGTGGCGGACTTGCTGGTGGATCCGGCGGTCAGCTTCGCCCTGAAGGAGGTGCTGCGCGCCTGGGAGATGCGCGACCCGGTCGACGCGGCGCTGGACGCCCGGATCCTCGCCGATCTTCTCGAGCGCCGGGCGGACGAGGCTGTGTCATGGGCGTCGTGACCGACGGGCGTCCGGGCGGCGCTGACGATCGCCTGCTCGCATGGCCGGCTGTTCACGCCGTGACTGGCCTCAGCCGCACCACCGCCTGGCGAATGCAGAAGGCGGGGGATTTTCCACTGCCGGTCCTGGTGTCGCGGGGCCGGGTGGGATGGTGGGAGAGCGAATTGGCCGCATGGAAGCTGGCGCGGGCCCCGCGTCGTCCGGCCGAGCCCCGGCTGTTCGAGGCTTCAGCCGACCCGGAACGGCAAGGCGGCAGCCGCCCCGTCGCCCCCGCGAGTAAGGCTCCTGCGACGACGACCCCTGCCGGTGAGCCGGTGCAGGAGAGCGCGGCATCCGTCGGACGCCGGGGCTCCAAGACCTCGCCTGGCCAGATCGCCTTCGACTTCGGAAGCTAGGAAATCGGCTCTTTGGACGGAAGGCGTCGGAAGCGCACGCGATCTGCGCCGACGATCAGAAAGGCGTCGAAGCCGGCGTCGCCCCAGGCCCTGCGCTGGACGTGGGTCGTATCCGGGTCGGTAACGTTGGCCCACCACTGGGGCCGCGCCGCGCTCTTGGGCAGCATATAGCCGATCTTGCGCTCCATCTCGGCGAAGGTGAGTTCGAACTCGTCGAGTTTCTGTTTGCGTAGGTAGTCGCGGAGAGGATCGTATTTGGCCATCCCTGACAGTCTATCCGGCGGGCGCTGGCCTTGAAAGGCGCGGTTGTGCTCGACGCCGCCGGACTGGCGACGCGTCTGCGATCGGCGTCCTGCTCGGCTTCGTGGCGCCGCCGGTCCCGTCGTCGCCCCAGTTGCGGACGGCAGCGACCGCCGATTTTTCGGACCGCGATCCGCCCAGGTCCTGCGCCGACGGCCACGCCGCGGCGGCTAGAACCGGGACGGAAGGCGGCGCAGACCCCATGTGCGATCCTTTCGCGGGAGCGTTCCAGGAGCGGACCGCAGACGGGCCTGCGAAACGAGGACGCGGACTAGGGCGCCGGCTTCACTGTCGTCAACCTTGGCGCTCGAGTCGCGCCTGGACGCTCCGCTCGGCGACATCGCCGGGCAGGACATAGCCGTTGAACAGGGCGAGCAGCGGAGCGACGAGCTTGGCCGCGAACGGGGCGACGGCATTCGACGCCGTCTCCAGAGGAAGCGTCGTGAAGCTCTCCACCGCGTCGTCACGTGCGCGGTTCTCACCGAAGATCATAGGCGATCCGGTGAAGGATATGAGGTTCCGGCCCTGCACTCCGGTCCACCGGCACCGTACACCCAAGGTTGTCGTGCTGGGGTCCCACCCGAGGGCCGTCATATAGATCAGAGCGGCGGCCAGGCTTTCTCCCACGCCTTGGATCGTCAGGCGCGGCTCCATGGTTGCCTGGGTCTTCGCCTTGCGCTGTCGAGCGCTCGCGTCCGTGTCGAGCAGACGGTTCTGGTAGAAGACGCCAGCTGGCTCGAATCGCATGAAGTCAAGAATGTCGAACCAGCTGTCCACGATGACACGGCATTCCAGGCCGCCGTCCTCGAAGACCGGACGCTGATCGAGGGTGCCATCGTACCACAAGGCCATGCCGCCGAAGTTCGGGTCGCTGCCTGCGAGTGCGCGTCTGTCGGTCTGATCGGCCGGTCTGGCCGTCTGGGGAGGATCGGCGACGACCGCGATCTCGAACCGACCCCAGTCAAGTCCGGCGGCAGGGACCGGCTCCTGCGCCATAGCCTTTTCGTAGCGCTTCCGGCCGCGGGCCATGGCCTTGACGGTGATTTCAGCCAGGTCGTCTGCCCGGGGCGCGGACGGAAGTAGCGCCGTCAGGGCTCCCAGGTCCGAGGAGGCGAGATGCCGCCTGATGAAGCCCGCGATGTCGGCTTCGCGGTTGTCGAAGCAGATTTGCATCAGGACCGGCCAGTCCGCAGCGCAGGCCGGGGCGGTGCTGACGACGCCGCTGCCGTGAAGGGTGCGGACGTAGACGGTGTCCTTGGGAGCAGTGCCAATGGCTTTCTTTAGAACGGCGGGCGTTCTGACCCCGGTCGGAATGATAAGGACTGGGTGGTCGATCTCGCCGTTGCGGACGAACCGGACCTCGACCGGAATGGCGGGGGTGAGATGTCGGGAAACAAGGCCCTGGATCACGTCGTCGTTGAACAGGCTGCGCGGATCACTGGGCGGGCTGTCAGCCGGCTGGCGGGTCTTGTCGTCAATCCCGATCACTAGGTAGCCGCCGCCGTGATTGTAGAGGGCGGCGACGGCGCAGATGATTTTCTGCTTTCCTGCCTCAGCCGTCGGGTCGATCCAGCGCTTAAGTTCCAGCGACAGCGATTCCGTCGGTTCCGCTATCAGCCGGGACAGGTCATCGATTCGCGTCGGGGTCATCTCGACAATCCTGAGCGGAGTGTGGTGGCAGTCCGACCATCACGCGAGGTCGTTCGGCTGGTCTCCAATCGCCGGGTCAATCGCGTCGCCTTCTTCGATTCCGGCACCGGCGCGAACCCGGATCCGGTCCGCCACGAATGCATAGGCGTCGGTGAAGCTCACGCCGTCGTGCCGCAACTGAACCGGCCCGAGCGCGATCTGAGCGCGGATCGCGTCTCTGAGCGCCGGTGTGACGACGAACTGGGTCGGCTCAATCCAGCCGAAAATTTCCGGCACGACTACAGAGTCGCCCCGAAGCTCTATCGTC
Organism: Brevundimonas sp. ABV4_179; assembly: GCF_056311945.1. NCBI lineage: Bacteria > Pseudomonadati > Pseudomonadota > Alphaproteobacteria > Caulobacterales > Caulobacteraceae > Brevundimonas > Brevundimonas sp. ABV4_179. The sequence continues at coordinate 1,187,051 of NZ_CM149976.1, forward strand.
TCATTGCGCTTCACGCCGATGAAGCAGTCATGCTTGTAGGGGAGGCCCTCGGCGAGACTATCGAAACTGAGGATTTTAAAGTCATCTCGCTCCTCCGCCGCGATGATGGCCCGGCGAAGGTCGTTGTCGCCATATTCTCCGCGCCGGCCGTGGACGAGAACAAACTTCGGACGGACCGGATTTCGTCGCATGACGAGGGGCAGATGGAGGGGAGCGACGGTTGTCGCCATGAAGGCGGCCACGTTTTCCGGCGATGATAACCAGGCGCGCCAGCGGTTGATCTGCTGCAGTCCGGCCTGGAAATCCGGATGCAGGGCGTTGGAGTTGTCGCGGAAGAACCGGCTTCCCGGCTTTTCGATTTCGACGAAGACGATGTTCCAGTCGTCCGAACTCTTCGACATGTAGAAGAAATCGCACGCGTACTCGGCTCGAACCGGAGTTTGCGCAGCACAGTTCCGAAATGGAGCCCGTGGTTCTGAATGAACTCTCGGGGGATCAATCGGGTGTGGCGCTCCAGAAAGGCTTGATAGACCTGCTCGCGTTCTTGAGCGTCGAGGAGCGCGAGATACTCCTCCTTCAGCCCCGGTTGTGGAACACTGGTTTGGCTATCGGTCATGACGGCGGCATAGCGGCTGTGTCTCGTCGCCGCCATAGGCAAGGTTGCGACCGGTCCTTCAGGCTTGGGCGTCCCGCTCAAGGGCGGCCGCCAGTGCCGCCTCGTAGTCCCCGATCTCGTAGCGGTCGAAGCTGTCTTCCTGGTCGAACAGGTCTGCGAGCCGCATCCTGTAGAACCTGTCCCCGCGCCCATGGTCCCCACGGAGAAGGGCCGCAATGAACCATGACCGGAAGGATTGCGCCTCGCCCGCTTCTTCGGGAAGCGCGCGCAGGGTGCGGAGTGCAACGCGGTGCAGCAGGCCGGCAACCTCCGGGTCTATTCGGGTCGAGGTGACAACGAGCTGCAACACTTCGACCAGCGCAAGGGCGGCAGTGGGGGGAATCTCGCCGGGCTCGAACTTCGTCGGGAGGCTGCGCGTCCGGGAGTCGGCAGGGAGGTGATCGAAGAGGGCCACCCATCCCGAAAGGAAGTTGACGATTTCATAGAGGAGTCGCGCACCGCGGGTCGGAAACTCCCTATCTCGATCCACGTCGTCAGAGTCGTAACCGGCCTCTAGACTACGGGCGAAAAGCGGGAGGTAGAGGAGCCACATGTGGTAGCCCACGTCCTGACGCGCCGCCGAGGTCACCATCAGGTCGAAGAAGAATAGCCCCATCCACGTCGGATCCTGCATCTTCTCGCCGTCGAAGTCAGAGCCGGGTTCGTTCAGCCAGGCAGGATAGTCGGGGCGTTCGTCTCCCTTCAGCAGGCGGTTCACATAGTCCCCCACGGGCTTCCAGACCGAAAGCCGTTCCGCCACGCGCGCGTCCGAGAAGAAGAAATACAGGAGCCGGTTTCTCGCCTCCAGCCGGTAGCCAATCAGACCGTCCGAGGCGTCGTTGGTGGAGAGTTCGTGGTAGAGAGCGCTAGACGGGTCGGCGATCATCCGCGTCAGGACCCGCGAGGTGAACTCGGTGTCGCCGAACACCGGCTCCACGACCAGACAGGCGGCGAAGTGCGGACGCCGCTCAACGACATGGTCGAGCACCCGGGGCGACGTCAGCAGGAGTCGCATCAGATCCTCGGCGGACTGTTCTGCGCGCCGGTCGGCGGGAACGAGGGCCGCCAGGGCCCGGACGGGCGTCGCGGCCCACCGGGGCCAGGTCTCGCCCAGGAACCGGCGTCGACCGTGCCGACCTGGCCGACGTACGAAGGCCTCGAACGACCCCGGCCTGGGCGGACCGAACTGCTCAAGCCAGCGGCGAAGACGCTGACGGCGGGTCGCGCGGCGGCTCGCTCGGGCGACAAGCGCGATGTTGGGCTCGAGCAGCTTGAAGGCGTCGCCGTACTGCTCGTCGTCGATCAAGGCTGTGGCGAGGCGGACGAAGGCCGGCAGCGTCCCAAGCGAAGGCCGGGTCCTCTGATGGATGATCACGGACGCGACGAGCCAGGCGAACGCCAGGAGGAAGGCGAACTTTCGGGCCGGCCCCGGGTCATCGCCGCCCAGAACCAAGGGGCCGCACAGGCCTTCGAGGCCGGGTAGGCAGGCTGGCGGGCGCCAGTCGAACAGCTCGAAGCCGAGGATCAGGCCGCAGGCCGGAAGAGCGAGCAAGACCTGGGCGCGCCACGACAGGGTCGCCCGCATGCGCTGCACCGGAGAAAGTACGGCGTAGACGGCCGCGAGCAGCGCAAGGACGGTAAGGAAACCGTCGAGCGTCACGAGGCTGCGCCCTCTGCGGCGCGGCGGCGGCCTCGGAAGCTTTCGCTCTGCTGAAGCGAGGCGGCGCGCCGGTCTCCCGCATCGACGAGAACATCGAGGATTCGCAACAGCTTGTCCTGGGTCTCAGGCGCAGGCGCTTCGTCCCTGTCGATGATGAACTGGATCAGGGAGCCGATACGAGGGTGCAGACCGGCCGCACTCAACGGGTTGCGCGGGGACTCGCGAGCGAACGCCTCGGTCAACTGGTCGGCGAACAGATCGATCGGGTAGGTGGTGCGGGCCGCTTCGACGAACCGCAGCCAGATTGCGACGAAGCCGGGAAGCTCAGCCAGGCCGTCGAACAAAGTCGTCGATACTGGCAGGACCATGGGCAGGTCGCGCCAGTCGCCATTGGCGAACCTGCGGCTGGCTGGCGCGTCAGTGACCCCGATGCACAGCAGATCCTGGATCAGGAGGTGGGCCTCGTCCGGCAGATCCCCGCGTCGGGTCTTCGTCAAACCGGCCAGCCGCGTCGCGACCGCGGACATGATCTCGATGGCGCGGGGGTCTAGGGTCTTGGCGTCGCAGACCCGGTTCCCTACGACGACGCTGACGAACGGCATCATCAACGCGCAGAAGGGCGCGTCGTTGAGGGCCGCCGCCGGCGCGACGATGTCGCCGACCGGGTCGATGTCGGGATCGCCGGCCGCGACGCGGGCCATCCAGTTCATGACGTCGAATCGCCACCGGTGCAGTCGCGAGGCATCCCGATCGCCGCGGGACAGGGTCCGTAGCTTCGCGACCGTCCAGGCGAGCAGATTCAGGGCCACGGGGCGAAGGATCGCCGCGCCCTCCGGCGTCCGGCCCAGGATCAACAGCGGCGGCAGGTGCGCCGACAGGAAGCCGGTGTCGAGCATCGTCTCCGAGGTAAGGGCTTCCTCGCCCTCGTCTCCCCAATCTTCATCTTCGGCGTCCTCAGACGCCAGCGGGATCGGAAGAACGGGGAGGGTCGGCTCCGCGTCCTCGAAGGCTACGGCGAACGCGTGCACGGTCGCGGCCTGGAGCGCCTGCTGACGGACGGCTCGCGCACCGTCGCGGTCGCCCCAATAGCGACGAGAAAGATCGGAGCGGATGGAGAGGGAGAGCGCCAGGCAGAGGGCGGCTTTGGCGAGCGCGGGATGGTGGTCGCCAAGGGCGTAAATCTCGCCGGCAGCGCTCGCCGATGCCTCGATCAGGGGATGGGTGACCAGGCCCAGCAAGTCGCGCAGGGCAGCCGGTTGATCCAGGTCCCTGCGGATCATCCCCGCCAGCGCGGCGGGCACATAGTTCAGCGGATGGAAAGAGAGGGTCGTCTCGGGAACTGTCATGCCGTCGTTTGGAAGCGGCGTGGCCGCCGCCCGGAACGTCACATCGGCGGCCCAGGCAAGAACCTCCGCCGCCTCGAAAGCGTCATCGGCCAGGACGGCGGCGGCGACGCCGGCCACCCCCGCGCGGCGGATCTCCTCCAGCGAGCCCGTTTCCCAACGGACCTCGAACAGGTCAGGGGCGTCCAGGGCGCGCGCCTCAGAGATGGCCTCGTCCAGCGTCATGTCCGGGCCGGCGGGGCGGACGCCCATGCGATCGGCCGCCCAGGTCTCAAGCCGCATCCACCGGAACATGGATCCCCGGGCCGCCTCCTGCTCAATGACGGTCTCGTCTTCGATGGGCGGCGGCTCGAACGCAATCTCGATCCCGTCCTCCGCCTCGCGCATCCTGTAGTGTGCGGGATCGCCCATCCTCGCCCAGATTTCCGCAGTGCGACGGCGATCGTCCATGAGGGCGTCGTCCTGGCGTTCCTCTTCCAGATCGAGTCCACCCTCCGCCGAGAAGGTGCTTGCGGCGGCGAGGAAGGGCCGGCGCAGGGTGTCATCGGACGACAGGGCGAACAGGATCGCGATCTGCCGGATGTCGGTCTTGCGGCAGGGTCGCTGGTTTGCCCGCTGGAGGGCTATCGCGGCTGGCGTCCCCGGCCGGGAACCCAGGATGTTGAACGAGCTGTCATGGTCGATCTTCACGAGCCGCCGCACATCCCAGTTCCAGAGCCGCTGGCTGCTGATCAGGGGCAGGGTCGTGGCCGAGGCCCGGTTCGTCGTGACCGCCAGCGCAGCCGCGATTCCGAGGAAGGCGTTATGGCGCGTCCCCTTAAGGACGTCGGACAGGATCTCGTCGACGTCGCGCCCGCCTTCCTGCTCCCGGAACGCCCAGTCCTCGAGGGCCATCAGCGCGGCCTCGAGCATCGGCGGCGCGAAGGCAGCCCGGAAGGCGACGTATTCTCGCTCGCCGCCCCAGAAGGTCTCCAAGCCCCAGGGGAACGCGAGAACGAGGGGGACGGGCGTGCCCCCGTCCTCGGGATCCAGGTCATGCAGTTCGAGCCAGGACGAAACGGCGTGATCGGCGATCGACTTGACCAGGCGGAGCGCCTCGCCCGGGGCATGTCTGAAGAGAGCATTGAAGGGCTCGGTCTGGGGCGAGGGCGGGTAGAACAGGTCTGCCCGCCGATCGAGCGACAGCTTGTCCCAGTCGTGGTGATCGACCATCCCGCCGAGGAACGAGGGCATCAGCAGGCTCCTCTCGCGCGAACCCGCCGGATGCTTCAAGGCTTCGTCCCGGCGCTGGCGGTCGCTTTCCAGCTCCAGTCGCAGTTTCTCCTTGGGCAGGGTCTCCAGCATTTCCGCGAGGAAGGCGTCGACGAGCAGGGCTGGCGCGGCCTTTGCCACCCAGGCGGCCGATTCCATGACGGACCGCCAGACATGGCGGCCGCCCCGGCGCGAGCCATCCAGCGCTCGGAGATAGCGGATCGTGGGATCGGGATAAGCCAGCGCGGCCCTGAAGATCTGGGTCCGGAGCCGATCGGCGAACTGGTCCTGCGCGTTGTGATCCATGCCGCCGAACCGTCCCGGCAAGGTGCGCGGCTCTGTCGGATTCTGGTGGGCCTCCAGCGCAAGGAGCCAATGCTCCTCAAGCGCCACAAGGCCTTCGGTGGTCGTGTTTGGAATCCTGGTAAGGGCTGACTGCCAGATCTCCGCGAGGGTAAGGACGGTTGGCCAGAGGGACACCGGAACCTGGCCCTGTTGCGCCAGCAGCCAGTCGAGCAACCGTCTCCACGCCCGATAGTCTGCGGGCTCGGCCATCATGTCGGCCAGGCGGATCCGGTCGGTCGAGGACAGGGCGTCGTAGGGCGGCAGTCCGTCGAGCCCCTTGCCGGGGCGGGTCCTCACCGCCTGGAACCACGTCAGCAGTTGTCGCAATCGGCTGGAATCGCCCAGAACGAAAAATGCTGCGGTGAAGGTCGAGGCTCTCTCCTCGAAGCGCGGCGATGACAGCGGCGCCATCATCCATGAGCGGCGCCATTGCGATCGGCTATGCGCGGCTTCCAGCCGATCGAGCTGGGCGGCCCAAGCCCGGTCGGCGTCGAAGCGGAGCTGCGAGAGCAGTTCGACCGGTCGTCCGAGCGCGGGTGGCTCGCCCGCCTCGACGACCGCCTGGAGCCAGTCGGCGCCCGCGCTGACGAGGCGATGGGTGAACGCCCATTCGAAGAAGATGTCGTGCCGGAAGGAGACGGTGTGGCCTGGCTCGGCATCCTTGAGAATATCGTCCGCCTTCAGGCTTTCGATGGCGTCATGGTCAAGCCCCCGGACCGGGGCGTCGCGACCGAGATTCGCGGCGCTGGCCGAGGCCAGGGCCAGCAGGACCTCCTGGCGGCGCGCGCGGACGGCGCCCTCCGCATCATAGCCGCCTCCACGCCACCAGGCAGACAGCAGTTCGGCTTCGCTGGACGGGATCGGGTCTCCGCCGTCCCCGATGGCAGTGGCCAGCACGTCCAGGAAGAAGGGCCGTCGCGAAATCTCCTGCACGGCGGGGGCGCCGAAGAGGAGCGGGGCAAGGCCCGGCCTGACCTCCGACAGATCGGTCGCTTCCTGATCGGTCAGGGGCGTCACCTCGACGCGGCTTGTTGCCAGAGCCCCGAGGGCGGTCGCCCATCGGCCGACGTCGCTCCAGGCGCCATCGCGCAGGGTCACCAGCACCCGCCAGGTCCTGAGCGTCGGCTCCGTCAAGACGGCGTCGAGCACCTCCTGGACGATCTGCCGATCTTCGCGACGCACGCGGTCGATGGCGTCGATCACCAGAACGCAGTCGCCTGCCGCGGCGATCTCCCGGAGGATCGGTCTGGGATCGACGCCCGTGAGACCCAGGGCCCGCGCATACGCCGGCCACCCTCCGGGGCTGAGACGGTCGGCCCGCAGGGCGAGGACTGAGCCGCGGTCCGCCGCCATTGTCGCGTAGCGCGCGAGCAGGGCGGACTTGCCCGAGCCCGGGGCGCCGACGATCTGGACCACGCGATCGGCTTGCAAACGGCGATTGATCTCGTCGACGAGATCGTCGCGATCGAGGGTGACGCCGTCGACCGTCCGGCGAATGGTCGAGAGGGCGAGCCGGGCTTCCGCGCGGACATGGTCGAGCTCTGCCGCCCAGAACCGGCCGGGCGTGAATCGGTCCCCGCGGCCGACCCTTTCGACGAGGTTGCTCCGGACGAAGCTTCCGGCCTCACCCGCGGCCTCGCGCGCGATCACCCGCAGCCCGGTCCAGACGTCGCCGCCGTCGCCGACGGCATCGGTTCTCAGGACGCCCCGAATGCGGTCCAGCACTAGGTCCGCGTCGGCCGCGCCCTCGCCCAGGAGTTCGAATCTCATGACCACGAGGTGTCGGAAGACCTGGAACACCTCCTCGTCCCCCGCAGGGGCGCCCGACGCCCTGGCGAGGGCGGATCGGATCGCGGCGACCAGCGCCCGCTTGGTCTCGGCGGCGAAACCGGGTTTGGCGACCCGGACGTGGAAATCGCGCGCGGTCGCGCTGTCCCGCGCCCAGTCGCAGAGCGTGCGGATGTGGCGGTAGGCGCCCAGATCGACCTCGTCTGTCGCGATCCCGACCCGGTCGCGTCCGTGGCGAAAGCTCGCCTTCGCGATCGTTTCAAGGATACGCGCCACGACGTCCTGAAAGACGGCGTTGGACTCCCGGTCGGCGAAGATGAAGCTTCGCTTGACCTGAATGCTCAGGGTCGAGCCCTCGCCCCCGTCCTCGCTCTCGACGATGACGTCGTCGAGCGGCTCGCCCAAGGCGCCACGCTGGACACGAACCTCCTTGACCGTAGCGGCTCCAGTTCCACGCGCGGTGTGCTCCCCGAGAAGGGAAGCGAGATAGTAGGCGACGACGGTGTCTTCGAAGGTGAAGCCGGCGCCGCCGGTGAGTTCAGGACTGGCAGGCATGGGGGGCGAGACTCAGATGAAGGCTCGACAAGCTAGGGCTGTGCGGTGCCCGGAGCCATAACCGCTGCGAGGGTTGCGCGGCGATTTCAGTGGGCAATCGCCGGTCTTTGTCGAGACCCTGGTCCTGGAAGCTTGCCACAGTCTGAAACGGCGGGGACGCGCATCGCCGTCAACATGCAAACGACCCTCCGGCCGTCTTGATTCGCCGGAGATGCGAGCCCTTCGGCGAGAGCCCCCGAAACCGGCTGAAATCCCCGGCAGCCCAGTGAAAACGACTAGGCTGAGAAGTTTTTCACGTAACGCGGTTTGCTACCCATGTGCTACCCGGAAAGCAAAAGGGGTTAGCAGTTTCCTGCTAACCCCTTGAAAAATTGGTGGAGCTTAGCGGAGTCGAACCGCTGACCTCTTGCATGCCATGCAAGCGCTCTACCAACTGAGCTAAAGCCCCGGACCTTGCGGTCTGGTTCGCCCGGTTCATCTTGCGATGGCCCCCGGCGAGGCGGCGGAAACTATGTCAGGCTTTTTCTGCGATCAAGCCCGTTTCGAGATTTATTTTCACCGCGTTCCCAAAGGTGAAAATGCGCAGGTTTTTCAAACCAAAAGGCTCGAAAGTCCTGCTGTCCCGCCGCGCTTCTCTAGCGACAAATGCGGCGGGCGCAACAAGAATCTGGTCCCGGTCGCCGAGCGCGACCGGCCCAGCCGAACCTAGTCGTCGTCGCGCGACGGCTTGGCGATTTCGTCGTCGATGGAGTCGTCGTCCTCGTCCTCGATGAAGGGGACGGAATCGTCATCGTCGTCGGCCATCAGGTCGTCGTCGTCGCCGTCCGTCGAACCCATGCCGGGCTCTTCCGAGGCGTCGGCGGGGGAATCGTCGTCGTCGTCGGGCGTCAGGATCGGCTCATGACCTTCCTCGTCGATTTCCGGCGTGGAGGTTTCGTTGTCATCCTCGTCGTCATCGCCGTCGGCCGACTTGGTCTTGACCTGATCTTCCGTGTCCTCGTCGTCGGCCGGATAGCCGGGACGGGCGCGACGGCTGCGCAGCTTCATCGCCTCTTCGGGATCGAAGTCCGTTCCGCACTTGGGGCAGTGGGCGGGGCGGCGGTTCAGGTCGTAGAATTTCGCCTGACAGTTGGGGCAGACCTGTTTGGCGCCCAGTTCGGGATTGGCCACGGGGGACACTTTCAACGGGTTGAATTCGGGGCGGTCCCTTGCCACCCCTTAAGGCCGCTGTCAAAAGCTGTCTTTTCGCGCCGCCCGCGCGACCCTTCCGACATCGCAGCCTGAAGCGGGTGACCATGCCTTCTCAACTGACCGCAAGACGCGCCGCCGCACTGGCTGGAAAGGTCCGTGCGCCGGGCGACAAGTCCATGTCGCACCGGGCGATGATCTTCGGCGGAATGGCCGCGGGCGTGACCACAGTCGAGGGCCTGCTGGAGGGCGATGACGTTCTGGCGACCGGCCGCGCCGTCGAAGCCTTCGGCGCGAAGGTCGAGCGGACCGGCGAGGGCGAATGGCGCATCGAGGGCGCGGGCGGGTTCACCACGCCGTCTTCGGTGATCGACTGCGGCAACGCCGGAACGGGCGTGCGTCTGCTGATGGGGGCGGCGGCGGGCTATCCGCTGACGGCGACCTTCGATGGCGATGCGTCCCTGCGCAAGCGGCCGATGAAGCGGGTGACGGGACCGCTGGCCGAGATGGGCGCGGGGTTCGACTGGCTGGCGGCTGAGGATCGGGTTCCGGTCGCCCTGACCGGCGGGACGCTGACGGGCGTCGACTATGTGCAGACGGTGGCCTCGGCCCAGATCAAGTCGGCCATCCTGCTGGCGGGACTGAACGCTCAGGGCGTCACCACGGTCACCGAGCCGGAAAAGAGCCGCGACCACACCGAGCGTATGCTGCGGGCCTTCGGCGCCGAGGTGATGGTCGAAGAGCAGGGCGAGGGCTGGAAGATCACGCTGAAGGGCGGGCAGCCGCTGAAGGCCGCCCATGTGGCGGTGCCGGGCGATCCGTCGTCCGCCGCCTTCCCCCTGGCGGCCGGGCTGATCGTGCCGGGTTCGGAGGTGACGGTCGAAGGCGTGATGCTGAATCCCCTGCGCACCGGCCTGTTCGACACCTGGATCGAAATGGGCGCGGACCTGACCATCGCTAACCGACGTCAGGCCGGGGGCGAGGACGTCGGCGACATCACCGCCCGCTATTCCCAGTTGAAGGGCGTCGTCGTGCCGCAAGAGCGCGCGGCCTCGATGATTGACGAGTATCCGATCCTGGCGGCGACGGCGGCCTTTGCGGATGGCGTCACCGTCATGCGCGGCGTCGGCGAGATGCGGGTCAAGGAAAGCGACCGGATCTCGCTGATGGTCGAGGGCCTGCGTGCCTGTGGCGTTCAGGTCGAGGAAGAGCCGGAAGGCTTCCTGGTCACAGGCGGCGATGTGCGCGGCGGCGCCACGGTCGCCACCGCCCACGATCACCGCATCGCCATGAGCCATCTGATCCTGGGCCTGGCCGCCGAACAGCCGGTGTCGGTGCTGGACCCCGAAATGATCGCCACCAGCTTCCCCGGCTTCGTCGAGATGATGAACGGGCTGGGCGGCCGGATCGACTGATGCGGTTGCGCGAGGCCTTCCATCGCGGCCTTGCGGTTCTGGGGCTTCTGACCTGCCTTGGCGGGGCGGCATGGACGGGCTGGACAGCCTGGCGGGCGGCTTCAACCGGCGTGGTCCGTGGCAGGCATGGCGTCGTTCATCTGCGGGCGGATGGCGATGTCTTCTATTACTCGACCGCGATCCTGAATGTGGCGGCGTCCGTCATCTGGCTGGGCCTTGTGGCGTTTGCGGTGCTGGTCTTGGCGCGCTGGAAGGATTGGACGTGAGCAAACCTGGCTGGCTCAGTCCCCTCGTGACCCTGGCGATCGCGGGGCTGATCGGCTGGGGCTGCGTGATCGGCGCGCGCGAGGTTCTGCATGGCCTCGATGTGGGCATGCTGAACAACCGCAAGGGGCCAGACGTCTATCTGGTCGAGCACCCCATGATCTTCTGGGCCCTGATCGTTTTCTACACGACGGCCATCGTGGTCAGTGCGGGCATGGCGGTTCTGCTGGCGGCCATCGCCCTGCGCAGTCTGTTTAAGCGGCGCGCCTGAAGGTCTGTTGGGCCGGGCGGCTGGATTGCGGGCCTGATCCTCGCTATCTGGTGCGCCCTCTCGTGCGTTCGGGATGAAGTTTGATTGCGCCACGCGCTGCGGAGACCTGTTTGACCCTGATCATCGCCGTCGACGGCCCGGCCGCCTCGGGCAAGGGCACCATCGCCGCCCGTCTGGCCCAGACCTATGGCCTGCCGCACCTGGACACGGGCTTGCTTTACCGGGCCGTGGGGGCGCGTCTGCTGGCTGAGTGCAGGTCGCTGGACGACGAGGCGGCGGCGACCGAAGCGGCGCGCGGGCTGGATGCGTCCGGTCTGTCGGAAGACGACAGGCTGACGACCGGCGAGGCGGGAGAGGCGGCCAGCCGCGTCGCCAGCTTCCCCGGCGTGCGAGCGGCCCTACTGGAGCTGCAGCGGGCGTTTTCGGCCCAGGCGGGCGGGGCGGTGCTGGACGGGCGCGACATCGGCACGGTGATCGCCCCCGATGCTCAGGCCAAGCTGTTCGTCACGGCCACGCCGCAGGTGCGCGCGACCCGCCGCTGGAAACAGCTGGCCGCGCGCGGATCGGACATCGGTTTCGAGGCCATGCTGGCCGATATTCAGCGCCGCGACGAACGCGACGCCGGGCGTGGCGCGGCGCCGATGGTGCAGGCCGAAGACGCGGTCTTGCTGGACACGACCGACATGGGTATAGAGGCCGCCTTCGATGCGGCCCGCCGTATCGTCGAGGCGGCGCGCGCGAAACATGGCCTTTAGGCCGGGTTTGCAAATCCAACGCGCCACCCTCGGCTTCCGCGGGCGTCCTGATCGTTTCTGAACGGCCTCGCATCCTGACGACCTGACTAAATCCTTTTCCCATCGTTTCACGCGCGGCGCTTCGCCGTTCGAGAAGCGTTCACCTGCGTGAGGCCCTCCGGTCGCGCGCCTTCAGCCCCCAGGATGCTTTTCAGCTCCATGACTGACACCCTTACCCCCACCCGCGACGACTTCGCCGCCCTGCTCGACGAACAACTGTCGGGCCGCGACTTCGGCGAAGGCCAGGTCGTTCACGGCCGCGTCGTCGGCATCGAAAAAGACATCGTCATCATCGACGTCGGTCTGAAGACCGAAGGCCGTATCGCCATGCGCGAATTCGGCCAGGGCGAAGACGGCAAGCTGCCCAAGGTCGGCGACAACGTCGAGGTTTACCTGGAGCGCGTCGAGAACGCCCTGGGCGAAGCCGTCATCAGCCGTGACAAGGCCCGTCGCGAAGAAGCCTGGACCCGTCTGGAAGTCGTGTTCGCCGAAGGCCAGCCGGTCAACGGCGCCATCGTCGGCCGCGTCAAGGGCGGCTTCACCGTCGACCTGGGCGGCGCCTCGGCCTTCCTGCCTGGTTCGCAAGTCGACATCCGTCCTGTCCGCGACGTCGGTCCGCTGATGGGCAAGGAACAGCCCTTCGCCATCCTGAAGATGGATCGTCCGCGCGGCAACATCGTCGTCTCGCGTCGCGCCATCCTGGAAGAAGCCCGCGCCGAACAGCGCACCGAGCTGGTCGGCCAGCTGCAAGAGGGTGAAATCCGCGAAGGCGTGGTCAAGAACATCACCGACTACGGCGCCTTCGTCGACCTGGGCGGCATCGACGGCCTGCTGCACGTCACCGACATGTCGTGGAAGCGCGTCTCGCATCCATCGCAGGTCCTGGCCGTCGGCGACACCGTCAAGGTCCAGATCGTCAAGATCAACCCGGACACCCAGCGTATCTCGCTGGGCATGAAGCAACTGCAGTCGGACCCCTGGGACGGCGTGGAAGCCAAGTATCCGGTCGGCGCCAAGTACACGGGCCGCATCACCAACATCACCGATTACGGCGCCTTCGTGGAGCTGGAAGCCGGTGTCGAGGGCCTGGTGCACGTCTCGGAAATGTCCTGGACCAAGAAGAACGTCCACCCCGGCAAGATCGTCTCGACCTCGCAGGAAGTCGACGTCGTGGTTCTGGATGTCGACGCCTCCAAGCGCCGCATCTCGCTGGGCCTGAAGCAGGCTCAGGACAATCCGTGGGACGCCTTCGTCGCCAACCACCCGATCGGCTCGACCGTCGAGGGCGAAGTCAAGAACGCCACCGAGTTCGGTCTGTTCATCGGCCTGGACAACGACATCGACGGCATGGTGCACCTGTCCGACCTGGACTGGTCGGTGTCGGGCGAAGAAGCTATCCAGCGTTACCGCAAGGGCGAAATGGTCAAGGCCAAGGTCCTGGACGTCGACGTCGAGAAGGAACGCGTCTCGCTGGGCATCAAGCAGCTGGGCGGCGATCCGATCGGCGAGGGCGACACCTATCGTCGCGGCCAGCAGGTCACCGTCACCGTGACGGCGATCGAGTCGGGCGGCATCGAGGTCAAGTTCGGTGAAGACGACGCGCCGGTCACCTCGTTCGTGCGCAAGTCCGACCTGTCGCGCGACCGCAACGAGCAGCGCCCCGAGCGTTTCTCGGTCGGCGACCGCGTGGACGCCATGATCACCGCCGTGGACAAGGCCTCGCGCCGCATCTCGGTGTCGATCAAGGCGCTGGAAATGAAGGACGAACAGGAAGCCATCGAACAGTTCGGATCGTCCGATTCGGGCGCTTCGCTGGGCGACATCCTGGGTGCCGCGCTGAAGAACGCCGGCTCCAAGGAGTAAACGTTCGTCCCAAGAGCGTCAGGCGCTTCGCCACAGTCGCGAAGCGCCGCGCGCTTGCCGGCAGCGACAAAGACTGAAGGGCGGCGGGCGCGATCCCGCCGCCCTTTTTCTTTCCGGCCCTGGTTTGTGTGCGATAGCGGACGTATTTCTGACCCCGACGCCCCATCCTTGTCCGATAAGGGCTTTTTCGAACGTCAGTCGGGCGTTAGGGTGCTTCATCTGGACCGAGGCGGGCGAGACGGCCCGTCCTCACGACCTGACCGGGGACGCCGATGATCAAGTCCGAGCTGATCGAAAAGCTGGCCATGGAGAACACCCACCTGACCCATGCGGAGGTGGAGCGGCTGGTCAACGCCATCCTGAACACCATGACCACGGCCCTGTCCGACGGCGGGCGGGTCGAATTGCGCGGTTTCGGCGCCCTGTCGGTGCGCTCGCGACCGGCGCGCGCGGGCCGCAATCCCCGCACTGGGGAGGCCGTCGAGGTGCCCGCCAAGGCTGTGCCCTTCTTCAAGAGCGGCAAGGAGCTGCGCGAGCGTTTGAACGCCTCGGGCGACGCCTGAACCCGTCCCATCCCAAGCGCGAGGAGCGTCCATGAGCCTTCTGTCTGAGTTCCGCGAGTTTGCGGTCAAGGGCAATGTCGTCGATCTGGCCGTCGGCGTGATCATCGGCGCGGCCTTCAACGGCATCGTCAAGAGCCTGGTCGATCAGGTCGTCATGCCGCCCATCGGCCTGCTGACGGGGGGGATCGACTTTTCCGAGCTGGAATGGGTGCTGCGGGCCGAGAACCCGGCGACCGAGGCGGTCGAAAAGGTCTCCATCCAGTATGGCGCCTTCCTGAACACCGTGATCCAGTTCCTGATCGTGGCCTGGGTGGTGTTCCTGGTGGTCAAGGGCATCAACGCCCTGCGTCGTCAGGAAGCGGCCAAGCCCGATCCGGCGCCTGCCGCCCCGACGGCGACCGAGGCCCTGCTGACCGAGATCCGCGACGAGTTGAAGGCCCGGCCGAACGGCTGATCAGGCCTTGGCCGCCCGGCCGCGTGACGCGGCCGTGACGGCTGAACGTCGACGCACGACCGGCGACGGCGGATTGCGCGAACAGATGCCGTAGTCCCCGTCGAACGGCGTCGGAGCCCAGGCGTCGGCCAGCGCCGGATCGTCCACAATGGCGTGACAATGACCCCAGCCGCCCTCGCGGCGCCCGGTCTGCGCCAGATCGCCCAAGGCCGTCAGCAGGCGCGGCGTCGTCATCGGCAAGCGCACCTTCGCCGCCCCCAGGCCGCGCGCATTGACGATCAGGGCTCGCGTCAGAAGCGGCAGAGCGTCCTGGTCCGTCTCCAGCGCGATCAGATCGACGATGTCCAGACACGGCGGTTCGATCAGACTGGTCTTGGTGATCTGCGCCATGGCCAGGGCGACCACGGCGCCGCCACGCACGCAGGTCAGCATGATCGGCGGCAGGGTCAGGTCGGGATCCGAAAGACGCCAGCGCAAGGTCTCCGGGCTGCGATCCGCCAGAAGGCGATCCTCTTTGGCCAGCCGTGACCAGAAGTCGCCGTAGGCCGAGGCGTCGGACAGGTCGCGCAGCACCGTGACGCCCGCCGGCAGGTCCAGAATACGGCGACCGAACACCCGGGGGTTCATCAGCCGCTCGCCCAGCCGAGCCGCCGTCTCGGCCGAGACGCGGCCGAGGAGCGCCCGCAACACACGTCCCTGGACGCAAGCCGGTCGGTCGGTGGTCCACGACAGCTTCAGGGCGTGGGTCTGTTCGGGCCAGGGCTTGAGGCCGAACAGTCCATACAGCGGCGCCGAACGCGCATTGGCGTTGAAGGTGTAGCGAGCGAACAGGCCCGGCTGTTTCAGGAACGCCCGGATCAGCGGCCGGCTGGCGCCCTTGCGGCTGGGCGGCACGATGATCGAAAAGCCCGTCGCGCCGTAAAGGCTGCGCGCTCCATGCTGGAACCGCTGGATGAAGTTCCCCAGCATGGCCGCCGGCTGGTCGTCGTCGTCCGCCACCACCCAACCTGCAGGCGCGTCGAGGTCTTGGCGCGCCGGATTGCTTTCCAGCCAGCGCCAGCCCGCAGGCGACCGCTCGGGCCAGCCCACCTCGCGGTGCAGCCGGTTCAGGGCCTCGTGATCGGATCTCATGATCGGCCGCACAGCCATGGGACGGTCCTTCCCAAAATGAAACCGTGGTCTTCTTCGCCTCCGTCCAATGCAGACACGGCGCCAGAAGACATCACTTTGGGTTGTGCGCCTGGAAGACGGCTCGCGGCACGCTGTCCCATAACGGCCTTAACACTTGTTCGGATTTCCCGGCCGTGCTGCTTATGCGCCTTTCGTGCGTCGGTGAGGGCGCAGCAGTCAGGAGTAAGCCGTTGACACAAACGGACATGGGGGGCGCGCGACTTACGCGCTGCGTTAACGGTCTTCGATGCGGGGTGGCGGTATGAATATCGTCGTCGCCCTCGGGCTGATCATCACCTTCGCGACCGGGGTGCCGGTCATGATGCAGATCTTCAAGAACCACCCGCGCGGACTGATCATCCTGTTCTTCGCCGAGATGTGGGAGCGCTTCTCCTACTACGGCATGCGCGGGATTCTGATCTTCTTCCTGACGCAACACTTCCTGTTCGACGACGCCATGGCGGGGTCGACCTACGGCTCCTACACCTCGCTGGTCTATCTGCTGCCGCTGCTGGGCGGCATCATGGCCGACCGCTTCATCGGCACGCGCAAGGCCGTGGCCTTCGGCGCCCTGTTGCTGGTCGCCGGTCACGGCATGATGGCCTTCGAGGGACGTCCGGCGACGGAAACCCTGACCTATGCGGGCCAGACCTATCAGATCGACGCCGAAGGGCGCGGGGCGGCGCGTGACGTCGCCATCGTCGTCGACGGCCAGAAGTACAAGTTCGAGCCCGCCGAGAACGGCCTGGCCATCCAGGGCCTGCCCGCGACCTCGACCCTGCCGGCCGTCATCCCGACCGCCGACTACAAGATCGAGACGACCCGCGACATGGCGGGTGTGAATGTCTTCTATCTGGCGGTGTCGCTGATCATCATGGGGGTCGGCTTCCTGAAGCCCAACATCTCCACCATCGTCGGCCAACTGTATCCGCAGGGCGATCCGCGACGCGATTCCGGCTTCACCCTTTATTACTACGGCATCAACCTGGGCGCCTTCTGGGCCGCCGTCCTGTGCGGCCTGCTGGGTCAGACAGTCGGCTGGTGGGCGGGCTTCGGCCTGGCGGGCGTCGGCATGGCGCTGGGTTGGGTCGTCTTCATGCTGGGCAAGCCGTTGCTGCAAGGCAAGGGCGAGCCGCCGGCGGAGGCCAATCTGAAAAAGCCCGTGCTGGGTCCGATCAACCGCGAATGGTCGATCTATCTGGCCAGCATCCTGGGTGTCGGCGTCGTCTGGTTCATGGTCCAGCGCAACGCCCTGGTGGGCTGGGTGCTGGGCGCCGCGACCGTCGCCTCGCTGCTGTTCATCCTCTACGTCATCGTCAAGGTGTGCGAGAGCAAGGCGCAGCGCGAGCGGATGATGTTGGCCCTCGTGCTGATCTTTGGTTCGGTGGTCTTCTTCACCCTGTTCGAACAGGCCGGCACCTCGCTGAACCTGTTCGCCGACCGTAACGTGGACCTCAGCATTACGCCCCAGGCCTTCCAGTTCCTGGGCATCACCGTCGGCACGCCGGCGCAACTGGCCGCGGCCGGCATCACGCCCAGCGGCATGTGGATCGACGCGACCATCACGGCCGCCCAGACCCAGTCGTTCAACGCCGGCTTCATCCTGATCTTCGCGCCGATCATGGCGGCGCTGTGGGCCTTCCTGGCCAAGCGCAACCTGGACCCCAATCCTACGATGAAGTTCGGCCTCGGCCTGCTGCAGGTCGGTCTGGGCTTCATGGTGGTGGTGTGGGGCGCCGGCATGGCCAACTCGGCCTTCCAGATGCCGTTGCTGCTGCTGGGCCTGCTCTATCTGTTCCACACGACGGGCGAGCTGTTCCTGTCGCCTGTGGGCCTGTCGGAGATCACCAAACTGTCGATGGCCAAGGTGGTCAGCTTCATGATGGCGGTCTGGTTCCTGGCCAGCTCAATCGCCCAGTACGTCGGCGGCTGGATCGCCGGACTGGCGGGGACCGAGACGGTGGGCGGTCAGGTGCTGAACCCCGGTCTGGCGCTTCAGACCTCGCTTGACGTCTTCGGCATGCTGGGGATGTGGGGCATGGGCATCGGCGTCGCCTTCATCGTGATCAGCTTCTTCATCAAGGGCTGGTCGCATGGGGCCAACAGCGGCGGCGACCATCCGGGTCCGGCGCTGAGCGACCGCGGTCAGGAAGACGGCAACGTCGCCGCCCCGCGCGCCTCCACCGTCGGCTGATCCCTTAAGCGGATCACCAAAGGAGAAGGGCGGCGTCCATGCGGACGCCGCCCTTTTTTCGCCCGGCGGGCGGAATCAGAAGGTCTTGCGGACCCGGATCGAGACGAAGGTGCGCGGGTCGACGGTGCGGTCCTCAATGAAGGCGACGGTGCGAGGATTGCGCGACTCGAACACCGTGCGGCGGGTGGTGAAATCGTCCCACAGGTTCAGCTGGGCGCGTATCGCCAGGGTCGGGGTCGGCTTGTATTCGGCGAAGGCCTCGATGTAGTCCGACCCGCGCCAGACGCTGATCTGGTCCGGGCCATAGGTGCCTTGGCCCAGACGCGGCAGCCAGTTGACCCCCCACTGCGTCTTCCAGCTGGCGATGTCCTGCTCGAAGCCGACATTGGCCTGACTGGCGCGCACGCCGGAGATGGGCCGCTCCTCGCCCGTGGTCGGGTCGGTGACCCGGGTCTTGTTCCAGTCGTTCCTGAAGGTGAAGCGGGCGCCCGAGATGCCGAACTTGTCCAGCGGCAGGGTGACGTTCAGCGACAGCCGATCCAGCGTGCCGTCGCCGATATTGCCCACGGCCGACAGGCCTTCGGGAAGGGGCAGGCGGTCGATGACGTCGATGATTTCGTCATGGCGCAGACCGATGGAGACCACGCCCTGACCCCAGAAGCGACGCTCGTAGCTGAGTTCCGAAATCCAGCGCTGCTCCGGCTCCAGATTGACGTTGCCGCCATAGACGTTGTTGTCGCCCAGGTCGGCCGAGGCCGCGAAGTCGCCGAAGTCCAGCTGGCCCAACTCGCGTTCGAACCGCAGCCGCACCTGATTGTCCGCCATGGGCGTCCAGGTCGCCAGGAAGCGCGGCTTGGCGAAGAAGAAGCTCTTCTCCTGGTCCGCATCGCCAGATTGTTTGATCGTGGAGGCCTCCAGCCGCACACCGCCTTCCAGCGTCAGCTTGGGGTTCAGCCGCCATGTGGCCTTGGAGAAGGCCTCGCCGCGCGTCTCCTCGACCTTGACCGAGGCGCTGGGCAGGTCGATGGCCGCGCCCCCGATTGTGAAGCCCTGATGGACGTCCAGCATATTGTAGGCGACCTCGCCGCCCGCTTCGAGCGTTAGGGCGGGCGAGCGCTCGTGACGGATCAGGCCGCGCAGGATGGTCTCGGATGAATCGCCGTCAGAGGTGAACTGCTGCTCCGGCGCGGTCACGCCGTCCAGCCGCTCATTGCTGTTGGAGGCGTTTTCGAAAGAGCTGAACTCGTGGATGAAGCGGGTCTCGACCTGCCAGCGGGGCCGCAATTGGCGAGTCCAGGTCACGCCCAGTTCGCCGGAATGGCTGCTTTCCTCGTAGTCGTTGCGACGAAGCGATGTGTCCGAACTCAGCTCGGACCAGCTTTGCCAGTCGTTGACGCCGAACCGGGCGGTGCTCTCCACCTTGCCGCCGAAGAGGGGACCGGAATAGTTGCCGCGGATCGAGTTTCCGCCGCCCCAGCCGTCGTTCTCGAACCGTTCGTCGCGGATGACCACACCCGCCGCATTCGTGCGAACCGAACGTCCGACGCCGTTGGAATCGCTGGACCCCATGCCGTCGGACAGGGTGACGCCCCAGCTGCGGTCGCCTTTGCGCGCCGTGAACTGGTAGCTGCCGCCGTAGATGTCATGGCCCCCTTCGAACAGCATGGCGTTCCAGGTCAGGATAGACTGGCGGCTGGCTGTGGATTTCAGGATGACGTTCACGACGACGGCATAGCCCTGCATGTCCACGCCGGCGGCGCCGCCCCGTATCAGCTCGATACGCTCGACCTGATCGGCCAGGGTTCGACCCAGGACGTTCGAGCCGGAATCGTTCTTGGACGCCGGGCGGTTGTTGTTGATCAGGACATTGCCGACCGCGCCTTCGAAGCCGCGCGCGCCCGAGCCGTTATCGATGGAGAAGCCGGGCACCCGGTTCACCATGTCCAGCGCGGTGTTCGGGCGCTGGGCCGCGAAGAAGTCGGGCGTGAAGACCAGCACGCCGCGCTGGGCGCCGTCGGTCAGCGGCGCCTGGCTGGTCGGGCCGGTGGGCGCCGGCGCCTCGGCCACCTGCGGCGCGTCGCCGGCGAAGGCGGAGGTGGCGGTCAGAAGCAGGGCGGTGCTGGCCAGCAGCAGGGTCTTTGTCATCGTTTTTCCCCTCGGTTTGTTGGCGAGAGGTGTGCCGGTCCGCCTGCTTCATCTCCAGTTACAAGGCGGCAAGGTGGATTAAATCGACGACATCATTACAGGGATTTCATTACAATATTGACAGTAGATGGGCCTATATCGCCGTAATGAACTCGCGATCTTCTTCCTTGTTATTGTCTATTCTCGCAGCGATCGCCCTGTCTGCGGGTGCGGCGGCGGCGCAGGAGCCGTCGGCGTCCGACGTGGTGGAAGATATCGTGGTGACCGCCCGGCGTGTCGAGGCCCCGATCTGGGAGGTGCGGCGCGGCGACAGCGTGCTGATCCTGGTCGGCGCCATCGAGGGGCTGTCGCGCGACATGGAATGGCGAACCGACGCCCTGGTCTCGGCGGTCGAGCGGGCGGATCGGGTGCTGTTCCCGGTCCAGGGCCAGGCGTCGCTGGCGGACTTGGGGCGGGTGATCTGGCGGATCCGCACCCTGACCCGATTGCCCAATGATCGCACCAGCGCCGACTATTTGTCCCCTGATCTGGAGGCGCGGGTCGAACGGATCACGGGCGAGGGCCCCAGCCGCAAGAGCTTTCTGATGCTGTCGGCGGACCTGATGGCGCGCGGCGGCTCTGCACAGCGCGCGCGCTCCGTGTCCGAGGTCGTCCGTCGCGCGGCGCGCGCCAATAAGACGCCGGCCGAGCCGGTGGGCGTCTATCGCGGAGACGAGCTGATCGACAATGTGCTGACAACGCCGCCTGAAGCCTATCTGACCTGTATGGAGGCGGCGGCGACGGCGGCCGAGGCCGGGCCTGAAAGCGGCGCCCAGCGGGCGGAGAACTGGCGGCTGCGCCGCATACCGGCCGTGCTGGCCTCGCCGCTCGAACAGGCGTCGAACGCCTGTTCTCTTTGGACGGTGATGGGGGAGGGGCAGCGGCTGCGCGCAATCTGGAACACAGCCGCCGACAAGGCCCTGTCCGAGCCGGGCGTCACCGTCGCCATCGCGCCGCTGAGATTGCTGGCCGAGCCGAACGGGGTGCTGGATCGGCTGGCGGCGGACGGGCTGGAGCCTTTGGGCCCCGAGTGGCGCCCGCTCCAGCCCTGATTCCTTGAGGTCAGGCGATCAGTTGGCCGGCGCGCGTTCAGGAACCGCGTCGCGGGCGGCGTTGCCGATGTTGTCGGCCGCATTGCCGACGCTCTCGGCCGCACCGGCGATGGCGTTGTCCTTCACCGCGTCGCTGCGGTTCATGTTCATCAGGAAGTAGCCGATCACCAGAATGGCCAGGAGGCCGATGATCAGGGCGACGATGGCGCCCATGCCGCTGCCGCCGCGACGTTCGACGACGGTGGTGGGGGCGGCGTTGGTCTCGGTGATGCGTTCGATCCGGCCATCAGGATGTTCGACGGTGCGTTCGGTAGGCATGGTTGTGCTCCTCTCCAGTATGGCGGGGAAACACACGGTCGCGCATTAGGGTTCCGCTGGCTCAGACCGCCGTGCCGCCGACCGTCAGGCCGCCGATCTTGAGCGAAGGCTGGCCGATGCCGACCGGCACGCCCTGACCCGCCTTGCCGCAGACGCCGACGCCTGGGTCGAAGGCGAAGTCGTCGCCGATCATCTGAATCTTCGTCAGGGCTGTCGCCCCATCCCCGATCAGGGTGGCCCCGCGCACCGGGGCGGTGATGACCCCGTCCTCGATCAGATAGGCCTCGTTGCACTGGAAGACGAACTTGCCGTTGGTGATGTCCACCTGGCCGCCCGAGAAGTTGGCGGCGTAGAGGCCGCGCTTCGTACTGGCGATCATGTCGGCCTTGGAATCCTTGCCCGCCTCCATGAAGGTGTTGGTCATGCGCGGCATCGGCATATGGGCGAAGGACTGGCGGCGTCCGTTGCCTGTGGCGGCCACGCCCAGCTGACGCGCCGACAGCCGGTCATGCATTAGCCCGACCATGATGCCGTCCTCGATCAGGACGGTGCGCGAGGTGGGGGTGCCTTCGTCGTCCACCGACAGGGAACCGCGTCGTCCCGCGATGGAGCCGTCGTCCACCACGGTCACGCCGGGGGCGGCGACGCGCTGCCCCATCATGCCGTTGAAGACGGACGAGCCTTTGCGGTGGAAGTCGCCCTCGAAACCGTGGCCGATGGCTTCGTGCAGCAGGACGCCGGGCCAACCCGCGCCCAGCACCACGTCCATCTCGCCCGCCGGACAGTCGATGGCGTCCAGATTGACCAGGGCCTGACGCAGGGCCTCGTCCACCTGGGCCTGCCAGCGTTGGGGGGCGACCCATTCCTCGAAGCCCGCGCGGCCGCCCGCGCCGGACGAGGCGCTTTCGCGCTTGCCGTTCTGCTCTACGGTGACGGAGACGTTCAGGCGCACCAGCGGACGTATGTCACGCACCGCCCGGTCGTCGGCCCGCAGGATCTCGATGGCGCGACGCTCTCCGACCAAGGAGGCGGACACCTGCACCACGCGCGGATCACGCGCCCGCGCCCAGGCGTCGATCTCGGCGAGAAGCGCGATCTTGTCGGAAAAGGCGGGAGAGGCGAGGGGATCGACCTCGCCATACAGTTTCTGATTGGTGGCGCGCGGGGCCTCGGCGACGCGGGCTTCATGACCCTGTTTCGCCAGGGCGGCGCTATCGGCCGCGCGGCGCAGGGCGGCGGCGGAAATCTCGTTGGCGTGGGCGTATCCCGCCGTCTCGCCCGCCACGACCCGCAGGCCGAAGCCCTCGGTGGCGTCATAGGCGGCGGACTTCAGCCGCCCGTCGTCGAAGACCAGGCTCTCGCTCTCGGACCGTTCCAGAAACAGTTCGCCGTCGTCCGCCCCCGTCAGGGCCGCCTTCAGGATGGACAGGGCTTCGTCGGCGTGGACGCCGGCGGCGTCGAGGATGGGCGGCGGGGAGGCAGGAACGGTCATGGCCCCTAGGTAGGGGCTCGGGGCCGCTTCGTCACCTGTCCCGGATCGCGAAACCTGGGGTCAGTCCAGCGGCTGGGGCCGCGTGACGACCGGACCGTCGGGATCTGTGGCGGTCGGGCGCGCGGCCGTCGGCGCGGGCGTCGAAGGCACGACGACGAGCGGTTCGGTCTGCACGGTCGGCGCCGGGGTCGAGGCGGCGGCGGGCGCCGGGCGGGACGCGGCGGGGACCTGGGGCGTCGTCGGGGGCGTCGGGCGGGTGGATGCCGTGGAGGACGGCGTGGTCGCTGGTCGGGCGGCGGCGGTCGACGCCGGCGCCGGGGTGCTGGTCGCCGTCGTCGGGGGCGCGGTCGGGGCGGGTGCGGTCACGACCGGCGTAGCCGCCGACGGCGTGGCGGCCGGCAGGGTCTCGGCGGGCGGCGCGGTCAGGGGCGTGTTCACGGACGCAGGCGCGGGCTGGGCCGGCGTCGCAGCCGGGCGCTGGGCGAACCACAGGCCGCCGCCCAGGGCCAACACGGCGACGACCCCGGCCCCGACATAGAGCGGCAGGCGAGAGGCCTTGGCGGGCGTGAGCGCGTAGCTGGGCGCCGCCTGGGGCGCTGGGGACATTGCGCGGGGCGCCATCACCGGCGTCGGTTCAGCCGCAGGCTCCAAGACCGGCAGGGGCGCGGCGACGGGCGTCGGCAGGGGGCGCACCGTCAGATCGGCCGGCGCCGCCCCTTGTTCAGGCGCTGGCTCGGGCTGGGCCAGACGCTCCGGCGTCGGGCCAGCCGGCCGGGCGGTCGGGATCAGCGACCCGCCCAGGATGCTGCCGCGCGCCGGCGCCTGACGGGGGGCTTGCGGGCGGGGCGCGGCGGGGGATTGCGCCTGGCGGGGCGGCGTGGGCGCGAGGCCCGAGGCCAGGCTCTGATCGCGAATGTCGCGCGGCTGCGGCGGCGCGGCCTTTCGCGGCGGATCGGGGATTCGGTCCAGCGGATTGGGCGCGACCGGCACCGGCCCGACGTGGAATGTCGTCGCGGGCATGCGTCCCCACTGCGCCGGCTTGCGGGCGAAGGGCTCGGGCGGGGTCTTCTGGTCGTCGGACATGGTCTCTCAATCGCTGGCGATCTGGCCCGTTTCGTGACGGGTCAGTTCTTGAGCCGGTAGCCGGTCTGGAACATCCACATGACGATGGCCAGGCAGACGGCGAAGAAACCCAGGGTCGCCGCCACGCTGATCCCGACCGCCACGTCCCCCTGACCGTAGAAGGCCCAGCGGAATCCCGAGATCAGATAGACCACCGGATTGAACAGGGTCACGGTGCGCCACCCCTCCGGCAGCATGTCGATGGAATAGAAGGCGCCGCCCAGGAAGGTCAGGGGCGTCACGATCAGCATGGGGATCATCTGCAACTGCTCGAACCCGTCGGCCCACACCCCGATGATGAAGCCGAACAGGCTGAAGGTCACCGAGATCAGAATCAGGAAGGTCATCATCCAGACCGGGTGCAGGATCTGCAGCGGCACGAAGAAGGCCGCCGTGGCCAGGATGATCAGGCCCAGCACCGCCGACTTGGTCGCCGCCGCCCCGACATAGGCCAGCACGATCTCCAGCGACGACACCGGCGCGGACAGGATTTCATAGATCGTCCCGGTGAACTTCGGGAAATAGATGCCGAACGAGGCGTTGAAGATCGACTGGGTGAACAGGCTGAGCATGATCAGGCCCGGCACGATGAAGGCGCCGTAGGGCACGCCGCCGACCTCCTGCATCCGGCTGCCGATGGCGCCCCCGAAGACGACGAAATACAGCGCCGTGGTGATGACCGGCGTGACCACGCTCTGCCACAGGGTGCGAAGCGCGCGCGCCATCTCGAAGCGATAGATGGCCCACACACCGTATCCATTGAAGGTCATGCGGCGGCTCCGTTCGTGTGGACCAGGCTGACGAAGATGTCTTCCAGCGAGCTCTGGCGGGTGTTCAGGTCCTTGAAGCCGATGTTCAGCCCTTCCAGCCGGCGGATCAGCGAGGGAACGCCGGTGTCGTCGGCGTTGGCGTCGAAACTGTATTCCAGCTCGCCGCCGTCGTTCTTCAGCGTCAGGTCCCAGTCGGACAGTTCGGCGGGCAGGGCGTCCAGCGCATCGACCAGGTTCAGCGTCAGGGTCTTCTTGCCCAGCTTCTTCATCAGGGCCGTCTTTTCCTCGACCAGGATCAACTCGCCCTTCAGGATCACCCCGATCCGGTCGGCCATCTCCTCGGCTTCCTCGATATAGTGGGTGGTCAGGATGATGGTGACGCCGCGTTCGCGCAGGCGTCGGACCATGGCCCACATGTCGCGGCGCAGCTCCACGTCCACCCCCGCCGTCGGTTCGTCCAGGAACAGGATGTCCGGTTCGTGGCTGAGGGCCTTGGCGATCATGACGCGCCGCTTCATGCCGCCCGACAGGGTTCGCAACTTGGCGTCGCGCTTGTCCCACAGCGACAGGTCGCGCAGCAGCCGTTCGATGAAGCCCGGGTTCGGCGCCTTGCCGAACAGACCCCGGCTGAAGGTGACCGTGGCCAAGACCGTCTCGAAGGCGTCGGTGGTCAACTCCTGCGGCACCAGGCCGATCTTGGTGCGGGCGGCGCGAAAATCGGTCTGGATGTCGTGACCGTCCGCGACCACCTTGCCCGTCGATGGTGTGACGATGCCGCAGATGATGGAGATCAGGGTGGTCTTGCCCGCCCCGTTCGGCCCCAGAAGCGCGAATATCTCCCCCTTTTTGATGCTCAGGTCGATACGTTTCAACGCCTGAAGCCCCGACTTGTAGGTCTTGGTCAGGCTGTCGATCTGGATAACGGGCATGCAGCCTCCTGGCGCGGCGGGCGCAGGGGCGCATCGCCGGATGTGGCGGCAATATGGCGTGCCGTCGCCCGCACTCAAGAGGGGGGCGCCCGCCAAGTCGTTGTTAACCCGATTGGCCTACCTTGGCGGCCGTGCCATGGTCTCGACGGGAGCTTGCGTGTCGTCCCTGTCCCCCGCCCACCGCGCCGCCCTGACGGCGGTCGTCGAGGCCTGTCCCGATGCGTCGCTGGCGCAACTGGGCGTGGCGGTCGCGGCCATGCCCGGCGACAGGGCGGCGGAACTGGCCGTCATCGTGGGCGAAGAGGCGCGCGACCGCGCCCGGCGCGCCACCGCCTTCGCGCCGCTGCTGCCCCTGTTCCAGGCCCGCGCCGACGGCGTGCCGGCCCTGATCTTTCCCCCCGCAGTCCTGGCGCGGGTCTGGCGTGCGGCGGTGGTGGGCGAAGAAGCCTTTCTGCCCTTGCTGGACGGAGCGGCGACCGTCGATGGGGAATGGACCCTGGCGGCGGATCGGCTGTGCGCGCGGGCGGCGGCGGTGCTGCGCGACCGGTCGAGCGAGGTCTGGCCGGATTTTCAGCGCCCGGCGGCCGGGGCGCCGCCGTCCACCCCGTCCGAACTGGCGGGCTGTTTCGACCTGACCCCGCTGGTCCGAACGGCCCTGCCGCGCCTGTCGGTCTGGCTGGAGCGGCCCGACGACAACCAGTTGGCGGGGCTGCGTCTGCTGATCCAGGATTGCCTGGCCGTGGCCCCCGATGGCGGGCGAAGGATGATCGACATCCTGTTCGCCCATGTGGCGGACGCGGAGCGGATGCTGCGGGTGGTGACGCGCACCAGCCGCCTAGCCGACCGCGAGGTGACGCTGAGCCATTCGGACATGGGCGTCTTCGTCGAGCGGCTGCTGGCTTCGGTCCAGGCCCGGGTCCAGGGTGTGGCGGCGCTGCGATCCGCCTTGACCGCCGACGCCATGCAAGCCGTGGTGGATCAGGTCGGCTGGTGCGCCGGCGTCCTGGCCGAGATGGACATCTCCCTGCAGATCCGCCCTGATTCCAGCTGGGGCAAGACGGCGCGGATGGCGCGGGTGCAGGTGTCGGGCCAATTGTCGGGGCTGATGAAGTCGACGGCGGCGGCGGTGCACGCCGCCCTGCCGATGAAGCGCCGCCCCATCGCCGGACGCATGACCCGGATGTCTCCCTGGCTGGAGGCCCCGGCGGACGGCGAGCCGATCGAGGCGGCGGCGGCGCTGCTTACGGCGGTGGCGGCGCTCCGTGGGGCGGCCGTCACCTTCGGCTGCGAGGCCGACCGAGCGGCGCTGAAGACCGAGATGACCGACTATCTGTCCGCCTGGGCCAATGAGGCGCTGGACGGGGTGGCGGACGGCGAGGTCGACAACCCTGACCAGGCGCTGCGACTGATCGGGATCGCCGCGCGGTTCCTGACGCTGATCGAGGCGCTGGAGGCGGCGCGCGCGGTGCGACGACGCGCGGCGACGGCGGAGACCGCGCGTCTGCCCCAGGGCGCGTGAAAGGCGGCTCGCCCGACGGCCATTGTTCGTCTAGACCCTTGAACCATGATCGCCTTCTGGATGATGACGGGACTGGCGGCGGCCCTGGCCGCCCTGTTGGTGCTGGCAGGCGCGCGGCGCGGCGCCGAACCGGCGGCGGACGTCGAGACGCAGTTCGGATCACGTGAGATCGAGGAACTGGACCGGCTGAAGGCGCGCGGCCTTCTGGACGAGACCGCCCATTCAGCGGCGCGGGCCGAGGCGGGACGTCGGCTTCTGGCCATGACGGCGACGACGGCCCCGGTCGCGGGCGCCAAGGACAGATTGTGGGTGCTGGTCGGGATCGGCGTGATGGTGGCGGGGGCGTTGGGCCTCTATGTCGTCACCGGCGCGCCTGGCCTGCCCGACCAGGGCTATGAGCGGCGGGTGGACGCCTGGTCGGCCGATCTGAATGGGCTGGAGCCGGCGCAACTGGCGGCCGTGACCGCCCGCGTCGCCAGGGAAAGGCCGGGTGATCGCCAGGCCCTGGCCATGCTGGGCGCCGCGCGTTTCGCCGCCGACGATCCGCTGGGGGCGGCCTCGGCCTTTCGCCGGCTGATCGACCTGGACCCCAAGGACGCCCAGGCCTGGGCGCGGTTGGGCGAAAGCCTGGTGATGGCCAATGACAATCAGATCGGCGGCGACGCCGAGGCGGCCTTCCGCCAGTCGCTGAACCTCGACGCCGATCAGCCGGGCGCGCGTTTCTTCCTGGGCGAGGCGGCGCTCAGGCGGGGTGACCGGACGGCGGCGCGCGACCTGTGGGCGCCCCTGATCGCAGCCCTCGATCCGGCCGATCCCCGTCGCCAGGATCTGGAGCGCCGCCTGCCCGAGGCAAGGCCGCAATGACACATTGGTCGCGCCCGGCGCCGGGGCTATACGGCGTCGAATCGAAAAGGTCCGTTGCATGAGCTGGCTGCCCAGATCGCCAAAGGCCCGTCGTCGTCTGTGGGTCGTCGCCGCCGTGGCGCCGATCCTGGCGCTGGCGGTCGGCCTGTCGCTGTGGGCCATGCAGGACAGCGTGACCTTCTTCTACTCCCCGTCCGAAGCCACCGCCGACAAGGCGCCGGAAGGGCGCAACATCCGCCTGGGCGGCCTGGTCGAGGTCGGCAGCGTGAAGACGTCCGGCGACGGCGTGGTTGCCTTTTCCGTCACCGACAATGTGGGGGTGACCCGCGTCGTCTATCACGGCGACCTGCCCGACCTGTTCCGCGAAGGACAGGGCATCGTGGCCCAGGGATCGTTCGGGGCCGACCGCACCTTCCACGCCAGCCAGGTTCTGGCCAAGCACGACGAGAACTACATGCCGCGCGAGGTCGCGGACCGCCTGAAGGAAAAGGGCGAATGGCGACCTGATGCGACGCCCACGGCGGGCCTCGAGACGGGCGCCGAGACGAAGACCGTTCCCCTATGATCGCTGAGTTCGGGGCCTTCGCCCTGGCGCTGGCCTTGGCGCTGTCGATCCTTCAGACGGGCCTGTCGGCGGCGGGGCGCGTGCAACGCAGCCCGGTGCTGGCCGGAGCGGCGCAAGGGGCGGCCCTGGCGGCGGCGGCGGCGGTCGCGCTCAGTTTCGCCGCCCTGGTCTACGCCTTCGTCGTGTCGGACTTCTCGGTCTCGAACGTGGCGGCCAACAGCCACACCGACAAGCCGATGCTGTACAAGGTGGCGGGCGCCTGGGGCAGCCACGAAGGCTCGCTGCTGCTGTGGTGCCTGGTGCTGACCGTCTTCGGCGGGGCCTTGGCGCGGGCGCGCGGCCTGCCGTTCGGGCTTAAGGCCTCGGCCGTGGCGGTGGAGGGCGCGCTGGGGGCGCTGTTCCTGGCCTTCGCCGTCTTCACCTCCAGCCCCTTCACCCGTCTGGACCCCGCGCCGTTCCAGGGCGCGTCGCTGAACCCCCTGCTGCAGGACCCGGCTCTGGCCGTGCATCCACCGCTGCTCTACGCGGGCTATGTCGGGTTTTCGGTCTGTTTCTCCCTGGCCGTCGCGGCCTTGATCGAGGGGCGGGCGCAGACGGCCTTCTGGCCGGCATGGGGGCGCTGGGTCCGGCCGTGGGCGCTGGCCAGCTGGGCCTTTCTGACCGTCGGGATCACCCTGGGGTCGTTCTGGGCCTATTACGAACTGGGCTGGGGCGGCTGGTGGTTCTGGGACCCGGTGGAGAACGCCTCCTTCATGCCATGGCTGGCGGGCGCGGCTCTGTTGCACAGCGCGGTCGTGACCGAGCGGCGCGGGGCGCTGGCGGGCTGGACGGTGTTTCTGGCGCTTCTGGCCTTCACCTTCTCCATGCTGGGCGCCTTCCTGGTGCGCTCAGGCGTGCTGACCTCGGTACACGCCTTCGCCGTCGATCCTCAGCGCGGCATGATGCTGCTGGCCATATTGGGGATCACGGCGGGCGCCGCCTTCGCCCTGTTCGCCTGGCGCGCGCCACAGCTGAAGGGCGGGGGCCTGTTCGCGCCGATCAGTCGCGAGGGCGCGCTGGTGTTGAACAATCTATTCCTGACGGCGGCGGCGGCGACTGTGCTCATGGGCACCCTGTATCCTCTGATCCTTGAGGCGGCGTCCGGGGCGACCATCTCGGTCGGCCCGCCCTATTTCGCCGCCACCTTCACGCCGCTGATGATGGTCGCCTTCCTGATCCTGCCGGCCGGTCCGCTGCTGGCCTGGAAGCGCGGCGATCTGCCCGGCGCCCTGCAACGGCTGGCCGTGGCGGGAGGGATCGCCATTCTATCGGGCCTGGCGGCATACGCCCTGTGGGAGCCCAGAAAGGCTTTGGCCGCCGTCGGCATCGGCGTCGGGGCCTGGTTGATCGCCGGATCGCTGGCCGAGGTCGCCGAGCGCATCCGCCTGTTCCGCGCAGCCGGCGCCGAGACCTGGCGCCGGATGAGGGGCCTGCCGCTGGGCGCCTGGGGCATGACCCTGGCGCATCTGGGGGTGGGGGTCTTCATCCTGGGCGCAGTGGTCGAGACGGGGTTCAAGGCCGAGGCGGCGCGGTTGCTGGCCCTGGGCCAAAGCGTGTCGGCCGGCCCATGGACGGTGACGCTGGACGACGTGCGGGTGGTCGAGGGGCCGAACTACCTGGCCGAACAGGGGCGGCTGACCGTGCGATCCGCCGATGACCGGGGGCGGGCCACGACCGTCACGGCCGAACGCCGCTTCTTCCCCGCCGGCGGCCAGACCACCACCGAGGTGGGCCTGGATTTCCGGGGGCTGGACGACGTCTATGTGGTGATCGGCGAACGGGCGGGCAGTCCCCAGCAACCGGCCTGGGTCGTGCGCCTGTATTGGAACCCGTGGGCGCGGCTGATCTTCCTGGGGCCGGCGATCATGGCCCTGGGCGGCGTGCTGTCGCTGATGGATCGACGCCTGCGCCTGGGCGTGGGCCAAAGACGGCGGAGGGCGGCGTGAGGCGGCTGGCCGTCCTCCTGGCCGCGCCCGTCTTGGCGCTGATGCTGACGGCGGCCGAGCCGCCCGCTGCGCCTGACAGCCCCCTGGCCGACGCGGCGCTGGAGGCGCGCGCCCAGGCCCTGTTCAAGGATGTGCGCTGCGTCGTCTGCCAGCACGAGGCCATCGCCGACAGCCCGGCGGGCGTCGCCGGCGACATGCGCCGTCTGATCCGCGAAGAGATCGCGGCCAGCGCGACAGACCAGGCGGTGCGCGACGATCTGGTGCGCCGGTTCGGCGACTATGTGCTGTTCACCCCGCCGATGAGGGCGGGAACCTGGCTGTTGTGGTTCGGGCCGTTCGTGCTGGTGATGCTGGCCGGGGCCGCCCTGCTGCTGCGGGCCCGTCGCAAGCCCGCCGAGACCCCCGGCCTGACGCCCGAAGAGGAACGGCGGCTGGACGAAGTTCTACGAAATGAGAAGCTTCGCCGCGATCCTGACGCAACCTCGCCTCACGACGGGCTTTAGTCGAGATCAACCATCGAACGTCAGGATTGGCGCAAACGCCTTCCGGCCTATATCAATCGCGAAACCGGCGCCCGTCTGGCGCCGGACAGAGGATCGCAAGGACCACGATGCTGAAGCGCAAGGAGTTCATTCTCGGGGCCGCGGCCGGCCTGACCCTGGCGGCGGCGGCGACCGCCGGCGGCGTGATTAACTGGCCCGGCGCGCACGCCGAACCCCAGGCGGTCAACCGCATCACCCCGGTCCCGGCCAACGGCGACAGCTTCACCCCGCCGCCGGGCGCGCCTAACAGTTTCGCGACCATCTTCGAACAGGTGGCCCCGGCCGTCGTTCAGATCGACGTGACGGTCAAGGTCGACCAGCCCCAAGGCGGCGCCTTCACCATTCCGGGTCTGCCGTTCCAGTTCGTGCCCCCGCAAGGGCGCGGCGGCCAGGGCGGCGACGAGCCGCAGACGACCCAGGGCGCCGGCTCGGGCTTCTTCATCTCGCAGGACGGCTTCATCGTCACCAACAACCACGTCGTCGCCGACGCGACCGAGATCAAGGTCAAGATGTCGGACGGCCGCGAACTGCCGGCCCGCCTGATCGGCCGCGACCCCGGCACGGACCTGGCGGTGATCAAGGTCGAGGGCGCCGACTTCAAATACGTCAGCTTCGAAGAGACGGCCCAACCCCGCGTGGGTGACTGGGTCATCGCCATCGGCAACCCGTTCGGTCTGGGCGGCACCGCCACGGCGGGCATCGTCTCGGCCAAGGCGCGCGACATCGATCCGTCGGGCTACAACGACTACATCCAGATCGACGCAGCCATCAACCGGGGCAACTCGGGCGGCCCCACCTTCGACATCTATGGCCGCGTCATCGGCGTGAACTCGGCCATCTATTCCCCCACCGGCGGATCGGTCGGCATCGGCTTCGCCATCCCGGCCGAGACGGCCAAGGCGATCACCGAGCGGCTGATGCGCGGTGAGTCGATCGAGCGGGGCTATCTGGGTGTCCAGATCGGCAACCTGACTGACGAGTACAAGGAAAGCCTGGGACTGCCGGCGACCACGAAGGGGGCCTACGTCGTCGAAGTCACCCCCGACGCCCCGGCGGCGCGCGCAGGACTTCAGCCGGGCGACGTCGTGGTGAACCTGAACGGTCGCGCGATCGAAGGCTCCAGCGAACTGACCCGTGCCGTCGGATCGGCCAAGCCGGGCGATACCTTGCGTCTCGAACTGTTGCGAGAGGGGCGCCGCCAGACGGTCAACGTCCGTGCCGGCACTCGTCCTGCCAACCTCGAAGTTGCCGGAACGGAACCAGGCGACGGCTCCAAAGCGCCATCTAACCCCGGCGCCGCCACAGGCGAGGTCGTCGAAGGAATGACCGTCGCGCCCGTCACGGGTGCGCTGCGAGGCCGTTTCGACATTCCCGACGGCGTTCAGGGGCTGGTGGTGACGAACGTGAATCCGCAATCGCGCGCCGGTCGGCTGGGCTTCCAGCCTGGCATGGTCATCATCCAAGCCAATGGGCGCAGCGTTGGATCGACGGCCGACCTGAAGGGCGCCGTTGAAGCGGTGAAGGGCGCGGGACGTCCCGGCATCCTGTTGCTGGTCCGCACTCCGCGTGGGAACAGCCCCATCGTTCTGCCGCTGCAAGACAAAAACTGATCTTCATTCTGACCAAGCCTTAACTCGTCAATCGCCGCCGATGCGCTAACATCGGCGGCGATTTTGATTCCGGGAGGGGTTCATGCGGATTCTGGTGGTCGAGGATGACGCCGAGGCGGCGACCGCCATGGTGCGGGGCCTGTCCGAGGCGGGGCACGAGGTGACCCATGCGGTGGACGGCGCCTTCGGCCTGCTGGAATCGCAGAAAGGCGGCTACGACGTCTATGTCGTGGACCGGATGATGCCGCGCCTGGACGGCGTCGGCATGGTCGAGACGGTCAGGAAGGGCGGCGACCAGACGCCGGTTTTGTTCCTTTCGGCCCTGGGCGAGGTCGAGGATCGGGTCACGGGGCTGAAGGCCGGCGCCGACGACTATCTGGTCAAACCCTACGCCTTCGCCGAACTGATCGCGCGGGTCGAGGCCCTGGCGCGGCGCCGCGAGACGGGCGGGGTGCAGACCGTTCTGAAGGTCGGCGACCTGGAGATGAACCTGATCGGCCGCACCGTGCATCGCGGAACCACCGAGATCGACCTGCAGCCGCGCGAGTTCCAGTTGCTGGAGTTCCTGATGCGCCACGCCGGCCAGTCGGTGACGCGCACCATGCTGCTGGAGAAGGTGTGGGAATACCATTTCGACCCCCAGACCAACGTCATCGACGTCCACATCAGCCGCCTGCGCTCCAAGATCGACAAGGGGTTCGACAAGGCCATGCTTCAGACCGTGCGCGGCGCGGGGTATCGGTTGGAGGCGTGAGCAGGGACGGGTGAAAAGTGCTAGTGAGCGAGGGGGTGAGCGAGAAATCTCAATACGGCGACGCTTCGGCTCACCTCTTGCTCACTGGCACTTTTCACTGAACCCGAGCCGCCGCCCACCACCCCCTCATCCCATGCGCCTCCCTTCCGTCCTTCGTCGCACGCCGTTTCGGCTGACGCTGCTGTTCCTGGCGCTGTTCGTGGCGGCGGCGGGGGCGATCCTGGCCTATGTCTATTTCGCCTCGGCGTCGGAGGCGCAGGGGCGGGCGAGGGCGGATGTAGAGGGCGAACTGGGCGCCCTGACCGCCATTCACCGCACGCGCGGGATCGACGCCCTGAACCAAGCCTTGGTCGAACGCACCATTCGCGGCGGGCCGTACCTGTATCTGCTAACCGGACCGGACGGAAGGATCGTCACCGGCAATCTGTCGGTCATGCCCTTCGACCTGAAGGGGCCGCCGCAGGTCGGTCAGGGCGAATGGAGCACCTTTCGCCTGACCAGCGCCGACGCCGAGGGACGGGTGCAGAACCGGCGCTCCATCGGCGTGGTGATGCCTTTGGCGGGGGGCGACACCCTGTTCGTGGGCGAGGACATCGGCGGGATCGAGGCCTATTTGGCGCGCCTGACCCAGGCGCTGTGGGGCGCCATGGCCCTGGTCATGCTGCTGGGCCTGGCGGGCGGGCTCTACATCAGCCGGCGGGTGGAGCGGTCGATGGCCGGGCTGAACCAGGTCGTGCAGGCGGTGCAGGAAGGCGACCTGAAGGTCCGCGCGCCCGTGCGCCACACCGGTGACGAACTGGACGAACTGGGCCAGGGGCTGAACACCATGCTGGATCGGCTGGAGGCGTCAATGGCCTCGATCCGGCACGCGGGCGACGCCATCGCCCACGACCTGCGCTCGCCCCTGACGCGGATGCGGGCCAAGCTGGAGGTGGCCCTGATCGACGCAGAGGCGGGCAAGATCGACGGGGTGGACGCCCTGGGCATCGCCCTGGACGAGGCGGATCACCTGCTGAAAACCTTCAACACCGTGCTGGCCATCGCCCGTCTGCAGGCGGGCGGCGCGCCTGATCCGAAAGTGATGGACGCCGCCGAGCTGGCCGCCGACATGGCCGAGCTTTACGAACCGGCGGCCGAGGACAAGTCCATCGACTTCTCCGCTGAGATCGACCGAGGGCTGATGATCGAGGGCAACCAACCCTTCCTGGCCCAGGCCCTGGCCAATCTGATCGACAACGCCATCAAATACACCCCGGCCGGCGGGGCGGTGAAGCTGAGGGTGCGGCGGCGCTCGTCGGGCGAGATCGAATACTCCGTCACCGACACCGGGCCGGGCGTGCCGCAGGAGGACCGCGAGCGGGTGGTCCAGCGGTTCGTGCGCCTGGACAACAGCCGCACCGAGCCGGGCTCGGGCTTGGGCCTGTCGCTGGTGACGGCGGTGGCCGAGGCCCATGGCGGTCGGGTCGTGCTGGACGAAGGCCCCGGCGCCTATGGCGACTTCGGCCCGGGCCTGCGCGTGGCGCTGGTGTTGCCGGCCGCCTTGGCCACCCAGTAAATCCGCTCATCCCCGCGAAAGCGGGGACCCAGTTCTTTGGGCATGCGGACTTGTGGGCCGTGTCGGGATCGTGGTCCAACACCCTGCCGAGCGACAGCACTGGGTCCCCGCTTTCGCGGGGATGAGCGGAGGATTTGAATGCCTGAACTCAAGTCCAAACCCCTGTTTCAATCCCTCGCCCCCGCCGGCCCCGTCGCCAACCCCGCCGCCGCCGACCGCTTGCAGGAAGCCCTGACCGAGGCGGCCGCAGCAGACGGCTGGTCCGACACCCTGACCGCCGCCTGGCCCGCCCTAGCTCCCGTCTCGGGCGCCTCGCCTTATCTGACGGGCCTGATGCGCCGCCGCCCTGCCCATCTCCGCCGCCTGCTGGAGGGCGATCCGGCCGAGAGCCTGGCCCGGATCCTCGCCGAGGCCGACGCTTTGGACGGCGAACCCGACGATGTGCGCGCGCCGTTGCGGGTGTTGAAGGCCGATCTGCATCTGCTGACGGCGCTGGCCGATCTGGGGGGCGTGTGGAATCTGGATCAGGTCACGGACGCCCTGTCGAGATTCGCGGACGCCGCCTGCCGCGCGGCCCTGTGCGCCGTCGCCGCCGAGCAACGGGCGCGGGGTCGGCTGATCTCCCCGCCCGACGATTCGCGCGGTCCGGTGCCCGGCCTGTTCGGCGTAGCCATGGGCAAGCACGGCGCCAATGAGCTGAACTACTCCTCCGACATCGACATCTCGCTCTTCTTCGAACCGCGCCTGACCACCCTGGCTCTGGCCGAGGGGGTGGAGATGCAGGACTTCGCCAATCGCCTCGGCAAGGGGATCGCCACCCTGCTCAGCGAGCGGACGGCCGATGGCTATGTCTTCCGGGTCGATCTGCGGCTGCGGCCCGATCCGTCATCGACGCCGCCGGTGGTCGCCGCGCCCATGGCCCTGGCCTATTACGAGAGCGTCGGCCAGAACTGGGAGCGGGCGGCCTTCATCAAGGCGCGGCCGGTTCTGGGCGACCTGCGCGCGGCGGGGCGCTTCCTGAAGGCGCTGACGCCCTTCGTCTGGCGGCGCAGCCTGGACTATGCCGCCGTCCTCGACATCCAGGCGATCAAGCGCCAGATCCACGTCCACAAGACCGGCGAGGGGCTGGCCGCGGCGGGCGCCAATCTGAAACTTGGGCGGGGCGGCATCCGCGAGATCGAATTCTACGCCCAGACGCAGCAGCTGATCCTGGCCGGCCGCGATCCAGCGCTCAGGACGCCGCGCACTATCGAGGCGCTCTTCGCCCTGGCCGACGCCGGCCATATTCCCCGCGCCGTCGCCGACGAACTGTCGACCGCCTATGTCGAACTGCGTGGTCTGGAGCATCGGGTGCAGATGCTGGACGACGAACAAACCCACCGTCTGCCCGAGGACGCCGAACGCCGCGCCGCCGTGGCCGCCCTGGCCGGCGGCTCGGACCTGTCGGTCTTCGAGGCCCATGTCGAGGCGCTGCTGGCGAGGGTCAACGCGCGGTATGGCGAACTGTTCGAGGGCGGGGAGGATCTGGATTCCAGCTACGGCAGCCTGGTCTTCACCGGCGTTGAAAACGATCCCGAGACGCTGGAGACCCTGAAGCGGATGGGGTTTTCGGAGGCGGCCTCGGTCGCCGACACCATCCGCGCCTGGCACCACGGCCGCATTCCTGCGACCCGCACCGAACGGGGGCGCGAACTGTTCACCCGCCTGGCGCCGCGCCTGCTGGAGGCGGTGGCGCGGTCCGGCGCGCCCGACGACGCCTTTCGCCGGTTCGCCGTCTTCTTCTCCGGTCTGACGGCCGGGGTTCAGGTTCAGGCCCTGTTCCTGAACCAGCCGAAGCTGTTCGAGATGGTGGTCGGCGTCATGGCCTTCGCCCCGCGCCTTGCCCGCACCCTGGGGCGTCAGCCGGCGGCGTTGGACGGGGTGCTGGATGCGCGGTTCCTGGCCGACCTGGCCGACGACACCGGCCTGACCGAACAAATCCTGCGCGAGGCGGGCGAGACCGAGGATTTCGAGGGGGCCATGAATGCGGTGCGCCGCCTGCACCGCGAGCAGATGTTCCGCATCGGCATCCACGCCCTGACCGGGCGGGCGGGCGCCGAGGCGGCGGGCCGGGCCTACGCCGCCCTGGCCGACGCGGCGATGCGGACCCTGTCGCCGGCGGCTTTGGCCGAGACGGTGCGGTTGGGCGGGGCGTTTCCGGGCGCGGTCGCGGTGGTGGCGCTGGGCAAGGCCGGCTCTCGCGAGATGACGGCCGGGTCCGACCTGGACCTGATGACGCTTTACGAGGCGCCGCCCGAGGCGGCCTCGACCCTCAAGGACTGGACGGCCGACGTCTTCTACGCCCGCTTCACCCAGCGGCTGATCGCGGCCTTGTCGGCGCATACGGCGGAAGGGGGGCTGTATGAGGTCGACATGCGTCTGCGGCCCACGGGGTCGAAGGGGCCGGTTTCGGTGCGCCTGTCGGCCTTCGACGCCTATTACGCGAAGGAGGCGGAGACATGGGAGTTCATGGTCCTGACCCGCGCTCGGGTGGTCTGGGCCAGCGACCCGGTCTTTGGCGACCGTGTCGCGGCGGCCATCGAGGGAGCCTTGCGCCGTCCGCGCCCCGGCGTCGATGTCGCCGCCGATGTGCGCAAGATGCGGGGTCTTATGGACCGCGAGCGCCGTCCGCATGGATTCTGGGATTTGAAACTGTCGCCCGGCGGACAGGTGGACGCCGAGTTCGCGGCCCAGTTCCGCCAGCTTCAAGCCGCCGCCATCGGCGCACCGCTGACCCTTTCCACGTTGGAGGCCCTGCACGATGATCCGGTCCTGGCAGAGGCGTGGCGGGTTCAGCAGCGGCTGGCTCATCTGCTGGCCGCCGCCTTCGAGGGTCGGGTCGACCCAGAGGCCGAGCCGTCGGTGTTCCAGCTGCGTCTGGCCGAGGCGGCGGGGGCGCCCGATTTCGACACGCTGAAGACCGAATTGACGGACCTGCGCGTGCGCGCCCGCAAGGCCTTCGAACGGGCGTTTCCGGCGGGTCGCGACGGAGATTCGGGGACGTCGCGTTCAATCTCCTGACAGGGCTATGTCCGGCCGCCGTGTGCGGCCCAAGGAGATGATCGAGATGAGAATGACCCTTCTGACCGGCCTGGGCGCCGTCGCCCTGGCGGCCAGCGCTGGCGTTGCGACCGCCCAGACCCCGCCCGCGCCGCATCATGCGCGCGGCGAGCCGAACCGCCAGATCACCCGCGCGGAGTTCGTCGATGCGCCTATCGCCCGCCTGACGGCGATGGATGCGAACCGCGACGGCGTGATCAGCGTCGACGAGCGGCAGGCGGCCGTGCAGGCCCGACGCGCCGAACACGCCGACGCCCGCTTCGCCAAGCTGGACGCCAACGGCGACGGCTCCATCAGCCGCGCCGAGCTTGACGCCGCTCACGCCGCCCGTCCCGAACGCGGCGCCCATGAGGGTCGTCGCGGCGGTCCGCGTCACGCCCCGCGCGGTCCGGGCCGCGAGGGTCGCGAACGCGGTCCGGTGGTGATTTCGGAAGTCGCCGCCAAACTGGGCGAACGGTTCGACAAGATGGACGCCAACCGCGACGGCGTGATTTCGACCGACGAGCGTCGCGCCGCCATGACCGCCCACCGCGCCGACCGTCAAGCCCGTCGGGCGGAGCGCCAGGCCGCGCGTCCGGCGCCACAAGCCGCTTCCCCGGCTCCGGCTTCGGAGTAAGAACGGTGTCGGGGTCGGCCGTCGTGGACGAATCGGTCCCTTTCGTCCGCAGCGGAAGAGGCAGGCTTGGTCGCCATCGTCGACCCCGACGAGGATCTGGTGCGCCGCGTGGGTCAGGGCGACCCGGCGGCGTCGCAGGCGTTAGTCGCCAGAAAGCTGCCGCGCATCCTGGCCCTGGCGCAACGGATGCTGGGCGACGCGGCCGAGGCCGAGGACGTGGCGCAGGAGGCCATGCTCAGGGCCTGGCGACAGGCCCCGAAGTGGCGGACGGGCCAGGCGCGGTTCGACACCTGGCTGCACCGGGTGGCGCTGAATCTCTGTTACGACCGGCTGAGGCGTCGGCGCGAAATCCCGACCGACGCGCCGCCGGATCGGCCGGACGAGGGACCGGGACCGGATCGGGGGCTTCTGGCCGCAGAGACCGGCGCACGGGTGACGGCGGCCTTGAAGCGGCTGCCCGACCGCCAGCGCGAGGCCATCGTGCTGTGCCATTATCAGGAGCTCTCCAATATCGAGGCGGCCGCCCTGATGGCGATCAGCGTCGAGGCGCTGGAGAGTTTATTGTCGCGCGGTCGTCGCGCATTGCGTCAGGCGCTGTCGGATATTGCCCCGTTTGGGGCTCCGATCGCAGCCTCTAAGGGAGATGGACGATGAAGGAGGAACGGTTGCAGGCCCTGGCGGACGCCTATGGCGCGGACCTGCGTCGCTGGCCTGCGGACCAGCGCGCCTTCGCCGAAAGCCTGCTGGCCGCCGATCCGTCATTGCGGGAGGTGCTGGATCAGGCGGCGGCGCTGGACGCCCTGCTGGACACGGCGCCGGCGCCGGCGCCATCGGCGGCCCTGACGGCGCGCGTCCTGGCGGCGGCGCCTCGACCGAAGGCGAGGGCGGGGTGGCGTCAAGCGGTCTGGTATCTGGGCGCAGGCTGGGCGGCGGCGACCTGCGCCGGCGTGGTGGCGGGCGTCGGCCTGACCAGCCATCTGACCGCCGACGCGCGTGCGGATGCGGTGCTCTATCAATCAGCCCTGACCGGGGTGGACGACACCGAGGTTCTGGGATGACGACCAAGACGCTGAAGCTCGCCCTGGCCGTATCGGTGGCGCTGAACCTGTTCGCCGTGGCGGGGGGCGTGACCTATGTCGTCGGTCGCGACAAGATCGAACGGCGGATCGAGGAACAGCGCCGTGGCGGCCGCGAAGGGCCGCTGGCCGAGGTGCTGGCCGGGCTGGATCCCGCCGTGCGCCAGCGGGTGCGCGTTTCCTTGCGCGAAACCGCCCTGTCGGCCCGTCCCGATTTCGAGGCGGCGCGGGCGGCGCGGCGCGAGGCCATCGCCGTCGCGGGTCAGCCGACGCTGGACGCCCCGCGTGTCCAGGCCCTGCTGGAACAGTCGCGCGCGGCGGAGATGCGCGGTCGTCAGCGGCTGGAGACCGGGGCCGTGGCGCTGCTGGCCACCCTGACCCCCGAAGAGCGCAAGGCCATGACGCCCCTGCTGCAGCGCAAGGGCGCCGCCCGTCGCAACGCAGCGCGTCACGACGGCCCCGAGACGCAAAGGCCGGAAACAAAAGGGCCGGGCGGCGCAGGCCAGGACCGTCCCGGCCGCTGAACGTCCTAGGCGGCCTTCGAGGCGCGGAAGGCCGCGACGGCGTCCACCGCCGCGCGCACGGAGGTCTCTATGGCGGCCCAGTCTCCGGCCTTGACCGCCGCGTCCGTCACCAGTTTGGAGCCCATGCCCGCCGCCACGATGCCGGCGCCGAACCATTTGGCGATGGAGGCTTCGTCGGGATCGACGCCGCCGGTCGGCATGATCTTGACCCAGGGCATCGGCCCCTTGACCGCCTTGACGAAGTCCGGGCCGCCGACCGACGAACCGGGAAACAGTTTGACGATGTCGCAGCCCAGTTCGTGGGCCTCGCCGATGTCCGTCACCGAACCGCAGCCGGGGAAATAGGCGACCATGCGCCGGTTGCACACCTTGGCCACGTCGGGAACGAGGCAGGGGCTGACCACGAAGCGCGCGCCCCGGTTCAGATAGAGCGCCGCCGTGCCGCTATCGACCACCGAACCGATGCCCAGCACGATGTGCGGATCGGTCTTGATCAGTTCGCGATTGATCTCGCCGAACAGGTCGCAGGCGAAGTCGCCGCGGTTGGTGAACTCCACCACCGGCGCGCCGCCGCGCGCGCAGGCGCGGATCACATTCAGGCTGACCTCGGGATCGGGATGATAGAAGACGGGGCAGACGCCCTGGGTTTCCAGCGCCTGAAGCACGCTGACGCGATCATGGGCCATGGTCTGTCTCCTGAGGGGCCCGTGCGGCGGGATCGGGTGGGCCGTTAGGCGTTCTGCTTATCCCACGCCCGTCCCAGACCAAAGCCCGGGGCGCCAGCTTCGCCCTGGAGGCGACGGAACATATTGTTTCATCCCCCGGCCTTGATCGAGGTCAAGGCGCGGCGGCGACGAAGGGGCGAGGGTCGGGGTCAAAGGAGAAGCCCATGACCCTGCTCGATCACGAACGGCTCGTCACCCGTACTGGCCTGCGTCTGGAAGTCCGCGCGGCGCGCGGCGAGGACGAACGCGCCCTGGCCGCCTTCTTCGCCAGGGTGACGCCGGAGGATATGCGGTTCCGCTTCCTGTCCACCCTGGGAACGCCCGGTCACGACCAGCTGCTGGCCCTGATAGAAAAGCCTGCGTCGGACGGCGAGAGCTTGATCGCATGGGGCGAGGACGGGGCTGTGGCGGCGACCGCCGTTCTGGCCGGCGACGCGGCGGGCGAACGGGCCGAGGCCGCCATCCTGTTGCGCGGCGATCTGAAGGGGCGGGGGATCGGCTGGACCCTGCTGGAACGTCTGGT
Source organism: Brevundimonas sp. ABV4_179 (assembly GCF_056311945.1). Classification (NCBI taxonomy): domain Bacteria; kingdom Pseudomonadati; phylum Pseudomonadota; class Alphaproteobacteria; order Caulobacterales; family Caulobacteraceae; genus Brevundimonas; species Brevundimonas sp. ABV4_179. Next base: position 1,228,648 of record NZ_CM149976.1, read on the forward strand.
GGCCGAGGCCCGGGCGCGCGGCTATGCGGTCGTGGAATCGCTGGAGGACCGGGCCAACCACGCCGCCCTGCAGGTCGAGAACGACATGGGCTTCGACGTTGCTCCGGTCGAGGACGACCCCACCCTGGTCTGGGTCAGCAAGCGGCTGCGCTGATCGGCGTCCTGGGGCGTTTCGGCGGCGGTCGCCATGGGCTAGAAGGCGTCCAAACTTCAGGAAGGCCAAGCCCATGATGACCGCCATCTTCGTCTTCATCAAATGCGAGCTGGGTTACGCCAACGACGTGGCGGCCGACATCGTGGACAATGTGGAGAATGTGTCCGAGGTCTATTCCACCTCGGGCCAGCACGACCTGTTGGCCAAGTTCAACCTGCCGCGCGAGGCCGACATCGGCACCTTCGTCACGAAGCAGGTCCAGACGCGCCCGCACGTACGCGACACCTTCACCGTCATCACCTTCTCGCCCTTCCTGCCGTCCAAGGTCTGACCGCCGTCCGCGCGACGGCGAGGTCACGGCGGACACAACGAAGACTGGCTCCGTTCCGGCAAGTCCTGCGGACCTGCGGCGGCGAAGCCCGGATTGACGGCTGCTGGCAGAAACCTTGAGCCGACGCGCGTTCGGCCTCGTCGTGGTCCGTATGACCTCGCCGTGCCCGTTGGGACGAAAGCCTTTTCGAGCCGCACCAACTCCAGCGCGGAAGGCTCTAATGGATGGCTTCGCCGTGCTGGGTGTAGTCCAGCCCCTCGACCTCCTGGTCCCTGGTGACGCGCAGGCCCGTGGTGAACTTGCAGATCATCAGGACGACGAAGGTGCCGGCCGCGCTCCAGGCGATGACGCCAACCAGGCCGACGGCCTGTTTCCACACCGTGGCGCCATCGGACAGGGCGTTGACGGTCGTGGTGGCGAACAGGCCGGTCAGCAAGGCGCCGACGATGCCGCCGACGCCGTGCACGCCGAACGCATCCAGGCTGTCGTCGTATTTCAGCGCGTGCTTCAGCCAGACCGCGCCGGCATAGCAGGCGGGGCCGCCGATCAGGCCGATGAAGAAGGCGCCCTTGGGATCGACGAAGCCGGCGGCGGGGGTGATGGCGACCAGCCCGCCGACGATCCCCGACAACAGGCCAAGCAGGGTCGGACGCTTGCGGTCGAACCATTCGATGGTCATCCAGCCCAGGGCGGCGGCTCCGGCGGCCAGGATGGTGTTGAAGGCGGCGGTGGCGGCCAAGGCGTCCGCCGCGCCGGCCGAACCGGCGTTGAAGCCGAGCCAGCCGACCAGCAGCAGGCCCGTGCCGATGGCGCTATAGACCAGATTGGCGGGGGCCATGTTGTCGCGCCCGAAGCCGTGGCGCGGTCCCACCACCAGGGCGCAGACCAGGCCGGCGACGCCCGCATTGACGTGGACCACCGCCCCGCCGGCGAAGTCCAGCACGCCCAGTCCGCCCAGCCAGCCGCCGCCCCAGACCTGGTGACAGATCGGCGCATAGACGATCAGGTGCCACAGGCCGAAGAACAGCAGGCTGGCCGAGAACTTCATCCGCTCGGCGAAGGCGCCGGCGATCAGGGCCGGGGCGATGATGGCGAAGGTCATCTGGAAGCTGACGAAAAGCAGTTCCGGCAGGCCGGGCAGCAGGCTGTGGGCCGTTTGGGTCGTCACGCCGTTCAGGAAGGCGGCCTGAACCCCGCCGATGAAGCCGTTGACCGGGTCCGGTCCCTTGCCGAACGACAGGCTGTAGCCGACCAGGAACCACAGCACCGAGACGATGGCGAAGGCCGCCGCCGACTGGGCGACCACGCTGATGATGTTCTTCTTCCTGACCATGCCGCCGTAGAAGAGCGCCAGGCCCGGCAGGGTCATCAGCAGGACCAGGGCGGTGGACGTCAGGATCCAGGCGGTGGCCGCCGCATCCAGCACCAGCGGCGCCTGATGGGCCAGAAGGGCGGGGGCCGCAAAGGCGGGCGACGCCGCTGACGCCGCCCCCGCTGCAAGAGTGGCGGCGAAGGCGGCGTAGCGTTTCATTTGTTCGTCTCGGGGAGGAGAGGAGGGGTTGGAGGTCAGGCGCTGGTCTTCAGCCGTTCCGTCTTGGCGACGATGTGCGTCAGCGGGACGATGCGGACGAACCTTTTCAGGCTGTGCTCCCAGTCGTTCAGCAGACGGCGGGCCAGCGGAGAGCCGGTCGCCGCCAGGTGCGCCTCGATCAGGTCGTGCAGACGTTCGGCCGCCGCCGCGTCGATGTCGGTCACGCCCGCCAGGTCGCCGTTCAGGGCGCGCTCGGCATGGCCCGGCTGGTCCAGCACGAACAGCTCGCCGCCGCTCATGCCCGCCGCCAGGTTCCAGCCGACCGGACCCAGAACGACCACGCGGCCGCCGGTCATATATTCGCAGCCGTGCGCGCCCAGGCCCTCGACCACGGCCTCGGCGCCCGAGTTCCTGACCGCGAAACGCTCGCCCGCCGCGCCGGCCACGAACAGCCGGCCGGAGGTCGCGCCATACAGGGTGGTGTTGCCGCAGATCAGCTGATCCTCGCGCCATTCGGGCGTGCGGACCGAAATCTCGGCGCCCGACAGCCCCTTGCCGACATAGTCGTTGGCCTCGCCCGTCAGGTGCAGTTCCAGACCCTTGGCGGCGAAGGCGCCGAAGCTCTGGCCCGCAATGCCTTCCAGCCGCAGCTTCAGACGACCGGCGGGCCCCTGCGCGCCGAAGCGGCGCACGATGGCCGATGAGACGGCGGCGCCGACCGTGCGCTGGGTGTTGTTCAGCGGATAGGAGAGCTCCAGCGTCTGGCCGCGATCCAGGAAGCGCACGGCGTCCTTCAGCACGCGCGCGTCCAGACTTTCAGCGATGGGCTTCCTCGCCGCCTTGTCGGCCCATTTGCCGGCCGCGCCCTCGTCCACCTGAACCAGCAGCGGGTTAAGGTCCAGGTCGTCCAGATGCGAGCCGCCGCGACGCACCTGACGCAGAAGGTCGGTGCGGCCGATGATCTCGTCCATCGTGCGCGCGCCGATGGAGGCCAGGATTTCGCGCGTCTCCTCGGCGATGAAGGTGAACAGATTGACCACCTTGTCCGGGGTGCCGGTGAACTTCTCGCGCAGGCGGTCGTCCTGAGAGCAGACGCCGACCGGGCAGGTGTTGGAATGGCACTGGCGCACCATCAGACAGCCCATGGCGATCAGGGCGGCGGTGCCGACGCCGTATTCCTCGGCGCCCAGCATGGCGGCGATGACCACGTCGCGGCCCGTGCGGACCCCGCCGTCGGTCCTTAGCGTGACCGAGCCGCGCAGATTGTTCAGCGTCAGCACCTGATGGGCCTCGGCCAGGCCGATCTCCCATGGCAGGCCCGCGTGCTTGATCGAGGTCTGGGGCGAGGCGCCGGTGCCGCCGTTGTGGCCGGCGATCAGGATGGCGTCGGCGTTGGCCTTGGCCACACCGGACGCAATGGCGCCGATGCCCGAGGCGGACACCAGTTTCACCGTCACCCGCGCATCGGGGTTGATGGCCTTCAGGTCATAGATGAGCTGGGCCAGGTCCTCGATTGAATAGATGTCGTGGTGCGGCGGCGGCGAGATCAGGGTCGTGCCGGGCACGGCGTGGCGCATCCGGGCGATGAACTCGGTGACCTTGAAGCCGGGCAACTGGCCGCCCTCGCCGGGCTTGGCGCCTTGGGCGACCTTGATCTCGATCTCGCGACACTGGTTCAGATATTCGGCGGTGACGCCGAACCGGCCCGACGCCACCTGCTTGACCGCAGAGTTGGCGTCGTCGCCGTTCGGGCGCGGGTGATAGCGTTCGGGATCCTCGCCGCCCTCGCCGGACACCGAGCGGGCGCCGATGCGGTTCATGGCGATGTTCAGCGTCTCGTGCGCCTCTGGCCCCAGGGCGCCCAGCGACATGGCCTGGGTCAGGAAGCGGCGGCGGATGTCCGACACGCTCTCGACCTGGTCCAGCGGGATGGCCGTGCCTTCGCGGAAGTCCAAGAGATCGCGCAGGGACAGGTCGGCCTGGGCGCGGACGACCTCGGAGAACTGCTTGAAGCGGCGATAGTCGCCCCGGTTGCAGGCGTCCTGCAGCAGGTGGATGGTCCTGGCCTCATGGGCGTGGGCCTCGCCGCCCGCGCGGATCTTGAAGAAGCCGCCGATGGCGGGCGACGGGACGGCTTCGCCCCAGGCCACCTTGTGCCGCTTCATCGCCGCCTGCTCCAGACCGGCTAAACCGATGCCGGAGATGCGCGACGGGGCGCCGGGGAAGAACTCGGCCGTCAGGGCGCGCGACAGGCCCAGAACCTCGAACTCACAGCCGCCGCGATAGGCCGAGATGACGCTGATCCCCTTGCGGGCCAGGGTCTTCAGCAGCCCCGCCTCGATTCCGGCCTTATAGTTCAGACAGGCGTCGCGCAGCGTCAGGCCGGGATACAGGCCCCGGTCCAGACGCTCCTGGAACAGGTCCTGGGCCAGCCAGGCGTTGACGGTGGTGGCGCCGACACCGACCAGGACCGCGAACCCATGCGGGTCCAGCGTCTCGGCCGTGCGAACGACGATGGAGCAATAGGTGCGCAGGCCCGCCTTGGTCAGGCGGCCGTGAACCCCGGCGGTGGCCAGGATCATCGGCGCGGCCAGACGGTCCGCCGATCCGGCCTGATCCGTCAGCACGATCAGGGCGGCGCCGTCGCGGGCGGCGGCCTCGGCCTCGTCCATGATCCGGTCCAGCGCCGCGCGCAGGGCGGCGCCAGGGCGGGCGTCGTCGGACGGCACGTCATAGCTGCAGTCGATGACCACGGTCGAACCGGCGCCGACCGTCTCGATCATCCGCTCGTACATGCCGTTGGTCAGGACCGGGCTGTCCAGCACGAAGACGTCGGTCTGGGCCTCCTCCTCGGCCAGGATGTTGCCCAGGTTCTTGAACCGAGTCTTCAGGCTCATGGCCCCCGCTTCGCGCAGCGGGTCGATGGGCGGGTTGGTGACCTGGCTGAAGTTCTGGCGGAAGTAGTGCGACAGCGGGCGCGGCAGGGCCGACAGGACTGCGGGCGGAGCGTCGTCGCCCATCGAGCCGACCGCCTCCTTGCCGTCGCGCACCAGGGCGTCCAGCAGCAGGTCCAGGTCTTCGCGGCTATAGCCGGCGGCGATCTGGCGCCGCGTCAGGGCCTCGCCCGAGACCGAGCGCGGCTCGGGTCCGGGGCCGATGATCGGCTCCAGATCGACCATATTGTCCAGCCACGCCTCATAGGGGTGGGCGGCCGACAGGGCGTCGATGGCCTCATGCTCGTCATAGACGCGGCCATGCTTCAGATCGACGGCGATCAGCTTGCCGGGGCCGATGTGCAGGCGGCGCTTCACCCGGCTCTCGGGGATCGGCACCAGACCGGCTTCCGAGCCCGCCATCAGCAGGCCGTCGACGGTTTCGACGGCGCGCAGGGGGCGCAGGCCGTTCCGGTCCTTGCCCGCCACGATCCAGCGGCCGTCGGCGGCGCAGATGGCGGCCGGGCCGTCCCAAGGCTCCATCACCGCATTGCAATAGGCGTAGAAGGCCCGGTGTTCGGCGGGCATGACCACATCGTCCTTGGCCCAGGCCTCGGGGATCAGCAGGGCCTTGGCCATCGGCGCGGGGCGACCGGCGTGGACCAGCACCTCCATGACGTTATCGAGCGCGGCCGAGTCCGATCCGCCCGGCTGGACCACCGGCTTGACCTCGCGGTCGCGGTCGCCGAAGGCGCCGGCCGCCATGCGGATCTCGTGCGACTTCATCCAGTTCAGATTGCCCTTCAGCGTGTTGATCTCGCCGTTGTGGGCCATCATGCGGAAGGGCTGGGCCAGCTTCCATTCCGGGAAGGTGTTGGTCGAATAGCGCTGGTGGAAGACGGCGTAGGCCGAGACGAAACGCGGGTCCTCCAGGTCGGGATACAGGTCGCCCAGCAGTTCGGCGCGGACCATCCCCTTGTAGGCGATGGAGCGGGCGGACAGGGTGCAGATATAGACGCCCGCCAGGTTCTCGGTCTTGACCGTCTTCTCGATGCGGCGGCGGCACAGATACAGTTCGCGCTCCAGCGCCTCGCCGTCCAGCGGCTGGCCCGCGTCGTCCAGCGGCGGGGCCAGCATGATCTGCTCGATCTCGGGCCGGGTCGCCCCGGCCTTGGTTCCCACCACTGACAGGTCGATGGGCGTCTGGCGCCAGCCATAGATCCAGAAGCCGCCGCGCAGGGCCTCGGTCTCGACGATGGCGCGGGCGCGGTCCTGGGCGCCCAGGTCGGTGCGCGGCAGGAAGACCTGACCCACGCAGATGGGGCCGGGACGCAGGGACTGGCCGATGGAGGCGACCTGTTCGGCGAAGAAGCCTTGCGGCAGTTCGGCCATGATGCCCGCGCCGTCGCCCGACAGGCCGTCGGGATCGACCGCGCCCCGGTGGGCCACGGCCTTCAGGCTGCGGATCGCATATTCGACCACGTCGCGGCGCGGCGTGCCGTCGATGGAGCAGACTAGGCCCACGCCGCAGGCGTCGCGCTCGGAGCTGCGATCATAGGCGTTTCCGGCTTCCAGCCGGTCGCGTGTTGCTTCGTACTTATCAAGCCACTGGGTCATGCCGCGACCTCCTCGGTGCGGGTCTTAAGGTAGCGATCGATTTCGGCGGCGGCGTCCTGGCCTTCACGGACGGCCCAAACCACAAGCGACGCGCCGCGCACGGCGTCGCCGGCGGCGAAGACGCCGGGCAGGCTGGTGACGAAGCTGACGGCGCCGACCTTGATCGTGCCGTCGTCGCGCAGGCGAAGGTCAGGTTCGTGCGCCGCGAACGGCTCGGGCGAGAAGCCCAGGGCCTCGATGACGATGTCGGCGGGAATGTCGAAGTCGGCGCCGGGAACGGGCACGATGTCGCGGCGCTCGCCGGGGGCGGCTTCGGTCAACTGCATCCGTGCGGCGCGGACGCCGGTCACGGCGTCGCCTTGCGACAGCAGAGCCTTGGGCGCGCCCAGCCATTCGAAGACGACGCCTTCCTCCTCGGCGTTCTGAACCTCGCGGGCGGAACCCGGCATGTTCTCGCGGTCGCGACGATAGAGGCAGGTCACGCTGGCCGCGCCCTGACGGATGGCGGTGCGGACGCAGTCCATGGCGGTGTCGCCGCCGCCGATGACGACGACGCGCTTGCCGCTGGCCTCGTACCAGCCCGCCTGTTCGGCGTCGCCCAGGTCGCGGCGGTTCTGGTGCGTCAGATAGGACAGGGCCTCGACGGTCGAATCCGGGCCACGACCGGGCGCCGACAGGATGCGGGGCTGATAGACGCCCATGGCCAGCAGGACGACATCGTGGCGGTCGCGCAGTTCGGTCAGGGTCACGTCCTTGCCGACCTCGCAGCCCAGCACGAACCGGACCCCGCCCTCGGCCAGGCGATCCACGCGGCGCTGGACCACGTGCTTCTCCAGCTTGAAACCGGGGATGCCATAGATCAGCAGGCCGCCCGCGCGGTCGTGCCGGTCATAGACCGTGACCTGATAACCCTCCGAACGCAGACGGTCGGCGGCGGCCAGACCCGCAGGCCCCGCGCCCACGATGCCCACGGTCTCGCCGCGTTCGGCGGCGGGGCGGATCGGCTCGACCCAGCCCTTTTCCCACGCCTGATCGCCCAGCCAGGCCTCGACCGAGCCGATGGTCACGGCGTCCCAGCCGGACTGGTTCAGGGTGCACGATCCCTCGCACAGCCGATCCTGCGGGCAGATGCGGCCGCAGATTTCGGGCATGGTCGAGGTCTGGGACGACACGCGCCAGGCCTCGCGCGCCTCGTTCTCGGCCGACAGGCGCAGCCAGTCGGGGATGTTGTTCTGAAGCGGGCAGGCGTTCTGGCAGAAGGGCACGCCGCAGTCGGTGCAGCGCGACGCCTGTTTCTCGGCCGTCTCGGTCGAAGGCGGAATCGTAATCTCACCGAAACCGCGCGCGCGCAGTTCGGCCGAGGCCTTGGACAGGCGGCGGGGCTCGACGACGAAAGTCCCGCCTTGCTTCAGGGTCTTATGCATATCTCGCATATGCCGCAAAGCTGGGCGTCTAGGCAAATATTATTGCCGCGAGCCATTATCAGCGTTCGAAAAAGAATAAATCGTCCACTATCGGACGTTATGTCGTCAAATGATGCCGATTTCCCTGGTTGCGATGCAACGCTGTTTGGTTCCGAGCCTGCGACATTAGGAACCAGACGGGAGCTGAACCGTTGCAGCAACTGCAATCCCAGCAGGAGAGGCCGATCATGCCGCGATGGACAACCCCCGCAGGTCTGGGAGGCTGGCTGACCCTGCTTCTCGGCCTGCTTCTGGCCGTGATCGGCGTGGTGCTGACCGTGGGCGGGGTTCAGCTCGCCGCGCTGGGCGGCTCCTGGTACTATCTCCTGGCGGGCCTGGCGCTGATCGCGTCGGGCTTTTTCCTTGTCTATCGCGACGTTCGCGGCGCCTGGATCTATGGCGCGACCTTCATCCTGACCCTGGTCTGGGCGCTGTGGGAGAAGGGTCTGAACGGCTGGGCCATGATCCCGCGTCTGGTCGGGCCGCTGGTCTTGATGTTCTTGGTTCTGGCGACCCTGCCGGTGCTGCGTCCCGGGCGGGGCGGCGGTCGCACGGCCGGCGTCGGGGCGCTTGGCCTGGCGGTGCTGACGGTGGTGTTCGGCCTGGTGGTCGGTCAGATCAATCAGCCCGGCGTCGATAGCCCTGTGCCCGGCGCGCGCGGTCCCTTCGGCGATCCGGCGCTGATCAAGGCCGGCGTGGACTGGCCCGCCTATGGCGGATCGGAGGCCGCCCAGCGCTACTCGCCGCTGAACCAGATCAACAAGGACAATGTGGGCCAGCTGGAACGCGCCTGGACCTTCCGCACCGGCGACCTGCCGGGCCAGCGGTTCGGGGCCGAGACCACGCCCCTGAAGATCGCCGACACCATCTATCTGTGCTCGGCGCGCAACAAGATGTTCGCTCTGGACGCCAACACCGGCAAGCAGAAGTGGGCCTATGATCCCCAGGTGCCGGACGAGCAGATCCCCTATACGGCCGCGTGCCGGGGTGTGACCTATTACGCCGTGCCGAACGCGGACCAGGCCCAGCCCTGCGCCACCCGCATCATCGAAGGCACGCTGGACGGCCGCATCATCGCCTTGGACGCCAGGACGGGCGTGCCTTGCCCCGCCTTCGGGACCAATGGAGCGGTCAGCATCAAGGAAGGGATGGGCGACCCCTACCCCGGCATGGTGTCGATCACCTCGCCCCCCGTCATCGTGCGGGGGATCATCGTCACCGGCCACCAGGTTCTGGACGGCCAAAAGCGCTGGAACGCATCCGGCGTGATCCAGGGCTATGACGCCGTGACGGGGCAGATGCGCTTCGCCTGGGACATGATGCGTCCCGAGACCGCCACCACCCCGCCGCCCGGTCAGACCTATACCCCCGGCACGCCGAACATGTGGACCACGGCCACAGGCGACGAGGCCCTGGGCCTGGTCTATCTGCCGATGGGCAACTCGGCCGCCGACTATTATTCGTCGCTGCGTCGGCCTGAGGAAAACCAGTACTCCAGCGCCCTGGTCGCGCTGGACGTCACGACCGGCAAGCCGCGCTGGCATTATCAGACTGTCCGCATGGACGTCTGGGACTATGACCTCGGCTCGCAGGTCACGCTGGTGGATATGCCCACGGCGTCGGGCGTCGTGCCTGCCGTGATCCTGCCGTCCAAGCGCGGCGAGATATTCGTGCTGGACCGCCGCACCGGCCAACCCCTGCATGGCGTGCAGGATCGTCCGGCCCCGCGCGGCGGCGTCGAACCCGCGCAACGGGCGGCGACCCAGCCCTATTCGCTGTTCAACACCCTGGCCAAGCCCGATCTGCGCGAAGCCGATATGTGGGGCATGTCGCCGATCGACCAGATGATCTGCCGCATCCAGTTCAAGAAGGCGTCGTATCAGGGCCAGTTCACGCCCCCGACCGTGGATCGTCGCTTCATCGAATATCCCGGCTACAACGGCGGTTCGGACTGGGGCAGCGTGGCGCTGGATCCGCGTCGCGGCGTGATCATCGCCAACTACAACGACATGCCCAACTACAACCGTCTGGTGCCGCGCGCCGAGGCCGACAGGCTGGGCTGGTTCCCGCGCGACGACCCCCGCTACATCGCCCGCGAGAAGGAGCTGGCCAATCGGGGCGGCAACCTGTCCAAGGCCGAAGGCGCGGGCGACCCGCAGATGGGCGTGCCCTACGCCATCGACGTGAACGCCGGCTGGCGGATGCCCTTCACCGGCCTGCTGTGCAAGGAGCCTCCCTATGGCGGCATCCGCGCCATCGACGTGCAGAGCGGCAAGACCCTGTGGGACCGTCCGTTCGGCACGGCGCGCAAGAACGGGCCTTTCGGCATCCCCTCGATGCTGCCGCTTGAGATCGGCACGCCGAACAACGGCGGTTCGGTCGTCACGGCGGGCGGGCTGATCTTCATCGCCGCGGCGACCGACGATCTGATCCGCGCCATCGACATCGAGACGGGCAAGACCGTCTGGTCCGACGTCCTGCCCGCAGGCGGCCAGGCCAACCCGATGATCTATGAGCAGAACGGCCGCCAGTATCTGGTTATCGTGGCGGCGGGCCATCACTTCATGGAGACGCCGGAGGGCGATTACGTGATCGCCTATGCTCTGCCCAAGGGCAGAGCATAAGCTCTCTTGCTGGGCCTATCGCGCTTCGCGCTGCTTGAGGCCGAGTGGTGGGATGAATGTCAAAGGCTGGCGCGGACGGCTTGCATCGTCCGCGCCAGCCGATCGTCGTCGATGCGTCCAAGATGGGTCGCAACGGCGACATCAATGGTCGCGATCTTGGCTGGCCGGATGACAGACGGCGCGGGCAGGCCGGCGTCGGCATAGGTATCGCCGAACGGCACATCGTCGGCCCATGGCCGATTGTCGGCGCTGGTGATCATCACGACCCACAAAAGCCGGTCGCCGTCGCCCAGCGGCCCGTCGGAGACGATCAGGGCCGGGCGATGCTGGCGGGTGCTGCGGTCGGTATAGGGGAAGGGGACGCGGACGACGTCGCCGCGCTCAAAGTCCGGCATAGGCCTTGCGGTCCGCCTCGCCGTCCCATTCATCGAACGCCGCGAATGGATCTTCCGCCGGCGCACGGCGGGCCTTGCGCAGGATCACCCGGTCGCCGTCCAGATCATATTGCAGTTCGTCGCCGTCCTGCAGACTGAGCGCGGCGCGCACGGCCTGGGGGATGGTCGTCTGGGCCTTCGATGTCAGGCGGCTCTTGATCATGCAATGAAGGTAAGGAATTTCCTTACTGACGGCAAGCCGGGCTTCAGGGCCTGATCTGCCCCTGGCCGCGCACGACGTATTTGTAGGTGGTCAGCTGCTCCGCCCCGACTGGGCCTCGCGCGTGAAGGCGGCTGGTGGAGATGCCGATTTCGCCGCCGAAGCCGAACTCTCCGCCGTCGGCGAACTGGGTCGAGGCGTTGATCAGGACGATGGCGCTGTCGATCTTTGACGCGAACCGTTCGGCGGCAGCTTGGTCGGTCGCGACGATGGCCTCTGTATGGCCCGAGCCGTAGCGGGCGATGTGATCGACGGCGGCGTCCATATCCTCGACTATGCGGACGGCCAGCATGGGCGCCAGATATTCCGTCAGCCAGTCGCTCTCGACCGCCGGGACCATGCCGGGGACCAGCGCTTGCGCCTCGGCGTCGCCGCGCAGTTCGCAGCCGGCCGCGATCAGGTCGGCGGCGATGGGGGGCAACAGGTGCTGGGCCGCCGCCCGGTCCACCAGAAGGGTCTCTGTCGCGCCGCAGACCGAGACGCGGCGCATCTTGGCGTTCAGCACGATGGCGCGGGCGGTCTCCAGATCGGCCGACCGGTGCAGATATGTGTGGTTCAGCCCCTCCAGATGGCTCAGCACCGCCGTTCGAGCCTCGGCCTGGACGCGGGCGACCAGGCTCTTGCCGCCGCGCGGCACGATCACGTCGATGGCGCCGTCCAGCCCGGTCAGCATCAGGCCCACGGCGTGGCGGTCGGGGGTGTCGACCAGCTGGATCGCGTCGGCGGGCAGGCTGGCCTCGGCCAGGGCTTCGGCGATCAGGGCGGCGATGGCCAGGGACGACTGCAGACAGTCCGAGCCGCAGCGCAGGATGGCTGCGTTGCCCGAGCGGATGCACAGGGCGGCGGCGTCGGCGGTGACGTTGGGCCGGCTCTCGTAGATGACGCCCAGCACGCCGATGGGGGTGCGGACGCGGGCGATATCCAGGCCGTTGGCGGGAGTCCAGCGTTCGGTCTCGACCCCCAGAGGATCAGGCACGGCGGCGATGGTCGCCACCGCCTGGGCCATGCCCTCCACGCGGGCGGGCGTCAGCAGCAGCCGGTCGATCTGGGCCTCGGCCATGCCGCTGGCGCGCGCGGCCTCCACGTCGCGGGCGTTGGCGTCGAGGAGCGCGGGCTCGGCCGCCTTCAGCTTTTCGGCCAACAGCGCCAGCGCGCGTGTGCGGGCGGCGGCGGGCGCCTCGCGCAAGGCTGCGGCGGCGGCGCGGGCGCGGCGGCCCAGGTCGAGCATTCGTGCGGTCAGGTCGGTCATCGGTCAGCCAGAACCATGTCGTCTCGGTGGATAAGGACGGAGGCCCCGCGATAGCCGAGGATGGCCTCGATCTCATCGCTGCGGCGTCCACGAATACGGGCGGCGTCTTCGGCGGCGTAGGCGGCCAGACCCACCCCGACCGGCAGGCCGGAGGGATCGGTCAGGCGTACGCAGTCGCCCTTCTCGAAATCGCCCGATATGGCGATGACGCCTGCGGGCAGCAGGCTCTTGCCCGCCTGCAAGGCGGCGACGGCCCCGGCGTCCAGCCGCAGTTCGCCGGCCGGCGACAGACTGCCCGCAATCCACTGTTTGTAGGCGGCCATCGGGCCATTGGGCGCGACTATCAGGGTGGCCCGCGCGCCCTCGCGGATGGCGGTCAGGGGCCACAGGGCCTGGCCCGAGGCGATGATAGTGGCGCAGCCAGCGGAGCGTGCGATCTGGGCCGCCGCCAGCTTGGTGGCCATGCCGCCCGTGCCGACGCCTGCAGCGGCGTTGGCGCCTCCGCCCATGGCCAGGACCTCGGGCGAAAGGGTCTCGATCAGCGGCAGGTGGGCGGCGTTCGGATCGCGGCGCGGATCGGCGGTGTACAGGCCGTCCACGTCCGACAGCAGGATCAGCAGGTCCGCTCGCGCCAGTTGGGCCGCGCGCGCGGCCAGCCGGTCGTTGTCGCCATAACGGATTTCCTCGGTCGCCACCGTGTCGTTCTCGTTGACGATGGGAATGACGCCGTGGGCCAGAAGCGCGTGGACGGTGGCGCGACCGTTCAGCCAGCGGCGGCGGCGTTCGGTGTCGTCGCGCGTCAGCAGAACCTGGCCCGCCACCAGACCATGCGGCTCCAGCGCCGCAGACCAGGCCGCCATCAACAGGGACTGCCCGACCGAGGCCGCCGCCTGCTTGTCCTCCAGCCGAACGCCCAGCGCCGGCAGCCGCCCGCGCCCCAGGGCGATGGAGCCGGACGAGACGACGATGACCTCGCGCCCTTCGGCGCGCAGCGCGGCCAGGTCCGAGGCGATGGCGGCCAGCCAGTCGCGCGTCGGCCGGCGCGTGGCGGCGTCGATCAGAAGCGAGGATCCGATCTTGACCACGACCCGCCGCGCGACGCCAAGCGCCGACGCAGCGTTCGGGCCGGCGGGGAGGGCGGCGCGCTGGGACATGAAGCTTTCTCTAACGCCACGGTTCGGGCTTGTCTCTTGCCGCGTCGCGCCTCAATGCAGACGGATGATGGAATCCCTTTCCCCGATTGCCGCGGGCGGTCTCGGCAGCCTGGCGGCGGGCATGATGACGGCGGTGGGGGCTGTGCCGCTGCTGTTCTTCCGCAAGGCGGGGGTTCAGACCCAGAGCGCCCTGCTGGGCTTCGCCGCCGGCGTCATGCTGGCGGCGTCGTTCTTTTCGCTGATCATTCCCGGCGTGGACGTGCTGCAGGCGGGGGGCGCCGGACAGGCGATGGCCGCCGGGGTCATGGCGACGGCGGTGCTGATCGGGGCGGCGGTGATCGGCCTGATGAACCGGTTCGCGCCGGTCGACATGCTGGCCATCGGCCCGGCGGGATCGCGCGACCTGTCGCGGCGCATCTGGCTGTTCATCATCGCCATCACCTTGCACAACTTTCCCGAAGGGGCGGCGGTGGGAGTCAGCTTCGGCGGCGGCGACCTGCACCAGGGCCTGTCCACGGCTGTCGGCATCGGCATCCAGAACATGCCGGAGGGTCTGGCCGTGTCGGCCGCGATGGCGACCCTGGGCTATGGACGCTGGCCGGCCTTCCTGGCGGCGCTGGCGTCCGGCCTGGTCGAACCGGTCGGCGGACTGATCGGGGCCAGCGTGGTCGATCTGGTTCCCGGCGCGCTGCCGTGGGGCCTGGGTCTGGCGGCCGGCGCCATGATCTATGTCGTGACCGCCGAGATCATTCCCGAAACGCGCGAGAAGTCCAAGGGCGAGGGCTCGATGATCGGGCTGATGATCGGTCTGGTGGGGATGATGTTCCTGGACATCGCCCTGGGATAGGCGGGGGCCGAACGGGGCGCATCCCCGACAGAGCGACGGCGGCCATGTCGATCACGGCGCTGAAACGGACCTTGATCGGGCGGGCGGCCGTTACATCATTTACATCGTCGGCGGGGGTTGAAGCGGTCGGTCGCCAGAGGCTAGGCGTCTGAGCTTCGCTGCTCGATCTCGTCCCTGAAGGAGCGCCACTGTTGACGCGACCTCTCAAGCCTGCGGCTTCCCGTAGAAATTTCTTGTCTGGCCTGGGGCTTTTGGCCCTGATGGGCGCCGGAGTCTTCCCCATGCCTGTTTCCGCCCAAGCGTCCCGCACCATCGCCCGCCACCGCCAGAGGATCGAGGATCTGATCGCGGCCATGACGGTCGAGGAGAAGGCCGGGCAGTTGAATCTGCTGGCCGATCCGTTCCGCTGGATGCCGACGGCCGTGAATCCGCTGGACGGCACGGGCGATCCCGCGCGCGTCACCGCCCTGATCCGCGAGGGCAAGGTCGGGTCGCTGTTCAACGGCATCGGCGCCGAGGCGGGCCGTCGCATCCAGCAGGTGGCGATGGAGGAAAGCCGGCTGAAGATCCCGCTGCTGTTCGCCGCCGACGTGATCCACGGCCTGTCGACCATCTTCCCCGTGCCCCTGGCCGAGGCGGCGGCGTTCGACACCGAACTGGCCTATCGGACCGCACGCGCGGCGGCGGTGGAGACGGCGGCCTCGGCCGTGCACCAGACCTATGCGCCGATGGTGGACGTGGCGCGAGACCAGCGCTGGGGCCGCAACGTCGAGGGCGCGGGCGAGGACGTGCTGCTGAACAACCTGCTGGCCGCCGCCCGGGTGCGCGGCTTCCAAGGCGAAAAGGGCCTGGACGACCGTGACGCGGTCCTGGCCACCGCCAAACACATGGCCGCCTATTCCGCCGCCGTGGGCGGCGTCGAATACAACACCACCGACATGAGCGAACAGACGCTGCGCGGGGTGTTCCTGCCGCCGTTCAAGGCGTCGGTGGACGCCGGCGCCCTGTCGATCATGAGCGCCTTCAACGATGTGAACGGCGTGCCGGCCTCGGGCAGCCGCAAGTTGCTGACCGACATCCTGCGCGGAGAGTGGGGCTTCGAAGGCTTCGTGGTCTCGGACTACACCTCCGAGCAGGAACTGGTGGCCCACGGCTTTGCCGAGGACGGCCGCGACGCCACGCGCCTGGCCTTCAACGCCGGGGTCGACGTGTCGATGGTGTCGGGCCTGTATATGGAGCATCTGCCCGGCCTGGTGGCCTCGGGCGAGGTGTCGATGGCGCGGCTGGACGAGGCGGTGCGTCGCGTCCTGACCGCCAAGGCGGCGCTGGGCCTGTTCGACGATCCCTATCGCGGCACCGACGCTGCGCGCGAAAAGGCCGTGGTGGGATCGCGCGAACACATCGAACTGTCGCGCGAGGCGGGACGCAAGTCGGTGGTTCTGCTGAAGAACGAGCAGGACCTGCTGCCGCTGGACAAGGGCCGCAAGATCGCCCTGGTCGGCCCGTTCGCAGACGACGTGGACAATGTGTGGGGGCCGTGGACCATCTGGGGCGCGCCCGAGCGGCGGGTCTCGCTGGAGACCGGCTTCCGCGCCGCCATGCGCGATCCGCAGAACCTGACCATCGCGCGCGGTTCGGGCGTGGAGACGCCGCTGGACGGCGGGATCGAACAGGCTGTCGCCGCCGCCCGCGACGCCGAGGTCATCGTTCTGGCTATCGGCGAGGCGACCAATATGTCGGGCGAGGCCCAGTCGCGCACCGAGATCGTGGTGCCGGCCCCGCAGATGGCGCTGGTCGACGCCATGGCGGCCCTGGGCAAGCCCATGGTCGTCCTGCTGAGAAACGGCCGGGGCCTGGCGCTGGAAGGCAATGTCAAGAACGCCCAGGCCATCGTCGTGACCTGGTTCCTGGGCGAACAGATGGGCCATGCGGTCGCCGATGTGATCTTCGGCGATCACGGCCCGTCCGCCCGCCTGCCTGTCAGCTTCCCGCACAAGTCGGGCCAGCAGCCCTATTCCTACGACCGCAAGACGACCGGCCGCCCGGCCAATCCCGATCTGGCGACCGAGGAGTACAAGTCCCGCTATCGCGAGACCCCCAATACGGCGCTTTATCCGTTCGGCTACGGCCTGACCTATGGGGCGATCACATACGGGCCGATCGAGATGGCGACGGATCAGTTGCCCTGGGCCGGGACGCTCGAGGTGGCGGTTGCCGTGACCAATACCGGCCGACACGCGGCCGAGGAGCTGGTGCAACTCTATATCCATGACCGGGTGGCCAGCCTGACCCAGCCGGGGCGGCTGCTGAAGGACTTCAAGCGGGTGGCCTTGCGCCCCGGCGAGAGCCGCAAGGTCAGCTTCACCCTGAACGCCCGCCAGCTGGGCTTCATCGGGGCGGACGAGACCTATCGGATCGAGCCGGGTCTGTTCGACATCTGGCTGGCGCCCCACGCGCAGGGCGGAGTGACGGCGACCTTCCAACTGGTCGGACCGGCCTCCATCAGCGATGGGCGTTGAGCCGTGGTTGACGGCGCGAGCGGCAGGGCCTAACGACCCGGCCGTTTGCGTCCCGCCCCGGTTCGGGCGGGATTCGGTTTTAGGAGCGCGCCCATGACGACCAAGATTCTTCCGGGCGCGACGGGCGTCCTCGCACTGGCCGACGGCACCATCCTGCAGGGGATCGGCGTCGGCGCCGTGGGTTCGGCCCTGGGCGAGGTGGTCTTCAACACCGCCATGACCGGCTATCAGGAAATCCTGACCGACCCGTCCTACATGAGCCAGATCCTGGCCTTCACCTTCCCGCACGTCGGCAATGTCGGCACGAACGTCGAAGACATCGAACAGATGGGCGGCGGGTCCGACACCTCTGCGCGCGGCGCGATCTTCCGCGACCTCCCGACCGATCCGGCCAACTATCGCTCGGACGCCAGTTTCGACGACTGGATGAAGCGGCGCGGCGTCGTCGGCCTGGCCGGCGTCGACACCCGCGCCCTGACCAAGATCATCCGCGACAAGGGCGCGCCCCACGCGGTGATCGCCCATGACCCGAACGGCGAGTTCGACCTGGACGCCCTGGTCGCCCAGGCCAAGGCCTGGACCGGCCTGGTCGGTCTGGATCTGGCCAAGCCTGCTTCGACCCTGCAAGCCTTCGAGTGGAACGAGGGCGTCTGGGACTGGCCGGAAGGCTATCCCACCGTCGCCGGCGGCAAGACTGTCGTTGTCATCGACTATGGGGTGAAGCGCAACATCCTGCGCGCTCTCGCCTCGACCGGCGCCAGGATCACCGTGGTTCCCGCCACGACGACGGCGGAAGAGGTTCTGGCCCGCAATCCCGACGGCGTGGTCCTGTCGAACGGTCCGGGCGATCCGGCCGCGACCGGCGAATACGCCGTGCCGGAAATCCAGAAGCTGGTCGCCAGCGGCAAGCCCCTGATGGGCATCTGCCTGGGCCACCAGATGCTGGCCCTGGCCCTGGGCGCCAAGACGGTGAAGATGGAGCAGGGCCACCACGGCGCCAACCATCCGGTCAAGGATCTGACCACCGGCAAGGTCGAGATTGTGTCGATGAACCACGGCTTCACCGTGGACCGCGACAGCCTGCCCCAGGCCGTGACCGAAACCCACGTCAGCCTGTTCGACGGCACCAATTGCGGCATCGCGGTGAAAGACAAGCCGATCTTCAGCGTCCAGCACCACCCCGAGGCTTCGCCCGGACCGACCGACAGCCTGTATCTGTTCGACCGGTTCGCCGAACTGATGGGCGACCGCTGAGGCCATGAAACAGGGGGCGGCGCGGTCGGACTATCTGGACTGGCTGGCCCAGGCGCTGGCGGCGACGGAAGCGTTCGCGCCCCTGCCCGATGGCGATGCGGTGGTTGGCTACGCCACGGGATACGACGCCGCCGACATCGCCCCCTTCGTGACCTCGCTGCGGGCCGTGTTCGACGGGGCGGTCGCTCTGGTGGTGGACCAGGACGCGGACCTGCGCGCCTTTCTGGCCCGTCATGAGGTGATGGCCGTGGATGCGCCGGTTTGGCGCGGCTGGACGCCCCATCCGGTGATGCAGCGGTTCGTCGCCTTTGCGGGCCTGCTAGGCGACCGGCCGGGCGCAGCCCTGGCCTGCGACGTACGCGACGTGATCTTCCAGGCCCCGCCCTTCGATCCCGCGCCGCAAGGACTAGAGGCCTTCGTGGAGGCGGACGGGCCGCTGGCGGACCACGCCTTCAACATGAAATATCTGCGCGCCCTGTTTGGCCAGGCTCAGGCGGATCGGATGGCGGACAGGGCCTGTCTGTGCGTGGGGACGCTGGTCGGGCCGCGTGCAGAGGTTTCGCGTCTGTCGCGGCTGATCCTGGCCCTGGCGTCCGCGCCGCGTTCGGAGATCGGCGGCGCGTTCGGCGCCGATCAGGCGGCCTTCAACCTGGCCATCCATCGGGGGCTGGTCGGGGCGACGGTGCGGGCCAACTATGGCCGGGTGGCGACGCTGGGCCTGACGCCCGGCGAGCGGCTGAGGTTCGCAGACGGGCATGTGGTCAATCCCGACGGCGGGATCAGCCCCATCGTCCATCAGCACGACCGCCATCCGCATCTGGACGCGCCGGTCCATGCCCGCTGGGGCGCGGGGCTGGAGCATCGCAAGCGGGTGCGGCCGAAATCCGCAGGCCAGAAGCTGGAAAAACTGAAAGCCTCGCTGCGCCGCCGGATGCCCGAACTGCGCTGAGGCGGTTGTGCCAGGCCCAGGCGCTGGCGACGATGGCGGACAGGTCGGACTGGCGCGGCGCAAAGCCCAGGTCCCGGCGGGCCAGGGCGATGTCGGCGACCAGATGCGCCGGATCGCCAGCGCGGCGTTCGCCCGATACGTCGGGCAGCCGCAGGCCGCTATGGCGCATGATCGCCGCCAGAACCTGACGCACCGAATGGCCCTGGCCGGCGCCGAGATTGTAGGCCGCAAAGCCGCGGCGTCCATCCAGCAGTTGCGCCAGGGCCGACAGATGTCCCTGGGCCAGGTCCGACACATGGACATAGTCGCGGATCGCCGTGCCGTCCGGCGTGGGATAGTCGGTTCCATAGACGGCGAAGTCGTCGACGCCGCCCTTCAGGGCCATCATGGCGCGCGGGATCAGGTGGGTCTCGACCGGCCGGTCCTCGCCGATCAGGCCGCACGCCGAGGCCCCGCTGGCGTTGAAATAGCGCAGGGCGACGGCGTTCAGGCCGTGGGCGGCGGCGGCGTCGGCCAGAATCTGTTCGCACCCCAGTTTGGAGCGGCCATAGGGGGTGACGGGCGCCGGCGCCTGCTCCTCGATGATCGGCCCGGCGCCGGGATCGCCATAGACGGCGCAGGTGCTGGAGAAGACGAGGGTGTTCACGCCCGCCGCCCGCATCCCGCCCAACAGGCCGAACAGCCCGCCCAAATTGTTGCGATAACAGTCGAGCGGCGCGCGCACCGATTCCGGCACGACGGAGGAGGCGGCGAAATGCAGGACGGCGCGGATGTCATGCTCGACCAGGGTCCGACGCACCAGTTCGGCGTCCCAGACATCCCCCTCGATCAGCGGCCCCCAACGCGCGAAGGCGCGACGGCCCGTTGACAGATTGTCCAGGACGACGGGGCGGTATCCTGCGGCGGCCAGGCCTTCACACACATGGGCGCCGACATAGCCGGCGCCCCCCGTGACCAGGATCGCCTTTCCGACGGAGAGTGTCGCGACGCGAGCGGCCATGCCCCTCCTTGTCGACATCAAAGGCCGTTTGGACAACCCCTGATGCCAAACAAAGTTATCTGAGGTAGGTGAAGTCCGTCACGGCAGGGGCGAGAAGCTGCGTTCCTCGCGCAGGGCGCTGGCTTTCCGAACGGCGATGGGGGCGGCGTGAAGCCAGTATTCGGCATCGTCGAGCCGATGCTCGCGACGGCGTTCCAGCCCGCGCAGGCGGCGCAAGGCGGCGTTTTCGAGAAGGCGCGCATGGAGGGCGCGGGGCGACAGTTCAGCGATGGCGGGAGAGCCGGGGACGGCGACGGCGTCGGGGCCTTGGGGCTCCACCGCCGGGCGGGCGATGGCGATAAACATGACGATCTCGGTGCGGGAGGGGAGGGCGCTTCTGCGCCGCGTTCACGGTGGATTAACCACAGTCCCTGTGGATAGTTCCTGAGTGCGGCCGAAAAAAGTCTGTGAATCGAAAGGCTTACCGCCGCGATCCGAACATAGTGATTACCAGAAGGTTAATCCGGGGGCGGAGCGTTCGCTCGACGCGGCGGATCGGAACGGTCGTGGAGGCGTCGCCGGTGGCAGTCCCTAGGGGAGTCGAACCCCTCTTTTCAGGTTGAAAACCTGACGTCCTAACCGATAGACGAAGGGACCGCGGCCGGGGCGGCGCATGTGCCCCGGTTCGGTCCCCTCTGCAAGCGAAAACTTATGCGGCTTCCGCCTTGACGGGCGCCAGGGCGTCCAAGGCCGGGAACAGGTCGCCGATCAGATCCTCGACATGCTCCAGCCCGACAGACAGGCGCACCAGGCCGTCGCCGATCCCGGCGGTGGCGCGCTGCTCCGGCGTCATGGCGGCGTGGGTCATGGTGGCGGGGTGGGCGATCAGGCTTTCGACCCCGCCCAGCGATTCCGCCAGGGTGAAAATCTCCAGCGCTTCGACCAGGTCGCGCACGGCGCCGGTCCCGCCTTCCAGCTCGAAGCTGAGCATGGCGCCGGGGCCGGCCTGCTGGGCGGCGACCAGGGCATGGCTGGGGTGGGACTTCAGGCCGGGATAGTGGACGACCTTGACCGCCGGATGGGCGTTCAACAACTCGGCGATCTTGCCCGCCGTGGCCTGCTGGCGCTCGATGCGGGCGAACAGTGTGCGTACGCCGCGCAGGGTCAGATAGGCGTCGAACGGCGATCCGGTCACGCCGGTGCAGTTGGCCCACCAGGCCAGGGTCTGATGATCCTCGGCGTCGGCCGAGATGACGGCGCCGCCCACCACGTCGGAATGGCCGTTGATGAACTTGGTCGTGGAGTGAACCACGAAGTCGGCGCCCAGCTTGATCGGGTTCTGCAGCGCGGGCGACAGGAAGGTGTTGTCGCAGACGACCTTGGCGCCCGCCGCATGGGCGCGGGTGCAGATGTCGGCGACGTCGACCAGGCGCAGCAGGGGGTTGGACGGGGTTTCGACCAGCACCAGCCTGGGCTTCAACGCCAGGGCCGCCTCCAGGGCGACGGGATCGCCTTGGTCGACCAGCAGCAGCTCGAAATGGCCCTTCTTGGCGCGGGCGTTCAGCAGGCGACAGGTGCCGCCGTAACAGTCGTGCGGCGCGATCAGAAGATCGCCCGGCTCCAGCAGGGCAAGGGGCAGGTCGACCGCGGCCATGCCGGTGGCGGTGATCACGGCGCCCGCGCCGCCTTCCAGCTCGGTCAGGGTCTCGGCCAGGACGTCGCGCGTCGGATTGCCCGAGCGGCTGTAGTCATACTTCCGCTTCTGCTCGAAGCCCGCGAAGGAATAGTTGGATGACAGATAGAGCGGGGGCATGACCGCGCCATGTGCCGTGTCCGAATCCACGCCCGTGCGGGCGGCGATGGTGTGCGGATTGGCGGGACGGGAAGTCATGCTTTGATGTCCTTGAAGGCGGCGCGGAGGATGTCGCCCACGAAGGCGTCCTCCTTCAGAAAGGCGTCGTGGCCATAGAGGGAGGGCGCCTCGACGAAGCGCCACAGGGTCGGCAGCCGCGCGGCCAGTTCGCGGATGTCGTCGATCGGCACCAGCCGGTCGGAAGTGAAGCCGATCAGGGTGACGGGGGTTGAAATGGCCTCGGGCGTCACGCTGTGGCGATCCAGGGAATCGGACATCGACAGCCAGCGGGCCGGGGTGGTGTGGGTGCGGTAGGCCCGGCCCCGCGCCGTCAGATAGTCGCACACAGGATAGGCGCCGCCGACGGCCGCAGGCGCGGTCGTATCGAAACGGTCGTGGAACTCCTCGGCCGTGCGATAGGTGGTCATGGCCAGTTCGCGGGCCAGGGCGACGCCTTCCTCCGGGCGACCGGCGGCGACGGCGAACTGCAGGATGCGGCGCTGGATGCCGCGCCAGGCCGTGGCCTGGGGGTGGGCGCGGTGGGCGGCGGACACGACGATCAGCTGCTCGGCCCAGTCGGGAAACAGTTCCGCGAAGGCCAGGGCGACCATGCCGCCGTAGGAGCAGCCGACGAAGGCGGCGATCCGCTCGATCTTCAGATGGGTCAGCACCAAGGCAAGCAGGCGCGCCTGATCCTGGGTGGTGATGGTGACGGGCGTGTCCAGAAACTCGGCGCCGGGGGCGAAATCCACGGCCAGAACCTGGAAGCGGCTCAGGTCGATAGGGCCGCGCACCGACACGGCGCCCGACCACCAGCCCAGGCCGTTGGTCTCGGTGCGGTGGACGAAACGCCCCGCGGAAATGCCGCCCGCGACGACGACGACGGGCGCGCCCGCCCGGCCATGAAGGCGGCCCACGATATTGGGTTGGTTCAGTTTTTCGCCCGAAGTCAGGCGGAAGTCGGCGGGGATGGAGACGATGACGTCACGGGCCCCGCCGCGTTCGCGCGTCGGTTCGCGCACGGCCGGCGCGTCGATCGGCTGGGGCCGACAGAAGGGCTCTTCAAGCAGGGATGTTTCAGCCAGGGTCATCAATCGTCGTCCGCATCGTTCTCGCCTCAGCAAGGCTCGATGCGGTGACAGATCGTGGAGCGTCGCCTCGTCGATGCTCCACTCATCTCTCGCGACCCCGAAGGACCCCGCAGGAGTTGGCACCGTTTCGGGCGGAACCCGATGGTTGCCCCGGCGTCAAAGGGCCTAATCCCTCAGCCGGTCTTGATGAGTGACTTTACGTTGATCAAACAGGCGGCACCGGTCAAGCGGAAAATTCGACCTCAATGCAGGGCTCGGGCGATGACGCGAGGTGCAAAAAGAACGCAAATGGCGCTGTCGTGAAAAAATCATCCACGGCCGCTTGACAGACCGGGGGTGCGCCAATCACCCTAGGCCAAGATTTCAACCGGACCTGTCCCGTGCCGCAGCGCTCGTTCATCGCCGAAGTCACCACCGTCGCCGGCCTCGCCGCGACGGTCTTCGGCATGGGCGCGACCCTCGGCGGAACCATTATCGGCGGCACGACCGGCGCCACCACCATGCCCAGTCGGGCGGGACGAGTTTAGCACGCCGAACACAGGCGAACGCAGAACCCGAACCCCGCCCGGTCCGCCAGGCGGGGTTTTTCTTTTCACCCCACGCTCCACGCAGAAATCCGAGAACCCCATGTCCGCCTCCCTCGCCGTCGTAGAGACATCCGAACCGCTCAATCCCGATTGTCGGCTCGCCGCCGATCCCGCCCCCGAAGTCGTGGTGCTGAAGTTCGGCTCGTCCATCCTGCGAAGCCCGGCAGAGGCGCCGCTGGTGGCCTCGGCCGTCTATGGTCATGTCCGGGCGGGGCGAAAGGTGGTGGCGGTGGTCTCGGCCTTCGGCGGGGCGACGGATCGGCTGCTGAGCGAGGCGCGGGCGTTGGGCTTAACCCATTCCAACGACCTGCTGCCCGGCTATGTGGCCCTGGGCGAGGAAAAGTCGGCGGCCCTGGTCGCCATCGCCTGCGACCGGATCGGCCTGGACGCCTGCGCCCTGTCGGTGCGCGAACTGGGCATTGTGGCGGAAGGCGAGCCGGAACATTCGCGACCCTGCGGCCTGCGCGCCGATCATCTGAAACAGGCGCTGGACCGGCATGAGGTTGTGGTGGTGCCCGGTTTCGGCGCCGTGCGGCCGGACGGGCGGGTGGCCTTGCTGGGACGCGGCGGATCGGACCTGACGGCGGTTTTCCTGGCGGCCGAACTGGGGTTGAAGAAGGTGCGGCTGGTCAAGGATGTGGACGGTCTCTACGACCACGATCCCAACGACAAGACGGCCCCGGCCCTGCGCTATCGCCGCGCGTCCTGGGACGTGGCGCGCAAGCTGGGCGGGGCCCTGGTGCAGCACGACGCCATCGAC
The DNA here is from genome assembly GCF_056311945.1 of Brevundimonas sp. ABV4_179. Classification (NCBI taxonomy): domain Bacteria; kingdom Pseudomonadati; phylum Pseudomonadota; class Alphaproteobacteria; order Caulobacterales; family Caulobacteraceae; genus Brevundimonas; species Brevundimonas sp. ABV4_179. Next base: position 1,253,196 of record NZ_CM149976.1, read on the forward strand.
CTGGGCGAAAGCCGTGGGGTCGAGATCGAGGTGGCGGCGCTGGACCGGGCGGACGGCACGGTGATCGGCGACAAGTCGGCGCCCCCCGGGCCGGCCCCGGCCCTGCCGCCGCTGAGGGTGGCGGTCGCCGGGTGCGGCGTGGTGGGCGGCGGGGTGCTGGGCCGGCTGCTGGCCGATCCACGATACGACGTCGTCGGGGTGCTGGTGCGCAATCCGAACAAGGCCCGCGACGTGGCCTGCCCGCCCTCTCTGTTCACGGCCAGCGCCGACGACCTGCTGTCGCGCAAACCTGACATCGTGTTGGAGGCCCTGTCGGAGGGCGAGGCGGGTCATGCGGTGATCCGCGCCGCGCTGGAGGCGGGCTGCGACGTGGCCAGCGCCAACAAGCAGGCGGTCAGCCGCGATCCCGGCGGCTTGCAGGACCTGGCCCGACAGCACGGCCGTCGCGTCTTCTGGTCGGCCTCGGTCGGCGGCGGGGCGCCCATGGTCGAAACGGTGCGCGCCGCCCGCGCGGCCGGCGAGGTGGTCGGGTTCGAGGCGGTGCTGAACGGCACGGTCAACTTCATGCTGGAGCGGCTGGGCGACGGCGCGGCCTTCAGCGAGGCCCTGGCCGACGCCCGCGCGGCGGGCTTCGCGGAGGAAGATCCGTCGTCGGACCTCGAAGGTCTGGATGCGGCGGCCAAGGTGCGCCTGCTGTGCCACGAGGCGTTCGGCCGGTCGCCCGATGGCGACGTGCCGCGCGACCACCTGACCGAGGAAACCTCCGCCGAGGGCGGGGTTCGCCAGATCGGCGCCGCCCATCTGAAGGATGGGGTGATCAGCCCGTCCGTGTCGCTGAACGCCGACCATGGCGACCCCCTGTTCTCCAACCTGTGCGGCGAGGGCAATGCGCTGAAAGTCTATGGCGCTGACGGCCGGGTGTGGCGCTGTCGCGGGCGCGGCGCCGGGCGCTGGGCCACGACCGAGAGCATCATGGCGGACCTGGCCGAGATCGTCCGTGCGCGCCGCGCCGATGTGGGGCTGAATTAGGTCCATGGCCGTCTTCACCTCCGTTTCCCTGGACCAGGCGCGCGCCTTTCTGACCGGCTATGACATCGGCGAGGCGGTGTCGCTGACCGCCATCGCCGAGGGGGTGGAGAACACCAACTACCGGCTGGAGACGCAGCAGGACGGCGTGACGCGACGGTTCGTCCTGACCCTGTTCGAGGGGCGGACCGACGCCGCCTCCCTGCCGTTCTGCCTGGGGCTGACGGCCCATCTGGCGGGGCGGGGCTTTTCCTGCCCGATGCCGATTTCGGATCGGTCGGGCGGCTGGCTGGGGCGGCTGAACGATCGGGCGGCGGCGGTGATCGAATGGAAGACCGGCGCCTGGCTGCGCCATCCTGACGCGGCGGATCAGGCGGCGGCGGGCGCGGTCCTGGCGCGCCTGCACCAGACGGCGGCCGATTTTCCCCTGCGTCGCGCCAATCCGGTGGGGCCGGCGGTCTGGCGGAAACTGGCGGATCGGTGCGCCGGGGGGCTCACGCGCGCCTCGGATACGGACCGGGCGCTGTTGAAACAGGTCCAGGCGGCGTTGACGCGGCTGGGCGATCCGTTCACGGACGACCTGCCGGGCGGGGCGATCCACGCCGACTACTTCCCCGATAATGTGCTGTTCGCGGATGGGGCGGTGTCGGCGGTCATCGACTTCTATTTCGGCTGCGACGGCGCCTTCGCCTATGACCTGGCCATCGCCCTGTCGGCCTGGGGCTTCGACGCCGAGGGACGGCCCATGCCCGAGGCCCTGGCGGCCTTCCAGCGCGGCTACGAGGCCGTGCGGCCCCTGAGCCCCGCCGAGCGCGTGGCTCTGCCGCGCCTGGGCGAGGCCGCCGCCCTGCGCTTCACGGTCACGCGGCTGCACGACCGCATCTTTCACGACCCGGCCAACCTGGTCACGCCCAAGGACCCGGCCGTGTTCCTGCGCCGCCTGGACCACTGGCGGGCGGTGGAAATGGCCTGAAGCGGCGCCATTGCGGGAACCGAAAGCGACAGCCGGGATTTCTGTGATCAACGGCGAAAACCGCCGCTCTCCCCGAGGATGACATCATGACTGACGAACAGATCAACGGCGCCGCTTCGCAGGTGCAGGGCAAGGCGCAGAAGGCTTTCGGCAATCTGGTCGGCGACCAGAAGATGCAGGTCGAAGGCGCCTATAACGACGCCAAGGGCAAGTCGCTGGAGACCTTCGGCAAGGCCATGGACGCCGTGGATCGCCTGGTCGAGAAGGCGCCCGCCGACTATCGCGACAAGGCCCGCACCGTCGCGGCCGAGGCGCGCAAGCGTCCGCTGGTCACCACCCTGTCGGTCGCCGGCGTCGGCCTGCTGCTCCTGCGCGCCCTGACCGGCGGCGGTCGACGCTAAGCTCGGGTTCAGTGGCGGCCTGAAAAGGCCGCCACCGCATCCCGCGCCGCCGCCATTGTTCCATCGACGACCGTTAACCGCTCGGGCTTGTCGCCCAGGGCGGCGACGACGTTTGCGGGCTCGGGTTCGAAGCCCAGCACGTTCGAGACGAAGGCGCCGAACTTGGACGGATGGGCGGTGGACAGGGCGACGACCGGCCCCTTGGCGCGATCCTGCCGCCGGGCGGCGGCGAGGGCGACGGCCGTGTGCGGACAGATGACGCGGCCCCAGGCCTCATAGGCGTAGGCGATTTCGGCGCGAGTCTCGTCCTCGTCGATCGAGACGGCCGAAACCTCGGCGCGGAGGGCCGCCAGCAGGGCCGGATCGAAGGCTGCTGCGCCGTCGCGGGCGAAGCTTTCGAACACCGTGCGGGTGGCGTCGGCATCGCGGCCGGTCGCCTCGAACACCAGCCGTTCGAAGTTGGACGGCGCCTGAACATCCATGGAGACGCTGCCGCTCTCCACCGCCGGACGGCGCGAATAGAGGCCGTCGTTGAGCGCGCGGGCCAGGGCGTCGTTCTGGTTCACCGCCGCGACGAAGCCGTTAGACGGCAGTCCCATCCGGGTCGCGGCGATGCCGGCGAAGGCGTCGCCGAAATTGCCGGTCGGGACGACGAAGGTCGCGGCCTGACCCAACTGGGCGGTGGCGGAGACATAATAGGGAATCTGACCCGCCAGCCGCGCCCAGTTGATGGAGTTGACCGACGACAGGCGGCCCCGCGCGCGCAGGGCGTCGTCGGCCAGAAGCCCCTTCACCAACCGCTGGCAGTCGTCGAAATCGCCACGCACGGCCAGGTTCAGCACATTGTCCGCCTGGACCGTCGTCATCTGTTTGCGCTGGATCGGCGAGACGCGATCCAGCGGGTGCAGCACGACCAGATCGACGGATTTCGCCCCGGCGAAGGCGCGCACGGCGGCCGCGCCCGTGTCGCCCGACGTGGCGGTCAGAATGGTCAGCCGCTCGCCCGAGGCGGCCAAGGCCTCGTCCGTCAGACTGGCGACCAGCTGCATGGCCAGGTCCTTGAAGGCCGCGGTCGGACCGTGGAAAAGCTCCAGCACGAACAGACCCGGCTCCAGCTCCACCAGGGGCGTGACCATCGGATGGTCGAAGCCGGCCGCCAGCCGATCCAGCGCCCGTTCCAGGGCGCCGGTCGGCAGGGCGTCGCCGACGAAGGGCGTCAGGACCTGAAGGGCGATGCGTTTGTAGTCCGCCTCGCCGGTCCATGCGTCGGGCGACAGGGCGGGCCAGGCGGTCGGCATATAGAGGCCGCCGTCGGGCGCGATGCCCCGCAGCAGGGCGTCGGAGAAATCGGTTTCGGGCGATTGGCCTCGGGTCGAGACGTAGCGGGCGCTGGAAGTCGTCATGGCGGCTTGGTCGTAACCAGCGAACGGCGCGGCGTCATCCGGTTTCTGGCCAATACAGGTATGATTTTGTCGGCTTGCCAGGTGCTGTGACGGTGCGGCCGCATCCACAGCGCAAAATCGGGGCGTCGCGGCAATTTCATGCCGCCTGTGTCGCTGATTGGGAGCCGTACCCTCGGGGTCCTGCCGCTCGCGCATCTTGTGGACATGCCGGGATTATGGAACCTCGCCACAGGGGTGAGGATGACGGAGCGTAAGTGGTGAGAGAACGGGCGTTGCGACATCGCCCCGCTGGCGCCCGCCGCCGCGACAGTCCATGTCAGACGCATGAGACGACGCGATCTTCTGATCCGGCTGGGGCTGATCGCCGGGGGCGTGGGCGGGGCCTGGTGGCTGCGCGACCATGTGCTGTGGAAGGCGCCGACGGTGGTCTTTCCCGCCGCCGGGGCGAGCGACTGGCTAGGCTACGCCGAGCCGCGCGCCAGCACCCCCACGGTGGAGGTCTCGGTGAATGGGCGGCCTGTGCGGGCGCTGATCGATTCCGGCGCGCAGTATTCGGTGATCGACCGTTCGCTGGTCGCGACCCTGGGCCTGACCCAGGTGTTCGACATCCCCATGGTGGCCTATGGCGTCGGCGGTCAGGCCCAGGTCGGGCGCGGCGCGACATTGGACGTCCAGATCGGCGGCGCCCAGGCGGTGCGGCTGGACGGTTTGCGCGCCGCCATACTGGGTCTGGGGCCGCTGGCCAGCGACAAGGGACTGGGCGCGCCTCTGATCCTGGGCCAGGACGTGCTGCGCGAACTGATCCTGGAACTGGATACCCGCCGGCGTCGGATCAGGCTGATGTCGCGAGACGGCTGGGCGCCGCCGCCGGGAGCCGCATCCATCGCGGTGACGCGGGCGGGCAAGGCGCTGCAGGCGGCGATCACGGTGGAGGGGGCGGCGGTCGATGCGGTGATCGACACGGGCGCCTCGGCCGTGCTGGCCCTCACGCGCGAGACGGCGCAGGCTGCGGGCCTGCTGGACGGGCGCGCGCGGACGCCGGGCCAGAGCATCGTGCTGGGCGGCGTGGTGGGCGCCGAGACGGTGATCGTCCGCACCCTGACCATCGGCGACGAACTTTATCGGCAGGCGGCCGTGGCCATCTATGACGACGTGGCCGTGCCGGGCTTTCCCAAGGCCCTGGTGGGGATGGCGGCGTTTGAGGATCGCCGCGTCATCCTGGACCTGCGCGGCCCGCGCCTGTTCGTCGAGCGGCCGATGCAGATCACGGTCGGCTAGGCAGGTTTCAACTCGCCAAAGCGGCGGACACCACGGCCTTGGCCTCGTCCTGAACCTGGGTCAGATGATCGGGGCCGAGGAAGGATTCGGCGTAGATCTTATAGACATCCTCGGTGCCCGAGGGGCGGGCGGCGAACCAGGCGTCGGCGGTGACGACCTTCAGGCCGCCGATGGCCTCGCCATTACCGGGCGCCTTGGTCAGGATGTCGGCGATGGGCTGCCCGGCCAGGGTGGTCGCCGAAACGTCAGAGGGGCTGAGCGCGGCCAGGCGCGCCTTTTCCGCGCGGGAGGCGGGAGCGTCGACGCGGGCGTAGGCGGGGGCGCCGTACTGGTCGGTCAGGCCGGCGTAAAGTTGGCTGGCGCTCTCGCCCGTGCGGGCCTGAATCTCGGCGGCGAGCAGGCACAACAGGATGCCGTCCTTGTCGGTGGTCCAGACCGTTCCATCGTGGCGCAGGAAGGACGCGCCGGCCGATTCCTCGCCGCCGAAGCCGACCGTTCCATCCAACAGGCCAGGCACGAAATGTTTGAAGCCGACGGGGACTTCCAAGAGCTGCCGGCCCAGACCGGCGACGACCCGGTCGATCATGGACGACGAGACCAGGGTCTTGCCCACCGCCACCTCCGCGCCCCAGCCAGGGCGATGGGCGAACAGATAGGCGATGGCGGCGGCCAGGAAATGGTTGGGGTTCATCAGGCCGGCGTCGGGGGTGACGATGCCGTGGCGATCCGCGTCGGCGTCATTGCCGAAGGCCACGTCGTAGGCCGAGCCGCCCTGCATCATGCCGATCAGACCGGCCATGGCCGAAGGCGACGAACAGTCCATGCGGATCTTGCCGTCGGCGTCCAACGGCATGAAGGCCCAGCGCGGATCGACGGCGTCATTGACCACGGTCAGGTTCAGCCGATGGCGCGTTGCGATCTCGCCCCAATAGGCCACGGCCGCCCCGCCCAGCGGATCGGCGCCGATACGCACCCCGGCGTTTCGAATGGCGTCCAGATTCAGAACGTTGGGCAGGTCGTCGATATAGGCGGACAGATAGTCGAACCGGCCGGCCGTCGCATGGGCCTGAGCGAACGGAACGCGGCGCACCTCGGTCAGGCCGCCCTCGATAAGCTGGTTGGCGCGGGCCGCGATGGCGGATGTGGCCTCGCCCCCGGCCGGGCCGCCCGAGGGGGGATTGTATTTGATGCCGCCGTCGCGGGGCGGATTGTGCGACGGGGTGATCAGAACGCCGTCCGCCAATCTTGACGGGTTTCGGCGCGCATCCGCGCGGTTATGGGTCAGGATGGCGTGCGACACGGCGGGCGTCGGGGTGAAGCCGTCGCGGGCGTCGATCAGCACCTCGACGCCGTTGGCGACCAGCACCTCCAGCGTGGTGCGGAAGGCCGGCTCGGACAGGCCGTGGGTGTCGCGGGCCAGAAACAGCGGGCCATCGACGCCTTGCGCTGAGCGGTATTCGGCGATGGATTGCGCGATGGCCAGGATGTGGGCCTGGTTGAAGGCGCCGTCCAGGCTGGAGCCTCTGTGGCCCGAGGTTCCGAAGACGACCCGCTGCGTCGGATCGGCCAAGTCTGGCCGCACGCTCTCATAGGCGTCGAGCAGGGCGTCCAGGTCGATCAGGTCTTCGGGGCGTGCGGTCTTTCCGGCGCGGTCATGCATCGTCAGTCAATCAATCTTTGTGGGAAACAGGCGGCGATCAGGCGCCGCCGAAGGTGTCGCAGGACGCGGGGTCGCCCGACTGATAGCCGCGCTGCAGCCATTCGACCCGCTGGGCCGAGGAACCGTGGGTGAAGCTTTCGGGCGAGACACGTCCGCCGCCGCGCCGTTGCAGGGTGTCGTCGCCGATGGCCTGGGCGGTTTTCATGCCTTCCTCGATGTCGCCGGGCTCCAGCGCGACCTGACCGTTCGAGACGGCCGCGGCGTTCTTGGCCCAGACACCGGCGTAGCAGTCGGCCTGGAGCTCCAGCGCGACGGAATACCGATTGGCCTCGCCCTGGCCGCGCGCACGTTGTTGGGCCTGGCGAACCTGATCCGAGGTTCCCGTCAGGGTCTGGACGTGGTGGCCGAACTCATGGGCTATGACATAGGCGCGGGCGAAGTCGGCGCCGGATGCGCCCAGCTGGGTCTCCATCTCCTGCCAGAAGCCCAGGTCCAGATAGACGGTCTTGTCAGTGGGGCAGTAAAAGGGGCCCATGGCCGACTGGCCATAGCCGCAGCCGGTCTGGGTGCCCTGTTCGTAGATCACGACCTTCGGCGGTTGATAGCCTTTCAGCTTCTGGGACCAGACATCGTCGATGTTGCTGCCGATCACATCGACAAAGCGTCCGGCCTGATCCTTGGGCGTGCCGACCTGTCCCTGCTGTTCCGAGGCGCCGACCCCGCCCAGCTGGCTGGCCAACTGGGTCGTGGTGGATGGGTCTATGCCGAAGACGAAATAGCCGATCAGGGCCAGGACGCCCACGCCGATGCCGCCGCCTGCAATGGCGCCGCCGCCCATGCCGCGCCGGTCCTCGACCCCGCCGCCCGTCCGTCCGCCCTGCCAGCGCATATGTCGTTCTCCGCCTGATCCCTGCCTTAAGCTAGGCCGGAACGCGGGGGAGAGGGAAGGGATGCGTCGCCTTAATGCGGACGGTCCAGCCAGGCGTCGATCTGACTGACCCCTTGCGCGGTTTCCTGGCGGCGTTTGGCGGCGGACTGGCGCAGCGCCCGTTCCTGTTCGGGGCTGTAGAGGGGCCGGGGCGGCAGGGCGGACGGCGCCGTCGGTTCGCGCGCGGATTCGATGGCGCGCAGGCGAAGCTGGGTCTCGATCTGCTGCTGATGGGCCTGGTCGGCGTTGGCCTGAGACTGGGCGCGCAGGCGGTCGTTCTCATAGCGATGCTGGTCCGCGATGGCGGCCGGGACGCCGCCCGGATAGGCGCCGTAGGGGCGGCCGGGTGCGGGATAAATCTGGGCCAGAACGGGCGTCGCGGAGGCCGCCAATAGTGTCGTCAGGGTCAGGAGCATTCGCATGGGGGATATGTGGGGCGGACGGTCGTTAGCGCCAAGCGGAGCCGCAACCCTTTGACTTGCCGTGGGTTCATGGCGCCGAACCCCTTTCCAAAACGGAGCATGTCCCATGGCCCAGACCCTTTCCGGCAAGACCGTCGCCATCCTGGCGACCGACGGCGTCGAGCTGATCGAACTGAATGAACCGATGAAGGCGCTGAAGGATGCGGGGGCGGTGGTCGAGATCGTGTCGCTGAAGGCCGGAGAGTTCCAGGGCTTCGACCATCTGACGCCGGGGGACAAGGTGACGGCCGACAAGGCGGTGGCGGCGGCGGACGCCGCGGCCTATTCGGCCCTGCTGCTGCCGGGCGGGGTGGCCAACCCGGACCTGCTGCGCGCCGATGCGGACGCCGTGGCCTTCGTGCGGGCCTTCTTCGATGCGGGAAAGCCGGTCGCCGCCATCTGTCACGCGCCGTGGCTGCTGATCGAGGCGGGCGTGGTCGAGGGGCGTACGATGACCGCGTTCGAGAGCATCCGCACCGACCTGAAGAACGCGGGGGCTGATGTGGTCAATGAAGAGGTGGTGGTGGACCAGGGCCTGGTCACCAGCCGCTGCCCCGACGACATCCCGGCCTTCAACGCCAGGATGATCGAGGAATTCGGCGAGGGGCGGCACCAGGGGCAATCCGCTTAAAGCGGGGCCGCTTAGGGCATGGCCCAGACGGAGGACCGTTTGATCTCCTGGTCCTCCAGTTCTCGCGAAGTGGGAACGCGGTATTCGGCCAGGAAATCCAGGCCGGTGCGCGGGAAATAGGTGCGGCCCGGATCGCCGATCAGGACGCGCGTCCCCTTTTCGCGGGCCAAGGCCAGCCAGGCCAGGACGGCGTCGGTCATCGGGCGTTCGTAGCAGATGTCGCCGGCGCAGATCACCTCGACCTCCGGCGGCGGGGCGTCCAGCAGATTGGTCTGGGTGAACGCCAGCGTCACATCGTTGGCCGTGGCATTGGCGGCGACGGCGGCCTGGCAGAAGGGATCGATGTCGGCGCACAGGACCGAGGCCGCGCCCGCCTTCATGGCCGCCACGCCGACCAGGCCCGAACCGGCGGCGAAGTCCAGCACACGCTTGCCCGCGACCTCATGCGGGTGATCCAGGATGTAGCGGCTGAGCGCCTGCCCGCCCGCCCAGGCGAAGGCCCAGAAGGGCGGCGGCAGGCCCATCTCGCCCAGCTCCTCCTCCGTCAGCCGCCAGATCGGTGTGATCTCGTCCGCCAGCCATAGAGATATCTCCGGCGCGTGCGGCACGGTTTGCAGCCGCGTATTGTCGCGGATGAAGGCGGCGGGGTCCGTGATCGTCATGCAGGGCGGCGGGTCGCGGTTCGGATCACGTCCAGATAGCCCTGCGACACCTCCATGGCCTCGGCCTGCGGTCGGGCGTGGATGGCGCGGTGAAGACGGGGCAGCTTCCAGCAGGGCACATGCATGAACAGGTGGTGTTCGGCGTGGAAGTTGACCCAGTAGGGGGCGATGAAGGCGCGCTCCCACCAGGCGGCGCGGGTGGTGCGGGCGGCGCGAAAAGGGTCGACGGCCGAACCCTCGACGCAGGCGTGTTCGGCGATGTTCCTCAGTCGCGTCACCATCGGAAACCACGTCGCCATCGGCAAAAGCCACAGGGCGAAGAAGGCCCACCAGATTCCGCCTGCGACGAAGCCCGCCAGCAGGACGGCGTTGAAGATCAGGAAGGCTAGGACGGACCGGCCGGTCACGATGGATTCATAGTCGTGGGTCGCTTCGCCGGGCGGTGTCGAACGACGCTGCGCCAGCGGCAGCAGCACCCGCTGTTTGAAGAAGGTCTGGCCCGTCAGGTCGCGGATCAGCTTTCGCCGCAAGGAGGCCGGGCTGACGGGGAAGGGCGCCGACAGCATCAGGTCGGGATCCTCGGCCTGCTGGGCGAAACGGTGATGGGTCAGGTGATAGGGGCGATAGGCCGCCAAGGAGGCGCCGATGGGCACGGCGCACAGCCAGTGGCCCTGGAAATCGTTCAGGCGGGGCGATCTGGACAGACCGCCGTGCGCCGCCTCGTGCATCAAGATGGCCAGGCCCAGTTGGCGGGTCCCGACGATCATGACGCACAGCGGGGTCAGCCAGGGCAGGACGACGCCCGCCGTCACGGCCAGGACGATCACCACCCAGCAATGCACGACTAGCAGCGGCCCGGCCCAGGCCGCGCGCCTCTGAAACGGCGCCCATTCCTGGGGCGTGAACAGAACCGATGGGGCGATGCGCGGGGCGGCGGGCATGGCGCATACTATCGCCATCGGCGGGTGCGGAGAAGCGGTGGATGAATGTTGAGATGTCCTGACAAAAAGTCAGGTTGACATGACATTGAGTCGGTGTCAGGTTGGCCTTACAGGAGGAGATGGCGATGTTCACCGCATGGAAGACCGGAACCTCGGCGCATCGGCGCTATGTGATCCGAACGATGGCGTTCACCGCGCCCTATGTCGCGATCTGCGTCGCGATGATGACCACCGACGCCTTCGACGACCTGATGGGCAAGCCGGCGGCCTGGGGGCTGGCGGCGGCGGTGTCCGCGCCGGTGATCGGCCAGATCTGGGCGACCTTGGCCCTGATGCGGGAAAGCGACGAGTTCGTGCGCGGCGTGACCGCCAAACGGTTCATCGTCGCCTCGGGCCTGACGCTGGCCGCCGCCGCCTTTTGGGGCTTTGGCGAAAGCTTCGCGGGGGCGCCGCACCTTCAGACCTGGCTGATCGTGCCGGTGTTCTGGGCGATGTTCGGCGTCGTCTCGCCCTTCATAAAGACCAGTCGATGAAGAACCGTCTGAAGCTGTTGCGCGTCGAGCGCGGCTGGACCCAGGAGCAGTTGGGCCAGGCGCTGGGCGTCTCGCGCCAGGCGGTGATCGCGCTGGAGACCGAGCGGCACGACCCGTCGCTGGACCTGGCTTACCGCATCGCCGCGACGTTCGAGCGGCCGGTCGAAGAGATATTCGAAAATCCCCACTCAGCCTGACCGAAAAGTCAGAATAACCTTACAATCGGAGACTGCCATGTTGAAGCTCCCTCGCGCTTGCAGGGGCGTGCGCGCGCCTGCGCGCCTCGCCGCTGTGATCGGCGTCGTGATCGCCTGCTGCGTCGCCAACGAACCGGCGCGCGCCCAATCCCTAACGCCAGCGGTCGTCGCCGCGCCATTCGTCTCGGACCGATTGTCAGTCGAGGTCGTGGGTCAGGGGGCGGACGTGATCCTGATCCCCGGCCTGGCCTCCTCGCGCGAGGTGTGGCGGGCGACGGCGGATAGGCTGAAGGCGACGCACCGGGTGCATCTGGTGCAGTTGGCCGGGTTTGCGGGCGAGGCTTGGACGCATGGCGACGGCCCCTTCGTCCAGCCGGAAGTGGAGGAACTGGCTCGATATATCCGTGAAGCCGGGCTGAACCGGCCGGCGGTGATCGGCCATTCGATAGGCGGCTTGAGCGGCCTGTTGCTGGCGCAGCAGCAGCCGGAACTTGTGGGCCGCGTGATGACGGTGGATTCCCTGCCCTTCTACAGCGCCCTGTTCGGCCCGACCGCGACAGCTGAAAGCGTCAGGCCGTTCGCGGACCGGGCGGCCGCCATGATCCTGGGCGCCGACGACGCCGGCTTCCGCACGCAGCAGGAGGCGACGGCGAAGGCCCTGTCGCGGACACTTGAAGAACAGACGCGCATCGTCGCCTGGTCGATGGCCAGCGACCGGCGCGCCGTCGCCTCGGCCATGAGGGATGTGATGACCACCGACGCCCGGTCGGGCCTGGCCGCCATGACGACGCCGGTGACGGCGCTTTACGCCGCCGACGCGGACGGCGGGGCCCCGGCGGCCGGTGCGGATGCGATGTGGGGGCGGGAGTATGCGGCCCTGCCCGGCGCGACGCTGATCCGGGTGGATGGATCGCGGCATTTCATCATGGCCGACCAGCCGGCGCGGTTCGCCGAACTGGTGAATGCGTTCTTGGCGAAGTGAACCTTCAGATCCTCCCCCGCATGCGGGGGAGGATCTTAGACGTCAGCCGTTCTTCGGGGTCACGTCGCCGGCCTTGACCGGGGCGCCGTCGAACTGGTCGGCGTAGGCGGGGTTCAGTAGGGCGCGGAAGGCGCTCTGGGGCAGGGCGATCCAGTAGGGGCCGTCCGAATAGGGGCCGATCTGATACGGCCCCACCAGGAAGGTCACGCCTCCCGCCTTGCCGGGCGTGGAGCCGGGGGTCAGGAAGAAGGGGGTGGAGACGGCCTTGGGGCAGGTCCACATCTTGCCGTCCAAGGTCGCGGCCTCCGACCCTGGAGAGCGGGCCTGTTTGGCGGCATTGGCGGCGGCGCACAGGGCCTTGTCCAGCACGGCCAGGTCGGCGCCGGGGCGGAACAGGTCGGCGAAGCCCACCCGCTTGTTGGTCGTCTTGTCCCAGATCACCGAGGCGAAGCTGGTGTTGGGGTGGGCGCCGCCCGTGAACTCGAAATCGGTGCGGGCCAGGCTGACCAGTTTCGCGGTCTCGGCGCCGGGGGCGAAGGCGATGGACTTCTCATAGGGGTTGGAGCCGCCGCCGGCTTCGGTCAGGTCGGCCTGGGCGCCCTCCTCGAACTGCTTCAGGTCGCGCACCATGTCGGCGTAGAGGGCGGCGTGCAGGGCCGGCGTCGCCTTGACCGTCTGGGGCAGGGTCAGTTTGACGTCGGCGTAGGGTGTCTTGCTTTCATAGCCGACCGGGGTGGTGTCGGCGACGACGGCCTGGGCCGGCGCGGCCTTTGGGGCAGGGGCCTTTTCCTCGCGGCGCTGGCAGGCGGCCAGGGTCGCGGCGACGGCGACGGACAGCAGCAGGATGCGGGGGGCGGAGGTCATGGGGGTTTCCTTCACAGCGTGATGAATCCGAGGGCGATGGCGGCCAGCAGGATCAGGCCGGCCTCGCGGTTCGACTTGAACAGTTTCAGCGCATGCGCGCCATCATTGGGGTTCAGGCGGACGACCTGGCGCGCTAGCTGCCCGGCGTAGGCGACCAGGCCGATCCAGAAGACGGCCCCCAGCCCGCCCGCCGCCCCGGCCGCGCCGGCCAGAACGACCGCCAGGCCATAGAAGACGGCGACGCCGGGCCGCACGGCCGAGGCCAGGCGCCGCGCCGAGGACTTCACCCCGATCATGGCGTCGTCCTCTATGTCCTGCAGGGCGTAAATCGTGTCGTAGCCCAGGGTCCAGAAGACGCCGCCCAGCCACAGCAGCACGGCGGGGGCATAGGCCTCCCAGACCAAGGCGACGGCATGGCCGCTGTCGCTGGCGGGGGACCACAGGAAGGGGCGGAACTCGCCGGCCATGTCGGCGGGCAGAAGCAGCGCGGCCGCCGCCAGCGGCAGGGCGGCGGCGAACCCCATCAGCGCGCCCCAGTTGAACGTCAGGCCAAGCCAGGCCTGGGGCCACCAGGTGATCCGCTTCATGAAGGGATAGGCCGCGACCAGGGCCAGCGAGCCGACGCCCAGCAGGATGGCGACGGTCGGCAGGGTCAAAAGGATCGTCAGACTGATCAGGCTGCACGCCACCACGAAGGCCCAGGCCTGTTTGACGCTGATCCGGCCGGACGGAATGGGCCGCTGGGCGGTGCGGGCGACCTTGGCGTCGAAGTCGCGATCCACGATGTCGTTGAAGGCGCAACCCGCCGCCCGCATCAGACAGGCGCCGACAGCGAAGCCGACGAACAGCCACAGATCATAGAGACCCAGCGGCTGCCGATACTGCGCCAGGGCCAGGGCGATCCCCTGCCAGCCGGGCAGCAGCAGCAGCCAGATGCCGATGGGCCGGTCGAACCGCCCCAGCTTCAGCCAGGGTTTCAGCCCCTCCGGCGCATGGCGGTCCACCCAGTTGGCGCCGGCGTCGGGAAGGGGGGCGGAGGTCATGGCGACGACTTAGCGGTTCTGGGCCGGGGGGTGAAGGCGCAAGGGTCGGTCGGGCGTCAAAAGAAAAGGGGGCTGGTTGGACCAGCCCCCTGACCGTTCGAGCTTTTGGGTCGATCACTCCTGGGTGACCTGGCCGGAGCCGGACACGCTGCTGTTCAGCTTGGCGGGGCGGCCGGACAGGGTGACGTCGCCCGAGCCGTTGATCTCGACGTCCACCTTGCCCGTGGCGGCGATGTTGGCGCCGCCTGAGCCCGAGATGTCCACCTTGGCGTCCGTGGTCGACAGGCCGCTGAGATCGGCGTCGCCCGATCCCTTGATGCTCAGGTCCAGGGTCTGGATCCGGCCGGACGCCGTGACGTCCGCCGAACCCGAGACGTCCAGCGCCAGGGACGGCTGGTTGAAACCGGCGATGGTCAGGTCGCCCGAGCCGTTGGAGACGAAGCGGCGCACAGTGGGGGCGGTGACGACCACCTTCAGCTCGTCGCGTTCCGAACGGGCCGAGAAGTTTCCGCTGTTCCAGCCGAAGACGATCCGTTCGTCGCCGTCGCTCAGGCGAATGCGGCCGTCCTCGATCTGCACCCGGTCGGCCAGGGCCTTGGGGCCGGTGACGACGACGGAGTTGGCGTCGCCCTGGATGTATTCGACGTCGACGCTTGAATCGACGGTCAGGGTCTCGCCGCCGGTCCAGGCCAGGGTGCGGGTGGTGAAGGGACCCAGATCGTCGGCGCCGCCGCCCTTGACCCGCTCGAAGCGGACGGTCTCGCCGTTGTCGTCCTTGAAAGTCCAGGCCCAGCCGTGGCGCTGCAGGTCGTGGCCGCCGATGGCGAGGGCGCCGCCCACGGTGACCAGGCACAGCACCAGGGCGGCGCCGGCGATGATGAACAGGGTGCGGATCATGCCGAAGCTCCCGAAACAGGCGTGGATTGAGCGGGGGTGGGCTCAAGCGCGGGCTTGAGCAGGCGATAGTGCAGGCGGGCGAACCAGACGACGCCGTTGACCAGCCAGATGGTGAATATGGCCAGCAGGGCGCCGATGAAGACCGACCCGGCCATGAAGCCAAGGCCCATCAGGATGGCCGCGAACGGCCCGCCGGGGAAGCCGGCGAAAGGGCCGGCGACCATGATCACCCCGCCCGCGACGAACAGGCCGATGGCGGCGATGAAGAAGCCGAACACCGTCCCGACCACACCCATCAGAAGGGGCAGAAGGATCAGGATGTCCAGGGCGCCCAGGCCCAGCACCGCGAAGACGGCGCCGGCGGCGGCGGACGGGTTCTTTTCCTGATGCCAGCGCTGGATGCCGGCCTCGGCCTTCAGCTCGCGGGCCAGGCGGACCGGATCGCCCAGGGCGGCGGCGACCTCGGCCTCGGTGCGGCCGGCGGCGACGCCGTCGTCGAAATGCGCCTGGTAGTCGGCGACGATGTCGTTGGCCGTGGTGGTCGGCAGGCCGACCAGCCCGTCCTTCAGGCGGTTGATGAAATCGGCGCGCGTCATTGGGCGGCTCCCTGATCGGCGTCGTTCGCCACGATGGCGTCGACGGCCTTGGTGAAGGCGGACCATTCAGCGGTCTGGGCGGCCAAAGCCGCGCGACCCGCCTCGGTCAGGCGATAGTATTTGCGCGAGGGACCGGCGGAGGATTCGACCAGATAGGTCTCGACCTGGCCCTCCGACTGCATCCGCCGCATCAAGGGGTAGATGGTGCCTTCGCCCATGTCGATCGCGTCCGACAGACGGCTGGCGATCTCATAGGCGTAGCTGTCCGCCCGGCTTAGAAGCGCCAGGACGCATAGGCCCAGCACTCCCTTCTTCAACTGTATCTCGATGGTTTCAGGCACCGCGATCTCTCCTGTGTGTGGGGATTGATTACGGCAAGGTATCTGGCGGTGCAAGGTAGCTGTCGAAACATGACACCGATTTAATCGAGTGCGCCGAATGGCCGATCTTTGGCGGCTTTGCGGCGGCGCCTGCGTTGATCGCTTGGCAAGCCGAAGGCGATCCGATAGGTCAAAAAGATCGCCGGGCGTGGGAATCGCGCCAGTGTGATTACTTGCGAGCCATTCGCAAGTGTCTGCTGTAGAACGGTTTTATGGGGAAGACTCCGATGGGGATGGGCAAGCGAGCCCGGAGGACGCTGGGGGAGACTGCGGCCTCCATCGTTCTAGGCGCCGGATTGGCGGTGTTCGCCGCCGCGCCGACCTGGGCGCAGGATCTGATGGGACAGCCGACGCCGGGGGGCATCGACCTGCAACCCGCGGCCTCGCCGCTGAAGCATGACGCCATCGCCTTCCATAACGGGCTGCTGGTCGTCATCACCGCCATCACCCTCCTGGTGCTGGGGCTGCTGGCCTGGATCGTCTTCCGCTACAACAAGAAGGCCAATCCGACGCCGGCGCGCTGGAGCCACAACACCACCATCGAGATCATCTGGACGGTCATGCCGGTCCTGATCCTGGCGGGCATTTCGCTGTTCTCGTTCCGGCTGCTGTTCGCCTATCACGACATGCCCACGCCGGACCTGACGGTGAAGGTGACCGGCAACCAGTGGAACTGGGCCTATGAATATCCCGACCAGGGCGTGGCGGAATACATCTCCAACATGCTGCCAGAGGACGAGGCCAAGGCGCGGGGCGTGCCCTATCGCCTGGCGGCGACCGAGCCGATGGTCGTGCCGGTCGGCAAGACGGTCCAGCTGGTCATCACCGCCTCGGACGTGATCCACGCCGTGGCCCTGCCGGCCTTCGGTCTGAAGACCGACGCGGTGCCCGGCCGGATCAACACCACCTGGTTCAAGGCCGAGCGCACCGGCGTCTTCTACGGCCAGTGCTCCGAGCTGTGCGGCGTCGACCACGCCTTCATGCCCATCGAGATCCGGGTCGTGACCCAGGCCCAGTTCGAACAGTGGCTGGCCTCCAAGGGCGGGTCGATGACGCCCAAGGCCGCCGAGCCCGCGCCGACCGCCGCCGCGCCTGCCGCGCCCGCCGAGACGCCCGCCGCCGCGACCCCGGAAGCGGCCGCCGCCGCTCCCGCCGGCGCTCCCGGCGCCCAACCCGTTCCCGCCGCGGCGCCCGCCGCGCCGGCCGCCCAGTAAGAGGCGAAAAGACATATGGCTGACGCTACCGTAACCCGTGACGCGACCCAGATCGGTCACGCCCACGACCACCATCATCACGACGACCACAAGGTGGGCTTCTTCACCCGCTGGTTCCTGTCGACCAATCACAAGGACATCGGCACGCTCTATCTGATGTTCGCCATCATGGCGGGCATCGTGGGCGGCGCCCTGTCGGGCCTGATCCGCTGGGAACTCGCCGAGCCGGGCATCCAGATCTTCAAGGAGGGTTCGTCGATCCAGCTCTTGGGGCTCGTGGAGCAGTCCAAGCACGGCTACAACGCCGTGGTCACGGCCCACGCCCTGATCATGATCTTCTTCATGGTCATGCCGGCGATGATCGGCGGTTTCGGCAACTGGTTCGTGCCCATCATGATCGGGGCGCCGGACATGGCCTTCCCGCGCATGAACAACATCTCCTTCTGGCTGCTGGTCGCCGCCTGGTGCCTGCTGATCCTGTCGATGTTCGTCGACGGCGGGCCGGGCAAGGGCTTCGGCGGGGGCTGGACGGCCTATCCGCCGCTGTCGACCTCAGGCCACGTCGGTCCCGCCTTCGACCTAGCCATCTTCGCCCTGCACGTCGCGGGCGCCAGCTCGATCCTGGGCGCGATCAACTTCATCACCACCATCCTGAACATGCGCGCGCCGGGCATGACCCTGCACCGGATGCCGCTGTTCGCCTGGTCGGTGCTGATCACCGCCTTCCTGCTGCTGCTGTCGCTGCCCGTCCTGGCCGGCGCCATCACCATGCTGCTGACGGACCGCAACTTCCACACCCACTTCTTCGATCCCGCCGGCGGCGGCGATCCGATCATGTACCAGCACCTGTTCTGGTTCTTCGGCCACCCGGAAGTGTACATCCTGATCCTGCCGGGCTTCGGCATCATCAGCCACATCGTCTCGACCTTCAGCCGCAAGCCCGTGTTCGGCTATCTGGCCATGGCCTACGCCATGGTGGCCATCGGCTTCGTCGGCTTCATCGTGTGGGCGCACCACATGTACACCGTCGGCATGAGCATCAATCTGCGCGCCTATTTCATCGCCGCCACCATGATCATCGCGGTGCCGACGGGCGTGAAGATCTTCAGCTGGATCGCCACAATGTGGGGCGGCTCGATCAGCTTCAAGACGCCCATGCTGTGGGCGATCGGCTTCATCTTCCTGTTCACCGTCGGCGGCGTGACCGGCGTGGTCCTGTCCAACGCCGGCATCGATTACAGCCTGCACGACACCTATTATGTGGTGGCCCACTTCCACTATGTGCTGTCGCTGGGCGCCGTCTTCGCCATCTTCGCGGGCTTCTACTACTGGTTCGAGAAGATGTTCGGCGTGAAGTACAACGAGTTCCTGGGCGCGCTGCACTTCTGGATCATGTTCGTGGGCGTCAACCTGGTCTTCTTCCCGCAGCACTTCCTGGGTCTGCAGGGGATGCCGCGCCGCTACATCGACTATCCCGACGCCTTCACCCTGTGGAACCACGTCTCGTCCATCGGCTATGCGATCACGGCCGTCGGCGTGGTGGTGTTCCTGATCATGCTGGCCGAGGCGGCGATCCGTCGCCGGCCCGGCGTGGCCAATCCGTGGGGCGAGGGCGCCACGACCCTGGAGTGGACCCTGTCCTCTCCGCCGCCGACGCACCAGTTCAACGAACTGCCGGTGGTCAAGGGCGACGAGCACTGATCGCCATCCGGCGAAGCTGAGACCAGCGGGCCGCGCTTTCCATCGGAAAGGGCGGCCTTCTGCTGATCAGTGTGCTATTGCGGCCCGCACCGATGACCCAAGCCCAGACACCCCCCGCCCTCTCGACCGCCCAGCCGGAAGACTTCTTCCAGCTGTTGAAGCCGCGCGTGATGTCGCTGGTGGTGTTCACCGCCGCGACCGGGCTGGTCGTGGCGCCGGGGTCGGTCAATCCGCTGGTCGCCGCCATCGCCATCCTGTGCATCGCCGTGGGCGCGGGCGCAGCCGGCGCGCTGAACATGGCGCTGGAGGGCGAGACCGACGCCCTGATGCGCCGCACGCGCGGCCGGCCGGTGGCGGCGGGGCGGGTCAGGAAGAACGACGCCATGGCGTTCGGCGTGATCCTGAGCCTGTTTTCGGTCATGCTCTTGGGCATGAACGCCAACTGGCTGGCGGCCGGGCTGCTGGGCCTGACCATCGTCTACTACGCCGGCTTCTACACCCTGCTGCTGAAGCGCCGGACGCCGCAGAACATCGTCATCGGCGGGGCGGCGGGCGCCTTTCCCCCGGTGATCGGCTGGGCGGCGGCGACGGGCCATGCGCCGTGGCAGGCGTGGCTGCTGTTCGCCATCATCTTCCTGTGGACCCCGCCGCACAGCTGGGCCCTGGCGCTGTATTCGGCCGGCGATTACGCCAAGGCGGGCATTCCGATGATGCCGGTGGCGCGCGGCGCCCGGTCAACCCGGCTGCAGATCCTGATCTACAGCCTGATCTTCGTGCCGACCGCCATCGCCCCCGCCCTGGTCGGCCTGGGCGGCGTGATCTATCTGGTCGTGTCGGTCGTCGGCGGTCTGGGCTTCCTGGGCCTGGCCTGGCGGCTGTTCCGCTCGCGCGCGGGCGACGAGCCGGACAAGGCCGACACCGTGGGACGCGAGGCCGCATTGTATGACGTCAAGGCCCAGGCCAAACCGGCGCGGGACCTGTTCGCCTTTTCCATCCTGTATCTGATGGCCCTGTTCTCGGCCCTGTTGGTCGAGGCCCTGGCCGGCCTGGGAGCGTAAGCCATGCGTCTGACCCCCGAAGAGATGCGCGCGCGCAAACGCCGCAACATCTGGATCGCCAGCGCCCTGGTCGCCTTCATCGTCCTGGTCTTCGCCACGACCGTCCTGCGGCTGCAGCAGAACCAGGCGGCCGAACGCGCGCTGGAGCGCGCCGTCGCGACGTCCCAGCCGTGAGGAGCGACCGCAAGAATCTGATCGCCATCGTCTGCGTGCTGGGCGTGATGGGGATGACGGGCGCGGCCTTCGCGGCGGTGCCGCTCTATCGGATGTTCTGTCAGGTCACGGGCTTCGACGGCACGGTGCGGCGCGCGGAAAAGGCGCCCGACCAGGTGTTGGATCAGACCGTCCTGGTGCGGTTCGACACCAATGTCCGGGGCCTGCCCATGACGTTCCGGTCCGAACAGGCGACCCAGCGCGTGCGGATCGGCGAGACGGGCCTGGCCTATTTCGACGTGACCAACACCTCGGACCGGCCGATCCAGGTGCGGGCCGGCTATAATGTCGTGCCGGAATATACGGGGCCGTATTTCCAGAAGCTGCAATGCTTCTGCTTCACCGATCAGACGCTGAAGGCCGGCGAAACGCGCCAGTTCCCGGTGCAGTATTTCATCGCCCCCGAACTGGCCACCGACCGCGAGGCGCGGGGCGCGCGCGAGATCACCCTCAGCTACACCTTCTATCCCTCGGTGGATGCGCCGGCGGCCTGACGGCGAGGCTTGATTAGGGGCGACGCGGCGTCTGGCCTGTTGCGCTCGACGCCGTTATGTCGGAAGAAAAGACGACTTCATCACAGGATCGAGGCCTGACAAAAGGCTCGGCCGAGGATGGATTTGAGGGGAAGAGACCGCATGGCCGACGCGCACGCCGCTCCGCAGCACGACTATCACCTGGTTCCGCCCAGCCCATGGCCGCTGGTGTCGTCCATCGGCGCCACCATCATGTTCATCGGCGCGGTGATCTGGATGAAGGGTCTGGCCCCGGCCGACAGCGGTCCGATCGCCGCCAACTTCCTGGCCCAGGGCAAGCCTGGGATCTTCTTCGCCGGCCTGGCGGGCGTGCTGATCTCGGCCTTCTGCTGGTGGTCGGACGTGATCAAGGAATCCAAGGCGGGCGACCATACGCCGGTCGTCTCCATCGGGCTGCGCTACGGCATGATCCTGTTCATCGCGTCGGAGGTGATGTTCTTCGTCGCCTTCTTCTGGATGTTCTTCGACATGGCCCTGTTCCACGAATCGCGGGCGCTGACGCCGGAAGTGGGCACCTGGGCCGACACCGCCAAGGCCTGGTCGACCTGGCCGCCGAAGGGCGTGGAGGTGCTGTCGCCGTGGCAACTGCCGCTGTTGAACACCGTGACCCTGCTGCTCAGCGGCTGCACCGTCACCTGGGCGCACCACGCCATTCAGGTCGGGGACCGAAAGGGCGCCAAGATCGCCCTGGCCATCACCGTGGCGCTGGGCGTGCTGTTCACCTGCGTCCAGGCCTATGAATACCACCACATCCTGCATGAGAAGCTGTTCTTCAACGAAGAGGCGATCAACTCGGGCCTGTATGGTTCGATCTTCTTCATGGCCACGGGCTTCCACGGCTTCCACGTCCTGATCGGCACCATCTTCCTGGCGGTCTGCCTGATCCGGCTGCTGAAGGGCGACTTCACCCCGCAGAAGCATTTCGGCTTCGAGGCGGCGGCCTGGTACTGGCACTTCGTGGACGTGGTCTGGCTGTTCCTGTTCGCCTTCGTCTATGTCGTCTTCGGTTGATCCAAGACGGGCCTGAGACTGTCGAAACGGCGCGGGACGAGGGATCGTCCCGCGCCGTCGTCGTTTGCGATCACCCGGTTCGCGCGGCGTTGAAGGGGCGCTGCCCGCGCTGCGGCCAGGGGCGGCTGTTCGATGGTTTCCTGAAGGTTCGGCCGGCCTGCGCGGTCTGCGATCTGGACCTCTCGACCATCCAGACCGGCGACGGCCCGGCGACCTTCATCATGCAGATCGCCGGCTTCGTGGTGGTGTTCTCGGCCCTGTTCGTCGAGATCAAGTTTCACCCGCCCATGTGGCTGCATCTGATCGTCTGGCTGCCGATGGTGGCGGGCCTGTCTCTGGCGCTGATCCGGCCGGGGCGGGGGCTGATGATCGGCCTGCAGTACAGGAATCAGCGATGAAGCGTTTTCCCTGGATTCTGACCGTTCTGACGGCGGCGGCCATCGTGTTGCTGGTCGGCCTTGGCGTGTGGCAGGTCGAGCGGCTGAAGTGGAAGGAAGGGCTGATCGCGGCGGCCGATGCGGCGGCGGCGAAACCGCCCGCGCCGCTGGACCAGGTGCTGGCCAAGGGCGAAATGGAGTTCCGCAAGGCTCTGATCGTCTGTCCCGGCCTGGCCAGCGCGCCCTTCGTGGAGTTGCAGTCCATCCATGACGGCGAGGCCGGGGTGCGGCTGATCTCGGCGTGTCGGCCGTCAGGTCATGACTTCACCGTGCTGATCGACCGGGGCTTCGTCGGCGACGGCGTGACGGCCCGGCCGCGCGTGATCGAGACCACCTTGCCGCTGGTGCTGGTGGGCGAGTTCCGCACCTTTCCCAAACCGGGGGGAATGAGTCCCGCGCCGAGGGACGGCCGCTTCTACGCGCGCGACACCGCCGCCATGGCCAGGGCGCTGAACGTCACGGGGCCTGTGCGGCCCGAGGCCGTTTTCGCGGTCACCGCCGTCAATCCCGAGTTTCCGGCGCTGAGGCCCTCTGCGCCCCCTGCCGCCTTCTCCAACAACCATTTCGGATACGCCCTGACGTGGTTCGGACTGGCGATCGCCCTGGCGGGCTTCTATGTGGCCCTGCTTCGCCGTCGAACCAAAGAAAGACGGTCATCAAGCAGCCGCGCACCGCGTGCGCGGCGATAGGAAAGACTAAAGTCCTGACTTCTCTCCACACCCTGTCCAACGGCGTCCGCGTCGTCTGCGACCCCATGCCGGGGCTGAAGACCCTGGCCGTCGTCGTCACCGTCAAGGGCGGCGCGCGCTGGGAGGCCGAAGACCGCTCTGGCTGGTCGCACCTGCTGGAGCATCTGGTGTTCAAGGGCGCCGGCGACATGGCCGCGCGCGAGATCGTCGAGCGGATCGAGGCCGAGGGCGGCACGATCAACGCCTCCACTGGATACGAGCGGACCAGTTTCGAGGTGCGCGGCCTGGACGGCTCTCTGCCGCTGGCCATGCAGGTGCTGTCGGACCTGGTGTTTCGCCCCACGCTGGACCCCGCCGAGATCGTGCGCGAAAAAGATGTTGTGGCCCAGGAGATCGCCGAGGCCTTCGACACGCCCGATGACCATGTGTTCGAAATGGTCCAGACCCGCGCCTTCGCCAAACAGCCGCTGGGCCGCCCCATCCTGGGCTCGGTCGCCAGCCTGAAGCCCGCCGACAAGGCCGCGGTCGAGGCCTGGCGCGCGCGGCTGTATTCGCCCGACCGGATGGTGGTGTCGGTGTCTGGCGCGGTGGACGAGACCGAACTGCTGGCCCTGGCCGAGCGCTGGTTCGGCGATGCGGTCGCCACGCCGGCCGACGCCCCGGCCCCGGCCGTCTTCGTGGGCGGCCACGCCAAGCTGACGCGCAAGATCGAACAGGCCAATCTGGTGTTCCAACTTCCGGCCCTGTCGGCGACCGACCCCGCCCTGTCGGCCATGCGGCTGTTCGGCGAGATCCTGGGCGGGGGCATGGCCTCGCGCCT
This sequence comes from Brevundimonas sp. ABV4_179, assembly GCF_056311945.1. Taxonomy (NCBI): domain Bacteria; kingdom Pseudomonadati; phylum Pseudomonadota; class Alphaproteobacteria; order Caulobacterales; family Caulobacteraceae; genus Brevundimonas; species Brevundimonas sp. ABV4_179. The sequence goes on from NZ_CM149976.1 coordinate 1,276,728, forward strand.
GTTCCAGAGCGCGCGCGAGGAGCGGGGCCTGGCCTACGCCATAGACGCCTATCAGGAGCCGTACGAGGACGCGGGCGTGCTGGGCATCTACGCCGGGGCGGCGGCGGATCGGGCGAAAGAACTGGCCGAGGTCTCGGCGGCCGAGGTGCGGGCGCTGGCCGAGCACGGCCCCACTGACCGGGAACTGTCACGCGCCAAGGCGGTGATGAAGGCGGGTCTGTGGATGTCGGACGAGAATCCCATGAGCCGGGCGGGGCGCAACGCCGCCCAGACCCTGATCTTCGGCGCGCCGCGCGCCAGCGCCTGGATGACCGAACAGTTGGAGGCCCAGTCGGTGGAGGATGTGCGGGCTGTCGGCGGACGTTTGCTGGCCACGGGCAAGGCGGCCAGTGCGGTGCTGGGGCCAAAGAGCGCCGCCCCGGCGGGCGAGGCCTTTTCCGCCGCCCTGTTCGCGACCTGATCCGGCCGGTTTGTAGGGAACATCGGCCGGGCGTATCGGTTATGCTGGCGCTTCAATACCCCAGCCCCGGAGTGTCCCATGTCCGTCCGCGTCGCCCTGATCGTCGGCAGCCTGCGCGAAGGCGCCTATTCGCGGGCCATCGGCCTGGAACTGAAGGCGCTCGCCGCACCGGCGCTGGAGCTGGAGTTTGTCGAGATCGGCGACCTGCCGCTCTACAACCCCGATCTGGAGACCGATGCGCCGCCGCCCGCCTGGACCCGCTTCCGCGAGGAGGTGGCGACGACCCAGGCCGTGTTGTTCGTCACGCCGGAATACAATCGCTCCATCCCCGGCGCGCTGAAGAACGCCCTGGACGTCGGCTCGCGTCCCTACGGCCACAGCATCTGGGCCAAGAAGCCCGCCGCCATCGTCAGCGTCTCGCCCGGCGCCCTGGCGGCCTTCGGCGCCAACCATCACCTGCGCCAGCCCCTGGTCTTCCTGGGGATGCCCACGATGCAGCAGCCGGAAGCCTATATCGGCAATGTCGCCGACCTGCTGGACGACGACGGCAAGCTGAAGAAGGACGACACCCGCAAGTTCCTGAGGGATTTCATGGACGCCTTCGCCGACTGGATCGAGAAGAACGCCGCCTGATCCGCGGCGGGCCCCTCACCAGATCAGGATCAACGCGCGTCCGACCATGACGGCCAGAACCATCGTGGCCAGGACAAACAGCGAAAAGCGCGCCATCACCCGGTTGATGCTGATCTGAACCAGGCTGTGCAGCACCCTTAGCGCCACATAGGCCCAGGCCAGACCCGCCATCCAGGCGTCGCCATGACCCGCCACCTGGATGGCCAGGGCCGCCGCGTAGAAGATGGTCGGCTGCTCCATCAGGTGGTTGTAGTTGTCGGCGGCCTGGCGGGCCGGAGCGGGCAGGACGTTCAGACTGCCGGGCATGGCCGCGTCCTGGGGCGCGATGCCCGCCTTCTGCATGGCCGGGATGCGTTTGACATACATCCACGCCCAGATGATCAGCGACCATGTCACCAGCGCCAGCACTGGAGCGACCATTGTCGTCATCGCGACAACCTCCCCAAAGAACGCCGATACTAACGGGATGAAGCCGGTCCGAAAAGCACAAGCTGAGCCGCAGGCGCGCCTTGTCGCGGGGAGCGATGATCGGGCAGTCGGCGGCCAGCGCGCCGGTCCATGAAATCCACGTCATGAGCTAAAGTTAAGCTGTGCTGTCCACGTTTCCCTGTCACCAGGTCCGTGACGGCTTCCGTTCCGCATTTGCGGCATCAGGCCGAACAGGGGATGGGATGGCTGAAGACCGATCCGGCCAGCGGAGCGGACGCCTCGAACATCGGCGTGATCGGCGTCAGTTATGGCGGCTAGGTGGCGTTGCAGACGGCGGCGGCGGATCATGGCGTGCGTTGCGCCGTGGCCCTGGTTCCGGCCGACATGGGCGTGATCGGCGCGCGCTGGGGAACGGACGCGGACTATCGTGCAGCCTGGAAGGCGGATCTGGACAGCTTCGCCGCCGAGCCCGAGACGGCCCGGTTTGGTCCTGAAGGCGTGGACGGGTTCATGAATGCGATCACGCGGGACGCCGCCGCGTCCCGCTTGGCCCAGCGCGCGCCCGACCTGGCGGATCGTCCGATCTTCGTCGCCGGCGGACGAAAGGATCCGGCCGCGCCGTTTGCAGATCACTATGCGCCTTTGGTCGAGGCCCTGCGCGTGGCCAAGGCGCCGTTCGCGGCTCTCGAGTTCGACGGCGGACACAATCCCTCCGAAGCCTCGGCCGCAGCGCAGGGCTTCATCGAACGGACCTGCTTCGGGCGATAGGCTGAGCCCCAATTGAAAACGGCGGCTCCGAGAGGAGCCGCCGTCGTCGTATCAGCAGGTGCTGAAATCAGCCTTGGGTCTGGAGCTGGCCAGCCGATTCCTTGCCCGAACGCTTGTCGCGTTCCAGCTCGTAGGAAACCTTCTGGTTTTCGTCCAGGCCGCGCAGGCCGGCGGCTTCAACAGCCGAAATGTGCACGAAGACGTCCTTGCCGCCGTCGTCGGGTTGGATGAAGCCGTAGCCCTTGGTTGCGTTGAACCACTTAACAGTGCCGGTAGCCATTAGTAGACCTCCGTTAGAAGTTGACCGAGGGAACGTCCCTGCGGCCTGTCGGGTCTGAATGGAGCGGCCTGGACTCGTGCGTTCGCAGAGAGAGTGGGCGTTACGCAGAGAGATCGACGAGGCTTATGTGCGCAGGTCTTCGTGACAAATGCAAGCGCGCCGCGTCGGAGGATAAAATCCAGCGCCTGGAACGGTTTAGCTTGCAAGGCGTTGATGTGGCGAACGAAAGGCATTTCCATGAACCGCACCCATGTCGTGGAGCGCGCCTATCAACTGGCCCGCACGCAAAACTGTCTCAACACCGGCGACGTCGTGAAGGCGCTGTCGGGCGAGGGCTATTCCGGCGCCGAGATTTCGCACTTCCAGGGCAGTTCGATCCGCGCGGATCTGAACCGCATCTGCAAGATGCCCAAGGCCGAGGTCGAGGCCACGCCGGACGCGGCCTGAGGGCCTGAGAGCTTGAGAGCGTGAACCTGGCCGCTTAATGCGCGCCGGCGTCGGCTGGCAGATGCATCTTCTCGAACCGCCCCACCCGCGCGACTAGGGTGCGGGCGGCGTCGTTCATGCCGACCACCTGAACCTGGGCGCCCTGTCGGCGATAGCGGAACACCACCTTGTCCACGGCGGCGACGCCGGTCAGGTCCCACAGATGGGCGTCGGTCAGGTCGATCTCGACGTGCGTCGGCCCGCCATGATGTTCGAAACTGGCGGCGAACAGATCGGCCGAGCCGAAGAACAACTGGCCTGACACGCGATATCGCAGCGCGCCGGGTTCGGATGTCTGAACTTCGGTCACGCTCAAGGTCTTGCTGACCTTACGCATGAAGAAGACGGCGGACAGCAGCACGCCAAGCACCACGCCCTTGGACAGGTCGTGGGTGACGACGACGGTCGCCGTGGTGGCGACCATGACGATCGAGGACTGGATGGGCAGGGTGCGCAGCTTCAACACCGAGTTCCAGTCGAAGGTCCCGACCGACACCATGATCATGACCGCAACCAGGGCCGCCATCGGAATGCGCGCCACCCAGTCCTGAAGCGCCAGCATCAGGAACAGCAGGAACAGTCCAGCCCACAGGGTCGACAGCCGCCCGCGCGCGCCCGATCCGACATTGATCATCGACTGGCCGATCATGGCGCAACCCGCCATGCCGCCGAACAGGGGCGACAGGATGTTGGCGATCCCCTGACCGCGCGTCTCGCGATCCTTGTCCGAGGCGGTGTCGGTCACGTCGTCGATCAGATTGGCGGTCAGCAGGCTCTCCAGCAGGCCGACGAAGGCCAGGGTGGCCGAGATCGGGGCGATGATGGCCAGCGTCCGCCACGTCAGCGGCACGGCGGGCAGGTGGAACGCCGGCAGGGCGGTGGGCATCTGACCCATGTCGCCGACCGTCCGCACGTCCAGCTTCATCACCATCACCGCGGCGCTGACGACCACGATGGCGATCAGGGGCGAGGGGACGGCCTTGGTCAGGCGCGGGGCGCCATAGATGATGGCCAGGGCCGCCGCGACGAGAACATAGGTGGTCGGCCCGGCGCCGATCAGTTCCGGCATCTGGGCCAGGAAGATCAGGATCGCCAGCGCATTGACGAAGCCGGTCATCACGCTGCGGCTGACGAACTTGATGTAGCGGCCCAGCTTCAGCAGGCCGATGACGATCTGAAACACGCCGCACAGGATGGAGGCGGCGAACAGATATTCGATGCCATGATCGCGAACCAGGGTGACCATCAGCAGCGCCATGGCCCCGGTCGCCGCCGAGATCATGGCCGGCCGCCCGCCGACGAAGGCGATGGTGATCGCGATCACGACGCTGGCGTACAGGCCCACCGCCGGATCGACGCCGGCGATCAGGGAGAAGGCGATGGCCTCCGGGATCAGGGCCAGGGCCACGACGGTTCCGGCCAGCAGGTCGCGGCGTGGACTGGCGAGCCATTGCTGGCGCGCGGATGCAATCAGGGTCATGTCAGGATTTCATCTGGATGAGCCGCGCCCGACGATGCGGTTTCTGGCGGTTCGGTTTCCCAGCGGATCGGCGGCGGGGATAGCCACCCGTCGCCTGCGAACAGGGCCGGGTCCAAGGTGATGACGTCCTGATGCGTCAGGCGCGTGCGGAAAGCAAGCGCAGGCTCCGGGGCGCGCGAAGGACGCCCCGGAATGGAGGGCTTTACGCCGGCTGGGCCAGGCCCATTTCGGCCTCGGCGATCAGGTCGCGGTCGTCAACCTGCCAGGGGTGGAAGTCGGGGCGGTAGAAGGCGAAATAGTCGCCGATCATCCGGCGATACAGGCCCGGCTTGAACCACAGCCAACGGAACAGGCCGAACCGGGCGCGCCAGCCGACGATGCCGTCCTGTTTCAGCAGCATCAGACTGGTCTGGCGCACCGTCTTGGTGAACAGAAGGGTCGTCAGCAGCATGGCCCAGCGACGCAGCCGCCAACGCTGCAGCGGCGACATGTCGCGCGTCGCATGCAGGAAGACGTCATAGGCCACGCCCTTGTGCTCGATCTCCTCGATGGAGTGCCAGCGCCAGAGCCGCGCCAGATCGTGGGGCGATCCTTTCAGCAGGTCCGGGTCGGCCAGAAGCCGGTGGGCGAAGGCGGCGGTGAAATGCTCCAGCGCCATGGTCGCGGCCAGTTGCGCCAGCGGCGGGCGGGCGCGGGCGATGTTCAGCCGTTCGGTGACATAGGCCTCGATCTCGGCGGTCCGATAGCCTGCGCGTTCGGTGATGGCGTTGAAGGCCATGTGCTCGCGCGTGTGCGCCCCTTCCTGCACCGTGAAGGCGCGGATGTCGGCGGCCAGATTGGGCGGCGCGTCCTTGGCGAAGCGTTTGACCGACTGGATGAAGAACCGCTCGCCGTCGGGGAAGGTCAGGCTGAGGGCGTTCATCACCGCCGTGCCGAAGGGGTCGCCATTGAACCACCAGCGTGGCGTGGCGGCCTCGCGGTCGATATGCAGGTCGCGCGGCGTGATCTGGAGGTCGGCGGGTGTGGCGGATTTCGCCATGATAAGGCTCCTTAAGGGTCTGCCCATCGATTTCGAGATCAATATGGAGATAACTGACATCTATGTCAACTAATGGCCCGGCAAGGCGGCGTCGAGGGGCTGCGGCGCGCGAAGAGGCGCTGGAGGCGGCGCGCGATCTGTTGCTGTCCGGCGGCCCGGCGGCGGTGACGCTGAAGGCCGTGGGCGAGCGCATGGGGGTGGGCCACGCCAATCTGATCCACCACTTCGGCTCGGCGGCGGGACTGCAGGGCGCGCTGATGGACCGGATGGTGCGAGACCTGGCCGACTGGATCGAGGCGGGCCTGGGCGCGGGACGGGACGATGTGGAGCCCGACCGTCTGATGACGGCCGTGTTCGACGCCTTCGGCCAGGGCGGCGCCTCGCAGATGGCGGCCTGGCTGGCGCTGGCGCGCGAACAGGCGCGGGCCGAAAGTTTCGCCCAGGTGGTGCGCGATCTGGCCGACCGGCTGGCGGCCATGGCGCCCGAAGATCCGCGCGCGGCGGAACGGGCCAAGGCCCTGGTGGTCACGGCGGCCTATATGGCCTTCGCCGAGGGTCTGATCGGCGACATACTGACCCCGATGCTGGGCGCGCCCGACGGACTGGGGCGCGATCTGGCGCTGAAACTGACGGCGACGCTTTTGGCCGAACCGTAAGGTTCAGGCCAGGATCTTGGTGCTATAGTCCCCACCCATGGCCCTTCTGGACTGGATGAGCGATGTCGGCGGACCCGTGGTGCGCGGGAAGGGCGTGCTGCTGCGCCCGCCGCGCGCCGGCGACCACGCCGCCTGGTCCACGCTGCGGGACGGGTCGCGCGACTATCTGCAACCGTGGGAGCCGGCCTGGCCCGAGGACGACCTGACCAAGGCGGCGTTCCGGCGGCGGCTGTCGATCTATGCGCGCGAGATGGAGCTGGGCCACGCCTGGCCCTTCTTCGTCCTGGTCGATGGAGGAAAGACGCTGGCCGGCGCCGTGACCCTGTCGAACGTGCGGCGCGGCGTCGCCGAGACCGGCACCCTGGGCTACTGGATCGGCCAGCCTTACTCGGGCCAGGGCGTGGCGACGGCGGCCGTCCAGGCGGTGGTCGGCTATGCGTTCGACGTGCTGAAGCTGCATCGGCTGGAGGCGGCCTGCCTGCCGACCAATCACGGTTCGCGCCGGGTGCTGGAGAAATCGGGCTTCCGCAACGAGGGCCGGGCGCGGGCTTATTTGAAAATTAACGGCGCTTGGGCAGACCATCTTCTGTTCGGCCTGGTCGAGGACGAGCGTTGACGGTCGCGGGCCGTCTGGAAGGGCGGATAGCGTGACGACACGATCCCGATCGCTGGCCTGGGACGCCACGACCGCCATCGAGGCGCTGGCCGCCGCCGACACGGCCCTGTGGATCTGGACCCCGGCCGAGAACGAGCTGCGTTTCACCGGGGCCACCCGCGCCCTGGGCCTGGGGCCGCTGGCCCCGGAATGCACCGCCGCCGGCTTCGTCGCCCTGGCCATGCCCCAAGACCGCAGCCTGGCCGAACGGATGCTGAAACCCCAGGAAGAGGGGACCGAGGTCGCCGTGCGTCTGCGGATGCGCGGGTCCGAAACCTGTCTGTGGCGCGGCGTCTGGCTGGAGGACGGCCTGCGCGCCGCCGGCGTCGTCGCGCTGGAGACCAAGTTCGCCGGATCGGATCAGGACACTTTGACCGGCCTTCTGGACCGTCGCGCCTTCCTGGCCCGCGTCACCGAGGTCCTGACCCAGGCGGGCGAATACGAGATGGTGGTCGGGGACGTCGATCGCCTGCGTCGCCTGAATGAGGCGCTGGGCCACGAACGCACGGATCTGGTCCTGTCGGCCCTGGGCTCGCGCCTGGCCGCCGCCTTCCCCAAGGACGCTTCGCCCGCCCGGATCGGAGAGGACGAGTTCGCCATCATCGTGCCGCGCAGCGCCTCGCACACCAGCTACCGGATGCGCGACGCGCTGGAACAGCCGCTGCGGGTCGCAGGCTTCGATATCTATCCGACCGTCTCCATCGGAGCGGTGATGGTGGAGGGCGGGCCGGACGCGCCGGACGCCGCCGAACTGCTGCGGCGGGTCGAGCTGGCGGTGGAATCGGCCAAGAGCGCCGGGCGCGGCGGATCGGCCGCCTATGGCCGGGCGCTGGAAAGCGACAGTCTCAGCCGGCTGGCGCTGGAGGCGGACCTCCGCAACGCCTTCGTGCGCGGCGAGATCGTGCCCTTCTTCCAGCCCATCGTGAACCTGAACACCGGGGCGGTGGCGGGGTTCGAGGCCCTGGCCCGCTGGCGGCACCCCCGTCGCGGCCTGGTGCCGCCGGACGAATTCCTGGGCCTGACCGCCGACCTGGGCATGATGAACGAACTGGGTCTTCTGATGATGACCCAGTCGGCGCGGCAGCTGGCCGAATGGATCGAACGCCATCCGCTGGCCGGCAAGCTGTTCTGCAGCGTCAATCTTTCGGTGGGTGAGATCGAGCGTCCGCACCTGTGCGAGGACGTGGCGCGCGTGATCAAGGAAAGCGGCCTGCCCAAGGGCGCGCTGAAGCTGGAAGTCACCGAGGGCGACATCATGCGCGACACCGCGCACGCCGCCGAGGTGCTGCAGTCGCTTAAGGATGTCGGGGCGTCGCTGGCGCTGGACGACTTCGGCACCGGCTTCTCGTCCCTGTCGTATCTGGCGCGCCTGCCGTTCGATACGCTGAAGATCGACCGCTACTTCGTGCTGACGATGAACAAGGACGAGGGCTCGGCCAAGATCGTCAAGTCGGTCGTCAACCTGGGTCGCGACCTGTCGCTGGAGGTCGTCGCCGAGGGGGTCGAGAACGCCGAACTGGCCCGCCTGCTGCTGGACGCCCAATGCCACTACGGCCAGGGCTTCGGCTACGCCCCCGCCCTGCCGGCCCAGGAGGCCGAAGTCTATCTGGCCGAAAGCCTGGCTGACGGATCAGCGCCGATCAAGCAGCGGTCGGCTTGATCGACGCCTGGCCGCCTCAGCGCAGCACCGCCTCGGGGTCGGCCAGCACTACGTCGTGCATCATGTTCAGATAGGCTTCGTAATAGGGTTTGTGCGAGGCGCCGACGATGGTCAGCATCCGCGTGCCCGGATAGCGACCCAGGACATCGCGCATATTGGCGACCATGCGCAGGTTCCGCGTCTCCCAATAGCCGACGTAGTTGCGGCCGAACCCCTGCGGCGACGGCTCCCTGAGCGCGGCGCCGAAATCGGATTGGTAGGTCAGCAGCGACTGACGCGGTTCGTTGTAGGCGCGATACAGGGCCAGGACGCCGCCCGGCGCGTTCAGGTCCGCCTGCAATCGGTCGGATTCAGCGCGGCGCTCACGGCTGTAGGGATTGTTCCAGGCGCCCATGACGGCGTCGGCATAGGCCTTCTTGACCGCCGGATCGGGGCTGTCGGGGGTGTCGGCGGAGTGATCGTCGACGCTCCATAGTCGCTCCAGTCCCAGGCGTGCGGCCAGGGGGGCGGAGATCTGATCGGTCTCGTTGCGGCGGACCCTGATCCGCTCCATCCGGGCGGCCAGATCGTCGGTCAGGCCGTCGCCGGCGCGGCGCTCCTGGGTCGGCAGACGCAGCCATTGAACCAGGGCCGAGCCTTGCTCGCCCGCCGCCAGGAAGACCGCCGTCAAATATCGGCGCTGGGCGGCCGTGGGCGACGCGGGCCAAGCGGCCAGCAGTCGTTCCGCCTCGGCGTTGGCGGCGGGCACGTCTAGGCCCAAGGCTGCGCCGGCCGCTGAAGGGTCGGAACAATAGGATTCGATCGTTTCGGCGTAGCGTTGTGGATAGCGGCGCAGGCTGTCGCATTGCAGGCCCGACAAATCCTCGGTGGCGATGGCGGTCGGCGCCCAGGCGGCCAGCTTATCCATCAGCGGCGCCAACAGGACCCAGTCGAAGCTTTCCGGCAGGCCGGACAGATGGACGGTGCCCAGAACCAGCACCGTGTTGGGCGCGCCGGAGGGCGGTCCCTTCAGCTGTTCGGGATGAAAGTCCGGGCGATAATCCTGAGCTGAGGCCAGGCCGGCGACCGCCGCAGCGGCCATGGCGACGACGGACGACAGGATGCGGTGATGGGGACGCGCCATGAGATTTGACCTTGAAACGACGCCGCCAACCCCGACGCCAAAGGCAGTCTGGCCCAAGCGTGGCCGCTGCACCCGTTAAGTTTTGGACAGCTAGCCATACGGCTCAGTTTGACGGACAGTGGTCGCCATGACCGACGCCAGACTGGAGATCGCCGCAGGCTTCGCTACCGCGCAGGGCCCCAAGGCGGACAATCAGGATTTCGGCGGGGTCCATATCGGCACCGCGGCGGAACAGCGCGAGCACGGGGTGGTGGCGGTGATCGCCGACGGGGTGTCGGGGTCCAAGGCCGGGCGGGTGGCGGCGGAACTGACCACGCGCAGCTTCATAGACGGCTATCTGGACCAGAACCCGCTGAACGGCATCGCCGCCAACGGGATCAAGGCGCTGCGGGGTTTCAATCGCTGGCTCCACGCCAAGGGGCGCAGCGACCCGGCGATGGAGGGGGCGGCGACCACCTTCACCGCCCTGGTGCTGCGCGGGCGCGAGGCCACGGCCCTGCACGTCGGCGACAGCCGCGCCTGGCATTTCCGCGACGGGGTTCTGACGCGGCTGACCGAGGACCACACCCGCGCCCAGCAGGGGCTGAGCCATGTGCTCTATCGCGCCGTGGGCATCGAGGCGGACGTCAAGCTGGATGTGCGCCAGGTGCGGCTGGAGCCGCACGACCGGCTGCTGCTGACCACCGACGGGGTGCATGGGGTGCTGACGGACGCGGCCATCGCCGGGCTGCTGGCGCGGCGCGGATCGCCCGATGCGGACGCCCGCGCCATCCTGGCCGAGGTCGAGACGGCGGGCGCGCGCGACAACGCCACGGCCATCGTCATCGACGTGGTCCGCACCGGGGCGCCCGACTGGGAGGCGATCACGGCCGAGGCGGAAGGGCTGGCCATCGCTTCCCCGCCCGAGGTGGGTCAGACGGTGGACGGCTTTGTGCTGCAGCGGTTGGTGGCGGACGGGCGCTATACCCGGCTGTTCCTGGCCCGGGACACGCTGGGCGACGCAGGCGTGGTGGTGCTGAAATTCCCCAAGCCCGCCGTGGTGTCCGAGCGCGGCGCCCGCACCGCCTTCCTGCGCGAAGCCTTCATCGGCCGTCGCATCGACAGCCCCTATGTCGGCAAGGTGCTGACGCTGGACGCCGGGCGTCAGAGCCGCCTCTACATCGCCCAGCCCTTCCACGCCGGCCGGACCCTGCACGCGCATCTGGCCGAGGAGGGGCCCTATCCGATCGCCGAGGGGATCGCGGTCGCCCTGCCGCTGGCGCGCGCCGTCTCGGCCCTGCACCGGGCGGGGGTGACGCACCGCGACATCAAGCCGGACAATGTGATCCTGGAGGCGAACGGCGGGTTGAAACTGGTCGATCTGGGCGTGGCGCGCCTGAGGCTGGCCGAGGAGTTCGCCGAGGCCGAGGCGCCCGGCACGGCCGGCTACAAGGCGCCGGAGATGTATGCGGGCGAGGCGGGCGACGCCCTGACCGACCAGTTCGCCCTGGGCGTGACCCTGTATCGGCTGTTCACCCGAACCTATCCGTGGGGCGAGGTCGATCCGGCGGACGCGCCCCGGTTCGACCGCGCGCCGGCGCCCCCGACCCGCCACCGGCCGGACATGCCCGCCTGGCTGGAAGCCGCCATCCTGCGCGCCTCGGCGGTCGATCCCAACGATCGGTTCGAGGATGTGGAGGAACTGATCCACGTGCTGGAGACGGGCAGCGCCGTCGCCGCCCCGCCGCCGCGCCAGCTGTCGCTGATCGAACGCGATCCGGTGCGGTTCTGGCAGGGGGTCAGCCTGATCCTTCTGCTGGCCTTCCTGATCTCCATGGCCACGCGCTAGGCGCCTACGCCAAAGCGCAGCCATCGGATGTGCGACATTTGGCGGCGCACCTTTTTCGGGAACGTCTCGTGCGGTTTCGCTTTTCCGACCGCGAGCGGGGACTTCGCGCCCGCAGCCAGCACGTAAGCCTCCCCCAATGATCAAGACCCTCGCCTGCAGCGCCCTGGCGCTGGCCCTCGTCTCCACCCCGGCCCTGGCCCAATCGACCGTGCAGAACTGGTCCGGCCCTTACGTCGGCATCTTCGGCGGCTACAACCAGACCAACGACGACGGCGACGAAATCCTGCGCTTCGACCGTAATCTGGACGGCGCCTATGGCGATCCCGTCAATACGGCGGCCGGCGCCAACGCCTTCAGCCCCGGCTTCTGCGGCGGCGCGGCCACCAGCACCGCCCCGACCACCGGGTGCAAGGGCGACAACAACGGCGTCGAGGCGGGCGTGCGCGCCGGATATGACTGGCAGTTCGGCAATATCGTCGTCGGCGCCCTGGCCGAATACACCGTCAACAACGCCCAGGATTCGGTGACCGGCTTCTCGACCACCCCGGCCTCCTACACCTTCACGCGCGAGCTGGAGAGCACGGCGGCCGCCCGTCTGCGTCTCGGCTATGCGGCCGGCAACGCCCTGATCTACGGCACCGGCGGCTACGCCTATGGCAAGTTCGACAACAAGTTCCGCACCTCGAACCAGGCCAACAGCTTCAGCCAGAACAGCGAAGGCGACGACGGCGACGGTTGGCAGGCCGGCGGCGGCGTGGAATACGCCCTGGGTCGCGGCCTGACCTTCACCGGCGAATACCTCTACACCTCGCTGGACGTGGACAGCCCCGTCGTCCGCGTGGGCCAAGGCACGGCGCCGGCGACCAACCCGTTCGTTCTGGCGCCCAACACCACGGGCACGGACATCACGCGCGGCAACGGCAAGTTCGGCACGCATATGTTCCGCGTGGGCATGAACTACCGCTTCTAAGTCCCGAAGCGGGGCGGTCGGGTCGGGTTCAGGCCCGGCCGCCCTGGCTGGACAGCATGGCTGCGTCCACGCCCAGCAGGGCGAGGGCGCGAGTCCATTTCGACGTGTGTTCGCTGTCGAAGATCAGATCCAGGTCCGCCTCGGCGGTCAGCCAGACGTTGTCGGCCAACTCCTCCTCCAACTGCCCTTCGCCCCAGCCAGCATAGCCCAGCAGAAGGGCAGAGCGGCGCGGGCCGCCGACATCGTCGGTCATGGCCGTCAGCGCCTCGCGCGTGCCCGTCATCGCCAGGCCGTCGCCAAACGGAAGGCTGTCCTCGCCGATCATCCAGTCGTCGGTGTGCAGGACGAAGCCCCGCTCGCGCTCCACCGGCCCGCCCATCAGCACCGCCCGACCGATCGACTGGTCCGGCGCGGGGGCGTCCAGCTTGTCCAGCACCGTCTTCAGGTCCACGCCCGGCGCGGGTCGATCCAGCCTGAGGCCCATCGCATGGTCCGGGCCATGGGCGCAGATCAGGATGACCGCATGTTCGAACCGGGGATCGTCGATGCCGGGCATGGCCACCAGCAGGCGGCCGGTCAGGGGGGAGGCTTCGCTCATGATCCGCCCATCATCCGCCGCGAAAGCGTCGGGCGCAAGACGCAGGCGCTTGCGGTTGGCCCGTCGGCCTCTATGTGTCGCAGGCGGCGTTTTTCATCCATTCGACGCCACGTCCTTTCCCTTCATCCTTCCCTGTCCGCGGAGACCCTCATGACCATCCAGATCGGCGATCGCATCCCCGACGCGACCCTGGCCCAGGCCACGTCCGAAGGGCCCAAGCCCGTCAGCACGGCCGATATCTTCGCCGGCAAGACCGTTGCCCTGTTCGCCGTGCCCGGCGCCTTCACCCCGACCTGCTCGGCCCGCCACCTGCCGGGCTTCAAGGACCATCTGTCGGACATCAAGGGCAAGGGCGTCGACACCGTCGCCTGCGTCTCGGTCAACGACGCCTTCGTCATGAAGGCCTGGGGCGAGAGCCAGGGCGTCACCGACGACAGCATCGTCATGCTGGCTGACGGCAATGGCGAACTGACCAAGGCCCTGGGCCTGGTGCTGGACGGTTCGGGCTTCGGCCTGGGCGAGCGCTCGCAGCGCTATTCCATGCTGGTCAAGGACGGCGTCGTGACCCAGCTGAACATCGAGGAGGGCGGCGAGTTCAAGGTGTCGTCGGCCGAGCATCTGATCGCCCAGCTCTGATGGAAGCCGGGCCGCGGCGTCGTTCTGCGGCCCGACGACCATGACCACTGATGTCTTCAGTCCCGAGCAGCGCAGCGCCGTGATGCGCCGCGTGAAGGGGCGGGACACGTCGCCCGAACTGGCCGTGCGCAAGGTTCTGCGCGCGGCCGGCGTCGGTTACCGGCTAGGCGGCTGCGGCCTCCCCGGTCGGCCGGATGTCGTGATGAAGGGCCGCCGCATCGCCCTGTTCGTCCACGGCTGTTTCTGGCACGGCCACGACTGCCCCCGGGGCGCGCGCCAGCCCAAGACCAACGCCGACTACTGGATCGCCAAGATCGCCCGCAACCGCGCCCGCGACGAGGCGGCCGTGCAGGCGCTGCTGTCGGCCGGCTGGCGGGTGGTCGTGGTCTGGGAATGCGACCTGCGCCGGCCCGACTTTCCCGCGGCCCTGATCGTCGAATTGACGGGTCAGGCGGCCTCGGATCTGGCCTGAGCGGTTTCTTCCAGCACGTGCTGCAGGGCGCCGATCAGGGCCGTGGGCGTCAGGGGCTTGGACACGAAATAGGCCATGCCCGCCGCCTGACAGGCGGCGACATCCTCGGGCGCCGTATCGGCGGTGACGGCGACCACGGGCGTCAGGGCGTTGGGGCCATGGCCGGCCCGCAGACGGCGCGTGGTCTCGCGACCATCCAGTTCGGGCATCCGAACATCCATGAAGATGACGTCGAAGACCGTCTCCTCGCAGCGTTCCAGCGCGATCAGCCCGTCGGCGGCCGTGGTGATTTCGCACCCCAGGGGCTGAAGGATCAGCTGCACCGCCCGGCGATTGATGTCGTGATCGTCCACCACCAGCAGGCGCAGCGGCTGGTCGGTTTCGTCTTCCGCTTCCGCCTCGGCCTCCATCGCGATGGCCGCGACAGGTTCGGGGCTTGGAGCGGCGACCGGCTCAGGCGCTGCAACGGGCGCGGGTGCGGGCGCGGAGGGGACGGGCGCCGTGGGGCGCAAGGTCCGGGCGATGTCCAGACGGCTCTGATCCGCAGGCTCGACCGACGGTGCCGCCGCCTCGCCGCGCGGCAGGACCAGCGAGACGGTGAAGCGCGACCCCTGGCCCGGCGTGCTGCGCACCGTCAGCCGTCCGCCCATCAGGTCCACCAGATTGCGGCTGATCGCCAGCCCCAGACCCGAACCGCCATAGCGGGCGGTGACCCCTTCGGCCGTCTGGTCGAACGGGGTGAACAGTCGGTCCAGCTGGTCGGGCGTCATGCCGGGGCCGGTGTCGGCGATCTCGAACGTCAGGGCGTAGGACGCCGGCTCTTCCAGCCAGCCCTGAACCCGCAGGGTGATGGTCCCGCTGGCGGTGAACTTCATGGCGTTGGACAACAGATTGTTCAGCACCTGGCGAATGCGGATCACGTCGCCCTTGACCGACCGCGGCATGGTCGCCGCCCCCTCGATCCGCAGTTTCAGCCCCTTGGCCTCGGCCGGCGCGCGCCACAGCTGCAGCGTCTGGGCCAGCATCTGGCGCAGGTCGAAATCCTTGACCTCTATGGCCATCCGACCCGCCCCTATGCGGGAATGGTCCAGCAGATCGTCCAGCAGGGACTTCATCATCAGGCCGGCGTCGGTGATCAGTTCGGCGTTCTGGCGCGATCCCGCGTCCGCGCCGCGCACCTCTGCCGCCCCGCTCAGGATGGCGCCGATGGGGGTGCGCAGGTCATGACCGATGGCGGCGAGAAAGGCGCGCTGCTCGCTCAGTTCGCGGCTCATCCGCTCGACATGCGCCTCGGCCCGCAGGCGGTCGTGCTGTTCGCGCTTCAGCCGGTCGGCCAGGCTGCGCCAGACGTTCAGACAGTAGATGGTGAAGATGATCACCGCCGCCGCCGCCGTGATCGCGGCGCCCAGCGGCGCGCCCAGCCCCATCAGCAGGAAGGGGAAGGCCGCCATATAAAGGATCTGCGGCGTGGTGGTGCAGGCCAGAACGGTCAGGGACCGGGGCGCATTGACCATGGAATAGACCATGGCGGCCGGAAGCATGATCGCCGCCGATACGCCGCCCGCCGCCCCGCCGAACACCCACAGCATCATCGACAGGGCGCCATACAGGCCCGTGTTGGCGAACATGGTCGCCCCGCCCAGGATGTTGCGCGCCTTGGACATCGGGCGCGGGATCGGCAGGTTCAGGGGCGCGAAGACGAAGGCTTCCCACGCCTGGATGGCGATATAGGCCAGACCCCAGCCCACGGCGATCGGCCAGCCCACCAGGGAGGTCGCGGCCAGGCTGCTGGCCATGCCCACGGCGATGCGCTGCATCATCGCGCCCCGGCGTTGCCGGACCGCATAGGCCCAGCCGCTGACCGTATCGGCGCCCGTGGTGTGCGACATGCATTTCCCCGTTGGCGCCATCAGACGCTTTGAGACGACTTTGCCCCGGTCGAGCCTAACGCTCCGTCAACGACCCGCGCCGATCGCCTCGGCCAGTGTGGAAAAGCCGTCGGCGCGCAGCCGGGCGGCAAGGTCGCGCTTGATCCGGGCGACCAGACCGGGACCTTCGTAGATCAAGGCGGAATAGAGCTGGACCGCCGAGGCGCCCAGGCGGATGCGGGCATAGGCTTCGGCGCCGCTGTCGATCCCGCCGACCGCGATCAGGGGCAGACGTCCGCCCGCCGCCTCGGCCGCCGCGCGCAGGGCCTTTTCGGCGAAGGGCCGGATCGGCGCGCCCGACAGGCCGCCGGTCTCGCGCGCCTGGGGCGAACGCAGGGTCTCTGGCCGTTCAAGCGTGGTGTTGGACACGATCAGTCCGTCGATCCGGTGCGCCAGCGACGCCTCCACGATCATGCTGATCTCGTCGGCGATCAGGTCAGGCGCGATCTTCAGGAAGACAGGCGCGCGCGCGGTGCCTGTCGCCGGACGGGCGGCGTCGATGCGGCCCAACAGGTCGTCCAGCTGATCGCGGCCCTGCAAGGCGCGCAGACCGGGCGTATTGGGCGAGGAGATGTTGACGGTGAAATAGCTGGCGCGACCGGCCAGACGCTCCAGGCCCTCCACATAGTCGGCGGCCTTGTCCTGCGTATCCTTGTTGGCGCCCAGATTGGCCCCGACCGCCACCCCTTTCGGTCGATGGTCCAGCCGGGCGGCGAAGGCGTCCAGCCCGGCGTTGTTGAACCCCATCCGGTTGATGACGGCCCGATCCTCGGTCAGGCGGAACAGGCGCGGCTGGGGGTTGCCGGCCTGGGCGCGCGGCGTGACCGAGCCGCACTCCACGAAGCCGAATCCAAGACGCGACAGGCCGCGCAGGGCCTCGCCGTTCTTGTCCAGCCCGGCGGCCAGACCGACCGGATTCGGCAGGGCCAGACCCGCCAACGTCGTCCCCAGGATCGGATCGTCGACCGGCGGCCGGGGCAGGGGGGCGAGCGCCAGGCTCTTGATCGCCAACTGGTGCGCCTGTTCGGGATCAAGGCGCCGCAGGGCGGCGGCGCCCGCGTCGCTGATGCGCGCCATCAGGCTCATGCCGGGTCCCCGACCTGCATCTCGCCCTCGTCGGTGACGTTCAGGGTGCGCGTGGCGGCCACGGCCGAGACGGGCAGGGGCGCATAGAGGTGCGGGAACAGGGCGCCGCCCCGCGACGGCTCCCAGACCACGTCGTCGCCCAGTCGCGTCAGGTCCACGTACAGCAGCAGCAACTCTTGGCGACCGGCGAAATGCCGTCGCGCCGTCTCGGCCAACTGGTCCTGGGTCGACATATGGATATAGCCGTCGGCCAGATCGACCGGCGCGCCGTCATAGCGGCCCTCGGCGACGGCCGCGCGCCATTCGGCGGCGTCCACGATCTTGTAGGCGATGTCGGTCACAGCGAGGGCGCGCCCAGCGACCGTGGCGTCAGAAACCCTTCGTAGGCGCATCGCCCCGCTGCATCGACGGTGAACAGGGCGGCCGCGCCGGTTGGAAAACCGCCCGACAGCTTGTCCACCACCGTCGGCGAGGCCGCGCTTTCAACCAGATACTCGGCCGCCAGCACATGGACGCCCGGATTGTGCGCCAGGACCAGCAGGCAGCCGGCCTCGTCCTCGCTGGCCTCGACAAACCGGCGGATGACGTCGGCGGAGGCGTTGTACAGGCAAGCCTCGTCGCGCACCTCCACGTCGCCCAGGGCGTCGTGCATCTGCTCCCAGGTCTGACGGGTGCGTACGGCGGTGGAAACCAGAGCCAGGTCGGGCTTCAGGCCCCGTTCGGCCAGGGCGCGGCCCATCAGCACCGCCTCGGCGCGGCCGGCGGCGGACAGGGGGCGACCCTCGTCGCCGCCGGACGGAGCGGAGGTTTCGGCCTGGGCGTGCCGCATCAGGATCAGTCGGTGCATGATCTTCGCCATAAGGCGGTTTCCGCTCGCCGACCAGATGCCGCGCCGGTCAACTCCCTGTCAGTCGCGCTGTTCACGTTGCGAAGGGACGGAGGTGACGGGCTGGGGCGCCAGGACGGGTGCGGCGACGCGCTGGGCATGGCCGCTGGGCCGGATGCGGGCGTAGCCCTGGCGCGACGCCTCGAGCAGGATCAGGCCGGCGGTTCCCGGAAAGACATGGCGGCCCACCTGTTCGAACCCTTCGGCCAAGGGCAGCAGCGGCCCCCAAGGCGGCACATACAGGGTCTGGGACCAGGCCGCCGGCTCCAGTCCCACGTCACGCACCAGCCGCTCCAGTTGGCGTCGGGTGAAGGGGCGTCCGTGGCCGAACGGGGTGTTGTCCGCCCGCGCCCACAGGCCCCCGCGCGCCGCCGCCGCCAGGATGATCCGCCCGGTGGGGGCCAGCGCCCTGACGGCTTCGAGCAGCAGGGCGGCGGGATCGTCCGCCTCCTCCAGCGCATGGACCAGCAGGATGCGGTCGAACGATCCGGCGGGGAAGGGCAGGCGCCGGTCGTCCACCAGCAGGGTGCGGTTTCGCCCGACGGCGGGCCATTGCTCCACCCCCTGGCCGCCCGGCATGGCCGCGACCACCCGCCGCGCGCCGACGAAAGCGTCCAGCCACGGCGTCGCATACCCAACGCCCAACACGTCGCAATCCGCCGCCTCGCCCCAGGCGTCCTCCAGCCGGCGCGCCACCAGACGCCGCGCCAAGGCGCCGGTCGGTTCGCCGTAGAAGGTTCGAAGCTCGTCGATGCTGCGCCGCATCGGGCCACTATAGGCCCGACGACCGCCTTCCTGCTAGGATGGCGGCATGACCCTGGACGTTCATCTGTTCCCTTGCCGCAGCGACAACTACGGCTTTCTGATCCGCGATGCGGCGACCGGCGTGGTCGCGGCGGTCGATACGCCTGACGCCGCACGCATTCTGGAAGAGTTGGAGCGGCTGGGCTGGGGCCGGCTGGATATGATCCTCAATACCCACTGGCACCCCGATCACACCGAAGGCAACGAGCGGCTGAAGGCCGAATGGGGTTGCGAGATCGTGGGGCCGGAAGAGGTGCGTCGCGTCGCCCCGCTGGACCGTGTGGCGGCGGATGGCGATGTGGTGATGGTCGGCGAGACGCGGTTCGAAGTCACGGCCACGCCCGGCCACACCCTGGGCCATGTGGTCTTCCGCGCGCCCGACGCCGGTCTGGCCTTTGTGGGCGACACCCTGTTCGCCCTGGGCTGCGGCCGGCTGTTCGAAGGCACAGCCGAGCAGATGTTCGCCAGCCTGCAACGGCTGAAGGCCTGGCCCGACGCCACGGTCATCTGGTGCGCCCATGAATATACGGCGTCGAACGCCCGCTTCACTCTGAGCCTGGACGACCGGCCCGAAACGGCGGCCCACGCCCAGGCGATCTTCGCCGCCCGCGAGCGCGGCGAACCCACCGTGCTGACGACGATGGGGGTGGAGAAGCGGTTCAACCCCTTCCTGACTGCGGCGGACGCCGAACAGTTCGCCGCGCGGCGGGCGGCGAAGGACGCCTTCTAGGCTTCAGCGGTTCAGCGCATCGCCGGCGACGACCCGCACGATCCGGGCCGACGACGGCCGGCCCGCCATGCCGGCGTCGGCGTCGATGACGATCCGCAGCGTGCCCTGAACCAGGGTGACGCCGGGCCGGCCCTGGTCCGAGACCACCACGCGGCGCACCCGCTCGACCTGGCCCCGCAGGTTGGAGGCGCGGGCCATGCGTACGATGGCGTCGCTGGCGGCCGAGACGGTTTCGGCCGCCACCTGTTCGGAACCCGGCTGGATGTCCACGTCGATCACGATCAGCCGACCCATGGCCGTACTGGCGCGATAGCTCTGACGCATGAAATAGTCGACCAACTGGGCCCCGGTCAGGGTGGCGCTGGCCAGACCTTGCGCGTCCCCGACGCGCGACACCGGCGAGCCCTGCGGCGTGGCTGTGGTGTAAAGGGTCACGCCCCCGTCCGGCGTCACGCGCAGCACCTGATCGCCATTGTCGTTGCGATAGATGATGTCGCCGCGCGGGGCGGGCGTGGGGCGCAGCACCCAGACCTCGGTCGACCGCTCGAACCGCATCAGGGCGCGAGAGCCGGAGGTGTCCAGGACGAAGGCCTGGCCGTTGCCGCTGACATAGCGGGCGGTGGGCGGCACGCTGCGGCGCGTCTGGGCGTGACAGTCGGCGGGCAGGACAGCGGGCGCGGCGAGGCTGACGCCCATGGCCGCGAGGGCGACGACCGCCATCGCGGTCACGCGCGGCGATTTTTTCGCCCTGACCGTTCCCAACAACTTCATGACAGACTTGATGAAAGCGACGCGCGGCGGATTTTGGGCGAAGGCCGTCTCAACCCACCAGGTATTGACCGCCGTTCAGCGACAGGGTGCAGCCTGTGACATATCCGGCACGCTCGCCCACCAGCCAGGACACCATGTCGGCGATCTCCTCGCCCTTGCCCAGGCGGCCAACGGGGATGTGGCTGATGATGCCTTCCAGCACCTTGGGGTCCATGGCGCCGACCATTTCGGTGTCGATATAGCCCGGCGCGATGCAGTTCACGGTGACGCCCTTCCTCGCATTCTCCAGCGCCAGGGCCTTGGTGAAGCCGATCATCCCGGCCTTGGCGGCGGAATAGTTGGTCTGGCCGATCTGGCCTTTCTGGCCATTGATCGAGGAGATGTTGACGATGCGGCCGTGGCCCCGGTCGCGCATCCCGTTGATGACCTGCCGGGTCATGTTGAAGACGCTGTCCATGTTGACGCGGATCACGTCGGACCACTGGTCGTGGCTCATCTTGTGGAAGAAGCCGTCGCGGGTGATGCCGGCGTTGTTGACCAGGATGTCGATGGGGCCGAGCTGATCCTCGACCTCCTTCACCGCGCGGGCGCAGTCGTCGAAGCTGCCGACATTGCCCTTGACCACCATCACGTCCAGCGCATCGGCGATGGCCTTGGCCGCCTCGTCGTTTCCGGAATAGCCGGCGGCGACCTTGAACCCGTCCTCATGCAGGCGCTGAACGATCGCCTTGCCGATGCCCCGGGTCCCGCCCGTTACGAAAGCCACGCGCGCCATGTCGTCTCCTGTCCCTTGCCGGCCCTTGGGAAGGCCTTGTCGGATTTCAGGATTAACGCCCAAGGCCGCGCGCGCAAGGCGTGAATCTGACGCAACGGAAGTTTCACGCCTCCGTCGCGTTTCGATCCGTCAGGCGGCCAGCTTCGCCATGTCGATGACGAAGCGATAGCGGACGTCCGACTTCTCCATCCGCTCATAGGCCTCGTTGATCTGATCCGGGGCGATGGTCTCGATGTCGCAGGCGATCCCGTGCTGGGCGCAGAAGTCCAGCATCTCCTGCGTCTCCTTGATCCCGCCGATCAGCGAGCCGGCGATGCGACGACGACGCCAAAGCAGCGGCAGGGCGAACACAGGCAGGCCCTCGGTCGTCAGGCCCAACATGATCATGGTCCCGTCGCGGGCCAGCAGATGGATGTGGCTGGCGATCTCGTGGGTGGCGGACACCGTATTGATGATCAGATCGAACTTTTCCGCCGCCGCCTTCATCGCGTCCTTGTCGGAATTGATCAGGAAATGTTTGGCGCCCATCCGTTCGGCGTCGGCCTTCTTGCGGTCCGAGGTGGACAGGACGGTGACCTCCGCCCCCATGGCCGCCGCCAGCTTGACCGCCATGTGACCCAGCCCGCCCAGGCCGATCACCGCCACGTTCGAGCCGGGTCCGACGCCCCACTCCTTCAGCGGCGAATAGGTGGTGATGCCGGCGCACAGCAGAGGCGCCGCCACGTCCAGCGGCAGGCTGTCCGGGATGGACAGGACGAAATGCTGATCGACCGTGATGTGGTCGGAATAGCCGCCCTGGGTGATGGTCTCGCGGGTCCCGCCCTTCCTGTCCTTGCCGCCGTATGTGCCGGTGAAGCCGGGGACGCAGTACTGCTCCACCCCTTCCTGGCACGACACGCATTCGCGGCAGCTGTCGACCATGCAGCCGACCCCGACGCGGTCGCCGGCCTTGAAGCGGGTGACGTCGGCGCCCACCGCCTTGACCACCCCGGCGATCTCGTGACCCGGCACCAGCGGATAGGTGGATCGGCCAGTTTCGCTGCGCGCCGCGTGCAGGTCGGAATGGCAGACGCCGCAGTATTTGACGTCGATCAGCACATCGTCCGGGCCGGGATCGCGCCGCTGGAAACTATAGGGCGTCAGTGGCTTGTCGGCGGCGGTCGCGGCGAAGGCGCGTGTGGCGATCGGCATGGGGAAGTCCTTCAGACTTTGCAGGGCTGGCCTAGAAGCGGCCGCGGCCGAACGGTCGCAAGACGGCTCGGCCTATTTCAGCTTGGCGATCAGCGCCTGAGCCGCCGCCGGGTTCCGCACCTTGGCCCCCGAGATGAAATAGGCGAAGACGTCGCCGCGTTTCGCCCAGGCCCTGGCCTGATCGGCCACGGCGTCCAGTTCGCGCGGGGTCATGCCGGTCGGCTCGTCCTCGCGGCTGGACATCAGCCGGGCGTAGCTGAAATCGGCGGTCGCCTCGTCGATCTGGGGCCAGGTCGGCTCCTCGTCATCAACAGCGTAGACGATGGCTGCGCCGTATTTTCGGGCCAGATCATAGAACTGTTCCGTGGCGAAGGTCGGGTTGCGAACCTCCAGCGCGTGGCGCAGCCGCACGCCGTTCTTGTCCTTGGGCAACAGTTGCAGGAAGCCTTCGAAATCCTCGGGGTCGAATTTCTTGGTCCCCATGAACTGCCAGTTGATCGGCCCCAGTTTGTCGCCCAGTTCGGTCAGGCCCTGGGAGAGGAATCGGTCGAAGCTCTCGGCTCCGTCGGACAGCACCTTGCGATTGGTGCAGTAGCGGCTGGCCTTGACCGAGAACACGAAACCGTCCGGCGTCTCGTCACGCCATTTCTTCCAGCTGTCGGGCTTGAAGGTCGAATAATAGGTGCCGTTGATCTCGATGGAGGTCAGCTTGGACGCCGCATACTCCAGCTCCCGCTTCTGCACCAACCCTTCGGGATAGAAGACGCCCCGCCACGGCTCGAACGTCCAACCGCCGACGCCGACATGGATGGGATGGGTCATGGTTCGCTCCATTCGTCGCTCGATCCGATGTCCGATGCATCGGACTGCCAATCCTCCAGCCCATGTCGAATGCGTCGGACGAACACGTCCGCACCGTCGATCCGATAGAGGATGGCGTGGCTCCTGTAGAAGATCACCAGGGCGTCCGGGCTCAACTCCGGCCGAGCGGCGCCGAGCCGTGGAAACTGCGCCAGCAGGTCCAACTTCGCGAAAAGGCCCTCGATATAGTCGTCGGCCTGACGGCTGCCGAACAGTTCGAGACCCTGCAGATAGACGTGTTGCAGGTCCGATCGCGCTTCGCGGCTGAGGCGAAGCATCAGGAGGCGCGGCGCAACTGAGCCCGCAGTTCCTCGATCACTTCCCGAGGAGACTGATCTGAAACGCCCGAAGCGTCCGCCTCTGCAATCAGCCTCTGCCAATGGGCGATCTTCTCGGCCTTGACTTGCTCGCGGCGGATCAGGTCGCGCACCACGTCGGACGTGTTGGCGTAGCGGCCGGATTTCGCCTGGTCCTCGACCCAGGCCTTCATCGGATCGGGCAGGGAGATGTTCATCGTCGCCATGATCGGCCTCCTGGCGACAAGAGGCGGCGCTTTGGCAATCCTTGTCAAGTTTGGTCTGGCGATATCGGCTGGCGTCGGGATCGGGTAGGCTTAGGATGACGGCATGATCGCCACCCTTCTCCTGATCGCCGCCCTTCAATCCGACCTAGGCGGCCTGCAGACCCTGACGCGCGTCGATGATCGCGCCTGCACCGGCGACGGGGGCTGGTGCGTGGCCTTGGTGGGGGGCGAACAGGATGGCGAGCCGGTGGTGCGGCCCGTCCTGCGCCGGGCCGACGACGCGACCGCCATAGCCAAGCCCGAGAACAGCGCGGTCGAGAGCTTTCAGCCGTGGACCCACCTAATCCGCCTGAGCAACGGCGGCGCCTTGGCCGGGGTGCAGGTGGAGACCCGCAGCATGTATTCGGGCGGCGGCGGCCAGGCGACGGAGCTGCGGCTCTATCGGCTGGATGCGCGGGGCGACGCCGCGTCGACGCCGGTCCTGTCCGTGCCAATCCAGGGTTCGCTGATGATCCGGGCCTGTTTCAGCGAGGAGGACATGACGCAGAGGGCGGGCGCCTGCCACGATGAATACGGCTTCGAGGGCGTGCTGACCGTCGAGGCGGAGGCGAGCGAGGCCCTGCCCGTGCTGACCTATGCGACCACCGCGACCGCCTATCCGCGCGGCGCCTCGCGGTCCGAGGATTCGCTGGAGAAGCCGCCGCTGAAGCCCGCCGACCTGATCACGGTGCGCGATCCGAAATGCAGTTTCACGCGCCGGTTCACGTTTGACGCGGCGGCGGGCGAATACCGACCGGATCGCAAAATGCCCGACTGTTCGGACTACACCACGCCTTAATAGGCGAAGTCGGCGTAGATGCGCTTGACGTCGCCCTGCCAGGCCCCGTGATACAGGTCCAGCAGGCGTTCGGCCGGGGTGATCCCGCTGTCGGCGATGTCTTCCAGTTCCGACAGATAGCCGCGCTCGTCCACCATGCCGCCCGAGAATTTGGCGCGGTTCTTCAGACCCTGTTTGGCGATGGCGACCAGATCGACGGCGATGTCGCGCACCGACCGGCCCGCGACCTCGGCCTTCAGGCCCAGGCGCGTCACGTCGCGGCGCAGGCGCTCGTGGTCGGCGATGTCCCAGTCCTTGACCAGGTCCCAGGCGGCGGCCAGCGACGGCGCGTCGTACAGAACCCCAGCCCACAGGGCGGGCAGGGCGCAGATGCGGCTCCAAGGCCCGCCGTCAGCGCCGCGCATCTCCAGATAGGACTTCAGCCGGACCTCGGGGAAGAGGGTGGTCAGGTGGTCGTTCCAGTCCTTCAGGGTCGGATATTCGCCGGGCAGGGCGGGCAGTTTCCCGGCCTGGAAATCCCGGAACGACTGGCCCGAGGCGTCGACGTATTTGCCGCCGCGCTTGGCGAAATACATCGGCGTGTCCAGGGCGTAGTCTGCGTAGCGCTCGAAGCCGAAACCGTCCTCGTACACAAAGCCCAGCATACCGGTGCGGTCGGCGTCGGTGTCGGTCCAGACATTGGCGCGGGCCGACAGGAAGCCGTTGGGGCGGCCTTCGGTGAAGGGGGAGCAGGCGAACAGGGCGGTGGCGATGGGCTGCAGCGCCAGCGAGGTGCGGAACTTCAGCACCATGTCGGCTTCCGAGTCGAAATCGAGGTTGGCCTGGATGGTGCAGGTTCGCAGCATCATGTCCAGGCCCAGGGTCCCGACCTTGGGCATATAGGCGCGCATGATGTCGTAGCGGCCCTTGGGCATGATCGGGACCTGTTCGCGGGTCCACAGCGGGTCGAACCCGGCGCCCAGGAAGCCGACGCCGATCTGGTCGGCCACCTGCTTGACCTCCATCAGGTGCTGGCCCGTCTCGTTGCAGATGTCGTGGATGGTCAGAAGCGGCGCGCCCGACAGCTCCAGCTGGCCGCCGGGCTCCAGGCTGACGGATGCGGTGAATCCCTCGGCGTTCTTGCGTTCCAGACCGATCAGGAAGCCGTTCTCCTCGACGCGCGACCATCCGAACCGCTCAAGCCCCTCCAGCATGGCCTTGATGCCATTCGGGCCGTCATAGGCGGGGCGCGCCAGGGTGATCTTGTCGAAGCCGAACTTCTCGTGCTCGGCGCCGATGCGCCATTGATCCTTGGGCTTGGCGCCCTTGGACATGGCCTCGATCAGGGCGTTGCGGCTCAGCGGCGCGTCTTCGGTCATGCGTCAGTCCCCTGCGGCGCGCCGTACGCGACCGTCTGTCGCGGCTAGATGGGCAAGATTGCGGCGTGGCTCAAGAGCATCCGTTACACTTATCGTTCCCAATCGCCGACCGCCGCCTGCCACAAGGTCATGGCGGCGATGGCGGCGGTGTCGGCGCGCAGGATGCGCGGACCCAGAGAAACAGCGGTGGTGAAGGCCAGGGACCGCAGCCGTTCGCCCTCTTCCGGCGCGAACCCGCCTTCTGGTCCGATCAGGATGGACCATTTTTGCTCTTGGGAGCCGGCGCCCGCGGCCGCCAGGGCCGACATCGGCGGCGCGCCGCCGGTCTCGTCGCAGAACATCAGGCGCCGTCCCGCCCCCCAGCCGTCAAGCAGGGCGTCCAGCTTGATGGGGTCCTCGACGACCGGCACGTCCATCCGGCCGGTCTGTTCGGCGGCCTCCTCGGCGATGGCGTCCAGCCGGTCCAGGCGGATGCGGTCGGCGTTGGTGCGTTTGGTCAGCACCAGCCGCACCCGCCGCGCGCCCAGTTCCGCCGCCTTCTCCACGATCGTCTCGACCCTGGCCTTCTTCACCACCGCCACGATCAACTCCAGATCGGGGCCGAAGGTCTGGGGGCGGACCTGGTCTTCGGCGCGCAGGATCACGCCCTTCTTCAGCACCTCCGCGACCGAACACCGCCATTCGCCGTCGCGGCCGTTGAAGGCCAGCAGTTCGTCCCCCGCCTTCAACCGCATGACCTGGGTCAGATAGCGGGACTGGTCCAACGTGGGGGCGACGGCGGCGGCGGGCGTTAGGGCGCCCTGAACATGCAGACGGATCATGGCCCCTGCATATCGTGGTTCAGGCCCCCGGACCAATCCCTGACGGCTCGAGGGGGCGGGGTGGAACGTCGCCCTCCACCCGGCGTTTGTCTGGCCATGTTCACAACCTTGGCTGTTGCCGCACGCGACCGGAAGCGTCTGACGGAAATCTCGGGCATAGCGGCTCGTTTCGGCCTGGGCGCGGTTCTGGCCCGGCTGGGACTGGGGCTGGGGCTGGGGCGCGAGGCGGGCGGTGTCGAGGACGCGGGGGTGGAGCCTCTGTCGCGGCGCACCCGTCTGGCGCTCCAGGCGCTGGGGCCGACCTTCATCAAGCTGGGCCAGATTCTATCGACCCGGTCCGACCTGCTGCCGCCCGACTGGATCGAAGAATTCGAACGGCTGCAAAGCGGCGGCGCGACGTTGGATTTCAACATCCTGCGCCCGGACGTGGAGGCCGCTTTGGGCGGCCCGCCGGAACAGATCTTCGCCCGGTTCGACGCCGCGCCCCTGGCCGCCGCCTCCATCGCCCAGGTGCACCGCGCCGCCCTGATCGACGGAACCGAGGTCGTGGTCAAGATTCGCCGTCCCGGCGTGCGGCCGCGTGTCGAGGCCGACCTGCGCCTGATCGCCGAACTGGCGCGAAAGGCGGAACAGGCCAGCGGCGAAATCGCCCGCTATCGTCCCCGCGCCCTGGTCGCCCAGTTGTCCGAGGCTATGCTGGACGAGCTAGATTTCACCAAGGAGGGGCGCAACACGGACCGGTTCGGCGCCGACTTCGCCGCCAATCCCGACGTGGTCATCCCGGCCGTCTATTGGGACTATACCACCGACGGGGTGTTGGTTCAGGACTATCTGGACGGGATCGCGCCCACCGACGCCGAGCGGCTGCGGGCGGGAGGCGTCGATCCCCAGCGGCTGGCCCGCATCGGGGCGGATGCGGTCTTGGACATGGTTCTGGTCAACGGCCGGTTCCACGCCGATCCCCACCCCGGCAATCTCAGGGGCATGGCGGGCGACCGGGTGGGCCTGCTGGACTTCGGCATGGTGGGCGTGGTCACGCCGCGCCGCCGGGCCGAACTGATCAGCTTCGTCCAGGCGCTGGCGGGCGGCGACGCCCAGCGGATGGCCGAGGTTCTGGCCGACTGGACCGAGGGCGCGGACGTGCCGTCCCAGAGCCTGACGGCGGGCGCCGAACGGCTTATCGCCCGCCATGGCCAGGGTCAGGTGGACCTGCCCGCGATCGTCGCCGACATGATGGCCTTGATGCGCCAAGAGCGGGTCGCCGCGCCGCCCGACCTGATGCTGATCCTCAAGGCCCTGGTCACCATCGAGGGTGTGCTGTCGCGTGTCGATCCCGACTTCGATCTGGTGCGCGCCATGAGCGGCGCCTGGAAACGGGTGGTCTTTTCGCGGCGTCGTCTGGGAACCGTGCAGAACCAGTTGGTCGGCGCCCTGCTGGACCTGTCGGCGTCAGGCGGCGACCTGCCGCGCCTTATCCGCGCGGCGTCGCGGCGTTTGCTGGATGATCCGGGCAGGCAGGCCGCCGCGTCTGATCGTGAGACAGCCAAGGCCGTGATGCAGGCCGGGCGATGGATCGGATTTTCCATCCTTTGCGCGGGCGGCCTGATCGCGCTCGGTCTGGTCGTGGGGGCGTTGCTGGGCGGCTGAGGCGCTCGATAGTGATAGCGACACTGAACGATCTCCAATCCCGCCTGAGACGCGCGATAGACCAGCCGGTGTTCCTGATCGATACGCCGGGACCACCATCCCGACAGTTCGCCCTTCAAGGGTTCGGGCTTGCCGGAGCCGGTGAGGGGCGTGCGCTGACATTCCTTGATCAGGGCGTTTAACTTCTTCAGGGCTTTGCGATCGGTGTTCGGCCACTCGACATATTGGGCCCAGGCGCGGGCCGAGAATATGAGGTTCATTCCTCGATCAGTGCGCGCGCCTGACCACCGCCCGCTTCAAGTTCGGCGATGGAGGCGCGCAGCGCCTCGCGATTAGCCGGGCTGCGCAGCAGATAATCGGTCTCCTGCCACGAGGCGAAGTCCTCCAGCGACATCAGAACCGCCGCCGGCTTGCCCCCTTCACGTGTGATGATGGTGTAGTCATGGTCCGACGTAACCCGGTCGATGGTGGCGGCCAGGGTCTTGCGCAGTTCGGTGACGGACATGGCGTTCATGGCGAGAATGTACGCATTCACGTACATTCTCGCAAGGGACTCACAGCGTCCGCGCGATCAGCAGCTTCATGATTTCGTTGGTGCCGCCATAGATGCGCTGGACGCGGGCGTCCTTGTACAGCTGGGCGATGGCGTATTCGTTCATATAGCCATAGCCGCCGTGCAGTTGCAGCATCTCGTCCAGGGTCTCTCCCTGGATGTCGGTGACCCAGTATTTGGCCATCGAGGCGGTGGCGGCGTCCAGCTTGCCCTGCAGATGCAGGCCGATGCAGTGGTCGACGAAGACCTTGGCCACGGTCAGCTTGGTCTTGACCTCGGCCAGTTTGAACTGGGTGTTCTGGAAGTCCAGGATTCGCTTGCCGAAGGCCCTGCGCTCCTTGACGTAGGCCAGCGTCGCCTCAAGTCCCCGCTCGGCGGCGGCGACGCCCTGGACGGCGATGTTCAGCCGTTCCTGCGGCAGTTGCTGCATCAACTGGACGAAGCCCTGGCCCTCGCCGCCGCCGATGATGTTGTCGCCGGACACCTTCACGTCGTTGAAGAACAGTTCGGAGGTGTCGTTGGCCTCCATGCCGATCTTGTGCAGATTGCGGCCGCGTTCGAAGCCGTCGGCGCCGTCGGTCTCGACCACGATCAGGGACACGCCCTTGGCGCCTTCCGCCGGGTCGGTCTTGACCGCCACGATGATCAGATTGGCCAGTTGGCCGTTGGTGATGAAGGTCTTGGAGCCGTTGACGACATAGCTGTCGCCCGACCTGATGGCGGTCGTCTTGACGCCTTGCAGGTCCGATCCGGCGCCCGGCTCGGTCATGGCGATGGCGCCGACCAGTTCGCCCGATTGCAGGCGCGGCAGCCAGCGCTGCTTCTGCTCCTCGGTGCCGTAATGCCAGATGTAGGGCATGACGATCGCATTGTGCAGGCTGATGCCGAAGTGATCCGCGCCCTTCCAGCCCAGCTGGCGCATCAGCACGACCTCATGGCGATAGTCGCCGCCGAAGCCGCCTTCCTGCTCGGGCATGGACAGGCCAAGCAGGCCCGCCGCCCCAGCCTCGTTCCACAGCTGGCGCGGCACCGAGGAGGCGGCGATCCAGTCCTGCACCTTCTCGGGCGGCGCGTGCTCGTCGATCCATTTGCCGACGCTGTCGGAGAAGAGGGTGATCTCCTCTTCCTTCATGAAATCGGGTTCGGGGCTGCCCAGCACGTTCATCGTTTCGTCCCTTGTCGCTATGATTTCAGTTGGGCTTCTGCGTCCCAACCGTTAGGTCTTGGTATGGATTTCGACCACCAGCGAAGGCCGGTCGCAATCCATTTCCGACGAAGCTCGGCGTGTGTCGCCTTTGCGTCGTCATAACCAAAGTGCGTCCCGCAACAGGGGCAGATTTCGAACGATTGCATCGGTTCGAAATCCAGCTCCCATTTGCAAACAGGACAGGCCGTCACCGTTCTCAGAACGCCTCGGCCGGCATGGCCATCAGCACGTCGGCGCCCGTCTTCAGCTTCTTCAGGTGGCTTTCCGCGTCGGGCAGGATGCGCTCGACGAAGTAGCGGCCGGTTTGCAGCTTGGTCGCATAGTAGGGGTCGGTCGAACCGGCCTCGACCTGGGCTTGCGCGACCTTGGCCATCTGCGCCCACATATAGGCCAGGGCCGTCAGGCCGAAGACGTTCAGATAGTCGGTCGAGGCGGCGCCGGCGTTGTCCGGGTTGGCCATGCCGTTCTGCATCAGCCACATGGTCCCCTCCTGCAGCTTGGCCTTGGCGTCGGCCAGGCCGTCGACGAAGGGTTTGATGGCTTCATTGCCGCTGTTCTCGGCGACGAAGGCGTCGATCTCGCCGAACCAGGTCATGATGGCGCGGCCGCCGTTGGCGGGCAGCTTGCGGCCCACCAGGTCCAGGGCCTGAATGCCGTTGGCGCCTTCATAGATCATGGTGATGCGGGCGTCGCGCAGATACTGCGAGGCGGGGAAGTGTTCGGTATAGCCCGAACCGCCGTGGACCTGCATCGCCAGCGAGGCGACATGGAAGCCCTTGTCGGTCAGATAGGCCTTCAGCACCGGCGTCAGCAGACCCATGTAGTCCTTGGCCTTGGTCGCCACGGCCTCGTCCTCGGACTTCTCCAGGTCGGCGTGAAGCGCGGTCCACAGGATGAAGGCCTGGCCGCCCTCGACGAAGGCCCGTGCCTCCAGCAGCATCCGGCGCACGTCGGGATGGACGATGATGGGGTCGGCTGGCCCGTCCGGGTTCTTCGGTCCGGTCAGCGAACGGCCCTGCAGGCGGTCCTTGGCGAACTCGACGGCGGCCTGATAGGCGGCCGTGCCGATGGCCAGGCCCTGCAGGCCGGTGCCCAGGCGGGCCTCGTTCATGACCACGAACATATTGTTCATGCCGCGGCCTTCTTCACCCAGCAGCCAGCCCTTGGCGCCCTCATACTGCATGACGCAGGTGGCGTTGCCGTGGATGCCCATCTTCTCTTCCAGCCCCACGCATTGCAGCGTGTTGCGTTCGCCCAGCGAGCCGTCCTCGTTGACCAGATATTTCGGCACCACGAACAGCGACAGACCCTTGATGCCCGGAGCCGCGCCCTCGATGCGCGCCAGCACCGTGTGGATGATATTGTCCGAGAAGTCGTGCTCGCCCGCCGAAATCCAGATTTTCTGGCCGGTGATCGAGAAACTGCCGTCGTCGTTGCGGACGGCCTTGGTGCGGACCATGCCCAGGTCGGTGCCGCACTGCGGCTCGGTCAGGTTCATGGTGCCGGACCATTCGCCGGACACCATATTGGGCAGATATTTGGTCTTGATCTCGTCCGAGGCGCTGGCGTGAATGCCGGCATAGGCGGAAGACGTCAGGCCCGGATACATCGAGAAGGCGGCCGATGCGCCCGCTGTCATCTGGCCGAAGGCCGAGGCCACTACGCTGGGCATGCCCTGGCCGCCATACGCCGGGTCGGCGGCCAGGGCCATCCAGCCGGCTTCCGACATCGCCTTGTAGGCTTCCTTCCAGCCCTTGGGTCCGGTGACCACGCCGCCCTCGGCCCAGTGACAGCCTTCCTTGTCGCCGGGATTGTTGATCGGGGCGATCACCTCGTCGGCGAACTTGGCGCCTTCCTCCAGGATCTGGCCGACCAGATCCGACGACACGTCCTGGAACCCCGGCTGATTGGTGTAGCGGTCGATCTCCAGCACTTCGTTGAGGATGAAGGTGAAGTCACGGACGGGCGACTTATAGGCCATGGATCAAGCTCTTGCTTTGAAGGGGTGATGGTCGTGGTTGAGGCGGGACTGGAGCAGTTTCTCGTAGTCCTCGGCGCCCGGCAGCAGGTCCGGGCGGTGTTCTGAAAGCTTGGATTCCATCCAGGCGCAGGCGGTTTCCGCCGTCTCGATCGCGCCTTCGATGTCTTCAAGCTGCTGTTTCAGCGCGGCGATCTGGGCGCGGTGCCGCACCAGGGCCACCGCCATCTGATGGACGTTGTGGTCCTTCTGATCATAGAGATCCATCATGTCCTGGATCTCCTGCAGGGTGAAGCCGATGCGGCGTCCCCTCAGGATCAGTTTCAGCCGTGCGCGGTCGCGGGAATCATAGACCCGCGTCTGACCCTTGCGCGCAGGGGTCAGAAGGCCCTTGTCCTCATAGAAACGAAGGGCCCGGGCCGTGGCGCCGAACTCGCGACACAGCTGGCGAATGGAATAGGTTCTGTGGTCGTCGGCTGTGGCCATGGGCCGACCATAACTTTACCCGCACGTAAAGGGAAGAGTTTACGCGCACGTAAGGGTAAGCTTTTTCGACGGCGCGCTTTCGGCAAAGAAAAAGCCCGGAACCGGGGGAACGGTTCCGGGCGCGAGACGCCGGATGGAGGGGGGAGAACGTCCGGCGCTCGAACTGGTCGGCGCGTCAGGCTCGGCGGCGACCCAGCAGCACCGGAACCGTAAAGGCCAGAAGGACGGCGTTGACCGCCGCCAGGGCGATGTCTTGATTGACGGCGTGGACGGCCAGCATGGCCGTCTCCAACACGACCAGGCCGGTCGCGGCGGTCAGCAGCAGCGGGCGGCCGACGCGCCAGGAGATCAGGGGGCTCAGCACGCCCATGGCCAGAACGATCTCGACCACGCCCAGGCCGCGCACCATGTTCTCGGGCGCGACGGCGGGCCAGCCCATCAGATTGATCAGATTGGTCATCGGCTCGGTCAGCTTGGCGTAGCCTGCCGCGATGAAGAACATCGCGATCCAGCCCTGCAGCGTCTAAAGGGCGATGTTGCGATAGGCGGCGCGGTTGCGGGACTGAGGGGCGGGGAATGTCGTCGTGGTCATGGGGCAAGGCCTAATTCGTAACAGCCGCGATATCGGATTGGTCGGCGCCGTTCGCAAGAGGGATATAGCGGCGCTTTCGATATTTGTCATCCGGCGATGACATCAGCTGATGACATCAGCTGATGACTTTGTGTTACAGCCCCCCAAACCGTTGAGGCGCGGAAAGATGTTTCCGCGCCTCGTCGATCATTCGGATTACGGATCGGGCCTATTCCGGCTGCGGCCCCGGCGTCTGGACGATCAGGTCGCCCGGCTGGCAATCCAGTTCGCGGCACAGGGCGTCCAGGGTGGAGAATCGGACGGCGCGGGCCTTGCCAGTCTTCAGGATGGACAGATTGGCCATCGTCACCCCCACCCGGTCGGACAGTTCGGTCAGCGACATCCGGCGGTCCAGCAACAGCCGGTCCAGTTGGATCATGATCATGGCGCGCCCTCAGACCGTGGTCAGCTGTTCGTCGCGCATGGCCGCGCCCTGGCGAAACACCTCGGCGAGGATGAAGACCACCAGAATGCCCAGCCAGGCGCCCAGGTTCAGGCTGCGGTTCAGCGCGCCTTCGCCCAGGGTGGCGGCCACGACGAGGGCCAGATTGACCAGCTGAAGACCGATCAATCCCAGACCGACCGCCTGAAGCCGTTTGACGTTGGCGAACTCGAAGGCGTCGCCCTGGTTCACCGACAACAGGATGCGCCGCAGTCGATTTATGATCCACCAGGTGAAGCCGCACGCCAGGGCGCCGCCGAGAAAGACCAAGGCGCCGCTCCAGTGCAGGATGTGGCTCGGATCCGCCGGTCGGCCCTCCATCCCGTCCAGCAGGCCGGCGCCCAGGCTAGGGTCCGCCAGGGCGAAGGCGAACAGGATCAGCGTCAGAACGCCGCCGATCACGACGAAGACGTTTGCGACGCCGAGGAGCCAACGCAGCGCGCTGGCGATGGAGTATTTGCCGATCAATTTCATTGCGAAAGCCTTCCCATCGGGTCGCCCTCCGCGACCGCCTTGGTGACTATCGATATGGATTTATCGATAAACGGGCAAGAAAATTATCGATAAACGAGATGAAGCTTTCGTAAGGTTCGGCGTCAGGAGGTGAAGCCCCAAGCGACGCGGGCCGCCTCCAGCCGGGCCAGTTTGGCCTGGAACGGCGCCCAGTCGTCGTCGGCGGCGATGGCGGCCCACAGGGTTTCAACCTCGTCGATCAGCATCTCCTCCGGTTCGCGCGCGGCGAACATCGGATGCTCCAGCCGCTCGATCCGGTCGGGCTCGTGCTCCATCAAGGCGAAGCGGAAGGCGTCGAAGGCCTCGCCCTGATACAGTTTCGCGCGGGGACCGGACAGGGCGCGGGCCGAGGAGGCGAAGCCGCCGAACCAGTCAAAGAACAGCGGCTCCCACCGCATCGCCTCGCCGCCTTCGCGCAGAAGGGCCAGGGTCGCGTCCACCAGACGCTGATCCGCCGCCTCGCCCAAACTCTGGACCCCGAGCCGCATCAGGAAGGCGGCGCGCAGTTCGCGGATATAGGCCGGGCCGAAGCCGTTCAGGGCGTCGGCCAGGATCTTGGGATCGGAAACGACCGCGAGGCAGCTGGCCAACTGCGTCAGGTTCCAGAACACGGCCTCGGGCTGGCGGGCGAAGGCGTAGAGGCCGCCATGGTCGAAATAGGCGGCGGTGAAGCTGGGCTGATACGCGGGCAGGAACCGCCAGGGGCCATAGTCGAAGCTTTCGCCCGTGACGTTCAGATTGTCGGTGTTCAACACCCCATGCACGAACCCGGCCGCGATCCAGCGCGCCGTCAGCCGGGCCGAGGCGTCGACGATGGCGCGCATCAGGCCGTGAACGTCGCCCGGCGCGACATGCGGGTGATAAAGGCTGCGGACGTGTTCGATCAGCCCCTCGATCTGGTCGGGCCGGTTCAGATAGGCGGCGCGCTGGAATGTGCCGAACCGCACATGGCTGTGCGACAGGCGCACCAGGACGGCGGATCGCGTGGGCGACGGCTCGTCCCCCCGCTCCAGCGGCTCGCCGGTCTCGATCAGCGACAGGGCGCGGCTGGTGGGCGCGCCCAGCGCCTCCAGCATCGCCGCCGCCAGCACCTCGCGCACTCCACCCTTCAGCGTCAGCCGGCCGTCTCCGTCGCGCGACCAGGGCGTGCGGCCCGAACCCTTGGTCCCCAGGTCCATCAATCTTGGCCTATCGCCGCGCTCGCGGAGCGCGGCTGTTTGAGGCGTTTCCCTCATCTGCGCCGCCAGGAAGCCGCGCCCGTCGCCCAGGTCGGGATTGTAGTGGCGGAACTGATGCCCGTGATAGCGCATGGCGATGGGGCCGGGCTGGCCGGGCAGGGGGTCGAACCGGCCGAAGGCGGCGATCCACTCGGCGTCGCTCAGCCCCTCCAGCCCGACCTCTGCGGCGGCGCGGTCGTTGCGGAACCGCAGGATCGTCTGCGGAAAGTCCGCCGATCGCACGGCGTCGGAATAGTCGGGGCCAAGGTCGATGAAACGTGGTTCGGGGCGATAGGCGCAGGAGACGGGCATGGAGAGCTAGGTGCGTGTCGCAAGGCAGGAGCGCAACCGCTTCCTGCCGATCTATTATATCGTCATCCTCCGGCAAGCCGCTTGCGGCGCAGATCGGGGACCCAGCGGCGCGCGTGAGCGCGAACCTGTCGCGGATTCGATCTGTGAAGCGCTTGGGGCGGATAGGTTTCGCCTTCGGCGCCGCTGGGTTCCGGGTCTTCGCTGCGCTTCGCCCGGAATGACGAAGGAAGCCGGCGATTGGTCCCGCAGCCAGATTCATCTATAATGCCTCCAGCCATCAGGTCGCCTCGCGCGGCCAGGCCGGCGCGCCCTCGCGGGCGGCGAATCCGGTCCGACGCCCGTCGATAACCTGGCGTCACGACGAAACTTCCTTTTGGAGGCCGCCGTGGCGCGCAGACTGACACTGGATTTCCTCAAGACCGAGGCGGCGTCCGGCCTGGCCCTGGCGCTGGCGGCCCTCGCTGCCTTGATGGTCGCCAACTCGCCCTGGGGCGGGGAGTATTTCGCCTGGCTGAAGACTTATCACGTCCTGCAGATCGGACCGGTCCGGTTGGAGGAGACGCTCTCCGACTGGATCAAGGAAGGTCTGATGGCGATCTTCTTCCTCGTGGTGGGGCTGGAGATCAAATACGAGATCGTGCGCGGCGAGCTCAGCGATCCCAAGAAGCTGGCGACGCCGGTGCTGGCGGCCCTGGGCGGCATGGCGGGGCCGGCGGCGGTCTATCTGCTGCTGTCCGGCCTGATCGGCGCGCCCCACGCGGGCTGGCCCATCCCTCTGGCCACCGACATCGCCTTCGCCCTGGCTGTCTTCGGCTTGGTGGGCAAGGGATTGCCGGCGTCGCTGCGCGTCTTCCTGTTGACCCTGGCCATCGTCGACGACCTGGGCGCCATCGCCCTGATCGCGGTGCTGTTCAGCGAGGGGACGAACTGGATTCCGTTGCTATGGGCCGCCGCCGCCCTGATCGCGGGCGCCGTCGCCGCGCACAGCATGCGACTACCCGCGCCCTTCTGGGGCGTGGGGTTCGCCCTGGTCTGGTATCTGACGGTGCTGTCTGGCCTCAGCACCTCCCTGACCGCCGTGGCCTTCGCCATGATCGTGCCGATCAGGGCCCGCGCCGAGGACGGCCGGAGCCCGCTCAAAGAGGCCATCCACGACCTGCATCCGTGGAACGCCTTTCTGGTCCTGCCCCTGTTCGCCTTCGCCAAGGCGGGCGTCTCCTTCGCCGGCCTGTCGATGGATCAGGCGTTCGCGCCCCTGGTCGTCGCCATCGCTTTAGGCCTGTTCCTCGGCAAGCAGATCGGCGTGTTCGGCGCCGCCTGGCTGGCCTCGACGCTGCGGATCGGCGCGCGTCCGACGGACGCCAGCTGGGTGCAGGTCTATGGGGTGTCGCTGTTGTGCGGCGTCGGCTTCACCATGAGCCTGTTCATCGGCGTGCTGGCCTTCCCTGGCGCGGTCGACAGCCCCGAACAGGTCGAGGTCAAGCTGGGGGTTATCGGCGGCTCGATTCTGTCGGCGGTCGCGGCGGCCGTGGTGCTGGGTCTGGCGGGCCGGACGCGCCGCTTCGACCCCGCTGCTCTGCGACCGGACGTAGAGCCGTTAGGGCCGAAAACCGGGCAAAAACTGACCTAGCGTCAGGGTTTTCTGTCGCTTCCCCGACACACAAAGGCGGATCTGCGGCGAAAAATCGTCGCGGGCGAGAACGCTCGCTTGTCGGTGGCGTCGAAGCGCGCTTAGCCTAGCGATAACGAACGCTCCCCCACGAAGGGGACGTCGATGGGAACAGGAAACGCCGCGATCGCCCAAGGCGACGCGACTTCAGCCGGGAGGACGCCAATGCGCCGCAATCTTCAACTCAGGACCACCGTGTCCGCCGCCGCCGTCATCGGCGCCGTGGCCTTCGGCTTCGCCGGCGCCGCCGCCGCGCAGGAAGCGCCGGCGACCGTGGACGACATCATCGTCACCGCCCAGAAGCGCGAACAGAGCCTGCAAGACGTGCCGATCGTGGTCACCACCCTGTCGCAGGAACTGCTGCAGGGCGCGGGCGTGCAGGACATCAAGGACCTGCAGATCCTGACGCCCGGCATGACCGTCACCTCGACCCAGTCGGAAGCCTCCACCACCGTCCGCATCCGCGGCGCCGGCACCGTGGGCGACAACCCCGGCCTGGAAAGCTCGGTCGGCGTGGTGATCGACGGCGTCTATCGTTCGCGCAACTCGGTCGGATTCGGCGACCTGGGCGAACTGAGCCGCATCGAAGTCCTGAAGGGGCCGCAGGGCACCCTGTTCGGCAAGAACACCTCGGCCGGGGTCATCAACATCATCACCGAACGGCCGTCGTTCGATCCATCGATCTCGGCCGAACTGACCGGCGGCAACTTCGGCGCCATCGGCGGATCGGTTTCGGCCACGGGCGGCCTGACCGATCAGATCGCCGGTCGCCTGTTCGTCGCCCACCGCGAGCGTGACGGCTTCTACGACGTCAACAACGGCGACGGCCCCAACAGCCGCAAGGACGACCAGAACCAGGACTACTGGACCACGCGCGGCCAGCTGCTGATCCTGCCCAACGACAACACCTCGATCCGCCTGATCGCCGACTACACCAAGCGCGAGGAATACTGCTGCGTCGCCGTGCAGACGCGCGTCGGCCCGTCCCAGGCCTTCATCGCCGCCCTGGCCGCGCCGAACGGCCCTGGCCAAACGCCGCCTGCCGCAGGGTTCGGCACGGTGCCCTTCTCGCGTCTGGCCTATTCGAACCGCGAGACGCCGCAAGAGATCGAGGACATGGGGCTGTCGGCGGAAGTCAACATCGACTTCCCCAGCATCAACGCCACCCTGACGTCGCTGACCTCGTGGCGCGACTGGTCGTTCCAGCAGGGGATGGACCTGGACTACACCGGCGCCGACCTCCTGTACCGCGCCAACGACGGCTCCAACGGCTATGGCGTCGGCAACCTGACCCAGGAACTGCGTCTGGCGGGCACGACGGACAGGTTCGACTGGCTGGTCGGCATGTTCGCCACGCGCGAGACGGTCTATCGCGACGACAGCTACGTCTATGGCTCGGACTACAACGCCTTCGCCTCCTTCCTGCTGACGGCCTCGGTTCCGGCGGCCTTCGGCGGCCCCAGCCCGTCGCGGATCGGCTGCTTCACCAATCCGAACGGCTTCCTGGTCGGCACGACCGGCGCCCTGGCCGGACAACCGCTATGCGTGCTGGGGCTGGCCCCGGCCAGCGCCGCGGCTCCCACCTTCGGCGTGGGCAAGGCCTATGAGGACCACTATTCCCAGAAGTCGGAATCGGTCGCCCTGTTCACCAACAACACCTGGAAGGTGAGCGAGGCCTTCGACATCAATCTGGGTCTGCGCTACACCTACGACAGCAAGCGTCTGCTGGGCCTGCAGGACAATCTGGGGACCAACGGCGCGGCCTGCGGCGGCGCTCTGGCGAACAACCTTGCGCCTGCTTTGCCGGCTTCGCCCATCCCCGGAACCGCCAACGTCCGCACGCCGGCGGCCGCGCTGGGCCTGCTGTGCCTGCCCTGGTCGAACCCGCTCTATGACGGTCGCCGCATCCAGGAGAAGTTCAGCGACACCGACCTGTCGGGCACGATCAAGGCGTCCTACCGCTTCAACCCCTCGATCATGGTCTATGGGTCCTATGCGCGCGGCTACAAGGGCGCGGGCTACAACATGGACCGGGTGCAGACCGGCGTGACGCCGGACGCCTCGCTGTTCTTCAAGGCCGAGACGGTCGACAGCTATGAGGCGGGGGTCAAGACGACCCTGTTCAACCGCACCATGCTGCTGAACCTGAGCTACTTCGACCAGAAGTTCGAGAACTTCCAACTCAACACCTTCCTGGGCACCGCCTTCGTGGTGGAATCCATCCCCGAGCTGAAGTCGCGCGGCGTGGACGCCGACATGGTCTGGTTCACCCCGGTCGAGGGCCTGACCTTCCAGGGCGGCGTGACCTATACCGACGCCAAATACGGCGTGTTCGGCGCCGGCGACCTGTCCAGCCCGGGCCGCTTCCCGCAGCTGTCGCTGCTGCCAGGCGCGCGCGCCTCGTTCGCCCCGGAATGGTCGCTGACCGGCGCCCTGGCCTTCGACCGTTCGCTGGGCGGCGGCCTGCGCGGCGGGTTCAACCTGTCGGCCAAATATTCGACCGAATACAACACCGGCTCGGACCTGCTGCCCTACAAGCATCAGGACGCCTTCACCGTGGTCAACGGCCGGGTGTCGATCGGGTCGGAAGACGAACGCTGGACCGTGGAGGTCTGGGGCCAGAACCTGCTGCAGGAAGAATACACCCAGGTCGGCTTCGCCGCCCCGCTGCAGGGCACGGCCTTCACCAACACCACCACGCCTCAGGCGGACGGCACCTACTACAACATTGCCACCGACACGGCGACCTACAACGCCTACCTGGGCGCCCCGCGCACCTACGGGGTGACGCTGAAGGTCAAATACTGATCGTCAGCCCGCAGGGCTGAACGATGAGGGGCCGACCGGGCGACCGGCCGGCCCTTTTTCCTGGGCGTTCGACCGGCCGCTATCCGGCCGCCTGTCGGGCCGAATGGCGAACGGTCTGGCCGTAGGACAGCTCCAGGGTGTTGCCGTCGGGGTCGGCGATATAGGTCCAGTACCCCACCGGTTCTGGGCTTTGCCTTGGCGGCGAGCGAAGAATGCCGTGCGCCTTGGCGAGGTCCGCCAGACGATCCACGTCCGCGCGACTGGCGCAGGCCATGCCCAGATGGCCGAACGGCCCCAAGGGCGTGTCGCGCAGGTCGTCGGATTCCACAAGCACGACGGCGAACGTCGTATGCGGGTCCGCCATCCAGACGACGCGATTTATGGGGCCCGCTCCCCCGCGTTCGTGGGTCGCGGAAAGCCCGGCGAAGGTTTCATAGAAGGCCCGGCTCCGATCCAGGTCGCGCACGACAAGCGCGATGTGGGTCAGGCCCCGGTCGGGCGTGGGTGTGTCGGACATTTCTCGCTTTCCTTGCTTGACGCCCGCATCCTTTTCCATGCGTTGAGCGAATGGAAATGAAGATGCAGTATGTCTGTCATGCGATCTGTGAATGACCTGAACGGCGTCGATCTCAACCTTCTCGTGGTGCTGGACGCCCTGCTCGCCGAACGGCACGTCACCCGCGCCGCCCTTAGGCTGAACAAGACACAGCCTGCCGTCAGCCATGCTTTGGCCCGTCTTCGGGTTCTGTTCGACGATCCGATCCTGGTGCGGCGACAGGGCGGACTGCAGCCGACGCCGCGCGCCTTGGAACTGGCGGCTCCGTTGCGGGACGCCCTGTCGACCCTCGGCGGCCTGGTTGACGATCGCGTCTTCGATCCTGGGCGCGCGAAGCGAGAGTTCCGGTTGTCGATGTCGGACTACGCCGCCGAAGTCCTGTTGCCCGCTCTGACGCTGCGGATCGCTCATGCGGCGCCCGATGTGACCCTGGCTCTGGTCTCTCTCGGTCGGGACGGCGCACGCGCCGCGATCCGGGCGGGCGAGATCGATCTGGCGATCGGGGTTTATCCAGAGGGGCGAGCCGAAGACCTTCGCACATCACCGCTGTTCGACGATGCGTTCGCCTGCCTCGCCGATGCGACATCGGGGGCGCCGGCTTCGCTACAGGCCTATCTGTCGCGACCGCACATCGCCGTCTCCGCTTCGCCCGAGGACAATGGAGAGGTGGACGCGGCCTTGGCCGCGCAGGGCCTGACCAGGCGCGTGGCGATCACCTTGCCGCATTGGTCGGTCGCGCCGCAGCTTGTGCGCGGCTCCGACCTGATCCTGACGGCCGCACGCCGGAGTTTGACGCCAAGGCCAGACGACGGGTTGGTGATCGCACGCCCCCCGATGGCGCTGCCGACCATTCCGCTGGTGCAGGCCTGGCATGTCCGGCGGGATCACGACCAGGGCCTGAGATGGTTGCGGACGCAGATCGGACAGAGCGTCCCCGCCGATCCCTCTGCCTAGGCGCCGTCTGAAGAGGCCAGGAGAGGTCCGCCGCCGGCCGACCTCTCCTGAAGAGCGTCCCTTATTCCGTCGCACGCTTCGGCTTGGCCAGTTCGCGCTGGCCGGCCGTCCTGCGGCGCAGGATGCGGCGAGCGCCTTGGGCGAAGTCGTCGACGATGGTGAAGATGGCCGGGATGTAGAGCAGGCTGAGGAAGGTCGAGGAGATCAATCCGCCCAGCACGGCGATGGCCATGGGCGCGCGGAACTGGACGTCGGCGCCCACGCCCATGGCGATGGGCACCATGCCCGCCCCCATGGCGAAGGTGGTCATCAGAATGGGGCGGGCGCGCTTGTGCGCCGCGTCCAGTATGGCTTCGCGACGGGGCATTCCCTCCCGTTCGGCCATGATGACGTAATCGACCAGCAGGATGGAGTTCTTGGCCGCGATGCCCATCAGCATCAGCACCCCGATCAGGGCCGACATGGAGAAGTTGGCGCCCCCGATGGCCAGGGCGATGAAGGCGCCCCCAATGGCCAGGGGCAGGGCCGCCATGATGGTGATCGGATAGGCGAAGCTTTTGAACAGCAAGGTCAGCACCGCATACATCAGCAGCAGGCCCGCGGCGAAGGCGATGGCGAAGCCGGTCACCATTTCCTGAATGAACTCGGCGTCGCCGGCTGGCACCTGACGCACCCCGGCGGGCAGGTTCTTGACCGAGGGCAGGCGATTGACCGCCGCGCTGGCGGCGCCGGTCGTGGCGCCGTCCAGTTCGGCGCTGATGGAGGCGATCCGCGACCGGTCCTGGCGCGTGACCGTGGCGGGGCCGGCGCCGAAGCGGATGTCGGCGACGGCGCTCAGCGGCACCGAGGCGCCGTTGTTGGCCGGAACCCGCAGGTTCTCCAGCACCGTTAGGTCCTCGCGCGCCGCCTCGGTCAGTTGCAGGCGGATGGGAATCTGACGGTCGCCCAGATTGTATTTGGGCAGGTTCTGATCGACGTCGCCGATGGTGGCGACCCGAACCGCCTGCGAAATGGCGCCGGCTGAAACGCCCGCCAGGGCCGCCTCGTCGGGCCGCGGTGTGACCAGGATTTCCGGTCGCGCGATGGCGGCCGAGTTGACCACGTTCGCCAGGCCCGGAACGGTCCGCATCTCGGCCTCGACCTTGCGCGCCGCCGCGTTCAGGGCGTCGGGATTGTCGCTCAGAATCGAGAAGGTGTAGGTCGTGCCGTCGCCGGGACCGCCGCCCTGCTGGGCGATGCCGGCGCGGATGCGGGCGCCGGGGATCTTCTTCAGCTCATCCACCATGGCGCGGGCGAAGGCCTGCTGGCTCAGATCGCGGTCGCCCTTGGGCACCATGTCGGCATAGACATTGGCCTGGGTCACGTCCTGACCCCCGATGGCGGCATAGACCGACGTCACCTCGGGCCGGGCCTCGAGGGTGCGGGTCACCTGCTGCACCACCGCATCGGTCTGGCGCAGGGTCGCGCCGGGCGGCAGTTCGACCTGGAAGGCGGCGCGGGCGGTGTCGCCCGGCGACAGGAACTCGAACGACATCTTGGCCACGCCCGCCGTGACGATGGAGCCGACCAGGAACAGGATGCCCAGGACGAACACCTTCCAGCGATTGCCCAGCGACCAGCGCAGCGCCTTCAGATAGCCGCCCATCCAGAAGGGGTCCTTGTCCTCATGGTGGGTGTGTTTGAGGATATAGGCGGCCATCAGCGGCGTCAGGGTGCGCGCCACCAGCAGGGAGAAGACCACCGACACGCAGGCCGCTAGGGCGAAGGCCTTGAAGAACTGTCCGATGATGCCGGGCATGAAGCCCACGGGGGCGAACACGGCGACGATGGTGGCGGTGGTGGCCACGACCGCCAGGCCGATTTCGTCGGCCGCCTCCAGAGAGGCGTCATAGGGCGGTTTGCCGTCGCGCATGTGGCGGACGATGTTCTCGATCTCCACGATGGCGTCGTCGACCAGGATGCCGATGGTCAGCGACAGGGCCAGGAGCGTGACCACGTTCAGCGACTGGTCCATCGGCCCCAGGATGGCGAAGGTCGGGATCAGCGACATCGGCATGGCCGTCGCCGCGATGAAGGTCGCCCGCCAGTCGCGCAGGAAGATGAAGACGATGATGACCGCCAGAACGGCGCCCAGCAGCAGGGCCTCCAGCGAGGCCAGATAGGATTCCTCAATCTGTTCGACGCTGGCGGTGACCTGGCGGATGGTCAGTTCGGGATGGGCCTCGTTCAGGCGTTTGACCTCTTCGCGGACCTTGTCGGCGACCTTGACCTCGGAGGCGGTGCGCGAGCGCAGGAAGTTGAAGGTCACGGCCTCTTGGCCGTTGTAGCGGGCCAGGCGGCGCGGCTCGCTCCACTTGTCCTCGACCTTGCCCAGATCGGCCAGTCGCACCGTCTTGCCATCGCCCAGCGGCACCAGGGTGTCGCGCAGCTGTTCGACCGAGGTGGCCGAACCCAGGGTGCGGACGGACCGTTCGGACCCGGCGATGGTGACGCGCCCGCCCGGCAGGTTGTTGTTGACGTTGTTCAGGGCCTGGCTGACCTGAGCCGCCGTGACGCCATAGGCGGCCAGGCGCTGGGGATCCAGTTCGACCCGCATCTCGCGATCGACGCCGCCGGAGCGGTTGACCTGACCCACGCCGCCCAGCGCCAGCAGGGCGCGGCTGACGTCATTGTCGATGAACCAGCTGATTTCTTCCGGCGTCATGGTGGGCGAGCGCACGACATAGGTGATCAGGGCGTCGCCGGTGATGTCGATGCGCTGGACCGCCGGTTCCTGCATGTCCTGGGGCAGGCTGGCGCGCAGGCCGGTCATGGCGTTGCGCACGTCGTTGGTGGCCCGGTCGGTGTCGGTGCCCAGTTCGAACTCGATGGTCGTGGTCGAGACGCCGTCGGTGATGTTTGAGTTGATGTGGCGCACGCCCGACAGGCCGGCCAGCGAATCCTCGATCAGGCGCGTGACCTGCACCTCCATCTCCGCCGGGGCGGAGCCGGGACGGGCGGCGGTGACGGCGACCAGGGGGAAGTCGACGTCGGGGTTCTGATTGATCCGCATCCCCATGAAGCCGACCACGCCGCCGAGCGTCAGCAGCAGGAACAGCAGGATGATCGGA
Source organism: Brevundimonas sp. ABV4_179 (assembly GCF_056311945.1). Classification (NCBI taxonomy): domain Bacteria; kingdom Pseudomonadati; phylum Pseudomonadota; class Alphaproteobacteria; order Caulobacterales; family Caulobacteraceae; genus Brevundimonas; species Brevundimonas sp. ABV4_179. The sequence continues at coordinate 1,321,556 of NZ_CM149976.1, forward strand.
ATGGGATTCTTGATCGCCCAGGACGACATCTGGTTCATGGCGTCGGTCCTACTTGGTCGCGGCGGGCGCGGCGGCAGCCGGCGCAGGGGCGCCCACGGCCGGTGCGACGTTGACGTGGTCGCCTTCGTTCAGGAAGCCCGCGCCGTCCACCACCACGCGCACGCCGGTGTTGACGCCCGACACCGCCGTCTGGGCGTCGGTGCGCGACAGGACCGTGATCGGGTGGAAATGAACCCTGTCGCCGTTCAGGACGAAGACGCCGGGCTTGTTCTCCCGGTACAGCACCGCCCCGGTCGGAACGGTGGTCGCCGGCTGGTCGCCCACGGCGATGTCGGCGCGCGCAAACATGCCGGGCCGCAGCTGGGTGCCGGGCGCCAGGGAGATGCGGGCCAGGCCCAGTCGGGTGGAAGCGTTGACCTCTGGCGTCACGATGCGGACGGAGCCGGTGGTCTGGCCGGCCTCGCTGGAGGTCACGGTCGCCGACTGGCCGGCGCGCACCAGGCCCAGCTCCGTCTCGGGCACCTGGGCGTCCAGCTCCAGCCGCCCGTCGCGGACCATGCGGAACAGTTCGGTTCCGGCCGCGATGATCTGGCCCTTGGTCACGCTGCGGCTGATGATCAGCCCGCCGACCGGCGCGCGGATGGTGGATTGGCTCAGCCGCGTCTGGGTTTCCGACAGGGCCGCGCGGGCGGCGGCCAGATTGGCCGTCGAGGACCGCTGATTGGCCAGTGCGGTGTCCAGCGACGCCTGGCTCAGGAAGCCGCGCGCCTTCAACTGCTGGGCGCGATCAAGCGCGGCGTCGTCGCGCGACACATTGGCCTGGGCCAGCTGGACCTGGGCCTGCTGCTGCTGAAGTTGGGCGCGCAGCAGGACGTCGTTCATCTGCACCAGCGGCTGACCCTGCCGGACGTAGGTTCCTTCGTCCACATAGACGGCGACGGCGGTCAGGCCGCCGGTCTCGGCCGCCACCGGCACCTCTTCCCAGGCCGACACGGTGCCGGACGCGGTCACGGTGCGGTTGAGGCTGGTCTGGGACACGGTGGCGACGCTGACGGTCTGGCGCGAACCGCCGGCCTTTTCTTCGGTCTTTTCCTCACCATGCCCGCCGCAACTCGCCAGCAGGAAGGCCGACAGGGCCATGGCGCCGACGTTGAGAGCGGTTCGGGTCGTCTTGGACACGGGGGATTTCCTCGGTTGCAGGCGAAGCGGATCGCCGGCTCGCGCCGGTTCTGGGGAAGGGCTGATGCATACCGCGTCAGGACAGTGTTCTCAAACGCGGAAGCGGTTTATTGCGAAGCTGTAATGTGACCCGACGCGCGACAGATCGGCCGTGCGTCTGGCCCCGCATGCTTACGCATGATAGGGGCGCGCGGATGACGACTCCTCCTATTTCGAACATTCGCAACTTCAGCGTGGTCGCGCATATCGACCACGGCAAGTCGACCCTGTCCGACCGGCTGATCCAGCACACCGGCGGCCTGACCGCGCGCGAGATGTCCGAACAGGTTCTCGACAACATGGAGATCGAGAAGGAACGGGGCATCACCATCAAGGCCCAGACGGTGCGCCTGACCTATCGGGCCAGGGACGGGCAGGACTACATCCTGAACCTGATGGACACGCCGGGCCACGTGGACTTCGCCTATGAGGTGTCGCGTTCGCTGGCCGCCTGCGAGGGCTCGCTGCTGGTCGTGGACGCCTCCCAAGGGGTCGAGGCCCAGACGCTGGCCAATGTCTATCAGGCCATCGACAACAACCATGAGATCGTGCCGGTCCTGAACAAGGTGGACCTGCCCGCCGCCGAGCCGGACCGGGTGCGCGCCCAGATCGAGGACGTCATCGGCATCGACGCCTCCGAAGCCGTCCTCGCCAGCGCCAAGTCAGGCATCGGCATCGAGGAGGTGCTGGAGGCCATCGTCACCAAGCTGCCGGCGCCCAAGGGGGATATCAATGCGCCGCTGAAGGCCATGCTGGTGGACGCCTGGTACGACCCCTATCTGGGCGTCGTCGTGCTGGTGCGGGTGTTCGACGGCGTGCTGAAGACCGGGATGCGGGTCAAGATGATGCGCAACGGCTCGACCCACCTGATCGACCGGGTCGGCGTCTTTCTGCCCAAGAACACGCCGGTCGACCAACTCGGCCCCGGCGAGGTCGGCTTCATCACCGCCCAGATCAAGGAAGTCGCCCACGCCGCCGTCGGCGACACTATCACCGACGAGAAGAAGCCGACGGCCGAGCCGCTGAAGGGGTTCAAGGAAGTCCAGTCGGTGGTCTTCTGCGGCCTGTTCCCGGTGGACGCCGCCGACTTCGAGGACCTGCGAGCCGCCATCGGCAAGCTGCGCCTGAACGACGCCTCCTTCACCTATGAGATGGAATCCAGCGCGGCGCTGGGCTTCGGCTTCCGCTGCGGCTTCCTGGGTTTGCTGCACCTGGAGATCATTCAGGAACGCCTCAGCCGCGAGTTCAACCTCGACCTGATCGCGACGGCGCCGTCGGTCGTGTACAAGATCGGCCTGCGCGACGGGACCGAGATGGACCTGCACAACCCGGCCGACCTGCCCGACGTGATGCAGATCGAGACCATCGCCGAACCCTGGATCAAGGCCACCATCCTGACGCCGGACGAATACCTCGGCGGCGTCATCAAGCTGTGCCAGGACCGTCGCGGCCAGCAGATCGAACTGTCCTACGTCGGCAACCGCGCCATGGTGGTCTATGAGCTGCCGCTGAACGAGGTGGTGTTCGACTTCTACGACCGGCTGAAGTCGATCTCCAAGGGCTATGCCTCGTTCGACTATGAGATCACCGAATACAAGGTCGGCGACCTGGTGAAGATGTCGATCCTGGTCAACGCCGAGCCGGTCGACGCCCTGTCCATGCTGGTCCACCGCGCCCGCGCCGAGACGCGCGGCCGGGGCATGGTCGAGAAGATGAAGGAACTGATCCCGCCGCACCTGTTCCAGATCCCGATCCAGGCGGCCATCGGCGGCAAGATCATCGCCCGCGAGACCGTGCGGGCGCTCCGCAAGGACGTGACATCCAAGTGTTACGGCGGCGACGCCACCCGCAAGAAGAAGCTGCTGGAAAAGCAGAAGGCCGGCAAGAAGCGGATGCGCCAGTTCGGCAAGGTCGAAATCCCGCAGGAAGCCTTCATCGCCGCCCTGAAGATGGACGAGGATTGAGGTTTTAACTTCCGCTCATCCCGGCGAACGCCGGGACCCTGGTCTTTGGCGTCGAATGGGGGGCGAATGACCACCGGCCTTCGGCCCACGCACTCTTCACCCGAAGCGCTTGGTTCCGGCTTTCGCAGGGATGAGCGGCCCGCAGCTCAATGCGCCCCGTTCAGCCGCTCGAACACCGCCTCATAGCCGTTCACCTCGGCGAACCGCAGGGGCTTGACCCGTTCGACCAGGATTTCGCCGCGCGGCGTATCCCCCCGCTCGATCAGGCCGATCACCTCGGCCGTATAGTCGGCCAGCGGCATGGAGTTGGGGTTCTCCGCATGGCCTGGCACGATGTCGGTGGCCACGGCGGGCGGGGCCAGCTCCAGCACCTCGACCGAGGTGTCGGCCAACTGATGCCGCAGCGACTGGGTCCAGGAATGGATCGCCGCCTTGGTGGCGTTATAGGTCGGCGTCGCCGTCAGGGGGATGAAGGCCAGGCCCGAGGTCACCGTCATCACCGTCGCCGTCGGCTGGGCCATCAGATGCGGCAGCAGCGCGGCCGTCAGGCGGATCGGCCCCAGCAGGTTGGTGGCGATGGTCGCCTCGACCGAGGCGAAGTCGAACGGCTGGGCCTTCAGGTCCTCGGCCTTCATGATCCCGGCGTTCAGGATGACGCCGTTCAGGGCGGGGTGATCCTTGACCACCTGGGCGCCGAAGGCGGCGACGGCGGCGGCGTCCTCCATGTCCAGCGTCGCCCAGGCCATGCCGGGATTGGCGGCCGCCGTCGCCTTCAGCACGTCTTCGCGACGGCCGGTGATGATGATCCGATTGCCGCGCGCGTGCAGCGCCTCGGCCAGGGCGCGGCCGATGCCCGTGCCGCCGCCGGTGATCAGCAGGGTGTTGTCGGTGATGTTCACGATCGTCTCCTCGGGGATGCGTCAGCGATGACGATGAGGTATGACCGTCACTCTCCAATCGAAAGTAGGCACTTGAAACCGCCCTACTTACCGTCTGGAAAGAAATGGCTATGACAACGCTTCCGCCCGCCAGAATCGCTCATCCCGAGACCGGAGAGGTCGCCGATCCGCGCGTCGAGGCCCTGGTCAACGACGTGATCGGCCGCGTCGCCGACAAATGGACCATGCTGATCCTGGAGGTCCTTGCCGAACACGGCGAGCAGCGCTTCACCCGCCTCGGCGGTCTGGTCGGCGGGATCAGCCAGAAGATGCTGACCCAGACCCTGCGTCAGATGGAGCGCGACGGCCTGGTCGTCCGCACCGTCCATCCCGTCATCCCGCCCAGGGTCGAATACCGCCTGACCGACCTGGGTTTCACCCTGGCCGAAGCCTTCTGCGGCGTCTGGATGTGGGCCGAAAAGAACATCGACCGCATCGAGGCGGCTCGGGCGGAGTTTGATGGGCGCAAGGGGTAGGGACGGTCGGCGCCCTCCGCACCTTGACAAAGACCAGTGTTTGTCGTCTATTTCTGTCATGACAGAAACAAGTGACCGATCCTTGCCGTTCGCCGTCGAACAGATCGTGCTGCGCTGGGGCGACCTGGGCGCCCAGTGGGGCGTCAATCGTTCGGTCGCGCAGATCCAGGCGCTGTTGTATCTCAGCGAGCAGCCGCTGACGGCTGAGGACATCGCCACGACCCTGGGGCTCGCCCGGTCGAATGTCTCCAACAGTCTGAAGGAACTGCTGAGCTGGAAGCTGATCCATCGGGTTCCGGTGCTGGGCGACCGTCGCGATCACTATCAGGCCGAAACCGATCTCTGGCAGATGGCCACCAAGGTCGCCCAGGGCCGCAAGGCGCGCGAGATCGACCCGATGGTGGCCGCCATCAACGAGGCCGTCGCCGGCGTCGACGCCCAGGGTTCCGGCGTCACCCCCGAGGTTCGCGCCCGGCTGGAGCGTCTGCAGGGCTTCGTCAACACCGTCGACGGCTGGTACCAGCAGATGCTGGACGTGCCGCCCGACACCCTGATGCGGCTGATCCGCATGGGGTCAAAGGTCGTCGGCCTGCTCAAGTTCGTCGGCAAGCAGGACCGAGGCGGATGATTCATTTGCCCTGCAATTTCTTTCTCTGCAGAAACAACTGACGGGGCCGTCATGACCCAGAAAGACCCCCAGATTTCCATCGCCCGCAGACGTCTGCGCGGACGCCTCCTTTCGGGCTTCGCCCTGGCCCTGGCCATCGCGTTCAGCGCCTTTGTCCTGTTTTCGGCGTCGCGGGCAGGTTCGATCTGGTTCGCCAGCGTATGGTTTCTGGCCCTGTTGCCGGCCGTCCTGTGCGCGCTGATCTGCTACATCGGCGACCCGGACAAGACCCGGTCGATCGGCTTCTACTGGCTGGCGCCCGTGATTTTGGGCGTGATCGTCTGTCTGGCTTCGGCCTTCATCCTGCATGAAGGCGTCATCTGCATCGTCATGCTGTCGCCGGTCTGGCTGCTCAGCGGCTGGGCGGGCGCGCTCATCATGCGCTCGCAGCGTCATCGCCGTGGCGGGACGCTGCAGTCCAGTTTCCTGATCATTCCCCTGGCGGCGGCGATGGTGGAGGCGCAGCTGCCCATGCCGCACGAAGCCGTTTCGCTGAGCCGCACCGTCGTGGTCCGCGCCGCGCCCGAGGACATCTGGCCCTATGCGGTGTCCAGTCGCGACATCGGCGAACAGGAGGGGCGCTGGACCATCACCCACAATATCCTGGGCATCCCTCGCCCGAAGGAATCCACCGTCGTCGGGACCGGCGTGGGGGCGGTGCGGACGGCCTATTGGGGTGATCACGTCAACTTCCAGGAACGCATCGTCGCCTGGGCGCCGGGCCGCAAACTGGGTTGGGACTTCAACTTCACCAACAGTTCGGTGCAGGACTATACCGACAAGCATATTTCGCCGGATGGCGAGTTCCTGAAGATCGAGTCCGGCGATTACGTCCTGCGCCCGATCTCGCCCGGCCTGACCGAAGTGACCCTGACGACCCGCTACATCGCCAAGACCCACGTCAACGCCTACGCCAAACTATGGGGCGAACTGATGATGGGCGACATTCAGGCCAACGTGCTCACCATCATCAAGACACGGGCCGAGCGCGACGCGCAGCGCGGCCGGGCCTGAGCTCAGGCCTGCACCGTCTCGGTGATGAAATGCCGGCCTTGCCGGTCCTCGATCTCCACCACCCACAGGTCGGGGTCATACCCGCGCTGGCGGGCGATATAGGCGTCCAGTTCGTTTTCGCTGTCGGACGTGACGGGCTGGATCCACAGGCGGTCGCCGTCGGTTCCGAAGGCTTCGGTGTAGAGGCGGGCGGTGCGGGTGGAGGTGTCGTAGGCCTTGACGATGACCGAGCCGGCGCGGTCGTCGCCCTTGTTGACCACGGTCGCATAGGCGCCCTCGATCTGGGCGCGGCGGATCAGGGCGCTGACCCAAAGGTCGCTGGAAAGAAGCAATTCGCTAACCCTGCTCGAACACGGAACCCCAACGCTGAGCCGCTAGGGTCGAGGCATGAGGATAGGCCTTTCCCCCCGGCGGACCCAAGCCCTGATGTCGGCGCTGCTGATCGCGGCGACGCCCGTCGCCGCTATGGCCGCGCCACAGGACCGCTATTATGAGCGCAGCTTCGTGCTGGCCGCCAACGACCGCTGCGGTCTGTTCGAGCCGCAACTGACCGCCGCCCTGACGGCCGCCGCCTATCAGGCGCGGGGCGCGGCCCTGCGGGCGGGCGCCAACGACCGGCAACTGGCCGAGACGGCCCAGCGGGCGCGGGCGCGGGCGGTCACCACGCCCTGCGGCTCGGCTGATCTGAAGACGGTTCAGGGCCGGGTGCAGACCGCCTTCTCCGGCTGGTCGCGCACCATGCGGATGCAGTTTCCCGGCGACCGCAGGGGCTGGAGCGCCGACCGCGCCGCCTATGCGCGCCCGACCTGGCGGCTGATGCAGGCGACCGTGACCGGCGCCTCGCCCGTGCGGTTCGGCATGGTGGGCGGCATGGACCGGCCCGACCAACTGGCCGCCGTGGTGTCCTGGCAGGGGCGGTCGCGCCCGACCGGCGTTCGGATCGTGATGCGCGACGCCGACGTGGCGCCGCGCCCGTGGCTGGCGCAGGGTCTGCCCCCCGCGGTCCAGCGCCGCGCCTTCTGGGCCGCGGGCACGCAGGCGGCCGACCGCACCCTGCTGTCCGAGGGCCGCGCGGACGGTCAGGCCTGGCTGTTCCCCGCCGAAGCCGCCGACGCCCTGTCGCGGCTGGACCCGCGCGAGGTCTTCACCGTCGAGTTCGTCTTCCGCGACGGCAGCATCGCCCGCTCCACCTTCGAAGCCGGCGACTTCGCGGCGGGCCGCGCCTTCTTGGCGATGGGGCGGGTTTAGGTTCGGCTTGTCGGCGTTCGCCTGACGTGCGTCTTTCGCACCATGCGCCAGATGCTGTCAGTCGCCGCCGTCTTCATCCTGGCCTCGGCCTGCTCCAAGGAGGATCGGCCGCCCCCGCCTGTGAGAGTTGTCGCCAAGCCGGACTTCGACCGCGAATACCTTTGGGACCAGGCCCCCGCGACGTGGGCGAGTGCGCCGACCCTGGTGATCGCTAAAAGAGACAGTCTTTACCCGACGGTGCCCGACGCCGAGCTGCTGCTGACCTGCGAAGCCGACGGAAGTTTGCATGTGCGGGGCGACGCCTACGGTTTTGCGACCGACCTGGGCGGTCCTCCGCAACTGCTGCCGATGTTCGGGCTTCGAAGCCCGGGTGTCTCGCTGTTGGGCGAGCCCGTCTGGGAGTACGGCGGCTTCGACATGTTCGCCTCCTACCGGCTGCATCCGTCCAGGAGCGAGCTGGCCGCCTTGCTGGGTGGAGCCTGGTTCGAGATCGGCGAGCGATTTGCGGATGGCGACGGCGCCATCCGATACCCGCCGCCGCCTGCCGAACTGACGCATCGGTTCATGCAGCGTTGCGACAAGGTGCGCGAGGCCGGATAAAAGCCGCCGGTCAGGTCTCGGCGAGGATGCGAGGGGGCGTCGCCTTGGGCTGTTCGGCGCCCACCATCACCGGCAACCGGATCAGCACCGCCGCGCCCTCGCCCAGGGTGCTGTCGATGGTCATGCGGCCGCCGTGCAGTTCGGTCAGGCTGCGGACCAAGGACAGGCCCAGGCCCGTGCCTTGGGCCTTCTGGTCGGCGCCGCCGGCCTGTTCGAAGGGGCGGCCCAGGCGTTTCAGGTCTTCGGGGGCGATGCCGACGCCGGTGTCCGACACCGCCAGTTCCAGGTCCGGGCCGTCCGCGTCCAGCGTCAGGGTGACGGAGCCGCCGGCCGGGGTGAACTTGACCGCATTGGACAGCAGGTTCAGCGCCATCTGCTTCAGGGCGCGGGCGTCGGCGCGCACCTTCAGCGGTTCGGCCGACAGGACGGCGGCCAGATCCACGCCCTTGTCGTCGGCCTGCAGCCGGACCAGGGCGACGGCGGCCGATACGGCGTCGCGCGCGTCGAACTCGGCGACGGCCAGCTGATAGCGTTCGGCCTCGATCTTGGACAGGTCCAAGACGTCGTTGATCAGGTCCAGCAGGTGGCCGCCCGCCTGGTGGATGGCGTCGGCGTAACCGGCGTAGCGGTCGGGCAGGGGGCCGAACAGGCGCTGGCGCATGATGTCGGCGAAGCCCAGAACGGCGTTCAGCGGCGTGCGCAGTTCGTGGCTCATATTGGCCAGGAAGCGGGTCTTGCCGGCGGACTGGGCCTCGGCCTCGACGCGGGCGGTCTCCAGCCCCAGTTCGCGGGCGAACTGGGCCGTGCCGTCGAACGCCTGGGCGATCAGGCGGGGGCGGCTGGCGGCCGGATCATGGAAGGGCGCCACGATCAGGATGACGCGGCGGTCCAGGGCGCTGCGCGGGCTGAACTGCACCTCGGCCGGCTGGCCCGACAGGGCGCGCGACAGGGCGGCGGCGACGGCCGGCCGGTCGGGCGCGTGGGCGCTGGCCACCAGCCCCTGGTCGATCAGGGCCGGAACCGACAGGGCGGGCGGGGCGGCGCCCCAGGTCGCGACCGCATGGCCCGACGGCTCCAGCAGAAGGGTCAGGCCGGGCTGGTCGTGCAGCAGGGCGGCGATGCGGTCGGCCTGGTCCTGCGCCTCGATCAGCCGCAGCCGCCGCTGGCCCCAGGTCAGGCGAAGGGCCGATCCCACGGCGCCCAGGGCCAGGAAGGCCGAGGCGGCGGCCAGCAGCGGTTCTTGCGCCTCCGGCCCGTTCAGCCAACTGGACGTCAGGCCGCTGAACAGCGGCGGCAGCAGGCCGCCCACCCCCAGCCAGGTCAGGCCGTCGCGGCCGTTCCGTTCGTGATCCAGGGCCACCCCGGCCGCCAGCGGCAGGACGACCAGGCCCGGCAGGGCGCCGGTGACGCCCCCGGTCAGGCCCGCCGCCGCCGTCGCCGCGACCATCCAGGCGACCATGATCGTCAGGCGCAGCGCCAGGGTGTCGCGCACCATCAGCGCCACCCCCAGCACTCCGGGCAGGGCCATGGTCAGCAGCGCCGCCAGCGGCCCGTTATGCAGGCTGCCCGCCATCTGGGCCGACAAGGCCGTCAGGCTGACCGCCACGGCCCAGACGGCGTGCCACAGCGCCACCAGCGGCGCGCCCGTCTGGGCGTCTTGCGGCGGCGGGCGCGGGTCGTCCTGGAAGCGGTGGCGAGGGAAGGGTGTCAATCGGTCGGGCCGGTGTTCTGTCTGATCCCAGATTAGTCCCCGCCTTGAGTCGGTGCGAGGCCGCTCCCCCCTCAGGCGAACCCCATGGCGGCGTTCACCATGAATATCCGGGGACAAAACGGCCGGTTGTCGTTAACGGCCGGGCGGCCTATCCAGCGCCCATGACCGCAAGCGCCCGCACGCCCCCGACCGAAAGCCTGGATCAGACTCTGGCCGAACTGGCCGAGGATTTCGACCTGCTGGGCGATTGGGAGCAGCGGATCGAATATGTGATCGAACTGGGCAAGGGGCTGGCTCCGCTGGACGAGGCCGACCGTGTCGAGGCCAACAAGGTGCCGGGCTGCGCGGCCCAGGTATGGCTGGCCGTGATGGCTGCGGACGGCCGCCTGTGGTTCGCCGCCGACAGCGACAGCGCCCTGTCCAAGGGCAATATCGCCCTGTTGCTGAAACTGTATTCCGGGCGCACGCCGTCCGAAATCCTGGCCTTCGACTCCAGGGCCGCCCTGGACCGCCTGGGCCTGCCCTCGGCCCTGACCCGCCAGCGCGCCAACGGCCTGAACAGCATGGTGGGGCGGATCAGGGAGGCGGCGCTGGCGGCGGGGTGAAGGTTACAGCGCGACCCTCAGCGAGGCGCGCACGCTGCGCGGCGCGCCGGGGAAGATCCACAGGGCGCTGTAGGAGCTGGCGGCGTATCGCTCGTCGAACAGGTTGTCGACCTCGACCCGCGCCGTGACCTGGCGGGTCAGCCCATAGTCCAGCGCCGCCTTGGCCTTCCAGTAGGCGGGCAGTTCGGGCGCGCCCAGCGCCAGACCGCCGGCCCGCTCGCCGACATAGGATGCGCCGGCCATGAAGGACCAGTCCGTGCCGTGCGGGGTGGCGAACCGGCCGATCACGAACAACGAACCCGAGTGTTCGGGCACGTTCAGCACGGCGTCGCTGGCGAACCGGCTGTCGTCGGCCTTGGCGTCGGTCCAGCTGTAGTTGGCGACCACCTGCCAAGCGTTGTCGATCTTCAGCGACCCGTCCAGCTCGATCCCTCGCGTGGTCAGCTTGCCGACTGGCGCCAGGTAGTTGCCGGGATCCAGAACAGTCGAGTCATAGGGTTCGGTGGTCAAGATGTTCGACTTCTCGATGTCGAAGACAGTGGCGGCGAGGTCCAGTCCCTCCCAGGCGCCGGCCAGGCCGATCTCATAGCCCTGGCCCTTTTCGGGCGCGAAGCCCGCGCCGTTGCGGCCCGTGCCTGAGTTCAGCACGAACGACCGGCCATAGCTGGCGTGGGCGGTGATGGTGTCGGTCAGGCGGTATCGGGCGGCGAAGCGATAATCGAACGGCGTGTCCGCCGCCTCACCCAACGCGCCGGTGCGATTGTTGCGGATGCTCTGGCTGTAGTCGTCCAGCCGCAGGCCCGCCGACAGGCTCAGGCGGTCGTTCACCTCCCACAGGTCCTGGGCGTACAGGGTCACGACCTCGCGCGTCTCCAGATTGTCGGTGAAGGGCAGGGGCGCGGGCGCCGGAACCGCGCCATAGACCGGGTTGAAGACATTGATCGGATAGGGGTTGGCCGCCGTCGGATTGATCCGCAGCCACTTCTCTCCATAGGTCAGCTTGTAGCCCTTGAGCCCGAAGGCGAGGTTGTGGACGCCCAGGCCGGTCGCGACCGCGCCGTTCAACTCCAGCCGCGCCGACAGGTCCTCGACGCTGAAGTCGCGGCCCCGACGCTGGCGCCACAGCTGATCGTCGACCAGGCGCGACTGATCGCTGGACAGGCCACGCAGCGAGCCGCCGCGCCAGGCGATCCCGCCGTTCAGGCTCCAAGCGCCGTTCAGGGCGTATTCGCCCGTGATTTGATGCCGTTCGTTGCGGAACCGGGTCTGGCCGTCGCCCGGCTCGCCGTAGTAGTTCGATTCCGGCAGGGCCAGGGCGTCGCCTTTGATCGCGGGCATCCCCCGGTCGAACAAGGTGGTGAAAGTGGTGAACTCTCCCACATAGGTCAGGCGCAGATCGGCGTTGGGCCGCCAGGTCAGGGACGGCGCGACCACGGTGCGGTCCAGGCCGACATGATCGCGCCAGCCCGTGCTGGTCTCGCCCGCCAGGACGATCCGCCCGGCCAGTTCCTCGGTGATCGGGCCGGTCAGGTCCAGTTCGCCGCGTCTCAGACCGAAGGACCCGACGGTTCCGGTGAAGACGGCGGCGGTCGCGAACTTGGGCGTCTTGGACACCAGATTGATGCGGCCCGCCGGATCGATGTCGCCGAACAGGGCGCCGGACGGGCCCTTCAGCACCTCGATCCGTTCGGCCGTGACCGGGTCGCGGGGCGGGGCCATGCCGCGATTGGCCAGGAAGCCGTCAACGTAATATTCCGCCCCGCCGTCCGGCGTGCCGAGGAAGCCGCGGATGGCGAAATTGTCCATCACCCCGCCGCGGTTGTTCTGCTGACTGACGCCGCTGACCAGCTCCAGGGCGTCGACCAGGCGGGTGGCGCCGACGGCCAGGATCAGGTCGTTCTCGATCGAGCGGCTGGACGGGGACATGGTCTGGGTGTCGCGCCCGGCGCCCAGGGTGCGGTCGCGCGGCGCCGTGCGACGGCCCAGGACGACGATTTCGCCCAGGGCGGCCGGTTCGACAGCCGCCTCCGGCGCAGGGGCGACAGGCGGTTGGGCGGCGGCCAGCAGGCAGGCGCCGGCGCAGCTCGAAAGCAGGGACAAGTCAGGCTCCGTTTGAAACGTTATACTATATCGGCTATCCGCTCGGGCATGACGCTGTCAACCGCCGCAACGCTTTCGCCTTCCGCCCCGCGCCGCGCCGTGGCCCGATCCCGCGCCGCCGCCGGCGTCGGGGCGCGCATCCGCTCCATCGACGCCCTGCGGGGACTGGTGATCCTGCTGATGCTGGTCGATCATGCGCGGGAGTTCTTCTTCATTCACGCCCAGGTCTTGGACCCGATGGACGTGTCGGCGACGACGCCCGGCCTGTTCTTCACCCGGCTGTCGGCCCACCTGTGCGCTCCGGTTTTCGTCGCCCTGACGGGACTGGCGGCCTGGCTCTATGCGGACAAGACCGCGGCGGGCGGGAACCGGGCGCGGGCCGCCTCGGGCTTTCTGCTGAAGCGCGGCCTGTTCCTGGTGGCGCTGGAGCTGACGGTGGTCAGTTTCGCCTGGACCTTCTCCCTGACGCCGCAGACCATCTATCTGCAGGTGATCTGGGTCATCGGCCTGTCGATGATCGCCCTGGCGGGTCTGGCGCATCTGCCGCGCCCGGCCCTGATCGCGGTGGGCCTGGCGATCGTGCTGGGCCACAATCTGCTTGACGCGATCAGCGTTCAGCCGGGTCAGCCGGGCCATGCGATCTGGGCCATCCTGCACGACCGGGGCTTCATCGACCTGTCCGGGTTGGGACTGGGGGTCGAACAGGCCCGGACCTCCTATCCGTTGCTGCCGTGGATCGGCGTCATCGCCCTGGGCTACGGGGTCGGTCCCTGGTTCGCGGGGGCGCAAGCCGCGCGCCTGAAGCGTCTGGCGGCGACCGGCCTTTCGGCCCTGGCCCTGTTCGCGGTCCTTCGCGCGATCAACCTGTATGGCGATCCGACGCCTTGGGCCGTGCAGGCGACGCCCTTGCAGACGGCGATGAGCGTGCTGAACCTGACCAAATATCCGCCGTCGGCCGATTTCATCCTGCTGACCCTGGGTGGTGGCGCCCTGCTGCTGGCGGGGCTGGAGCGGGCGTCGGATCGGCTGGTCGGTCTATTGGCCGTGTTCGGCGCGGCCCCGCTGTTCTTCTATCTGATCCACCTCTACGGCCTGCATATGCTGCAACTGGCGGCGCTGGCGGTGTTCGGGGCCAATCAGGGCGATGGGTTCGCGGTGCCGGGCGTGGGCTGGCTCTGGGCGCTGGCGGCCGTCGTCGCCCTCCCGTGCTGGTTCGCCTGCCGCTGGTTCGGCCGGATCAAGCGGACCAGCGGCCAGCCCTGGATGAAATACCTCTAGACCCCGATGCCATAATGTTCGGCCAGGGCCTGGAGTGCGTGTTTCAGCACCGTCTTGCCCTGGCGGCGACGCAGGCCCAGCCCGGTTTCGGCCAGTTGCAGGCTGTCGCCATGGATGCAGATGCGGTTCAGCATCGGACGCAGGCGCGGGCCGACCGCCGCCAGCGCCGCCTCCACCCGACGCCCGGCCGACAGGGCGCGGTCGCTGGGCTCCAGCCGCGCGGCGGTTCCGGCGCCGGACGTCGGCAGGGCGTCCCAGCGCATGGTCAGGGACGGGCCGCGCAGGGCGAACTCGGCTTCGCGCCGCAGACGCTCCCCCGCCGCCGCCTCGGCCGGCGTCAGCCAGGGGCGGCCCGAGACGTCCTTTCGCCGCGCCAGCCAGGCGATGGGGCTTTCGCCCAGATTGGCCGCCCGTCGCGCCACCCGACCGTCGGGCTGGATCAGGTCCCGTTCGCCCAGGACCATGCCCGGTCGGCCGGGCGGAGGCGAAGCCGCCGTCTCTCCCTCGGGCCGGGCCTGCCAGCCGCCGCCGGGCCGCGCGCGCAGACCGGGCCTTTCGATCAGGGCGCGGAACTCGGCCTCGTTCAGCGTCAGGCTGATCCGACTGCGCCGATCCGCCGACAGCCGCAGCGCATAGCCGTCGCCGTCGCCGCTGGGGGCCAGCCAGGCGTCGGGGCGGTTCATCAGGCTGCGCGCCCGCTCCACGATGCGGCTCATCGGGCCAGGTCCATTACGGGCGGCTGATACAGGGTCTGGATGCAGGTCTCCAACTCGCTCAGCAGATCGTCGACCGGCCGGCGTTCGCGTTCGTCCTCGACCCAGCGACAGGCGGCCCCGGCGCTGGCCCGATTGACGCCGAAGACGTGGCTGACCCGCTCCAGCGTCCAGCCGAAGGCGATGTGCGACAGATACATGGCCAGCCAGCGCGGACGGGCCATGCGCGGATTCATCCGGCCCTTTCCCATCATCTGCGACGGCAGGGCCCCGGTGCGCACGGCGACCAGATGCACGGCCAGCCCGGCCTTGATCCGGTCCTCCTCGCTGACCGGCACGATATACTCCTCCACGGCGAACGCCTCCCTGTTCTTCTGAACTCCGACGCCGACACCATAAGGCGTCCCGACATCGTGGTAGGAATAAAAACCTATTCGACGTCAAAATCGGTCGTGGCGCCTTAACCGCCTTGAGGTTGTGAGATGGGCGATGCGCTGGATAGCGGCGGGCGTCGTTCACGTCCCGCGTGGCTTGGCTGGGAACATGGTTAATAAATTTCGAATCGTTGACTCCGGCTACTCGACGGCGATTCGCAAATCAGCCTAGATTCGACTCAATCGAATGACGTTAACCCTTCTTAAGGTTTTCACGTCTTAACCTGCGAACAAGGTTACCCCGGCCGTGCGTCAGGGTGGTTACCGCAAAGCTATGGCCTGGAGGGGCACGAATGCGCGTCCTGTTGATTGAAGACGATCACGCAACTGCCCAAAGCATCGAACTGATGCTGAAGTCGGAAGGCTTCAACGTCTACACGACCGACCTGGGCGAAGAAGGCATCGATCTGGGCAAGATCTATGACTACGACCTCATTCTTCTTGACCTGAACCTGCCGGACATGAGCGGCCTTGAGGTCCTGCGCCAGCTGCGCGTGGGCAAGGTCAACACCCCCGTCATGATCCTGTCGGGCAGCCACGAGATCGAAACCAAGGTCAAGACCTTCGGCGGCGGCGCCGACGACTACATGACCAAGCCCTTCCACAAGGACGAGCTGATCGCGCGCACCCACGCCGTGGTCCGCCGCTCCAAGGGCCACGCCCAGGCCATCATCCACACTGGTGAGATCGCCGTGAACCTGGACGCCAAGACGGTCGAGGTGAACGGTCACCGCGTGCATCTGACCGGCAAGGAATACCAGATGCTGGAGCTGCTCTCCCTGCGCAAGGGCACGACCCTGACCAAGGAAATGTTCCTGAACCACCTGTACGGCGGCATGGACGAGCCCGAGCTGAAGATCATCGACGTCTTCATCTGCAAGCTGCGCAAGAAGCTGGCCACCGCCGCCGACGGCAAGCATTACATCGAAACCGTCTGGGGCCGCGGCTACGTCCTGCGCGACCCGTCCGAGAGCGTCGTCACCGTCGCCGCCTGATCGTTTTTCGATCTGCCGATTTCGAAACGCCCGCCGGAAACGGCGGGCGTTTTTGCGTTTCGCCTACTGCCGCCTGGCCGGCATGTCGCGGCCGCCCTGGTGCAGGACCAGTCCATGGACGGCGCCGGTCGCGTCGCGGGTGAAGGTGATCTGGGCGTCGACGGCGGTCAGGTAGAAGGCGTCCTCGGCCTCCGCCGTCAGTTCGAACGCCTTCTGGCCCGTGGCCTGGGCCGTCAGCTTGCCGTCCACGACCGACACGGTCAGGGCGAAGGCGGGCGACAGGGCGTAGACGCCCTCATAGGCCCTCAGCGCCTCGGGCGACACGGCGACGGCGCGGCGCTCGCTGGCCAGGGTGACGGTCCCGCCGCGGGCCAGGGCGACCAGGGCCGCGCCCAGCTTGTCCGGCGCCTCGCCGTTCAGATTGCCCAACACGATCACGGCAGTCCGGTCGCCCGGATCATAGGCCATATAGGTGTTGAAGCCCTCGATGGCGCCATTGTGCCAGACCAGGCGCCGGCCATCGGACTCGCTGACGATCAGGCCCATGGCGTAGCCGTCGCGAACGGGCGTCGTCAGGGCGGTCAGGGACTGGGCGTTCAGAAGCCGGCCGCCGAACAGACCCTGTTCCCACTTCAGCAGGTCGTGGGTCGTTGAATACAGGGCGCCGGCGCCGGTCGGGATGCTCATGTCCACATAGTCGGCGTTGACGACCCCGTCGGCGCCCGGCGCATAGCCCGAGGCCCGGCGGGGCAGGACGACCTCATGGCGGTCATAGCCGCTGTCGTTCATGCCCAGCGGCTGGAACAGGTTGGCGGTCACGAAGTCGGCGTAGGTCTGGCCGCCAGCCGCCTCGACGATGGCGCTGAGCAACACATAGCCCGAGTTGGAATAGGCGAAGCGCGAGCCGGGCGCGAAGTTCAGCGGGCGGTCGCGGAACCGGGCGATCAACTGCTCCAGCGTCGACGGCCGCGTCTTCAAATCCTGATAGTCGGGAAAGGCGGTGAAGTTCGGCACGCCCGCCGTGTGGCTGAGCAGATGGCGCGGGGTGATCGCGTCCCAGGCGGCCGGGGCGTCGGGCAGCCAGGTCTTGATCGGCGCGTCCAGGTCGAGCTTGCCCTGTTGGTTCAACAGCATGACGGCGACGGCGGTGAACTGTTTGGACAGGGACCCCAGGCGGAACTTCACATCCCCGTCGTTGGGGATGTTCCACTCGCGATTGGCCAGGCCGTAGCCCTGATCCAGCAGGATGCGGCCGTCGCGCGCGACCAGGACGGCGCCCGAAAAGGCGTCGGCGTCGCTGGAGGCGCGCACGACCTGATCCATGCGCCCGACGTCCTGGGCCTTGGCCTGATTTGCCGCCAAGGGACCGAAGGCGAGGGCGAGCGTGCCGACGGCGACCAGCAGGCGGGCGGTGGTGCGTGGGGCGACGGGCGAATGGGGCAAGGCGGTCTCTCCTGAACGCGCCACGCTGACGCTTTCAACAAGAGGCGGCGAGGGGGCCTTGCGGATGCACGCCGTCGAAAAAACGCCAGGCCGTCGTCGGACGACCGGCCGCCTTCCGATCAGGCTGGGGTCCTGAACCCCGCAGCGATGGCCGCCGCCATCGGGTTGGGACGGCCGAAGCTGTCGAAGGGCAGGGGCTTGTCCTTGCCGTCGTCCTTTTCGCCCTGGCGATACCAGCTGTCGGTGTCGCGCAGGCCCCAGGTGGTGAAGGCGAACTGCTGGGCCTCGGGCAGGGCGGCGAAGGCGTGGGCCAGTTCGGTCACGCGCGCCCCCTGGGCGGTCAGGCGTTCGGCCTGACTGCGGAAGTCCAGCCGGTCCTCGGTGCGCAGGGTGCAGTCCAGCTCAGACACATGGATCGGCAGGCCGAACTGGGCGGCCTCGCGCATGAAGGCGGCGATCACGCCCGGCTTGATGTCGATCCACAGGTGGGATTGCAGCCCCAGTCCCTGCAGCGGGCAGCCCGCTTTCAGCAACCGCTCGACCAGTTTCAGGAACTGCGCGCCCTTCGCCGGCACGCTTTCCTGATTGTACTCGTTGAGGAAAAGCAGGGCTTTCGGATCGGCGGCGCGCGCCCTTTCGAAGGCGCGCAGGATATAGCCGTCGTGGCCGTAACGGGCGCTCCAGTGGCAGTCGCGCATCCCCGACCCGTCGTCCAGGATCGGCTCGTTGACCACGTCCCAGCTGCGGACCTTGCCGCGATAACGACCGGCCGTGGTTGCGATATAGCCGTCGAAGGCCCGGTCGAAGGCGGGGCCGGACAGGCCCTCGAACGCCTCTTTCCCTTGCGCGTACCAGATCAGGGTGTGGCCGTGCAGGGCCATGGCGTTGGCCTGGGCGAAGGCGGCGATGCGGTCCGAGCGATCGAAGTTGGGGCGATCCAGGCCGTCGGCCAGGATATATTCCATCTTCATCTCCCACTCGGGCGTGAGTTGGGAGGCATTGGCGCGGGCCAGCGCGACCCAGTCCGGGTCGTCGATCTGGCTGGCCTTGATCGCCGCGCCGAAGGGGGCGGGGGCGACGGATTTCAGCGGCCGAACGTTCGGCGGCGTCGCCTCGGCCGAGGCGAAGCGGTCGCAGGCGGCGAGGGCCAGAGGGGCGGCGAGGACGGTGCGACGGGTAAGATCCTCCCCCGAGAAGCGCAGCGGAACGGGGGAGGGGGACCGCGAAGCGGTGGAGGGGGCGGCCTCAGGTAGACTGTCAGCCTGATGAGCATGTTCTAATGTCGACGGTTCGTGCGACGTCCGCCCCCTCCACCACGCTACGCGCGGTCCCCTTCCCCCGCCATGCGAGGGAGGATCTTTGGAGTCAGACCGCACGTTTCCGCAGACCCAATTCGTCGAAGGCGGCGGTTTCGCGCTTGGCGATGGCGACCAGCTGGTTCAGGCGGGTGGTTTCGGCGACGTGTTCGAACTTCTTCAGCTCTTCGAAGGCGCCGGTCAGGGCGTCGCGGGCGCCGGCTTCCTCGGCGTCCAGCACCGACAGGTCGCCCTCGGCCTGGGTCTTCCTGGCCTTCCAGCCGTTCAGATAGGCGCCCAGCATCAGGGCGGCTTCGGCGTCCAGGCGGGCGCGGTCCCGTTCGGCCTCGGCCTCGGCGTCCAGAACGGCGATGCGCACCTCGGCGCCGGCGCGGCGTTCGGCGATCTCGGCCAGGCGCTTCTGCAGCGTCTCGACCTCGTAGTTGGAGATGCGGATCAGGGATTGAGCCCAAGCGGTCATTTCGTCGTCACTCTCTGATCATGCCTTGATTGAGGATTGCTTCCAGCCGGGTAAAGGAATCGGAAAGACGGGTGGCGTCGTCCTTGTCCTGACCCAGGAAATCCTCCAGCGCGGGGTTCAGGGCGATGGCGCGGTCTACGATGGGATCGGCGCCGGTGCGGTAGGCGCCGATCTTGATCAGCTCCTCCATGTTCGCATAGGCCGACAGACATTGGCGCGCCCGCTTGTTCAGTTCGCGCTCGGGCGGGGTCTGGCAGCCGGGCAGGGTGCGGCTGACGGATTTCAGCACGTCGATGGCGGGGAACCGCCCGCGCTCGGCGATCTTGCGGTCCATGACGATGTGGCCATCCAGAATACCGCGCACGGCGTCCGCGATCGGCTCGTCATGGTCGCCGCCATCCACCAGAACGGTGAACAGGGCGGTGATGGGCGCCGCCGTCGTGCCGTCCGGCCGGATCGGCCCAGGCCCGGCGCGTTCAAGCAGCTTGGGCAGTTCGGTGAAGACGGTGGGCGTATAGCCCTTGGTGGTCGGGGGCTCGCCCGCCGCCAGACCGATCTCGCGCTGGGCCATCGCAAATCGGGTGACGCTGTCCATCAGGCACAGCACCTCCAGATCCTGATCGCGCAGGAACTCGGCGATGGCCATGGTCATATAGGCGGACTGGCGCCGTTTCAGGGCCGGTTCGTCACTGGTGGCGACCACCACGACGGCGCGTTTCAGCCCCTCTTCGCCCAGGGTCTCTTCCACGAACTCGCGCACCTCGCGGCCGCGTTCGCCGATCAGACCGACGACGACGGCGTCGCAGGTCGCCTCCTTGGCCAGCATGGACAAAAGCACCGACTTGCCCACGCCCGACCCGGCGAAGATGCCCAGCCGCTGGCCCCGGCAGGTGGTGGTGAAGACATCCATCGCGCGCACGCCCAGGTCCAGACGCTCTCCGACCCGGCCGCGGGAATGGGCGGGCGGCGGGGGTGCGCGCAACGGATAGGGCGCCGGCCCCTGAGGCAGGGGGCCCTTGCCGTCGATCGGCTGGCCGAAGGCGTCGATGATCCGGCCCAGCCAGGCGGTGGTGGGGCGCACGCTGGCTGCGGTCTCGATGATCCTGATGTCGGCGCCGGGGGGCACGCCCTCGACCGGGCCGAAGGGCATCAGCAGGGCCTTGGAATCGCGAAAGCCGACGACTTCGGCCGGGAGGGGGTCATGGCCGCGCCGGCCGATCTCGGCCCGCGCCCCGACCGCCAGACGCGACAGGCCGCCCCGCGACTCGATCAGCAGGCCCGACACGCCCGCCACCTTGCCGGTGACGACCAGCGGGTCGATCGCTTCGACGGCGGCGACGAGATTACGCAAGCGGACGGCCCCAGGAACAGACCTCGATCAGATGGGCCATCGTGGTTAACGACCGATGAAGTCGGTTTCCATTCCAACCTTTGCAGTAACGCGAGTTGTGTGCGGTATGCAACTCAAGGGCGAAAGACTTCCGAAACCAATTGGGTGTCAACCTTGCAACCGAGGCGGGCGGGGGCTCGCTGATCGCGAAGGGGTGGAACCATGTTCGCAAAGCCGCATCGGGCCCGTGTGCAGATGCAGGACCGCTTGGCCGATCTGGATGGGAAGATGGCCGCCATCGGCCGATCCCAGGCGGTGATCGAGTTCAGTCTGGACGGCGTGATCATCGACGCCAATCAGAACCTTTTGACCACCATGGGCTACAGTCTGGATGAAATACGGGTCGCGCATCACCGGCAGTTCATGGATCCGGTTGAGGCGGCCTCGCCGGAATACGCCGCCTTCTGGCGCGAACTGAACGCCGGCCGGTTCCTGGCGCGCAAGTTTCGCAGGCTGGCCAAGGGCGGGCGCGAGGTCTGGCTGCAGGCGTCCTACAACCCGGTCTTCGGTCCCGATGGGCGGCCGGTGAAGGTGATCAAACTGGCCATCGACATCACCGAACAGGAGCAGGAGGCGGCCCGGCGCGAGACGGCGCGGATCGCCGCCGAACAGGCCCAGACCGTTCTGGTCGAGGCCCTGGCCGGAGTGCTGGCGCGCCTGTCGGCGGGCGACCTGACCGCGCGGATCGACGCGCCGGTCGAGGGGGCGCATCTGCGGGTGCGCGACGACTATAATGCGGCGGTCGAAAGCCTGCGCCAGACCCTGGGCCAGGCGTTGGGGGCCATCACGGCCTTGCGCGGCGGGGTGGGCGAAATCTCCGGCGCCTCGGACGACCTGTCGCGCCGCACCGAACAGCAGGCGGCCAGTCTGGAGGAGACGGCGGCGGCGCTGGATCAGATCACCGCCACCGTCAAACGCAGCGCGGACGGCGCCCGTCAGGCCTCGACCGCCGCCGCCGGCGCCCGCGCCGAGGCGGATCGCTCGTCCGAGGTCGTGCGTCAGGCCGTGGAGGCCATGGACGGCATCAAGCGCAGCTCGACCCAGATCAGCGACATCATCGGAGTGATCGACGAGATCGCCTTCCAGACCAATCTGCTGGCCCTGAACGCCGGGGTGGAGGCGGCCCGCGCAGGCGAGGCGGGCCGCGGCTTCGCCGTGGTGGCGTCAGAGGTCCGCGCCCTAGCGCAGCGTTCGGCCGACGCCGCCAAGGAGATCAAGACCCTGATCACCACCTCGGGCCAGGAGGTCTCGCACGGGGTTCGACTGGTGAATGAAACCGGCGCGGCGCTGGCGGCCATCGCCGTCAAGGTGGCCGAGATGGACGCCCTGGTCTCCGAAATCGCCGCCTCGGCCCAGGAACAGGCGACCGGCCTCAGCCAGGTCAACAGCGCCGTCAACCAGATGGATCAGGTCACGCAGCAGAACGCCGCGATGGTGGAACAGACCACGGCGGCGGCGATCAGCCTGAAGACCGAGACGGACCAGTTGGCGCAACTGGTCGAACGGTTCGAGACAGGAGAGGCCCCGCCGCGCGTCCACGATCTGTCGCGCGGCGCCGGCCCCATTCCCCTGGCTCGCGAACGCGCCCGCATCCGCGCCTACGCCACCGGAAGCGCGGCGACGGCGACCGTCAGCGACGGATGGGAGGAGTTCTGAGGCGGCTTTCAGCCGTCATTTTGCGGCGCCCTTAGGACGAAACTAAACCGGCTCCGGCCCTGTCTGCGGCTCGCGCGTCGTGGCGATGGCGCCGACGGAGGCGGCGACGATGGCGGCGATGGCCAGCCATTGCTGTCCCGTCAGATGCTCGTGCAGGATGATCAGGCCGGCCAGGGCGCCGACGGCCGGTTCGGCGCTCAACACCACGCCGAAGGTGCGTTTGGGAATGGCGCGAAGGGCCACCATCTCCAGCGAATAGGGCAGGGCGCTGGAGAAGATCGCCACGGCCACGCCCGCCAGCACGATGGCCGGGTTCAGCAGGGCCATACCGGCGTGGGCCACGCCGAACGGCACGACGACCAGGGCCGCCACGCTCATGCCCAGGGCCACCGACTGTCCGGCGTGCAGGTGCGACAGCCGCTTGCCGAACACGATATACAGCGCCCAGCACAGGCCGGCGAATGCGGCCAAACCCATTCCCACCGGATCCAGCGCGCCCACGCCGGTCTTCAGCGGCAGCAGCAGCCCCAGGCCCAGGACGGCGAAGCCGATGCAGACGAAGTGCACGGCCTTGCGCGAATGCAGCAGCGCCAGGGTCAGCGGTCCCATGAACTCGATGGCGATGGCCAGCCCCAGCGGAATGGTCCGCAGCGACATGTAGAAGCTGAGGTTCATCGCCCCCAGCACCACGCCGTACATAGCCACGGCGCCCAGATCGGCGCGCGTCAGGCGGAACCGCCAGGGCCGGAACACCGCGACCAGAATGACGGCCGACAGACCGACCCGGTAGGCGGTCGTTCCCTGCGCCCCGATCACGGGGAACAGGGTCTTGGCGAAGGAGGTGCCGCACGCCAGCGTCATCATGCCGCCGAACAGCGCCAGATAGGGGATCAGCCGCGCCATCAGCGGCGAGGACAGGTGCGATTTCAGGGCCACGGCGGTCATGGCCGATGACTAGCCCAAATAAGGTTGCGCTTCCCGGCGATTTCCGGCCTGAATGCGGCTGAATCCGGCATAGAAGGGTATCAAATGACGAATTTCGTCACGCTGGATGCGTTCGACCACAGGCTGCTGGATCGCGGCCGTCGCAACAATCAGGAACCGGCGCGGGTGACGGCCGAGGCGGTGGGTCTGTCGGAATCGGCGGTGCTGCGGCGATTGCGGCGGCTGCGAGCCGAGGGGGTGATCGTGCGCGACGTGGCCATGATCGATCCGGCCCGGATCGAGCCGCGCATCGTCCTTCATGTCCAGGTCGAGATGAACACCCAGGACCGCAAGATGATGGACGCCTTCCAGCGCGCCATGAAGGCCAGCCCCGAGGTTCAGGGCTGCTGGGACGTGACCGGCGAGACCGACTATCTGCTGACCGTCGCCGTCCGCTCCATGCAGGATTACGAGGCGTTCGGCATTCGCGAATTGGTCCCCGAAAAAGGCGTGCGCGGCTTCAAGAGCATGATCGTGATCCGCGAAGTGGTCGCCTTCGACCCCGCTCGCGCGGTGCTGGGGCGCTAGAGGCGGACGGTCGAAAGGCAGCCGCTCTGAAGGTCTCGCGCAGAAATGATCGTGCGCGGCCCCTTGCGCTGGGCCCTCAGGCCTTATCTGTTACGGGCCGCAGTTTCACGGAGACCTTCCTCATGTCCGACTTCAGCTATGACGCCGCCCGCCACCTGAAGAAGGGTCGGGGCAAGGTGTATGATTCGATCATCGACACCATCGGCGACACCCCGCTCGTGCGCCTGCCGCGCCTGTCGGCCGAATACGGCGCCAAGGCCACGGTGCTGGCCAAGCTGGAGTTCTTCAATCCCATCGCCTCGGTCAAGGACAGGATCGGCGTGGCCATGGTCGAGGCGCTGGAGCAGGCGGGCGAGATCGACCAGAACACCGTGCTGATCGAACCCACCAGCGGCAACACCGGCATCGCCCTGGCCTTCGTCGCCGCCGCCAAGGGGCTGAAGCTGATCCTGTGCATGCCCGAGAGCATGTCGATCGAACGGCGCAAGATGCTGGCCCTTCTGGGCGCGCAGCTGGAGCTGACGCCGGCCGAGAAGGGGATGAAGGGCGCCATCGCCCGCGCCCAGGAACTGCTGGATTCGACCCCGAACGCCATCAGCCCCTCGCAGTTCGAGAACCTGGCCAACCCCGCCATCCACCGGGTGACGACGGCCGAGGAAATCTGGAACGACACCGACGGCGCCGTGGACATCATCGTGGCGGGCGTCGGCACCGGCGGCACCATCTCGGGCGTCGGCCAGGCGTTGAAGGCCAAAAAGTCGTCCGTCCAGATGATCGCGGTGGAGCCCGAGGCGTCGCCTGTGCTGTCGGGCGGCCAGCCGGGACCGCACAAGATCCAGGGAATCGGCGCCGGCTTCGTGCCCGCCATCTATGACCCCTCGGTCGTGGACGGGGTGGAGCAGGTGTCCAACGACGACAGTTTCGACATGGCGCGCAAGGCCGCCCGCGTCGAGGGGATTCCGGTCGGCATCAGCTCCGGCGCGGCCCTGACGGCGGCCTTCCGGCTGGCGGCGCGCGACGAGAATGCGGGCAAGACCATCGTGGTGGTGATCCCGTCCTTCGCCGAACGCTATCTTTCGACGGCGCTGTTCGAGGGCCTTTAGTCGGCGCTTGTTTTCCGCTTTCCGACGACGCCGCCGCCGCGTGGCGCTGTCGGAAAGCGACCGATCGCCAAGCGGAGCCTTTTCGCCGTTCGCGTGTTCGATAGCGGACGCGCGTGCGGCTCCGCTTGGGAGGCGGGCGGACGCGCGTTGGATCAACAACGCCGGAGCGTTCCATGCCTGTCGCCCTTCGCCTGATCGCCGCCGCCGGGGTGTCCGCCCTGGCCCTGGCCGCCTGTTCGAACAACGAGGACAAGGCCGACGCCGCCATGTCCCCCGAACAGCAGGCCGCCGCCGCCGCCAACACCCCCGTCACCGCTCAGCCGCGCCAGACCCGCACCGTGCCGGTCGATGTGCAGGGCGTGACCGAGGTCGGGGCCACGGTGCGGGTCAAGAACGTCGATCTGGCCGAGGACGCCACCATCCTGGACGTCAGCATCTCCTTCGCCAGCGACATGACCAACAATGTCGAGATGGCCACCGCCGCCACCTATATCGAACTGCCCAACGGTCAGAAGCTGCGTCTGAAGCCGCCCGAGGGCAATCCGAACATGAACATCGTCAAGGGCGACACCATGAACGGCCGCCTGGTTTTCATGGGCGCCGTTCCGGCGGGGACGCCGCAGATCTCGCTGGTGTTCAACGAGGGTTCGACGTCGGACAGCATCATCGGCCCGTTTCTGCGCATGACCATTCCGCTGACGGCCCAGGCGGCGAGCGCAGGAGCCGCCGGATGACGGGCCGGCATGCGCCCGCCATGGCGGCCGCCCTGCTGGCCGCCGGTCTGGCGCCCTGCACGGCCTCGGCCCTGACCGTGCGGCTGATGAGCGGCAGCGCCATCGGCATGAAGTCCACCTTCGAAAAGGTGGAGACCCCGCGCTCCACCTTCGACAAGGCGGGACCGGACAGCGAGTTGCAGAGCGTCTTCGTCTCGTCCGAGGTCGCGCCCGAGCGGGTGGAGACGACCCGCACCCTGCTGAGCGAACTGAATGCGCGGCGCAGCGACGGCGTCATCGTGATCGACCTGCCGGCCGACGTCCTTTTCGACTTCGACAAGGCCACGATCCGACCCGATGCGGAACCGGCTCTGGCGCGGGCGGCCGAGCTGCTGAAAAGCTATCCGCGCGCCCAGGTCAGCATCGGCGGCCATACCGACGCCAAAGGCGATGACGCCTATAACGAGGGTCTGTCGCTGAGACGCGCGCGGGCTGTGGCGGATCGGCTGCAAGGCCCCGCCGGCCGGTCGCTGAAAGCAGAGGGCTTCGGCGAACGTCGCCCCGTTGCGCCCAACGTCAGGCCGGACGGCGCAGACGACCCGGCGGGCCGTCAGAAGAACCGGCGCGTCGAAATCCGCATCACCCCGCAGGCGGGGGGTTGATCATGGCGCTGATCCCCTGTCCGGCCTGCGCGCGTCAGGTGTCCGAGGCGGCCGTAGCCTGTCCCAACTGCGGCCATCCGATCGCGGGCGGCCAAGGCGGCACGTTCAAACAGGCCCTGACCCGGCCCGAGGCGGTGAAAAGCGGCTTCACCGTTCTGGGCGTCTTCGTCGCCGCGCCGTGGATCGCGCGCATCCTGGCGTTGATCCTGTTCGTCATCCTGGCCATCGTGGTGGTGATCAACAAGAGCTGAGGCCCTCACGCCCGGTTAACCGCTCGCGCCTAGATTGGGCGAATGGGCGAACTGACAGCCATGATCGGGCATGAGCAGGGCGGCGACACGCCGCTGCGGGCGCGCCGGGCGCTGCTGAGGCGTCTGGCCGATGTGGTGTCGCTGCCCGCCAGCCGGATCAACGCCTTCGAACGCGCGGTGACGGGCGATCTGCTGGTGGAGATGCTGCGTCTGGCCTCGCGCGAGGAGCGTCGGCGCGTCGCCGCCCGCCTGGCGCCCCTGGCCGAACTGCCCAACAGCGTGGCGCGCATCCTGCTGCGCGACGAGGTGGAGATCGCCGGGCTTCTGATCGAACAATGCGCGTCCCTGAGCGACGCCCTCATCGTCGGCTGCGCGCGCGACGCCAGCGCCGACCATCGCCTTCTGATCGCGGCCCGGCGCGGCCTGTCCGAGATCGTGACCGAGACCCTGTTCTCCTTCGGCGAGATGGCGGTGATGGAGGCGGTGCTGCGAAACCCGACCGCCCGCCTGTCGCAGGTGGGGATCGAGGCGGTGGTGGGCCTGAGCCGACAGTCGCCGGGCCTGTGCGGCCTTTTGCTGAAACGCCCCGAACTGAGGCCGTCGGGCGCCTATATCATGTTCTGGTGGTGCGGGCCGGACGACCGTCGCACCATCCTGCAGCGGTTCGCCGTGTCGCGCGAGGTGATGCAGGAGGCGTCCGAGGATGTGTTCGGCATGGCTGCGGCCGAGGACTGGTCCGACCCGGTGGCGCGCAAGGCCCTGCAGTTCATCGAGCGGCGCCAGCGCAATCGCGGCGCCATCGCCAAGAGCCCCTTCGACAGCCTGGAACAGGCCGTCATGGTCGCCGGCCGCGACGGGCTGACGCGCGAGACGGCTTCGGAGATCGCCTTCCTGTCGGGGGTCAAGCCGCTGACGGGCGCCAAGCTGCTGGGCGATCCGGGCGGCGAGCCGCTGGCCATATTGTGCAAGGCCACGGGTATGTCGCGCGCCGACCTGACCAGTCTGTGGCGCTCGATGCGGCGGCCCGAGACGACGGCCGATGGTCACGTGCATCCCGATTGGGAGCGGGTGCAGATCACCTATGAGATGCTGGCCGTGGACCGGGCGCAGACGGTTCTGCGTTACTGGAACTGGTCTCTGTCCTCGGCGCTGACGCCCAGTCTGTTACGGGCCATACGCGACGGCGAGGACGATGTGGTCGACGAATATTCGGCGCCCGAACGCGCGGCGATGATGGTTCTGGCCGAAGACTTCGGCCGCTGAGCTTCACCACTACAGATATATGCAGTAACGTGCATAGATCGGTCATGACGTACGGATTTGCTTTCGAACCCGAATAACTCTATTACCCGACGCAGGATGTTTCGGCTGGACGTTCGGTCGAACGCAATAGATCAGGAAAGCGAAGACGCGAATGGAAGATAAGCCCGAACTGCTTGAGATGACCGCAGACATCGTGTCCGCCTATGTGGGCAACAATACAGTCTCGGCCGAGACCCTGCCGTCGCTTATCGCCAGTATCCACGCCGCCCTGTCGGGCGTTTCCAATGGCCCGGTCGAGGCCGAGCCGGAACCCAAGGAACCGGCGGTGCCGATCCGCAAGTCGATCGCGCCCGACTTCCTGATCTGCCTGGAAGACGGCCGCAAGTTCAAGTCGCTGAAGCGCCACCTGCGCACCAAATACGACATGAGCCCCGAAGAATACCGCGCCAAGTGGGGTCTGCCGAAAGACTACCCGATGGTCGCTCCGAACTACGCCAAGGCGCGTTCGGAACTGGCCAAGTCGATGGGCCTGGGCCAGGGCGGCCGCAAGCCGGCCCGCACGCCGCGCGTCAAGAAATAAGCCGGATCCTTTCGGTATAGAGACGCCCGCTTCCGAAAGGAGGCGGGCGTTTTTGTTTTGGGGGGGCGCACAATCTTCTCCCTCCCCGTTCCGGGGAGGGTGGTCGCGCAGCGACCGGGTGGGGGCGGCCCGGCAGGGGCGCGCTTGCCGGAAACTCCAAGTGTCGTGGGACGTCGCTCTGCCGTCCCCACCCCGCTTCGGCTGCGCCTCAGCCACCCTCCCCCGCAGGGGGAGGGAGAAGTCAGTAGTGCGTTACGCCGCCTGCGCCGTGCGGCGCATCCGCCAGAAGCGCAGGGTGCGCAGGGCGGCGTCGCGGGTCAGTTCGCCGTACATCCGGCCATAGGCGGCGGCCTTGCCCATCGGATTGTCCTCGGACCCCAGCACGGCGACGGCGTAGGTCAGATAGACGGCGCGGTCCATGTCGGCCGCCTTGCAGACCACGGACAGGGCGTCCAAATCCTTGCGCTCGACGATGCCGCGCGCGGTGTGGAAGTCGATGTCCGCCAGCTTGGACAGGGCGATCAGGAAGGGCGTCCGACCATTCGAGCGCAGGAAGCGGATCAGCACCTGGGGCGTCAGTTGGCCGGCCGCGTGCAGTTCGTTCACATAGGCCAGGTTCTCGGCGTAGTCGGCCGGCAGGGCGCCGTCGTCGGTGGCGACCCGGGTGCGGCCGGCGGCCAGCGCCGCCTCCAGCAGTTCGGGGTCCATCCGCGCGTTCTGTTCCAGAATCTGGTGACGCAGCCGGGCCTCGACGACGAAATACATCTCGTTCAACAGGTCGACCGGCAGGCTTTGGCGCTCGATGGTGGCGGCGTGCAGGGCGGGATTGGCCTTGGCCCGTTCGACGGCCGTCTCGGACGCCGCGCGCGACAGGCGGGCGCCGTCGTTGCGCAACAGGGCGCCCAGGGTGTCGTCGTCGCCGCGCTCGACGATGATGTCCGACACCGCCTCGGACACCACGGCGCGGCCCGACACGGCGCGCAGATGACCCTGGCTGCGCCGGCGCACCACCTGCATCAGGTCGTCCTCGGTCAGGACCGCAGAGGCGCGCAGGACCGGCTCCGACACCTCCAGCTCGTCATCGGCGAGGCGCCGGATCAGGCTGTGCGGCGCATTGGCGGCGGGGGCGAAGCGGGCGGCCAGCTCGACGCGCACGGCCTGCTCCATTTCGGCGGACAGCTTGGCCAGGACGGCGCCGTACAGGGCGGTCTCGCTCGGGCTGTGCTCGGGGGCGCCGAAGAAGTGGCTCGTCAGTTCGCGCAGCAGCAGGCGGCGCTTGTCGCTGGATTCCTCGCCGGCCAGGGCGATCAGGTCGGGCAGGCGCGACGCCGAGACGACGGCGGTCTCGACCATGGACGTGTCGCTCATGGAAGGTCGTCGGCCTGGGTCTGCGGCACGGCGCGCAGCGAGCCGTTGGCGTTGCGGATCAGGGCGGGCGGGCCGTCGGGCTGGGCCAGGTCGTCGGACTTGGGCGTCTGGGTCATCTGCACGGGCAGGGCGTCCAGATAGGTCGGCTGGGGCGTGACGATGGTGTCCGGGTGGCGGCCGGCCTGGCGGTGGACCGAATAGTAGCGGGCGGTCTGCTCGCCGGGCGGCAGCTGGGCCGCCTGCTGGGCGCCGGCGACGGCCGCGCCGTCCAGGGCGACGCCGCTCTGGGGTCGCATCAGACGATAGATGGGGGCGTCGCGGCGCGGGGCCATCGGGTCGGCGGCGGTCTGTCCGGCGACCTGGGCGGCCGGGGTCTGGTCGGGCGTCGGCTGGACGGCGGGCGTCTCTGCGGGCGCGGGCTGGGGGGAGGGGGCGGGCTGGGGGGAGAGCGGCGGGACGGGTTGCGCTTCGGCCATGGCGGCAGGCGTGGGTCCAGGCGCCGGGGGCTGGCTGACCGCGACCGGCTGCGGGGCCGGCTGATAGGGAACGGGGGCGGGCGTTTCGGCGGCGGTCGAGGCCGGAGGCGGGATGGGCGCCCCGGCGGGGCGAACGGGGGCCAAGGTCGGATAGGCTTGCGGGACGTTGCGGGCGGCCTGGGGGTTGGTCCAGTCGCTGGCGGGCGTCAGACCTCGGCGAGGCGAGGGCGATGGCGACAGCGCAGGGGAGGGCGGCGTGTCTGCGGGCGACGGGGCCAGACGCGCCAGGGGCAGGGTGCGGCTGGCGGCGACGACGGTCGGGGCGGCCTCGGGCGAGGCGGGCGTGCGGATCGGCGCGGGGGCGGGCGCCAGGCGGGCGCCGACCGGCGGCTTGCCGGGCCAGGACAGATAGCGCAGCCCCGCGCCATTGGTCGGCGCCGACTGGGCGACGGCGCCGCCGGCAAGGGCGCTGGCCGCTGTCAGGACGGTCGTGAGAACGAGGGCGCGGCGCAAGGCGGCTCTCCGGCTTGGATTATCCAACCATCAGGATAGGCGTCAGCGCTTAACCCCGCGCTAACGGCGCAGGTCAGCCCCGACCAGGCAGATAGTTGTCGGTGAAGGCGTCGCGCCAGTTCAGGCCGGGCTCATAGACGCCCGCCTTAGAGGTGACCTCGAAGAAGGCCTGCCAGCGCTCGGCCGTCAGGGCGCCCAGGCCATAGAGGGCGGCGTCGCCACCATCCACCACGGCCTTGTCGCGCAAGCGCTCGCGCGCCTGGTCCAGCTGGGCCTGGCTCAGGTCGGGATTGTCCCGACGGATCAGGGCGTCGCCAGCCGAGGCGTCGCCCCGGATATAGTCGCGCCAGCCCTCGGCCGAGCCGGCGATGAAGCTGCGCAGGGCCGCCGCATTGTCGCGCGCGAAGGCGTTGGGGGCCAGGACGATGGCGCCGTAGGATGGATAGCCCTCGTCCGCCAGGAGGAAGACCTCGGGATCGAAATCGGCCGCCTGCTCGACCGTATAGGGATCGCTGGTCAGGAACCCCTGCTGCACCGCGCGCGCATTGGCGATGAAGGGGGCGGGGTCATAGGCGTAGGGCCGCAGCTGGGCGTCGGTGAAGCCATAGGTCGCCTTCAGCCAGACCCAGAAGGTCTCGATCCCCGCCTGGGCGATCAGGAACGGGCGCTCGGCCAGGTCGGCGATGGCGCGAAGCGCGGCGTCGGGGTGGGCCATCAGGATCTGCGGATCCTTCTGGAAGAAGGCGGCGACCGCCCGGACCGGCGCGCCGGATGCGACCAGGTTCATCGGGGTGAAGCTGTTGGAGGCCATGCCCAGCTCGACCGACCCCGAGGCCAGCAGTTGCGGCACGTTCACCGCCGGCCCGCCCTGGACGATCTGGACGTTCAGGCCGCGCTTCTCATAGGCGCCGCTGGCCAGGGCCTGATAGAAGCCGCCGTGATCGGCCTGGGCCCGCCAGTCCAGGGCGAAGCGCAACCGCACGCGGCCCTGTTCGTCCACCGGCGCCTCGGACCGGCCGCAGGCGCGCAATCCCACCGCCGACGCCCCCACGGCCGCAGCCCCCGCGATCAGGGCGCGGCGACGGGTCAGGAACCGATTCCCCGATAAGCTCATGCGCCTGACTTACGGGCGGATGGCGGCGTTGGAAAGGCGCGGCGTCAGTCGGCGGCGCCATCGGCAGCCGTCCCGCTGGCGTCGGGCAGGCGGTAGCGGATCGGCAGTACGCAGCGGACCGCGCCGGTCAGGGCCGGCTCGGTGCGGGCGGAGGCGACCAGGCGGCTGGCGTCCTCGCCGAATACGGCCGACGGCTGGGCGTCGATCACCTCTATCGCGCCCGTCTGGCCCCAGGTCGCCAGATCGAACCGCACAAGGGCCCAACCCTCGATCCGGCGTTTGGCGAAGGCGGGCGGAAAACGCTCGGGCGCGATATTCAGCCGCAGCCGGTCCGAGATGTCCGCCGGGCAGGACTGCTGCGGGTCCTCTTCGCGCCGGGGTAGATCGGGCGGCGTCAGCGTCTCGCCCGCGCGGTTGAAGTTGAAGACGCAGCCGGTCAGGGGCGCGCCCGGCCGCAGGACCGTCTCGGCCATGGCGCGACGGGCCTCACGATCCAGATCGGCGTCGCCGGACGAGCCGAGAGTCTGGACGCCCGTCGCCCGCCCCTGGGCGTTCACGTTCCAGCGCACCACCGACCAGGACCGGCCGCCCGGCGGCGGGCGCCGGCCGATCATGAAGTCGGGGACGCTGATGGTGCGCGCGGCGCGTCCGCCGCGACCGTCGCCGCCACAGTTCGCATCGGGGCCGCCCAGGCGCCTGGCGACGATGTCGCGCAGCGCGCCGCGCGTGCGGGTGACGGCGAAATAGCGCAGCAGATCGTCGGTGGTCGCCGCCTCCAGCGGCTTGGCCGAATAGCGGATCGTCGCCCGGCAATCGGCGCGCGGTCCTGCCGGGAAGCGCCAGGCGGCCAGGGCGGCCTGCTCCTCCTGGGCGGGGCTGAGCGCCGAAATGACGATCGGGCCTGACGGTGTCGAGGGGGTGTCCCGGACCGGCCGAATGTCGCGGGTGCGGCCCTGTTCGTCCACCGAAAAGGCCAGAATGACGGCTGGCCTTTCATGGCTGGCGCTGAGGGCGGCCCCTATGGCCAGATCGTCGGCGTAGAGAGGTTGGATCGGCTGGCCGCCGCAGGCGATCTCGGTCGTGGGAACCTGCAGCAGCGACGAAGCAGCCGAGAAAATACGCCCCTCCCGGACAGGCGACACCTGAATAGGCTCCAGCGCCTGGTCAGAGGCCGCCGCCAATGCGGGGGGCGTGGTCAGGGTCAGGCCGAGGGCGATCAGGGCTGCGCGCATGGGTGTCTCCGTCTGCATCTCATGGGTGCAGGCCGGGCGCGGTTTGTCTAGCGTGATCGTGTGACGATGCGGATAGGATCAGCCCCAACTGAGCGAGGGGACGAAGCGTGCGGGCGGACCCGCGTGCTTCGTCCCCTCGCCAAGTCCGGGTTGGACTTGGCCTTTCGGGTCAGGGCCCTGGCCTGGGCGTCGTCGCGGGCGAACCCGAAAGGACGGTCGGCTGTATCCTGTCGCGCTCCTGGTCGTGGGCGTTCTGCGGCATTGCGACCGCATCGTCCCTCGATCCCGATCCGGTTCCCCCTTCATCGTCGATCCGAAGACCGTCGAGGATCGGAGCCTGGATCCCGCCTGCCGCACGTTACGATCCGAAGACCGCCCGAAACGCCGGGTCGGAGAGCCGGGCCGGTTCGCTTGATCTTCCAGGGTCTCCCCCGGATTTCCGCGCCGCCGTGTCCCTTGGCCTGTTGACGTTCGGACGAAACCGGCTATGAGGCAAGCGCCCGATCCCGCCCTGATGTGCACGACTGGCCCGGCGGCGGTAGACAAACCTGTGAACATTGGTGGACGAATCGAATTCGCATTTGCGGATCAGCGCGTTGCGTTGTCCACAGGAACGCGCCGAGAAACACTTATGTCCGGTGACGAACACAAGATCGGCTGCAACAACTTCACCGGCTGGGGGTTCTGTGGTCGCAGACGTCAGACTCTGAGGAAAAGGCTTGTCCATCACTGTCTCCGAAGGCGCCTCCGTCGCTTTTAACCGCGCCCAACTGGTGCAGATGTTCGCCCATGCGCCGGGGTTCATGGCGCTGTTGGTCGGGCCCGACCATCGTTTCGAACTGATCAATCCAAACTATCGGACCCTGATCGGTCATCGGTCGGTAACGGGACGTGCGCTGGCCGAGGTCCTGAGGGATGCGGTCGATCAGGGCTATCTGGCGCTGCTGGACCAAGTGTATCGCACCGGCGAGGCCCATCACGCCGAAAGCGCCCTGTACGCCATGCAGGCCGTTCCAGACGGTCCGATCGAGGAACGTTACGTCGATTTCGTCTTCCAGCCGATGAAGACCGAGGACGGACAGGTCTGGGGCATTTCAATCCAGGGTGTGGACGTCACCGAACGGATGCGCGCCGACCAGGCGCTGGCCCTGAGCGAAGCGCGCTACGCCGCCCTGTTCTCGGCCATGGCGACCGGTTTCTGCGTCATCGAGATGAAGTTCGACGCCGAGGACCGGCCGGTCGACTACAAGATCGTGGAGGGCAATCAGGCGTTTGAGGAGATGACCGGCCTGGTCGACCCCTATGGCAAATGGGTGAGCGAGATCGCGCCGGGGCTGGAGCAGCACTGGTTCGACCTGTATGGCGGCGTGGCGCGCACGGGCGAGCCCGTGCGGTTCGAGAACCCGGCCGACATCTTCGGCCGCTGGTACGACGTGCAGGCGTTGAGGATCGGACGTCCGGGCGCCTATCAGGTCGCCATCCTGTTCAACAACATCACCGAGCGAAAACAGAGCGAAGCGCGTCAGGCGGCCCTGTTGGAGCTGAACGACGCCATTCGCGACCTGACCGACGCCGGCGAGATCGCCCAGGCGTCGGCGCGGGTGCTGGCCCAGGCCATGGGCGTGAGCCGGGCCGGATACGGGACGGTCGACACCGTCGCCGAGACCATCACCATCGAGCGCGACTTCAACCAGCCCGGGGTGACCAGCATCGTCGGCACCCTGTCCTTCCGCGAGCACGGCTCCTACATCGAGGACATCAAGCGCGGCGAGACGGTGGCCATCGCCGATGTCACGCTGGACCCGCGCACTGCGGCGACGGCGGACGTGCTGAAGCGGATCAGCGCCGGCTCCTTCGTCAACATGCCGCTGATGGAGCAGGGTCGGGTCGTGGCCATGGTCTTCGTCAACAATGCGACGGCGCGCCAATACAACGAAGGCGATTTTCAACTGATGCGCGACGTCGCCGAACGGGTGCGAATGGCGACACAGCGCGCCAGGAGCGAGGCGGCCCTGCGGGAAAGCGAAGCCCAGTTCCGGGTCTTCGCCCAGGCCACGCCGATCCAGATCTGGGCCAGCTGGGCGGACGGGGCGCTGTATTGGTTCAATCCCCAGGTCTATGCCTATACCGGCCAAAGGCAAGGCGAGCTGGACGGTTCGGACGGTTGGCTGGCGAACCTGCATCCCGAGGACGCCGACCGCGCCGCCGAGACCTGGGCGCGCGCCGTAGCGAGCGGCCAGGTCTATGAGACCGAGTTCCGCGTGCGGCGGCACGACGGCGTGTACCGCACCTTCATGGTGCGGGCTGAGCCCGTTCACGACGAGGAAGGACGGATCGTGCGCTGGGTCGGCTCCAACACCGACATCGAGGACCTGCGCAGTCAGTCGGCTGAACTGGCCCGGTTCAACGAGACGCTGGAGGAGCAGGTCGCCGAACGCACCAGCGCCCTGATGCAGGCCGAGGAGGCCCTGCGCCAGAGCCAGAAGATGGAGGCGGTCGGACAACTGACCGGCGGCATCGCCCATGACTTCAACAATCTGCTGGCCGGGATAACCGGCAGCCTGGAGATCATCGGTTCGCGCATCGCCCAGGGCCGGTTCGGCGACGTCGAGCGGTTCTCGGCGGCGGCGCAAGGGGCGGCCAAGCGGGCGGCGGCCCTGACGCACCGGCTGCTGGCCTTCTCGCGACGCCAGACCCTGGACCCCAAGCCGACCGATCCCAACCGCCTGATCCGGGGCATGGAGGATTTGATCCGCCGCACGACGGGGCCGGGGATTCAGCTGGAGGTCGTCGCCGGGACGGGGCTGTGGCCGGTTCTGATCGATGCGAACCAGCTGGGAAACGCCGTGCTGAACCTGTGCATCAACGCCCGCGACGCCATGCCCGACGGCGGTCGACTGACCATCGAGACCGGCAACCGCTGGATCGATCCGCGCGTGGCCCGCACGCAGGACCTGGAGCCGGGGCAGTATGTCTCAATCTGCGTCAGCGACACCGGCGGCGGGATGTCGCCGGACGTGGCGGCCCGCGCGTTCGAGCCCTTCTTCACCACCAAGCCGATGGGGGAAGGCACGGGCCTGGGCCTATCCATGATCTATGGCTTCGTGCGTCAATCGGGCGGACAGGTGCGAATCTATTCCGAGCGGGACGAGGGGACGATGGTGTGCCTGTATCTGCCGCGCCATCTGGGCGCGGTGGAGGACGAGCCGACGCCCGAGATCGCCCACGCCCCGCGCGCCCAGGCCGGCGAGACGGTGATGGTGGTGGACGACGAACCAACGGTGCGGATGCTGGTCGCCGAGATCCTGCACGAACTTGGCTATCAGTGCATCGAGGCGGCGGACGGGGCGTCGGGGCTGAAACTGCTGCAATCCGATGCGCGCATCGACCTTCTGGTGTCGGACGTGGGGCTGCCGGGCGGGATGAACGGGCGCCAGATGGCGGACGCCGCGCGGATCGACCGACCGGATCTGAAGGTGCTGTTCATCACCGGCTACGCCGAGAACGCCGTGGTCGGAAACGGCCAGCTGGACCCCGGAATGCACGTCATGACCAAACCCTTCGCCATGGAGGCCCTGGGCACGCGCATCCGCGAACTGATCGAAAGCTAAAGCCTGGCGTCCAGCCATGTGCGGATGGCTCTGCGCGCGCCACGCGCGGCGGGGCCGCCGAAGTGCAGGAAGCCGTGCGGGACCTCGGGCACGCGGATCAGGTCGGCGTCCGACGCCTCGCCCCAGCGCGTCGCCATAAGCAGGCTGTCCTCGAACAGCGGATCATATTCCCCGGCCAGGAACAGGGCGGGCGGCAGGCCGGTCAGGTCGGCGTAGAGGGGCGAGACGTCGGGCTGGCGCAGGCCCGCCTCGTCGCGGTCGGGGGCCAGACGCGCCAGATCGGCCTGCATCGTCGGCCCGTTGAACAGCAGGGTCTCAGGCCCGGCGGACCGCACGCTTTCGGTACCGGACAGATCGAAGACGCCGTAGGTGAAGACGCAGCCCTTCACCAGGTCGATCAGCCCCTTGTCGCGCAGGGCCACGGCGGTGAGGGCCGCCAGATGGCCGCCGGCGGATTCGCCCGCGATGAACAGGGTCGCGGCGCCCAGCCGATCCACGTTCGTCACGGTCCAGAAGGCGGCGGCCAGACAGTCGGCGATGGCGGCGTCGACATAGACCCGGCGACGCTCGGACAGCAGACGATAGTCGACCGAAACGATGCAGAAGCCGTGATGCGCCAGATGGGCGTTCAGCCGGTCGTTCAGCCCCGCGCTGCCCATCACCCAGCCGCCGCCGTGAATGTCCAGGATGACGGCGCGGGGCGCGCCCGGCGGATGCAGGAGGCGCAGATTGACCGGGTGGTCGCCATCCGTCTGGACGATCTCGACCGTGACGCCGCGCTTCCTGAGGCGAGGCGTGGTGACCCGCCCGGCGGCCGCGTCCAGCCACAGCGACAGTCGCTGGCCCGCATCGATCCGCCAGCCGTCGGTGCGCAGACGCGGCGCGCGGGTGAGGACGTCGTTGATGCGCCGGACGGCCGCCTGCTGAGGCGGGGCGAATTCGACGAGATGGCTACGCAGGGTCATGAAGCTTGAGTGTGCGCCGACGGGTTTGGTTTCAAGAGGGCAGACGTTCACCCTTCGCGTGAACCCTAGGGTGACGTCGTCTCCTGCACCTAACCCGCCAGACTAGCCTTCTTCTCCTCAAGCTCCAGCCATTCCATTTCAGCGGATTCCAGGTCGGCGCGGGCTTTTTCGGCGGCCTTCATGGCGGCGTCGAAGGCCTTGGGGTCGCGGGTGTAGAGGGCGGGGTCGGCCAGGGTCGCGTCGTGTTTGGCGATGGTCGCGGGCAGCGCATCGATCAGGGTTTCGAGCTCCTTCAGGCGGTGGGCGTCCTTGAAGGAGAGTTTGGCGGTCTTCTTGACCGCAGCAGGGGCGGGGTTGGCGGCGGCGCGCTGGGCGGCGGCCTTGTCCTGGGGGCGGGGATTGGCGCCGGGTTGCAGGAAGCCGGGGTTCTGGCGGATGAAATCGGTCCAGCCGCCGGGCGTCTCGACGATGTCGCCGCGCCCGTTCAGGGCCAGGGTCGAGGTGGACAGGCGGTCGATGAAGTCGCGGTCGTGCGACACCAGGATCAGGGTGCCGTCATAGCCCTCCAGCAGCTCCTCCAGCTTGTCCAGCGTGTCCATGTCCAGGTCGTTGGTCGGTTCGTCGAGGATCAGCAGATTGGCGGGTTTCGCCAACGCCCTCGCCAGAAGCAGGCGGTTTCGCTCGCCCCCCGACAGGGTCGAGATCGGCTGACGCAACTGGGCCTCGGAGAAGAGGAATTCCTTGGCGTAGGCGGCGACGTGTTTGGAAAAGCCGCGCACGATGATGCTGTCGCCGCCGCCCGGCGTCAGGGCGTCCCACAGGGTCATGTCCGACTTCAGCCCCTCGCGCGACTGATCCAGATAGACGGGCTCCAGATTGGCGCCCATGCGGACCGTGCCCTCGTCGGGCGCCAGTTCCCCCAGCAGGGTCTTGACCAGAGTGGTCTTGCCCGCGCCGTTGGGACCGACGATGCCCAGACGGTCGCCGCGCATGATGCGGGTGGTCAGGTCCTTGAACAGGGTGCGGCCGTTGTAGCCCTTGGACACGCCCTTGATTTCGGCGACCAGTTTGCCGGACGTGGCGCCGGAATCGACGCCCAGCGACAGTTCGCGCGGCACGTCCTTCATCTTCTCGGCGCGTTCGGCGCGCAGGGCCTGAAGCGAGCGGGCGCGGCCCTCGTTGCGGCTGCGGCGGGCGGTGATGGAGGAGTAGAAGGTGGCGGTCTCGCGCTCGATGGTCTTGGTCAGACGACGCAGGGATTCGGCCTCTTCCTCCAGCACCTTGGTCGACCATTCGTCGAACTCGACGAAGCCCTTGCTGAGGGTGCGGACGCGACGGCCCTCAAGCCAGTGGACGGTGTTGGTGACGCGGTTCAGGAAGGCGCGGTCGTGGCTGACGACCAGAAGGGCGAACCGGGCCGACAGCAGCTCGTTCTCCAGCAGTTCGATGGCCAGGATGTCCAGGTGATTGGTCGGCTCGTCCAGCAGCAGCAGGTCGGGCTCTTCGGCGAAGGCCTTGGCCAGGGCGGCGCGGCGGGTTTCTCCGCCCGACAGGCCTTGGGTGGACTTGGCGGGGTCCAGGCCGAAGGTGGCCAGCCAGGCCTCGGCGGTCCAGCTCTCGGCCTCGCCGGAAGAGGCGTAGTCCAGCAGAGTCTCGCCCGTGATGACCGGCTCCTGCGGCACATAGGCGAAACGGGTGGCGGACTGGACCGAACGGTCGCCGCTGTCCGGTTCGATCAGGCCCATGACGACCTTCATCAGGGTGGACTTGCCCGCGCCGTTGCGACCTACCAGGGCGGCGCGGCTGCGCGGTTCGACCGCCAGATCGACGCCGTCGAACAGGGGGCGCTGGCCGTCCTGAAGACGGACGTCCTTGAGTGCGACGAGAGGGGGTCTGGCTGCCATGGGCGGCCATATAGAGGAGGGGAAGTCGAACCGCCACGACCTTTGAGATTTGACAGTTACCGTCCGGTTGGTATGTAGTCGAAATGGACACGATCACACGCCGCCGCGCGCCCGACGACACCCGGGCCGAAATCATCGAAAAGGCGCTGGAGGTGGCGGCTGAACTGGGGGCGTCGGGCTTTACCCTGGATGCGGTGGCGGGTCGCACGACGGTCAGCAAGGGCGCCCTGCTGCACCATTTTCCCAGCAAGATCGCGCTGCTGGAAGGAATGATCGATCATTTGGGACAGATGCACCGGGACATGATCCTGGCCGAGGCCGCGCGCGATCCCGAACCCTATGGCCGCAATGCGCGGGCCTATCTGAGGGCGACGGTGAACGAGCCGGTGACGCCGCAGAACATCAGCATCGGGCGGGTGATCCTGGCGGCCTGCGCCATCGATCCAACCTTGTCGCAACGCTGGAACGGCTGGATCGACCAGGTGAAGAACGACGATCCCAGCGATCCGGTCGGGGCCGACGACGCCCTGATGCTGAGGCTGATCGCGGACGGGCTGTGGATGTCGGATCAGTTCGGCACGCACCGGGTTTCGCCCGAGCAGAGACAGGCGCTGCTGTCGCTGCTGACGCCTGGTCATCCGATCACGGCCAATGACGCATGAGCTCCGTCACCTGGGCCGCGCTGCTGGGCGCCATCGGGCTGGAGGTGGCGGGGACCAGTTTGCTGCAGGCCTCTGACCAGTTCACGCGGGCCTGGCCCACGGCGGGAATGGCGGTCTGTTACGGCCTGGCCTTCTACCTGCTGTCCATCGCGTTGAGGCAGATGCCGGTGGGGATCGCCTATGCGATCTGGAGCGGGCTGGGGGTGGTGCTGATCTCGGTGATCGGGGCGGTGGTTTTTCGCCAGAGGCTGGACCCGCCGGCCATCGCGGGCCTGGCGATGATCGTCGGCGGGGTGGTGGTGATCAACCTGTTCTCCAGAACCGTGGGGCATTGAAACGATCCTCCCCTGCGAAGCGGGGGAGGGGGACCGCGCAGGACATCGGTCGCGGCGATTCGGACGGTGCGGACGCCGCGTTCGGCGAGATAGGCGTCGCGGCGGCTGTCGTAGGCAGGATCGTGGTGCTGTCCGTCGATCTTGATGCACAGCCGATCCCTGGCGCGATAGAAGTCCAGGATGAAGGCGTCGAAAGCGTGCTGACGGCGAAAGCCGTGGCCGCGGATACGCTGCCAAATCAAGACTTCCGGCAAAGACATCGCCCGACGGAGACTTCTGGCGCGTTTTTGGGTAAGGACCGGCGCTCTCATGGAGTGCATCACCATCACAAGCTGCGCCTTTGGCAAGGGAATGCGTCGCGCGTCGTTCGGCCTTCGCCCCCTCCACCCCTTCGGGGTCCCCCTCCCCCGCAAGCGGGGGAGGAGCTGATGGCGGCCTACTGGGAAACCAAGACCCTGGACGAGATGTCGCCTTCCGAGTGGGAGGCGTTGTGCGATGGGTGCGGCCTTTGCTGCGTGATCCGGTTCGAGGACGAGGATACGGGCGAGGTCATTCCGACGCGGGTGCACTGCAAGCTGTTCGATTCGAAGGCCTGTTCCTGCTCGGACTATGCGAACCGCAAGGCCCAGGTGCCGGACTGCATCAAGCTGACGCCCGGCAATATCGAGGCGCTGGCGTGGATGCCCAAGTCCTGCGCCTATCGCCGGCTGCACGAGGGGCGGACGCTGGCGAAATGGCATCACCTGATCTCGGGCAGTCGTGAGACGGTGCATACGGCCGGGGTGTCGGTGCGGGGACAGACGATTTCGGAGCTGTCGCTGGCCGAGCCGGAGGATGCGCTGGACTTCGAGGCGCCGGAATGGGCGGTCGAGCGTGGGCGCGAGCGATAGGGAAGCACCCCCTAGCCAGCGCAATGTCGCTGGTTGAAATCGATATAAAACAAATCGTTGGCGAATTATGTAGGCGTTCTTCCGGCCTGAGGACGCTGGTGCGCTATGGTTTGGGCATGGCGGGAAATCGGGATGACGACGAGGGCGGCGGGGACGGCGCTCGCAAAACGGCTGCGTCCTGCGCCGGCTGGATGGAGCCGCTGTTCCTGAAGATGAAGGCCAAGATCGAAGAGGCGACCGAGAGCGTCTGCAAGACGGAGGTCACAGAGTCCGGAGCGGCCGAAAAGGTCGCGCGCCAGATCGGCGTGATCGCGCGCTCGGCCAAGGCGGTCGAGGCGATGCGGCTGCTGTGCCTGAGCGACAACGAAGAGGACGAGATGGGTGGACGGACCTACGATCCCGCAGACGACGAGCGAATCCGACAGGAACTGCTGGTCGAGCACGCGCGGCTTGATCGGATTCTGGAAGAAAAGAACGCCGAGGCTGCTGAAAGAGCACGGGCTAAGGCTGCATCGCAGCCACTGTCGGATCGCCAAGCATCAGTGTCCGCCGACGGACGATGACCTGCGGACCTGGCTGCTGCTGGGCGGGCGAGGGTCGGGCAAGACCTTCG
This sequence comes from Brevundimonas sp. ABV4_179, assembly GCF_056311945.1. NCBI lineage: Bacteria > Pseudomonadati > Pseudomonadota > Alphaproteobacteria > Caulobacterales > Caulobacteraceae > Brevundimonas > Brevundimonas sp. ABV4_179. The sequence goes on from NZ_CM149976.1 coordinate 1,363,549, forward strand.
CCGGGTCGGTCTGGATCGACATCATGGCGCGCGAACTGCCCGGCATCACGCTGGGGCTGGTCGGCCCCGCCCTGCACGATGTGCGCGAGGTGATGGTGGAGGGGGCGTCGGGGATCAAGGCGCTGGCGGAGCCGGGTGACCGGCCGCGCTGGGAGGCGGGGCGGCGTCGGCTGGTGTGGGACAATCAATCGGCCGCCTATGCGTTTTCGGCCGAAGACCCCGACAGTCTGAGAGGGCCGCAGTTCCACGCGGCCTGGGCCGATGAATTCTGCGCCTGGCGGCGGCCGGATCTGGTGCTGTCGAACCTGAGGTTCGGGTTGCGGCTGGGGACCGAACCGCTGCTGGCGGTGACGACGACGCCCCGGCCGATCCCGGCGCTGCGCAAGCTGATGGCCGAGAGCGGGACGGTGACGGAGCGGGCCGAGACGGCGCTGAACGCGCACAATCTGTCGCCGGGGTTCCTGGCCCATCTGAACGATGTCTATGGCGGCACGCGACTGGCGGCGCAGGAGCTGGAGGGGCTGGTGGTCGAGGGCGAGGGGGCCTTGTTCGCCATCGAAGAGTTGAAGCGGGCCAGGGGGGCGCGGCCGCCCGAACTGGACCGGGTGGTGGTGGCGGTCGATCCGCCGGCGACGGCGCGGGGCGACGCCTGCGGCGTGGTGGTGGTCGGGCGACGGGACGGGAAAGCCTTCGTCCTGGCCGACCGGACGGTCAGGGGGCGCTCGCCCAGCGGCTGGGCCGCCGTGGTCTGTCAGGCGGCGCGCGAATTCGGGGCGCACGAGGTGATCGCCGAGGGCAATCAGGGCGGCGACATGGTGCGCGCGGTCCTGGGGGCCAGCGACTGTCCAGCCAAGATCGAAATGGTCCACGCTGCACGCTCAAAGGCCGCGCGGGCCGAGCCTGTGGCGCTGCTGTACGAACAGGGGCGGGTGATCCACTGCGAAGCCTTTTCGGCCCTGGAGGAGGAGATGCTGGCCCTGGGGTCCGAAGGCGGACCCAGCCCCGACCGGGCCGACGCCCTGGTGTGGGGGATCACGCGGCTGATGCTGGAGGCGCGCTCGGCCGGGCCGAGGGTGCGCGGGCTTTAGCGGGTCACGACCCGTCATTCCGGCGTGTTCGAAGGACGAAATCGGCACCCCGGGCGCTTTTGAAAAGGCCGGGGTCAGCGCCGAGAAGCGGCCCAGGCTTCCGGGTTCCGCACGGGGCGCAGCCCGGAATGACGACCGCATTTATTGCATAGGAGAGACGATATGCCGGCCATTCCCGAGCGGGACGGATTGCTGAACCATGGGCGCGAGGCCGCAGGGCCGGCCAGGCGCGCGGCGGCGGTGACGCCCAGCGATGCGGCGGACCTGAACGCCTACGCCAAGGCGCTGTATGTCGGGGCGGCGGGCAATGTCCGCGTACTGACGGTCGGCGCCGAGGATGGCGAGGCCGTGACCTTCGCCAACCATCCGGTCGGATGGCTGCCGGTGCAGGTGCGCCGGGTGCTGGCGACCGGGACGACGGCCGGCCAGATCGTGGGGGCGTTCGACTGATGCCGGGTTTGGGGGTCGGGGCGACGTCGGCGGCGCCGGGCGGTGTGCTGGGTCGTCCGCGGTTCGCCGTGCCGGACCTGCCGGCCTGGTCCGCAGCGGTTCGGACCATGCAGGCGGGCGGACGCGAGGCGCGGCTGCTGTGCATCGGCGACAGCGTCACGCAAGGGTTCGGCGGAGCCGCCGGCGGCTGGACGCCCAATGCAAGGGCCGGCGCCTGGCCCGAACGGCTGGCGGCCCTGATCGCCGGGCGAGGGCTGCCGGCGTCGGCGGCGTCCGTAGCGGGCGCGGGCGCGGCGGATGGGGCGAGCGGCGGCTATCCGGCCTATGATCCGCGTGTGGGCCTGGGCGGCGGGTGGAGCGTCAATACGCTGGCCGGGCTGGGCGGCAAGCTGTTTTCCGGCGCTGCGGGTTCGACCGGCGGATGGAGTTTCCAGCCCGACGGGCCGGTCGATCGGTTCGACCTGTGGGCGGTGACGAACACGGCGCTGGGCGTCCTGACGATCGAGACGGACGGGGGTGTGCGGGCCACGGTCAGTACGACCAAGGCGGCGGCGATGGAGGCGACGACCGTCGCCTTTCCCCAGACCAGCGGGCCGGTGACGGTGCGCTGGGCCTCGGGCGGGGCGGTGTTCGTGGCGGGCGGCGTCGCCTGGCGGTCGGACGCGAAGCGGGCGCGGGTGATCAACGCCGGCTGGGGCGGGTCGAAGGTTTCGGACTGGATCACCACGGACCAGCCATACCGCGCCTATGGCGCGCTGCCGGTCGCGGCGCCGGACCTGACGGTGATTGGTCTGACGATCAACGACTGGAATGCGGGGACGGCGCCGGCGACCTATAAGGCGCAGCTGGGGGCGCTGGTCGACCGGGCGGCGGCGACGGGAGATGTGCTGCTGATGACCGGCTGTCCGTCCGATCCGGCCCAGGGCAAGGCGCCCTATGCGACGCAAGATGCGATCCACGACGCGGTGTTCGAGGTGGCGGCGGCTAAGGGGCTGGCCGCGCCCATCGACGGGGCGGCACTTTTCGGCGGGGCGTTCGCCGGCGGCCTGATGTTCGATGCGGTCCATCCCAATGCGGCGGGTCAGGCGCGGATCGCCGAGGCCGTGCGCGCGCGGGTGATGATCTGAGATTGTCCATCCGTCGCGCTGGGTGATAGGCGTGGCGGATGGGGGAGCGGTTTTACGGGGTGCAGGCGCTGCGGTTCGCGGCGGCGACGGCGGTGGTCGCGGCCCATGCCGTGGACCTGGCGGGGAAGCGGCTGGGCCTGGAGACGCTGGCCGGCGACGGGCCGCTGGCGGATTTCGGCGCCGTGGGCGTGGACCTGTTCTTCGTCATCAGCGGCTTTGTGATCGCCACGACCACGCGGGGGCGGTCAGGTCTGGCGGCGGCGGGCGAGTTCCTGTGGCGGCGGTGTCGCCGGGTGGCGCCGATCTATTGGCTGGTGTCCTTGCCGATTCTGATCGGGATGGCGCGGGGCGGGACGCTGAGCGCTGAGGTGGCGGCGGCGACCTTTCTGTTCTGGCCGTTCAGCGGACTAGAGATGACGTTTCCGGCGCTGGGGCCGGGATGGACCCTGTGTTTCGAGATGCTGTTCTACGCCGCTTTCGGCCTGAGCCTGGCGGGCGGTCGGCGGGTCGGATGGGGGCTGGCGGGGGCCTATGCGGTTCTGATCGTCGGCGGATTTTTCGCAGCGGCGCCGGTGCTGAGGTTCTGGGGCGCGCCGATCATTCTGGAGTTTCTGTTGGGCGTCGTGATCGCCCGGACGTGGCGGTCGGCGCCGCGATGGGCCGGGCCGTGGGCGATGGGCCTGGGGCTGGCCGGCCTGGGGCTGACGCTGGCGTTCGGATATGGGCGGATCGACGGGGTGGAGGCGCTGAACGATCCGGCGACGGGGATGGCGCGGGTCCTGATCTGGGGGCTGCCCAGCGCGTTGGTGGTGTTCGGCGCGGTGCGGTTGGAGCGGCTGGACCGGGCGCCGGGAGGGCTGGGCCGAGCGGCGGCCTTCATGGGGGATGCGTCCTATTCGATCTATCTGATCCATGTGTTGGTCATCCGCGGGCTGGGGCGGCTTTTCGAGACCGGGATGGTCGCCCTGGCGGGGGATGCGGTGGTGGTGCTGACGGTCGCGGCGAGTTTGGCGGCGGGGGCGGTCGTCCACGTCTGGATCGAGCGGCCGTTGTTGACGGTGATGACGCCCTCTCCCGCTGCGAGAGGGCTTGAGCGTCCGAGAGCGTAGCGATCGGTCAACGCGACCCGAAGGGCGGCGCGAAGCAGCCAAAGGGTGAGGGTCGCGCTCATGCGAACTGGCCCGCCAGCCGACCCTCATCCGGCTCTTCGAGCCACCTTCTCCCACTGGGAGAAGGGACGGGAATTCTTGGGAGATTGCGATGGTTTCGATCCGATGGCCGTTCGGTCAGGCGGGGCGCAGGGGTGCGCCTGAGGCGAAGGAGAGCCGGGCGGGCGGGGTGATCGCCCTGTCTGGCGCAGGGCGGCCGCGCTGGACGCCCAACGACTACGCCAGCCTGGCGCGCGAGGGCTATCAGAAGAACGCCGTGGCCTATCGCTGCATCCGCATGATCGCCGAGGCGGCGGCGGCGGCGCCGTTCGCGGTGTTTGTGGAGGGGATGCGCGACGACGCACACCCGCTGGCCAAGCTGATCCGGCGGCCCAATCCCGAACAGTCGGGGGCGGAGTTGATGGAGGCGGTCTATGGGGCGCTGCAGGTGTCGGGCAACGCCTATGTCGAGGCGACCGGCGATGCGGACGGGGACGGGGCGCCGGACGAGCTGTGGGCGCTGCGGTCGGACCGGGTGAAGGTGGTTCCCGGCCGGTCGGGCTGGCCCGAGGCGTGGGACTATTCCGTCGATGGGCGTTCGGTTCGGATCGGGCGGGCGGCGGACGGCTGGGCGCCGGTTATGCACCTGAAGCTGTGGCACCCGCTGGACGACTGGTACGGGCTGTCGCCGCTGGAGGCGGCGGCGCAAGGGGTGGATGCGCACAATGCGGCGGGCGCCTGGAACAAGGCCCTGCTGGACAATGCGGCGCGGCCGTCAGGGGCGCTGGTCTACGGCGCGCGCAACGGCGAGCGGCTGACGGACGGGCAGTTCGAGGCGCTGAAGGATCAACTTGCAGGTGTTTATGCCGGGGCGACGAACGCCGGGCGGCCGATCCTGCTGGAGGGCGGGATGGACTGGAAACCGCTGAGCCTGACGCCGGCGGAGATGGATTTCACGGCGGGCAAACACGCGGCGGCGCGCGAGATCGCCCTGGCCTTCGGGGTTCCGCCGCAGCTCTTGGGCATACCGGGCGATGCGACCTACGCCAACTATCGCGAGGCCAATGCGGCCTTCTGGCGACAGACGGTGATCCCGCTGGTGCGGAAGGCGGCCGGGGCGATGACGGGCTGGCTGGGCGAGCGGTTCGTGGGGTGCGAGATCCGCGCGGACCTGGATGCGGTCTCGGCCCTGCAGCCCGAGCGGGATGCGCTGTGGGCGCGGCTGGATGGCGCCAGTTTCCTGACGGAGGAGGAACGCAGACGGATGGCGGGGTTGGAGGGATGACCGAACATCAAATCCGGCGCGTGCCGACCGCCCTGCTGATCGCGGTGGTCGTGCAGACGGTGGGCGGCCTGGTCTGGGCCGGGGGCGCGGCGGCGCGGATCGCGACGTTGGAGCAGCGGGTCGGGGAGCAGCGGCTGGTCGCCGAACGTCTGGCGCGGCTGGAGACGCAGGGCGAGGCGACGGCGGCGGCCGTGGAGCGGATCGAGCGGCGGTTGGAGGGCGGTTCGTGAGTGGTGAATCGGGGGTGAGTAATAGCGCGCAGTCACGGCTCACGAGTCACCCTTCACACCTTCGGATCGAAGGCTACGCCTCCCTGTGGGGCGTGGCGGACCTGAACGGGGACGTGGTTCAGGCGGGGGCGTTCGCCGAAAGTCTGGCCCGAACCGGCGCCGGGGGCGTGCGGATGCTGAACCAGCATGATGCGCGGGCGCCGGTGGGGGTGTGGGATGAAATGATTGAGGACTGGCGCGGCCTGTTCGTGCGGGGGCGGATCGAAGACTGGTCGGCCGAGGCGCGCTTCGCCGGGGCGCTGAGCCGGGCGGGGGCGCTGGACGGTCTGTCGATCGGCTATCGCACCGCGCGGGCGCGGCGTCAGGGACGGTTGAGGGTGCTGAGCGGCGTGGACCTGTGGGAGGTGTCGTTGGTGACGTTTCCCATGCTGCCGGGCGCGCGGTTCAGCGTGGCTTGAGGGTCGAGAAACAGATCGCGAGCGATAACGACCGGAGGTGCGTCCGTGGTCTCTCCGCGATGCTGACCGGCGATGACGCGCACCGCGACGGGGCGCCCATCGTCCGAGCGTCTGGGATGAAAGAACAGTCCGAACATGGCGACCTCCCGGCATCAGCTTGACGTGGGAAGCGAACGCGGGTCTGCAAGTGTCGAACGGCGTGTTCCGACAACTGCCGGTTCAGCGTGGCTTGAGGGCCTCAAATGCTCCGTTGCGGTCCAGGCGGTCGGCGAGGTCGGCCATCTTGGCGCGGCCCTTGGGACTGTGGATGTAGCGGAGCGCCCAGACGGCGACGATCAGGGCGAAGAACCAACCTGTGTGCAGGGCCATCCTGGTGAACAAAACGGCCAGCAGAATGAGGACGTAGGCGCCGAAATAGACCAGTGCCAGCTTGCCGCCGCGCGAGACGGCGGGGTTGGAGACGCCGGCGAGCATCTCCGCCACGCTGGGCGGGGCGGCGGCGACGGGCAGGGCGTGGTCCGCCGGTTTCGGCACTGGGGTCTTGATCGGGATTTGAGGGCGCGGCTGGGCCGGCGCCGCCGGTCGAGCGGCGGCTTTCGGTCGGGAGACGACCGCCTCGGGCGCGCGGCGGGCGGGGCGGTAGAGGACGGACTGACCGCGCTCGTCGATGGTGAAGATTTCGCCGAAGGGCGTGTTGGAGAAGTCGATGGCGCGGGTGTCCTGGCCGTAGCTCTGGCCGTGCAGGGCCGTCAGCCGGCCCTGGCGCAACTCGATCTGGAAGCCGATGGGATCGGGCAGGTCCGCCACCGTCGCATGGACCGTGCCGAACAGGCCGGTGGCGTCGGGGTTGGCCGTGCGACGGTTCGCGTCGACCAGGAACTGGGAATAGAGGCCGGCGCCCGTGTTGCGGCGCAGGCCAGGCGAACTGGACGCCGCCTGGGCGGCCAGATCGGGCACGCTGTCGCCCATCTGCCAGGCCATGGCCTCCATGACGGCGCTTTCAAGAGGCGTCAGGTGGGACATTAGGCGATGTCTCGAACGACAAAATTATCAAGAAGGCGGTTCACGCCTCGACCCTAACCGCAACGCGCGGTTCTTCAACCGGAGAGATCATGAAAGAGACCAAACAGGCGTCGGGCCAGCCCGAGGCGCGCGATGTCGTGCGCGAGATGATGACGGCGTTCGAGGCGTTCAAAGGGGCGAACGACGCCCGGCTGGACGAGATCGAGAAGAAGGCGGCGGCCGATGTGCTGCTGGAGGAGAAGGTGGCGCGCATCGATCAGGCGGTGGCGGCGGCCCAGGCGAGGCTGGATCGGGCGATGAGCCAGAGCCGGCGTCCGGTGATTGGCGGCGAGCCCGCCGAGCCGACTTCTGCGCCCGAGGCCAAGGCGGCGTGGGACGGCTATCTGAAGACGGGCCAGTCTGGCGCGCTGGAGGTCAAGGCGGGTCTGTCCGGCGGCGCGACCTCGGGCGGCTATGTCGTGCCGTACGAGACCGAGCGCGCCATCGAGCGGCGTCTGATGGCGGCGTCGCCGATGCGCGAGATCGCCACGGTGCGGACCGTGGCGGCGGGCGTGTTCCGAAAGCCGGTGTCGACGGCGGGCGTGGCCTCGGGCTGGGTGGCGGAAACCGCCGCGCGACCGGAGACGGACCCGGCGACCCTGGCCCTGCTGGAGTTTCCGTCGGCCGATCTGTACGCCAATCCCGCGGCGACCCAGGCCCTGCTGGACGACGCCATGGTCGATCTGGACGAATGGCTGGCCGCCGAGGTCGAGGACGCCTTTGCGGCCCAGGAGACGGCCGCCTTCGTCAATGGCGACGGGGTGAACAAGCCGAAGGGCTTCCTGGCCTATCCGACCGTGGCGGATGCCGGTCAGACCTGGGGGCAGATCGGCTATGTGGCGTCGGGCGCGGCGGGTGGCTTCGCGACGTCCAATCCGGCGGATCGGCTGATCGACCTGATCTATGCGCCCAAGGCCCAGTATCGTCCGAACGGGCGGTTCGTGATGAACCGCAAGACGGTCTCGGCCGTGCGCAAGTTCAAGGATGCGGACGGGAACTACATCTGGCAGCCGGCGACGCGGCTGGGTGAGACGGCGTCGCTGCTGGGCTATCCGGTGACCGAGATCGAGACCATGCCCGATGTGGCGGCCAACAGCCTGTCGATCGCGTTCGGGGATTTCCAGCGGGGCTATCTGATCGTGGACCGGGCGGGGGTGCGGGTGCTGCGCGATCCCTATTCGGCCAAGCCCTATGTGCTGTTCTACACGACCAAGCGCGTGGGCGGCGGGGTGCAGAACTTCGACGCTTTGAAAGTCATGAAGTTCAGCGCGAGCTGATTTGATCGTCTCCTCCCTGCGGAGCGGGGAGGTGGCGCGGCGCGTCTTCGCACCGTGACGGAGGGGCTCTGACCGCGCGAGCTGTGCGATGGAAAGAGCCCCTCCACCCCTTCGTGGTCCCCCTCCCCATTGCATGGGGAGGAGACGTGATTTCTGACAATGGAGATTGCCATGGCGCAACCGGTGACGGCGGCGGAGGCGAAGCTGTTTCTGCGGGTCGAGCATGAGGCCGAGGACGGGCTGATCCAGACCTTGATCGAGGCGGCGCGGGCGCGGGTGGAGGCGGATGTGGGGTTGAGCCTGACGTCCACCTCGCCCGCGCCGCTTAGGCTGGCGATCCTGATGCTGGTGCTGCGGGCCTATGAGCGGGGCGATCCCGACATGGCGGTGGAGCCGGTCGAGGCGTGGATCGCGCCCTATCGCGTGGTGCGGCTGTGAGTGTGCTGACGGGGCTGTTTCAGCCGGTGGAGGCCGAGACGCCGTACGGCGGGCGCAGCGTGACGTTCCAGCCGCTGGGATCGGTCTGGCTGAACGCCGGGACGCGGCGACGGGTCGAGCGCGGCGAGGGCGATCAGCGCCGGTCGGCCGAGACGATGCGGGCCGGGACACGGGCCGATCCGAGGCTGGCGGTCGGACGGGTGCTGCGGTTCGGCGGGGCGGACTGGACGATCCGGCTGATCGCCGAACCGCGGCCCGGACGGGTCGAACTGGAGCTGGAGCGGACGCGATGACGGATCACGAAGGCGCGCTGCAGAAGGCGATGGTGGCGGCGCTGAAGGCGGATCCGGCGCTGTCGGCCCTGATCCAGGGGCGGGTTTACGACCAGGCGCCGGAAGGGGCGCTGTGTCCCTATCTGGCGCTGGGGCGGTGCGAGAGCCGGCCGGTGGCGGCGGACGGGGGCGGAGTGGAGCAGCGGTTGACCCTGACCGGCGTGTCGCGCTTCGCCGGATCGGAAGAGGCCAAGGCGATGGCGGCGGCGATGCGGGCCTGCCTGCACGAGACGACGTTGGAGGCCGACGGCGTGCGGACGGCGACCCTGAGAGCGACCTTCGCCGATGTCTTTCCGGCCGGGGACGGGCGGCGGACCTATGCGGTGGTGCGGCTGAGGGCGGTGACTGAGGAAGTGGGAGAAGGTGGATGACGGCACAGGCCGGCAAGGACATGCTGCTGAAAATCGAGGGCGCGCCCGGCGCGTTCACGACAGTGGCGGGGTTGAGGGCGCGGACGATTTCGCTGAACGCCAAGACGGTGGACGCGACGGACGGCGACAGCGCCGGGCGGTGGCGCGAGCTGCTGGCGGGGGCGGGCGTGAAGTCGGCGGCGGTATCGGGGCAGGGCATCTTCCGCGATGCGGCGTCGGACGCCTTGGTGCGCGAAGCCTTCTTCGATCAGGCGGCGAAGCGGTGGCGGCTGATCGTGCCGGACTTCGGCGTGCTGGAGGGGCCGTTCCTGGTCGCGGCGCTGGAATATGCGGGCGAGCATGAGGGCGAGGCGACGTTCGCCCTGAGCCTGGCCAGCGCAGGCGCCATCGGCTTCAGCGTGATCTGATGGCGGCGAACGGGGCGAGGGGCGAGGTCGAGGTGGTTCTGGCCGGCGAACGGCGTCGGGTCTGCCTGACGCTGGGGGCGCTGGCGGAGATCGAGACAGGGCTGGGCGTCGATGGGATGGCGGCCGTCGCCGAGCGGATGAAGACGCTGTCGGCGCGCGATCTGATGGTGGTCTTGGCGGCGGTGTTGCGCGGGGGCGGGGAGACGGCGCCGGATGTGGCGGGCGTTGATCCGCGCGAGGCGGCGGTCGCGGTGGCGCAGGCGTTTGCGGCCGCCGCACGATGACGCCCTGGGGCGAGATGCTGGGGCTGGCGGCAGGATTGGGCGTGGCGCCGGAGGCGTTCTGGCGGCTGTCGCTGAAGGAATGGTGGATGCTGACGCAAACGGCGCGTGGGACGGCGCCGCTGGGGCGCGAAGGGCTGGCGCGATTGATGGAGGTTTGGCCGGATGGCGGATGAGTTCGGGCGGGACGGGATCGATCAGGTCGCGATCAAGGCCGCCGAGGCCGGGGCGGCGCTGGAGGCGCTGAAGGCGCCGGCGAGGGAGGCGGCTGACGCTATCCAGGACGCCTTCGGACGGGCGGGCGACAGCCTGACGCGGTCGCTGGCGCGGGCGGCGGCGGACGGGGAAGTGTCGCTGGCCGAACTGGCGCGGACGATGCTGAATGCGGTCAATGCGGCGGCGGGGGCGCAGGGCGGCCCGGGCGGCGGACTGAGCAGGGCGATCCAGGCGGCCATGTCCAGTTTCGGCGGGGCGAGGGCGGACGGCGGGCCGGTGCTGGGCGGCGGCGCCTATCTGGTCGGCGAGCGCGGGCCGGAGGTGTTTCGGCCGGCGACGGGCGGCGAGATCGGGCCGGTTTCCGGCGGTGGGGTGACGGTCAATGTGGCGGTGGACGGCGGGGCGCCGGCCCTGCTGCGGTCCGAGGCGCAGATCGCCCAGATGCTGGCGCGTGCGGTGAGCTTGGGCGCGCGGCGGATGTGATGACGGGTGAAAGGTGAATGGTGAATCGTGATTGGGGATGCGGCGTTGGCAAGTGCGCCGCCTTCCGCTCACGATTCAGGCATCACCATTCACCCGTGCTAGCTCACTCGCCCTTGGGGTTCGGGCCGAAGCGGTTTTCGCCCTTCTGGCTGTCGACCAGACCGATCCACAGCAGGAAGGCCAGGCCCAACAGGCCGGCGATGGCGAACAGGCCGAAGGCCGGGCCCATCAGAGCGAAGACGGCGGCGGGATTGCCCTCGTAATAGTCTTCCGAATAGCCGTTCGCGACGGCTGCGGCGATGACCATGGCGAAGCCGGCGGCGAAGGCGATGACCGAGCCGACCCAGGGGATGGCGATCAGCCAACCGGTCTTGCCCATGTCGTGCAGGCGCTTCACCGAAAGGGCCAGGTTCGGCCAGATCAGGACGACGCCCAACAGATTGATGATCGGAATCCAGCTGATGACGATGTTGACGCCGAACAGGATCAGCCAGCCGATCCAGAAGTGCGAGCGGCGCAGGCGGCCTTCGAACGACAGCATGGCGGACTGGAAGTCGAAGCCCGAGCCTGGCGCGCCCACGGCGGCCGAGGCGGCGTAGCCCCCGGCCACGCCGGTGGCGGTGGGGGCGCCGGCCAGGATCAGGATCTGGGTGGCGACGGCGCCTTCGGGCACGAAGTCGACGCGCACGCCGGCGGCGGGCACGGCGGGCGACTGAAGCGCGTCGGAGGTGAAGTCGTAACGCGCGCCGTCGTCGCCGCTGATCAGACCGGCGCCGGTGACGGCGTCGTAGCTGAGAATTTCACCGCGCACGGAGGTCTCCTTGATTGTCGCCGCCGAGCGGCAGTTTGCGAACATCGCCGGACGACGTGCGCCGGGAAAGACTGGAAGGTCAAGCTTGGCGAAGGGTTCCTGAGAATTTCTCTCAAAGCCGGATTTGACCCATGCCTTTCGGCGGCGCGCCGTGGAGGTTCACGCACGGCTGAGACGGCAGCAGACTGACGATGAAGACGAACAGGCCGCCCACATAGGGAATGAGGCCGATCATGATCATCCAGCCGCTGAAACCGACGTCGTGAAATCGGCGGATTGTGACGCAAACCCCGGAATGATAAGGCCGAAATAGACCAGGGCGACGATGCAGATCCAGGCGACGGCCCAGATTTCGATGCCTGTCCCCGCGTCGGCGTCGGCGATGGCCAGGCCGACGATCGGGATGAACGAGAGCATCAGGATCAGGAACTGAAACAGAGCGAAGGACCAGTATTCCTTGCGCCGGGCGCGGCCCTCGCCCTCGATATAGAAGTCGGTGACGCAGCGGACGAAATAGCCCCACAGGCCGAGGTCCGGCTCGGGCGCATGGAGGGCGGGCGGCAAGGGCCCCTCGCGCAGCACCATCAGGCTGACAGCCCGGTCGTCCTGAACGACGAAATCAACGCGGCGACCGGGTTCGAGATCGGCGGTCGTCGATGTGAAGGCGTAGCGCAGAAGGTCGTCGCCGCTGATCAGGCCATCGCCGGTCAACGGATCGTAGCTGAGGATTTCGCCGCGCAAGGTCTGGGGTCCCGAGAGGGCGGCCCGAGCGCCGCCGCCAAGGATTGGACCGGGAAGGCGGCGTTGCACAACAGGAGAGTGACCATGGGCGCCTTTCACGAGGTGCGGCTGCCGGCGCGACTGGCGTTCGGCTCGACCGGCGGGGTGGAGCGTCGGACGGAGATCACGACGCTGGCGTCGGGGTTCGAGCGGCGGTCGACGCCGTGGGCGCTGGGGCGCAGGCGGTATCTGATCGGGGCGAACCTGAGATCGCTGGACGACATGGCGGAATTGACCGCCTTCTTCGAGGCGCGGCGGGGGCGGCTTTACGGATTTCGGTTCAGGGATTTCGCCGACTTCAAATCATGCGCGCCGGGCGGGACGCCGGCGCCCGAAGACCAGGCGCTGGGCGTGGGGGATGGGGCGCGGACCCGCTTCGACCTGGCCAAGGCCTATGGCGACGTGGCGCGGGCGATCACCAAGCCGGTCGCGGGGTCGGTGCGCGTCGCCGTCGGCGGGGTCGAGACCACGGCGTTCACGGTCGATGTCGCGACGGGACGGGTGACGCTGGCGAGCGCGCCGGGGGCGAGGGCGCCGGTGACGGCGGGCTTTGTATTCGACACGCCGGTCCGGTTCGACACGGACCGGATCGAGACGACGCTGGAGAGTTTCGAGGCCGGGCGGATGGCGGCCGTTCCGCTGATCGAGGTGCGGGTCTGAGGCTCGCCGCTGACCACTGAGCGAAAGCGAACATGAGACACATACCGGAAGATTTGGCCGCCCGCGTCGAGAGCGGGGCGGCGACGCTTTGTCATGTGTGGCGACTGAGGCGCGCGGACGGCGCAACGATGGGGTTCACCGATCACGACCGCGATCTGGTGGTGGACGGGGTGGTCTGTCGCGCCGCCAGCGGCTGGACGGCGGGGGCAGGCGAGAGCGCCGTGGGGCTGGCGGCCGGATCCGTATCGGCGGCGGGGGCGCTGGACGATGCGGCGATCACCGAGGCGGACGTGGCGGCGGGACTGTACGACCAGGCGTCGGTCGAGCTGTGGCGCGTGGACTGGACGCAGACGACGCTGAAGGTGCGGCTGTGGGTCGGAACGCTGGCGCGGATCAGGCGCGAGAACGCCCTTGAGGGCTATCGTCCTTCGAACGGCCTGAGCGCAGGGACGTTCGTCGCCGAGCTTGAGGGGCCGCTGGCCAGGCTGGAGCGGGTGGTCGGGCGGACCTATGGGCGGATGTGCGACGCGCGGCTGGGGGACCAGCGGTGCGGGGTCGCGGAGGCGGCGGGGCGGGTCTGCGACAAGCGGTGGGACACCTGCGTCGGGACGTTTGCGAACGGCGTCAACTTTCGCGGCTTCCCCGATGTGCCGGGCGACGATTTCCTGACGGCCTATCCGGCGGGCGGCGCGCGGAACGACGGCGGGAGCCGGCGGTGAGGGGCGGCGCTGAGGTCGCCGCCGCCCGGTCGTGGCTGGGGACGCCCTATCGCCATCAGGCCAGCGTGAAGGGCGTGGGCGCGGACTGTCTGGGGCTGGTGCGCGGGGTGTGGCGCGAGGTGGTGGGCGAGGAGCCCGAAGCGATCCCGGCCTATTCGGCGGACTGGGCCGAGACGGGCGGGCGCGAGACGCTGCTGGAAGCGGCGGGGCGGTGGCTGAGGCCGGCGGCGATCGACGAGATGCGGGCGGGCGACGTGCTTCTGTTTCGGATGTCGCCGGGGGCGGCGGCGAAGCATTGCGCCATCCTGAGCGACGCCGGCGGCCCGGAGCCGAAGATGATCCACGCCTACTGGGGGCGGGCGGTGGTCGAAAGCTGGATGGGGGCGTGGTGGCGAAGGCGGCTGGTCGCCGTGTTCCGCTTTCCTGTTCCCGGTTCGGCGTCGGCGGCGTGCGCCGCCTCGTTGACCGAGGATGAGGGAGTTTAAAAGCATGGCGCAAGTCGTACTGAGCGCGGTCGGGCAGCAGGTCGGGGGCGGGATCGGCCGGGTGATCGGAGCGACCATCGGCCGGGCGATCGACAATCGCGTGGTCGGATCGCTGGGGCCGGCGCGTCAGATCGGGCCGCGCATCGAGACGCTGAAGGTGCAGGGGACGGCGGAGGGATCGCCGATGGCCTGCGTCTTTGGTCGGGCGCGGGTGACAGGCCAGGTGATCTGGGCCGCGCGGTTCCTGGAAGGCAAGACCAAGGGGCGGGCGGGCAAGGGCGGGCCCAAGACGGTCGACTACACCTATTCCCTGAGCTTCGCCGTGGCCCTGTGCGAGGGCGAGATCGACGGGATCGGCCGGGTCTGGGCCGATGGGCGGCCGATGGACATGAACGGCGTCGTCATGCGCGTGCATCGCGGAGGCGAGGACCAGACGCCCGATCCGCTGATCGAGGCGGTGGAAGGCGCTTCTCAAGCCGGATCCACAGGCGGATCCGGTGGGGCGCCCGCCTATCGCGGCACAGCCTATGTGGTGTTCGAGGACCTGCCGCTGGGGCCGTTCGGGGACCGTGTTCCGCAACTGAGCTTCGAGGTGTTTCGGCGACCCAGGGGGGCGGCGCCCCGGTTGGAGGATTTGCTGGAAGGCGTGTGTCTGATCCCCGGCGCGGGGGAGTTCGCCCTGGCGACCGAGGCTGTGCTGCGCCGCGAGGGGCTGACGCGGACGACGGCGGAGAATGTGCACAACGGCGAGGGGCGGGCGGACCTGCTGGCATCGCTGGATCAGCTTCAGGCGCAACTGCCGAACCTGAAGCGGGTCAGTCTGGTGGTCGGCTGGTTCGGCAGCGATCCGAGAGCGGGGGAATGCCGGGTGCGCCCAGGCGTGGAGCGACGCGACAAGCCGACCGAGCCGCACGCCTGGTCGGTGGCGGGGCTGGCGCGCGAGGACGCCTATGTCGTCAGCCAGGTGGGCGGGACGCCGGCCTATGGCGGGACGCCGTCGGACGACAGCGTGCGTCAGGCGATCCGGGAGCTGAAGGCGCGGGGGCTGGAGGTGACGCTGTATCCGTTCGTCTTCATGGACTGCCCCGGATATCCGTGGCGGGGGCGCGTGGCGGGCCAGGACGGCGCCGGAGCGACGGCCGAGATGGCGGCGCTGTTCGGCGGGGTCGATGACTGGGGTTTGCGACGGATGGCGCTGCACTATGCGCGGATCGCTGCGGAGGAGGGGGCGGACGGCCTGCTGATCGGCTCTGAGATGCGGGGCGTGACCGGGACGCGGGATGCGGACGGGGGCTTTCCGGCGGTTCGGCAGTTCCGGGCGCTGGCGGCGGAATGCAGGGCGGTGGTCGGGGCGGGGGTCAAGCTGTCCTATGCGGCCGACTGGAGCGAATACTTCGGATGGCAGCGGGGCGGGGAGGTGGTGTTCCATCTGGATCCGCTGTGGGCCGATCCGAACATCGATTACGTCGCGATCGACTGGTATCCGCCGCTGAGCGACTGGCGCGCGGGCGAGGGCGGGGTGGATGCGGGCGCTTGGACGGGGGCGGCGGACGCGGCCTATCTGGCGGCTGGCGTCGCGGGCGGCGACGGGTTCGACTGGTTCTACGCCAGCGATGCGGATCGGGCGGCGCAGGCAAGGACGCCCATCGTCGATGGGGCGCATGGCGAAGACTGGGTGTTTCGGCCCAAGGACCTGATGGGGTGGTGGTCGAACTGGCGCCATGATCGGCCGGGCGGGGTCCGAAGCGCGACGCCCACGTCCTGGGTTCCGGGAATGAAGCCGATCCGGCTGTCGGAGTTCGGCTGCGCGGCGGTGGACCGGGGCGGCAATGCGCCGAACCTGTTCCAGGACCCCAAGAGCCGCGAGAGCCAGCTGCCGCCGGCCTCGACCGGCGTGCGCGACGATGGGGTGCAGAGGGCGGCGCTGGAGGCGGTGCTGAGGCATTTCGGCAAGGCTGAGAACAATCCGACATCGGCGGTCTATGGCGGGCGGATGCTGGAGGCGGCGGACGCCTGGTGCTGGGACGCCAGGCCCTATCCGGCGTTTCCGGCGCGGGCCGACGTCTGGGCCGACGCAGGGGCGTGGCGGGCCGGACACTGGCTGAATGGACGGCTGGCGGGCGATGGCTGCGACCTGATCGCGGCGGTGCTGGCGCGGGGCGGCCTGGGGCCGGACGAAATGTCGGTCGAGGGCGTCCAAGGGGCGGCGGCCGGCTATGTCATCGACCGGCCGATGCGGACGCGCGACGCGCTGGAGCCGCTGCTCGCCGCCTTCGATGCGGTGGCGGCGGAACGGGCCGGGCGGGTCGCGGTCAGGGGGCGGGGGCCGGTAGAGGGCGAACTGACGGCCGATGCGCTGGCCCTGCCCGAGCGCGGCGCATCGGTCAGCGCGACCAGGACGCTTGAGGCGCGGCCTTCGACAGCGCGGGTGCGCTACATCGACGAGACGGCGGACTATCAGACCGGGGCGGTGGTGGTGCGGTCCGACGACGCGGAAGCAACCGGGGGCGGGGTGGACCTGGATTTGCCGGTGGCGTGCGGCGGCGGCCTGGCCATGGCGGCGGCGCAGGACGTGCTGGCGGGGGGCGGCTTGGAGGCCGTGACCGTGGCGCTGGGGCCGCTGGAGGCGATGCAATTGGAGCCGGGGGACGTGCTGCGGCTGGAGGGGCGGGCCGGCGACTGGCGGGTGGTGCGGACGACGGCGGACGAGACGCCCTCTGCCGAGTTGGAGCCGGTGACGGACCGGGCCCAACAGGAGGACGATGGCGGCTGGCGCGGCGGCGAGGCGCCGACGGTGGTCGGGGCGCCTTTCCTGAAACTGCTGGACCTGCCGCCGCTGATGGGGATGGAGGACGACGGGCGGCCCCTGGTCGCGGCGGCGGCGGACCCCTGGCGGGCGATGCGGCTGCACGCCGGCGCAAACGCCGATGTCCTGACGCCGCGCGCCGACATGGAGGCGTCGGCCATGGTGGGGACGCTGGCTCAGGCGCTGGCGCCTGGCGTGCGTCATCGTTGGGACGCGGCCAATGCGGTGGTCGTGCGGATCGAAGGCGGGGAGCCGGAAAGCGCGGTGGAGACGGCGGTGCTGGGTGGGGCCAACGCCCTGGCGGTCGAGACGGCGGCGGGGTGGGAGGTGATCCAGTATCTATCCGCCGCCCTGGTCGGGCCGGGAACGTGGAGGCTGACGAACCTGCTGCGGGCGCAGCAGGGAACCGAGGTCGAGATGCGAGCCGGAGCGCCGCAAGGGGCGACGGCGGTTTTTCTGGATGGTCGGCTTGCGCGGGCCGAGATCGGGCGAAACGAGCGGGGGCTGCCGTTGGTCTGTCGCGCAGGACCGGCGGGCGCGGCGCCGGGCGGCGGCGGGTTTCGGGAGATCGACTTCGCCCCGGGGGGCGTCCATGCGCGGCCGTGGTCGCCGCGCGCTCCGGCGGTCGAGGCGACCGAGGCTGGGCGGATCGTGCGCTGGACGCCGCGCGTGCGCCTTTATGGCGACGGCTGGGACGGGGAGCCGGCCGAGGTCGATCCGCTGCGGTTCCGGGTCAGGGTGCTGGACGGCGACGTTGTGGTGAGGAGGTTCGAGGTGGAGGGGAGCAGCCTGCTGTATCCGGCGGCGGCGTTCGCGGCGGACTTTCCGCAGGGGGCCGGGAGCGAGGCCCGGATCGCCGTCGCGCAATGGGGCGGTGGCTTTGGCTGGGGCGTGGAGGCGTCGGTCGCGCTGGAAATCGGGCCCCTCTGACGAAATATGACGGACCCGGCCCTTTGCGGAGGCGGGGGCATGGCTTAACTGACGGCCCATCGGTTTTCAGTTGGAGCGACAACGGACGTGGCAGGCGACCCCTATAAGGAACTGGGCGTTTCGAAGGGCGCGAGCGCGGACGAGGTCAAGAAGGCGTACCGCAAGCTCGCCAAGGAACTGCACCCCGACAAGAACCCCGGCGACAAGATCACCGAGGACAAGTTCAAGCGCGTGACCGCCGCCTTCGACATCCTGGGCGACAAGGACAAGCGCGCCAAATACGACGCGGGCCAGATCGACGGCGACGGCAACGAACAGTATCGCGGCTTTGGCGGAAGCGGCGGGGGACGCGCGGGAGGCAATCCGTTCGGTCAGGGGGGCGGTCCCTTTGGTCAGGGCGGCGGGCCGGGCGGGCGCGCCAACTTCGAAGGCGTCGATCTGGACGATCTGTTTGGCATGTTCGGCGGCGGGGGGCGTCAGCGCGGGGCGCGGGATTTCACCGCGCGCGGCCAGGACGTCAAGGCGACGCTGGACATCAGCCTGGAAGACGCCATCGCCGGGGCGACGCGCCGGATTCAGTTCTCGGACGGGCGCACGCTGGACGTGACCATACCCAAGGGGGCGTCGGACGGCCAGACCATCCGTCTGCGCGGGCAGGGAGCGCCGGGGCGCGGGGCCGAGAACGGCGACGCCCTGATCGAGCTCAAGATCGAGGCGCACCCGATCTATCGCCGCGAAGGCGCGGACCTGACGATGGATCTGCCGATCTCGGTGCCCGATGCGGTGCTGGGCGCCAAGGTGCGCGTGCCGACGCCGGAAGGGGCGGTGCAGATGACGGTCCCGGCCGGCTCGAACTCGGGCAAGGTGCTGCGGCTGAAGGGGCGCGGCGCCTTCGCCCAGGGGCGGCGCGGGGATCTGTTGGCCAAGCTGGTGGTCACGCTGCCGGACGAGCCTGACGCCGCGCTGACCCAATTCGCCGAGGACTGGCGCGCCAAGCGGCCCTATACGCCGGGGCGTTGAGCGCGCCGGGCGAGGAGACGATCATGACTGTGAAGCCCGATGTGAAGCCGGCGCGGCCGTGGTTCTCGGCCGGACCGACGGCCAAACGCGCGGGCTATGCGCTGGGCGGCCTGCCCTCCGACCTGCTGGGGCGCGGCATCCGCGCGCCGGAGGTGGTCGAGTGGTTCGCCCATGGTCTGCGCCTGACGCGCGAGGTGCTGGAGGTCCCCGACAGCCATGTGATGCTCTATACGCCGGGGTCCGACACGGGCGCGGTCGAGGCGGCGCTGTGGGGGATGCTGGGCGCACGGCCGGTGCAGGTGGTGGCCTATGAGAACTTCGGCCTGACCTGGCTGGCGGACGTGAAGGATCATCTGGGGCTGGAGCCCGAGGCCCTGACCGCGCCGTGGGGCGAACTGCCCGACCTGTCGCGCGCGGACTGGTCCAAGGACGTGATCTTCCCCTGGAACGGCACGACGTCGGGCGTGCGGGTGCCCGACGCGGACTGGATCGCGGACGACCGCGAGGGGCTGGCCATCTGCGACGCCACCTCGGCCGCCTTCGCCATGCCGCTGCCGTACGACAAGCTGGATGTGGTGACGTTCAGCTTCCAGAAGGCGTTGGGCGGCGAGGCGGGCATCGGGGTGATGGCGCTGTCGCCGCGCGCGGTGGAGCGGCTGGACACCTATCGACCGGATCGGCCGATTCCCAAGCTGCTGCGTCTGACCGATGGTCAGGGCCGGTTCGACCGGGCGCTGGCGGATGGGGTGGCGATCAACACCTTCTCGGTTCTGACGCTGGAAGACTGGATCGACGCCCTGGGCTGGGCGCGCGACATCGGGGGCTTGAGCGAACTGATCCGGCGGACGGACGCCAACTATGCGGCGCTGGCGGCGTGGGTGGATAGGACCGACTGGATCGACTTCCTGCCCGAACGGCCCGACATCCGCTCGACGACCTCGGTGTGCCTGAAGTTCGTCGATCCGCGCGTGACCCGCCTGGATGACAAGGCGCAGAAAGCCTTCGTCTCGCGCTTCAAGGCCCTGCTGGAAAACGAGGCGGCCGTGTTCGACATGGAGCCGCACCGCAATGCGCCGCCGGGCCTGAGGTTGTGGTGCGGATGCACGGTCGAGACGGCCGATGTGATCGCGGCGACGCCCTGGCTGGAATGGGCGTTCGAGACGGCGATAGGTGTTTAAATTGAAGTTGATTATCAGACGTTGGATTGCCATATAGCGGCTATCACTTTTTCCCCGCCGGACACGCCTCGCAAGAGGCCTCTGGCGGGGTTATTGATTTTTGGGTGCAAGTTTCGCAACTCTTGCGATATGGCCCAGCTTCCACAGACAAAACGCGCCGTCGCATTTTTCGACGGTCAGAATCTGTTTCACAGCGCAAAAGCCGCCTTCGGCTATCCGTTTCTAAACTACGACCCCGTCGCCCTAACGAAAGCGGTATGTGCGGGTCAAGGTTGGCAGGTGGAGGGTATGAGGTTTTACACCGGGGTTCCGGATGCGGCAGACAACCCTTTTTGGCATCATTTCTGGACGGCCAAAGGCGCGCAGATGGGACGTGAAGGCGCCTATATCTGCACCAGACCGCTACGATACCGAAACAAGCAGGTGAAGCTGCCTGACGGCACGATTCATACGTTTCTGGACGGCGACGAGAAGGGTATAGACGTCCGGATTGCATTGGACGTGATCCAGATGGCGCATCGGAATGCCTATGATGTGGCTCTGCTGTTCTGTCGCGATCAGGACCTGGCTGAGGTCGCGTCGGAAATAAGGTTAATCGCCGACGAGCAGGATCGCTGGATCAAGATGGCGTCCGCCTATCCGTTCAGTCCAGCGACCAAGGGATGGCGGGGTATCAACAAGACGGACTGGATCAAGATCGACCGGGCCACATACGACGCCTGTATCGACAAGCGCGACTACCGGCCCAAAAAGTCAGCACCCTGAGGGGACATTCGGCGATTCCCCGGCTATAGGCTGCGCCCGCGTTCGGGTCGCCGCGCCGTTGCCGCGTTCCCGATGATTTTGACGCATTCTCTTAAGGAGAGTGCTTGGGCGGAGAAGTGCTTTGGCGAACGTGGCGGTGGTCGGCGCTCAGTGGGGCGACGAGGGCAAGGGCAAGATCGTGGACTGGCTGTCCAACCGCGCCGACATGGTGGTGCGGTTCCAGGGCGGGCATAACGCGGGCCATACGCTGGTCGTGGACGGCAAGGTCTATAAGCTGGCGCTGCTGCCTTCGGGCGTGGTGCAGGGAAAGCCATCGATCATCGGCAATGGCGTGGTGGTGGACCCCTGGCATCTGGTCGGCGAAATCGAGAAGATTCAGGCGCAAGGGGTGGCGATCACGCCCGACATCCTGACCATCGCCGACAACGCCTGTCTGATCCTGCCGGTTCACCCCGCATTGGACGTGGCGCGCGAGGCGGCGGCGAGCGCGCCGGGCGCCAAGATCGGCACGACCGGACGCGGCATCGGCCCGGCCTATGAAGACAAGGTGGGCCGTCGCGCCATCCGCGTCTGCGACCTGGCCAACGAAGACGATCTGAAGGTCAAGATCGACCGCTTGCGCTCACACCACGATCCGCTGCGCGCGGGCCTGGGGCTGGAACCCATCGATCCCGAGGCGCTGCTGGGCCAGCTGCTGGAGATCGCGCCCAAGATTCTGCCCTATGTGAAGCCGGCCTGGCGCGTGCTGGATCAGGCGCAGAAGGACGGCAAGCGCGTGCTGTTCGAGGGGGCGCAGGGCGCATTTCTGGACGTGGATCACGGCACCTATCCCTATGTCACGAGCTCCAACACCGTGGCGGGACAGGCGGCGGCGGGGTCGGGCGTCGGTCCACGCGGCGTCGGCTATGTTCTGGGCATCGTGAAGGCCTATACGACGCGGGTGGGCGAGGGGCCGTTCGCCTGCGAACTGGACGATGAGGTCGGCGAGCATCTGGCGACCGTGGGCCGCGAGGTCGGGGTGAACACCGGGCGCGCGCGCCGCTGCGGCTGGTTCGACGCCGTGCTGGTGCGTCAGTCAGTGGCGATCAATGGCATCGACGGGATCGCCCTGACCAAGCTGGACGTGCTGGACGGGCTGAAGACGCTGAAGATCTGCGTCGGCTACAAGGTCGATGGCGAGGTGCTGGACTATCTGCCCTCCAGCCTGAAGGCCCAGGGCGCCGCCGAGCCGGTGTTCGAGGAACTGGAAGGCTGGAGCGAAAGCACGGCCGGTGTACGCAGCTTCAAGGACATCAACGCCAACGCCATCAAATATGTGCGTCGGATCGAAGAGCTGATCGGCGCGCCGGTGGCGTTGTTGTCGACCAGCCCTGAGCGGGACGACACCATACTGATGCGCGATCCGTTTCAGGGCTGATCGGGCGTAACGGCGGATTCAACAGGCTTTAACCCAGGGGCGGTAAGCATAAGGCTCCAACCCGGAGCCGGACGTGTTCTCAACCAACGCCAGAACCCTGAGCCGCATAGAGCCCGCGATAAGGCGGGTGGTGATCGTCGATCCCAATGCGTCGGCCGTCCGGTTGCTGACCGACATCATCAAGGGCATGGGCGCGCGCGAGGTCTATAGCGAGAGCGACGAGGAACGGGCGCTGGAGCTGCTGCGCGACGTCGAGCCGGGCGTGATCTTCACCGAAAGGTCGGGCGAGACGCTGAACGGCGAGACCCTGACGCGGCGCGTGCGGCGCTCCAGCATGTCGTGCCGGATGTCGCCCATCATCATGGTGACGGGCGAGGCGACGGCCGCCGCCATCAAGGGCGCGCGCGACGCCGGCGTCCATGAGTTTCTGAGAAAGCCCTTCACGACCGGCGACCTGTTCAAACGGGTCGAGAATGTCGCCCTGAAGCCCCGCCCGTGGATCGAGGCGGTCGGCTATGTCGGGCCGGATCGCAGACGCTTCAACTCGGGCGAATACACCGGGGCCAAAAAGCGCCGTAGCGATGGCGCGGCTGGCGGGGCGGCGGAAATGCGCGATCAGGCGACACGTATCCTCGTCTCCGCCCTGTCGCAGTTCGAGCAGGATCCGTCCCAGGCCACGCGCGCCATTCGCCAGCAGGCCGAGACGTTGAACAGTCTGGCGATCAAGGCGTCGGACGCCAAGCTTGTGATGGTGGTGGCCACGCTGCAGGCCTATCTGGCGACCGGGCAAGTGACCAAGGCCGGATTGCTGCAGCCGGTGAATGCGGTGGTGAACGCCGCCCGCGCCGCAGACGCCCAGCCGATGGCCAAGGCGTCCTGAGGCGCAGGCGACAGGCTTAAGGTCAGGCGTCGACCAGGTTCCGCTCTTCGGCGGCGGCGCGCATGGCCTTTTGCAGTTTCTCGAAGGCGCGGACCTCGATCTGACGCACGCGTTCACGCGACACGCCATACTGACCGGCGAGTTCTTCCAGAGTGACCGGATCGTCCTTCAGGCGGCGTTCGGTCAGGATGTGCTTCTCGCGGTCAGTCAGCTCTTCCATGGCCTCCTGAAGCAGGCTCATGCGGATGCCCTTCTCCTCGTCGTCGGCGAGTTGGGTCTCCTGAGAGACGGCCGTGTCGTCCGCCAGCCAATCCTGCCATTCGCTTTCGCCATCGGCGCGAAGCGGCGCATTGAGCGAGGCGTCGCCGCCGAGACGGCGGTTCATGTTGGTCACCTCTTCCTCGGTCACACCTAGCTTGGTGGCGATGGCGGAGAGGTGTTCGGGGTGCAGGTCGCCTTCCTCGAAGGCCGAAATCTGGCTCTTGGCCTTGCGCAGATTGAAGAACAGCTTCTTCTGCGCGGCGGTCGTGCCCATCTTCACGAGCGACCAGCTGCGTAGGATGTATTCCTGGATCGAGGCGCGAATCCACCACATGGCGTAGGTGGCCAGGCGGAAACCCTTGTCGGGGTCGAACTTCTTGACGGCCTGCATCAGACCGACGTTGCCCTCGGAAATCACTTCGCCGATCGGCAGGCCGTAGCCGCGATAGCCCATGGCGATCTTGGCCACGAGACGAAGGTGCGAGGTTACAAGGCGGTGGGCGGCCTCGGGGTCCTGATGCTCGGACCAACGTTTGGCGAGCATGAACTCCTCGTCCTTGGTCAGCATCGGAAACTTGCGGATTTCCGTCAGATAACGCGACAGGCCCTGTTCAGGCGACATCACCGCGAGCGTACTATTGGCAGCCATATAATGGTCCCTCCGACCGTCTTGAACGAGCGGGCTCTTCGTCCTCGACCACCGCATGTGCGCCGAAGCCTCTCCCCTCAACCAACCAGATGGTGATGAGTTGCCCCTATTTTTAGAGGCGAATGGTCACACGAAAGCGTGACAGTCGCCGCCACGCCGCGCCGCACCGGGACCATCAACGGGCTCATATAGGGTTGGTAAGTTTCTATTCAAGACCTACTTGGCGACAAGTCACGATGTGGATAGGCGGGTCAGAGGCCCAGAATGGTGCGATAGGTGGGGTGAACCACCTCCGCGAGTTCAGGGTGTTTCTGGAAATAGGCGGCGAAGAAGGGGCAGACGGGCAGGATCAGCAGTTCGCGCGCGCGGGCGTCCTCGATGACGTGCTTGGCAAGGCGGCTGGCGATGCCGCGACCTTCGAGCGGCTGAGGCACCAATGTCTCGGTGATCATCAGATTGGGCGGCGACAGATTGTAGGTGACGACGGCGATCTCGCCCTCGACGGGCAGTTCGTACTGATGACGGTCGGCGTTGTCGCGGATTTCTGTGTCGGCCATCGGTCGGCGCCTTTCAGAGCGTGGTCAGAAGGGTTTCGAGCATCTGCATATCAGCCGGGGGCGGGGTTTCGAAGCGGAGCGGTTGGCCGGTGACGGGGTGGACGAAGCCGAGCACGGCGGCGTGCAGAGCCTGACGAGCCAGCCCAGCTTCGGCGATGGCTGCGCGGACGGGGGCGGCGGGGCTGCCGGAGCCATAGACCGGATCGCCGAGCAAGGGCGAACCCTTGGACGCCATGTGAACGCGGATCTGATGGGTGCGTCCGGTGTGCAGGGTGCAGGCCAAGCGGGCGGCCATTGGCGCGCCGCCAGCCTTGGCCGGTTCTCCGAAGACGGCTTGGACGACATAGTCGGTGATCGCCTCACGCCCCCCGGATTTCAGCACGGCCATCTTCTTGCGATCGCCATTGGAACGGCCGATGCGGGTTTCGATCCGGCCTTTTACGGGCGAGGGAGCGCCGCGCGTCAGGGCGATGTAGGTGCGCTCGATGTCATGGGCGGCGAACAGGGCGGACAGGCCCTGGTGAGCGCGATCGGTCTTGGCGGCGACCATGACGCCAGAGGTGTCCTTGTCCAGACGGTGAACAATGCCGGGGCGGGCGACCCCGCCGATGCCCGAAAGGCTGTCGCCGCAATGGGCCAGAAGGGCGTTGACCAGCGTGCCGGTCTCGCAGCCGGGCGCCGGATGGGCGGCCATGCCCGCAGGCTTGTCGATGACGATCAGGTCGGCGTCTTCGTAGAGGACGGTCAGGGGAATGGCTTCCGGCTGGGGCGTGGCGGGCGCGACGGGCGGCAGGGCGACGGCGTAGAGGCCGGGTTGGGCCTTGGCCGACCCGGTGGTCAGGGCCACGCCGTCACGGCTGACGGCGCCTTCGGCCAGCAGCGCTTGAAGCCGTGCGCGCGACAGGGTGGGAAAGGCCGTGGTCAGCGCCTTGTCCAGACGGACGCCGGATACCTCGATCCGCGCCTCCAGCACTTCAGCGGCTGCGGCGTCTTCGTCGTCGGGCAGATCGGGTTCGGGCAGGTGTTCGGGCAAGGCGGTCTCCAGCTGCGGATGTAGCACGTCGAAGCGCTTGCGCGACGGTGCGGCGTCGTCTGATAGTAGGCCGGGGCGTAGGGGATTTCCGATGAGACGTTTTTTGATCGTCAGCGTCGGGGCGGCTGCGGCGGCCCTGCTGACAAGCTGCACGACCATGAGCAAGGACGAGTGCCTGGCTGGCGCCTGGGGTGAAAAGGGCTATGCCGATGGGGCGTCAGGCTATCCCGTGACGCGGCTGGAAGACCACGCCAAGGCCTGCGCCAAATATCAGGTTGCGCCCAATCCCGGCGCTTATCAGTCCGCGCGCGAGGATGGATTGCGGAGCTATTGCACCTTCCAGCGCGGCTGGAGCGAGGGCAGGGCGGGAAATACCTACTACGGCGTCTGTCGCCCGGAAGAAGAAGCGGAGTTCTTGCCCGCCTATCGTGACGGACGACGCCTGTATGAGGTGGTGACGGCGGTTGAATCCGCCCAGAGCGCGCTGAACAGCGCCATTTCGCGGATCGAGAACCGCGAGGACAAGCTGGAGGCCAAACAGGCGGAACTGCGCCAGAACGGCTTATCCGACGAGGAGCGCCAGAAAATCCGAAATCGTATTCAGGAAGTGCGCGGGGAAATCCGCGATGCACGCCGCAATGCGCGTGACGCCAGCGACGCCCTGGACATGGCGCGGCGGGAAGAAGACCGGGTGCGGTACGAACTGTCGCGCCGCTACCCGGTCTGAGACTTATCAGGCAGCCTTGACGGCGGCGCCGCGGAACGATGGATCAAGGTCGCCCGCGGCGTAGCGCTTGGCCATCTGAGCGGTGGAGAGCGGGCGGATCTTGGCGGCCTGACCCTCGCAGCCGAACTGCTGATAACGCTCCATGCAGAGCTTCTTCATCGCCTCCTTGGCAGGCTTCAGATAGTAGCGGGGATCGAACTCGCCCGGCTTCTCGATCAGCGCCTTACGGATGGCGCCGGTGATGGCCATGCGGTTGTCGGTGTCGATGTTGACCTTGCGCACGCCGTGCTTGATGCCGCGCTGGATCTCCTCGACCGGCACGCCCCAGGTCTGGGGCATCTCGCCGCCATAGGCGTTGATGATGTCCTGCAGATCCTGCGGCACGGACGATGAGCCGTGCATCACCAGGTGGGTGTTGGGCAGGCGGCGATGGATTTCCTCGATCACATTCATGGCCAGGACGTCGCCGTCCGGCTGGCGCGTGAACTTGTAGGCGCCGTGGCTGGTGCCCATGGCGATGGCCAGGGCGTCGACCTTGGTGGCGGCGACGAAGTCGACGGCCTGATCCGGGTCGGTCAGCAGTTGCGAGTGATCCAGCTTGCCTTCGAAGCCGTGGCCGTCTTCGGCCTCGCCCATGCCGGTCTCCAGCGAGCCCAGGACGCCCAGTTCACCCTCGACCGAGACGCCGCAGGCGTGGGCCATTTCGGTGACGCGACGGGTGACGTCGACATTGTATTCGTAGGAGGCGGGGGTCTTGGCGTCCTCTTCCAGCGAACCGTCCATCATGACGCTGGTGAAGCCGTACTGGATGGCGGTGGCGCAGGTCGCCGGGCCGTTGCCGTGGTCCTGGTGCATGCAGACCGGGATGTGCGGATAAAGCTCGGCCAAGGCGTCGATCAGCTTGGCCAGGACGATGTCGTTGGCGTAGTTGCGGGCGCCGCGCGAGGCCTGAATGATGACGGGGGCGTTGACATCATGGGCCGCCTCCATGATCGCCAGGCCCTGCTCCATGTTGTTGATATTATAGGCCGGCAGGCCGTAGTCGTTCTCTGCCGCGTGGTCGAGCAGCTGTCGCAGCGTGATGCGCGCCATGATAATAGTCTCCTGAGCCGAATAGTCTTTTTTAATTGGGCGCGAGACTAGCCGTGAGACGCGCCGAAGTCACGCCGTGTTACAGCGGCCGCACGGGCATTTCGCAGGGAACGATGCAGGCGTGATCCGCCTGCATCGCCGCCGATCAGGCGCGCAAAGCCTCGACGCCCGGCAGGGGCTTGCCCTCCATCCATTCCAGGAAGGCGCCGCCGGCCGTCGAGACGAAGGTCAGGTCCGCCGCAACGCCCGCATGACCGACAGCCGCGACGGTGTCGCCGCCGCCCGCCACCGCGATCAGGGCGCCGGCCTTGGTGCGTTCGGCGACGTGCTTGGCGGCGGCGACGGTGGCGGCGTCGAAGGGCGGAACCTCGAACACGCCCAGCGGACCGTTCCAGATCAGGGTCTTGGAGGCGTCGATGGCGGCGTTCAGGCGGGCGACGGTGTCAGGGCCGGCGTCCAGGATCTTGTCTTCGCCGGACAGGGCTGCGCCGGTCTTGACCGTGCGGGCCTCGGCGCCGGGCTTGACCTCGGTCGCCACGACGACGTCGACGGGCAACAGGATGTCGCAGCCCTTGGCCTGGGCTTCCGCCAGGATCTCGCGCGCGGTGTCGGCCATATCCTTCTCGGCCAGAGAGCCGCCGATATCGATCCCTTGTGCATAGAGGAAGGTGTTGGCCATGCCGCCGCCGATGGCCAGCGTATCTAGCTTGCCGACCAGGTTCTTCAGCAGGTCCAGCTTGGTCGAGACCTTGGAGCCGCCGACGATGCCGACGACCGGCTTTTGCGGATTGCCGAGCGCGGCGTCGAGTGCGTCCAGTTCGCGACGCATGGATTCGCCCGCATAGGCGGGAATGTGGTGCGCGATTCCTTCGGTCGAGGCGTGGGCGCGGTGGGCCGCCGAGAAGGCGTCGTTGACATAAAGGTCGCCGAGGTCGGCCAGCTTTTGGGCGAAGACCGGATCATTGGCCTCTTCCGCCGCATGGAAACGCACGTTTTCCAGCAGGACGACGCCGCCCGCATCCAGATCGCGAATGGCCGCCACGGCGGGGCCGCCGATGCAGTCGTCGGCGAAGCGGACAGGCGCGCCCAGCACGGTCTCCAGCGGCTCGACGACGGGCTTCAGGCTCATGGACGGAACGCGCTGGCCCTTGGGGCGGTCGAAGTGGGCCAGCAGCACGACCTTGGCGCCCGCGTCGCGCAGGCGTTGGATGGTCGGCAGGGCGACCCGCAGCCGGGTGTCGTCCGTGACCTTGCCGCCCTCCATCGGGACGTTAAAGTCCACGCGGACCAGGGCCGTCTTTCCGGCGAGGTTCTTTGCATCATCGAGAGTGCGGAAGGTCATTGTAGTATCCTAGCTTACGGACATTAGCCGTCGAAGTTCGATAGCCCGCTTATCTCTGCTGGCCAGAAAAATAGAACGGAAAGCTGATTGCGGATCGAGCGCTGGATCCAGGTATCGCCACTCTAGCTTGTCGAAATCGGTAGGCTTGGCTGGCGGCGCCATGTCGGGGCTCCATCCATACCGACTCCACGCATGATACTGCAGATAGCCTACAAGCGGACCCTTCTTGTCTGAAAGGCTGCCGAAGAATTCCGGCATCATGCAGAGATTAGCCAAATGGGTGTAGGCGTGGTGGGGATGCAGAGCTGCGGTTGAACGATCCCAGACGTGGGCAAAAGTCCACCCGTGCGCGCGGGGCAAGCTCTTGATCCCGTGTGACCACAGTAGAGCCCAACGCGGCGTAGTGTTGTCGTCGAACATCACGGCTTGACCACCGCGATCTTCGACCTGCCCACGTCTGCGAGCGTCTCTGACTGAAGGAAAAACGGCGTGTGGGAACGCTGACACCACATCGGGGTGAGGCATCAAGCAATGTCGGATCGCGATCGTTACGAGCGCGATCCGGTCATCGCCCAGGTCTTGCAACGTTGGTTTCAAAACGTCTGCGGGCACCCTGGTCTTAGAGGAACTTCGCCATCACCAGGGCGGTGTCGCTCATCCGCGTCGCGAAGCCCCATTCGTTATCGTACCAGCTCAGCACGCGGGCCAGTTTGCCGTCGACGACCTGGGTCTGGGGCAGGGCGGCGGTGGAGGAGGCGGCGATGTGGTTCAAGTCGTGCGACACCAGCGGGTCGGTCGTGGTGAACAGGACGCCGTTCATGGGGCCGTCGGCGGCAGCCTGAAGCGCGGCGTTGATTTCCTCGACGGTCACGTCGCGGGCGGCGACGACCTTCAGGTCCACGACCGAGACGTTCGGGGTCGGGACGCGGATCGAAGAACCGTCCAGCTTGCCCTTCAGTTCCGGCAGGACCAGGCCCAAGGCCTTGGCGGCGCCGGTCGAGGTCGGGATCATCGACAGGGCGGCGGCGCGGGCGCGATACAGGTCCTTGTGCATCGTATCCAGCGTCGGCTGATCACCGGTGTAGGAGTGGATGGTGGTCATATAGCCGCGCTCGATGCCGAACAGGTCGTTCAGCACCTTGGCCACCGGAGCCAGGGCGTTGGTGGTGCACGACCCGTTCGACACGACGATGTCGTCGGTGGTCAGGGTTTCGTGGTTGACCTTGAAGACGATGGTCTTGTCGGCGCCGTCGGCGGGGGCCGAGACCAGAACGCGCTTGGCGCCGGCCTTCAGGTGGGCGCTGGCCTTGTCCTTGGACGTGAAGATGCCGGTGCATTCGAAGGCGATGTCCACCTTCAGCTCGGCGTGCGGCAGGTTGGCGGGATCGCGCTCGGCCGTCACCTTGATCTTGCCCGTGCCGACGTCGATCCAGTCCTCGCCCGACGTCACCGTGCCGGGGAAGCGACCGTGGACCGAATCGTAGCGGAACAGGTGGGCGTTGGTCTCGACCGGCCCCAGATCGTTGATCGCCACCACTTCGATGTCCTTGCGGCCATGCTCGACGATCGAGCGAAGGACGAGACGGCCGATGCGGCCGAAGCCGTTGATGGCGACGCGGACGGTCATGATGGAAGGCTCCTCTGAACGGATAGGTGTGACGCTTATATAGGTGGGCGTCTCAATGGAGCGCTCGGGCGCGGCTTGCAACCCTGAGCCTGTAACATGATGTGATGAACGGTTACGCTTTGTCGGCTCTCTGTCTCGTGTTGCGGCAAGAAACACCTCTTCAAGGTCTTTGCGGCTCCCATTGAGCAAAATTTTTGCGACAGGGCTTGTGCCCGTCCGGGCGGTATGGTTTCTTGGCGTCAGACAAGGAGCCGCCCGTGGCCACGATGATGCGCGACATGATGAAGGGAAGCACCGCCAAGGCGGTCGCGGCCATTCGCGCGCCTGTCGGCCTGCAAAGCCCCGTATTCCTCATTACCCTCGTACTTCTCGGCCTGCTTACGCAAGCGGCGTGGATGCACGTGACCTGACCTAAACGCACTCAGGATCGCCTCGCACCACCCCGCCTCCGAAAGGAAGCGGGGTTTTTAGTGCGCGGCGGTTCGAAATGAACCGGACCGATGACGCAAGATTCTACCTCTCAGCCCAAGAAGCCCAATGCGCGCAGCGCGGCGGTGACGGCCGGCCCGAACCGGGCCGCCGCCCGCTCGTATCTGCGGGCCGCCGGCATGCAGGACGCCGATTTCGACAAGCCGATGATCGGCATCGTCAACACCTGGTCGACGGTCACGCCCTGCAACATGCACCTGGACCGCCTGGCCAAGGACGTGCGCGCGGGCATCGTGGCGGCGGGCGGCTATCCGGTCGATTTCAACACGATCGTCGTGACCGACGGCATCTCGATGGGCACGGCGGGCATGAAGGCCTCGCTGATCAGCCGGGAGGTTGTCGCCGACTCGATCGAACTGGCCATCGAGGGCCACCAACTGGACGGCGTGGTCTGCATCGTCGGCTGCGACAAGACGATCCCGGCGGCCGCCATGGCCCTGGCGCGGATGGATATCCCCGGTCTGGTCTATTACGGCGGCACCATCATGCCGGGCGTGATCGGGACCAAGGAGGTCTCGGTCCAGGAGGTGTTCGAGGCCATCGGCGCCCACTCGGCCGGCGCGCTGGACGATGCGGGCCTGAAGGCGGTCGAGAGCGCGGTCTGCCCCGGAGCCGGCGCCTGCGGCGGGCAGTTCACGGCCAACACCATGGCCATGGCCCTGTCGGTCATGGGCATCAGCCCCATGGGCGCCAACGACGTGCCGGCCGTCGATCCGAACAAGGGGGCCGAGGGCGAACGCTGTGGACGCCTGATCGTCGAGCGCGTCTTCGCCGGCGATACAGCCCGCAAATACATCACCCGCGCCAGCCTGAAGAACGCCGCCGTGGCGGTCTCGGCCTCGGGCGGCTCCACCAATGCGGTCATGCATCTGACGGCCATCGCGGCGGAAGCCGGCGTCGATTTCGGCGTCGAGGATTGCCACCAGGCCTGCGTCGAGGCGCCGGTCATCTGCGACCTTAAGCCGGGCGGTCGTTTCCTGGCCTCGCACCTGTTCGCCGCGGGCGGCACGCGACTGGTCACCCAGCGGATGGCCGAGGCCGGCAAGATCGTGAACACCCCGACCGTCAGCGGCCGCAGCCTGTTCGCCGAGGCGGCCGAGGCCGAGGAGACGCCGGGCCAGGTGGTGGTCACGTCCTTCGAGGCTCCGGTGATGGAACGCGGCAGCTTCGCCGTCAGCTACGGCGATGTCGCTCCCGAAGGTGCGGTCATCAAGTTGACGGGTCACAAGGTCGATACGTTCGAAGGCCCGGCCTGCGTCTTCGACTCAGAGGAAGACGCCTTCCACGCCGTTCAGGACGGAACGGTGGGCGAAGGAGACGTCATCATCATCCGCTATGAAGGGCCCAAGGGCGGTCCCGGCATGCGCGAGATGCTGCAGGTCACCGCCGCCCTGAAGGGCCGCAAGATCGACAACGTCGCTCTGCTGACCGACGGCCGTTTCTCGGGCGCCAGCTACGGCTTCGTCGCCGGACACGTCTCGCCGGAAGCCGCCGTCGGCGGACCGATCGCTCTCATTCGCGATGGTGACCGCATCACCATCGACGTCACCAACCGCCGGATCGACGTCAACGTCGACCTGGCGACGCGCCGGGCGGGCTTTACGCCCCACGTAGTCCGCCCGGCGCGAGGCGTCTTCGCCAAATACCGCGCTTCGGTGGCCTCGGCCGCTCAGGGCGCCGTCACCATCCCCAACCCGCCGCCGGCTCAAGTTCCGGCATCCCATAAGACCAACGCTGCTCAGGACGCCTGATCCCATGGCCATCACCATCTACACCAACGAAGACATCAAGCCGGGCGCCATCGCCGGTCAGCGCATCGCCATCATCGGCTATGGATCGCAAGGCCGCGCACACGCCCAGAATCTGCGCGACAGCGGCCATGACGTGGTCGCCGGCGTCCGCCACGGCGGCACGGGCTGGAAACACGCCACCGAGGACGGCATCCCGACCGCCGAGCCGGCCGAGGCCGTCAAGGGCGCCGACATCATCGCCATCCTGACGCCGGACATGGTTCAGGGCGACGTCTATCGCGAGGTCATCGAGCCCAACGCCAAGGAAGGCTCGGCCCTGCTGTTCGCCCACGGCTTCTCGATCATCTATGAACGCATCACGCCGCGCCCTGATATGGATGTCATCCTGGTTGCGCCCAAGGGGCCGGGCGATCTGGTCCGTCGCGAGTTCCAGCGCGGCCGCGGCGTGCCTTCGCTGTTCGCCATCGAGAAGGACGTGACCGGCAAGGCGCGCGACCGGGCCATGGGTTACGCCAAGGGCAATGGCGGCGCGACCGGCGGTCTGCTGGAAACGACCTTCCGTGAAGAAACCGAGACCGATCTGTTCGGCGAACAGGCCGTTCTGTGCGGCGGCGCCAAGGAACTGGTCATGCAGGGCTTCAACACCCTGGTCGAGGCCGGTTACCAGCCCGAGATCGCCTATTTCGAATGCCTGCACGAGTTGAAGCTGATCGTGGACCTGTTCTACGAAGGCGGCATCTCCAAGATGCACCATTTCATCTCGGAAACGGCCAAGTACGGCGCTGTCGCCAGCGGCCCGCGCGTCGTCACCGAAGAGACAAAGGCCCGCATGAAGACCATTCTGGACGAGATCCAGAGCGGAGCCTTCGCGCGCAACTGGATCGCCGAAAACGAAGCCGGCAAGCCGCAGTACGAAGCCTGGCTGAAGGCCGACCGCGAAAGCCAGATCGAGCAGGTCGGCGCGCGTCTGCGCGAGCGCATGGCCTGGCTGAATACGCCCAAGTCCGAAGCGGCCTGATCCAAAAAAGACCGGATGACCCTGATGACCGCCGCCGCCTTGAAACCCTCCGCCGAGGTCGCCCAGTCGGGCGCCCGCCTGCTGGTCTCCACTCTGGAGCGGCTGGGGGTGGAGGTGGTGTTCGGTTATCCGGGCGGGGCGATCATGCCCATCTATGACGCCTTGGCCGGTTCGAAACTGCGGCACTATCTGTGCCGCCATGAACAGGGCGCCGCCTTCGCCGCTGATTCCTATGCAAGGGTCAGCGGCAAGGTCGGGGTCTGTATGGCGACCTCGGGGCCCGGTGCGACCAATCTGGTCACGGGCATCGCCAACGCCATGCTGGATTCCGTGCCGATGGTCTGCATCACCGGCAATGTCGCCCAGGGCGTCATGGGCACGGACTCATTCCAGGAAGTCGACATCCTGGGGGTCACCCTGCCCTTGGTGAAACACTCCTATCTGGTTCGTCAGGCTGCTGACATTCCGGCCATCATCCAGGAGGCCTTCCACATCGCGCGATCAGGTCGTCCGGGGCCGGTCCTGATCGACCTGCCCAAGGATGTTCAGTTCGAACTGACCAGCGAGCCGCGCGGCCTGCATCTGCCGAACGAAATCGCTGTCGCGGAGCCTTCGGTCATCGCCGAGGCCGAGGCGGCGATCCGGGCTGCGCGCCGTCCGGTGCTGTACGTCGGCGGAGGGGCCAAGATTTCGGGCGCCGTGGACGCTGTTCGCGATTTCGCGGCGGCCACCGGGATTCCGCAGGTCTCGACCCTGAATGCCTTGGGCACGATCCCGACGGGTCAGGACAACTATCTGGGCATGCTGGGCATGCACGGAACGCCTGCCGCCAATGAGGCGGTTCAGGAATCGGACCTGCTGATTGTCGTCGGCGCCCGTTTTGATGACCGCGCCACGGGAAAGCTGGTCGAGTTCGCGCCCAAGGCCGGCGTCATCCATTTCGACATCGACCCGTCCGAAATCGGCAAGCTACGTCCAGTCGCCGTGGGCGTCGTCGGCGACCTGAAACCCAATCTGGAGGCGCTGAACCGGCGTCTGGCCGATGGTCCCGCTATCGATGTTTCGGCCTGGGCCGACCGATGGCGCGCGCGTTCGGCCGAAACAGAAGTTCGTTATGATGCGCCGGGCGACAAGGTCTATGCGCCCGCCCTGCTGAACGAGCTGTCGCGTCTGGCTGGGCCCGGCTTCATCGCCGCCTGCGATGTCGGCCAGCATCAGATGTGGGTCGCGCAACACTGTGAGTTTTCGCGCCCTGAGGCGCACATCACCTCGGGCGGTCTGGGCTCGATGGGCTTTGGCCTGCCTGCAGGCATTGGCGCCAAGCTGGCCGAGCCGGATGCTGTGGTCGTCACCATCAGCGGCGACGGCGGCATCATGATGAACATTCAGGAACTGGCGACGGTCAACCGCTTCGGCATTCCGTTGAAAATCCTGCTGCTCGACAACTCGCGTCTGGGCATGGTGCGCCAATGGCAGGAGTTCTTCTTCGAGCGGAACTTCTCCGAGGTCGACCTGTCCGACAACCCCGACTTCGTGAAGGTCGCCGAAGCCTTCGGCATCGAAGCCTTCCGCATCGAACGCCGCGATCAGGTCACGGCCGGGCTGGAGCGCCTGCTGAAGACCGAAGGGCCGATCCTGGCCCACGTCATCATCGACCCGGCCGAAAACGTCTGGCCGCTGGTGCCGCCGGGCAAGAACAACGCGCAGATGATGCACGCTGCCACTACTGAAGGAGAACTGTGATGACCGACACCATCCACATCCAGATCGACCGGGCCGATGGCTCGCTTCAGCGTCTGATTGGTCTGGTGGAGCGCCGGGGCTTCCACATTGACGGCATCAGCATGGCCGATGAGGGCGCATTCCGCCGCATCGCCCTGACGCTGCGCAGCCGGGACGCCGCCCGTTGCATGGACAATCTGGGCCGCCAGATTGATCGTCTGTTCGGCGCGCGTCGCATATCAAACGACATGATCCAGTCCGAGGCCGCCTGATCGCGGTCTCGCGGCGCTCAGTGGTCGAGCGCCAAGCCAAGACGTAAGAAGGAAGACGTGCATGCAGCCGCTGGCTGAGAACATCTGGGTCAATGGCCAACTGACGCCATGGGCCGACGCCAAGATCCATGTGATGAGCCATGCGCTCCACTATGGCACCTCGGTGTTCGAAGGCATTCGCGTCTATGACACGCCCAACGGCCCGCGCGGCTTCCGTCTGCGTGAGCACGTCCGTCGCCTGTTCGACAGCGCGCGCATCTATCATATCCAGTTGCCCTATACCGAGGATGAGCTGGTCGAGGCCTGCAATCTGGTGGTGCGGACCGAGGGGCTGCGCTCGGCCTATATCCGCCCGATCGCCTTCCTGGGTCAGTGCGGCATGGGCGTGACGCCTCAGCCGCAAAACATGACGGTCGACATCGCCATCGCCGCCTTCACCTGGGGCGCCTATCTGGGCGAAGAGGCGCTGGAAAAGGGCGTGGACGCCTGTGTCTCCAGCTGGAACCGCATCGCGCCGAACACCACCCCGTCGGCGGCCAAGGCCGGCGGCAATTATCTGTCTTCCTATCTGATCGGCCGCGAAGCGCGCGTCGGGGGTTTCGGCGAGGGCATCGCCCTGGGTGTCGATGGCCGTCTGTCCGAAGGGGCAGGGGAGAATCTGTTCGTGGTCAAGGACGGCAAGGTCATGACCCCGCCCGCCGCCAACTCCATCCTTATGGGCATCACCCGCGACAGCGTCATCAAGCTGGCCAGGGCGCAGGGGTATGAGGTCATCGAACAGGCCATGCCGCGCGAGGCCTTGTATCTGGCCGACGAGATTTTCATGACCGGCACCGCCGCAGAGATCACGCCGGTGCGTTCGGTCGATGGCATAACCACCCGCGCCGCTGGACCTGGCCCGGTGACCAAGGCGATCAACCACGCCTTCCGCGGCCTGTTCACGGGCGAGACGCCGGACACGTTCGGCTGGCTGGAGCCGATTGACGCGCCCGCAGAGAAACGGACGCCTGAATATGCCTAAGACCCTGTTCGACAAGGTCTGGGACGCTCACGTCGTGCGGTCGGAAACGGCCGAGACGCCGGGGGTTCTGTATATTGACCTGCATCTGGTGCACGAAGTCACCAGCCCCCAGGCCTTCAGCGAGATCGAGGCGCGCGGACTGAAGGTTCGCCGTCCCGACCGCACCTATGCGACCCTGGACCATTCGACCCCGACCCTGCCTGCGGGGCTGAACGGCTTGAAACCCTATGTCACGGCCCAAGCGGAGGCCCAGGTGCACACGCTGGAGCGCAACTGCGCCGCCCACGGCGTGCCGCTGGCGGGATGGGATTCGGATGATCGCGGCGTGGTTCACGTCATGGGGCCGGAGCTGGGCCTGACCCAGCCGGGCATGACGGTGGTTTGCGGCGACAGCCACACGGCGACGCATGGCGCCTTCGGCGCCCTGGCCTTCGGCATAGGCACCTCGGAAGTCGGCCATGTGTTGGCGACCCAGTGCCTGTTGCAGCGCAAGGCCAGGTCGATGCGTGTCACCGTGAACGGTCAACTCCAGCCCGGCGTGTCGGGCAAGGATGTCGCCCTGGCCGTCATCGCCGCCATCGGCTTCGGCGGCGGCACTGGCTATGTCATCGAATATGCGGGCGAGGCGGTGCGGTCGCTGGACATGGAAGGGCGCATGACCCTGTGCAATATGTCCATCGAGGCCGGTGCGCGCGCCGGCATGATCGCGCCCGACCAGACGACCATCGACTGGCTGCGCGGCCGCAAGAATGTTCCAGCGGACTATGAGGCGGCGGCGGCTGATTGGCTGAAGCTGGCGTCTGATCCTGACGCGGTGTTCGATGCCGAAGTGGTGCTGGACGGCGCGGCAATCCGCCCTATGGCGACCTGGGGCACGACGCCGGACGCAGGCGCCCCTATCGGTTCACCGGTGCCGCAGCCTCAGTCGGACAGCGACCGCAAGGCCATCGCCTACATGGGCTTCACCGCAGGCGAGGCGACGACCAGCCAGCCGGTGGATGTGGTCTTCATCGGCTCCTGCACCAACGGCCGTCTGCCCGATCTGCGGGCCGCCGCCGATGTGTTGCGAGGCCGCAAGGTGAAGCCGGGGCTGCGGATGTTGGTGGTGCCGGGGTCCGAGGCCGTGCGTCGCGACGCCGAGGCGGAAGGTCTGCACGAAGTCTTCATCGCCGCCGGGGCCGAATGGCGCATTCCCGGCTGTTCGATGTGCATCGCCATGAACGGCGATTTCGTCGCGCCGGGGCAACTGGCCGTATCCACGTCGAATCGCAACTTCGAAGGCCGTCAGGGCAAGGACGCCCGCACCATCCTGGCCAGCCCGGCCACGGCGGCGGCGACGGCGGTGGCGGGCGTTCTGACCGACCCGCGCGTCTATCTGAACGAGGCGGAGCATGTCTAACGCTGCATCCTTCCGCTCATCCCCGCGAAAGCGGGGACCCAGTGCTTTCGCCAAGCGCCGCGCGCTGGATAGACGCCAGGGCTGGACGGGTGGCGCCCGTCGCCCACAGAACTGGGTCCCCGCTTTCGCGGGGATGAGCGGAGATGATTATGTCTGAGCCCTTCAAGGTCCTGACGTCGAAGACGGTCACGCTCAGCCAGGCCAATATCGACACGGATCAGATCATCCCCGCGCGCTTCCTGACCACAACCACGCGCGAAGGGCTGGGCAAGGCCGCCTTCTATGACTGGCGTTACGAAGACGACGGATCGGAAAAGCCCGAGGCCATTCTGAACCGCATCGATCCGGCGGAGCACCGCATCCTGTTGGCGGGCAAGAATTTCGCCTGCGGGTCGTCGCGCGAACACGCGCCCTGGGCCTTGCTGGACTATGGGTTTCGGGCGGTGATCTCGACCGAAATCGCTGACATTTTTACATCGAATGCGTTGAAAAACGGCCTTTTGCCCATCGTCGTCAGCCAGGCCGTTTGGGACGATCTGGCGTCCCAGCCGGACCAGCCGGTCACGATCGACCTTCAGGCCAATCAGATCCAGCGCGGCAATGCCGAACCGGTGCCGTTCAGGGTCGAATCCTTCGCCCGCCAATGCCTGCTGGACGGGGTGGACACCCTGGGCTGGCTGCAATCAAACATGACCGAGATCGAAGCCTACGAGCGATCGAGAGAGACCACCTGATGACCACCGCCGCCCCCAAGACCTACAATATCGTCGTCCTGCCCGGCGACGGCGTCGGACCCGAGGTGGCGGGCGCCGCCCGCCAGGTATTGTCGGTCATCGCCGACTTCTACGGCCACCACTTCGCCTTCACCGAACATCTGATCGGGGGTGCGGCCATCGATGCCACGGGCGAGGCTCTGCCCGACGTCACCAGCGCCGCCTGTATCGAGGCCGACGCGGTTCTGCTGGGCGCGGTCGGCGGGCCCAAGTGGGACGGCGCCAAGGTGAGACCCGAACAGGGGCTGCTGGCCATTCGCAAGGCCATGGGGCTTTTCGCCAATCTGCGCCCGCTGCAGGTTTCGCCGGTGATGGCGCACCGTTCGCCGTTGAAGAAGGAGATCGTCGAGGGCGTCGATCTGATCGTCTTCCGCGAACTGACCGGCGGCGTCTATTTCGGCAAGAAGACCCGCGACGAGAAGGGCGCCACCGACCTGTGCGAATATACGGTGGTGGAGATCGAGCGCGTCGCCCGCGCCGCCTTCCAGACCGCGCGCCAGCGTCGCGGCAAGGTGACGTCGGTCGACAAGGCCAATGTCATGGAGACCAGCCGCCTGTGGCGCGAGGTGGTGAGCCGCATCCATGCCGAGGAATTCCCGGACATCCAACTGGAGCACGCCCTGGTCGATTCCATGGCCATGCACCTGATCCGCAAACCGCGCGACTATGACGTCATCCTGACCGAGAACATGTTCGGCGACATTCTGTCGGACGAGATTTCGGTGCTGGGCGGCTCAATCGGCCTGCTGCCCTCCGCCTCATTGGGAACCCAGGGGCCCGGTCTGTTCGAGCCGATCCACGGTTCGGCGCCCGACATCGCCGGTCAGGACCTGGCCAATCCGGTAGGGGCCATCCTGTCGGCGGCCCTGCTGCTGCGCCACAGTCTGAAGATGGAGGACGAGGCGGATTCCATCGAGGCCGCCGTCGCCGCCGTCCTGGCCGCCGGCGCCGTAACCGCCGATCTGGGCGGCGAACTGGGCACGCGCGCCGCGACCGAAGCCGTCATCGACGCCATTCGCGCCATCCACTGGGCGGCCGCGCACCGGGTGCAGATGCACTGGGCCTGAAGTCGGCCGGCAGGGGCTGAAAATCTTTGCGTTAAGCTTGGCCTTTTCGGCGGTATGAATCCATGTTTCTGACGAAAGATCGAATGATCTTTCGTCTTTAACTTTTTGTGACCAGACCGTTGCAAGAATGTTGCGCTGTTCGCGCGCTTGCCTCTTGCGCGTTTCGCAATTGCGGTAAAACCTTCGCAACTGCGAGATTGCATAGGGGGTACTATTTCATGTCGCAGCTTGGAAACCGACTTATCGGGGCCGCGGGCCTCGTCCTTCCCACACTCTGTCTTATCGGCGCCGGCGCGGCCCAGGCGCAGGCGGCGGCGCCCACGCTTCTAGGCCACCAGGCTCCGCTGGTGCTGGACAGCGCCGGGGCCTCCTGGCTCGGCACCTCCACCGCCCTGGTTCTGCTGATGACCCTCCCCGGTCTGGCGCTGTTCTATGGCGGCATGGTGCGCAAAAAGAACGTGATCGCCACCATCACCCAGTCCGTCGGCGTTTTCGCGGTGGTGTCGCTGGTGTGGTTCATCGCCGGCTACAGCCTGGCGTTCGGCAAGAACGGAAGCGCTGGCCTTCAACCCTTCATCGGCAGCCTGGACATGCTGTTCCTGAACGGCGTGTCGCTCCAAACCGCCAACGCCCTGTTGCCGGGCATTCCCGAGTTCCTGTTCATCTCCTTCCAGATGACCTTCGCCATCATCACCCCGGCGCTGGTCACCGGCGCCTTCGCCGAGCGGATGAAATATTCGGCGCTTCTGCTGTTCACCGCCCTGTGGTCGCTGCTGGTCTATGCGCCGATCTGCCACTGGGTCTGGGGCGGCGGCTTCCTGGGTTCGGCCGGCGTGCTGGACTTCGCCGGCGGCGCGGTGGTTCACGTCAACTCGGGCGTCGCGGGTCTGGTCTGCGCCATCGTCCTGGGCCGTCGCAAGGGTTATGGGATCGAGCCGATCCTGGCGCACAATCCGGTCCTGACCATGATCGGCGCCAGCCTGCTGCTGGTCGGCTGGATCGGCTTCAACGCCGGCTCGGCGGGCGCGGCCAACGACCTGATGGGCGTGGCGCTGCTGAATACCCTGCTGGCCGCCGCCGCCGCCGCCCTGACCTGGAAGATCGTCGAATATATCGAGAAGAAGAAGGTCTCGCTGATCGGCATGTTGTCGGGCGTGGTCGCGGGCTTGGTCGCCATCACCCCGGCGGCCGGCTTCGTCGATCCCAAGGGCGCGGTGATCATCGGTCTGATCGCCGGTCCGGCCTGCTACGCCTCCTCGGTGTGGGTCAAGAAACTGCTGCGTTACGACGACAGCTTGGACGCCTTCGGCATCCACGGCGCCGGCGGTCTGATCGGCGCCCTGCTCACAGGCGTCTTCGCCACCACCGCGATCAACAGCCTTTCGGAAGGCGCCAACGTCGGCGCCCAGGCCCTGGGTCTTCTGTGGACCATCGTCTACAGCGCCGTGGGCACGCTGATCATCCTGATGATCTGCAAGTTCACCACGGGCCTGCGGGTCAGCGAGGCGGAAGAGGCGGCCGGCCTGGACACCTCGCTGCACGGCGAAGCGCTGGAACACTGATCCGGCGACCGGGCGCGGCTCCATTCCCGCGCCCGGCCATCGCCGCCGGTTCATCAATCAAAACAAGGGGATAAAACTATGATCAAGAACCTGTTTCGTGCGGCCGCCGCCGGCGCCCTCGCCACGGCCCTGATCGGCGTGTCCAGCCCGGCCTCGGCCCAGAGCGACGTCAAGGTGGCCTGGAACGTGGGCGTCGTCAGCGACTACATCTTCCGGGGCTTCAGCCAGACGGGCGAGGACCCGGCCATCCAGGGCGGTGTCGATCTGACCTCAGGCAGCTTCTACGCCGGCGCCTGGGCCTCCAACGTCGATTTCGGCGACGACACCGATGCGGAGATCGACGTCTATGGCGGTTATCGCACCGAGGCGGCGGGCTTCGCTTGGGACTTCGGCGTGATCGGCTACCTCTATGCGGGCGAGCCCAAGGGCGCGGACTATAACTACGCCGAGTTCAAGGCCGCCGCGTCGCGCGCCGTGGGTCCCGCCACTGTCGGCGCCGCCGTCTATTACTCGCCGGACTTCTACGGCGTGGATAAGGAGGCGACCTATGCCGAGATCAACGGCGCCTTCGCCCCGGCGCCCAAATGGACCGTCTCCGGCGCCGTCGGCCATCAGTGGCTGAATGTCAGCAGCGACTACACCACATGGAACCTTGCCGTCGGCTACGCCCTGACCGACAATCTGGGGCTGGACGTGCGCTACTACGACACCAACGTCAAAGGCGTTCCGGCCGCCGACGACCGGATCGTGGGCGGCCTGAAGCTGACCTTCTGATCCACCAAAGCCCAGAGGTGAAAGGCCCCGGAGATCGCTCTCCGGGGCCTTTTTCGT
Organism: Brevundimonas sp. ABV4_179; assembly: GCF_056311945.1. Classification (NCBI taxonomy): domain Bacteria; kingdom Pseudomonadati; phylum Pseudomonadota; class Alphaproteobacteria; order Caulobacterales; family Caulobacteraceae; genus Brevundimonas; species Brevundimonas sp. ABV4_179. The sequence goes on from NZ_CM149976.1 coordinate 1,405,846, forward strand.
TCAGCGGGCGTAGCGGTCGTGGACGGGATCGTAGCTGTCCCAGACCTTGCCGTCGGCCAGCGACCGCAGCAGCTTCAGATATTCCGCGTGGGTCCAGGCCAGGGGGGTGGCCGAGTCGGTGTTCTGGCCCAAGGCGTAGTCGCGGGCCGTGGGGTTGCCGACCCCGTCCCAGACCTGTTCGGCCAGCATCAGGCCGTCGTTGGCGAACCGCTCCATCCCGCGCACATAGGTCTGGCGGATGGCGGCGATGTCGGCGGCCGAGGGCGCGCCCTTCACGCTGGCGCGCGCCAGTTCGTAGTGACCGCGTTCGCCGGTGAAGAAGGGCCAGACGCGGCCGCGCTGACCGGGGCTCATCTCGCCGCCGACGCCATAGTTGGCGCCGGTGACATGATCCTCGCCATAGCCGTCCACGCCGTAACGGCGCCAGCCCGGCGTCTTGTCGCCCTCGGGGCCGAAATCGAAGCGGACGCGATACAGGTCATCCAGCCCCTGGTCGTCATAGACGGGCAGGGTGGCGACGATGTGCGGATCGTCGGCCTTGCGCACGCCGTAGCGGACCAGCTCCAGGAAGCCGCCGTCCACCACCTTGTCCTCCGCCGGGGCGACCTGGCCGTTGGCGGCGCCGATCGGGGCCTTGTCGTTGGGGTTCTCGTTCTGGGTGATGCGGATGAAGTAGCGGCCGTCGCCGAAGTCGCCGTTGGTGGTGAACATCCGCTCTTCGATCTTGGAGGCGTAGTTGTCGGCCGCCGCCTGATAGCGGGCCGCCCCGGCGGCGTCGCCCGAGGCGCGGGCCATTTCTGCGGCGACCGTCAGGCCCGCGACCACGGCGGCGGTCGATGACGGCGAATAGCCCTGCTGCTCCTCCCAGCGTTCCTGCTGGGTGAAGGGCGGCTTGATCTCGGCATCGTTCCACAGCAGGCCGACCTTGCCGCCATCGACCAGGAAGTCGGCCGCCGGCTTCAGCATGGATCGATAGTGTTCGGTCATCTGGGCGTCCGACAGCCAGCCCATTTTCCACAGACGATAGCCCAGCATGATCGGCATGGCCGTCTGGTCCAGCTGGACCGCGACCCATTCCAGTTCGCCGTCCACATGGGTCTTCTGCAGGAACCAGCCGCCGACGCCGGTGTTGCCGGGCGTATTTGCGCCCACCTGGACCTGGGGCAGATAGTTGAAGGCCGCCAGCGGCGTCTCCCTGTCGCCCAGCGCCGCCAGAGCCATCGCCACCTGATAGAAGTCGCGCGGCCAGACGGCCTTGTAGCCGGTCGAGGATTTCGAGGCGTCCACCGTGTCGCCCCACGGGTTGGACAGGCTGGCGATCAGGGCGCCGGCATGGGTGCGATCTTCCTGAACCTTCAGCATCAGGGCCGAGGCGTAGGCCAGCTTGCCGCCGTCCGTCGCCTGTTCGGCGATGCGCGGCAGTTCGGTTAGGGAAGCGACATAGTCCTCCCAGCCCACGCGCTCGCCCTCGCCGTTGAAGCGCGCCAGCACCTCGTCCAGTCCCGTGGCGAACGATCCGTCCGCCGCCGCGCGCGCCTCGGCCTCGCTCTGACCGAAGCCGATGACGAAGTCCCGCGTGATCTGGGTGCTTTCGCGCATCCGGGGCAGGGCGCCGGTCATCATGGTGTTGCCCGCCTGGTCGCCGGTCGAGGCGTATGTCCAGTCCAGCTTGCCGTCCTTCAGATCGGTCAGACCGTCTGAGGTTCCGACGAAGCCGACGCTGGCCTTTTCGAACGCCTGGCTGGGCTTCAGGAACAGATGGGTGTCGCCTTCCCAGGCGTGGAAGCCGTCGCGCGTGACCTGGCCACGGTCATCGACGCCGGTGTTTGCGATGTGCGGCTCCAGCATCAGATAGGGCGTCACCTCGCCCTTCAGCGCCGTGATCGTGACGCGCAGAACCAGGGCGTTGCGGTCCGGGTCGCTGAAGATCTGCTTCTCGATCTGGAAGCGGCCGTTCTTGTCGCGGGTGGTGATGCGATAGGCGGGCGACAGCGGCCGGCCTTGCGCGTCCACGTGCAGATATTCAGTGCGGCTGGTGGTGTCCGGGCCTTCGACGACCAGGCCGTCTTGGGTGACGCCGGCGAAGCGCAGGGCCTTGATCTGGGCCTCATGGATCAGGCCGTACATCGTCTCGGTCAGGACGCCGTCAGCGATGGAATACCAGACCTTGGACACCGCGCCGGTCGGGCCGCCGTCGCGATACTGGCCATCGACATAGGCTTCGTAGGACGATCCGGCGCCGGTCTTGGCCGCGCTGGACCAGACGGGCGGCGCGCCGGGGGCGCCGGGGGCGACGCCCGACTGGGCGGTCGCTGCGGAAGCGAGGGCCAGGCCGGCGGCGCCAGCGAGGCAGAAGGTACGGAAGTGACGCATTGTGGTCCTCACGGGTTGCGCGTGGGGGCGGGGGAAAGAAGGAAGGTCAGAGGCGCGTCCAGACGCTGGTTCCACGACGCCTCGGTGTGCTGGGCGCCGGGGAAGACCAGGCTCTGGAAATCGCCGGGGGCATAGCCGCGACGACGGAACGACTGGTCCACCTGGGTCTGGAAGTCGGCGTAGAACTGATCCAGCGTCTCGTCGCCCCGGTCGAAATAGAAGCGGTGCGCGCCCGGCGCCGGCAGGCCGCGTTCGATCACGCCGGTCCAGGCGGCGACCAGTCGCTCGCGCCAGGCGTCCAGCGCCGCGCCCGCCTCCAGCCCCTCGACCTTCAGCGGCCAGTGGGTGGACAGACAGGCGGCGGCGGAAAAGACGTCGGGCCGCTTCATCACCGCAGCCATCGAGATCAGACCACCCATGCTGGACCCGGCGATCATCGTATCCTGAGGCCCGGTCAGGGTGCGATAGGTCCGGTCGACGAAGGGCTTCAGTTCCTCGGCCAGGAACCGCAGATAGCCGTCGGACAGCGACGGGCCGCCATAGATGGCCTGAACCTCTTCGCGCATATCAACGGGCAGGGCCGCGATCAGGTCGGCCGGCACATATTCCCTGAGGCGCAGATCGGTGTTCCACACGCCGACGACGATGGGCGCGCGCACCTGACCGCCCGCGATCAGGCGTGTCAGATGCTCGTCCACGCCCCATTCGCCGAAGTTGGCCGTGGCCGCATCGAACAGGTTCTGGCCGTCATGCATATAGAGGACCGGGTGGCGGGCGTCCGCCCCCTCGTATCCCGGCGGCAGCCAGATGGAGACCTTGCGCGCCTTCGCATGGGCTGAAGCCATGTCTGGGTGGACGATCAGGCGCCCGCCCGCGATGGGGCCCTCGGCGCGGGCCGCGCCGGCGAAGGGCAGGGCGGCCAGCAGGGCCAGCAGGCTTCGCCGGTTCATGCCCGATGCTCCTTGACCAGCAGGGCGCTGGCTGCCGCAAGCACGAAGGAGCCCGCGCCCAGCACCAGGGCCCATATGGCCTGGCCGTCGAACAGGGTCTTCAGGATCAGGCCCAGGACCGTGGCGGCCAGCAACTGCGGCACCACGATGAAGATGTTGAACACCCCCATATAGACGCCCATCTTTCGGTCCGGGACCGCCGCCGACAGGATGGCGTAGGGCATGGAGACGATCGACGCCCAGGCGAAGCCGACGCCGATCATCGGCAGCCACAGCAGGCCCGGCTCACGAATGGCGAAGACGCCAAACAGGCCGGCCGCGCCCAGCAGCAGCATCAGCGCATGGGTCGCCCTGCGCCCGATCCGCTTGGCGATGACCGGCAGGGTGAAGGCCGCCAGGGCCGCCACGCCGTTATAGACGCCGAACAGCACCCCCACCCAGTCCGCGCCGGCCGCATAGGCGGCGGATGTCGTGTCGGTCGCGCCGTAATGGACGCGGGTCACGGCGGCGGTGGTGTAGATCCACATGGCGAACAGGGCGAACCAGCTGAAGAACTGAACCACCGCCAGGCCGCGCATCGTCTGCGGCATACGGAAGATGTCGTTCAGAATCTCGGTCGCGGCGTTGACCACGCCCCGCCGCTGCATCATGCCGACGGCGATCATCAGAAGGCCAAATCCAGCGACAAAACCGCCCAGGATCAGCAACTCCTTCTCAAGCCCCAGCGCCGCGATCAGGCCAAGCGCCAGAACCCCCAGCACCAGGCAGATCAGGCCCGATCCCAGCCAGCCGCGCACCGACCGGGCCGGCGCTTCAGGCGCGTCATCGGCGACCGGCGTGCCGGCCCGTTCGAAGGCGGCGATCTGTTCGGGACTGTATTCCCTGGTCGACAGCACAGTCCACAGAACGGCTGCGAACAGGCCCACGGCGCCCACATAGAAGGCGATCCTGACCGACAGGGGCACGACGCCCGCCTCGGCCGTCGAGGCGACGTGGAAGACGTTGGACAGCAACCACGGCAGGGTCGAGGCGAAGACCGCGCCCGCGCCGATGAAGAAGCTCTGCATCGCATAGCCGGCGGTGCGCTGCTCCTCGGGCAGGTTGTCGCCGACGAAGGCGCGGAACGGCTCCATTGTGATGTTGATCGAGGCGTCCATGATCCACAGCATGGCGGCGGCGAACCACAGGCTGGGGCTGTTGGGCATGGCGATCAGCGCCAGGGTCGTGGCGATGGCCCCGATCAGGAAATAGGGCCGCCGCCGCCCGAACCGGGTCCAGGTCTTGTCGCTGAAATGGCCGATGATCGGCTGGACCAGCAGACCCGTCAGCGGCGCGGCGATCCACAGGATGGCCAGCGTATCGACCTCGGCCCCCAGGGTCTGGAAGATGCGGCTGGTGTTGGCGTTCTGCAGGCCGAAGCCGATCTGGATGCCGAAGAAGCCGACGCACATGTTCCAGATCGCCAGGCCGGACAGGCGCGGGCGGTGGGAGAGGAGGGTCATCTCCGACGCCCCCGGCCCATCGGCACGAACCGGATCGCCTGGCCGCCGCCGGGGGCCAGGGCCAGTGTCAGGACGTCGCCGGATGTCACCTCGCGCTGCTCGATCACGATGTCCTCGCGCTTGACCCTATAGTCGGCGTCCGGGCCGTCGCGGTAGATTTCGGCGCGATAGCGGCGGCCCGCGTCCAGGAAGTCCAGCGGCGCGTTCAGGACGCGCGGATGCTCGTCGGTGACGGCGCCCAGGGCCCAGACGTCGGAGGCGCGGTCCTTTCTGGCGATCACGACATAGTCGCCCATCTCGGCGGCCAGCACGCGGGTCTCGGCCCAGTCGCACGGCACGTCCTTGATGAACTGGAACGGGCCGGGATTGGCCTCGTAGTTGACCAAGAGGTCCGCCGCCATCTGGATCGGGCTGTAGATGACGACATACAGGGCCAGCTGTTTCGCCCAGGTCGTCTGCACACCGCCTGGGCTGCGCGTCTCCATGCCGAAGATGCCGGGCGTATAGTCCATCGGCCCGGCCAGCAGGCGGGTGAAGACCAGGTTCGGTTCATGCTCGGGCGGATTGCCGGGGTTGCCCCAGGCCGAATATTCCATGCCGCGCTGGCCCTCGCGGCTGATCATATTGGGATAGGTGCGGCGCAGGCCGGTATCCTTGAACGGCTCGTGGGCGTTGACGGCGACCTTGTGCCGGGCGCCGGCCTCGATCACGCGCATATGGTGCTGGGCCATCGGCTGGCTTTCGTGCCAGGCCATGACCATCCGGCCGTCCGGCCCCGCCACGCGCGCCCCGCCCGCATCAGCGACATAGCCGGTCTTGACCGAATGGACGCCCAGCCGCTCGTACAGCGCCATCGCCGGCTCCAGCTGCTGCTCGTAGTGGAAGGCGTTGCCGCCGGTCTCGTGGTGGCCGATCAACTGCACGCCCTTGGAGCGCGCATGGGCGCAGACCGCCTCGATGTCGAAATCGGGATAGGCCTCGGTGAAGCTGAAGTCCGCGCCGTTGGCGAACCACTGGCCGTCCCAGCCCTTGTTCCAGCCTTCGACCAGCACCCCGCCCAGGCCGTGTTTGGCGGCGAAGTCGATGTGTTTGATCGTATTTTCTGTGGTGGCGCCGTGCTTGGGGCCAGCGTTCCAGGTCTTCAGCTCCAGGTGCATCTCCCACCATACGCCGAAATATTTCATCGGCTTGAACCACGACACGTCGCCCAGCTTGTTCGGCTCGTTCAGGTTCAGGATCAGGCTGGATTCGATCAGTCCCGCCCCATTGTCGGCGATCTGCAGCGTGCGCCACGGGGTGTTGAACGGCGCCTGGCGCACCACCGCCGCATTGGTCAGGCCGGGCGTCAACTGGGCCCGGAAGTTCGTTGCCTCTGAGCGACGCAGATTCATGCCGGCGTAGTCGATGCAGGCCGCCTCGTGGATCGAGACGTGCAGGCCGGACCGCCCCTTGACCGTCATCGGCGTCTGGGCGCTGCCGACCGCGTCGATGGGGGTGCGGTCGTAGAGGTATTCCTCGCGATTCCATTCCCAGGCCGGGCACCACAGGGCCTCGCCATTTTCCGCCAGATTGAACTCGGTCAGTTCCGAGCCGATGCGGACGGTCTTCAACGCGGGCTGATCCGGGAATTCGTAACGGAAGCCCAGGCCGTCGTCATACAGGCGGAACACCACGTCCACACGGCGTTGCAGGCCCCCGGTCTCGGCATAGACGACACGCCATTCGTTGTAGTGGTTGCGGATGAAGCGGCGCTCGCCCCACGGCTGCTCCCAGGTGTCATCCACCGTGACCGGCTGACCGGCGGTGATCGCCAGACCGCGCTCAATGGCGGGGGCGTCGGTCAAGAGGAAGCCCAGCTTGGACGGCGCCACCACGACCCGGCCCTGGCGCAGGACCGAATACATCGGCCGCCCGTCATTGTCGGTGAAGGCCTCGACCGTCAGCACCCCGCCCGGCGACGAGGCGCGGGCATGGGCGGGCGTTGTCTGGGCCCGAACACCCGTCGCCCCGAACGCCAGGATCGACACGCCGCCAAGGGCCAGAAAGGATCTGCGCTGCATCATGGGAACTCCGTTACGCCGCCTCTTGCCAACCGCCGCGAACGGTGGCTGAAATATTTGCAGAAAAATTTGCAGCTTCACCATGCTGCCGTAAGGACCCGCGACCTTGAGCCGCAAGACCACCCGTCTGGAAGACATCGCCCGCCTGGCCGGGGTGTCTATCGCCACCGCCTCGCGCGCCCTGAACGACAGCCCCGCCGTCAACGACCGCACCAAACAGACGATCTGGAAGCTGGCCAAGGAGCATGACTATCCGTTCCGCCGTCACATGCCGGCCGGCCCCATCGGCGCCCAGGGCACCATCGCCCTGGTCGTGCCGCGCCCGCAGGGGCGGGAAGGGCGCCTCAGCGACCCCTTCTTCCTGGAACTGCTGGCCGGGGTGGGCGAGGCGGCGCGCGAACGCGGCTGCGACCTGCTGATGAGCCATATCTCGCCCGCCAACTATGACGAACTGTCGGCGGCGTTGAACACCAGCCGGGCGGACGGGGTGATCTTCCTGGGCCAGTCCAGCCTGCATTCCGCCTTCAACCGGCTGGTGGACGCCGACCACCGATTTGTCGTCTGGGGCGCCGAACTGCCGGATCAGGATTACTGCTCCATCGGCTCGGACAATATCTCGGGCGGACGCCGCGCGACCCTGCATCTGGCGCGGCTGGGGCGAAAGCGCATCGTCTTCCTGGGCGACCTGGATCCGCCCGAGGCCATGCAGCGGCATCGCGGCTATCTGGACGCCCTGACCCAGGCCGGGCTGGAGGCGAACGCCGAACGGATCGTGCCCGCCCATTTCGAGGTCGAATCGGCAGAGGCGACCGTGGACGCCCTGATTCGACGCGGCGTCGCCTTCGACGGGGTGGTGGCGGCGTCCGACCAGATCGCGCTGGGGGCCGTGCGCGCCCTGCTGCACGCCGGCGTCGATGTGCCGGGTCAGGTCTCGGTCATCGGCTTCGACAATGTGCCCTTCAGCCGCTATTCGCGCCCTGCGCTCAGCACCATCGCCCAGGACACGATGAAGGCCGGTCGGCTGATGGTGTCCAAACTGCTGGATCACGGCGGCGCGTCGACGGGCATGGGCGCGGGCCGGTCCGAGCGCGTTCCGACCGAACTGATCGTTCGCGAGACCTGCGGCGGCTGAACCCCTCATCCGGCTTCGGCGAAGATCAGGCCGGCCAGCGGCTTCAGCGCCGCGCCGTCCGCTTCCGTCCAGTTGACCGCCGCGATCGGGCGCGCGCCGACGGGCGGGGACCAGTCCAAGGCCTCGAAGCCCAGGTTGAACACACACAGCAGGCGCTCGCCGCCCGCAGTCCGTTCGAACCGGCGGAAGACCACGAGGTCGCCGGCGCTTTCGATCTCCAGCCCGCCGGTGCGCAGCGCCGGGTGGGCATGACGCAGAGCGATGATGCGGCGCGCAGCGTGCAGGACAGAGTTCGGGTCCGCCTCCTGCGTATCGACCGACAGGGACAGGTGGCGTGGATCGACCGGCAGCCACGGCTCCACCGTCGAAAATCCGGCGTTGGGTGCGGTCTCGACCCAGGGCATCGGGGTGCGGGCGCCGTCGCGTCCCAAGGTCTGGGGCCAGTTGGCGATGGCCTCGGGGTCGACGAGCCGTTCGAACGGCACCTCGGCCTGCGGCAGGCCCAACTCCTCGCCCTGATAGACGAAGACATTGCCGCGCAGGCTCATCAGCAGCAGCAGCGCCATCTCCGAAAACGCCTTCTCGTCGCGCCCTTTGGCCCAGCGCGACACCGCGCGTGGCGCGTCGTGGTTCGAGAAGGTCCAGGACGGCCAGCCCTCGCCCTGCTGGTCCGGCCACATCTGGTCGCCCTGGCCGATCAGTTCGCCCTTCAGCGTGTCGGCGTAGAGGTAGAGAAAGCCGTAGGCCGAGTGCAGCCTGTCGTTCCCGGCGGTGAATTCCTTCATCTCGCGGTCGGCGTGGTCGCCGCCGACCTCCGCCACGGTGAACCGGGCGTCATAGCTGTCGGTCAGGGCCCGGATGCGGTTCAGGAAGCCGATGATGTCGGGATGGGACTGGTTGTAGATCTTGTCCTGAAAGTCGAACGGCCGTGTCCGCTTCTTACCGTCCTGGATCGGCGGATTGTCCTTCAGCGACGGGTCGTGGATGGCGAAGTTGATGGCGTCCAGCCGGAAACCGTCCACCCCCCGATCCAGCCAGAACCGCGCCGCCGCGATAAGGGCGTCCTGCACCGCCGGGTTCCTGACGTTCAGCTGAGGCTGAGAGGCCAGGAAGTTGTGCATGTAATACTGGCCGCGCCGCGCATCCCAGGTCCAGGCCGGGCCGCCGAACACCGACTGCCAGTTCGACGGGGGCGAGCCGTCCGGCTTGGCGTCCGCCCAGACATACCAGTCGGCGTATTCGCCATTGCGGCTGGTGCGGCTGGCGGTGAACCAGGGGTGTTCGTCCGAGGTATGGGAGAAGACCTGGTCGATGACGACCTTCAGCCCCAGCGCCTGGGCGCGCGCCATCAGGGCGTCGAAATCGGCCAGGCTCCCGAAGATCGGATCGACGTCGCAATAGTCCGACACATCATAGCCGAAGTCCTTCATCGGCGACTTGAAGAAGGGCGACAGCCACACTCCGTCCACGCCCAGGCTGGCGACGTGGTCCAGATGCGCCGTGATGCCCCGCAGGTCGCCCACGCCGTCGTCGTTCGCATCGGCGAAGCTGCGCGGATAAATCTGGTACAGGACCGCGCCCCGCCACCAGTCGTGGCCGAGTGCAGGGGCGACGGCCGCCGGGGAAAAGTCGATGGGCTGGGCGGTCACGGCACGCTCTTGCAGACAAGGTAATCGAGAGGGGGAACGCGAACGGCGACGCTGGCGGGCGCCGACGAACGGGCCGCGCAGTCGCCGCGCAAAGCCTGCCACCGAAGCGAGCCGGGCTCCACCTCGACCTGGGCGCTGACGGGGGCGGTCGAACTGTTGAACAGAACCAGCACCTCGCCGTCGTCGTCGGTCAGGCGAGACAGGGCGAACAGACCCGGCTTGTCGCCATAGGCCCGAACGACCTGACGACCGCGACGCAGCGCCGGTTCGGCGGCGCGCAGACGCGCCATTTCCGCTATGGCCTTATACAGCGGCGCCTCGGTCGAATAGGCCGCTCGGCGGCCGCCGACGGGCGTCTCGTTCGCATAGATCGGCGTGCGGCTGGGCCACATGTCCTGGCGTGAGTTTCCGTATCCGCCCGCGCCGGCGAAGCCCTGCTCGTCGCCGTAATAGAGGGTGGGCACGCCTCGGCTGAACATCATAAGCGCATGGGCCAGTTTGATACGGGCCAGCAGTTCGGCGTCGTCTGCGTTCGGGTTCGCCTGTTTCACGAAGAAGCCGATCCGGCCCATATCGTGATTGCCCAGGAAGGTCGGCAGGATGGCGGCCGTCTCGGCGCCGTTCGCATAGATCGCATCGGCGTCGAAAAGCTTGGCCAGGGCGTCGGTCCCGACCTTGCCCGCCGCCACGTCGGTCGCCTGTTTCTGGAACGGGAAATCCAGCACCGCCGGATACCCATCGACCCGCGTAAACCGCGCCGTCACCGCCGGATCGGGGTCATAGACCTCACCGAAGATGTGGAAGTTGGGAATGCCCTTGGCGGCGGCGCGGGCCGTCATGGCGGGGATGAAGGCCTGCCAGAACTCGGGGTTCACATGGCGGGCGGTGTCGATGCGATAGCCGTCGATGCCGTATCGATCGATCCAGCCGCCGAAGATGTCGATCATGCCCTGCACGACCACCGGATCCTCGGTCAGCAGGTCGTCCAGACCGGCGAAGTCGCCGTCCAGGCTGCTTTCGCCCGAAAAGGTGCTCTCGCCGCGGTTATGATAGCGGATCGGATCGTTCAGCCAGGCCGGAACCTTGGCGTTCTCCTCGCCCGCCGGGACGTAAGGGCTGTAAGCATAGTCGGGCCGGATCAGGCGCGAAAAGTCACGTCCGTCGAAGCTGTCGTTGATCGGCGCGCCGTCCACCCCGCCCTTGCGCGTATAGGGATAGTCGGCGCGGCTGCGATAGGCGCAGTCGTTCTGCGGGCATTCGCGGTAGCGGATGACGTCGGCGGTGTGGTTGGCCACAATGTCCAGATACACCTTCATGCCGCGCGCATGGGCCGCATCGACCAGGGCGCGCATCGTCGCCTCGTCGCCGAAATGGGGATCGACCGTGGTGAAGTCGGTGATCCAGTATCCGTGGTGCGCCGCGCCGGTGTAGTCGCCATGCGTCTGGACCGGCTTGTTCTTGAAGATGGGCGCCAGCCACACGGCCGTCGCGCCTAGACCCTGAATATAGTCCAGCCGCTGGATCACGCCCGCCAGATCGCCGCCGTGATAGAAGTCGGTGTCGGTCGGATCGAAGCCGCTGACCAGCCGCTGAGGGGCATAGCCGCCGTGGTCGTTGGCCGGATCGCCGTTGGCGAACCGGTCGGGCAGCAGGAAATAGATCACCTCGTCCTGGGGCGGGCGCTGGCGCAGCGCCTTCAGCCCGGCGGGCGTCGGGGCGGTCTGGGCCAGGGCCGAGCCGGCGGACATCAGGGCGGCAGCGGCCGCAGCCGCGCGCCATCTGTTTCGTGTCTTGGCGGTGTTCATGGTCGTCGCTCCCACACGTCTGGCCGATGCAAAGCCTTCCAGATCAGTTTGCAAGATTTTGCAGCAATGGCCCCGGCTGTCAACGCGGGTTGTTTTTGCTGCGATGCAAACACTATGCGTGCCTTAAAGCCGCTATCAGGTGTTGCAGCTGCAAAAATCCCGCCCTTGTGAAGGCCGTAAGGCGGCGGCAACATTAACTGCTTGCAAGGTCCGCGAAGATTTGCATATTTTTGCGACGGCTTAGGGTCGCGACGTTCAGAAATGCGATCAGCCCCAGGGAGGATGATCATGTTCCAACGTCTCAACCGACGCGCGCGTCTGCTGTCCGGTGTCGCCTTCGGCGCCGCCGCCGTCATGACGGTCGGCTCGGCCCACGCCCAGACCACCGCGACGACCACCGCTCAGGCGGGCGACCAGCCGACCGAAGTCGGCGAAATCGTCGTCACCGGCATTCGCCGCTCGATCGAAGCCTCGATCTCGGCCAAGGCCAACAACACCTCGATCGTCGAGGTCATTTCCTCCGAGGACATCGGCAAGCTGCCGGACGTGTCCATCGCGGAATCCCTGGCGCGTCTGCCGGGCGTGACGATGCAGCGGCTGGACGGCCGCAGCCAGGCGATCTCGATCCGGGGTCTGGGCCCCGACTTCACCACCGCCCTGCTGAACGGCCGTGAGCTGGTCACCACCGGCGACAACCGCGGCGTCGAGTTCGACCAGTTCCCCGCCGAACTGCTGTCCAGCGTCGTCGTCTACAAGACCCCGGATTCGGCCCTGATCGGCCAGGGCCTGGGCGGCACAGTCGACCTGCGCACCGTGCGCCCGCTGGCCTATGGCCGCCAGGCCATCGCCCTGAACTATCGCCACGAGTGGAACGACATCGGCGCCCTGAACTCGGGCACCACCGACAAGGGCGACCGCTACACCGTCTCCTACGTCGATCAATTCCTGGACGGCACCCTGGGCGTGGCCCTGGGCTACGCCCACATGAGCTCGCCCTATCAGTCCGAGCGGTTCAACGCCTGGGGCTATCCCAACTACAGCGACGGAAATCTGCTGACGGGCGGGGTCAAGCCCTACGTCATGTCGTCGGAGCTGGAGCGCGACGGCTATATGGGCGTGCTGGAATGGCGCCCGAATGACCGTATCCACTCGACGATCGACGCCTTCTATTCCGAGTTCAAGAACACCCAGGTTCTGCGCGGCATCGAATTCCCGCTGGCCTGGGGCGGCCTGGCTGAAAATCTAACCGCAGCACCAATCCTGTCGTTCTGGGCGGTTGTCAGATCACCAACAACGTCGCGACCCCCAACGTCTGCCGTCCGGCGCCGTCGCTGCGTCCCGGTTACACGGTCGAGGATGGCCTGATCGTCGCGGGAACCTGGGACAACATCAAGGGTGTGGTCCGCAACGACCTGAACAAGCGCGACAGCAACATCACGGCCCTGGGCTGGAACACCGAGTTCACGCTCAGCGACGACTGGTCGGCGAACCTCGACCTCAGCTATTCGAAGGTCGAGCGTAACGACATCATCCTGGAAACCAACGCCGGCACCGGCCGCAACATCAACGGCGCCCTGGACACCCTGGGCTTCCAGCTGACCGGCGACGGCGTGACCCGCTTCACCAGTCGTCTGAACTACGCCGATCCGACGCTGATCAAGATCACCAGCCCGCAGGGCTGGGGCGGCGACGTGATCCCCGAGGGTCAGGCCGGTTATCTGAACACCCCGTCCATCGAGGACGAGCTGAAGGCCGCCCGCTTCTCGGTCACGCGCCAACTGCACCAGAGCCCGTTCAAGTCGATCGACTTCGGCTTCAACTACACCGAACGTCAGAAGACCTTCGTCAACGATCAGTATTATCTGGGCGTCCCCGGCGGCGGCGATCTGACCGTGCCGACCGCCTTCCTGCTGGACCCGACCGACCTGGGCTATCTCGGCATCTCGCAGGTGCTGAGCTATGACGCTCTGGGACTGCTCAACAGCGGCGCGCTGAACCGCATTCGCAACCCGAACGCCGATGTCATCTCGGGCAACTGGGAGGTGACCGAGAAGGTCTCCACCGCCTATGTCCGCGCCAACATCGACCACAACCTGTTCGGCCTGCCGTTGACCGGCAATGTGGGCATGCAGTTCGTCTATACGGACCAGAGTTCCACCGGCTTCTCGGCCCGTCAGGCTGGACTCGGGGTATCGGAAACGGTCGCGGTGTCGGGCGGGAAGGATTATCTGGAGATCCTGCCCAGCTCGAACTTCATCCTGCAGGTTGCGGACGATGCCTTCGTGCGCTTTGCGGCCGCCCGCACCCTGGCTCGCGCCCGCATGGACGACATGCGCGCCTCGCGGAACTATTCGTTCGACAACGGTAAGAATAATGGCAATGCGTCGGCCGACCAGAACTCTCCCTGGAGCGCCTCTGGAGGCAATCCGACGCTGACCCCCTATATCGCTGACGTGGCGGATATTTCGTTCGAGAAGTATTTCGCCAATCGCAAGGGCTACATCTCGCTGGCGGCCTTCTACAAGCATCTGGAAAGCTACGTTTATAACCACGATCAGATCTTCGACTTCACCGGCTATCCGACCGGCGGCGTGACGCCCGTCATCAACTTCGGCAAGTCCTCGGCCCCCGACAACGGCGAAGGCGGTTGGATCAAGGGTCTGGAGCTGTCGATCTCGGCGCCGTTCGACATCTTCCATCCCGCGCTGGAAGGTTTCGGCGCCCAGTTCAGCGCCTCGACGACGGACAGCGAGGTCCAGCCCGATCCGACCCAGGCGCCGACCGCCCTGCCGGGTCTTTCGGAGAATGTCATCAACGGCTCGCTGTATTATGAGCGGTACGGCTTCCAGTCGCGGATTTCGGCCCGCTATCGCTCGGACTACCTGGGCGAGGTCGCCGGCTTCGGCAACGGCCGCACCCTGCGTTCTGTGGCGGCGGAAACCGTGGTCGACGCCCAGATCGGCTACGAGTTCCAGTCTGGCGCGCTGGAGGGTCTGTCCGTTCTGGCCCAGGTCAACAACCTGACCGACGAACCGTTCAAGACCTTCCAGAACGGTGATGAGCGTCAGACCATCGACTACCAGCACTATGGCCGCACCTTCGCGGTCGGTCTGAACTACAAGTTCTGATCCTTTTCTCTCCGAGCAGACTGAGGGCCGTCCCGTTCGCGGGGCGGCCCGTTTTTCGTGCGGCGGCAAAAGTTTGGTTACAGGGCGCGCTTTTCGGCTGGACGCACGGCCTGCGATGTCGGAACCACGTCGATCTGAAGAACCGCGCGGCGCAGCGCGGCCTATGACGCCTCTGGGGGATCTGACTTTCATGACCACGACGGACGCTGGAAAACGCCAGGGCGCAGGCCTGGCCTTCGCCTATGTCACCACCCTGTTCTTCGCCTGGGGCTTCGCCACCTCGCTGATCGATCCGCTGATCGCGGCCGTGAAGCGGGTGTTCGACCTGAACAACGCCGAAGCCTTCCTGACCACCTTCGCCTGGTTCATCGCCTATGGGCTGATGTCGCTGCCGGCCGCCTCGGTGCTGAGCAAGCTGGGCTATAGCCGCTCGATCATCGGCGCCCTGATCGTGATGGTGGCGGGCTGCTTGATCGTGCCGGCCGCGACCGCCGCCGACTGGTATCCGGGCGTGCTGATCGCCCTGTTCGTGATCGCCTCGGGCGTCACCCTGCTGCAGGTCGCCGCCAATCCGCTGGTCGCCGAGCTGGGCAGCCCCAAGGGCGCCTCCAGCCGTCTGAACCTGTCGCAGGCCTTCAACTCGCTGGGCACGACGATCGGGCCTTGGCTGGGGTCGCACGTCCTCTTGACCGGCGGGGTCTTCGCCGCCGGCGCGGTCGTGACCGCCGCAACCCGCACCCAGTCGCTGCGCAGCATCGACATGGCCTTCCTGGGCATGGGTTCCTTCTTCGCCCTGGTCGCCGTCTTCATCTTCACGGCGCGCAAGAAGATCAACGCCGCCGCCCCGGCGACGACCGAGGCCGTGTCGCCGCTGAAGGCCCTGTCTTCGCCCTGGGCGATCTTCGGCGCCCTGGCCATCTTCCTCTATGTCGGGTCAGAGGTGGCCATCGGCGGGATGCTGACCAACTTCTTGGAAAGCCCTGAAATCCTGAACGCCCCCATCGAGACGGCGGGCAAGATGGTCGCCCTGTACTGGGGCGGCGCCATGGTCGGCCGCTTCATCGGCTCGGCCGTCCTGACCAAGGTGCGCCCTGGTATCGTCCTGGCCTTCTGCACGGTCGCGGCCGCCATCCTGTGCCTGACCGTAAGCCAGCTGGGCGGACCGACGGCGGCCTATGCCGTCCTGTCCATCGGTCTGTTCAACTCCATCATGTTCCCCACCATCTTCACCCTGACGCTGGAGCGGTCCACCGCCCCGACCTCGGCGACGTCGGGCCTGCTGGTGTTCGGCATCATCGGCGGCGCCCTGCTGCCGCAGGTGGCGGCGCGCATCGCCGACGCGGCGGGCAATTTGCAGCCGGCGTTCATCGTGCCGATGCTGGGCTACGTCGGCCTGACCATCTTCGCCATCGCCTGTATCCGCACCAAGGCGAGGACAGAGGTGACGACGACCGCTTCGCACTAAGGAGCGAGACGCCGGACAAGACAAAGGGCGCGGAAGGGAGACCTCCGCGCCCTTCTGTCATTCCGCCGCGACGATCAGCCGTCGATCAACGCCTGAAGAATGGGGGCCAGCCGGTCGCGCATCTCTTCGCACTGGGCCGGTTCGATGTTGAAACTGCCCCCGCCCAGCTCGCGACTGACGGACATGCCCATGATGAAGCCGGCCAGCAGCCGCGCGCGCACCGTGGCGTTCGGTCCGCTCAGCCACTCCTCCAGGGGGCCGAAGAAGCGCGCGGTGCAGGTCGTCTGCACCATCTCCGCCGCCTTGTTCGAGCCGATGGAGCGCAGCATGATCGACATGCCCTTGAGCTTTTCGGCGGTCTTGGGCTCGAACACGATCTCGTTGGCCACGCGCGCGCCGAACTCGGACTTGTCGCCCGACATCAGGCTGCTGCCGTCGCCGCAGCTGTCCAGCGTGGCCAGAAACAGATCGTCCTTGGAGCCGAAATATCGGCTGATCAGGGCGGCGTCGACCCCGACGTCGCGGGCGATGTCACGCATGCCGACGTCGTCATAGCTCTCGGCCGCGAACCTTTCGCGCGCTGCATCGAGAATGGCCGTGCGCGTGGCGGCGGCGTTTCTCGGGCGTGGGCCGGGACATAACAAGGGTGTGACACTCCACAGAACAATAACCGTAGCTCCCATATGGCTTTGTCAACGCGTGTTGACAAGCGCCACGGCTCCGACCATCAAGTCACCATGCGTTGACAAGGCCGACTCCCCATTGGCCTCTGTCCGCTCGACAGGAATTTACCTCCGACAGGGAGATTGCGCAGATGCGCGGGCTGAAGATTGCGGCGGTATCCGTCATGGTGACGGGTGCGCTTTATGGTTGTTCGCCTAAGGCGGAAGCGCCGGCGCAAGGCGCGCCTCCGGTGACGGTCGCGACGCCCCTGCAGCAGCAGGTGCGCGACTGGGACGAGTTCACCGGCCGGTTCGAGGCGGTGGAGACGGTGGACGTCCGCGCCCGCGTCGGCGGCTATATCCAGGCCGTCCACTTCCGCGACGGTCAGATGGTCCAGCGCGGCCAGTTGCTGTTCACCCTGGACCCCCGCCCCGCGCAGGCCGCCCTGGCCCAGGCCCAGGCCCAGGTCGCTCAGATGCAGTCGCAGCTGACCCTGGCCCGCGCCAACCTGGCCCGGAGCGAGACGCTGCTGGCGTCCCAAGCGGTGTCCAAGGCCGAGTATGATTCCAACAAGGCCGCCGTCGATGCGGCCCAGGCCAATCTGGCGGCCGCCAACGCCGCGGTCCGCAATGCGCGCCTGAACCTGGACTACACCCGCGTCACGGCGCCGACCTCGGGCCGGGTGTCGGACCGTCGCGTCGATCCGGGCAATGTCATCGCCGGCGGATCGTCGGCGGGCGACGTCCTGACCACCATCATCTCGGGCGGGCCGATCCACTTCGTCTTCGACGGTTCGGAAGCGGTGCTGCTGAAGTACCTGCGTGAGGGCGGCGCCAACCAGGGCGCGACGGTCAACGTGCGCCTGCAGGACGAGAGCACCTACAAGCACACCGGCCGTCTGGACTTCTCGGACAACGCCGTGGACACCGCTTCGGGCGTGATCCGCCTGCGCGCCATCCTGCCCAACGCCGACGGCTTCCTGCGCCCCGGCATGTTCGGCAGCGCCCAGGTCGCCGGCGCTGGGGCCTATAACGCCCTGCTGGTGCCGGATTCGGCCATCGGCACGGATCAGACCCGCCGCACCGTCGCCGTGGTCAACGCCGACGGCACCGTGACGAACAAGGCGGTCCAACTGGGCCCGATCGTCCAGGGTCTGCGCGTCGTCCGTTCGGGCCTGGCCCCGACCGACCGCGTCATCATCGCCGGCCTGCAACGCGCCGCCCAGCCGGGGTCCAAGGTCACCCCCAAGAACGGCAAGATCGAACCCGTCGCCGCCGACGCCTCCCAGGCGCCGGTCACCCAGGCGGCGCCAGCGTCCAGCGCCTCGTTCGCCAACTCCATTCCCGCTGGCTAAGCCATGAACATCTTCCGTTTCTTCATTGATCGGCCGATCTTCGCGGCCGTGATCGCGGTGGTGATCTCCATCATCGGCATCGCGGCCTATCCGCTGCTGCCGCTGTCGCAGTATCCCGAGATCGCGCCCCCGACGATCACCATCAACGCCGCCTATCCCGGCGCCTCGGCCGAGACCCTGGCCGAGACCGTCGCCGCGCCCATCGAGCAGGAGGTGAACGGCGTCGAGAAAATGCTCTACATCACCTCTTCGTCCACCTCGGACGGGGCGGTGGCGATCACCGTGACCTTCCAGCCTGGAACCGACCTCGACGCGGCTCAGGTGCTGGTCCAGAACCGGGTCGCCCTGGCTGAACCCCGCCTGCCCGAGGCGGTCCGTCAGACCGGCGTGGTCGTCAACAAGGCCGAAAGCGGCTTCCTGATGATCCTTGGCCTGACGTCGCCCGACGGCACGCTGGATAACGACTATGTCGGCAACTACGCCAACTCGACCCTGCGCGACCGCCTGCTGCGGATCGAGGGCGTGGGCGCGGTCCAGGTGTTCGGCGGCGGCAACTATTCGATGCGCGTCTGGATCGACCCGGCCAAGGCGGCCGAGCGCGGTCTGACGGGTCCCGAGATCGTCTCGGCCCTGCGCGCCCAGAACGTCCAGGCGGCCGCCGGCTCCATCGGCCAGCCGCCCTTCGCCAACAGCGCCGCCGCGTTCCAGCTGCCGGTCCAGGTTCAGGGCCGCCTCAGCGATCCCGAAGAGTTCTCCAAGGTGATCCTGAAGACGGACGCTCAGGGGCGCGTCACCTATCTGCGCGACGTGGCGCGGATCGAACTGGGCGCCCAGGATTACGGCATTCGCGGCTTCTTCGACGGCCAGCGCGGCGTCGGCATCGCCATCGTGCAGCAGCCCGGCGCCAATGCGCTCGGCACCGCTGACCGCGTCCTGGCCGAGGTCGAGGCCCTGAAGGCCGATCTGCCGGCCGGCATGAACATCTCGGTGCCCTACAACCCGACCGAATTCGTCGCCGCCTCGGTGGAGTCGGTTCAGCATACGCTGGTCGAGGCCGTCATCCTGGTCGTCATCGTCATCATGGTCTTCCTGCAGACCTGGCGTGCGGCCATCATCCCGATCATCGCCATTCCCGTGGCCCTGGTCGGCACCTTCGCGGTGCAGTTGGCGCTGGGTTATTCGATCAACTCCCTGTCCCTGTTCGCCCTGGTCCTCGCGGTCGGCATCGTCGTCGATGACGCCATCGTCGTGGTCGAGAACGTGGAGCGGGCCATCAGCGAGGGTCTCAGTCCAAAGGAGGCCGCCTATCGCTCGATGCAGGAGGTGTCCGGCGCCCTGATCGCCATCGGTCTGGTGCTGATCTCGGTCTTCATCCCGACCATGTTCGTGCCCGGCATCCCCGGCATCTTCTACCGCCAGTTCGCGGTGGTGATCGCCTCGGCCTCGGTCATCTCCCTGTTCGTGTCGCTGACGCTGTCGCCGGCCATGGCCGCCCTGCTGCTCAAGCCGCACAAGAAGGACCACGAACACGCCCGCAAGCCGGGCGTCCTGGGCGCGGTCGTCTATTACGGCGGCTGGGCCGGGCGGAAGTTCAACGAGGGCTTCGACTGGCTGTCGGATCGCTACGGTCGTCTGACCGCGCGTCTGGTGCGTACGGTCGGCCTGGTGCTGATCGTTTATGCCGGCCTGCTGGGCCTGACCGCCTGGCGCCTGATCGACACCCCTTCTGGCTTCATCCCCGAACAGGATCAGGGCTTCCTGATCGGCGTGATCCAACTGCCCGCCGGCGCCTCGCTTGATCGGACGGAGGCCGTGATGACGCGCGCCACCGACATCATCCGCAAGACCGACGGCGTGAACGGCGCCATCGCCTTCGCCGGCCTGGACGGCTCCAGCTTCTCGTTCGGCTCCAACGCCGCCACCATCTTCGTGCGCCTGAACCCGTTCGAGGAGCGCTCGAAGCAGGAGGCCGCGACGGCCCTGGCCGGGGCCATCACCCAGGCCACGGGTCAGATCGAGGACGCGCAGATCTTCGTCATCGCCCCTCCGGCGGTTCAGGGTCTGGGCACCGGCAACGGCTTCTCGATGATGATCCAGGATCGCGAAGGCGCCGGCTATCGTCCGCTGGAAGGCGCGACCTTCGCCATGATGGGCGCGGCCGCCCAGGCGCCGACCGAGGTGAACCAGGTCTTCTCGACCTACAACACCGCCTCGCCGCGCATCACCGCCGACGTCGACCGCGACAAGTCGCTGATGATGGGGGTCCAGCCCAGCGCCGTGTTCGACACCCTGGGGGTCTATCTCGGCTCGTCCTACGTCAACGACTTCAACATGCTGGGCCGCACCTTCCGGGTGACGGCGCAGGCGGAGCCGCAGGCGCGCGACGACATCGCCGACATCGCCAATCTGAAGACCAAGTCGGCGTCGGGGGCCATGGTGCCGATCGGTTCGGTGGCCAATCTGACGAACGATTCGGGCCCGTCGCGGATCGTCCGCTACAACCTGTTCCCGGCGGCCGAGCTTCAGGGCAACGCCGCGGCGGGCGTGTCGTCGGGCGAGGCGCTGCAGGTCATGGAGCGTATGGCCGCCCAGACCCTGCCGCAGGGCTTCTCCTACGAATGGACGGGCCTGGCCTATCAGCAGAAGGCGGCCGGTTCCGGCGCGACGGTCATCTTCCTGATGGCGGTGGTGTTCGTCTTCCTGGTGCTGGCGGCGCAGTATGAGGCGTTCACGCTTCCGCTGGCGGTCATCCTGATCGTGCCCATGTGTCTGCTCGCCGCCATCGTGGGGGTGAACCTGCGGGGCCTGGACAACAACATCCTGGTCCAGATCGGGCTGGTGGTGCTGATCGCCCTGGCGGCCAAGAACGCCATCCTGATCGTGGAGTTCGCCAAACAGGCCGAGGAAGAGCAGGGCATGAACCGGTTCGACGCGGCGGTCGCCGCCGCCAAGACCCGCCTGCGTCCGATCCTGATGACCTCCTTCGCCTTCATTCTCGGCGTCGTGCCGCTGATGCTGGCGTCGGGTCCGGGCGCGGAGATGCGTCAGTCGCTGGGCACCTCCGTCTTCTCGGGGATGCTGGGCGTGACCTTCTTCGGCCTGATCTTCACCCCGGTCTTCTATGTGGTCTGCCGCTGGCTGTCGTCCAAGCTGCCGCAGGGTCACAAGCCGGGACCCAAGCCGACCTCGACCCCTGATCGGATCGAGGGTTACGACGAAACCAGCGACCTGACCGATCCGAACGCGCCTGCGCCCGTGACCGGCCGGGGAGGGGACATCTGATGACCCGCAGAACTACGCTCAGCCTCCTGACCGCCGCAGCGTCCAGCGCCCTGCTGGCCGCCTGCGCGGTCGGGCCGAAGGCGCCGACGGCGGACCTGCCGACCGCCGGAACCGGCGCCTTCGTCGGTTCGACCAGCCCTACCGTCTCGACTGCTCAGGCGCGCGACGACTGGTGGCGGCTGTACGACGACCCGCAACTGGACGCCCTGATCCAGCAGGCCTTCGCCGAGAACAACCAGCTCGAGGCCGCCTTCGCCAATCTGCGCGCCGTCCGGGCGTCGCTGTCAGAGGCGCGCGTCGGCCGCTTCCCGACCACGACGACCAGCGCCCAGGCCCAGCGCAGCCGCGCCTCGGCCGCCACCGTCCCCGGCCTGCCGGCGGGCGAAAAGGCGCCCGAGGTCGACACCTACGACGTCGGCATCCAGGCGGCCTATGAGGTCGATCTGTTCGGCCGGGTGGAATCGACCATCCGGACAGCCCGCGCCGACACCCGCGCCGCCGAGGCCGCTCTGGCTACGGTTCAGGTGACGGTCGCGGCCGAGACCGCCCGCGCCTATGCCGACGCCTGCTCGGCCAACGCCCAGATCGCGGTGGCCGAACGGACGCTGGAGCTGCAACGCAACACCGCCAGCCTGACCCAGACCCTGCTGGACGGCGGGGCCGGCACAGGGCTGGACGTGGCCAGCGCCCGCGCGGCCGTGGCCCAGACGGCGGCGACCCTGCCGACCCTGCGCGCCGCCCGCAACGAGGCGCTGTTCCGCCTGTCGACCCTGATCGGCCGCACCCCGGCCGAGGCCAGCCAGGCGGCGGCGTCCTGCGTGCGTCCGCCGCAGCTGTCCCAGCCGATCCCGGTCGGCGACGGCGCCGCGCTTTTGGCCCGGCGTCCCGACGTGCGCCAAGCCGAGGCGGAACTGGCCGGCGCGGCCGCTCGCGTGAATGTGGCGACCGCCAACCTGTTTCCTCGCATCAGCCTGGGCGGCTCCTACGGCTCGACCGCGCTGAAGTCCGGCGATCTGGGCGAAGACCAGAACTTCCGCTTCAGCTTCGGCCCGCTGATCAGCTGGTCCTTCCCCAATGTCTTCGCCGCGCGGGCTCAGATCAAGGCGGCCGGCGCGCGGTCGGACGCGGCCCTGGCCACATTCGACCAGACGGTGCTGACCGCCCTGCAGGAGACGGAGACGGCGCTGAGCAACTACGCCAACGAGCTGGACCGCCGCGCGGCCCTGACCGAGGCGCGCGATCAGGCGGCCCGCGCCGCCGACCTGTCGCGCCTGCGCTTCAACGCCGGCGCCGACAGCTTCCTGTTGGTGCTGGACGCCCAGCGCACCCAGGCGGCGGCCGATGCGGCCCTGGCCCAGTCCGACGCCCTGGTCACCACCTATCAGATCGCCCTGTTCCGCGCCCTGGCCGGCGGCTGGCAGGCCGACAGCTGATCCTGCAGCGATCCTGAAACAGAAGGGCCGGGCGACGCATCGCCCGGCCCTTTTTTCGTTCGTCCACAGGCTGACGATCGACTCGGTGTTCCTCATTTGTTCCGGCCATGCTCTAACCGTCTGCGGCGGTCGGCGGCGTGATGGAGGATCAGATGAACGATGCAATCCTGGCCCGGATGATGGCCGAACTGGACGCCGAGCTGGCGCGGGCCGAGCCGTCCCTGCCGGCCTGCCCGGAACACGCACGCCAGACCGAGGTCATGCGCGCCCTGGCGCTGGGCCTGGGCAATTTCGAGCGGATGCGGGCGCATGACGCCCACCTCCTGGCGGCGCAGCTGTCTGCGCGCCGCGCCGCCTAGGGCTTGCGCTTGAAGGTGTCGCCGATGACCGAGGCGTCCGGGCCGTCCGGCCCGGCGCTCTTCTGCTCGGCCTGACCAACACGCTTCACCGCCTTGTCGGAAGTGGCCCCATCCGGTTTTCCGGCAGGGTCTGCGCCGTTCTTTTCGCGCCCTTTGGTCTGTTCGCGGTCCATGATCTTCTCCTTCTTGTTGGAGAGGGAGCGCAGCGCGGGCGAACCTGTTCCTTGGCGTCCTGAGATCAGCCTGCCGTATCCACCTTGGCCACCACCGACATCCCCGGCGCCAGGCGCTGCGCGGCCTCTTGCCCCGGATCGATACGGATGCGGACGGGGATGCGCTGGGCGACCTTGGTGAAGTTGCCGGTGGCGTTGTCCGGGCGGATGACGCTGAACTCCGAGCCGGCGGCGGGGGCGATGCGCTCGACGCGGCCGCGCAGCGTCTGGCCGCCCAGGGCGTCGACGGTCAGGGTGACGGGCTGGCCGACGCGGATATTGCGCATCTGCGTCTCCTTCATATTGGCGGTGACCCAGACCACGTCGGGCACCAAACCCATCAGCTGGGTGCCAGCCGTGACATACTGGCCCTGACGCACCCCGACCTCGCCCAGCCGACCGCCGCGCGGCGCGACGATGCGGGTGTTGGCCAGGTCGATCTGGGCCAGGCGCACGGCGGCGCGGGCGTTTTCCACGGCGGCGGCCAGGCTGTCGCGGCCGACCACGGCGGACGTGACGCCGGTCTGGGCGATGCCTTCGGCGGCGCGGGCCTGGGCGACCTGCGCCTGGGCGCTGCGCAGGGCGGCCTCGGCGATGTCGACATTGGCCTGGGCGACCCAGCCGCCGGCCTTCAGGGTGCGGGCGCGATTGGCGTCGGCCTGGGCCCGCGTCAGCGTCGCCTCGGCGGCGGCGATGGAGGCGCGCTGCTGGGCCACGGACCCCCGCGCGGACGCCTGGGTCTGGGTCGAGTTGGACAGAGCCGCCTCGGCGGCGTGCAGACTGGCCTCGGCCTGCTCCAGCCGCTGGCGATAGATGCGGTCGTCCACCTGGGCCAGCAGTTGGCCCTGCTGCACCGTCTGGAAGTCCTGAACCGGAACCTGGGTGACATAGCCGCTGACTTGTGGGCTGATCAGCGTCACCTGACCCCGCACATAGGCGTTGTCGGTCCGCTGGATATGGCCTGTGAAGGGCGGCAACTGCCAGGCGTAGAGCACCAGGCCGATGGCCAGCACAGCGATACAGGCCGCCACTACCGACCACAGGACGCGCTTCTTCGGCTCGGCGGGCGCCGGGACGGGTTGAGGAGCAGGAGCGGAGGTCGGGGCGGTGGTGTCGGTCATGTCGGTTCGGCTCTCGGTAGGTTTCAGTCGACGGCGGCGGCTGCGGCGGCCTGTTGCGCCGCCAGCCGGGCGTCTTGGCGCGCCTGTTTGCGGGCCTTGAAGCGGGGAAGAAGGTGGATGACCGTGACCCAGGCGCAGCCCAGGGCGGCGATGACGGAAATCAGCAGGAAGACGTCGTTATAGGCCAGGATATTGGCCTGCTGCGTCACCTGCCGGCTCAGCAGGGCCACGCCCTCGGCCTTCAGAAGCGCTGGGTCGCCGACGACGTGGCTATAGGCGCCGGACAGCTGGGCCAGGCGTTGCACGACCAGCGGGTTCATGGCGTCGATCCCGGCGGCCAGTTCGTTGGAATGGAACTTCTCGCGCAGGACCTGGACCGTGCCGACCAAGGCCGATCCGGCTAATCCCCCCACGTTCTGCAGCACGCTGAACATGACGATGAAGCTGATCAGATTGCGTGGATTGGTCTGCAGCACCCGTCCCACCCCGATCAGCAGGGCCGGTCCCACGAACATGGCCGAGGCGAAGGCGACCAGGGCTTGGCTGAAATACAGCTGCGCCGGGCGGGTCAGGACGGTGGCGTGGCTGTCGATGAAGGCGCCGATGGCGATCAGACCCAGGGCGATGGCGATGGGCTTGTGCAGCTTGGTCATGTTGAGCGTCAGGGCGCTGACCGCCGTGCCCGCCACCATCGACAACAGGATCAGCAGGAACAGGCCGTGAAGCTGGTCTTGGCCCAGGCCGACGACGGTCAGGAACCCCACCGCGCCCGAGGTCTGTTCCGACAGGGTGACGCGGATCAGGATGACGGCCCCGAACAGGCGCAGCACGTCCTTGCCGGTCAGCCAGCGGGTGTTGATCAGCGGATTGGCGCGATTGTGCTCGATCGCCAGAGCCACGCTCAGCAGGATGATCGACCCGACCAGGGCCCAGCCGATCCACGCCGCCTCGGTCCACCAGACGATCCGCCCCAGCCCCAGCGCGGCGGCCAGAAGCGCCACGCCCGGCGCGAACAGGGCGAAGGTCAGGAAGTCCAGCGGCTCGAACAGTTTCAGCCGCTCGGCCGGCGGCAGACGCAACACCTGCACCGCCGCCCAGGCCAGAAGCGCCATCCCCAGCTCGAAGGTGTAAAACGCCTTCCAGTCGTTCAGTTGCAGCAGGGTCGGCATCACCAGGCGCGCGATCGGCACGGCGAAACTGGCCAGGCCGATGCCGATCACCAGCCCCTTCAGGCGGTGTTTGGCAGGAAAGGCCTGGATCATATAGAGGAAGCCCAGGCTGCTCAGGCCTGCCGCCGCCATGCCCGCCGCCGCCCGAACCACCAGGGTCGATTCATAGTTGTCGACCAGCAGGTGCGCCGCGCAGGTGGCCACGAAGGCGCCCAGGCAGATCTGGGTGAACAGGCGCAGGCCGTATTGCTGACGGAACTTGACCAGGATCAGGTTCATGCAGGCGTTGGTCATCACGAACACGACCGGCAGCCACGCCGCCTCGGTCAGGGTGATCCCCAGCGACCCTTGCAGGCTGGTGATGTTGGCGGTGACGGCGGCGTTGCCCAGCGCGCCGACCATGGCCACCAGAACCCCGGTCAGGGCGTACTGCACCCTCAGCCAGGGCGCGTGATCCGGCGTGGCGGGCGAGCCGGGCAGGGTGGGCAGTTCGTGCGGCTTCAGCGTCGCGACATACTGGTCCCACGGCAGATGCCAGTGACGGTCGGCGCGGGCCATCAGAACGCCTCCTCACGGGGCTTCAGCCCGTCCAGGATGATCTCGCGGGTGCGCAGGGACACGGCCTCGCGCTCGGCCGCGTCGGCGCCCTGGAAACCGGCGCCCAGCAGGGTGGCGATCAGACGAATGTCCATCGGCCGCATATCCTCCCGCACCAGACCGGCGGCCTGGGCCCGCTTCAGCGATGCGGCGCCCGCCTCCATCAAGCTCTGCCGCAAGGGAGTAAGCGCGTCTGGCGACCGCACGTTCCGCACCAGGCCCGCAAGGCCCGCATTGCGGATCATGTCCTCGGCCAGCCGGTCCAGGAACCAGAAGAAGACGGCCGGGTCGTCGCCCTGTTCGTCGGTGCGTCGCCCCAGGTCCGCGACATCGGCCTCCAGCACCGCCAGCGCCAGTTCGGTGCGGTCGGCGAAATGACGATAAAGCGTGCCGCGCCCGACCCCGGCCTTTTCCGCGATCAGGTCTAGCGGCGCGTCCAGCCCCTGTTCGGACAGCACGACGCGCGCCGCCTGCAACAGGGCGGCGCGGTTCTGAACGGCGTCCTTTCGGACAGGTCTGGGGGCAGGGCGCGACATGGTGACGCGCTTAAATGGACAGTCGTGTCCGTTTTGCAAGAGGCTGCGAACATCTTACCTGCTTCCGTTGGGAGAGGGCTTGAACGCACGCTGGCGACAGCCGGCGTTCCGGCGCGAAAGGATGAGGGTCGGGTGCTACGACCTGGCCCGTCGCTCGACCCTCATCCGGCCCTTTAGGCCACCTTCTCCCACACGGAGAAAGACAGGTTCAGAGCCCCTTCTCCAGCACCACGAACGCCAGTTCGGGCCGGGGCGGATCGACAGGGAAGGGGCGGGTCTCGCCGGTCGGGGCGTAGCCGCGCCGCGCGTACCAGGCGATCAGTTCCGCGCGGCGATGGATCACGGTCATCTCCATGCGCCGCGCCCCGAACCGGGCGACGGCCTCGGCCTCTGCGACGGCCAGCAGACGACGCCCCAGGCCGGACGCCTGCAGCGTCGGCTCGACCGTCAGCATCCCCAGATAGGCCCGGTCCTCGCCGGCCCGGGCGACCTGCACGCATCCGACCAGATCGTCGGCGTCGTGCGCCAGCAGGATGACCCGATCGGGATCGGCGATCAGACCCGCCAACTCCTCGGCGCTGGTCCGCCTGTCGAACAGCAGGTCGGCCTCGTGCGTCCATCCGGCCTTGGCCGTCTCGCCGCGATACGCCCGTTCGATCAACGGATGCAGGGCGGCGACATCGTCGGACGTCGCCGCCCGAAAGGCGATCCGGCTCAATGGCGGACGCCCAGCTCCGTCAGCAGGTGGTCCATCCCATAGACATCGCGCAGGGCCACCGTCACCGCCTGGGTGGTCACGATCACGCTGCGGTTGGTGTTGCGGTCGTAGCCATAGGCGTTGCGCTGGGTCAGGACGGTGGAATCGAAGTTGGCCCCGACGATCTCGCCCTTGGCGTTGACGGCGGGCGAGCCGGATGAACCGCCGATGGTGTCGGTGGACACGGCCATGTCCATCACCGCGTTCGGGTCGATCCGGTCCTTGGCGGCCATCAGCTTGGGCGCGACCTTGAACGGCTCGGCGCCGGTGGCGCGGTCCCACAGGCCGGCGAAGGTGGTGAAGGCGCCGAACCGCTGGCCCGGCACGTCGGAGCCTTCGACCTTGCCATAGGTCAGGCGCAAAGTGCCGGTCGCGTCGGGATAGACCGCGTCGCCATAGGCGGCGAAGCGGGCGGCGGCCAACTGTTCGGAAGCGCGGTCGGTCGGCGCCTTGACCTTGTTCTCCCACTCGGCGCGGGCGGCCCGGGCGTCGGCGTCGATCGACAGCACATATTGGATCATCGGATCGTCGGACGCCTGAACCGCCGCCAGACCGCCGGTCCACAGGGCGCGACGCACCGCCGGATCGGCCAGCCTGGTGCCGGCGACGACGCGCGCCGACAGGTCCTCGGGGCTTTCCTTGCCCAGCAGGGTGCGAACGTAGGGGCTGTCGACCGTCAGCCATTCGCGGGTCTTGGACAGCCACCATTCCAGCCGGATCTGCTCCAGTTCGGGATAGGTGGGCTTTTCAGCGAACAGGCCGGATTCGACGCCGGGCAGGCGGCTGTCGGCGAACTCGGCCAGACGCTGGTCCGACGGCTTGGCCCGCTCCTGCGCGCCGCGCACGATGGCCTTGGCCCACTGGAACAGCTGCGATCCGCCCGCGACCGAGGTCGTGCCCATGGCGGTGCCGCCCTCCAGCAGGGCGGTGGGCGCGTAGAGTTCGCGGGCCAGCGGCTGAATGGTCTTCAGCGCCTCCCACGGGTTCGAGCCGTTGGCGTCGGCGGCGGCGTAACGCTGCATGAAGTCGGCCTCGGCCGCCGCCTTGGCCTGGATGAAGTCGGCGTCGGTCAGGGCGCGCATCCGGCCCAGGCCGCGCTTGTAGGTGTTCTCCACGCCGACGATGGGGTCCATGGCGATGAAGGCCTGGTCCTCGCCCTCTTCGGAATAGCGGATCAGACGACCGCGCAGTTCGGATGCGATCAACTGATCCAGCGGCAGGACCACGTCGCGGATGGTGGCCAGCTGATCCATGGTCAGCAGGCGCTGCGTCGCGCCCGGATTGCCCGAAACGAAGACGGCCTCGCCCTCGGTCGGCTTGTCGGCGTTCCAGACGAAGTGGGTCGGGGTCTCGACCGGCTTTCCGTCCTCGTACAGGCGGATGAAGGCCGCATCGATGGCGAAGCGCGGGAAGGAGAAGTTGTCCAGATCGCCGCCAAAGGTCGCGGCGCGGTCTTCCGGCGCCCAGGCTAGACGCACGTCGGTGTATTTGCGGAACTTATAGAGCTTGAACTGGCCGCCGCGATAAAGGCTGACGACCTGGCAGCGGATCTTGGGGTCGGCGCCGCAGGCCTCGGTCTCGATGCGCCCGGCCTCGGCCTCGCGCGCCTGGGTGAAGGCCTGGCCGTCCAGGCCCTCGCCGGCCTTGTGCATCCGCTCGGTCACGTCGGAGATGTCGGTCAGGATTTCGGCTGTCGCGCCGGGACATTTGCGCTCTTCCTCGCGCGTCTTGGGCGTAAAGCCCGTCTCGCCGTACTGCTGTTGCGGCGTGGACAGGTTGGCGACGCAGGTGGCGACGCAGTGGTTGTTGGTCATGACCAGCCCCTGGCCCGACACCACCCCCGCCGAACAGCCGCCGAACTTCACCGACGACAGCCGCACCCGATCCAGGAAGGCCTGGTCGATGTTAGTTCCCAGCGTCTGGTTGGCGCGGGCGATCGGGAAGTTGTCGTAGGTCCACATGCCTTCCTCCGCGCGCGCCGACGTGGCGGCGAAGGCGATAAGGGCGGCGGAGGCGAGGAGAAGAGGGCGCATGGAGCGATCCTTGAAGTCTCTCCCCGCTGTGCGGGGAGGTGGCGCGGCGCTTCTTCAGCGTCGTGACGGAGGGGCTCTGCGACACATGACAGGCCCCGGCGCGGTAGTGAAGAGCCCCTCCACCGCTTCGCGGTCCCCCTCCCCGCAAAGCGGGGAGGAGACTCCGTCCTTGATCAGCGACGCACGCCCAGTTCGCGCAGCAGGCGCGGCTGGTTGTAGACGTTGCGCAGGGCCTCGGTGATGGCGGCGGTCGAGACCGTCACCGTGCGGTTCAGCTCGGGGTCGTAGCCGAAGCTGCCGCCCAGCGAGTGGATGTTGCCGTCGAAGGCCGCGCCGATGACTTCACCCTTGGCGTTGATGACCGGCGATCCCGAGTTGCCGCCGATGATGTCGTTGGTCGAGACGAAGTCATAGACGGTCGCCTTGTTCACCTTGTTCTCGGCCGCCAGCCAGTCGGTCGCCGCATTGAACGGTTCGGCGCCGGTGTTGCGCTCATACAGGCCGCCGATCTGGGTGAAGGGCTCCACCGTCACGCCGCGATAGGTCCAGCCCTTCACCTGGCCATAGGACAGGCGCAAGCTGAAGGTCGCGTCGGGGTACAGGTTGGTCCCGTAAACCGCGAACCGGGCCTGGGCGATCTTTTCGCCCGCGCGGCTGGTCGGGCCGGACACGGCCGATTCCCATTGGGTGCGCACGGCCTGGGCTGCGTCGTCATTGGCCAGGACGAAGGCGATCAGCGGATCGCCCGAAGCGGCCAGTTGCTCCGGCGTCATGGCCAGGGCCTGGGCGCGGAAAGCTGGATCGGCCAGGCGCGTGCCGTCGATCAGGCGCTGGGCCACCTGCTCGGGGCTTTCCTTGCCCAGCAGCGCCTTAACGTTGGCGTTATCGACGGTCAGATACTCGCGGGTCTTGGACAGCCAGAAGTCCAGGAAGATCTTCTCCAGATCGGTCGAGATCGGCGTCTCGGTCGCCAGGCGGCGGCCCAGCGAGGCGATGTCGGCGTCGGAATAGCCGGCGCGGCGCTCAGCGACCGGCTTGGCCCGCTCTTTGGAGGCGCGGACGATGGCCTTGGCGTAGCTGTACAGCTGCGACCGCTGGCCCGCCGCCGATTCCAGCTGGCGATAGGGCAGATACAGGTCGCGTTGCGCGGTCGAGACGCGCTCCAGATCGGCCCAGGGGTCGCCGATGCGCTGGGCCAGGGCCGGGTCGGCGGCGACGCGCTGACGCAGTTCCTGCTCCTCGCGGCGCTTGGTGGCCATGAAGGCCGGATCGGTCAGGGCGCCCTGCTGGCCGTAGAAGACCTTGAAGCTGTTCTCCAGGCCGAACAGCGGATCGACGGTGACCCGCTTGGCCTCTTCGCCCGCGGTCGAATACTCCAGCAGGCGGCCGCGCAGTTCGGACGACTGGATCAGGGTCAGCGGCATCTGCTGATCGCGCAGCGCCTCCAGCTGGGCCACCGTCAGCAGGCGCTGGGTGGAGCCGGGATTGCCGGCGACGAAGGTGACGTCGCCTTCCTTGGGTGCATTGGCGTTCCAGGTCAGGTGGTTCGGCGTAGCGACCGGCTTGCCGTCTTCGTAGATCCGCAGGAAACCGGCATCCAGGGCGTAGCGGGGGAAGTTGAAGTTGTCCGGGTCGCCGCCGAAGAAGGCAGCCTGAAACTCGGGCGCGAAGACCAGGCGCACGTCGTCATACTTGCGGAACTTGTACAGCTTGTACTGGCCGCCCCGATAGAAGCTGATGACCTGGCAAGTCAGCTTCTGGTCGTCGCCGCAGACCTCCTTCTGGATTTTGTCGATCTCGGCGGCGCGCGCCTGGACGAAGGCGGCGCCCTCAAGCCCGGCGCCGGCGCCGACGACCCGGTCGGTGACGTCGGTGATGTCGGTCAGGATTTCGGCCGTCTGGCCGGGGCACTTCTTCTCTTCCTCGCGGGAGCCGGGCATCCAGCCGTTCTTGACGTAGTCGTTCTGGGCCGTGGACAGGTCCTGCACGCACGAGACGACGCAGTGGTGGTTGGTCAGCACCAGGCCTTCGCCCGACACCAGCGAGGCCGAGCAGCCCTGAAGGCGCACGGCGGCGTTGCGGACCCGGTCCAGCCAGGCCTGATCGATGTTGGTCCCGTACTTCTGGTTCACCGTAGCGATGGGGAAGTTGTCGAAGGTCCACATCCCCTCGTCGGCCTTGGCCGGAGAAGCGGGCGCCGACAGCACGGCGGTCGCGGCGCCGAGCGCGGCGAGAGAGGCGGTGAGACGAAGCGAGGGCAAGGACATGGCGGCGTGTTTCCCGGAACGTGGGACAGCCTGTCCCATCTGTTATGTTGTAACTAACGCCGACGATGGGCCGGCGCCAAGGGCTGCACGGGCCTTAATCTCGTGTTCAATACGGCGCAACCGATCAGGCCCGCTCGAACACGACCCCAGCCTTACTGCGATTTAACTTGGCGGTGCGATGGCTCGCGGTCAGATAGCGCCCAGTTCGGGGGAACCGCCGGTTCATGTCGCTTGCACTTTCAACGCTGCTCTACGAATGGCGCCGCTACATGGCCGCCATCGTTGCGCTGGCCTTTTCGGGTCTGCTGGTCCTGGCCCAGGTCGGCATGTTCATGGGCATCGGCAAGGCGTTCACGGCCCAGATCGACCGTGCGCGCGCCGACATCATGATCCTCAGCCCCGGCGCAACGGCCCTGTTCAACGGCGGACCGTCGGGCGTGCCCCGCCGCATCATGCCGGTGGTCTATCAGCACCCTGAGGTGATCGCCGTCGCCGACCTGGATGGTTCGGGCGGTCGTTGGCAGAACATCGTCAAGAACCAGGATACGCAGGGCAAGGCGTCCGAGGGCGCCAAGAAGATGGAATTCGTCAATGTCACCACCATCGACGCCGTGCCCGGCGCGGTGACGGTGCCGACCGACTATTCCGACGACCTGGTCGAGGCCCTGCGCCAGCCCTACGCCGTGGCGGTCGACCAGACCGCCCTGGGACGTCTGGGCGTCAAGCTAGGCGACCAGGCGTCCTACAACGGCAAGACCGTGCGGGTCGCGGCCGTGACCCAGGGCTATCCCAACATGATGCAGGCCACCGTGGTCATGTCGCGCGACACCCTGCGGATGCTGGGCGAGGCCAACACCGGCGAGCGGGTCGGGCCGCTGATGGTGCAGATCAAGAACCCGGCCCGCGCGGCTGTCGTGGTGGCCCAGCTGAACGCCATCGCAAACGGCCAGTTCAAGGCCTGGACCCGTCAGGACCTGGCCAAGGCCAATGAGGGCGCGATGATGAAGGAGAGCTTCATCGCCATCATGCTGGGCTTCTCGCTGTTCCTGGGGATTCTGATCGGCGTGGCCATCACCTGGCAGACGCTGCGCGGCGCCATCATGGCCAACATCAAGGAGTTCGCCTCGCTGCGGGCGTTGGGCGTCTCCATGGGGTCGCTGCGTCGGATCGTGCTGGAGCTCAGCTTCTGGGTCGGCATCGCGGGCGTGCTGGCGGCCTATGTCCTGACCTGGCTGGTCAGCCTGCTGGCGGCCGGCACGGGCCTGACCATGTCCTTCCCGCCGACGATGGTGCTCATGGTTTCGGCCATGCTGGTGCTGATCGCCCTGGGCTCCGGCTTCCTGTCGCTGGGCGTCCTGAAGAAGAGCCAGCCTGCGGATCTGCTGCGATGACCTCTCATACCACCACGCACGGCAAGCACGGCGATTTCGCCATCGAGGCCAAGGGCTTGGTCAAACGGTTCAAGACCGGCCGCAGCTGGGTCGAGGTGCTGAAGGGCGTAGACTTCGACGCGCGGCACGGCGATCTGACCATGGTCATGGGGCCGTCCGGCTCGGGCAAGTCCACCCTGATCGCCAATCTGTCGGGGCTGCTGAAGCCCGAGGAGGGCCGGGTCGACATCCTGGACGTCGACGACCTGTGGAAATACGGCGCGGGCCGGATCGACAAGTTCCGCCTGGACCACTGCGGATTCATCTTCCAGGGCTTCAACCTGTTCCCGTCGCTGACGGCGCTGCAGCAGGTGATGACGGTCCTGAAGTATCAGGGCCTGTCCCAGTCCGAAGCCAAGGCGCGGGCGACTACGGCTCTGGAGGAAGTGGGGCTGGGCCATCGCCTGAACCAGCGGCCCAGCGCCCTGTCGGGCGGCGAGAAGCAGCGCGTGGCCATCGCCCGCGCCCTGGCCAAGAACCCCCAGATCCTGTTCGCCGACGAACCAACCTCGGCCCTGGACGGCGAGAACGGCCAGGTTGTGATCCGTCTGTTGCGTCGCGCCGCCACCGAACACGGCGCGGCCGTCATCTGCGTGACCCACGACCCGCGTCTGGAAGCCTGGGCCGACCGCGTCATTCACATCGAGGACGGCAAGATTCTGGACGATCAACGCCGCATCCCCAATCCCGACGCCCAGCTGGCGTCCCACTAAGCCCTCTCTCGAACGGACCCTGCCGTCATGCCCGCCTTCCTCAAGAACAAATGGCTCTGGATCGGACTGGTCCTGATCGTGCTGCTGGCCGGGGGCTTCATGGCCTTCTCCAAGGCCGGGGCCGCCAAGAAGGCGCAGCAGGAGAAGGAGGCGTCCCAGAAGATCGACAGCCCCTACGCCGCCATCGCCAACGGCAAGGCCGACGTCGAGGGCGGGGTGATCAAGGTCGCCGCCCGTCGCGGCGGCGTGGTGCGCGAGGTTCTGGTCAATGAGGGCGACCGCGTCGTCGCCGGCCAGATCCTGGCCCGCCAGGAAGACGACGAGACGCGCCTGGCCGCCCAAAGCGCCGCCGCCGCCGTCACCGAGGCGCGCGCCCAGCTGGGGATGTCGCGGGTGGAACTGACCACGGCGCGGCGCGAATACGACCGCCTGTCGAAACTGTCGGCCACCAACAATGTCGCGGCCCAGCGGCTGGACCAGGCGCGCGATCAGATCGCCCAGGCCGAGGCGCGCATCGCCTCTCAGGACGCCGCGATCCAGACGGCCCAATCGCGTCTGGCCGAGGCCCGCTACAATCAGGAACTGACCGTCATCCGCGCGCCGATGGACGGCCGGATCGCCCGCCGCTACGCCCAGCCCGGCGCCGGCGCCTCGACCCTGAACGTAACGGCCATGTTTGATCTGGAGCCGGACACCGCCCGCATCGTCCGCGCCGAGATCGTCGAGGCCGACATCCCCAATGTCACGGTCGGCCAGGAGGTCGAGCTGACCCCGGAAGGCGATCCCACCAAGATCACCGTGGGCCGCGTGCTGCGCCGCGCCGCCGTGTTCGGCGCCCGTCAGCTCCAATCCGAAGACCCCTCGGCCCGCACCGACGAGCGGGTGGTCGAGGTGGTGGTCTCGGCCGACGACACGCCCTTCCTGATCGGCCAGCGCGTTCTGGTGAAGTTCATGAAGCCCGGTCAGAAGGCCGGCGTCGCCCGCCCGGTCCAGGCCGGCGTCAGCCCGTCCGCCGCCATGCGTCCGGCGGGGCAGAAGTAACCGACGCCGCCGATCGGTCGTGGGAAGGGGCGCTGCGGCGCCCCTTTTTCGTTTCGGGGCCGCCAGCCCCGTTCAGTTTCCTTTGAAATCGCCTGGTCGCTTTTCCAGCACGGCGGCGACGCCTTCCTGGTGATCGTCGGTCAGATGGGCCAGGGCCTGCATGGCCGCCGACATCTCCAGCATCTGGTCGAAGGTCGTGTCGCGGCCCTGGCGCAGCAGGGTCTTGGCCATGCGCAGCGCCTGGGGCGGCTGGGCCGCGATCTGAGCGGCGGTGGTCAGGGCCTCGTCCATCAGCCTGTCATGCGCGACCACGCGGTTGACCAGACCCCATTCGGCTGCGGTCGCGGCGTCGATGGACCGGGCGGTGAACAGCATCTCGGCGGCGCGGGCGTAGCCGATGTTGCGCGGCAGCAGCCACGACCCGCCGTCGCCGGGGATGATGCCCAGCTTCAGGAAGGGCACGCCGAAGCTGGCCCGCTCCGAGGCGATGCGGATGTCGCCCAGACCCGCGATATCGCAGCCCAGTCCCATCGCCGGCCCGTTGACGGCGGCGATCAGCGGAACCTCCAGCCCATACAGGGACCGCACGATCCGGTGCACGAGGCGGCGATAGCGTTCGCGGATCGCCGCGCCCGATCCCTCGAACAGATCGCGCCGGTCCCGCATGGCCGTCAGGTCGCCGCCGGCCGAGAAGGCGCGCCCCGCGCCCGTCAGCACCACGCAGCGGACCGATGGATCGGCGTTGACCCGCTCGCACGCCGACGCGACCTCGTCGCCGTCGCCCAGGTCCGGCAGGGCGTTCAGTCGCGCCTCGCGGTCCAGCGTCCAGATCAGGATCGCGCCTCTTCTTTCCTCAGCGATCAGGCGCTCTTCGGCGATCAGGCCCATGTGTCGTCTCCGATGTTCGCGCCCGTCATCGACCGGCGCCGCAGGGTTAGGCAAGGGCGCAATTGCAAAAGCCCCGGCGAGACCGGGGCTTCCGCAGGCTTGGGCCGCACAGGGCCGTCAGCGTTTCTTGATCGTATACGGTACGAAGTTGGACGGATGGCTGACCACCCGGCCCGAGTTCGACGGCATGTGCCGACTGTTCACCAGCATCCCGCCCCACAGGGCGAAGGACATCATGGCGTGTTGGAGGTTACGCTCCTTATCGTTCATCTTGGCGTCTCCTTTCGCAGAACGATGAAAAGAGACGCGTCGTACCAATGGGATTCCACCGTCAGTCGTTTCGCGTCATCGGACAACATAAGACAGTTTCGTGAATTTGCAAATTTATTCGTCAGGAGTCGGAATGATTTTCGTTCGGACGTCACAATGACCCCGCCCGATCCCGCTCCTCCCGGTCCCCCCAAGGCCATCGCCAGCCCCTGCGTCATGGTGTGCGCGGTGGATGGCGAAAGCGGCCTGTGCCTCGGATGCTTTCGCACCCTGAAGGAGATCGCCGGCTGGCGGGCCCTGAGCGACGACGCGCGTGCGGCGGTGATGGCCGACCTGCCATCGCGCCGCGACCGGATTGATCCGGCGAAGCTGGGCGGGGTTTAAGCTTTCGTCAGCCACGTCGTTTCACGGCATCCAAAGATCGCCTCGCTAGACAGGGGGCATGATCCGCATCGATTTCCAGTCCATCACCGTGTTCGGCGTCGCCCTGACGGCGTCCTTCGCCACGGCGCTGACGATCCGGCATCTGGAGGGCGACGGGGCGGCCCAAGCGGCGACCGCCCCCGCCGCTGTCGTGGCGCCCGCCGCAGTCGGCACGGCCGCCCAGGTGGTCAAGGCCGACGACGGCCACTACTGGGCCCACGCCCGGATCGACGGAAGGGCGGTGCGGGTGCTGGTGGACACCGGCGCCAGCGTGGTGGTCCTGACGCGGGCCGATGCTCGTCGGCTCGGGGTCCAGCCGGAACCAGCGAGCTTCACCGGCCGGATCCAGACGGCGTCGGGCATGGTGCGCGCCGCGCCGGTTCGGCTGAACACCGTCTCGGTCGCCGGGGCGCGGGTCGATCAGGTCGAGGCGCTGGTGGTCGAGCAGGGGCTGGAATACTCCCTGCTGGGCATGAGCTACCTGGGTCGCTTGTCGGCCTTCGAGGCCACGCCGACGGGCCTGACGCTGAGGCCCTAGAGGTCCCGCATCTGGCGGCGGGCTTCGTGGAAATACTGCCAGCCGGTCCACAGGGTGATGATGGCGGCCAGCCAGATCAGCACGTCCGAGAAGAACTGGAAGTTGTCGAGCCAGTCCAGCGACAGGCCGAAACCGTCCCAGTTGCGGGCGAACAGCTGACAGCCCAGGGCGACCAGTTGCAGCGTGGTCTTCCACTTGGCCGCCAGGGTGACGGGCAGTTCGATCCGCCCGGCCATGGTCTCGCGCAGGGCCGAGACGGCGAACTCGCGGAACAGGATCAGGCCGCAGGGGATGATGATCTGCGGCACCGAGCCGGACGTCAGCACGCCCAGGATGGCGCCGGTCACCAGAACCTTGTCCGCGATGGGGTCCAGGATCGCGCCCCAGCGTGTGGTGGCGTTCCAGCGCCGCGCCAGGAAGCCGTCGATCCAGTCGGTAGAGGCGGCGATGACGAAGATCCAGAAGGCGACGCGGTAAAGGGCGAACTGGTCGTCGGGGCTCATCCACTGATCGGCCAGGGGGAAGCCGCTGGTCGCGCCCGCCAGGATCAGGAACATCACCACCCCGGCGGCCAGGCGCGCGCCGGTCAGGATGTTGGGAATGGGGTTGGCGCGGTGGGCGGTCATGGCAGGGTCTCCAGCAAGGACGCCAGCAGCGGATGCGGCGTCTCTGCGAACGGATTGGCGACGGTCACGCCTCGATAGACGAAGCCGTCCTGCATGTCTTCGGAAAGCAGAAGGCCGCACCCGGCTTCGGCGGCGGCGGAAAGGATGATCGCGTCGAATATCTTCAGTCGATGAAGATCGGCTAGCGCCGTAGCCTCAGCCAACAGGCCATCCGTCGTTGGAACCGTCTGATAAAAGCCGGCCAGTTGACCCGTGAGGCCGCGCGCTTCGGATGCTGGAATGCGCGCTTTCAGGGTCAGGACGTTGAAGAATTCCGCCAGAACCTGGACCGGCACGACGGCGTCGGTCTTCAGTCGGTCCATAAGGAGACGGGCCGTTTCGCCCTTGTGGGCGCCGCTGACGCCCTCGGCATAAACGAGGACGTTGGTGTCGATGGCGACCTTCACCGCTCGTAAAGCTCGTCGCGCGTCCAGGGTCCAATATCGATGACGGGACGTTGGGCGGCGCGAGCCAGATAGGCCTTCAACGCCGCTTCACGCGCCTTGCGCGCATCGGCCTCCTGATCGGCGGGCACTATGCGAGCCACCACCTTGCCGTGTCGGGTCACCGCCACAGTTTCCCCGCCCTCCACCTGCCGGAGCAGTTCGGAGAAGTGCCGGTTTGCGGCGGAAGCGGTGACGGTTTGGTCCATGCTCAAAAAGTAGTGACTTTCACTACTTTCTGCAAGTCAGGCCAACGGTTCGAACCGGGGCTGGTCGGTCAGGGCGGTCAGGGCGCCGTCGGCGATGCCGAAGTGAAGACCGCTGAGCTGAAGCTCGCCCTTGGCCTCGCGTTCCGCGATCCAGGGGAAGGTGCGCAGGTTTCGGATCGACAGGCGCACGATGGCCTCCTCGGCCGCGCGCTCCAGCTGGTCGGGGGCGACAGTCTCTGCGACGTGCTGGACGACGGGCGCACCTTGCGCGATCCACGGGGCCACGAAGTCGGCGACGATCTCGGGCGCGCCGTGGATCATGGCGTTGACCCCGCCGCAGTGGGCGTGGCCCATGACCACGATCCGCTTGACGCCCAGCACCTTGACCCCGAACTCCAGCGCCGCCGACACGCCGTGCAGCTTGCCGTCCGGCTCGTATGGCGG
This sequence comes from Brevundimonas sp. ABV4_179, assembly GCF_056311945.1. NCBI lineage: Bacteria > Pseudomonadati > Pseudomonadota > Alphaproteobacteria > Caulobacterales > Caulobacteraceae > Brevundimonas > Brevundimonas sp. ABV4_179. Next base: position 1,444,757 of record NZ_CM149976.1, read on the forward strand.
GACCAGATTGGCCACGTTGCGGACGACGAACAGCTCGCCCGGCTTGGCGTCGAAGATCAGGGCCGGATCGGCGCGGCTGTCGGAACAGGCGACGATCAGGGTGTGCGGCTTCTGGCCCTTGGTGGCCAGGGTTTCATACTCGGCGCGCGCGGTCGGCCAGTGGTCGGCGCGGAAACGGCGATAGCCGGCGGTCAGTTCGTCTTCGATGTCGCTCATGACGGGGTCTTTACATCCGGCTCAGTTTTTACGGAAGAAGGCGTGGATGCGTTCGGCCAGGGGCTGGCTGACGCCGTCCACCTTGACCAGATCGACCACGGAGGCGCGGCTGACGCCCTTGGCGGAGCCGAAGGCGTGGAGCAGGGCCTTCTTGCGGCCGGGGCCGACGCCTTCGATCTCGTCCAGCGGGTTCTTCTTGATGTCCATCGAGCGGCGCTTGGCGTGGGCGCCGTTGGCGAAGCGGTGGGCTTCGTCGCGCAGTCGCTGAAGGTAGTAGAGGGCTGGAGACTTCAGGGGCAGCATGAAGGGCGCCTTGCCCGGCATGAAGAACTTCTCCATGCCGGCATCCCGATCCGGCCCCTTGGCCACGCCGACCACGGCGATGTCGTCCACGCCCATCTCGGCCATGACGGCCAGAACCTCGGCCAGCTGTCCCGCGCCGCCGTCGATCAGCAGCAGGTCGGGGCGGACGACGTCCTCGCCTTCCTCCTCGTCCTTGACCAGGCGGGCGAAGCGGCGGCGCATCACCTCGCGCATCATGCCGTAGTCGTCGCCGGGGGTCAGGTCTTCGCCCCGGATGTTGAACTTGCGGTACTGGGACTTCTGGAAGCCCTCCGGCCCCGCCACCACCATGCCGCCGACGGCGTTTGTGCCCTGGATATGGGCGTTGTCGTAGATCTCGATCCGCTCGGGCCGGGCCTCCAGGCCGAAGGCCTCGCACACCTCGTCGAGGATCTTGCCCTGGGCCGAGCTTTCGGCCAGGCGGCGGCCCAGGGCCTCCCTGGCATTGGTCAGGGCGTGGTCGACCAGGGCCAGCTTCTCGCCGCGCTGGGGCCGCGCGATCTCGACCTTGCGATCCGCCTTCATCGAGAAGGCTTCTTCCAGCAGCTCCAGCTCGTGCGGGCGGACGTTGGACAGGATCAGGCGCGGGATGGGCTTGTCCTCGTAGAACTGGCCCAAGAAGGCGGCCAGGATCTCCGGGTCCGTGTCGGACTTGTCCACACGCGGGAAATAGGCGCGCCCGCCCCAGTTCTGGCCAGCGCGATAGAAGAAGACCTGGACGCAGGCCTGACCGCCATCGGAATGCAGGGCGAAGACGTCGCCTTCGGCCACGCTGTCGGCGCTGACAGAGTTCTCCATGGCGATGGCCGACAGGGCCCGGATGCGGTCGCGCACGCGGGCGGCCTGTTCGAAGTCCATGGCGTCCGAGGCGGCCTGCATCTCGCCCGACAGGCGGCCGATGACGGCGCGCGACTTGCCACGCAGAAAGGCCTCTGCCTCATCGACCAGTTCGCCGTAATCCTCCAGCGAGATCAGGCCGGTGCAGGGCGCCGAGCAGCGCTTGATCTGATGCAGCATGCAGGGGCGGGTGCGGGTCTCATAGACGCTGTCGGAACAGGACCGCAGCAGGAAGGCCTTCTGCAGGGTGTTCAGCGTGCGGTTGACCGCCCAGGTCGAGGCGAAGGGGCCGAAGTAGTGGCCGGGCGTGGTGTGGGCGCCGCGATGCTTCTTGACCTGGGGGGCGCGGTGGTCGCTGCGGATCATCAGTTCGGCGAAGGATTTGTCGTCGCGCAGAACCACGTTGTAGCGCGGCTTCAGCTTCTTGATGAAGTTGGATTCCAGCAGCAGGGCCTCGGTCTCGGACGCCGTGACCACCAACTCCATCGACCGGGTCTGGGCCACCATCAGGCCGATGCGCTGGGTGTGGAACCGCCCTTGCGCATACTGGACGACACGCTTCTTCAGGCTGCGGGCCTTGCCGACGTAGAGGCACGACCCGTCCTCGCCATACATGCGATAGACGCCCGGCTTGTCCGGCGCGCGCCGCGCCTCGTCGGCGATCAGGGCGGCGGCGGTCAGTTTCGAATCGGGGGGCTCCGCGGTCATCGGGCGGGATATAGGGTCAGGAGCGCCGGACCAGAAGGACGCCGGCCAGAACCAGGCCCACGCCGGCGATCCGGCCCAGGTTCAGCGGCTGGTGCGGCACGCCCAGGGCGCCGAAATGATCCAGCGCCAGGCTGAGCATCAACTGGCCCCCGACCATCAGGGTGATGGTCATGGCCACGCCCAGACGCGGCACGCCCCAGGCGGCCGCGACCACGAAACAGGCCCCGTAAAGCCCGCCCAGCCAGGCGTACCAGGGCAGGGCGCGCACCGCCGTCATATCGGGCCGGGTGTGCAGTATGGCGGCCAGCACCCCCAGCACCGTGGTCCCCACCGCGAACGAGATGAAGGCGGCGTTGACGGGCGAGGCCACGGCGCTGGCCAGCCGGGCGTTGGTGGGCGCCTGGAGCGCGGTGGCGCCCCCGGCCAGGACGACGACGAGGATGGCGAACAGGGACGGGTTCATGGCCCCTGGCTAGCACGGCTTTCATGGCTTGCGGAGGGCGGCGTTCGGCGATGGGCGCGACGCAGGCGGCGGCGCTCGGCCCGGTTGAGGGGCGCCTGGGGACCGTCGGCGTCGGCCGACGAAGAAACAGGGTGCAATGGGTGCACTTCGTCCGGTTCGGTCCCAACGTCGGGGGCTGTGGCGGGGATTGCGGTCGGATCGCCCTGATCGGACGGCGGGGGCGCGAAATCAGGGTGCAATGGGTGCACATCGCCGGCTTCGGCCGCCAGGACGGACAGGGTTTCGAAAATCTTCAGCCAGCGCTGGGCCTCGGTCGCCTCGCCGTCCATCAGGGCCAGTTGCAGGCGACGGCGCGCCGAGGCCGCCATGTCGGAAAAGGCGACATCCTCGACCGCCTCCAGCGCCAGGGCGGGGTCGTAGAGATCGGGGTCGTCCTGATCCTGGCGTCGCCAGCCCGCCTTGCGGGCGCGGATGCGAAAGGCCGACAGCCCCAGGTCATAGCGGCGGCAGACGATGCGCGCAGGCTCGCCCGCCAGATAGTCGTCGCGCGCCAGGTCCCAGACCTGCTGCGAGCGGACGCGATAGACGGGGGCGGCCTGGGTCATGGTCGCACGCTGCCATGGTCGTGCGTCAGATGCGGACGTGACGCCAGGGCCTACCAGTCGGCGTCGACCGGCGCGCCGTCGAAAATCTCCGCCAGACGCGCGCGACAGCCCCGATTGACGTCGGCGGGCAGGGCGGCAGGATCGAACCAGCCGACCTCGGCGATCTCGCCGTCGCGCGGCGCATCGGGACCCGCCTCGAAGGCGTCGATGCGAAAGACCGCCACATGGTCGCCGGGAAAGAAGCGGTCGTTCGAATGCAGGGAGATCAGACGCGGCGCCCCGCGCGCGATCAGTCCGGTCTCCTCGCGCAGTTCGCGCACCACGGCGGCCTGCGTCGTCTCGCCCCGGTCCACCCCGCCGCCCGGCAGCCACCAGCCCGCCAGATAGGTGTGCCGCACCAACAGCACCCGCCCCTGCGCATCCACCGCCACCGCCCGCACGCCCAGCGTCTTGCCCCGCGTCAGCCGCGACCAGGCGAAGAAGAGCGGGCGGGTGAAGGGTTCGACGTGGATGCGCCAGGTCATGGGTGGGGCAAGGCCTCTGAGTTGCGTTTCGTGCTCGGATTACGGACAGCCAAGTCTTGCGCGCCGGACGAAGATGCATGATCTTGATCCTATGGCGAAGTCACCTGCGCAAAACCCGAAGATCGCCCGTAACGCCTCCACCGGACGTTACGTGAGCCTCGGACGGACCTCGGACGGGGTCACGGTGCTGAAGTCGTCCAAGCCGTCCAACCATTTCACCGTTCGTGAAGCGAGGGGCGCCATCGCTGCGCGTCTCGAAGCGACGTCTCAAAAATAGTGGCGTCCTTCGCTCGGGACGTCTTTATCAACTGCCCGTTCGATTCCGCTTATCAGACGATGTTCCGGGCGATGGTGTTCGCCATCACCCGGTCTGGTTTTCGCGCCCGATGCGCGCTGGAGGTCGATGACGCCAGCCAGAATCGCTGGGCCTCCATTTCAGACATTGTGGATCAGTGTCGATACGGGGTCCATGACATCTCACGCACGGAATCCGACGGTGATCCGCCCCTGCCGCGATTCAACATGCCGCTGGAACTGGGCCTGTTTCTAGGTGCGAAACGGTTCGGCGACGAGGTGCAGAAGCGCAAGCGCTGCCTGGTGATGGATACGGAGCGATACCGGTATCAAAGGTTCATCTCGGACCTGGCCGGCCAGGACATTCACGCCCACGGCGACGACCCTGCCGTCTGCATCGAGGCGGTCGCCAGTTGGCTGAGGGATCAGAGCCGGTCCAAGACCGTGCCGGGTGGACGGGCCATGGCCCGCGATTTCGAACAATTCGAAGCGCAGTTGCCGGCCCTTTGCCAGGGACTTCAGCTGGAGGTGGACGAGATGACGTTCGGAGATCTGACGACCCTCATGTCGGAATATATCGCCGCGGCGCTGTAGGCGCCCAAGACGGGCGCTTGAACCCCGCCCCATCCGGCTCTAAGCCAAGACGGACAACAGGAGCATTCCATGCTGGCGCTCGGCATCATCTTCGGCTTCATCGCCGTCATCGCGGCCTTCAATGTGTTCGAGTTCGGTCGGGTTGACTGAGGCTGTCGCTGGACCGGGGCGCGGCGTCGCCCTGGTCACGGGCGGGGCGCGGCGGATCGGGCGGGCCATCTGTCTGAGGCTGGCGCGGGCCGGGTTCGACGTGGCGATCCATCATCATGCGTCGGGCGACGAGGCGCGGGGCCTGGCCGACGAGATCGCGGGCCTGGGGCGGCGTGCGTGCCTGTTGCAGGCGGACCTGACGGACGAGGCGCGGGTGCGGGCGCTGATCCCGGCGGCGGTCGAGGCGCTGGGGCCGGTGACGGCGCTGGTCAACAACGCCTCGGTTTTCGAGGACGACCGGATCGGCGGGCTGGCGCGCGAAAGCTGGGATACGCATATCGAGACCAATCTGCGCGCGCCCATCGTGCTGGCCGAGGCGTTCGCGGCGCAGGCTGTCGAGGGGGCCATCGTCAATCTGCTGGACCAGAAGGTGCTGAAGCCGGATCCGCGCTTCTTCTCCTACAGTCTGTCGCGCAACGGGCTGTGGTGGGCGACCCAGACCCTGGCCCAGGCGCTGGCGCCGGGCATCCGCGTCAACGGGGTCGGGCCGGGGCCGACCCTGCCGTCCATCCACCAGACGCCCGAGGAGTTCGCCGCCGAGGCGCGCGCCACCCTGCTGGAAACGCCCGGCAGCCCGGAGGCGGTGGCCGAGGCCGTGCTGTGGCTGATTGACGCCCGGCTGGTCACGGGCCAGATGATCGCCGTCGACGGGGGCCAGCATCTGGCCTGGCGCACCCCCGACATCCAGGAGTAGGCTGCGTGGTCCAGTCGTCGCAGGTTTCGCCGTCGCCGGCGGACGATCGGTTGCGTTTCGAACGGTTGAGCGTCTTCGTGCGCGGACTGGAGGTCGAGGCGGGCATAGGGGTCTATGACCACGAACACGGGCGGCTGCAGCGGCTGGTGATCGATGTGACGCTGGAGCTGGAGCCGCGCCCCATCGAGCGGCTGGCCGACACCATCGACTACGAGACCGTGGCCCAGGCGGCGCGGGCCATCGCCGAGGCCGGGCACGTGGGTCTGGTGGAGACCTTCGCCGAACGGCTGGCGCGGGCCTGTCTGGAGGACGGACGGGTGCGGCGCGCGACCGTGCGGATCGAAAAACCCGGCGCCCTGGCCGCCGTGATCGCCCCCGGCTGCGAGATCGTGCTGGCGCGCTGAGGGGCGTCAAGCCCGGTTGCGTCCGGCCCGCCCGACCGCCATTGTCGGCGCCTTGAGTCCAGCCGGGCGTCCGGCGTGAGAGAAGCGTTGTTCATGGCCGAGCCCGGCGATCCCAAGACCCCCGCCCAAGCGCAAGACGAGACCGATCACGACGCCCATGTCGGCTTCGTCTCGCCCGCCTCGCTGGCCGGGCGGGCGCGTGCGCCGGAGCCGACGCCGGCGCCGGAACCGGACGACGAGCCGGACCTGTTCGATCCGCCCCTGGCGCCCCAGGCGGGACCGTTCGAGCGCAGCGAGGGGGTGCAGCCCGTCGCCCGCTTCGCCCCGCACCCGAAGCCGAACGCCGCCCCCCATGCGGTCATGCGCGACCGGATGCGGGCCGAAACGCCGCGCGCGTCCGAGCGGGTGGCCGAGCGCGCGCCCGGCCCGGCCGTGCCCATACGGCTTTATGCGGTCTATATGCTGATCCTGCTGGCGGTGCCGACCCTGGGCGCCTCGTGCCTGGTGGCGCTGCTGGCGGTGATGCGGCGCGATACGGCGGGCGACGCGCTGGAAGGCAGTCATGCCCTGTATCAGAAGCGCACCGTGTTCGGGGCGATCGGGGCGGCCGTGCTCGGCGCCGGGCTGGTGGTGGTCAATGTCGGGGTGATCGTCCTGTTCGCCGTGGCGATCTGGATACTGGCGCGCGGCGCCTATGGCGTGCTGAAACTGAAGAGCGGCCAGGCCGTTCCCCAGCCCCGCAGCTGGCTGTTCTGAACCAAGGATCATCATGACCGACGCCCCCGAATTCATCGCCGGACGCGAACCGGAAGGCAAGGTCGGCGCGCTGATCGCCTGGGCGCTGTTCATCCTGTCGATCCCCAGCGCCAATGTGCTGGTGCTGATCGGGCTGGTGGTGTCCTACGTCGCGCGGGGGACGGCGACGGGCGTGGCGCGCCAGCATATAGACGCGCAGATCGCGCTGTTCTGGTCGGTGTTCTGGTGGACCATCGCCGCCTGGGTCGGGATCGCGGTCAGCGCCGTGGCCTCGGTGGTGCTGATCGGCATACCGTTCCTGTTTCTGTTCCTGCTGATCTGGTTCCTGCTCAGCGTCTGGTTCACGGTCAAGAGCGTGCTGGGACTGATCAACCTGTTGCAGAACCGCCCGATCTGACGGGCGGGAACGCGGCGGGCCGGTCGGCGGTTGAGGCTTCGGAAACAGGAGCGAAACATGACCGACGGACAGGGCCGACTGATCGACAAGGCGGACGAGAACCGCTTCGAACAAGACTTCAAGAGCGACGGCGGAGAGGGCCAGGTCTGGGCCGATTACGCCGTGCGCGGCGACACCCGGATGATCCTGCACGTCGAGGCCGATCAGGCGTTGCGCGGGTCGGGCGCGGCGGGGCGGTTCATGCAGGCCCTGGCCGAACATGCGCGCGAGAGCGGGATCAAGCTGTTTCCGCAGTGCAGCTATGCGGTGGCCTGGCATAAGCGCCATCCCGATTACGACGACGTGCTGGCCTAGGTCGGCGCTTGGCGAAGGCTCGTCCTCCCCGCCCTCTTGGGGAGGACCTATAGGCCCGGTGTTTAGCGTGGCGCTCCCGTCGGATGAACTCGGCGGTGAGAGCGTTGCTTCAGCCGCCCGAATAGCCGCCGATGATCGGCAGGATCTCGCCGGTGATGAAGCTGGACATCTGGGGCGAGGCCAAAAAGACGTAGGCGGGGGCGATTTCCTCGGGCTGGGCCGGGCGTTTCATCACCGTCTTGGCGCCGAACTGGGAGGTGGCCTCGGCGTCCTTGTCGGCGGGGTTCAGCGGGGTCCAGACCGGGCCAGGGGCGACCACGTTCACGCGGATGCCGCGCGGCGCCAGATGCGTGCCCAGTGATCGGGCATAGGCGTGAATTCCGCCCTTGGTCAGCGAATAGTCCAACAGGTCCTTGTTGCCCTGAAGCCCGGTCACCGAGCCGGTCATGACAATGGCGCCGCCGGTCTTCATGTGCGGCACCGCCGCCTTGGTCATGTTGAAATAGCCGTAGAGGTTGGTCTTCAGCGTGCGGTCGAAATGGTCGTAGGTCAGGTCCTCGAAGGCGCCGACGTGTTCCTGGAAGGCCGCGTTGGGCACCAGGACGTCCAGCCGGCCGAAGGCGTCCAGCGTGGCCTTGACCGCCGCTTCGGCGAAGGCGGGGTCGGAGACGTCGCCCTTCAGCACCACGGCGCGACGGCCCTCGGCCTCGACGGCGGCACGGGTGGTTTCGGCGTCGGCGTCCTCGTCCAGATGGCAGATGACGACGTCGCAGCCCTCGCGCGCAAACAGGACCGCGACCGAGCGGCCGATGCCGGAATCGGCTCCGGTGATCAGGGCGGCGAACCCGTCCAGCTTGCCCGAGCCCTTCCAGAAGGGGGCGTCGTACAGCGGCGCGGGGTCCAGCGCGGCCTCGTCGCCCGGCTTTGTCTGATGCTGTTTGGGGAAGGGCGGTTCGGGATAGGGGCGGGCGCCGGCCTGGACCGCGCCGGAGGATGTGTCGTCGCCGGACGTCTTGTCCTTGGCGTCGATGTCGCGCTGGATGGCGCGTTCGTGGTCGGCGACGGCGTCGGCGCGGGCGGTGTCGGTCATCGAAGGCTCCTGAAGGACGGGACCTTCAGGAAGCGGACGAGGCGGACAGGCGTTCCCTGCGCGCGATCAGCTGACGCGGTGGATGATGGTCTTGATGGTCTCGGCGCGGTTAGGCAGGTCGGAGGCCAGGCGCGAGGCGATCTCGCGCGCGCCGACGGGATAGGCGTCGCCGCCCTCGGCGATGGCCTTGGCCTTGGCGGCGGCCTCCAGCAGCAGCTTCTCCAGCGCCTCGATCTCTTCCAGGGCCAGGGCGTGAGCTTCGAGCTGCAGGCGTTTGACCCGATCAGCGGTGGTCTCGGGCGCCTTCATCAGATCGTAGATCTCGGCCTCGGCCGCGACGAGCCGCAGGTCGGGCTTGGCGTCGGAACCGTTGGACTGGGCCATGGAATCACATCTCCCCGAAAAGGTCAGGGGCCAAGGGTGATGCGAAGTCGCCTCCGCGTCGAGCTTGACCGTAACGGTTGTGGCGGCGCTGTGGCCGCCACGCATCGGTTTGGCCGTCTTTAAAGCTCCGGCGCGCGGGCCGGGACCATGGCGGGGGCCGCGACCGGGGCCAGGACGCCGCCGGCGACCGCGCGCAGCGGCGAACGGGGCGTGTGCAGAACGGCCGGCGAGACGCTGACGCCGTCCTGAACCGGGGTGACCAGGAAGCCCTTCTTGGCCAGGGCGTCGCCGGAGCGGACGCGCGAGGTCCACACGGAGATGGGGGCGGCCAGCAGCAGCGGCAGGACGATCGGGGCGAACCAGGTGGCCAGGTCGGGGCGCACGCACAGGGGAACCATGAAGCCCACGCCGGCGATCATCTGCCAGCGCATGGCGCGGAAGGCGTCGGACCAAGCCAGGCCGTCGGCCTCGCGCTGCTGGGTCGACCAGCCGGTGTCGTGGCCCGAGACGATCTGGAGAAAGGCCTTGGTGTTGGCGACCATCAGGATGGGGGCCAGGATGGCGGACAGGGCGATCTCGGCCGCCATGCCGCGGGCGATGGCGCGGCGCCCGCCGAAGGCGCGCAACTCGGCCGGGCGGCTGAGCACCAGGGCCGCGCCCATGAACTTGGGCCCGATCAGCAGGATGCCCGACAGGAAGGAGGCCAGCATGAAGGGCGTGAACTGCGGGTTCAGGATGTAGAAGAAGCTGGACCAGTCGACCGGATAGAACATCTGAATGAACAGGCCGGTCATCAGCGAGGCCAGCCACAGCGGCGAGGACAGATAGGCCATGCAGCCCATCAGCAGCTGAAGCCGGCTCATGGGCGACAGGCCCTTGGCCGTGATCAGGCCCAGGTGCTGCAGATTGCCCTGGAACCAGCGGTGGTCGCGGCGGATGAAGTCGGTGATCGAGGGCGGGGTCTCTTCCCACGAGCCGTCCAGCGAGGCGGTGACGTGCACGGCCCAGCCGGCGCGGCGCATCAGGGCGGCCTCGACCACGTCGTGGCTCATGATGTGGCCGCCGAAGGGTTTGCGGCCCTTCAGGTGAGGCAGGCCGCAGCAGGCGGCGAAGGCGCGCGTGCGGATGATGGCGTTGTGGCCCCAGTAGCTGGATTCCGAGCCGGTCCAATAGGCCAGACCGGCGGCGGCGACGCGGCCGTACAGGCGCACCGAATACTGGGACACGCGCGCGAAGATGGTGCGGGCCTTGATGATGACCGGGGCGGTCTGGATCAGGCCCACGCCCGGATTGCGCTCCATGGCGTCAACCATGCGCAGCAGGGTTTCGCCGGCCATGGTGCTGTCGGCGTCCAGCACGATCATGTTCTCATAGGCGCCGCCGAAACGACGGACCCATTCGGCCAGATTGCCGGCCTTGCGCTCGGCGTTGTCGGTGCGGCGGCGGTAGTAGGCCTTGGAGTTGGCGGTCAGGCGGAAGGCCTGGAAGACCGAACGCTCGGCGGCGGCGGCGTCCTCCTTGGTCGAATCGCTGAGCACGAAGATGTCGAAGGCCGAGGCGGCGCCCATGCGGGCCAGTGACTGGTCGATCATGGCCAGACGGGCGAAGGAGGCGCGCGCGTCCTCATTGTACAGCGGCATCAACAGGGCCGTGCGGGTGCGCGGCATCGGCGGGTGGGGCGAGAAGGCCAGGTCCTGCTGATCCTTGCCGCGCAGCATGACGAACAGACCCATCAGGCCGCTGACGAACCAGCAGGAGATGGCGGTGATCAGCACCATGAACAGGCTGAAGGCCAGGATCTCGGTCCCGTCCCAGCCGTTGCGGGCGTAAAGATAGAAGGGGGTGATGGCCGACAGGCCCGTCAGGACGATGGTGCCGGCCAGAAGCGCCAGGCGGCGCAGCGCCACCGTGCGCGGGGAGGTCGCGGGCGTCAGGTCGGCCACGGCGTCGGGCGCGGCCAGGGACTGGACCGGCATGGCCAGGCGCGCCTCGTCGGGCAGCCAGGACCAGGACGGCGCCTGAGCCCGCTCGACAGTCTCGATTTCAGCCTGTTCGACAGGCCGGATCGCCAGCTTGTTCATGCCGCTTCTGGACGCCCCCGTGTTGACCGATCGTCTTTCCGAAGGCAGGAAGGACGCGGAGTGCTGCACTGCAACACGTTCCGCCATACTCGATCACATTCGCGCGATTTTCAATCACGCAATGTTGATTGCAGCGAATTTTTCCGGGGATTTTTCAGATCGGGACGTCAAGCGCGGCGGAAGCCGGGCGACGGGGCGGCGAGACTGTGGCGTGATCCAGCAGTTTGCGGTCCAGAACCCAGGCCGCGACACCGACCCAGCTTACCAGGACGATGGCGTAGGCTCGTTCCCACCAGCCGACGTTGGCGTCATTGACCGTGCCTGGCAGGATCAGGTGTTTGGTCAGGACGGTCAGGATCGCCATGACCACGAATGTCGCGGCCAGGAAGACCTTCAGCCGGGGCATGTCGCGGCGGCGGTGCAGCCCCCACAGCAGCAGCAGCGGCGCCAGCTGGATGCCCAGGGCCAGGTTGATGATCATGTGGCGCGGATCGGGCCAGGGATACAGGGTCGATCCCGCCATCCCCGCTCCCGCCAGGACGAAGACGACCGCGATCACCCAGCCCGCAACGCGCGCGCCGGTCAGGGCGTAGATCCCCAGGCCGAAGCCGATCCCGGCCAAGCCCGCCATGACCCCGGCGACGAAGACCCCGCCGTTGAAGATGATCGGCGCCCTGGCCGAGGCGCCGCCCAGTTCGCTGAGATACTGGGTGGCGTTGTTGAAGCCGGGATAGGCGGCGATGGCGGCGGCGACCACGGTCAGGGCCAGGATCGGGGCGGCGACCCCCACCCCCAGCAGCCGCCGGCGACGGTGATAGGGCTGGGTCGGGCGGATCAGCGCCTTCAGGTCCAGCGGCCAGGGACGGTCGTCCAGCGGCTTCAGCCCCCACAGCGGGCGGATGGAGGGGATGCGACGCACGACCTCATAGACCGCCAGACTGCCCAGGAAGGTCGCGGCGACCAGGAACAGCGCCTCCAGCCCCGCCGGCAGGGCGGCGGGCCGGATGATCCAGACGGCGGCGACCAGGATGGTCTGGTGCGCCAGATAAAGAGGGAAGGTGGCTTGGGTCAGATAGTTCAGCACCGGCCCGCCCCGCGCCCGCAGATGGCGCGAGCCGAAGCCCAGAATGGCGACGATGGTCGCCCATTGATCCACGCCATAGACGAAGGCCCTGGGCACGCCCCAGAAGGCCCGCGCGCCCGGATGCCAGACCTGAACCATCATGATCGGCAGGGCGACGGCGGCCAGTCCCAGGGCCAGCCAGCGATAACGCTCCATGTCGCGCCAGACGCTTTCGCGGCCCACGATGCAGAAGCCGAACACGAAGGCCGCAAGCGACAGGGCGTGGTTGTACCAGTCCCAGTGCAGCATGTTCGTGATGCCGAAGTGGGGGAACAGAAACAGACGAATGGCCGACAGATAGAGGATCGGCAGGACCAGCAGCCAAGGCCCCCTCAGGACCCGCTGCAAGACATCGCCCAGCCGCTCGATCAGGCCCGGCCGGCGCCACAGCAGGATGGTCACGATGCTGTAGGCGGCGATATAGACGATGAACCACAGGTGATTGACCGGCACGCCGTCGGCCAGGCCCGCCGGGCTGAACTCGCGCGCCATCCAGGCGACATAGCCGGCGACGCCGCCCGGCCAGCCGCCCTTGTCCATCGCCTCGATCCAGGCCTGGATGGGCACCAGCACGACCGCGCCGAACAGCAGGGGCGGGACTAGCCGCTCGAACCGCGCGCGGGCCACCTGGCGCGGGGTGCGGCGCAGGGTCATGAAGCGCAGGGCGGCGCCGGACACCAGAAACAGCAGCGTCAGCCGCCAGGGATTGGTGACCAGGATCGCTTCGCGCATCCACTCGAAGGTGTGGGCGCTGTGCACGTGCCAGTCATAGACGCCGTAGACCAGGCCGACGTGATACAAGATCAGCAGGCCGAAGGCGCCGACCCGGATCCAGTCAAGATCGTAACGGCGCTGGGTCGGGGAAGCGGACGGGTTCACGGCCGCGTCTATGGGACCAGCCGCGCGGTCAGGCAAGACGACGGATGGTCTCGGGGATTGCGCCATTCCGCTCCTCCCGGCGAAAGCCGGGACCCAGTGCTTTCACGCGCCAGGCGCATGGGATCAGCGCCGATCTCTTAATCTCACGTCGAAACGCCCAAAGAACTGGGTCCCGGCTTTCGCCGGGATGAGCGGTGATTCATGCCGCTGTCGCCAGTCCCAGCGCCTTCAACGCAGCGGCGATGGAGGCGTCCTGTTCGGCGCGGTACAGGGCCATCTCGTCCTGGACCGGGCGGCCCAGGGCGGTTTCGAAATCGGCGCGGGCGGGATCGACGGCGTAGGCGGTCTGGCGGGCCTCGGCGCCCAGGTTGGACTGGAAGATGCCGGCCGCGCTGACCGGCAGGAAGTCCTCGTAGGTGATGGGTTCGGCGACGACGAAGCCCGCGGCGATCAGGGCGTCCAGGTCTGCGGTCTCGGCGTGCGACGCCAGCCCTTGCGGCGTGGCGCGATAGCGGAACCAAGCCAGGTCGCCCCGACGCAGCGCGTCCCAGTCGTCGGGCAGGGCGGAGAAGTCCCCGGTCGCCAGGGCCTGATCGTACAGGGCGCGCCCGGCGGGGGTCAGGGCGCAGCCGCGTTGCTCGATCTCGCCGAAGCGGGCGGTGTGGGTTCCGGCGACCATTTCTCGAGAGTCTGGGCCGTCCGCGCCGGGGAAGGCGATGGCCTCTTCCAGCGCCTTGAAACTGGTCTGGCGCAGCAGGACGGGGCAGGCGCGGGCGGGCGGCCCCTCTATGGTCTCCTTGGGCGTAATGCCGCGTTCGGGCATGGCCGCCTGGGCCGCGTCGATGTCCAGAGTGCGCGGCGTCAGATGGTTGATGTGCGGCCCCTTGAAACTGACCACATCGGCGATCAGCCGGTGGGCGGCGACCAGACGGTCGTACGTCTGGGCGCTGACGGTCGCCTCGGCGTGCCAGCGGAAGGTCTCCAGCAGTTCGGCGACGAAACGGTCGGCCTGATCGGCGTCCAAGCCGCCCCCGCGCTCGGCCGTCTCGATCAGTTCGCGCGCGCCAGGGGTGAAGATGTCGCGGCGGGCCAGGGTCTGGGCCGCCTCGGCCCGCAGGGCTTCGTCCTCGATCAGCTCCAGCCGCAGCAGGGAGCAGAAGACCCGGAACGGATTGCGCGCCAGGGCCGCCGGATCGACAGGCCGGAAGGCGGTGGAATGCACCGGCACCCCCGCCGGGGCCAGGTTGTAATAGCTGACCGGCTCCATCCCCATGACGGCGAAGGCGCGGGCGATGACAGCCAGTTCGGCCGCCGTGCCGACACGGATGGCGCCGTGACGCTCTTCGGACAAGCGCGCCAGTTCGCCCGACGCCGCCAGCCGGTCGGCGCCGGCCGCATCCGCCTTCAACGCCTGGGCGTTGATGTCCGAAACCAGGGTCAGCAGGTCGCCGTATTGCGGCACCTCGGCCCGGTACAGGGCGGACAGGGCGGCCGAGAACCGGCTGCGGATATCGTCGGGATGGACGAAGGCGGACATGAGCGCTCCCTGCTTTTTCGTCGGTCCTAGAGCATGATCGTTTCGGACGGAACTGCTCCGCGGTTCCGTCCGAGGCGTGGATCAGGCTCTCGGATTGAAACTGAAGCCTGATTCACGGCATCGAAAAAATCGCGAAGCGGTTTCCTCTCAACCGATCAGGCGCCGGGGCCGACTGGCCGCCGGGCGAAACCCGGCGGCCGTAGGAAGCGTCAGGCGTCCACGCCGACCCCGATGGGGCAGACCACGCCGGTCCCGCCGATGCCGCAGTATCCCGCCGGGTTCTTGGCCAGATAGCCCTGATGATAACCCTCGGCGTAGAAATAGTCGCCGGCCGGTTCGATCTCGGTGGTGATGGCTCCACGCCCCGCCTTGGTCAGGGCGGCCTGATAGGCGTCGCGCGAGCCTTGCGCCTCGGCCTGCTGCTCGGCGTTCAGCGTATAGATGGCCGAGCGATAGGTGGTGCCCACGTCGTTGCCCTGACGCATTCCTTGCGTCGGGTCGTGGTTCTCCCAGAAGGTCTTCAGCAGTTCGGCGTAGGAGATGACGGCCGGATCGAACACCACCTTGACCACCTCGGTGTGGCCGGTGCGGCCCGTGCAGGTCTCCTCATAGGTCGGGTTCGGCGTGATCCCGCCGGAATAGCCGGCCGACGTGACCCACACGCCCGGCAACTGCCAGAAGATGCGCTCCACGCCCCAGAAACAGCCCATGCCGAAGATGGCCGTCTGGAAACCGTCGGGATAGGGCCCCTTCAGCGGATGGCCGCTGACATAGTGGTTCAGATCAGTGGGCAAGGGCTCGGCGCGGCCGGGCAGGGCGGTCTCGGGCGTGGGCAGTTCGGCGCTTTTCTTGAACAGCATGGGCGGGTCCCTCATCGGAAAATGGCTTTGATCCCCATATGGGGATGCGAGAGGCGCTTGCCGAGGGGGCGATGGTGTTCTATCAGGCCCGCCTCCCGCCGGATCGACCTCCGGCGGCGCGCACGAGCAGGCGTGAAACGGACAGGTGGCGGAGTGGTCGATCGCGCACGCTTGGAAAGCGTGTGTAGGTGAAAGCCTACCGAGGGTTCGAATCCCTCTCTGTCCGCCACGCTCTCCAGCAACTCCTCTTGCTCTGCGTACCGACCTCTAAGCTCGCGAAAGCTGGCGTATTTTCCTACCCATCGTGAACCGCCACGGGCGGTTTTCCGGGCGTTCCACGCGTTTCGCGACGGCTTGGCGATGCGTGTCTCTGCGCGCTTTTGGCCGCACCCGGTTTCGTCGCGGAAGCCTGTTTCACCTGTTATGTAGATTTGTCGCGCGTTCGAGCCGCAGCCGACTTGCGCGCTAGGACAGTCATGTCACGGACAACAAGCGGTTTTTTCGCTCTTCATTGGGCCCAGCGCCGCTAAAAGAACAGGTCCAGAACAGGCCCTGTTACTTGATATGGATTAGGGCCTGTTTGCCCGCCGAACAGGCCCTGTTTGGCGCTTCATCAGGACGGTCGTTAGGCCGTCAATCCAAATGGAAGCCCAGCTGCTCCCGCTGGTCGGCCCAGGACATAGGGATTTCCCGATCCCGCAGGGACTGCAGCGTCAGTCCGACCGGCTGGCGGCCGTCCATGATCGCCGCCTGAATGTCGGGAGCCAGGAAGGCGAGGGGGACCAGCCGTCGCAAATAGCTGTCGTTGATGCCGACGACGTCACGCCAGGATGTTGCGTTGGGCGCCGCCGCGTTGACCCCGGCCTTTGCGAGTTCCGCGTGGGCGCGGCGGAGAGCCGCGATCAGAGTGGCCTGGCGGCTTCAGACCCATGCGAATGGCGGCATCGAACCGGGCCTCAGACGACGCCTTCGGGGCCAGGGCCGCGTGGGCGAGGGGCTGGAGCGCGGCGGCCGGATCGTCCGCGAGTGGCGCGGCCAGCGTCATGAGGTGGAGGTGGTCGATGGCGGCTATCTCTGGAACGGCCGCCGGTTCAAGAGCCTTTCGCCGATCGCCTTCGAGATCACGGGCGCGCGCTGGAACGGTCCCAAGTTCTTCGGCCTGAGGCCGGGCTGATGAAGCCTTCTCGCTGCGCCATTTACACACGCAAGAGCACCGAGGAGGGTCTGGAGCAGGACTTCAACTCCCTGGACGCCCAGCGCGAGGCCTGCTCGGCCTACGTGGCCTCGCAGAAGGGCGAGGGCTGGCTAGAGCTGCCGAACCGCTATGACGACGGCGGCTTCTCCGGCGGCAACATGGACCGTCGGCCCTTCAGCCGGGGCGCGGTCTTTCACCTGCTGCGCAATCGGCTCTACGTCGGCGAGATCGTTCACGGCGATCGAGTTTGGCCCGGCCTGCATCCGCCGATCCTGGATCGCCCCCTGTTTGAGGCCGTGCAGGCGGCGCTGGCGAAGCAGGTCGTTCCGAGACAGGCCCGTGCAAGACGATCGCCGGCCGTGCTGACCGGGTTGATCAGCGATGCGCATGGCGCTCCGATGAGCCCCGTCACCGCCAGCCGGGGCGACGGCCGCTGGCGCTACTATGTCACCGCCTCCACCCAGCAGGGTGCTAGACGCTCAGACCTGCCGCCGGGTGGGCTGCACCGGATCGCCGCCGCGCCGGTTGAAAAACTGGTCGCCGAAACCCTGCGCGATCTTATCGGTCAGCCGACCGCACCCTGGACGGAGTTGCGTCCGCTGGTCACCCGAGTGCAGGTCCATGCCGAGCGGGTCGCCATCTGCCTGACGATCGAAGCCGCCGCGCGCGCCGTCTCTCCACTGCCTCCCGTCGCGGCGGATGGTTCGATCACGCTCAACGTGCCTGTCGTGCTCAAGCAACGATCTGGCCGGGCTTGGTTGGAATCGGCCAGACCGAGCGCGCCACGTCGCCGACCGGATCGGATAAGCGGCATTTTCAGAAGCTGCACTGCGGGTAGTTGGTCGCCTCGCTCCAGCACGCCGGGGTAGGCTCGTAGGGCAGTGACGGGAGCAGAAAAATGTATATTGGTCTTCTAACGAAACTCATGCAGTGACTTTAGTTGTGGCTGATCGGAAGGCGATTATGACGATGCGGTTCGATGGACAGGTGGCGATCGTGACGGGGGCCGGCGGCGGTCTGGGGCGCGAGCACGCCCTGGCGCTGGCGGCGCGCGGGGCCAAGGTGGTGGTCAACGACCTGGGCGGGGCGCGCGACGGCTCGGGCGGATCGGCGACGGCGGCCGAGACCGTGGTGGCCGAGATCGAGGCGGCGGGCGGCGAGGCCATGACCAATGCGGCCTCCGTCACCGACGCCGCGGCGGTCCAAGCCATGGTCAATCAGATCATGGCCAAATGGGGTCGGATCGACATCCTGGTGAACAACGCCGGCGTCCTGCGCGACAAGTCCTTCGCCAAGATGGAGCTGGAGGATTTCCGCTTCGTCGTCGACGTTCACCTGATGGGGGCGGTCAACTGCACCAAGGCGGTGTGGGAGATCATGCGGGGTCAGAACTATGGCCGGATCGTGATGACCACCTCGTCCTCGGGCCTGTACGGCAACTTCGGGCAATCGAACTATGGCGCTGCCAAGATGGCGCTGGTCGGGCTGATGCAGACATTATCCATCGAGGGGGCCAAGAACGACATCCGCGTCAACTGCCTGGCGCCGACCGCCCACACCCGCATGACCGAGGACCTGGGCGCGGCCCTGCCGCTGGAGGCCCTCGCTCCGGCCCTGGTGACGCCTGGCCTTTTGTATCTGGTCAGCCGCGACGCCCCCAGCCGCGCCATCCTGGCCGCCGGCGCCGGCGGGTTCGAGCGCGCCTATGTCACGCTGACCCAAGGCGACTTCATCGCCGGCGACGACGCGCCCGAACAGATCGCCGCCCGCTTTGACGCCATCTCGGACCGCGCCGGCGAGATCGTGCCGGACATGGGCGCCGCCCAGGGCATGATCGAACTGACCAAGGCCCAGAAGGCGCACGGCGGCTGAAGGGGCAGGAACAAATGACAGTCCAGACCGTCGCCATGGACACTCGTCTGCCCGAGCGATCCCCCTGCCGTCCCGTCCGGTTCGGAGACGTCGGATTGAACCTGGAGCGGCGCGAGGACGGCGTGCTGCTGTTGTCAGCCGCCCGGTCGCTGACCGATTACGAACCCAATCTGATGGCGACGTTCTGGCGGTGGGGTGACCGTCAGCCGGACGCGCCGTGGGTGGCGCGTCGCGAGGCTTGGGCGGGACAGTGGGAAGTGATGACCTATGGCGAGGGGCGCAAGGCGGCCTCGTCCATTGCTCAGTGGCTGCGCCGTCATGCGCCGCAGGGGCGGCCCGTGCTGGTGCTGTCGGAAAACTCTCCAGTGCATGCCGCATGGATGTTCGGCGCGATGGCGGCCGGCGTCCCGATCTGTTCGGTCAGCACCAATTACGCGCGGTTGGGCCCCGATTTCGATCGGCTGAAGCATGTGGTGGACCTGCTGAACCCAGGCGTCATCTTCGCGGAAAGCGGCACCGATTATTCGGCAGCGGTCGAGGCGATCGCGACGCCCGACATGCGGTTGGTCGGGCCGGATGATCGGTCGCTGCATCCCGGTGCGACTCCCTCAAGCGAGGTCATGGGCGCGCCGGATGTCGAAGGTGTTCGACGCCTGATCGAGGCGTTGGATCCCACGGCGCCGGCGCGATATCTGCTCACGTCAGGCTCGACGGGAACGCCGAAGGCGGCGATCCATACCCAGGCGATGATGTCGGCGCACGCCGCGTCGGGCTTTCAGGCGATGGGCGACGCCTTTGCGTGGGACGGCCGGGTGCTGGACTGGCTGCCGTGGAGCCATATCGCGGGATCGTCTCTGCTGACCAATGTGTCGAGCCTGGGCGGGTCGTTGTTCATCGACGACGGGCGGCCGACACCAGCGGGTTTTTCGGAGACGTTGAAGAACCTGCTGGATTGTCCGCCCACATTCTACGGCACCATGCCGACGGGCTACGCCATGTTGGCGGACGCCCTGGAAAAGGACGAGGGCTTGCGCGCGGCCTTCTTCAGTGAGTTGCGCGCCCTGTTGTTTGGCGGCGCGGGTTTGCCCCAGGTGCTGCACGACCGCATCCAGGCGCTCGCGGTGGCCACGATCGGCCAGAGGATCGCCTTCGTCTCCGGCTATGGCTCGACCGAGACGGCGTCGGCCGTCAGCTACACCTGGTGGGACAGCGATCGGGTCGGAATGGGCCTGCCGACGCCCGGCGTGAAGCTGAAGCTGGTTCCGTGCGACGGCGCCTATGAGGTGCGGGTGAAGGGGCCCAGCGTGACCCCTGGCTATCTGAACGATCCCGCGCGTAGCGCGGCGGCCTTCGACGACGAAGGCTACTTCAAGATGGAGGATCTGGCGGACTTCCATGATCGTGAACGACCGGAACTGGGGCTGTTCTTCGCCGGCCGGCGTGCGGAACAGTTCAAGATGGGCAACGGCACCTTCGTTCAGGCCGGACAGATTCGCGATTCCCTTTTGGCGGCCTGTCCCGGCCTGCTGCGCGATCTGGTGGTGTGCGGCGATGGGCGGGACCGGCTGGGCGTGCTGGTCTGGTTGGCGCCGGAGGGTGTTCGCGCGCTGACAGGCGGCGATCTGTCCGCTGACGCCGCCGCACGTCATCCCGCCGTGATCGCGGCGCTGACTGACGGGTTGAGCGCATATAACCAGCGCGATCCGCAACAGAGCCGCCGTGTCGCAGCGCTGATCATCCTGAGCGAGCCGCCCAGCAGCGCCGATTTCGAGATTTCGGACAAGGGTTCGATCAACCGCGCCGCCGTGCTGAAACGACGGGCCGACGCGGTCGAGCGCCTCTATGCAGACAGGATCGACCCCGAGGTGATCGTCGCCGGCTAGGCGGTCGGCGGGGGCCAAAGTCCGTCGTTTGCGATCTGCGCCGCAGTTTCGAGCGGCACAACATCCGCATCCCCGCCGGTGAGCCGAGGGTCGGCGTCGCGGTGGCGCTTCAGCTCGAAGCGGGCGATCTGGTTGCGGTGAACCTCGTCCGGGCCGTCAGCCAGACGGAGCAGACGGGCATTGGCGAAGGCGGCCGCCAGGAAGTGGTCGTTGCCGGTGCCGCCTCCGCCGAACACCTGCATGGCCCAGTCCACGATCTGTTGCGCCATGGCGGGTGCAGCGACCTTGATCATGGCGATCTCGGCACGGGCGGTCTTGGCGCCGTGCCGGTCGATCATCCAGGCGGCCTTGAGGGTGAGAAGGCGGGCCTGTTCGATCATCACCCGGGACTGGGCGATGCGCTCCAGGGTGACGGTCTGTTCGGACAGCGGTCGACCGAACGGACTGCGCGTCTCGGCGCGGCGGCACAGTCGTTCCAGCACGCGTTCGGCAAGACCGATCAGCCGCATGCAGTGATGGATGCGGCCAGGCCCCAGCCGACCCTGGGCGATCTCGAACCCTCGACCTTCTCCCAACAGGATATTAGAGGCAGGAACTCGAACCTGGTCGAAGATTACTTCGGCGGCGCGGTCGGGCACGCCGTAGAAGCCGAGCACCGGCAGGGCGCGAACGACGCGGACGCCGGGCGTATCCTTTGGGACCAGGATCATGGATTGGCGGCGATAGGGATCGGGGTCGTCCGGTCGGCTCTTGCCCATGACGATCAGAATTCGGCAGCGGGGGTCGGTCGCGCCGGTCGTGTACCATTTGCGTCCGTTGACGACGTAGCCGTCTCCGTCGGCCAGAATGGTGCTGGAGATGTTGGATGCGTCGGACGAGGCCGTTTCCGCCTCGGTCATTGCAAAGGCGGATCGGATGTCCCCGGCCTGCAGCGGCTCCAGCCATTGCGCCTTCTGCGCCTCGGTTCCGTAGCGCAGCAGGGTTTCCATATTGCCGGTGTCCGGCGCCGACGAGTTGAAGACCTCGGGCGCGAAGAGGGACCGGCCCATGATTTCGCACAGCGGCGCATAGTCCAGGTTGGTCAGCCCGTCTTCGACTTCCGACGCCGGTCGCCAGAGGTTCCACAGGCCAGCCTGACGCGCCAGGGGCTTCAACGCCTCGACAACCGGATAGACCGCCCACGGCCCCAGCCGCTCGGCCTCGAGATAATAGCGCCGCTCGTTGGGATAGATATGCTCGGCCATGAAGGCCGTCAGACGCGCGGCGAGGTCGAGACCGCGTGGAGTTGGGCCGAGATCCATGGTTCGATCCTGTCGTGTCAGCGTGAGTTCGCGGCGCGCGCCTGGGCCCAGCCCAGCGCGGCGAGGGCTGGAAACTGCTCCGCGCGCGTCTTGGCCTGGGGCGAGACTGCATTGCCGCGCGCGACCCGCCCTCGGATGCCGTGAATGATGGCGGCGAAACGGAACAGGTTGAAGGCGATGAAATAGTCGAGGTCAGGGATGCCGTC
Source organism: Brevundimonas sp. ABV4_179 (assembly GCF_056311945.1). Lineage (NCBI taxonomy): Bacteria > Pseudomonadati > Pseudomonadota > Alphaproteobacteria > Caulobacterales > Caulobacteraceae > Brevundimonas > Brevundimonas sp. ABV4_179. The sequence goes on from NZ_CM149976.1 coordinate 1,466,566, forward strand.
GCGGCCGGTCGCGCGACAGTAGGCCTCGACCTGGGCCTGTTCGCTGGGAATATTCTCGGACGCCAGATCGATGTCGGCCAGGCCGCCAAGGGCGGAGGGCATCCGATAGACCATCAGGTGATAGGCGAAATCAGCCAGGGGGTGGCCGAGGGTGGACAGCTCCCAGTCGATCACGGCGGTCAGCTGCGGCGTGTCGGGTGCGAAGATCAGATTGTCGATCCTGAAGTCGCCATGGGCGATGGCGCTCTCATCGGCCGGCGCGGGTCGCGCCTTCAGCCAGTCCAATAGATGATCCATGTCGTCGTTTCGGCCGGCGTCGCCGTCCGCGAGATACTGTTGAGACCAGCGGGCGATCTGGCGGGGCACGAACCCTTCAGGTCGACCATAGCCGCCCAGTCCGATCGCTTCGGCGTCGAGGCCGTGCAGTTGAGCCAGTCCCTCGATCATGGCCTTGAACAGCATCGGGCGCTGCTGGGGCGTGGCGGCGCTGGCGCGCGCATCCCAGAAGATGCGGCCCTCGACCAGAGCCATCACATAGAAGGGCGAGCCGATGACATCGGCGTCCTCGCAGACCCCGAACACCTGTGGAACCGGAAAGCCCTGGCGGCGCAACGCGGTCAGCACCGTCGCCTCGCGCAGCACGTCGTGCGCCCCCTTCAGAAGAAGGCCCGGCGGCTTGCGGCGAAGCACGAACCGTCGTTCGCCAGCGCTTAGCCGGTAGGTAGGATTGGATTGGCCGCCGGTGAACTGCGTCAGTTTGATCGGCCCGTGAAAACCCACGATGAAGGCGGCGCACCAGTCGCTAAGGCGGCCGGTGTCGATCTCGAATCCTGCGCGAACGGGGCCCAGGCTGTCGGTCATGCGACCGGCCCCGTCAGGAAGTCGTCGTCGAAGACGACGTCCGTTCGTCCAATCCGCCGTTTCAGATTTCGCACATCCGACAGCCGCTGATCGAGCAGGACCGATTGGGCGTCCAGAAAACGAAGAATGCGGTGGTTCGCTTCAGCCGGGTCGTCGAGAACCGCGCGTATCTCCGAGATGGGCATGTCCAGGTCGCGCAGCCGAACAATGATCTGGGCGCGTCGTCGCTGCTCCGGCGAAAAGCTTCGCGTGCCGCCCCTGGATCGGTACGGCGACAGCAAGCCTTCGTCTTCGTAGTGGCGCAGGGCGCGAGCCGTCGCCCCGGTCAGGGCCGACAACTCGGCGATGGTGGCGCCGGACGCGAAGCGAACATCAGGCGCGCTGCGCCGACGACGCGGCAGGAAGGCGGGTTCGAAAGCTTGGGTCATGCTCTGTCTCAGATGGCCGTGGCGCCGCCATCCACGGCGAGGATCTGGCCCGTGATGTGCGCGCCGGCGTCGGAGGTCAGCAGCAGCGCCGCGCCCATCAGGTCGCCGGGGCCGCCTAGTCGGCCCACGGGCGTCTCGTCGATCATTTCTGCCTCGTGCCGCGACACCGTGCCGGCCGACATTCGGGAAGGAAAGAAGCCCGGCGCGATGGCGTTGACGCGGATGCCGCGTGGACCCCACTCGGCCGCCAGGGCGCGGGTCATGTTGATCACGCCGCCCTTGGCTGTGTTGTAGGCGATCGTGCCCATGCGGCTGTGGTGATGACCGCGCAGACCTTCGATGGAGGCGACATTGAGAACGACGCCACGGCCCTGCGGCAGGAAACAGGCGGATGCGGCGGCTTGCGTCAGCAGGAACAGGCCGGTCAGGCCAAGATCGATGACCTTGTTCCAGCCTTCGACCGGATAGGTTTCGGCCGGCGCGCCCCAGGCGGCGCCCGCGTTATTGACCAGGATGTCCAACCGGCCAAGGGCGCCCACCACCCGGTTGGGCAGGTCGGCGGCGGCCTTGGCGGAACTGAGGTCTGTCGGAAGGGCGACAGCGTCGACGCCGCGCTCGGCCAGCAGGGAGACGGCGCTGTCCAGTTCCTCGACATTGCGAGCGGCCAGGGCGATGCGTGCGCCATATTCTCCGAGAGCGGCGGCGATCTGCAGGCCCAGACCACGCGATCCCCCGGTGACCAGCGCCACGCGGCCGCCGAGGTCGAACATCGGCGCGGCGTACGGGATCATGACGGCCGAGATCCGACCAGGTTTTGACGGTCGCGCTCGAGGAAGGCGACGATGTCCGCCGGCGTCGTTCGCGTAACCCGCGTCGCGGGGTAGGCGTGGGCCGTGCGGGGTTTCCGGTCGAACCAGATCTCGTCCACCACCTCGGTCGGGCGGGTGGCGGCGAGCCAATCGATGGTGTCCGCGCCCTGGTCCGAGTTGCGCAGGATGGGCGCCAGTATGCTGCGGAACTTGGGCAGGGAATGTTTGACGCCGGCCGTGTCGGCCCAGCCGGGATGCACGGCATAGGTCTTGATGCCGAGGTCCCCAAAGGCCGCGCGCCAATGCTCGGTCAGAGCCAACTGGGCGCGCTTGTGGGAGGCGTAGGCCGCAAAGCCGTTGAACCGTTCCTCGGGGATGTTGAGCATCCCCTTGTTCAGGCCGACATTGTAGAGGCCGCCCGATACGACGTTGATGATGGCTCCGCCGGCCTTCAGCCGCCCAGCCGAACGAAGCTGTTCGGTGAGGACGTAATGGCCCAGAAGATTGGTCGCGTAGGAGACCTCAAGACCTTCGCTGGTCCGGGCGAAATCGCGCATCAGAAGTCCGACGTTGTTGACCACGACATCGAACGCGACCAGGCGCAGAGCGGCGCGGGTCGGCAGTCTGGATACGGCGTCGATGTAGGACAGGTCGCATTCGACCGGAATGATCCGGCCCGGCATGCCGGCGGCCGCCGCCTCCAGCGCCGCGAGGCCGGTGCGACTGCGGCCGACGGCATAGACGGTCGCACCCTTGGCGACGGCGCGTAACGCCGCAGCGCGGCCCAATCCTCCCGTGGCGCCGGTGATCAGCCAGGTCTGGCCGCCGTAGTTTGCGCGGACCGGCTGGAACGGCAGTCCCCGCGACCAGTAGCCGATGCGGGTAAAGGAAGGCGCGAAGCGACCATAGAAGCCGACGGACTTCGTCAGCGCCTTCCAGGCGGTGGGTTCGGCCATGGTGATGCTCGTTCCATCGCGCCGTTTCGACGCTTTCGTAAAGATACTAATCTGGTCGATTTCCTCTTGGCAAGTCGCTTGCGTTTCAGAACTTATCTTCATACGGTTCGGTAACGAAAGTGGAGAAGTCGATGTCCGGGCCGCCCATTCGCGTGATCCAGTGGGCGACCGGGTCGATGGGCAAGACCTGCCTGCGGGCGGTGCTGGATTCGCCGGACTTGGTGTTGGTCGGCCTGTTCGTTTACGGCGAGGACAAGGAGGGGCTGGACGCTGGGGACATCGCACGCCGTCCTTCGACCGGCGTCAGGGCCACACGCTCCATCGACGACGTTCTGGCGTTGGACGCCGACATTGTTCTGCACTGCCCGCGATTGCCGGCTCCCTACGACGCCGACGACGAGGACGTGGGGCGGTTGCTGGCGTCGGGCAAGAACGTCATCTCCATCAACAACTACTTCGAGCCCGAAGCGATGGAGACGGCCAGCGCGGTGCTGCTGAACGTCAGCGCGTTGAAGGGCGGGGCGACACTGGCGGGTTCGGGCGTCAACCCTGGTTGGGCGGCGGAGCGGATGGCGGCCAACGCGGCGAGCCTGTGCCTGTCCCACCGCCATATCCTGACACGCGAGATCATCGACTGCGCCGGCATCCCAAGCCCTGAATACGTCTTCGGGACGCTGGGCTTCGGCGCCGATCCTGCAAAGGTCGATCTGCGAGATGGGCCGCTGGCGCAGACGTTCGGGGCCATGTTCAGACAGAGCGTCGCGGGTCTCGCCTTCCGCATCGGTCTGGAACTGGACGGCTTCGAGACGGATCACGAGCTGCACCTCGCGCGCGCCCGGTTGCCGATCGCCGCCGGCACTGTCGATCAGGGCCAGGTCGCCGCCACCACATGGCGAGTGCACGGATTACGCGATGGCGTCCGCCGCATAACCCACGAAGTCAACTGGATCATGGACCGTACCGATCCGCTGTTCCACGGCAAGCCGCATTGGGAAATCATCATCGACGGGACGCCGGGTCTCAAGCTCGCGATGGATCTGGTCGATACCGCCGAGCCGGGTGTCCGCACGCGGCCCGAGCAGTTCGCTGTGGCGGCCATGGTGCTGCAGGCCATTCCGAAGGTTGTTGCAGCGCCGCCGGGACTGTTCCGATTGTGACTGCGCATCCGTCTTGCCAGCCAACATCGACCATGTAACTTTCATTTAAAGACTATAAAAACTAGGAGGACGCATTGGCCCATTCCCGAGATCCCGAAATCCAGGCGCTTCTCGACAAGAAGGCGATCGAGGAAACGCTGGTCCTGTTCCTGCGCGGCTGCGATCGGGCGGACGAGACCCTGGTGGAGCGCGCCTACTGGCCAGATGGCTGGGAGGATCACGGGGGTACCTTCAATGGGCCCGCGTCGGAGTGGGTGGCCATCGTCAAGGGCCGGCTGCCGAAAGCTGGTCTGATGAACCATCTGATGATGAACCTGATGATCGAGCTGAAGAGCCCGACCTCGGCCCTGGCCGAAGCCTACATCCTGACCGCGTCGCGCTTGAAGGTGAAAGGCGAGTGGTTCGACACCCGGACCCTGGCGCGGTGCGTGGACCAGTTGGAGAAGCGCGGCGACGAGTGGCGCATCCTGCGCCGCACCATGTGCTGGGAGTGGAACGAGGAGCACGAGATCAGCGAGACCTGGGCCCGGGGCGCGATCACGGAGGACGCCAGTCAGCTGCGGCGCGGCGCCAAGAAGCCCGACGATATCCTTTATCTGGAGGTCTGAGGCGTCGTCATGGATATCAAGGGCTGTGTGGCCATCGTCAGCGGGGCCAATCGGGGTATTGGCGAAGCCTTCGTCAGGGTTCTGATGCAGGAAGGCGCAGCGAGGGTTTACGCTGGCGCGCGCGATGCCGCCTCGGCGGCGCATCTGGAGCAAGAGTTTCCTGATCGGGTGCAGGCGATCCGTCTGGATGTGTCCGACCCGTCGACTATCGCGGCGGCGGCCGTCGCCTGCCCGGACGTGTCGGTCGTCGTCAACAACGCGGGCGCCTTCACCAACCGGCTTTTGATCGGTGCGGAGGACCTCAGCGGTGCGCGCGAGGAGATGGAGGTCAACTATTTCGGACCGGTCAACATGGCCCGCGCCTTCGCGCCGATCCTGAAAACCAATGGCGGTGGGGCGATCCTGAACGTCCTGTCGGTCGGCGGCATTCTGGCGGCCCCGAACATGGGCGGATACAGTCCGTCGAAGTTCGCCATGCGCGCGGCGGGCGCCTGTATCCGCGCCGAGCTGGCAGGGCAGGGCACGACCGTCACGTCGCTGATCGTCGGTTCGGTGGACACGCGCATGGCGGCCCATGTCGACGGCGCCAAGGCCACGCCGGAAGAGATTGCGCGCGCCGCAATGCGGGGCATCACACGTGGCACGGACGAGATCGACACCGACCGTTTCGCCATCGAAAGCCGCGCGGCGATGGCGCGCGATCCCAAGGGTCTAGAGCGTCAGATGGCCAAGATGGTCCACGCGACAAACGTCTCCACCGGCCGCTGAAAACAGAGGACAAAGCCGATGCCGCCCGTTTCGGAAATCGCGACCATATTGGCGATCAACTTCGCCTTCTGCGTTGTGTCGTTCGTCATCCTCTGGCGGATCGGTTGCGCCATCAAGGATGTCACCTTCGTCGACGCCTGGTGGGCGTTGGGACTGGCGTCGATGGCCGTGCTGACCTTCATTCAGGCGGATGCCGGCGCGGCGGATCGCAAGTTTCTGCTGCTGGCGTTGGCCGTCGCATGGGGGCTGCGGCTTGGGCTGCATATCCTGTGGCGTTGGCGGTCTCACGGCCCGGATCGTCGCTACGTCAAAATGCTGTCTCGCGCGGAAGAGAAGGGCTGGAGCTATCCCAAGGCTGCCTGGCGGCTGGTGTTCCGGCTTCAAGCGCCGATCCTTTGGGTCGTCAGCCTGCCGGTTCAACTGGGTCAGCTTTCTTCCAACCCGGCGAGTATCGGCGTCCTGGGGATGACCGGCGCCGGGCTGGCGGCGTTCGGCATTCTGTTCGAAAGCCTGGCCGATGTGCAGTTGACTCGGTTCAAGGCGAACCCGGCCAATACGGGCAAGGTCTTCGATCAAGGGCTATGGCGCTATACGCGGCATCCCAACTATTTCGGCGATCTGTGCGTCTGGTTCGGGTTGTGGCTCATCGCCGCTGAAACGGCGCTGGGCATCGCTGCGATCCTTGGGCCGCTGCTGCTGCTCGTCATGTTCGTCAAATACAGCGGCGGTCCATCGTACGAGAAGCGGCTGACCTACCAGCGGCCAGGCTATGCGGACTATATCGCGCGCACCAGTTCGCTGGTGCCGTGGCCGCCTCGGCGCGCCTGAGGCGACGACCATGCGGCGTCCCGCCCGTCCTCGCAGCCTGCTGACGCCCGGCGCGCCAATGTCGGCCCCGCGATCCATGGGCGCCCTGCTCGATCTTCAGGCCGAACGCGCGCCTGACCGCGCCGCCCTGACGTTCGAAGGCAAGACCCTGACGCGCGCCGAACTGGCGGCTCGGGTCAATCGCCGGGCAAGAGCCCTGGCCAAGCTCGGCGTGGTTGCTGGCGACTTCGTCAGTATCGCCTTGCCCAACGGTCCGGCGTTTCTTGAGCTGGCGTTCGCCGCCTGGGCGCTGGGCGCGACGCCCGCGCCGCTGGCGCATACTCTTCCCATGGTCGAGCGACAGGCCATCCTCGATCTTCTGTCGCCACGCCTCGTTGTCTCCGAGACTGCCGCGCCCTGCGGCGTCCATCGCGTCGTCGCTGCGGTCGAGACCTATGACGAGAGGGAAGACGCCACGCCGCTGCCTGAACATACGGCGCCGCATCTGAAAGCGATCGCCAGCGGCGGCAGTACGGGGCGTCCCAAGGTGATCGTGGACATGGCGCCGGCGCTGGCCGATCCCGACGTCCTGCTTCTGGGCATGATGGCGGACGACGTCATGCTGAACCCTGGGCCGCTGTATCATGCCGCTCCGTTCGGCATGACCTGCTACGCCTTGGCGTGGGGACTGCACGTGGTCCTGATGCGCCGCTTCGACGCCGAGGAGACGCTCAGGCTGATCGACACGGAGAAGGTCAGCTGGCTGTTTCAGGTGCCGACCATGATGCACCGGATATGGACCCTGCCCGATGCGGTGAAGGCGAAGTATGACGTGTCCTCCCTGGACGCCGTGGTGCACATCGCCGCCGCCTGCCCGCCCTGGCTGAAGCGATGCTGGATCGACTGGATGGGCGCCGAAGCCGTCTGGGAGATCTATACGGGAACGGAGGCCTTGGGCGGCACGATGATCGGGGGGCTCGACTGGCTGAAGAAACCGGGGTCGGTCGGTCGCGTCCTGCCGGGCTTCACCTTGAACATCCTCGATGATGCGGGCGATCCTTGTCCGACTGGAACGGTCGGGGAAATCTACTTCCTTCCGAACAGAGGTCAGGGATCGACCTATCGGTATCTGGGGGCCGACGTCCGCGCGCGCGGCGATTTCGAAACGCTGGGCGACCTGGGCCATGTCGATGAAGACGGCTATCTGTTCCTGGCCGACCGTCGGGTGGACATGATCGTGACCGGCGGGGCCAACGTCTATCCCGCCGAGGTCGAGGCGGCGATCGACGCCTTTCCCGGCGTCGAATGCAGCGTAGTGGTCGGCTTGCCCGACGCCGACCTGGGCCAGCGCGTCCATGCCATCATAGAGGCGAACACCTCGCTCGACTTGTCCGACCTGACAGCGTTTCTGGCCGAGCGGATCGCGCGCTACAAACAGCCGCGCACGTTCGAGATCACGCGCGAACGTTTGCGTGACGATGCGGGCAAGGTGAGGCGAGGCGCTCTACGCGACGCCCGGATCGGCTTGGTCGGCTGAACGATCAGACGCCCGATCAGTGGGCGGCCGGATCCTGCATCTGGAAATAATCCCGCCAGGCGACGATCTTCCCGTCACGAAACTCGATGAACCCCATATAGGGGTGAGAGATCGCAACCCCGGCCGCATTGACATAGTCCTCTCGACCCTCGGTCAGGATGACGTCCCCATTTTCCGCCCAGTTCATCAGGACCCACTCTGTTTCGCTGTGATCCCGCCAGTATTTGGTGATGAAGCGGTCGACCCATTCGACGCCGATGAGAGGGCGCGAGCCGACGTGGTAGTGGTACTCGATCGCCGGGTCGAAGAAGGCGAGGAAGGCGGCCTTGTCGCGCGCCTTCGACACCGCCATCAACGCCCTCAACTGCTCGATCGGGCGTGTCACGCCGATGCCTTGGCCGCATCCGGCTTGGCCGGGGCGTGGACCTGAGCCGTATCATAGTAGTCGCGCATGCGCGTGATCAGCCCGTCGCGGAGTTCGAAGACCTGGACGAAAGGATTGTCCATCCGCGCCCCTGTCGAACGATCCACCAGCACCTCCTTGCCTTCGACGAACAGAACGTCGCCCGCTTCGGCGGAATGCAGAATGGTCCATTCCTGCTGGTCGAAGCCCGCCTCGTAGTTCGACAGGAATTTGCGCATCTTGTCCTTGCCGACGGCCGGACGCTTTGTGGGATGCCAGTGGTATTCGATGTCGTCGGACAGGGTGGCGATGAAGCCCTCCACGTCCCGGCGCTTCCAAGCGGCCATCAGGGTTTCCACGACTTGCAAATTGCGACCCACGACATCTCTCCCTTTGTGATTTTGGAGAACGCTATGTGGTTAGGTCTTCTAATGCAAGGCGGTTAGCCGGCGCGTCGTCCCGATTTCAGCAGAACATTGTCCATCGTCAGTCGGCCTCGGCAGGCGCTGCATTCCACCGACACATCGAGGTCGGCGCCGCACTTGTGCCGGATCAGGATCGGCGGGCCTGACCGCAGCTTAAGATAGGTTTCGGCCCAGGTCAGAACCGCCAAGGCGTGCGGATAGAGATCGGCGCCCTTCTTCGTCAGGTGATATTCGTATCGGGGCGGCGTGATTTCATAAAGGCGCCGCTCCAAAATGCCGGCCATCTCCAGTGTCCTCAGCCGATCGGCCAGAATGTTGGAGGCGATGCCCAGCATTGACTGGATTTCGTCAAAGCGGTGCACGCCGAAATACTGGACGCTGACGACCAGACCCGTCCAGCGATCGCCCAGCAGATCGACCAGCTCCACGCCTTGGGAATCGTCGCCCGTACGTCGGCGATGCATGCGCTGGGTCGGCAGCTTCTCCACTCCCGCGCCCGGACCGGGTTCGAAGGTGCAGCTATGAAGCGTCAGAGGATCGCCGCAGGCGCCGCAGCGGATCTCGGGCAACATGGCCTTGCCGCAGTCGATGTGCGTGAACAGCGTGGGGGCGCGTCGTCCCGCAACGCCCCACCGCACGCCCCAACCCCACATCACCAACATGCTGTCGAACAGCCCGCGTCCTCGTGCCGTCAGGTGATAGGCCATGCGCGAGCCATTCTCGCGCTGCAGCTTCTTCTGCAGAATCTGGTGGGTTTCGAGCGCCTGAAGGCGGCTGGAGAGTGTGCTGCGCGCCCCGCCCAGGCGTTCGTGAAACTCCTCGAATCGCGTGGCGCCCAGAAACGCTTCCTGGATCACCAGCAGGCTCCATCGATCGCCCAAGGCGTTCAGGGCGCGGTTGAGGGAGCTCTTGGGGACCGAACGAGTCTTCGGGGCGACGGAGGTCATGCCTTTCCGTAGCGGCTGGCCAAGGCCTTTTTCAAGCCGACGTAAGCTTTTGTCTGCGGACCACTATGCCTGCTGCCTCTCTATCAAAGGTGGCGGACGTCACACCGTCGGCGCGCAGGCCCGTCTTCTGCACCTTGTTGGACGGCGTCTTGGGCAGGGCGGGTTCGACGCGAACATAGCGCGGCACCATGAAGTGGGTCATGCGGGGGATCAGGAATTCGATCAGCGCCTGCGGGTCGATCTCAGCGCCATCCACCGGCGCGACGGCCACCATGACCTCCTGCTCTCCGCCGGGAAGATCGACGCCATAGGCGGCGGCCTCTCGCACCAGCGGGTGCGCAGCGACCTCCAGTTCGATCTCCAGCGAGGACATGTTCTCGCCTCGTCTGCGGATCGCGTCCTTCTTCCGGTCGATGAAGAAGAAGCAGCCGTCTGCGTCGCGACGCATCAGGTCGCCGGTGTGGAACCAGCCGTTTCGCCACGCATCCGCCGTCGCCTGCGGATCGCCGAGATAGCCGCGCGTCAGAACCCAAGGATTATCGGACCGGATCACCAGTTCTCCGGCTTCTCCGTGCGGCAGTTCGTTGTCGAAGGCGTCGACGATGCGGCATTCGATCCCCTCGCGCGCGCGACCGCAGCTGCGCATGACCTGATCGTTCACCGCACAGATGAGCGGCCCGGAGGCCTCGGTCATGTTGAAGCCCGATAGATAGTCGAACCCAAAACGCCTGGCCAAGGCCACCGTGTCCTCATTGATGGGCGACAGGGTCACCATGCGCAGGGGATTGTGGGCGTCGTCCTCGCGCGGCGGCTCCTTCATCAGGAAGGTCGTCAGGGCGCCGATCAGGCCGCTGCACACCGTGGATTCGGTTTTTCGGATCAGGTCCCAGAAGCGGCGCGTGTCGAAGGATTCGAACAGGGCGATCGACCCGCCACACTGAAGCGCGGCGGTGATGGCGGCGATGCCCCCGACATGAAACATCGGCAGGTTCACCAGCATCCGGTCGGACTGGACCATATAGCCATAGGTCACCACAGCCGTGGTCCATTCCTGGACATAGGAGGTGATCACCGCCTTGGAGGGCCCGGTGGTCCCCGAGGTGAAGATGATGACGGGCGTATCCCACGGCTGGGAGTCAACCTGTTCGTACTGATCGGGATCACCGATCAGAGCCGTCTCGTCCTCCACGACGACTCCCGGGGGGGCATAATCCGAGGTCGCCGGCCCGGTCAGGATGATGCGATTTACGGCGCCCAGCGACAGGCCTTTCAGCCGGTCGATCAGTTCGGGGTGCAGGATCAGAATGTTCGCGCCGGTCTTGGCGATGGCGTGTTCGAGCAACAGACCCCTAAAGCTGCTGTTGATCGGCGCCAGAGCCGCGCCGGCGTGGTTGGAGCCGAACCAGGCGCCCAGCAGGGCCGGCCCGTTCGGCGCCCAGGCGGCGACGATGTCGCCCTTACCGACGCCACGCGCCTGCAAGGCGCTGGCTGTCTCGCGCGCCCGCCGACGCGTCTGTTCCCAGGTCCATGTCTCGCCGCTCTCGAAGAGGGCGAACAGCTTGTCGGGTGTCTCTGCCGCGAAACGCTCGATCAGCCGTGACGTCACGCATTGGTCGGCGGTCGGGGGCGCGGGGTCGAACGACGGGATCGTCTGATGGTCGGGCCTGCTGCTCATTTGGAACCGCTCCAGCTTTCGGCCTCGTCCAGGCTGCGGCGGAAGGCCGGCATGGTGAGGATCAACGTCGCGCAGGCGAGGACCAAAGCGATCCCGCTGACGATCGACAGGGACAGGCCGATCTTCTGCGGCCCGCCCAGCACGGCGTCGCTGAAGGCGGCGACGATGGTGGGGCCAAGTCCCAGCGAAACCAGATTGCCGATCAGGAAATAAATGGCGGTGACCTGGGCTCTGAACTGGTTGGGCGACACGGCTTGGAGGGACGTCGCCGGCAGGCTGTTCATCACGCCGGCGAAGAAGCTGAACACGGCCAGGCTCGCCAACGCCAAAGACGCGGTGGGCATCAGGGGCGTGGCGATGGCGAAGGGTATGCAGCAGGCCATGGCCAGGATCGCGGCGCGCAAGGGCGCGTCACGCCTGCCACGCGCCGACAGCCAGTCCGACAGCCATCCGCCGACCAGGACGCCGGGCGTCGCGCCGAACAGCAGGATGGCGCCATAGGCCACCCCGACCTGAGACGGTTCCCAACCATGCACGCGGATGAAGACGGCCGGGATCCAGGCCAGGTATGAAATCCCGGCGATGCCGAACACCGAGAAGCCCAGGATCATGGCGTAGAAGGTCGAGCGACGCGCCCACAGGAACGGCAGCACCGCGGTCTGAACGCCCGTCTTCACTACGCCGTGTCGCGGCGGTTCGCGCACGACCAGAAACAGCGCCGCGATCAGCAGGCCGGGCGCGCCGACCAGCACGAAGGTCTGCTGCCACGGCGCCATCTGGCCGATGAAGGGAAGGCTCAGGTCGCCGGTCCGGGAGATCAGGTCGATCACGCCGCCGCCGATCATCAGCGCCAACCCTGCGCCGATGTATGGGCCCATGGAATAGACGGCCAAGGCGCGCGCGCGTTTCGCCGGCGGGAAATAGTCGGAAATCATCGAATAGGCCGCAGGCGACAGGGCCGCCTCGCCGATGCCTACACCCACACGGGCCGCAAACAGCGCCCAGAAACTGGTGGCGAAACCGCAGGCGACGGTCATGACGCTCCAGATCGTGATGCCGATCAGGATGATCAGACGGCGACTGCCGCGATCCGCCAGCTTGGCCAGCGGGACCCCCATCACCGTATAGAACAGGGAGAAGGCCAGGCCGGCCAGAAGACTGAACTGCGTATCGCTGATGACCAGATCGCGACGGATCGGTTCAACCAGAAGACTTAGGATCTGCCGATCGATGAAACTGCTGGTATAGGCGATCATCAAGGCGGCGACGGTAAACCAGGCCCAGGCTGGCGAAGGCCAGCTGGCATGGGCCTCGGAGGGGGATCGCGCAGGGCGCAAGGCGTCAGCAGTCATGATCGCAAACCGTCCCAATGATCTTGTGTTGAAAGGAACAAATGTCACGCGATTGGCGACGGCCAGAACGCTTATCGTCGCAGTGATGCGTCTGTCGCTCTGGAGACGGCCTTGGCCTCTTGGACGACAAGCAGACGCGCGAAGGCGCGTAATAACAAGGCATTGAGCCATTCCTCCGCTAAATTGCGCATCGTCTCGTTCAGCGGACGGGGCGTCAAAACCAGCGTTAGAAGGTAAACACAGATTTTGGTCCGATTACAAAAGCTATTTGACAGTCTCGTTCTGCAAGTGAGAAGCTGGCCTTCGATACACCTCGGATAAACGAGGGATCTAGGGAGGTAGAGCGTGACCAGGCAAGGTATGACAAGTGTGTATGCGCTTCTGATCGGGGGCGTCCTCGGCGCCTCGCCGGCCATTGCGCAGGAAGCGCCCGCTCCGGCGACCGTCGACGACATCATCGTTACGGCGACGAAGCGCGAAGAGCGATTGATCGATGTTCCTGTCGCTGTGACCGCGATCGGATCCCAGCAGCTTGAGAACTCCGGCGTCAGCGACATTCGCGAGCTGACGGGATTGGCCCCTAGCGTGCAATTCCAAACCCCGGGCGGAGGTTCGGACTCGTCCGTTCGGATCCGTGGCGTCGGCACGACCTCGACCAACCCCGGACTGGAATCCTCGGTGGGCGTCGTGATCGACGGCGTCATCCGGGCGCGAACGGGCGTCGCGCTGTCCGAGCTGGGCGACCTGGAACGGATCGAGGTGCTTCGCGGACCACAGGGCACGCTGTTCGGGCGCAATACCTCGTCCGGCATCATCAACGTCGTGACCAAGTCCCCGAACCTTTCGGGAATCGAGGGACGCGTCGAAGGTACATATGGCAACTTCGATGATCGGCGGATTTCCGCTGCGATCAATCTGCCGCTCGTGGATGACGTCGCGGCGCTGCGCGTGGAAGGCAGCTGGGAGCTGCGCGACGGCTTCTATCCCAACACCAACAACGGCACGCGGTTCGACGATCTGGATCGCCAGTTCGTCCGGGCCAAACTGCTGTATCGTCCGTCGGAGACCATGCGTTGGCTGTTCAGCGCGGACTATACGACCCGCGACGAGAACTGCTGTGTCGCCGTGCTGGCCATCGCCGGTCCGACATACAACACAGTCAATAATCTGGCCGCCGCCAGGGGACAGATCGGCTATGCGACCTCCGATCCGAGGGCGCGTTCGGCGTCGGTCACCAATGGCCGCGTCAATGCGGAAGCCATTCAGGATTACGGCTTCTCGGCCCAGGGCGACTTCGACTTCGGTTGGGGGCAACTGACCTCGATCACGGCCTATCGCAGCTGGGAGGCATGGCGGTCGCAGGACTTCGATCACTCGGGCGCCGATCTGGGCTTCTTCGCGCCCAAGGGTCTGCACCAGGGCTTCGACGTCTTCACGCAGGAACTGCGCCTGCAGGGCACGCGCGGTCGCCTGGACTGGATGGTGGGCGCCTTCTATTCGGACGAGAAGGTGATGAACGATTCCGCCTTCCGCATGGGGGCGGACTATCCGCTGATCTACGGCGGCGCGGCGACCTTCCAGGCCAGCACCCTGGCGGCCTTCAAGCCCGGCGACGGCGCGCGTGGGATTGGGCATCAGGACGGGTCCGACAAATCGGTTTTCACCCACAACATCTTCCACCTGACCGACCAACTGAGCGTGACGGCGGGCCTGCGCTATACGCAGAACGAGAAGTCGATCGATTTCCGGGGCGAAAACTTCAACCCGGCCTGCGACAGTGCGCGTGCGACCGGGGATGCGCCGGGCGTGATCCGCTTCTGCGCGCCTTTCTGGGATACGCGGCTCAATCCGGCGGGCGACACGGACTCCAGAACAGAGGACGCGCTGACCGGGACCTTCAACATCGCCTATCAGTTCTCGCCGCAGCTCAATACCTATGCGTCCTATTCCAGGGGTTACAAGTCCGGCGGCTACAACTTCGACCGCGCCGGCTTCACCACGCCCGCGACGCCGAACGCCGCCGATCTGGCCTTCAAGGAAGAGACCGTCGACGCCTATGAGATCGGGGTGAAGGGGGAGTTCTTCGACCGGAGGGTGCGTGCGAACTTCGCCGCCTATCACCAGTCGTTCAAGGGCTTCCAACTGATCGAATATACCGGCGTCAACTTCGTCGTCCGCAGTCTGGAGGAAGCCACCACCAGCGGCGCCGAGCTGGAGGTGACCTGGCGGCCGACGGATAGTGTGACCCTTACGAACGGGCTCAGCTACACGGACGCCTCCTACACCGACGCCGCAGGCAATCTGACCTATGCCGGACGGCGGATGGAGCAGGCGCCGGAGTGGGTGAACGTGTCCTCCGTCACATGGGAGTTCCCGCTCGGCGAGCAGCTGAAGGGCACGGCCTATGCGGACGCGCGCTACAGCTCCGAGTTCTTCACCGGCGGGTTCGATCCCAATCGGGTGCAGGGCGCCTTCACCACGGCCAACGTGCGGCTGTCGGTTCAGGACACGTCTGAAACCTGGCGCGTCGATCTGTGGGCGCGCAATGTGTTCGACGAGTTCTACTATCGCCGCGTGCTGCCGGCGACGTTCCAGGCAGGGTCCTATTCGGCCTTCCTGGGCGATCCGCGCACCTACGGCATCACCCTGAAGCGCACCTTCTGAAGCGAAGACGTCTTCTGTACCCAACTGGCCCCGCCGATGATCGGCGGGGCCTTTTTCTTGTCTAGAAGCCGAGTTGTTTGGCAGCAAGATCGCGCAGGATTTCCTCCGAGCCGCCGCCGATCACGAAGATGCGGGCCTCGCGATAGATGCGTTCGACCCTGTTTTCGCCTGTGTAGGCGCGGCCGCCCAGAACCTGCAGGCTTTCGCGCGCGCAGTGCTCCAGCGTGTTGGTCGCCTGAACCTTCATCAGGGCCAGTTCCGCGATCGGCGCCTCGCCGTTTTCGAACCGCCAGACCAGCATGTCGAGATAGGCGTAGGCCACCTTCAGACGCTGAACCATGTCCACAATCTTGTGGCGCATGACCTGGTGGTCGATCAGCCGCTTTCCAAAGGTCTGGCGTTCGCGGGCGAAGGCGATGGCTTCGGCCACGCAGGTGCGCGTCATGGCCAGGGTGGCGGCGATGCCGCTGAAGCGTTCGATGTTGAACTGGCGCGCAAGGCCGGCGAAGCCCTTGTTCTCGACGCCGATCAGATTGGCGACCGGGACCTCGACATTGTCGAACTTCAGCCAGCCGTTGTTTCGGTTGTACCACTCCAGACCCGGCGTGGACCCACGCGTTACGCCCGCACGGTCCGCCTCGATCAACAGCATCGACAGACCTCCGATGCCAGGCCCGCCGGTGCGGACGGCTGTCAGGAGAAAGTCGGCCTTCATCGCGCCGGAAATCAGGGCCTTCGCGCCGTTGACGACGAAGACCTCGCCGCGTCGTTCGGCGGTGGTGGTGAAGCCGGACACGTCGGAGCCGCCGCCTGGTTCGGTGACGGCGAAGGCGATCTTGCGCTCACCCGCCAGCACGGGCCTGGCGACGCGGTCCAGCATCTCGGGCGCGCCGCCCGTGATGATAGGGGGCAGGGCGATCCAGGGGGTGGCCAGATCCGCGAAGACGACGCCCGACCCCAGCCGGAAGAACTCCTCGGCGAAGAGGATGCGGTCATACAGGCTGACGTCCTCGCCCGTTCCGCCCAGGTCTTCGCGGAACCCCATGCCGGAAATGCCTTCCTGCGCAGCGATTCGGTAAAGGGCGTCGGGAAAATCAGAGGCCGCATCCCATTCAGCCAAGTGCGGCGCCACGTGCCGGTCGATGAACCCTCTCAGCTTGCGCCGCCAAGCATCGTGTTCGGCGTTGAGAAACGGGGAGGGCGGTCGCAGACCGTCGAAGTCCAGCGCGTGCGGCGCATCTGTGGGGCGGCTATCGGTCATCGTTCCTCTCCATCGGGCCGTTCGGCGGCCTCGCTTTCGAATTGATACTAAAACCACTCGCCTTCATCGGCAATAATGGTATTCTAACGCAACCGACTATCTTTGTTGGTCGTCCAAAGGAGGCCGCCGTGGCGTTTTCTCAGACTGCAGTCGCTGATCAGTCCAGTTCCGATGACCTGTTGGAGCGACCTTTGAAGGTCACGCTTCAGCCCGGCGATCATCCCTATATGACGGGGGCCTGGACACCGCAGCATGAGGAATACACGGCCGAGAACATGGTCGTGATCGGCGCTATTCCCCTCGATATCGACGGGGTCTATGTCCGCAACACGGAAAACCCGATTCAGCAGCCGATCGGCCGATATCATCCCTTCGACGGCGACGGCATGATCCACGCCATCAGCCTGAAGGACGGCAAGGCCGCCTACCGCAACCGGTTTGTCCGCACGAAGGGCTTCCAGGCCGAACAGGAGGCCGGTCGCGCCCTGTGGGCCGGACTGGCCGAGCATCCGTCACAGTCCGAACGCCCCGGCTGGGGCGCGCACGGCGGGCTGAAGGATTCGTCCTCGACGGACGTCATCATTCACGCGGGAGCGATCCTGTCGACCTTCTATCAGTGTGGGGAGGCCTATCGTCTGGATCCCTACACGCTGGAGCCGTTGGGAACGGATGACTGGTGCCCGCCCGAGGGCATTTCGGCCCACCCCAAGGTGGATGAAAAGACCGGAGAGCTGCTGTTCTTCAACTATTCCAAGACCGCGCCGCACATGCACTACGGCGTGGTGGGGGCGGACAATCGGCTGAAGCATCTGACGCCGGTGCCTCTGCCCGGCGCGCGCCTGCCGCACGACATGGCCTTCACCACCAACTACGCCATCCTGAACGACTTCCCGCTGTTCTGGGAAGAGCATCTGCTGCCCAAGGGCTATCACGTCGCGCGTTTCCACCCCGACATGAAGTCTCGCTTCGGTGTGATCCCGCGGATGGGATCGGCCGAGGACGTGCGGTGGTTCGAGGCGAAGGCCACCTATGTTCTGCACTTCCTGAACGCCTGGGAAGACGGCGACACCATCGTCATGGACGGCTATTTCCAGGACAATCCGGTGCCCGAGACCAGCCCGGACGCCCTGCCGGGCTATGAGCGGATCATGACGTTCCTGGACCAGAACATGCTGCAGCCCAAGCTGCATCGCTGGCGGTTCAATCTCAGCACCGGAGAGACGACGGAAGAACGGTTGGACGACCGAGTGCTGGAGTTCGGCGTCATCAACAACCAGTTCGCCGGAGTGAAATACCGCTACGCCTATAGCGCGGTGTCCAAGCCGGGCTGGTTCCTGTTCACAGGACTGGTCAAGCACGACATGGAGACCGGTGAAAGCTGGGCGATCGACTTCGGCCCCGAACGCTACGGATCGGAGCCGGGCTTCGCGCCCCGCGTCGGCGCGACCGAGGAAGACGACGGCTATCTGATCACCTATGTCACCGACATGATCGAGGATCGGTCGGAGTGCGTCATCTATGACGCGCGCAAGCTGGACGACGGGCCGGTGGCGCGCATCATCCTGCCGGGTCGCATCTCCAGCGGCACGCACGCGACCTGGTCCCAGGGTGAGACGATCCGGGCCGCCCGGAGGGCTGCGTGATGGCCGATCGCAGCGCGGTCTATATCCTCGGCGGATGGCAGTCGGATTTCGCGCGGAACTGGGCGCGTGAGGGTCTGGAGATCGCCGACGGGTTCGGAGAAGCCTTGCGCGAGGGCCTGGACGCCGTCGATCTGGAGCCGGGCGACATCGAGGTCGGGCACGTCGGCAACTTCGTGGGCGATCTGTTCGCCGGCCAAGGTTTGCTGGGCGGCTTCTTCGCCATGACGGACGATCGTTTCGACGGCCTGCCGACCAGCCGGCATGAGGCGGCCTGCGCGTCTGGCAGCCTGGCGCTGCTGGCCGCCTGTGCGGACATCGAGGCGGGTCGCTATGGCACGGCCGCCGTTCTCGGGCTTGAGCTGATGCGCAACGTGCCGGGCAAGACCGCCGCCGAGCATTTGGGCGCGGCCGCCTGGCATGGGCACGAATATGGGGACGCCACCTATGTCTGGCCACGCGCCTTTTCGGACCTGACGGACGAATACGACCGCCGCTACGGTATCGACGAACGCCACCTGCGCCGGATTTCCGAGATCAACTTCGCCAACGGTCGGCGTAATCCGAACGCACAGACGCGCAACTGGGCCTTCGACAATCTCAGCTTCAGTGACGACGACACGGCCAATCCGCCCATCGAAGGACGCACGCGCAAGTCGGACTGCGGCCAGGTGACCGACGGGGCCGCGATGGTGGTTCTGGCGTCCGAGCAGCGCGCGGCCGACTATGCCCGCAAGCGCGGCGTCGACCTGGACACCCTGCCGCGTGTGAAGGGGTGGGGGCATCGGTCGTCGCCGATCAGCTATGCGCGCAAGATCGCCAACAGCGCCGACGCGCCCTACGTCTTCCCGCAGGTGAAGCGCGCGATCGACGATGCGCGTGAGCGGGCCGGTATTGGGCTGGACCAGGTGGACGTGGTCGAAACCCACGACTGTTTCTCGATGACCGAATATATGGCCATCGATCACCTGGGGCTGACGGCGCCCGGCGATAGCTGGAAGGCGGTCGAGGCCGGCGACATTGAGATCGGCGGACGGCTGCCCATCAATCCGTCAGGAGGGTTGATCGGTTGCGGCCATCCGGTCGGCGCGACCGGCGTCCGCATGGCGCTGGACGCCTTCAAGCAGACGACCGGCACGGCCGGCGATTACCAGGTCGAAGGCGCCCGCAACGTTCAGACGTTGAACATCGGCGGATCGACGACGACCACGGTCAGCCTGGTGATTGGGGTCTGACTTCAAACCGGGTGTGGACGGATCGCGAGGCCGACGACGCCACGCGCGACGTCTAGGCCATCGTCGGTCGTGACCACGACATCGACCACGGCCTTGCGCGCGTCCTGATAGGTGACGACGCCCTTGGCCTCCAGCGCGGTGCAATCCTGTGACGCGCCGTTCAGATAACGCACGGCCAAGTCGGTGGTCAGCACGATCTGGCCCGGCGTCAGTCGGCTCATCATGGCGCCGCCCGCCATATCGATCAGGGCTGCGGTCAGGCCGCCGTGCACCAAGCCGATGAAGTTGGCGTGGCCCTCGTCGATCTCGCACCGTACGACGACTTCGCCGTCTGCATAGGCCTCGACGCGGGCGCCGATGAGGGAAAAGAAGCCGCCAAGGGACGAGCCGCGATCCTGCCATTGGCGCAGCAGGTCCAGGCCTGTGTCGCCTTCGTGGACGTGAAGCGCGGAGGCGGTGGAGGTCATGCCGGCGATAAGGCCAGCGCGTTGAACCGCTGGCTGGCGGCCCGATACTCCTGAGTCAGTTGTTCTACGACCTGCGACACCGGCTCGATTCGGCGAACGGCGTCGATACCCTGGCCGGCCGCCCAGAGATCCTTCCAGCGCTTCTGGTTTCCGCCGCTGGTATAGTTGCGGTCGACAGGACCGCCCAGATTGTCGGGGTCCAGTCCGGCGGCGATCAGGCTGGGGCGCAGCCATGAGGCAGCCGTCCCTGTGATGGCCGGCGAGACGACCAGGTCGTCAGGCCCGGATTGGACGACCATTTGCTTGTAATCGTCCTGCGCCAGGCTCTCCTGCGTCGCCAGGAACCGCGTGCCCATATAGACGAAGTCCGCACCCGCAGCGACCGCGCCCGCGACGCCCGCCCCGTCTCCAACGCCGCCCCCCACCGCGACATAGCCGTCAAAGAAATCCCGCACCGCCGAGATGAAGGCGAAGGGGGACAGGTGCCCCGTGTGCCCCCCGGCGCCCGCGCTGACGCACGCCAGGCCATCGACGCCGGCCTCGGCCGCCTTGCGCGCCAGCTTCATGCTGACGACATCGGCGAACACCAGGCCGCCGTAGCTCTTGACGGTCTCCATCACCGGGCGAGGGGATCCGAGGGCCGTTATGACCACCGGCGGCTTGTATTGGGCGATCAGCCGCAGGTCTTCGGAAAGCCGCGTATTGGTGGAATGGGTGATCATATTGGCGATCCAAGGCGCATCGCCGGGCAGGCGAGCGCTGACGATCCGATCCATCCACTGATCCAGATCTTCGATCGTGCGGCAGTTGGGCGTCGGGAACGCCCCGGCGACCCCGGCGCGACAGGCCGCGATGACCAGTTCCGGTCCGCTGATCAGGAACATGGGGGCCGCGAATACGGGCAGGCGCAGGGTGTCGAACGGAGGCTTCATGCGGACTCTTCGGTTTTCAGCAGGTGGCGCAGGTCGCGTTTCAGCACCTTGCCGACAGGGTTTCGGGGGAGGTGATCGAGAACATGCAGTCGCTCGATCTGTTTGAAGACGGCGACCTTCCGCTCGACCGTCAGGAAGACATTGATGTCCGACAGCGTCGCGGTTCGGTTTGGCTTGAAGGCGACAAAGGCCGCCAGACGTTCGCCCAGCCTCGGATCGGGCGCGCCCACCACTGCGGCTTCGGCGATGGCGGGATGGGCGATCAGATGATTTTCGATCTCTTCGGACGAGATGTTGGCCCCGCCTCGAATGACGATGTCCTTGAGGCGACCGACGAACTTCAGATGTTGGGCGTCTTCGCCCGCGTATTCGAACAGGTCGCCGGTGTGGAACCAGCCGTCGTCGTCGAATGCGCGGGCATTGATCTCGGGCGCCCGCCAATAGCCGGAGAAGACCGTCGCGCCCTTGATGCGCAGCTCTCCGGCCATCCCCTTGTCGGAGATTTCCACGCCCGTTTCCGGATCGACCAGACGCGTGAAGACGCGATCATGCAGTTTGGCCTTCCAAACGAAGCCGGGCGCGAGGCGAGGGAACAGGGTGGCGCGGTCGGCCGCCGCCGGCATGTCCTTCATTGCGCTGGCGAACGAGGCGCCTTCGTTGGAGCCGAAGTAGTTGACGATCTGGACGCCGTATTTCTCGTGGAAGGTGCGGACCATCCATTCAGAAAGCGGCGCCGACCCCGAGCCTATGGATTTCAGCCTACCGAAGTCGATGCCGTCCAGAAGTCCTTCGGTCTGGAGCAGGGTGTTCAGAACGGCGGGCGGGGCGACCGTATAGTCGATGGCCTCGTCGCGGATCTGGGCGAGCATGACGTTAAGATCGAACGGATGATGCTGGACCACCACGCCGCCCGTCAGCAGCCAGCCGACCAAAGCGGTGGAGATGCCGGCCATATTGACCATGGGAAAGGGGTTCAGCACGCGCGTTTCCGACGACAGGTCGGCGGCGTCCACCACGCCGTCGCCCATGACGATCCACTCGTTATGGCTGCGCGGGACGCCTTTGGGTTCGGCCTCCGTGCCGGATGTCCAGCAGATCGTGACGACGTCGTCGGCGGTGACCTGCGCGGCCTTGGCGGCGGCGTGGGCTGCGGCGATTTCAGCATGAGCCACCTGATGCAATGCGCCGTCCAGATCGATGGCGCCGTCCGGCGCGCCGCCCAGCACAAACACATCATTCAGGCTGGGGCATCGGGTCTTGAGCGCGGTCAGCATCTCGCCATGCGCATGTTTGCCGATGCGGGCGGCGGTGATGGCGGCGACGGCATCGGTTCGTGCGACGATATGGGCCAGTTCGCTTTCGCGATACTGAGCCGGTGCGGGCGTCACGATGACGCCCAATCGTGCGCAGGCCAGATAGACGCTGGTCAACTCGCCGATGTTGGGCAGTTGGACGACGACCACATCGTCACGCCGGACGCCTGCGGCGTGAAGAACGGCGGTCATGCGATCGACTTCATCCGCGATCTGGCCCCAGGTCAGCCTGCGCGGCGCACGACCGACCACCCCCATCGCATTGACGGGATCGACCAAGGCTAGGGTGTCTGAACGGCGGGTGACTTGGGCGGTGAACAGGTCGTCGAAGGTGGCCTCCCCCCACCAACCCCGCGCCTTCATGGCCTGGATGCGCGCCTCCGGTATCAAAATCATCGCGCGAGGCGCTCCACAACCATGGCGGCCCCGATGCCCTGCGCGCCGACTGCGACCACGAGCCCATAGCGCCCCTGACAGTCATCCATCGCGTCCAAGAGGGACGACAACAGAATGGCCCCTGTGGCGCCCATGGGATGGCCCTTGGCCAGATGCCCCCCGCCGACGTTGACCTTGTCCACATCGACATCCCGTTCGCGCAGGAATTTGACGATGGTGACCGCGAACGCCTCCATGAACTCGACCCTGTCCATGGCCTTCAGGTCGAGACCTGCCTTGGCCAGGGCCCGGTCCATGGCGGTGAAGCCGGCCGTAAGCGAGGCGTGCGGGTCGCCACCTGTCTCGACATAGGCCACGATGCGCGCCCGCGCGCCTTTTCCATTCGACGACATCAGGGCCAGGCCCGCGCCGTCGCACATGGGCGGCGCGTGCGCGACGGTATGGCGGTGGTCGATCGTGCGCCCGCCAAGCGCATCGGCGTATTGGGCTCCGAGAGCCTCGAAGGCGGCGGGCATGACCGCCAGGGTTTCGGCCGTGGTCGATGCGCGCGCCGGCTCCTCCACATCCAGGCCGTTTACGGCGATGCGGGAGGCTGTCAGCATCGTGCCTTCTGCGGCGGCGGTCCTTTGCTGCGACCTCAGGGCGGCGGAATCCATCTCCTGGCGCGTGACGCCGATGTCTTCGGCCAAACGATCGGCCGCCACGACCACAGGGATGTAGCGCGTTCTCAGAGGAAAGCTGGCGTCCTCGTAATAATCGGCCTTGTCGCCCATGAAGGGGACGCGCGACATCATCTCGACCCCGCCCGCCAAGATCTGATCGGCGCCGCCGGACGTGATCATGTTTGCTGCCTGTCCAATGGCGGTCAGGCCCGAAACACAATAGTTGTTCAGGCTGAAGGCGAAGGCTTCGTCGGGCAGTTCGGCGTGCAGCTTGGACACCAGGGCGACGTTTGCGCCCTGGGCGCCGACCTGTCCGACGGCGCCGATGATCAACCCCTCGGCGCGCCGCGCCCGGCCTTGGGTCCGCACCGCCAGAGTGTCGATCAGGGCGGCGATCAGGGCCTGGGGCGTCAGACTGGCCAAACCGCCATCGGGCCTCGCCTTGCCGCGCGGCGTTCTCACCGCATCGACGATATAGGCGCTCCGGCCTTTTCTCTCGGCGATGGCG
The DNA here is from genome assembly GCF_056311945.1 of Brevundimonas sp. ABV4_179. NCBI lineage: Bacteria > Pseudomonadati > Pseudomonadota > Alphaproteobacteria > Caulobacterales > Caulobacteraceae > Brevundimonas > Brevundimonas sp. ABV4_179. The sequence continues at coordinate 1,490,377 of NZ_CM149976.1, forward strand.
ACGTCGTCTTCCAAGGCAGCCTCCGATCCGTCCAAGTTTGCAATGTAGGACTCAAAGGTTTCCTAATGCAAGTGACTGGAGTTTGGATCGTCGCACGATCAACGGTGCGATAGGCGGGAGCGCCGACTGGTGCGTATCAGGACTTCGCCGTGACGGCGTCTTCCATCTCCCAACGCATTCGTCGAGGATCGAGGGCGACGCCCGTTTCCGCGTCGCAAACGACCGGGGTCACGCGCTGGCCCGTGCGTTTGTCGATCAGGTGCAGCGGAGAACCGTCGGGGCATAGCCACCGCTCGCTCCACCCGTGCATGGCGATGATCATGGGAAACAGATCGCGCCCCGCCTCCGTCAGCCGATATTCGAAGCGCGGCGGCGTCTTTTGATAGAGGTCTTTCCTCAGGATGCCGTGCAGGACCAGCCGGTTCAGCCGATCCGCCAGGATATTGGTCGCGACCCCCAGCGCCTCGTGGATCGCGTCGAACCGCCTGAGCCGGAAAAATGCGGCCGCCAGCACGCCCCAGCTCCAGTAGTCGCCCATCACATCCGTGGATCGGTCGATCATCGGCCGGTCGGTTTCGATCGGTTGAGTTCTTCGCCGCCGCGAGGTCGGCGCGGGGATCGCCTCAAGCCCATCGCGCGCCTCCCACCCGATATGACGCGGATCGACGACATGGCCCCGCTTGTGGTCGAAAACAGCAGGCTCAACCCTCGCATCACTGAGCCGGTCGTAGAAGGTCAGGGCGTAACGATCCTGCAACGGCGAACTCGCCCACCGCCGTTCCCACTGACCCTGGATGACGGCGACGCCGAACAGATCCAGGCCCATCTCGCTCAGATGATATTCCGTTCGCGTGCTTCCTCCGCCAACCCCGCGCTCGTCCAGCACCCCGACCTCCACCAGCCGCTTCAGCCGATCCGTCAGCACGCTGCGCGGAATATTCAGACGCTCGCGCCAGACCGAAAACCGACGCGCGCCATAGAAGGCCTCACGAAGAATCAGCTGCGTCCACGCATCGCCGATAATGGCGAACGCCTTGGCCACCGGATTGCCCATGATCAGCAAACGCATGGGCATGTCATGTGCCGACGGATCGTCGAGATGTGTCATCGTGGAGCTTTAGCACCACCACGTGTCGTCGCGAATGATTGTGGTCGAGTGCTGTCAGGTTAACCGCTCGAAGTGGCGAGTTTCTAAAACATTTTCCAGCGCTGTCAGGTTAATCGCCGGCAGCCACAACTTGTCCAACCCACCAAAATCTCAAGCCACGGCCGCCGCCCAAGCGGACGCGGCCGTGGCGCGGAAGCGTCGCAGCGTGGGCCGACTGACGAGGTGACGCTGGGTGTAGAAGGTGTTGTAGATCGCTGCGTGGGTGGTGAGGAATCGCTGGGCTGAAGCCTGGGACTTGAACAGCTGTTGTTGCCGCTCTCGCCGTCGGATAGGGAGGTGGGAGTTCTCCGCCCGATTGTTCTCCCGAAGCCGGCCTGGTGAATGCAGATGGCGCAGGCCCAATGCCTCAAGAGCAGCTGGATATGATCGAAGGCCGTCGGTGACGATGCGTTCTGGCTAGACAGGCTGGTTCCGCAGCAATCGCTTCAACAGCACCAGAGCCGCCTCCGTGTCTCGCCTGCGCTGGACAACGAGGTCCAGGACCTCGCCCTCATCGTCAACCGCGCGCCACAGGAACATCCGCTTTCCGCCGATCGAACAGACCACCTCATCCAGATGCCAGCGAGGGGAAGGGGAGGGGCGGAGCCGCTTCAGCCGCCTTGCGATCTGCGGTCCAAACTTGATCGTCCAACAGCGGATGGTCTCGTAGCTGACTTCGATGCCTCGGGCCGCGAGAAGCTCTTCGACATCCCGAAGGCTCAGGCTGAAGCGGAAATAGAGCCACACGGCGTGGCGGATAACCTCCGCCGGGAAGCGGTGGCGCTTGAACGATAACGGCTTCATGGAATTCGTCCCCAGTCAGCCGCTTGCTTTGGCCTTCAGTGGAGACAAATTAGCGTTAGACTGACAGCACCCCTCGCCTTCATCATCTACGGCGCGCCATAGGAACATCCGCTTCCCACCGATTGAGCAAACGACCTCGTCGAGAGGCCAGCGTGGCGAAGGGGAGGGGCGAAGCTTCTTCGGCCGCCGTGCGATCTGGGGTCCGGACTTGATCGTCCAGCAACGGATTGTCTCATAGCTGACATCGATCCCGCGCGCGGCCATTAGCTCTTCAACGTCACGAAGGCTGAGGCTGAAGCGAAAGTAGAGCTACACAGCTTGGCGGACTACCGCCGCAGGAAAACGATGGCGCTTAAACGAGCAGTTTCACGAAATGCGATCTCCCATCGACCGTTACGCGGCCCTGAAGTGGAGACAAGTCAGCGTTAGACTGACAGCGCCCTGACAGCACCCCGACCAGGAATCAGGGCGCCGCCGGTTGTGGAAGCGATTTAATAGGTGCTGAACCTAGAGTGACAGCGCTCTTCGGATGAGTTGAAAGACATAGGTCGGTTCGATCACGCCGCGCACCAGATAGGCTTGAGGGCCGTCGGCATAAACCGGGACATCCTCGCCAGCGTGTCCCGCGCTGGACAAGGGCACGGCGACCGAGCGCAGAGCGTCGGCGTCTGACGATCCTTCTGCGCGGGCGATAGCTTGCGGTCGCGTCGGCGACGGGCCCGTGCCGTATATCAGGGTCGGATAGGGCGCGTCGTCCAAGGCCTTGTTCGGTGCGCCGTCTGCGCCGGCCAGGCCAAGCAGCGGCGCCTTGCGGTCCGCCCCGGCGGTGAGGACCAGGCTGTGGCTATGGTCCGCCGTGACGATGATCAACGTATCGGCGGGATCGGTCAGTCGACGCGCGGCGTCCACGGCTTGGGAGAACTCGGCCACAGCGGCCAGAGCGCGACGTGGATCATTGGCGTGGTGATAGGTGTCGATCTGGGCGCCCTCGACCACCAGCAGATAGCCCTCAACGTTCTGCGACAGGGCACGGATCGCCGCTGCCGTCATGTCCGGCAGTCGGGGCATGGTGCTGTCGGGCGCTCGATCGGCGTCCGCCGGCAGGGCGGCCTTGGAGAAGAGACCCATCAGGCGCGGCGTGGTGCTGGCCGTCAGCCCTGCAAGGTCGCTGACCACGGTCGAAGCGCCGCTACGGCGGCGCCAAGCCTCGACCAGATCTCGACCGTCCTTGCGGCGTCCTCCGTCCGCCTCGGGTTTCAGATAGGCCAGTCCGGCGCCCAGAACGACCTCGGGCGTGGCTTCGCCTTCGACCAGTTGTCGCGCGATGTCGATACAGCCCTGGGACACCGCCTGGGCCGGCATGTCGATGTCGCTCTGCCACCCGCGGAAGGGGGTGTGGGCATAGGTGGCCGCAGGCGTCGCGTCCGTGATCGGCGCGGTCGTTACGACCCCGATCGCCAGTCCCTTGGCCCGCGCCAGTTCCGACAGTGTCGGCACGCGAGCCGCCGTGACGGAGGTGCAATCACGCGCCCGCACCTGGTCGTTGACGCCGATGGCGCCGTTGATGGTCTTATATCCGGTCATCAAAGCCGAAGCGCCGTTCGCGGAATCCGTGACGAAACGATCAGCCGAATAGGTTCGCGACAGGGCCGTATAGGGAAAACGATCAAAGGACAGCCGATGGCTGGCGCCGTCTTCGCCCAGGGCCTGGCCCTCGTAGATGCGACCGGCCGTGACGCTGTTGATGCCCATACCGTCGCCGATCATCAGGATGACGTTCTTCGGCCGCCCCGTGTCGGGCCTCAACGCCGTCGCTGCATCGAGTGCTGTGATGTCGGCCTGGACCTGGGCCTGAGCATGGATCGGCGGGAAAGAAAGAGCGGCGCCGAGCAGAGCGGGCAAGAAGAGTTTCATGACGATCTCCTAAAGACAGAAAACCCCGCGCGTCGCCGGCGACGCGCGGGGTGGCAGGTGGATATTAGAAACGGGCGCTCATTCCGACGGAGATGGTGCGGCCGTAGTCGGTGTAGCCGACGAAGCGGTTGTCAGCGACGAACTGCTCTTGCGGCTGGTCGGTCAGATTGATGGCCTCCACGGAGACCGTCAGTCGATCGGTGAGCTTGTAGCTCAGGCTGCCGTCCAGCGATCCGAAGGCCCGATCATTCGCCGACTCGAGACCGTTGGTTCCGACTTCCTGCAGCACGTCACCCCGCCAGGAATAGCTGAGACGCGCCGCCAGCGGCCCCTTCTCGTAGAAGCCGGTCAGGTTGACGCTCTGCTTGGCGACGTTTTCGAGGTCGTCCTTGAACTCGCGCGTACCGTCGTAATAGGTCGCGTCGGTCGTGGTCAGGGTCAGGTTGGCTGTCATCCCCAGACCGTCGAACGGCGCCGGCAGGAACGGGAACAACTGCTGGTAGGCCAGCTCAATCCCCGCGATCGAAGCCGTGCCGCCGTTGACCGGCGCAGTCAGTTCATAGGTCACGTCGTCGATGTCGATATTGGACCGGCGACGGGTCGAGAAGGTGGTGATGTCCTTGTAGAAGGCCCCGCCGATCAGGGCGCTGGACGGCGAGAAGTACCATTCCGCCACCGCATCGTATTGCCAGGCCTCGAACGGCCTAAGCTCGGGGTTCCCACCAACGGCGGTGAAGAGGGCACCCGATGAGTTGAGCGTCAGCCTGGGGGCTAGGTCCGACAGGGACGGGCGAGTGATCACCTTGGCCGCCGCAATGCGAAACTGGAAGTCGTCGCGCGCTTCCCACACCAGGTTCAGAGATGGCAGGACGTCATTGTAGGTCTTGTCGAACGACACCGGCAGGGCGGCCCGCCCGTTGTCGGCGTGCCCCGAAGACGTCTGCTCTGTCTGGGCGACCCGCAATCCGAAATTGCCGCGCAAGGGCGCCCCGAACAGCATGGTCTCGACGTCGGCCATGCCGTAACCGGCCAGGATGGTCTCGTCGATCTGGTAGGAGTTGCGTAAATCGCCCCGCGACAACGGCGCGTCCAGATCGGCTTGGGTGATCTGGCGCAGGAACCGCGTCGGGTTCGGCACGACCCAGTTGCGCGGCAGTTCAGCCCCGACCTTGGACAGGAAGTCCTTCTGCGAGAAGGGCTGGAAAAAGTCCGGAGCCAGGGTCACGCCGGAAATGCCGCGCGTGATGTTGAAATCGCGACGATTGTAGTCGCGCGCACGATCGCGATATTTGGCGCCGAAGGCGACCTTGGCGATGGGCCCGAAGGAGACGGAACGGACGAAGTCCAGTTGGATTGCGGTCTCTTCGTCCAGGGTGTCGTTGACCCGATATTCCAGACGCCGTCCCGGCAGCGTCGAGATACTGTTCATGTCCGCGTCGAGAAAGCGGATCGAAGGGACGCCGCCGCCCGACCTGGGCATGTCGATCTGGATCCGCCCGACCGGGCCCTGAACCCGCGATCTTGTGATCGGGTCGGGCGTGTCGCTTGCGGCGCGGGCATAGGCGGCGTCTCCCGACACGGTCCAGGCGCCGATCTGCTGACGCAGGTTCAGACCCACCGACAGGTTGTCGTGATGCAGGCGCGAGACTTCGTGACCAATCTGGCTGGTGCCGCCGCTGAAGGTTCCGCCCACCAGGGCGCCGTTCTCGACCCGCGCAGTGCCGCGCACCGCATTCGCGACATTGGCGTCGGCCGAATAGGTCAGTTCGTCGTAATCGACCATCAGATCGGTGTAGGTGATGTCCAGATTTACGTCGGTCGTCGCGGTAGGCCGCCATTGCAGGGCGGCGTTCAGGCCGTAGCGCTCACGATCTTCCGTCTCCAGCGTAGGGCGCAGCGCCTGCGGATAGATGATGGAGCCGCTGTCGGACACGCCGTCGCCATTCGTGTCCACGCCTGCCGCATATGTGCCCCAGGTGACGCCGGTGATGCGGTCCTGGCGCAGGGAACGCTGGTCATATACGGCGGCGAGCAGGGCGCCGAAGGTGCGATCTTCGTTGACCCAGGATCCCAGTGCGGACAGGCGCGGGTTCAGATCCCCAGCGTTCTCCGCGTAGTTGACTTCGCCGGACAGGGCCAGGCGCGACGTCTTCAGGTCCAGCGGACGGAAGGTGCGCACATTGACCACGCCCCCGATCGCCCCTTCGTCCAGCGAAGCGAGCGGGCTCTTGATCACGTCCACCCCCGCGACCAGTTCGGACGGCAGGGTGTCGAACCGGAACTGACGCCCGCTCTGACCGCTGTCGCGGACATTCTCGTTCACGGCGGCGCTGCGGCCGTTCAGGGTCGTGATCTGGAAGTTGGCGCCCAGGCCCCGCACGCGCACGAACAAACCTTCGCCCCGGTCGCGGACGATCGAGACGCCTGGCACACGCTGAAGGGCTTCGGCGATATTCTGGCTGGGAAAGTCGCCGATGTCCTCGGCGGTGATGACGTCGACGACATTGTCGGCGCGGCGCTTGATGTCCAGGGCCTGGGTCAGGCTGGAGGAGAAGCTGCCGGTGACCACGACCTCTTCAAGCTCGGCGAAGGTTTCCGCCTGATCCTCGGTCGAAACCACGCGCGACGCCGCCGGCCCGGCCGGCCGAGCCTGTGCGCCCCGGGTGATGACGACAGCGTCTCCGTTCAGACGCCAGACCAGTCCCGTGCCGCTCAAAAGACGATCCAGCGCCTGTACGGCCGTGAGGGTCCCCGACACTCCCTGAGTGCGCCGACCGCGCAAAAGGGCGGGATCGGCGATGACCTGAAGTCCCGAAGCCCGCGAATATTGCGCCAATGCGGCCGACAGATCGCCGGCGGACGCGGATACCGCGACCGGCGCGCGCCCTCGGGCGGACGTCTGAGCCGAGACGGAACCGGCCGCCGCGAGCATGACGAAGGCCATGACGGATGTCGTCGCCTTGAGGCGAGTAAGAGTTTTTGAGGTGCTCATTGAGCCTTGATCCCTTGAACCCGCCAGCCCCCTGCGGACGGTCAGAAGGCTAAGACGCGGGCGGGCCAGATACCGGACAGGGATTTTTGCAAATCTTTCGCAACCGCAGCATGGCGGATTCGCTAAGGTTCATCCTCGACCGGATCAGGATTTCGTGGGTGAAACGATGATCGAGTCTGGGCCGGCCGCCACATGGAAACCGTGCACGACAGCGAGGTTTCGCAACTGCCCCTCGGCGTCGTCCAGACGAAAACGCCCAGCCGCTTCAAGGCTTTCCAGCTTCTCGTCCTGGATGATTATGGGCCGCTTCGAACGTCGCGAAAGGCGCTGGACCAATTCTTTCAAGGTGATTGCGTCGGTCTCGATCCATCCGTCGCTCCATACAGTTTCGTCCGGCGCGAATGCCGCCCCAGCCTTGACATGGCCGTCCCTTGCCGAGGCTCGCTCCCCCGCGCCCACTTCTCTGCGCGCCCCGGCGTCGGTCGAGACCGCGACGCGACCGCGATAGACGTCCACGTCCAGTCGTCCATTGGTCAGGCTCATTGTGAACCGCGTACCGAGAACGCGAACCTGGCCTTCGTCCGTACGGACTTCGAAGACACGGGAGGCATCATGCGCCACGTCGAACATGGCCTCGCCACCGGTCAGCGATACTTCTCGTTTTCGCCCAGCCATCCTCACTTTCAGGTGGGTGTCGCCTGTCATTAGCACATGGCTGCCGTCTTCAAGCACAAGCCGGCGGGTCTCGCCGCGCGACGTGTCGTAGACCGTCTCCAGCGCGGTGGCCTCGACGGCGAGATCGGCGAGATGGGGACCGGCCAGCACTCCGCCCACCACCATGGCCAAGGCCGTCGGCGCCCACACCACAGGCCGCATCACCCTTGTGGTCCAACCTGCCCGCTTCGTTCGGACGGTCTTGCGAGCCGCGTAGGGCGAGCTCGCCCGCAGAGCCTCCGACAGTGCTGGGTCGTCGAACGTATGCCGCATGGCCTCGACCAGCGAGGGGTCTGCGGCAGACGCACCTGCGCTTGGGACGCCGTCGAGCAGAACGTGGCGCGCCGCCCGCCGATGCGCTACGCGGCGCGTCGTCCAGTAAGATAAGAAGCGGCTCATCGCGCTCCTCCTTCCACGGGCGAGGTCGAGTTGGAGACAGGGCGCGGTCGTTCGGCTCTTCCGACTTCACGGTGAAGCTGTTCCAGTGCGCGGGTCAGATGTTTCTCCACGGCTGCCTCGCTGAGGTTCAGCGCGGCGGAAATTTCCCTCGGCGTCTCGCCGTGCAGACGTAAGCGGGTAAAGACCTCTCGACGCAGCGGCGGCATGGTTTTGAGCACCCGTCCGAAGGCGCGTACGCGTTCGCGGTGCATGACGATCTCCTCTGCGTTTGCGGCGGGCGTAGGCACGTCTTCGGACAGGTCGTTGGTGGGGTGACGTATCCGGTCGCGGAAATGGTCGGCGATCAGGTTCAGCGCGATCCGCCGTGCAAGCGCGCCGGCGTCTTTGACCTCGTGCATGTGGCTGTAGGCCAGCAGGCGCGTAAGAGCCTCCTGCACCATGTCTTCACGCAACGTACGGTCGCTCAGCCGCCGACCGACGAACCTCGACAATGAGGCGGCGATGTCGTCGATCGAGGATGTTAAAGGCATGATCTCGCACACATGGGGCGGACCGCTACCTTGGAAGCGCGACACCGCGATGACGACGCTTGCAAGACAGTGGGCGTGAAGGCTGTGCTGACGGTGCGAGGCTGGCCAGGCTGCCTAGTCGCGCCCGGACCTCCTCACAACGTCAGCACCAGCTTCAGCCCGCCGACGACGATGCCGTCGCGGTCGGATTGGCCGCCGGGGTTGTGGATGTACTGGACGCCGGGGCGCACGGTGATGGCCGGGGTCAGGCGGTAGCCGTAGTTCAGCTCGACCGCATATTCGGTGTCTTGCGGATCACCGACGCGTAATCCCGCATCGTTCTGGGCGCGCTGGGCGTCGGTGACCCGCCCGTTCACGATGGCGGCGCCGACGCCGAAGGTGACGTCGTCCTTGGCTCGGCCGGGGATCAGGCCGGTATAGGTCACGATGACCGCCGCCTTGCTGCGCAGCTTGTTGGTGGCGCGATCCGCGATGGCCAGGTTGCCGACCACCGACAGGCCGTGGGCGCCGTCCGCCTGGGGCGCGATCAGCTGCTGCTGGACGTTGGCGTGAACGCCTGAGTGATGTCCCTCGCGCGCAAAGGCCAGGCCGGTCAGCGCCTGATAGTCGCCGTTGACGTCATAGACGATATTGTTGGACTCGCTGGAGTCGTACCAGGCGCCGATCTTGTAGGTTCCGGGAAGGTCGCCGTTCGCGCCGAACTTGGGCGTCCACTGCAGCTCGCCGGCGTAGATCGTGCCGGTCGCGCCCTGGGTCCCCAGATAGAAGCCGCGATCCTCGCGCAGGTTTTCGGGGTTGGATTCGATAACGCCCAGATTGACGTGCAACTCCGGCGTGATGCGTTGGCGCAGCCGTGCGCCCCAGGAGCTGACCGGCATGTTATAGAGATAGCCGCCGACGATCTGGCTGGACGCCGGGCCGCACAGGATGAGGTTCATGACGTTGCCGCAGGGCGTGGCGCCGAAGTCCTCGCCATGGGTGACACGGCCGAGCTTGAGGGCGGTCGCTCCGTCGTTGAAGCTCTGCTCGTACCAGAGCTGGCCCAGGCGCCAGATCGTGCCGCGACCGTAGATGGTCTGAACCGGCTGAAGAAGATCGAGTCCCGCGTCATTGGCCAGGCTGTTGCCTTGCCGATTGAAAACGGTGGCCTGGACCTTGCCGCCGGGCAGGCCCCAGGCCTTTTCGGTATCGATCGTTGCGCCCAAAAACAGCTGGCCGGCCGCGCGGCTTTCCTCGCGCACGCCGCCGTTGAAGTTGTGAACCGCGTCCACGACCTCGTTCAGGGTGAAGGTCACGCCATTGTCTTCCAAGCGGCGGCGCGCGCCGCCCCAGTCGCCCGTGAGCGCTGGGCGGTCCCACAGGCCGGGCTGGGTCGCGGCGGCTTGTTGCGTCACGGCCTCAGACGGGGCGTTGGATGGCGTGGAAAAGGCCGTCTGGGCCTGGACGGAGCCGGCGGCCAACAGGGCGGCGGCGATAGCGCCGCCGCACAGGGCGACGGAACGGGTGTTGGTCATGCGATTGTTCCTCCCAATGCATGAAAGCGGCCGGCGCCTTTGCGGCGCTTTTGGATTTGAGCCGGCGCGGAAGGCCTGGAACCCGCGCCGGCGGGTCGGGTCAGGCCGCTTCCGTTGCGGCCTGCGCCTGAAGCAGTTTCTTGACCTCGGCCTTGGCGACCTTGCCGTAGCCGGACTTGGGAAGCGCATCCCAGAACAGGACGTCGGTCGGGAGCTTGTAACGGCTCAGCTTGCCGTCGAGGTGCGACAGGACCGCCTGGGCGTCGGCCGTATGGCCCTTGCGCGCGACCAGAACGGCGACCCCGCATTCCCCCCATTTGTCGTGCGGCATGCCCACGACGCAGGCTTCGGAGATGGCCGGGTGGGTCAGGATCGCTTCCTCGATCTCGCGCGGATAGACGTTGGATCCGCCCGAGATGAACATGTCCGACGCCCGGCCGGTGATGTAGAGGAAACCGCGGTCATCCAGATGGCCGAGGTCGCCGGTGTGGAACCACCCGTCCTTGAACGACTTTGCGTTCGCCTCGTCGTTTTCGAAGTAGCCGAGGAAGACGGCCGGGCCACGTACGCAGATTTCGCCTGTCTCATTGGCCGACAGGCGCTTGCCGTCGTCCGACAGGATTGCGATGTCCATGCCGGTGCGCGGCAGGCCGCAAGAGCCGATCGGATACGACGCATCGTCCTCGATCGTGTGCAGGCGCGGCGGCAGGACTGTGATGTTGCCCGTGACCTCGCCGAGACCGAAATACTGGACCAGAACCTTGCCGATCTTGCGAAGGGCGTGTTGCTGATCGGCCCGGTACATGGGGGCGCCGGCGTAGATGACGTAGCGCAGCGACGCATGATCGTAGCGGTCCACCGCCTCATGCTGGGTCAGCATGGTCAGGATGGTGGGCACGGTGAACATGTTCGTCACCTTGTGCGTCTCGACCAGACGCCAGGCCTCTTCGCAATCCAGCCGTTCGGTGGACAGCAGCACGCTGGCGGCGCCCTTGGCGACCTGAGTGACAGCGTGGATGCCCGAGCCGTGCGACAGGGGCGCGACGACCAGGGAGACGTCGTGCTCCGTCGTGTCCGGCATCAGGTCGCACAGGTGGTTGACGGTGACGAAAGCCATCTGGCCGTGGGTCAGCATCCCCGCCTTGGGGCGTCCCGTGGTGCCCGAGGTGTAGAAGAACCAGCATACGTCGTCGCGGCCCACGTCGGCCAGGTCGACGTGCGGGGCCGAGACGTCGGCGACCAGGGCCTCCCAGTCCTCGCCCGGTGCATCGGCGCCGATCCAGAAGACCCTATCGCAAGCCGTGTTGGCGTCTTTCGCCGCCGCCGCGTGGTCAGGAAAGCCGGTGTCGAAGATGTGGGTCGTGGCGCGCGAGGAGGAGGCCAGATAGGCCACTTCCGGCGGCGTCAGACGGAAGTTGGTCGGCACCCAGACCGCGCCCAGGCGCCAGCAGGCCCACTGGGTTTCGAACATGGCGTTGCAGTTGCGCGAATGGACCAGGACGCGGTCGCCCTGTTGGACGCCGCGCGCGGCCAGGGCCGAGGCGGCGCGGGTGACGCGGTCGTTGATTTCGGTCCAGGTCCAGACGCGGTCGCCCTGGATCAGGCCGGGGCGGTCGCCGAAATGCTGGGCGGCGTGAACCAGCATGGAGGCCAGATTGCTGGTGGGCAGGGTCATGCTCTGATCGGCTCCAGGATGGAGACGTAGTTGGCGACGGCGGCGCCGCCCATGTTGAACACGCCCGCGACATCGGCCTTGGGCAGTTGCATGTCGCCTGCTTCTCCGGCCAGCTGCATGGCCGAGATGACATGCATGGAGACGCCGGTGGCGCCGACCGGGTGGCCCTTGGCCTTCAGCCCGCCCGAGCGGTTGACGGGCAGGCGGCCGTCGGCCTGGGTCCAGCCCTCAAGCGCGGCGCGTGCGCCCTGGCCCTGCGGCGTCAGGCCCATGGCCTCGTATTCGATCAGTTCGGCGATGGTGAAACAGTCGTGGGTCTCGACGAAGGACAGGTCGTCCAGCTTGATGTCCGCGATTTGCAGCGCCCTGGCCCAGGCCTGGGCGCCCGCCTCGAAATGGGTCGGATCGCGGCGCGACAGCGGCAGGTAGTCGTTCAGATGGACGGCGGCGCGCCAGCGGATCGCCTTCTTCATCGACTTGGCGGTCTCCTCGTCCGTCAGGATCAGGGCGGCGGCGCCGTCCGAGATCAGCGAGCAGTCGGTGCGCTTCAGCGGGCCGGCGACGAAGGGGTTCTTCTCGGACTCGTTGCGGCAGAAGTCGAAGCCCAGGTCCTTGCGCATCTGAGCGTAGGGGTTGTCGACGCCGTTCTTGTGGTTCTTGGCCGCGATGGCGGCCAGAGCGTCCGACTGGTCGCCATACTTCTGGAAATACATCTGGGCGATACGGCCGAAGGCGCCTGCGAAGCCGGCGGGAATGTCGCCCTCTTCCTTGCGATAGCTGGCCCCCAGCAGGACGTCGCCGGCCACGGCGCTGGTGGTGTGGGTCATCTTCTCGGCGCCGACGACCAGGGCGAAGCGGCCCCGGCCGGCGGCGATGAAGTCGCGCGCCTGGAAGACGGCGGCGGCCCCGGAGGCGCAGGCGTTCTCCACCCGCGTCGCGGGCTTGAACCGCAGGCCCGGCACGCTGTGCATGGCCAGGGAGGAAGGAAAGTCCTGCTTCGAGAAGCCGGCGTTGAACACGCCGACGAAGACGCCGTCGACCTCGTCCTGCTGAATGCCGGCGTCGGCGATCGCCTGGGCGGCGACCATCTCGATCAGGCTTTCGACGTCGGGTGCATCATGGAGTTTTCCGAACGGGCTGTGGGCCCATCCGACGATGGCGGCTTCAGTCATGGGGTTTTCCTCAAGCGTACAGGGGAGCGCGCCGGTTCGGGCGCGGGGGAGGTGATTTCCGGGCGGGCGAGGCGCAGCGACAGTTTCTGTGCTTCTTGCTGGACAATCGGAGCCAGTTCGGCGCGGCGGGCTTCGCCCAGTCGGCTCTCGATGGCCGAGATCGACAGGGCGCCCACGCAGTCGCCGTCGGGCCCGATCACGGCCACGCCGATGGCCCAACTGCCGGTCAGCAGACGGCCGGGGTTGAAGGCGAATCCAGAGGCGCGGGTCTCCGCCACCGCTTCGCGCAGGAAGGCGGGGGAATAGGTCGGATAGGAGAAGGCCAGTTCGGGGGCGATGGACTCGAGAATTCGCTCGACCTCGTCGTCACTCATGGCCGCCAGCATGGCCAGGCTGCCGGCGCCTACGCCCAGCGGATGCCGGTCGCCCGCCTGGAGGACATGGGTGCGGATAGGAAAGGCCCCGTCCAGCCGCTCCAGGCACACGGCATGGCCGTCGCGCGGCACGGAAAGGAAGACTGTATCTTGGCTGGCGGCCGACAGGCGCTGCAGGGCGCCGGACGCCAGACGATGGATGCCGAACCGTTCGGTGGCGAGAACGCCCAGGACGAAAGCCTCCGGCCCCAGATGATAGAGACGGTCCTCGGCGCTCTGTTCGATGAAGCCGTTACGCTCCAACGCCTTGAGCATCCTGTGAGCGGTAGGTTTGGCCAGGCCGGACTGGCTGACGATGTCGGCCAGGCGCAGGCCCTCTTTCGAGCGGGAACCCACAAGACGTAAAATTCCCAGCGCCCGGTCCAGCGCCTGCGCGCCGTCAGCCTTTGTTTCCAGGTCCGTCATCTCAAACTCCCAAATGGTCCATATATTGGACTCTTATATAGGCATTTCTGGATCGGAAACTGAACCGACTTATTTTCCCTGTCAAATGGGCATTTAAAGAAATGTGATAGGTCCAAATGGTGGACCGAAAGAATAAATTTGCGCGCCGACAGTTGTGGATGCGGATCGGTTACGGTATTCCGTATTCCATCATGACCCATGCAATGGACTCGATCAGCACCGCCCCCATGCTTGTGGAGCAGGTGTATCAACGCCTTCGGGCGGCGATCACGGACGGCTCCCTGGCGCCCGGCCAGCGCGTGCGTCAGGGCGAACTGGCGGAAAATCTGGGCGTCTCGCGCGCCCCGATCAGCCATGCCCTGCATCTGCTGAAGCATCAGGGACTGGTCATCGAATCCGGGCGTCGCGGCGTCGAGATCGCGCCTCTGGATCCCGATCAGCTGCGAGATGTCTATCAGATCCGAGCGGCGCTCGATTCTCTCGCGTCGCGATTGCTTGCTCAGAGATTTGCGGACGGCCGAGTATCGGAGTCTGAGGTGCAGCGCCTGGATGCGGCCCTTAATGCGGGTGACGCCATTCGTCCGAAGACGCCTCTGGCCGAGCGGGCTGCGCTCGACGTCGCCTTCCACCAAGTCATCTACGGCCTGTGCGGCAATCCGACGATCGAGGAGACGTTGGCGCCGCTGTGGCCGCACATACAGCGCGCCATGAATGCCGTGATGGCGGTCGACGAAATACGCATCCGCGCCTGGCGCGAGCACGCCGAGATCGTGCGCCTGGTCCGGGCGGGGGATGCGGAAGGCGCGGCCTCGGCCGCCTGGAGCCATGCCGCCAACGCCGGCTCCGAAACCGAGCAGAGACTCCGGGCATCCAATCCGGCGTGAAGACCGGCGCTCATTCCCTCAGAACAACAGGAGAAACGTCCGTGAAACTGACCCAGGAACAGCTCGAGCACTTCCGCACGGAAGGCTATATCTTCATCCCCGAGGCCTTTACGCCCGAAGAGGTCGAGGTGCTGCGCGAAGCCGCCGTCGATGTCTTCGCGCCGGAACGGCCCGAGATCTGGCGAGAGAAGTCGGGCGTGCCGCGCACGGCCTTCGCCTGCCACACCTACAACAAGGCCTGCGAACTGCTGGGCAAACACCCGCGTCTGGTCGAGCCGGTGGCCCAGGCCTTCGACGAGCCGGTGTACATGCACCAGTTCAAGATCAACGCGAAGGCGGCCTTCACCGGCGACGTCTGGCAGTGGCACCAGGACTTCGTGACCTGGCACAACGACGACGGCATGCCCGAGCCGCGCGCCATGAACATCGCCGTCTTCCTGGACGACGTCCTGCCGATCAACGGCCCGCTGATGCTGGTGCCGCGCAGTCATGAGGGCGGAGCCATCGAGGCCGGTCATGACACCGAGACCACCGCCTATCCGTTGTGGACCTTAGACAACGATACGGTCGCCAATCTGGTGGAGCAGGGCGGCATCGTCGCCCCGACCGGCAAGGCCGGCGGTCTGCTGATGTTCCACGGCAATCTGGTGCATGGATCGGCCGGGAACATCACCCCGTATCCGCGCAAGATCGTCTATCTGACCCTGTCGGCCCTTTCGAACGCCATCACCAAGCCGACCCGTGCGGAATATATCGCCCACACGGATTTCACGCCGATCGAGCCGGTGTCTGACGACGCTCTGGTCGAATATGCGCGCAGTCAGAAGGCCGCCGCCTGAACCTGAATATGGCGAGTACGGACGCGGGCGCGGTCACGAGGCCGCCCCGCGTTTCTTTCCGCCGGACGTAAAGACGTGAGGAGACGCCGATGGGCGAGCGAATGAAGGACAAGGTGGTCCTGGTGACGGGCGCAGGCTCGTCCGGGCCGGGATGGGGCAACGGCAAGGCGGCGGCGGTGCTGTATGCGCGCGAGGGCGCCAAGGTCTTCGCCATCGACCTGCGGATCGAGGCGGCCGACGAGACCAAGGCTCTGATCGAGGAGGAGGGCGGCGTGTGCCAGACCTTCGCCTGCGACGTGTCCAAATCGGATCAGGTCCAGGCCATGGTCAAGGCCTGCATCGACGCCTTCGGCCGCATCGACGTGCTGCACAACAATGTCGGCATCTCGGAGACTGGCGGCGCCATCGATGCTTCGGAAGAGAGCTGGCACAGGTTGATCGCCATCAACCAGACCAGCGTCTTCCTGACCTGCAAATATGTGCTGCCGCATATGGTGGAGCAGCAGAAGGGCGCCATCGTCAACGTCGGCTCGGTCGCCGGCACGCGCTGGATCGGCTTTCCCTATGCGGCCTATACGGCGACAAAGGCGGCGGTCATGGGTCTGACCCAGAATATCGCGCTTCAGCACGCAAGTGTCGGCATCCGCGCCAACTGCGTGCTGCCGGGCCTGATGAACACGCCCCTGATCAAAGGGGCGCTGACCAAGGGCTATGACGGCGATTTCGACGACATGGTGGCCCGGCGCGACGCCCAGTCGCCGACCGGCAAGATGGGCGACGCCTGGGACGTGGCCTACGCCGCCCTGTTCCTGGCGTCGGACGAGGCGAAATATGTCAACGCCACCCAGATCGTGGTCGATGGCGGCCTGACCGCGCGATGCGCCTGATCGAACGACCATGATCGCCCCGACGTCATGACCGCCCTGCTGAACGTCGTCCTGCCGGTCTTTGCGCTGATCGCGCTGGGCTATCTGTGTCGGCGGGTGAATGTGCTGGGGCCGGCGGCGGTCACGGAGATCAATCGGTTCGTGGTCTGGCTGGCCCAGCCGGCGCTGCTGTTCGGCATCACCGCCAACGCCCACTGGTCCAGCTATCGGCTGGACTTCACCCTGGCCATGGCCGGGGCCCTGGTCGGGACCTTCGTTCTGGTTCTGGCCCTGACCTGGCGCAGGATGGGCGCGGGCGATGCGGTGGTCGACGCCCAGAGCGCCGCCTACGCCAACAACGGCTTTTTGGGCATTCCGCTGGGGCTGCTGGTGTTCGGGGACTGGTCTCTGCCGTTCTCGGGCGTGTCGGTGATCCTGACGGCCTGCGTCCTCTACGCTCTGGGCCTGATCGGCCTGGAGATGGCGCGCGCGCACGGTCATGGGCTGGGCAAGGCGCTGCTGAAGGCCGGCGGGGCGGTGGTGCGAAATCCGATGATGATCGCCCCGGCGGTCGGAGCGGTTTTCTCCACCCTGGGGCTCAAGCCGCCCGAGGGCGTGACCACCCTGCTGGGGCTGCTGGCCGGCGCCGCCATTCCCTGCGCCCTGGTCGCTCTGGGTCTGTTCCTGGCCGAGAACGCCAAGGCGGGATTCGGCGATTGGAGCTGGGCGTCCCTGACGGCGGCCAAGCTGATCGTCCAGCCGGTGATCGCCTGGTTGATCGCCGGGCCGATCCTGCACGCGCCGCTGCAGGTGGTGCAGATGGCCGTGCTGATGGCCATGATGCCGACCGGCGCCGGCCCCTTCATGCTGGCCCAGGTCTATGACCGGCGCGGCGCTGTCGCTTCCCAGACCATTCTGATGACGACCGTCCTGTCGATCATCTCCATCTCCGTTTACCTGACCATGATCCGATGACCGCCCCCCGTTCGACTGCCGTCCCTGCGCGCACGCCCGTTTCGTCCGACCAGTTTCGCGACCGACTAAGGGCCGTCGTCGGCGCCGCCCATGTCCTGACCGAACCCAAGGCCACGCGCCGCTACAGCCGGGGCTACCGGTTCGGCGAGGGCAAGGTGGAGGCGGTGGTGCGGCCCGGCTCTTTGGTCGAGCAGTGGCGGGCCTTCAAGGCCTGCGTCGAGGCAGGCCGCATCGTCATCATGCAGGCGGCCAACACCGGACTGACCGGCGGATCGACCCCTGACGGACACGACTACGACCGGCCGGTGGTGGTGATCTCCACCCTGCGCATGACGGCCGTGCATCTGATCGAGGATGGGCGTCAGGTCATCTGCCTGCCCGGCGCGTCGCTGGATCGGTTGGAGCGGATGCTGAAGCCCCTTGGGCGGGAGCCGCATTCGGTGATCGGTTCGTCCTGCATCGGCGCCTCGGTCGTGGGCGGGGTGTGCAACAACTCGGGCGGTTCGCTGATCCAGCGCGGCCCGGCCTATACCCAGATGGCGCTGTACGCCCGCGTCGACGCGGACGGCCGGGTGGAGTTGGTCAATCATCTGGGCGTGGCCTTGGGCCACGATCCCGAGGCCGTGCTGGCCCGCGTCGAGGCGGGCGACTTCCAGCCGGGGGAAATCCTGGCGGATGACCGCCGACAGGCGTCGGACGGCGACTACGCCCGCCGGGTCCGTGACGTGGACGCCGACAGCCCGGCCCGTTTCAACGCCGATCCCGACCGGCTGTTCGAGGCGTCGGGCAGCGCGGGCAAGGCGGTGGTCTTCGCGGTGCGGCTGGACACCTTTCCGGCGGCGGGCGAGACAGGCGTCTTCTACATCGGGGCCAACGATCCGGCGGTCCTGACCCGCATCCGGCGCGACATCCTGAGCGGTTTCACGCATCTGCCGGTCGCCGGCGAATACATGCACCGCGACTGCTACGACATCGCGCGGAAATACGGCAAGGACACCTTCCTGGCGATCCGAACGCTGGGCACGGGACGGATCGGACAGTTGTTCGGCATGAAGTCGCGGTTCGACGCCTTTGTCGAGGATTTGGGCTTCCTGCCGAAATACCTCGGCGACCGCCTGCTGCAGTTCGCCAGCAGCCTGTTCCCCGAACACCTGCCGGCGCGGATGAACCAGTATCGCGACCGGTTCGAACACCATCTCATGCTGAAGATGTCAGGCGAGGGCGTGGAGGAGGCGAGGGCCTATTTGGCGCGCACCCTGACGGGCGACGACGCGGCCTTCTTCGAATGCACGCCGGACGAGGGCGCCCGCGCCTTCCTGCACCGGTTCGCGGCGGCGGGGGCTGCGGTGCGTTACCGTGCCGTCCATCATCGCCAAGTGTCGGATATCGTCGCCCTGGACATCGCCCTGCGTCGCAATGACCGGGACTGGATGGAGGTCTTGCCCGAAGACGTGCAGCGGCCGATCCTGAAGAGCCTGTATTACGGCCACTTCTTCTGTCACGTCTTCCATCAGGACTACATCGTCGCCAAAGGGAACGACCCCATCGCCCTGGAGCATCGGATGTGGGGCCTGCTGGACCAGCGTCGCGCCGCCTATCCGGCCGAACACAACGTCGGTCATCTCTACAAGGCCAGTCCGGCCCAGGCCGCCCACTTCAAGCGGCTGGACCCGTGCAACTGTCTGAACCCGGGCATCGGCATGACCTCGCGGCGCGCCGAGTGGGTCTGAGGCCTTATTCGGCGGCGATCGGCGCCGCCAAGCCTTGCGCCACGAAGCCGCCGTCGACCGTCAGCACATGGCCGGTGACATAGGTGGCCTCGTCCGACAGCAGGAAGACGGCGGCGCCCGCCATCTCTTCGGGCGAGCCATAGCGTTTCATCGGCACACGGCGGCCCCATTCGGCGCGCGTCTCGGGCGAGTGGACCTGGGCCACCAGCGGCGTCTCCACCGGGCCGGGCGCGATCACATTCACCCGTATGCCGAACTGGGCAAGGTCCACCGCCATCACCTTGGACAGGGTGACGACGCCGCCCTTGGAGGCGCCGTAGGCGCTGCGGCCCGCATTGCCGAGAAGGCCCGACACGCTGGCGATGTTGACGATCGAGCCGCCGCCGCTCGCCTGCATCGCCCTGGCCGCCGCCTGACCGATAAGGAAGCTGCCGCGCAGGTTGACGGCGATGATCGCATCGAACGCCTCGACGGGGGTTTCTAGGAAGGGTTGTTCGCGGGCGATCCCGGCGCTGTTGACCAGCCCGTCCAGTCGCCCGTGCTTGGCGACGATGGCGTCGATGGCGGCCTGGACCGAGCTGGAGTCCGAGACGTCCAGTCTCAGCGGCGTCACGGCGGCGTCGCTCAGGTCGATGGCCTGCGCCGACAGATCGCCCGCGATCACAATGGCGCCTTCCGCCGCCAGCTTCTGACATACCGCCGCGCCGATTCCGGATAGGCCCCCGGTCACAAGCACGACGCGATTATCGAGACGTCCAGCCATGTTTCTCAACCTCAACTGACAATAGGTCCACAATACGGACTATTGGTGTGATGATATTTCCTAATGTAGTCGGGTTGCGTGTCTAAATATGGCTGCTAATAATGGCAATATAGAAACAAGTGGTCCAATATATGGACCCGTCAGGGAGTATTTAGTTTGGCTGATCGACTTAGGCTTATTTTGAACGACGGCGCGCGATGAGCGCTCCGCTTGTCGAAACCCGCCGCGTTGTCCATCCCGGCGCTTCGCGCTTCAGCCGTGTCCTGACGGCCGCCGGCGATCAGTCCCGCCAATCGCTGGGCTCGATCCGCGAGGGCGAGACAATCCAGGCCGGAATCGAACGCCTGTTCGCCGCCTTGGGCGAATCCTGCGGCGGCTTTCGCCTCATCGGCGGCCGTCTGGCTGAGGCCTATTACCACGTCGCCATGCCGCGCGCCGACAGCGAGCGCGCCGTCGAATACGGCGCGGCGCTCCAGATCGAGGGCGGGGCCGCCGTGGTCGCCGCATCGGGATCGTTCGGGCCCTCAGTGTCCGGCGCTCCCCTGTTGCACCTTCACGGCGCCCTGGCCGACGACCACGGACGCGGTCACGGCGGCCACCTGAACGTGGATCGCTGCGTGGCGGGGCCCGGCGGCGTGCGCGTCCATCTGATGACCGGCTCGGGATTCCGCCAGGCGGCCGATCCTGAAACCCGGTTCTCGACCTTCTTCCCAGTATCCGAGTACACGCATGAACCCGTCGGACATCACTGACATTCGCACCGGCCGACTGGCGACGGTTCGGCTGGGGCCGAACCAGGATCTGGTCGAGGGGCTGCAGCAGGCCGCCGCCGAACTGGGTTTCGA
The DNA here is from genome assembly GCF_056311945.1 of Brevundimonas sp. ABV4_179. NCBI lineage: Bacteria > Pseudomonadati > Pseudomonadota > Alphaproteobacteria > Caulobacterales > Caulobacteraceae > Brevundimonas > Brevundimonas sp. ABV4_179. Next base: position 1,510,979 of record NZ_CM149976.1, read on the forward strand.
ACGCGCCCTGGTCCGCAGCGGACTGGGCAGTCTGAACGACGCGGTCATCGAAACCGCCTCGGGCGAACCCAAGGTGCTGCGCGGTCCGGCGGTCGAGATACTGACCCTGTCGGGCGAGATCGTCCTTGCCGAGGGCGCGACTTCCGCCGGCATATCAGGTGTCGTGGGCGAAACCACGGGCGACGTTTGGGCCGGGCGGTTCACGCCCGGTCGCAATCTGGTCTGCGTCACGGCGGAAATCGTGATCGAGGAAGTCATCGACCAAGCGGAGACGACCACCGCTTGAATCATCCCGGCCGGACGATCCGGCCGTCGTCAATGGGTTGAACCGGCCGCCAAGAGCCGGATCACCCGAGGAAGAGGACAGGAAGAGGCCATGAACACCTTAAGTCGCCGCACGCTGCTGGCAGGAGGGCTGGTCGCACCCGTTGCGCTCAGCGCCTGCGGCAAGGGGCCGGACGCCGACATCGTTTGGCGATTGGGCACGAACCTGCCGATCACCCATCCGCTCAGCGCGCGCATGAAGGAGGCGGCCGGCAGGATCTACGAACGGTCCGGCCATCGGCTGTTCATCGAGGTCTATCCCAGTTCGCAACTGGGCACAGACGCCGATATGCTGGCCCAGGTTCGCGCCGGCGCCATCCAGATGCTGTCGATCTCGGGCCTCATCATGTCGATCCTGGTGCCCCAGACGGCGCTCAGCGGCATCGGCTTCGCCTTCCAGGACCGCCAGCAGCTGTTCAACGCCATGGACGGCTCCCTGGGCGCCGAGATCAAACAGGCCCTGGCCGCTCGCCACCTGATCGCCACGCCCAAGGTCTTCGAAAGCGGCTTCAGGCAGATCACCACCAGCAGCCGACCCATCAACTCTCCGGCCGACCTGGCGGGGATGAAGATCCGCGTGCCGTTGGGCTCGCTGTGGACCTCGATGTTCCGCTCCTTCGGCGCGGCCCCGACCTCCATCAACTTCAGCGAGGTCTATTCGGCCCTGCAGACGCGGGTCGTCGAAGGCCAGGAAAATCCGCTGGCGGTGGTCGATACGGGCAAGCTGTACGAGGTCCAGCATTACTGCGCCCTGACCAACCATATGTGGGACGGCTTCTGGTTGCTGCAGAACGAAGAGGCGCTGAACAAGCTGCCCGGCGATCTTCGCGATCTGGTCCAGGCCGAGTTCTCCGCCGCCGCCGACCTGCAGCGCGAAGACCTGGCGGTCCTGGCCGAGACCCTGCCCAAGAAGATGCAGGACGAGGGCCTGATCCTCAATCGTCCCGACACCCAGGTCTTCCGCCAGCACCTGCGTGACAAGGGCTTCTACGCCCATTGGCGTGAACAGTTGGGCGAGACGTCCTGGCGTGTTCTGGAGAACTATGTGGGAGGTCTGGCATGAGCACGGCCGCAGTCGAAAACGCCGTCATCGCCGAGGGCGTGACCCCGCCCGTTCATCCTCGCGGCCGGTTCGCCCATTATTTCGAACAGGCCGTCGCCATCCCGGCCGCCATCATCGTGCTGGTCGAGATCGTGCTGTTGCTGACCAGCGTGATCTTCCGCTTCTTCCTGCATAGTCCGATCGTCTGGGCCGACGAACTGGCGTCCACCCTCTTCATCTGGATGGGGATGCTGGGGTCTGTGCTGGCCCTTCAACGTGGCCAGCATATGCGGTTGACGACCATCGTGACCCGATCCTCTCCCAGGGTGCGACCGATCCTGGAGGCCTTGGCCGTCATGGGACCTGCGCTGGTCCTGGCGCTGATGCTGCCGCACGCGATCTTCTACGCCTATGAAGAATCGATGATCACGACGCCGGCGCTGAACTGGTCGCTGGGCGTGCGCGCCGCCGCCCTGCCGGTCGGTATCGGCCTGATGCTGATCGTGGCCCTGACGCAGTTGCCGCGGCATTCGCTGAAAGCCATCGGCGTCACGGGCGGAATATTGGCGGTGGCCGCTCTGGGTCTTTGGGCGCTGTCTCCCTTGCTGATCGGCCTGGGTCACATCAGCCTGATCCTGTTCTTCGTCGTCGTCCTGCTGGGCGGCGTGGTCCTGGGCGTGCCGATCGCCTTCGCCTTCGCGCTGGCGACGGCCGCCTATCTGCTGACGATGACGGACGTCCCGATGCTGGTCATGACCAGCCGGATGGACGAGGGAATGAGTTCGCTGATCCTGCTGGCCGTGCCGCTGTTCGTCTTCCTGGGCGCGCTGATCGAGATGACGGGCATGGCCGCCGCGATGGTCGGCTTCCTGGCCTCGCTGCTGGGCCATGTGCGGGGGGGTCTGAACTACGTGCTGCTGGGCGCGATGTATCTGGTGTCCGGCATCTCCGGTTCAAAGGCCGCCGACATGGCCGCCGTCGCGCCGATCCTGTTCCCCGAAATGAAGAAGCGCGGCGGCGACGAGGGCGAGATGATCTCCCTGCTGTCCGCCTCAGGCGCCATGTCAGAGACCATTCCGCCGTCGATCGTCCTGATCGCGATCGGGTCGGTCGCCGGAGTGTCGATCGCCTCGCTGTTCGTCGGCGGCCTGTTGCCGGCCTTCGTCCTGGCCATCGCCCTGGGCGTCATCTCCTGGATGCGGGCGCGCAAGGAGGACATGAGCAAGGTCGTGCGGCCGAACCGCAAGATGATCTGGCGCGCCTTCCTGATCTCCGTGCCGGCCCTGCTGCTGCCGGTGGCCATCCGCTTCTTCGTGGCGGAAGGCGTGGCGACGGCGACCGAGGTCTCGACCCTGGCCATCGCCTATGCGGTGATCGCGGGCCTCTTCATCTACCGCAAGTTCGACTATCGCCGGATCATCCCGATGCTGGCCAGCACCGCCGCCCTGTCCGGCGCCATTCTGCTGATCATCGGCGCGGCCAGCTCCATGGCCTGGTCGCTGACCACCTCGGGCTTCTCGGCCGACCTGACGCACATGATGTCGAACCTTCCCGGCGGCGCCTTCGGCTTCCTGGCCATGTCGATCGTCATGTTCATCGTGCTGGGCAGCATTCTGGAGGGCATTCCCGCCATCGTCCTGTTCGGACCGCTGCTGTTCCCCGTGGCGCGAGCGATGGAAATCCACGACGTCCACTACGCCATGGTCGTCATCCTCGCCATGGGCATCGGCCTCTTCGCCCCGCCCTTCGGCGTCGGCTACTACTCCGCCTGCGCCATCGCCAAGGTCGATCCCGACGCCGGCCTGAAGAAAATCTGGCCCTACCTCGGCGCCCTGGTCATCGGCCTGATCGTCGTGGCCGCGGTCCCCTGGATTTCGACGGGCTTCCTGCCGACCAAATAGCAATAACCGATGTGAGCTACGGTGTCCCAGGACTGTTCCGTAGCTCACGTCGGAATGCTGTCGGATGAGTGTTCTAAGCTTGATCGGGGTGGGCTGCAGCTTGTCCAACTTGGTGAAAGCTCAGGCGACAGCGCCGTTGGCCAGTAACAGGGGCAGGGCGTTGGCGCCCAAGCGGCGTTCCTGGAAATCAGATTTAAGACCCATCAAGCCCACCGAAATGGTCGATTTCGGCGGGTGGTGGTCCGCAATAATCGTCAAATTGTGAGGCAAGCCTAGGCAAAGCCAGCGACTGAAATCCCCCCTAGCGTCAGGGTCAATAAAAACGGGTCGAAACACGGCCTCTGATCCTTAGGGAGGATAATGGCATGGGCGTTAAACGGCACAGGTGCGTCTTGTTGGCCGCCTTGATGAGTTCGGTCGCGGGCGCGGCGCTGGCGCAGTCCGCGCCGTCTGCTCCGCCCCAGAGCGCGTCTTCGGTCGACGATATCGTCGTGACGGCGCAAAGACGCAGCCAGGCGCTGCTCGATGTTCCGCTGGCGGTTTCGGCCCTGAACACCGAAACCCTGGCGAACAAGGGCATCACCAACTCGGCCAATCTGGCGACGGCGGTTCCGAACCTTCAGGTGTCCAGCCCCTATGGCTCGACCCAGCCGAACTTCTCGCTGCGGGGGATTTCGGTCGCGAACGAATACAACGCCAACCAGGCCTCGCCGGTCGGGGTCTATATCGACGACGTCTATATCGCCTCGCGCACCAGCCAGGGCATGGGCCTGTTCGATCTGGATCGGGTCGAGGTGCTGCGAGGGCCGCAGGGCACGCTGTTCGGGCGCAACACCACCGGCGGCGCCATCAACTTCATCACCATGCGGCCGGACCTGTCCGGAACCGAAGGCCGGGTCGAGGCGGGATACGCCAACTTCAACACCGTCAGCGGCCAGGGCGCCATCGAGTTCACGCCGGTCGAAAATCAGTTCGGCGTGCGCGCGGCGGTCAACTATGTGAAGGGCGACGGCTGGCTGAAGAACCTGGCCCCGAATGGCCGGGCGGCGAACTCGACCGACACGCTTCAGGGGCGACTGTCGCTTCGGTGGAAGCCGAACGACGGGCCGGTCGATGTCAATCTGCGCGCCTACGCCGGCCGCGATCGGGGCGCCCAGGCCGGCATCCATGGCCTGTTCGGTCCGAACAGCGGGACAGGCTTCTTCGAGATCAACGAGAACCGGGTCGGCGACAACAAGACCGACGCCTGGGGCGTCGCGCTGAATGTCGCGGCCGAACTCAGCCCGACCGTCACGATCACGTCGATCACGTCCAAGGATGGCGGCAAGCAGAACCTGCAACAGGCCGCGGACGGTTCGCCGCTCGACATTCTGGACATCAACTGGCGATCCGACTTCGATCAGTTCAGCCAGGAACTGCGGCTGAACTACGACACGGACAAGATCCACGCGGTCTTCGGCGGCTTCTACGGCGCCGACAAGATCACCACCGACAACCTTTTCAACATCGGCAGCGCCCTGGCGCCAGGGGTCAATGGCGGCTTCTTCCAGCATTATGCTCAGGAGCGCAAATCCTGGGCGGTGTTCGCCCAATCCGATTTCGTCCTGACGCCCAAGCTGACGCTGACCGCCGGGGTGCGCTACACGCAGGATGACGCCGAATATCGCGACGGCTTCGCCCATCTTTTCGCAGGCAATGTCGGCGGGACCTCGACGCCCATCGCCTCGACGGTCCCGTGCCCGACCCCGGCCGGCACCTGCGCCTACAATCCGGCGGCGCGTTACAACATCGACGGCGATTCCGACGCGGTGACGGGCCGACTGGCCCTGGCCTATACGTTCGACAGCGGCGTTCTCGCCTATGCCAGCTATAGCCGGGGCTATCGCTCGGGAGCCTTCAACGGCGGCGGCTACACCTCCTCGATCGGCATCACCTATATCCAGCCGGAACAGGTGAACGCCTATGAGGCCGGCCTCAAGGGTCGCTTCATCGACGACCGGCTGACCCTGTCGTCGGCCATCTTCTACTACGATTATTCGAACCAGCAGGTGCAGGACACGCGCGCCGGCCCTGTGTCCTTCCTGGTCAATGCGCCGAAATCCGAGGTCTATGGCGGCGAAGTCGAGTTCGGTTTCCGGGCGACCCCCGATTTCCGGCTGAACGGGTCGTTCGGCTATCTGGATGCGACCTACAAGGACCTGACGCTGCAGGGGGTCGATCTGTCCGGCAATGACCTGCCCTTCGCGCCGAAGGTGACGGCTCAGCTCGGTTTCGACTGGACCATCGCCCGTCCGGCGGGCGGCGACCTCGTGCTGTCGCCCACGGTCAGCTATTTCAGCCGACAGTATTTCTCGCCGTTCAATGAGAAGAATGCGACGGGAACCGGGCAGGTCAACTCCGAGCTGCGGCAGGACGCCTACGCCAAGGTGAACGCCTCGCTGGCTTGGACCCGCGATGACCTGACCGTCCGCGCCTTCGTCAACAACGCCTTCGAGGAAAAGACCTATTCCTACGGTCTGGACCTACGGGGGGCGGGTTTCCCGTTCAACTTCCTCGTTCCAGCGGCGCCGCGCACCTATGGGTTCGCGATTTCGAAGGCCTTCTGATGACCGTCCTCGCCAGCCAAACCCTCATCGACGGCCCGGACCTGAAGAACCCGGACCTCTATGTCGATCGGATGCCCTATGGCGTCTTCGCGACGCTGCGCCGCGAAGCCCCTGTCTACTGGAACCCCGAGACCGACGGCGCCGGCTTCTGGGCGGTGACGCGCCATGCGGACATCGTGGAGGTGTCGAAACAGCCGCTGCTGTTCTCGTCGGCCTACGCCAACGGCGGGCACCGCATCTTCAACGAGAACGAGGTCGGGTTGACCGGCGCGGGCGACTCCGCCGTGGGCATCCCCTTCATCTCGATCGATCCGCCCGTCCATACCCAGTATCGCAAGGTGATCATGCCGGCGCTGTCGCCTGTGCGGCTGGGCGACATCGAGACCCGGATCGAGGAACGGGTGTCTGGCCTGCTGGATCAGATCCCGATGGGCGAGGTCGTGGATCTGGTGCCCTTGCTGTCGGCCCCCCTTCCGCTGCTGACCCTGGCCGAACTGCTCGGCGTGCCGTCGGAAAGCTGGAAGGATCTCTATCGCTGGACAAACGCCTTCGTCGGCGAGGACGACCCGGAGTTCCGTCAGTCGCCCGAGGCCATGGGCGCGATCATGGGCGAGTTCTTCGCCTTCAGTCAGGATCTGTTCGAGCGTCGCCGCGCCGAGCCGGGGCCGGATATCGCCAGCCTGCTGGCCAATGCCGAGATCGATGGACAGCCGACCCAGTTTCGCGATTTCGTCGGCAATCTGATCCTGGTGCTGGTCGGCGGCAATGAAACGACTCGAAACTCTCTGAGCCACACCATCGTGGCCCTGTCGAATGACCCGTCCCAGTGGGATCGGCTGCGCGCCGACCCCGATCTTTTGAAGACCGCGACGGCGGAGATGGTGCGTCACGCCAGTCCGGTGATCCACATGCGCCGCACCGCGACCCAGGACGCCGTCATCGGCGGCCAGACGATCCGAAAGGGCGACAAGGTCGTGCTGTTCTATGCGTCGGGCAACCGGGACGAGGCCGTGTTCCAGAACCCGGACCTGTTCGACGTCACCCGCAAGGGCGTCGTTCACGTCGGTTTCGGCGCGGGACAGCACGTCTGCGTGGGGTCGCGCCTGGCCGAGATGCAGTTGCGCGTGGCGTTCCGGCTGCTGGCGAAAAGGGTCGCCCGCTTGGAAGTCGTTGCGCCCCCGCGCCGTTTCAGATCGAACTTCATCAACGGACTGAAGAACCTGGACACCAGGCTCGTCCCGGCTTGAGGAAGCGACCATGGCGGACGACTGGACCAACGAAGCGATCATCAGCGACACCCTTTGCGAGGCGCCGGATGTGGCGCTGGGCGGCAAGGAAGACGGTTGGCGCCTTTCGCGCTGGCGGCATTTCGTGGGCAGCTACGCCTTGCCGCCCCTGCCGGCGCCGACCTTCGTCGTTCACATTGGCGGCAAGTCCCAGGTGAAGACCTGGTGGCGGGACGGGTGGACGGAAGCCGGCTCCATGCCGGGGGATTCCACCATCCTTCCGCCTGGCATGGCCTCGCGTTGGCTGGTCGATGGCGAGCTTGACGTGGTGACGCTGAGCTTCGCGCCCCACCTGATCGACGCGACGCCCAACTCCTCGCGGTTCAGCCAGCTCAGGTTCGCCTTCTCCGATCCCTTGGGCACGGCGCTGACGCGCCAGGTGCTGTCCGAGCTGTACACCCCGGCCAGCACGGAACGGGACGCCTATGTCGGAACCCTGGTCAACGCCCTGACCGCGCATGTGCTGCGTGGAACCAGCCTGTCCAGCGGCCCCGAGATCCCTAGCACCCAGTCTTCGTCGTTCCGGCTGCACACCGTCATGGCCCAGATCAAGGAGCACCCCGAGGCTGACCACGGGCTGGAATCGCTCGCAGCGGCCGCGGGCCTGACCCCCTCCCACTTCTGCCGCGTCTTCCGCAAGGCGACGGGCTCCACGCCGCACCAGTTCGTGATGCGGACCAAACTGGACCGCGCGCGGCATCTGCTCGCCCAGTCCGAACTGCCGGTGGCGCAGATTTCGGACAGTCTGGGCTTCAAGAGTCAGAGCCATTTCACGCGGACCTATCGCCAATATTTCCACGAGACGCCGAGCGATTTTCGCCGGCGCGGCAAGGAGGCCGCATGATGGCCAGCATCCAAGGTTTCGACGATCTGATACTGCCGGAGCTGACGCTTCGGGCCGGCGGCGATCCGCTTTCCGTGGTCAACGCCTTCGGCGACGAAGACCCGTCGCGCGCCGAGGTGTTCGCTGAAATCCCCGATGCGTCGGCGGCCGATGTCGATGCTGTGGTCGATGGCGCTCTGACCGCTCTTAAGTCGCCGGCCTGGCGCGACCTGATTCCGCTGCAGCGCGAGGCCCTGCTGCACAGGTTCGCCGACGCCATCGAAGCCGACCTGCCGCGCTTGGCCGCGCTTGAAGCGCTGGACGCCGGCAAGCCCATTTCGATGGCCGAAACGATTGATATTCCGGCGACGGTCGGCTGGCTTCGCGCCTATGCGGGGTGGCCCAGCAAGATCCAGGGGCGGGCAGGGGGGCTGGCGGCCACGCCGGGCGGCCATCACGTCTATACGCGCCGCGAGCCGGTGGGGGTGGTGGCGGCGATCACGCCATGGAACTTCCCGCTTGTCCTGTCGATGTGGAAGATCGCGCCCGCCCTGGCGGCGGGTTGCACGGTCGTGCTGAAGCCCGCGCCCGAGACCAGCCTGTCGGCGCTTCGGTTGGCTGAACTGGCGATTCAGGCGGGGCTTCCGGCCGGCGTGCTGTCCGTGGTGACGGGCGGCGCAGAGGTCGGCGCCCGGCTGGCGTCTCATCCGAAGATCGCCAAGGTGGCGTTCACGGGATCGACGCGAACGGGTCAGTCCGTGCTGGCGGCGTCCGTTCCCGATCTGAAGCGCGTCACCCTGGAACTGGGCGGCAAATCCCCGTCGATCCTGTGTCAGGACGCCGACCTGGCCAAGGCCATCCCCGAGGCCGCCTTCGGCTGCTTCTTCAACTCCGGCCAGGTCTGCTACGCCGGGACACGGCTTTACGCCCATCGCTCGATCTACGAAGCCGTTCTGGATGGTCTCGCCGCGACGGCCGCCGCCCTGCCGATCGGGGCGAGTTCGGATCGCCAGGCCCAGCTTGGCCCGTTGATCAGCGCGCGTCAGCATGAGCGCGTCTCGGGATATGTCGACCGGGCGCTCGCCGCCGGAATCGCGCGGCACGGACCGACGCCGGTGGTGCCGGATCGGGGCCACTTCTATCCGCCGACCGTGTTGCGCGACGTGCCGACCGATGCCGAGATCGCCCGCGAGGAGGTGTTCGGCCCCGTCCTGGCGGTGACGCCGTTCGACGAGTTCGATCAGGCCATCGCCATGGCCAACGACAGCGATTACGGCCTGGCGGCTCACGTCTGGACGCGCGACCTGGGCGCAGCGCATCGCGCGGCCGCCGAGCTGGAGGCCGGCACCGTCTTCGTGAACTGCATCCTGGCCGCCGACCCGGCCTTCCCCTTCGGCGGCATGAAACGCTCGGGCATCGGACGCGAGAACGGGCCGGATGTGCTCGACGCCTATCTCGAGTCCAAGTCCGTCGTCATGGCCCTGCCCTAGTCGTTCACGCCTCAGTTCTCTGCGTTATCAGGATCGCCACCATGCAGATCACCGCCGCCGTCGCCCGTAAGCCTCATGCCGATTTTTCGGTCGAGACCGTCGATATCGAAGCCCCGCGCGCCGATGAGGTGCTGGTCCGCATCACCGGCGTCGGCCTGTGTCACACCGACCTCATCACGCGCGACGGCTTCATCCCCGTCGCCCTGCCCGCCGTCCTGGGTCATGAAGGCGCGGGAATCGTCGAGGCTGTCGGCGCCGAAGTGACCAAGGTCGCGCCCGGCGATCGGGTGGTTCTCAGCTTCGCCAGCTGCGGCCATTGTTCGCGCTGCAACGACGATCTGCCGTCCTACTGCCGTAAATTCCCGGCGTTGAACTATGCCGGCGCGCGCAAGGATGGATCGACGGGGATCAGCATCGACGGCGCGCCCATTTCAGCAAACTTCTTCGGTCAGTCGTCCTTCGCCAGCCACGCCCTGGCGTTCGAGCGTAATGTGATCAAGATCGAAGACCCCGACGCGCCGCTGGAGATATTGGGCCCGCTCGGATGCGGGTTCCAGACGGGGGCGGGCGGGATAATGCGGTCTCTGGCCTGTCCGGCGGAGTCCACCCTGGCCGTCTTCGGCGGCGGTCCGGTCGGGCTGTCGGCCGTCATGGGTGCGGTCGTCCAGGGCTGCGGCGTCATTATCCTGGTCGAGCCCATCGCGGCGCGTCGCGAGATGGCGCTGGAACTGGGCGCGACGCACGTCATCGATCCGGCGGTCGGCGACGTGGCGGCCGCCATTCGCGCCATTCTGCCGGACGGCGTGGATTTCGCCTTCGAGACCAGCGGGCGAGAGCCGGTGGTCGAGGCCGCGCTGGCCAGTCTTTCGAGCCACGGGGTCCTGGGCCTGGTCGGCGTGCCGCCCAAGCCGGAGAGCAGCCTGTCGGTCAACCTGGCCGGGCTGATCACCTACGGCCATCGCATCCAGGGCATCATCGAGGGCGACAGCGACCTGGACGGCTTCATTCCCCAACTGGTCGATCTGCATCGCCAGGGACGGTTTCCCATCGAGAAGCTGACGAAGACCTGGCCGCTGTCCGAAATCAACGCCGCCGTCGAGGCGCAGCACCGAGGTGAATGCGTCAAGGCCGTCCTCATTCCCTGATCCACGGCGTCGCCGCCGCCGGACCTCCGCTCCTCCCCGGAGAAACTTCCGCCGATCGCCGCCTTTGGGCCGGGCGATCGGCGGGCTCTTGTTTTCGAAAGCCTGACCATGTCCTTCACCTTCACCCAACCCCGGCCTGCTTGCGGCGCCTCTCGGCGGGAGCGTCGCTGATGCCGACCGTGACCGTCATTCTTCGTGGGGGCGACGCCGTGCCGATCGCCGCCGCCGTCGGCGCCTCCGTGATGGAGACGATCCGCAACGCCGGTATCGACGAAGTCGTGGCCCTGTGCGGCGGCTCATGTTCGTGCGCGACCTGTCACGTCTTTGTCGAGGCCGGCGGCGAAACCCTTGCGCCCATGGAGGGCGACGAGGCCGATATGCTGGAATGCAGCCTGCATCGTCAGCCGAACTCGCGCCTGTCCTGCCAACTGGCCGTCACCGACGACAGCGACGGCCTGGTTGTCCGTATCGCGCCCGAGGAGTGAGCCGATGGCCGTGGTCCCGTCTCATCAGGACGTTCTGATCGTCGGCGGCGGCCAGGGCGGCGCCCAGACCGCCATCTCACTGCGTCAACTGGGGTTCGAAGGATCGATCACCATCGTCGGCGATGAGGTCGAGCTTCCCTATGAACGACCGCCGCTGTCCAAGGAGTATTTCGCATCGGAGAAGACGTTCGACCGGCTGCATCTGCGCCCCGCGGCCTATTGGCAGGACAAGGCGGTGACGCTCGTCAGCGGCGAAACCGTGGTTGGGTTGGACCCCCTGGCCAAGACCGCGCGGACGGCCTCGGGCGACAGCCTGTCCTACGGGGTGCTGGTCTGGGCGGCCGGCGGTTCGCCTCGCAGGCTGACCTGTGACGGAGCGAATTTGGCGGGCGTCCACGCCGTCCGCAGCCGCGCGGATATCGACGCGATCCTGGGCGAACTGCCGAGGGTCGACCGGGTCGTCATCGTCGGCGGCGGCTATATCGGGTTGGAAGCCGCCGCCGTGCTGAGGAAACTGGGCAAGGCCGTCACGCTCGTCGAAGCCCAGACGCGACTGCTGTCGCGCGTCGCTGGACCGGCCCTGTCGGCCTTCTTCGAAGCGGAGCATCGGACGCACGGCGTGGATATCCGCCTGGGTCAGGGCGTCGATCGTCTGGAGGGCGACGCGCGGATTTCTCATGTCGTTCTGACGGGCGGCGAGAAATTGGCGGCGGACCTGGTGATCGTGGGCGTTGGCATAACGCCCAATGTCGCGGCCCTGGAAAGGGCGGGGGCGACGGCGACCAATGGCGTCGATGTCGACCTGCGTTGCCGGACCAGTCTGTCGGACGTATTCGCCATTGGCGACTGCGCCAACCAGATCAACGCCTACGCCGGGGGCGAGCGGACGCGGATCGAATCCGTTCCCAGCGTGTCGGAGCAGGCGGCGACGGTGGCGCGCGAACTGACAGGCCAGGGGCGTGATCATGACGCCTTGCCCTGGTTCTGGTCGAACCAGTACGATCTCAAGCTTCAGACGGTCGGCCTGTCTGGCGGGTTCGATCAGGAAATCGTTCGCGGAGACCCGGCTTCACGCAGCTTCTCCGTGACCTATCTTCGCGGCGGGCGGATCATCGCCGTGGACGCCGTCAACGCCGCCAAGGCCTTCATGCGCGGTCGGGCCCTCGTCGCCGGCGGGGCAGGCGTCGAGGCCCTGTCCGACTGAACCGATGGCGCGCGACAGCGCCAGCGTTCGCCATGCCTGAAACCCGTTGATCGGCGCGGCGCGGCCCAAAAGCAAAAAACGACAAAAGCCGCACCCAGATTCGGCAATGCCTATGTTGCGTATCGTGCGCATAATGAGGGTTCATAAGAGCGGTTCAGCCGCCGATGGAGAGGGAAGCAGGATGCGGGCGCAAGGCCAGTCGAATCGCGAGTTCCGTCAAACCCGACCGTCCGCGCAGGCGGTCCGGGCGCCGTCGCCGTTCTCTAGCGTCCTCGATGCGCCCGGCACGCCGCGCGCCATCGTCTGCGACGGGGGCGTCTGATGCAGGGCGCGCTGCTGCAGGAGCGGTCTGGGAGCGCGGAAGCGATCATCAAGGACACCCTGCGCCGCGGGCCCGAGATCAGCGTCGCCTCAAGCGATGGCCGGTGGCGGTTCAGCCGTTGGCGCCAGTTCCTGGGCAGCTATGCGCTTCCGGCCCTTCCCGATCCCCTTTTCGTGGTTCAGCTGGCCGGTAAGGCCGACGTGCGCACGTGGGTGAGGGACGGCTGGAGCGAGGCGACGTCCTTCCCGGGCGCCGCGACCATCGTGCCGGCCACCATGCCCACGCGGTGGCTGGTGGACGGCGAACTGGACTGCATCACCTTGTCGGTCGATTCTCACGGGCTGGAAGCGGCGTCGGTCCTGGACCAGTTCGCCAACTTCCGCTTCGCCTTCGCCGATCCCTTGGGCAGCGCCCTGGCGCGGCAGATTTCGACCGAACTGTATCAGCCGGCGTCCGGCGCCCGCGACGCCTATGTCTCGGCCCTGATCGACGCGCTGAAGGCGCACATGCTGCGCGGCGCGGCGACGGCGCCGGCCAGCGCCCTGCCGACCTCGGCCTTCTCCTCCTATCGCATCCATCACATCATGAATGCGGTCAGCGAGCATCCGGAGGCGGAATACAGCGTCGAGGAGATGGCCGCCCGGTCCGGCCTGACGCCATCGCATTTCTGCCGCGTCTTCAAGAAGGCCACGGGAACCAGCCCGCACCAGTATGTTCTGAAGGCGCGACTTGATCGGGCGCAGCGCATGCTGGCCGAATCCGACACCTCCATGAAGGTCATCGCGGATCTGCTGGGTTTCACCAGCCAGAGCCACTTCAACCGGGCCTTCAAGACGCACCTGGGCGAGACCCCGACGAGTTTCCGCGCCCGGCGCCAGGGGGCGAAGATGGCGTAGCGCGCGCCACGTCAGGATCAGCCGCCGCCGGCGGCCCGTCGTCAGAACCGTGAACGAGATCGCCCCGAGGCCCACCCGCCCCGGAATGCGAACCCGTGCGCGTGCCAAATCAAACAAAACAATCAAGGGAGGACATAGAATGAAGCTCAAGAAACATATTCTCACGGCGGCCAGCGCGCTGGCCCTGACTTGCGCGACAGGCGCGGCATGGGCGCAGACCAGCCCACAGCCGACCGCCCAGCCCCAGCAGGGCGAGGAAGCGACGGTCGTCGACGAAATCGTCGTCACCGGTTCGCGACTGCGCGACGAGTCGGTGCAGGAGACGCCGATCGCGGTTTCCGTGGTCAACGCCCAGATGATCCAGGATCTGCACGCGCCGGACGTTCGCGCCCTGTCCAGCACGGTTCCCAATCTGCAGATTTCGCAGAACCCGACCGCCAGCGGCACCCCGCTGATCTTCCTGCGGGGCTTTGGCGTGGTCGGCACCGAGGTCGCGACCGAGCCGGGTGTGGCCCTCTATGTCGATGGCGTCTACCAACCCACGGTGTCCGGCGCCCTGGCCGAACTGTTCGACACCGACCGGGTCGAGGTGTTGCGTGGTCCGCAATCCACCCTGCTGGGCAAGAACGCCAGCGCCGGCGCGCTTCTGCTGCAACGCATCCGTCCCAAGCCGGGCGCCGATCCCAGCACCAAGATTCAGGCGGAATACGGCAGTTACAACCTGGTTCAGACCCAGGCGCTGACGACCTTCCCCATCCTTCATGACGTGCTGGCCGGCAAGCTGTACGGCTATTATCGCAAACGCGACGGCTATATCGAGAACCGCTTCCCGGGCGGGGAGGACGGGGGCGCCGAGGATACCTGGACCGTGCGGGGCGCCGTGGTGTTCGAGCCGACGCCGGACTTCAACCTGTATGTGACCGCCGATTATTCGGCGCGCCATCCCACCCAGTCCGTCGGGCGCGTCGCCACGCCGGCCACCGCCTTCCCATGCGCGAACTGGGGGTATTGCACCACGGACCTGGACAAGCGCCGGGTGATGAACATCGACTACAATGATCGGCCTCGGGCGCGGGACCACAACATCACCGCTGACGCCGAATGGAGCCTGAACGGCGCCAAGCTCAGCGCGATCAGCGGCTATCGCCGGTATTCGCTGCTGAATGACGCGGATCTGGACATCACGCCGGTTCCGGTCTTCCACGTCAACGATCAGATCTTCCGGGTGAAGTCCTTCTCCCAGGAACTCCGGCTGTCGTCGGAAGAGAACGGAGGTCTGGACCTGGGCGGGCGTCTCGCCTGGCTGGTCGCCGCCTATTACAATCACAGCACCTCCGACCAGACCCAGCCGCAGTACACGCGCTTCAGCCCGGCGGCGGGGGTTTCCGTGTCCAACCAGGCCAGCCAAACGGTGCGGACCAGCTATGCGCTGTTCACCCACCTCGACTATGACGTCACCGACCGGCTGACGGCCTCGTTCGGGGCGCGCAAGTCCTGGGACGAGACCGAGCACAACTTCTCCCTGCGGGCGCCGGGGGCGGCGACGCCGGCCATGGACAACACCCAGAG
Organism: Brevundimonas sp. ABV4_179; assembly: GCF_056311945.1. NCBI lineage: Bacteria > Pseudomonadati > Pseudomonadota > Alphaproteobacteria > Caulobacterales > Caulobacteraceae > Brevundimonas > Brevundimonas sp. ABV4_179. Next base: position 1,526,072 of record NZ_CM149976.1, read on the forward strand.
CCGCAAGGACGACAACTTCTCGATCGAGGCCGGTCTGAACTATCAGATCGACGACACCAAGATGGTTTATGGCCGTTATTCCGAAGGCTATCGCGGCGGCGGCTTCATCGGTCTGGTCGGATCGCTGGCCCAGTCGGTGGGCGGATACGGGCCCGAGACCTCGACCTCCTGGGAAGTCGGCGCCAAGACCGAATTCTACGACCGACGCTGGCTGGTGAACCTGGCGATCTACGACACCAAGTTCGAGGATCTGCAGCGCAGCCAGACCGAGTCCACCGGCACCGGCTTCATCATGGTCACGCGCAACATCGCCGGCGCCCGCACCCGCGGCGTCGAGCTGGAGACCGTCGTCAAGCCGATGGACGGCCTGCAGCTTCGGGGATCGGTCGGCTATCTGGACGCCAAATACACCAACTATGTCGTCAATGGCGTCGACCTGAGCGGCACGCCCTTCTCGTTCGCGCCGGAATGGACGGCCAGCTTCATGCCGTCCTACACCTTCCCGATCGGTTCGCCCGGCGATCTGTTCGACAATGTTCGACTGCAGGCCAATGTGGCCTACGGATCGGAGCGTCTGGTCTCCAGCGTCAACGATCCGCTGTTCATGCAGAAGGCCTATACGACGGTGGACGCCCAGATCAATCTGAGCGGTGGTCAGGCGGCCGGTTACACCCTGTCCCTCTACGCCACCAATCTGTTCGACCAGGACTATCTGACCTATGCGTCGCGGATCGCCAGCATCTCGACCTTCCTGTTCGACAACCCCGGCCGTCTCTTCGGCGTGTCGCTGGAGGTGAAGTTCTAGTTCTCGCCGAGCGATTCGTCTTCCCGGGCGAAGTCTCAACGCCTTCAGGCCGCCGGAGCGATCCGGCGGCCCTTTGTTGTCGTTGGAGCGAGTCTTGAAAGGAGCGGCTTGGCGCGCTTCAGGCCTGAGCCGCGGCCGCGCGTCGGCGCAACAGCACCGCGCCTCTGAACAGGACGACGACCGCCAGCAGGATGGCCGGGATCAGCGCCGCGAGTCCGAAACGAAGCGACTCGGCGCCGAAACGCGGAGCCAGGGCGTCGCTGACCCACCCGACCAGGAACGGACCGCCGCTCAGGCCGATCAGATTGATCATCAGCAGCAGGATGGCGCCCGAAGTGCTGCGTTCGCTGGGATGGACAGCGTTCTGGATCACCGAAAGCGCAGGGGCCAGATACATGCTGAAGGTCAGGCCGGGGACGACGAAGAGCAGCAGGGCCAAGGTCCAGCTATGCGCTGTCAGGAAGCCGATGAAGAAGGGCAAGGTGATCAGCAGACCGATGGCGGGCATCAGCGCATAGGCGCCGGGATTGGTGCGCGCCCACCGGTCGGCGACCCAGCCGCTGAGGAAGATGCCCGTCGCCATGGCGACGCCGTTGACCAGACTGTACCACAGGGCGACCTCGGGCAGGGTCATGCCCAGGGTGCGGATCAGATAGGCTGGCGCCCAGGCCGTGGCCCCATAGCCGCAGAAGGCCGAAAGGCCGGCTGACAAGGCCGTGGACCGCAGCACCGGATTGGAGAAGAAGGCGCGAAGCGCGGTCGGCAGCGACGATGTGATCGACGCCTGTTTCAGCCGGTCCAGACCGCCCCGCAGCGGCTCGCGCACCGTGGTCACAAGAAGCACGGCCAGAACGATCCCGGGCGCCCCGGCCGCGAAGAAGGCGACGCGCCAGCCATAGGTATTGGCCACGAGGGCGCCGAACGCGGTCCCCAGCGTGATGCCCAGGGGGATGCCCAGCGAATAGAGGGACATGGCGTAGCCGCGATCCTGCGGGGGGAAATAGTCGGCGATGATGCTGTAGCTCGGCGGCGATCCGCCGGCCTCGCCTATGCCGACCCCGATCCGGGCGGCGGCCAGTTGCAGGAAGTTGCCCGCCAGACCGCAACACACGGTGAAGCCGCTCCAGATCGCGCAGGAGACGGCGATGATCCGCACCCGATTGTAGCGATCGGCCAGACGCGCGATGGGCAGGCCCAGCGTGGCGTAGAACAGGGCGAAGGCGACGCCGCTCAGCATGCCCAGTTGGGTGTCCGAGAGATGCAGGTCCTTGCCGATCGGCGCCACCAGAATGGCCATGATCTGGCGGTCGAGAAAGTTCACCGCATAGATCAGCACCAGGACCGCCACGACATAGTAGTGGTATGCGGTGCGTCGCGGGGCAGGATCGGCTGGCCGTTCGCCGATGGTGTCGTCCGTCATGGTGTTTCCCCGTGATGTGCGCCCTTTGGGCTGCTTTTTAAGCGTCGGCTGCGGCGATGAAGTTCGCCGGTCTGCGCTCGACGAAGGCGGCGATCCCCTCGCGACTCTCTGCGCCGCGTCCGGCATTTGCGATGGCGCGGGCCTCGGCCTCGAGGTGGCTCTCGAGCGATGCGCCATAGGCGTTCAGCAGAAGCTCCCGCGTGCGACCCCAGGCCTGGACGCCGCCGCGCGACAGGGTGTCGGTCAGAATGGCGGCCTGGGCCGAGAGCGTCGTCGGGCCGGCCGGCGCCTGGCCCGACTCGTCGGGATCGCACAACCGCGTCACCAGCCCCAGGTCCGCCGCCTGCGTGGCGGTCAGGGTGGGATCGGTGAGCATCAGCTCCTGCGCCCGGCGCAGGCCGATCAGACGGGGCAGCAGCCAGGTCGATCCGCCATCGGGCGACAGTCCCAACTTGCCGTAGGCCAGGGTGAAGCTGGCCTCGCGCGAGGCCAGGGCGACATCCCCCAGCAGCGCCAGACTGAACCCGGCCCCGGCCGCCGGTCCGTTGACGACGGTGACCAGCGGCTTCTGCATCCGCGCCAGGCGCGAGATGGCCGAGTGCAGGTAGCTGGTCAGTTCCTTCAGCAGATGCGGAATGCGCTCGCCGGCCGAGGAGAACAGCTTGACGTCCCCGCCGACGCAAAACATCCGCCCGGCGCCAGTCAGGACCACGCAGCGGACGGCGGGATCCTCGTCGCAGGCGATCGCGGCCTCCATCAGCGCCTTGGCCATCGGGACATCGATGGCGTTGCCCGCCTTGGGACGATTGAAAACGAGCCGAACGATGGGCCCGTCCCGTTCGACCAGCAGAGGCGGCGCCTCGGTCGGGGCGGCGGTCATGGGCGGGCCCCTTGGGCTTGCTGGACGGCGATGGCGGAGAAGACGGGCAGGGTGGCGATCATGTCCTGCGCATGGGCCGAAGACGCGGTGCCGCGAGCGATCCGCGCCTTGATGCCATGGAAGATCGCCGCCAGCCGGAACAGGTTGAAGGCGACGTAGAAGTCCAGATCCGGCGCCGATTCCAGACCGCGCGCGCGCCGATAGCGATCCACATAGTCCGCCTCGGTCGGCAGATTCAGCGCCTCCAGGTCCGCACCCACCAGACCCGTCAGCATGGTCGGCGGTATGCGGTACATCATCATATTGTAGGCGAAGTCGGCGATGGGCTGGCCGATGGTGGACAACTCCCAATCCAGCACCGCGACGATGCGCGGTTCGGTGGGATGGAAGATCATGTTGTCGATGCGGAAATCGCCATGGACGATGGATGGCGCGCCGTCCGCCGGCATATGCGCGGGCAACCAGTCGATCAGGGCTTCAAGGTTCTTTTCCTCGCCCGCTTCGGGCAGATCGGCCTGATACTGCCGCGTCCAGCGCCTGACCTGACGCGCCACATAACCGTCCGGGCGGCCGTAGTCTTCCAGACCGATGGCGCGATAGTCGATGTCGTGAAGGCGGGCCAGAGTCTCGGCCATGGCGTCGAAATAGGCGGGCCGCTCGGCGGCCGGGACGTCGGGAAGGGTGGCGTCCCAGAAGATGCGCCCCTCGACCAGATCCATCACATAGAAGGCCGTGCCGATGATGGCCGGATCCTCGGCCAGCCCATGCACATGGGGGACCGGAAAGTCGACCGTGGCCAGCGCCGTCAGGATGCGGGCCTCGCGGTCGATGGCGTGGGCGCCGTCCGCCAACTGGCCTGGCGGCTTGCGGCGCAGGACATAGTTGCGACGCGGCGTCGACAATCGATAGGTCGGATTGGACTGGCCGCCCTTGAACTGGTGCACAGTCAAGGGGCCTTCGAAGTCGGGAATGGTCTGCGCCATCCAGCCGGCGAGGGCGCTCTCGTCGAAACGGTGGCGGTCTCCGACTTCGGTGAAGCCCGCGTTGGGGTTTTCGGCCTCGGTCATGCGGCGGCTCCTTCAGCCTCGGCCTGAGCGCGGGCTTGCCTCTTGATGGCCTTGGCCAGGCTCCATTTGTGGACCTCGGTCGGCCCGTCGTAGATGCGGAAGGCGCGCAACTCCTTATAGACCTGGGCCACGATCGTATCATCGGTCACGCCGGTTCCGCCCATGACCTGAACGCAACGATCCGCGACGGCGTAGAGGCCCTCCGACACCGCCACCTTGGCCATGGAGCTTTCGACGGTGCCAAGCACGCCGGTGTCCAGCACGCCGGCGCACCAGTCGATCATCAGTTCGGCCTGCTTCAGGGCGATCTGGTTTTCGGCCAGCATGAAGCCGACGCCCTCGTGGTCGATCAGGGGCTTGCCGAAGGCATGCCGCCTGACGGCGTAGGCTGTCGCGATCTCATGGGCGCGCGTGCAGGCTCCCAGCCAGCGCATGCAATGCGACAGACGCGCCGGCGCCAGCCGGACCTGGGCATATTTGAACCCCTCGCCGCTGTGGCCCAGCATCTGATCGGCAGGGACCCGCAGGTTGTCGATCATCACTACGGCGTGGCCGCCCGGCATGGAGGTGTCGAGGGTATCAAGAATGCGCTCGATCCTTATCGCCGGGTCCGGCAGATCGACCAGGAACATGCAGGCGCCGTCCTCGGACTTGGCCATGACGATGCCGACATCGGCGCCGCCGGCCCCGGTGATGAAGGCCTTCCGGCCGTTGATGACCCAGTGATTGCCATCCAGCCGACAGGTTGTCTTCATCATCGAGGGGTCGGAGCCGGCCCCGCCGTCCTCGGCGGGTTCGGTCATGAAGAAGGCCGAGCGGGCCTGGCCCGCGATCAGCGGCCTCAGAAAGCGCGCCTTGATCTCTGGAGAGCCGACCTTGCCGATCAGGAACATATTGCCCTCGTCGGGCGCGGCGACGTTGACGGCGACCGGGCCAAGCGGCGACAGGCCAGACGCCCGCAGCACGACAGCGGTTTCTCGCTGAGTCAGGTGCGAGCCGTCGGAGCGGATGTGAGGGGTGAGCACGCCCGCCTGCCTGGCCAGGGCGCGCAGTTCGTCGACCAGTGCATCGGAAGGGCCGTGGGCCGAGCATCGGGGGTCGGCCTCGAAGGGCGCGACGACGTCGCGAACGAAGGTTTCGACGCGGGCGGCGATGCCGCGCGCTTCATCCGAAATCAGGGTCAAGACGCGACATCCTTTGCGTAATAGTCTTCACGGATCAGGCGTTTGAGCAGCTTGCCCGTGGGTTCGCGCGGCAGGGACCGGCGAAAATCGATCTGGCGCGGGGTCTTGACCCCGCCAAGCTGTTCCCGGGCGATCCGGGTCAGAGCTTCGGCCAGGGCTGGTCCGGCATCGGCCCAATCCGTGGGCTGAACCACGGCGACGACCCGTTCGCCCATTTCGTCGTCCGGCGCGCCGATGACGGCGACGTCGGCGACGGCCGGATGAACGATCAGCAGGTTCTCGATCTCCTGCGGGTAGATGTTCACCCCGCCCGAAATGATCATGAAGCCCTTGCGGTCGGTCAAAAACAGATAGCCGTCCTCGTCCAGCCGGCCGATGTCGCCCAGCGTCGCCCAGCCCTGGGGGCTATGGGCCTTCGCCGTCTTGTCTGGATCGTTGTGATAGGCGAACGCCGGACCGTCCGAGAAATAGACCTCGCCCACCGCGCCGACAGATTGCTCGCGATAGGCGTCGTCGAGGATCCGCACCCTGCCCAGGACGGCGCGTCCGACCGACCCCGGCTTGGCCAGCCATTCCTGGGCGGACAGGGCGGTGATGCCGCAGGTCTCGGTGCCGGAATAGTATTCGTGGACGATGGGGCCCCACCAGTCGATCATCGCCTGTTTGACCGGCACGGGGCAGGGCGCCGCCGCATGAACGGCCGCCGTCATGCTGGAGGTGTCGTAACGCGCGCGGACAGCATCGGGCAGTTTCAGCAGCCGGACGAAATGGGTGGGAACCCAGGTGCTGGCCGTGATGCGGTGCTTTTCGATCAGGGCCAGGGCCTGTTCGGCGTCGAACCGGCTCATGATGACAACCGTCCCGCCGAACCGATGCACCGTCATGGCCCACCGCAACGGCGCCGCATGATAGAGCGGCGAGGTCGAGAGATAGAGGGTGTCGGCGTTCATGCCGTAGAGGTCGCGGCCCATGGTCATCAAGGGCGTAGGCGCGTCCAAGGGACCGTCGGGCAGCGTCGGACGCACCCCCTTGGGGCGGCCGGTGGTGCCGGACGAATAGAGCATGTCCGTTCCGGGCTGAGGGTCTTCCAGAGGATCGGCGGAAAATGCGGATCGGGCGTCGCTCCAGGCCCTCAGTCCGCCTTGACCGGTGATGGAATAGGCGGCGACATCCAGCCCCTCCGTCGCCTGCTTAAGTTCCCCCGCAAGAGCGTCAGAGGCGATGACAAGACGCGCATCCGAATCGCGCAGAATGTAGGCCAGATCGCCGACGCTGCTCTTGGTCGACAGGCTGGTCAGGAAGACGCCGATCCGCTGCGCGGCCCAGGCGATCCGAAACGTCTCGAACCCGTTTTCCAGGATGACCGCGACCACGTCGCCGCGCTTCAGGCCCAGGTCTCGCATCAGCCGGGCGCCCTGGTTGGCCGAGGCCTCCATCTCGGCATAGGTCATGACCTCGTCTGTCTCGGCGAGTATGCAGGCGGCCTTGTCGGGGACGCGCCGGGCATGACCCAGCGGGTGTGTGGCCTCCGCCATGAATTGAATCCTCCTACGAACGAGTCTCGCGCCGAACGCATCCGGGCTGCTCGATAATCTTGTTGGGGTGATGCGAGCCGCAGTCGGAGCCGCGAAGCAAGGGCGCCGCAAGAATCGTCAAATCTTGCAGCAAGCCGGGGCAAAGCCTTCGACCGGGATCGGACGTAGCCTGACACTCAACGACAACGCTGAAATGCGGCGATCCCCCTGGAGGAATGAGAATGCGGCCCCAATCCCGTCCCTGCGCGACCCGATCGAACCCCGGCCACAGACGCCCGAAAACGACCGCCGGGCGCGCCTTCTAGCCGTTCGTACGCTGCGCGCTGCGCCGCCCATTCTTTCCAAGTCGAACCCTTTATCCGGACGCCCCGCGCCCGCCGTCACCTGCCGAGAAGGACCACCCCCATGAACATCGCCGGACACGCCGCCATCGTCACAGGGGGCGCCTCGGGTCTGGGCGGCGCAACCGCCGCCCGTCTCGCCAAGGCCGGAGCCAAGGTCACGATCCTGGACCGCAATCCCGATCTGTCGGCGGAGACGGCTGATCGGATCGGAGGACGTTTCGCGGTCGTGGACGTCGCCGACGAAACCGCGGTCGCCGACGCCCTGGCCGAGGCCGAAGGCGTGTATGGCAAGGCCCGCATCCTGGTGAACTGCGCCGGGATCGGCCCGCCCGCCAAGGTCATCGGCCGCGACGGCAAGGCCATTCCGCTGGCGGATTTCGTCAAGATCATCACCGTCAACCTGATCGGCAGCTTCAACGTCCTGTCCAAGTTCGCCGAGCGTCTGCATGACGCGGAGCCGGTCGGCGAGGAGCGTGGCGTAATCGTCAACACCGCCAGCGTCGCGGCGTTCGACGGCCAGATCGGCCAGGCCGCCTATGCGGCGTCCAAGGCGGCGATCGCCGGCATGACGCTGCCCGTCGCGCGCGAGTTCGCCCGCTACGGCATTCGGGTGACGACCATTGCGCCCGGCCTGTTCCTGACGCCGCTGCTCGCCACCCTGCCGCAGGAAGCCCAGGACTCGCTCGGCCAGCAGGTGCCGTTCCCCGCCCGTCTGGGCGACCCCGACGAATACGCTCAACTGGTCGAGGCCATCGTCACCAACCCCATGCTCAACGGCGAGACCATTCGTCTCGACGGCGCCATCCGCATGGCGCCGCGCTGAACCGCTGGAAAGGACAAGGTCCATGGCTGAAGCCTATATCGTCGAAAGCTTGCGCACGGCCGGCGGCCGTCGCAACGGTCGCGTCTCCGGTTGGCATCCCGCCGACCTTGGTGCGGAAATCCTCAATGCGCTCGTCGACCGTTCGGGCGTCGATCCGGCGGCGATCGAGGACGTCATCATGGGCTGCGTGACCCAGGCGGGCGAGCAGTCGTTCGCCTTCGGCCGCAATGCGGTGCTGGCCTCGCGCCTGCCCGAATCGGTTCCCGCCGTGACCATCGACCGTCAGTGCGGTTCGTCCCAGCAGGCCGTTCAGTTCGCCGCGCAGGCCATCCTCAGCGGCTCGCAGGATGTGGTCGTCGCGGCGGGGGTGGAGAGCATGAGCCGCGTGCCGATGTTCACCAACCTGTCGTTCCACGAGGAGAAGGGCGTCGGCGAAGGGCCGTTGAGCGCCAGGCTGAAGGCCAAATACGGTCGCGACGTCTTCAGCCAGTTCGAAGGGGCCGAGATGATCGCCCGCAAATACGCCTTCGACCGCGAAGCGCTGGACGCTTACGCCCTGCAAAGCCATCGCCGGGCCGCCGCCGCCACAGAGGCCGGCGCCTTCGACGCCGAGATCGTGCCGCTGGAAATCCAGACGCCCGACGGCCCCGCGATGCACACCAAGGACGAGGGCGTTCGCTACGATGCGACCATGGACAGCATTGGCTCGGTGAAGACCTTGGTCGAAGGCGGGGTGGTCACGGCCGCCAACGCCAGCCAGATCTGCGACGGCGCCTCGGGCATGCTGATCGTCTCGGAAGCGGCGCTGAAGCGTTACGGCCTGACGCCGATCGGTCGCATCCACAGCTTCGCCGTCACCGCCGGCGATCCGGTCATCATGCTCGAAGAACCCATTCCCGCCACCCAGCGCGCCTTGAAGCGAGCCGGGATGCGCATCCAGGATATCGACCTCTATGAGGTCAACGAGGCGTTCGCGCCCGTACCTCTGGCGTGGCTTCAAGCGCTGGACGCCGACCCAGACCGACTGAACGTCAATGGCGGGGCCATCGCCCTGGGCCATCCGCTTGGCGCGTCAGGCACGAAGCTGATGGCGACCCTGGTCCACGCCCTGCGCGCGCGGGGCAAGCGATACGGCCTTCAGACCATGTGCGAGGGCGGCGGCGTCGCCAATGTGACGATCGTGGAAGCGTTGTGATGATCGGCGGTCGTGTGCAGGGAGGCGACGTGTAATGGCCATTCGGACCCGTCTGACCGAATTGCTCGGCATCCAGCATCCGGTGGTGCAGGGCGGAATGATGTGGGTGGGCCGCGCCGAACTGGCCGCCGCCGTCTCCAACGCCGGCGGTCTGGGCCTCATTACCGGCCTGACGCCGGGCTCGCCCGATGCGCTTCGCCGCGAGATCGATCGCTGCCGCACGATGACGAACAAGCCGTTCGGCGTGAACCTGACCATCCTGCCCTCGGTCAGTCCGCCGCCCTATGCCGAGTACCGCAAGGCGATCATCGAAAGCGGCATCACCATCGTCGAAACCGCCGGCCACAAGCCGCAGGCGCATGTCGAGGACTTCAAATCGCACGGCGTCACCGTGCTGCACAAATGCACAGCCGTGCGCCATGCCGTCTCGGCAGAGCGCATGGGTGTCGACGTCATCTCCATCGACGGTTTCGAGTGCGCCGGCCACCCCGGCGAGGACGACATCCCGGGCCTGGTCCTGATCCCTGCGGCCGTGGACAAGGTCTCTATCCCGGTCATCGCCTCGGGCGGCATCGCCGATGGACGCGGACTGGCGGCCGCCCTGGCGCTGGGCGCCGAGGGGGTCAATATGGGCACCCGCTTCTGCGCCACGGTCGAGGCGCCGATCCACGACAAGATCAAACAGTTCATCGTGGCCAATGACGAGCGCGCGACCAATCTCATCTTTCGTCAGTTTCACAACACAGGCCGCGTCGCCAGGAACAGCGTTTCGGACGAGGTCGTCGCCCGATCTCGCAGCCCCGGCGCTGTCTTCGAGGATGTCCGTCCGCTTGTCTCCGGCGCGCTAGGGCGGGAGGCGCTGGAGACCGGCGATCTGGACCGGGGTCTGATCTGGGCCGGCCAGGTCCAGGGTCTGATCCACGACATCCCGACCTGTGAGGCCCTGCTGGCGACCATGATCGCCGACGCCGAGTCCATCATCGCCCGCCGTCTGGCTGGATTGCTCATTCAGGACCACGCCGCATGACCTACCAAGGCATCGTCAAGTTGAGATCGCCAAGTTGAAAAGCCCGCTAACAGCCCCCCATCAGACGAAAGCCGTGGCCATGCGGCGGCCGCATCGTCACGGAAGGCTTGGAGAGTGCGTCTGCTGATAAGATGGCGTTGAATGTTGCAGGTGTTGTAAACGGCGGCGTGCGTAGTGAGACTCGTTGGTAGTGATAGATTCAGGCTCGACAGGCTGACTGTGTAAAAGCCGCTTCAGGAGCCTCACTGCTGCGTCCATGTCGCGTTTTTGCTGGACGGCGACGTCCACGGCCTCGCCCTCGTCGTCCAAGGCCCGCCACAGATACATCTGTTTGCCACCGGTTCAGCAGAAGACCTCGTCCAGACAGCGCCGTCGAAGCCCATCTCCGCTTCTTCAATCACCGCGCGATCAGCGGTCCGAACGTGATCGTCCAGCACCGGATCGTCTCATAGCTGACGTCGATCCTGCGCCGGCCATCATCTCCTCGACGTCGCGAAAACTGAGGCTGGACCGAAAGTGCGCCCACACCGCATGACGGATCACATCCGCCGGAAACCGACCAGAAGTTCCACAACCTTGGCCTTCACTTCTATGGGCGTGGATTGAAAGATCTCGGACGTTACCAAGTGACAGGCCGGTCGCAGGACGTCGGCGCGTTCCGCACGCCCAGCCTGCTCGGCGTGCGAAAGACCGCGCCCTACATGCACACCGGCCTGTTCGGCGACCTGGACAACGTGCTTCGCTTCTACAACGCGGGCGGCGCCAATCCCCGGCCGAGGGCTGATCTAACGAGCGCCGCATCGCGCGCTTCGATTTTCGGGTCGTCAGAGCGCTTCTAGGCCGATGTCGCCTATTCCGGCACGTAGATCAGATTGCCGTTGGGAAGCCGATAGGCGGACCCGGCCTTCTCGCCCTGGCCCTCACCGATCCGACCTTGGGATTCATAGCGGGTCAGTTGTTCTCCGTCCTTCACCGTGATCCGCATATGGGCTTGGCCGGGGTTTTCGATCACGACGACATTGCGGGCGTTGAACGGGTTGAGCGGGTTCTGGACCAGCACCACCAGCAGGATGGCGATGATGACCACGAACAGGTCCACCAGATTGACGACCGAGGTGATCGGGTCGTCGTCGTCTTCGTCCAGGAACCGCATCAGCGGGCCTCTTGCGCGCGTTCGATGGCGCGCAGGTCCTGCAGCAGCCACCGTCGGCGCACCGTCAGGACATAGTGGGCGATGCTGGCGGCGATCAGCGCCAGGGTGACGCCGGAAAAGGCGACCACCATGTTCTGGCCCACGCCGGACGCATCGCCTCGGCCCAGCGACAGCAGCGCCGGCCCCATCGGGATCATGGTGGCCACCAGTCCAAGCATGGGGGCGCTGCGCGACACGATGCGAAGGCCTTCGAGGTCCTTCAGGATCATCAGCTCCAGATCGTCGCTGGCCGCATCCGTCTGAGCCTGCCGGCGCGAGAGGGAGGAGCGCCAGTCTGCGCGGCGACGCTGGACGCCTTCCACAAGAAAGGCGCCAAGGGCGAAGACGGCGTAAACCAGGGCGGCCAGGATCAGGACAAGGGCCGGGATCAAAAACAGGCTGGAGACCTGATAGAGGCCGGCTTCAAACTGGGGCATGGGCGAGCTTTCGACGGATGACAAGACGGCTGGCGCCGCCGCAGAGGAAGACGAGAAGGAGAACCAGGGCGCCCCAAGGAGACGGCGACGGCTGGGCCTGTTGGGGGGCGATTCTTTCCAAGACCTGGCCGCTGACTGTGTCTGGCGTCGGTTTAGCGGGCGCTTTCGCCTTAGCCTGATCGGACGCGGGCCGGGACGCAGGTCGGAGCCCCATCGAGGCCGACTGCGGTGTCGCGGCGTCCCGGCCGAAGCCGACAACGGCGCGTGAAGCCGAGGCGTCAATCTGGGCCAGTCGCGCATCGAGTTCCCGGCGCGTCTGATCGTCGGGGGACCAGAACCCCTTGCGGATGGCGTCCTTCAGCAGGTTCAACACCTGGCGTTCGGACGAGGGATTGTTCGTCGCGAACCACTCGCGAACGCCCAGGCCCCGCTCGTCGCGGACATAGACGTCATGCAGGGCCTGCCATTGGTCCGCCCGAACCATGTCCGGCGCCGTCGCCTGCCAGCCGAACAGATTGTCGGCGAGATCCACCACGGCCAGGGTCCCGGCATAGCCCTCGGCCTGCATGGCCTGAATCCAGCTGCGGTTCAGGTAGCGGCTGCGCATCTCGGCGGCCAGGAAGTCGCGCGCGGCGACCGTACGCGGCGCGCCCGCCCGTGCATCGGTGACGTAGAGCGAGGGCGCGGCCCCGCCCGCCCGTCGGATGGCCAGCGACAGACCGCCCAGATATTCGAAGGGATGATCGGTCGACAGGACCCCGTGCAGATTGCTGGAGCGCGACAAGGCGGCGGCCTGGACCCCGGCCAGCTGGGCGGCGAAGACGTCGGCGCCCTCGATCTTGGCGCCCCAGCGACCTGCGCCATAGACATAGCCCAGCCGATCCAGGAAGGGGTCGGCCAGGGTGGCCGGATCGTCCCAGCCCGTCGTATCGCGCACCGCCTCGGGCAGGCCGCTGCCGTAATCGCCCGGCGCGTTGCTGAAGATGCGGGCCCGGCCGAGCGCGGCGGCCTCTGAGGCGGCGACCCCTTGGGTCATCAGACGCCGGGCGGCGATAAGGCTGTTTTTCGCAACCGGATCGTCCGGCTCGTCCAGGGCGACGATGCGATCGACGGCATCGGCCAGAAGCCTGAGAAAGCCGTCGAACTGATCGCGATAGACGCCGGTCGCATGAACGACGACATCGATGCGGGGGCGACCCAGCTCCGACGCCGGAATGATGTCCAGTGCGACGACCCGCCCGCCCTCGTCCCACCGGGGACGCAGTCCCAGCGCGTGAAGGATCTCACCCTCGGGCAAGCCCAGGGTGCGGATGGTCTCGGACGACCACAGGGTGATCGCCAGCTTGGTCAGGGGGCGACCGTCATGCTCGACAGCGTAGGCGTCCGTCAAACTCTTCAGGGCGCCGGCCGCAGCGGCATAGGCGGCCGAGGCCGGCATCTTGTCCGGCTCGAAGGCGTAGAGATTGCGCCCCCCTACGGCGTCCGGATTGCGGATGGGATCGCCGCCTTCGCCGGGACGGACGAAACGCCCCCCAAGCGCCTGGAGCAGCCCCTCCATCTCGCCGGTGTCGGCCAGGCGCCGATCCAGCAGGCGCGCGCGCGTCAGTTGCTCGCGAAGGGCCGGATCGGCGGTCTCGATCAGGGCGCCGTCGCGCAGATAGGCCTTCAGGACGGTGAAGGCGCGGCTGGCGTGAAGGCCCGCTTCGTCTTGGGCCAGGGTTTCGCTCTCGGTTTCGCCCAAGGCGTCGAAGAAGGGTCGACCCAACTGCTGCAGCACGGTGATCAGCCGGTGGTCGGGCGACGCCGCGCGCCCGAAAGTGTGCAGGCCCATCGGCGTCGGCGCCCCGCCGACCTGGTGCAGATAGTCATGCAACTCGCCCAGGAAGACCGGCATGTCCGCTCGCGCCCTGGCCGGCGTCCAGCCCATGTCCGCATCGATATGACGCGCGCTGGCCAGGCGCAGGATCTGGTCGGCGACCGCGTCCCGCACCCCGCCCTCGTCGAGTTGGAGATACTGGTGGATCAGGTCGTGCAGGGTCTTGAGTTCGTCGTTCAATCCCGCAGGGGCGAAGGGCGGCGTCTGGTGGCTGACGGTGACGGCGCGACCACGGCGCTTGGCCTGGGTGGCTTCGCCGATATTGTCCTGAATGTAGGGATAGATGACCGGCAGGTCGCCAAGCGCCAGGAAGGCGTGGTCCGTGACCGCCAGACCGCGATCCTTGCCCGGCAGAAACTCCTGCGTGCCATGGGTTCCCAGGTGGATCACGGCGTTCGCCTGACTAACCTCCCGCACCCACAGATAGGCCGCGAGGTAGAGATGGTCGGGCGGCGCGGCGACATCGTGATAGGCCTCGCCCACGCGCGCCGCACGCGGCGGCTGCGGCAGGACGGTCAAGGCGCCGTCGCTGAATGCGGGGATCAGGAAGACGGGCTCGCCATCCACGGTTCGAACGGACCAATGCCGCGCCGGATCGCCCCAGCGGGCCAGGATCGGATCGCGACTGGTCGCTGGCAAACCATCCAGCCAAGCCCGGTAGCGGGCGACCGGCAGGGTGACGGCCAGCCCCTGCGACGGCAGATCGTCCAAAGTCTCATGCCGGTAGAAGGCGCCCAGCATGGCGCGCGCCGCCGCGATCCAGCGGGCTTCTGACAGGGCTGGAATGGCGTATCCGGCGGCGTTCAGGTCCGTGCTCAGCGCCTCGAGGCTGCGCGGCGCATTGAGGTTGGAGGCCGAGATATTGGCTTCCCCGCCCGGATGGTTCCAGAACATCAGCGCCAGACGCTTCTGCCCGTTCGGGGTCCGGCGCAGGGTGATCTGGCGCGCGGCGCGGGCGGCGACGGCCTCGATCTGCTCGGGGATAGGAATCAGGGCGCCGTGATCGACGGCCGAAACGATCATGGGATCGCTCATCCCCCAGGTTTCGGCAGGCGCCAGAAGGGCCGCGGCCGAACGACTGTTCAAACCGGCGGAGGCCCGTCGCCAAGCGTCTGCGTCGCCCTCTCGGTAGGAAAAGGTCATGGCGGCGGGTAGGTCCAGTTCGACCAGTTGATCGCGGACGACGCCCCCGGCGACGATGTGCTGTGTATTGATCAGCAGGTCGGGGCTCAACGGCTGAACGGCCTCGATCAGGCCCCGCGGCGCGCGTTGGTCGAACCACAACGCCACGCCATCAATCCCCTTGGCGTCCAGGGCGGCGATCAGGGCGTCGACGACGGTCGTGTCGTCATCCGCCACCGTTGATGCGCCGATCAGTATGGCGGCGCGGGGACGTTCGGCACGCGCCGACAGCCAGGCCGGCAAGGCTGCCGCGGCAAAGCTTGACGCCGCCGGATGATAATAGCCGACCGCGCCCAGCGGGGCCGGTGGCGGAACCGACAGGTCGTCGCCCATCTTCCATTGCTTCAGATAGGCGAACAGGGCGGTGAAGTTCTGTCGCCCTCCGGCGGCGTAATAGGCCGCGATCCTGCGGCCCGTCTCGGGCGGCAGGCCGCCGAACGCCGGCGGACCGCCGCCGACCCGCACCCAGGGTCCGCCCCGTGCACGCAGCGCCTCTCCGATGCGCGCCTCCACCGCCTCGACGTCGGCCGGTCGCGGCGTATCCAGAAGGATAAGGTCGGCGTCGTTCCACGCCGTCGCCTCAGGCAGGGCCGACAGCGACCACCCCTGGACCGCCACACCCTCGGGCGCGGCGAACCCGGCCAGCCGTCCGTATTTGGCCGGCAGGACGAAGTCGCTGCCGATGACGTTCACCCGCAGAACGGGGGCCGTTTGCGCTCCCGCGCCGCCCACGACGACGAAAGCCCAGAAGCCCGCCAGCAGCAGCGTCTGCAGGATACGCCGCAAGGGCTCAGAACCCCGCCGTGAAGCCGAGATAGTAGAACCGCCCAGGCTCGGCGAATGAGAAATAGGCCGATTCATTCGCCAGCCGCACATCGCCCAGGTTCTGCACCCCGGCGCGGACCCACAGGTTCTCCTCCAGCCGAAGCCCCCCTTCCAGCGACACCAGCGCATAGTCCGGCACGGCGTACTGAACTGCGTTCGACAACATCAGCTGCTCGCCCACATATTCGCCGCGCAACTGCACGAAGCGGTGATCGTCGGGCTCCCAGCGCAGGGTCGCATGGCCGCTGTGGCGCGGTCGTTCCGACAGCGGTTGGTTGGTCGTCCGGTTCTCGCTGTCCAGATAGGTATAGTCG
The DNA here is from genome assembly GCF_056311945.1 of Brevundimonas sp. ABV4_179. Lineage (NCBI taxonomy): Bacteria > Pseudomonadati > Pseudomonadota > Alphaproteobacteria > Caulobacterales > Caulobacteraceae > Brevundimonas > Brevundimonas sp. ABV4_179. The sequence goes on from NZ_CM149976.1 coordinate 1,542,178, forward strand.
CCGCGCAGGCTGAATCCGGCGGGAAGCCGGGTCTCCGCGCCCGCTTCGAGTCCGGTGATCCGGGCCTCGTTGATGTTCTGATACAACCGCACCTCGCGCCCGCGAACGCCGCAGAAGGCCGTGCAGCGCGTTTCGATCAGATTCTCGATGTCATTGGAGAAACCGCCCAGACGCACGGCCCAGCCGTCGCGGCGATACTCCGCCGACGCCTCATAGGATGTGCCGATTTCCGGCTTCAGATCGGGATTGCCATAGACGGTGAAGCGACCGCCCGCAGCCACCGTCACGAACTCGGGCGACAGTTGCTTCAGGCTGGGCGACTTGAAACCCCGGCCGCCGCCGCCCTTGAGGGTAAGACCTTCGAGTGGCGTCCAGACGGCGTAGAGCCGTGGGCTTGTCTGCCATCCATACTGGTCATGATGGTCGAAACGCGCGCCACCGGTCAGGGACAGGCTGGGCGTCAGCGCCCACTCATCCTGGGCGAATACGGCGTAGCGTTCGCTGGTCAGAACGCCGGAGACGGCTGCGGCGGCGTCCTGCAACGCCTCGCGGCGCCACTCGCCGCCGACGCTTAGGCGGTGGCCCGCGATGGGATCCGCCGTGACGCGCCCATCGACGATGTCTTCCTGCATCCCGACCGGGCGGGACGCCGTCTGGCCGTTGGTGGCGGTGTTGGTCCGATCCAGGGTGGAGCGATAGGCGCGCAGCACACTGTCACCCCAGCCCCAACGCCCCGTATGCGACAGGGCGTACTGCCGACGATCAACCGCATCGGCGTAGCGGTAATAGACCGGTTGCGCGGCTGTGGTCGCGGTGTTGCGCGATCGATCGTCGCGACCGGCCAGAATGGTGAAGTCGATCCGCTGGGCTGCGTCCGGCGTCCAACTGAGCGTGGCCGAACCCGACAGCGCCTCGCGGGCCTCGAGGTCTGATAGACGCGCGTTTGGGGCTTGGGGCGTGTCGCCTCGCGCCTTCGATTCCGCATAAAGGCTGAGGCCCAGACGGTCCTGAAGTAGCGGTCCACCGGCATAGGCGCCGAGCTGATAGGTCTCGCCGCCGCGTCCATCCTCGCGCAGCCCGCCCATGGCCCGCAGACTGCCGCGCCACGAATCGGTCGCGCTCCGGGTGATGACATTGACCACCCCGCCCAAGGCTTCCGACCCATAGAGCGACGACATCGGCCCGCGCACGATCTCCACCCGATCCATCGCCTCGACTGGAACCCAGTTCAGCTCGAAATCCGCGTGGGCTATGGCGCTGGCCGAGCCGTTCACACGACGACCATCGACCAGGAAAAGCGTGTGTTCGCTGGGCATGCCCCGGATGGAAATCCCGCGCCGCGTCAAGCCCGCGCCATTGACCGTCACGCCCGGCACGTCGCGCAGCACGTCGGTCAAGTCCTGAACGGGTCGACGCGACAGCGCCTGTCGGTCCACTACCGTCACGCTGGCGGGCGCGGTCTGCAGCGCGCGCGGCGTCGCCGTCGCCGTCACCACCACCTCAGGCAAGGCTTGGGGCGGTTGCGTTGTATCCTCGGCCGATACGCCTGAAGCGAATGCCGACACCGCGCCAGCGGCCATGGCATGTGTGACGAAACGAAAACTCAACGCAAGCCCCCCCAAAACGAGCGGGAGGTGATGTTATAACATATCAAAATTGTCAACTTTGGATTGGCTGTCGCCGGACGGGCGAAGCTTCCTCAGCGGTTCGATGGCCCGCGCTCAGGCCGCCGACCCGGACCTGCGCGTCTCGGGCGTCAGCTTCCCCGACAAAAAGGGACGCGGCGTCTTGGTCGTGGGGCAGGCCAGGGCGATCCTGGTGCGCGATCGCGGCAAGGCCGTCTGGGTCGATCCTCGCGACGGGATGGTCCTGCTCGCGTTGCGGTGGGGGGAGGGAGAACCAGAACCCTCACCAGACTCTGGCCGATCAGGCCGGAAGAGGCTGCCGGATCGGCGCGATCTTCCAGCATGTCATGCGCGTCGATCCGGGTGGTGAACCTCGTGATTGTATTGCGCGGCGCCCGAGGCGGGGACCTGTTCGTCGGTGCGGTCGGTGATCCGGGGCCAGTTGGCCTGAATCTGGTCGGCGGCGTCGGGGGCGGCGCCGATGTGGACGCCCCGGGTCAGGGTGATATTGGCCTGTTCGAAGGCGCCGGCGCCGGCCAGAAGGATCATGCGGGTAGGGGCGTCGGCGGCGGCGAGGGCGACCACGCCGGGGCTGACCAGGTCGGAGGACAGACCCTTCAGATCTTCGGCCGAATAGAGGCTTTCGGTCATCTGGGTCGCGGCGCTGGGCGCCAGGCAGTTGACGCGGATGCCATGGCGTTCGCCCTCCAGCGCCAGGGTCTGCATCAGGCCGACCAGGGCCATCTTGGCCGCGCCGTAGTTGGCCTGGCCGAAGTTGCCATAGAGGCCTGAAGAGGAGGTGGTGAAGATCACCCGACCATAGTTCCGCTCGCGCATATGGGACCAGGCCGCCTTTGTCACATTGACGGACCCCATCAGGTGGACGTCGACGACGGCGGCGAAGTCGTCCAGGTCCATCTTGGCGAAGGTCTTGTCGCGCAGGATGCCGGCGTTGTTCACAAGGATATCGACCGCGCCCCAGTGATCGACGGTCGAGGCGACCATGGACTGGACGGCGGCGCGATCGGTCACGCTGCAAACCTGGGGCAGGGCCTCGCCGCCAGACCGAATGATTTCCTCGACCACAGCGTGAACGCCATCGGGCGACAGATCGTTGACCACCACCTTCGCGCCATAGCGGGCGAGGGCCAGGGCGTGGGTGCGACCCAGGCCGCCGCCGGCGCCGGTGACGATGGCCGTGCGGCCGTTCAGGTCGATGGTCATGGTCTTCCTCCAGAAACAATCATCGGACGGAAGCCGATGTTGACCGCATCCTGACCCGGCGTTGGTCGACAGGTCAATATTCACCCGTCGACTAGTGAAGTTGACAAGGCGCGCGATCGGTGTGAACGTCCGGTCATGGCGCCGAAGAGCGCCGAGGAAACATCGGGAAGGATCGATCATGGGCCGCAGGCTCTGGATTACGGCGTCCGCCGTTGCGCTTCTGTGGGGTGGAGCAGCGCAGGCCCAGCAGGCCGACCCTGCTGAAACCCAGGCGGACAAGGACAAGGCCGCCGTTCTGGGCGACGTGGTGGTCACCGCCGAACGCCGCACCAGCAATCTTCAGACGACCGCCGTCGCCGCCACGGTCCTGAGTGGCGAAGACCTGGCCGCCAAGGGCGTGCTGTCCCTGGACCAACTGCAGTTCGCGGCGCCGTCCACCACGGTTCAGAACTTCGGTCAGGGCAATTTCTTCAATGTGCGCGGCATCGGCAAGTCCGAGGCGACGACGGCCGTGGGCGTGGGGGTCATCACCTATCGCGACGGCGTGGCGGCCTTCCCGGCCTATTTCCAGACCGAGCCCTATTACGACATCGGCAGTCTGGAGTTGTTGCGGGGACCGCAGGGCACCTTCGCCGGGGCTAATGCGACCGGGGGTGCGGTCTTCATCACGGCGCGCAATCCCGACTTCTCGGGCATCAACGGCTATGTTTTCGGCCAAGCCGGAAACTACAACGACATCAAGCTTCAGGGCGCGATCAACCTGCCGCTCAGCGAAACCCTGGCGGCGCGTCTGGCCTTCAATCATGAGACGCGCGACAGCTTCTACACCATCACCGGACCCTATCGCGGTCGTCCGGGCGCGGTGGATTCCAACAGCGTGCGCGCCAGCCTGTTGTGGCAGCCGACCGACGCGCTGAAGGTGTTGTGGAAGACCGATTACAACAACATCGATCTGGGCGGCTATCCGGCCGATCCGGCGCTGGCGACCAACGACCCGTTCCACATCACCTCGAACGGCCCGAACGAGGCGCATGACGAGTTCGTGCGCTCGTCGCTGAACGTCAGCTATGTGTTCGACAGCGGCATGACGCTGAAGTCGATCACCGGCTATCAGGCCGGCCGCTCGCGCTTCGCCACCGATCTGGACGGCACATCGGCGCTGAACAACACCTTTGTCGATCAACTGGACGAAGAGGTCTGGTCACAGGAGTTCAACCTGATCTCGCCGGATCAGCAGCGACTGAAATGGCTGCTGGGCCTCTATTATCAATACGACATGGCCCGTTTCCCGGCCAAGACCTTCCCCACGGCCGAATACCGGATCGGTTTCCCCGAGAACGTCCTGGATATCTACCTGTGGGGTGACACGCCCAAGGAAACCGCCGCCGTCTTCGGCCAGGTCAGCTACGACATCAGCGACCGGCTGCAGCTGCAGGTCGGGGCGCGCTACGCCCATTCGGTGTCGACCAACGACGACGTCTATACGACCTATCCGCAGCTCGGGATCGTTCTGTTCCAGGACGACAAGGTCAAGGACGACAAGGTGACCGGCAAGGTCACGGTGAACTGGAAGATGGACGACGCCAACTTCGTCTATGGCTTCGTGGCGACGGGGCACAAGATGGGCGGTCTGAACGCGCCCAACCTGTATCGTCCGGCCCAGACCTTCGGCGCCGAAGACCTGATCGACTACGAGCTGGGGTGGAAGTCGACCTTGCTGGACGGCCGACTGCGCACCCAGATCGGCGCCTATTACACCGTCTATCAGGATTACCAGGTCAACATAGGCGACCCGCAGTATCCCCAGATCAGCCGCATCCAGAACGTCCAGGGCGACACCAAGATCATGGGTCTGGAAGCCTCGGCCCAAGGCCGGTTCGGGCCGCTGTCGTTCGACATCGCCGGGTCGGTGTCCAACTCTGAAATGGGCGACTTCTTCGGCGCCGATCCGCGTCTGGGACGGACGGGCCTCTGCGATCCGTCCACGGGACCGGCCAGCGCCAACTGCGTCAACATCGCGGGCAACACCAAGAGCTATGCGCCGGAGTTCACCTTCAACGCCGGGATCGAATACGCCTTCCCGATAGGGGCGAACATGACGCTGACGCCGCGAGTGGACTACGCCCATATCGGCGAAAGCTGGACCACCATCTTCAACAATGCGGCGCTGGGCGACCGGCTGGGTGCGCGTGATATCGTGAACGCCTCGGTCCGGCTGAACACGGGCCAGTGGACCTGGACGGCCTATGCGCTGAACGCCACGGACGAGACCTATATCGCCGCCATCAACTCCGGGCTTCGCTACGCCGGGCCGCCCCGACAGTACGGCGTCAATCTGACCCGCACCTTCTGATCCCTGCGCCAAGGCGGGCGGCGCACGTCGTCGTCCCGCCGCCCTGGCTGATCTCACGGAACCCCTTCGCGTATGCCGCCTGCCGCCTTCGATCCCATGCAAGACTACGCCCTGACCGTGGATCGTTTTCTGGATCACGGCGCGAAATGGCATGGGCGCAAGACGGTCGTGACGGCGGGCGGGGCGGGGGACGCCGTGCTCGGCTATGCCGACCTGCGTCGGCGCGCCAACCGTCTGTCGGGCGCGCTGCTGGACCTGGGGCTGAGGCCAGGCGACCGGATCGCGACCCTGGCCTGGAACACACAGCATCATCTGGAGGTCTGGTACGGGGCCATGGGCGTCGGCCTGACGTGCCACACCCTCAATCCGCGCCTGACGGTCGCGCATCTGACGACCATGATCACCGAGGTCGGCGACCGGGTGCTGGCGGTCGGCGCCGGCCTGTCCGACCTGGCTCGGGATCTGGCGGCGGCGTGCCCCTCGCTGGAACGGCTGATCCTGCTGGATGGCGATACGGACGATGGTGAAGGCGGCCTGCCCGTCGATGCGCTGGAGACCCTGTTGGCGGAGCGCGGCCGGGCGGTCGCGTGGGGGGCGTTCGACGAGCGCACGCTGGCGGGTCTGTGTTTCACCTCGGGAACGACGGGGGCGCCCAAGGGCGTCGGCTATACCCACCGCTCCAACTATCTGCACACCCTGCGCGCGCTTCAGGCGGACGCCATGGCGCTGACGGCGCGCGACCGGGTGCTGGTGGCCGTGCCGATGTTTCACGCCAACGCCTGGGGCCTGCCGTTCGCCGCACCGGCGGTGGGCGCGGGGCTGATCCTGCCTGGGCGGGCGACGGATGGGGCGTCCTTGGCGCGGCTGATCCAGCAGCACGAAGCGACCGTTGCGGTCGGGGTGCCGACGGTGTGGCTGGGTCTGCTCGATCATCTGGATGCGGTCGGGGGCGAGACCCCAAGTCTGCAAAGGATCATCATCGGCGGGTCCAGTTGTCCCGACGCTCTGCTGCGGCGGATGGAGAGCCGGCTGGGCGTGGTGGTTCAGACCAGTTGGGGCATGACCGAGCTTTCGCCGCTGGGCGCCATCTCGCCGCCGACAGCCGATATCGGCGGGCCGCATGGATCGGGGCGGCCGGCGATGGGGCTGGACCTGCTGTTGACCGACGAGGATGGCGCGCCGCTGGCGGACCAGCGCAACACGGTCGGACGGCTGAAGGTGCGGGGCGACAGCGTCACGCGCCGCTACTTCGGGGCGGCCGTCGATGCGGTGGACGCCCAGGGCTGGTTCGACACCGGCGATCTGGCCAGTCTGGACGACGCGGGCAATCTGACCCTGGCGGGGCGGTCCAAGGACCTGATCAAGTCGGGCGGGGAATGGATCAATCCGGTCGAGATCGAGGACATCGTCGGCGCTCTGCCGGCGGTGGGTCTGGTGGCGGTGATCGGCCGGGTGGATGGCAAATGGGGCGAACGGCCCCTGATGGTGATCGAACCGGCGCAGGGCGAGGCGCTGGACGACCACGCGCTGACGGCCAGTCTGAAGGGCCGGGTCGCCGATTGGTGGATTCCCGACCGGATCGTGCGGGTCGACACCATGCCCCTGGCCGCGACCGGAAAGATCGACAAGACGCAGCTTCGCGCCATCTATGGAGGCGCATAGGATGGGCGCCGTTTCCGTCATGGAGCCGGTGCGTCGTCCAAGGACCGCGCCGGCCCGTCTTGAGGTTGTGGTCATGTCCAAGTCGCCCCGCAAGCCGCGCAGCAAGGCCGAGCAGCGCGCCGAAACCCTGGAGCAACTGCTGGACGCGGCCGAGGCCCTGTTCTCGCAAAACGGCTTTTCCGCTGTCACGATCAAGGACATCGCCGATAAGGTCGGGGTCCATAAGTCGCTGGTCCACTATTATTTCACCGACAAGCAGGACGTGTTCGACAAGGTTCTGGCGCGCCGGGCGCCGGTGACCAGCGGCCGCCGGATGGATGCGCTGGACGCCTATGAACGGTCGGTGGACGGCAAGCCGACCGTGGAGGGCGCGCTGAGGGCGTTCCTGGACACCGACCTGGACACCTATTCGACCGGCGGGGAGGGGTGGCGCAACTTCGGCTCGCTTAGCGCCCAGATCAACAACACGCCGGCCTGGGGCGCGGAGATCATGGATCGGCTTTACGACCCGGTGGTGCTCCGCCTGATCAGCCTGCTCAAGAACGCCATGCCCGACGCATCGGACGAGGACATCTTCTGGGGTTATCATTTCGTCTCGGGCGCCCTGACCCTGACCCTGGCGCGCACCGGGCGGATCGACCGGCTCTCGGACGGCCTGTGCCGGTCCGACGACTTCGAGGCGGCCAAAGCGCGGATGGCCGAGTTCATGGCGCACGGCTTCATCGGCATCTGCCGCAGCCGGGCGGACGCGCGGGAAGGACCGGGGCATGGCTGACGCAGTCGGCCTGGCCTTCGCCTCCAGCCCGGAGGCGGTCGGCTTCGATTCCGAACGGCTGGGGCGTCTCGACGCCTATATGGCCGGCATGGTCGAGGCGGGTCATGTGGCGGGCGCCGCCACACTGTTGATGCGGCACGGCCGGGTCGTGGCCTTCGACACCCACGGCAAGGCCGATCTGACGTCCGAGGCGCCTTTGGGGCGCGACGCCATCTTCCGCATCTATTCCATGACCAAGCCGGTCGCGGGCGTGGCCCTGATGATCCTGTTCGAGGCGGGACGCTGGAGCCTGGACGACCCGGTGACGCGGTTCCTGCCGGAACTGGCCGATCTGAACGTCTTCGCCGGGCGTGACGCCAGCGGCGCGATCCAGACGACGCCCGCCCACCGCCCGCCCACCATGCGCGAACTGCTCAGTCATACGGCGGGCTTCGGCTACGGACTGTTCGATATCCACCCTGTGGAGCGCGCCTATCGCGAGGCCGGCGTGCTGCGCGCCGAAAGTCTGGAACAGATGGTCCAGCGCGTCGCCGAACTGCCCCTGATGTTCCAGCCGGGCACGGAGTGGTTCTATTCCATCGCCGCCGACCTGCAGGGGCTGATCGTCCAGCGGCTGTCGGGCCAGAGCTTCAGCGATTTTCTGCAAAGCCGCATCTTCGCTCCGCTTGGCATGGCGGATACCGGCTTCCAGACGCGGCCGAACAATGCCCACCGGCTGGCGGCCATGTATTGCGACGACGGGACGGGGAGGCTGAAGCCGGCGACCGAGGCCTTCGACATGCCAATCAACGACTTCACCAAAGCTCCGCCGTTCGAGGGCGGGGGCGGAGGGCTGGTGTCCACCGCCTCGGACTACGCCCGCTTCTGCCAGATGATCCTGAACGGCGGCGAACTGGACGGGGTGCGCGTGCTGTCGCCCGCGTCCGTCGCCCTGATGTCGACCAATGTGGTGCCGGATGCGGTTCTGGCCGTCTCAAATCCCTTGCGGCTGCTGCCCTTCAATCCCGCCTTCGGCTTCGGGCTAGACTTCGCCGTGGCCATGGATCCGCGCCGGATCGGCATGGTCGAGGGGCGCGGCACGCTGAGCTGGGGGGGCGGCGGCGGGACCTGGTTCTGGATCGACCCGGAGAACGACATCGTCTTCGTCGGCATGATTCAGCGTCTGGCGGACCCCGTCAGCAGCGAGTTCCGAAACCGGGCGCGCACCTTCGTCTATCAGGCGCTGACCCACCCCGAAAAATAGACGGGCCGTCAGGTCCGCATCACGAGGAAACGACCATGAGCCAGCCCGAAGCGATTGTTCCCGATGGGCCGATGACGGCTGCGCCGCCGGGCCAGGGGGTCGGGGCGCGCGCCTGGGTGGCGCTCGGCGCGCTGTGGTTCATCTATGTGCTGAACTTCCTGGACCGACAGCTGCTGTCCATCCTGGCCAAGCCGATCCAGGACAGTCTGCAGATCACCGACAGTCAGTTGGGCCTGCTGGGCGGGCTCTATTTCGCGATGTTCTACTGCTTTATCGCCATCCCGGTCGGATGGCTGGCCGACCGGACCAATCGGGTGCGCGTCCTGGCCATCGCCTGCGGCATCTGGAGCGCGGCGACCGTGGCGTGCGGCCTGTCGCGAACCTATACGCAGCTGGCCGTGGCGCGCATGACGGTGGGGTTCGGCGAGGCGGGCGGGGTGCCCCCGTCCTACGCCATCATCGCCGATTATTTCCCGCCGCATCGGCGCGGGATGGCCTTGGGGCTCTATAATCTGGGGCCGCCCATCGGCGCGGCCTTGGGCATCGCCTTCGGCGCCTCGATCGCCGCCGCCTTCAGCTGGCGTGACGCCTTCCTGGTGGTGGGCGCGGTTGGGATCGTGGCGGCGATCGCGGTTGTCTTCGCGGTGCGCGAACCCCGGCGTGGCGGGCTGGATGGGCTGGCCGTGGGCGCCGTGCAGCACAAGGCGGGTTTTCTGGAGACGCTGAAGATGTTCTTCACCAATCCGGCCCTGCTCCTGGCCTCCTTCGGCAGCGGCGCGACCCAGTTCATCACCTATGGGCTGGGCAACTTCGCCACCCTGTTTCTGATGCGGGAAAAAGGCATGGCGCTGGCCGACGTCGCCGTTTGGTACGCCCTGGTCGTGGGCGTGGGGATGAGCGCGGGCATCTTCTGTTCGGGCTGGGCCATCGACCGCTTCACCCGCCGGTCAAAGCGCGCCTATGGCCTCGTGCCGGCCCTGTCGCTGGTTCTGGCCATTCCCTTCTATTGCGCCTTCGTCTGGGCGCCGACCTGGCCCCTGGCTCTGGCCTTCCTGACCGGCCCGACCTTCCTGAACTATTTCTACCTGTCGTCGTCTGTCGCCCTGGTCCAGGCCGAGGTCCGGCCCAATCAGCGGGTCATGTCGGGCGCCCTGTTGCTGCTGGTGATGAACTTCATTGGCCTGGGCCTGGGGCCGACCTATGTCGGGGCGGCCAGCGACTTCTTCCGCGCCAGCCACCCGGATCATTCGCTGCAGATGGCCCTCTATACGCTTGTGCCCTTCTATCTTCTGGCTATCGGCCTGTTCCTGTGGCTCGCGCGTGTGCTGGGCCGCCGCACCCCTACGGAGGTTTCCCAATGAGCCGCAGGATCGCAACATTGGCGCGCCGCACCGCCCTCGGCCTGGCGGCCGCCCTCGGTCTCTGCGCCTCCGGCGCGGTCGCGTCGTCGCTCGTCGCCAGCCCGCCGGAGCGGGCGGTGGTCCACGCCCCGGCCGGAGACCTGTCTGGCGTGACGGCTGACGGAATTCGCGCCTTCAAGGGCGTGCCCTACGCCGTGCCCCCGGTAGGGCAGGGCCGCTGGCGTCCGCCCGTCGCCGCGCCGCGCTGGACTGGCGTGCGCGACGCCCGCGACTTCGGCCCGGCCTGCGTCCAGCCGACGCCGCGCGTGCAGACGATCTATTCCTCGGACCTGGGCCGAACCAGCGAGGACTGTCTGACGCTGAACGTCTGGTCGCCAGCCGATGCGCAAAAGGCCCCGGTCATCGTCTGGATCCACGGGGGCGCCCTGGTCACCGGGTCGAGCCGCGAGACCCTGTATGACGGCGCGCGCCTGGCGTCAGAAGGCGTGGTGGTGGTGTCGATCAACTATCGACTGGGCGTCCTGGGCTATCTGGCCCATCCGGCGCTCAGCGCGGAATCACCTCAAGGCCTGTCCGGCAACTATGGGCTGATGGACCAGATCGAGGCCCTTCGGTGGGTCCAGCGCAACATCGCGGCCTTTGGCGGCGATCCGCAGAACGTCACAATCGCCGGTGAATCGGCCGGCGGGCTCAGCGTCGTCTATCTGATGGCGTCACCGCCCGCGCGCGGCCTGTTCGCCAAGGCCATCGCGCAGAGCGCCTATATGATCTCCACGCCCGAGCTTAAGACGGCCCGATATGGCGCGCCTTCGGCTGAGGATGCGGGCGCGCGGCTGGCCCGAACCCTTCAGGCGCCCAGCGCCCGCGTGCTGCGGTCCATGGACGCCCAAGCCCTGACCGACGCCGCCGCTGTGGCGGGCTTCTCGCCCTTCGCCGTGGTGGATGGTCAGATCCTGCCCCGTCAGCTGGTCGATGCGTTCGATCGCGGCGAACAGGCGCCGGTCCCGATCCTGGCCGGGTTCAACAGCGGCGAAATCCGCTCGCTGAAGATGCTGGCCCCGCCGACGCCGTCGTCGCCCGCCGAGTACGAGCGGATCATCCGCGAGCGCTATGGCGATCTGTCCGAGGCCTTCCTGACCCTCTATCCGGCGTCCGACATGGGAGAGAGCATTCTGGCGACGACCCGCGACGCCCTCTACGGCTGGACCTCTGAACGGCTCGTCCGATCGCAGACCGCGCTGGGCCGCCCGTCGTTCCTCTACGCTTTCGACCACGGCTATCCAGCGGCCGATGCGGCGGGCCTGCACGCCTTCCACGCCAGCGAACTGCCCTATATGTTCGGACGGCTGAACCGCACGCCGCCCCTGTGGCCAAAGATTCCCGACACGGCCCAGGAGACGGCCCTCTCAGACACCATGATCGCCTATTGGACCCGCTTCGCCCGTTCCGGCGCGCCGGGGCGGGCCGCCGACGCCACATGGCCCGCCTATGGCGACGACGCCGACTATCTTCTCATCCAGACAGCGCCCAAGGCCGCGACCCATCTGTCGCCTGGCATGTTCGCCTTGCACGAACAGGCCATGTGCCGTCGCCGCGCCAACGGCGGCCAGCCCTGGAACTGGAATACGGGCCTGGCGTCCCCCGTGCTGACGCCAGCCGCCGCCTGTCGCCAGGAGATGGGCGACGCTTCCTGAATCGTCCCGGTGCTGACGGTGTCGGCGGCCTTTTCAGCCAGCCGTCTTGGCGATCAAGTCGCCGCGTTCGCGGCTCACGCCGGTTCGAGACTTGTAGGCGTCAGGCTGGAGGGCGGACGACCCGCATTCTACCACCGCTTGCTCAGCGTCAGGCGCGCGGCGCGGGGCGCCTGCGGATAGATTTGAGAGAAGCCGCCGGTGATGAAGATGGTCTCGTCGGTGACGTTGTCGAGGTTCAGCCGAACCTCATAGCCGTCGCCGAACCCATAGGCGGCGTTGAGGTCCAACCGCGTATAGGCCGGCAGATCGAGGGTGTTGCTGGTGGTCGCCGCCTGGCTGGAGGCGTGGAAGACGCCGCCGCCCAGGGTCAGACCTTCAAGCGCGCCATCGAAAGCCCAGGAGGTCCACAGGGCCGCCTGATGGTCCGGGACGCCGGCGAGCCGGTTGCCGATGATGAAGCTGTTGGTGTCCTCGACGATCTCGCTGTCGCTGTAGGCGTAGGAGGCGACGATGGTCCACGGATCGAGCGGTCGCGCCGACACTCCCGCCTCGACGCCGCGCACGCGGATCTCGCCAGCCTGGATGACCAGGTTGAAGTCGATGGGGTCGGCCACGACGGCGTCGGTCTTGGTGATCTCGAAAGCCGAAAGGGTGAGTTCGGCCCGGCCATCGAAGGCCAGGGCCTTTGTGCCGATCTCGAACTGCTCGCCTCGGGTGGGCTTGGGCGTCAGGCCGCTATCGAGCAGGCCGGCGTCCCCTTCGTTGCGCGAGGATCGAGCCCAACTGCCGTAGATCGACCAGTCCGGCGTGACCAGATACGTCAGGCCGGCGCGCGGCGAGAAAGGCCGATCGGTGCGGCTCACGCCCGGGTCGAGCAAGTCGGCGGTGAAGGCGTAGGTCCGAACCTCCTCCAGCCGTCCGCCCAGCAACAGGCGCCAGTTGTTCCAGGCGATCTCATCCTGAACATAAAGGCCGGTCGAGGTGTATTCGTAATGGCTGTCGCCGACCGGCAGATAGCTGGTCGGGCGGCCCGTGCGGATGGGATTGAGCAGGTCGATCGGCTGGCCATAGGCGATCTGACCGTTGAGGTAGGATAGGGCGTCCCGGCTGTGATCGAGGCCGATCAGCAGGCGGTGGGCCAGCGGGCCGGTGACGATCCGGCCGTAAAGCTCGGCCTGGAGCGTCAGATCATCCTGGGTTTCGTCATAGCTGACGAAGCTGCGGTTCACGGTCGTGCCGGACAGGGGCGGGAAGCCGTAGTTGAAGAACTGCTCCTCGGGCACGTCCACCGCAGAAACGAAGCCGCCCAGCCGCAGGCGCCAGTCGGCGTTCAGGCGGCGGTTGAACTCCAGGCCGGCGACCCACTGCTCCTTCTTTATCCGCATGAAGTCCTCGCCGTAGTTGCGGCTGACCGGCTGATCGAGGAATGCGGCGTTGGCGCCGAAGCCGCGGTCGAAGGCGGCGTCGCGCTTCAGATACTCCAACCGGGCCAGAAGGTTGGTGTCGGCGTCGGGACGCCATTCCACCACCGGCGAGATGTAGAACTGCGCGTTGTCCACCAGATCGCGATAGCTGTCCGCGTTCTCATAACCGACGTTCAGGCGGGCCAGCAGCCTGCCGTCGGCGGTGATCGGCGCGTTCACATCCAGACCGCCGCGCCAGTAGTCGTTCGACCCGCCGACGACGAAGGCCTCGCCGCCCGACCCGCCATAGGGGCGTTTGGAGACGAAGTTGACGACGCCGCCAGGCTCGAAGCGTCCATAGAGGGCGGATGCGGGGCCTTTCAACACCTCAATGCTCTCGACGCCCTGCAGGTCGATCTCGGGCTGGCTCACCGCCTGGCGGAAGCCGTCGCGCAGGGTCGAGATGTTCTGAAAACCGCGAATGCGGAAACGCTGATTGCCCGAGAATCCAATGGTCCGCTGGACCCCGCTGACCGTCTCGGCCGCCTCGCCGATATTGGAGACGTTTCGCAGATCCAGCAGTTCGCGCGACACGATATTGATCGTGAACGGCGTCTCCAGAACCGGCGCGCCCGTCTTGGTCGCGGTCTCGCCGGGAACGCGACCCAGCGGGCGGCCGAAGACCGTGATGGCGTCCAGCTCGACGGCGTCGTCTTCAGCCGTGACGATCGGCGCTTCCTGGGCCAAGGCCGGCGTGGCGAAAAGGGCGGCGAGGCTGGCGGTGGCGAGCAGCGATTTCATGGGTCCCCCGGACGAAATGGCCGGGCTTGTTATGCTATAACATTGCGTTTAGTCACCCCTGGGGACTGATTTTTCCTGTCCCACACCGGACAGGGGCGGCAGACATGCTGAGACGATCATTCCTGCTGGCCGCCGGCGCATCGGCGCTGTCGGCCTGTTCGGACGGCCAAGGCGCGGGGTCTGAGACGGGGCGCGCCGGTGGAACGCCGATACCGCTCAAACATGCGCGCTATCTCAAGCTGCAGCGGCACGACGGCTACACGGTGGCGCGGCTACGGGCGCCCGTGGCGGATCAGAGCGGCGGCCAGGCGCAGGAGCAGGAGGCCGTGTTGGTTCTGGCGCCGCGCGAGGGCGTCGAGCCGCGCTTGCCCCCCGCGTTGCGGGACGCCACCCTGATCCGGACGCCTGTGATGCGGATCGCCGCCAACGCCAGTTCAGACGAGGCCTTCCTGGGCCAACTCGGCGTCAAGGACCGGCTTGTGGCGGTGGGCGGTCGGGTGTCTTTCGACGACGATGTCCGGCGCGGCGTCATGGAGGGCCGCATTGGCCAGATCGGCTATAACTGGCACGCCCCGCCCAATCTGGACGTGCTGCTGGCCGCCCGGCCGGACGTCTTCCTGATGCGCCTGTCCGACCTGGCCCATACGCCCGTGCTTGATCGGGCCCGACGTCTGGGTGTGATCGTGGCGCCGACCTTCGCAGAGGACGAGCCCACCTATCTGGGAAGGGCGGAATGGATTCGGCTGCATGGATTGCTGACCGGGCGGGAGGCCGAGGCCGAGCGTCTGTTCGGCCAGATCGAGGCGAAGGTCGAGGCGCTGAAGACGGCGGCGGCCCTGCGTCCCGCCGTGCCGATGCTGTGGGCCTATCCCGCCGGCGGCGATCGCTGGGTCGCCACCGTTCGTGGAGCCGAGCAGGCGTATCTGGCCGACGCCGGGGGCCGCAACCTGCTGCTCCGCCCGGAAGACCCGCGCAAATGGTCTTCGGAAACCCTGGCGACCGAACAAATCCTGCCGGTGGCGGATCAGGCCCAGGTCTGGATCGTCGGCGACCTGCACGCGGCCCCGCCGCGCAGCACCGTGGTGGAGAGCGTCTCGCCGGCGTTCCGCGCCGACCGGCTGTTCGCCAACACAGGGCGCAGCAATCTGTCAGCCAACGCCTATGACTGGTACCAGACCGCCTTTGTCCGCCCCGACTGGGTCCTGACCGACTTCGTCAAGGCGCTGCATCCGGACCTGGTCAGCGAACCCTTCCGCTTCCTCAAACCCATCGCTCGCGGCGTCTACAAATGACCCTGGTTTTCGCGCGGCCCGCGCTCATCGCAGGGGCTCTGGCCCTGGTTCTCCTGCTCGCGATCCTGGCCAGCCTTATGATCGGTCAGGTGATGCTGAGCCCCGGCGAGGTCCTGTCCGGTCTCGGCGCCATCGGATCGGGATCGATGGAGACGCGCATCGTCGTCGATCTTCGCCTGCCCCGGGTCCTGGCGGCCGTGATCGGCGGCGCGGCCCTGGGCCTGGCCGGGCTTTTGATGCAGACGCTTTTCCGCAATCCGCTGGCGGACGCCTGGTCGTTGGGCCTGATGGCGGGGGGGCAGTTCGGCGCCGCCCTGGTCATCGTGGCTGGCGCGGTCGTCGGGCCCGGCTTTCTGATGGTTCTCACCGGGTTCGCGGGCCTGGGCGTCGTGGCCGGGTCGGTCCTGGGCACGCTCGGCGTGGCGATGGCCATGAGCGCCATGGCGCGCCGCGTCGGGGCCGTCACCCTGCTGGTCCTGGGCCTCATGCTGGGCTTTCTGGCCCAGGGCCTGATCAGCGTCTTGCTGCACTTCACCAACCGCAGCCAGGGACGGATTTTCGAGGCCTGGAACGACGCCACCTTCGCCAATGTGGTTTGGGGCGACTTCGTCACCTTGGCGCCGCTGTCGGTGCTCGGTCTGGTCGGCGCCGTGGTGCTGGCCAAGCCTCTGACCGCGCTTCTGCTGGGCGATGTCTATGCCGAGAGCCTGGGGGTGAACGTGCCGCGCCTTCGCCGGCTGGTGCTGGGGACGACCATACTGCTGGCGGCGCCCGTGACCGCCTTCTGCGGCCCCGTGGCCTTCGTGGGCCTGATCGTGCCGCATCTGGCGCGCGGCCTGATCGGTTCGGCGCGGATCGGCGCCCTGATTCCGGCGACCGCCCTGATCGGAGCGCTGCTGGCCCTGGCGGCGGATCTGGTGGTTCATCTGCCGTGGGAGCAGCACTTCCTGCATCTCAACGCCATTCTGGCGCTGATCGGCGCGCCGCTGGTGATCCTGCTGTTGCTGAAGTCGCGCAGTCTTCGCGGCGGAGAGGGCTGATGTACGCGATAGATGCTCTGCGGATCGGCTATGGGCGAAACGTCCTGTCGACGCTTGAACGGGTCGTCGTCGAACCCGGCGAATTCATCTGCCTGCTGGGACGAAACGGTCAGGGCAAGTCGACCCTGTTGCGGACGCTGGCGGGCTTCATCCCCGCTGTCGACGGCGAGGTCCGCCTCGACGGGCGGCCGGTGCGCCAATGGCCCGCCGCCGAGCGAGCGCGCAAGGTCGCCGTGGTTCTGACCGACCGGCCCCAGGTCGGCGCGCTGCGGGTCCACGAACTGGTGGAGATGGGCCGTCAGCCCTACACAGGTTGGACCGGCGCGCTTTCGCACGAGGATCGAGAGATTTGCGAGAGCGCCTTGAAGCAGGTCGAGGGCGAACATCTTCGCGACCGGTTCGTCGACAGTCTCTCGGACGGGGAGCGCCAGCGGGTCATGATCGCGAGAGCCCTGGCGCAGCGCCCACAGGTCATGCTGCTGGACGAGATCACCGCCTTTCTGGACCTGCCCAGTCGGGTGACCATCACGGCGACCCTGCGTCGGATCGCCCGTGAGACCGGCGTCTCGATCATCTTGTCCAGCCACGATCTGGAGCTGTCGCTCAATGCCGCCGACCGGATCTGGCTGTTGCCCGGTGAAGGCCGCTTCATCGACGGCGCGCCCGAGGATGTCGCCCTCTCGGGCGCGATCGGCGAGGCTTTCGATCAGGCCAATCTGGCGTTCTCGCTGACGAGCGGCCGTTTCGAAACGCGGGGCAGCGCCCGCGGGACGGCCTTCATCGACGCAGAAGGCGCCGCGTCAATATGGCTTCAGAGGGCTGTCGAACGCATCGGCTTCGCCCGCGTCGCGAGTGAACGGGGCGCGGCTGTCGTCATCCGCCGCGCGGCGGACGGTTTTGTGTTTGATGGGGCGCGCCATCCCTTCATCAGGGACCTCGTCCGAGCCATCGACCATCGCAATCCGGCGGATCTCAGCAAGGTCGGTGCGGACGCCGCAATGTGAGGTGAAGGCTCTGCAGACGAAGGCGAGGTTCGCTGGGCCGCTTTGAAGGTCCGTAAGGGGTGAAATCCGTCGCGGACCTCGCCTTCAGGGCCGCGCTTGGCCAGCAACCCGTCAACGTCCTGCAAGTTCGGCGGCGGCGCATCATCGAACGGCGATCAGATCATTGGCGAGGTCGGCCGCCACACGGCGCGCCTTGCGATGGGTGACGGTGCGAGCGCCGCTTTCACGCCGGAGGAAAGCTACCAGTTGAATTCCAGCCCGAGGGAAAACTGTCGGCCCGCCGAACCGAGTTGAAGCAGACGCGCCGCAGAGCCTTCGTAGGCGAGGTCGCGCGTGTCCGTCAGGTTGGTCGCCGCGATGGACAGTCGTGTCCGCTGATCGATCCGGTAGGTCGCCTGAGCGTCCATATAGCCGGCCGGCCCGATGACGAAGGCCGAGACGCCGCCCCCCTGAAGGTCCGCCTCGGATCGGAAGGCCGATCGCCATGACCATGACAGGTTTACCGCCAGGGGGCCGCGCTCCAGATAGGGATTGATGGACCACGCCAGGTCGGACACGCCCGTCAGCCGCTCGCCGCCCGCAAGCCGGCTGTGGGTCCAGGTCGCGTTGGCCCAGACGCCGAGGCCCCCCGCCAGACGCTGGTGCACTCCCATCTCCACTCCGTCGATCCGGGCGCGGCCGACGTTTCGCGGCCGTGACATCAGGACGTCGGCGTGGACTGCGACGCCGGTCCTGGTTTCGAAGACCAAGGTCTCGGTCGCCGCTTCGGCCTGGATGAAGTCGTCGATGGTCTTGTGGAAGACGGCCACGCTGAAACTGGTCCGGCGACCGGTGATCTCATAGGACAGGTCGAGGCTGGTCGCGAGATAGGGCGTCAGCGCGGGGTTGCCGCCGACGCCGCTGAAGATCACCCCCGGTTCTGGACGATCGACAGCCGCCTGACCGCGGACCGAGATGGCCGAGATCAGAACGCTGGCCGGCACGGTGGAGGCGCGCAGATCGGCCAGGGACGGGCGCGTGAGGCTGCGCGACGCCGCCAGCCGCAGCGTACGGCCGTCGCCCATATCCGCCGCCAGGTTCAGGCTCGGCAAAAGCCGGGTGTCGCAGCTGTCGTGGGCGACCGGCCGCACTTCGGCCCGCCCCTGAGCTTCGATCATGCGCGCGCCCTCGACGTGGGTGCGGGCGCGCACCAGCCGGAGCCCCGCATTGCCGGACCAGACCAGCCCCGCACCCGATCCCTCGAAGTCGAGCCGGGCGTAGGCGGCGTCGACCCGCTCCTGGACGCCATAGCTGTTCTGCAGGTCCGTGCCGGTCGCGACCAGATCGCCGGGGCGGAACACCACGTCCGCCCGCGCGTCCGGCGTGGCGAACGCCGCCCGCACCCGCGCGAAGTCGCTGACGATCCAGGGGCCGGGACGCGCGCCGACCAGATCCGAAAAGACATCGGCGGCAACGGTCGCATCAAACAGTCCGACGATCCCGTCCGCCTCGTTTCGCAAGACGGCGCGGCGATCGCGACGTTGATAGTCGCGGCTGCGTCGGCCCCACTGTGTTCCCAGACGCAGGCCGGTGAATCGCAGCGGACCCGATCCCCGGTCCAACAGACGCCGCACGTCCAGAGCGGCGGTCATGTCGTCGTCGCGGGACTCCACCGCCCGGATCGCCAACTGCGCCAGCGTCAGCCGTGACGGGTCCAGAAGGTCGAAGTCGGTCGTCAACCACGCAGCTTGCCGCCGATCCGCCGCGCCGGCCAGGTCGAAGGCGTATCCGACGCCTTCGGGAGACTGGACCGACAGCCGTTCCAGAGGCGTCTCCAGAACCGACTGGGCGCTGGACAGGCTGACGCGCGGGACCAGGCGCCAGTCGCCATGCTCGATTTCGGCGCCTATGGAGGCGGCCAGGTTCAGGTGCGACTGGTCTGAGAACTCGGTGTTGTTGTCGATGCGACCATCGACGACCCGCCCGGCCACGACCACGCCCTCATGCATCTGAACGGCGCCGCCCGGCCGCATCAGTCGCTCGCCCAGGCCGAAGACCAGCCGATCCTCCCGTATGGTGTTGTCGAAGGTGGACGCCAGGGCGTCGAAGTCGAGACGAACGCCCGGTGTGGCCTGCCAGTCGGCCCCCAGGAAGGCGCTGCGTCGGCGGCGATCCTCCTGCTCGACCGTGGTTCGCAAATCGTTCGGAACGGCGATCATGCGCCCGTCCAGCATCTGCTCGCCATAGCGCATGATCTGGAAGCGATCATAGCGCACCGCCCGTCCCTCCTGAGACAGGCCCGCGACCAGGCCGAAGGCGCCGCCGGGCGACACCCAGCGGCCGGCCAAGGATGCATCTGGCCCGAGATCGGTCCGGCGCTCGACGGTCTCGGCGCCCAGCCGCGCCGTCAGGAAGGGCGCGCCGTCCAGCCCGCCCTGCGTCTGGATGTCGATGTTGGAGCCGATGCCGCCGTCGGGCAGGTCGGCGGCGGCGGATTTGGTCAGTCTGGCCCCCGCCAGCAGGTCCACCGACAGGGCGCGGAAGCGGAATTGGCGACCGCTCTGGGTCGAGTTGCGGATGTTCTCGTTGAACGCCACCGGCGCGCCGTTCAGGGTCACGGACTGGAACAGCGGGCCGAGGCCCCGCACGCTGACGAACTGGCCCTCGCCGACCTCGCGTTCGATGGCTACGCCCGGCACGCGCTGCAACGCCTCGGCCAGATTGGCGGACGGCAGGTCGCCGATCCGTTCGGCCGATACGCCGTCGGAGATCACGTCGGCGTCGCGTTTGCGGCGCAGGGCGCGGTCGATCTGGTCCGACAGTCGCCCCACGACCTCGACCGCCTCCACCTCGGTCGCGGCGACGGGCGCGACGGCGCGGTGCGTGGCGGCGGGGCGTCTGACGTCTGGGCGCCGGGGCTCGACCCACAGCCGCACGCCCCGCGCGCCGACGAACCGATAACGCAGATCGGTGCCCTGCAGCATGGCGTCCAGCGCCGCGCGCCAGCTCATGCGGCCGTGGACGGCGCGGGTGCGGATCTCTCGACCCGGCGGTTGGACGAAGGCCAGTTCGCAGCCCGCCTGAAGACAAAGGTGCAGCAGGGCGGACGGCGCGGCCTGGCTGTCGATGTCGAAGGTCTGGACGGAAGGTCCTGTCTGGGCCTGGGCGGGCTGGGTCGCCGCCAGTGAAAGCAGGAGGCCGGTCGCGGCCAGTATCCGACCGTCGCTGCGTCGCGCGCCGACGGGCAGCGATGCAGCGAGCGATCTCAACGGCGGGCCTCGGGCAAGACAGGAACCGCGAAGGCCTTAGCCCAGCCGCGTGACAAGTCCGCGAAGCGGTGGGATCGAGCCGGGGCCTATTCGCGCCTGACGATCCGGCGCCCGTCGTCGGCGGTCTCGATGCGAATGGGCAGAAGCGCGGTCAGGCGCTGCTCCAGCGGCTGCAGACCCTCCAGCGGCACGACCAGTGTGACGCGCGTGCGGCCCAGGGCCGGGTCGGCCAGGATAAGCGGATGATCCCCATAACGGGCCGCCGACGCGATCACCTGCGAAAGCGGCGCGTCCTGGAACACCAACCGCCGCTGGCGCCAAGCCGTGGCCATGTCCACGTCGGCGTCCGCCTTGCGCACGCCGGGCCGTCCCCAGCGGAAGTCCGCCCGTTCGCCGGGCGACAGAATCAGCGCGCCGTTCAGCGCGTCCTTGGCGCCGACATCGCGCGTGGAGACGGCCACCCGGCCTTGCAGCAGCGACACCTGAGCCGCGTCGCCGGCCAGGGCCGTCACGAACCGGGTGCCGGTCACGATCACGCGGCGGTCCGCGACCGCCACCTGGAAGGGGCGCCGTGTATCGTGGGCGACGTCGAAATAGGCGGCGCCGCGCTCCAGCGTGGCGCGTCTGGCGTCGCGTCCCAGGGCGACGCGCACGGCCGACCCGGCGTCCAGCGTCATGCGCGATCCGTCGTCCAGGGCGATGTCGGTGATCCTGCCCGGCGCGCTTTCGTACAGCCGCGCCTCAGGCGTGGACGTCATCATCGGGATCACGAACACGGCGCCGACCGCTGCTGCGATCACGCCCCCGGCCAGAGCGCCGCTCAGGACGGAACGCCGCGCCGCCGGTCTTCTATGGCCAGATCGCAGGGCCGCAAGGTCGTCGGCGAAGGCGTCTTTCAACGGTTCCAGCGCAGCCTGATCCGCCTTGGTCTGCCGATATTGGCGCAAGTGATCGGGGTCGGCCTCCAGCCAGGCCAGCAGGGCCGCCTGATCGCGCGCGCCGACGCCCGGCCGCGCCATGCGGGCCAGCCACGCCTCGGCCGTCCGCGGACGGCGCGCGAGCAGAATGTTCAGGCGCTGCAGCATCGGCGTTGCGGTCTCCTCTTCGCAGGGCGTCGAGGTCCGCCGTCGCGACCCCTCTCGAAACCTACAACGATCCGAATGCGCGACACCTCAGTCATCCCGCGATTTCTTCAGTTGACGGAGCGCTTCGGCGATATGTTTCTCGACCATGCTGACCGAGACGCCCAGCCTACCGGCGATCTGGCGATAGGTCAGGTCCTCGAACCGATGCAGCAGAAAGGCGTCGCGCGTCCTGGGCGGCAGGGCGCGGATCACGGCGGCGGCGGCGGCCAGGTTCTGGCGCCGTATCAGCCCGTCCTCGGCGTCGGGCGTTTCGCTGGCGATGGCCTGCGGGCCTTCGACCAGGTCGTTGATGTCATGCGGACTGCGCCGCGCGGTCTCTCGTCCGGCGGCCTTCCATCGGTCCAGCTGAAGGTTGCGCGCGATCACGAAGAGCAGGGGCCGGGCATCGGCGGCGCACAGGTCGTGGCCGGCCCGATGAAAGCGGACGAACGCCTCCTGCACCAGGTCCTCGGCGTCGGCTTCGCCGCGCGTCCTGCGATGCAGATAGGCGATCAGGTCGGTGCGCAGCCGTTCGATCTCGCTTGCAGCCGAAGCCTGCGGCGCACGCGCAAAGACGCCCCCTCCGGCGGAGGGAGCGTCTCGGCGAGGCGAGCGCGCGGGGATCACGCGCCCGCCCGGCGGTCGGGGTTCGACGTCGGGGGCACAGGTGCGTCAGAACTCCAGCCGAAGCCCCAGATTGATGCGGCGGCCCGACCGTTCGTACATCGTGGGGAAGGACGGGTTCATCGTATAGCCCTTGGTCGCCTCGTCGGTGACGTTGATGCCTTCCAGATTGATCTGCAGCCTGTCGGTCAGATTGTAGCTGGCCGACATGTCCAGCTGGCCATAACCTTCGCGCCAGATCGGATACATCTCGTAGCCGATGCCCTCGACGTACTTGTCCTTGTAGTTATAGGACGCCCGCGCCTGGAACTTCGCGTTCTCGTAGAACAGGGTGACGTTGTAGGCGTTGTCGGCCAGGCCGACCGGCGGGGTGGGAATGCCCAGTTTGGACGATCCGGTAAGGGAACTGTCCAGCACCGTATAGTTGGCGTTGATCCCGAACCCTTCCAGCGGCGCATAGAACTGTCCGAACGGCACGATGGCGACCAGTTCGACCCCGCTGACCTCGTAGGAGCCTGGCTCGTTGATCGGTTGATAGACGTCGAAGGTGTAGACGCCGTCGATGGTGCCGTTGGCGTTGTATTTGGTCACGTTCGGGACCGTGCCCGTCAGGGCCTGGCGCACCACCCCCTCGATCTCCTTCCAGAAGTAGGAAACCGCCAACAGGCCGCCGTCGCCCAGATATTGCTCCAGCCCGACTTCCCACTGTTTGGCGTAGGTCGGCTTCAGGTTCGGGTTGCCGTCGGTGAACCGGAACGAGTTGAAGCTGGCCGTGCGTTTGTAGGCCAGATCGGTCAGGGCCGGGCGGATCAGGGTTTCGGACGCGGCGGCACGGAAGATCAGGCTGTCGGTCAGTTCCGCCGTCACGTTCACGCTGGGCAGCACCTTGTCGTAACCGCCGTCGCTGGAGACCGGATCGGACGTATAGCCAGTCGAGCCGTTCGGGTTCTGGATCTGGTGATAGCCCGCAGAGGTGATGGAGGTGTCCACGTAGCGGGCCCCGCCGTTGACCGAGACCGGCACCGGGCCGATGTCGAAGTTCAGGTCGGCCATGGCGTAAAGGGCCAGCACCTTCTCGGACACTTCGTAATAGTCGCCGACGTTGAACGGCGTGAAGAAGCCGTCGTAGCGGAAGGTGCGCCGGGCGTAGTCGTTCGGCACCTGGCTCCAGTTCAGGTCCCGCACACGGAAGCGGCCGCCGGGCACCAGATCGTCGATGGGCGTCAGTTCGCTCTGCGACATCGGCCTGTTCAGATAGTCGACGCGGCCTGCACCCGTTCCTTGGACCTTCAGTTCGCCGTACTGGCGTTGCTTGGACTTGTCCGTATAGCGCGCGCCGATCTGGATGCTGGTCAGGGCCGGGAAGACGTTGAGACCCAGATATTTGGTGAAGTCCACCTGGGCGGCGTATTTGTCGTCCTGGATATGCTCCAGCGTCGTCTCATAGGCCTCGAACAGATAGCGTTCGGGGCTGTTGTACATGTCGATCGAGGCCGGGTTGGCGCTCTTGATCGTCTCGCCGCCGTCGGCCGTCCAGCGGGTGCGCGACGGCGCATAGGCGACGTGTTTCAGGTTGGCGTAGTCCAGCGTCTTTTCGGCGCCGGAATAGCCGGCCAGGGCATGCAGCTTCCAGCTGTCGCCGCTCCAGTTCAGCTCGGTCCCGAACTGGCGATAGTCGGTCTCGTTGATCTGCTCCTTGGAGAGCATCTCGTGCTGGGTGGCGGTGTAGGAGACGTCGCGCAGAACCACCATGCCGTATTCGGCCAGGGTGGTCTTGTCGAACTCGTGGATGGTTTCCAGCGTCGAACGGCTGGAGGCCGAATAGGCCGCCGCGTCATACTGGTCCTCGGTGGTCTCGTAGCGGCCGATCAGGGCGTCGAACGCCAGGCTGAAGTTGGACGACGGCCGGTATTGGAGGGACACGGCGCCGCCCCACTGGTCCTGGGTGTTCAGATAGGCGCGGTCGCCGACCTTGTCCTGGAAGATGATCCGGTCGGTCTCGGCGGTGTTGGCGCGGTTCTGGACCACCACGCCGGCGTCGCGCGCCAGCACGGCCTGGGCCTGGGCGCCCCGAGCGCCGGTCGATGTGGCCAGAAAGCGCGTCAACGGCCGGAAGTTGATGCCCGATTCCGAGTCCGTCCGGTTGGTGCGGCGCGCGCTCGAGAACGACACCAGACCGCCCCAATCGCCCCAGGTGTCGCTGGCCAGGAACGACAGTTTGGGATCGGTCTTCTCGGAGATGGAGTTGTAGGCGCCCTCGGCGGACGCCACGACGCGGCGACCTTCGTAGTCGAAGGGGCGGGCGGTCGAGATATTGACCGATCCGGCGATGCCGCCTTCTTCGTCCGCGGCGCGGGGCGATTTCTGCACCGTGACCTGCTGGATGATCTCGGAGGCGAAGATGTCGAACTCGACATCCCGGCCGCCGCTGCCCGAGGCGGTCGCCAGGCCGTTGATGGTGACGAAGGTGAACTCGCTGGGCAGGCCGCGCACGGACACGCGCTGGCCCAGGCCGCGATTGCGTTCGATGGTCACGCCGGGAATGCGCTGCAGCGCTTCGGCCAGGTTCTGCTCCGGGAAGTTGGCGACGTCGGTCGCCACGATGGAGTCAGAGAAGCCGACGCCCTTGCGCTTGATGTCGACGGCCTGCTCCAGGCTGCGGCGATAGCTGCCGGTGACGACGATTTCGTCCACCTGGGCGACGTCGGACGACGTCGGGGCCGCGCTCTGCGCGAAGGCGGCGAACGGCGTGGCGGCCGCGACGACCAGGGCCGTCGTGCCGAGGATTTGGTTCTTCATTTGGACTACCCCCAGAGAGCCTGGCGCGCCTCGTGGCGAGACGCGCCGACCGGCCCCGTGGCGTCTCACGCCGGCCGATCTAACGCCCTCAACGACAAGCCTGGACGGCCCCTCAGCATGTGACAGTCGATTTCATTCAAGGTTCACGGCGCTGTCGCGTTCGAGGCCCGAACCGGCGCGATCCCGGCCTTTGAGAGCGCCGCCTGAACCTCGGCGCGGGCCGCCTCCATGTCGCGCCGGAACACATCCGAACGCTGCTCGGCGCCATAGATCACCGCCCCGGACAGGATGCCCGCCTCCACGGCGCTGTAGGTGTGCGAGCCGCAGATGAAGCGGCTCTCGGCGAACTCACGACCCCGCGCATAGAGGGCGTCGGCCCGCTGGGGCGCCAGTTCGGCCAGGATCATGGCGATATGCATCCCATGCGCCGAATGGCCGGACGGATAGTCGGGATTGCCCGCCAGATGATCGCTCTTGGCCTCGCAGATCGGCAGGTCCGTGCCGAGGTAGGGCCGCTTGGTCCCCCAATGATCCTTGGCCGCGCCGACGACCGACCGGTCATTTCCCGAACGGTCCAGCAGGGCGGTCAGCACCGGCGCCGTCTCCGGCGTCAGCCGCACCCCCAGCGCCTGGGCGAAGTGATCGTATTTGTCGCCAGACACGTCCGCAGTCGCCAGGTCCCAGCGCGGCGTGCCCTGCAGCGCGCGGGTCTCGCGGAACACCTCGGCGTTGGCGCGGTCGCGTGGCGATCCCGGCGCGGGCGGCGGGGCCAGAACCCTCGTCAGGTCCGGCCGATCCGCCGGCGCCAGATAGCCGCGCACGGGAGCGCGCGCCACCATCTCGACCGCCAGGCCGTCGCAGCGCGCCGCCGTCCGCACCGGATTGCAGGCCGCCGCCTCTGCGCCGGGCAGGCGCACCTCATAGGTCGGGAAGCGCGGATCGGCCCAATAGTAGTCGGTCGACACATATTGCGCCCCGCTGGCGAAGGCGGCGGTGCGGCGCGACACATCGGCCGTCCTGGCCTCCACCGTGTCGGCGTCGGCGCGGGTCCGCACGATGAAGCCCTGGCGCACGGCTTCGCGGATGCGCGCCTGCTGGCCCACCGGATCGTTCAGCGTCAGATAGGCGGCGGCGGGGCTGGTCTCGTCGGTGTTGACGAACAGGACCCGGCCCTGCAGCGACGGCCGGCCCGCCGCATAGGCGGCGACCTTCTCCGGGGCTTCGTCCAGGGCGAAGAAGACCTTGCCGCGCGCGGCGCCCAGGGTCGGCCATCCGCCGGCCATCACACCCTCGCGCAGGGTGGCGTGGCGTCCGCGCACCAGATCCGGCGTGATCAGATGTCCGGCCTCGAACACCGCGCGGATCTCGGCGTCGAGGGCGTCCCAGGCCGTCGCGTCGAAGTTAAGCGGCGCAACCCCGCCCGGCATCGAGGCCGCACCCGTCTTGGCGTTCAGCAGGATCAGCAGGGGGGCGTGATCGGGATGGGCCGCCGACCAGTCGCGAATCTGCGTCAGACAGACGACGAAGGTCAGGCAACTGCTGCGGAAATCCACGTCGGGCCTATGCAGCACCTTGAATCCAGGCCGCGCCATCGCCTGCTGGAAGGCCGCGCCGACCGGCGCGCCGGCGCCGGGCCGCCCCAGCGCCGACAAAGGGTGGGCGTAGCGGCCGCCGTGAGGATCGTTCAGCACGTCGATCTCCAGCTGGCGCGCACCGGCGTCCAGCTGTTCCACGAGCGGCCGGTGGGCGTAATCCAGGCCCGCCGCGCGCGGATCGACCGCCGTCATCGCCGCCAGTTCCGCCTCGGGAATGGCCAGCTTGTAGGCGTTGTGGGCGCCGACCGCGGCGATGTCGTTCATCCGCAACGACCGGTCCATCCAGGCTGCGGCGCAGGCGTCGCCCCCTGCCGCGCGCACATCGGCCGCGGCCGGGTCGCAGGCGGTCGCGGCGAGAAACAGGGTGGCGAGAAGGGCGCTCATGATCGATCTCCGTGGGACGCCGCCAGACATCGCGCGTCCCTCCAACAACGATCCTGAACCACGTCTCCTCAACAGCCGTGTGACGCGGGGGCGCCCTGCCGGCCAGGCGATGGAAATCAATAAAGCCAGCCGGACGCCGGCTCGCCGGGACCTGTCAGGTCAAGGCTGTGCCGGCCGAGTGCGGCAGCGATACCCGATCAATGCTGGACCACGTAACTGGCGCTGAAGCCCTGGCCGGTGACCGTCGCCTCGATCAACTGGCCGTCGCCAAGGACGCCGCGATCGAACGGGCGGCGGTCATAGACCTGGAACCGCAGGGTCGCGTCCGGCTGGACGGTGGTCGTGTAGCGATAGAGGGTCGGGTCCTGGGGGTCGGGCGCCAGGCGGATGGCGATGTCGTTGGCGCCCAGGAAATCGCCCCATAGCCAGAGCGGGCCTGTGGCGCCGGCGGGACGTCGCAGCGTCAGGGTCAGGGGCGCCGCCTCCCGATAGGTCGCCTTGGCGAAGCTGGCCGCCGGGGTCGCCTCGTTGCCGCGCCGCCAGTCGAAATAGGTCGCATTCTCCCAGTTGGAGCCCTGGCCCCACCGGGTCGAGCAGGGGGTGGAGACCCAGGCCGGCTCCCAATAGACCACGCCCACGCCGCCGGCGAACTTCACCCGCTGGGTCAGGTCGACCATGTAGCGGCGCTGCCCTTCATAGGTGGCGGGATAGTCCGGCAGAAGAGAATCGGCGCCCAGCAGATTGGGCGAGGCGTCGGCGGCGTCGGTGGTGAAGGGATAGGCGGTCTCGACCACCACCACCTCGGCCGGATAGCGATGCCGCAGGCGATTGATCGTCTGCTCCAGGCCGTCCAGATCGCGCGTGGACCATTTGCGATAGTAGCTGAGGCCGATCAGGTCGAAATCGCGCACCCCGTGCGCCCAGGCCGCCGCGAACCACGGCTCCACATTTTCGGGCTGGGCGATGTGGAGCATGACGAGCGGCTGGATGGCCGACTGGGCGCCGGCGTCGCGCACGGCCTTGATCCCAGCGTTCAACAGGGCGGCGTTGCGCGGCCAGTCGATGCCGGGACGGGTCGTCTTCCAGTCCGCCTCTCCCATCAGTTCGGGATTGGTTTCATTGCCGACCTGGACCTGATCGGGCATCAGGCCTTCGGCGTCCAGCGTGCGAAGGGTCTGGAAGGTGTAATCGTACACCGCCTTGGACAGGGCGGGCGCGTCGTCGCGGATGGACCGCCAGGCGGCGGGCACGATCTGTTTGTCGCCGTCGGCCCAGTCGTCCGAGTAGTGGAAGTCTAGGAGCACCTCCATGCCCGCCGCACGGGCGCGTCGGATCGTCTGGCGTACATCGTCCAGGTCGCTGTACTTCGTCCATTCCGCATTGTGCCAGAGGCGCACCCGCACCAGGTTCGTGCCCAGTTCGGCGAACAGGGCGTAGGGGTCGCGGGCCTGACCGTCCTTGCGATAGACGGCGCCGCAATCCTCCATTTCGTTCACATAGGACAGGTCGGCGCCAAAGTAGAAAGGCGGCGTCGGCTGGCGCGCCTCCTCGGCCTGCGCGGGCAGGGCGAGGAGGGCGACGAGGGCAGGAAGAATCAAGCGACGGATGGTCGTTCTCCGGTGGTCATAGGCCAGGGCGCAGCGGCGCCGCCTCAGTAGCGGAAGGTGGCGTCCAGACTGAACCGGCGGCCGTAGCGGCTGTCGCTGGCCAGACGGTTGGCGGTGTTGTCGTAGTGAAGCCGCACGCGCTCGTCGGTCAGGTTGCTGGCCTGGAACCGCAGGCCGACCTGGGAGGTCAGCTGGTAGGAGGTGCTGAAGTCCAGGGTCTTTTCGCTTTCCAGGGTCCGAAGCGCGGAACCATCCCAACCGGTGATCACGGTGAAGGGGCTATGGTACTTGAAGCCCAGTCGGCTCTCCAGCTTGCCGTCCGAATACCACAGGTCGACCGTCGCGGTCTCCTTGGCCAGACCCGTCGCGGACAGGGGATTGTTCGCCGGATAGAACTCCTTCAGGTCGGAATCCACATAGGCGAAGTTGGCGTAGATGCCGAAGTTCCGTAGCGCAGGGATGAAGCTGAACGGCGTCTGGAAGGTCAGTTCCGCGCCGGTGATCCCGCCGCCCCCGCCGTTGAACGGGCCGGTGACGTTGTAGGTCGTGCCGCCGATCGTTACGGGCTGGGTCGAATAGCCGATATGGCTTTCCACATCCTTGTAATAGACGGCGGCGGCGAACAGGGCCTCCGGCGCGAAATACCATTCGTAGGACAGGTCGACCTGATTGGCGATGTAGGGCTTCAGCAGCGGGTTGCCGGCCGAGCCCGTCGGCGGGGGGGTGGTGTTGTACAGGGTGCGGCCGGCGCGCAGTTCGTCCAGCGGCGGGCGCGCCAGCGTGCGGGCCAGGCCGAGGCGCAACTGCCGGCCTTCCGCCAGGGTCAGCGTCAGGTTCAGGCTGGGCAGCAGTTCGAAGTGGTCGTTATCGACGCTGACGGGGGTGTAGGCGCCGCCGTTGACCGATTCCTGACCGTGGCTGGACGTCTCGGCCTGCACGGCGCGGGCGCCGACATTGCCCGTGAACGGCAGGCCCGCCAGGGTTCCGGCGAACTTGGCCTTCACATAGGCCTCGGCCACCGTCTCCTTGACGGACCAGCCGGATTTGGGATCGGCGCTGTTGGCGGGCTGGACGAAGCCGCCGATGGCGGCCTTGGCCACGGCGTCGAAATCGCCGTTGATGAAGGACGGCGTATCGAAATCCGGGACGGTGAAGCTGGTCAGCAATCCGGCCGGCAAGGTCGCGATGATCGGCGTCTGGGTCCAGAAGGTGCGGTCATAGGACTTGGTGCGGTCGGTCACGCGCGCGCCGAACGACAGTTCGGTGATCCCGCTGTCGCCCAGGTAACGGGTGGCGTCGAACCGGGCCGAGGTCAGTTCGTCCGACAGGTCTCCGCCGTCCGCCTGGGCCGGGCGATAATCCTGCAGCGGCTGACTGGCCGGATTGCCGGTGTCATAGACGGCGTAGGCTGAAGGTCGGCGGCCAGGCGTCATGTCGACGCCGGCCAAGGACGGATACTGTTCGGTGAAGACAGCCCGCCACAGGTTCTCGCGCTTGGCCGAGGAATAGGCGAGATCGCCGACCAACGTCCAGTCGCCCAGGCTCCACTTGCCGTTCAGCCCGGTGGCGAACAGCGTCTTGTCCTCGGTGTATTTGGCGATGACATTGGTCACCGAAGCATAGGGCAGGCGCGCCGCGACGACCGTGCCGTCGATCAGGGTGTAGGAGGCCTGCGGATCGCTGTAGGCCCAGGATGAACCGCCGCCCCAGTTGCCGTAGGTTCCGTTGTTTCCGTACCAGATCTGGTTCTGGTCTTCGTCGATCTTGATGTCGGAATACAGGGCGTCGAAATTCAGTTCGAACCGGTCGGACGGCCGCCATTGCAGGGCGCCGTTGACGCCGTTGCGCGTCTCGGTCAGGCGCTTCACCTGGCTTTGCGCGCCGTAGAAGGTGGCGTCAGGCCTGCCGTCGTTGTTGATGTCCCCGGGCGAGCCGCCGGTCGCCGCGTCGTTCCAGCCCCAGCCCTCGAAGGTCGCATAGCCGTTCTTCTGAACCTGACGGGTCAGTCCCAGGTTGACGGCCAGGGTGTCGTTGACGGCGTGGTTGACGTTGGCGCTCAAACGATAGCCCAGGGGGTCGTAGTCCGGCAGATCCTTGCCGGCGTCGTAGTAGGCCGCGCCTGCCGTGCCCACGAAGCCGGGCCCGCGATAGTCCAGCGGGCGGGTCGTGCGGATGTCGATCGTGCCGGCGATGCCGCCCGACACCAGATCGGCGGACTGGGACTTATACACCTCTACGCCGGAGACGATTTCGGACGGGTAGATTTCCCAACGAATGTTGCGGTCAGGCTCGGACGAGGCGACCTCGCGTCCGTTGACCAGGCCCAGCACCAGGCGTGGTCCCAGACCGCGGATCGCAGCCTGGCTCTGATTGCCGCGGTCGCGCGTGCCGTTGATGCCCGGCAGGCGCACCAGCTCTTCGGCGATGGTGACGTTGGGCAGTTGGCCGATGTCCTCGGACGAGATGGCTTCGACCACCAGGTCCGAGCGTCGCTTGACGCCGATGGCGCTGCGCAGGGCGCCGCGAATGCCCGTGACCACGACCTCGTCGACCTGGGTCGCCCCGTCGGACGGGGCGGCGGCCGGCGCCGTCGTCTGGGCCAGGGCCGGTGCGGCGGCCACGAAAAGAGCCGAGGCGGATACGCCGGCGGCGACGATGGTCTTGCGGTTGATGATCATGGAATCCTCCCCTGGTCGCCTGTTTTCAGGTCGATTGTCTGGTTTGTCGGGCGTCAAGCCGCAGCGAGGCGGGGCGCAGGCCCCCAGCGCTGGCGGTGATGGTGATGGGGCCGCCCTGGCGGCCTGTCTGCAGTATGGCCTGGGCCAGGCCGTTGAATAATCGCCGCCGGTCGGCGCGATCGGCTTCGTGGCTGACGGGATCGCCATTGCCGACGCCGATGATCCGGCCGTCGCCCGTCGTACTGAATTGAATCAGGTCGGCGGCGCGCGGACACGGACGGCCGCGGGCATCCACCGCGTCGACGGCGATCATCGCCACGTCCTCGCCGTCGGCGACAAGCCTCAGACGGTCCGCCGACATCCGCAGGGCGACCGGCGCACCGGCCGTTTCACGCCGTTGGGTCGTGACCAGCCGCCCGTCCTTCCACCCCCGCGCTTCCAGCACGCCCGGCGCATAGGCGACGGACCAGGCCAGGTGACGATTTCGGGTCACGGACTGGGCGCCCAGCGACCGGCCGTTCAGGAACAGTTCGACCCGGTCCAGGTTGGAATGAACCCAGACCTCGATGTCCTGGCCCCCGCGCCCTTCCCAATTCCAGTGAGGGAACAGGTGCAGCAGCGGCTCCGGCCGCCACCAGGCGCGGTAGTACCAATAATTGTCCTTGGGGAAGCCGCAGGAATCCATCGCGCCGAAGTAGGAACCGACGCTGGGCCAGCGATTGTAAGGCGTCGGCTCCCCGCGATAGTCGAAGCCAGTCCAGATGAAGCCGCCTGCGATGTAGGGACGATCCGCCGCCAGGATCCACCACTCTTCGGCGGTCGAGGCCCACCAGGGATGTTCGCGATCATAGGCCGGCACGATGTGACGGGCGGCGTCCAGCACATATTCGCCGCGCGTGGCGACGGTGCTTCCGGTCTCCGTGCCCATGATGGGCTGATCCGGGAAGCGGGCGTGATAGCCCTCCATCTGCGGCGTGCGATAGTTGAAGCCCAGAATGTCGACCACCCGCGACACCCCTTCGCCGAAGTCCTGATCCTTGGCCGCCGTGATGGGCCGAGACGGGTCAAGGCGATTGACGACCCGCTTCATGGTGCGGGCGATGGCCGCGCCGACCTCCGTCCCCTGGATGGTCTGTTCCTCGTTGCCGATGGACCAGGCGATGACTGAAGGCCGATTGCGGTCCCGCCGCACCAGGGTGGACAGTTCCTCTAACGACTCCGGATCGGAAGACATCCGACGGGTTTCGGCTATGACCAGCATGCCCAGCCGATCGCAGGCGTCCATCAGTTCAGGCGTCGCTGGGTTGTGGGCGGCCCGGTAGGCGTTGCACCCCATGGCCTTGAGCTGCTGAATTCGCCACACCTGAAGCGCATCGGGTAGGGCGGCGCCGACGCCGGCGTGGTCCTGGTGGCAGCAGGCGCCCAACAGCTTCAACGGCTGCCCGTTCAGCAGGAAGCCCCGACGCGGATCGAACACGGCCGAACGGACGCCGAACGGGACATCTACGGCGTCGCGCACCACGCCATCCAGTTCGACCTCGACCGACAGCCGGTGAAGCTGCGGATCGGCCGGCGACCACAGGGGCGCCGCGTCCCACGCCAGGTCCGCCTCGCTGCGTCCCTCGCTCCAGGCGTCAACCGCCACCAACCGCTCGGTCCTGGCCATGGCCAGTCCGTTCGGCGCCAGAACCGTCATCCGCACCCGGGCCTGTCGGGGCGTGTCGGACTGATTGCGAAGGGCGACCTCAACCTTGCCAGTCGCGCCGGCGCCGTGCGGCGCCGCCTGGATGAAGGCCCCGTAAGGCGCGACATGCAGCGGGTCGGTCGCTGTCATCCAGACGTGGCGATAGAGG
The DNA here is from genome assembly GCF_056311945.1 of Brevundimonas sp. ABV4_179. Taxonomy (NCBI): domain Bacteria; kingdom Pseudomonadati; phylum Pseudomonadota; class Alphaproteobacteria; order Caulobacterales; family Caulobacteraceae; genus Brevundimonas; species Brevundimonas sp. ABV4_179. Next base: position 1,575,567 of record NZ_CM149976.1, read on the forward strand.
CCCGCTCCCTCATAGAACCAGCCTTCGCCCAGGCTGGCGTCGACCCTGACCACAAGCCAGTTGACCTCTCCCGGTCGGGCGATGTCGGTGATGTCCACGTCGAACGGCGTATAGCCGCCCGCGTGTTCGGCGACGATGACGCCGTTCAGGAAGACGATCACGCTGCGGAAGGCGCCGTCGAACGTCAGCCCCAGACGTCGGCCGCTCCAGTCGGCCGGAATGGCCAGTTTGCGACGATACCAACCGACGCTGTTCTCGGGATGATCCCGCCCCAGGGCCTTGTAGCCATGGGCGGCGCGCGGATCGTCCTGCCCATCCGCAGGCGCCGCCGAGCCGGGATCGTAAGGCAGGTCGATCGCCCAGTCGTGAGGGATCTGGACGGACGCCCAGCCGGAATCGTCGAAATCGGCCATGGCGGCCTGCGCGATCGGCGCCGAGGCCGAGCCGCCGACCTTGGCGTAGGTGCGCTGGTCCCGCCCGAAACCGAAATCCTTGTCCTCGTCGGCGGCATGCCCCAAGGCGTGTTTCCATCCGAACGCCAGCTTCACGCGATGACGGCGAGCGCTCTCAGACACGGCCGCAGCCTGAGCGGCGCGGGAGACAACGGGGGCGGAAACAGTGGCGGCCATCGCCACGCCGGCCGCAGCCTGAACGAGGGCGCGACGATCGACAACCGGCTGTCGCCCTCGATTATGCAAGTCGTCCCCCCTCCGCCGGTCAAATCGCCTGCTTCTTTCCCGCATACAGGATTGGGCGGTCTATTCTGTCAATGAAATTTATTTCACAGGTGACGTTTTGTTCTGGCGCATACGCCGCATGGTCAAGCGGCGGTTGGGGTGGGGAACGCGACGTTGATGCCGTTTCGCGCGGCCTGCAGCTTTTCGAAACGCCTCAGAGCGCTTCGACGCCCTCGCCACGACCTCCCCCGGTGGAGATTACTGGTTGCGGCCCTGAGACTGGCTACGGCCAGTCTGTCGGCGCCGGTGCGGGCGGGGCAGATGCCGATTATCGGGCTGGGTAAGGCGCTGTTGCTGCAGCACGCGCGGTTTGGAGCGGACGGGCTGCGGGCGCGCTCGCTCGATCCCACATGAGGATTTCTTTCTTAACGGATAAAATTTACGCTGATCCTGCTGCGGGGCGAGGCGCAGTTTGCTTGGGGGGGCGTTCGGCCGGCGATAGGGCCGGGCGGGCGGCGAATGGCTGTTTCGGCATGCAGGATATGAGCTTGGACGACGATAGACTCGACGCGAGTTGGTTCGCGGCGATGGCGCCCCATCTGACGCTGGCGGCGCGCGAGCGGCTGAAGCAGACCCCGGTTCGTGTCACCATGGGCCTGCTGATCGCCTGGGTGTTCTGGATGGCGGGGCTGAAGTCGTTTGTCGGGCCTTGGCTTGCGATCAGCACGGCGGTGCAAATCTTTGAGTATTTCGCGATGGAGCCGTACCGTCGCCGCAGCGCGGCGGCGTTGAGCGACGCGCGGCCCGTGCTGACCGCCCTGTCCAGCGCGGGCCTGTTCTCGATCACTTTCGCGGTCGCCATCGCGGTGATGTGGAGCCACGGCGATCAGGTCATGACCGCCATTGCGGTGATGGCGATCGCAGGCACGCTGGTCAGCAACATGGTGTCCGGCATCGGATCGCAGACGCTGTTCCTGATCGGCGCCCTGCCGTACTTCGCCACCCTGTTCGCCATGCCCTTCATCGCGCCCAAGCCCGCATCGCCGGCGCTCGCGCCCCTGATAGGGTCGGTGATCCTGCTGGTGCTGGCCGTCATCGTGATCTGGTCGCGCCTGAAGTCCGCGCGGGCGCAGGAGGTCGCGGCCCTGAACGAGGCGCAGCGCCGCTTGGAGCAGGCCGAGCGCGCCATGGCCGATCGCGCCGCCATGGCCGCCATCGTCAGCCACGAACTGCGCACGCCGGTCAGCGCCATCCTGGCTGGCGCTCATGTCATTCGAAAGGGCGACAGGCCCGAGACCACGCCCGAGACGGCCCAACTGATCATGGACGCCGGCCGGCTGATGACAGGGATGCTCAATGATCTTCTGGACCACTCCAAGATAGAGGCGCGCGCCATGACGCTGGAGGCCAGGGACTTCGACCTGGCGGCCTTCATGGACGATACGGCGCGGTTCTGGGCGGCGGCGGCGGACGAGAAGGGGCTGCGGCTCGGCGTCTCGCCCATGGCCGAGCCGCTGTGGCTGAAGGGCGATCCGTTCCGGCTGCGCCAGATCGTCAACAACCTGATGTCCAATGCGCTGAAGTTCACGCCCCAGGGCGGATGCGTAACCTTCGGCGTAACGACGCGGGACGGGGCGCTGGATGATGTGGCGGTGGTGATGACGGTCGCCGACCAGGGACCGGGGATCGCGCCGGACGCGATGGCGCGCCTGTTCTCGCCCTTCGCCCAAGGGTCGGCGCAGGTCGCGCGCACCTATGGCGGGACCGGGTTGGGGCTGACGGTCAGTCGCGATCTGGCGCGCCTTATGGGCGGCGAGCTTTCCGCGCGCAGCGAGGACGGGCAGGGCGCGGTCTTCATGCTGGAGATCAGCCTGCCGCGCGGCGTTCCGGTCGATCAGGCGCTCGAAGACACGGCGGCCCCGCCCGTGCTTGACCGACGGCTGCGGGTGCTGGCCGTCGACGACCACGAGATCAACCGCCGCACGCTGGCCCTGGTTCTGCATCCCCTGGATGTCGAGCTGTCGATGGCGTCGGATGGGGCATCGGCCCTGAAGGCCCTGGCCGCGCAGGTGTTCGATGTCGTGTTGATGGACGTCAACATGCCCGGCATAGACGGCAATGAGACGACGCGGCGCCTGCGCGCCTCGAGCGGCCCCAATGCGGCCGTGCCGGTCATCGGCTTCAGCGCCGGAACCGAAGACGAGCAGATCGCCGCGACGAAAGCCGCCGGCATGACGGATTGGCTGGCCAAGCCGCTGGAGCCGTCCCGGCTCTACGCCGCGCTGGAGCGCGCCGTGCGGCAGTAGGGTGGTCGTCGTTCTGATCGCCCGCGTCGCCTGGCTGGATCTGATCCCCGCAGGATCATGCGGCTGACCGTCTGTGGCGGAAATGTGGTTGACTAGGGACGTGGCAGCGTGCGGAATGCGGGCCTGAATTGCGCCGTGGGGTTGCAAGCTTAAGCGTTCGGCGACACGCCGTGGGGAGATATCGAGTGTCTTTTAGTTTCAAGCTCGGCCTATTGGCCGCGACGGCTGGCGTGGCTATGCTGGCGGGAACGGCGGCCAGCGCCCAGACGACGACGGCGCCGACGCCGCCCTCGGGCGGCTTCTACATGGCCAATGGGACGCGCACGACCAACTATCAAACGGCGCTGGCGTCCTGGCGCACGAACGCGCAGTTCTCCATCGATTATTCCAAGGGCTTCCTAGGATTGGAACACGCCTACGCCATGGGGCTGTCGGGGCGAGGGCAGACGGTCGGGGTCAATGACGCCGGGGTCTATGTCGACCATCCTCTGTTCGGTTCGGCCGGCAAGGTGACGGGGCTGCGCACCCAGGCGATCGCCGGATACGGCAACGATGGCCTGATCAATCCGCGCCGCCGCTGGGAAGGCCACGGCACCCACGTCTCGGGCACCATCGCGGGCGACCGGGTGGCGGGTCAGCCGATGTTCGGCAACGCCTTCAACGCCAAGCTCTACGCCGCCACCGCCAATTTCTCGGCCGGCGACTTCCTGTGGTTCAAGGATGCGGTCATCGACGGCAAGATCGTCGCGACCCAGAACCAGAACATCGTCGATCTGGCCAATACCGGACAGGTGCGGATCATCAACAACAGCTGGGGCAGCAGCACCACCCTGCCATTCAACGCCTCGCTGCCGACCGTGCTGGCGTCCTTCAACCGCAACTACGGCGACTTCTACAAGCCCGTGTTGGACAAGGACGTGCTGGTCGTCTTCTCGGCCGGCAACGGCTATGGCGTTCACGCCGGGATTGATGCGGCGGCGCCGCTGAACGACCCGCGCCTACGCTCCAACTGGCTGTCGGTCGCCAACTATTCCAGCTTCACCGCCGCCGACCCCTCTACAAGCTTCTGCGGTCAGACGGCGACCTGGTGCGTCGCCGGACCGGGTTCGGAGGTCATTTCGTCGGTGCCGGCCTATGAGATGGATTGGCGGGGCATCCTGGCGCTATATCCGCGCGCTAACTATGCGGGCCTGTATTCGGCGACCACCTATTCGGCCCTGCAGACCGCGTCGATCAATCAATTCCTGGGCGTTCTGAACGCCTATCTGGATGCACGCAGAATCGGCGGCCCCAACTACAACGAAGACGCCTGGCGCCGTGAGGTCGCGCGTCAGGCTGCGGCCATCACCCTGGTTTCAGGCGCTCGCCTTGGCGACCCGGATGGCTTCACCTCGATCCTTGGGCAGTTGCTGACCTCGACCGGCAATATGGCGCTCTTGACGCCCGCATTCTCCAGCGCGGTCCTGCAGTACGCCAATGACGAGCTGCAGCGCGTGCTGAACCAGTATATCAAATACACTGGCGCGGGTTACGAGGCCTTGACCGGCACCTCGATGGCGGCGCCGAACATCTCGGGCTTCGCCGCGCTGCTGATGGAGAACTTCCCCGAATACTCCACGGCCCTGATCTCGGACATTCTGGTGTCCAGCTCCAAGGATCTGGACACGCCGGGCGTCGATCTGCGCTCGGGCTGGGGTGCGCCGCAGATGGACGTGGCGCTGCGCGGCCCGACGGCGCTTCGAGACACGCGCGACGTCACCGTCGCCGTGGGTACGGTCGATATCTGGAGCAACAATATCGGCGATGCGCGCGACCGCTATTCGGCCGAGGTCCTGGCCAACTTCGGCAACGACATCGGCGGCCTGGTCAAGAAGGGCGGCGGCCAGCTGATCCTGACCGGCGCCAACGACTATAGCGGCCCGACCCGGGTCGAGGGCGGCCTGTTGACCGTCAATGGCAGCCTGCTGCGCTCCAGCGCCACGGTCGGCGGCGTCGGCATGATCGGCGGGACGGGCCGGTTGCTGAACCTGACGGCCGAAAGCGGCGGGGTGGTCTCGCCCGGCGACGGCGTTAATCCGTTCGGAACCCTGACGGTCGCCGGCAATCTGAACTTCAAGCCGGGTTCCTTCCTGTGGATTCGGTCCAGCGTGAACGGCGCGGCCTATTCGCGCCTGAACGTCGGCGGCACGACCAAGATCGACGGCGGTCAGGTCATACTGAAGGCCGATAACGGCGAGTGGAACCTGCGCACCCGGATGAACATCATCAACTCGACCGGGGCCGTGACCGGAACGTTCAGCGGGGCGCAGAGCGATCTGGCCTTCCTGGCGCCGGTGCTGACCTATTCGACCAACGGGGTGGTGCTGACGGTGCGGCGCAACGACGTAACCGTGGCCTCGCTGGGTCTGACCGACAATCAGAAGTCGGTCGGCGGCGCGCTGGATGTCATGATCAACAACACCTCGATCGGCGCGAACCGCGATCTGTCCTTGGAAAACGCCCTGCTGGACGCCAGCGTCCCGGCGGTTCAGGGCGCGCTGAGCGGCCTGACGGGCGAAGTTCACGCCTCGCTGGGCGGCCTGGCCGTGTCCGACACCCGTTCGATCCGCGAGGCCATGTCCGAGCGCGGCCGCAGCCAGGGCGGCGCCGCGACCTACGCCGGAAACGGCGTTTCGGTCTGGGGCAGCGGTGTTTATGGCAACGGCCGTGGTTCGGCCCATGACGGGATCGCCGGCTTCCGCAGCGAAGGCTCGGGCTATCTGGTGGGGGCCGAAAAGGCGCTGTCGAACGACATGCATATCGGCCTGGCTCTGGGAGAGACGCGCTCGGAACTGCGGTCGTCGCGCCTGCGCTCGACCGGCCGGGTCAACAGCGAACAGATCGGGGTCTATGGCGGCGCCGGCGTGGGCGACTTCCAGATCCGCATTGGCGGATCGTGGGCGAACGCCGACGTCCGCACCGATCGCACGGCCCAGCTGAACCAGTTCACCAACGCCCTGGTCGGCAACTACGACGGCAACGTCTGGCAGGCTTACGGCGAAGTGGCCTGGAGCCGCGCGGTCGGCGCCACCACGTTCGAACCCTATGGCGCCTACAGCCACGTCGAATATGACGCCGACGTCTCCGAAACGGGCGGGGACGCCGCCCTGTCGGGCAAGGTGAAGCAGAAGGCCGATCTGCTGACGGCCGGCTTCCGCACCCGCACCATCCTGGCGGGCGGCGAGGGGCGGCCGCGTCTGTCGGCGGTGACGCACCTGGCCTACACTCACGATCTGAACGGTGACGGTCCGCTGTTCGACGCCGCCTTCGCCGATGGTCCGCGCTTCCTGATCGAAGGCGCCAATCCGGGCGATGACGTCGTCTCGGGCGGTCTCGCCTTCAATATCCAGGCGACCGAACGCACGGCCGTCGAGATGGGCTATAGCGGCGTCTATAAGGACGAATACCGCGACAACCGCATCTATGGCCGGTTCAGCGTCAAGTTCTGATCGAAGCTGAAAATCCGCAAGACTGTCGCGCCCCCGGTTCCTGACCGGGGGCGCGATTGCGTTTTGAAGGGATCAGTTGGTCTGGGCGGACAGGGCGTCGTCGTCCTGGGTGAAGGGGCGGTCACGGTTCGCCAGACGCTGCTCGACCCAGACGCCATGAACCCGCGTCAGACGTTCGACCGCCTGGACCGCGCCGCGCATGAAGGCGGCGGGCGTCTGACCGGCCGGGGGCGGGGCGACGGCGCCCTGGTCGCCGTGAAACAGGGTCGCCGCGTAGAAGTCCAGGCGATGGCCCTGGCGCTGGCCGTCGCGATAGGGGAACAGGCACAGGGTGTATCGCTGCTCGACCCGGCCGGGGCGGCGCGGGGCGACGTCGGCGCGCCAGCTGGCGCCGTCACAGACCGCCGCCCGAACCGGGCGCAGCCAGCCGGCCGGCGCGCGGTCCGCCGGGCCTTGCAGACCGAAGCCGCCGGGCGCTGCCGGATCGACCAGGGTGAACCGACCCGGCATGCGGGGAATCCGCGCGAGGGGCTGGTTTCGGGCCACGACCGCGACGTCGGGGCTCGCCAAGTGGCGTTCCAGAGCCCGGCCGATCTCGCGCCCCGAGCGCGTGCTCTGGAATTCGACGATGGCGTAGGCCTCGTCCAGGGTCTGGGTGTCAGGGCGCGCGGTGAGGGGCGTCTGGGCGGACGTATTGCTCGCGGCGGCCAGCGCGATCAGACCGACGAAGGCCATCAGGGGTTTGTGCATCGCCATGCGCCATCAAGGTCACGACCGCCGCCCCTGTCAACGCCGCGCCTCAGGCGGCGTAGTATTTGCGATAGGGGTCGTGGGGATAGAGGCCATAACCTTGGCCTTGGCGGGCCTGGGCGCGAGCGTCGACCTGGGTCAGGCAGACGCCCAGCAGACGCGCGCCGACGGGGTGAAGCAGGCGGGCGGCCGAGGCGACGGCGCGGGCTGGCGTGCGTCGCCAGCGCGCCAACAACAAGACGGCGTCGGCCTTGGCGGCTAAAATGCGGGCGTCGGTCAGGACCAGCATGGGAGCGGTGTCGATCAGGATCAAGTCGAAGGCCTGACGAAGCTCGGCCAGCAGGGCGTCCATCGCAGGTGTCGCGAAGGCGTCGTCGGCCGCCAGTCCCAAGGCAGCCATCGGCAACACCTGCAGGCCGGTCGCGGGATCCAGCACCACGAGATTGCGCCAGGCGGCGGCGCCATGCAGCACCTCGGCCAGACCGGCCGGGGGATTCAGGCCCAGCATACGCGTGGCGCCGCGTCGACGCGGGTCGCCGTCGATCAGCAGGACGCGCCCGCCCGACCGCGCCGCGACCCGTCCCAGACACAGGGCGGCGGTCGTCTTGCCTTCGCCAGGCAGGGCGGAGGTGATGGCCACGATCCGCGCGCCGGGCGTCGCCATAGGGACGACGGCTGAAGGCATGGGCGACAGGCTGGCCCGAAGGGCGCGAACGGCTTCGGCGAAGACCGAGGTCGGGCGCTGGACAACCAGATCGATGGGGTTAATGTCGTGCTCGTCCCCGGCGGCGACCGTGGCGGCCAGGGGCAGGGCGCCCAGCGGCGCCAGGCCCAGCCGCCGCTCCACGTCCTGAGGCGTGGACAAGCCTTGCTGCAGGGCTTTTGCGGCCAGGACGGCGACGACGCCGGCGCCCAGGCCCAGCACGACCGCCAGGGCCAGGCTGATCGTCAGGTTGGGCGCGCTGGGCGCCGTGGGCGGGGTCGCGCGCGAGACGATGCGGGCGTCGGCCTGTTCAACGCCAGTCTGGGCCCCGGTCTCGCGGTAACGGTCCAGGAAGGCGCGGTAGATGGCGCGCGCCGCCTCGGCCTCGCCCTCCAGTTCGCGCAGGCGGACGGAGGCGGCGTTGTTGTCGGCTAAAGCGCCGCGCGCGATCTCCAGGCTGGACTGTACCGAGGCGGTCCGTTGGCGCGCCACCTGGGCCTGGGCGTCCAGGTTGGAGACGACGCGGCGGATTTCGGCCTGGATCTGGACGTCGATGTCGGCCAGTTCGCTGCGGGCGCGAACCATGTCTGGATGCAGCGGGCCATAGCGGACCGACAGGTCGGCGACGCGCGTGCTGATGGCGGCGCGCTGGCCGCGCAGGTTCTGCACCACGGGCGAGGTCAGCGCCTCAGCCACGTCGTCGCCGTTCGACCCGGCCGCCATCTGGGAACGGGCGGTGCGAAGGCGGGCGTCCTGCTCGGCTTGATGGGCGCGGGCGGCGGCCAGTTGCTGATTATAGACCGAGATTTCCTGTTCGGTCAGGGTCGCGCCCTGGGCGCTGAGCAGGCCGTGGGCGATGCGGTAGGCCGAGACGGCGGCGTCGGCCGCCTCGACCTGACCGCGCAAATCCTCCAACCGGTCGCCAAGGAAGGCGTTGGCCTGGGCGTTGGCGTCGAACTTGGCGGTCAGTTGAGCGCGCAGATAGTGATCGACAAAGGCGTTGGCGATACGGGCGGCCTTGGCCGGCTCGTCGGCAGTGAAGCCAACCGCCATGGAATAGGTCAGACCGACTCGACGCACGGTCAGACGGCGGCTTGCGGCCTCGATCACCCGCTGGCGAGTAACGGCAGGGTCAGGCGCAGGCGACGCGCGGCCGGTCAGGCGCGCCAGCAGCGTGGGGCGAAGGGCGGGGTTCAAGGCGGGGTCGCCGGTCAGGTTCAGGTCGTCCACGACGGCGGCGGCCAGTTGCGGTGAGCGCAGCACCTCGACCTCGGTGTCCACGACGGCGGCCTCGGCGTCCAGGGCGGACAGGACGGCGGGGCCAGCGACCACCTGAGCCTTGCGGGTGTTGATCTGGAGACTGGCGACGGCGGTGTAGGCAGGCGGGCGGCCGAGCATAACGGCCAGGACGATCAGGGCGACCAGGGCGGTGGCGGCGGCGAACAGGCCCGCGCGGCGGCGAAAGCCCGCGATCCAGGCGTCGATGTCGATCTCGTCTGTTGCGGCGCGGTCGGCGGAAGCCGGCGATGGGTCGGTCAAGGTCATCGCGCCGCCAAACGGGGATCGTCCGCCGAAGTGGTGCGTTGTCGCGTGCAGGTTGTCAATGTTCTCCGGGCGTTAGAAGCGCGCCACCGCCGCCAGAATCAACCACAAGGCGCGATAGCGAGGACCGGGCGCGGCGCCGACCGACGCCTGGTCGATCCAGTTCAGATCGGCGGTGAGGCCCTGTCGGCGGTTCAGGCGATAGTCGGCGGTCAGGCCGGCGCTGAACCGTCGGTCGGTCCGGTCGCGACCGATGTAGGCGTCCTCGACATGCGCCGTCCGCCCCGACAGGATCAGGTTGCGCAGAAGTTCGTGATCGACGCTAAAACACAGGTCGGTGCGCCGGGCGCCGGCCGCGCCGACCACTCCCGTATCGGCGACCGCGCGTTCGGCCGCTACGGAGACGGTGGTCAGGGCGGTGGGGAACCAGCTCACGCGCCCACGGCCGCCCAAGCCGTCCAGGTCGGCGAATCTCGGGTCGTCGAAGGTCTGGCGCCGATGGCCCAGCGCGATGTCGCCGCGTATCAAGCCGCCCAGTTCGAAATCCACGCCTGTCAGGGTCTCCCGCCCGGTCGAGGTTCGGTCGGGCCGGCTGGGGACGCGGCGATAGTCGCGGTCGTCGGCGGCGACCTGCAGATAGACCGCCGTCGCCGGCGACAGGGCGTAGGCCGCGCGTCCAGTCAGGGTCAGGGTCGTGCGGTCGCGGTCGTCCTGCTTGACCAGGGCGCCGGCCGCGTCGGCGCCGTCGTCGTAGTCGCGACGCTGCACCTCGGCGCTGGCGTCGAGGCGCAGCCGGCCGCGTGTCCGCCGGCCCGCCAGCCGGGCCGAAACGCCGTCGAAGGCGACAGGGCGCACGGTCAGGGGGTCGGTCCCGACGGCGGTCCGGGCCTCATGCCCATGCTCCAGATCAAGGGCCAGGGTCAGGTGGGCGCCCTGCGCTATGTCCAGACGGCCGGCCCCGCCCAGTCGCCAGTCGGTGGCGCTCTCGCGCGAGACGTTCAGGTTCCGGTCGAAATCGAGCCGGACATACCCTTGGATCTGATGACGGCCCCAGTCGGAGCGGGCCGTGACGTCGGGCGTCAGGCGCAGGGTTGTGGCGGCGCGGGGGGCGGTCGGGGCGGCGAAGACATTGTCGTCGAACACGGCCGCCGACTGGAGACGCGGCCAGAGGGTGAAGCCCCCGACTTTCAGGCCCACGGCGTCATAGGCCGGCTGGGGCCGGTCGCGCACAGCCTGGCCGCGCTGGCGAAAGAACGGATCGGCTACGGGCGTCTCGACGGCGGTCTGGGCGCCGGCCTGATCCGCAGCGAACAGGCCCAAGGACGCGGCGACGGCGGGAGGAACAGCGCGTCGCATCACCGCGCGCGTCAGCCGTTCTGATACTGCCGCCACCAGGCCACGAACTTCTCCAGCCCGTTCTTGAGGGGCACCTGGGGCCGGTAGCCGCACAGGGCGTTCAGCTTGGAGACGTCGGCATAGGTGGCGGTGACGTCGCCGGGCTGCATTGGACGCATGACCTTCTTGGCCTCGACGCCCAGGGCGGTCTCCAGGGTCGAGATCATCTCCATCAGGCCGACCGGCTGGCTGTCGCCGATATTGTAAATCTCATGGCGGCCGGAGGCTGGCGGGCGGTCCAGCACGCCGACGATCCCGTCCACGATGTCGTCGATATAGGTGAAGTCGCGCGCCATCCGCCCTTCGCCATAGACCTCAATGGGGTCGCCGCGCACGATCTTCTGGGTGAAGCCGAAATAGGCCATGTCCGGCCGACCCCACGGCCCATAGACGGTGAAGAAGCGCAGGCCCGACTGAGGAAAGCCGTAAAGCTTGGCGTAGCTTTGGCTCATCAACTCGCACGAGCGTTTGGTCGCGGCGTAAAGCGACACCGGATGGACGGTCGGATCGTCCTCTCGAAAGCCCGAACCCTCCAGGGGGCGGTCGCCATAGACCGAACTGGACGAGGCATAGACCAGATGGGTCACGCCGCCGTGGCGCGCGGCCTCCAGCATCGACAGATGGCCGGCCAGGTTGGACCGCTCATAGGCGAAGGGGTTCTCCAGCGAATATCGCACCCCCGCCTGGGCGGCCAGATGCACGATCCGCCGCACGCCCTCATCGGCGACCAGGGCCCGCATCCGCTCGTGTTCGGCGATGTCGGCGCGCACCATGCGAAAGCCGTCGCGCCCTTCAAGTCGCGCCGCGCGGGCCGCCTTCAGGCGCGGGTCGTAGTAGTCGTTGAAGACATCGACGCCGATCACCCGTTCGCCCCGATCCAGCAGGCGTTCGGCGACGTGCATGCCGATGAAGCCGGCCGCGCCGGTGACCAGGATCGGCGACCCCATCAGCCGCGCCCGACGCCCATGTAGCGGAAGCCCCGGCTCTTCATGTCGTCAGGCCGATAGATGTTGCGCAGATCGACCAGCACCGGCTGTTTCATCAAAAGCTTGATCCGGTCCAGGTCCAGGGCGCGGAACTGGTCCCATTCGGTGACCAGCACCACGGCGTCGGCGCCGACCACGGCGTCATAGGCGTTATCCTTCATCTCCACGCCGGGCAGCAGCTTGGCGGCCTCGTGCATCCCCTCGGGATCGAAGGCCTGGACATGGGCGCCGGCCGCGATCAGGGCGGGGGCGATGTCCAGCGAAGGGGCGTCGCGCATGTCGTCGGTGTTCGGCTTGAACGTCAGGCCCAGCAGGGCGACGGTCTTGCCCGCCACGCTGTCGCCCAGGGTGGTTTCGACACGGCCGGCCATGGCCTTCTTGCGGGCGTCATTGACCTCGACCGTCGCCTCGATCAGCCGGGTCGGGGCGCCATAGTGCTGGGCGGTGCGGACCAGGGCGATGGTGTCCTTGGGGAAGCAGGAGCCGCCATAGCCAGGGCCGGCGTGCAGAAATTTGGAGCCGATCCGCTTGTCCAGGCCAATGCCGCGCGCAACCTGCTGCACGTCCGCGCCGACGGCCTCGCACAGGTCCGCCATCTCGTTGATGAAGGTGATCTTCATCGCCAGGAAGGCGTTGGCGGCGTATTTGATCAGTTCGGACGTGCGACGGCCCACGAACAGCAGCGGGCTCTCGTTCAGGTTCAGCGGGCGATACAGTTCGCTCATGACCTTCTGGGCGCGCAGCCCCACCTCGCCCTCCATGTCATTGACGCCGATCACCACCCGGTCGGGGCGTTTGAAGTCGCCGATGGCGGCGCCCTCGCGCAGGAACTCGGGGTTGGAGACGACGGCGAAGTCGGCGTTCGGATTGGCCTTCCTGATGATGGCCTCGACCTCGTCGCCCGTGCCGACCGGAACGGTGGACTTGGTCACGACCACGGTGAAACCGTCGATCAGTCCGGCGATCTCCTCGGCCGCCGCATGGACGTAGGACAGGTCGGCATGGCCGTCGCCGCGGCGCGTCGGGGTGCCGACCGCGATGAAGACCGCATCGGCGGTGCGAATGGCTTCGGCCCCGTCCAGGGTGAAGAACAGCCGCCCTTCGCGCACGTTCGCGGCGACCAGATCGTCCAGACCCGGCTCGTAGATCGGGATCTCGCCCCGCTCCAGCCGGTCGATCTTGGACGGGTCCTTATCGATGCAGGTGACGACATGGCCGAAGTCGGCGAAACAGGCTCCGGACACCAGGCCCACATAACCCGTCCCAATCATCGCTACGCGCATCGACATCCCTCATCAGCGGCGACCGACCTTTAGCGGGTGAGCGCGGCGGGGGACAATGGGCGTTTGGCCCAAGTGGTCAGATCGTCTCTTGTCGTCATTCCGGGGCGTCCGCAGGACGAACCCGAAACCCAGGCGGCTCGCATCCAGCATCGAATGCATAGGGCGGCCGTGCGGCCCTGGGTTCCGGGTTCTTCGCTACGCTCAGCCTCGGAATGATGACCTAAGCCAGGGTTTCAGAGGACGCCGATCATGGAGGCGACCAGTGGGTGGCGCACGATGTCCTGCTCGGCCAGGCGCACCACGGCGATGTCGGGCACCGCCTCCAGACGCGCCGAGATGTCAGACAGACCCGATATGCCGGGCAACAGGTCCGACTGCTGCGGATCTCCTGTCACCACCATGGTCGAATGCCAGCCCAGGCGGGTCAGCAGCATCTTCAACTGGACGTAGGTGCAGTTCTGGGCCTCGTCCACGACAATGAAGGCGTTGTTCAAGGTGCGGCCGCGCATGTATCCCACCGGCGCGATCTCGATCAGGCCCTCAGCCATTAGGGCCTTGACCCGCTTCATCGACAGCCGATCCGATAGGGCGTCGTAGAGGGGGCGCAGATAGGGGGCCAGCTTGTCCTCCATGTCGCCGGGCAGGAAGCCGATGGACTCGCCGGCCTCCACGGCCGGACGCGACAGGACGATGCGCCCGACCTTGCCGGCCTCCAGCGCCTCAACCGCCTTGGCGACGGCTAAGTAGGTCTTGCCCGTACCTGCCGGCCCCAGGGCCATGACCAGATTGTGGTGGTCGATGGCCGCCATCAGCTCACCCTGGCCTTCGGACTTGGGCTTCAGCGTCTTGAGATAGGCCTGGTCGCGGTCGTCGTTGGAGGGATAGGGCGACCAGCCTGCACGCGCATTGTTGGGCGCATGGAGCCGGCGAACCTTCGACTCTTCGATGAAGTCACGCGAATCCAGGATGCCGTTTTCACGGGACTGACGCTTCGTAGCCGCACGCTTGGTCATGGACGCCTCCAGGGCATGAAAAAAGGCGGACCCGAACGGGCGCCGCCTTGGACGGTCTTGGGGAGGAGAGAATCGCGGCCCACACAGCAGCCGCCCGGATCGACAGCAGGGCCGTCCGCAACGGGATCAACCCGCCGCCGAACAACCGAACCCGGATCCCAACGCGCCACGCGAAAGCCCCGACAACTGACCGGACCGGGCTTGATCCGGCTTCGGATACGGGAGCGAATAGACGCGCCCGAATCACATCAACAGAATGATGCTATCGTGGTTAGCGTTCCGTTAAAGCCCTCATTTTTCAAAGATTAGGTGGTGTTCTGATGACTGTTTACGCATTGGGCGACAGCAAGCCTCAGCTTCCGCCGGAGGGCGAATACTGGGTGGCGCCAAGCGCATCGGTGATAGGGGATGTGATTCTGCATGCGAACGCCAGCGTCTGGTTCGGCGCCACCCTGCGCGGGGACACCGATCCCATCACAGTGGGGCCCGACAGCAATATTCAGGACGGCAGCGTGCTTCACGCCGACTTCGGCTCGCCGCTGACGATCGGGCGCGGGGTGACGGTGGGCCACAACGCCATGCTGCACGGCTGCGAAGTGGGGGACTACAGCCTGATCGGCATCGGTGCGGTTGTGCTGAACGGGGCGAAGATCGGCCGCAACTGCGTCATCGGCGCCAACGCCCTTATCACCGAGGGCAAGGTCATCCCTGACAACAGCCTAGTCATGGGCCAGCCCGGCAAGGTGGTGCGCGAACGCGACCCCGACCATATCGCCGTGCTGAAGATGTCGGCCGATCACTATGTGCAGAACTGGAAGCGGTTTGCGGCGGAGCTGCGTCCTATGTAACGCCGCGATGAGGGGATGTCAGGAGGACAGAATGACCCGCGCCGCCGCCGCATCGGCGTCGATCTGGGTCTTCAGGGCGTCCAGGCCGTCGAAGGTCTCCTCGCCGCGCAGCCAGACGATCAGCTGGGTATCCAGCGTCTGCCCGTAGAGGTCGCCATCGAAGTCGAACAGCCAGACCTCCAGCAGCGGCGTCTCCAGCGCATACATGGGCCGCACGCCCAGGCTGGCCACACCATCAACCACGCGCCCGTCCGCCAGCCGGCTGCGCGTCGCATAGACGCCGTAGGCGGGCCGCATATAGTCGCCCAGCGGCACATTGGCGGTCGGCACGCCGATGGTGCGGCCGCGCTTGTCGCCGTGGATCACCTCGCCCTGGATCGCGAAGGGGCGGCCCAGGATGACGGCGGCGCGGGCCATGTCCCCAGCCTTCAGCGCCTCGCGCACGGCGCTGGACGACAGTTTCAGACCATCGGCGTCGTCCAGGCGCGGCGCCGTCGAAACGTTGAAGCCGAGCCGCTCGCCATAGGCGCGCAAAGCCTCGGGCGAGCCCGACCGTCCCTTGCCAAAGGTGAAGTCGAAACCGACGGCGGCATGGCGGATGCCCAGGCCTTGGGCCAGCACCCGCTCGGCGAACTCGGCGTCGCTCATGCCCGCCATCTCGGCGTCGAAGGGCAGCAGATACAGGGTGTCCACGCCGAGCGGCGCCAGGGCCTGGGCCATCTGGTCGGCGGTCATCAGGCGAAAGGGCGCGGCGTCCTTCTGGAACCAGCGGCGGGGATGGGGATCGAAGCTGACGACGCCCAGCGGCGCGCCCAGCCGGTCGGCCGCCGCCTTCGCATCGGCGATCACGGCCTGGTGGCCCCGATGCACCCCGTCGAAAGCTCCCACGGCGACGGCGGCGCCCTTTGCGGCGTCCGGGAGGTCGCGCCAGTCGCGAACGACCTGCATCAGCGCTGGGACGGTTTGCGCCGGCGAGGAACGCGGACCACCGCGACGCCGTCCATGATCATGGTCTCGCCCACGAAGCCCTCGCAGCTGAGCTTGACCCGCGCGCTTTCGGCCTCGACCTCGATCACCGTGATGACAATCCGCACGATGTCGTCGATCCGCACCGGTTGGTGGAAGGCCAGGGTCTGGGAGATGTAGATCGAGCCGGCGCCCGGCAGGATGGTGCCCACCACCGCCGAACCGAACGAGGCGCTGAGCAGGCCATGGGCGATCCGGCCGCGATAGGCGGTCTTGGAGGCGAAGGCCTCGTCCAGATGCACCGGGTTGAAATCGTCGGACGCCTCGGCGAACAGGCGGATACGATCCTCCGTCGCCACGACGATTTTCTCGGCCGCCATGCCGACGTGAAGTTCGTCCAGGATGTAACCACCGGACGGATGCTGCTGAACCAATTCGACCATGATTGTGGCTTTAGCCGCCGTGCGACAAAATGGCGAGCCTTACCAAGCCAGTTCCAGCGCCGCGTAGCGCGCATAGGCGGTTTCCGCCTTCAGCAGGGCGCCGGCGCGGGCGGGGTCCAGCGATCCGTCGTCGCCCTTGGCCTGATCGCCGTGGATGCCCTGGGCGATGAACAGGCAGTCCAAGCCTTGCGCGTTGGCGCCCATGACGTCGGTCACGACACCGTCGCCGATGCACAGCACGCGCGAGCGGTCGACCGGGCGGCCCAGCAGGGATTCCGCCTCCTTGATCGCCAGGTCGTAGATGGGGGCGAAGGGCTTGCCGGCCATCACCACGCGCCCGCCCTGCGAGGCGTAGAGATCGGCCAGCGCCCCGCCGCAATAGATCAGCTGGTCGCCGCGCTGCACCACCCGATCCGGGTTGGCGCAGATCAGTTCGATGTCGCGCCCGGCGCCCACGGCGAACCGCGCGCGATAGTCTTCGGGCGTCTCTGTCGTGTCGTCGACCGGGCCGGTGACGGAGATAAAGGCGGCGTCCTCCGGCGAGGCGGCCCGCTCCAGCCCAAGGCCGGCGTAAAGGGGGGCGTCGCGTTCGGGGCCGACGATCCAGGCCGGCCCGGGCGCGCGCTTGGCCAGTTCCGCCCGCGTCGCGTCGCCCGAGGTGACGAAGGCCTTCCAGCTTTCACGCGGCACCCCCAGCCCGTCCAGCTGCGCGATAACGTCCGAGGCCGGGCGCGGCGAGTTGGAGATCAGCACCACATGGCCGCCCTCGCGATTGAACCGGGCCAGGGCCTCGCATGGCGCTTTCCAGCTTTCGCGGCCGTTATGGATCACGCCCCACACGTCGCAGAGCAGAATGTCATAGTCGCCGGCGACGGCGCCGAAATGGGGCAGGGCGTGGGGGAGGGTCATGAGGGGTGAGTAGCCGCTAGGACGCAGGCGCGAAAGCCTCCTCCCCCATGAAATGGTGCGGAGACGACACCCCGCCGCTCGGCCCAGCTCTCCATCCCCTTCGCAGCGAAAGCGCGAGGGCGACGCCGCGCGACACTGCGTCATCTTGTCAAACGCGCCCTCGCGCCCCAACTGCAAAGCCTAATCCAAAACCGAGACCCCGCCCGCGACAGGAGCCCTGATGCCGCATGCCGACAGCCTGATTCTCACCCTGGTCGGGGGCTTCGTCCTGGCCTTCGTGTTCGGCATGTTGGCGCATCGGCTCAGACTGTCGCCTCTGGTGGGGTATCTGGTCGCGGGCATCGTGGTCGGTCCCTATACGGCGGGGTTCGTCGCCGACACCGAACTGGCGCCGCAATTGGCCGAGATCGGCGTCATTCTGCTGATGTTCGGCGTCGGGCTGCATTTCTCGCCCAAGGATCTGATGCAGGTGCGCGAGGTCGCCATCCCCGGCGCCCTGGTCCAGATCGCGGCGGCAACCGGCCTTGGCTGGGGGTTGGGGCGGTTCGTGCTGGGGCTGGGCGACGTCGAGGCCCTGTTGATGGGCTTCGCCTTGTCGGTCGCCTCCACCGTGGTCCTGCTGCGGGCGCTGGAAGAGCGCAAACAGGTCAAGGGCGAAATCGGCCGCATCGCCGTGGGTTGGCTGATCGTCGAGGACCTGGTCATCGTCATCGCTCTGGTCATGCTGCCTATGATCCTGGCGCCCGCGGGCGCCCAAGCGAACCTGGCGGCCCTGGGAACGAACGTCGGCCTGACGCTGGTGAAGGTCGTGCTGTTCGTCGTCGGGATGTTGGTGGTGGGCGGCAAGGTCATTCCCTGGCTTCTGATCCGCATCGCCCACACCAAGTCGCGCGAACTGTTCACCTTGGGCGTACTGGCCATCGCGCTGGGCATCGCTTGGCTGGCCTATTTCCTGTTCCACTCTTTCGCGCTCGGCGCCTTCCTGGCGGGATTGGTGATGAACGCCTCGCCCCTGGGACACAATGCGGCCGAGCGGTCGCTGCCGCTGCGCGACGCCTTCGCCGTTCTGTTCTTCGTGTCGGTGGGGATGCTGTTCGACCCGATGATCCTGGTGCGCCAGCCTTGGGCGGTGCTGGGCGTCCTGGGCATCGTCATCGTGGGCAAGTCGGTCGCCGCCCTGGTCATCGCCAAGGCGTTCAAGCTGGATCGGCCGACGGGCCTGACCGTCGCGGCCTCCCTGGCCCAGATCGGCGAATTCTCCTTCATTCTGGCGGCGCTGGGCGTGTCGCTGGGGGCCATGAGCCGCGAAACCCACGACTTGATCCTGGCCGCCGCCCTGCTGTCGATCTCGTTGAATCCCTTCGTCTTCCTGTTCACGGACCGGATGGGTGGACGCCCCAAGCCCCCGCCGCCCGGCGCGACAAGGCCCGCCGCCGCGGACGGGCCGATTACGGATGCGGTCACTTCGGCCTGAGGCTCTTTTCGTCCGGGCGGGCCGGGGGTATCGTCGGGCCATGGACATGACCGCTGCAGACCAGGCCGTTCTTCACTATGGCGACGGCGAGTTCGCGGTGCTGAAGCCGGGCCGGTTCGTGCGCTGCGCGGTGACGGACCGGCCGATCCCGCTGGAGATTCTGCGCTACTGGAGCCCTTCGCGCCAGCAGCCCTATTACGGCCCCGCCGAGTTCATCGCCGCCCAGATCGCCGTTCAGTCGGCGGCGAAATGATCGCCACGCGCCGCGCCGTTCTGGCCGGAGCCGGGGCCGGGCTGATCGCCGGCCCGCTGAGGGCGCAGGACCGAAACGCCATGCCGTTGGCGCTGAACGGGGCCTGGCGCCAGGGCGGCTATGCGCTGGGCCGCACCGCGCCGGGCGCCCTGGTCTTCGTGGACGGCGAGGCCCTGACCACCGCCTCGGCGGCCGGTCTGTTCGTGATCGGCTTCGACCGCGACGCCGGCCCCGGCGCACGGATCGAGGTCCGGTCGGCCGACGGCGCCCGCTCAGCCCGGCGCGCGCTGGACATCGCGCCCTACGCGTTTCCCTCGACCCGCGTGAACGGCCTGCCGCCCTCGACCGTCGAGCCCAGCGACCCGGCCCTCTTGGTCCGCATCCAGCGCGAGATCGCGCTGAAGACCGAGGGCTTCGCCAGCCGCATCGACGCCGACGACTTCAAGGACGGCTTCGTCTGGCCGCTGGACAGCTACCGCGTCTCCAGCGCCTGGGGCGCCCAGCGCATCCTGAACGGCACGCCCGCCCGCCCGCACTACGGCATCGACCTGGCGGCGCCGCAGGGCAGCGTGATCCGCGCCCCCGCCGACGGCCGCATCGCCTTTGTCCGCCCTGACATGCATTTCGAGGGCGGCCTGACCCTGATGGACCACGGCCAGGGGCTGATCACCTGCTATCTGCACCAGTCGCGGCTGGACGTGCAGCAGGGCCAGCGCGTGCGGCGCGGCGATCCTCTGGGCCGCGTCGGCATGACCGGTCGCGCGACAGGGCCGCATCTGTGCTGGCGCATGAAATGGCGCGACCGCAATCTGGACCCATCGCTGATGGTGGGCGCCCAGGCGCCGAAAACGCTCGCCTGACAAGGGGCCGGATGTCTTCCCTGAAATCGCTGAACGTCCTGCTGGTGGACGACAATCAGAACATGCGAGCCATCGCCGCCGCCGTCCTGCACTCGGCCGACATCCGCAGCGTCAAGGAGGCGGAGGAGGGGACGGCGGCCTTCGATCTGTTGCGTCGCCACCCGATCGACCTGGCCATCGTGGACTTCAACATGTTCCCGCTGGACGGGGTCGCGTTCACCCGCCTGGTCCGCACCAGTCCCGACAGCCCCAACGTCTATCTGCCGATCATCATGATGACCGGCCATTCCGAGCGCGCCCGGGTCTATGAGGCGCGCGACGCCGGCGTGAACGAGTTCATCGTCAAGCCGATCACCGCCAAGGCCATGCTGGACCGGATCAACGCCGTCATCCTGCGGCCGCGCGCCTTCATAAAGGCCGAGGGCTATGTCGGCCCATGCCGTCGCCGCCGGGACCCGCCGGACTACGAAGGGCCGTTCCGCCGCTATACCGACGCTGGGCGATCCAGCGCCGCATAGACCTCGTCCGGCCAGCGCTTGTGGACCCAGAACCAGTCCACCGGATGCTCGCGCACCCGATCCTCGACGAAGCGGTTGGCGGCCTGGACTCCAGCCAGGACGTCGGCGGCCTTGTCCTCGCTGTGGTTGACGGAGATTGGCTCGTGCGCCGTGACCCGGAACCGGGCATTGGGCAGGCGCACCACCGAAAGGGGCTGCATCACCGTGTCGAAGCGCGCCGCCAGCCGCGCCGCGCCGGGCGAGGCGTTCACTGGCTGGCCGAAGAACTGCACCTCCGGCCCCTGATTGTATTTTTGGTCGACCAGCAGGGCGATGGAGTCGCCCCGCTTCATTCCCGCCATCAGATCGCGTGTCCCGTCGCCCTTGGGTGCGAACAGGCGGATGCCGTACCGTTCCCGGCTCTTGCGGATCAGAGCGTCGACATAAGGGTTGTTGGCGGCCCGGTAAGTGACCTGGCAGGGCACGCCCGCCGCCATGATGACCGCCGCCATCACTTCGAAATTGGCCAGGTGGCCCGAGATCAGCACCGCCGGCTTGCCGCTGTCGCGCAAAGCGTGCAGCCGCTCCAGCCCAACCACCTCCACGCGGCCGCCCTCGGGGGTCAACTGGTCCATCACCGCCAGTTCCGCGAAGGTGCGTCCGGTCTGGTCCCATTGGGCCAGGGCCAAGGCGTTGCGCTCGGCCTCATCCATGTCGGGAAAGGCGATGCGCAGATTGCGGATCACCGTCTTCTGCGTGCCCGTCAGGGGCCCCAGGGTGCGCAACAGCCAGCCGCCCAGGCCAGACGCCCGCTCCACGCCCAGCAGCCGCAGAAAGCCGAACAGCGCCTGAAAGCCGAAGGCTTCCAGACGCCATGCGAAATCCTGTCGCCAATCGCTACTCTTACCAGGCAATCGTCAATCCACCGTCCACCACAAGGGTCTGTCCGGTCACATAGGCCGACGCAGGGCTGCACAGATAGACCGCCGTGCCGGCGATTTCATCCGGTTGGCCGATCCTTTTCAGCGGGGCGGGTTCGGTGACCGTCTTCAGCAACTCCGGATTCTCCCACAGATATTTGGCGAAGTCGGTCTGCACCAGGCCCGGCGCGATGCAGTTGACCCGCACGTTCGACGGCCCCCACTCCACCGCCAGATTGCGCACCAACTGCATGTCCGCCGCCTTGGAGATGTTGTAGGCGCCGATCAGGGCGTTGCCGCGCAGGCCCCCGATGGACGAGATCACCAGGATCGCCCCGTCCTTGCGCTCCACCATCTGCGGCGCGACCATCTGGATCAGCCAGTGGTTGGAGATGACATTGTTCTGAAGAATCTTCTCGAACTGGTCGTCGGCGATGCCCGCCATCGGACCGGCGTAGGGATTGGTTGCGGCGTTGCAGACAAGGATGTCGATCTTGCCGAACGCGCTGTTCGTCTCGTCCACCAGGCGCTGGAGGTCTTCCTTGGAGGCGATGTTGGCGGGAACAGCAATGGCGCGCGGTTCATCGGCTTTGGCGCCGTATTTGCCGTTGATCTCGCCGGCGACCTCTTCGCACGGCCCCGCCTTGCGCGAGGAAATGACGACCTTGGCGCCGTGTTCGGCGAGCCGTTCGGCGATGGCCTTGCCGATTCCGCGCGAAGAGCCGGTGATGATGGCGACCTTGCCGGTCAGATCGAACAGTTCCATTGCGTTTCCCGTATGTTTCTGCGGGGATATTTATCGTCCCGCTCTAGCCGAATGACATTGATAGCCTGATACTCAGGCGATTCCATCCGGGAGTGGCCGACCGCCAGCCGATGCGCAACGTAACCACGGGCTTTCTGTATTTCGCCTATCTGTTCCTCGGCATGACCGTGGGCGCCTTCCTGTGGCGCGCCGGTCTGGGGATCGGCGCGGGCGTGGCCGGGACGCTGGGCGCCTTGGGTCTGCTGGGCGCCTTCCACGGCATCGTCACAGGCATCGCCGACCGCCGCGCCCTTAAGAAGGAGATCGCCCAGGTCCGCGAGGCGCACCGCCTGCTGGCCGATGCGATGGAATCGACCCAGGGCGCCCTGACCGAACTGGCCCACGCCATCGAGAGCGGCGTCCTGTCCGACACCGACGCCTTGACCGGCGAGGTGCGGATGCTGGAATCCTTGGTTCAGCAGATGAGCGTGAGCATCGACGAACGCCTGTCGGCCGCGCCACACATCGGCGTCGAGACCTTCGAGGGCCGCCGCCAGGCTCAGTCCACCGTCCTGTTGCGCACCATCCACGAGGCGCTCAGCGAAGGCCGTGTGGACCTGTATCTGCAGCCGGTCGTCTCCCTGCCGCAGCGCCGGACCATCTTCTACGAGAGCTTCACCCGACTGCGCGACGCCACGGACCGGGTGATGATGCCGGCGGAATATCTGTCCTTGGCCGAGGGCGAGGGGCTGGTGCCCGCCATCGACAATCTGCTGCTGTTCCGCTGCGCCCAGATCGTGCGACGGCTGGCGCGCCAGGACCGCAAGGTCGGCGTCTTCTGCAACGTGGCCCTGACCTCCCTGGGCGACGAGACCTTCTTCCCTCAGTTCCTCGACTTCCTGTCCGAGAACCGCGACCTGAACCAGGCCCTGATCTTCGAACTGGGTCAGGCCACCTTCGACGCGCGCGGCGCGGTCGAGGCGCGCAACATGGCCAAGTTGGCCGACCTGGGCTTCCGCTTCTCGCTGGACAAGGTGCAGACGCTGGACCTGGACTTCGCCGACCTGCAACGCTCGGACGTCAAGTTCATCAAGGTCGCGGCCGACCTGATGATCGAACAACTGCTTGACCTGGACGGCGGTGCGCCCTTGCGCTCCATGCCCGACATCCAGGCCGCCGACTTCGCCGCCCTGACCCGCCGCTATGGCGTCGAGGTCATCGCCGAAAAGGTCGAGAACGAACGCCAGGTCGTCGACATCCTCGAACTGGATGTGGCGATGGGCCAGGGCCACCTGTTCGGCGAACCCCGCGCCATCAAGGAACAGGTCCTGGCCGAAACGGACCCCCCGGCCGAGTTCCTGCGCTCCACCCTGCGCAGCGCCGAACAGCGTCGGCGTTTCAGCTAAAACAGTTCGTCTCCTCCCCACCCCGTGGGGAGGTGGCGCGGCGCCCTTCGCGCCGTGACGGAGGGGCTCTTCAACCATCACACGCGGCTGGGAGACTTCAAGAGCCCCTTCACCGCGTAGCCTGCCCTCGGGCTCGCCTTTGGCGGGACCCGGGGGTGGTCCCCCTCCCCACGCTGTGGGGAGGAGACATTTTTGCCATCAAGCGTGCGTCTGGTCCCAATACCGCACGGCATCGGCGTCGCGGGCCGACAGGTCCGGGTAGGCCGGGTCGGAGCCGACGTCGGGGACGCGCCGCCAGGAGCGGGCGCATTTGGGGTGGTCGGCCGGGTTGACCGCCACCGTGATCGATTCACCACTCTCGACCAGGTCGGCGCCCGAGGTGCGGAAGATTTCGGCCGCGTCCAGACCCTCGAAAGGCGCGAAGGCCGAGGCGGGGCCGGTGACGGTGGGCCAGGCGTCCAGGGCGCCGCCGATCAGCTTCTCGCGGCGGGCCGCTTCCAGCGATTCATTGACCACTTCGAGGACGGTGTTGATCGCGGACCAACGCTCGGCCTCGGCCGGGTTGCTCCATGCGGCCGGAGTGTCGGGGATGACGCGGGCGCAGTTCGTGCCGGCGTCGGGGAAGCGCGTGGTCCAGGCCTCTTCCATGGTGAAGGGCGTCAGGGGGGCCAGCCAGGCGGTCAGGCGGGCGAAGACTTCGTCCATCACGGTGCGGGCGGCGCGACGGCGGATGCTGTCGGGACGGTCGCAGTAGAGGGCGTCCTTCCTGATGTCGAAATACAGGGCCGACAGGTCGTTGGAGCAGAACTCCAGCACCGGACGCACCACATCCTGGAAGCGGTATTCGGCGTAGGCCCGACGCACATGGGCGTCCAGTTCGTGCAGGCGGTGAAGGATGAACGTCTCCAGCGGCGGGAACTGGTCGTAGTCGGTCAGGCGCTCGGCCTCGTCGAACCCGGCCAGGGCGCCCAGCAGATAACGGACGGTGTTGCGCAGCTTGCGATAGGCGTCGACCGTGGTCTGCAGGATCTGTTTGCCGATCCGCTGGTCCTCGGAATAGTCGACCAGGGCCACCCACAGACGCAGGATATCGGCGCCGGATTCCTTGATGACCACCAGCGGATCGGTGGTGTTGCCCCTGGATTTCGACTGTTTCTCGCCGTTCTCGTCCAGGGTGAAGCCGTGCGTCAGGACCGCCTTGAACGGGGCGCGGCCGCGTGTGCCGCAGCCCTCCAGCAGCGACGACTGGAACCAGCCGCGATGCTGGTCCGAGCCTTCCAGATAGAGGTCGGCGGGCCAATGGGCCGGACGGTCGCCGACATAGCCGTTTTCGGGCAGGCGCGGGTCCAGGGTGAAGGCGTGGGTCGAGCCGGAATCGAACCAGACGTCCAGGATGTCTTCGATCTTCTCGTAGCGGGCCGGGTCGTGGGCGCCCAGGAAGTCGCTGTCGGGCGCGGTGAACCAGATGTCGGCGCCGTGTTCGGCGATGGCGGCGACGATGCGGGCGTCGACCTCGGCGTCATGCAGGGGCTGGCCCGTCTGCTTGTCCATATACATGGCCAGCGGCGTGCCCCAGGCGCGCTGGCGGCTGACCAGCCAGTCGGGGCGGCCCTCGACCATCGAGCGGATGCGGTTCTTGCCCGACGCGGGGTGGAAGGCGGTGTCGTCGATGGCCTGAAGCGCGGTTTCGCGCAGGGTGTCGCCCGATTTCAGTGGCTCGTCCATTCGGATGAACCACTGGGGGGTGTTGCGGAAGATGATCGGGGCCTTTGAACGCCACGAGTGCGGATAGGAATGCTCCATCCGACCACGCGCCAACAGGTTGCCCGCCTCGATCAGCTTTTCCATCACCGCGCCGTTGGCGGAGCCGAACTTGCCGGTCTTCTTGCCTTCGGTTTCCAGGACTTTCAGCCCCGCGAACAGGGGGACGTGCGCGTAATAGGCGCCGTCGGGATCGACGGTGTCGGGCACCTCGTGATGGCCGTGGGCCTTCCACACCTCGAAGTCGTCGGCGCCGTGGCCCGGCGCGGTGTGGACGAAGCCGGTGCCCGCATCGTCGGTGACGTGATCGCCGGCCAGCAGCGGCACGGAGAAGCCATAGCCGCTGTCCAGCGCGGCCAGCGGATGAGCGGTTTCGAGGCCCGACGGATTGATGTCGTAGACGCGGGTCCAGGTGGCGATCTTGGCGGCCTTGAACACGTCCTCGGCCAGTTTGTCGGCGAGGATCAGACGGTCGCCGGGCTTGGCCCAGGGCGCGAACTCAAGACCCTCTTCCATCGCCGTGACCTCGTACAGGCCATAGGCGATCTCTGGGCCGTATGAGATGGCGCGGTTGGCCGGGATGGTCCAGGGCGTGGTCGTCCAGATGACGATGGACGGGGTGCTGGAACGGAAGGCCAAGAGGTCGTCGGGGTGATCGTCCGACATGGCCGTGACCGGGAACTTGACCCAGATCGTGGGGCTGACGTGGTCGTGGTATTCGATTTCGGCGTCGGCAAGCGCCGTGCGCTCCACCGGCGACCACATGACGGGCTTGGAGCCGCGATACAGCTGGCCCGAGTTCTTGAACTTGTGGAACTCGGCGACGATGGCCGCCTCGGACTTGAAGTCCATGGTGGCGTAACGGTTGGCGAAGTCGCCGGTGACGCCCAGGCGTTTGAACTGGTCGCGCTGCAGGTCGATGTATTTGCCGGCGTAGTCGCGGCAGGCGCGGCGGAACTCGTCCTTGGACACCTCGTCCTTGCGGCGGCCCTTGGCGCGGAACTGTTCCTCGATCTTCCACTCGATCGGCAGGCCGTGGCAGTCCCAGCCGGGGACGTAGTCGACATCATAGCCCAGCAGGAACCGGCTGCGGACGACAAAATCCTTGAGCGTCTTATTCAGCGCATGGCCGATGTGGATGTCGCCGTTGGCATAGGGGGGGCCGTCGTGCAGCACGTACAGAGGCGCATTCTGCTTCTGACGTTCGGCGCGCAGGGTTCCATAGAGGTCGCCCCACTGCTCAAGGATCAGCGGCTCCTTCTGGGGCAGGCCGCCGCGCATGGGGAAGGGCGTCTCGGGTAGGAAGACGGTGTCGCGATAATCGCGAGCGGAGGTTTCGGTGGGGGCGTCGGCCATGGGTCGTCTCGGCGTCTAGGTTGTCGTTCGCTGGTCTGTTCGCCCTGTCGCGCGTCGCGCGCCTTGAAGGGCTGTCGATCCCGGCGTGCACGGGGCCAGATGGCCCGGAAGCGCTACGCCGGGCGGCTAATCGAAATCAGGCGAAGAAGGACGCGGACGGTCATTGTGAGGGCGGTCTAGCAGACCGATGCGGCATTGCGCCATCCCGAAGCGTCGCCGCCATCAACGGAAACGAAAGGCTTTTGCCGTTTTGTGACGGCAAGGATCGGCCGAAATCCAATTCGGCCGAGGCAATGATCGTCTGGGAGTCCCGCCGATGCGGCTGCGGATCACGAAATGGATGCTGGGCCTGGCGGCCGGTCTGGCCGTGTCGGCCGGCGCCGGCGCGGCCCTGGCGCAATGCGGGTCGGGGTGCGAGCCGCCGCCCTGCACCTCATGCGAACCTCCCCCTCCGCCCGAGCCCCCCTGCGGCGGCGGCGGCGGCGGCGGCTGCGTTCCCGGCGGCAACCAGTGGAACAACAACGTCAACACCAACGTCAATGTGAACGTGAACCTCGGCGCGAACGCCAATGCGAACGCTGGGGCCAACGCCAATGGTTACGCCAACGCCGGCGCGCGGTCTTATCTGAACGCGCGGGCCGGCGGGTTCTCGGGCAGCTACGGCGGTGGGGGCGGCGCGGCCTACATCAGCGTGGACCAGCCCTATCCAACCACGATCCAGGGTCTGGCGGTCGAGGGCATGGTCGCCCAGACGGTGCGCACCCCCTACAGCGCCTTTCGCAGCATGATGAAGCGCGTCGTCATCCAGGCCGTCTGCATCGACGACCGCCAGGTGCCGCACCCTGCGTCCCAGGTGCGGCCGGACCGCGAGATCGCCGACGGGTTCGAAGGCGAAATCTATCGCTGCCTGGCGGGCACCTGGCTGCAGGCGACGCTGGCGGACTATGAGGGGAATGTGAACTTCGACCACGGCACGACCCTGACCTGCCGCAAGCACGAGGCCCTGTGGTTCGGAAACGGCGGCAAGCTGGAGTGCCGTCCCGAGAAGCCTGAGCGGGACTGCAACGAGCGTTCGCTGCTGCGTCGCTACGGCGCCGGGATCAAGATCCTGACGATGTATCGCGAAGAGGAATACACCGAGTACCGCGAGGAACAGGTGGAGAGCGCAACCGTCCTGACCGGCGCCATCACCCTGGACGGCGGCGTCGGCGGCCGGGTGTTCTGAACGGCGGGTTGACGATCCCGTTCAGCCGCCGCTCAGGCGACGGATGAAAGGATCGAATGTGCCGGCTCTCCGTCGACGATCCTGAAACGACTGGCCCCGGCCCGCAGGATGCGAGCCGGGGCCTTTTTGTTTGATCTATTGAGCGCCCTGGGCCGTGACGGCGGCGCGCCAGGCGGCGTCGGGCTTCAGATACTGGCGCGCCAGGGCCTGAAGATCGGCGGCGGTGACGGCTTCCAGGGTCGAGAGCTGGTTGCGCGTCTGGTCCAGGCCCGCCGGATCGGACTGGGCCTGGGACAGTTGGGTCAGCCAATAGCCGTTGTCGGCCATGTTGCGACGGATGCGCTCGACCGCCGGGCGACGGGCGCGGTTCAGCTCGTCCTCGCTGACAGGATCGTCTCGCAGATCGGCGGCGATGGCGTCCACCGTCTCGAACAGCTTGGGCAGGGCCGCCGGCGGTGTTTCGGCGGTCACGGCGATGAAGCCATAGCCGGGGAAGACGTTTGACGAGGTGGAGCCGGCGCTGGGCGAATAGGCCAGTCCCTGTTTCTCGCGGATTTCGTCGTTCAGGCGCAGTTGAAGCACGTCGGACAGGATCGACAGCTGACGCGCGGTCTTGCGGTCGTGGACCTGGTCGGTGGTCGGCCAGGCGACGAAGCCCAGCGCCTGTTCCGCCGGGCCGGTGTGGTGCAGTTGGACCGGCGCGGTCGTGGGGGCGGGGAACTTGCGCTGAGCAGACCCGGCGGACGGGGCGGGAGCGGCGCTGCGCGCGGGCAGGGCGCCAAAGGTGGCGCCGACGGCGGCGATGACCGCGTCGATGTCCACGTCTCCGACGACGGTGATCTCCACCGGACCCTGGGCCAGCGCCGAACGGACTCCGTTTCTCACGTCGTCGATCTGGATGGCGGCCACCTGATCGGCGGTCGGAGTGGTTTCGCGCACATCGCCGCCGGCCAAGAGGCCCGAGGCGTCACGCTGGAACACGCCGCGAGGGGTGGCGCCCAGTTGCGCGAGAATCTGCGGGAACAGGGCCTTGGTCTGTTCAAACGGCGCGGCGCGCAGACCCGGATCGGTCAGATAGGCGGCCAGGACCTGAAGCTCCAGCTGCAGGTCGGCGGGCTTGGTCGCGCCGGAGAAGACATAGGCGTCGGTCGCCTGATTGACCGAGGCGCTGTAGGTGCGGCCGCTGAGGACGCGGTTCATCTCGTCCAGGCTGAGCTTGCCCAGGCCGCCGGCTGTCAGGATGGTGCTGGCCATCGACAGGGGCGACAGCTGGTCGGCGGGCAGGCCCAGTTCGCCCAGGCCCGTGCGGGCGCTGACCAGGACTTGATCGGTGCGGAAGTCGGTCTTCTTGATGTTCAGCAGCGTGCCGTTCGGGAAGCGGACCAGGGTGGCGCCCAGGTCGGCCACCTCGCTGCGGGCGGACGGCTGCGCCGGGACGCCGAAGCTGTCATAGGGCCACTTCAGTTCCGCCTCGGCGGCGCGGGCCTGGACCGGGGTGTTGCGCGACGCCTCCAAGGCGGCGGTGACGGCGGCCTCGCCGCCCTCGACCGGGACCGGAGAGCTGAACAGGACCAGCGGACCCTGGCCTTCGAACACTGCGCGGGCGGCTTGGTCGACCTGGGCGACGGTCAGGCCGTCGACGGCCTTGTTGAACAGGTCCAGATTGGTCTGGGGCGCGCTGAAGACCTGATCGTCGTTCACTGCGCTGAGCAGGGCGGAGGCCAGGGTCGGGGTGGAGCGGGTGGCGGCCGAGGCGACCGCGTTCTGAAGCGCGGTGCGGGTGTTGACGATTTCGCGCTGAAGCTCGGCCTCGGTCACGCCGTACTGGACCAGACGGCGGCTTTCCTGCTCGACCGTCTCCAGCGCGCGCTTCCAGCCGCCGGGATTGAAGGCGACCGACAGGGTGCCGGCGTCCAGACTGTCGAACAGCGACTGATAGCCAGCGCCGGCGCCGATGAAGGGCGGATTGTCCGCGCGGGCGATCTCGCCCAGGCGACGGTTCAGCACGGCCAGACCCAGGCCGCGACGGATGTCGGCTTCACGCTCGGCCACCGTGTCCGCGTTCAGGTCGGGGGCCTTGATCCAGTTGATCTGGATGGAGGATTGGATGCCGGGTTCGACGATGATGCTGGTCTGGGGCTGGCGCGCGGCGACGGCGCCCAGGTCTGGCTCGGGGCCGTCCGGCGCCTTGGGCGTCCAGTCGGCGAAGGCGGCGCGCACCTTGGCCTCCATCGCATCCATTTCGAAATCGCCCACGGCGATGAAGGTCGCGCGCGAGGGGCGGTAGTAGGCGTCGTAGAAGTCGACGAACCGTTGGCGGGGGGCGGTGCGGATGATGTCCAGGTCGCCGATGGGAAGGCGCTGGGACAGGCGCTGGCCGGGCGCCAACAGGCCCAGCTGGGTCTTCAGCACCCGGAACTGCGGCGTGTCGCGGGTGCGCTCCTCGCCGACGATGACGCCGCGCTCGGAATCGATGGCGTCCGGCGCCATCAGGGCCGCCGACATCATCTCGCGCAGGATGTGCAGGCTCGGGTCGACAGTCTCGTCTTTGGTGTTCGGCAGCTCCAGCATATAGGCGGTCTGGTCGAAGCTGGTGAAGGCGTTGGTGTCGGCGCCGAAGGCCAGACCCAGCCGTTCCAGGATGCGCATCATCTCGTTCTCGGGCACGTCCTTGGTGCCGTTGAAGGCCATATGCTCCATGAAGTGGGCCAGACCCTTCTGGTCGTCGCGCTCCATCAGCGAGCCGGCGTCGATCCGCAGGCGGAACGACGCCTGACCGGGTGGCGTCGCATTCTTCAGCAGGGCGTAGCGCATCCCGTTCGGCAACAGGCCGTAGCGCACGGCGGGGTCGGCCGGAATGTCGCTGGCCGTCTGGGCCCAAGGCTTCGACGGCGCGACCTGGGCGGTCGAGGCGGCGACGGGCGCTGCGCTTTGTGCATTGGCGATGGAGACAAGGCCCGCCGACAGGGCCAGGCCGGAAGCCGCGACGAGCAGCAGGCGACGCGCAGAACGCATGGAATTTCTCCGAAACCGCAACCCCCGATGGCGCGGTGTCGGATGTGTAAAGCGAGCTTGCCTTTTCGGCAAGGTGTGCGGTCGAACCTTACAAGCTTGTCATCTTTGGTCAGCCGCCGGGGCGGCTGATGTAGAAGGTGGCGGTGTTGCCCACGGCGTTGGCGCCGACAGCGGCTGTGCGGCCAGAGGCGACTGTGGCGTTGGCGTTGGCGGTCACATTGCCGCTGTTGGTTTGACTATTAGTGATGTTGACGTCGCCGCCGCATCGCGAACAGGCGTAGCCCGTCACCGCATTGCCCACCGCATCGGCGCCGACATAGGCGTCATAGCCGTTAACGCCGACATAGGTGGCGGTCGCCTCGACCCCGCCGGTGTTCAACTGGGTGTTGTCCAGCTTCAGATAGATGTCGTTGTTGCCGGCGACGGTTTCGTTGGCCACGCTGCGGGCCGCAAGGACGGTTTGGCCCTGCAGATTGGTCTGAACGCGCGCGTCCGACCGCACCCGCCCGGCGTTGGACTGATCCACATTCGCCAGCATGGAGCCGCCGGCGTTGGTCATGATGGCTTGGTTCGCGCCGGCGTTGGCGCTGGCCGTCAAGTCCCAGGCGTTGTCGACATAGACGTCGGTGCGGGCCTCAACGGTTGAGGGCGCGTTGGACTGGCGCACGGCCAGATCCTGGTGCGAGGCGCCTGTGGTGTTGGTCTGGACGACATTGGCCGCCGATTGGGATGCAAAGACGGCGGGGGCCGGAATGTACTGCACATCCGCGACCGTCTCGGAAAAGACGGTGGTCTGGGCGCGCTGATCGACGACGCCGGTCAGGGACGAGGAGGGCCCACCCATGGCCACGGTGTTGGCGGTCGCGGCGCTGGAGGCGAAGCCGCCTTGCAACATACGGCCGGTGGGGGCGCGTACGACGGTCTGGGCGCGAACCTCGGCGCCCGTGGTCGACTGATCGGCGTCCACGGCGAAGGTGGCGCCATCTGTCGTGACGCCCAAATAGTTGCCGCGCGCCTGTGTGGTCACGCTGACCTGCCCGTCCGCTGCGCCGTTCAGACCGACAGTGCTGCCAGCCCGGGCCGAGCCGGTCATGGTCTGACGCGACGCCAAGCCGGCGGACGCAGCCGTCACACCGCCCGCGAGCGAATTGCCCTGGGCGCTGGTGGTGACGGTCAGCTGATCGACCGTCAGGTTCAGATCGACCTGGCCCGTGACGTCGCCGGACTGGGTCTGGCGGCTGAAACAGGCCTCCACCAGAGCGGGGTCGCAGGCCGGGGTCTGCTGTGCGCTCGCCTCAGTGGCGAGTGCGGCGAACGTCGCTGTCGCGGCCATCATGCCAGCGAGACGGATCGGCGCGGGTTTGGCCATTGTTCGTCTCCTGCGTGGGATAGGCCGGATAATAGCCGCCGGTCGGCCCGACGGTTGAACCGCCAAGGGGATCGTTGGCGGGGTTGAGGCAGATTTCGGGGCCGGGCGCCCCATAGAGGTTGGCCATGAACTCGACCGTGGCGCGTTCGACCAGGGCGCGGACGGCCAGCTGGACCGGCTCCATTCCGCCTGTCCCGGCCGAGATGTCGAAGACATTGCCGTTCAGGAAGTCGAACACCCCGGCCGAGATCTCGCGGCCGATGATCTGCTTCTGGTACGAAACGACGTCGACCACCTCCAGCGTGGTGGTTTGCACCAGGCGCAGGTCCATGGCGATGTTCATCACATAGACGCGATGGTTCAGCATGGTCGAGCCGGGACGGGCGGAATCCACCTCGCCCTGGCCGATATCGACGCCGCCGGAGCGGATGTTGTAATTGACCTCGGTAATGCCGCCGACCACGTAGAAGTCCGAGCCCGGCACCTGTCCGGCCAGGATGCGGCGGTACTGGGTGTCTTCCGGGCCCTGGGCGTCCGGCGTATTGTCGCCGATCAGCTTATTGTTGGCGTAACGCAGTTCAAGCTCGGAAACCGACGTGTCGTAGCGTTCGACGATGCGGGCGCCGGCCTTGGCCAAAGCCGAGTTGGCCATCAGGGAGGCGCCGCCGGTGATCTGGCGCCCGCCGTCCGAGGATACGGTGCCGGTGTAGTCGCTGATCCGACCCACGGCCATGCGCGGCGAGGGCAGGTTGTAGCGACGGGCGTAGTCCGCCAGGCAGTAGAGCGAGGCCGAATAGGGCGTCGGATTGGCCGTAACCGGCGCATTGCCGATAGGCGTGGCGTACTGGCCCGACGGCCCGGCGACCGGACTGACGCAGCCGGCCAATAGAAGCGCGACGGCCGAGGCGGCCGCACCGCCCTTTATGAGATGACGACGGCTCATGGCAGGTTGATGTTCCCGTTCAGGGCCGTGCCGGCGTTGACCGCGCCGGTGTTGGTCTGGTTCGAATTGACGATCACGGTGTTGCGGTTGCCCTGCACCACCACGTTCAGCTGGTTGCCGATGGCGGTAGATCCGCCGATGGCCGTACCGCCGTGGTTGGACGACCCCGCGCCCGCATAGGCCGAGGCGACCCCGCCCGACTGGCTGGAATAGGAAGAGGCGCCGGACTGGATTATGCCGTTGACGATCAGGCGATTGCCGTTGGCGTCGCGGGTCGAGCCGGTCGTGGCGTTGGTGGCCGCCGAACGGGCGCCGCCATAGCCTTGCTGAAAGCGCGATGCGCCGCCCGAACCGGTCGATTGCGCGACGGCGGGCACGCTGGCCAGGCCAGCCAGAGCCGTGACGGCGGTGGTTAGAAACAGCCTCTTGACGGCCACTGGTCGGTTCCTCGCGCAGACAGACGACGGACCCCCGTTCGGCGATCCGCATCCGACCCTTGCATTAAGGTTATTAAGAAGCGCTTGATGTCGCGAAATCCGTTGCGCATCTGTGGGCCATGTCAGACGCGCCCGGTCGATTCGAACCTCCCCAGCACGCAAGGCCGCCGCGCGAGCCTCTGTTCAACGTGCCGTTGGTCGCCTTGCTGATCGCGGCTTCCATTCCCTTGCTCTATCTCTTTCAGCGCGATCTGCCGGACATGGGCATGAGCATGGCCTTCGCGCCCGTCGATCTGGAGCAGGGAAGGTGGAGCGGGCTGCTGACCGCCATGTTGCTGCACGGCGGCTGGACCCACGCCTGGATGAATGCGATCGGCGCCCTGGCCTTCGGCGCGCCGGTCGCCCGACTGCTGGGGGACCGGATTGGTCCGATGGTGTTTCTCCTCTTCTATGTGGCGTGCGGCGGGCTGGCGACGCTGGGCTATGGGCTGATCCACTGGGGATCCGGCGCGCCGATGGTCGGAGCGTCGGGGGCGGTGTTCGGCTTGATCGGGGCGGCGACGCGTCTACTGGGCGTGCCGCCCGGCGGCGGCGTGCTGGCGCTGACCGATAGAAGAGTGGTCACGGCGTCGCTGGCCTGGATGGGCGTCAACGCCCTGACGGGCCTGATCGGCTTTGCGCCCGGTGCGGACGGCGCGGCCATCGCGTGGGAGGCCCATGCGGTCGGCTTCGTCGTCGGCATTTTGGCCATCGGCCCCTTGGCGCGCGCCTTTGGCCGCGGGGTGGATCGTGCGCCCGCGCACGGCTGACCCGGGTTTGCCTCTACGGCCTGGTTGCGCGATCATCGCGCCCTGATGCGGCCCTGTCGCCATCCCGGCCCTGCGGTCGCTTCTCTGATAGAGAGAAGGAGCCGCGATGTTCGTCGCCGAAATCCTAAAGACCAAGGGAGACGCCGTTTTCTCCATCGCGCCGGAGCAGACCGTGGCCAACGCCTGCGCAGCATTGGAAGAGAGGCGGGTCGGCGCCCTGGTCGTCTGTGATGGGGACCGGGTCGCGGGCGTCTTCTCGGAACGAGACGTGGTGCGCGCCCTGGCGGCGGACGGAGGCGCCGCTCTTGGCCGGCCGGTGGCCGACTATATGACGGCCAAGGTGATCTTCGCCGAGCCCAGGGAGGAAATGTCCGCTCTGATGAGCCGGATGACCGATCGGCGCATCCGGCATCTGCCGGTGCTGGAGGGCGAACGGCTTATCGGCGTCATCTCCATAGGCGACGTGGTGAAGTGCCAGATCGCCGAACACGCTAAGGAGGCCGATAGTCTGCGCTCCTATATCGCCGGCTGAACCGGGAGCGACTGCTGTCGCGTGACGGTTTGACGACCGTTGTGTTGCCAGTTTTTTCGAGAATCCCGACGATTCTTCT
Source organism: Brevundimonas sp. ABV4_179 (assembly GCF_056311945.1). Taxonomy (NCBI): domain Bacteria; kingdom Pseudomonadati; phylum Pseudomonadota; class Alphaproteobacteria; order Caulobacterales; family Caulobacteraceae; genus Brevundimonas; species Brevundimonas sp. ABV4_179. The sequence goes on from NZ_CM149976.1 coordinate 1,610,557, forward strand.
TGCTGAGTAAAAGTGGTGCCCGTATAGGGCTGCCTCGCTCGGAAACGGGCCGGCCTACGGGGCCTTGGGGACTGGTTTCCCGGGGTTTTGAGGGGAAGAAAGAGTTGAAAAACTTCTTGCTTTCCTGGGTTGGTTTGAATAGGTTCCGCGCTTCAATCGAATCGCCGGTTTGGTGAAGGGGCAAGCCTCTTGGTTTTCTCCGGCGGTTTTTTGCGGTTTGAAGGGTTCGCTCTTCGGTCTGCAAAATCTCTGAAAAGAGCGGTTGACACGGGGTTCGCGGTTCTCTAAATCGCCGCCTCCGCCGACGACGAGGCGCTAAACAAGTCGGGCCGCTTCGGTGGTTCTGGTCTTTGACATTGTTGATATGGAAAGAGAAACGCAGGCGGCGGTGTTCTTGCGATGACCTTCGAGGTCATCATACGACACTGACTATCTGCGGTCTTTTTGAAAAGATACCATGCGTCGGTCTTCGGATCGATGACGTGGGAACTCGTCAATAAAATACGTAGAACTAATGCCAAGGACGACTTTTAGTCGATCCGATGCTTAGGTCAGAAGTCAACTCAACCTGAGAGTTTGATCCTGGCTCAGAGCGAACGCTGGCGGCAGGCCTAACACATGCAAGTCGAACGAACTCTTCGGAGTTAGTGGCGGACGGGTGAGTAACACGTGGGAACGTGCCTTTAGGTTCGGAATAACTCAGGGAAACTTGTGCTAATACCGAATGTGCCCTTCGGGGGAAAGATTTATCGCCTTTAGAGCGGCCCGCGTCTGATTAGCTAGTTGGTGAGGTAAAGGCTCACCAAGGCGACGATCAGTAGCTGGTCTGAGAGGATGATCAGCCACATTGGGACTGAGACACGGCCCAAACTCCTACGGGAGGCAGCAGTGGGGAATCTTGCGCAATGGGCGAAAGCCTGACGCAGCCATGCCGCGTGAATGATGAAGGTCTTAGGATTGTAAAATTCTTTCACCGGGGACGATAATGACGGTACCCGGAGAAGAAGCCCCGGCTAACTTCGTGCCAGCAGCCGCGGTAATACGAAGGGGGCTAGCGTTGCTCGGAATTACTGGGCGTAAAGGGAGCGTAGGCGGACATTTAAGTCAGGGGTGAAATCCCGGGGCTCAACCTCGGAATTGCCTTTGATACTGGGTGTCTTGAGTATGAGAGAGGTGTGTGGAACTCCGAGTGTAGAGGTGAAATTCGTAGATATTCGGAAGAACACCAGTGGCGAAGGCGACACACTGGCTCATTACTGACGCTGAGGCTCGAAAGCGTGGGGAGCAAACAGGATTAGATACCCTGGTAGTCCACGCCGTAAACGATGATTGCTAGTTGTCGGGATGCATGCATTTCGGTGACGCAGCTAACGCATTAAGCAATCCGCCTGGGGAGTACGGTCGCAAGATTAAAACTCAAAGGAATTGACGGGGGCCCGCACAAGCGGTGGAGCATGTGGTTTAATTCGAAGCAACGCGCAGAACCTTACCACCTTTTGACATGCCTGGACCGCCACGGAGACGTGGCTTTCCCTTCGGGGACTAGGACACAGGTGCTGCATGGCTGTCGTCAGCTCGTGTCGTGAGATGTTGGGTTAAGTCCCGCAACGAGCGCAACCCTCGCCATTAGTTGCCATCATTTAGTTGGGAACTCTAATGGGACTGCCGGTGCTAAGCCGGAGGAAGGTGGGGATGACGTCAAGTCCTCATGGCCCTTACAGGGTGGGCTACACACGTGCTACAATGGCGACTACAGAGGGTTAATCCTTAAAAGTCGTCTCAGTTCGGATTGTCCTCTGCAACTCGAGGGCATGAAGTTGGAATCGCTAGTAATCGCGGATCAGCATGCCGCGGTGAATACGTTCCCGGGCCTTGTACACACCGCCCGTCACACCATGGGAGTTGGTTCTACCCGAAGGCGCTGCGCTGACCGCAAGGAGGCAGGCGACCACGGTAGGGTCAGCGACTGGGGTGAAGTCGTAACAAGGTAGCCGTAGGGGAACCTGCGGCTGGATCACCTCCTTTCTAAGGATGCTTCTCCAGGCCGTCTCTCACGAGACTGTCTATTGAGGCTCCACTAAACGGCGGAACGCCGCCGTCTCCGTTTCTCTTTCCACTTTCGTCATCGACGCCTCGACCATACGGGTCGTTGAGTTGGTGACGCGATCGCGAGCCTGGGCTTTTAGCCTGGCTGTCGCTGCCATAGGCCCGTAGCTCAGGTGGTTAGAGCGTACGCCTGATAAGCGTAAGGTCGGCAGTTCGAGTCTGCCCGGGCCTACCAGGACTTCTGGTTCGCTGGGGGTTCTCAGCCTCAAGACGGCATCGCCGACAGCTCTCCTGGGCTTCGCACCGTTCCTCGGAATGGGGCCATAGCTCAGTTGGTAGAGCGCCTGCTTTGCAAGCAGGATGTCGTCGGTTCGACTCCGTCTGGCTCCACCATCCCGCAGATGCGGGACGGCGAATGACCCAAGGCGCGCATCGCAAATGGTTTGCCACCGGCTGAAAAGCCGACTGGCATTGAAATCGTGAAGGAAGAACTAGACCGGCTCCCCTGAGCTTTTAGGTCGTGTTCGAGAAGAAGACATTGTCTGACAAAAATCAGGCTTGGTCCCCCGGCATCTTTCCAGTCGGGCGGAATAAACCAAGCATGAGTTTTGCTGAGAAACGATCAAACGTTGAAGGGCTTCTGACGGATGCCTTGGCGTAGAGAGGCGATGAAGGACGTGGCAAGCTGCGATAAGAACCGGGGAGGCGCTAGCACCCTTTGATCCGGTTATTTCCGAATGGGGAAACCCACCTTTACAGTCTTCCAACTCTGCTCTTCGGGGCAGCGATTGGCGGATTGTTGAAAGGTATAATGAGCTGAATACATAGGCTTCATTAAGCGAACCCGGGGAACTGAAACATCTCAGTACCCGGAGGAAAGGACATCAACCGAGACTCCCGTAGTAGTGGCGAGCGAACCGGGACCAGGCCAGTGCTCTTGTGAAATAAAGACGAACGATCTGGAAAGGTCGGCCATAGTGGGTGAAAGCCCCGTAGTCATCAAACAGCAAGAGACTCGAGTAGGGCGGGACACGTGAAATCCTGTCTGAACATGGGGGGACCACCCTCCAAGCCTAAGTACTCCTCTACGACCGATAGTGAACAAGTACCGTGAGGGAAAGGTGAAAAGCACCCCGACAAGGGGAGTGAAACAGATCCTGAAATCGGAAGCCTACAAGCAGTCGGAGCCGCCAAGCGCGGTGACGGCGTACCTTTTGTATAATGGGTCAGCGACTTCATGTGTCGAGCAAGCTTAAGCCGTTAGGTGTAGGCGCAGCGAAAGCGAGTCTGAATAGGGCGCTAAGTTCGACGTATGACGACCCGAAACCAGGTGATCTATCCATGAGCAGGTTGAAGGTTAGGTAACACTAACTGGAGGACCGAACCCGTGAATGTTGAAAAATTCTGGGATGACTTGTGGATAGGGGTGAAAGGCCAATCAAACCTGGACATAGCTGGTTCTCCGCGAAATCTATTTAGGTAGAGCGTCCGACGAATTCCTTGGGGGGTAGAGCACTGGATGGTTGCGGGCTGCGCGAGCGGTACCAATACTAACCAAACTCCGAATACCCAAGAGAACTATCGGGCAGACACACGGCGGGTGCTAACGTCCGTCGTGAAAAGGGAAACAACCCTAACCATCATCTAAGGCCCCCAAGTCACGGCTAAGTGGGAAACGATGTGGGATTGCTTTGACAATCAGGAGGTTGGCTTAGAAGCAGCCATCCTTTAAAGAAAGCGTAACAGCTCACTGATCAAGCGATCCTGCGCGGAAAATGTAACGGGGCTCAAGCCGTGCGCCGAAGATATGGGTTTGCAGTTTACTGCAAGCGGTAGCGGAGCGTTCCGTAAGCCGGTGAAGGTCAGGCGTGAGCCTGGCTGGAGGTATCGGAAGTGAGAATGCTGACATGAGTAACGATAAGAGTGTGAGAGACACTCTCGCCGAAAGACCAAGGGTTCCTGCGTAAAGCTAATCTGCGCAGGGTTAGTCGGCCCCTAAGGCGAGGCTGAAAAGCGTAGTCGATGGGAAGCAGGTAAATATTCCTGCACCAGCTGGAAGTGACGGATGGCTTAACTCGTACCCACTTATTGGATTGTGTGTGCGGGGGCGTTGTCCCAGGAAATAACTCCAGCAGAGACCGTACCCGAAACCGACACAGGTGGTCAGGTAGAGCATACCAAGGCGTTTGAGAGAACTGTGCTGAAGGAACTCGGCAAATTGCACGCGTAACTTCGGAATAAGCGTGACTCACCTTGCGCAAGCAGGAATGAGTGGCACAAGCCAGGGGGTAGCGACTGTTTAGCAAAAACACAGGGCTCTGCGAAGCAGCAATGCGACGTATAGGGTCTGACGCCTGCCCGGTGCCTGAAGGTTAAAGGGAGGAGTGAAAGCTCCGAACTGAAGCCCAGGTAAACGGCGGCCGTAACTATAACGGTCCTAAGGTAGCGAAATTCCTTGTCGGGTAAGTTCCGACCTGCACGAATGGCGTAACGACTTCCCCACTGTCTCCAGCACAGGCTCAGTGAAATTGAATTCCCCGTGAAGATGCGGGGTTCCCGCGGTCAGACGGAAAGACCCTATGAACCTTTACTATAGCTTCGCCTTGGCGTTAGCGACCGTATGTGTAGGATAGGTGGGAGACTATGAAACCGGGGCGCCAGCTCTGGTGGAGTCGTCCTTGAAATACCACCCTTACTGTCGTTGACGTCTAACCGAGGGCCGTTATCCGGTCCCGGGACATGGCGTGGTGGGTAGTTTGACTGGGGCGGTCGCCTCCCAAAGTGTAACGGAGGCGCGCGATGGTGAGCTCAGAGCGGTCGGAAATCGCTCGTCGAGTGCAATGGCATAAGCTCGCCTGACTGCGAGACTGACAAGTCGAGCAGAGACGAAAGTCGGCCATAGTGATCCGGTGGTCCCGAGTGGAAGGGCCATCGCTCAACGGATAAAAGGTACTCTAGGGATAACAGGCTGATTTTGCCCAAGAGTCCATATCGACGGCAAAGTTTGGCACCTCGATGTCGGCTCATCACATCCTGGGGCTGGAGCAGGTCCCAAGGGTATGGCTGTTCGCCATTTAAAGTGGTACGTGAGCTGGGTTCAGAACGTCGTGAGACAGTTTGGTCCCTATCTGCCGTGGGTGTTCGAAGCTTGAGAGGATCTGTCCCTAGTACGAGAGGACCGGGATGGACATACCTCTGGTGTACCTGTCATGGCGCCAGCTGTGCAGCAGGGTAGCTAAGTATGGAATAGATAACCGCTGAAAGCATCTAAGCGGGAAACTAACCTCAAAACAAGGCTTCGCTGAGGATCGTGGAAGACTACCACGTTGATAGGCCAGGTGTGGAAGTGGGGCGACCCATGAAGCTTACTGGTACTAATAATCCGATCGGTTTGATCGTTTCTCAGCAAAACTCATTCGATGATGACCTCCGAAAGGTCATCTCAGACAATGTCTTCTTCATCCTTGTTCAAGCTGACGCCCTAGCGCGACTTGAGCTCGGATTTGCAATCCTTCTGTCCCCCTGGTTGACCCGGTGGCTATGTCGGAGGTTCCCCACCCGATCCCATCCCGAACTCGGTCGTTAAGCCCTCCAGAGCCAATGGTACTTCGTCTCAAGGCGCGGGAGAGTAGGTCGCCGCCGGGTCTACCAGGCGGACAGAACGATTGCGCAAAGGCCAAACGGCCCTTCTCGAACACACTCTTCCTTACCGAAAACCCGTTTGACGCGGGATGGAGCAGCCCGGTAGCTCGTCAGGCTCATAACCTGAAGGTCGTAGGTTCAAATCCTACTCCCGCACCCAAGATTTAACCCGCTATCCCAAAAGGATGGCGGGTTTTTTCATGCCTCAAATCCACCAGTCATGATCCCGGAATTATGCGCGCGCCAAGGCGGAAGACGCGACCGACTTAAGCGTAACGCCGGGCGCCTGTTCGAAAACCAGATCGTCGGTTCCAAAATACTTCTGCTGGTTGGTCGCACACCAGTCGGTCGTGACGATGCGCACCGGACCTGAAGGGGGCGTAAGGCTGGCGGCGTAGAGGAAGTCGCCGGTCAGGGCGTCGAGGGGCAGGGGGCGGTCCTGATTGGCGCGGGCCATGAAGGCCCCGAACTGCGTCGGCGTGGCCTCGGCCGTCATCAGGGCGCCGTTGAAGCGCACGATGGAATCGAAAATGTAGCGGGTGACCGGCCCGGCCGGGGCGGCGTTGCCCAGGGTGGTGTGGCCGATGAAGCCGGCGTGGGCTCCCGCCTCGCGCGCCATGCCGGCGGCGATCGCGCGGCCCGTGTCGCCCAGGGACATCGCGGGGCGGCCTGTCCAGAGGACCGTGCGTTCCTCGGGCGTGAGGTGGTCGGCGAGTGTTTGGGTCGTCAAGCCTGCCAGGGCCGAGGAGGCGGAATTGTCCGTCGAAACCGGATGGGAGGCGGCGATCACGGACCCGTCCGCTGTGAACGTCGCCGCGGTGTAGGCGCTGGTGAACGAACCCGTATGCACATAGGCGCTGGCGCCCAGCTGGTGCTGGAAAAGAAGGTGGTCGTGTCCCCCCACCATCAAGGCGCCCTCAGGCAACAGGGGCAGAATATCCCGATCCGCGACCACGCCCGCGTGGCTCATGACCATCACCTTGTCGGCGCCGGAAAGGCTGTCGGACAGGTTCGCCCGCGCCCAGTCGGCGGCGGCCGGGATCGAGAGTTGGTCTCGCGACGCCTTGGGATAGGTGTTCATCGAATTGGTCGCCATGCCGACGACCCGCAGCCGATGAGCGCCGAACGGCAGCGTCGCTGTTGGCAGGGCGTAACCGGCGCCGGTACGTGTGTCGGTGATGGTGGTGACGACATGGAGGCCCATGTCCCTCATCCGGGCAACGATATCGGCCAGGTCGGGCGTCAGATCATTGTCGTGGTTGCCCAGGTTCACTACGGTCGGCGCCAGGGCGGGCAGGGCGGCCAGAAAAGCCCAGTCCACTATGCCGTCCGAACGCTGGGCGACGACATTGCCATGTTCGAAGATGTCGCCGTTGATGGCGATGACATGGGGGACGGGATGCGACCGGATTTCGTGTTCAAAGGCCGCCAACAGGTAAGGCGTGCGCTCATAGGCGGAATGAAGGTCCGATACGGCCAGAACCCGGCCGACGACCGCCTGGGTTTTCAAGGCCGCCAACCCTGGTGCGAAGGCCGCTCCGGCGGCGAACTGAAGAAGTCGACGACGGGAAGGCGCGATGAGGGCCACGGTTTCTCCAGGCGATGTGCGGGAAGACGCGGAGCAAAACTCACGCACCGACTGACTTTCGCATCCAGAGCCATGACGCGCAATGCGATCCTACGATGATCCATCGGTTTGAAGACAGATTGTCACAGGGCTGTGGCCGCGTCTTCAAAGGTTCAAGAAACGCGGCGTGGTCTCCTCTGGCGGGGGAGACGGCGACGCTTTAGGTCGTCGCGCGACACGTCCTCCCCCTGTCGCCAAGGAATATTCTTCATGCTTCGCCAAGCCCTTTTGGCCGCCACCGTCAGCGGCGTCGCCCTGCTGAGCGCCGGCGCCGTTTCGGCCCAGACCGCCCCGAACAGCCAGGCCGTTCCCGCCGCCGAACCGGCGGGCGTCGACGACATCGTGGTCACGGCCCAGCGCCGCAGCGAGAACATCCGCGACGTGCCGTTCGCCGTCACCGCCCTGAGCCCGCAGACGCTGCAGGAGGTGTCGGCCGGCGGCGCCGACATCCTGTCGCTGTCGGGCCGCGTGCCCAGCCTGCAGGTCGAAAGCTCGAACGGCCGTTACGCCCCGCGCTTCTACATCCGCGGCCTGGGCAATGTGGACTTCGACTTCACCGCCTCCCAGCCGGTCTCGGTGGTGCTGGACGATGTCGTTCTGGAAAGCGTCTATCTGAAGGGCTTCCCCCTGTTCGACGTGCAGCAGCTGGAAGTGCTGCGCGGGCCGCAGGGCACGCTTTTCGGCCGCAACACCCCGGCGGGCGTGGTCAAGATCGATACGGTCAAGCCCTCGGACGAGTTCACCGGCTTCGGCTCTCTGACCTATGGCAACCTGGGCTCGACGCGCGCCGAGGCGGCCGTCACCCTGCCTGCGTCGGACACGCTTCAGGTGCGCGGCGCCATCCTGTGGAACCACCGCGACGACTGGGTGAACAACGCCTACAATCCGTCGTTCGCCAATCCCGACAAGGATGACCTGGGCGGGTTCGACGATCTGGCCGCACGCGTCCATGTCGCGTGGACGCCGACCGATCGGCTATCCACGGTTCTGACGCTGCAGGCGCGCGACTATGACGGCACGGGGACGATGAACCGGGCCAACGCCCTGACCAAGGGCTCCAACAAGCTGAACGACAACTTCGACCGCGACACCGTCTATTACGACGGCGGCCGCAACAACTTCCAGAAGCAGAAGACGACGTCCGAATCGTTGAAGGTGGCCTACGATTTCGGCCCCGCCACGCTGACCGGCATCGTCGGCTCCTATCAGGGCTGGTCGCAGGGCGACGGCGACATTGACGGCGGCGTGGCGTCGGCCCCGACGACCGCCTCCTACAAGACGCCGTTCAACTCAGAAACCGGCACCCTGTCCAGCGACCTGCTGCAGAACACCTATGAGCTGCGCCTGGCGTCGAACGGCGACGGCCGGGTCGGCTGGCAGGTGGGCGCCTTCTATTGGGACGAGCGCTTCAACCTGGTCAGCGGCACGTTCAACGGCGTGGGCGGTCTGATCCCCACCAAGATCACCGATATCGTTCAGAAGTCCGATTCCTGGTCGATCTTCGGCCAAGGCAGCTACAAGGTGACCGACGCGCTGAAGGTGACGGCGGGTCTGCGCTACACGGACGACAATCGCCACTACAACGGCCGGATCGTGGTCGGAACGCCGGTCGGCGGCCAGGGCGCCGTGTCGGTCGGGGATCAGCAGGTCAGCTGGGACGTCAGCGCGGTCTATCAGGTGAACGACGACCTGAACCTGTTCGCGCGGGTGGCCAAGGGCTATCGCGGCCCGTCGATCCAGGGCCGCAACCTGCCGGTCCTGACGACGGCCAATTCCGAGACGGTCATGTCGTACGAAACGGGTATGAAGGCGCGGATGATAGACGGCCGGGCGCGCTTCAACGCCACCGCCTATGTCTATGAAGTCAGCGACATGCAGTTCACCGCCATCGGCGGCGCGGACAACTCCAACCGCCTGATCAACGCCAAGAAGGGCGAGGGCTATGGCCTGGAACTGGACGGCGATGTCTATCTGGGTGCCGGCTTCAGCCTGGCGGCCGGCGGCGCCTGGAACCACACCGAGATCAAGGACAAGGATCTGCTGGTCGCCGTCTGCGGCTCCAACTGCACCGTCACCGATCCCATCGTCATGGTGGGAACGACCCGTCGCGCCGCCATCGACGGCAACCCCTTCCCGCAGGCGCCGGAATACACCGCCAATCTGACGCTGAACTACGTCAGGCCGCTGGGCGTCGACACCGAGCTGTTCGCCTCGACCGACTGGGTCATGCAGAAGAATTTCAACCTGTTCCTCTATGAATCGGTCGAGTTCATGCAGGATACGCATTTCGAAGGCGGACTGCGCGCGGGCTGGCGCGATCTGTCGCGCGGTATCGAAGCCGCCGCCTACGTCCGCAACCTGACGGACGAGGAGAATGTGATCGGCGCCATCGACTTCAACAACCTGACAGCCTTCGTCAACGAGCCGCGCACCTATGGCGTGCAACTGACCAAGCGGTTCTGAGGTCGAAACCAAGTTGACAGCCAACGGAAGCCGCCCTGTTCGCAGGGCGGCTTTTTCGTTGCTTGCCTCGCTACTGAAGCGCCCATTTCAGCGCAACCCCGATGGTGCGGGGACGTAGAGGCGTGACGGCCTGGGCGTCGGGCAGCCGGAAGGGATCGCTGTAGGCGAAGGTGTTGGCGCGGGTGTCGAACAGATTGTCCACGAAGACGGTGGCCACCCAGGGCGCACTCTCCACGCCCATCGACAACCGGCCGGTGGCGTAGTCGCCCATACGGTGCTGCTGTCGGCCATCGAAGGTCAGGCGGGACGCGCCGACATAGGACACGCCGCCGTCCGCGATCAGTTGCAGGCGATCCGTCATTGGGCGGCGATAGGTGAAGCCCAGGTTGGCAGAGGCCTTTGGCACGCCGGGCAAGCCTGCGCCCCGTTGGGTCGCGAACCGGCTGGCGGGATCGGTGATGCGCGGATCGGCGATCAGGGCGTTGGCGAACACCTCAAGTCCGTCTGTGGGCCGCCAGTTGGCCTCGGCCTCGAAACCGACGTCGGCGCCGTCGCCGACATTGACCACATAGGCCAGGCCGCTGGGCAGGAACTGGTCGCTCTGCACATCGCGCCAGCGGGCGGCGTAGAGGGCGGCGCGCAGCCGCGCGCGGCCATCGGCGGATCGGACCTTGGCGTTGAACTCCAGGTTCCATAGCGAGTCGGGGCGATACTGGCGCGCCGGCGAATCCCTCAGGCCGCTGAAGTCCTGACCGATGACGCCCGCGGTGTTGAAACCGCCCGCGCGCCGGCCGTGGCTGAGCTGAGCCGACAGGTTCAGCCGGTCGCTGGGTTGCCAGGCCAGGGCGATCTTGGGCGTCAGGCCGGACGACCCCCCTTGGCCATCGAAGTTTCGCACGCGCGTTCGCTGGCGCACCTGGGAGGTGGTGTCGTAGTCCAGGGTGTAATAGCGGGCGCCGGCGGTCAGGGTCAGTTTGGGCGTCAGATCCCAGGCCGCTTCGCCATAGAGGGCCGCCTCCTGCAGGGTGTCGCGGCGCTTCTCGGCGTAGAGCGCCAGCGGTTCGGGACGCAGGATCGACAGGACGGGATCGGTGCGGGTCGTGCTGGTGGAGGCCAGGGCGCCGACCAGCCAGCGCCAGCGCCCGACGTCGGGCGAGGTCAGCACCGTCTCGCCCACGACCAGATGGATGTCCTTGTTTTCGTCCAGCGCGCCGACCGAAGCCAGAGAGCCGAACCGACGGAGCGCGCTGGAGGCGTCGTACCGGCTTTTAAACCCATGTTCGACCACCGCGAGCGAGGCGTCCAGTCGGCCCCAGGTTCCGCGCCCTTCCAGCGACAGCGACGCCTGGTCGAAGCGGTTCTGATGCGGTTCGCGCACCAGATTGGCGCGACGCAATGGGCCTAATCCACGATAAACATAGTGGGTGTCCTCGGTCATGATCGACTGATGGACGACGCCCGCGCGCGCGGTCCAGCCTGGCGCCAAGGCCAGGGCGCCCGACAGGCGACCACCCCGCCGCGTGCCGTCGTTGACGCGGCGCAGGTTCAGTTCGACATCGTTGATGTAGCCGCTGAAGGTCTCGCCATAGACGGCCGCGCGGACGGCCGCGCGGTCGCCGGCCAGGGGCAGGTTGGCGACTAGGTTGTAGTCGGTGTTGGTTCCGCCGCTATGGGTATGGGATCGGGTCAGGGCGACGGCCAGGTCCTCGCGGCCGAACTCGGGGCGGCGGGTGACGATACGCACCACGCCGCCGATTGGGCCGGTGCCGTACAGCGTGCCCTGTGGGCCGCGAAGAACCTCGACCCGGTCGATGTCGATCAGCTTCAGGTCCGGGTCGGGGGCGCTGTAGGTGACGGGCGTCAGATCGAGATAGAGGCCGACCGTCGATTGGGTCAGGCCGGTGAACACCCCGTCGGAGATGCCGCGCAGCAAGATCTTGTTTCGGCCGGGGCCCAGGTTCGTCACCGTCATGCCCGAGACCAGGCTGTCTAGCCCCTGCATCCCCGTGACGCCGGACCGGCCGATCCGGTCGCCGGTGATGGCGGTCATGGCCGAGGAGGACCGCTGGATCAACTCCGGGCGGCGCGGGGCGGTCACGACCACTTCGCTGACCTGAACCGCCTCGGTCTGTGGGGCAGGTCGAGGCGCGGGCCGTACAGAGGGCGAAGGCGGCGGGGTGGCGACGCGCGGCGCCGAACTGATGATAACCGCCCCGTCCGGCCTGACCAGATAGCGGCAGCCCGATCCGGCCAGTATGCGGTCCAGCGCCGCGTCCAGGGTCATGCGGCCGCGCAGCGCAGGGCTGGTTCCAGTGCAGGCTGCGACGCCGCCCCCCAGCGACACCCGCGCCTGCAACGCCAGGTCCAGAAGGGCGCGGTCCACCGGCTGGCGCGGCACATAGAGGTTCAGGACATGCGACTGTTCAGCCCAGGCCGGGGCGGCCAGGGCGGCGGTCGCGACAAGCGCGAGGCTGGCGTTCAGTGCGGCGGCGCGTGACCGGGACAGGCCAGGGGTTCGGGGCCGCCCGGCCTCAGCCGGCCTCACGCGCATCGACGCGGACAGCGGTCGTCGAGGCGTCGATCCGAATGGGAAGGAAGTCCTGGAGTTGCTGCAACATCACGGCCTCGTCGCCAATACGCAGGGCGCCCGTGAAGCGCAGCGCCCGAGCCGATGTCGATAGCACAACAGGTTTGTCGAGATAACGCGAAAGATCGTCCGCGACTTCGCCCAGCGGGCGATCGCGATAGACCAGCACCCCCTGGCGCCAGGCGGAGGCGCGGTCGGGCGCGACCGTGGCCAGCATCGGGGTCTTCTGGGCTGTTTGGGCCAATGCCTGGCCGGCGATCAAACGAACGCGCGGCGCCTTTTGCGGCGTCACGGCCACGACGCCGCGTTCCACGGCCACGGCGAAGTTATCGCCGTGGTTCAGTACATTGAAGGCGGTGCCCAGAACCTCGACCTGATGCGCGCCGGCGGCGACCACGAACGGGTGAGCGGGGTCATGGACCACGTCGAAGGCGGCCTCGCCCTCGTCCAGCGACACCGCGCGGCGATCGCCGTCGAACCGCACGTCCAGGCGCGAATGGCGGTTCAGATAGACGTGGGAACCGTCCTCCAACGCCACCGTAAGCGGCGCGTCGGTGGTGGCGTAGGTCTGGCCGTTGGGCGCCATCCACATCCACAGGCCGACCGCCAAGGTGACGCTGGCGGCGATGCCGAGCCCCGCGCTTAGCCAGGGACGACGACGCTGCGTGCGGCGGTCGCGGGCTGGGGCGAAATCAATGACGGGGGCTGGTTGGGGCTCGACGGCCGAGGCCGTATCGGCGGCGTCCAGATCGACCCATAGCCGCTCGATCGCGTCATAGGCCAGGGCGTGGGCGGGCGCCGCCTCCAGCCAGGACTGGAAGCCAAACCAGACGTCGTCGCCGGCCGCCTCGTCGCGCAGGGCGACGAACCAGTGCAGCGCCTTTTCGTCGATGTCGGTGGTCGCCTTCATGCCATCCCAGCCTGGATGTGCGCCGGAAAACGCAATCCCTGATACTCAGACGTCACGGCGACTGCGCCGCCTCCACAGTTTCGTTCGGCGACGGGCGAAAGGGTGCTCACGGCTGCGCCTTTCGGGCCAGGACGCGCAGGGCCTCCATCATATGTTTCTCGACCGAACTGCGCGAAATGTCGAGTTGGCTGGCGATGTCGGCATAGCTGACGCCGTCGAACTTGTGCAGGCGAAAGATCGTGCGGGTTTTGGGCGGCAGCGTTTCCAGAGCCGCGACCAGCCGCGCCAGCCGCTCGCGCGACGTCACCACGGCCTCGGCGGACGGGGCGTCGTCCAGATCTTCGACCGCTCCGGTCTGGTGATTGATCTGGCGCCAGGCGCTGTCGCGCGCGGCGGCGCGCTGGCCCGAGCGCCATCGGTCCAGCATCAGGTTGGAGAGCAGGCGGAAAAGAAACGCGCGTGGATTGTCGACTGGCGTGTCCGCCGACAGGGCCGAAACCTTCAGATAGAGGTCCTGCAACAGATCATCGACATCGCCCGAGGCCCCGCTGAGCCGCGCACGGCAGAAGCGGGCCAGATCCTGTCGCTGCTCCATATAGGTGGCGACCAGAGGATGCGCGGCGGGCGCGGTCAAACAGGCGAAATCCTTTGTCGCGTCCCAGGATGGAACGTCGGTCCTCCATGCCGCGACGATTTTCCTGAGGCAAGGGCGGACCGGCGGCGTCTTTAGATCGAAGGCGTCGCTGTGCGGCGGCGAACAGGGTTTCGATGCGCGCGTATCCAGCACACGGCAGAGCGACGGCGCCGGTCCTTCGGGTCGGCTAGGCGGCGCCATGTTCGATATTTGGCGTTCCGGCTTCATCCGCCGCCCCCTGCCCAGCGTCATGGACCAGCCGCCGACCGCCGACGAGGTGACGTGGCTGCCGGATTGCGGACCCTACGCCTATGTCGCCGATCCGTTCGGCGTCACGCGCGACGGCGTGCTGACCGTCTTCGTCGAGGCGTTCGACTATCATGTGCGGCGAGGCGAGATTCATTACCGCCAGTACGACGCCGACGACCGGCTGATCGGCCAGGGCGTGGCGCTGACCGAACCCTGGCACCTGTCCTATCCGACCCTGGTCGAGGACGGCGGCGAGCTTTACATGCTGCCCGAAGGCTACAAGAGCGGTGGGCTGATCCTCTATCGCTGTGTGCGCTTCCCGGATCGGTGGGAGCCGGCGGCGCGTCTGGGCGACTTGGCCGCCATCGATGCGACGGTCGTGCGGCACGACGGCCTGTGGTGGATGTTCCACGCCCTGGCGGGGCCGGATGACCGGGCGATGCGCGAGATGCATCTGGCCTGGAGCGAGACCCTGACGGGGCCGTGGACGGCCCATGCCGCCAATCCGGTCATGAGCGGTTTCGACGTGTCGCGGCCTGGCGGCACGGCCTTCGTTCACGACGGCGCCCTGCATCTGCCGGTTCAGGACTGCGTGGCGACCTATGGGGCGGCGGTCAATCTGCTGAGGATCGAGACGCTGACGCCCGGCGCCTTTTCGGTGACGCCGGTCAGACGGTTCCAGCCTGGCGATCTGTTGGCTGGGTTCGGCGATGGGTTTCACACCCTGTCCGGTCATGGCGACGTGACCTTCATCGACGTGAAGAGCATCCGCCGATCGGCTGCCGAGCCGTGGCTGAAGGCGGGGTTCAAGGCGCGGCGCCTGCTGGGGCTGAACGGGCCGCGCGGCCGTGGTGCGACCGGGCTGGCGGTCCATCCGACGCTCTTCTCGACGTCCAACGTCGGCAAGGGCGGCTAAGATCATGCGTATCGCCGTCGTTCTGCCGCGTGGCTCGACCTACTGCCCCGACAAGGCCAATTCGATGGAGACGGTGGTCCGCACCCTGTCGGCCCACAGCCGCCTGCAGAAGGCCGTGACCCTGATCGCCGACGCGGGCGCCGTCGCCCCGTCCGATGTCCGTATGCTGACCGTGCCGGCGGGACTGGGCCGCAAGGCGCGCAATGCGGCGGTGGCCGATATTCTGCGGACCCTGTCGCCTGATATCGTGGAATATCACCAGCAGCTGAAGTCCGCATCCGAACTGGCGCGCCAGTTTCCGAAGGCGATCAACGTCCTCTATCGTCACACCCGCATAAAGCCCGCGCGCAGTCCGATTGCAGCCTGGCGCTATGGCCGTCGATTGGCGCGGTTCGACCGTCTGGTGTTTGTCAGCCAGGCGGCGGGTCAGGAGTTCGCGGCCGATTATCCGCGTCTGGCCGGGCGGGTTTCGGCGGTGTGCAATCCCATCGCCATGGACGACTGGCGGGCGGCGCCGGAGGACCGCGAGCAGCTGATCCTGTTTTCAGGCCGCGCCATGCACGACAAGGGGCTGGATCTGTTCTGCACGGCTTTGGCGGCGACGCTGGACCGGCATCCCGACTGGCGCGGCGCCCTGATGCTGGGCGACTGGGACAAGCATCAGGACTGGGCCGAACCCCATGTCCGCGCCCTGGCCCGGTTCGGCGACCGGGTGGAAATCCACAAATCCGCGTCCTTGGGCGAGGTGAAGGCGGTCACGCGCCGCGCCGCCATCGCGGTGGTCCCGTCGCGGGTGCGCGAGGCGTTGGGCCTTTCGGCGCTGGAAGCCCATGCGGCGGGCGCGGCCCTGATCTCCTCGGGGCGGGGCGGATTGCGCGAGGCCAGCGGCGAACACGCCCTCTATGTGGATGTCGAAGACGCCGCGCCTCTGGCCGCCGCAATGGAACATCTGGTTCAGAACCAGGCCGAGCGGTTGAAACTGGCCCAGGCCGGTCAGGCCCATGTGGCGCGTGTGCACTCGCCAGCGGCGCGTGCGGCCGAACTGGACGCCCTGCGTTATGCGCTGGCGGATCGGTCGGTGACCCGCCATGGCCAGGGTAAATCCTGCCGCGCGGCCTAAGGCCAAGGCGTTTGGTCGCTGACCAGCCTGCTCAGCTAGATGCGGATCAGACTGTCATAGACATGGGTCACGGCGTCGAAGGCGACGCGTGTCGGGCGATCGCCCAAAGGCGCGGGTGCGAAGTCGGCGGTGGTCAAACCCGCCGCGACGGGATCGTCTATCTTGTCGGTGTTCCACCCCAGCAGCAGGCGTCCGCCGGGACGTAGAACGGCGGCCATGGCGGTCAAGGCTTGCCGCTGCTGCTCGGGCGTGTCCACGCCATAGCCCAGGACGCCGTTGCAGACGACGGCGTCGAACGTCAGGTCCGAAAACAGTCGATCCGCCTGGCAGACGTCGCCTGTGCGGTGACGACCCGGTCGGCCCCAGCGCGCGGCGCCCGCGTCGATGTCTGTGGTCCAGACCTCGCCGCCCAGCGCCTCAAGCGCGGCATAGTCGTCCAACGTATATTCGCGACATCCGACCCACAGGATGCGCCCGCCCTTGGCGGCCAGCGCCGGGACATAGCTGTCGGCCATGACCTGACGGTCGGGCAGGGCGCGGATGCGCGTCGCCTTGGCGGACCGCCTTGCGTGGACCGCGCCTTCGCCCAGCACCAGCGTCATGAAGGCCGCGATAAAGCCCATTGCATCCCCCGTGTTCCCCAGAACGTTTCTACCGGCGGACGCCGCATCTGCCAATCGAAGTTCGTCGAGACGCCGGGGGGCAATTTGTCGCCCGGGCTTTCACCCCGGCCCGCCAACCCGTATCGAGTGCCAATGCTGCAAGACGCTCCTCCCCCCGTCGTCGCGCCCGCGGCCCTGCCCGAAATCGTCGTGACCGCGGCCCGTCTGCCCCCCGCCGCGGCGGACGCGGCCTTTTCCGTGGTCCGAATCGACCAGGCCGTATTGTCCCGTTCGGCGCGGATTGACGAGGCCCTGCGGTCGGCGCCTGCGGTGTCGCTGTTTCGCCGCACCACCAGTCTGGCGGCCAATCCGACGACCCAGGGTCTGTCGCTGAGGGCCATCGCGCCGTCGGGCGCAGGGCGGACGCTGGTGCTGCTGGATGGGGCGCCGTTGAACGATCCATTCGGGGGCTGGGTGATCTGGTCCCAGGTCGCGCCGGAAGCGCTGGACAGCCTGGATGTGGTGCGCGGCGCGGGATCGGGGCCGTACGGCGCCGGCGCCCTGACGGGGACCGTCACCCTGCGCGAACGCAGCCAGGGCGGAGTGCTGAACGTCTCGGCCGCCGAGAGGGGCGGGGTGCGCGCGGCGGGCTCGGCCTCGACACGGCTGGGATCGCTGGCGGTCACGGTCAGCGGCCTTCGCGAGGTCAGCGACGGCTATGTCCCCGTACGGGGGTCGACGGCGGGGGCGGCGGACACGCCGCTGGATCTGGACAGCCGGGCCGCCGCCGTGCGGATCGACGGCGCCGTGGGGCCGACCAATCTGTCGGTGCGCGCGGCCACCTGGGAAGAGGATCGCGGATCGGGTCTGGCGGGCACGCGCGCCAACGCCAGCGGCCACAGCCTCAGCGCCGCCGTCGCCCAGGCGTCGACCGCCGACGGATACGGCTGGCGTCTTCAGGCATGGCGGATCGACAGCGACCTGGCGAACAGTTCCGCCTCGGTGGCCGCAGACCGCTCCACGACCACGCCCGCCAACGATCAATACAAGACCCCCGCGACCGGATGGGGTTTGAACGCCGCCCTGCGTCGGCGGGCGTCGGACTTCGCCGGGGGGCGGTTGGAGTGGGAGGTGGGCGCCGATGCCCGTTTCAACGAAGGCCAAACGAACGAATTCTTCAGCAATCCGACCGGGGCCGGCTTTGCGCGCGGGCGCCGGGCGGGCGGCGAAACCTCGGTCGGCGGCGCCTATGTGGACGGGTCCTGGACGGGCGGCGACTGGCTGGTCGCAGGCGGCCTTCGTCTGGACCGGTGGGAGAATTCAAACGGATTTCGCAACGAATACACGCTGGCGACCGGCGCGGTGTTGCTGGATGAAACCGACCCGGGTCGGTCCGGCGAGGTGGTCAGCGCTCGCCTGGCCGCGCGGCGTGATCGGGGGGGCGGTTACGCCGCGCGGGCGGCGGCCTATTCCGGTTTCCGGCCCGCGACGCTGAACGAATTGCATCGGCCGTTCCGGGTCGGCAACGACATCACCGAGGCCAACGCCGGCCTGGCGCCCGAAACGCTGAAGGGGATCGAAACCGGGCTGGCGTTCAACCGCGACGGCGTGCGTTGGGGCGCGACCGTCTTCTGGAACCAGATCGACGACGCCATCGTCAATGTCACCCTGGGCGCCGGCCCTGCGACCTTCCCCCGCGCGGGCTTCGTGCCGGCGGGCGGGGTGCTGCGCCAGCGCCAGAATGCCGGGACCATCGACGCCTGGGGCGTGGAGCTGACCGGGGCGGCCGATTTGACGCCCGCCCTGTCGTTGAACGGGGCGGTGTCCTGGACCGATGCGACGGTGGACGGCGGGGCCTCGGCGCCGCAGTTGACCGGCCTGCGTCCCGCACAGGCGCCGGACTGGAGCGCGACCGCCGGCCTGGACTGGCGCCTGTCCAGCGCCCTGACCCTGGCTTTGGCGGCGCGTTATGAATCGCGCCGTTTCGACGACGATCTGAACAGCCGCACCCTGGCCGGCGCCGTCACGCTGGATGCGCGCGCGGAATGGGCGTTCGATGCGCGCACCACCCTGTGGGTGGCGGCGGACAATCTGTTCGATAAGGACGTCGAGGTTTCGCAGACCGGAAACGGCGTCGCCGCTTACGGCCCGCCGCGCACCGCCAGCATCGGTCTGCGATTGAGCTACTGATCGGGTCTGTCCGCAGGCCGGATTTGCACCGAAGGGCCGCGCGTTTTAGGCTTCAACCGAACGTGAGGCCTGATGTTGGAAGTCCGATCCCTGTCGAACGCGTGCCTGGAACGGCGCCAGAGCGCGGTATGCGACACCTGCGGCGCGCGGCCGTTCAGCGTCTGCGCCAGCCTGAACCCCGAGGACATGGCGGTTCTGGACGCCATAGCCGAACAGCTTTCTCTGCAGGCCGATGCGGTGCTGGTCCGCGAAGGCGATCCGGCGAACAGCGTGTTCAACATCACCTCCGGTTCGGTGCGGCTGTACAAGCTGCTGGCCGATGGGCGGCGTCAGATCATCGGTTTCCTGTTCGCCGGAGACTTCATCGGGCTGGCGGCGGGCGACGAGTATGGGTTTTCAGCCGAGGCGATCGAGCCGACCACCGCGTGTCGGTTTCGAAAGACCGACTATCAGGCGGCGGTTCGGTCGCGTCCCGCGCTGGAGGCGGCGCTGCTGGATCGGGCGATGAACGAACTGGCGGCGGCGCAGAAGCAGATGCTGCTTCTGGGGCGCAAGACGGCCAGGGAGCGTCTGGCCTCTTTCCTGCTGGACCTGCCGGGACGCGATCCCATGCGGCCGTCGCGCGACAACCGGGTGCGCCTGCCCATGACGCGGGCGGAAATGGCCGACTATCTGGGCCTGACCATCGAGACGGTCAGCCGCGAGCTGACCAAGCTGAAGAACGCCCAGGTCATTCAGGCCCTGTCGCTGCACGAGATCGAGGTGGAACGCCCGGATCGTCTGCAGGAACTGGCCGACGGCGAGATCTAGGCGGCGTTCCGCTTCGCTGACGCCAGTCGGACCCGGCCATCGGTCTCCAGGCCGTCGATGCGGACCGTGCGAGGGCAGAGGGCCATCGGCGAGGCGCGATGGCTGATCAGGATCAGGCCCTGGCCGCGCTCGGCCAGCCGGGCCTGAAGCGCCGTCAGGACATGGGCTTCGGTCGCGGCGTCCAGCCCCTCTGTCGGTTCGTCCAGCACCAGCCAGGCGGCGTCGCGCAGATAGGCGCGCGCCAGGTTCAGCCGGCGACGTTCGCCGCCCGACAGTCGCTCACCGTTCGATCCGATGGGCGCGTCAAGGCCCAGGGGCTCGTCGCGGATGCGCTGGCCGAGGCCCGCGTCGTCCAGGGCTCGCCACATCGCCGCCTCTTCGGCCGACCCGGCCAAGGTCAGGTTCTCACGCACCGATCCGTCCAACAGCCGCACGTCCTGAGCCGCATAGGCGAACAGGGCGCGGCGATCACGAGGCGCGATCTCGGCGACGTCGACGCCGCCGATACCCAACTCGCCGCTCAGCGCAGGGCGCAGGCCGATCAGCCGCTCGATCAGGGTGGTCTTGCCGACGCCGGACGGGCCCGTCAGGCCCAGCCGTTGCGGCGGCGAAAGCGGATCGCCCGCGCCCATCAGGAAGATGGCGTCGCCCTGCGGCGCGCGGGTCCGACTCTGATCCTCAGCGGGCAAGAGCGCATCCAGCCGCGACAGAGCCTGGCCGGCGGCGCCGTTCTGATGCAGGGCGGCGACCAGGCCGCCGGCAGCCTCGATCCCCATGATGGCGGCCAGCGCGGCCAGGGCCGTCAGCGGCAGGGCGGCCCCCGCGCTGGCCGGCAGGACTAGAGCGACGGCGAGGGCGACCGTCACGGCCTGCCACGCCGCCATCCAGCCGGCGGCCTGGGTCAAGGCGACCTGGGCCTGGTCATGATCGGCCGCCGCCGTCGCCGCCTGCTCGGCGGCCCAGCCTTCCAGCCCATAGGCTTTCAACTCGGGCGTGACGGCCTCCAGCGCGGCCAGGCGGTCCTTCAGCACGCCCACCGCGACCTGGACCGCGCGCCCCGCCGGCTCGGCTAAACGGCGCGCGATCACGACGCCGCCGATGCAGGCGACGGCCATGGCTGCGAACAGGGCCAGGCCCGCCCAGGGCGTCGCCAGGCTGGCCAGAACGATGGCGGCGGCGGCCCCGGCGCCCAGGCTGACGGGGACGGAGCGGCGCACGAACAGGGTCTGCACCGCATCCACGTCCTGAACCAGGCGGGCAGACATCTCGCCGGACGACAGGCTCAGCGCCGCTTCGGGCGGACCCTCGGCGATGGCGTGAAACAGTTGCGGCCGCAGTCGGGCCAGGGCCTTCAGCGCCGCCTCGTGACCCGCCACCCGTTCGACATATCGCCCCCCGGTGCGCAGGATAGCCAACAGGCGGATGATGGCGCTGGGCATCATATAGTTGAAGCTCTGGGCCGCCGCCGCGCCCGCCGCCCCGGCGAAGGCGGCTCCGGTGATGAACCAGCCCGACAGGCCCAACAGGCAGACCGCCGAGACCGTAACCACCGCCCCGGCGGCGGCGGCCAGCCGCAGGCGTGCGCGCTGTTCCTGCGTCTGGGCCGCAATCAGCCGCCCGATCTGCGTCCGCCGGCTCACAGCCGCACCACGCGGTCGGCCAGGGCCGCGACGGCGGCCGAATGGGTGGCGATCAGGGTGGTGCGACCGCGCGCGGCCTTGGCGATGACGGCGATCATGGCCTGTTCGGAGGCGGGGTCCAGATTGGCGGTCGGCTCGTCAAGCAGGAGAATGGGCGCGCGTTTCAAAAGCGCGCGGGCCAGACCCAGACGACGACGTTCGCCGCCCGACAGGCCGCCGCCGCGCTCGTCGATGCGGCGGGCCAGATCGCCCGACAGGCCGGCGGTGCGCGCCGCCATCGCCACCCGGCCGGGGCAGCTGGCGGGATCGGCCAGGGCGATGTTGTGGGCCAGGTCGCCCGGCACGACGACGGGCTGCTGGCTGGCCCAGGCGATGCGGCCGGCGACGTCGCCGTCCACGCTCAGCCGGGCCGCGCCGATCTCGACCTCCCCGTTGGTCAGGGGCGACAGGCCCAGCAGCAGATGCAGGATGCTGGATTTGCCCGCACCGCTGGCCCCCATCAGCGCCACGATCTGGCCCGGCGCGACGTCCAGGTCAAAGTCGCGAACGACAGGCGCGCGGCCGTCGTAGGCGATGGCGACGTCCCGGAACCGGATGGCCGGGGCCAGGTCGCCCAGCGCGGCGTGCGAACGCTGGACCGACGGCGGCGTGACCAGCGAGGGAGCGGCGGCCTCGGCGGCCCGGCGGTCGTGATAGGCGGCGGCCAGGCGGCGCAGCGGCTGATAGACCTCGGGCGCGAGGGCCAGCACGAAGAAGGCGCGCGGCAGGTCTAGCGCTTCCGGCACGGGGAAGGGCAGAAGCCGCAGCAGGTTGAACCCGCAATAGACGGCGATCAGGGCCACAGACAGGGCCGAAAAGAACTCCAGCACGCCGGACGACAGGAAGGCGATGCGCATGACGCGCGCGGTGCGGCGCTCCAACTCGTCCGACGCTTGGGCGATCCGGTCGACGGTCGACGCTGTGGCGTCGAAGGCCAGGATGGCGGGCAGGGTGCGGATGCGGTCGACGAACAGGCCCGACAGCCGCTCCAGCGCCTGGAACTGGCGTCGACTTTCGCCCGCCGCCGCCGTGCCAGCCAGAGCCATGCCGACGATGAAGGGGAACAGTGTGAACAGCAGCACGCCCGCGGCGACGGGGCTGGCGACGGCCGCCGCCGCGATCAACAGCAGGGGCGACAGGCCGGCCGCCAGGCGTAACGGCGTGAACCGGGCGAAATAGCCGTCCAGCGCGCCGACGCCCTCGACCAAGGCCGTCAGGCGGTCGTTGGACCGCACGCCTCGTCCGAACAGATCCGCCAGCAACCGACCGCGCACCTGGGTCTTGACCGCCCGACCGAGCCGCGCGCCGACGACGACGGCGACCTGGCCGATCAGGGCGCGCGCCACCAGGCTGAGGACGGCCAGCGCCAGCCAGGGCGCGGCGGCGGCCGGGCCGGCCTCGAAGTTTGAGATAGTCAGGGCCAGGCCGGCGGCGAAGCCGACGGCGGGCGCGACATCCGCCACGGTCAACACCCCGGCCAGCATCGCCAGTCTGCGCCAGGGCCGACCGGCGGCCTTCAGCCAGGCGGCAGGCGCGACGGCGTCGGGCGACAGGGTGGTCATCGGCGAACTCCAGCACGTCCCGGCGCGCGGCGCCTCTGGACAAAACGCCGTTGGGCGGAATGTCCAAGGACGAACCGTCCAATAGGTCGGCCGTCGCGGGGGCGCTTTGATCGAGATCAAGGCGACCAGCCGGGCGTGCTTCTAGGGCCATCCAAACGCCGGCGACCGGACTGGCGTGACGGAGCAAAGCCATGATCGACCTCGCGGTCGTCGACCTGTCCCGGCTGCAGTTTGCGCTGACGGCCCTTTATCACTTCCTTTTCGTGCCCCTGACGCTGGGGCTGTCGTTCATGCTGGTCATCATGGAGTCGATCTATGTGATGACTCGCCGGCCCATCTGGCGGACCATCACCCGTTTTTGGGGCGTGCTGTTCGGCATCAACTTCGTGCTGGGCGTCGCGACCGGCATCACCATGGAGTTCCAGTTCGGCATGAACTGGAGCTATTACAGCCACTATGTCGGCGACATCTTCGGCGCGCCTCTGGCCATCGAAGGGCTCATGGCCTTCTTCCTGGAGGCGACGTTCGTCGGATTGATGTTCTTCGGCTGGGACAAGCTGAAACCGCACGCGCACCTGTTCGTCACCTTCATGGTCGCGCTGGGCACCAACCTGTCGGCCCTGTGGATCCTGATCGCCAACGGCTGGATGCAGAACCCGGTCGGCGCCGCTTTCAATCCCGACACCATGCGGATGGAGGTCACGGACTTCATGGCCGTGTTGTTCAACCCGGTGGCCCAGGCCAAGTTCGTTCACACCGTCAGCGCCGGTTATGTCTGCGCCTCGGTCTTCGTGCTGGGCGTGTCGGCCTTCTATCTGTTGCGCGGTAAGCACGTCGGTTTCGCCAAGCGGTCGATGACGGTGGCTTCGGCCTTCGGTCTGGCGGCGTCGCTGTCGGTCGTCGTGCTGGGCGACCAGTCCGGCTATGCCCTGACCGATAACCAGAAGATGAAGTTGGCCGCGCTGGAGGCCATGTGGCACACCGAGCCGGCGCCGGCGGGTCTGACCCTGATCGGCATTCCCTCGATGAAGGACCGCGAGACCCACTTCGGCGTCCACGTGCCGTGGGTCATGGGCTTGATCGCCACCCGCACGATCGACAAGCCGGTCGAAGGCATTTTCGAACTGGTCGCCACGGCCGAGGACCGCATCGAATCCGGCGTCGTCGCCTATGATGCGCTGGAGAAGGTCAAGGCTGACCCGGCCGATCCCGTCGCGCGCGGCGTGTTCGAGACCCATCGCCGCGACCTGGGCTACGGCCTGCTGCTGAAACGCCATGTCGCCGATCCGCGCATGGCCTCGCCCGAACTGATCAAGCAGGCGGCGTGGGAGACGGTGCCGAACGTGCCGGCCCTGTTCTGGAGCTTCCGCATCATGGCCGGCGTCGGAATGTTCATGATCGCCTTGTTCGGGACGGCCTTCGTGCTGTGCACCCTGCGCAAGCATCACACGAAGTGGTTCCTGCGCCTGGCCGTCCTGGCCATTCCCCTGCCGTGGATCGCCATCGAATTCGGGTGGATTCTGGCCGAGTTCGGTCGCCAGCCCTGGGCGGTGGAAGGCGTGCTGCCCACCTTCCTCGGCGCCTCGTCGCTAACCGTGCCGCAGCTGTGGGCCACCATCGTCGGCTTCATCCTGCTGTATGGCGCGCTGGCGGTGGTCGAGGTGCGGCTGATGCTGTTCGCCATCAAGAAGGGGCCGTTCCACGAACAGGAGACGTTCGGCGAGCCCAGCCCCGAAGCGCCGGCCGAGCGCGTTCCCGCGCCCGCCGTGGCCTGACCCAAGACCTTAGGACATCCGACAATGGATCTTCCCCTCGACTTCGCCACGCTCCGCCTGATCTGGTGGGGACTGCTGGGCGTTCTTCTGATCGCCTTCGCCCTGACCGACGGCTTCGACCTGGGCGTCGGCGCCCTTCTGCCCTTCGTCGCCAAGACCGACGAGGAGCGGCGCATGGTGATCAACACCGTCGGCGCCACCTGGGAAGGCAACCAGGTGTGGTTCATCCTGGGCGGCGGCGCCATCTTCGCCGCCTGGCCCTTCGTCTATGCGGTCAGCTTCTCTGGCTTCTACCTGGCCATGTTCCTGGTGCTGTCCGCGCTGATCCTGCGGCCGGTGTCGTTCAAGTACCGGTCCAAGCGGACATCGCCGCAATGGCGGTCGTTCTGGGACTGGTGCCTGTTCATCGGCGGCTTCGTTCCGGCCCTGGTGTTCGGGGTCGCGGTGGGCAACGTCCTCTTGGGCGCGCCCTTCCACTTGGATGGCGATCTCCGGTCCTTCTACGACGGCAGCCTGCTGGGCCTCTTCACGCCCTTCAGCCTGATCGCCGGCCTGTTGTCGGCGGCCATGCTGGTGCTGCACGGCGCGGCCTGGCTGTCGGTCAAGGCCGAGCAGGGGCCGGTGCTGGACCGCGCCCGCACCTTCGGAACCGTCGCCGGCATCCTGGCCCTGGTGTTGTTCGC
Organism: Brevundimonas sp. ABV4_179; assembly: GCF_056311945.1. Lineage (NCBI taxonomy): Bacteria > Pseudomonadati > Pseudomonadota > Alphaproteobacteria > Caulobacterales > Caulobacteraceae > Brevundimonas > Brevundimonas sp. ABV4_179. The sequence goes on from NZ_CM149976.1 coordinate 1,636,052, forward strand.
GGCGGGCGGTTTGTATGTCGCCTTCGGCGGTATGGGCTACCGGATCACTGGCGCACTGGACATCAACGGCTTCTCCAACCCGCTGCGCACGACCGTCGAGGCCGCGCCCGGCGCATGGCTGGACAATTACGGCCGCTATCCGTGGATGCTGATCGCGCCGGCCCTGGGCTTCCTGGGCGCCGTGATGGGCCTGATCGGGATGTGGCGTCGATCGGCCGGTATGGCGTTCGGCGGATCGTCACTGTCGGCGGTCGGCATCATCTCCACCGTCGGCCTGTCGATGTTCCCGTTCATCCTGCCCAGTTCGGTCAATCCGCAGTCCAGCCTGACGGTGTGGAACGCCTCGTCCAGCCACCTGACCCTGTTCATCATGCTGATCGTGACGGTGATCTTCCTGCCGTTGATCCTGATCTACACGACCTGGGTCTATCGCGTGCTGTGGGGCCGGACCTCGACCGCCGCCCTGAAGACCAACCCGGACCTGTACTGAGCCTTAGGAGCGCACGACCATGTGGTTTTTTTCCTGGATCCTGGGGCTTGGCCTGGCGGTCGGCTTCGGCGTGCTGAACGGCCTGTGGCACGAGTTCCACCTTTTCGACGAAGGCGACGCCGGTCTGTCCACGCCTGATGCATCGAAAGAGGGCGATGTTCCTCTCTAGTCCCGCCGTCGCATCGCCGGTCGCGTCGACCGCCGATCTGATCGCGCGCTACGACGCCAATGCGCCGCGCTACACCTCCTATCCGACGGCGGCGCAGTTCACGCCCGCCGTCGGGGCCGAGCAATGGGGCGGCTGGCTGACGCGCGCGCCGCTGGACCAAGCGGTGTCGCTTTACCTGCACATCCCGTTCTGCAAGCGGCTGTGCTGGTATTGCGGGTGCAACACTCGGGCGGTGAACCGCGAAAGCGTCATCGCCAGCTATGTCGACCTGCTGCTGCGCGAAGCCGATCTGGTGCTGGAGCGGATCGGGCGGCCCGTTAGGGTGGGCTCGATCCATCTCGGCGGGGGCACGCCCAATATGCTGGCGCCCGCTGACCTGGAGCGGCTGTTCTCCGGTCTGGCCGCCCGGTTCGATCTGGGCGACTGTTTCGAGATCGCCGCCGAACTGGACCCCGAAGTGCTGACGCCGGAATGGGTCGAGGCGGCGGGGCGGATCGGCCTGACCCGCGCCAGTCTGGGGGTGCAGGACCTGTCGCCGGATGTGCAGGCGGCGGTCAACCGGCCCGAACGGTTCGAGACCATCCGCTGGGCGGCCCAGGCCTTGCGCGCTCAGGGCCTCGTTTCGCTGAACCTGGACCTGATGTACGGCCTGCCGCGCCAGACGGCGGAACACGTCGTGACAACCCTGGGGGTGGTCACGACCCTGCGGCCAGAGCGGATCGCCCTGTTCGGCTATGCCCATGTGCCGTGGATGAAGCCGCATCAGAAGCTGATCAAGGACGCCGAGCTGCCCGACGCGCCCTTGCGTTTCCTGCAGAGCCAGGCGGCCGCGCGCTATCTGGCCGGCAAGGGCTGGACGCCGATCGGCCTGGATCATTTCGCCCTGCCGCACGACGGGCTGGCGGCGGCGCAACGCAGCGGCCAGCTGCGTCGCAACTTCCAGGGCTACACCACCGACCAGGCGCCCGTTCTGATCGGACTGGGCGTCTCGTCGATCAGCCGCACGCCGGACGGCTATGTCCAGAACCTGTCGCTGGAGCGGGAGTGGCGGGCCGCCGTCTCCGCAGGCCGTCTTGCGGCGGCGCGGGGCGTGGCGCTGAGCGCGCAGGACGTGTTCGTGGGCGCGATTATCGAGCGGTTGATGTGCGACTTCGCTGTCGATGTAGCCGAGGTCGCCGCGCGCCATGACCGCCCCGTCGCAAGCGTCGCGGGCGCCTGGACCATCCTGGAACGGTTCGCCGAGGACGAGCTGATCGAGATCGACGGCCAGCGATTGAGTGTCACGGCGCTTGGCCGTCCGTTCGTTCGCGCCGTGTGCGCCGCCTTCGACCCGGCCGCCGTCGCGATCGCCAACCGTCATGCGCGGGTGGTCTGACGCTCGGATCGGAGCGGGTGGGGCGCGCTTTCGGCGCGCATCGTGCGCGCGGCTGGGGATTTCGTCGTAATCAGAGGCAAAAACCGCCTTTCGCGCTGGTGCGGGTGGTCGCAGGCGCGCTAATCGCTTGGCAGGCCATTCATAGGCCCACACCCCGAACGACGAGCCAGTCATGTCCGAAGAATTCTACCGCATGAAGCGGTTGCCGCCCTATGTCATCGCCGAGACCAATGCGATGCGAGCGGCCGCACGCGCAGCGGGCGAGGATGTGATCGACCTGGGCATGGGCAACCCGGATCTGCCGCCGCCTCAGCACGTCATCGACAAGCTGATCGAAGTCGCCAGGAAGCCCGACGCCCACGGCTATTCGCAGTCCAAGGGCATTCCCGGTCTGCGTCGCGCCCAGGCCAACTATTACGGCCGCCGCTTCGGAGTCGACGTCGACCCCGAGAGCGAGGTCATCGTCACCATGGGCTCCAAGGAAGGTCTGGCCAGCCTGGCCACCGCCATCACCGAGCCGGGCGACGTGATCCTGGCGCCCAATCCGTCCTATCCGATCCACACCTTCGGCTTCATCATCGCCGGAGCCGCGATCCGCAGCGTGCCGACGACGCCGGACGAGAAATATTTCGAGGCGCTGGAGCGGGCCATGGCCTTCACCGTGCCCCGGCCCAAGATCCTGGTGATGAACTACCCGTCGAACCCGACGGCCGAGACGGTCGATCTGGCCTTCTATGAGCGGGTCGTGGACTTCGCCAAGGCCAACGACCTGTGGATCATCAGCGACCTGGCCTATTCGGAGCTGTATTACGACGGCAAGCCGACGGTCTCGATCCTGCAGGTCCCGGGCGCCAAGGACGTGGCGATCGAGTTCACCTCCCTGTCCAAGACCTACAGCATGGCGGGCTGGCGCATCGGCTTCGCGGTCGGCAACAAGAAGCTGATCGCGGCCATGTCGCGGGTGAAGTCGTATCTGGACTATGGCGCCTTCACGCCCATCCAGGCGGCGGCCTGCGCGGCGCTGAACGGGCCGCAGGACATCGTCGAGCAGAACCGCCAGCTTTATCACCGCCGTCGCGACGTGTTGATCGACAGTTTCGGCCGTGCGGGCTGGGACATTCCCAAGCCCGCCGCCTCCATGTTCGCCTGGGCGCCGCTGCCGCCGGCGCTGAAGCATCTGGGCAGCCTGGAGTTTTCCAAGCAACTGCTGACCCACGCCAAGGTCGCGGTGGCGGCGGGCGTCGGCTATGGCGAGAATGGCGAGGGCTTCGTGCGCATCGCCATGGTCGAGAACGAGCAGCGCATCCGGCAGGCGGCGCGCAACGTGAAGGCCTATCTGAAATCGCAGGGCGTCAATGTGCCGCCCAGCCGGGAAGACTGATCAACCATGCCCTCAGGACTGATCGCGCTGCTGGACGATGTCGCCGGCATCGCCAAACTGGCCGCCGCCTCGCTGGACGATGTCGGTGCGGCCGCCGGCAAGGCCTCGACCAAGGCGGCGGGGGTGGTGGTGGACGATGCGGCGGTGACGCCGCGCTATGTCACCGGCCTGTCGCCCAGCCGCGAACTGCCGATCATCGGCAAGATCGCCCTGGGGTCGTTCCGCAACAAGCTGATCCTCATCCTGCCGGCGGCCCTGCTGCTCAGCGCCTTCGCGCCCTGGGCCATCACGCCCATCCTGATGTGCGGCGGAACCTACCTGTGTTTCGAGGGCGCCGAGAAGTTGCTGGAGGCCATGGGGCATGGCGGCCATGACGAGGCGGCGGTCCAGACGGGCGACGCCGCCGCGCTGGAGAAGACCACCGTCTCGGGCGCGGTGCGGACCGATCTGATCCTGTCGGCCGAGATAATGGCCATCGCCTTGGCCGACGTGGCCGCCCAGCCGATCCTGACCCAGGCGGCCGTGCTGGTGGTGGTCGGGGTGGCCATGACCATCGTCGTCTATGGCGCGGTCGGCCTGATCGTGAAGATGGATGACATCGGCCTGGTCCTGGCGCGCCGCGACAACGGCGGGGTGCGCGGCCTGGGCCGAGGTCTGGTCAAGGGGATGCCGGTGGTGATGAGCGCCCTGTCCGTGATCGGCACGGCGGCCATGCTTTGGGTCGGCGGCGGCATCCTGGTCCACGGTTCCCATACGCTGGGCCTGCACTGGCCCGCCGCGCCGCTGGAACATCTGTCGCACGCGGTCGCGGCGGCGACAGGACCGCTGGGGCCGGTGACGGGGTGGCTGACGACGGCTGTCGCGTCGTCGGTGGTCGGTCTGATCGTCGGCGGTCTGGTCGTGCTGATCGTCCATCAGATCGCTCGCCTGCGCGGCAAGGAATCGCATTAGGGCCGAGCCTGTCCCTCGGCGCCTGTCATGCAGATGCAATCCGCAGCCGTTAGAGGCCGCCTGCCTGTCTTTGGAGTGTCCTGCCATGTCGTCGATCAAGCCCTGGGCCCGGTCCCTGTCGCGCAAGGCCGCCCTGGCCGTGCTGGCCGCTCTGTCGATGACGGGCGTCGCCAACGCACAGGTCGCCGCGCCTAATCGCCCCGCGCCCCAGGCGTCAGCGGCGGCCCTGACGCCGCCCAAGCTGATCGTGACCATCGTAGTCGATCAGTTCAGCGCCAATCTGTTCAACCAGTACCGCAGCCGCTACGCGGGCGGTCTGCGCCGCATGGCCGATCAGGGTCTGGTGTCCACCAACGGCTATCAGACCCACGGCCTGACCGAGACCTGCCCCGGCCACTCGACCGTTCTGACGGGGATGCATCCGACCGAGACGGGCATCCCGGCCAACGACTGGATCGACACGAAGACAGGCAAGGAAATTTATTGCCTGGCCGCGCCGCAGAACCATCTGGCGCATGGGCGTGACGACACCGACAACGGCCCGGTTGGGCCTGACCAACTGGGCGTCACCACCGTCGGCGACTGGCTGAAGGCCGTCAGCCCGGACAGCAAGGTCATGGCCGTGTCGGGCAAGGATCGCGGCGCCATCAATCTGGCGGGGCATCAGGGCCAGGCCTTCTGGTTCACCGACGGGTTTGGCCTGACCACCTATGTCGAGCCGGGCCAGACGGCCGAGGCGAAGCTGGCGCCGGTGGCGGCCTTCAACACCGGCTTCAAGGCCTGGATGGCGGCGAACCCGGTGACCTGGGACTATCAGCGCGAAGAATGCCGTGCGCTGGCGGGCGACTGGACCATTCGCGGCCAGACCTTCCATTCGGTCCTGCCGCCTGCGGGTCTGAAGTTCGACACCTCGCCCCTGCTGGACGAACAGACGCTGAAGGCGGCTGAATATCTGCTGGACAGCCAGCGTCTGGGGCAGGGGGGCACGACCGACATGCTGGGCGTCAGCCTGTCCGCCACCGACCGCATCGGCCATATGTACGGCACCCAAGGGCCGGAGATGTGCGAACAGATGTATCGTCTGGATGCGGCGCTGGGCGCCTTCCTCGACAAGCTGTCTCAGGTTCCGGGCGGCGCGCTGGTGGTCCTGACGGCGGATCACGGCGGGTCGGACTTTGTCGAACGCCTGCATCAGCACGGCTATCCCCAGGCGCACCGCGTCGATCTGGCGCCGATCGCGGCGATCAACGACAGCCTGCGCCAGCGCTTCAACCTGGCCGACAATCCGTTGCAGATGGGCGGCAGCGGCCTGATGGTGGCGGACAAGCAACTGCGTTCCTTGCCCGACCCGCTGCGGACCCGGGTGGCCGAGGCCGCTGTCGAGATGCTGCGCGCCGTGCCGGACGTCGCCTTCGTGGAGACGCGCGACCGTCTGCTGGCCGATCCGCTGCCTGACAGCCGCCAGCCCGAGATGATGACGGTGCGCGAACGGATGCGCCTGTCGACCCTGGCTGAGCGTTCGCCCGACATCATGATCGCCTTCGCGCAGGTGGCGAACCTGGGGGGGCGCGTCGGCGGCACCCTGGCCGGACACGGCACCCCGTGGGAATATGACCGCCGCGTGCCGATCATCTTCTGGTGGCCGGGCGCGCATGGCGAGGAGCGGTTCGTGCCGATCCGCACCATCGACATCGCCCCGACCCTGGCCCACGTCATGGGCGTGCCCGCGCCCAAGGTCGAAGGGCGTTGTATGGATCTGAACGGGTTCGCCGTTTCGGACTGCCCGGCGACGGATACGACCCCGGCCCGATAAACTCCTGTTTCGGGGTCATAAACTCATGTTTCCCGGCGGGCTGGCGGCCTTACTCTAAGGAAGTTTCAAAGGCAAAAGGGGCGAAATCGCCCATGTCGTCCGCAAGGGTGACATTCGAGAGCTGACAGGAAACATCCATGAACAGAGCCCGCCGCGCCCGCATCGTCGCGACCCTGGGGCCCGCGAGCCGCGCGCCCAGCACCGTCAAGGCGCTGGCCCAAGCCGGGGTGGACGTGTTCCGCCTGAACTTCAGCCACGGTTCGCACGAGGATCACGCCGCCGCCCTCAAGGCGGTGCGCGGCGCAGAGATGGCGTTGCAGCGTCCGTTGGGCGTGCTTGCCGACCTGCAGGGGCCCAAGCTGCGGCTGGGGCGGTTCAAGGACGTCGAGATCGCGGTCAAGGCAGGCCACACGATGCGTTTCGACCTGGACCCGACGCCGGGCGACGAAACGCGGGTGCAGATGCCGCATCCCGAAATCTTCAAGGCCCTGCGACCCGGGATGCTGCTGCTGCTGGACGACGGCCGGGTGCGCCTGCGCGTCGGCGAACGCACCGACGACTGGGCCGACGTGACGGTCGAGAGCGGCTCCAAACTGTCGGACCGCAAGGGCGTGGCCGTGCCGGAGGCGGTGATCCCGGTGTCGGCTCTGACGCCCAAGGACCGCGAAGACCTGGCCTTCGCGCTGCGGATGGGCGTGGATTGGGTGGCTCTGAGCTTCGTGCAGAAACCCGAGGACATGGCCGAGCTGAAGCGGATCGTGAACGGTCAGGCGGCGTGCCTGGCCAAGATCGAGAAGCCGGCGGCTCTGGCTGATCTGGAGGCCATCCTCGACTATTGCGACGGGGTCATGGTCGCGCGCGGCGACCTGGGGGTCGAACTGGACCCCGAGGACGTGCCGGTGGCGCAGAAACAGATCGTGCGCGCGGCCCGCAATCGCGGCGTGCCGGTGATCGTTGCGACCCAGATGCTGGAATCCATGACCAGCGCGCCCGCCCCGACCCGCGCCGAGGCCACCGACGTGGCCAACGCCGTGTATGAAGGCGCCGACGCCCTAATGCTGTCGGCCGAAACGGCGTCGGGCGACTATCCGCTGGAATCCGTGGGCATCATGAGCCGGATCATCGAACGGGTCGAACGCGATCCGATGTGGCCCAGCCTGATGGGCGCGGAACACGCCGGCATGGACGAACATGACGTGGACGCCCTCGTCGGCGCCGCGCGCATGGCCGCCAATGCGCCCTCGACAGGCTGTCTGGTGGTGTTCACGACGCTGGGCGGCACCGCCAGACGGATGGCGCGCGAGCGGCCGTTGAAGCCCATCCTGGTGCTGACGCCCAATCCGAATACCGCGCGCCGGCTGGCCCTGGTCTGGGGACTGGAGCCGCGCCTGGGCGAGCAACCGGATTCGCTGGAGGCGGTCACGGACGATGCGGTGAACAGCGCCGTGCGATATGGTTTAGCCGATCCGGGCCAGCGCATCCTGATCCTGGCCGGAACGCCGTTCGGGGCGCCAGGCGCGGCCAATCTGCTGCGACTGGCCCATGCGCCGGCGGCGACGTCGAAGGGCCGCAAGCGGAGCTAAAGCGCGATCTCGCGCCGTTCCGTCGCGCTGCGCAGGCCCGCGTCGATGATCCGCATCGTCGTCAGGGCCTGATCGGCGGGGACGGGCGGCAGGCCCTGCCGCTGATCGCGTCCCGCATTGCGGCGTAGAAGGCTGGATAGTCGCCACGCTCTGGGCTCGGGGTCGAGTGCACCGGGCAACCGTCGATCACCTGAGTCAGAACGCCCGGCGAGGGGTCGACGCCCCAGTCGGCGCCGCCGGGACGCATCCCCGCCTTGGACTGCCCCTCCTGAGCGTCCAGCCCGTGTTTGACGAAGCTGCCGCCGTCACCATGCACGACGTAGCGCAGGCCGGATTCGGCGGCGAGATGCCCCATGTTCAGGATCACTCGCAGCCGGTCGTAGCGCAGCAGGACGTGGGCGTAGTCGATGCCCGTGGCGCCTCGACGCTGGGGCTGAAGGTCGGCATAGACGCCTAGCGGCGGCCCGAACAACTGCACGGCCTGGTCAATCAGGTGAGGGCCGAGGTCGGCCCAGACCCCGCCGTCGCGCTGGTCCTTCCAGCGGTCGGTGACGATCGGGCGAAAACGGTCGTAATGGCTTTCGAACACGGCGACCTCGCCCAACTCGCCCTCGTCGATCAGGCGGCGCAGGGTCAGGAAGTCGGCGTCCCAGCGGCGGTTTTGGAACACGCTGAACACGCCCGGCGCTGTCTTCGCCACGGCGGCGACGGATTCGGCGTCGGCCAGGGTCGCAGCGAAGGGCTTGTCGACCACGACCGACTTGCCGGCCTCCAGCGCCGCAATGGCCTGTTCGGCGTGCAGGGCGTCGGGCGTGGCGACGACGATCAGGCCGATGTCATCGCGCGCCAACGCCGAGCCTAGACTAGGCAAGACCTCGACCTCGGGCAGGTCCGCGTGCACGGCCTCGGGCCGGGACGAGACGACGGCGCGCAGGTTCAGGCCTGGCGTGGCCGCGATCAGGGGCGCATGGAAGGTCTGGCCCGCCAGGCCGTAGCCTATGACAGCGACGCCGATCGGATCGTATAAGGTCATGCCCCGATCAATAGCGGTCCGGGCGCGGGCCATCCAGCACATAGGGCACCACCCCGCGCTCGTTCTCCGGCACGTGAAGGGCGCGGTCGATGGGCGGGAAGGCGCGCTGGGTGCAGTCGGTGCGCTCGCAGATGCGGCAACTGACGCCGATGCGGGTGGCCGGACCGTTCAGGTCCAGGCCGGCCGCATAGACCAGGGCCGAGGCGTGCTCGACCTCGCACCCCAGCGACAAGGCGTAGCGGCGGTCGTTGGCCAGGTATGAGCCGCTGGGTTTGGACACGCTGCGGGCGATGGAGATGTAGCGCGACCCGTCCGGCATCTCGGCCAACTGCACCCCGATCCGATCAGGCGCCGCAAAGGCTTCATGCACGTTCCACAGCGGGCAGGCGCCGCCGAAACGGGCGAACTGGAACCGTGTCGCGCTGTGGCGCTTGGTGATGTTTCCAGCCATGTCCACGCGGGCGAAATAGAAGGGCACGCCGCGCCAGCCCGGTTTCTGCAGGGTCGACAGCCGGTGGCAGACCTGTTCGAAACTGACCTGGAAACGGGTCAGTAGCCGGTCGATGTCGTGCTTTTCTTCCCGCGCCGCCTCCAGGAAGGCGCGATAGGGCAAGAGCAGCGCGCCCGCCGCATAGTTGGCAAGGCCGACGCGAGCCACCGCGCGCGCGGCGTCGGTGCGGAAGGCGGCCTGATCCAGTTCCGCCTCGATCAGGTCGCGGAAGGACAGCAGGGACAGCTGGTGCGCCAGTTGGAACGACCGGCTGGCCCCCGGCTGCCAGGCGTCCAGCGTCAGGACACGGCTGGTCGGATCATAGCGGCGCAGCGCCTCCTGCCCGGCGGCGTAGACGACCCGCACGCCGTGGGTCTGAGCCAGGGCCGTTTCCAGCGCCCGCTCGACCTGACCCGCCTGCGGCAGGGTCGCCGCCAGCGCCTCGGCCGCCGTGTCCAGCGCATCGATATAGTTGTCGCGATAGTGGAAGAAGTCGCGCACCTCCTCATAGGGCAACAGGGCGACGCTGGCGCCGTATTCGTCGCGGCCCAGGGTGTCGTCCAGCGCCTTCACCCGCTCGTCCAGACGGCGGAAGGTCTGGTGCAGCGCCAGGAACTGGCGCGCCAGTCTCGGCAGGTTGGCGACCGCCTGTTTCAGCTCTGCGGCGGTGGGCGGCTCGGCGCCGCCGGTCGTCGGCCCGGCGATGTCGGTCGTGGCTTCGCGCAGGTCGGCCAGCAGTCGCGCGTCGCCCTCCAGATCGAACAGGCTGGCGTCCACATGGAAGGCGCGGGTCAGGGCGATCAGCACCCGGGCGGTGGCCGGCCGCTGGTTCGTCTCGATCTGCGACAAATAGGAGGGCGACAGGCCCAGACGTTCGGCGCACGCCTCAAGCGTCCAGCCGCGCGCCTCGCGCAGCTTGCGAAGTTTTGCGCCGAGAAAAAGCTTCTCAGCCATTTGCAGTTTTGCAAATCATAAGAAAATCCTTTGCAAGTCGGCGCAGTTCCACACTTTTTGCAAAGTTGCGTTTGCATGTTTGCAATGAAGGCGCCACGCCTTCCTCCACGAACAAGAGGCGTAAATCCATCATGACTCAAGCCATCCTTGAAGAACTGGAGCGTCGTCGCGCCGCCGCGAAACTGGGCGGCGGGGAAAAGCGTATCGCCGCCCAGCACGCCAAGGGCAAGCTGACGGCGCGCGAACGCATCGACGTGCTGCTGGACGAGGGCTCCTTCGAGGAGACCGACATGTTCGTGGAGCACCGCAGCCACGATTTCGGCATGCAGGATCAGCGCATCCCCGGCGACGGGGTGGTGACGGGGCGCGGGACTATCGGCGGGCGGCTGGTCTATGTCTTCTCCAAGGACTTCACCGTCTTCGGCGGCTCGCTGTCGGGCGCCCATGCGGCGAAGATCGTCAAGCTGCAGAAGATGGCCCTGACCACGGGCGCGCCGATCATCGGCCTGTTCGACGCGGGCGGCGCGCGCATCCAGGAGGGGGTCGAGAGCCTGGCGGGTTACGCCGATATCTTCCTGCAGAACACGCTGGCCAGCGGCGTCATTCCCCAGATCAGCGTGATCATGGGCCCGTGCGCAGGCGGCGACGTCTATTCGCCGGCCATCACCGACTTCATCTTCATGGTTAAGGACACGTCCTACATGTATGTGACCGGCCCCGACGTGGTGAAGACGGTCACCAACGAGGTGGTCAGCCATGAGGATCTGGGCGGCGCCCGCGTCCATGCCGGCAAGTCGGGCGTGGCGGACGGGGCGTTCGAGAACGATCTGGAGGCCCTGTCGGAGGTGCGCCGCCTGATCGGCTTCCTGCCGCTGTCGAACCGTGAAAAGCCGCCAGTGCGCGAAAGCTATGACGAGCCCGAGCGGGACGAGCCGTCGCTGGACACCCTGATCCCGGCCAACCCGAACCAGCCCTATGACATGAAGGAGCTGATCCTGAAGGTGGTCGACGAGGCCGACTTCTTCGAGATCGGGGCCGACTTCGCCAAGAACATCATCACCGGCTTCGGGCGGCTGGACGGCCAGACGGTCGGGATCGTCGCCAACCAGCCCCAGGTGCTGGCGGGCGTGCTGGACATCGATTCAAGCCGCAAGGCCGCGCGGTTCGTGCGTTTCTGCGACGCCTTCGACATTCCGCTGGTGACGCTGGTGGACGTGCCGGGCTTCATGCCGGGCACCAAGCAGGAATACGGCGCCCTGATCAAACACGGCGCCAAGCTGCTGTTCGCCTATGCCGAGGCGACCGTGCCGAAACTGACCCTGATCACGCGCAAGGCCTATGGCGGCGCCTATGACGTGATGAGCTCCAAACACCTGCGCGGCGACGTCAACTACGCCTGGCCCACCGCCGAGATCGCCGTCATGGGCGCCAAGGGGGCGGTCGAGATCATCTTCCGCAAGGAGGCGGGCGACCCGGCGGCCCTGGCCGCGCGCGAGGCTGAATACAAGAACCGCTTCGCCAACCCCTTCGTGGCGGCGGGCCTGGGCTACATCGACGACGTCATCATGCCGCACGGGACGCGGCGTCGGCTGGTGAAGGCGCTGCGGACGCTGAAGAACAAGGTCCAGGAGAACCCCTGGAAGAAGCACGACAACATTCCGCTTTAAGGGCGCTGAACATGACGGTTGTCTGTGTGGAAAAAGCTCGGTCTCTAAAAGCCAAGGTAGTGATGGTCACTTTGGTCTGTGCGGTCGCTACCGCATCGGCCAGTGGGGCGGCCAGCGCCTGCTCATCGGTAAAATTCGGAGACGATGGTCGTTACGTCGGAAGTGATCTGCCGACCCAGATCGCTGCCAAGGCTGAAACCATCCAAATCGTGAGGGTGGTGGCCAAATACCTCGTCAACCGAACCTATTCGGAGGGTTCGTGGTATCTCAATTATGGAGATTTGAAGGTGCCTTCGGACTATCCCGAATTCACCGACGAGTTCGTGTTCAAGCTTGAACCGGTCGAAACGTTAAAGGTCGGCCGGCCCTTACCGGACTATCTCCAGACCGAGGATCTTCGGGTTAGGGGTTTCGGTCCACAGGTGCTTCCATCGGAGATGTTGCCGGTAGATCGGAGCACGATCAATGCCTTGCCAGATTGGTTGTCGGATCGCCCCGGCGATCAAGGGTTTGCCTTCATCGCTGCTTCCGACACTGCGGGTTTGGGCGGAGGAGAGTGCGCCAAGCCGTATATTCTTGAAGTTGGCCAAACCTTGCTGGCGTTCCGGAATTCGAATGGGGGCCTCTATCCGGCCAGTGGCGGGTTTCCGCTTCAAATCGACGTAGAGTTCCGCACTCAGAACCGGGCTCGGGAGCGTTTTCCTCTCAATATGCAGTCCCTCGTCCCTATCAATGACCCTGAAGACGCCTTTGTGGCGCGCCTGCGTCAGGCGCTTGCATTACGGCCGAACTCAACGCGAAACTGAGCCTTTCCATGTTCTCCAAAATCCTCATCGCCAACCGGGGCGAGATCGCGGTTCGGATCATCAAGACCTGCCGCAAGATGGGCATCCAGACGGTGCAGGTCTATTCGGAAGCCGACGCCGGGGCGTTGGCGGTCGAGATGGCCGACGAGGCGGTGTTGATCGGGCCGGCGCCGGCGGCGCAGTCCTATCTGCTGGCCGACAAGATCGTCGAGGCGGTGCGCCAGACGGGGGCGCAGGCCGTGCATCCGGGCTTTGGCTTCCTGAGCGAGAACGCCGGGTTCGCGCGGCGGCTGAGGGACGAGGGGATCGCCTTCATCGGCCCGAACCCCGAGGCCATCGAGGCCATGGGCGACAAGATCAGCTCCAAGAAGCTGGCGGCTGAGGCCGGGGTCTCGACCGTGCCGGGCCATATGGGCCTGATCGAAACGCCGGACGAGGCGGTCAGGATCGCCAACGAGATCGGCTATCCGATCATGATCAAGGCTTCGGCCGGCGGCGGCGGCAAGGGCATCCGCGTGGCCCATTCGGACGCCGACATGGCCGAGGGTTTCGCGGCGGTGAAGGCCGAGGCGCTGAACGCCTTTGGCGACGACCGGGTCTTCCTGGAGAAGTTCATCGTCGATCCGCGCCACATCGAGATTCAGGTGCTGGGCGACAAGCACGGCCATGTGGTCCATCTGTTCGAGCGTGAATGCTCGATCCAGCGCCGCAACCAAAAGGTCATCGAGGAGGCGCCGTCGCCCCTGCTGGACGAGGCCACCCGCGCGGCCATGGGGGCGCAGGCCGTCGCCCTGGCCCAGGCCGTGAACTATGACTCGGCCGGCACGGTCGAGTTCGTGGCGGGGCAGGACAAGAGCTTTTACTTCCTGGAGATGAACACCCGTCTGCAGGTCGAGCATCCGGTGACGGAGCTGATCACGGGGGTCGATCTGGTCGAACAGATGATCCGTTCGGCCTGGGGCGAGGCGCTGGCCTTCGAGCAGAAGGACCTGAAGATCAACGGCTGGGCCATCGAGAGCCGCATCTACGCCGAAGACCCCTATCGCGGCTTCCTGCCGTCGATCGGGCGGCTGGTCCGTTATGAGCAGCCGGAGGAAGGCGATCAGGGCGGCTATACGGTTCGCAATGACTCCGGCGTCCGCGAGGGCGACGAGATCAGCATGTTCTACGACCCCATGATCGCCAAACTGTGCGCCTGGGGCGAGACGCGGGCGGACGCGGTCGAGGGCATGGCCCGCGCCCTGGAGGACACCCATCTGGCGGGCCTGGGCCACAATGTGCCCTTCCTGGCGGCGGTGATGGATCAGGACCGGTTCAAGTCGGGCCAACTGTCGACCAGCTATATCAAGGACGAGTTCCCGGACGGCTTCCACGGGCTGAAGCCGACGGTCGAACAGGAGCGCATCCTGATCGCTTCGGCCCTGGCGATGCACGAGGTGATCGCCGAGCAGGACGGCGACCCTTCGGACCGCACCGACTGGATCGTGATGATCGACAAGACGCCGCACGGCGTGGGCCTGTCCTATGACGACGACGAGGAGATGATCCTGACCCTGACGGGCGGCGGCGACATCCGCCTGTCGGACATCGACTGGCGGCCCGGCCTGGCCCAGTTCAAGGCCGATCTGGACGGCGAGGCTTTCACCGCCGAGGTCAAGCGCGTCGCCGACGGCTTCGACATCCGTCACCGCGCGGCCAGGGCGCGGGTGCGGGTGCTGCGCCCCCATGTCGCCGAAATGTATGCTCGCCTGCCGGAGAAGGCGGTGGCGGATACCTCGAAGATGGTGCTGTCGCCGATGCCGGGTCTTGTCGTGTCGATCCCGGTGGTCGTGGGCCAGGAGGTCAAGACCGGCGAGACCGTGGCCATCATCGAGGCCATGAAGATGCAGAACATCCTGAAGGCCGAGCGGGACGGGGTGGTGAAGGCCGTCGGCGCCAAGGACGGCGATCCCGTGGCGGCGGATGATGTGCTGGTGGAGTTCGGGTGATGTCATCCTTCGCTACGCCCACGCCGCTTGAATGGCGTGAGGCGGCCCAGAAGGCCCTGAAGGACCGGCCGCTGGAATCGCTGCTGCATCTGGATGCCGACCAACTGGTGACGCGGCCGCTGTACGCCGGGGCGACCGGGGTTCAGCCGGTGTTCGCACCCCGTCCATCGGACGCCGAAGGCCGCGCGTGGGATCTGCGCACCTCGGTCGAGGGCGATGACGCCGAGGCTGTGAACGCCGCCATTCTGACCGATCTGCAGGAAGGGGCGGCGTCGGTATTGATCAGCGGCGGGGTGCTGGCGGATGCGGCGACGCTGGGCCGGGCGCTGGACGGCGTTGCGCTGGAGCTGGCGCCGGTGGCGCTGGACGCCGGGTTCGCGGGCGTCGAGGCGGCGGAGGCGCTGGCGGTCGTGGCCAAGGGTTCGCCCCGCGCCATGCTGCGCTTCCATCTGGACCCGATCTCGGCCTTTGCAGAGGCGGGCGGATCGCCGCGCGGGATCGACGACGATCTGGGCGCGGCGGCTGATGCGGCCGTGCGCCATGCGGGCGTCTATCCCGACGCCAGCCTGTTCCTGGCCAGCGGGCGCGTGGCGCATGAGGCAGGTGGATCGGCGGCGCAGGAACTGGCCTTCGCGGCGTCCGGCGCGGTCGCCTATGTGAAGGCGGCGGTCGCGGCGGGTTTGTCGGTCGAGGCGGCGCTGAAGGGCGTGGTCGTCGGCCTGTCGGTCGATCAGGAATATTTCGACAGCCTGGCGAAGGTGCGGGCCATGCGGCTGATCTGGGCCAATCTGTCCCGCGCGTTCGGGGGGCAGACGCCTGCGGTCATTGAGGCGAGGTCGTCGCGGCGGATGCTGTCGGCGCGCGACCCTTGGCCCAACCTGCTGCGCCTGACGGCGGCGGGGTTCGCGGGCGCGGTCGGCGGGGCGGATGTTGTGGTGCTGGACGGCTTCACCCGCGCCTCAGGGCGGCCCGACGCCTTCGCCCGCAGACAGGCGCGCAATATGCAGTTGGTCCTGATGGAGGAAGCCAATCTGGGCCGGGTCGACGATCCGGCGGCGGGCAGCTGGTATCTGGACGCGCGGACGCACGATCTGGCCCTGGCAGGCTGGGCCGAGTTCCAGGCCATCGAGGCCGAGGGCGGTCTGGTGGAGGCGCTGAAGGGCGGCGTCATCCAACCCCGCATCGCACGGGCGCGTCAGGTGCGAGAGGCGGCCTTGAGCCAGGGCGCGGCCCAGATCGTCGGCGTGACGAAGTACGTCGACGCCGAGGTGCGCGCGGCTCCGGTCGAAGGCGCCGAGGTCGCGGCCGCATCCGTCCAGCTTGTCTGCGAACCCTTGGCCCCCATCCGCTTCGCCGCATCCTTCGAGGAGGCAGGCCAATGACCTTTCCCGACTTCGGCAAGATCGCCCTGGACCTCGGCGCGACCGGGCAGGGGCCTGTCCGCGATCCATGGAAGACGCCCGAGGGGCTGACGGTCGAGACGGCCTATGGCCCGCAGGCGCTGGACGGGCTGGAGCAGCTTCACGGCCTGCCGGGGTTCGCCCCCTTCGTGCGCGGTCCCTATCCGACCATGTATGCGGGCAATCCGTGGACGATCCGGCAATATGCGGGCTTCTCGACCGCCGAGGAATCCAACGCCTTCTATCGCCGCAACCTGGCCGCGGGGCAGAAGGGCCTGTCCATCGCCTTCGACCTGGCGACGCACAGAGGCTATGACAGCGACCACCCTCGGGTGAAGGGCGACGTCGGCATGGCGGGCGTGGCCATCGACAGCATCTATGACATGCGGACCCTGTTCGACGGGATACCGCTGGACCAGATGTCGGTGTCGATGACGATGAACGGGGCGGTGCTGCCGATCCTGGCGCTCTATGTCGTCGCCGCCGAGGAGCAGGGCGTCGATCACGCCAAGCTGACCGGGACCATTCAGAACGACATTCTGAAGGAGTTCATGGTCCGCAATACCTACATCTATCCCCCCGAACCCTCGATGCGGATCATCGCCGACATCTTCGCCTGGACGGCGCAGGAGACGCCCAAGTTCAACAGCATCTCCATCTCCGGCTATCACATGCAGGAGGCGGGGGCGTCGGCGGATATCGAACTGGCCTACACCCTGGCGGATGGGATCGAATATCTGCGGGCCGGCGTCGCGGCGGGCATGCCCATCGACCGGTTCGCGCCGCGTCTCAGCTTCTTCTGGGCCATCGGCATGAACTATTTCATGGAGGTGGCCAAGATGCGGGCCGGTCGCCTGCTGTGGGCCGAGGCGGTGAAGCGCGAAGGCGGGGAAAACCCCAAGAGCCTGTCGCTGCGGGCCCACTGTCAGACTTCAGGCTGGTCGCTGGCGGCGCAGGACGTGTTCAACAATGTGCCGCGCACCATGGTCGAGGCCATGGCGGCGGCCGGCGGTCAGACGCAGAGCCTGCACACCAATGCGTTGGACGAGGCCCTGGCCCTGCCGACCGACTTCTCGGCTCGGATCGCGCGCAATACGCAAATCCTGCTGCAGCAGGAGACGGGGCTGACGCGGGTCATCGACCCGTGGGGCGGCAGCTATTATGTCGAGCGGCTGACGCACGAACTGGCGCAGCGAGCGCGCGCCCACATGGCCGAGGTCGAGGCGCTGGGCGGCATGGCCAAGGCCATCGAGGCGGGCATTCCCAAGCTGCGGATCGAGGAGTCCGCCGCCAAGACTCAGGCCCGGATCGACACCGGCCAGCAGACCGTGGTGGGGGTGAACAAATATCTGAACGCCGTCGTCGACGACATTCCGATGCTGAAGGTCGATAACGCCGCCGTTCTGGCCGCCCAGATCGACAAGCTGAAACGCCTGCGGGCCGAGCGGGATCAGACGGCGACCGATGCGGCGCTTCAGGCCCTGACCAATGGCGCGCGGGGGAAGGCCAACCTGCTGGAGCTGGCGGTTCAGGCCGCGCGCGCCAAGGCGACGGTGGGCGAGATTTCGGATGCGCTGGAGGCGGCCTTCGGGCGTCACGTGGCGACGGTCCAGACAGTTTCGGGCGTTTACGCCAAGGAGGCGGGACGTGACCCGCGCTTCGCCCGCGCCCGCGACATGGTGGCGACCTTTGTGGAGAACGACGGCGGCCCGCCGCGCATCCTGATCGCCAAGCTGGGCCAGGACGGCCATGACCGGGGCCAGAAGGTGGTCGCCACCGGATATGGCGATCTGGGCTTCGACGTCACGGCGGGCAGCCTGTTCCAGACCCCGGCCGAGGCCGCGCGCGATGCGGTGGAGAAGGGCGTCCATGCGGTCGGCGCCTCGTCGCTGGCGGCGGGGCATCTGACGCTGGTTCCGGAACTGAAGGCCGAGCTGGAGCGGCTGGGGCGACCGGACATCATGATCGTGGTGGGGGGCGTCATCCCGCCCTCGGACGTCCAGCCGCTGCTGGATATGGGCGCGGCGGCCGTCTATCCGCCCGGCTCGGCCATTGCGGACACCGCGGTCGACCTGATCGAGAAACTGAACCAGCGCCTGGGTTACGCCCAGCCCGCGCCCAACAAGGACAAGCCATGATCGGCGCCCTGAACCACGTCGGCGTGGCGACGCCCTCAATCGCGGACTCGATCAGGCTGTATCGGGACGTGCTGGGCGCGACGAAGATCGGCGAGCCGTTCGATCTGCCGGCCCAGGGGGTGAAGGTCTGTTTCGTCAATACGCCGACGGCCCAGATCGAGTTGATCGAACCCTATGACGAGACCAGTCCCATAGTCGGCTTCCTGGCCAACAACCCCAAGGGCGGCCAGCACCACGTCTGTTTCGAGGTCGCCGACATCCACGCCGCCGTCGCCGAGATGCGCGCAAAGGGCGTGACCATCCTGGGCACGGGCGAGCCGCGCATCGGGGCGCACGGGACGCCGGTGGTGTTCCTGCATCCGCGCGACATGGGCGGGGTGCTGATCGAGCTGATGGAGACGCCGAAAGGCGATCACTGAGCGCGCCAAGCGGAGCCTTTCAGGCGGTTCGCTCGTTGATGGCGAAACAGAGGACATGACATGATGTCGCATCGCCTGACCGCATTCGTCGCCATCGCCGCCCTGACCGGCGCGGCCGCCTGTTCGCAGCCGGCGCCCGAGCAGCCGACCGCCCCGGCCGAGCCGCAACCGGCCCAGACCTCGACCGCGCCATCGGTCGGCTACGCCTGCGAAAGCGGGGCGACCCTGCAGGTGCAATACGCCGACAGCGACAGCGCGCAACTGACCTATCAGAACCAGGCCTACGCCCTGCGCTCCGTGCAGTCGGCCAGCGGCGCCCGCTATGTCGGCGCGGGCATGGAGTGGTGGACGGCGACCCGCGACGGCCAGGAGAGCGGCACGTTGAGCCGGTTGGGGCCGGACGGGACGACGGGGGTGGCGGTGCTGGAACGCTGCTCGCGGCCGATCCCCGGCGCCGACCTGACGCCGGGACCGATGCCGACGCCCGCCCAGACGCCCACGCCGGCGCCCGGCGGCGTCCTGCCGGCCGCGATGCCTTGCAAGGGGCCGCAGCTGAAGCTGGCGGCCGGCGACGGCGACGCGGGAATGGGCAACCGGGTGCGCAACTTCAGCCTTCAGAATATCGGCGCCCAGGCCTGCAGCCTGACCGGCTATCCGACCGTGACCCTGCAGGACGGCCGCGGACGCACCCTGTCGTCGATCCGCGCGGAACAGAGCCCTGGCAGCTATTTCCGTCAGGGCCAGGCCCCGACGCCGGTCGAACTGGCGCCCCAGGCCAAGGCCTGGTTTGAATTGTCGTGGAACGTCATGCCCGACGAGACAATGCAGAAGACTTGTCCCGAGGCGGCGACGCTGAAGCTGACGGCGCCCAGCGACACCGCCGCCGTCAGCCTGCCCTTCACCTTCAGTCCGTGCGGCGGACGCATCCGCGTCAGCCCGATCCGGGCCGAGGCCAACCCGCCGCCGACGACCTGAGGCGGGTGGAAACAGATCGAAAATCGGCGTAGGTCGCGACCCATGACCCAGACCTTCTACGACCGCGTCGCCGGCGAACTGACAGACATCGAGGCGCAGGGGCTGACCAAGCCCGAACGGGTGATCGCCTCGCGTCAGGGGCCGATGATCCAGGTCGCGGGGCGCGACGTGCTGAACTTCTGCGCCAACAACTATCTGGGCCTGGCGGGCGACGCGCGTGTCGCCGAGGCGGGGATCGCGGCGCAGCAGAAGTGGGGGGCGGGAACGGCCTCGGTCCGCTTCATCTGCGGCACGCTGGAGATCCATAAGGAGCTTGAGGCCGCTATCGCGGGCTATCTCGGGTTCGAGGACGCCATCCTGTTCGCCGCCGCCTTCGACGCCAACGGCGGCCTGTTCGAACCCCTGCTGGGCGAGAACGACGCCATCGTCTCGGACAGCCTGAACCACGCCTCCATCATCGACG
Source organism: Brevundimonas sp. ABV4_179 (assembly GCF_056311945.1). Classification (NCBI taxonomy): domain Bacteria; kingdom Pseudomonadati; phylum Pseudomonadota; class Alphaproteobacteria; order Caulobacterales; family Caulobacteraceae; genus Brevundimonas; species Brevundimonas sp. ABV4_179. Next base: position 1,656,147 of record NZ_CM149976.1, read on the forward strand.
GCGTTCGGCTGTGCAAGGCCAAGCGGTATCGGTTCGCCAACTCGGACATGGACGAGTTGGAGGCGCGGCTGAAGGTGGCACGGGCGGCGGGTGCGCGCGACATCATCATCGCCACCGACGGCGCCTTCTCGATGGACGGCTATATCGCCAAGCTGAAGGACATCCGCGCGCTGGCCGACAAGTACGAGGCCCTGATCATGGTGGACGACTGCCATGCGACCGGCTTCCTGGGTCCCAAGGGACGCGGATCGTTCGCCCATCACGGGGTCGAGGTGGACTTCGTGACCGGCACCTTTGGCAAGGCGCTGGGCGGGGCCATGGGCGGCTTCATCTGCGCCAGGAAGTCGGTGGTCGAACTGCTGAAACAACGCGCGCGGCCCTATCTGTTCTCAAACGCCCTGGCGCCGGCTGTCTGCGGGTCGAGCCTTGAGGCGATCCGCATCGCGCAAGGCGAGGAAGGCGACGCCCTGCGCACCCGCCTGTCGGCCAACGCCCATCGCTATCGCGGCGCGATGGCGGACGCGGGCTTCACCCTGCTGGACGGCGAACATCCGATCATTCCGGTCATGCTGGGCGACGCCAAACTGGCGCAGGACTTCGCGGCGCGCGCGCTGGAGCTGGGCGTCTATGTGATCGGATTCAGCTTCCCGGTGGTGCCGCGCGGCCAGGCCCGCATCCGCACCCAGATGTCGGCGGCGCACACGTTTGACCAGATCGACCGGACGGTGGAGGCGTTCACGACAGCGGGACGGGAATTGGGCGTGATCTGAATGGAAGCGCCGGCGCATCTCGTTCGCATCGACGGGCGCACGATCCTGAGCCGCGCGGACTTCTACGCCGCCGTGGACAAGGTGGAAGGGACGCCAGACTGGATCGGTCATAACCTGGACGCCTTGTTCGACGTTCTTGTGGCGATCTGGCCCAAGCCGACGACGCTGGAGTGGACTTATGCGACAGCTTCGGCGACGGCGATGGGCGCCGACTTCGATATTCTGACCGGCGTTCTGCGGGATGCCGAAAACGAGCCCCGATCCCGCTTCACCTTTCGCGCCTTCGATGGCGAGGCCGGACCGGCTGACAAAGACTTTTAAGGAGACGCCTTCATGTCGGAAACAATGAAAGCCCTGGCCAAGACCACGCCCGGCATCGGCCTGGAGCTGATCGACGCGCCAGTGCCCGAGGCGGGGCCGGAGGACGTGCTGATCAGTGTGCACCGCACGGCCGTCTGCGGAACCGACATCCACATCTGGAACTGGGACGAGTGGTCCCAGAAGAACGTCCCGACCCCGATGATCACCGGCCACGAGTTCGCCGGCGAGATCGTCGCCATCGGCAAGGAGGTGGATCGTCCCCTCAAGATCGGTCAGCGCGTCTCGGCCGAGGGGCATGTCATCGACTTGAACTCCGAAGCCGCCCGCGCCGGGCATTTCCATCTGGACCCGAAGACGCGCGGCATCGGCGTGAACCGCCAGGGCGCCTTCGCCGAGTTCGTGGTGGCCCCGGCCTTCAACGTGATCGAACTGCCCGACGAGGTGCCCTATGAGATCGGCTCGATCCTGGACCCGTTCGGCAATGCGGTTCACACCGCCCAGCAGTTCGATCTGCTGGGCGAGGACGTGCTGGTCACCGGCGCCGGTCCCATCGGCATGATGGCCGCCGCCGTGGCGCGTCACGCGGGCGCCCGCACCGTGGTGCTGACCGACATCAACGACTTCCGGCTGGACCTGGCGCAGAAGGTGGCGCCGGGCGTCCGCACCGTGAACACCACAAAGGAAGACATCCACGACGTCATGAAGGAACTGGGCCTGAAGGTCGGGTTCGACGTGGCGCTGGAGATGTCGGGATCGCCGGTGGCCTTCAAACAGTGCGTCGACACCCTGATCATGGGCGGCGGCATGGCCATGCTGGGCATTCCCGGCAAGCCGATGGAGACCGACTGGGGTGCGATCATCCTGAAGGCCCTTACGATCAAGGGCGTCTATGGGCGCGAGATGTTCACCACCTGGCGCAAGATGCTGGGCCTGCTGAAGGCCGGTCTGGACCTGAGTCCGCTGATCACGCATCGGCTGGGTTACGCCGACTACCGCGAAGGCTTCGAGGCCATGAGGTCGGGACAGTCGGGGAAGGTGGTGCTGGACTGGGATAAGGCGGCCTGAAACGAGGACATTGAAGATTAAAGGGGCGGCCCGTCGGCCGCCCCTTTTTCGTGATCAGTACCGCGCCCTGAGCGTGATCCCAACCGTGCGTGGGTCGCCGGGGTAGCCGATGACCAGACCCGAGTTGCCAGACTGGACGCTGACGAACTGAAGATAGTCCTCGTCCAGCGCATTCTTGACCCAGACGAACGCCTCCCAGCCGTTCTCGGCGCGGAAACCGGCGCGCAGGTTGAGGATCGTATAGTCCTCGATCTCGGTGTAGCGCGAGACCGAGGCGTCGGAGTTGTAGGCGGAGCGGTAGCTGGCGTCGGCGCCGCCATAGAACTCGCCCGGCAAACCGAGGAAGCCGCCCGGACCGTGCAGTTCCCCACCGACCGACGCCGCCCAAGGCGAGACGCCGGGCAACGACTGGCCCGACAGGTCGCAGGCGACGGTGGTCGTGCCGATCCGCTCCAGCGGGCAGGGGCCGTTGGCGAAGGCGTCGTATTTCGCATCGGTCCAGGCGACATTGGCGTAAAGGTCGAGGTGCTGGTTCGGCCTGGCGAAGGCGTCCAGTTCGACGCCCTGGATCACCACCTTGTCGGCGTTGGCCAGATAGCCGCGCAGGGCGCCGGGGCCGCTGTCGACCACATTGGCCTGATAGTCCTCCACATCCGTCCGATAGGCCGCCAGATTGGCGGTGAGGCGGCGGTCGAAGGCCTGGGTCTTCAGGCCCAGCTCGTAGGTGGTGACCACCTCAGGCTTGACCACGGCGTTGGTCAGGGACGGCTGGCCGTTCGGCAGATTGGGGATGCCGGCCATGTTGATGCCGCCCGACTTATAGCCCCGCGCGACGCTGGCGTAGGTCAGGACATCGTCGCTGAAATCGTAGGACAGCGAGACCTGGCCCGACAGGTCGTCGTCCGAAAGACTGGCTTCATAGGCCTGCGGGCGGGCGATGCCGTTGCGCCGGGAGATATAGGTGCTGTCCGTCGTCGCCAGGCCGCCGGTCGTGGTGGCGGCGTAGCGGCCCGACTTTTCCTCCTTGGTGTAGCGTAGGCCGGGGGTCAGGTGCAGCCGGTCGGTGATGTTCCAGGTCAGCTGGGCGAAGGCGGCGTAGGAATCCGTCTCGATGCGGCTGTCGTTGAAGACGGTGTAGCCGTCGAGCAAGCCGTCGGGCACGCGCTCCAAGGGCGCCCCGGCGACGCGCTGATAGGCGGGGATCAGCCAGTAGCTGGCGTCGCGGCCGTATTCGGTGACGCCGTGGGTCTCAACCGCCTGATGGAAGGCGTAGAGACCCGCTGTCCAGTCGATGCGGTTGGCGCCGTTGGAAGACAGGCGCAGCTCCTGGCTCCACTGGTCCTGCCAGGACGGGTTGGCCGATTGGCGCGTGATGTCGAGGGCGGTGTAGTCGCGGTCATTCCTGGGTCCCCAGTCCCAGGACCGCCAGGCCGAGACCGAAGTCAGGGTGGCCCAGCCGAAGTCGTAATCGACGATGGCCGAGACGCCCCGGTGGATCTGGTCCGCCTGGATCGCCCCGTCCACATCCGCAATCCGATCATACGGATTGGTGCTGGCGGGCCTATAGCCGCGGCCGGCGGCCAGGGCCGCGAAACGTTGATCGAGCGGCTTTTGCGTGTCGCCCACCCTGACATAGACCTGGGTGCAGCAGTCGGGCGTCAGGTCGGCGTAGTCGGCGAACAGGCGAACGCGGAGCTGGTCGGTGGGTTGGAAAAGAAGCTGGCCGCGCAGGCTGATCGACTGCTGGCCGTTCTGCTTCTGGCCGGTGGTCGCATTGTCCAGCACCCCGTCGCGCCGGGTGGAGACGACCGAGAAGCGGGCCGCCACCTTGTCGTTCACGATGGGCCCCGAGAAGGCCGCCTTGGCCTGGAGGAAGCCGTAGTCGCCGACGCTGAGTTCGGCGCGGCCTTCGGGGGTGAAGGACGGAGCCTGGGTGGTGATGTTCAGGGCGCCGGCGGTGGTGTTCTTGCCGAACAGGGTGCCCTGTGGGCCGCGCAGGATCTCGATCCGGTCCAGATCCACGAAATCCAGGGTCGCGGTGGCGGGACGGCCGTAATAGACCTGATCGACATAGATGCCGACGCCCTGTTCCAGCCCGTCGTTGGCCAGGCCGTAGCTGGCGCCCAGGCCCCGGATGGTGATGGCGGTGTTGCGCGGGTTGGAGGTCAGCATCTGGACGCTGGGGGCCAGTTGCGTCACCTGGCCGACGTTATAGGCGCCGGTGCGATCCAGAAGCTCCTCGTTCACCACGGTCAGGGCGATGGGCACGTCCTGCGCCCGCTCGTCCCGGCGGCGAGCGGTGACGACGATGTCGCCGACGCTGGCGACGCTGGGCGTGTTCACCTGGGGGGCGGCGGTCTCATCCGGCGCGGCGATAGCGACGGCGGGCGCGGCCAGGCAGGCCAGGATCGCCGTGGCGGACAGCAGGCCTCGGGCGGTTGCGGATGTTCTCATGGTCCCCTCCGGCGACATGACGCGCCGAGCGAGAAGAGGAGGGGCTTAAATCCTAGCGATCAAATGGGGATTTCTAACGCCAGTCGTGAGAACCGCTGAGGTCAGGCGGCAAGCAGATGTTTGATCAAGGCTTTTTCGAACCCCTTGGTGTCCGATCCGGGCAAGGTGGTGGCGATCTCGCCGCTTTCAAACAGGGCGAACACCTTGGGGTGGACGTAGGAGGCGCGGCAGACGGTGGGGGTGTTGCCCAAGAGGCCCGCGACGGCCTTGACGCAGACGGTGATCTTTCGCTTGGCGTCGGTGGGCGAGGTCGCCCCCTCCATGTCGCGCAGCGCCCGCGCCGCCGAGACAGTGCCCGCCCAGGTGCGGAAATCCTTGGCCGAGAACTGCTCGCCCATCGCCTCGCGGATGTAGGCGTTCACGTCGTCGGAATCGACGGGGCATAGCGTGCCGTCCGCCGCGCGATATTTGAACAGCTGCTGTCCCGGCAGGCCCTCCAACTCGCGCACCACGCGGGCCAGACGGCGGTCCTTGACGCTGACGCTGTGGTCCTTGCCGCTCTTGCCGCGAAACTCGAACGTCAGGGCCGCGCCGTCCACGTCCAGGTGCCGCTTGTGCAGCGTGGTCAGGCCATAGCTGCGGTTCTGTTTGGCGTAGATGGAGTTGCCGACGCGGATCAGGGTGATCTCGAGCAGACGGACGGCGGTGGCCAGCACCTTGTCGCGACAAACGCCGCGCAGACCCAGATCGTGCTCGACCTTGTCACGCAATTTGGGCAGGGCGCGCGAGAAGGCCGGCAGCTTGTCGAACTTGTTCTCGGACCGGGCCGTGCTCCAGTCGTTGTGATAGCGATACTGTTTGCGGCCCTTCACGTCGCGGCCGGTGGCCTGGATATGGCCGTTGGCCTTGGGGCAGATCCAGACATCGGTCCAGGCGGGCGGAATGGCCAGGGCGCGGATGCGGGCCAAGGTCTTGGCGTCGGTGACAGTCTGGCCCTTGGCGTCCTTGTAGGACCAGCCCTTGCCCGCGCGGCGGCGGGTCAGGCCCGCGAACTCGTCGCTGCAATAGCTGAGGCCCTGGGGAACCTCGGCGGCGATGTCGAAAGCCTGCGATCCGTCGGCCATCCGCCGCGTTTCCTTTTCATTGGTCTTTCAGCCGCTTGCCGAAGACGAGCGACGAACGCAGGGGCGAGGTCGTGAGTTCCGCTTGACCCCTGAGGCGCGGCGGGGGACGAGGCGGCATGAACTATCGCCACAGCTTTCACGCCGGAAACTTCGCCGATCTGGTCAAACACGCCCTGGTGCTGTGGCTGGTCAGGCAGGCCCGGCCGCCGTTGGTGCTGGACACCCATGCGGGGGCGGGGCTGTACGATCTGTCGGGGGATGGCGCGCGGTCGAAGGAGGCCGAGGCCGGCGTGGCGCGGCTGATGACCGCCCAAGGGCGCCCGCCCGTGATGGACGCCCTGGCCGACCGGGTGGCGGGGTTCAACCCGGACGGCGGGGTGCGGTTCTATCCGGGATCGCCGCTGCTGATCGCGGACGCCCTGGCGCCCGGCGGGCGCTATGTCGGGTTTGAACTAAACCCGCCGGTGCGCCGGATGCTGGCCGAGGCGCTGGCGGGGCGGGCGAACGCCGAGGCGCGCGAGGGCGACGGCTATGCTCTGGCGGTCGCCGAGGCGGCCAGGGCGCGCGGGCCGCTGGTGCTGATCGACCCGCCGTTCGAAAAGCCCGACGACTATATCCGCTCGGCCGAGACGGCGGTCGCCATCGTGCGGCGCGATCCGTCGGCGACCGTGGCGATCTGGACGCCGCTGAAGGATATGGAGACCTTCGACGCCTTCATCCGCAAGCTGCAGGGGCGGGCGGGTCCGACGCTGGTCGCGGAGGCGCGGCTGAGGCCGCTGACCAATCCGATGAAGATGAACGGCTGCGCCATGGTGGTGGTCAATCCGCTGGCCGGTGCGGAAACGGCGGCGCGCGAGGTGTGCGGCTGGGTGGCGAACGCCTTGGGCGAGGCCGGCGGCAAGGCCGAGGTCTGGACCTTCTGAATTCCTGGACCCCGAAAAAACAGTCCAACGAGTCCAAGTTTTGTCGCGGACGACGATGTCAAAGACCGATCGGTCATCATAACCCAGGTCGGGGGCGCCATAGGTCGATTGGGTAATGAACGCCGCAAACCCTTGTGCGGCAAGGGATTGCGCGCGTCGATTGCGATGTCTGGACCCCGTTTCGGCTGGCGCCCGGGATGCAATCGGCTAAAACGATCAGGCTCTCGCTCATATCTGGAGCCTGATTCACCGCATCGATGAAATCGCAAAGCGATTCCATCTCAACGGATCAGGCTCTAGGGTTCCGCCCATGACCCGCATCGCCATTCTGGAAACCGGCCATCCGCCCGAGCATCTGAAGGACGACTTCGACGACTATCCGGCGCGGTTCCGGGCGCTGTTGGGTGAGGGCGTGCCGACGACGCGGTTCAATGTGCAGGCGGGCCATCTGCCCGACGATCCCGCCGCGTTTCAGGGGGCCATCGTCACCGGCTCGGCGGCGGGGGTCTATGAAGATCTGCCGTGGATACCCCGGCTGGTCGATTGGCTGAGGGCGGCGCGGGGGCGGACACGGCTGGTCGGCATCTGCTTCGGCCATCAGGCGCTGGCCCATGCGTTCGGCGGGGTGGTGGAGAAGTCGGACAAGGGCTGGGGCGTGGGGCTGCACCGTTATGACGTGCGGGCGAACGAGCCGTGGATGCATCCGCGCGCGCGGACCATCGCCATTCCGGTGTCGCATCAGGATCAGGTGGTCGCGATCTCGGACGATGCGCGGGTGATCGCCTCCAGCGGCTTTACCCCCTATGCCGGTCTGGCCTGGGGCGAGGACGCCATTTCGTTTCAGTGCCACCCGGAATTTCAGCCGGACTATGCGGCGGCCCTGATCGAGGGACGGCGGGGGGCGCGCATCCCGCATGATCTGGCGGACGAGGCGATCGACAGTCTGAAGCGGCCCAACGACCGGGCTGTGCTGACCGCCTGGATCCGCGCCTTCCTGCTGCTGACTCCGCCGCCGGTGGAGGATCAGGGCAGCGGAATCTAGAGCCCCAGAAGCCGGATCAGCACGAGCGCCAGAAGGACCAGGGCGCCCAGCGACAGGACGACGGCGGCGACGACCCGTCCCCCGGCGCGGGCCACGGCGCGGATGTCGGTCTGCAGGCCCAGGGCGGCCATGGCGACGACGGTCAGCAGGCTGGAGGCGGCGGCCATCGGCGCCAGGGCAGGCGGCGGGATCAGGTCCAGCGAACGCAGGGCGATCATGACCAGGAAGCCGACGATGAACCAGGGCAGCAGGCGGGTCAGGCCGGGCTTTGCGGCGCCGGGCGCACGGTCGCGGAAAAGCAGCGACAGGGCGAAGATCACCGGCCCCAGCATCAGCACCCGCACCAGCTTGACCACTGTGCCGGTCTGGGTCGCGACGGCGCCGAACGGGGCGGCGGCGGCCAGAACCTGGGGCACCGCATAGACGGTCAGGCCGGCCAGGGCGCCGTATTGCAGGCCGTTCAGATGGATCAGGCCGCCCAGCAGCGGCAGGGCCAGGACCACGATCACGCCCAGAACGGCGGTGAAGGCGATTGAGGCGGCGACCTCCTCGCCATCCGCATCGATCACGGGGGCCACGGCGGCGATGGCGGAGTTGCCGCAGATGGCGTTGCCGCAGGCCACCAGCAGCGCCATGCGCGGGGTCAGGCCCAGGGCCCGCCCGACGCCGAACCCTGCGATGATGGCCAGGGCCACCAGCGCGAAGATGCCCACCACGAAGGCCGCGCCCAGGGCCGACAGGGTCGCGGCGCTGACCGAGGCGCCCAGCAGGACCACCGCGACCTCAAGCAGGGTCTTGGCCGAAAAGTCGATCCCCGCCTTGAACCGCACGTCCGGGGTCCAGGCAGTGCGGACGGCGGCCCCCAGCAGGATGGCCAGGACCAGCGGCTCCAGCCAGACGTGACCGATCAGGTCGCGCTCAATGCTGGTCAGGCCGATCGCGGCCAGCGTCACCAGCAGGCACAGCATGACGCCGGGACGGATGGCGCCGCCGAACGCCTTCACGCTCGCCAGGCGTGGCGCGGCGATGGGGGCGGGCAGGGCGGCGGATTTCATGGGCCAAAAATGCGCTCCGGGTCGACGCCGGTCCAACGGATAGATATGGTTGTTTCAATCCGATTTGGAGATCAGTCTTGACCCTGGACCGTCTTCGCATCTTCGTCGCCGTGGCGGAGCGCGACCATGTGACGGCGGCGGCGAGGGCGCTGAATCTGACGCAATCGGCCGTTTCGAACGCCATCGCGGCGCTGGAGGCCGAACACGATGTGCGCCTGTTCGACCGTGTGGGGCGGGGCATCGTGCTGAACGAGACAGGCCGCGCCTTCTTGCCCGAGGCCAGGGCGGTGCTGGCGCGGGCCCAGGCGGCGGAGGCGGCGCTGGCTGACATGAGCGCGCTGCGGCGCGGGCGGCTGGCCGTGTTCGCCAGCCAGACCATCGCCAGCTACTGGCTGCCGCGCCGGCTGGTGGATTTCCATGCCGCCTATCCCGGCGTCGAACTGGCGGTGGAGATCGGCAATACGCGCGAGGCGACGCAGGCGGTGCTGAGCGGCGCGGCCGAGATCGGCCTGGTCGAGGGGGCGGTGGACGAACCGGCCCTGTCCCAGACCCAGGTGGGATCGGACCGGCTGGCGGTGCTGGTCACGCCGGACCATCCGTGGGCGAGGCTGCGACGGCTGGAGGCGCGCGATTTGACGGACCAGCCGTGGGTGTTGCGTGAAGTCGGGTCCGGCACCCGCTCGACGCTGGAGGCGGCGGTGCGGGACGCGGGCGTCGATCCGGCCGATCTGTCGGTAACCATGACCCTGCCGTCCAATGAGGCGGTGCTGGCGGCGGCCGAAGCGGGGGCGGGCGCCACGGCCCTGTCCGAAAGCGTGGCCTATGCGGCGGTGGCGGCCGGTCGGCTGGCGACAGCGCCCTTCACCCTGCCGCAACGGCCGTTCCGCCTGTTGCGGCACAAGGAACGCTATCGCAGCCGGGCGGGCGACGCCTTCGTCGGCGTGCTCTGACCGCGATTGCGGATGATGGACGAAACCTGTCCGGCTGCCGAACGGAGAAATGCGGGCCGCTTTCTGGCAGGGCGCCCTTGGCCTCCCTAAGTGCTGTCTCGGGCGTCGATCCGGGTCATGCCTCCCTCGGGACGGTCGTGGCCTGACACATTTATCGTAAGGAAAGACAATGGTTTTCGACAAGGATCTCTTCAAGGGCAAGGTGGCGCTGGTCACAGGGGGAACGTCGGGGATCGGTCTTGCGACAGCGGAATATCTGGCGTCCCTCGGCGCGACCGTCGTGGCCGCCGGTCTGGGCAGCGACAAGACCCAGGTTAGGGACGGCGTGACCCTGGACCTGCGCGAACTGGACGTGACCGACCATGACGGGCTGGCCGCACTGATTAACGGATTGGACCGGCTGGACATCCTTGTGCCTGCGGCGGGGATCGCCCTCGGCGAGAAGGAAATGGAGTGGGCGTCCTATCGCAAGGTGCTGGATATCCAACTCGATGGCGTGTTCAAGACCATCGAACTGTCCCGCCCGCTGCTGGCCAAGACCAAGGGCAGCATCGTCACCATCAGCTCGATGTACGCCTACTTCGGCGGCGGAACCTCGGTGGCCTATTCGTCGGCCAAGGGCGCGATCGTCCAGATGACCAAGTCGCTGGCCGGCGCCTATGCCGGTGACGGCATTCGCGTCAACTCGGTGGCGCCGGGATGGATCAACACCCCGCTGCTGGAAAAGGTCGACACCATCTATCCCGGCTCGACCGAGCGGCTGCTGCACCGGACGCCGATGAACCGGTTCGGCGAGCCGGTGGAAGTGGCCCAGGTCATCGCCTTCCTGGCGTCCGACGCGGCCTCCTTCGTCAATGGCGCGATCCTGCCGGTCGACGGCGGTTATCTGGTCACCGCGATCTGATGGATCAGGCCGGGGCGTGTCGGACGCGCCCCGGCCTGTGTCCGCCTCGACGACGGACTAGGGCCATTTCACCATGGGCGGCATGGACGACAGGATGGAGTCCACGTTTCCGCCGGTCTTCAGGCCGAACATGGTGCCCCGGTCGTAGAGCAGATTGAACTCCACATATCGGCCGCGCCGGACCAGCTGTTCCTCGCGCTCTTCCGCCGTCCAAGGCTCGGCCATGCGGGCGGCGACGATACGGGGATAGACGTCCAGGAAGGCCAGGCCGATGTCGCGGGTGAAGGCGAAATCGCGGTCGTAGTCGCCGCTGTCGTGATGGTCGTAGAAGACGCCGCCGGTGCCACGCGGCTCCTGGCGATGCGGCAGGTAGAAATACTCGTCGCACCAAGCCTTGTAATTGGCGTGCCAGTCCGGGTCGTGGGCGTCGCAGGCGGCCTGCATGGCGGCGTGGAAGGCCAGGGTGTCGGGGTGGTCCTGACGCCGATCCGCCATCAGCACCGGCGTCAGATCGCCGCCGCCGCCGAACCAGCTTTTTGTCGTGGCGATGAAGCGGGTGTTCATGTGAACCGCCGGCACGCGCGGGCTGACCGGGTGGCAGATCAGGCTGATCCCCGTGGCGAAGAAGCGCGGATCGACGTCGGCGCCGGGCACAGACTTCGCGTAGTCGGCGGGGAAGCTGCCGTGGACGGTCGAAACGTGGACCCCGACCTTTTCGAACAGCCGCCCGTGCATCATGCCCATGACGCCGCCGCCGCCTTCCGGCCTTTCCCAGGGCGTGCGGACGAAACGGCCCGGTGCGCCGGGGAACAGATCGGCGGGTGCCGCGTCCTCCAGCGCCTCGAAGGCGGTGTGGATGCGATCGCGCAGATGTTCGAACCAGGCGCGGGTCTCGACCTTCTTCAGGTCGAGCGGATCGGAGAAGACGGCGTCGCTCATGGGTTCGGTCCTAGACCGACGCGGCGCGTCCGCCAATGTGGCAGAGCCCGAGGCGAACACTTACCGCCATTTAACGTGACCGGAAGCGGAGCCTTATCTACCTCGGAAGCTGGTCTTGATCGTTGGGCGGGGGCGCTGTCATGAAGGGTTTTTCGGTGTCGATCGCGCTTGCGCTGCTGTTGAGCGTGGCGCCAGCGGCGGCTCAAGATCGCGCGTCCCTGCAGGACTATGCGACCGCGATCTCAACGGCATTCGTGAACGATCCCGACGGCTTCATCGCGCGGTATGGATCCACGCCAGCCACAGACCGGCTGGTTCGCGCCGACCTGCCCCGTCTGTCGGGCAGCCCGCACATCATCCGCTGGAACGCACGCGAGAAGACGGCGACCATCCTGCTTTCCGGTCATGCCGAGCTGGACGACAGCGGTAATGAAACCTCTGCTTCGCTTCGATACTCCGGGCTTCACAGCGCGCGCTGGACCGAAATGGGGTGGAAGATCGAGGCCCGAACGCCGTTCAGCGTCAACCGCATCCGCACGCATCGGATCGCTGTCCAGCTTGATCCCAGCGTCGGCCTGTCGGCCGTGGACGAGATGGAGGTTACGGTCGGAACGGACCAGGGCTTCTTCTTCGGGCTGAACACGGGGGCGGTCATAGATGCGGTAACGATCGACGGCCGCTCGGTTCCATTCCTTTTCCAGGACGGGTTCGCCTGGGTCGATGCGCCGAAGGGATCGCACCGCGTCTCGGTCCAGTATCACATCAAGGTCGAGCGCACGCCGGGCGGGAACTCCGCAATGTTCGCCGACGCCTATGGCCACATCCGAAATCAGTACTGGTGGCATCCGTTCTTCGGCTTCGGCGTGGATGAGGGGCTGGCGGACTTCCAGATTTCGATTCGCGCCCCAGAGCGTTTGAAGCTGGCCGTCGATCTGCCTCAGACCGATGCGGTCGTGGAGGGACAGCGGACGGTCGTTGCCCGATCATCGGAGCCGATCGCCGCCGTATCCTTCGCCTATGACGAGGCCTGGGCCCCCGTCGACGCCCGGTTCGGAGAGGTGACGCTCTCGGTCTTCGCCACGCCCGACTATACGCCCAAGACGGATCAGTTAGTCGCCGCCGCGAACGAAACCTGGGACTTGCTCGCGGGCCGGTTCGGCGCGCCGCCGCTGGATCGCATTTCAGTAATCCAGGCCAGGGGACGCAATGGGACGGGATGGCACTTCTTCTCGAACCAGGCCCTGTTTACGGGGGCGGCGGGAGGCGTGCCCTCGCGCATCAATGATTTTCCGGTCAGGGCCTTCTTCGACCATGAGGTGGCGCACCTGTGGACGCGACCATCGGGGGCGGCCCGCAACTTCCTGGCCGAAGGCTGGTCGACCTATGCCGAGGGTCTGGTCATAGAGCGCCGATATGGTGCGGAAGCGCGGCGCTGGTTCTGGAACGATCAGGCGCGCCTGTTCCTGATCAACGAAACGGCGATGGCGGGCGCATTGAACGATGATCCGTCAAACGCGGGGGTCTCCTACGCCAAGGGGGCGTGGACGCTGGCCATGCTGGAACGGGTGCTGGGACGACAGGCTTTCGACACCGGCGTGCGGGCCTATGTCGCCGAACCTCTGGGCCGCACCGACTATGACAGCTTCGTCCAGGGGTTCGGACCTAGTGCGGACGTTGCGCGACGGTTCCTGACGCCCTGGGTCGAAGGTCGCGGTGCGCCGAGGATCGCCCTGGAGCGGCAGGGGGATCAGTTGATCCTGGTGCAGAACGGCGCGGTCTACTGGCTGCCTCGGTTCAGCTGTGGTCTGGAGCGGGACGACGGCTCGGTCGAGTGGCGGACCCTCGAGATCGACGGCGCCCGAACGCCTTTGTCAGGCGCTGACCGCGTCGTTCGTGTCCGGCTGGACCCGGCGGGGGATTATCTTCTTGCCGGCGATCGCGTGCTGGAAGCGAACGCCGTTTCGACGCCGTAGGCCAGGCGTCGAAGCTAGCTTGAGGGCTGACCGACGCCGCCCGTCTGGCGCAGGCCTTCCCACAGGGCGATGCCGGCGGTGACCGACAGGTTCAGAGAGCGGGCGCCCGCGCGTAGCGGCACGACGACGCGGGCGTCGGCGGCGGCGTGGACATGGTCCGGCGCGCCTGCGCTTTCCTTGCCGAACAACAGGATGTCGTCGGGGCGGAAGACGAAGTCGGGCAGGGGCGTGGCGCCCTTGGTGGTCAGCAGAACCAGCCGTCCCGCCGGGCGGTCGGCCTGGAAGGCGTCCCAGTCCGCATGGCGGGTCATATGCGACAGGGGACCGTAATCCAAGGCGGCGCGCTTCATGGCGCGGTCGTCGAAACGGAAGCCCGTCGGCTCGATCACATGCAGATCGACGCCGAAACAGGCCGAAAGCCGGATGCAGGCGCCGACGTTCTGAGGAATGTCCGGTTGAAAAAGGGCGAGACGCATTCTAAGCCCGTTGATACGCGCGGCGAGGGGGTTTGTCGCGGTCTATTTGCGAGCGTTTCGCAAGAAACGTCAGCAGCTTGCGTCAGAGGGGCGCAGGTCAAGGGCCGTGGGGAAATCCCGCGTCGTATGTTGGTTTGGCGCCGCGGCTGGGGAGGCCCTAGGGCTTCTCCTGCGGCGATCGGGAGGTGGAAACTTGGCCGAATCGGTCGTGCATACCCAAGACTCTGGCAATCCCGAGAGCGGCGATCCCAATCGCCGTGACTTCATCTATATCGCGGCGGGCGCCGCAGCGGTCGGCGCGGGCGCCATGATCGCCTGGCCCCTGATCAACCAGATGAACCCGGCCGCCGACACCCTGGCCCTGGCCTCGATCGAGTTTGACCTGACCAAGGTGCAGGAAGGCCAGCAGGTCGTCATCAAATGGCAGGGCAAGCCGGTGTTCGTGCGTTATCGCACTCCGGCCGAGCTGCAGCGCGTCATCGCCGACGACCATGCGTCCGACCTGAAACAGCCCCAGACCGACGCCGAGCGCACCAAGCCGGGGCACGAGAAATACCTGGTCGTCATCGGTTCTTGCACCCACCTGGGCTGCGTGCCGACCTTTGGCGCGGGCGATTTCGGCGGGTGGTTCTGCCCTTGCCACGGCTCGCACTACGACGCCTCCGGCCGCATCAGAAAGGGGCCTGCGCCCCTGAACCTGGTTGTGCCGGACTACGACTATCTGTCCGACACCCGCGTCAAGATCGGCTGAGGACAAGGGGGGATCATGAGCGACCACGAGAGCACCTACGTCCCGAAGACGGGCGTCGAGAAATGGCTGGACAGCCGTCTGCCGATCATTCGCTTTGGCGCGGACTATATGTCCCTGCCGACGCCCAGGAACCTGAACTACTGGTGGACCTTCGGCGGCATCCTGGCCCTGTGCCTGGTGACCCAGATCGTCACCGGCATCGTTCTGGCCATGCACTATACGCCCAACGTCGACCTGGCCTTCGCCTCGGTCGAGCGCATCATGCGCGACGTCAACGGCGGCTGGCTGATCCGTTACGTCCACGCCAACGGGGCGTCGATGTTCTTCATCGCGGTCTATCTGCACATGCTGCGGGGCCTGTACTACGGTTCCTACAAGGCGCCGCGTGAGATGATCTGGATCATCGGCTGCGTGATCTTCTTCCTGATGATCGCCACCGCCTTCCTGGGCTACGTCTTGCCATGGGGCCAGATGTCCTTCTGGGGCGCCGAGGTCATCACCAATCTGATCGGAGCCATCCCCGGCGTCGGCGAGCCGATCCTGATCTGGCTGCGCGGCGGCCCGGCGATCGACAATGCGACGCTGAACCGCTTCTTCTCGCTGCACTATCTGCTGCCGTTCGCCATCCTGGGCTGCGTCGTCCTGCACCTGTGGGCGCTGCACGCGGCGGGTCAGAACAATCCGGTCGGCATCCTGATCCCCAAGGATCGTCAGGCCAAGGACACGCTGCCCTTCCATCCGTATTTCACGGTCAAGGACGGGTTCGCCATCATCCTGTTCCTGATCCTGTTCGCGATCTTCGTCTTCTATCAGCCGAACGCCCTGGGCCACGCCGACAACTATATCCCGGCCAACCCGCTGCAGACGCCGGCGCACATCGTGCCCGAGTGGTACATGCTGCCCTTCTACGCGATCCTGCGCGCCATCCCCGACAAGTTCGGCGGCGTGGTGGCGATGTTCAGCGCCATCGGCGTGCTGTTCGTCCTGCCTTGGCTGGATACGTCCAAGGTGCGCTCCATGCGCTATCGCCCGACGATGAAGGTGTTCTTCATCATCTTCCTGGTGGTCGGCGTGGGCCTTGGCTGGTGCGGCGGGCAACTGCCGGACGCCCATGTGATCGGGTCGTTCAAGACCTTCACCCTCTTCGACGGCGACCTGAACAGCTATCTGTGGCTGACGCGCCTGTTCACCCTCTACTATTTTGTCTTCTTCCTGGTGATCATGCCCTTGGTCGGCCTGAAGGAGCAGCCGCTGCCGATCCCGGCGACCATTTCCGAGCCGGTGCTGACTGGCGCGGACGCCGTCGAGCACAAGGGGTGAGGGGCATGACGATCGGAACCAAGACCATGTCGTTCAAGACGATCATCGCCTCGGCCGCTGTCGCCCTGGGCCTGATGGCGGGCGCCGCGCCCGCCCTGGCCTCGGGCGGGGCCGCGCATCCGCGCTCGGGCGGGTTCAGCTTCGAAGGGCCGTTCGGCACATATGACCAGGGCCAGCTTCAACGCGGCTACAAGGTCTATCACGAGGTCTGCGCCGCCTGTCACAGCATGAACCTGATGCACTATCGGAACCTGGGCGACCGTCATGGGCCGTTCTGGAATCCCAAGTATCCGAACCCGAACGACAACCCGGTCGTGAAGGCCCTGGCTAAGGAAGTGCAGGTCGGCGACATCGACAGCGAGACCGGCGAAGCGATCCAGCGCGACGCCACTCCCGCCGACAAGTTCCGCGCCCCTTATCCGAACGCGACGGCGGCGGCGGCGGGCAACGGCGGGGCGGCCCCGCCCGACCTGTCGGTGATGGCCAAGGCCCGTCACGACGGCGCCAACTACATCTATTCGCTGCTGTCGGGTTATCGGAACCCGCCGGCGGGCCTGACCATCCGCGACGGTCAGCACTACAACCCCTATATGGCCGGCGACCTGACGCCGTTCTGGGACGAGACCAAGGGCCATGTGCCGCCCGGCGGCTTCATCGCCATGCCGCCGCCGCTGCAGAACGGCCAGGTCACCTATGACGACGGTTCGCCCCAAACGGTGGACCAGTACGCCAAAGACGTCGCCGCCTTCATCGCCTGGACCTCGGAACCCAAGATGGTGGAGCGGAAACAGGCCGGCTTCGGCGTGTTGATCTATCTGCTGATCTTCGCGGGCGTCACCTACGCCGCCTATCGCCGCATCTGGAAGGGCGTCGCCCACTAAAGCGGCCGCAAGGCCGAAATCCTTGAGCCCGTCGAAGTTCGCTTCGGCGGGCTTTTCGTTTGCGACGATTGGCCCGCGACACGGAATCGACACGATGGGTTCCGCCGCCTAGGGTCCGCTATCGTTTCCGGCTGTGGGGCCCTTCATGCGTTTCGTCTCTTCCTTCGCCGCCATGCTGTTGGCCGGCGCCGCCCTGTCGGCCTGTGCGACCGCGCCAAATCCTGCGGCGGTCCATGCCGTTCCCGCCTTCGATGCGGCGCGCATCTCGCAGGACATCAAGACCCTGTCGGACGACAGTTTCGAGGGGCGCGGCATCGCCACCCCGGCGGAAGAGAAGGTCATCCGCTATCTGAGCGAAGGCTACGCCGCCGCCGGCTTCCAGCCGGGCGGGCCGAATGGTCAGTGGACACAGGACGTGATCCTGAACCGTTTCGTCCAGTCCAACGTCCACGCCTCGCTGAAGCTGGGCGACTGGACCCTGCCGATGACCCAAGGGCGCGAGGTGGCGATCTCGACCCGCCGCCCGGCCCAGCACGTCAGCCTGAAGGATGCCCCGCTGGTCTTCGTCGGCTACGGCATCAAGGCGCCCGAGCGGAACTGGGACGACTTCAAGGGTCAGGACCTGCGCGGCAAGATCCTGGTCGTGCTGGTCAATGACGCCGACTTCGAGGAGCCGGCGCTGAACACCTTCGGCGGCAAGGCCATGACCTATTACGGGCGCTGGACCTACAAATACGAGGAGGCGGCGCGCCAGGGCGCGGCGGGCGTGTTGATCGTCCATGAGACGGCGCCGGCGTCCTATGGCTGGCAGACGGTGGCCAACTCCTGGGGCGTGCCCCAGTTCGACATCCTGCGCCAGAACGCCGCCGCCGAGCGCGTGCCGATGGAGGGCTGGGTCCAACGTGACGTGGCCGTCGATCTGTTCCGCCGCGCCGGTCTGGATTTCGAGGCTCTGAAGGTCAAGGCGCGCAGCCGCGACTTCCAGCCCGTCGCCCTGACAGGGGCGTCCTTCTCGACCGAGTTCGACGTGGCGACCAACCAGGTCACCAGCCACAATGTCATCGCCCGCCTGCCGGGCGCGACCCACCCGGACGAGACGGTCCTCTACACCGCCCACTGGGATCACATCGGCATGGGCGAGCCGGACGCCACCGGCGACCGCATCTTCAACGGGGCGGTGGACAACGCCTCGGGCACGGCGGGCCTGCTGGAACTGGCGCGAATGTTCGGTCGCGCGCCGCGCACCGAACGCTCCATCGTCATGATCAGCTTCACCGGCGAGGAAAGCGGCCTGCTGGGTTCGGAATACTATGCGGTGAACCCGGTCTATCCGCTGGCCAAGACAGTCGGTGGCTTCAACATGGATTCGATGAACGTCTATGGGCGCGTCACGGGCCTGGGCGTCACCGGATACGGCCAGTCGGATTTCGACGAGCGGCTGGCGGCGGCGATCCAGCCGCAGGGGCGGACCCTGGTTCCCGATCACGAGAACGCGGCCGGCACCTATTATCGCTCGGACCACTTCCCCCTGGCCAAGCGCGGCGTGCCGATGGCCTATGCCGGAAGCCGTGGCGACTTCCGCGACGCGCCGATCGCCGCGCGCGAGGCGGCGAGGGCGGAGTATGGGGCCAAACGTTATCACCAGGCGGCGGACGAGTGGTCGCCGGACTGGGACTATCGCGGCATGATCGAGGACCTGCAGGTCTTCTACGACGTCGGCCGCGCCCTGGCTGAAAGCCGCGACTGGCCGCAGTGGAAGCCGGGATCGGAGTTCGGGCCGGTGCGGGCGACCACGGCGTCAGAGCGTCGCTGATTTCCGCACAGTGTTTGGGGCGGGGCGGGGAGGCATCTCCGTCCCGTTCGCCGTTTTCGTATCGAGTTAAGCCTATGATCCTTCGTCGTTCCCCCTTCGTGGCCTTTGCGGCCCTGGCGCTGGCCGCCTGCGCCACCGCGCCGGTCCCTGCGCCGCGCCAAGCGGCGGACGCCTTCGCCGCCGCCTCGGCCGCGACGCCACAGTTCAGCGCGCAGCGCCTGTCGGACCACATCAAATACCTGGCGTCGGACGAGTTGGAGGGACGGTTCCCCGGCTTGGTCGGCGAACGGCTGACCCTGGCCTATCTGCAGGCGCAATATGAGGCGATGGGGCTGGAACCGGGCGGTCGCGACGGATCGTGGCTGCAGCCGGTCGATCTGCTGCGGTTCACGCCTGAGCGGGCGCCGACGGCGGCCTGGACGGGGGCGGACGGTGCGCGCCACGTGCTGACCTCGGGCGCCGACATCACCTTGCGCGCCGGGGCGGCCGATCCGGCGGTCAGGATCGCGGGCGCGCCGCTGGTCTTCGCCGGCTATGGCGTTTCCGGCCCGATATGGGACGACTATGGCGCGGCCGACCTGACCGGCAAGATCGTCGTCGTGCTGCGCGGGCAGCCGGCCAGCATGGGGGCGGACCCCAACTTCTACGGCTCGACGACCCACAAGATGCAGGAGGCGCTGAAGCGCGGGGCGGTGGGGGTCATCACCCTGCAGGAGCAGGACGGCCGCTGGCGCCGGGCCGTGGCTGGCGCGACCCGACCGCAAATGACGATCAAGGGCGCCCAGGACGCGCGGTTCACCGGATCGATCAACATGGCGGCGGCCACGGCCATCGGCGGCCCGGTGCTGGAGACGGCTCTGGCGCGGGCCAAGACCGGCGCCCTGGGCGGCGCGGTGGATTTGGGCGCACGTCTGGACGTGGATATCGCCGAAACCACCGAAGTCATCCACTCCAACAACCTGCTGGCCAAGATTTCCGGCACGGAGCGGCCGGGCGAATATGTCTTCTATTCCGCCCACTGGGATCACGTCGGCAAGGCCAAGACGCCCAACGCCGAGGGCGACGACATCTTCAACGGCGCCTGGGACAATGCGTCAGGCACCGCCGGCCTGATCGAGATGGCTCGGGCGTTCAAGGCGGGGCCGGCCCCGAAGCGCACCGTGGTCTTCCTGCACGTCACGGCCGAGGAGCAGGGGCTGCTGGGGTCCGAAGCCTATGCCGCCGATCCGGTCTATCCGCTGGCCAGGACGGCGGCGGACATCAACATCGACATGCTGCCCTTCACGCCCGCGACGCGGGACGTGGCGGTGTTCGGCGTCGGCAAGTCGGAGTTGGAGGACATCCTGGGGCGGTTCGCCGCCGTGCAGGGGCGGGTGGTGACAGGAGACGGCTATCCCGAGGAAGGCTTCTACTACCGCTCGGACCACTTCAACTTCGCGGCGGGCGGGGTGCCGGCCCTGATGCCGTGGACCGGGCGCGATTTCATCGAGGGCGGGATCGAAGCGGGCAAGCCCTATTACGAGGGGCAGATGGAGCGCTATTACCACAAGCTGACCGACGAATGGCGGGCCGACTATGATTTCACGGCGGCCATGCAGAACCTGGACCTGCTGTATCGGCTGGGCCTGACCGTGGCGGACAGCGAAAGCTGGCCCGCCTGGAAGCCCACGGCCGAGTTCAACGCCATCCGGGACCGCACGGCCGACCAGCGGCGGTAGGCGTCAGGCCGCGCCGAAGGGGTAGGGGCTGACAGACTTGGACCAGTCGTCGACGGCCAGCGGGCGGTCGATGGGGGCCGCGGCGCGTTCGGCGCAGGGGTGGCGGTGGCACAGGCGGCAGGCCGGGCCGATGGGCGTCACGTCCGGGCTGTCCAGGTCCAGGCCGCGCGCGTAGGCCAGGCGATGGGCGTGGCGCAGTTCGCAACCCAGGCCCACGGCCAGGTCGTGGCTCTCGCCATAGCCGTCGTGACCCTGGCGCTCGACCGTGCGGGCGAAGGTGAACCAGCGATTGCCGTCCGGCGTCTCGATGATCTGGGTGACAATCCGGCCCGGCGTGCGGAAGGCCGAATGCAGTCGCCAGCGCGGGCAGGCGCCGCCGAAACGCGAAAACGGAAAGGCCCCGGCCGCATAGCGTTTGGAGATATTGCCCGCCTGATCCACCCGCATCAGGAAGAAGGGCACGCCCCGCGCGGTGGGGCGCGACAGGGTGGTCAGTCGGTGCGCCGCCTGTTCGTAGCTGACGCCGAACCGTGCCTGAAGCCGGGCCAGATCGTAACCGCCGTCCTCGGCCGCCCGCTGGAAGGCGGCGTAGGGCATCAGGACGGCGGCGGCCAGGGTGTTGGTCAGGGCGACCTTCAGCAGGGCGCGGGTGGCGGCGTCGGGCGCGCCGGACGCCTCGACCATCTGGTGCAGGGCCGGACCCTGTTCGACAAGGGCCAGTTGATAGGCGATGGCGAAGGCGCGTGACGACGGGCCCAGCGTCTCCGACAGCAGCAGGCGACGGCGGTGCAGGTCGTAGCGGCGCGTCCATTCCACCATGACCTCGGCGGGCAGGGTGCGGACGCCCAGATCGTGGCGTGCGGCCAGACGCTGGCGCGCGGCGGGTTCAAAGCCATCGGCGTGGACCGGCGCCTCGGCCGCCAGGGTCTCGGCCAGGGCCTCGCCCATCTGGTCCAGGTCGGGGAAGTGGTTGCCGCGCGACTGGATATATTCCCGCACCCAGTCGGCGGGGCTGGATTCGATCAGGCCTTCTCCGGTCTCGGCGGCGGCGCGGGCCTTGGCGCGGCCGTCGTCGAACGCCTGATAGAGTCGGAGCAGGGCGTCGGCGACGCCGGGCGCCTCTTCCAGCAAGCGCACCAGCTCATGCCGGGGGGCGGACAGACCCTTGAACAGGGGGTCGGCCAAGACCTCCGTCAGGCGCGCCTCGTCAGCCGCGCCCGCCTGGTTCAGGCTGCGCAGATCGACATCGTAGGTGTCGGCCAGCCGCAGCAGAAGCTGGGCCGAGACGGGTCGTTGGTTCCGCTCTATGTGATTGAGATAGCTGGGAGAAAAGCCCAGGTCGGCGGCCATGGCCGTTTGAGTCAGGGCAAGGTCGCGCCGCAGGCGCTTCAGCCGGGCGCCGAGGAACAGTTTTCGGTCGGCGGAGGCGTCCATACGTGCAGAATGTCACAACATGACTGATTGTGCAAAGTCGTGTTGTGACAAAGTGACTTATATATGGTGGTTCGCGCTGTGTCATTCGTGACTTCGCCGTGTTCTTGTCTCCGAGACGGCGGCTGCGGCCGCGCCTTTCCCAGAGACGAGTTCGACCATGACCACCTTCGCCGACCTGGTTCCTTCGCCCGCCGGCCGCTTCGACGGCATCGAGCGCCCCTATACGCCAGAGGACGTCCTGCGCCTGCGCGGTTCGGTGCCGGTCACCCATACGCTGGCCGAGCGGGGCGCGAACCGCCTGTGGGAGCTGCTGCACACCGAGCCCTTCATCAACGCCCTGGGCGCCGTCACCGGCAATCAGGCGATGCAGATGGTTCGCGCGGGTCTGAAGGCGATCTATCTGTCGGGCTGGCAGGTCGCGGCGGACGCCAATACGGCGGGCGCCATGTACCCCGACCAGTCGCTGTATCCGGCCAACGCCGCGCCGGAACTGTGCCGCCGCATCAACCGCACCCTGCAACGCGCTGACCAGATCGAGCACGCCGAGGGCGGAGCCAAGCGCGACTGGTTCGCCCCCATCGTCGCGGACGCCGAGGCCGGTTTCGGCGGCCCGCTGAACAGCTTCGAGATCATGAAGGCCTTCATCGAGGCGGGCGCCGCGGGCGTCCATTTCGAGGACCAACTGGCGTCGGAGAAGAAGTGCGGACACCTGGGCGGCAAGGTGCTGATCCCCACCCAGGCGCATGAGCGCAACCTGGTCGCCGCGCGCCTGGCCGCCGACGTCATGGGCACGCCGACCATCACGGTCGCCCGCACCGACGCCGAATCGGCCCAGCTGATCACCTCGGACATCGATGAGCGCGACCAGCCCTTCATCGACCGCGAGAACCGCACGCCCGAGGGCTTCTTCCGCCTGAAGGAAGGCACGGGCCTGGACCACTGCATCGCGCGCGGCCTGTCCTACGCCAATATCGCCGACCTGCTGTGGTGGGAGACCAGCCACCCGGATCTGGACGACGCGAAGAAGTTCGCGGAAGCCGTGCAGAAGAAGCATCCGGGCAAGCTGATGGCCTACAACTGCTCGCCGTCGTTCAACTGGGAGGCCAAGCTGGACAAGGCCACCATCGCCAAGTTCCAGCGCGAGTTGGGGGCCATGGGCTACAAGTTCCAGTTCGTGACCCTGGCGGGCTTCCACGCCCTGAACAACTCGATGTTCGAGCTGGCGGACGGTTATCGCGACAACGGCATGGCGGCCTATTCGGAGCTGCAACAGCGCGAGTTCGCCAACGAGGCGCGCGGCTACACCGCCACCCGCCATCAGCGCGAAGTCGGCACCGGCTATTTCGACCAGGTCGCCACGGTCATCTCCAACGGCACATCGTCGACCACGGCGCTGAAGGACTCGACCGAGACCGCCCAGTTCACCACCGCGGCTTAATCAGAAAAGGAACCGCACAAATGGAACCGCTGACCCGAACCGAAGCCATCATCGACTTCTGCCTGGCGCCCCTGGCGCTCGACAGCGGTACGGAGGCCGAACGCGAAGTGCGTCGTCGCATGACGCACGTGCTGCGAACCTATCAGTCCAAGACCGCGACGCCGGTCGCCGTGGACTTCTCGTCCATGCCGTCGCAGGTCATCAACGAGGCGGCCCACGGCTACGAATAGGCCGCCGCGTATGAAAAAAAGGCCCGTCCCGAGCGATCGGGGCGGGCCTTTCGTCGTTCGTGATCGGGCGACCTTAGCGGGTGGTCGGGCCGGTGTTCAGCGATTGAGTGGTGGCGACGGCCGGCGTTGCGGCCGGGGCCGATGTCTGGGCCGGCGCCACAGCGGCGACGGGCGTGCGGGCCGGGGCGCCGGTTTCCTGGGGATCGCCGACGATGATGGTGGTGATCTGGGTGGCCTCGGTGGTGCAGGTCGCCAGATCGCGGGTCACGTGACGGCCCAGGCAGAAGATGTCCTCATAGCTGGGACGCGAGGCGGCCAAGCATTGGAACAGCATCAATTTGGACATGCTCAAGCAGAACTCGCTGTTCGGCTCGTGCGTCAGGGCCTCGGTGTTGGCGCGCGCCTCGTCGCCGCCGGCGCCCAGGGCGCCCAGGGCCGCGATGGCCAGCGAACGCACGACCGCCGGGGTATAGGGCGGACCCTTGCGCGACGGTTCAAGTCGCAGGCCGGTTCCGCTGTTGCCAGCGGCGAACAGCTGGGCCGATTCCTCGGCCGACGGCAGCATATCCACCTCGGACAGGTGTTTGGCGCCCTCCAGCCGGACCTCGCGGTTGGCGATGGGGGTGGTGGCCCAGCGTCGGCGCGGATCGCTGCGGCCCTGGATCGTATAGGCGTCCTGTTCGATGCCCTCGGCGATGGCGCGCATGGCGACCGAATCCTTGCCGATAGTGCTGGCGATCAGGCCGGCGGCGGCGTCGGCGCCGGGCAGGGTGGCCGCGTAGGCTGGGTCGGCGACGATCTGGGCCACGATCTGCTGACGCTGCGTCGGATCGATGGCGTATTGACGCACGCCCGCGACGAACTCGGGCGACTGCATGGCGATGATGGCGCCATAGGCGATCAGGCCGCGCGACAGCTGTTCGGCGTCATAGGAGGCGCCCTTGCGGATCGCCGCCTGGATCGACTCCGCGTCCGGGAAGCCGCCCGGCTGGATGGTGCGGGCTTCGCGCAGGAAGGCGACATAGATGGATGCGGCTTCGGCTACGCCCTGGTTCAGCGAAATGGGCGGCGGCTGGCGGGCGGCCAGTTCAGCCGCAAGACGTTGAGCCTCCAGCTCGGCCTTGGAGGGTCCGCTCTCGCAGCTTGCGAGTATCATGGCGGCGACGAGGGCGACGGCGGAGACGCCGCGGCGCAGGGGGGCCGATTTCATTGGAACATCCTCAAGGCGATTACGCGCGCAAAAGCGCCAACACTATGGGCGCTTATAAGGCGTTCCTCATGGTTACCCGACGGTTAATCGAACAGTTTGGAAACCGATTCCTCGTTCGCGATCCGTCGGATAGCCTCTCCGATAAGCGGAGCCACGGAAACCGTTCGGATTTTCGAGCAGTTCAAAACTTCGTGGGGTTGCTCGATCGAGTCGGTGATCACCAGCTCCTTCAGCGGGCCGTCGGTGATGCGCTGGACGGCGGGGCCGGACAGGACGCCGTGGCTGATATAGGCCGAGACCTCGGTCGCGCCCTGGTCAATCAGGGCCTTGGCGGCGTTGACCAGGGTGCCGCCCGAATCGACGATGTCGTCGAACAGAATGCATCGGCGGCCTTCGACATCGCCGATGATGTTCATGACCTCGCTTTCGCCCGCCTTCGGCCGGCGCTTGTCGACGATGGCGAGGTCGGCGTTCAGACGGCTGGCCAGCGACCGGGCGCGCACCACGCCGCCCACGTCGGGCGAGACGATCATCAGGTCGTCGCCGCGCGGATAGTGGTCCTTGATGTCCTGGGCCAGGACCGGGGTGGCGACCAGATTGTCGGTCGGAATGTCGAAGAAGCCCTGAATCTGACCCGCGTGCAGGTCCATGGTCAGAACGCGATCGGCGCCGGCGCGGGTAATCAGATTGGCCACCAGCTTGGCCGAGATCGGGGTGCGGCCGCCGGTCTTTCGGTCCTGACGGGCATAGCCGAAATAGGGCATGACGGCCGTGATCCGCTTCGCCGAGGCCCGCACCAGGGCGTCGGTGATGATCAGCAACTCCATCAGATTGTCATTGGCCGGGTAGGAGGTGGATTGCAGGATGAAGACATCCTCGCCCCGCACATTCTCCTCGATGACGGCGAAGACCTCGTTGTCGGCGAACCGCTTGACCTGGGCCTTGGTCAGGGGGGCGTCGAGGTGGTCGGCGATGGCCTGCGACAGCGCGCGGTTGGAGTTGCCAGAGAGCAGCTTCATCGGCCGGTCATCCTTTCGCCGTCATCCGCCCCCCATGAACGGCGGTCGGTTGGCGCGCTCTTTACCAGCGGTGCCGGGCAGGGCAAGTCACATGCGGAGATTTCCTCGGCATGGCGCGGCTCGGTCGCGGGTGCTAGAGATCGCCGCCTTGGTTTCCGGGGGAAGCGGTCTTATGACCGTTGTCTTCACACGTCATGGGGTCGTCCTTGTCCGCTTCTAAGTTCCGTTCCGGCATGGTGCTGATGGCCGCGGCGCTCGCCGCCGTGACGATTTCAGGCTGCTCGGGCACAAAGCGTCCCAAGCTGGCCTATGAGGAACGTCCGGTCGAGGCGCTCTACAACACCGGCTATGACCGCCTGCAGCAGCGGCGCTGGTCCGACGCGGTGGACTATTTCCAGGAAGTCGAACGCCAGCATCCCTATTCGGACTGGGCGCGTCGCTCGATCCTGATGCAGATCTACGCCTACTACCAGAACAACAACTACGCCGACGCCATCGCGGCGGCGGACCGGTTCATCCAGCTGTTCCCCGGCAATCCGTCGGCGGCCTACGCCTTCTACATGAAGGCGGTCTGCAACTTCGAACAGATCACCGACGTGGGCCGCGACCAGGGCTACGCCACCGCCGCCCTGGCCGGCCTGAAGGACGTGGCCCGCCGCTATCCCGGCACGCCCTACGCCTCGGACGCCGCGGTCAAGATCGACATGGTCAACGACCAGCTGGCCGGCAAGGAAATGAACATCGGCCGCTATTATCAGCGCGCCAACCAGCCGCTGGCGGCGCTGAACCGCTATAAGGCCGTCATCGCCAACCCCGACTATCAGCGCACCTCGCACACGCCCGAGGCCCTGTATCGTCTGGTCGAGGTGAACCTGCAGCTGGGCCTGAAGGAAGAGGCGACCCGCAACGGCGCGGTCCTGGGCTACAACTATCCCGGCAGCCCCTGGTATTCGGAAGCCTACGCCCTGCTGACCGAAAACGGCCAGACGCCCGAGAAGGCCCCCGAGGCCAAGCGCGAAAGCTGGCTGAAGCGCCTCATCCCAGGCTGAAGGATTCGTCGCGCATCGGGGCTGTAATTCCTGATTTGTTCCTTGATCGGCCGCGCTAGAATGGCGGCGATGTCGAATCGCGTGCGCCCATGCTGACCGCCCTGTCCATTCGCGACGTCGTCCTGGTGGACGTGCTCGATCTCGAGGTCGAGAGCGGCTTGACCGTGCTGACCGGCGAGACAGGGGCGGGCAAGTCGATCATTCTGGACGCCCTAGGCCTGGCGTTGGGCGGGCGGGGCGACGCCGGACTGGTGCGTCACGGCGCCAGACAGGCGGTGGCGACGGCGGTGTTTTCCGCGCCCGACGATCCCGACCTTCTGGCCCTGATCGCCGACAAGGGATTCGATGTTCAGCCGGGCGAGGATCTGATCCTGCGCCGCGTGCTGGGCGCGGACGGCCGAAGCCGGGCCTATGTCAACGATCAGCCGGCCGGGGTGACGGCCCTGCGCGAGATCGGCGCCGCCCTGGTGGAGGTGCATGGTCAGCACGAAACCGTGGGCCTGCTGGACTGGCGCACCCATCGCGGGGCGCTCGACGCCTATGGCGGGCTTCAGCCGCAGTTGTCGGCGGTGGCCGCCGCCTCGATCAGACTGAAGGCCGCCGAAGCCAAGCTGGCCGAGTTGAAGGCCGACGCCGCCGACGCCGCCGCGCGTCTGGAAGAGATCAGCCTGAACCTGGCCGAACTGGATGCGCTGGACCCGCGCGCCGACGAAGAGACCGAGCTGGCCG
Organism: Brevundimonas sp. ABV4_179; assembly: GCF_056311945.1. NCBI lineage: Bacteria > Pseudomonadati > Pseudomonadota > Alphaproteobacteria > Caulobacterales > Caulobacteraceae > Brevundimonas > Brevundimonas sp. ABV4_179. The sequence continues at coordinate 1,683,735 of NZ_CM149976.1, forward strand.
GGGAACGCGCCCTGCTGGGTGCGGCGGAAAAGGCCATCGCCGATTTAGCCGACGCCCGAACCCAGTTGGGCGGCGACAAGCTGAGCCAGAAGCTGGGTGCGGCCCTGCGCGCCGTCGAACATGCGCGCCAGCGGGCCGGGCAGGCGGGGGCCGAGGGCGACCATCCGGTCATTCTGAAACTGTCGGCCGCCGTCGAGGCCATCGACCGCACCATGGTCGAGGCGGCCGAGGCCATCGCCGCCGTGGACGCCGCCGCCGACGCCTTCGACTACGAACCCGGTCGGCTGGACAAGGCGGAGGAACGGCTGTTCGCCCTGCGCGCGGCCGCGAGAAAGCTGAACACCACGGTCGACGCCCTGCCGACGCTGCGGATCCGGTTGCGCGAGCAGCTTCGGCTGATCGAGGACGGCGAGGAGGCGCTGACCAATGCCGCCCGCGAGGCCGCGCAGGCGGCCGAAGCCTATGATCTGGCGGCCGAGTTCCTGACCTCGGCGCGGGAGGCGGCGGCCGACCGGCTGACCGCCGCCGTCATGGGCGAACTGGCACCGCTGAAGCTGGAGCGGGCGCGGTTCCGCGTGGCGCTGGAGCGGATCGACGGACGGCGCGGGCCGGAAGGGCTGGAGACCGTACGGTTCCAGATCGCCACCAACGCCGGAACTGACTTCGGCCCGCTGGACGCCATAGCGTCGGGCGGCGAACTGGCGCGGTTCGCCCTGGCCATGAAGGCGGCTCTGGCCAGCCGCGAGGACGTGCGCCAGCCGGTGATGATCTTCGACGAGGTGGATCAGGGCGTGGGCGGCGCGGTGGCGGAGGCCGTCGGATCGCGCCTGAAACGGCTGTCGACTGGCGCCCAGGTCCTGGTCGTGACCCACAGCCCCCAGGTCGCGGCGCGCGGCCATGCGCACTGGAAAGTCAAAAAGGCCGATGCGCCTTCCGAGATCGGCGTGATGACCACCACCACCGTCGTCGCCCTGGACGACCATCACCGCCGCGAAGAGATCGCCCGGATGCTGTCGGGCGCCGCCATCACCGACGAAGCCCGCGCGGCGGCGCGGGCGTTGATCGGATAGGCGTCGGGCCTTAGGCGCCGAGAATCCAGCCTTCTTCGTGTTCGACCTGGGCGATAAGGTCGGGGGTGGCGGTCTTGGGCGGGGCGAAGGCCTTGGCCAGGTCGCCGGCGTCGTCCATCCGGGCCAGGGCCTCTGCGGTGGTGCGCACCTGGGCCTGGTCCTTGAACTCGCCGGGCTCCAGCGTGGTCGCGAACATCGAGGGCCAGACCTCCACGACCAGGGCGGACAGCGGCTCGACGTCGTCGGGCGTCAGTTCCCGCCAGCCCGTGCCGAACGGCCAGACGGCGCCGGATGGTCCCAGGCTTTCCAACAGGCGGCGCACGGCGGGAATGCCGACCAAGGTCTGGCCGCCCACCGCGCCCGCGCCATGCATCTGCCAGACGCTCTTGGGTTGGAGCCGGCCCTTGCGAACCGCGTCCTCGGTGGCGCGGAACTCGGGGATGTCGGCGCCTGCGTCTGCGGGGGGTTTGGTCGTGGTCAGCCAGCGCTGCGCCTGTTTGGCCGGGGCGCCCCAGAACGGCCAGGCCTCGTCGGTCATCAGCCGGTTCATCTTGGCCGCGACCTGGTACCGGTTGTTGGTGTTGTCGGCCTTGTCCACGATGTTGGACGCGATGAATTTCCACATCAACTGCCAAGGGGCCTGCCCGGAGGTGCCGTCCAGATTCAGCCGCGCGGCCGTGCCGGCGGGATAGCCGAAGTTGAAGTCAAGCCCGACCAGAACGCGGTCGCCACGCTTCCTGTGATCGGCCAGGATGGAGGCCAGCAAGGCCTCGCCCTCGGCGCGCGTGGCGACATTGTGGGTCTCTGTATAGAGTCGGAAACGCACGTCGCGCTTGGCCACGCCGATCCACAGCGAGGTGTCGCCCAGCTTCTTGGTTTCGGCGGCGGTCCAGTCGGCGACGACATAGGCGTCGAAAAGGCGGGCCAAGGCGGCCTCCTTGATAAAGGCGTCGGTAGGAATGAGCGGGGCTTCTAACGCCCCATCGCGGCGACCGAAAGGCCCTGTCGCGGATCAGCCCTTCAGCAGGGCCTCCATGTGCGACAGCCAGCGCCGGCCCAGGCGAAGGGCCTCGCCAGGCGAGCCGGTCTGGACGGGCAGGGCGGCGTCCCACAGCGCCAGTTCGAACTCGGGATTGCGGGCGTCGGCGAACATCAGGCGCAGAACCACCTGTTCGGCGTCGGGGGCCAGGACGTCCAGCGACTTGCGCGCCTCGCCGCGCCGGACGCGGGCGACGACATGGCCGTCCACGATGATCTCGCCGCCCTCGACCTCGTCGAAGGCGTAGGCCAGGCCGTGGGCGCCGTTGGCCCACAGCACCACTACCTGTTCGACGTCGAAGTTCAGGGCGCAGGCACGGCCTTCGCCGGGCGACAGGGCCTCCACCTCGGGCGCGGCGCCCAGGGCCTTGAGCATGGCGCGGCGCAGTCGGCGCGGCGGCTCCATCCACCACGACAGCGCCAGGGCCAGGGTCGTCAGCAGGGCCGCCGCCAGGGCGATCAGCAGACCCACCCGCAAGACGTCGGCCATCGGCGTCAGGCCTCCAGGTCCAGATCGACCACCACGGGGACGTGGTCGCTGGGCTTTTCCATGTCGCGGGCGTCGCGGTGGGTCTCGACGCCCCGGCAGCGGTCGGCGGCCTGGGGCGACAGCAGGGCGAAGTCGATACGGATGCCGTGGTCGCGCTGCCAGGCGCCGGCCTGATAATCCCAGAAGGTGTAGGTTCCCGCCGGCTCGCCGCCGATCTCGTGCGCGTCGGCCAAGCCAAGGTTCTTCAGGGCCCGGAAAGCCTGGCGGCTCTGGGGTTGGAACAGGGCGTCGTCGGTCCAGGCGGCGGGGGTCTTGGCGTCCTCGGCCTCGGGGATGACGTTGTAGTCGCCGCACAGGGCCAGCGGCTCTTCGAACCTGAGCAGGGCCTGCGCATGGCGGTTCAGCCGGTCGAACCAAGCCAGTTTGTAGGCGAACTTCTCGGTCCCGATGGGATTGCCGTTCGGCAGATAGATCGCGCCGACGCGGATGGGGCGCGGCGCCTCGATCAGGGCCTCGATATAGCGGGCCTGTTCGTCGGTCTCGTCGCCGGGCAGGCCGCGCCGGAGGTCGGACATCGGATATTTCGACAGCAGGGCGACGCCGTTGTAGCTCTTCTGGCCGTGGGTCTCGACATTGTAGCCCAGGCTTTCGAAGGCCTCGCGCGGGAACTTCTCGTCCACGCATTTGATTTCCTGAAAACAGGCGACGTCGGGGGCGGCCTGTTCCAGCCACGCCAGCACGGTGGGCAGGCGGGCGTTGACGGAGTTCACGTTCCAGGTGGCGATGCGCATGGGGTCAAGGCTTAGGCTGCGTCTCGCGATCCGAAAAGACCGTCGTTCAAAAGAAAAAGGCCGCCGGATCGCCCGGCGGCCTTTCCTTGTCGATATCTGACTGTCGCCTACGGGCGGCCGCCGGCGGGGGCAGGCGCAGCGGCCGGGGCCGTCGTCAGCTTGCAGCCGCCGCCGATCTGCTGGGCGGTGGTGCAAGGGTAGATCTGCTGAACCACGTTCTCGGCGTTCAGGCGGGCGATGACGCCGTCTGCCCCCTCGCACTTGGCTTCATAGAAGACGCCGTTGGCGTTCTGACCCATCAGGCGGGCCTCGGTGACGTTGCAGGGCGCGGCGGCCGATCCGGCCAGCAGCGTCTTCACATAGCCCGCGTTCTCGGCGGTGGTGGTGAAGTCGCACTTTCCGTTTTCGGCCAGAACCTGGATGCAGGGGGTCTTGGTCCAGGCGCCGGCGTCCTGCTTGATCCAGTATCCGGCGGCGTCCGAACAGCCGATTTCATAGACGATCGCGCCGGCTCCGGACTGGCCCAGAATCTTGGCCTGATCGACGGTGCAGGGCACGCCCGCCTGTTTGGCGTATTCGCGCAGGAACTTCTGCGTGTCGGTGTTGGCGGCGATGGTGCATTGGGGGCCGACGTCGGCCGCCGGATCGGCGGCGCGGCGCTGCTCGGCGGTGTGGGCCAGGATGATGCAGCTGGACGCCTCGGGCGGCGTCTTGGTTTCGACCATATAGCCCGGCGCGGCGCCGCAGGCGACTTCATAGACGGTGGTGCCGGCGGCCGTCTTGCCCAGCAGCTTGGCTTCGCTGACCTGACAGCCCGTCGTGGTCAGGGCCATCTGCTCCTGGGCGGCCGCCAGGATTTGCTCGGCGGTGGGGGCGGCCGGCGCACGTTCGCGACGGGGTTCGTTGTTTCGCCCTCTAATACGTGACGGCGTCACGGCCTGGGTGGTGGCCCGTACGCCGTTTTGCGGGTCAGCGGAGTGTGTCTCCGCATCTTGCGCCAGGGCGGGCGCAGCGACCGCCGCGCTGAACAGAAGCGCCGCGACGGCGGCGAGAAGACGGGATTTCATTGGGAAACACCTGGGTTCTGAAGACTGGCAGACTTCGTGACCGCCTATTGGGTCCGGGTCAAGGCGGGTGGACGCGACCGGCAGCGCCAGACTACAACGCGATGCGTTGCGATAGGAGACGGACTTGGCGGACGATGGCGCTGCGGCGGTGACGAGAGATGCGCGGGGGCTGACCTATCCGTTCGCCGGCGTCCCGGCGCCGGGAGAGGCGGTCGAGGTTGCGCGCGGCGTGCTGTGGCTGCGGTTCGCCCTGCCGTTTCAACTGGATCATGTGAACGCCTATGCGCTGCGGGACGGCGCGGGCTGGGTGGTGATCGACACCGGGCTGCGGACGCCAGACACCGTGGCGGCGTGGGAGACGGCGCTGGCGGGACCGCTGGAGGGGCGGCGGATCACGCGGCTGATCTGCACCCATATGCACCCCGACCATATCGGCCTGGCCGGCTGGCTGTGCGAGCGGTCGGGGGCGCCGCTGTGGATGTCGCGGCTGGAATATGTGACGGCCCGGATGTTGATGGCCGAGGAGGCCGGCGATGCGCCCAAGGACGGCGTGCGGTTCTTCCGCGCCGCCGGCTGGACGGAAGATCAGATCGAAAAATGGCGCGGGGACTATGGCGGGTTCGCCAAGGGCGTCGCGCCGATGCCGCGCAGCCATCGTCGGCTGTCGGACGGCGATGCGGTTCGGATCGGCGACGACGACTGGACGGTGGTGATCGGCTCGGGCCACAGCCCTGAGCATGTTTGCCTGTGGCGGCGGTCGGACGATGTTTTCTTGGCCGGGGATCAGATCCTGCCGCGCATATCGTCGAACGTCTCGGTCTGGCCGACCGAGCCGATGGCGGACCCGCTGGGCGACTGGATGGCGTCGCTGGACCGGCTGCGTGGGATAATGCCCGAGGGCGCGCTGATCCTGCCGGCGCACGGCGAGCCCTTTTGCGGCGTTCATGCGCGGCTGGAGGCGCTGAAGCGCGGGCACGAGACGGCGCTGAAACGGCTTGAGCGGACGTTGCGTCAACCGTCTAGGGTGATCGACGGCTTTCCGGCCGTGTTCGGTCGGACGGTCGGAGACGGTGTGCTGGGCATGGCGACCGGCGAGGCTCAGGCGCATCTGAACTATCTGGAAAAGCGCGGGCGCGCCCGACGGACGCGCGACGAGAACGGCGTCGACTGGTGGACCGCCGTCGAACAGGACGAGGAAACGACGTGAGCGAACATATCCGCACCGAACTGGCCGATGGCGTCCTGACCGTGACGCTGAACCGGCCAGACAAGAAAAACGCCCTGACCCAGGCCATGTACACGGGCCTGGCCGAGGCCAGCGAACGGGCCCGGACCGACGATGCGGTTCGGGTGCTGCTGTTCCGGGCGGAGGGCGACAGTTTCTGCGCCGGGAACGATATTCAGGATTTCATCAGCCTAGGATCGCAAACCCAGACGCCTTCCGACCTGCCGGTGTTCCGGTTCCTGAAGTCGCTGGCCGATCTGGACAAGCCGGCCGTGGCCGCCGCCAGGGGGCGCGCCGTGGGCGTGGGCATGACCATGCTGCTGAACTGCGACCTGGTGGTCCTGGCCGAGGACGCCCTGTTGTCCGTGCCCTTCGTCAATCTGGCCATCGCGCCCGAGGCGGCGTCCAGCCTGTTGCTGCCGGCGGTGATCGGCCATCAGCGCGCCTTCGAGATGCTGGCTTTCGGCGAGGCTGTGGACGGGCGCACGGCCCTGGCCTGGGGCATGGCCAATCGGGCGGTTCCGGCCGATCAGGTCGATGCGACGGCGGCGGACCTGGCCGCGAAGGTCGCCGCAAGGGCGCCGAACTCCATCCGCAAGACCAAGCGGTTGATGCGCGATGCCGAGGCGCTGTGGGACCTGATGCAGCGCGAGGGCGAAGCCTTCGTGTCGCAGATGAAGAGCCCCGAGGCGATGGAGGCCTTCATGGCCTTCACCCAGAAGCGGGCGCCGGACTTCTCCAAGGTGGGCTGACCGTCGCAAGACTGCGCCTTGATTTGGCGCAGCTTTGCTTCTAGGTGCGCGCGCCAATGTCGCACGCCCTCGCCATGCCCCCGGCTGTCAGCCGTATCCGAGCCGAAACCCCGGCTGACGCCGAAGGCGTGGAGGCGCTGGTCATGGCCGCCTTCGGGCCGGGACGGTTCTCCAAGACGGCCGAGCGCCTGCGCGAAGGGTCGGCGCCATCGGCCGGTTTCGTGGCCCATGTGGAAGGTCGGGTGATCGGCTCGGTGCGCCTGTGGCCCGTCAGGGTCGGGCCGACGCCGGCCTTGTTCCTGGGGCCCATCGCGGTGGACGCCGGGCGCCGCAGCGACGGCCTGGGCGCCGAACTGATCGCGGCCTGTCTGGATCATGCACGGACCTTGGCCGGGCAGGTCGGCGGGGTGCTGCTGGTGGGCGACCGGGCCTATTTCGAGCGTTTCGGCTTCGTCCCCGCGCCAGAGGTGGTGCTGCCCGGGCCGGTGGATCGTCGGCGCATCCTTTGGCTGGCGACAGGCGCCCCGACCGTATCCGGCGCGGTCGCCATCGGTCGATAAGGATTTTTGCGCTGGATCAAGGCGCGCCCCGCCGACCGCGCGCATCACGCCCCCGACGCCGAAAAGCGGCCGCATCAGGCGGCCTGGACGTCGGGGATAACCGAAGTGAAAGCTTGTAAGTTCGCCATCATGGCCGCCGTCGCGGCGGCCGCCGTCAGCACGCCGGTCCTGGCCCAGAGCGCCGCCGGCGCGAGCGCGGACGCCTGGACTACGCCGCGCGCCGGCGACTGGATCGTCACCGGTCGCCTGACCGATGTCTTCTCTCAGGCGGACGACGCCATCACCACCGCCGCCGGCGCCGACAGCGGCCTGCACGTCGATGTGGGCGACAGCGTCATGCCCACCCTGGGCTTCACCTATTTCCTGACCGACCATCTGGCCATCGAGGCCATTCTGGGCGCCACCCAGCATGAGATCCGCGCCAAGGGCGGCGCCACGGATGTCGCGGTTCACGAAACCTGGGTCCTGCCGCCGGTGGTGACCCTGCAATACCGCCCGCTGACCGAAGGCCGCTTCAGCCCCTATGTCGGGGCTGGCGTGAACTACATGGTCTTCTTCGACGGCAAGGATAAGAACAACTTCAAGGTCAAGCTGGACGACGGCTTCGGCTACGCCCTGCAGGCGGGCGCGGACATCGGCGTCAAGGGACCGTGGAGCCTGAATGTCGACGTCAAGAAGGTGTGGTTCAACACCGACGCCGACATCAACGACGGCGCGTTGAAAAGCGACGTGAACCTGGACCCGTGGGTCGTGTCCGTGGGGTTCGGCCGCAAGTTCTGATCCGTCGACCTCGAGGGCCGAAGGCGTGCTGGACAGGTGACGAACCGATCCGGCGCGCCTAAGTCTTGCGAATGGCGGACGAGGCATCAAAGACCGGGCTGAACGCCCTGGCGCAAGCGGCGAATCAGGCGCCGGGACGGGGCATCCCGCCGGTTCATCTGTGGAACCCCGAGCATTGCGGCGAAATCGACATCGTCATTCGGCGCGACGGCGTGTGGATGCACGAGGGATCGCCTATCGGCCGCACGGAGCTGGTGCGGCTGTTCTCCACGGTCCTGCGCAAGGATCACGACGGCTATCATCTCGTCACGCCCGTCGAGAAGATGAAGATCCGGGTCGAGGACCTGCCGTTTCGGGCGGTGGCCCTGGGGCGCGAGGGTGAAGACCTGTTTTTCACGACCGATGTGGGCGACGAGGTGCGGGCCGGTCCCGACGACCCCATCGAGGTCGAGACTGATCCGGTGACGGGCGAGCCGGCGCCCCGCATCCATGTGCGCCGCAGTCTGTGGGCGCGGATCGCGCGGCCGGTGTTCTACGAACTGGTGGAACTGGCCGAGGAGGTGGACGGGCGGCTGATCGTCCGGTCGGCCGGTCAGGCCTTTTCGCTGGGATCGGTGGCGTGAGCTTGGACACGCTAAAGGCGCGCCTGACGCAGAAGCTGGCGCCGGTCTGGCGGCCGGGGGTGAAGCCCGACCGATCCGATTATGACCTGAACCCCGGCAGTGCGCGGGCGGCGGGGGAACTGCGGCCTGCGGCGGTGTTGATCCCCGTGGTGGCCCGGCCCGAGGGGGCGACGGTGCTTCTGACGCGCCGGGCGGACACCCTCGCGCGGCACACGGGCCAGATCGCCTTTCCCGGCGGGCGGCTGGACCCCGGCGAAAACGCGGTTCAGGCGGCCCTGCGCGAGGCGGACGAGGAGGTGGCCCTCCAACCGTCCGCCGTCCAGGTGCTGGGCCTGTCTGACGCCTATGAGACCGGAACCGGCTTTCTGGTGACGCCGGTGATCGGCTGGCTGGACGCAGCGCCGACCGTCACGCCGTCGCCGGACGAGGTCGCCGAGGTGTTCGAGACGCCGTGGGACTTTTTGATGGATGCGGCCAACCATCGGCGCGACTTCTATGACCTGGACGAGGGGCTGCGGCGCTGGTTCTGGGCCATGCCGTGGGGCGAACGTTACATCTGGGGCGTGACGGCCGGCATTCTGAAGGGGCTGCACGCGCGGTTGTACGGCGACGAGACCCATCCCGCCGCCGCCGCCGACGAGGACGCGGCGTGAGCGTGTCGATGCGCGGTCAGCCGTGGCTGGAGGCGTCGGCCACCCGCGCGGTGATGACGGCCCTGGAGACGGCGGGCGGGCCGGGCTGCGCGCGGTTCGTCGGCGGCTGCGTCAGGAACAGCCTGCTGGACCAGCCCGTCGACGACATCGACATCGCCACCCTACTGACGCCCGCCCAGACGATGGCCGCCCTGAAGGCCGCCGGGCTGAAGGCCGTGCCGACCGGGGTGGAGCACGGCACGGTGACGGGGGTGTCCGAGCGCCGACCCTATGAGATCACCACCCTGCGTCGCGATGTGGAGACCGACGGACGGCGCGCCGTGGTCGCCTTCACCCAGGACTGGGCCGAGGATGCGGCGCGGCGCGATTTTCGCCTGAACGCCCTCTATGCGGATGCGGCGGGCCAGGTGTTCGATCCGACGGGGGGCGGCCTGGCCGATGCGACGGCGGGGCGGATCGTCTTCGTCGGCGAGGCGGAGACGCGCATCCGTGAGGATTATCTGCGTATCCTTCGCTTTTTCCGGTTCTACGCCTGGTATGGAAGGGGCGCGCCCGACGCTGATGGGCTGGCGGCCTGCGCGGCGCTGAAGGCCGGCATGGATCAGCTGTCGGCCGAGCGGGTGTCCAAGGAACTGCTGAAACTGCTGGCCGCGCCCGATCCGCGACCGGCGGTGCAGGCGATGGCCGAGGCGGGGGTGCTGGAGCAGGTGCTGCCGCAGGTCCAGCCGCTGACGCTGTTTCAGGCCATCTGCGATCTGACGCCCGATCCTGTCCTGCGGCTGTCGGCCCTGCTGCCCGCCGAGGCGGCGGCGGTGGCGGACGTGGCGGCGGCGTTGCGCCTGTCGAACGCGCAGCGGGATCGGTTGACGGCGGCGGTAACGGACGGTCCCGTCGTCGCGCCGGACATGGGGGCGGTCCGGGCGCGGGCGGCCCTGTATCGGCTGGGGCGAAGCGCCTTCGAGGATCGGCTGGCGCGGGCCGAGGCGGCGGGGGGCGGCGACGGCTCGGCCCTGAGGGCGCTGGCGGCCGATTGGACGTCGCCGAAGCCGCCGGTCAGCGGTCGCGACCTGGCGCGACTGGGCGTGACGCCGGGACCGGAGACGGGGCGGCTGTTGAAAGCGTTCGAGGACGGCTGGATCGCCGACGACTTTCCGACCGAGGGGCACGAGGCGCGGCTGAAGGCGTTGATCGCGGCTAGAGCCAGCGACGCTTGAGTTGATGCGGGCCTGACAGGGCGTTCATCACAAAGAACACAGCCGGGTCACGCAGATTACGACGAGACCGAACGCGCGTCGGCTGCCAGTCTCTGAAAGCCATCGATGAACCTGCGGCTTCGCCGCCGCAGGACTTCAAGGCTCGCCGAACCGGAACATGTCCCCGTTGTGTTCGCCGTGACAGGGCTATGTCCGTTGTGGCGAACCCTTATGCTTTCAAGTCCCAAACAACCGCCGAACGCTCTAGCCGGCGCGGGTGAACTCGGTGACGACCGGCCGGTGGTCCGAGCCGGTGGGCAGGCCCAGGCGGCGCGTGATCAGGGCTAGGTCAGGCGACCGATAGACCTGGTCGATGGTGATGCCGGCGAAGGCAGGGGCTTGGCTGGGCCAGGTGCCGGGCCAGCCGGGCGCGGGGATCAGGTTCATGTCGGCCTGAATCTGTTTGCCGATCCGCGCGGTCGAGACGCTGTTGAAGTCGCCGGCGGCGATGACGGGATTGGCGGGCGCGGCCAGCCGCCGTTGGGTCAGGGCCATGACCTGGGTGATCTGGCCCCACTGATACTGATAGGGCCAGGGCCGGGTCAGATGCACGGCGAAGACGTTGATCGGCCCGATGGGCGTCTCCACGACGGCGCCGGCCGCGCTGAGGCCGTCCGGCCGGTCGGGCAGGCGCTGGACGATCGGATAGCGCGAGGCGACGATGGACTGGGCATGGTCGCCAGGCCCCCGCATCCGCCTGATGGCGGTGCGGTGGGGATAGCCGGCCAAAAGCGTGTCCAGTTGGGCCGCCGGGGCGTCGCCCACCTCGACCAGCACCAGGATGTCGGCGTCGGCCGCGACGATGGAGCGGCGCATGGCCTCGACGTTGGTGTTGAAAACCCACAGGTTGGCCGAATACAGCCGCACGATAGGCGTGTCCGTCGCGGCCGTCCCGCGCGTCGGCGTCCACTGAGGCCAGACCGCAATCGCCAGCACCAGACAGGCCGCCGCACCCACGCCGGCGGCGGGCCATAGCCGCAGCAACAGACAGACGGCGGTCGCCGCCATGGCCGCCAACAGAGCCGGAGCGGTGAACTGGGCCAGGATGTCGACCCACCGATGGCCGACGCCGCTCAGGGCCGCGATCCCGAACACCGCCAGACCCGCCAGGGCGACGCCGGCCAGTGCGTTGGCCGTCAGCTTGAACAGGGTCATCGGCGCACCGACCTTTCGGATTGAACAAGGGCGCGTCGTCCCGCGTTAGGGCGACGCTTGGAGGGCGATATGGCCGCACGGTCAATCCGCGATATCGAAAACATCTGGTCCAATGTCGAGGGCGTCAAGAAGCTGTCGGACCGGGTCATCGGCATCGGGCCGTTCGGCATGGGTCTGGATGCGTTGCTGACCTGGGTGCCGGTGGTGGGCACGGCCTATACGGTGGGCACCGGCGGCTGGCTGATGCTGCAGGCGGTGCGGGCCAAGGCGACGCCCGCGACCCTGGCGCGGATGGGCGCCTATATGGCCTTCGACGCGGCGACAGGAACGGTGCCGCTGGCCGGTGATCTGGTGGACACCTTCTTTCCGGGCCAACTGATGGCGGCGCGGGCGCTGCAGAAACATATCGAAAGCACCCACTGGGTCGAGGATAGCGAGGCCAACGCCCGCGCCAGCGGCGACCACGATCTTCATGAGGCCAAGGTGCAGCGCGAAAAAGGCTTGAAGCGGATCGTCTATCTGCACGACTGAAATAGGATGGCTGGGGGGCGCGCTCCATCCTATCTGCCGGAATGAAATCGCGTGAAAACAGTAACTTGGCGGGCGCCAGCGACCATCTTCCGGCCTGAGGACGCAACGCAAGCAGACTGATCTCCGACGACAACGGAGATTTCGATGAGCGACGACTTCAGCGCGCGTCTGGCCCTGCCTTATCTGGCGGCGGGGCAGATGCAGAAACATGTGACCCTGAACACGGCCCTGACGCGGCTGGACGCCCTGTTGCAGACGGCGGCGGTCAGCCGGACGACGGCGACCCAGCCGGGCGATCCGGCGGATGGCGACCTCTACATCCTGCCGGCCGACGCCCAGGGCGCGGCGTGGGCGGGGCGAGGCGAGGGCAGCCTGATGCGGTTCGAGGCAGGCGGCTGGACCGCAGTGCCGACGCCCCCCGGCTTGATCGCCGTGGTGCGGGACGAAGCGGTGGTGGTGGTGCGGGACCATGCGGGCTGGACGCCGTTGGGGTGTTGGCTGCGCGAGGCGCAGGGGCTGACCCGGCTGGGGCTGGGGACCACGGCGGATGCGGCCAATCCTTTGGCGGCCAAGCTGAACGCCGCCTTGTTCACCGCACGGACGGTCGAAGAGGGCGGTGACGGCGATTTGCGGCTGACGTTCAACAAACAGGCGGCCGGCGATGTGCTGTCGCTGCTGTTCCAGAGCGGATACGCCGCCCGCGCCGAACTGGGCCTGATTGGCGACGACGATCTGGCGCTGAAGACCTGCGACGAGGCGGGCGTCTGGCGCTCTGTCTTCCGTGTCGATCGCGCCACCGGCCGCGCCGCCTTCGATCAGGGCGCGGTGCGGCGCGAGACGATCCTAGTGAGCGCCGACCGAGACTATTCGCCCCCGGCCTGGGCGCGCTGGATCGAGGCGGTCTGCGTCGGCGGCGGCGGTGCGGGCGGCGCCGGTCTGGCCGGACCCGCGGGAACCGCCCGTTTCGGCGGGGGCGGCGGGGGCGCAGGCGGTCTGAGCCGGGCTCGCTGGGCGGTCGAGGATCTGGACGGCGCCCTGTCGATCACGGTCGGCGCGGGCGGGCAGACCGGGGCGGGCGGCGAAAGCCGGGTCGCGATCAATGGCGTCGTCCTGCTGCGCGCCTCGGGCGGGTCGGCGGGATCGACCGGCGCGGTCGGGGGAGCGGCCGGCGGTTCCGGCGGCCTGGGTCTGCGCCCGGCGAACGGGGGCGGGGCGTCCTCGATCACGGCGTCTGGCGGCGCGGGGGGCGAGAGCCTGTGCCCCGACGGTCCGGGCGGCGGCGCGGGCGGCGGCGGATTGAGCGCGGCCGATATCACACGAGCGGGCGGCGTCGGCGGGTCCGGCGGCTGGTCGACGGCGCGCGCACCGGGCGGGGCTGCGGGTGCGGCGGGCGCGGCGTCCGATCCGACGCTGTCGTTGGTCGGCGGAGGCGGCGGGGGCGGAAACGCCTCGGCCAGCGGCGCAGGGTCGCCGGGCGGCCCCGGCGGCGGGTTCGGGGCCGGGGGCGGTGGAGGCGGCGCGGGTCTGACGGCGGGCGGCGTGGGAGGCGCGGGCGCGGGCGGCGCGGTTCGGCTGACGGTGGTCGGATGAGCCGGCGTAGACATCCGGCCGAGCCGGTCGAGGTGCTGGAGGACGAGGCGTGGGAAGCGCCCGACAGTCTCAGCGATACGGAATGGCGGGCGCAGTCGGGCTGGGACGGCCGCTGCGATCCGGCCCCCTATGACGAGGAGGACGGACGATGAGCGGGCGAGTTCAGAAACCTCTGGCCGAGGGACGCTGGTTGTTTCGGCGCCTCTACGCCTTTGCGGTCAGCGCGGGGCTGTGGGTTCTGCTGATGCAGGTGGTGGGGCGGATGCCGCCGCAGATGCTGCCGCGCACGGCGGACGGTTTGATGGGGCTGCTGGCGCTGATCCTGGTCCTCTACCTGGTGGCGCCGACGGCCCAGCAGCTGATCGCCCTGTCGGCCAATGCGCGGCTAGGGATGCCGGGAGGACGGCCATGAGCTTTCGTCTGTCCGTCCGCTCGCGTGCGCGGCTGCAGGGCGTACATCCGGCCTTGGTCGCCGTGGTCGAGGCGGCCATCGTCCGCTCGTCGGTGGACTTCATGATCACCGAAGGGCTGCGCACGCCCGAGCGTCAGGCGCTCCTGGTCAAGGCCGGGGCCAGCCGGACCCAGCGGTCGCGGCACCTGACCGGCCATGCCGTCGACGTCGCCGCCCTGGTCGAGGGGCAGGTGCGTTGGGATTGGCCGCTGTATGGCCGGATCGCCGAGGCGTTCAAGACGGCGGCGCATGAGCATGAGACGCCGCTGATCTGGGGCGGCGACTGGAAGACGCTGCGCGACGGGCCGCACTTCGAACTGGACCGAAAGGCGTTTCCATGAGTCCGTCCTTGTTGCGCGCTCTGATGCCCCTGGGCTGGCTGGCGGCGGGCGCCGCAGCCGTGGCCTGCCTCGTCGTCCTGCTGGGCGGCTCGGGCCTTCGCTGGGACCCTCTGGACGTTCGTCAGAAGCGTTTGGCGACCGCGCAATATCGGGCTCTCTCAGCCTCGGCCGAGGCGGCGACGCGACCGCGCGCCCTGGCCGTCCTGCCGGCTGAGCCGACGGCGCGCGACGCCTAGAGCGAAACGCTGCTGGTCTAATGGGCCATGCAGGCGGCGCAACGGACCGGGCAGGGCGCGCGGCGATGAAAGCCCTGCAGAAACGACTCGGCAACTTCTGCCGCCCGATGGCCGGACTTGCCGGGTCGTCTCGCCGCTCTCTCAAATAAGTTCAATGAAATCAGGGCGGCGTCAGGTCAGAACACGGTCTGGAAGCTGGCCCCGCCCTTGCTCCTGATGTGACCGAGCAAAACGCTCCTGACGCTAAAATGGCGTCGGACATCACACGAAGTGAACAGGAAAAGCCAAAATGGCTAACAGCATCAATACGAACTACGGCGCCGCCATCGCGCTGCAGAACCTCAATGCGACCAACGCTCAGCTGGATCGCACGCAGAACCGTGTCAACACGGGCCTGAAAGTCGCCACCGCCAAAGATAACGGCGCGATCTACGCCATCGCGACGACCCAGCGCGCCAATATGGGCGCCATGGATGCGGTCAAGAATTCGCTGCAACGCGGCCAATCCATCGTCGACGTCGCCTTGGCCGCCGGCGACACCGTCACCGCTGCGCTCGAAGAGATGAAGGCCCTGGCGGTCAACATCCAGTCGTCGGTCGCCGGCTCCGACGCCGAAGCCGCCTATCTGAAGGATTTCAACGCTCTAGGCGGCGAGATCGACAAGGCGCTGAAGGGCGCCAGCTTCGACGGCGTGAACCTGTGGAACACGACCACGGCGACGAACTTGACCACCAGCGTCAGCGGCGGAACCTATCAGATCGGCTTCGGTGCGGTGGACAAGGCTGCGGCGGCCCCGATCACGGCTGTCTCGGGCGGCGCAGTTGATCGGGCCGGCGCCACGACCACCATCGTCGATGCGGCGATCAAGGAAGTCACCACCAATCTGGCCACCCTGGGCACCCAGTCCAAGTCGGTCGGCCGTCAGCTGACCTTCATCGGCAAGCTGCAGGACGCGACCGAGGCCGGCATCGGCAATCTGGTGGACGCCGACCTGGCCAAGGAAAGCGCCAAGCTGACGGCGCTGCAGACCAAGCAGCAACTGGGCGTCCAGGCGTTGTCGATCGCCAACTCCTCCAGCCAGAGCCTGCTGAGCCTGTTCCGCAACTAAGGCGGCGGTTCGGCCTGACGGTTGGGCGCGGGCCAGTCGCGCGCCCGCCCCCTAAAGCGCGCCTGTGCCTAGGCAAATCTTGCCGGGTGCAGCGGTCGACTCGGCAAGTTCTGCCGAGAAGGAAGGACGGTAAATCATAGGTTAACATGTAACAACAGTGACTTATGCGATTTTCCGCTAGGCCGGCCTGGCCCGGCAATTGCTTCTTACCCACCGAGCAAAAAGCTCCTGGCGTCAAAATGACGCCGGAAATCACTTGAAGTGAAAAAGGACAGCCAAAATGGCTAACAGCATCAATACCAACTACGGCGCGGCCATCGCGCTGCAGAATCTCAACGCCACCAACGCCGCCCTGTCGACGACCCAAAACCGGATCAGCACCGGTCAGAAGGTCTCCTCGGCCAAGGACAATGGCGCGATCTTCGCCATCGCGACGACCCAGCGCGCCAACATGGGCGCCATGGATGCGGTCAAGAACTCGCTGCAACGCGGTCAGTCGATCGTCGATGTGGCCTTGGCGGCGGGCGACACCGCGACCTCGGCCCTGCAGGAGATGAAGGCCCTGGCGGTCAACATCCAGTCGTCGGCAGCCGACTCGGACGCGCAGAAGGCCTATCTGGCCGACTACAACGCCCTGGGCAAGGAAGTCGCGTCTGCGCTTTCGGGGGCCAGCTTCGACGGCGCCAATCTGTGGACCACGGCCGCCGTCACCAACCTGACGACCAATACGTCGGGCGGCACCTATGGGATCGGCTTCGCCGCCGCGCCGTCGGCCGACGCCACCCTGACAGCCGTCAACACGGGCGCGATCACGGCCGCCAATGCGACCGTCACGAATGTGGACGCCGCGATCAAGACCGTGACGACCAGCCTGGCCACCCTGGGCACCCAGTCCAAGTCGGTCGGCCGTCAGCTGACCTTCATCGGCAAGCTGCAGGACGCGACTGAGGCCGGCATCGGCAATCTGGTGGACGCCGACCTGGCCAAGGAAAGCGCCAAGCTGACGGCGCTGCAGACCAAGCAGCAACTCGGCGTTCAGGCGTTGTCGATCGCCAACTCCTCGAGCCAGAGCCTGCTGAGCCTATTCCGCTGAGGCCCGGAGGCGTGATCCGTTTCGACGGCGCGCCAAGGCTTCATCACCGGGGGCCGGCTTCGGCCGGCCGCCGACTACCCCGAGCAAAACGCTCCCGTCGCCAAAAAGGCGACGGCCATCACGAAGTGAAGAAGGACAGCCAAAATGGCTAACAGCATCAATACCAACTACGGCGCTGCAATCGCCTTGCAGAACCTCAACAACACCAACGCTCAGCTGCAGACGACCCAAAACCGGATCAACACCGGTCAGAAGGTGTCTTCGGCCAAGGACAATGGCGCCATCTTCGCCATCGCCACGAGCCAGCGGGCCAACATGGGCGCGCAGGATGCGGTCAAGAACTCGCTGCAACGGGGCCAGTCGGTCATCGACGTCGCCCTGGCCGCGGGCGATACAGCCGTGTCCGCCCTGCAAGAGATGAAGGCCCTGGCGGTCAATATCGCGTCTTCGTCGGGCGACGCCCAGGCGGCCTATCTGGCCGACTGGAACGCGCTGGGCAAGGAGGTCGATTCGGCTCTGAAAGGCGCCAGCTTCGACGGCGTGAACCTGTGGAACACCACCACGGCGACCAATGTCACGACCTCGACGGCGTCGACGGGCAACACCTACCAGATCGGCTTCGGAACGACGGACAAGGCGGCCGCCACGGCGATCACCGACATCACGGCGACCGCCGCCGCTCCGACGGACGCCGCGACCACAGCCGCCTTCGCCACCAAGGTTGACGCAGCCATCAAGGCTATGACCACCGACATGGCGACCCTGGGCACTCAGTCGAAGTCTGTCGGTCGCACGATCAACTTCGTCGGCAAGCTTCAGGACGCGCTGGAATCCGGCGTCGGCAATCTGGTGGACGCCGATCTGGCCAAGGAAAGCGCCAAGCTGACGGCCTTGCAGACCAAGCAACAGCTTGGCGTGCAGGCGCTGTCGATCGCCAACTCGTCCAGCTCGATCCTGCTGGGCCTGTTCCGCTAAGGCGACCGGCCGGGGCGGCCCCGTCGCCCCGGCCGAGCGTCCGTCACCCCCTAGAGGCGCGTGGACCCATTCACGCGGGGAGCCATGACAAACCATGTCGCGAGAGTAACAAGCGTACCCCAGACCGCCTCAACGCCTGCGTCCGGCTCGGTCGCGCATCACCACGCCCGAAACGACAACAGCGACGTCGGCCAGTATCGCCTGACGATCGAGGCGATCGGCAACAACCGCTACGTCTACAAGGTTCTGGACCGGGTGACGGGCGAGGTGATCCGTCAGTTGCCGCGCGAGGACGTGGAGAAGCTGGCCGTCGATCCGACCTATCGCGGCGGCAGGGTGGTCGACACCTCGGTCTGACGACAGGAAACGGTTCTGAAGATTTGAACGCCGCCGGCCTGCCGGACGGCGCAATCATGGTTTCCGGCCCGTTAACACTCCGATCACGACTCATGGTTAACACTGGACGCCACAGAACGTCCGGGGCTTGAAGCCATGACCACCAGCATCCACACCAACACCTCGGCGATGATCGCCCTGCAGAACCTGAATCGAACCAACGATCAGTTGGCCTCGACGCAGAGCCGGGTGAACACGGGGCTGAAGGTTCAGGGCGCGCGTGACAACGCGGCCGTCTGGGCCGTCGCTCAAGGCCAGCGCGCGGATCGCGGATCGCTGGAAGCCGTCGCGACCAGCCTGAAACGCGCGACCTCGATCGCCGATGTGTCGCTGGCGGCCGGCGAGCAGATTTCGGACCTTCTGGTCGAGTTGAAGAGCAAGGCGACCGCCGCCTCCGACGAAAGCGCCACCCTGGCGATGCGGACCTCCTACAACGACGAGTTCCAGGCGCTGTTGAAGTCTGTTCAGTCTTTCGCGGAAAATGCGATCTTCGACGGATCCAACATTCTGGACGGGTCGGCGACCGCCGGCATCAACTTCCTGGCCAGCGCCGATGGTGCGGAAACCATCACGCTGAACCGCCAAAACCTCACCCTGACGGGTCTGGGTCTGGCCGCCAACGCAGCGGCGACGCCCGCCACGACGGCGCCCGATCTGCTGAGCAAGGCTAATGCCGACAACGCCCTGTCGCGGATCAACGCCGCCATCTCCACCAGCACGGCGCGCCTGGCCGAACTGGGCGCCCAGTCCAAGCAGATCGAACGTCACACCACCTATGTCGGCAAATTGTCCGACGCGCTTGAGGCGGGGATCGGCAATCTGGTGGATGCGGACATGGCCAAGGAAAGCGCCCGCCTGACCGCCCTGCAGGTGCAGCAGCAACTGGGCGTCCAGGCCCTGTCCATCGCCAACCAGTCGCCGCAGATCATCCTGTCGCTGTTCAAGGGCTGATCGGGATTTAAGGGTTCGTTATCGGGACGGGCGGCATGATCGACGCGGAGCCGCCTGAATGATCAACAACAGCTATCTGCTGGGTCTGTTCGGGACGTCGACGGGGGCGTCGTCGTCGCCTATCGGCATGGCCGCGCCTGTAAAGGCCAAGAAGACCCAGCCGACGGCGCCGTGGGCCTCCACCGCCGCCGCAGCGGCGCCCAAGGCCAGCGACATGGTGCGCGCCGCGCTGGCCGGGCGGCGACTGATCAACGAGGCCGCCGTCGATCTCGACATGGCCGGCGGCTCGGCCGACTATCGCAAGTTGTTCGCTCTTTATCAGGGGCTTAACGCCCTCAGCGCCTTGGCCGACCGCGCCAACGCCAAGGGCTTGAGCAGCGCCGAAGCCGCCCAGGTCGGCAAGCGGTTCGAGGCGGGCATGGTCGAGATGTCCAACTATTTGAAGTCCGCCGGTTTCGAAGACGTGCGGATGGTGCAGGGCGTGTCCAAGTCCACGGTCAAAACCGGTTTTGCGCTGGAAAAGGCCCAGACCACCTTCACCACGACCCCGATTCACGACGGCGCGCTGAGCGACAGCGTCAAGGCGTTTCAGGGCAACGTGAAGTTCGCTGTCACCATCCGCACCAACGCCGGGACGCAGTCGATCGGGATCGACCTGTCCGACATGGGCGCCACGCCCCGGACGATGGACAATGTGATCGCCCATATCAACGGCGCGCTGGAGGCCGCCGGGGTCGACACCCGCGTCGAGCGTCAGATGATCGAGAGCCAGCCCAAGGTCATCAAGAGCGGCTCCAGGACCATCACCCTGCCGGCTGGGCCGGACCAGTGGGCGCTGCGCGTGCGCGGCGCCGTGGGCGAAACCGTCGGCTTCCAGGCCGTCGATACGTCTGATGCGGTCTATGTGACCCAAGGCTCCGGCGCCAAGGGCGCGGCGCAGCTGCTGAAGTTCCAGGCGGACGGCGGCGCGGCGCCTGGCGCCCAGCAGGGCGTCGACGATCCCTTCTGGGTCGAGGGGCGGGCGGGACAGACCGATCTGCCCGCCGGGGTCGCGGCCGTCCGCGCCAGCGCGCCAGCGCCCGACGGTTCGATCTGGGTGGTCGCCGACCTGACCCAGGGCGCCGCCAACCAGCCGATCAAGGGCGCCCGCGACGTGGCCCTTCTGAAATACGATTCCGGCGGAAACCTGCTCCAAACCAAGCTGCTGGGCGCCGCGTCCATCGCGAACGGCTTCTCCATCGCGGTGGACGCCGATGGCCGGGTCGCGGTGGCGGGGTCCGTCACCGGGGCGCTGGAGCCGGGCAAGAGCGGCGATGTCGCCAACACCGCCGACAGTTTCGTCACGGTCTTCGACGACGACGGCAGGGAGTTGTGGACCCAGCGGCGCGGCGCCAAGGCTGCGGACGAGGCGACAGAGGTCGGTTTCGGCGCGGACGGCATGGTCTATGTCGCCGGGCGCTCCAAGTCCGCCATGCCGGGCCAGGCGGCCCTTGGCGGCTGGGATTCCTATCTTCAGACGTTCCAGGAAAAGCCGGTCAAGATCAACGGCCCGGATGTCGGGGTGAACATATCGACGCTTCAGTTCGGCACCGATGGCGACGATTCCGTTCAGGCCATGACGGTGTCGGGGGCCGACATCTACACTGCAGGGGTCGAGGACGGACGCGCCGTCGTGCGCCGCTTCACCCTGGATGGGGCCGGCGTGCCGACCCTGGCGGCGACGCGCGACCTGGGGCTGGCCAGCGGCGCTATCGCCGGGATTTCGGTCGAGAACGGCCAGGTCGTGCTGACGGGACAGACGGACAATCCCGCCCTGGACATCGGTACGGTGACAAACGCCCACGCGGGCGGGACAGACGTCTTCGTGGCCACGCTGTCGACGGATCTGCAATCCGCCGCCAGCGACCGGCTGACCTATTTCGGCGGGTCTGGCAATGACACCGCCGCCGACGTCGAGATCAAGGACGGCAAGGTCTGGATCACCGGCACGAACCGTGACGCGGGCGCCGCAAAGACCGATCCGACCAGAGCCTATCTGGCCCGGCTGGACCTGGCCACCGGCGCGGTCGAATACAATCAGACCTGGCGCGGGGAGGGGGACCAGGTCACGCCGACCAGCCTCAGCATCGTTTCTGACGGAGCCAGCGTTCTGGACCGGCTGGGCCTGCCGCAGGGCGAGATCATGCAGGCGGACTCCAGACTGCTGACCGTGGCCACCTCGGCGCGCGTCGGCGATCAGTTCAGCATCTCTCCGGCCGGCGGGGGACGCGCCTTCGCCGTGACGATCGAGGCCAAGGACACGCTGGACACCCTGGCCAAGAAGATCATGACGGCCTCCAACCGCCAGCTGAAGGCCACCGTCATCACCGATTCGCGCGTCGCGCCGCCGGTTCAGCGGCTCCAGATCGTGGCCGCCGACAACAAGCAAGGCGCCGTCATCTCGGCCGGGGCGGTGGGCAAGGACGCCTTGGCGGCGCTGGGGCTGTCGCCCGGCTTCGTCGGCAAGACGGGCGACAAGTCGGCCAAGACCTATGGGCTGAACCTGCCCAACACTCTGAACCTGAACGATCCGGCCAGCATCAAGGCCGCGATCGAAGCCCTGGCCCAGGCCATGACGGCGGTGCGATCGGCCTATCGGTCCCTGGGACCGCAGACGGCGCCGACCACCAACACCCAGGCGGGCGGCGGCTCCTCCACCGCCTATCAGCAGACCCAGGCCGCCAACTTCCAGGCCGCCCTGAACCGTCTGACGGCGTGACGCCGCGCAAGCGCGCCCAAGGCGGTTGACGCCCGGCTCCCGCTTGGCCTTATTGGCCTTCCCTTCAGCGAAAGCCCGTTCATGGCCCTTCCGAAAGACAACCGCGTCATCCTGGCGGTCGGCGCCGGCGTGGTGATCGTCGCCGCCGTCGTGCTGGCCCTGATCTTCACCGGCGGCGGCGACAAGCCGACCGAGGCGCCGCCGGCGTCCAAGGGCGGGCTGGTGGTCAATCTGGCCGAGGCGCCCAGCCTGGAGCCGACACGCGAACTGCGCTGCTTCGTCGATGGTCAGTTCGTGGGCATGGCGACGTTGGCGGACTGCGCGCGCCGCAACGGCCTGGCGACGGATGCGCTCGACGTCGGGCTGGATTCGACCGGCGCCCTGGCCGCCGCGCCGACCGCCGCCTTCGCCCCGCCGCCGCAACTGCCCGCCGTGCAGATGACCGAGACCCCGCCGGCCGCCAGTGTGGAACAGACCCCCGCGCCGCGCCCGACGCCTGCCGCTTCGGGCAGCCCGTGCCTGCGTCACACCGGATCCGACTGGCGCACCCTGTCGGGATCCATGAGCCTGAACGCCTGCGTCCAGGCGCTGTATGCCGGAACCTGCGTCGGGCCGGGCGATGCTCAATACGGGCGCTGGGGCGACACCACCCTGCGTCTGGTGCCGCGTCGGGTGGAACAGTCGAACGACAACGCGCGTTTCCGCACCCTGGCCGAGCAGGATCGCAACTGCCAATTTCCGGGAATGAACTGATGCGCCTCGCCGTTCTCGCCGCCGTCGCCGGGGTCGCTGTCCTGGGCGCCTGCTCCAACCAGCCCAAATATGAGTTTGCGGAAGGCGCCTGCTATTTCGTCGCGACGCCGGACAATGCCCCGCCGCGGCTGCAGAAGATCGCCGACGACCAGCCGCAACTGGAGCAATGCGCCGCCCGCCTTGAGGAGATGCGTCTGCGTTTCCTGCGCATGGGCGGGTCGAACCAGGAGATCGCGGGCGCCTATCAGGGGCGGTTCATCTTCATCGACCGAGAGGGCGTCAAGATTGGCAAGAGCCTGACCGGCAGCCGCTTCTTCTCGATGGCGCGCACCGGCGACGGGCGGCTGGCCATACCCGGCGCCATTCAGCGTGACGAGACCGGCCGTCCGGTCGCCGTGGCGTCGGAGCCTGCCGCGAAGTAAAAGTTGCGTGCCGTGAACAAAGGTGGAACATTTCGTTAATCCACCGGTTTGGCGGGTCGGATGTCGAATGCGGCTGGCGGTGATCCGCATCGGCCCTAAGACATCGGGCTGAATTATAGGGCGGGCCAGAGATGCGCCGCCCTTCGAGAAAAGGAAGTTTTCATGGCGGGCAGCGTCAACAAGGTCATTCTGGTCGGCAATCTGGGTCGCGACCCGGAAATCCGCTCCATGCCCAACGGCGACCGGATCGCCAATCTGTCGATCGCGACTTCGGAAACCTGGCGCGACAAGTCCTCGGGCGAGCGCAAGGAAAAGACCGAGTGGCACCGGGTCGTCATCTTCAACGACAACATCGTCAAGGTGGTCGAAAACTATGTGAAGAAGGGCTCGACCGTCTATATCGAGGGCGCGCTCCAGACCCGCAAATGGACCGATCAGCAGGGTGTCGAGAAGTATTCGACCGAGATCGTGGTCAGCCGTTTCAAGGGTGAACTGACCATGCTGGGCGGTCGTTCGGAAGGCGGGTCGTCGGGCGGCGGTTACGGCGGCGGCGGAAACTACGGGGGGCGCGGCGACGACGACTATTCGTCCGGCTTCTCGACCGGCGGGGCCAACAAGCCCAGCGGTCCCAAGGAAAGCTACGACCTGAACGACGACATTCCCTTCTAAGGTCTGACCGGTGGGGCGGGGGGCTTACAGCTATCGTGAGGATCCCGCCGTGCCGGCCTTCCCGGACGACCGGCCGCTGGTGCTGTTCGACGGCGATTGCGCCCTGTGCTCGGGCTCGGCGCGCAAGATACTGAAGCACGACCTGGCGGGCAGCATCCGTCTGGCGCCCACCCAGTCGACGTTGGGGCGGGCGCTGCTGGTCCACTATGGCGTCGATCCCGACGATCCCTATACGATGCTGCTGATCCAGGACGGCGTGGCGTACCAGCGTTCGGACGGCGCGCTGGGCATCGCCGCCCTTCTGCCGTGGCCCTATCGGCTGGCGGTTCTGGGGCGGATCGTCCCGCGCGGGGTTCGCGACACCCTGTATGATTTCATCGCACGCCATCGTCGCCGCCTTCCCGGCGCGACATGGTGCGCCATGCCGCCGCAAGGTGTGGATCTGAGCGACAGGGTGGTGGGATGAGCGGACGGGTCCTGGTGCTGGGCGCGAACGGTTTCATCGGCTCCCACGTCGGGGCGGCTCTGGCCTCGGCCGGCTGGTCCGTGCTGGCCGGCGCGCGCCGCATCGCCGAGCCGGCTCGCCGCGCGCCCGGTTTTGACTGGGTGTCCGCCGACTTTTCACGACTGATCTCGGCCGAGGCCTGGAAGCAGATATTGGACGGCGTGGATGCGGTGGTGAACTGCGTCGGCGTATTGCAGGATGGCGGCGGCGACAGCACCCTCGCCGCCCACGTCGATGGACCGCGCGCCCTGATCGCGGCGTGTCAGGCGGCGGGCGTGCGGCGGCTGGTGCATATTTCCGCCGTCGGCGCGGACGAGGCGGCCGGCACCCCCTATGCCCGCACAAAGGCCGAAACCGAACGACTGGTCGAGGCCAGCGGTTTGGACTGGCTGATCCTGCGGCCATCGCTGGTGGTGGATCGCGCGGCCTTCGGCGGCACGGGGTTGATCCGGGCGCTGGCGGCCTTCCCGGCGTTCAGCCCGGTCGTGGGCGGCGACCAGACCTTCCGCCCGATTCCGCTGGGCGACGTGTGCGCCGCCGTCGTCGCGGCGGTGAAGCCGGGTGCGCCGGCGCGCCAATCGTTTGACATGCCGGGGCCGCAGGCCGTGACCATGGTCGAGACTGTGCGGCTTTATCGCGGCTGGATGGGTCTGAAGCCGGCGCCGGTCGTTCGCGTGCCGCGCGCCCTGGCCGCGCCCGCCCTGGCCGTCGGCGATCTGCTGGGGCGTCTGGGATGGTCGTCGCCGATCCGTACGACCGCCATCAAACAGATGGATCACGATGTCGCCGGCCGTGACAGCGGTTGGGCCCAGGCGCTGGGCGTTCGTCCGCGCGGCTTCACGGACTTTCTGGCCCAGACCCCGGCTTCGGTTCAGGATGTCTGGCACGCGCGGCTGTGGTTCGTGCGGCCGGTCGCCATCCTGACGCTGGGCCTGTTCTGGCTGATCACCGGCCTGATCAGTTTCGGGCCAGGGTGGAACGGCGCCGTCGCCATACTGCATGAGGGCGGTTATGGCCGTCTGGCTGGTCCTGTCGCCTGGTGGGGGGCGTTGCTGGACGTGGTGTTGGGACTGATGCTGTTCGTGCGGCCGTGGACGGCGCGGGTGGCGATCTTCATGTGCCTGGCCACGGTCGGCTATCTGATCGCCGGGACGATCAGCCTGCCGCACTATTGGATCGACCCGCTGGGGCCATGGCTGAAGGTCCTGCCGATGATGGCCCTGTGCCTGTTCGTCGCCGCCACGGACGCCCGCCGATGAGCCTGTATGTCATGCTGAAGATCATCCACATCCTGTCGGGCGCGGTGCTGTTCGGGACGGGGGCGGGGATCGCCTTCTTCATGCTGCGCGCCCATGCGACCCGGGACGCCAAGACGGTGGCGGATGTCGGCAAGATCGTGGTCCTGGCCGATTTCGTCTTCACCGCCAGCGCCGTGGTGGTTCAGCCGATCAGCGGGCTGGGGCTGATCCATCTGCAGGGCTGGTCCTTGACCAGCCCGTGGCTGCTGGCGGCCTATGGCCTCTATGTCTTCGTGGGCGTCTGCTGGCTGCCGGTGGTGTGGATACAGTACCGGATGATGAAACTGGCCGAACAGGCGGCGGGGCAGGGCGCGCCATTGCCGCCTGCCTATAACCGGCTTTTCCGCTGGTGGTTCGGACTGGGCTGGCCGGCCTTTGCGGGCGTCCTGGGCATCTATTGGCTGATGGTCGCAAAGCCCGAGTTCTGATCGCCTACCAGACCGCCTGATCGAAATGGCGCAGGATCATCTGATCCGCCGTGATCAGCCGCGCGCCATCGGCCATGGCGTTGGCCACGATCAGCCGGTCGAACGGATCGCGCGTCCAACCGAACCGACAGGCCGCCTGAGCGACGGCCGACATCGAGGCGTCGGATTGGACCAAGCCGATCTGGTCTTCCAGCGCCGCGATCATGTCCGGGACGGACGGCGGATTTATCCGACCCAATTCGGTGAGGATTTCAAGCTCGACAACAACCAGCGGCGAAATCACGGGAGCGCCGGAACGGCGTAGCAGTCGTTTGGCGACATCGCTCAGGTTCTTGGTCTTGCGCAGATAGAGCCAGGCCACGACCTGGGTGTCCAAATGGATCATTTGTCGCCCAGATCGAACTTGGTGTCGGGGTCCCAGGTCCAGTGGCTTTTGTTCGTGTCGATGTCGTCTGCCCAGTCGTCGGCGCCCTCGCGCACGCCTTGCGCCATATAGGCGTCATAGCGTTCCTCCGGCGTCAGGGCGGGCTTGGGCGCCTCGGCGATCAGCGTCAGTCGTCGACCGCCGCGCCGGATGACCAGCGGCTCGCCGGTGGCCAGCACGCTGTCCACCAGTCGAAAGAGATCCTTGCGCAGGGCGGTCAGGGTGACTTCGGTCATATGTACAGGTTGGTCGTTGAGGCTGTACATGTCAATGCAACGCCGCGACACCTCATGTGAGCGACGAAACCGCCCGCGCCGTGCCATAGACCGCCCATGACCGACGCCGCCCCAGATACCGCGCCCGCACCCGCGCCCCTCCCTGTGAAGCCCCACGCCCTGACCGGACTGGAGATCGCGGCCATTCTGGCGATCATCGTGGTGTGGGGGGTGAACAACGCCGGGGCCAAGCTGGCGACGGAGCATCTCAGCCCGCTGCTGGTCGGGGCGATCCGGTTCGGCATCGCCAGCGCCTGTCTGTTCGCCTTCGTGCGGCCGCCGTTTCCCGATTGGAAAAGTCTGTTGATCATCGTGCTGGTCGGCGGGCCGATCCAGTATGGCCTGGTCTATACGGCCTATTGGCTGGCGCACGACATCAGCCCGGTGACCGTGGCCAACCAGTTGTGGATTCCCTTCACCTCCCTGTTCGCCTTCGCGATTCTGGGCGAACGGTTGAGCCGGGGGGCGCTGGTCGGCATGGGCGTCGCCTTTGTCGGCGTGGCCTGGATGACGCTGGACACCCATGCGTTGCAGGACTGGCGCGCCATTCTGGTGGGGATCGCCGCCGGCGCCGCCTGGGCCCTGGCGACCGTGGTGGCGCGGCGGACCACGTCGATCCCGCCGCTGAAGATGCAGGGTCTGCTGGCGGCCGGGACCCTTCCGGTGCTGGCCTTCGGCTCTCTTGTGTTCGAACACGGTCAGATCGAGGCGATCCGCACGGCGCCGCCGATGGTCTGGGTCTCGCTGCTCTGGGCCGGGGTGGTGTCTTCGGTCCTGGCCACGACCCTGTTGTTCTGGCTGGTGCAGAGGCGTGAGGCGGGGCGTGTGACGCCTTATCTGCTGGCGACGCCGGTGGTTTCGATGGCGATCGGCTGGGGCCTGATGGGCGATGTGCTGACGCCGCAGATCCTGACCGGCTCGGCTATCGCCATGGGCGGAGTGGTTCTGGTCGCTCTGGCCGAACGGGGCTTGCGCGCCGGGGCCGCCAAGGCTTGATCTGATCGGAAACGATGCAGGAGCCGTCCGTGAACCACATCCCCCTCGACGCCGACCACGTCTCTCGCCGCTGGCTGGGCAAGGCGGCGCGAGAACTGCAGGACCCGGAGGCCAGCGTGGTCGCCAGCGCGGCCGACCGCCGCCCGATCTCGGAAGACATCAACGAGACCTTCGACGACCATCAGACCTTCGGCGAGCGTCTGGCGGATCGGGTGGCGGCCTTTGGCGGCTCCTGGCCGTTCATCATCGCCTTCGGGGTGTTTCTTGCCCTGTGGACGGTGATCAATCTGCTGCTGCGCAAAGAGGCGTTCGATCCCTATCCCTTCATCTTCCTGAACCTGGTGCTGTCGATGCTGGCGGCGGTGCAGGCGCCGGTCATCATGATGAGCCAGAACCGGCAGGCGGCCAAGGATCGCCTGGACGCGGGCAATGACTATCAGGTCAATCTGAAGGCCGAGATCGAAATCATGGCCCTTCTGGAGAAGGTCGAGCATCTGACCGCTCGTCAGCAGGAGCAGACCGACATGATCCAGCGGCTGCTGCAAGAGAGAAACGCCCGCTGAACCGGGATTCAGCGGGCGCTCTCGATCCGGTTTTCGGAAACCTCAACTGGCGCTGAGCGCCGCGCAGGCCACACGGTCGCCGGCCCCGCCGATGGGCTGGGTTGTATGGTCGTCGGGATTGGCGTGGATGATGATGGCCGAGCCGTCGGCGTCCCACAGCCACTGGCCGGGGCCTTCGGACGAGATGCGGGCGCGGGTGGTGAACAGTTCGGCGTTCACCTTGCCGTCCGCCCCGGCCCAGACGTTGGGCAGGTCGCCGTCGTCCGGTCCGGCCGCGTTCAGCAGGCCGTGCGGCGCCTTGGGCTCGCCGTGGTTGATGTGGGCGCCGGACGAGGTGAAGGGCGCGGCGCATTCGCCGGTCGCATGGATGTGGATGCCGTGCCAACCGGGCGTCAGGCCCGAGGCCTCGATCTTGATCAACAGGCCGGTCGGCCCCTGACGCAGATCGACGCGGCCGATATTGGCGCCCGCGGCGTTGACGAGAACCGCCTGGCCGGTGGCGCCCACGGGGGCGCGTTCGGCGGCGGCCTGCGGGGCGTTGCCGGTGGCGGCGCAGGCGGTGGTCAGGGCCAGCGGCGAGGCGATCATCAGGGCGGCGGCGAGCGTTTGGACGCGCATATGAAATGTCCTTTCAGAGACGGGCTTTCACGGCGGCGTCGCTTTGCCACCGGGCCCCTGGAATGCTAGAAATCGTCACAGCGGATCACGTTCCGATTCCGGCCGCATAAAGCCACGCTTCCTTGACCGACGACAGCTACGAAAACGCCGCATCCCCGATCAATGGCCGAGGCGGCGGCTCCGACATTTCCACGATCACGATCGAGGACGAACTGAAGCGTTCGTATCTCGACTACGCCATGAGCGTGATCGTGTCGCGCGCTCTGCCTGACGCGCGCGACGGCCTGAAGCCGGTGCATCGGCGCATCCTGTATTCGATGCACGACCTGAACATGACGCCCGAGCGCGCCTATTCGAAGTGCGCGCGCGTGGTCGGCGACGTGCTGGGCCGGTTCCACCCCCACGGCGACGCCTCGGTCTATATGGCCCTGGTGCGGATGGCGCAGCCCTTCTCGATGGGGCTGATGCTGGTCGACGGCCAAGGCAACTTCGGTTCGGTCGACGGCGATATGCCCGCCTCGATGCGTTACACCGAGGCCCGGATGGCGCCCGCCGCCGTCGCCCTGATGACGGACATCGACAAGGACACCGTCGATTTCCAGCCGAACTACGACGAGAAGGAGCTGGAGCCGGTCGTCCTGCCCAGCCGAATCCCGAACCTGCTGGTCAATGGCGCGGGCGGCATCGCTGTGGGCATGGCGACCAACATCCCGCCGCACAATCTGGGCGAGGTCGTGGACGCGGCCCTGGCCCTGCTGGACGACCCGACCATCTCCGACGACGCCCTGCTGGACATCGTGCCCGGTCCAGACTTCCCGACCGGTGGCGAGATCATGGGCCGCACGGCGCCGCGCAATGCGCTGCGCGACGGGCGCGGTTCGGTCGTGGTGCGCGGCCGCGCCTCGGTCGAGGAGATCAGAAAAGACCGCGAAGCCATCGTCGTCACCGAACTGCCCTATCAGGTCAACAAACAGACCCTGATCGAGCGGATCGCCGAAATGGTGCGCGAGAAGCGTCTGGAAGGCATTTCCGACGTCCGCGACGAATCCGACCGTCAGGGGATGCGGATCGTCATCGAGCTCAAGCGCGACGCCTCGGGCGATGTGATCCTGAACCAGCTGTGGCGCTACACCGCCATGCAGAGCTCGTTCGGCGTCAACATGCTGGCGCTGAACCACGGCCGCCCCGAGCAGATGGGCCTGCGCCAACTGCTGGAGGTCTTCCTGGACTTCCGCGAGGAGGTGGTGGTCCGCCGGGTCAAGTTCGAACTGGCCAAGGCCCGCGACCGTGGCCATGTGCTGGTCGGTCTGGCCGTCGCCGTCGCCAATATCGACGAAGTGATCCACATCATCCGCTCCTCGGCCGATCCGACGGAGGCGCGCGAACGGCTGCAGGCCAAGGCCTGGCCTGTCGGGGACATGATGGCCCTGGTCGAACTGATCGCCGACCCGCGCAGCGTCATCGTCGAGGGCGACAAGATCCGCCTGACCGATGAACAGGCCCGCGCCATCCTGGCCCTGACCCTCTCGCGCCTGACCGGTCTGGGCCGCGACGACATCTTCGGCGAGGCGCGCAGCCTGGCCGATACGATCCAGGGTCACCTGACCATTCTGTCGGACCGCAAGAACGTCCTGGCCATCATCCGCGACGACCTGATCGAGGTGAAGGACAGGTTCGCCGTTCCACGTCGCACGCTGATCGGGGAGGGCGACGGCGAGATGGAGGACGAGGACCTGATCCCGCGCGAGGACATGGTCGTCACCGTCACCCACGGCGGCTATGTCAAGCGCGTCGCCCTGAACGCCTATCGGACCCAGCATCGCGGCGGCAAGGGCCGCAGCGGCATGTCTATGAAGGACGAGGACGCCATCACCGGCGTCTTCAGCGCCTCGACCCACACGCCGGTCCTGTTCTTCGCCACCAATGGCAAGGCCTACAAGCTGAAGACCTGGCGCCTGCCGCTGGGCAATCCGCAGTCGCGGGGCAAGGCCTTCGTCAACCTGCTGCCCATCGAGCCGGGCGACAGCATCATGAACGTCCTGCCTTTGCCCGAGGACGAGGCGACCTGGGGCGATTACGACATCATGTTCGCCACCTCGACCGGCGACGTGCGGCGCAACAAGCTGTCGGACTTCGCCACGGTGAACCGCGCCGGCAAGATCGCCATGAAGCTGGAAGGGACCGACCGGATGGTCGGCGTCGGCCTGTGCACCGCCGATGACGATGTGCTGCTGACCACGGCGCTGGGCCGGGCGATCCGCTTCAAGGCCGACGACGTGCGCGTGTTCAAGGGCCGGGATTCGACCGGCGTCCGGGGCGTGCGCCTGCAGGACGGCGACGAGGTCATCTCCATGGCTATCCTGGGCCGCGTCGACGCGACGCCCGAGGAGCGCGCCGCCTACGTCAAACACGCCAACGCCATGCGCAAGGCATTGGCCGGCGCGGACGGCGAAGAGGATGTCGCGGCTCCGGCCGAGGCCGAAGACGAGGTCGCCGACGCCGCTCTGACGGTCGAACGGATCGCCGAACTGGGCGCCGCCGAACAGTTCATCCTGACGGTCACCGAGACCGGCTTCGGCAAGCGGTCCTCGGCCTACGAGTATCGCCGCACCGGTCGCGGCGGTCAGGGTCTGACGGCCCACGGCCTGGGCGGACGCGCGGGCACGCGCCTGGCGGCGGCCTTCCCGGTCGAGGAATCGGACGATCTGCTGCTCGTCACCTCGGGCGGTCAGATGATCCGCACCCGCATGGATCAGGTCCGCATCGTCGGCCGCTCCAGCCAGGGCGTGACCATCTTCCGCACCGGCAAGGACGAGAAGGTCGTCTCGGTCGAACGCCTGCCGGAAAGCGGTGGGGACGATGTGGAGATCGCGGGCGAAGAGGGCGAGGGCTGATCCTCCACCGCGCAGCGGGGGAGGGGGACCATGCGCAGCATGGTGGAGGGGGCGACCCCAAACACTGGCCTTCGGTCCGCCCCCTCCACCACTTCGTGGTCCCCCTCCCCCATGAATGGGGGAGGATGGGTTGAACGCGACAATCCTGATCGACGGTCACCCCGCCACGGCCGATGACTTGGCCCATCAGGCTTTGGTCAACTACGGCGCCTACACATCGTTCTGCGTGGAGCAGGGCGCTGTGCGCGGCCTCGACCTGCATCTGGCGCGGCTGGAGCAGGCGGCGGTCGAACTGTTCGGTGAAAGCCCAGGCGAGGCAGAGTTGCGTCGTCTGATGGCCCAGGCCGTCGAGGGCCACCACGCCTGCTGGCTGCGGGTCAGCCTGTTTTCCCCGGAAATCGGTCATCGCGCCCCGTCGTTCGCCGGTCGGCCGAAAGTCATGACGGCGGTTTCGCCGCCCCCGCCGCCGTTGGCCGTCTCGGTCCGGGTCAAGACGATCGCCTATCAGCGGGAAGCGCCGCATCTGAAACACGTCGCGACCATGGGGTTGACCCGCGCGCGCCGCGCCGCCCGCGCGGATGGCTTCGACGATGCGTTGTTCACCGACGCCGAGGGGCGGGTTTTGGAGGGGGCGCTCTGGAATATCGGCTTCATTCGGGGCGAGCGGATCGTCTGGCCGCAGGGGCCGATGCTCGCGGGCGTGACCCAGGCCCTGATTCAACGCGGCCTGTCTGGCGCGGGTCTTACGTCAGAGACCCGTCCGGTCTCATTGTCCGATATCTCGGCTTTCAACGCCGCCTTCCTGTGCAACAGCGCCACCCCGGCCTGTCCCATCACGGCCATCGACGACACGGCATTCGCCGCCGATCCGGCGATGCTGGACCGGTTGCAGCGCGCGTGGGCGTCGCAGTCGCCGCAAGCGATCGCGGCCCGCGACGATGACGAAGGCGTCAGCCGGCTAGGCCGCTGATTTCGCACCTGCTAAACGACGCCGAACGGCAGGCGACAGGCTGGGGAGACACGCCATGCGCATCGGACTTTATCCGGGCACCTTCGACCCGGTGACGAACGGGCATACCGACATCATCAAACGCGCGCTGAAGCTGGTGGACCGAGTGGTCATCGGCGTGGCGCGCAATGACGAGAAGGGCCCGCTGTTCACCACCGACGAGCGGGTTCGGATGCTGCAGGACGAGGTCGCGGGCCTGGGCGGGGACATCGTGGTCCAGCCCTTTTCGAACCTGCTGATGCATTTCGCCGAGGAACTGAACGCCAATGTCATCATCCGGGGTTTGCGCGCGGTCGCCGACTTCGAATACGAGTTCCAGATGACGGCCATGAACCAGCGCCTCAATCAGGACATCGAGACGGTATTCCTGATGGCCGATCCGCGCCACCAGGCCATCGCCTCGCGGCTGGTCAAGGAAATCGCCCGTCTGGACGGCGCGATCGACAGTTTCGTCAGCCCCGCCATCGCCGCGCGCGTGCGGGACAAGGTCAAGAACGGGATTTGAGAACGACTATGCGTAAGGCGATCATCGCGGCCGGACTCGGCGCCCTTCTGGCCTCCAGCGCGGTCCAGGCCCAGACGGCGGCGCCCGCCGCCGCCCCTGTCGCGGCCCCTGCCGCCGACTGGCGCACCATCGCGCCCGAGAACCTGCTGGTCATCGACACCGCCAAGGGCCGCATCCTGGTGGAGCTGGTTCCGGTGGCGGCGCCCAATCACGCCGAACGCATCCGCACCCTGGCCAATCAGGGCTTCTACGACGGGCTGAAGTTCCACCGCGTCATTCCCGGCTTCATGGCCCAGACCGGCGATCCCAAGGGCACCGGCGAGGGCGGCAGCGAGCTGCCCGACCTGAAGGCCGAGTTCAACTTCCGTCGCGGTCGCGACGCCGGCTTCGTCGCCGTGCCCAACTCGGGCATGGGCGTGCGCGGCCTTGTGAACGATCTGCCGGTCCAGACCCAGCCTGACGCCCAGATGATGGTCACCGCCGACTTCAAGGTGGACGCCCACGGTCTGTTCTGCCCTGGCGTGCTGGGTATGGCGCGATCCGGCTCGCCCGACAGCGCCAACAGCCAGTTCTTCCTGATGATGGGCACCCGCGATCAGCTGGACGGCGTCTATACCGCTTTCGGCCGCGTGGTGTCGGGCCTGGACGTGCTGGACAAGATCAAGAAGGGTTCTGACGCCG
The DNA here is from genome assembly GCF_056311945.1 of Brevundimonas sp. ABV4_179. Lineage (NCBI taxonomy): Bacteria > Pseudomonadati > Pseudomonadota > Alphaproteobacteria > Caulobacterales > Caulobacteraceae > Brevundimonas > Brevundimonas sp. ABV4_179. Next base: position 1,717,662 of record NZ_CM149976.1, read on the forward strand.
AGGACGGCAAGGTGACTGATCCCGACGTCATGACCCACGTCCGCATGGCTTCGGCCCTGGCGGAGGGGCAGCGCCCGACCGTTCGCGTGCTGAACGCCTCCAGCGCGGCATTCGCCGACCGGATCGCCGCAACTCGCACCGCGCGCGGATCGGGTTTCAGCATCTGCGACGTCCAGCCGGTCGCCGAGGTCGTCGGCGGCTGAAGGCCGGATCGACCATCAGGAGGGGTAGGGGACATGGTTCGAAACGCATTGGCGGCGGCGGTCCTGGCCGCCCTTCTGTCAGGGCCGGTTCTGGCGCAGGAAGCGTCGCCGCCTCCGCCCCCGCCGGCCCCCACCGACTGGCGCGCGGTCTCGCCCAGTGATCTTCTGGTCATCGACACGAGCAAGGGGCGCATTCTGGTCGAGCTGGCCCCCGAGCTGGCGCCCGCCCATGTCGAGCGGATCAAGCTGCTGGCCGCGCGTGGGTTTTACGACAATCTGGCCTGGCACCGGGTGATCGACTGGTTCATGGCCCAGACCGGCGATCCGCTGGGCACCGGCGACGGTCAGAGCTGGTATCCCGACCTGAAGGGCGAGTTCACCTTCCGTCGCGGTCCGGACATGGCCTTCACCCCCGTCGCCGCCCCGACCGGCGCCCTGATCGGCTTCGTCCGCTCCGTGCCGGTCCAGACCCAGCCCGACGACCTGATGGCCGGCACCGGCGACAAGAAGGTGCACGGCTGGGGCCTATACTGCCCCGGCGTCGCCGGCATGGCGCGCGACGAAGGCAATGACACCGCCAACAGCCAGTTCTTCCTGATGCGCCAGGCCTATCCGGCGCTGGACAAACGCTACACCGTCTGGGGGCGGGTGGTTTCGGGGCTGGACGTGGTGCGCGCCCTGAAGGCCAGTCCCAACCCGGACGGCATCGTGACCGAGCCGGATCGCATGACCCGCGTGCGTCTGGCCGCCGACCTGCCCCAGGCCGAACGCCCGAAGGTTCAGATGATGAACACCACCTCCGCCGCCTTCCGCGCCTTGGTGGATCAGGCGCGCCAGGCCAAGGGCGCCGACTTCTCCGTCTGCGACATCGACATTCCGGCGCAGGTCACGCCCGGGGCTTAAAGCCTCAGCCGACCGATCCCCGCCCGCGACCGCGCCGGCGTCGACGGCGGCGCGGCGGCTTCTGATCGTCGCGCATCCTTTGCAGCAGCAGGCCTTCGCGCAGGCCCCGGTCGGCAACGCGAACCCGCTCGGACGGCCAGGCGCGCTGGATCGCCTCCAGGATGGCGGCCCCGGCCAGCACCAGATCGGCGCGGTCGGGGCCGATGCAGGCCTCGCGCGCGCGCCCTTCCGGCCCCAGGGCCTTCAGCCGATCCGCTGCCGCCTCGCAGTCGCTGCGCGTCATCCACAAACCATCGACCCGGTCGCGATTATAGCGCGGCAGTTTCAGGTGAATTCCCGCCAGGCTGGTGATCGCGCCAGAGGTGCCGATCAGGTGCGCGTGGTCGCGCCGCAGCAGGTCCAGCATTCCATCGTCCTGGATGCCGCCGGCCGCCAGGGCCGCGCCCATGTCGGCGACCATGGCTTCGTACCAGGGCTCGACCGCGTTTTCCGGCTCCGGGTGACGTTCGGCCAGGGTGACGACGCCCAGCGGCGCCGACATCCAACTGGTGGTGCGCCATTCCGCCTCCTCGCGCTTCAGCCACGACAGTTCGGTGGAGCCGCCGCCCACGTCGATGATGATCACCCCCTCGGCCCTGGGGTCGATCAGGTTCAGGCATCCCTCGACCGCCAGCCGCGCCTCTTCGGCCGGGTCGATGATGCGCAGGCGTAGGCCCGTGCCCTTGCGCACGCGGTCGATGAAGTCCGCGCCGTTTTCGGCCGCGCGACAAGCCTGGGTGGCCACGGCGCTGAGACGCGCCGAATCCACGCCCTTCCTGACGATCCGCTCGGCGCACAAGGCCAAGGCGTCATAGGCCCGGTCCATCGCCTGAGGGTCCAGTCGTCCGGTGCGCGACAGGCCTTCGCCCAGGCGCACGATGCGGCTGAAACTGTCCACTACGCGAAAGCCGTCGCGCGACGGCCGCGCGATCAACAGCCGACAATTATTGGTCCCCAGATCGAGCGCGCCATAGAGCGGCGCATCCCGACCCGACGCATCCCGCGAACGGGAAGGCTGGGACCGCTCGTCGCGCCGTCGGGGCGCGCCGTGGGTCTCCGGCATGGGTCGTCATTCCGATGTGGGCGGTCCAAAGCGGCGCCCGTCCCCATCAGCCTAGCGCGCGAAGATCGTCCGCGCCAAGCCATTCTGTCAGGAAGATGAACGGCCCGGCGGGGCCTGCGTCAGAGGTCGTGGCGTATCAGAACCATGATCCAGGTTCACACAGCCCGACGACGTCAGTTGCTGCTTCACGCGCCCTTGCGGCTGAACAGACGGTGGAAGACGCTGAAAGTCCTTGTTAGACTGAGGAAAAGATCTGAGGAGCGTCCCATGTCCGACTTCGAACATGTTTTTGAACAGCCGCCCGAAGGCGCCGGAGCGGACTGGACCATACCCCAGAACTGGGCCGCCTATACCGAGGTCGAGCATAGGACCTGGGACACGCTGTACGCGCGTCAGATGAAGGTGCTGCCGGGCCGCGCCTGCGACGCCTTTCTGAACGGGCTGAAGGCGCTGGACCTGAATGCGGGCGGCATTCCCGACTTCGAAGTGATCAATCCCAAGCTCCAGGCCCTGACCGGCTGGACGGTGGTCTGCGTGCCGGGGCTGGTGCCGGACGAGGTGTTTTTCGATCACCTGGCCAACCGACGCTTCGTCTCGGGCCAGTTCATCAGGACGCCGGATCAACTGGACTATCTGCAGGAGCCGGACATCTTCCACGATGTGTTCGGCCACGTCCCCATGCTGACCGATCCGGCCTTCGCCGCCTATATGGAGGCCTATGGCAAGGGCGGCCAGCGGGCGGCGTCGCTGGGCATGTTGCCCAATCTGGCGCGGCTGTACTGGTACACGGTGGAATTCGGCCTGATGAAGGAGGCGGGGGCCTTACGCATCTATGGCGCGGGCATCGTGTCCTCCTCGACCGAGAGCGTGTTCGCCCTGGACGACCCGTCGCCCAACCGCCTGGGCTTCGATCTGGAGCGGGTGATGCGGACCCTCTACCGGATCGACGATTTCCAGCAGGTCTATTTCGTCATCGACAGCATTGAAGCCCTGAAGCAGATGACGCTCAAGGACTTCGGTCCTGTCTATGCGGCGCTGAAGGGGCAGGACGATCTGGCGATCGAAACCATCCTGCCGACCGACAGCGTCATCACCCACGGCACCCAGGCCTATGCCGACAAGGGCGGGCGGTTCGCCGCCTGACGGTCAGGCGCGCTGGAACGGATAGAAGTCGGCACCCAGGTCCAGAATGCCGGTCAGTTCGTCCAGCGCCCCGCGCGTCTCGTCCAGCAGGGCCGAATCGGCCAGATCGGCGGGACGGAGTTCGTCGCGATACCAGCGGTTTGCCCAGTCTGACAGGCGCGCGTACAGGGCGTCGGTCAGGCGCATGGCCGGATTGGTCGCCGCCAGCTCCGCCTCGTTCAGCACGACCCGCAGGCGCAGGCAGGCCGGACCGCCGCCGTTCCGCATCGACTGTCGCACATCGACATAGCGCACCGTCCCGATCGGTCCGTTGGAGGCGGCGACCCGTTCGGCGACCGCGTGGCTGCGCGGATTGTCGCGCGTCTCGGTGGGGCAGATCAGGGTCAGGCGGTCCTCGCCCGGAACCTGGATCAGCATGGAGTTGAACAGATAGCTGGATATGGCGTCGGCCAGGGGCAGGTCGGCGTCGGAGACCTCGATGAATTGGGGTTCGAACAGGCCGTCGGCGGCGCGGCGTATGGCGGCCTTGGTTGCGTCGGCGTCCTCGAACGCCAGTTCGTGGAAGAACAGGGTGTCCAGCGCCCCGACGCAGACCACGTCGTTGTGGAATGTGCCGCCCGCGATGGCGGCGCGGGATTGCTGCGCCAGAACGGGCTGCCCGGCCTCATGGCGGCGGACGATGGCCTCAGAGGCTTCGCGCGTCTGGCGGGCGGGGAAGGGGCCGTCCCAAGGCACGAACGCTTCGCGCCCCCAGACCAGCAGATTGACCCCGCGACCGCCATGGTCGGCGCACAGCCGAACGTGGTTGGCCGCGCCCTCGTCGGCCAGATGGGCGACAGCGGGCAGGGCGTCGTGGACGGCGAACCGGCTGGCGTCCGGGAACAGGGCGTCCAGCGCGCGTTTGGTCTGCTGGTGCTCCAGGCTGCGGTGCAGATTGGTGTGCAGGTTGGCGGGGGTGAAATGCACCCGACTGTCGGCGGCGTCGCTGGACGGGGTCACGGTCGCGGCGTTGGCGGCCCACATGGGCGAGGCCGAACAGGCCGCGGCGGCGAAGGATGGTGCGGTTCTCCACGCGCGCTCCAACACCTGTCCATCCGCGCCGGTGAAGCCCAGCGCGCGCAGGAAGGAGATGTTCGGCCGTTCGTGCGGCGGCAGGACAAACTGGGGCAGGTCCAGATCTGCCAGCCGTTTCATCTTGTCCAGACCCTGCAACACCGCCGCGCGCGGGTTGGACGCCTCGCCCTTGTTCAGGCTGGAGGCCAGATTGCCGGGGCTGAGGCCCGCATAGGAATGTGTCGGACCGATCAGACCGTCGGCATTGGCTTCGACGGCGGTGATCATCGCAGCCCCTTGATCTCGCCTTCGATATTGGCGACCGCGTCGGCCTCGAAGCTGGCGACCGGATAGGCGCAGTAGTCGGCGGCGTAATAGGCGCTGGGCCGATGGTTGCCGCTGGCGCCCAGGCCGCCGAACGGCATGTCGCCCGCCGCGCCTGTCGTCGGACGGTTGAAGTTGACCACGCCGGCGCGGATGCGGCGGATGAAATGGTCCCAGTTCTTCGGATCATCGCTGACCAGACCGGCGGACAGGCCATAACGGGTGGCGTTGGCTGCCTGGATCGCAGCGTCGAAGGTCGCAACCCGCGTCACCGACAGGAAGGGCGCGAACATCTCCTCGTCCGGCACATCGACGCCCGTCACATCGATGATGGCCGGTCTGACGAAGGCGCCGGGCAGATTAGCGACCGGTCCAGAGGCGCGGATGACTTTGGCCCCGCTGTCGATCCGGTCCTGCAACGCCTTCAGCGCCGCCTCGGCCGCACGCGCCGAGATCAGCGGCCCGGCATAGGGTTCGGGATCGCTATCCCATGGGCCAAAGATCAGCCGGTCGGACAAGGCGGCGACAGCTTCGATGATCGCATCGCCCTGGGCGCCTTCCGGCACGATCAGGCGACGCGCACACGAGCAGCGCTGGCCGGTGGTGATGAAGGCGGACTGGACCGCGATGCCCGCCACGGCCTGTGCATCCGCCACGTCCCAGACGACCAGCGGATTGTTGCCGCCCAGCTCCAGCGCCAGGATGACGTGCGGATCGTCGGCGAACTTCTTGCGGAAATGCGCGCCCGCCGCGCCAGAGCCGGTGAACATCAGGGCGTCTATGCCGGCGTCCAGAAGGGCCGCGCCCGTCTCGCGCCCGCCCTGGACGACATTGACCACGCCTGTCGGCAGGTCGGCGGCGGCGAAGGCCTCGGCCATCGCCTGACCGACCAGGGGCGTCTCTTCCGACGGCTTGAAAACCACCGTGTCGCCCGCCAGCAGGGCCGGGACGATATGGCCGTTCGGCAGATGGCCGGGGAAGTTGAACGGGCCAAGCACCGCCGCCACGCCGTGCGGACGGTGACGCAGGGTGGCGCGGCCGAAGGCGGTGTCGCTGGTGCGCTCGCCGGTGCGTTCGTCATAGGCGCGGATCGAGATGTCGACCTTGCCGATCATGGCGGCGGCCTCGGTCTTGGTCTCCCACAGGGGCTTGCCGGTCTCGCGGCTGATGGCCTCTGCGATCTGGGGCGCACGGTCCTTCAGCACGACCTGATAGCGTTTGACCGCCTCGATCCGCTCGGCGCGCGGGGCGTCGGCCCAGGCGGGGAAGGCGGCGCGGGCGGCGTCCACGGCGGACTGGACCTGGGCGGGGCTGGCGGCCTCGCCCTCCCAGTTGGTCGCTTCGGTGGCGGGGTCGGTCGAGGTGAAACGGGTCATGATTTTACTCGCACAGTCTCTCCGGCGCGCACCTTCAGCGCGGCGGCGGTTTCGGCGGTCAGGCGAACCGTGTCGCCGTCGATGTCGGCCTTGGCGCGCACGGCGCGGAAGGCTGAGACGTTGTCGGTCGAGATCAGGGCCGGTAGTTCGGCCTCCACCCCATCCGCGATTTCGACCGTTAGCCGCCGCGCATCGCGCACCGTGCGGATATTGTCGCGCCCGCACGAGACGGTCGGCCCGGCATCGAAGATGTCCACCAGTCCGTTGGGACGGAAGCCTTCGCTTTCCAGCAGCGCCATGGCCGGCACCCCTTGCGGATGCACCTTGCCGATAACAGCGCGCGCCGGTTCGGGCAGCAGTTCGACATAGATCGGGTGGCGCGGCGCCAGGTCCAGAATGAATTGTTTGTCGGTCGATCCGGTCATCCGGTCGGCGTGGTCGAAGTCCATCGGGAAGAATTTGTGCGCCACATGGTCCCAGAAGGGGCAGGCGCCATCGGGGGTGAAGACGCCGCGCAACTCGGCCAGCACATTTTCGGCGAACAGTTCGGGCTGGGCGCCGATCAGCATATAGCGCGACTGGCTAAGCAGACGGCCCGCGCCGCCCTTTCGCCGATCCGCCTTCAGGAACAGCGATCCGACCTCGGTCCAGCCGGTGCATTCGTTGACCAGCACCAGCGTCTGGTGATCCAGCTTGACCCCCAGGGATGGCGACTGGACAGTGTTGTTCACCACGCGGAACGAGAAGAAGGGCCGTTTCAGCCCCACCGTCGCCTTGACCGATCCGACCCCGTCGATGTCGCCGGTGTCGCCGTCTTCCAGCATCAGTGTGTACCAGGCCTCTTGCGGCGTGATCTCGCCCCGGAAACTGGCCTGGCTCAGCTCCAGCCGGTCGGACAGGGCGTCAGGGTCTTCGGGCAGGCTGGTGAAGCCGGGACCGGACAGGATGGCCAGTTCCAACAGATGGTCGAGGTCGGCGGGGCCGGCGGGACGGACGACAAGCATTCTACAGAGTTTCCATCCGCAGGGATTTCAGTTTGGCCGCGTCGATCTCGCCCGAGGCGATCTTGCACAGGATCAGGGCGCTGAGCTGGGCGCGTTCGACGAAGCTGTCGGGCCAGGCGAACTCCTGATCCGAATGGATGTCGCCGCCCCGTACGCCCAGGGTGTCGATGTTGGGCAGTCCAGCGGCGTGCAGATTGTTGCCCTCGCACACACCGCCCGACGGCTTCCAGGCGATGGGTTGGCCCAGCAGGGCGCCGGCCTCCCTGAAGGCCTCGAACAGGGCGGTCTGTGCGGCGTCCATCGGCTTGGGCGGGCGGGTGAAGCCGCCGTGCAGGTCCAGCGTCAGACCCTCGAACGGCGGCGTGGCGGCGAGGCGGCGAACCTGGGCGTCGATCCAGTCGGCGGCGGCCTTGTCCGGCACCCGCACATTGAAGCGGACCACGGTGTTGTCGGCGACCACGTTCAAGGCGCCGCCGCCTGAAATCTTGGCGACATTGACGGTGACGCCGTCATGCCGGCCGTTCAGCCCATGCAGGGCGGCGGCGATAATGGCGGCGCCTGCGACCGCGTTGCGGCCCTCGTCGAAGGCGCGGCCTGCGTGGGCGGCGCGGCCGGTGACGATCAGATGATAGTTGCCGCTGCCCTTTCGCGCGCCCGCCAGGGTGCCGTCGGCCAAGGCCGGTTCATAGGTCAGGCCGACATGCCCCCGCGCGCCCATTTCGGCCAGCAGGGGCGCAGACGCAGGCGAGCCGATCTCCTCGTCCGGGCTCAGCAGCACGGTCCAGCCGACGCCGTGGCGGTCGGGGTGGGTTTCGAACGCCTCCAGCGCGGCCAGAAGCACGCTGATCCCGCCCTTCATGTCCGCCACGCCCGGCCCGTTCAGGGCGCCGTCCGCGCGAGTGGTCACGGTCTGGAACCGGCTGTCGGCGGGAAACACGGTGTCGTAATGGCCGGTCAGCACCACCTGGATCGGCGCATCCGGTCGGGCGGTGATCTTAAGCGCGTCGGCGTGGGCCTCGGTCCGCACCCGGCCGTCGTCGGCGACGGTGGTCGAGCCTTGGGTCGGGATGCGCTGCACCACGGCGGACAGGCCGCGCGCTGCGGCGTCCAGCGCATCCAGCACGGCGTTCAATCCGGCGGCGTTTCGGCTGCCGGAGTTGATGTTCGCCCAATCGATGGTGCGCCCGATGATGGCCTCGCGTCGCGCGGCGACGTGGTCGAGGACGGCCTGGTCGGAGGTCAGAATCCGCATCGGCCGGACCCTAGACGGACCGGCGACAAAGGTGAAGGACGGGTCTGTAAGTGAGGCTCGATCATCGCTAGTTTCCGACCGAACAAGAGACTTCTGGCATGAACCGTTCGACCATCGCCCTGTGGCTGCGGGCCATGAACCCGTTGAAGCTGCCGCGCGGCATGGCCGAGGCGCAGCGGTCGGCCAGGTCCATGGTGTTCGGCCTGGCCATCGCCCTGGTCGTCGGCCTGATCCCGACCTGGTGGATGTTCACCTCGGGCTGGTTCGAGACGGCGATGAGCGGCGAATACGCCAAAATGGGTCTGTCGGCCGATCAGGTCGCGATGCAGCGCGAGATGATGAAGGCCATCTTTCCCTTCGCCATCGTTCCCGGCGCCGTCTTCACCGTCCTGCTCTACGGCGTGCTGGGCGTGGTTCAATGGCGGGCGATGACGCGCGCCATCCCCATCGTCATGCTGGCCATGATCGCCTACAGCCTGGTGGCCAATATGGGGATGCGGCTGCTGGCCACGATGCCGACGCCCGACCTGCCGTTGTGGATCACCCTGACGACCTGGCCGGCGGCGGCGATCTCGGCCGTCATCTATGTGGCGTCGCTGCAGGGCGCGATGATGCTGCACCGTCTGCGGAGCGAGCCCTGATGACCGTGGTCCTGTATCACAATCCCAAATGCTCGACCTCGCGCAACGCGCTGGCCCTGCTGCGGGATCGGGGGATTGAGCCGACGGTGGTCGAGTATCTGAAGACCGGCTGGGATCGGGCGACGCTGGAGCGGCTGGCGTCGCGAACCGGCGTGGGCATGGCGGGGCTGATGCGCCGAAAGGAGGCCGAGGCCAAGACCCTGCTCGACGCGGGCGCCGATGACGACGCCTTGCTGGCCGCTGCCCTGGCCCAGCCGATCCTGATCGAACGCCCCATCGTCGAGACCGACAAGGGCGCCGTCGTCGGTCGCCCGCTGGAGCGGGTGCTCGAGGTTCTCTAGCAGGCTCCCACTTTTCCGCTTATCCCTGCGAAAGCCGGGACGAGCGGCAGAGGGGGCGCAACCCGCTAGCGATTACGGCCGCCGCGGTTGGGGCGACGGTCGCCGGCCTCGCGGCTTTCGTGACGCCAGCGGATCGACAGGCTGGTCTGGCCCTGGCCGCCGAATTGCGAAGCGATGGCGACGTTGCGGCGGGGCTGCCACTCCACCTTCACCGCCGCGCCGTTCTGACCGCCGCCGATGACCTCCAGATAGACGTCGTCGGTGATATAGCGACCGCCGGCCACCGTGACCGCCGAGGCGTCGCCGCCGAACGACAGCCGGTCAAGGCCCGCCAGTTCGCGCAGGTTGCCGATCACGTCGAACCCGCCGCCGCCCGCCAGGGCCGCGACACCGGCCGCCAGCTGCGCCGCCTCGAACGCCGACAACTGAGACGCCGACCGTCCGAACAACACCTGCGACAGGATTTCGTCCTGGGGCAGGGAGGGGGTGGAGGTCAGGGCGATCTTCGGCTCGGCCGCCGTGCCGGTGACGTTGATGGTGGCGGTCAGGGCCGCGTCTTCTCGCGTCGCCGACAGGTTCAGACGGATCTGCTTGGGATCGGTCGACAGGGTGACGCGGCCAGTGTCGTCGAACACGAACCGCTTGCCCGCGAACTCATAATCGCCGCGCACCACATTGGCCGAGCCGGTCAGCTGGGGTTCGGCGATGGTGCCGCGCACGCGGGCGTTGACGTCCAGGATAACGTTCAGGCCGCGTCCGTTGACCCGCACCTTGCCGCCCGAAGATCGCAGACTGATATCCATGCCGATCTGCGGGCCGCGCGCCTTCTGCTCGCTTTCGACCGGATCGCCGCCGGGGCGATTGATCTCGACCACGTCCATGGAGACGATGCCGGTCGATCCGGGCAGTTCGGGTTCGATCTTGGCCTCGTCGACCACGATCTGACCGCCCAGCTGGATGTTGCCGTCGGCGCCGCGAACGATGGTGATCGGACCCGACGCCCGCGCCTCGGCGATGTCGTTGTCGATGACCCGGAAGCGGTTCAGCATCAGTTGGGCGTTGGAGCCCGAACCCTGTCGCAGACCCACGCGGCCTTGGCCGGACACGGTCCCGCCCTTGCCGTCGTTGGCGGTGAAGGTCTCGATCTGGGCCGCCGTGTCGTCGAACCGGGTCCGCAGCGTCAGATCGCTCAGCACCAGGCCCACCGCCTTTTCGCGATAGGCGCCCTGGCTCAGGTCGAACCGGCCGTTCAGGCGCGGGGCGTTCAGCGTGCCGCCGATGGTCGCCTGACCCGCCACCTGGCCCGCCAGGCTGCGCTCGCCGCCCAGGAACAGGTCCCAGATCGGCTGGATCTGGCCGTTGATGGACACCCGACCCGACATCTCGCGCGTCCGGGCGATGGCCAGCCGCAGCGGCGCGGCCGACGCCTCGACCGGCAGGACCACATCGGCCGAGGCCTGAACCGCGCCTTCGTCCACCGCCGTCGCCTTGATGCTGAGGCGGTCGCCCTCCAGGGTCGCGTCCACACGACCATTGACGGCCAGGCCACGCGGCGCATCGATGCTGCGCACGTTCTGCAGATCGACATTGGCCGTGCCCGACAGGTCGCCGCCCGCGCCGCGCATGGCCACCTGGCCGGTCACGCTGCCGCGAAGCTCAGGCGAGATGGAGCCCAAATCCACGCGCGTCAGGTCGGCCTGCACCGCCACGGTGCGCGCATCTTGTCTCAGATCGGCCAGCAGCACGCCGCCGCCGACGCCCAGGTCCAGATGCGCCGTCCGGTTCGCCCCGTTCAGGGTGATCGAGGCGGGGCTGCGGGTGGTGAAGGCGACCTCGCGCACCCGACCGCCGCCGCGCAGCGTCAGGCCGTGGGTCGTGTTCTGGCGCGAATAGACGCCCGTGCCGTTGAACTGGGCCGGCGTCGGCCCGCCGACGTCCAGCGCCAGAGTGAAGGGCAGATTGTTCAGCGTGCCGCGCCCCTTGAGGTCAAGGGTGCGGATGATCCAGCTCTGGCCGGCCAGCCGCACATTGCGGCCGTTGACGTCCAGGATGGCGCTGTCCGACCCGCCGCCGTCCGTCAGCCGCACGCGGCCGTTGGCTTCGCCCGAGGCCAGGAAGGCCCCGGCCCGCGCCGTGAAGGTCAGGTCGGCGCTGGACGGGATGTTGTTCGACAGGGCGATGGCGCCCTTGGCCGTCACCCCGCCCGCATCGACGTCCAGATCGCTCAGGCGAATACGCTTGCCGCCCAGGAAGAAGTTGCCCGAGGCGCGGGCCGGTCCATAGTTCGAACCGCTGACCACCGAAATCCGGCCGTCCGAGGCATCGGCGCCCTTGCGGAAGCTCAGGGTCATGTCGGCGTTGTTCAGCGTCAGGGCGCCGGCCGTGACCTGCTGGAAGCCGGCGGTCAGATCGACGCGCGGTTGGGACAAGGTGCCGGTCAGGGCGCCGCGTCCGTTCATGTCGCCGCCGATCTCGACCGGCCCGGCCGCGAACGGTCCGCGCGCGTTCCAGTCCAGCGCCAGCCGCAGACGGCCCGCCGTCTCGATCAGACCCTTGGCGCCGGCCCGTCCGGCCGCGCCGGTCAGTTCGCCGCGCTCGACCTCGATCCGGCCGCCGTTCAGCCGCCCGGCCAGTTGCAGGCGGGGCGTCTTGCCCAGCAGCCGGTCCAGCTCTTCCATGCCGATGGTCAGGTTTCGGCCGCGTCCGTCGAAGTTCAGGACCCACGGCGCGCCGGCCCGCGCCGACGAGGCCCGGATCGGCCCCCCGAAGGCGCCGCGCGCGTCCGGCAGCACCCGCCTGGCGTCCGTCAGCTGCGCCTCGCCCCGGAAGCTCATTCCACCCAGCAGATTGCGCGAGCCGGAGCCTTTCAGCGTCAGCCCCTGGCCCTGCAGATCGACCGTCTTCAGCAGGATGGCGCCGTCCTTCATCCGCGCCGCCTGCATCTGCACGCGGGGCGATGCGCCAAGCAGACCCCCGATGATCCCTTCGCCCGATCCGCCGTTGGCGCGAATGTCGCCGTCAAGATCCATCCGGCCGTTCTTGACCACAAGGTTCAGCGGCCCGGCCATGCGGGTGGCGCGATAGCTGGCCACATTGGCGTTCAACAAGGTCACGGCGCCGTTCAGGCTCCAGTTCTGGGCGTCGCCCTTGAACAGGCCGGTATAGGCGGCCGGCCCGGCCACATCCGATCCAACCAGTCGGCTCAGCGATGCGGTCTGGATGTCCAGCTTGATGCCGTCCGGCGAACTACGATCCGAGTTGCGGATCAGGCCGCGCGCCTCGGACTGGACGTTGTCGGAAATCAGCTTCCAGGCCACGCCCTGGCCCGTCTTGTCCGGCGTGGGGACCATGGCGAAGCCGAAGCGGGCGGTGCGCCCGACCTTGGTCACGAAGGGCGCCAAGAGGTCCGATCCGCTGAAGTCGGCGAAGCCCGAAACGCGCGATCCCTTGTCGCCGAAATGCCCCTGCACGATCAGGGGCGTGAACCGACCTGTCTGGACACGCGCGTTGACCACGTCGGCGTTCAGCACGGCCGTCGCGGAGAAGGGCTGGTCGGGCGAGTAACCCAGCGCCCCGGCCAGCGGTCCGCCCTGTGCCTCGTTGGCGCGCAGGTTCAGGCGCGTGTCCTCAAGCTTGCCGCCGAAACTGGCCGCCAGACGCAGGAAGTCGCCGGGCCGGTTCAGGCTGTCGGCGTTCACGGTCGCGCTCTTGGCGCCGTTGCGCGGCAGGCTGGCGTCGCCCGACAGGCTCCAGCGACCGTATTCCTTTGAGAAGCCTTCCATCAGTTCGACGTTGGCGGCGAATTTGTCGATGCGGACCGAGATCGGCTGCGGGGCGGACGGCTCGTTGGTCGGCGGCTCCACCACCGGGCGACGCAGCACGCGGATGGTCTCGGCCTTGATGTCGTTGGCGTGGAAGCTGCGGTTCAGCAGGGCTAGATAGGACCAGTCCATGCTGAGGTTGTTCGCCTCCAGCCAGACGCCCTGGCTGTCGGCCAGGGTTATGCGGTCGATGGTGAAATCGCGGAGCAGATCGCCCTTCAGCCCATAGACCTTGAGCCGGCCGTAGCGGCTGATCTTCAGATCTTGGATCCGCTCCAGCACCAGCTGCCGCCCGCCATCCGACGCGATGTAGAACCGCCCCGCCACCAGGGTCGCCGCGACCAGCACCAGAAGACCGGCGACGATTGCGCCTGCGATCAAGGCGACGCGCCGGATCAGGCCGCGCTTGCGCGCCCGTTTGGCCGGCGTCGGCTTTGCCGGCGGGGTTTCTTCCGTCACGGCGTCGGGCTGGGCGTCGGGGCCGGTCTCGGGCGGTATGTCGATCAAAACGCCTGCCCGATGCTGATGTAGATCTGGAAGTTGGAATCGCCTTCACGCTTGTTCAACGGCATGGCGACGTCTGCGCGGATCGGGCCGAACGGCAGCATGTATCGCACCCCGACGCCGGCGCCATAGCGCATGTTCGTCAGGTTCGGCGTCTCCTGGAAGCCAACGGATCCAGCGTCCACGAAGGCCACGGCCTGGAAGCTCTGGCCGATCGACTGGCGCGCCTCAAGCGAGGTCTCGAACAGCGACACGCCCCCACGCGGCGTACCGTCGGGCAGTTGCGGATTGACGCCCTGATAGGAGTAGCCGCGCACCGACCCGCCGCCGCCGGAATAGAACAGGCGGTCTGACGGCACGCTCAGTTCGCTGCCGCCGACGATGGAGCCGATCCGCACCCGGCCGGCCAGAATGGTTCGGTCCCCGGCGACCGGCACATAGGCGGTGCCTTGAGTCTCGGTGCGCAGGAACAGGACGTTGCTGTCGCCCGTCACCGCCGTCGGCTGGACCGCCAGATTGACGCGCCAGCCCTTGGTCGGGTTCAGCGGATCGTTGGAATGGTCGATGTAGGCGCTGGTGCGCGCGGTGATGATCGCCAGGTCTCGGTCGAACGTCACCCTCTGCGGCGGCAGGGTGGTGTAGTCGTACCGCGTCTCGCTGTAGCGCCCCGCGTCGAGGCCGATGCCATAGTTGAAATAAGAGGTCTTGCCGATCCGCTGCTGCAGGTCGGCGTACAGCACCGCGGCGGTCCGAAGATAGGCGTCGGTGTCTTCATTGACCACGGCGGCGCCCAGCTTCAGCGTCCGACCCGGCCGACGCCAGTGGGGCAGCGACAGATCGGCGCCGATGCGGCTGTCGATATCCGCCAGTCGTGCTTCCAGCCGCAGCGTATCGGCCCGGCCGAAGCGATTGTAGCGGGTCTGGATCACGTCCACACCCGCGCCCTCGGCGGTGGACCAGGTGGCGCCGGCTTCCAGCACGCGGCGCGGCCGGTCCTGCAGGCTGACGATCACGGGCCTCAGACCCTCGGTCGTGGTCTGGTCCAGGGGCGACAGCGACACGCCGATGCCGTCATAGACGGCGGTGTCCAGCAGCCGCCGCTCCAGTTCCGCCACCTGGTCGGGATCGTAGCGGTCGCCTTCCTTCCACGGCGCCAGGCCGGCGACCCATTCGGGATTTGTGCGGCCACGGCCCAGGACGCGAACGCCGTCCAGTCGCACCAGGCCGCCCGAGGCGATCCGGTATTCCGGCGCGACGGTATAGGCGGCGTGATCCACCACCACGCGACGCGGATCGGCCTTGGCGTCGGCGTAGCCGTCGCGCACCAGGGCCGCGACCAGCCGCCCTTCGCCCGAGATCACGTCCACCGCACGGCCCGGCTCCCCCGCCTTCAGCCCGATGGCGTCGCGACCTTTGGCCTGAGCCTCGGCCTCCGGCGCGGGATCGCTCCAGGCCACTTTGGGGTCGGTCAGAAGGAAGCGACGGCCCGGCTGGACCGACACGATGGCCACCGGGTTGTCGTCGCCCTCGACCAGATCCTCGACCGTGGGCTGGTAGTAACCCTCCGAGCGCAGCAGCGCGGTGGCCGAGGCCACCGCGCTTTCGGCGCGTCTGCGGGCTTCGAACCGGCTTTCCGGCGCGCCGTCGACCTCGCCCACGGCGCGTTCCAGGGCGCGGCGCAGGTCGGCGTCCATATCGCCGCGAATCTGGGCGCGCGGGTCGGCGGCGGCGGCGTGCGCGCAGCCCGAAAAGGCCGCGAGCGCCGCGACCAGCAGGGAAGGCCTGAACGTCAAACTCCATCTTTCGTCAAAGCGCGGCGCGTCGAATCCCGGTTCTCTCAGTAGAACAGGGTTTCGCTTTCGGGTTGGACCGACTGTTCCGACGACCGTTCCTCGGGCGGCAGTCTGTCGCTGGGCGGCGGCGTCGGCGTGGGGTCGCGCACTTCCGGCGCGGGGGCGGGCGGTTGTTCGACCGGAGCGGGCGCTTCCTGCTCGACCTTGACAGGTTCGCGGTCGTCGTCCGACCGGGACGGGCGATCATCGCAAGCCGACAGCGCGAGCGCAGCCAGGGCGGCGGCGGCCAGTAGGGTGTTGGAACGTCTCATTGAATTCCCCGGGTCTTCGCCCTTGCAACGCTCGTCGCGCGCTGGCGTTCCCTTAGCGCCGAAAACCTCTGGGGTCATCCGGCCTGGTCCGATCTCTGGGTCGACCCCTCAGCCGACCACAGGGCCACAGCCTTCTCCAGACGCAGGGCTGAACTATGACCGGGCTTGGATGCCTCGTCGTCGAAGCGCGGCGCCGGACCGGGCAGGCCGTGGTCGAACGCTCCCCTCGCGCGATTGTGCGGGTGGTCCGGCGCCTCGGCCAGGCTCAGGACCGGCGTGACGCAGGCCTCACTGCCCTCGAAATGGTTCGCCCAGTCGTCACGGTCGCGCTGGGCGAACAGATCGGCGAATCGTACGTGCATCGCGGGCCAGCCGGCCATGTCGTATTGAGGCGCCGCATCGGGAGGAAGCTGCAGCCCCTTCAGCAAGGCGGCGTAGAATCGCGGCTCCAGCGCCGCTACGGCCACGAACCCGCCGTCTCGACAAGCATAGCAGCGATAAAAGGGCGCGCCGCCGTCCAGCAGGTTCGCGCCCCGCCGGTCGTTCCACATCCCCTGTCCCCGAAACGCCTGGAAAATGCCGCCGAGCAGGGCCGCGCCATCGGTCATGGCCGCATCCACCACCCGACCCCGACCCGTACTCCGGGCCTCGATCAGAGCCGCCAGCACGCCGACGACCAGCATCATCGCCCCGCCGCCATAGTCGCCGACCAGGTTCAGCGGCGGCGTCGGCGGTCGGTCCGCATCGCCCATGGCGTGCAGCACGCCCGACAGGCCGATGTAGTTCAGGTCGTGGCCCACGGCCTGCGCCAGGGGCCCCGTCTGGCCCCATCCCGTGACGCGCCCGACCACCAGGGCGGGATTTCGGGCCTGCAGGACATCCGGCCCGAACCCCAGCCGTTCCAACACGCCGGGGCGATACCCCTCGATCACCGCGTCTGCGCCGTCGATCAGCGTCAGGATGCGCGCCTGGTCCGCCGGATCCTTAAGATCCACCGGCACGGCGGCGCGCCCGCGATGCAGCACCGCCTCGCCCACCTGATCGAACACGGCGGGCGCCGCTGATTCGCTGCGGGTCAGCCTGAGGACCTCGGCGCCCATGTCGGCCAGCATCATGCCGGCGAAGGTCACCGGCCCCAGGCCGTCGAATTCGATGATGCGGAGGCCGTGAAGTGGTTGCATTCGACATGAGTAGCAGACGCGGCCTTGACCGGAAGGCCGGATTGCAACAGAAGGCGCCCTTCGACGGTTCGGGCGGCGCCTGGACGTCGCTCGGTGCGTCCTTAGCTCAGTTGGTTAGAGCATCTGACTTTTAATCAGAGGGTCCTCGGTTCGAGCCCGAGAGGACGTACCATTTTCATTTGACGCGCGGCCCTTGGGATTAGGCCGCCTCGGCCGTAACCATCCGCGCGATGTCGGGCGGTTGGATGGCTATGGCCTGGGCCAATGCCGATCCGACGACCGCTCCCATTTCATGCGAACTGGTGATGCCTTGGGCGAAGGGGTGGCGGCCCATCAGGAAGGGCAGGCTCAGGCAGAACAGGCGGTCGGGCGGCAGTCGGTCTGTGACCGGATGGAAGGCGTCGTCCAGCGCCACGCCGCGCACCGCTTTGGGCGCATCGGGCGAGATCTGATCCAGGATGACCCCTTGCGAGATCAGGGACGGGAAGGGGAAGGCGTCGGCGGATAGCGGACGTTGGCCCAGAGCCTCCACAAAGACCGGGAAATGCAGCCGCATCCCGTCATACTGCACAGCGGCGCCGCAACCCTCCACCGGCTGGGTGTCCAGGCGATAGTCGTCGCCCAGCGCCAGCACCTGAAGTCGGCCCGCGTCGTGCAGCGCCAGAAGACGGGTGATGGAGGCGTGGGGCACGGCGCCGTAATCGTCCACGAACACCGGTTTCAGCCAACGCTCGAACCGTTCGAACTGGCGACCGTCCAGATGGGGCACGATCGCGCCGATCACCTCGTGCATCCGCAGGATGGCGTCACGCCAGGGAATGGTGAAGCGTCGTTCGTGGTTACGGCGGGCCTCCTGCAGGTTCCGGCGCGCCCAGACGAACGGGTCGGTCGCCGCACGCGCTGCGAAATAGGCCTCTCCAAAGGATTCCACGGTCGCATCTGCAAGTCCGATGGATTGGGCGTAGCCGGGGTCGGCCAGCGTCAGTTCCTGTCGGAACAGATCGAAGGCTTCGTCCAGCAAATCATCGGTCCTGCGCGCGATCAGATCGGCGATGGCCGCCTCGGTGCATAGGGCGAGCGGCGCGTGGGGCAGGGGGAAGTAGAAGTCCGCCTCGGGCAGCAGGCCCTTGCGCGACATCATGGTCAGGCCGAAGGCCTCCGCGCCGCGATGGGGAACGTAGATCAGGTCGCCGCCCTCTTCCTCGACGAAATCGCCGTGCGCCAGAGCCAGGGCCACGGCCGCGTCGATCGCGGTCAGGGAGGATCCGCGGATCCCCACCTGCGCGGCCGGCAGCCCCGACAGTTTCGACGCCGGCCATGGCGACAGGAAGTAGCCGGGTCGCACCTCAGGGTCCGACGGCCATTGATGGCCGGTCGCCAGCACCACATGGTCGAAGGTCTCGTCCGTCACGAATCCCAGATGCGGCGCGACCGTCAGTCTTATGCCCTCCGCCACGTTCGCGGCGTCGATGACGCGACAGGCCGTGCGGACCTCGATGCTGGCGCCCGCAGCCCGGGCGTCGCGCACCAGGGCGGCGAATTGGTCGGCGAAATAGCGGCCCAGAACCAAGCGCGGCAGGAAGGCCCGCGCATCAATCTGATGCGGGGCGACGCCCAAGGCCGCCAGATCGGCCGGAGCTTGACGTTCCAGCCAGGTCAACAGCGTCTCCCGCACGGGCGGGATTTCGATGCTGGCGATATTGGCCAGCATCGCCGGGTCGTTCCAGCCCGGACGATAGGGCGCGCCCATGCCGGCCGTCGGCTGCTGTTCGAAGACGGTGATGTCGACATCCGCGCGACCTTCGGCGAGCAGGGCGGCCAGGGTGTAGATCGTCGTCGGCCCGGCTCCGACGAAGGCGATGGATGGCGTCATTCCCACTGAATGCGCCATCACGACAATGGCGCCATCGCCTTGAAAATTAAGGAAGGCGGTCGCCTTCTTCGGCGCAACTCTGACCAAGCTGTTGGGGTGCAACGCCGACCCTTCCTGATGGCGGTGGCGGTGGGCGCGGCCTGCGACTTCCTGACGCCCCTCGGGCGCCGGTGCAAGACGCTGGTCATGGGGCCGGGGGGCTATCGGTTCGGCGACTATCCCCAGCTTGGCGCCCTCTTGAGCCTGCTGGTTCTGTTTGTCGCGCCGCCGCTGATCCTGCTGTTCTGGCCGCTGTGACGACGCGGTCGCGACCACCCGACCTTTGGCTCTAGCGGCCGGACGTGATCTAAGGGGCCGGATGAAGACAGTTGTTTTTGCGATAGCGGCGGTCGGCGGCGTGGCGTCGATCGGTCTGGCGGGCTGCAACGCCGGGCGCTCGGCCATGGGCGGAGCCGAGCAGGTTGGGGCGGGGTTCGCCGCGGCGGCCACAGCGCCGCTGGAGGACTTCAACCTGCGTCGTCAGATGATCCCGACGGTGCTGCTTCAGGCCGAGGCCAATCCCTACGATCTGCGTAACCTGAACCAATGCTCAACCATCGGCGCCGAGGTCGCGCGGCTGGACGAGGCTCTGGGACCGGACACCGACGAGCCGCCGCGCCAGGACGGCGCCTATCTCAGCGAACGGGCGGCCGATGCCGCGGCCCGGGCCACGCTGGAGGCCATTCGCGGCACGACCACCGACTTCATTCCAGGGCGCAGCTGGATTCGCAGGCTCAGCGGCGCCGAGCAGCATTCCAAGCATGTCCAGTCCGCCATCCAGTCCGGCCGGATGCGCCGCGCCTTCCTGAAGGGGATGGGGAT
The DNA here is from genome assembly GCF_056311945.1 of Brevundimonas sp. ABV4_179. NCBI lineage: Bacteria > Pseudomonadati > Pseudomonadota > Alphaproteobacteria > Caulobacterales > Caulobacteraceae > Brevundimonas > Brevundimonas sp. ABV4_179. The sequence continues at coordinate 1,737,348 of NZ_CM149976.1, forward strand.
GCAGCGCAACTGCGCCCCGCCCGCCGCGCCCAGCTGGTTCAGGCCGCAGCGCTAGTGGCTTGTTTCCTGCGTCATCCTCGGGCTTGACCTGAGGATGACGGTTTAGAACAGGGCGTCTATCCGTTCGACGTATGCCGCGAATGGAAGTCGCGGCGGAAGGCCTCGAACCGGCCTTCGGCAATCGCCGCCCGCATGGCCGCCGTCAGGGCCTGATAGAAGGCGATGTTGTGCCAGCTGAGCAGCACCTTTCCTAGGATTTCGTCGGCGCGGATCAGGTGGTGCAGATAGGCTTTTGAATACTGCGACGACGGCCCGTCGATGGTCGGATCCAGCGGGTCCTGATCCTCGGCGAAGCGGGCGTTCTTCAGATTCAGCGGGCCGTCCCAGGTCCAGGCCTGACCGTGGCGCCCGGCGCGGGTCGGCAGGACGCAGTCGAACATATCGACGCCCCGATAGACGGCCTCGACCAGATCGACCGGCTTGCCCACGCCCATCAGATAGCGGGGGCGGTCCTGAGGCAGGAACTCGGGCGCGTAATCCAGCACCTCGCACATCGCCTGATGGCCTTCGCCCACGGCCAGGCCGCCGATGGCGTAGCCGTCGAAGCCGATCTCCTGAAGCTGTTCGGACGATTGACGACGCAGGTCTTCGAAGGTCGAACCCTGCTGGATGCCGAACAGGGCCTGATGCTCGCGCGCACCGAACCGCGCCTTGGAGCGCGCGCCCCAGCGGATCGACAGCTCCATCGCCTTTCGGGCCGCGTCCTTCTCCGCCGGATAGGCGACGCACTGGTCCAACTGCATGGAGATGTCGGCGCCGATACGGTCGGCCTGAATCTCGATGGAGCGTTCCGGCGTCAGGACGTGTTTGGAGCCGTCGATGTGGCTGGAGAAGGTCACGGCCTCCTCCTTCACCTTGGAAATCCCGGCCAGGGACATGACCTGGAAACCGCCGCTGTCGGTCAGGATCGGCTTGTCCCAGCCCATGAACCTGTGCAGGCCGCCCAAGCGCTCCATCCGCTCGGGGCCGGGACGCAGCATCAGGTGATAGGTGTTGCCCAGCAGGATGTCGGCGCCGGTCGCCTTGACCTGATCCACCGTCATCGCCTTGACCGTCGCGGCGGTGCCGACCGGCATGAAGGCGGGGGTGCGGATGTTGCCGCGCGACGTCTTCAGCACGCCGGTGCGGGCGCGGCCCTCGGTGGCGGAAATCTCAAACGGTAAGGGCATCAGGCGATCAGTCGTTCAAGCTGCTCGACGCGCGCCAGGTCCTTGGGGCGGCCGAACAGGCGGTAAAGGGCGATGTGATCCCGGACATCGGGCACGAACAGCGCCGTGTCCTCCACAAAGACCTGACGGCGCGAGGCGAAGGCGGCCGGCGCCCAGTCGCCGCCGTCGCGCACCTCCAGTCCGGCCATCACCTCGATCAGGATCGGCTGGTCCGGCGCGCGGCCGAACACGGCGGATCGGAACAGGCCCTCGCCAGGATCGGCCACCACATGACCGTCCAGCGACGCCAGCAGGGCGCGGGCGTCGCGCGGCGCGCACAGCACGTCGATGTCGGGCACATGGATCTCGTCCAGGCCGTATAGCGCCATGGCCGCCCCGCCGAAGATCCACCACGGCGACTTCAGGTCGCGCGCGGCCTCTCCGACGGCGATCAGGCCTTCCTTGAGGTCGTCGGGCAAATGATCGGCGGGCACGTCGGATAGTCTTTCTGCTGAAGGGGAGGGCGCATTTAGGAGGTCTGGCGGCGAATGACCACCCGGCTCACCAATCCAGGGCCGTCTCGCCGCGCAGGATCGCCTCGGCTTGGGGGCTGTGTTTGCCGCCCTCTCGGTCGTGCAGCACCAAGGGCGGCAGCAGGCGCAGCGGCGCCCGTCCGGTCTTGATCGCCTGGACCAGCACCCGCTTCGCCGGTTTGTCCGCAAACGGATGAATGGGCCGGATGGCGAACGATCCCGCCTTGTCGCCGAGCAGGGCCAACAGGTCCGCCAGCCGATCCGCGCGGTGGATCACCACGATCCGCCCGCCCTCGCGCACCGCCTTCAGCAGAAAGCCGGTCCAGGCTTTCAGCCCGTCTTCGGCCATCCAGGCGCCGCGCTTGCCCTCGGCAGGGGCGCGCAGGCCGGCGGGGTCGTCGAAGAAGGGCGGATTGGACACGGCCCAGTCGCCTGGCGCCGCGTTCAACGCCCGAAAGCCCGCCGCCACGTCGCCGGGGTGGATCGTGGTCGTCGCCGCCACGCGGTTGAGGGCCGCGTTCTCGACCGCCAGTGCCGCCATGGCCGGATCGCGCTCGATCCCCATAAGCCGCACGCCCGGTCGTCGCGCCGCGATCTGCATCAGAACCGCGCCCGCGCCGCAGCCGGCCTCGATCACCGTCTGCCCCGGCAGGGCCGGAACGGCGGCCGCCAGCAGGGCCGCGTCCATGCCGGCGCGATAGCCGCGCGCGGGCTGGCGCAACCGCACCCGTCCGTTCAGCAGGCCGTTCTCCACGATCTGCGGCGGCGTCGTTTCGACCGCGTTCAAGCCTCAATCTCCTTGACCCTCAAGGGGGCGAACATCATTGTGCGCCGCAGTGCGCCGGGGCAAGTCGAACCGGCCGCCTAATCCTTCGACGCGGTCCGCCGCGCCAGTGAAAGAGTATCTCTTGGAAGTCGCTCTCGCCGCCGCTCCCCGCTCCAAGGGCGACGTCAACGCTCTTGTCCGGCTGGCCGAGCGCGACATGGCCGCCGTGGACGCGCTGATCCTGGATCGGATGCAGTCGGACGTGCCGATCATACCCAAGCTGGCCGAGCATCTGGTGTCGGCCGGCGGCAAGCGCCTGCGTCCCCTGCTGACCGTCGCCGCCGCGCGCGCGGCGGGCGCCGCCGATGAGATTCTGTCGCCCAAGAAGCTGGCCGCGGCGGTGGAGTTCATCCACACCGCCACCCTGCTGCACGACGACATCGTCGATGCGTCGGAACTGCGTCGCGGCAAGGTCGCGGCCCATCTGATCTGGGGCGCGCCCACCAGCGTCCTGGTCGGCGATTTCCTGTTCGCCCGCGCCTTCGAGCTGATGGTCGAGACGGATTCGCTTCGGGCGCTGGGTATTCTGGCCTCGGCGTCGCGCGTGATTTCGGAGGGCGAGGTGCTGCAGTTGACGCGCGCCCATGACCTGAACCTGGACCAGGCCACCTATCTGCAGATCATCTCGGCCAAGACCGCCGAACTGTTCGCCGCCGCCGCCGAGGCGGGCGCGGTCGGGGCCGGGGCTTCGGCCGAGGCCGTCACGGCGATGCGCGATTACGGCATGGCGTTGGGCATCGCCTTCCAGCTGGCCGACGACGCTCTGGATTACGGCGCCACGGCCGAGGCCCTGGGCAAGAACGCCGGCGACGACTTCAACGAGGGCAAGGCCACCTTGCCGCTGCTGCTGGCGGTCGCCCGCACCAGGGGGCGCGAGGACGCTTTCTGGGATCGCACCGTGACCAAGGGCGAACGCACACCCGAGGATTTCGCCCGCGCCCGCGAACTGGTGGTGGGCTCGGGCGCCATCGGCGCGACGTTGGATCTGGCCGGCGAATACGCCGACGCCGCCAAGGCCGCCCTGTCGGTCCTGCCCGCCGGCGACTGGCGCGCGGCGCTGGAGGACCTGGCCGATTTCGCGGTGTCGCGCGCGGCCTGACCGTGACCCAAGCCGCCCCGGCCCCCGCCGACACCCTGGACCAGCAGGTCCGCGCCGCCGATCAGGATCGCTGGTTGTCCAGCCGCCTGGTCGCGCAGCCCGCCGCGCGCGCCGACCTGATCACGCTCTACGCCTTCGAGGCCGAGTTGATGGCCATACCGACCCGCGTGACCCAGCCGCTGTTGGCCGAGATGCGCTACACCTGGTGGGCGGAACAGATGGACGGCGTCTTCGCAGGCGCGCCGCGCAAAGGCCATCCGGTGCTGGAGGCCCTGACCGATCTGGTTGCGCGTCACGGCCTGGACCGCGCGCCGTTCGACGCGCTGATCGAGGCCCATATCGGGCGCGTGCGCGAAGAGCCGCACGACCTGGACGCCTTCTACGTCGGGCCGATGCAGGTCGGGGTGCGTATCCTGGCGGGCGAGGGCCATGACGCGGCCGTCGCGGATGCGGGCCGTGTCCGGGGCCTGACGCAGACGGGCCGGGGCCAAGAGGCGACCGCCCTGCGATCCACGGCCAATGCGGCTTTGAAGCGCCTCCCGCCCGTCGGCTTCCCCGCCGTGGCCCACGCCGCCTTGGCCGACCCCGAACGGCCCGAGCCGTTGAAGCGGTTGCGCCTGCTTTGGGCTGTGCTTCGGGGGCGTATCTGACCTAGCCGTTCAGCCCGGCGATCAGGCGCGCCAGCAGGACGTTCAGCGTCTTCTGTTCCTCGACAGACAGACCCGAAAGCGCCTCTTGCGCCGTGTCCTGATGGCTGGGCATGATGGCGTCGATCAGGGCGAAGCCCTTGTCCGTCAGGCGGACCAGCGTGGCGCGTCGGTCGCTGGGATGCGGACGACGCTCGACCAGGCCCGCCTTCTCCAGCCTGTCGATCCGCGCGGTCATGCCGCCCGAAGACATCATCGCCGCCTCGAACAGGGCGGTCGGCGTCAGGCCGTCGCGCTCTCCCGAGCGACGCAGCGTGGCCAGGACGTCGAACTCGCCATGCTGCAGGCCGTGGCGCGCGAATAACGGTGTCTGACGCTCGCGGATCACCAGGTGCGACGCCTCGTTCAGCCGGCCCAGCACCTCCATCGGCAGCATATCCAGATCGGGGCGTTGCACAGCCCATTGGGCGGCGGCGCGAGAAGCTCTGTCGGGCATGGTTATCTTGACATCGAGATACTTGAGGTCGAGAGACTAACGCGAATTCCAGTGGGAGTCTTGACCATGAGCGTACGATCCGGCGCCGCGCCGACGCGCGGCGCGTCGCTGCTGTTGCTGGCGGCCATCGTGGCCCTGGCGCTGAACCTGCGTCCGGCGATGGCGGCGGTCGGACCTTTGCTGGACCTGATCGAACGGGCGACGGGCATGGGTTCGACCGCCGCCAGCCTGCTGACCACCTTGCCGGTTCTGATGATCGGTCTGGGCGCTCTGTCGATCCGGCCCCTGCGGCGGCGGCTGGGTGAGCGGCGCGGGGTCCTGCTGGGCGCGCTGCTGATCGGCGGGGCCTGTCTGGTGCGGGTTACGCTCAAAGATACGGCGGGGCTGATCGCCAGCGCGGCGGTCGTCGGCGTCGGCGTCGCATTGATCCAGGCCCTGGCGCCGGTCGTCATCAAACGGGCCTTTCCTGCCCGGTTCGGCACGGTCATGGCGCTATACACGACCGGCATCATGGGCGGCGCGGCGATCGCGGCGGCCACAGCGGCGGGTTTGGCCGAAACGGTCGGCTGGGCCGGGACGCTGGCGCTTTGGAGCGTGCCAGCCTTCGTCGCCGCGATCATCTGGCTGGCGGCGTCGCGCGATCCGGCGGCCGAGGAGCCGAACCGCGCGGCCCTGGTCGAGGCCACGGACCCGGAACTGCCTTTTTGGCGTCAGGGGCGGGCGTGGCGGCTGATCCTGATCATGGGGCTGGGGACGTCGGCCTATACGCTGGTGCTGGCCTGGCTGCCGCCCTTCTACATCGACCTGGGCGAGCCCCGGGCCACGGCCGGCTATCTGCTCAGCGGCATGACCGGCGCAGAGGTCGCGGCGGGCCTGCTGGTGTCGATGACCATCGGCCGCTTCCCGGATCGACGCGGACCGATCCTGACGGCGCTGGTCCTGGCCCTGCTGGGTCTGGCGGGGCTGGTGGTCGCACCGATCAGCCTGGCGGTTCCGGTGGTGCTGGTCCTCGGCCTGGGGATCGGGGCGATCTTCCCGCTCAGCCTGATCCTGGCGATGGATCAGATCGAAGATCCCGCGCGGTCGGGCGACCTGCTGGCCTTCGTCCAGGGCGGCGGATACATCATCGCCAGCCTGTCGCCGCTGGGCGCCGGCCTGCTGCGCGATCACATGGCCGACCTGACCCAGGCCTGGGTGCTGATGGGCGTCGGCGTGGTCCTGCTGGGCGTGATGACGCTGGGCTTCCGGCCGGGCCTGCCCAAGCTGCGCTGAAGGGCTTGTTCGCCTTTAGACAACGTGAATAGTAGTGCGAGACCTCTAAACGATGGGACAAGCATTTGGCGATGGCGCCCTATTCTCGGGATTACTGGCGAAATCCAGCGCTTGTCATTCTCGCGGTCGCGACCTTGTTCGGGCTGTTTGGAACATATGTCGCGTCGCTTGCCGTGCTTTTCGCGTTGGACGATCTCGAAAAAGGCGAAAGGTTCGGTTCGTCACTCGTTTTCGTGATCTTCTACGTTCTACTACTGGTCTGTCCGCTGGCAGGGTGGGTGACTTTTATTTTACGACGTTATCGCGTCGCCATAATGATCGCCATTGCGCCGTTGCTGTTGGTGATCATTTCAGGCTTAGTCTCAATCATTAACTAGAGACCGCTGCGTCGCGCCAGGCTTTCAGGCTTTCCATCGCGCGAATGCTCATCAGCCGCTTCTTGGCGCGGCCGCGTTCCTTGGGATGGATGCGCTTGCCGTCCTCGTCGACCTTGGGCGCCTCCAGCGGCGGCAGCAGGCCATAGTTGATGTTCATCGGCTGGAACTTTGCGCCTTCCAGATGGCCGCCGGTGATGTGTTCGACCAGGGCGCCGATGGCGGTTTCGGGCGGCGGGGCGGACAGGTCGCGACCCAGCGCCTGCGCGGCGGCGAGGCGGCCGGTCAGCAGGCCCATGGAGGCGCTTTCGACATAACCCTCCACCCCCGTCACCTGACCGGCGAAGCGCAGGCGCGGCATGGCTTTCAGGCGCAGCTGCTTGTCCAGCAGTTGGGGGCTGTTCAGATAGGTGTTGCGGTGCAGGCCGCCCAGACGCGCGAACTGGGCGTTCTGAAGCCCCGGGATCATGCGGAAGGTCTCGGCCTGCGCCCCATGTTTCAGCTTGGTCTGGAAGCCGACCAGGTTGAACAGGGTGCCCAGGGCATTGTCCTGACGCAGCTGGACGATGGCGTGCGGCTTGACCGTCGGGTCGCGCGGATTGGTCAGGCCGACAGGCTTCATCGGGCCGTGGCGCAGGGTCTCGCGCCCGCGCTCAGCCATGACCTCGATGGGCAGGCAGCCGTCGAAATAGGGGACGTTTTCCCAGTCCTTGAACTCCGCCTTGGGCCCGTCCAGCAGGGCGTCGATGAAGGCGTCGTACTGGGCCTTGTCCATCGGGCAGTTGACGTAGGCGGCGGCGTCCCCTCCGGGGCCTTCCTTGTCATAACGCGACTGACGCCAGGCGATGTCGAAGTCGATACTGTCGGCGTGGACGATGGGGGCGATGGCGTCGAAGAAGCTCAAGGACTCCTCGCCGGTCGCCTTCAGGATGGCCTCGGCCAAGGCGGGCGAGGTCAGGGGGCCGGTCGCGACGATGACATTGTCCCAGTCCGTCGGCGGCAGGCCCGCGATCTCCTCTCGGACGATGGTGACGAGAGGATGGGCCTCCAGCCTGGAGGTCACGGCGGCGGAAAAGCCCTCGCGGTCCACGGCCAGGGCGCCGCCGGCCGGCACCTGATGGGCGTCGCCGCAGGCCATGATGATCGAATCCAGCGCCCGCATCTCGGCATGCAGCAGACCCACGGCGTTGTACTCCCAGTCGTCGGATCGGAAGGAGTTGGAGCAGACCAACTCCGCCAGGCCATCGGTGTGGTGAGCGTCGGTCTTGACGCCGGGGACGCCGCGCATCTCGTGCAGGATGACGGGCACGCCGGCCTGGGCGATCTGCCAGGCGGCCTCGGAGCCGGCCAGGCCGCCGCCGATGACGTGAATGAGCGAGGGGGAGGGGGAGGAAGCGGTCATCGCGGCCTTCTAGCCACTGGCTGGCGCGGTGTCATGGTCCCCTGCTATATCCGCCGCCGGCAATCGGGGGCGGGTGTTGGACGGACGTCGGATTCTGCGACTGGGCGAGACGCTGTCGGCGGCGGGATCGGCCCTGCCTCGGCTTTGGCGGGGCGCCTGGGGCGCGATCCTGCTGGCGGCCGTGGTCTGGGGCGTCCAGCCGCTCGCGGCGGGCATGGCGGGGCTGGTCTGGGCGCCGTTCGCTCTGGCCGGGACGCTGGCGCTGGTCGGCGCATTGGCGCGGATTTCGATCGCCGATGACCTGATGCAGGCGCGCGGGCTGGGTCTGGGGCCAGCGGGGTTGCAGTTCGGGCGGCCGGAGATGCGACTGCTGGGCGCGGGCCTGCTGTGCGCGGTGTTCATGGCCATGATCCTGTCGGTCGTCGCCCTGGTCCTGCTGGCGGTGTTCGGCATGGCCGAGTTGAACGCTCAGGCCATCGAGATGCGCCGGTGGGGCGCGGTCGGGCCGGCTTGGAAGCTGACCCTGCTGGCGGTCGTCACGGCCTTCGCCCTGTTCGCAGTTGTGGCCTTCAGCGCGCGGCTGTCGCTGTTCGCGCCGGCGACGGTCGGGCGCGGCCACATGGTGTCCCTGAACAGCATGACCATCGCGCGCGGGGCATTCCTGTCTTTGCTGGCTGGTCTGATCGTGACTGGCGCGCCCGAGATGGGCCTGGTGCTGCTGTGGGGCGCAGGCCTGTTGTCCGGCGTGGCGGGCTGGGTCGTGTTCGTCGTGGTGCTGACCGCAATCCAGGCGCCGCTGACGATGGCCTTCGTCGGCGCCGCCTATCGCAGGCTGGATGGCTGGACGCCGCCCCAGGACCCAGCCTGAGGCGGCTGGTCCGATCAGGCGAGGCCGGCCGCGACCGAATAGGCCGCCTCGGTCTTGGCGGCGACCTCGTCCAGGGTGACGCCTTCGGCCAGTTCGACCAACTCCAGACCTGCGCCGTTCGGCTTGACGTCGAAGGTGGCCAGGTCCGTGATGATGCGGCTGACGACGCCGGCGCCGGTCAGGGGCAGGGTGCAGGCTTTCAGCACCTTGGACTGGCCGTGCTTGTTGGCGTGCTCCATGACCACGACCACGCGCTTGACGCCCGCGACCAGGTCCATGGCGCCGCCCATGCCCTTCACCAGCTTGCCGGGGATCATCCAGTTGGCGATGTCGCCGTTCTGGGCCACCTCCATCGCGCCCAGGATCGACAGGTTGATGTGGCCGCCGCGGATCATGGCGAAGCTGTCGGCGCTGCTGAAGTAGGACGACTCCGGGATCTCGGTGATCGTCTGTTTCCCGGCGTTGATCAGGTCGGGGTCTTCCTCGCCCTCATAGGGGAAGGGGCCCATGCCCAGCATGCCGTTCTCGGACTGCAGGGTGACGGTCATGCCCTCGGGGATGTAGTTGGCCACCAGGGTCGGGATGCCGATGCCCAGGTTCACGTAGAAGCCGTCCTGCAGTTCCCGGGCGGCGCGTTCGGCGAGTTGTTCGCGGGTGCGGGGCATGATCAGACCTCCGATCCGGCGGCGGCGCCGGCGGCACGTTGACGGACTGTGCGCTGTTCGATGCGCTTTTCGGACACGGTCTGGATCAGACGGTCGACATAGACGCCGGGCGTGTGGATGTGGTCGGGGTCGAGCGAGCCGACGGGAACGATCTCCTCCACCTCGACGACCGTGACCTTTCCAGCCGTGGCCATCATCGGGTTGAAGTTGCGGGCGGTCTTGCGGAACACCAGATTTCCGCGCTCGTCGGCCTTCCAGGCCTTTATGATCGACAGGTCAGCGACCAGGCCGGTCTCCATGACGTATTTGCGGCCGTCGAACTCGCGCACTTCCTTGCCTTCGGCGACCAGAGTGCCGACGCCAGTAGCGGTGAAGAAGGCCGGGATGCCTGCGCCGCCTGCGCGGATGCGCTCGGCCAGGGTGCCCTGAGGGTTGAACTCCAGCTCCAACTCACCGGCCAGATACTGGCGCTCGAACTCCTTGTTCTCGCCGACGTAGGACGAGATCATTTTCGCAATCTGGCGGGTGCCCAGCAACTGCCCCAGGCCGAAGCCGTCCACGCCTGCGTTGTTCGAGATGACCGTCAGGCCCTTCACGCCGCTGTCGCGCAGGGCGGCGATCAGGTTCTCGGGGATGCCGCACAGGCCGAAGCCGCCGGACATGACCGTCATGCCGTCGAAGGTCAGCCCCTCAAGCGCGGACGTGACGTCAGCGTAGATCTTTCCCATCGCTCTCCCTTTTTTCATCGCCTGGTGAATATCGGCTGTTGACCACGCCTAACGCGGGGGCGGGCGGGGGGCAAGTCGCGCCGTGGATCGAGTGTCGCGATTTTCAGACCCACCCCTTGTGAAAAACAGGGTGCAATTGGTGCACTTCGTCCAGAATTCACCCCGCATCGGCGTCAAAAAAACAGGGTGCAAAGTGTGCACTTGGTCCGAAATCGCGCCGCTTCGGACCTGATGTCGGCATCGGGGGCGCCGTGTTCAAGGGTGGATGCATCCGGCGGAGGCGAGGCGGCGTATTCCCCGAGACCTGCAAGCTTCGCCTGATCGCCAAGGACGCCCGATGAACTTGACCAATGTCGCCATTCGCCAGCTTCAGGATGCGCCCTTTCCCGACTTCATCACCCGTCCGGCGATCGACAGCCTGGTGACGGAGGCCAGGAAGCGGCTGGATCGCGACAGTCCGCATGACGAGGCGGCGTTCGCCCGAGACATGGCTCAGCGCGCCATCGCCGAGCATACGGAAGCGGCGAACCAGCAGCATTACGAACTGCCGCCCGAGTTCTTTCAGCTGTGCCTGGGGGAACGGCTGAAATATTCCTGCTGCCTGTATCCGACCGGCGCGGAAACCCTGGATCAGGCTGAGGCGGCGGCGCTGGCCGAGACCTGCGCCCATGCCGATCTGATGGACGGTCAGACGATCCTGGAGATGGGCTGCGGCTGGGGATCGCTGTCGCTGTGGATGGCCGAGACCTATCCCAACGCCAGGATCACGGCGGTGTCGAACAGCCACGGCCAGCGCGGCCATATCGAGGCCCAGGCGGCGGAACGGGGCCTGACCAATCTGACGGTCATCACCCGCGACATGAACGCCTTCGAGACCGACCAGCGGTTCGACCGCATCGTCTCGGTGGAGATGTTCGAACATATGGCCAATTGGCGCGCCCTGCTGACCAAGGCGCGCGGCTGGCTGAAGGCGGACGGGCGGATGTTCATTCACGTCTTCACCCACCGCGAAGCCCCCTATCGGTTCGACCATACCGACAGCGACGACTTTATCGCCCAGCACTTCTTCACCGGCGGCGTCATGCCCAGCCACGGCCTGATCCGGCAATTCCCCGACCTGTTCGCGGTGGAGCAGGAATGGACATGGAACGGCGGCCATTACGCCCGGACGGCCAACGACTGGCTGGCCAACATGGATCGGAACGCCAAGCGGGTCGCGGTGTTGATGCGCCAGACCTATGGCGACGACGCCAGGCTGTGGACCCGTCGCTGGCGGCGGTTCTACCTGGCGACGGCCGGCCTGTTCGGCAACGACGAAGGGCGGACGTGGGCGGTCAGCCATTACCGACTGAAACCTGTTTGAGGACACGAGCATGATCAAATATGTCGCGGCCTATCTGGGGGCCGGCCTGACCTTCGCCGCCATCGACTTCGTCTGGCTGACCACCATGACCGACCGGCTGTATCGGCCCGTGCTGGGGCCGATCATGGCCGACAGGCCAGACATGAAGGCGGCGGTGCTGTTCTATCTGATCTCCATCGCCGGGACGGTCTATCTGGCCGTCGCGCCCGCGCTGAAGGACGGCAACTGGACGCGGGCGGCGTTGAACGGGGCGGTGCTGGGGTTCGTGGCCTATGCGACCTATGATCTCACGAACCAGGCGACGCTGGCGGCGTGGCAGACGAGGCTGACGGTGATCGACCTGATGTGGGGCACGGTGCTGACCGCGACATCCGCGACCGGCGGCTATTTCGCCGCGCGCTGGGCCGAGGGCCGGTTCGGCTGAACCCAAGGCCGGGGTCGCACTTGCGGGGCTACGCGGTGCGTGTGTAACGTCGCGCCGGGGTTGAGTGTCGGGGGCGACAGGTGGGGCGAAACCGACGGCGAGGGCTGTCTGCGCGGAGCGTGGCCGACGCCGGTTGGCTGTATGTCGCCCACATCGCGCGGTACGCCGCGCCGCTGCTGATCTATCCGGTCCTGACGCGAAGGCTGGGGGTCGAGGGGTTCGGCGTCTATGCGGCAGGTCTGTCGCTGGCGCTGATCGTATCGGTGATCGTCGATTACGGTCTGTCGGTGTCCGGCCCGCGCGACATCGCGGCGGGCTGTGCGGACCGGGGCCGGATCATCGGTGAGGCGGTGGTTTTGCGGGCGGTGCTGATCCTGCCCGCGATCGGTGCGGGTCTGTGTCTGGCGAGCCTGACCCCGGCGCTGAGCGGGGCGGCGGGGGCGACGGCCATCGCCATCCTGCTGGGCGTCGGGCAGGGTGCCGGCCTGCTGTGGTATTTTCAGGGAGTCCGGGATCCGGCGCCGATGGCGATGCTGGAGGTCGGCTTCATGCTGGCGGCCGCCCTGTCGATCCTGGCGTCGCCGGGCCTGGGCGTGGCGGGGGCGCTGGCGATACAGGCGGCTGGCGTCTGGAGCGGGGCGGCGGTCGGCGCCGCGCGGGTCTGGCGACGCGAGCGTATCGCGTGGCCGTCACGGGCGTCCGTGGGCCGGGCGTTGCAAGACGGCGGACCGCTGTTCCTCAGTCGCGCGGTGATCGCGGCCTACACGGGAGCGGGGGTGTTCGCGGTCGCCGCCCTGGCCGGCCCGGCGCAGGCGGCGCTGTATGGGGTCGCGGATCGGCTGGTTTCGGCCGCCGGGTCGCTGATGCGGCCGCTGGCGGGGCTGATCGCGCCTCGGATCGCCGGCCTGCTGACCCATGATCCGGGCGCGGCCTTTCGCACCGCCCGCTGGACGCTGGCCAGCGCCTTTGCGGCGTCGACAGCTGTCTGCATCGGCCTGATCGCGGGGGCCCCGATCCTGGTGCGCGGCCTGTTCGGCGCGGCCTTCGTGGAGGCGGAGGCGAGCCTGCGGCTGCTGGCCGCGACCCTGCCGCTGGTGGCGGTCAGCCAGGTGATGGGCCTGCATCTGATGACCTCGCTCAGGATGGACGGCCGGTTCGCGGCGATGACGGCGGCGGGTTGCGCGGCGACCCTGGCGGCGGCGTGGTCTCTGGCTCCGGCGTTCGGCGCGACCGGCATGGCCTGGGCCAGGATCATGGGCGAGGCGGTGGTCGTCCTGATCTGCGTCGGGTGCCTGAAAGGCCATTGGGCCGCGCTGTTTCCCGCACGGAGCCGTCATGTCGCGTCGGTATGACTGGCTGGTCGTGGGGGCGGGCTTCACCGGGGCCGTCGTGGCCGAGCGACTGGCGCGCGGCCTGGATCAGCGTGTGCTGCTGATCGACCGGCGCGATCATGTCGGGGGCAACGCCCATGATCGCCGCGACGAAGGCGGGCGGCTGATCCACCCCTATGGCCCGCACGTCTTTCACACCAACAGCGCGCGGATTTTCAACTATCTGAGCCGCTTCACGGCCTGGCGACCCTATGAGCATCGGGTGCGGGGATGGATCGACGGGCGGCTGGTTCCGCTGCCTTTCAATCTGACCTCCCTGCGGCTGCTGTTCCCGGAGGCGACGGCGGCGCGATTGTCCGAGCGGCTGGTGCAGGCGTTCGGCCGCGACGCCCGGCCGACCATCCACGACCTGAGGGCGGCGGCCGATGATCCCGATCTGCGGCGCATCGCCGACTATGTGTTCGACAGGGTCTTCGCCCCGTATTCGGCCAGGCAGTGGGGCGTGCCGGTCGGGGCGCTGGACGCCTCGATCCTGGCCCGGGTGCCGGTGGTGGTGGGAGAGGACGACCGCTATTTCACCGACCGATATCAAGTAATGCCGCGCGACGGCTATTCGGCCCTGTTCGAACGGCTGCTGGATCACCCGAACATTCATGTGTCGCTGAACACGGCGATGGCGGGGGTCGAGCCGGCGACGTGGGACCGGATGGTCTATTGCGGGCCGCTGGACGACTATTTCGGGCGGTCGGCGGGCGCCTTGCCCTATCGCAGCGTTCGGTTCGCGCATAGGGCGGTGGATGTTCGCGAGGGCCTGCCGGTCGGGACGGTCAACCATCCGCAGGCGCCCGACTTCACCCGCGTCACCGATTTCCGCCATCTGACGGACGAGGCGGGCCCGACGACCGCCCTTGTCACCGAATATCCGACGGCCCATGCGCCCGGCGTGACCGAACCCCATTATCCGGTCCTGTGCGAGGCGTCGGGGCGGCTGGCGGACGACTATCGGGCGATGGCGCGGACGCTGGCGGGCAAGGTGTGGTTCGCGGGACGGCTGGCCGACTTCCGCTACTACAACATGGACCAGGCGGTGGGGCGGGCCCTGAGCCTGGTCGACAAGACGCTGGCGCCGGCCGTGGCGGGGATGGCGGCATGAGGTCGCCGGCTGTCTTCGCCGTGGTGGTGACATGGAACCGTCGCGCCCTGTTGGAACAGTGTCTGGCGCATCTGGCGGCCCAGACGCGGCCGTGCGACGGCCTGATCGTGGTGGACAACGCCAGCGACGACGGCACCGCCGAGATGCTGGCCGACGCCTGGGCAGGACGGGCGACGGTGGTGCGGATGGCGACCAACACCGGCGGGGCGGGCGGATTCAACGCCGGGGTGCGCGCCGCCATGCAGGGGGGCGCCGAGCGGCTGTGGCTGATGGACGACGACGTGATGGCCGCGCCCGACGCACTGGAGGCCCTGCTGGCGGCGGAAGCGTCGCTGGCCGGCGACGGCGCGTCGCCGGCCTTCCTGTGTTCCAGCGTCCGCTCGCCTGAGGGGCATCTGACCAACACGCCCGAGATCGACCGGCGGGAGAACGCCCTGGGCTATCCGGACTGGGGCGAGCGTCTGGATCGGGGGTTGATGCCAGTGCGGCAGGCGACCTTCGTGTCCCTGATGGTGGGGCGGGCGGCGGTCCTGCGGAACGGCCTGCCGCTGGCGCCGATGTTCATCTGGGGCGACGATACGGAATATACGCTGCGGCTGTCGCGCGACGGGCCAGGCCATCTGGTGGCCGCCAGCCGGGTGGTCCACGTCCGCGCCGCACCGGGGCGATTGAGCATCGAGACCGAGCCTGACGCCGAGCGCGAGCGGCTGCACCGCTATCTGACCCGCAACGTCATCCTGGCCAAACGAAGGCACGAAGGAGCGGGATCGGCGCTGCGCTATGCGGCGTCGCGGCTGAGGATGGCGGGCGGCCTGGCGGTGAGGGGGCGATGGCGGAAGGCTGGAGTTCTGGTCGCCGGAGTCCTGGACGGCGCGCGCTTCGATCCCGAGGTCGAGTTTTGCACGGGGTTGTAGCGGCCGGGCGGGCGCGCGGTCTGCGGTGGTCGCAGGTCAGGGCGGCCTATGGGCGGACGTGTCTGGTCCTGCTGGGCCTGGGAACGACGGCGCCCTTGTTTCTGACGCCAGGACCACTCAGCGGCCCGCGCCTGGGCGATCTGGCGCTCTTGACGGCGTTGCCGATGGCCGTGGTGGAGTTCAGGCGGATGACGCGGCCGCTGCGCGCGATAGGGTGGATCGCCGCCTTCGTTCTGACGGTCACGCTGCTGGTTCAACAGTCGGCGATCGGGGCGGGGTTCGATGCGGGGGACGCCGCCTTCTGGTTTCGCTGGATCGCCGCCAGTCTGGTCGCGCCGCCGGTGGCAGGGCTGCTGGTGCGGGATGCGACGTGCAGGCCGTTGTTCTTCGCGGCGGTCCTGGCGGGCGCGGCGGTTCATGTGGCGACGTCGGGGCTGTCGCTGCTGATCGGGCGCGAGGCGTTGCAGGCTGTCGGGCTGGCCTCGCCGCGCGCCATGGTCACGACCGTCGCGGCCCAGGTGCGGATCACCACCCTGGCCGAACATCCGAACGCCGCCATGGCCATGATCGGTCTGGCGGTTCCGGCGGGGATCGCCCTGGCGCGGGGGCGGTGGACGCGGGGCGTTGCGACTTGGGTGGGGGTCGGTCTGGCCTTGGCGGGGTTCGTGGGCACGCTGTCGCGGGCCGGTCTGGCGGCGGCGGGCGTCGCCTGGCTGGCCCGGATCGCGGTGGGCTGGCGATGGCGCGAGCGGTTCAACGTCCTGGGCGCGGTGCTGGCGCTGTGCGTCGTCGCCGCGGGCGTGCTGACGCTGCAAGGCGGCGCCGATCTGGACGACATGCGCTTCGCCGAGCGGTTCGACCGGTCGGCGCTGGCGGACAATCTGGCGGGCCGGGTCGAGACCTGGCGGCGCACGCTGGATCAGGTGGCGGTAGGACCCTGGGGTGCGGGCTGGACGACGGCCCGGGAAATGGGCGCCGATCGCGCGCTGTCGGTCAGTCATAACGGTTATCTGTTCATGGCGCGGACCGTAGGGATGGCGGCGGCGGTCGTGCTTTTCGCGCTGCATCTGGTTTCGGCGGCGCGGATGGACGTCTTCACCCCGCTGTCCGCCTATCTGCTGACGGCGATGTTCGCCGAGGACCTGACGCAGGGGGCGGGGTTCGTCTTTCTGTGTTGCCTGGTCGCGGCCCTGGCCTGGCGAGGGGCGACGCCGCCATGAGGGTGTTGATCGTCAACACCCTGTATCCGCCAGAGGACGTCGGCGGGGCCGAACGCAGCGTGGCGCAACTGGCCCAGGGTCTGGCGGCCGCGGGCGTCGAGACGTCGGTGCTGACGCTGTCGCCCAGCGATGTCGCGAAGCAGACCATCGGGGGCGTCGCCGTTCATCGGCGGCGGCTGAAGAACCTGTATTGGCCCTATGACGGCGAGCCCCGCGCGGCGGCGAAACGGGCGCTGTGGCATGGGCTGGAGGCGGCCAATCCGCTGATGGACGACGGGGTGGACCAGGTGGTGGCGCAGGTTCGGCCCGATCTGATCCATCTGCATCTGACGACCGGGTTTTCGCAGTCCGTTCACCGGGCGGCGGCGCGGCGGGGCCTGCCGCTGGTCCAGACGCTGCGGGACTGGTCGATGATGTGCGCGCGGGCGTCGCTGTTTCGACGGGGGCGGCGCTGCACGCGGCGGTGCGCGTCGTGCGTCGTCCTGACGGCCGGCAAGCGGGCGCGGTCGCAAGGGGTCGATCATGTGATCGGGCTGAGCGGCCCGGTTCTGGAGGCGCATCGGAGCGCCGGCTATTTTCGGCCTAGCGCCGGCTCGGTCATCGGCAATGCGGCGGCCCTGACGACGCCCAGCCGGCGGCCGGCCTGGTCGCAGGAGCCGAGATTGACCTTTGGCTTTCTGGGGCGGGTCGAGCCGGAAAAGGGGATCGAAACCCTGCTGCGCGCGACGACGCAGTTGAAGGGAGACTGGCGGCTGAGGATCGCGGGGCGCGGCGATCCGGCCTATGTGGCGCGGCTTCGGACCGGGTTTCCCGATCCGCGCATCGTCTGGCTGGGGCAGGTCGAAGCCGTCGATTTCTGGCCGATGGCGGATGTGCTGGTCGCGCCCGCGCTGTGGGCCGAACCGTTCGGGAGGGCGGCGGCGGAGGCGGTGCAGCAGGGGCGGGGCGTGATCGCTTCGCGTATCGGCGGCCTGCCCGAGGCGACGGACGGCGCCGGCGCGCTGGCGCTGATCGAAGCCGGCGATGTCGCGGCCCTGGCGCGAGCGATGCAGGGGGCGATGTCTGAGCCCGAACGCTGGCGGTTCGCCGCGTCGCGACCGCCGCGCTGGACCCAGGCGGCGGTGGTTCAGGCCCATCTGGAGCTCTATGACCAGGTGCTGTCCAGAAGGGCGTCGAGGATGGCCGCCGAACGGGACCAGCTGTAGAGGTCGGCGCGGCGTAGGCCCGTTTCGATACGCGCGGGGTTCGGGCCTTTCAACAGCGTCCCCATCCGATCGGCCAGGGCGGCGTCGTCGGTCGGGTCGAAATAGAGAGCGGCGTCGGCGCAGACCTCTCTCGTCGCCGGGATGTCGGAGGCGATCACGGGGCAGCCCTGAACCATGGCCTCCAGCGGCGGGATGCCGAAACCTTCGTACAGGCTGGGGAAGATCAGCCCCGCCGCGCCGCGCAGCAGGGCGGCGACCTCCGGGTCCGTGCGGCGACCGGCCAGAATTACGCGCGGGTCGTCGGGCGTCGGGGCGGCGCTGACCACGCCGGTCAGGCGGGCCCCGACGAACACCAGCCGCAGGTCTGGATCGGGAAGACGGATCAGGGCGCGGGCCGCGACGGCGAGGTTCTTGTTGGGCGTCAGATTGCCGACGGCGACGAAGTAGCGGCGTTCGAGCAGGTCCAGCGCCCGCAGGATGTGCGTGTCGGGCGGGATGTTCCGCAGATGATCGGCGCTGTTCGGCGCCACGGCTATGGCGTCGGGCGCCAGGTTCAGCACGGCCGCCAGTTCGCCCTGGGAGAACCGCGAGACCGTGGCCAGTCGCGCTCGTTTGGCCAGCCGTCGATCCAGAATCCGATGCGCCAGGGCGTAGCGGGGTCTGAACAGGTCGGGGCGACGAAAGACTGCGGCGTCGTGGATCACCACCAGCTGGCGCGAATGTCCAACCGGCCCGGCGCCGCACAGGGACAGCAGGCGATGGCTGTGCGTCGCATCCGCCAGGCGGACCTGCTCCCACAGATGGCCGCCGGGGCCGGACAGGCGGAATGTCTGAATCCGGTCCAGGGGCAGGGGATCGGCGCCGCTGGGGACCATCAGCCGATAGCGAAGGCCGGCGTGCGGCAGGCGGTCCAGGGCGCGGACGATCTCGCGAGCGTAGCGCTGCACGCCGCTGAGGGGCTGGGTCAGGAACCGCCCGTTTATCAGGATGGGTTCAGCCACCCAGTCGGCGCCGCTGGAAGGCTCGGCGATAGATGTCCGCCGTCTGCGCCGCCATCTGCGCGGCCGAGGGCAGGGTCGCCGCCGCGCATAGCCTGGGCGGGCGAGCCAGGGCGGCCAGCATCGCCTGGGCCAGATCTTCGGCGGGCGCATCCACGGGCAGGCGGTCGATCCGCGCGCCGGCCGCCATCAGCCGGCTGGTTCCGCCGACCTCGGTCGCGACGATGGGCAGGCCCAGGGCGGCGGCCTCGATCAGGGCGTAGGCGTCGGCCTCGTATCGGCTGGTCAGGGCGAACAGGTCGAATCCGGCCATCAGTCCGTTCGCGTCCGCCGCGCCCAGCAGGCGCACGGCCGCGCCGCCCGCGCTCGCCACGGCGGCCGCCAGATCGCCCTGCCCGATCATGACGCCCAGCAGGCGGGGATTGCACCGCTTGGCCAGCCGCACGGCCCTGGCGAAGCGCACTGGGTCCTTCTGGCGACACAGGCGGCCGACGAAGCCGACGATCTGGGCGTCATCCAGCGCGCCCATGGTTCCGCGGGCGGCGGCGCGGTCGGGCCGGGGAGGGGCGGCAAGACCATTTGGCACGACGTGCAGGCGGTCGTTCGGAAGGCCCCATTTGCGGGCCACGGCCGCTTCCTCGGTCGAGACGGCGACGACGGCGTCGGTCGATGCGTGGGCCAGGGCGCATTCCGCGGCGCCGGCCACGACCCTGGACAAGCCGGCGGCGCCCATCATCGGCAGGGCATGGGGGGTGTAGATCCTGGCGGCGCCGGGCGCCTGGGCCAAACGGACAACCGCCCCGGCCTTGGCGCTGTGGCCGTGCAGGATTTCGAACGGCCCCCGTCGGGCGATCAGTCGGTTCAGCGCCTTGAGGGCGGAAACGTCCCAAGGACCGACCGCGCGGCGCATGATCAGTCGATCGACGGCGGTGAAAGGCACGTCCGCGACCTCAGCCTCAAAACGCGGTTCCGCGCGCAGGGGCGAATAGGCCAGGGCGACCGAATGGCCGGCGTCGATCAGGGCGGCGCTCAGATCGATGACATGGCGTCCCGAGCCGCCGCTGGACGGCTCGATGACCTGAAGAATACGCACGCCAGCCGTCCCCCGACGATGGGTCAGTTTCGCAACTGAAGGCCATCGTCGGAAAACGTCAAGATTGTATTCCTAGTTGACCGTCGCCTTGATGATCTTGCCGGGGGCGCGCGGCGGCTCGCCCTTGGGCAGGGCGTCGACGTGTTCCATGCCCGATTCGACCTGGCCCCAGACGGTGTACTGGCGATCCAGGAAGGTGGCGTCGTCGAAGACGATGAAGAACTGCGAGTTGGCGCTGTTGGGGTCCGAGGTGCGGGCCATCGAGCAGACGCCGCGCACGTGCGGCTCGGCCGAGAACTCCTGCTTGAGGTTCGGCTTGGTGGAGCCCGAGGTGCCGGTGCCGGTGGGGTCGCCGCCCTGGGCCATGAAGCCCGGAATCACGCGGTGGAAGACCACGCCGTCGTAGAAGCCTTCCGAAGCCAGTTCAGTGATGCGGGCGACGTGGCCGGGGGCCAGGTCGGGGCGCAGCTTGATGACCACGTCGCGGGCTTCGCCGTCGCCGGTGTCCAGGGTGAAGGTCAGGGTGTCGGCCATTTCGGTCGTCCTCTTGGGGTTGATTTGAGGCGGGACATAGCCCGCAACGCCGGTCGGGGCTATGTGGGAACGATGAGCGACGACGAACAGCCCCAAGAGCGCCGACGGATGGTGCGTCCCCCCACGGGCGGGACCGCAGCCGGGCGCGGCATGGGCACGAAGATGAAGACGGCCGACACCAAGTCGATGTCCAGCCAGCAGTGGATCAAGCGCCAGCTGTCGGACAAATGGTCCGAGAAGGCGCGCGCCGAGGGCTGGCGGTCGCGCGCCGCCTTCAAGCTGATCGAGATCGACGATCGTTTCCGGCTGATCAAGCGGGGGTCGAAGGTCATCGACCTGGGCGCCGCGCCCGGCGGGTGGGTCCAGGTGGCGCTGGATCGCGGGGCCGGGGCGGTAGCGGGCGTGGATCTGCTGATGATCGAGCCGATCCCCGGCGCGACCCTGTTGCAGGCGGACTTCACCCATCCGGGCGTGGATCAGCAATTGATCGACGCCATCGGGGGGCGGCCGGACCTGGTGCTGTCGGACATGGCGCACAACACCGTGGGTCACCGTCAGACGGACCATTTGAAGATCATCGCCCTGATCGAGATCGCCGCCGATTTCGCTATCCGCACCCTGAGGCCGGGGGGAAACTTCGTGTCCAAGAACTTCCAGGGCGGAGACGCCGGCGGGGTTCTGGCGCGGCTGCGCGAGGAATTCGAGACGGTGAAGTACGTCAAGCCCGCATCCAGCCGCAAGGACAGCGCCGAGGTCTTCCTGGTGGCGCTGAATAAGCGCTGAGGCCTCAGGCGGCCGCCACCTGGGCGCGTCAGGCCTCGATCCGGGACCAGATACGATCGTGCAAGGTGAAGAAGCCCGTCTGCACCAGCGGTTCGATCATGCCAATGGCCAGGGCCGTGCGGATGTCGTGGGTCAGGGCGAAGGCGACGGTCACGGCCACGGTGAAATGCATGACGCCGTAGGTCAGCGTCTTCATCGCGATCTGCCGCAACGACCGGGGCAGGGCGTGGCTGTGGCCCGCGTGATCGTGGACCCGCGCCTGTTCGTCCGGCGACATGACGTCCAGACGCGCGGCGACGGCCTCGGTCGCCTCTTCCAGTCCCGAGGCTAGGCGACGCCGTTCGATGCGGTGCCAGACGCGGTCGTGGATGGAATAGGCCAGGGTCTGGAAGATCGGCTCGACAACCCCGACCGCCAGGGCGATGCGCCAGTCGCGCGTGATGACGAAGGCGGTCAGAATGGCCACCACCAGATGCATCAGCCCATAGCTGGCGATCTTCATCGCCAGTTTTCGCGCTGTGCTGAGGATCACGCCGACCATGCGATCAGAATGGTGAGCCGTCGTTACGGTTGCAAAGCAATAAAATCTATCCCGGTCATAAGCGCGGGCCTTGCCCCGCCCCCCCGCATCCCGTTATACGCGGCCCGCAAAACGGAGACTCCCCTATGGAGATACGCGAAGGACTGACCTTCGACGATGTTTTGCTGGAACCCGGCCCGTCCGAGTTCATGCCGGCGATGGTCGATGTCTCGACCCAGCTGACGCGCGACATCAGACTGAACATCCCCCTGCTGTCGTCCGCCATGGACACGGTGACGGAAAGCCGACTGGCCATCGCCATGGCCCAGTCCGGCGGCCTGGGCGTGCTGCACCGCAACATGACCATCGAGGAGCAGGCCGATCAGGTACGCGCCGTCAAACGCTATGAGAGCGGAATGGTGGTCAATCCGGTGACGGTCGGCCCCCGGACGACGCTGGGCGAGGTGCGCCAGATCGTCGAGGCCAAGAAGATCACCGGCTTCCCCGTCGTCGATCCGGCGACCGGAAAACTGGTCGGGATGCTGACCCACCGGGACATGCGGTTCGAGAGCGATCTGAACGTCACGGCCGCCTCGCTGATGACCACGGGCGACCTGATCACGGTGCGCGAGGGCGCCAGCCGTGAAGAGGCGCGCGAACTGCTGCGGACCCGCAAGATCGAGCGGGTCATCGTGGTGGACGAGGATTACCGCGCCGTCGGCCTGATCACCATGAAGGACATCGAGAAGGCCCAGGCCTTCCCGACCGCCGCCAAGGACGAGCAGGGCCGCCTGCTGGTCGGCGCCGCCTCGACCGTCGGCGACGCCGGTTACGAGCGGGCCATGGCGCTGGCGGAGGCGGGCGTGGACGTCGTGGTGATCGACACCGCCCACGGCCATTCCGCCTCGGTCGCCCAGGTGGTGGAGCGGATCAAGCGCGAGTCGAACCGTCTGCAGGTCATCGCCGGAAACGTGGCCACCTATGACGCGACGCGCGCCCTGATCGACGCCGGCGCCGATGCGGTGAAGGTGGGGATCGGTCCAGGCAGCATCTGCACCACCCGCATCGTGGCGGGTGTGGGCGTGCCGCAACTGACGGCGGTGATGGATGCGGCGCGCGCCGCCCGGGGCACGGGCGCTTCGGTCATCGCCGACGGCGGCATCAAATATTCGGGCGATCTGGCCAAGGCCATCGCGGCCGGCGCCAATGTGGCCATGATGGGTTCGATGTTCGCCGGCACGGACGAAAGCCCCGGCGAGGTCTTCCTGTACCAGGGCCGGTCCTACAAGTCGTACCGCGGTATGGGTTCGGTCGGGGCGATGGCGCGCGGCTCGGCCGACCGCTATTTCCAGAAGGAAGTCTCGTCCGAGAAGCTGGTGCCCGAGGGCATCGAGGGCCAGACCGCCTACAAGGGGCCGATCGCGCCGGTGCTGCACCAGCTGGTCGGCGGGCTTCGCGCCTCCATGGGCTATGTCGGCGCGGGCACGATCACCGACTTCCAGGAGCGCGCGCGCTTCGTGCGCATCACCGGCGCGGGCCTGCGGGAAAGCCATGTCCACGACGTGATGATCACGCGCGAGGCGCCGAACTACAGACAGGGTTGAGGCCATGACGACCGAACTGACCTATCTGGCCCTGACGCTGATCCTGGCGCTGGTGCAGGTCTTCCTGCCGGCGGGGGCGCGGACGGTCGAGTTCGGTTCGAAATGGAATGCAGGCGCTCGCGACACGACGCCGGCGGCGACGCGCCCGCTGACCGGCCGTCTGGAACGCGCGCAGGCCAATCTGTTCGAGACCCTGCCGCTGTTCATCGGCGCCGTGTTGATCGCCCATGTTATCGGTGCGGAAAGCCCCCTGACCCTGTGGGGGACGGCGCTCTATTTCTGGGCGCGCGTCGTCTATGTGCCGCTCTACGCCTTTGGCGTTCCCTATGTTCGGTCGCTGGTCTGGCTGGTCTCGCTTGCGGGACTGGTCATGGTGCTGGCGTCCCTGTTTTTCCTGAAAGCCTGACTTGACCCCAGCCGCCCGTCTCGCCGCCGCCGCCTCCATACTGGACTCCATCGCCCAGGGTCGCCAACCGGCCGAGGCCGTCCTGAAAGCCTGGGGCGGCGCCAATCGCTACGCCGGGTCCAAGGATCGTCGCGCCGTCGCCGACCGCGTCTACAAGGTGCTGCGCGCGCGCGGTCGCCTGTCGTGGATCATGGGCGGGCGCGAGGATGGGCGCGCCCTGGTGATCGGCTCGCTGCACGCCATCGACGGCCTGCCTCTGGAAGAGATCGAGGCGCTGCATTCGGGCGACGGCTATGGCCCGCGTCCGCTGTCGAAACAGGAGCGCAGCCGCATCACGGCCGGGCAGGGCGAACTGCCCGGCTGGGTCGCAGCCGGTCTGCCCGAGTTCGTGGTCGAGGATTTCAAGGCTGTCTTCGGCGAACGCTGGGCCGAGGAAGCCCACGCCCTGATGGCGCCGCGCGCGCCCATCGATCTGCGCGTCAACGGGGCGGTCGCCACGGTGCAAGAGGTCGAGACAGAGTTGCGCGAAGCCGGTCTGGACGTGTCGCGCACGCCGTGGTCCGAATGGGGCCTGCGCGTGCCGTCCGAGCCGCCCCCCAACATTCAGGCGCTGGAAGGGTTCAAGGCCGGCAAGTTCGAGATCCAGGATGAAGGCAGCCAGGTCGTCTGCTGGCTGGCGGGCGCCGAACCCGGCACGACGGTTGTGGATTACTGCGCGGGCGGCGGCGGCAAGACCCTGGGTCTGGCCCAGGCCATGGGCGGGCAGGGGAAACTGGTCGCCTCCGATGTCGTGAACAAGCGTCTGGAGAACATCCGTCCGCGTCTGCAACGCGCGGGTGTCGAGGCGGATCTGGTCCTGATCGGTCAGAACGGCGGCGGTCTGGAGGCCCTGAACGGTCAGGCGGATCTGGTGTTCGTCGATGCGCCCTGTTCGGGCTCCGGCACCTGGCGTCGTCGCCCCGAGGACGCCTGGCGTCTGACGGCGGAAGAGGTCGAAAAACTGCACGGCCTGCAGGTCCGCATCCTGGGGCAGGCGGCCAAGCTGGTGAAGCCGGGCGGCCGTCTGATCTATGTCACCTGCTCGATGCTGGCGCGTGAGAACGAGGCCAGCGTGGATGCGTTCGAGGCCGCCAACAGCGAGTTCAGTCCGGTCGCCGCGCCTGAGCTTCTGTCGGCAGGTCAACTGACCGACGCAGCGCGCGCGAAGTTCGCCGAACTGACGTCCGGCGCGCGTCTGAGGCTGTCGCCCCTGTCCGCCGACACCGACGGCTTCTTCGCCGCCGTTTACGAGCGCACGGCGTGAGGACGGGACGCCAGGAGCGATACGGCGACGTCTCGGTCCTGTGCGTCATGGCGGCCCCGGCCGAGTACGGCGAAGACCTGCGCGCCCGCATCCAGCCCCTGATGACCGGCGTCGGCCCCGTCGAGGCGGCGGTGGTGCTGAGTACGGCTCTGGCGCGGCTGGAGGCGGCGGGCGACCTGCCGGACCTGATCGTATCGCTGGGGTCATGCGGATCACGGGTGCTGGAGCACGCCGTCGTCTATCAGACCTCGTCCGTCGCCTATCGCGACATGGACGCCAGCCCGCTGGGCTTCCCCAAGGGCGTGACGCCGCTGCTGGATCAGCCTGCGGTCCTGCCCCTGCCGTGCCCCATCCCCGGCGTGCCGGTCGCGCGCCTGTCGACCGGCGGCGATGTCGTGTCCGGCGCCGCCTATGACGCCATCGACGCCGAAATGGTGGACATGGAGACCTGGGCCCTGGTCCGAGCCGCCCAGACGTTCGGCGTGCCGCTGATCGCCCTTCGCGGCGTATCGGATGGCCGCGCCGAGCTGAAGGCGCTGGAGGACTGGACCTCCACCCTGCATCACGTCGATCGGAACCTGGCCGTCGCGCTGGATCGCCTGATCGCGGTGCTCGAGACCGACGGCCTCGCCGCCCTTGAACTTTCGGCCTTACCCGGCCAAGACCCCGCGCAACTTCCCGCCCCGGATTCGATCACGCCATGACCACGCCGCAAGACCACCAAAAGGTCCTCATCGTCGATTTCGGCAGCCAGGTGACGCAACTGATCGCGCGCCGCCTGCGCGAGGCCAGCGTCTATTGCGAAATCCATCCGTTCCAGAAGGCCGAGGCCGCCCTGGCCGCCATGAACCCAGCCGCGGTCATCCTGTCGGGCGGCCCCGAAAGCGTCCACGAGGAAGGCAGCCCCCGCGCGCCGCAAGGCGTGTTCGAGGCCGGCGTGCCGGTGCTGGGCATCTGCTACGGCGAGATGACCATGTGCGAGCAACTGGGCGGCAAGGTCGAGGGCGGCCACACCCGCGAGTTCGGCCGCGCCGAGATCACGGTCGAAAAGGCCTCGCCCCTGCTGGCGGACCTGGCCCCCGTCGGCGAGAACGAAGAGGTCTGGATGAGCCACGGCGACAAGATCGTCGCGATCCCCGAAGGTTTCGACGTCGTCGCCTCCTCGGACGGTTCGCCCTATGCGGTGATCGCCGACGAGGCCCGCCGCTTCTATGGCGTGCAGTTCCACCCCGAGGTGATGCACACCCCGCGCGGCCATCAGATGCTGAAGAATTTCACGCACGGCATCGCGGGTCTGAAGGGCGACTGGACCATGGCCGCCTATCGCGACGAAAAGATCGCCCAGATTCGCGAACAGGTCGGCGACGCCAAGGTGATCTGCGGCCTGTCGGGGGGCGTGGACTCCTCGGTCGCCGCCGTTCTGATCCACGAGGCCATCGGCGACCAGCTGACCTGCGTGTTCGTGGACACCGGCCTGCTACGCAAGGACGAGGCCACCCAGGTCACCACCCTGTTCCGCGAACACTACAACATCCCGCTGGTGCATGTTGATGCATCGACGGAATTCCTGGGCGAGCTGGCCGGGATTTCCGACCCGGAGACCAAGCGCAAGGCCATCGGCCGCTTGTTCATCGAGGTGTTCGACCGCGAGTCCGCCAAGATCGAAGGCGCCGAATTCCTGGCCCAGGGCACCCTCTATCCGGACGTGATCGAGAGCGTCTCTTCGTCCAGCGGCAAGGCCCATGTGATCAAAAGCCACCACAATGTCGGCGGCCTGCCCGACTATATGAAGCTGAAACTGGTCGAGCCCTTGCGCGAACTTTTCAAGGACGAGGTTCGCGCCCTTGGCCGCGAACTGGGCCTGACCGACGCCTTTGTCGGGCGCCACCCGTTCCCCGGACCGGGCCTGGCCATCCGAATCCCCGGCGAGATCACGCCGGACGCCGTGGCGACGCTTCAGGACGCCGACGCCATCTATCTGGACGAAATCCGCAAGGCCGGCCTGTACGACGACATCTGGCAGGCGTTCGCGGTGCTTCTGCCGGTCAAGACCGTCGGCGTCATGGGCGACGCCCGCACCTACGAAAAAGTCCTGGCCCTGCGCGCCGTCACCTCCACCGACGGCATGACCGCCGACTTCTACCAATTCCCCTGGGACGTCCTGGCCAAGACCGCCACCCGCATCATCAACGAAGTCCGCGGCGTGAACCGCGTCGTGTACGATGTGACGTCCAAGCCGCCGGGGACGATCGAGTGGGCGTGAGGGTGACGGGCATGGAGGTACGGCTCTTTGGCGAAGGAGCGTTGATGACCCGGTGACATTAGCGGGCGGATTCGGACAGGACGACCCCGTATCCCTACGGTGGGACAACGGGTGGAAAGGCTGGACGTTTTCCGTTTGTGGCGCGACGCAGCTGGCGGACGGGTTGGAGCCTCACTGCGCCGGCCGGCGCAGCGTCCGGAAGGTCACCGAGTATCGGAGCAGATCGCCCGGAGCGATGCTGTGCTGCCAGTTGTCGCGGGCAGGACCGTCGAGGAGATAGGCGGAGCCGGGACGCAGGATCTGGGAGGCCCGTCGCCAACCGCCGGCTTCGGGACGCCTGAAACGGAGCACGCAGTGGGAGACAAACGACAAGCCGACGACCTTGCCGTACTCGGGGCGATCTCGATGCCAACCGATGCCGGCGCCTGGCGTGTACTCGGTGACGAGGGCCTGGACGAGTTCGGCCTCGGGGATGTCTGCGAAGCCCGCCGCCGCGGCCCGAAACGGGGTCAGCCAGTCGGGCAGAGGATCGGCGTATGCAACCCGGTTGAGTGTGAAGTCGTAGCGGGAGCCGAACGAAACCGTCCGGCGATTGCCTTTAAATCCCCGAAAGTCAAAAGGGGCGAAGTCGAACGTGCGGGCCCGATCGACCAAATCCTCCTGGACCTCCGGCGAGATGACGGCGTCAGCGTAACGCAGACCGCGCGGCTCGTGCTGGCTCGGCACGGGACCCGGCTCGGGGAAGAGCGCGAGGGTGTCGGTCATGGCTTCAGCGCAGTTGGCTGTCCTTGCTGCCGCGCCGGTTGATGCCGGTGACGACGACGCGGCTGTCACGGCCGGATTGGCAGGGCACGCAGGTGGTAACGCCAGGAATCGCCCGACGGCGCGCCTCGGGGATGGGATCGCCGCATTCGATGCAGTCCTCGGTCCCTTCGCCGGCGGGCATGCGGGCGCGAGCGGTCAACACGCCGTCGAGGATGGTGTCGTCGATTTGATCCAGGACCGCTCCGTCTCGGGTCCAACCTCCAGCCATGTGGGGCTCCGTGTTCGTCCGTTGAAACAACGAGATAGGAAATCCGGCGGCCAAACCAAGCGTTGCCGCCGGCGGAACGCGCGAGGGGTTTCTGGTGAATGTGGCTGATCGGCTGATCACCGGCTGGGGCGCTGGGCGATCCATTTGGCAACTCCGCCATGTGGAACGCCGTGCTCAAGCCGTCGATTTCCTCAGCACGGCATTAAGCCGTGAGGAAACCAACATGCCCGAGAAGAACGACAGCACTGAACGATGGGGCGGACCAGGGGCGAGCCACGAAGACCGTTCGAAACCGAAACCGGATGCCGTCGTCAAGGACGCGGACGCCCCCGATCATCTTTCCCCAAGGAGCCAGGTCTCCTCTGGCGGCGAGCGGGATATCCACCATGGCCATTCTCCGGAGGCCAAAGGCGCCCGGCAGGCGACCAGCGAAGAGAAGCGCCACGAGCGCGACAACCGGCACTAGGAGCGACCGATGGCTCATCAAAACACCACCTCATCGTCGGCGACCGCCCAAAACGCCGCAACCGATCCGCTCGCGCCGGGTGACAAATCGCGTGACGGCGAGCGCGGGGCCGAACCCCGGAGCTATACCGACGGCACGCCGGAAACATCCGCCGTCGCGCCGCCTGCCGCTGGTGAACTCGCGGACTATGCGGACGAGGGCGAGGCGCTGTCTGCGGACGACGTACAGCAGGGCCAGACCCACGCGGATCGGGCTGACCGGTTCGAACGGCAGTCTCCGCAGGGGCCGAAAACCGTCGCCGCCAACCGGGACAGGCTGAAAGGGGAATAGAGCGAAACGACCGGCCTGGCGGAAGGCAGGCCGGTCGTTTGCTTCAAGCGCCGCGATGGCTTTGGGCGAGCGTCAGTGCGGCCGATCCGCATCCGCCTCGTCGGCCTGATCCACCATTTCCTGGTGGGCGCGGACCACCGGCAAGGTCTTGGCGGCCCAGCCCTTGAGTGCGTCGTTGCCGCCCACTCGGCCGTAGGTTTCCAGCAACGCCGCCGTCTCGTTGTGGGCCGCCTCCTGCTGCTGCAGGTAGACGCGGTCGAAGTCCTGATCCGTCGCGCCGCGAAGGTTGTCGATCAGGCCTTGATGACGTTGGTCGAGCGCTGTCGGTACAGTGAGGCCGGCCGCCGTGGCGATCGGTTTGAGCTCGTCGCCGGCCTTGGTGTGATCGGTGACCATCATCTGGCCGATGCGCTTGATCGCCGGATTGGCGGACCGCTCCGCCGCGATCCTGCCGGCTTCGACCTCATACATACCGCCGATGGCGGCATTGGCGACGAAGCCGTCGTCGGTCGTGGCGCCGGCCGGACCGGCCGCTGTGCCGACGAC
This sequence comes from Brevundimonas sp. ABV4_179, assembly GCF_056311945.1. Lineage (NCBI taxonomy): Bacteria > Pseudomonadati > Pseudomonadota > Alphaproteobacteria > Caulobacterales > Caulobacteraceae > Brevundimonas > Brevundimonas sp. ABV4_179. The sequence goes on from NZ_CM149976.1 coordinate 1,766,955, forward strand.
GCCGGCGGCGTGATCCTGGGCGGCGTTGACGGCCTGGTTCTGCTGGTCCGGCGCGCCGCCGGTTTCTTGCTGACACGCTCCGGTGAAGAGGGCCAAGCCGCAGGCGCCAGCGAAGAGTATTCGTTTCATGGTGTCCTCCCTTTAGATGTGTCCAAAATGCGTGTCGTCAAACGGCGTTCCAAGCCGTCACCCCGTCCGTTCAGGCGACTCCATTCGGCGCCGGGATATGAATCGGCCGGCTGACGCCTGGGCTTTTGGTCATCACCTGACCGCTCCGCCGATCGAGTCAGGGCAGGCAGTAGGCATCTGGTGAAGCGGCCCGCTGCGGAGAGATCAGAACCCCTCGGCGAGCCGTGGAACCTTAGCCATACATGGTCGTTTTTCCCGCCGTATTTTGCGGGGAGAGGGCGTTATGCCGACCTATGTCTTCCATCTGCACGATGGACCCGAAACCCGCCACGGACGGAGACCGTGGAGGCAAGTGACGATCAGGAGGCCCGGTCTCTGGCCGAACTTCGGCTCACGCTGAGCTCGGCGTTCAAGCATGTTGAAGTCGAGCGGGACGGCGTCGAACTCGTTCGACTGCACCGCGACAGCGAGCAGCCACGCGAAGTCTGAGGGTCGCGTTTCGGATCGCGAGACTGTGAGTTGCGCCAAAATCGTCCCAGGCGTTTTTTCCCGCGCGGGAGGAAAGGAAATGAACACAGAGACGAAATCCGCATCCGGGTCTGAGTTCGGTCCCGACGACATGGAGCTGTTGAGTCGGCAACTCGCCGAGCGCGGCTTTTACGTTCTCGGGCGCATGTCGGCCGCAAACTGGAAGCCCGCGCCTTCGAGGATTCAGGGCTCCCGGTCCAACGCGCGCCATAGGCCTTGAGCCCGCGCTTCGACACTGGTTTTAGTGGTCAGGGGCCGCCGCGGCTCCGGGCGTAACCGGAGCCAGCTCGGCCGCCTGGGACTTGGCCGGCGGCCCATCGACGATGACTGTACCGTCGTCCTCGATCTCTTCGATGGAGAGGATCGACTCGCCTGCGCTCATCAGCGGAGCGGCGGCGTCTCCGGCCTGGACATCGGTCTCGGACATCACGTGGACTTGGCGGGAAGACCCGCCATCCCGTCCCAGCGCAACCTTGTAGAGGCGCAGGCTCATGTGCCGGTCCCGAAACCGTCGGGGCCGCCGGCGCCGGCCGCGCCTTCGCCGCCGCTGGCCGGGCTTTCTGGCGTCTGGCCGGGCTGGTTCGTGCCGCCTTGGTCAGGCCGGCGAACCCCGGCTCCGCTATCGTCGTCCGGGCCGTTCTCGTCGGGACGGTGGGTACTGGTATCGGTCATGGCGACTCTCCTCTGTGTCCAGAAGAAAGCGGGCGAGCCGACGCAGGTTCCAGTGTCGGCAAGCGAATGAAGAAACCCCGAACGTTCTTCAGCATTGAGCCAACGACCACGGAGGGATCGATGAAACGCTACGCCTATGCCTGGATCACCCTGGGCTTCTTCGCCGTCTCCATGATCGGCCACTGGCTGTTCGGCTGGTTCACGTTCGTCGACGACGCTCGCGAGCACGGCCAAGCGGTCGAGCTAACGCCCTATCTGATGATGATGGGTCGCGACACCTTCGAGAACTGGCAGTCCGAGTTCCTGCAACTGCTGTGGCAGGTCGTCGGTCTGGCCTACTTCCTCTATGTCGGCTCGCCCGCGTCCAAGGAAAACGACGACCGCACCGAGGCCAAGCTGGACGCCCTTTTGCAACTGGTCGGCAAGGAGCGAGGCGAGGCCATCATCCGCGAGATCGACGAGACCCATGAGCGGCGCGGGGGTCACGCCAGGATCCATGTGGACCCGCCCTTCAATGCCTAGGGCGCCTATTTCCGAGGCGACGACGCCGATCAATCCGCCCGCTGCGCGTGGCCCTCGAAACTGCGATCTACCGGCCTATGTCGGGAACGGACTGATTGGGCTGCGCGTGCGCGAACAGCCGCTGCAGGCCGGCATGACGATCGTCAGCGGCTTCGCGGGAGAACATCCGGAGCGCCGGATCGAGGCTGCTGCCCCGGCGCCCTATCCGCTGGCCGGCGATCTCGCCCTCAACAACGTCTGGCTCAGCGACCAGCCGTCGGCGGTCTCGAACCTGGTCCAGGCCTATGATTTCGCCACCGCGGAGTTGACCAGCAGCTTCCGCTACGAGGCGGCGGGCGTCGTCGCCGAGGTCGAGGTCGTGACCTTCGCCAGCCGGTCGGCGCCGTCCATCGTGTTGCAGGAGATCAGTGTGCGGGTCGACCAAGCCTGCGACCTCGCCCTGCGCGCCGTGGTCGAGACCAGCGGTTTGAGGGGACGGGTGATCCGACGCCGAACCGATACCCCGGGAGAGCCGGAGCCGGCGTGCGACGGTTCGATCCTGTGGGAGTCGGAGGGCGGACATAGCACTTGCGGCTTCGCCCTGGCCACGGAGCTGACGGGAGGTGAGGCGGAACGGTCGGTGCAGACCTGGGATATCTCCGGACCGCTGCGCACCGAGTACAGGGTACGGGCGCGATCTGATCGGCCCGTGCGGCTCCGCCAGCTGGTCGCCGTCCTGCCCTCGGTCCTGCACGACCGGCCCGACGAGGAAGCCGTCCGCCGCGTGGCTCGCGCCCAGGCCAGCGGCTTCGAGACCCTGCGCGGTCGCAACCGCGAGGCCTGGGCCGAGATATGGAAAGGCCGGATCGTCGTGCACGGGGCTGACCGCGAGCATCAGGCCCTAATCGATGCGGCCGTCTTCTACCTGAACTGCTCGACCCATAAGGCGTCGCCGTCCGCGACCTCGATCTTCGGCCTCGCGACCTGGCACGACTACAACTACTACTTTGGTCACGTGATGTGGGACGTGGACGCCTTCTGCGTCCCGCCTCTGCTGTTCTTCCAGCCCGATGCGGCGCGCGCCATTCTCGACTTTCGCACCCGAGGGCTCGACGCGGCCCGGTCCAACGCCCGGCTGTCCGGGCGCGACGGCGTGCAGTTTCCGTGGGAGGCGGCGCCGCTGTCGGGGCAGGAGGCCTCGCCCGGAGGCGGGGACGGGGCCGCCCATGAGGATCATGGATCCCTTCACACGGCGCGCGCCTTCGGCCTCTACGCCGACGTCACCGGCGACGAAGCCTTCCTGAACGAGGACGCCTGGCCGGTGCTGTCCGGCGTCGCCGACTGGATCGTCAGCCGCACGACCCGCACGAAGCGGGGGCTGGAAATCCTGCGCGCCACCGGGCCGGCCGAGGTGCCCGAGCCCCCGAACAACGACGCCTTCACCATCATGGCGGCGATCCAGGTCCTGCGCCGCGCCGTCCGGGCGGCCGAACAGACGGGACGCACGGTCCCGACGGAATGGGCGGCGACCGCCGACGACCTGTATCTTCCTGTGCGGTCGGACGGGGTGATCGCCGCCCACGACGACTTCCGTGTGTCGGAGCCCAAGGGGGCAACGCCGTCCCCGCTGGCGGGGCTGTTTCCCTATGATCATCCCGCTTCGGAGCGAGAGCGGCGCAACACGTTCGACTTCTATCTGAAGCACTGGGCCGAGTACGTGGGGGCGCCGATGTTCCCGGCGCTCTACACGACTTGGGCCGCCATGGCGGGCGATCGCGGCCTGTCGCTCAAGCTCTTCGAGGAGGGGTACGCCGCCTACGATCAGGGGCGCTTCCACCAGTGTCTCGAGTATCGCCCCGACCATCCCGACAGCCAGGTGAAGGCCGGCCCCTTCTTCGCCAATCTCGGCGGCATGTTGCTGGGCCTGATGCTCGGGCTGACGGGGATGGTCGTCGATGATGGCGATCCCCAGGCCTGGCCACGACGCCCCGTCGTTCTGCCAGGGGGCTGGACCGCGATCGAGATCGGACGGGTCTGGGTGCGGGGGCGTCCGATGAGACTGCTGGCGAGCCAAGGCGCGGACCGGGCCGAACTGACGCTGGCAGCCTGAACCGGAACCGGCATGGCCCACCTGGTTTTCCCATAGAGGAGAGCGAGATGAACCAGACCCCGACATCCCCGGAAACCTTTCCTGCGGCGGAGAAGCCGGCCGAAGCCACCCCGGCGCCCTTGTCGGACGAGGAGGCTCATCGTCTGGATGTGAAGACCGAACGGGATGCCCGTCGACAGGCCGAGGTCGGCCAGATCGTGCGTGGCGGCGGCGGTTGATCGCGTCCGGCATCGGACATTGGAACGCTGTGGCGGCGAACGTTTTTTATGGGCTCAACCTTCAACGTGGAGAGCCCAGATGGCTGAGAAGACCCTCGACAACCTGTTCTACGACACGCTCAAGGACATCTACTACGCCGAGCGGAAGATCGTGAAGGCGCTGCCCAAGATGGCGCGCGGCGCGAACTCGCCCGAGCTCAAGGCGGCGTTCGAAAAGCACCGCGAAGAGACAGAAGGGCAGATCGAACGCCTGCAGCAGGTGTTCGAAATCATCGGCAAGCGCGCCATGGGCAAGACCTGCGACGCCATCGAAGGCATCCTCGCCGAAGGCGACGAGATCCTCGAGGAATATGCCGGGACCGACGCTTTGGACGCCGGCCTGATCGCCGCAGCCCAGGCGGTCGAACACTATGAGATCACCCGCTACGGCACGCTCAAGCGCTGGGCGACCCTGCTCGGCTTCGACGACGCAGCGGCGCTGCTGGACGAGACCCTGCAGCAGGAGTCGGCGACCGACGAAAGCCTGACGGCCCTGGCCGACGCCGCCGCCAACGCCAAGGCCCAAGGCGCGGCGGCGGCCTGATCCGCGATGGCGGACGGGCTGATCCGCGGCGCGATCCCTGAGACCGCGGTCCATCTCTGCATCGACATGCAGCGGATGTTCGCCGAGGACACCCCTTGGCGAACGCCGTGGATGGAGCGGGTGCTGCCGGTCGTGGTCGGGCTCTGCGAACGCAAGCCGGAGCGGACGTGGTTCACCCGCTTCATCCCTGCTGCCGAGGTCGGCGAGGGGTGGGGCACCTGGCGCGGCTATTGGGAACGCTGGCCGGAGATGACGATCGAGCGGCTGGGGCCAGAGCGGATCGACCTGATCCCGGCGCTCGCCGCCTTCGTCCCGCCCGCCCGCGTGCTGGACAAGCGCATCTATTCGCCGTGGCCGGGCACCGGGCTCGACGACGCCCTGCGCGCCGGCGGCGTCGACACCCTGGTCATCACCGGAGCGGAGACCGACGTCTGCGTGCTGGCCGCCGTTCTGGGTGCGGTCGATCTCGGCTATCGGGTGATCGTGGTCACGGACGGGCTGTGCAGCTCGTCCGACGAGAGCCATGACGCCCTGCTGGGGCTGTACCGTGACCGCTATGGACAGCAGGTGGAAACGGCGGAGAGTGCGGAAGTCCTCGCCAACTGGGCCTAGGGCGGCGCCCGGCTAGCTCTCCAGCTGCTCCATGCGGCATTGGGCTGGCGCCTTGTCGGGACGAAAGCGGAGCAGCTTGGTGCCGTGGCGGAAGCGGTCGTCCGAGACCTGGTCGAAGCCGACCTCGACCACGCGTTCAGGCCGTAGCGGCTCCCAAGCCGCAGACCGTTCGGTGGACCATCGGCTCGGCCCGCCGGGCGCGCGGCCGCTGAAGCCATCACCGCCGCGCAGGGCCTCCAGTTCGCGGGTCAGGGCGATCTTGTCGACGCCCCCGAACCCCGAGGTATGGCCGACGTGGTTGAGCTTACCCTCGTGGTCGTAGAGGCCGAGCAGGAGCGAACCGACGACCGGTGCATCCGACGCATAGCGGAAGCCGCCGATGACGCAGTCCGCCGTGCGGGCGCGCTTGACCTTGATCATGGCGCGCTCGCCTTCGACGTAAGCGCCGTCTTTAGCCTTGGCTACCACGCCCTCCAGCTTGCCCTCGTCAAGCCACGTCCGCGCGAGGGTCCGGTCAGTCGTGCCGGGGGTGAGGGTGAAGTCGGCGGATTGGTGAACCTCGAGGAAGGCCTCAAGCCGTCCATGTCGCTTCGACCAGGGCCGGGGCCTGAGATCCGACCCATCGACATCGACCAGCATGTCGAACAGGGCGTAGATCGCCGGCGTTTCCTGGGCGAAGCGCCGGATGCGGCTCTCGGCAGGATGCAGACGCGCCTGCAACACCTCGAAGGAGAAGGCGTCTCCGTCGCGCGCCAGCAGTTCGCCGTCGAGCCCGAACCGCGTTTCCGGCAGGGCGGCGAGGCGATCGACCACCTCGGGGAAGAAGCGGTTCAGCGACTTTCCGGACTTCGCGATCAGGTGAATCTGGCCGTCTCGCTTGAAGGCGAGGCAGCGAAAGCCGTCCCACTTGGGTTCATAGATCCAGCCAGCCCCGTCCGGCAGGTCCGATTGAGACCGAGCCTCCATGGGGCAGGTGTCCAGATCGGCGTGCATCGGTGCGACCTCAACCGGGTTTCAGCACGACCTTGGTCCACTCGTTCTGATTTTCCTTGAAGTTCTTGTAGCCCTCGGCGGCCTGTTCGAGGGGCAGGCGGTGCGAGATCAGGTCGGTGGTGTCGATCTTGCCGTCGAGGATGAGTTGCAGCAGTTGCGGCAGATAGTTCTGCACGTGGGTCTGGCCGGTTTTCAGGGTTAGGCCCTTTTCCATGAAGGCCCCGATCGGCCATTTGTCGGCGAAGCCGCCATAGACGCCGGGGACCGAGACGGTGCCGCCCTTGCGCACCGCCATGATGGTCTCGCGCAGGACGTGGGGGCGGTCGGTGCCCAGGATCTTCGTCTCCTGCTTGATGGCGTCGACGATGTTGTCCGGTGAGAAGCCGTGGGCCTCCATCCCGACCGCGTCGATGCAACTGTCCGGACCGATGCCGGCGGTCATCTCCATCAGGGCCTCGCGCACCTTGACCTCGTGGTAGTTGAGGACCTCGGCGCCGTTCTGTTTGGCCAGCTCGAGGCGGCGCGGGTGGTGATCGATGGCGATGACGCGGCCCGCACCCATCAGGATAGCGCTTTTGATCGCGAACAGGCCGACGGGACCGCAGCCCCAGATCGCCACGGTGTCGCCAGGCTTGATCTGGGCGTTCTCGGCCGCCATCCAGCCGGTGGGGAAGATGTCGGAGAGAAACAGGACGCGCTCATCCTCGATGCCGTCCGGAATCTTGATCGGGCCATAGTCTGAGTAGGGGACCCGGGCGTACTCGGCCTGACCGCCGGCGTAACCGCCGGTCAGGTGCGAATAGCCGAAGGCGCCCGTCATGGCGTAGCCGTAGGCGATCTCGGACGCGTCGGCCTTCTCGGCCGGATTGGAGTTGTCGCAGGCGGCTGGCATCTTGTGATCGCAGAAGAAGCATTTGCCGCAGGCGATGACGAAGGGGACCACGACGCGGTCGCCGCGCTTCAAGGTCGTATTGGCGGGCCCGACCTCCTCGACCACGCCCATGAACTCATGGCCCAGGATGTCGCCGTTCGACATGCCGGGGATCATGCTGTCGTAGAGGTGCAGGTCCGAGCCGCAGATGGCGGTGGCGGTGATCTTGATGATGGCGTCGCGGGGATTGACGATCTGCGGGTCGGGGACGGTGTCGACCTGGACGTTGTGTTTGCCGTGCCATGTGAGTGCGCGCATGGGAATCTCGCTGTTTGGAGGGTGTGTTCGGACGGGGCCGATCAGAAGTGGCGACTGGCGCGGGGCCCGGCGTCGGGCGCCTTGGAGGTCGAGACCTCGCCGGTCTCCATCAACTGCTTGAAGCGGCGCAGCTCGCGCCGGGCCTGGATGCGAGGCTCGCGCTGCATCACCTTGGCGACGACCTTGCCCAGTGCCCCGGCAGGTGGGTCGTAGCTGATGAAGATCCGCACCTCCGTGCCGCGACCGAAGGCGTTGTCCTTGAACTCGATCCAGCCCTCATGATCGACGTCGGAGCCTTCGCTGGAGCGCCAAGCGATCCGCTCGCCGGGGATATCCTCGGTGATCTCTGACACCAGATCGATTTCGGCGCCGGCGGGTCCGGCGATGGTCCATTGCGACCGTTTGGCGTCGAGAATCTCGACCGTCTTCACGTTCTCGGTGAAGGACGGCAGGTTCGTGAAGTCGCGCCAGAACTCATAAAGCTCCTGGCGTGGCCGGTTAATCATGGCGGCGCGGATGCTGGCGGCGGCGTAGTCGCCCTCGACATTGTCCTTGTCGATAAAGGCGGGAGAGGCGACCTCGGCGTCGGTGGAAATCGGGTCTGATGAGGACATGGGGGATGCTCCGTCTGGTCGGCTATCCAATCCGTCCGACGCGGCTGTGTTCCAGCGTGGCGATACGGAACCGCATCAGAGCCCTTTGCTTTTGCCGAACAGAGCCTTGTCCGGAGAACCCCATGTCCAATACTGAACTTTCCGCCGCTGAGGCGGTCCGGCCCCTCGCCATCGGAACCGGAGCCTCCAGTGGGATCGGTTACGAGCTGCGAGGCTGTTCGCGGAAGACGGTTATCACCTGATCGTCGCCGCCGACACGCCGTTGGCGGAAGCCGTCCAAGGGCTGGAAGCCGTGGGCGCGACCGTTGAAGCTGTTCAAGTCGATCTCGCAACGGAGCAGGGCGTCCAGGCCCTTTACGGCAAGATCGGGGGCCGGCCGGTTGACGCGCTTGCCGCCAACGCGGGTCACGGTCTCGGCAAGGGCTTCCTCGACGAAAGCTTCGAAGACATCCTGCATGTGATCAACACGAACATCACCGGCACGGTGCGCCTCGCTCATCTCCTGGGCCGCGACATGCGCGAACGGGGACGCGGCCGGATCCTCTTCACCGGGTCGATCGCCGGCCTGATGCCCGGCAGCTTCCAGGCCGTCTACAACGCGTCCAAGGCCTTCGTGGACAGCTTCTCCTTCGCCCTGCGCAACGAGCTGAAGGATACGGGCGTCACCGTGACGGTCCTGATGCCGGGCGTGACAGACACCGACTTCTTCGAGCGGGCCGGACTGATGGACACGAAGGTGGGGCAGGACGACAAGAAGATGGACCCCGCCGACGTCGCCAAATACGGCTACGACGCGATGAATCGCGGCGACGGCGATGTGGTCGCCGGCTTGGGCAACAAACTTCAGGCGGCGATCGCCGCTGTGACTCCCCAGACCGTGTTGGCCGAGCAGCATCGCAAGATGGCGGAGCCCGGCTCCGGTCAGGGTTGAACCATGAAAAACCCAGACGACGAGAAACCAGGACCGGAGGATGATCTTCGCCAAGGTCCTCTGAACCCCCGAGGGGAAGATGGGCTCGTCGTCGTCGAAAATCCTCCGGGAAAGCCCATGCACATGTCACCGGATGAAGCGGACATATCGGGCATCCGAATGCTCGATGCGGCCCACGACGCGCGTCGCCGACCAGGCGACTAGCCGCTCGGGATTTCACGGCTGGCGCCGGAACAACGAGCCAAGCGGCACGTTGGGTCCCCGCGCGTGGGGGCTGCATGAAAGACTCGTTGGATTCAGAAGACCGTCGCTATCGACTGCTGGTCGATGCGATCACGGACTACGCCGTCTATATGCTGGACGAGAACGGCTATGTGTCCAGTTGGAACCCCGGCGCCCAACGCTTCAAGGGCTATCGCGCCGACGAGATTGTCGGTCAGCATTTCTCCCGTTTTTACACCCCTGAAGATCGGGCGTCGGATCTGCCCAAGCGCGCGCTCGCCGAGGCGGCCGAACAAGGTCGATTTGAACACGAAGGCTGGAGACTGCGCCAGGACGGGACCAGGTTCTGGGCTCATGTGGTCATTGATCCGATCCGCGACCCGGCGGGGAAGGTCATCGGCTTCGCCAAGGTGACGCGAGATCTGACCGAGCGTCGAGCGGCCGAGGAACAGCTTCGTCTGTCTCAGGAACAGTTCCAACTGCTGGTCAACGGCGTCACGGATTACGCCATCTATATGCTCGATCCGTCAGGGCTCGTCTCGAGTTGGAACTCCGGCGCCGAGCGGATCAAGGGCTTCCGCCGCGACGAGATCGTCGGCGAGCATTTCTCCCGGTTCTACACGGCCGAAGATCGCGAGGCCGGCCTGCCCGAACGCGCGCTGGAAACGGCGACGGCGGACGGTCGGTTTGAAAAAGAAGGCTGGCGTCTGCGCAAAGACGGCTCGCGGTTCTGGGCCCATGTCATCATCGACGCTGTCCGGAATGACGATGGCGCGATCATTGGCTTCGCCAAGGTCACCCGTGACATCACAGAACGAATGGAAAGCCAGCGTCAGCTGGAGGCGGCTCGTGAAGCACTCTTCCAGTCACAGAAATTGGAAGCTATCGGCCAGCTCACCGGTGGAATCGCGCATGACTTCAACAATCTTCTTTCGGCCGTTCTCGGAAGCCTCGACCTGGTCCGCAAGCGGCTGCCGTTCGATCCCCGCATCTCGCCACTGATCGACAACGCCATCCTCGGAGCCGAGCGGGGCGCCGCTCTGACCCAGCGGATGTTGGCCTTCGCCCGGAAGCAGGATCTGGAAACCCGACCGACTGACCTGCCGGCTCTGGTCGGCGGCATGCGTGATTTCCTCCAGAGGACGATCGGTCCACGGATTGAGATCGAGACCGAGTTTCCAAGGGGACTGGCGCCGATTCTAACGGATCCGGTCCAGCTGGAGACGACCTTGCTCAACTTGGCGGTCAACGCACGAGACGCCATGCCCGACGCCGGTGTGATCCGCATCGGGGCCTCGGCGGCCAAGGTCAAGGCGGGGGACCCCCTGCTTGCGCCGGGCGACTATGTGAAACTCTACGTCAGCGATACGGGCGAAGGGATGGATCCGGCGACCCTGGCGCGCGCCGCAGATCCGTTCTTCACCACCAAAGGGGTGGGGAAGGGGACTGGTTTGGGACTGTCGATGATCCACGGTCTCATGGCCCAGACCGGCGGGCGTCTTCAGATCGACAGTCAACCGGGCGAGGGTACGACCGTGACCCTCTGGCTCCGGGTTGCCGAGGGCGCCGAAGGACTGAGCGCGATCCCCACCGTCGATCCCGTTCAAGCCGGAAAGGCGTTGCTCCGGATCCTCGCTGTGGATGACGATCCCCGTGTGCTGATCAACACGACGGCCTTGTTGGAAGATCTCGGGCACGAGGTGATTACCGCCTCGTCCGGGAAGCAGGCTTTGGTGCACCTCAAATCGGACGTGCCGCTCGACTTGATGGTCACCGATCACGTCATGCCTCAAATGTCGGGTTTTGAATTGATCTTAGAGGCCAAACGGCTACGTCCGGGATTACCCGCGCTCATCACGTCCGGGTTCGCAGAGCTAGATACCGTCGATAACGACGAGCTTCTCCGGCTGCCGAAACCTTTCAATCAAGCGGATCTAGAGCGCGCGGTATGGTCAGCGGTTGAAGGCGATATCCAGTCCTGACGCCTCGCGTGGGGGACCGCATGAGGGGCTCCGACGCCTCGAAGGGCCATTGTTCGAAGATGGCGTAGTCGCCCCGACTTGCCTCCCGAAAGCCCGTAGCTCCTTCGGTATCCGCCAACCCGCCGCCAAAGCCGACACTGTGAGGTGTGCTTGTTGGAACCTAAGAAAGAACCTATGGGTCAGAGTACACCATATTTTCTATAGTGACGGTCAAATGGTGCGACGCGACGGGGAAGTTGATTCCTGCTGGTACATTGTCACTACATAGGGCGAATGCGGTAATAGACGTCGAAAGATGGCGACATCACGCAAATTTTATGATGAGGAATTCGCCAGTGTTTTCAATATCTCAGAATTTGTTCGGCCTACGGATCGGTTTGATCGATCAAAGTGAAGAAAAAACCCAGAACGTTCAACGTCCTGGGCCATTTTTCGCAATCGAGTGGGAATAACTCGGGGCTCTCGCTACCTTTCCGTATCGCTTCCGAAAACCTCGATAAGCGCCTGACAACATTGTGAATTCTGACGAGACCCTTCGATATCATTCGGAGGGTCTTTTTTCGTTTTACCGTCACTGGCGACGGTGTCGCCTCCTGTTGCGATGCAGGAAGCTCCCGGCGACCGCCATCCACGTCCGCGACATCGTCAAACAGATTTACGCCTGGCAGGCCCTTCACACCCGTGGTCACGGTGCAGGAGACCTCGGCTCCGCGTTTTGATCCGCGCGTCTGACAGGGCGCGAGCGCCGCAGGCGGACGTCCGGGCCGGCCGCCCTCGGAATTGGCCGATCCCGGCGAAGTTTCAGCCAGGCCTCGACCTCGGCGAGGTCCCACACGACGCAGCGCGGCGTGAGCAGGAAACGCTTGGGAAACTGACCCTTCTGCTCCATCTCCCAGATGGTGCTGTCGGCCAGCGGCACCATCTGACGAAGCTCAGGCTTCTTGATGGTTCGCTTGAGCGGCGGTGCGGCGGCTTGTGCCATCGGGCTCTCCTTTGAATACGACTCAAGGGAATCCGAAAGGCGACGACGGAGCCATCCGCAGGTCTCCTTGGGTGAAGTCGCCACCGTGTCGTTGCGGATTGCCGACCCTCAGCGGGGCTGGAAAGCTCTGCCCCGGTTGCCGATCATCACCCAGCCGGCGTTGGTCGGGCGGTAACCGCCTTTTGCGACGGCCTCGGCAAGTCCCAGCACCGTCAGTTCGCGTCCGCGGTTCTCGTTGCCGGCGCGCGCCGGATCCACGAGGTCCAGCAAGGCTTCGATGCGTTCAGCGTCAGTCATGGGTTCTCTATGGACGGATCGGCACCGAGTTCAAGGAAAGAGGGTGTGTTCGTCGAAGCCGGCCGGTCGGCGTGTCGGCGCGGCACGAAAGTTCGTGACCCCCAACAGACGCGGCTGCGCAAAGTATGCATGGAATTTAAATCAAAATCTTTGCATAAGCGTCGGACGCTTCCTATGTAGGTGGCGAAGGATTTTCCCAATGTCGGCGCTCAACGATGTGAGGAAACGACTGCGGCCTGGTCAGGTCTATCGTCGTCAGGATTTCGAGAAGTGGTCCAATGCCGTGGATCGGCATCTGCGCCAGCTCGTGGAGGAAGGGCGACTGGAGAAGGTCTCCGGCGGCCTCTATCTGGCGCCGCGCCAGACGCGCTACGGCAAGGCTCCCGCCCGGCCGGAGAAACTGGTGGAGAGCTTCCTCAAGGACGACCGCTTCCTGCTGGTCTCGCCGAACGCCTACAACGGCCTGGGGGTAGGGACGACCCAGCTGTACAACGAACCCGTTGTCTACAATCTCAAACGCCATGGCCGGTTCGACCTCGGCGGCCGCGTCTATGACTTCCGCAAAAAGCCCTCGGTCCCGGCCAAGCTGACCGAGGAGGTCCTTCTCGTCGATCTGTTGCAGAACCTGGACCGGCTCGCCGAGACCCGCACCGCCACAGTTACAGGCCGAGATGCGGTCGCTCATCCAGTTCAAATCCGCGACCCTCACAGACCTGGGCTTTCAGCGATCGGGTGTCTGGGGGCCGGAGACGGCCGCCCAGCGCGGCGAGCATCTTGCCCCGCTGTTCGGAGCCCTGGCCGCCCGTTCGGACGGCGAGGTGAAAGGGGCAGGGGCCGTGCCTGAAGATCTCTCGCTTGCCCTGTTGGTCTGCCCGCCAGTCTGGGACTGGTACATCCAGTGGCGTGAGCAGAGGCGAGGCTTCTTCACCGGTTGGGAGTCGGAGATGCTCCTGCTGGCGGCGGCCCTGACCCGGGTGGAGTTCGGTTGGCTGCGCCAATGTCCGTGGCTGGCCGAACGGCTCCGGCCGATCCCCGGCGTCCTGACGCAGGCGGACATCGAGACCGTCCAGGCTGACTGGGACATGGCCTGCGAGCGGATGAACCGGCACGCCCTGTCGCGGGCGCGAGAGGTGCAGCGGGTCGCGCGCGTCCACCGCGATCCATTCGAGCCGCTGCTTCCCATTCTCGAGGCCGCGAGCCCAGTGGGCGAATATCTCAAGATCGCCGAGGAGGTGCTGCGGTACATGCCGGATGCCCGTCGCCATCCGCGCGCGGCGGCCGAGACGGTGCGCGGGTTTCTCATGCTGCGGTTGACATCGGCACCCGGCTGAAAATCGACCAGTCTTTCGTCAGGAACGTCACAACGAACCGGGAAGACGCGGCGATCGTCCGCGCCGTGATCTATCTCGGCCGGAACTTTAGCCTGGATGTGATCGCCGAAGGTGTGGAGAGCGAAGAACAGCTGGCCTTCCTCGCCGAGAACGGGTGTCCGGAAGCGCAGGGCTATCTGTTCGGTCGCCCCGTCATGACCAAGACGTTCGACTTGGGTATCTGACGGCAGGAGAGATAGTGCCGCGCGAAGCTTTTCCGCCGCCGGCGCGGGTATAGAGCCCTAAGACGTTTTGACATGCCGAGGCGGTGTCGGCGCTCCGGTTCGTCGATAGCCGACATCCAGGGGTTGCGCGCTTCGAGCGTCCGTCAGCGGACTTTCGAAAAGCTGCATTTCCTCTACGACACCAAGGTGCTAAGCGTGGCCATTAGCTCGCGATGGCCGATGACCTCCTACCTTTTCAAGCTTTACACAACGCCCGACGGGGAGCCGGTCACCGAGTTGGCCAATGCCCAGGACGACGAAGAGGCGCGAGATCTGGCGGAACTGCGTCTTCTCTTGACCGGCGGGTTATTGCGGGTTTCTGTCCACCGTGATGGGGAAGAGGTCCTGATCCTGACGCGGGACAACGACGGGCGAGACCCCTAGTTCGGGGGCTCATTATGTCGGTGCGGCTGGAGATTATCTGAATGGCGGAGGCCGACGACGCAGGTCGCTTGCTTGATCTGGAGAAAGAAGTCGCCCGGCTGCACGGTTGTGTCGGGGTCCTTTCCGAAGGCTTGCATGTCACGCTCGTCGCGCTGGAAGTGCTCATGGACCCCGAGCGGCCCGAGGCTTTCATGCACCGGGCGCTCGTCGAAGGATTGAGGCCACGGATCGAGTACGATTACTCCGGCGAAGAACGAATGGCGGCGCTGGAAATGCTGTCATGGATCGAGTCGCACGCTGTACGGTCCGACGACGAGCAAGGCCAAGGCTAGGCCTCTCGCCGGGTCAGCTCAAATCGCCAGGAAAGCCAGGACCCGCGGGGCGGCGATCTCCGTGTCAACCGCTCGACCAGGCGGCGCCTTTCTGTCCTCCCTGTTCGAGAACTGGGAGAGCGAATTTCTGCAGATGAGGACCTATGTCGTCTTGACCGCCTATCTGATGCAGCGCGGGTCTCCGGAGTCCAAGGATCTCGACGAGCCTTCGCCCCAAGATCGCGACCCGGTCCTCGACGCCGATCGCAAGGATGCCACCGACTGTCTACAGCGCGCCCATCGCGGAGCGCGAGTTCGATCTCCTGGGCGGCGACGCCTGCGGCCCTGTCCGGCTTTGTGAACAGGATATCGAAGGAGCGGCCCACGATATCGCCCGCGGCGTAGCCCGTTACCGCCTGGGGTTCTCCCGACCATTCGGGCACGACGCCGTCTTCAGAAAGAACCACGATGGCGTAGGCCTTGACGTTGCGAACGATCAGGTCCGCCAGGTCAGGATGGGTGGACAAAGGCATCATCGACTCCGCCATTCCTTGTGAGCGCTCCGGCTCTCGATTGGATCAAACGCAGCCTCTGCGCTCATCGCGCACTGGCGATGAGCGCCCCGCAGTTTGCGTCCTTGGCTAGGCCGGGATCGACGAAGGCGAACAGGGCCGCGACCGGCGCCGCGACGGCCCCGACGATGGCCGCCAGACCGCCCTGCGCGACCACCTGGCCCGTATCGACACCGACCCGCGGCGAGGTCAGTGATCCTCTCACCAGAATGGGCGTCCAGAGCCGCAGCAGACGCGGCTTCTTGGAATCGCCGTCGATCTTCAGGTCGAGCGTCTCGGCGCCAAGATTGATCGATCCCGAGCCATTGGCCAGAACCACATCCGTATCGATCACGAGGGTCTGGGCCCGGGCGACGCCGTTGGAGACGTTGAAGTCGGCGACAGCGCAGCGGATGTCGGCCTTGGACTGGTCGCCGCGCAGTAGCTTGAGCAGTCCCGCGCTGGCGTTGATGCCGAGGAGTTCGGCGAAGGCTGAGCGCATCTCTCCGTTCGGCACCACCAGGCTGACCGAACCCTTCGACGCGGCGGCGAACCGATGGATCGAGTTTCCCGGTCCCTCAAGGAGCATCCGCCCGGTGGCCTGGCCTGTGATCGGCGCCGTGCCATTCTTCGCAGGCACGATGGATTCCAGCGGATAGCCGGTAAGCCGAAAGTCCATAGCGCTGTAGGGCATGTCCCGCGCGGCGTTGATCCGCGCCGTTCCGGTCAGGCTTCCTCGATTGAAGGTAAAGGCGACCGGATTGAGGTTAAGGACCCCGGCTTCAAGTTCTGCGCCCAGACGCACTGCACGAATGTCCATCTCGTTGGCCTTCACCGAAGCCGCCCGGTAGGTCAGGCTCCCGTCCATCGTCCGCAAGCGATCGACGTTCAAGGTGGCGTCAGGCAACAGCTTGCCCGGCGCGCCCGAACTGACCGTGGTGGTGTTGGTGCCGGCCGCATTCGTCTGGGTCCGGGCCCCGAAGATGGCCATGAGGTCGTCGATATCCAGCCTCTGCGAGGCGAGTTGCGCCTCCAATCGCAGGCGGCCGCCCGTCTCGGCCTTGACGTCTCCGGACAGGTCGGACGACCCGACCCGGCCGGTGAAGTCGTTGAAGGTCCAGGTGCTGTCGTCGCGCTTCAACGCCCCCGCCAGCCGGTAGGGCGGGGTATTGGGAAGGGTCACGCCGGTCAGCAGGTACAGGTCGCTGAGGTCTTGCCCCTGGAGGGTCAGGGTTGAGGTGAACTGGCCCAGGTGGAAGGGTCGGGTGACCGCGCCGTCGGCGGTCAACTTCGACCGCGCGCCCTCGATCAGGGCGTTGAAGTGATACGGGCGGTCACGGCGAATGTTGATGAAGGGTCCGCCCTCGATCCGCAGCGTCAGGGGCGAGCGATTAACCGAGCCCTCGCCGGCCAGAACAAAGCCGGCGTCGTCGTCGTTGGCGGTCTCGCGGGCGTCGACAGAGGCGTCGAGGGTCAGGCCCGTTTCTGTTCGTCTATGACGATATGGCCGTTCTGGATAATGAGTTGCTGGATGACCGGCAGCTTCATGCCTTCGCCGGTGTCGGGCTTGTTCGGCTCAAGTTCCCAGCTCTGGCGACCGTCTTTCGTGGCGAGGAGATAGACTTCGGGCTGGGTGAAGGAGAGCAGATGCATCTCGATCTGGCCCGCGAACAGTTTGCGCAGTCGGACCGAGGCCTCGATGCGCGAGACTGTGGCGGTGTCGCGCGACTTGGCCCACTGCGGGCCGCCGAACTTCAGATCGTTGACGATCACCGTAGGCGTCCAGGTGAACAACTTGACGTCCAGGTCGCCGCGCAAAGCGATCTCGCGATCATATTTGGCGGAGGCCCACCGGCCGATCGGCCCGCGCAGCCAGTTCCAGTCGAACAGGAGGAAGAAGATCACGATCGCGGCGATCAGCAGCATCACAATCGAAGCTGCGATCTTCTCCGTCCGCCCGGGATGACGAAAGCTGTTGTAGACGGGATCGTTGGCCTTGACCCAGTCGCGCCATTCCCCGGCCCGAACCCCCGCGCGCGCCAGGGTTCTCGTCCGAAAGGCGTCCCAGGACAGTCGAAGTTTGGATGTCGCGGTCAAGGTCGAAATCTCCCTACTCAGCGCTCCAACGCATCAGCGTAAGGTTGGTGTCAGGAAATCAAGACCTTAGCTGTGGCGTGCGGGGCGGCGGATCAGTTGCGGAAGATCACATCCATGCCGGGATTCACCGCCGCCGCCAGCTGCTGTGCGTCCCAGTTGGTCAGGCGCACGCAGCCATTGGACGCGGTTTTGCCGATCAGTTCGGGATCCGGCGTACCGTGGATGCCGTAGGTGTCGCGTGACAGGTCGATCCAGACCACGCCGACCGGATTGTTGGGCCCGGCGGCGACCACCAGTTTCTGTTTCCCATCGCCATAGCTCAGGCGCGACGGGTCGTAGGTGTAGTCGGGCGCTTTGGCCACGCCGACCACCTTCAGGTTCCCCGTCGGCGCCGGCCGCTCGCTGCTGCCGATGGTGGCGCGATAGACGGCGAGGACGCCGCCCGAGCGATCGAAGGCGGTGACCCGGCTGGAAGTCTTGTCGACCTCGATCCTCACGACTTCGGCCAGCGACGGCGTCGCCACCGCCGGCACCACGATGGTCTGCCCGGCCCGGCTGAGATCGACGCCGGGATTGAGGGCGTCGAATAGGGCCTCGGTCATATGGAACCGCTCCGCCAGCGCTTCCTTCAGCGTGGCGTATCCGAGCGCAGTCAGCCGCGCCTTGCCCTCAAGGTCGTCCGGCAGGGCCCCAATGTAGGGACCTGCAAGGTCCTGGGCGGTGATGACGTAGTCGCTCAGTACGGGCCGGCTGTCCGCCGCCAGGCGGCTGAACACTTCGGCGTCGAGCTGCCCATCGACGGTCAGACCATTGGCGGTCTCAAAGGCCGCGATCGCCTGCCGCATGTTTTCCCCGTCCAGACCATCGATGGCTCCGGGCGAAAAGGGCGAGCGATCCAGGAGAATCTGCGCCCGGATCAGGGCTGCGGTCGGTGCTGGTGTCGTGGGAACGACGTCCTCACCCGCTGGGACCTGCGTCGGCGTGCTTGCAAAAGGCGGCGTCGACCCTGGCGTCGCCGCGGGCGCGTTAGAAGGCGACAGCTTCGCCGGCGGCTCGAATGTCGCGGCCTCGATCGCCTGCCGCGACAGGCCCGCGGCCATCGGGCGCTCTGGCGCAGCGACAGCGACGGGCGCAGGTTCCGGCCGAGCCGCTTGGTCAGGAGACGGCGCGCCGCAGGCGGCCAGCCCTACCAACAGTGAAAGCGGGATGACGCGAATGAACATCATAATCCAGAACTGTGAGCGACGAGTAGCGATCGACCAACCCGACTGCTTATGGGCGGTTCCCCGCGTGAAAGCCATCGCCAGGCGGAACCCCCTCAGCTTTGCACCGTTAGTTCGGCGACGCTTGCGAGGGAGCGTCGTGGAGGGTTGAATGCAAACGGCAAACTACGAGTTCATCGGCTGGAACGCGCTCATTTACGAATGGGGCCCCAAGGCGCTCGGAGCCCTGGTCATCCTGGTCGCGGCCTGGTTTATCGGCAAGGCCGTCAAATGGGCGCTGGCCAAGGGCATCAACCGCATTCCGGGCGCCTCGAAAGCGACCGCCAGCGATAATCCCAAACATTCTATCGGCGCGAGCCTGGGCGACGTCGCCTTCTGGCTGATCCTGCTTTTCGGCGTCGTCGCGGCGCTCGGCGTCCTCAACCTCGGCCAGGTCGTCACCCCCCTCAACACCCTTCTGACCCAGGTCGCCGCCTTCGTCCCGAGCGTGCTGGGCGCCGTCCTGATCTTCTTCATCGGTTTCGTCGTCGCCACCCTGGCCAGGCGGGTCGTCGAGGCCGCCCTGCAGGCCGCCAACGCCGATCGCTGGCTTGAGAAGGCCGGTCTGACAAAGGCGACCGGATCGACCGGTGTCAGCACGGCCATCGGTACCCTGGTGTTCGTCCTGATCCTCATCCCGATCACCATCGCCGCCCTGGAACAGCTCGGCATCGAATCCCTCACGGTTCCCGCCGTGGCCGTCCTCTCGACCGTCCTGGCGGCGATTCCCCACGTCCTCGCCGCCGCCATCGTCCTCGCTGTAGGCTGGTTCATCGGTCGCTGGGTCGCCCACCTGATCGAACGCATCCTGCCGGCCACCGGCTTCGATCGCAGCATCTCCAGCCTGACCAGCCTCACGGCCACGCCCGAGAAGCCGGCCCAACCGACGCCTGCCGTCGCGCCCTATGCCGGGGACGTCACGCCGGCTACGGCGCGGGCGCTCGGGGGGGAGGCGCCGAAAGCCCTGACGCCGTCGTCCATCGTCGGCAAGATCGCCATGGCCGCCATCGTGGCCTTCACCGCGGTCGAGGCCGCCAAGCTGCTGCAGTTCGGCACGATCGCCGTCACCCTCCAGGAGATCCTGGCGCTGGCGGGTCATGTCATCGTCGGCGGGATCATCATCACCGCCGGCGTCCTGATCGGCGGCGTTCTGGCCAACCTGATCAACAAGGGGACTGGCGGCGCCGACGGTTTCGCGTCGACCTTGGTCCGCTGGGCCACGATCGCGCTGGCGACGGCCATGGGCCTGCGCTTCATGGGCATCGCCGACGACATCGTTCTTCTCGCCTTCGGCTTGATCCTGGGAGCCGCGGCGGTCGCCGCGGCCTTGGCCTTTGGTCTCGGCGGACGCGACGCGGCGGGCAAAGTGGCTCAGATGTGGGCCGACAAGGTCACGAAGATCCCGCCGCAATAACCCTCCCGGACCGGGCCGCATTTCGCGGCCCGGTCTTTTGACTTCGCTTCCAACAAGGAGCCCGACATGACCGACAACCGAGATCGCGATCCCCGCCTGGATCCTGTGGCGCCCTCTTGGCGCAAATACCTTCCGTGGATCATCGGAGCCGTGGTCCTTCTGCTTCTGCTTCTCCTGCTCACGCGCTGCGGTGATGATCGTGCGGCGGTCGATCCGGCAGTGACGGACGCCGCTGCGTTCCCCGTCGAAACCGGTCCCGTTCTGCCGCCGACCGCGGGTCCCGCCAGCCCCGCCAGCCCCGCCGGCGTCTCAGGCCTGGACGCCTATCTCGCCGGATCTGAGGCCGCGCCGCGGACCTTCGCCTTCGAGCGCGTCAACTTCGATACGGGTGCATCCACGATCCGTCCTCAGGATCGGCCCGAAATCCAGGCCGTGGCCGCCGTCCTCAGCCGCTATCCGAACGCGCACGTCCGGCTTTACGGCTACGCCGATGCACGCGGGTCCGATGCCGCCAATCGCACGCTGGCCCAGGCTCGGGCGGATGTGGTGCGGTCGGCTCTGATCGCTTCAGGCGTGGATGGACGACGTATCGAGTCGCTTTCGGGTGGCGAGACCAACCCGGTCGACAGCAACGCCACGGCCGGCGGGCTGGCGGAGAATCGCCGCACCGAACTGGTTGTCGTCCAACGCTGATCCCTATGACCCCGGGCGCGATGCGCGCCCGGGATCCCAACACACGCACATCGAGGTCGATCATGAGTATTTTCGGAAAAATCTGGGACAAGATCACAGGGCACAAGAAGCCTGAGACGCCGGCGGCGCCCCAGGCGCCCACACCTCAAGCCCCTCCTGTGCAGCCGACGGCGGCCCCTGTCGCTTCCCAACCGGTCGATGTCGAGCAGGTCCTGTCCCAGATGGCGGAGATGAAGGGCGGCGGCGGCAACTGGCGCACCTCCATCGTCGACCTCCTGAAGCTGCTGGATCTCGACTCCAGTCTCGACGCTCGCAAGGACCTTGCGGAGGAACTCGGCGTGCATGCCGGTCCTCACGGATCCGCAGAGCAGAACATCGCCCTCTCCGGTGCGGTCTGGGCCAAGTTGGCCGAGAACGGCGGGCAGGTCCCGGCAAGCCTGAGGGACTGATGGTCCGGCGGCGACAGGGCGACGTTGCGCGGTTAGGGGCCTCTGCAGCCCTGGCCGCCTTCGCCCTGGCGGCGTCCGCCTGCACGACGGCTCCGGCCTCTCTTCCCGATGACCCTGTTTCGACCGATGCGCCTGCGGTCAACGCGCCGGCCGATCTCAGCGGGCAAACGCTCGGCGTGAGGCTCTACGACCAGTTGCGCGCTGGAGACGACAATGTCGTCATCTCTCCGGTCAGCCTGATGGGGGCCTTCGGGGTGGTCTCGGCGGGAGCCCGGGGCCAGACGCGCACAGCCCTCCTGAGCAGCCTCAGTCTCCCCGACAGCCCCTCGCTCGACGCAGACCTGGGCGCACTGTTGCGTTCGCTCGAGCGCGAGGACGGACAGACCACGCTCAGCGTCGCCAACGCGGTGTGGGTGCAGGACGGCTTTGGCCTCAAACCCGATTTCGTTGAGAGCGTCCAGCGGGATTACGGCGCCCTGGCCCGGCCCGTGGATTTTCGGGACGCGCCTGATGAGGCGGCCGGGCGCATCAACGCCTGGGTCTCGGGACAGACGCGCAGGCGCATCCCGGAGTTGCTCAGCCCTTCCAGCATCAACGTCGCCACGCGCCTGATCGTCACCAACGCGGTCTATTTCCTGGGTGATTGGGCCCAGCCGTTCAACGCCTCCAACACAAGCGACCAAACATTCTACCTTACGGACGGATCGCGCCTGTCGACGCCGATGATGTATCAGCGCGGGTACCTGCGTCTGCTGGAAACCGGCGCCTTGCAGGCCATCGATCTTCCTTACAGGGGCGATCGGCTGTCGATGACTGTGATCCTGCCGCGCACGCGCGGCGGCCTGTCGGACGTGGAGGCTCAACTCAGCGCCAATCTTGCGGGCTGGCTCACTGCACTTGATGAGGAGGAGCCTCGGCGGGTCCTGCTTTATCTTCCAAAGACCGAGACGGCGCTCAGCTACGATCTCATCCCGCAACTGACCATGCTGGGCATGGGGATCGCCTTCACCGATGGCGCCGACTTCCGCGGCATCGCCGACGCCCCTCTGGCGATCGGCCAGGTGGTGCACAAACCCTTCTTGCGGATTGATGAGAAGGGGACGGAAGCCGCGGCGGCCACCGGGATCGCTGTCGAACAGACGAGCGCGCCTGTGACGCCCCCGCCGACCTTCCGCGCCGACCACCCCTTCCTCTTTCTGATCCGCGACAAGGAGACCAGCGCCATTCTCTTCCTCGGCCGCATCAGCCGCCCAGAGGCGCCGGCAACCTAGCGGCCACACGTGCATTCCCCGCACGCGCCATCCTCGCATGCGTTGTCCTGACGTTACTTTGACTTAAAGGATGACCCCCGTTTCTCATCCACCCATAACGAGAGTCCTTTGGTGATTTGACCTTGCCCCGATGTTGGACCGGGCCTTGCCGGAACATCTCGGTGTCTAGGCGCCGGGCGGGCCATGGGCCAAAGCATTCCAAAGGTCGGGCCTCGGCTGATGAACCCGCACACCCGTACTGGTATTTGTTTGTCGCACGGGGCTATCAAGATTGCGAGCCAGCCGCCGATGCGAGACCTTACGATCAAACTCTTGGGTAAGCCGGCGAAGGGGCCTGATTTGACGCGGTACAGGCCATCCCTCGCTATGCTTTTCCTGCGGCGCCGGACGTTCGTCGTTCCTCGGAAAATTGTGTCCCGAGCATCGTCGCCGGTCGGGAAACTGGCCCCCAAGGGGGCGCAAAGGCGGTTCGAACTCCCGAGCCAATAGCTAAGACCCACAGATCCAGGTCGGCGATCACATGATCCCTCTCTGAGCGTCGGTTGTGGCGCGTCAGCCGATTACGCGGGCTGCCCGCCTCGGCCGGTTGCTGCGAAGATCTGGCCGGTGGAATAGCTGAGCGCGGCATTGGCCGCGGCGACATCGAGGCCTGCGATCTCGGCGGGCTGGCAGGGGCGACCCAGCGGGCTCTGTGACCCAAAGCTCTGGAGCTTCTCGGTCGTGGCCCCGCCGCTGACCTGCAGCGGGGTCCAGGAGGGGCTTGGCGCCACGGCATTCACACGGATGCCTTTGGAGGCGAGTTGCTTGACCATGGACTTGGAATAATTCGGGGCTCTCGCTACCTTTCGGTATCGCTTCCGAAAACCTCGACAAGCGCCTGACAACATTGTGAATTCTGACGAGACCCTTCGATATCTTTCGGAGGGTCTTTTTTCGTTTTACCGTCACTGGCGACGGTGTCGCCTCCTGTTGCGATGCCGGAATCTCCCTCGTACCGTCAGCCTCATCGCAAGGCGGTGACGGTATTATTTTGGATCAACATATTGATCTTGAAGGAAAATACCGGTCGTGCATCGGGCAAATCCGCACTTGCTTGGATCGAGGTGTTTTTACCGTGCTTACTGACGTTGCACTGAAGAATTTGCGTCCGCAATCAAAGCCTTACAAGAGGCCGACAGGGACGGCTTGTATGTCTATGTCTCGCCCGGCGGAGCGATCTCGTTTCGCTACGACTATCGCTTCAACGGACGACGCGAGACGCTGACCCTGGGGCGGTACGGGCGCGGCGGATTGAGCCTCGCCCATCGCCGCAAACGGCGGCACGGCACGCAGCTACGCGCTCGACGTCACCGACAAGTCGGCGGTCCAGTCCGTCGTCGCCGCAATCATCGCCGACTTCGGCCGCCTCGACGTGCTGATCAACAACGCCGGGCTGATCCCGGCTTTCTTGAGCAGGGCAGCGGTCACATCATCAACTTGAGCTCGGTTGCGGGCATCAAGGTCTTCCCACCGGGCGGCACGGTCTACTCCGGCACCAAGTTCGCCGTCAGCGCGATCAGCGAGGGCTTGCGCCACGAGGTGGGTGAAAAGGTCCGTGTCACGTCAATCGAGCCTGGAGCTGTCGAAAGCGATTTGAAGTTCACGACGTCTGGCACGGCTGCCGAGACGGTGCTCGACTTCTACAAGCAGGCCATCCCGGCGGCATCGGTGGCGCGTGCTATCGCGTTCGCTGTAGAACAACCTGATGACGTCGACGTCAACGCGATCGTCATCCGGCCGACCGCACAGCAGTTCTGATTTCGACGAGGAGGCAGGGCCGCGTGTGCTCCGCCTCCTAGGAACGTTCCGGCCCGTTTGACCGTTACTTTGCCAAATGATATCTGTCCGTTAACTTGAGGAGTCGATGATGCCCAAACTTGCGCTGTATGTGCCACTGAAGGCCAAGCCCGGAAAAGAGCGCGATGTCGCCAATTTCCTGACCTCGGCATTGCCGCTCGTTCAAGCCGAGTCGGGCACTCTGACCTGGTATGCGATCGAGGAAGGTCCCGGTGCGTACGCGATCTTCGATACGTTCGACACAGAGGAGGATCGGCAGGCCCATCTTGACGGCAAGGTTGCCGCCGCGCTGATGGACAAGGCGGAAGAACTGTTCTCGGAACCGCCGCAGATTCACAAGTTCACCCTGCTGGCAGCGAAATAGCGGAGCGGTCGGCACCCCAAGCTGCCGTACGACTGCAAGGTTAGGGTCGCCTGCCCTCCGGAATGGACGGCCCGGCCGGCTCTGGAACTAAATAGAAGAATACGACAGGCCATCCGCGATAGTGGATGGCCTTGTCTTTTGCGCTTATCCCACCTTTCGATGCTGCTGCTGATAGGTCGGCGTTGATGTGTTGCGTCATCATGGCACCGTTGGTTTCGCAGGACTTCTTGAGCACATCAATCTGCCGCTTTTTTAGACCGTCCTGGCCCAGACAATCGAAAAGCCGCCGTAAATCGATCCGAGAACTGCCGAACGGGAAGGAACCGCTCAGGCGCCAGGCGGTTTAGGAGACAGACATCGGTTCGGAAGATGCGATGCTATGCGCCTTTGCGCTGGTTCAGATCATGAGCAAGCTCTCGATTTGATGACGCCAGAGCAGAGCTACAAAAAGGAGAAAATCCGTGAAAGCTGTCGTGTACAACGGGCCCAAAGACGTTTCCGTCGATACCATCGATGATCCCAAGATCGAAAAGCCCACCGATGTCATCATTCGGCTGACCACCACCAACATCTGCGGGTCCGACCTTCACATGTATGAGGGCCGTACCAGCTTTGAGAAGGGCAGGGTCTTTGGCCACGAAAACCTTGGCGAGGTCATCGAAGTCGGCGCCGCCGTGGATCATATCAAGAAGGGCGATCGCGTCTGCATGCCGTTCAACGTCGGTTGCGGGTTCTGCGAAAATTGCGAACGCGGTTTGACTGGTTTTTGCCTCACGACCAACCCTGGAACCGCCGGAGCAGCGTATGGCTTTGCCGAAATGGGTCCGTGGCAAGGCGGTCAGGCCGAGTTGATGCGCGTTCCTTATGCGGACTTCAATTGCCTTAAGTTGCCCCAGGACGCCGAAGAGAAGGAGGACGACTATGTTATGCTCTCCGACATCTTCCCCACAGGTTGGCATGGCGTCGAACTGTCGGGTTTCCTGCCTGGTGAAAGCATCGCGATCTACGGCGCCGGTCCAGTCGGTTTGATGGCCGCGCACTCAGCCGAAATCCGCGGTGCCTCTCAGATCTTCGTGGTCGATTCCCATGATGATCGCCTGCAGCTGGCCGAGGCAATGGGCGCGATCCCGATCGACATGCGCAAGGGCGATCCCGCTCAGCAAATCCTTGACGCGACCGGCGGCCTAGGGACCGACCGGGGGGTCGAGGCGGTCGGATACCAGTGTTGCGATCGCCACGGCAAGGAGCGCAGCAATTACACGATGAACTGCCTCGTAAAAAGCACGAAGGCCACCGGCGGCATCGGCGTCGTCGGCGTGTTCATCCCGGAAGACCCGAATGCGCCTGACGATCTCCAGAAGGAAGGCAAGATGGCGTTCGACTTCGGCAATTTCTGGTTCAAGGGCCAGAAGATCGGTACCGGCCAGTGCAATGTAAAGCACTACAACCGGCGACTGATGAAGCTGATCGAGCAAAACCGGGCTAATCCTGCCCAAATCATCTCGCACCGACTGCCGCTCGATCAGGCGCCAGACGCCTACAAGCATTTCGATGCGCGCGATGATGGATGGACAAAGGTCGTGCTTAAGCCGACCGCCTGACCTTAGTCTTCTCCGAAATAGGGAATAAGTGATGACGTTAGAGGGCAAATCAGTTGCCATTCTGATCGCACCCGCGGGACGGAAGAACCAGAGTTCTCGAAGCCCAAGCAAGCTGTCGAGGAGGCTGGCGGCAAAGTGACCGTGGTCAGTTTTGACCGGGCGAGGCTCACACGGTCAATAACGATCTCGACGAGGGCGGCAGCTATACTATCGACAGAGCATTTTCCGATGTCAGAGCCGACGATTTCGACGGACTAGTTGTGCCCGGAGGGACTGTCGGTGCCGACAAGCTGCGCGGCAGCGCCGAGGTAATTGACTTCATCCGGGCTTTTTTCGATCAGAAAAAACCGGTTGCCGCGATATGCCATGCACCTTGGACATTGATCGAGGCGGGCGTTCTTGAAGGTTGCACCTTGACGTCCTACCCGACGCTGAAGGTCGATATCGAGAACGCCGGCGCTACATGGGCCGATGAGGAAGTCGTGGTCGCCAACGGCCTTGTGACCAGCCGCGACCCCGATGATTTACCCGCCTTCTGTGGCAAGCTCGTTGAGAAAATCGCGGAAGGTGCGGGCGCTGGGCCTGCGGCCTCGAATTAATACGGGACGGTTTCGACGAACCATGTGAGGGCGCGCTCCCTAGTGAAGGTCCTCACAAACAGGCGTAGCGGATGGCCGACGATTGACTGTCCGCCACGCCTAGTATCAGACGAAAACGGCGCACTTCCGAGCACTCAATCCCCAAGCCGCGTGACCCGCGGTGACACCTCGCCGGCTCCCGTTTTCAGATTCGACCATTTCAGCGTGCGTACGTTGGAGATACGCCTGATCGAACGTGCGTCCGGCCAGGTTTACTACCTACAGCGCCGCTTTGAGATAGGGGGCGGTGAGACTGCCTTCTGCTTCCGCAACGACGCCAGGGACGCCGCTGGCAACGATACGGCCGCCATCTTCCCCAGCCCCCGGTCCCAGATCGATGACCCAGTCCACCTGCGTGATGGCGCGCATGTCATGTTCGACGACGACGACGGTATTGCCAGCGTCAACGAGGCCCTGCAGGTGTTGCATCAGCCGGTCGGCATCGGAGGGGTGAAGCCCCGAAGTGGGCTCGTCGAGGATGTAGATCGTGTTGCCGCGCTGGGCGCGTTGCAGTTCAGCCGCCAGCTTGATGCGCTGCGCCTCCCCGCCAGACAGCTCGGTCGCAGGCTGTCCGAGCCTCAGATAGCCAAGACCGATCTCCCGCAACACGTCGAGGGAGCGCATCACAGATGCCTCGCCAGCGAAGAAATCGCACGCGTCGTCGACCGTCAGTTCGAGCACCTGGGCGATATTGCGCCCGTTCCATTCGACTTCGAGCGTTTGCGGGTTGTAGCGAGAGCCATGACAGGTCGAGCACGGGGCAAAAACGCTCGGCAGGAACAGCAGCTCCACCATGACGTATCCCTCGCCCTCGCACACAGGGCAGCGGCCTTGCGCGACGTTGAACGAGAACCTTCCCGGGCTGTAGTGCCGCCGGCGGGCGAGCGGCGTATCAGCGAAGATCCGTCGCACATGGTCGAACATGCCGCTGTAGGTGGATAGGTTCGAGCGCGGCGTGCGGCCGATCGGTTTCTGATCGACCCGCACCAGCCTGCGAACATGCTCCATGCCTGCGACAATGCGTCCTTCAGTGTCGTTCTGCGCAACATCGAGCAGCGGATCGATATCCTCCTCCTCGGCCACGGGGGAGCCGCCGAGGTGTTCCGTGACGAGCTCGGGCAGCGCCTGACTGACAAGACTGGATTTACCCGATCCCGAAACGCCGGTGACAGCGGTGAAGCAGCCGATGGGAAACTCGACGTCGAGACCATGGAGATTGTTCCGCCTGATCCCTTCCAGGCGTAGCCATGCCTTGGGATCGCGCGGTGTGCGCTCACTGCGGAACGGCTCTGCGAACAGGTAGCGGCGGGTGATCGAATTCTCGACGTCGGCAAGCCCCTCTATCGGCCCGCTGTAGAGGACTTCACCGCCCTTTTCCCCGGCTCCTGGCCCGACATCGACGAGCCATTCCGCGCGGCGGATCACGTCGAGATCATGTTCGACGACGAACAAAGAGTTGCCCGCCGCCTTGAGACGCTCGAGGATGGTGAGCAAGGCTTCGCCATCTGCCGGGTGCAACCCTGCCGAAGGCTCGTCAAGCACATAGACCACGCCGAAAAGCTGTGACGACAATTGCGTGGCAAGCCGCAAGCGCTGCAACTCTCCGGAGGAGAGCGTCGGCGTGCTGCGGTCGAGCGAAATGTAGCCAAGGCCAAGATCGATCAGCGCCTCGAGCCGCTCGATCAATTCGCAGGCAAGGCGTTGGGCGGCGATCCGCTTCTCGTCGGAGAGATTGGACGTGCGGCGCACGTCGGGCGCGCTCTTGTGCGCAGAGCCGCCCGCCGCAACCCGTTGTTTGACCGCTGCATCGCGGGCCGCTTTTTCCAGAACATGGCCCTTTGAGGGGGCTGAGACCGCCCCATACGCGCCATGCGCGACGGGCATCAGCAAGTCCTTCAGCTTGAGCACCGTCAGGTCGCCGAACTCGGCAATGTCGAGGCCGGCGAATTTGACCGACAGGGCTTCGCGCTTCAGGCGCTTGCCGTCGCAGGTCGGGCAATCGCGGCCGATGATATATTGCGAGACGCGCTTCTTCATCAGCGCGCTTTTCGTGTTGGCGAAGGTTTCCAGCACATAGCGGCGCGCGCCGGTGAAGGTGCCCTGGTAGCTCGGTTCCATGCGGCGCTTCAGCGCCACGCGGGTCTGTTCGGGCGTCAGACCCGCATAGACCGGCACCGTCGGCGCCTCTTCAGTGAAGAGGATCCAGTCGCGATCCTTTTTCGGCAGGTCGCGCCACGGCGTATCGACGTCATAGCCGAGTGACACGAGGATATCGCGCAGGTTCTGGCCATGCCATGCCGCCGGCCAGGCGGCGACTGCGCGTTCCCGGATCGTCAGCGTGTCGTCGGGCACCATCGTTTCTTCGGTCGCGTCATAGACGCGCCCGATGCCGTGACAGGTCGGGCAGGCCCCCGCGACCGTGTTGGGGGAGAAATCCTCCGCATAGAGCATCGGCTGATGGCGCGGATATTCGCCGACGCGCGAATAGAGCATCCGCACCAGGCTGGAGAGCGTCGTCACGCTGCCGACCGAGGATCGCGCGTTGGCCGAGCCGCGCTGCTGCTGCAACGCCACCGCAGGCGGCAAACCGTCGATCGCGTCGACCTCCGGCACGCCGGCCTGGTCGATCAGGCGACGGGCATAGGGCGCAACCGATTCCAGATAACGCCGCTGGGCTTCGGCATAAAGGGTGCCGAACGCGAGCGATGACTTGCCCGAGCCCGATATGCCGGTGAACACCACGAAGGCGTCGCGCGGTACATCGACGTCAATATTTTTGAGGTTATTCTGGCGCGCGCCGCGAACCTGCACGCAAGCGGGCGGCCCCGTATGCCCATGATCGGTGGCCGGCGTCGTCGCGTGAATATCCTTGCTCTTCAATTCAGTCTTCCTGCCCTATACGCCTGTGCGGCCCGTGGTTCATCACAGTCGGGTACAGGTGAATGCATTTCCGACTCAATACATCCAACGGCCAGGCTGGCCCGATGTTCGGCACCTTTGAAATATTTTTCCAGCACTAGACAAAGGTTGCGACAAAACCATTGTCCCGTTGGGTCGCGCGACGAGGCCACACACACTCCGGCGGTAAGCGCCTGGGCCAAGCGGCCCTGGTCCGTGCCGCTATCGGCATGTAACGACCGCACTTCGGCGCTTGTTACCGCATCGCGACGCGTTGCCCATTTGCCAGAGCGCGCGTCATCATGGCCGGGGTCGAGCCATGATGACGGCCGAGTTGTCGATCCGAGCGCCTCGCGCCGCTTCTGATCGACGGGTCAGTAGTGAATGACCGTGCGGATCGACTTGCCTTCGTGCATCAGTTCGAAGGCCTCGTTGATCTCCTCCAAACCCATGGTGTGGGTAACGAACGGGGCCAGATCGATATCACCTCTCATGGCGTCCTCGACCATGCCGGGGAGCTGTGTACGTCCCTTGACGCCGCCGAAAGCAGACCCCTTCCAGACGCGACCCGTGACGAGCTGGAACGGGCGGGTGGAGATTTCCTCGCCCGCGCCGGCAACGCCAATCACGATCGACTGACCCCAGCCACGGTGCGCTGCTTCAAGCGCGGCGCGCATGACGTGGACGTTGCCGATGCACTCGAAGGTATGATCGATGCCCCAGCCCGTCATCTCGATCAGCACTTGCTGGATGGGCTTGTCATGGTCCTTGGGGTTAATGCACTCGGTCGCACCGAACTGGCGTGCCAGCTCGAACTTGGACGGATTGGTGTCGATGGCGATGATGCGACCCGCCTTGGCCTGGCGCGCACCCTGAATCGCCGCGAGGCCGATGCCGCCGAGGCCGAACACGGCGACCGAGTCTCCGGGCTGGACCTTGGCGGTATTGTGGACTGCGCCGATGCCGGTCGTGACGCCGCAGCCGAGCAGGCAGACATGTTCGGGGTTTGCCTCGGGATTGATCTTGGCGAGCGAGACCTCGGCGACGACAGTATATTCACTGAAGGTTGAACAACCCATGTAATGATAGAGCGGCTGACCATTGTACGAAAAGCGGGTGGTCCCATCGGGCATCAAGCCCTTGCCCTGCGTTTCGCGGACAGCGACGCACAGGTTGGTCTTGCCCGACAGGCAGAAGTCGCACTTGCGGCACTCGGCGGTGTAGAGCGGAATCACGTGATCGCCCGGCCCGACGCTGGTGACGCCTTCACCGACCTCGACAACGATGCCCGCGCCCTCGTGGCCCAGAACCACCGGGAAAACACCCTCCGGATCACTCCCCGCCAGCGTGTACGCGTCGGTGTGGCACACACCGGTGTGCGTCACCCGTATGAGGACTTCGCCTTTCCGGGGTGGGGCGACATCGATCTCGACGATTTCGAGTGGCTTGCCCGCCTCGAAGGCTACAGCGGCGCGAGATTTCATGTTGGGATACCCTCGTTGGACTAAACTGATTGCTGGCGCGAGGCCGTTGCGTCAGCGCAAAATCGTCGACATTCTCATACTGGCAGGGAGTATGTTTATCATACTCCCCAGCAGTATACAAGAGGTGTCCTGACGAGGATCTCAAACCAGAGAAGGCAGCAGGGGCTGGCTTCTAGGTGCGGGAGAACACGGGCAAGAAAATGAGCCTGAAATCGTCATTTGAGATAAGTACGCAGAATCTTCATTACGCCCTCCACGCCGTCATCGTGCTCGCCACCTGCGCCTCCGACGGCCCGATCCGCGCCCGCACCGAATGTTTCCCTGAGATGACTCTCCATCACTTCTGCCATCAGCCCGTTTGTCGCACCACGCATGGCGACAATTTGCTGCAGCAGGGGAGTGCAATCGGCCCCGGCTTCGATCGCGCGTTCCAGAGCGTCCGCCTGGCCCTTGATACGCCGCAAGCGTGTGATGGCTCGCTTTTTGTCCTCTGATGAATGTGGCATCGCGTTTTCCCGAGAAATCGCTTCAGCATACTATACAGGGGGGGAGTTTCAATCCTGTCCAGAGACTGGCGCTTCTGTAATCAGGCGAGGTTCCCTGGCCAATCTCCAAATTCGCCCCCAGATCGGGCAGGCATAGCCGCCATGTTGCCCTGAGACAGGTCTGGCACGCGGACGAGGAGCATCATGCTCTCAAGCCTGCGCCACAAGCAACGACGGCATGCGCGCTTAGGGTCCGATCCTGTGTCTGGGAGGGGGGAGCCATCGCTCGCTCCCCCGGGTTTGCCGGTCAGACCGTAACGACGACCTTGCCGATCTGGTCGTTCGATTCGAGGAAGCGGTGCGCGTCCTGGATGGCGTCGAGCGGGAAAGTGCGCGCGATCCGCGGCTTGAGCGCGCCCGATTCCAGACCCGCCACGATGAACGCCTTGGCGCGATCAAGGGCGGCGTCGTCCGAGACGATCTCGCTGTAGAGATAACCCTTGAGCGTGAGGCTCTTGCCCAGCACGGAGAACAACGGGAACGGCGTTGGCTCGCCGCTGAGCGCGCCATATTCGAGCAGGATGCCGCCGCGCGCCATGCTCGCGGTCAGCTGCTCGAACGACGGGCCTCCGACCGGATCGAGCACCACGCGCGCACCTGCACCATCGGTTATCTCCATCACCTTTGCTACCAGATCCTCTTCCCCGGTCGCGACGACATGATGTGCACCGGCATCAAGCAGGGCCTGGCGCTTGGCGCCGGTACGCGTCGTCGCGATCACCGTCGCGCCGACCATCCGCGCAATCTGGAAGGCAGCAAGCCCGACGCTGCTGGAAGCAGCGGTGATGATGACGAAATCGACCTTGCCGAGCTTCGCCTGCTCCACCAGCGCGCCCCAAGCGGTGACATACTGCATCCACACGGCCGCCGCTTCCTCGAACGACAGCGCCGCCGGATGCTTGACGACGAGGCGGGCGGGCACGTTGGCGACCTCGCCATAGGTGCCCCAGCGCGCGATATCGAGCGGGGGGATGACGTTGACGGCTTCGCCTTCCGCAAACCCGGTCACGTCCGCCCCGACCGTAACGACAGTGCCGGCAGCCTCGTAGCCGAGTCGGCTAGGGAACTCGGCTTCCTGAAGGTAGGCATGGTTGCGGAACATCACCTCGGCGCGGTTTATGCCTATCGCCTTCACCGCGATCTGCACTTCGTCGGCCGCGGGCGCGGGCACTGCCACATCTTCAATCCTGAGGACGCTGGCGTCGCCATATTCGTGGATACGGACGATGCGGCTCATGGGACACTCCTTGATTATTGAACGATCGTTCTGTATCGATGTCAGCGACAAGGTTCAAGCTATTATTTATCGATCATTCCATATCGGGCGCGAGACATGACAGACACGAAAGCCCGTCGTGGCGCAGGCCGCCCTCGAGAGTTCAACACTGACGCTGCGCTCGACAAGGCGGTACGGCTTTTCTGGCAGCGCGGCTACGAGGCGACGTCGATGGCCGATCTGGTGGCGGAGACTGGCGTCGCCGCCGCCAGTCTCTATGCGGCGTTTGACAACAAGGCGGGGCTGTTCGCGGCGGTGATCGAGCGCTATTCCGCCACGTTCAGCGTCCACCTCTATGCACCCATCAACGATCCGGCGTTGTCCACCTTCGAGGCTGTCACGGGCCTGCTGGAACGAGCGGCGTCAACGTTCTCCGAACCTGGAACGCCGGCCGGCTGCTTCATGTATTCGGCAGCGGCAGCCGTGTCGCCGGCGTCCGCCGCCATCGAATGCCTGCTGCGCGACAAGCGTATCGCGGCGGAGGCCCTCCTAGTCGAGCGTCTGCATCGTGGCGCCGCGCACGGCGAGCTTGCGGCCGATGCCGATCCGGCCGTCCTAGGCAAATTCTTCAATACGGTCATGGAAGGCATGTCCGTTCAGGCGCGCGACGGCGCTACGATCAACGAACTGCTCTCCATCGCCAAAATGGCACTCGATCGATGGCCGGCTGCGGTGTGATGGTCGAAGCGAGCTCGTCCTCGGTGTTCTTGCAATAAGCCTCTGTCGATCTGCAGCAATGCCCACTCCGACCGAAGTCCGCATGCCCAAATCATCATCCCATTCCGGGAGACCGCAGCGTTCGACAGGATTTTTGAACAGCCGCGGAAAGTTGTGACACCAAGTATCGATATTTATTTGTGCGTGCCGGGGATCTACCTATCCGCCTCGCTCGAACGAATATCCGAACACATCTGATAGGGTGAAAGCACATGAAACGCGTGACGCTGCCAGGCGGGGAAGTCGTTCCTTCAATGGGTCAAGGCACCTGGAAGATGGGCGAACGTGCCGAGCGGCGATCCGATGAGATCGCCGCGCTTCGCGCTGGTGTCGAGTTGGGCTTGACGCTCATCGACACCGCCGAAATGTACGGCGACGGTGCGGCGGAAACGCTGATATGCGAGGCGCTGGGCAGCTTTCGCGACCAGTTGTTCCTCGTCAGCAAGGCATATCCGCAGAATGCATCGCGCTCCCGCCTTGCCGGTGCGTGCGAGGCGAGCCTGAAGCGGCTCGGCACCGATCGGCTCGACCTCTACCTTCTCCACTGGCGGGGATCGGTGCCGCTCACTGAAACAGTGGAGGCATTGGAGGCGCTGAAATCGGCGGGAAAAATTCGGCACTGGGGTGTCAGCAACCTCGATACCGATGATATGGACGAGCTTGTCGCTGTCGGCGGGGGTGGCTGCGTGACCGATCAGATCCTTTACAATCTGGTCCGTCGGGGCCCCGAATTGGAACTTTTGCCTTGGCTCTCCGAGCACAAAGTGGCGGTTATGGCGTATAGTCCGGTCGAGCAGGGACGACTTTCTACGCACCCCGCTCTCGACAAAATTGCAGCCGAGGTTGGTGCAACCCCTGTGCAGGTCGCACTTTCCTGGACGTTGCGGCACGATGGCCTCATCGCCATCCCGAAAGCGAGTTCAGTCGCACATGTGCGGGAGAACCGCGCGGCCGCCGATATCGTTCTTTCCGATGCCCAACTTGCGACGCTCGACGCGGCATTTCCCAGGCCAGGCAACCGTCGTCCACTTGAAATGCTGTAGCGTCAGATGGCGATATTCTCTCTCGAAGGCACTGACGTGACCCGCGTGAGAGTTGGCCGCATTGATGATAGAGCTACGTCGTGAAATCGGCGGAATGCATGGATCGGATCGGATTGTTTCCTGTGTTTCTCACTTGACGATAGATCCCGAAGGCACGGTTTTTCGGGGCATCTCGGAAAAATGCAATAAACTCAAAAGCCGGCCCATTTTCCAGGATGTATGACGGTATACCGCCGCAAGAAATATTTTTAACTGCTATATTTCAAGGCTTTATGCTTTCAATCAATAATGAGTGGAATGATTCAGGCCTTTCTGAGCCTTTCGAAATCACTTCCGAAAGCGCCGATAAGTCACTGACGTTAAAGTGAATTCTGACGAGACCCTTCGAAGCCTTTCGGAGGGTTTCTTTTTTGTGATGACGGCTTTCCTGACGGTCTCGCGTCCGTTGCCTCCGCCGGCTCCTCCATACCGTCACCGCTTCTAGGGTGTCCTGACGGTCTTTTTTGAAACAAGCTTTTGAATTGTTTGCGGAAAATGACCGCGAAAGACCGCGAAAACGCCTGACGGTCTTTTGCAGGGGAAATGGCATGCTTACCGACGCAGAACTGAGAAATACACGAGGAAAATCAAAAGCGTATAAAAAGACCGACAGAGACGGTCTCTACGTGCTCGTGACACCGTCAGGAGGCATCGCGTTCACAGTACGACTACCGCTTCAACGGGAGGCGCGAGACGGTCACCTTCGGGTCCTACGGGCTGACTGGCCTGTCGCTCGCCAGGGCGCGGAAGAAGCTTAACGAAGCCAAGCGGATGATCGCCGAAGGCGTGTCGCCGGCTCTGGAAAAGCAGCGCGCCAAGAGGCGGCTGCGGGAGGCCCGCGACTTCGCCCATGTGGCGCAGAAGTGGATGGACGAGGCGCCCATGGCGGACAGCACCGCAACATGCGGCGGTCCATCTTCAACCGGGAGGTCCTGCCGCAATGGCACAACCGGCTGCTCACCGAGATCACGCCGGATGACCTGCGCGCCCATTGCAAGTCCATCGTGGAGCGGGGTGCTCCCGCTACGGCCATCCACGTCCGCGACATCGTCAAGCAGATCTATGCCTGGGCCATCCTCCACGGCGAGAAGATCGACAACCCGGCCGATGGGGTGGCTCCGGCGGCGATCGCGCGCTTCCGGCCCCGTGACCGGTCGCTGTCGCCGTCCGAAATCCGGATCATGTTCGACCTGCTGGGGGAGGTCGCCACACTGCCGACCATTCGCCTGGGTCTGAAGTTCATCCTGCTGAGCATGGTCCGCAAGAGTGAGTTGCAGGACGGGACCTGGGACGAAGTGGATTTCGACAATGCGGTTTGGTCGATCCCGAAGGAACGGATGAAGCGGTCGCGGCCGCACAACGTCTATCTATCGACCCAGATGCTGGACATCCTGATCGCGCTGAAGACCTGTTCCGGAAACTCCCGCTACATCCTGCCGTCGCGCTACGACGCCGACGCCCCCATGTCGCGGGCGACCTTCAACCGGGTGACCATGGCTATTGCGGACCGCGCTCGCGAGCAGGAGTTGCCGCTGGAGCCCTTCACCGTCCATGATCTCCGCCGGACGGCCTCGACCCTCCTGCACGAGATGGGCTTCAACTCGGATTGGATCGAGAAGGGTCTCGCCCACGAGGAACGATCGTCACGCGGCGTCTACAACAAGGCGGAGTTCGAGGCGCAGCGCCGTCACATGGCCCAGGAATGGTCCAATGCTGTGGAAGCCTGGGAGCAGGGGCGGTCCTATACGCCTGAGCTGGCTATCCCTGAGACGGCTGCTCCCCGCTTCGATCCGCGTCTCTGACGGGGCGCGAAATACGCTTGCGGACGTCTGGCGGCGCGGCGCGGTGGATCGGCGTGGTGCGGCGGAGGAGAAGCCAGGCCTCCACCTCGGCAAGATCCTAGACGACGCAGCGAGGGGTGAGGAGGAAACGGCGAGGAAACTGACCCCGCTTTTCCATTTCCCAGATGGTGCTGTCGGCGAGGGGCACCATCTGGTGGAGTTGAGGCTTCTTGATCGTGCGCTTGAGCGGCGGCGGGTCGGTGCTGGCCATGTCTCGTCTCCTCGATTTGCCTTTGAAGAATCGAACCCGATAGGCGGCGAAGGCGAAACCCGTAGGCCTGCGGCCGCCATCTCCACGGTGGCGCCCTTCCTGGAGCAGGGCGAGCGGGGCTTGTCTGAGGGCTCGCGTGCGCTACGACAGCCCCATGCAACGCTTCTTCGCCGCTCTCGCCGCCACTGCTCTTCTCTCCGGCTGCGCCGGGATCTTGCCCGTTCCGTCGGACGGCGCTCCGCTCAAAGTCGCCAGCTGGAATCTCGAGCACCTGGCAGAACTGGACGGCCAGGGGTGCAGGCCGCGCGTGGAGGCCGATTACGCCGTCCTGCGCCGCCATGCGGATGCCCTGGGGGCCGATGTGATCGCCCTCCAGGAGGTCGAGACCCAGGCCGCGGCGGAGCGGGTCTTCGAACCGGCAAAATACGATGTCGTCATGTAGACCCGCCCGGCGAGCGAGCGCGGCCCCGAATGCCGGGGAGGGCCTGGTCGCCACATCCAGAACCAAGCCGTTGGATTTGCGATCCGCAAGGGCGTCGTCTGGTCGCGCAACGGCGACCTTGCGGCTCTGGCTCTCGGCAATCCAAACCTGCGCTGGGGCGTCGACATCACCGTCGCCAAGGGGCGGCCCGTGCGGCTGCTGGCCGTCCACCTGAAGTCCGGATGCAACTCGGGTCGCGCCTCGACCGATCCCGATTGCCCTGTGCTGTTTGACCAACTGCCGGTCCTCGAGACCTGGGTCGATGATCGCGCTCAGGCGGGCGAGGCCTTCGTCGTTCTGGGCGACTGGAACCGGCGCATGGCGAGCCGGGGCGACGCCTTCTTGGACGGGCTCAATGACGGCGAGCCGGCGGCTGCGGCGCTGACCCTTGCCGGCGGCGACCGTCCAGCCGGATGTAAGGCGCGCTACCGGGAGTTCATCGACTTCATCGTCGTCGGCGTGGACGCCGCCGCGCGGGTCGAGCCGGAGTCGTTCCAGGAATATGTCTATGGCGCGCCTGAGGCCGAGCACCCTTCGGATCACTGCCCGATATCGGTGCGCCTTCTGGGCTGAGGGCGTCTAACGCGGGGCCGTATCGTCGGTGGATTGAGACGACTTGGGAGTGAGATCGAGCGTAGGGGCCTGAGAACGGATCTCGGCCTGGTCCGTTGAGCGATATGCGTCGTCATCGAGGGCCGGATGCCAAACTACACCCTCTACTATTGGGCCGTGCCTTTCCGCGGGCAGTTTGTCCGCGCGCTTCTGGCCTACGGCGGCGAGGCGTGGACAGAGGCGGGCGACGAAGCGGTCGGCGCTCTGATGGAGGGGCGTTGGAAGACATGCCGTTACCCTTCATGGGACCTCCGGTCTTGGTTGATCACGCTGCAGGCGTGGCCGTTTCCCAGATGCCCGCGATCCTTCTCTACCTGGGGGACAAGCTCGGGCTCTTTCCGGACGATCCCGGCGGACAGGCCTTGTCGATCAAGGTGGTCAATGACGCCAACGACGTGATCGACGATCTCACCCTGGATGGTGGGCGACAGATGTGGACCGAAGCCCGCTGGGTGACCTTTGTCCCGCGCCTGCGAAAGTGGATGGGTCTGTGGGAGGAACTCGGCCGACGTCACGGGCTGACATCTCAATCCGGTTTTCTGCTCGGCGGCGGGACGCCGGGCGTCGCCGATGTCGTCAGCGCGACGCTGTGGTCCACCATGGTCGAACGCTTTCCATCGATCGGGGCGATCCTGGAGGATGCGGCGCCTATGACGGCGAACCTCGCTGGTCGGGTTTCGCGCACCCCGGCGCTGGCCGATCTGGCGGCTCGTGCTCGTCGCGAATATGGCGAGGTCTACTGCGGCGGACAGATCGAACAGTCGCTTCGCAAGGTGTTGGGCGCGCAATAGGTCCTGATTGGCGTCGGCTCAGACCGAGGGCGATGAAGATAGAAGCCGTTCGATAGAGGCCTCAAAGGCCTGTGCCAGTGCGGCGGCTCTGGCGTCCTCCAGGGGAAAGTCGCCGCTCAGGTCGCGGGCGAACGCCATGCCGCCGATCAGGGCGATGAGCATGCGAGCTCGCACATCGGCCTCCGGGCCGCCCAGCCAGGCCTCGAGTTGGGCGAAGATGCTGGAGCCGAGCGTCTCGTCGACGAGATGTCGCGCGCGTTCCGAGCCGGTCACTCTCAGCATGACGAGAATGCCCTGGAGCACCTTCCCGTCGTTCCCTCCGTGAAGCACCTCTTTGACGACGCGGGCGGCAAAGTCCTGCTTGGCGCCCCACAGGTGACGCCAATCGGCGTGGCAGGCCTTCACCACTTCGATGAAGAGCTCCTCCTTCCCGCCGTAGTAGCGATTGACCAGTGAGGGATCGACCTTGGCGCGGAGTCCGATATCGCGGACGCCGACCGTCTCGAAGCCTTCCTCGGCGAAGAGGTTCAGGGCCGCATGCAGGATGACCTGACGGGTGATCTCGGCGCTTCTCATTCTGGAGCCACGGTCCTCATGGCTTCACTCTAGCTCGAATGCTGGTTCGATCCAGACGAAGCGCTTCAGGTCAGGCGCGCCGCGAAGGTGCGGCGCGGCGAATAGCAAGGCACAAGCGCTAAGGGCTCCGCCCTCGCGCGGGCCAGGGTGAAGCGGCTTCGCCGCCGGATCGACCGGTCTCCCCGGCCTTCCGCGCCGGTCATTCCTGGATGTTGGGCAAGGACGTCAGACTTGTGCAGGCCGGGTGATCCCCCTCCGGTCGATCCGCCCTGGCCCTTGCTACCCCGGTCTCGCCGACGGGCAGGGTTTCAGGCGCGCCTTTCGCGTGCCTGCAACCCTGCCCAAAGGAGGCAGACATGACTGCTCATGATGTTCAGACCGCCGCGACCGAGCCCCAGATTGGGGCGGTTCTCGAGCCTGCGCACGGCGCGGAGATCCTGGTCCCGCTCAACCGGCTCAAGGCGTCCCCGAGCAACGCCCGGAAGGTCAGGCACTCGGCGGCGGCTATCGAGGCGTTGGCGGCCTCGATCAGGGCCAAGGGCGTGCTTCAGGCGCCCGTGGTGGAGAGCGAGCGGGACGGGGAGGGCGCGGCGACGGGGAACTACCTCGTGACCATCGGGGAGGGGCGGCGGCAGGCCCTGCGGACGCTGGTGAAGCGCAAGGCGATCAAGCGGACTCATCCGGTCAAGGTGGTGGTGGACACGCTTAACGACGCCCATGAGATCAGTCTCGACGAGAACATCACCCGCGAGGCCATGCATCCCGCTGATCAGTTCGAGGCTTTCCGCACGCTGGCGGAGGAGAAGGGCTACGGCCCGGAGGAGATCGGGGCGCGTTTCGGGGTGTCGGCCCATGTGGTGCGGCAGCGCCTGAGGCTGGGCGCAGCGACCCCGGAACTGATGGCGGCCTATCGCGAGGGGACGCTCACCCTGGACCTCCTGGCCGCCTTCTGCGTCAGCGAGGATCAGGACCGGCAACGTCAGGTGCTGGAACAGATGGGGCCCTACACCTCCGTCTTCGCCATTCGTCGCGCCATGACCGAGGCCAAGGTCCGCGCCGACGACCGGCGCGTCGGTTTCGTGGGGATAGAAGCCTATGAGGCCGAGGGCGGGGCGGTGCTGCGCGACCTCGAGAAGGCGGCCTCCAAACTGGGGGTTCGCACGCGCATTGAAGCGGTCGTAGTCGGCGTAAGGCGAGGCCTTATCGAGGTGGATTGAGGGGAGGGGGCGGGCCAGGAACTTCTTTTCGGAAGCCCGGAGTTTCGGTCCTTGCCGCCGCCGACGCCTAAGCGTCCCCTGGCTCAAGACAATGACCTATCCGTTCCGGAACCCGCCGCCGCTACAATAGCCTAGGATATTCGGTTCAGGCGAGTCCGTGGGCTTTAATCGGCGCGAGGCCGCTTCTGACTCATTTCAGACCTTACCAGGGTCCGCTCTGCGCCCTCAGTCTGACGTAAGCGCCTCCAGAACCGGGCATTCCGGTACTTCCCCGCCCGAGCATTTCGCGGCGGCGTTGGCGAGGATCCGTTCCATCCGCCGCAGATCGGCAATCTTGGCGCGCACATCCTCCAGCTGCACTTCGGTCTTGTGTTTGACCTCGGCACAGGTCTGGGTCCCGGTGTCTGTCAGCGCCAGCAGCGAGCGGGTCTCCTCCATCGAGAAGCCGATATCCCGCGCACGCAGGATGAACCGTAACCGCTGCGTCAGGTCTGGCGAATAGACCCGGTAACCGTTGGCCGAACGAGGCGGCGGGGGCAGCAGTCCGACCTTCTCGTAATAGCGGATGGTTTCGAGGTTGCACCCGGTCAGCTTCGCCAATTGGGCCCGCAACAAGCCCGTCTGAAGCACCATGAAAAAAGCCCTTGTGTCTGTAGCAACTACAGGGATTACGCTGAAATCAGTCAGAAAGAAATCGAGAGAACTTATCGATGTTTTCAGCACCGGAGCCGGAGCCACCGGCATCAACGCCGGACGAGGGCGCGAAGCAGGGCCGATGGATCGCGGGCGGCGCGCTGATCGGCGCGGTGCTGGCGTCGGCCTGCTGCATCGTTCCGCTGGTGCTGGTCATGCTTGGCATTTCAGGGGCGTGGATCGCCAACCTGACGGCGCTTGAGCCGTACAAACCCTATGTCGCCGCCGTCACCCTGGCCCTGCTCGGCTACGGGTTCTGGCACGTCTATTTCAAGCCGAAGCCGCCCTGCGAGGACGGGACCTACTGCGCTCGCCCGCAATCGGCGCGGACCACGAAACTGGCCCTTTGGTTCGGGTTGGCCGTCGTCATCATCGCGCTCACCCTCAACTGGTGGGCTCCCTATTTTTACTGAGAGGAAAGACCCATGAAAAAGACATTTCTGATCGGCCTGGCCGTTGTGGCCGTGGCTGGCGTCGGTGCCGCCGTCGCGTTTGATGGACCGGCACAGAACCGTCCGGCGGCGACCGCCGCTGCCCAGCAGCAGACGACTTTCGCCATTGAGCACATGACCTGCGCCACCTGCCCGATCACGGTGCGCAGGGCGATGGAGAGCGTGCCGGGCGTCAACTCGGTCGAAGTGGACTTCGCCGCAAAGACGGCCCGCGCCACCTACGACCCGGCGCGCGCCACGGCCGCGCAGATCGCGGCCGCCTCGACCAATGCCGGCTATCCCGCCCGCGTCGTACAAAACTAGGCCCCGCAGGCAACAAGACGGCCTTCATCGGCGCCAGAGCTCCCGCCCCCCCGCATGGGGGTGGGACCAGGCCACCAACGCAATGCATCGCGTGCATCCCGGCCTCGGGCTGCAGCCGGGGAAGGCTGCGCGTCTTCAGGATCAAACGGCGTTATGGCTGACAAGGCTGACAAGACGGACGGGACCGACAGCCTGCTGCTGCGGATGGGGGTGATCGGCAACGTCATTGTGGCGCTGTGCTGCTTTGCTCCGGTGCTGGTGGTGCTGCTGGGCGTCGTCGGGCTTTCTGCGCTGACGGGCTGGCTCGATGTTGTGCTGCTGCCCGCGCTGGCCGTGTTCGCCGCGTTGAC
Organism: Brevundimonas sp. ABV4_179; assembly: GCF_056311945.1. NCBI lineage: Bacteria > Pseudomonadati > Pseudomonadota > Alphaproteobacteria > Caulobacterales > Caulobacteraceae > Brevundimonas > Brevundimonas sp. ABV4_179. Next base: position 1,809,512 of record NZ_CM149976.1, read on the forward strand.
GGTCTATGCCGTCTGGCGGCGTCGGCGGCGGATGAAGACCACCTGATCGACGGCCCACCGGACAGCGCCGATCGTCAGAGGCTGCAGGCCCCCGAAATGGAGAAGACTGACATGACCGACACATATGACTACGACCTGATCGTGATCGGGGCCGGGACCGGCGGCAACGGCGTCGCCCGGATGACGGCGGCGGCGGGGTGGAAAGTCGCCAGCATCGACAGCCTGCCCTACGGCGGCACCTGTGCGCTGCGGGGCTGTGATCCCAAGAAAATGCTGATTGCCGTCACCGAAGGCGTGGACTGGGCCCACACCATGGCCGGCAAGGGCCTGGAGGCGCGGCCCTCGGTCAACTGGCCCGAGATGATGGCGTTCAAGCGCACCTTCACCGACGCCATGCCGTCGCGCATCGAAGCGGGCTTCCGCAAGGCCGGAATCACCCCGCTGCATGGCGAAGCACGCTTCATCGGGCGCGATACGATCACGCTAAACGGCGAGACCCTGCGCGCGAAGCATTTCCACATCGCCACCGGCGCACGGCCGATGACGCTGAACATTCCCGGCGAGGACCTGCTGACGACCAGCACGGAATTTCTGGAGTTGTCCGAGCGCCCCGACAGGATCGTCTTTGTCGGCGGGGGGTTCATCGCCATGGAGTTCGCCCATATCGCCCAACGCGCCGGAGCCAGCGCCGTCACGGTTCTGGAAATGGCCGGGCGGCCGCTCGGGCCCTTCGACGCCGATCTGGTGGCGATGCTGGTGGAGGCCTCGACCGAACTGGGCATCGACGTGCAGACCGAGGCGAAAGTCCTCAAGGTCGAGAAGCAGGGCGACGAATTCGCCGTGTCCTATGAAACGCCGTCCGGCATCCAGGTGCTGACCTGCGATCTGGTGGTCCATGCGACCGGTCGCGTGCCCAATATCGACCATCTGAACCTGCCGGCTGCAGGGGTGGACGCCGGGAAGCGCGGAATCAAGGTCGACGCCGCCATGCGTACCACCAATCCCGCCATTTTCGCCGCCGGGGATTGTGCCGACAGCGGGCTGAACCTGACCCCGGTCTCGGCCTATGAAGGGCGGATCGCGGGCAAGAACCTTCTGGCCGGGAAGGACGCACGGCTCGTGTCCTATCCGCCGATACCCAGCGTGGTCTTCACCCTGCCGCCGGTCGCGACCGTGGGGCTGTCCGAGACGGCGGCGACGGAAAAGGGTCTGGAGTTCGATACGCATTTCGAGAAGACCTCCGGCTGGTATTCGTCGATGCGGGTCGGGGCGACCACGAGCGGATTCAAGGTGCTGGTGGAACAGAAAACCGGCTTGATCCTCGGCGCGCATCTGATCGGGCCGGGGGCCGAGGAACAGATCAATCTGTTCGCCATGGCCATGGGCGCGGGGCTCACCGCCAACCAGATCAAGGCCATGATTTTTGCCTACCCCAGCTTCGCCTCGGACATCGGATCGATGGTCTGAGGCCACTCACGCGCGCGTCGGCTGAACCCATGACACTACTGGCCCACCCAACAGAACGGACTGCACGATGAACAAGCCCGCAAAGGACCTCGACTGCTGTTCGGGTACCGCGAAAAAATCCGGCCATGCGAGTTTCGACGTCGCCGTCATCGGCGCGGGGTCGGCGGGATTCTCCGCCGCGATCACCGCAGCCGATCTGGGTGCCCGGGTGGCGCTGGTCGGCCATGGGACGATCGGCGGCACCTGCGTCAATGTCGGCTGCGTCCCGTCCAAGACATTGATCCGGGCCGCTGAAGCGGTTCATGCCGGCCAGGCTTCCCGTCGGTTTCCCGGCCTGGGGGGCAGCCTCAAGCTGGAAGACTGGGCTGCGCTCGCGGCCTCGAAGGATGAGCTGGTCGCGGGTCTGCGGCAGAAGAAATATGTCGACCTGCTGCCGGCCTATCCGGGCGTGACCTATGTCGAAGGCCGGGCGCGCTTTGTCGACGGCAGGTTGCTCGTCGATGATGCACCGATGCCGGTCGGCAAGATTATTCTGGCGATGGGCGCGCGCGCCGCCGTTCCCGAAATTCCGGGGCTGGATAGCGTCCCGTGGCTCACTAGCACTTCGGCGCTGGCGCTTGAACGTTTGCCCCGGTCGCTGCTGGTGATCGGCGGTGGGGTAGTCGGTGTTGAACTGGGACAGATGTTCGCCCGGCTTGGCGTGGCCGTCACGATCTGTTGCCGCAGCCGGCTGTTGCCCGACATGGACCCGGAGTTCAGCGTCGCCCTTAAGACCTATCTGGAGGCGGAGGGTATCAGGGTGTGCACCGGGGTCGGCTACCAGCGGATTGTGCACGCGAAGCACGGGATCGAACTCACCTGCGACCGTCCGCCCGGCAAGGGCGCGGCGCGCGACCGGGATGCGGCGGTCGAGGTCATCGCCGCAGAGCAGGTGCTGATCGCGACGGGCCGCCAGCCGAACAGTGACGGCATGGGACTGGAGTCACGGGGCGTCGCATTGTCCCGCCATGGCGGGATCGTCGTCGATGCCCATCTCGAGACCACGGCCCCAGGCGTCTACGCAGCCGGGGACGTCACCGGGCGTGACCAGTTCGTCTATATGGCGGCCTATGCCGCGAAGCTGGCCGCGCGCAACGCCGTCGGCGGCAATGACCATCGCTACGACAACAGCACCATGCCGGCGGTGGTATTCACCGACCCGCAGGTCGCGAGTGTCGGCCTTACTGAAACGGCGGCGAGGGCGCGCGGACTGGATATCAAGGTGTCCTTGCTCGCACTCAATCAGGTGCCCCGGGCACTGGCAGCGCGCGACACACGCGGGCTCATCAAACTGATCGCCGACAAGACGACGGACCGCCTTCTCGGCGGGCAGATCATGGCCCCCGAAGGCGCGGACGCAATTCAGACGATGGTGCTGGCGATCAAACACGGCATGACGGCCGCCGAGCTGGGGGCGACGATCTTCCCCTATCTGACCACGGTCGAAGGTCTGAAACTCGCCGCACAGACCTTCGACATGGATGTAGCAAAGCTCTCCTGCTGTGCGGGGTGAAGCGAGCAATTTGGGCCGCTGCCTCACCCCCGAGCATCAGGTGACGGTCGGGTAGTGCATCGCGGCGGAGAATGTTGTTGTCCGCAATAGAGCGGATTCCCGTGTTTGGCACTCGGAGAGGTCACAGGCATTCGATAGCCCGGAGCCTCGATTGGAATGTCGTCTTGTTGGCGGGCAGTTGGTGTCCGCTCTTGGCGCATCTGCGCTGTTTGGAGCGTATCGTGCGGAGGGGGCGTTGATCTTGGGAGGTGGCCATGAGCCAGCCCGATCTATTTCGTTTACCCCGCAAACCCTGGAACGCTGGTCGAATGACCGGAGCGAAGGCCCCGCTCAAGCCAAAGCACATCTGGGCGATCCGTCAGCACCTGAAGTCCGTTGGATCGATACGGGATCTTGCGATGTTCAACATCGCATTGGACGCCAAGCTGCGGGGCTGTGATCTGGTGAAACTCCGCCTCGGCGATATTGCTCAAGGCGGCGTCATTCGGCAGCGGTCGACGATCATCCAGCAGAAGACCGGTCGGCCCGTGCCGTTCGAGATCACGGAGGCCGCTAGAGAAGCTCTGGCTCACTGGTTGGAGCGCCGAGGACGACGGCGTGACGACTGGCTGTTCCCCAGCCGCAGCCGAGATGGAGAGCACATAGGCACCAGGCAGTACGCTCGGCTGGTCGATACCTGGGTGAGAATGATCGACCTGAACCCCAGCGCCTATGGCACCCACAGCCTTAGACGGACCAAGGTGGCCTTGATCTATAAGAAGACCGGAAACCTACGCGCCTGCCAGCTCCTTCTCGGGCACGGAAAGCTCGAGAGCACCGTCAGGTATCTCGGCATCGAAGTGGACGATGCGCTGGAGATTTCAGAGCAGATCGACCTCTGAGCAGGCTTGGGGCGGCCCGCCGGAAAGCGGACTGCCCCTATGTCTCAGAGGGGTGGAAAGCGGACGTCTCCCTAACCGCCTTGCATCGTCGTCAACGCGATCATTCCGATAACCGCAGGAATATTGTAGGCCGCGTGGAGCAGGACGGCTCCTCCGAGACCGAGCACGATCCGCGCGTACCCCCAAAGCCATGCGCAGACGATCAGCGGCAAGGTCATGAAGACAGCCAGAATAGGGGAGGTCGCTGCAAAGTTCTGATAGTGCAGGAGTCCGAACACGATCCCCTGACCCCAGAACAGGAAGGGGAAGACTCGGTCATAACCCGTCACGCGGGGTCCGGAATCGATGGGACGCAACAGCCAGATCACAGCCATACCGAGAATAGCTATCCCAAGCTGTTTTATCCCCGGCGGTCCGACGTCCAGGTCGGTCGTCAGTGCTGCGCCGCCATAGAACATGGCGAGGAACAAGACGCTGCCGGCGAGAGATCTCCACGTCCCCGTCAGCCAACCTCGGAAGATAGTTTCTTCGACCAATGGGCCGACCATGACTACCGCGATCGCCACCGCCAGGATCGGATTAGAGAAGGTCTGGCGCAAAGTGCTAGACGGGCCAGCTTCTGTGAGCAGCATCAACGGCAGGGTCAGAATCGCAAAGCCTGCCGTGACGGCGAGAGAGATGACCAACAACCAAAGGCCTGTAGCAGTGCGTCGTGACCGAGCCCGATAAGCCGTTTCGTGAAGGCGAGGCTGTCGGGCGAAAGCCAAAAGCTCGCTGATGGTTTCGACCAGGGAGGCTTTGCCTTTGACGATCACGAGCTTGAACAACTCTTACCGCGGATGCTGCGATGTGAAAAAGCACTCAGCAGCGAAAAGCGACATAGCAAGGCCGCTGGCGCCAAACCGCAACTCCCCGAGTGAAAGGGCTCCGTAGATTGGAAGTGTCAGGGCCAGATGCAGGACGCCCAAGAGAAGGCCGATTGAGGCCCGGTACCATAGGGCTTTACCGGTCACGCGCTGCGCTCAAGGTGATTGGCGAGGGCCCGCGCAACGGCGGTTGCGCCCAGGAATATTGCTAGGATTAGATATGCCTCGACAGACAGGGCGCGGATAAATCCACCCGGTTCCGCGCTGCCGTCCGCCCAGACCGTCACCAAGACAGTGTTCAACGCGAGACCGGCCAGTGCGAATGCGGCCATGCCCGTAAGGCCCCACCGGGCAGTTGCAACGGCCCCGCCCGCATACGCGAGCCCGAGTCCGGCCATAACTGGACCAAGGTGGCCGAAGGTCCCGAGTAAGCTATTGACGGTGACAAGCGCGGCGAGCGAGGCGCTGGCCGCAACAAGGCCTCCCTGAGTGATCCTTCGCACACCTTGCGGCGTCCAAATGCGCCAAACGATTGCCGCCGCGAGACAGCCGGTCGCAAAACGAAACCGCTGCGAAGGCGGCATGAACTCGAACTCCCTCTGCATGGCCTTGAACCAGACTTCACGGTCGGCGGGGCTGACCCTGAGAGCGAAGTTGAACAGGATCGAGGTTGGGCCTGTCACGCCAAAGCCTGTCTGGAGCGAGGTTTGGGCGCTATGACTGCCTTGACGGATTGGGCTCTGGCAAACTCGATCCCCGCACCGGTGAGCCGGTAGGCATGCCTGGGGGGGCGACCCGGCTGCGACGATGCTCTCCAGTCCGACTCCAGAAAACCTTGGTCTGCGAGGCGGGCGAGCGTCGGGTAAAGGGTGCCTGACCCTAGTCCGGTCAACTTGGTCAGCTCGTAGCCATACTGCCACGCCTGAGGCTGGGCAGCGAAGTGAGCGAGCAAAGCGCGGGTCTGTGCGGATACGTTTGGAGGGCGGGGCATAGTCTTAACTCGCCATATGTCGAGTTATGAGTCAAGGCCTCTGGTTGCGGCTGCCCCGTTTCGTTTCGGGCTCTCGGGTTGGATGTCCGCAACGGGTCGATACCGTTGAAAAAGTCGCCAAACTGATCGGCTTGCACAGCGGCGTGGTCAGGCTTTGACGGGGTCGGCAAAGCCACAGGGCTTTCAGGCGGGCGCTGGGGCAGCCTGTAGCGGGATCAACCGGGCCATTTTGCGCAGGTTTTGGGCGGTGGCGGCGAGAAGGAACTCGTCTCGGGCGCCGCAGGGACCACGCAGGCGCAGACGGTCGAGCCTGAGGATGCGCTTGAGGTGTGCGAACAACATCTCGACCTTCTTTCGTTCGCGTCGGGAAGTGACGTAAGCGTCAGTCCGGGCGATGTCGCGAGCGACGTCCCGGGCGCCTTCGTGGATGGAGCGGGTCACCTTCCGGGCCGGCGCGTTAGGGCAGCATTTGGGCTTCAGCGGACAGGCGTCGCAGTCAAACTTTGAGGCGCGATACCGATAGGTGTCATCCGGCGGAGTCTCGGGGTGATCGGCGCGGAACGCTCGCCGATATTGCTTCAGTTCCTTGCCGGCCGGACAGCGATAGAGGTCGGCGGCGGGATCATAAGTGAAGTCGCCTCGGGAGAAGGTCCCGTCCGCCCGGCCAGACTTGTCGATGATGGGGATGTGAGGTGCGATCCCGCGATCATTGACCAACCATTCCAGCATCTCGGCCGAGCCATAGGCGGTGTCGGCGGCAAGGCGATCGGGGTGGAGATCATGCCGATCTTGCACCCGCTCGATCATGGTGCGAGCAGCGGTCAACTCGGCCGGACGTACGGCAGTGGAGGCTTCAACATCAACGATGACCGCGTGCTTCAGGTCGATCAGGTAGTTGGTGGCATAGGCGAAGAAGGCAGGGCCCTTGTTCGCAGCGGTCCAGCGCGCGGCCGGATCTACTGGCGAGATGAACTTGGGCGTCACCGGCGTGGCCCCGCCGAATGCCGCGTCGTCCAACACCGCCAGATACTCGTCAATCGCCCGGCTCGCCGCCTCGGGCGGCAGGCCGGGATCACCAGGCACGCTGCGCTCCCGGTTCGCTTCGGCCTTGATCAGGCTAGCATCTACCGCGAAGCCTTCACCGCCGACCAGACCTTCGGACATGCACCGGCTAAGTACCGTGTCGAACAACTGACGCAACAGGTCGCTCTCTCTGAAACGACCATGGCGGTTCTTTGAGAAGGTGGAGTGGTCCGGCACAGCGCCTTCCAGACCCAGCCGGCAGAACCAGCGATAGGCCAGGTTCAGGTGGACCTCTTCACATAGCCGACGCTCCGATCTGATTCCGAAACAATAACCGACGAGCAGCATCCGGATCAGAAGCTCCGGGTCGATCGAGGGGCGCCCCATCGCGCTGTAGAACGGCGCCATGTGCGCCCGCAGGCCTTCCAACTCCACGAACCGGTCGATCGACCTCAGCAGATGGTTCGCTGGGACATGATCCTCCAGCGAGAAGGTATAGAACAGGGCCGCCTGATCGACCCGCCGCTCGCCCATCATCGCGCTGCCTCCAGCCTCAATGACCAGAGTGAATCAGCCCGCGTCGTCCGTGGCAATTGCCGACTTTTTCAACGGTATCGGTCGTGTGCGGTCTTTGGCTTCGCCGCCGAAAGCGGACGTTGGCCTCCAGGCCGGAAAGCAGTCGTCGCCGTCGTCCGCCAGGGGTGGTCAGGAGACCGTCGCTAAACGGACTTTCGTTGCCGCCCAGGTAAGCAGCGGGCCGACAACCATCATGAGAACGACGAGGCCGAAATGCCCTCCCCATTCTGGTGGTGAGCGGACGTTGCCTATTTGCTGGCTGCTTTGCGGATGGCGACACCGCAGGCGACACCGAGCGCAAAGGGCAATGCATGACCAATCTTCACGAAAGCATGATCGCTGACGAAGACGTCGAGGCCGATCGCAGCTACCGTGCCCACGACGCTAGCCCACCAACCCAACGTCCGCGTCGGCAGCGTCAGCAGCCCCAATCCAGTAAGAGCTAGATACGCCTGAGACGCACCTGAAATATAGGCTTCTGGCATTACGAGCGCGCTTGCCAACTGACCCGCAGCGCCGCCGATTACGCCCACCCCCACCATGAACGGAGCGCCAAAACGGTTGATGAGCGATTGGCCAACAATTCCTATGATCAAGGCGTTGAAGAGCATGTGTGGAAACTTCACATGCAGCCACTGCGAAGCAATCAGTCGCCATGCATCGTCAGGCGAGATCGAACTACCTTTGAACGCCCCGTATTGAACCAAGTCGAGAGAGTGCTGCTGGGTCAACGGCTGTTGTCCCAAGGCGTAGGCTACCAGTAGCCAAACGACGACGATGGTTAGAGCCCAAATCCAGCTCCACGGCAGACGGGTGAGGGCGAGCATGACGGCGCCATTCTGCAAAAATCATAACTGTCTAGGTTACGCACAGACGCGTCAAATGTCGGCTAGGGGTCGTGAAGCGAAGTTCGCTTAAGGGTCGGGAACTTCCAAAGGTGCCGGATCGAAAAGCGGACGTTCCTAGGCTCAGACGGCATGGCTGAATGTCGTGTTTCCGGCGCTCAGTGAATGACCGATCCTGGCGCTTCGCCGACATGATTGGTCGATAGGAGCCGCGAGGGCGACATGGATTCTTTCGAGCCAAAGATGCTACGAATAGATGAGATGAACGCTGCAGCTCAGATTCGATTTAAATTACGCGTCGACTTGGCTGCCATGCCTCGAATGATCTCGAAAGATAGCGTCATCACTAAAATTTTATGACGCTATATTTCTTAGTGTTTTCAATAGCGTTATTGGGCGACGGTAGCCTAGTCGGCATGGGGTCGTCCTGCCAATAAAAAGAGCTTTGTAAACAACATTGTTGTTGTCATTAAGTAATCGAGTGGGAGTGAGGGGTGGCGGGCATACGGGTGCGGCCTCTGGCGAGGGGATTTCGTTGATGACCGGGCGACATTAGCGGTCGAGTTCGGACAGGGCGATCCCGTAGCCCTACGGTGGCAGAGGGTGGCAGAGGGTGGCAGAGGGTGGCAGAGCAGCTCGACCTTTCGGTTTGCTTGTGGCGCGACGCAGCCGGACGGATCGGCGGTTACTGCTCCGACAGACGCAGCGTCCGAAAGGCTACCGAGTATCGGAGCTGATCCCCGGGCGGAATGCTGTGCTGCCAGCTGTTACGGGGGGAGCCGTCGAGTAGATAGGCGGAGCCCAGACGTAGAAGCTGGGACGCGCGTCGCCAAACCACCGGCTTCGGGACGCCGGAAACGGAGCAGGCAGTCGGAGACGAACGACAGGCCAATAATCTTGCCGTACTCGGGGCGGTCCCGGTGCCAGCCGATGCCGGTGCCGGACTTGTATTCGGTGACGAGAGCCTGGACGAGTTCGGCCTCAGGGATGTCGGCGAACCCTGCCGCCGCGGCCCGCAGCGGGGTCAGCCAGTCGGGGAGCGGATCGGCCTGAGCAGCCCGGGTGTGAGCGAAGTCGTACCGGGGTACGAACGAGACGGTCCGGCGATTGCCCTTGAACCCCCGAAAGTCAAAAGGGGCGAAGTCGAGCGTGCGGGCCCGGTCGATCAAGTCTTCTTGGACCTCCGGCGAGACGACGGCGTCGGCGTAATGCAGACCGGGCGGCTCGTGCTGGCTCGGCACGGGACCCGGCCGGGGAAGAGCGCGAGGGTGTCGGTCATGGCTTCAGCGCAGCTGGCTATCCTTGCTGCCGCGCCGGTTGATTCCGGCGACGACGACGCGGCTGTCACGGCCGGCCTGGCAGGGCACGCAGGTGGTGACGCCGGGGATCGCGCGACGCCGCGCCTCAGGGATGGCGTCGCCGCATTCGATGCAGTCCTCGGTCCCTTCGCCGGCGGGCAGGCGAGCGCGCGCGGTCAAGACGCCGTCGAGGATGGTGTCGTCTATTTGATCCAGAACCGCTCCGTCGCGGGTCCAACCTCCAGCCATCTCGGGCTCCGTTTCCTATGTGGAGACAACGAGATGGGAAATCCGGTGGCCAAACCAAGCGTTGCCGCAGCGGATCGAGCGGCTCTCTCCGTAGAGGCCGAAAAACCGTGGCCGCCAACAGGTACAGGCTTAAAGGGGAATACCGCAAAATGACCAGCCTACCGCAAGGCAGGCCGGTCGTTTACTTCAAGCGACGCGACGGGGTCGGTGCGCCTCAGTGCGGCCGCTCCGCATCCGCCTCGTCGGCTTGATCCACCATTTCCCGGTGCGACCGGACCACGGGCAGGGTCTTGGCGGCCCAGCCCTTAAGTGCGTCGTTGCCGCCCACTCGGCTATAGGTCTCCAACAACGCCGCCGTCTCGTTGTGCGCAGCCTCCTGCTGCTGAAGGTAGACGCGGTCGAAGTCCTGGTCCGTCGCGCCGCGCAGGTTGTCGATCAGACCTTGGTGGCGCTGGTCGAGCGCCGTCGGAACGGTCAGTCCGGCTGCCGTAGCGATCGGAGAGCCCAGATGGCAGAGAAGACCCTCGACAACCTGTTCTACGACACGCTCAAGGACATCTACTACGCCGAGCGGAAGATCGTGAAGGCCCTGCCGAAGATGGCGCGCGGCGCGAACTCGCCCGAGCTCAAGGCGGCGTTCGAAAAGCACCGCGAAGAGACAGAAGGGCAGATCGAACGCCTGCAGCAGGTGTTCGAAATCATCGGCAAGCGCGCCATGGGCAAGACCTGCGACGCCATCGAAGGCATCCTCGCCGAAGGCGACGAGATCCTCGAGGAATATGCCGGGACCGACGCTTTGGACGCCGGCCTGATCGCCGCAGCCCAGGCGGTCGAACACTATGAGATCACCCGCTACGGCACGCTCAAGCGCTGGGCGACCCTGCTCGGCTTCGACGACGCAGCGGCGCTGCTGGACGAGACCCTGCAGCAGGAGTCGGCGACCGACGAAAGCCTGACGGCCCTGGCCGACGCCGCCGCCAACGCCAAGGCCCAAGGCGCGGCGGCGGCCTGATCCGCGATGGCGGACGGGCTGATCCGCGGCGCGATCCCTGAGACCGCGGTCCATCTCTGCATCGACATGCAGCGGATGTTCGCCGAGGACACCCCTTGGCGAACGCCGTGGATGGAGCGGGTGCTGCCGGTCGTGGTCGGGCTCTGCGAACGCAAGCCGGAGCGGACGTGGTTCACCCGCTTCATCCCTGCTGCCGAGGTCGGCGAGGGGTGGGGCACCTGGCGCGGCTATTGGGAACGCTGGCCGGAGATGACGATCGAGCGGCTGGGGCCGGAAAGGGTCGACCTGATCCCGGCGCTCGCGGTCTTCACGCCGCCCGCCCGGGTGGTGGACAAACACATCTACTCCCCTTGGCCCGGGACCGGGCTGGACGACGCCTTGCGGGCCGGCGGCGTCGACACCCTGGTCGTCACTGGTGCAGAGACCGACGTCTGCGTGCTGGCCGCTGTTCTGGGCGCGGTCGATCTCGGTTATCGGGTGATCGTGGTCACGGACGGGCTTTGCAGCTCCTCCGACGAGAGCCATGACGCCCTGCTGGGTCTGTACCGCAATCGCTACGCACAGCAGGTCGAGACTGCGGAGAGCGCGGAAATCCTGGCCAAATGGCTTTGACCTCCCGGGCGTCGGTCAGCTCTCCAGCTGCTCCATGCGGCACTGGGCTGGCGCCTTGTCGGGACGAAAGCGGAGCAGCTTGGTGCCGTGGCGGAAGCGGTCGTCCGAGACCTGGTCGAAGCCGACCTCGACCACGCGTTCAGGCCGAAGCGGCTCCCAGGCCGCTGACCGTTCCGTGGACCATCGGCTCGGCCCGCCGGGCGCGCGGCCGCTGAAGCCATCACCGCCGCGCAGGGCCTCCAGTTCGCGGGTCAGGGCGATCTTGTCGACGCCCCCGAACCCCGAGGTATGGCCGACGTGGTTGAGCTTACCCTCGTGGTCGTAGAGGCCGAGCAGGAGCGAACCGACGACCGGTGCATCCGACGCATAGCGGAAGCCGCCGATGACGCAGTCCGCCGTGCGGGCGCGCTTGACCTTGATCATGGCGCGCTCGCCTTCGACGTATGGTCCGTCGGCAGCCTTGGCCACCACGCCCTCCAGCTTGCCCTGGTCAAGCCAAGTCCGGGCGAGGGGCAGGTCAGTCGTGCCGGGGGTGAGGGTGAGGTCAGCCGCTTGGTGAACCTCGAGGAAGGCCTCAAGCCGTCGATGTCGCTCCGACCAAGGCCGGGGCCTGAGATCCGACCCGTCGACATCGACCAGCATGTCGAAGAGGACGTAGATCGCCGGCGTCTCCTGGGCGAGGTCCCGGATGCGGCTCTCGGCGGGGTGCAGACGCGCCTGCAGCACCTCGAAGGAGAAGGAGTCCCCGTCACGCGCCAGCAGTTCGCCGTCGAGCCCGAAGCGCGTTTCCGGCAGAGCGGCAAGACGATCGACGACCTCGGGGAAGAAGCGGTTCAGCGACTTTCCCGATTTGGCGATCAGCTGGACCTGGCCGTCGCGCTTGAAGGCGAGACAGCGAAACCCGTCCCATTTGGGCTCGTAGACCCAGCCCGCACCCTCGGGCAGGTCGGGTCGAGACCGGGCCTCCATGGGGCGGGCGTGCAGGTCGGTGCGCATCGGGCTCAGCCTCAACCCGGCTTCAGCACGACCTTGGTCCAGTCGTTCTGGTTTTCCTTGAAGTTCTTGTAGCCCTCAGGGGCCTGTTCCAGCGGCAGGCGATGGGAGATCAGATCGGTCGTGTCGATCTTGCCGTCGAGGATCAGCTGCAGTAGCTGCGGCAGGTAGTTCTGCACATGGGTCTGGCCGGTCTTGAGGGTCAGGCCCTTCTCCATGAAGGCGCCGATCGGCCATTTGTCGGCGAAGCCGCCATAGACGCCGGGCACCGAGACCGTGCCGCCCTTGCGCACCGCCATGATGGTTTCACGCAGGACGTGGGGGCGGTCCGTGCCCAGGATCTTGGTCTCCTGCTTGATGGCGTCGACGATGTTGTCGGGCGAGAAGCCGTGGGCCTCCATGCCGACGGCGTCGATGCAGCTGTCGGGGCCGATGCCGGCGGTCATCTCCATCAGGGCCTCGCGCACCTTGACCTCGTGGTAGTTGAGCACTTCCGCGCCGTTCTGCTTCGCCAGCTCCAAGCGACGCGGATGGTGGTCGATGGCGATGACCCGGCCGGCGCCCTGCAGGATGGCGCTCTTGATCGCGAACAGGCCAACCGGACCGCAGCCCCAAATGGCCACCGTGTCGCCCGGCTGGATCTGGCAATTCTCGGCCGCCATCCACCCTGTCGGGAAGATGTCCGACAGGAACAGGACGCGCTCATCCTCGATGCCGTCCGGAATCTTGATCGGGCCATAGTCTGAGTAGGGGACCCGGGCGTACTCGGCCTGACCGCCGGCGTAACCGCCGGTCAGGTGCGAATAGCCGAAGGCGCCCGTCATGGCGTAGCCGTAGGCGATCTCCGACGCGTCAGCCTTGTCGGCGGGGTTGGAGTTGTCGCAGGCGGCCGGCATGCGGTGGTCGCAGAAGAAGCATTTTCCGCAGGCGATGACGAAGGGGACCACGACCCGGTCGCCTCGTTTCAGCGTCGTGTTGGCCGGCCCGACCTCTTCGACGATCCCCATGAACTCGTGGCCCAGGATGTCGCCGTTCGACATGCCCGGAATCATGCTGTCGTAGAGGTGCAGGTCCGAGCCGCAGATGGCGGTGGCGGTGATCTTGATGATGGCGTCGCGGGGATTGACGATCTGCGGGTCGGGGACGGTGTCGACCTGGACGTTGTGTTTGCCGTGCCATGTGAGTGCGCGCATGGAAATCTCGCTGTTTGAGGGGGTGTCGGCTGCGGCCGAAATCAGAAATGGCGGCTGGCGCGAGGCGCGGCCTCAGGCGCCTTCGACGTTGAAATCTCGCCCGTCTCCATCAGCTGTTTGAAGCGCCGCAGTTCCCGGCGGGCTTGGATGCGCGGCTCACGCTGCAGGACCTTGGCGACCACCTTGCCGACGGCGCCGGCAGGCGGATCATAGCTGATGAAGATGCGGACCTCGGTGCCGCGACCAAAGGCGTTGTCCTTGAATTCGACCCAGCCCTCATGATCGACGTCGGATCCTTCGCTGGAGCGCCAGGCGATCCGCTCGCCGGGGATGTCCTCGGTGATCTCGGAGACGAGGTCGATGTCGGCGCCCGCCGGCCCAACGATGGTCCACTGCGACCGGGCGTCATCCAGGATTTCCACCTTCTTAACGTTCTCGGTGAAGGAGGGCAGGTTCCTGAAGTCGCGCCAAAAGGCATAGAGGTCCTGGCGCGGTCGGTTGATCATTGCTGCGCGGATGCTCGAAGCGGCGTGGTCGCCCTCGACATTGTCCTTGTCGATGAAGGCGGGGGAGGCGACCTCGGCGTCGGTCGAAATAGGGTCGGTGTCAGGCATGGCGAACTCCGTCTGCTCGCTCTTCCCAATCCGCTCGGCGGCCCGGCGTTCCAGCGTCGCAATACGGAACTTTGATTGCCGTGACCGATTTCCGGGTCTGACCAGAAATCGGAGATTCAGATGTCGGATAGCGCACTTAGCTCAGCGGAGACCGCCCGCCCTCTCGCCCTCGTCACGGGCGCCTCGTCCGGCATCGGCTATGAACTCGCCAAGTTGTTCGCATCGGACGGCTTCGATCTCGTGGTCGCCGCCGACACGCCTCTGGCCGAAGCGAAGCAAACCTTCGAGGCACTCGGCGCACGCGTCGAAACACTTCAGGCCGACCTCTCCACGGAGGATGGTGTCCAGTCGCTCTACGCCATCGTCGCCGGCCGGCCGGTCGATGCGCTCGCCGCCAACGCCGGTCACGGGCTCGGCCAAGGGTTCCTCGACCAGGACTTCGACGACATCCTGCACGTCATCAACACCAACATCACCGAAACGACGCGGCTGCTGCATCTGGTGGGTCGCGACATGCGCGCTCGCGGCAGGGGGCAGATCCTGCTCACCGGCTCGATCGCCGGCTTGATGCCAGGCGCCTTCGCGGCGGTCTACAACGCCTCCAAGGCCTATGTGGACAGCTTCTCCTTCGCCCTGCGCAACGAGCTGAAGGACAGCGGCGTTAGCGTCACCGTCCTGATGCCGGGACCGACCGACACCGAGTTCTTCCACCGCGCCGGCCTCGACGACACGGTCGTCGGCCAAGCCAAGAAGATGGACGCCGGCGATGTCGCCAAGATCGGATACCACGCCATGCAGCGCGGCGAAGGCGACGTCGTCGCCGGGGTGATGAACAAGGTGCAGGCGGCGATGGCGGCCGTGACGCCGCAGACGGTCCTGGCCGAGATGCATCGCAAACAGGCCGAGCCGGGGAGCGCGAACTGATGTTCCAGAAGCTTCCCGCCTTCCTCGGCAAGGCGCTCGACGGTGTCCGCGCCGGCCCCGACAAACTCCTCCTGAACGAGGAGGCCGCCGCCGCACCCGAGACGATCCGGGTCGAGAGCGCCGCGTTCGACGATGGACAGGCGATACCTGTCCGGTTCACCGCCGATGGCGAGGGCGTCTCGCCGCCGCTGGCGTGGTCGAACCTTCCAGCCGAGACCCGCCAAGTCCTGGTGGTGGTCGAGGACCCCGACATTCCCGCGCCTCAGCCCTTCATCCACCTGATCGCGGTGTTCGATGCGGCGACGGCCTCGGTCGCGGAGGGCGATCTCAAGGAAGGCTCAGGCTCCGGTCGCTTCGGCAAGCATTCGATGGGCGGGATCGGCTGGCTGCCAAACGACCCCCCGCCGGGACATGGGCCCCACCACTACCTGTTCCAGGTCTTCGCCCTGAACCGCGTCATCGACTGGGACGCCAAGCCCGGCAAGGACGAGGTCAAGGCCGCCCTCAAGGATGCGGTCATCGCCAAGGGCGTCCTGGTCGGCGTCTACGAACGGATTCGATCCGCCTGACGATCAGGCCGCCTTCGCTCGACCGCTACACCCCAACTTGGAATTCCCATGACCTACGTGCGCTACAGCTCCGCTCTTGAAGAGATCAAACCCGAGGAGGCGGAGACGTTCGCCCGCATCGCGGAGACCTTCACCGGCGTCGGCGAGAAGGTCAGGGAAAATGAAGGGCGGGCAACGCGGGTTTCCCACGCCAAGTCCACGGGACTGCTCAAGGGCGAACTGGAAATCCTCCCAGGCCTGTCGCCCGAACTCGCTCAGGGGATCGCCTCCACGCCCGCGCGCTTTGAGGTCGTCGCCCGGCTCGCCCAGGGTCCCGGGGAGCATCTGGACGACAAGATCTCGGCCCACCGAGGCTTCGCCCTGAAGATCCTCGGTGTCGACGGCCCCCGTATCGTGGAGGCGGTGGAGGCGGCGACGCAGGACTGGCTGTTCGAGGCCGAGGAAACCGGTTTTCTCAACAAGGACGCCGGCCAATTCCTGCTGAACCTGAAGGCCGGCGTCTCCCATGCGCCCGATCTGCCGGAGGGGGTCAAGAAGGTGGTCCGCGACGTCTCGGCCGCGACGCAGACGGCGCTGAAGGCGGTGGGCCTGCCGTCGCGAAGCCTGGGCTTCTTCGGCCACCCGCCACGCCACCCTCTGGCCGAAACCTACTTCAGCCAGGCGCCGATCCGGTGGGGCGACCATGTCGGCAAGCTCGGCCTCTACCCGACGCAGGAGACCGTGGACGCCCTGATCGAGACCGCGCTTGAACTCGGCGGCGATCCCGACGTCTTCCGCCACGCCATGGTGGAACAGTTCGCCCAGACCGGCGCCGCGTTCGAGCTCAGGGTCCAGCTCTCGACCGACATCGATAGCATGCCGATCGAGGACGCCTCTGTTCGCTGGGATGAGGACGACAGCCCTTATCGCACCATCGGCGTGATCCGGTTCCCCGCGCAGAGCGCGTGGAACGACGCCAAGGCGCAGGCCTGGGACGAGCGCATGGGGTTCAACCCCGCCAACAGTCTCGAGGCGCACCGACCGCTCGGACAGATCATGCGCGCCCGACTGTTCGTCTACAAACGACTGCAGGACTGGAGACGCGCCACGAACGCCGTCCAGAAGGTCGAACCCGTGAGCCTTGCCGACCTTCCCGACTGAACCGGTCGTCGGACCGCGTCGGCGAGCGAACAGTGGAACCAACGGCGTTCGGCCAAGTTTCCCAACCAACTAGAGACCTTACTGGAAAATTGACGATGAAACTCTTGCTCGCCGCGAGTGCGGCCGCTTGCCTTATTGCCGGCTCTGCCGCAGCCCAGGACTATGCCTATACCTGAACGCCCGCCGGCACCCTGGCTCCGACGCCGGCCTCTCCGGCCTTCCTGATGTTCGCCGGCGCTGGTGATCTCTACGAGGTCCAGTCGAGCCAGCTGGTGCTTGAAACCACCCAGAACCCCGACATCCGCCGCTTCGCCCAGATGATGGTCGAGCACCACACCAAGACGACCCAGGATGCCGCGGCCGCCGCGATGCGGGCGGGCATGACGCCGCCCACCCCGATGCTGGACGCGCCCAAGACGGCGATGCTGAACGCCCTGCGGCTGTACAACGGCGTCCAGCGTGACCGCCTGTACCTCACTCAGCAGATGATGGCGCACAAGGAGGCTCTGGGTCTGATGAAGACCTATGCCGAGACCGGAGAGACGCCGGAGCTCAAGGTCGCCGCCCAGGCGACCGTCGCGATCGTCCAGAGCCACCTGGCCATGGTCGAGCGACTGGCGCTCTGAACCGCGCCTCGCCTGCCTCTCCATTCACGATCAGAGACCCCACATGAAATCGACCCTGAGCCTCCTCGCGACTTGCGTCGCCTTCGCCGCCACCCTGACCGCCTGCGCGCCCGGCCTGGAGATGAACACGGACCGTGGCGGCTCATCCGCCCCGATGAGCCCGATGGCGCCCATGGGCATGACCGCCCGTCCCGACGCCGACATGCAGGCCGTGCTCGACGCCCACGCCGCCCTTGGCGCGCGTCCGATCGAAACGCTCACTGTCGAACAGGCCCGCGCCCAGCCGTCGCCGGCCGACGCCGTCAATCGCGTCAAGACGATGATGGGGATGTCGACCGCCCCGGACGCCAGCGTCACCACGCGCGACCTGACCTATCCGACCGGCGGCGCGACCCAGCCTGTGCGCGTCTACAAGCCCGCCGGCGCGACCGGATCGAACCTGCCGGTCGTCGTCTAGTACCACGGCGGCGGCTGGGTCATCGCCGACCTGAACGTTTATGACGCCACGCCCCGCGCCATGGCCAAAGCCCTGAACGCGATCGTGGTCTCGGTCGAGTACCGCAAGGGTCCCGAGCATAGGTTCCCGGCCGCCCACGAGGACGCCAACAACGCATGGCAGTGGGTGCTTCAGAACGCGGCTTCGTGGGGCGGCGACCCGATGAACATCGCAATCGCGGGAGAAAGCGCCGGCGGCAACCTTGCCGTCAACGTCGCCATCGCGGCGCGGGACAACGGCTGGACGGCGCCCAAGGCCATCCTCGCCGTCTATCCCATCGCGGACGCCAATCCTCAGCTGCCGGCCAAGATGGAGAACACCGCCAGCCTGCCCCTGCGCACCCCGACCCTCGGCTGGTTCGGCCAGTACGCCCTGCGCAGCCCCGCCGACCAGACCGATCCGCGCTACAACCTCGTTGCCGCCAACCTGCGCGGCCTGGCGCCCGTGACGATCGTCAACGCCCAGATCGATCCGCTGCGCTCGGACGGCGAGACCCTGATGGGAGCGCTGCGTTCCGCCGGCGTGCCGGTCGAGCGCCGCGTCTGGGATGGTTCGGTACACGAGTTTTTCTCGATGGCCGATGTCGTCGCCGATGCCCGCGAGGCCCAAACCTGGTCCTTCGGCCGTCTCCGTATGGCGCTTCGCTAAACCCGCCGATAAGCCGCCCCGGGTCCACCCTGGGGCGGTTTTCCTTCGATCCTTGCCTCCGGACATCGCATGAAACCGACCACCCTCGTCGTCTCGCTCCTAGCCCTCGCCGCCGCCTCGCCGGCTCTGGCCCAGGCCCATCCGGAAGAGCGGGACAACCTTGCGATCCTGACCCACATCCATGAGCCCACGCCGCGTGCGCCCCTGCCGGGCGATACGGCCGCTCTGCGTGTCCCCGAGGGATTCACGGTCTCGCGCTTCGCCGAGCATCTCGGCAATCTGCGCATGCTGGCGGTGGCGCCCAACGGCGACATCTACGCGACCCGTCGCGCCTCGGGCGACGTGATCCTGCTGCGGGACGCGGACGGCGACGGCAAGGCCGACGGCGATCCCGTGGTCGTGGCCCGTCGCTCGGGCGCTCACGGCATCGCCTTGCACGACGGCAAGATGTACCTCGTCACGGTCAAGGAGGTCTTCGTCGGCGACATCCTGGCGGATGGCATGGTCGGCCCGCTGACCCTGATCATCGGCGACCTGCCGGACTCGGGCCAGCACCCCAGCCGCACCATCGCCGTCGGGCCGGACGATATGCTCTACATCTCGGTCGGCTCGACCTGCGACGCCTGCCAGGAGAGCAACCCCGAGAACGCGACGATGCTGCGGGCCTCGCTTGATGGAAAGTCGCGGACGATCTTCGCCTCGGGCCTGCGCAACACGATCGGGTTCGGCTGGCATCCGCGCACGGGCGAGCTGTGGGGTATGGACCACGGCATCGACAACCTAGGCGACGAACTGCAGCAGGAGGAGCTCAACAACATGCAGGCCGGCAAGACTTACGGCTGGCCCTATATTTATGGCGTAGAAGAGGGCGTGAACCCGCAGGACGAACCGCCAGGCGGCATCCCGGCTGCGACCTGGGCCGAGATGAGCGAGGCAGCGGTGGCTGGCTACGCGGCGCACGCAGCGCCAATGCAGATGGCCTTCTATACCGGCGGCCCCTTCCCGAACACCTATGACGGCGACGCCTTCGTGGCGTTCCGCGGCTCGTGGGCGCGCGAGACGCCGTCCGGCTACGAGGTCGCGCGCGTGCGGTTCGAGAACGGCCGCGCCCGCGCCATCGGACCCTTCCTGACCGGCTTCCTGGTCGACGGCGGCCAGGCCGAGACGGCGCGTCTGGCCGGCATCGCCGTGGCCAAGGACGGTTCGCTGCTGGTCGGCGACGACGAGAACGGCGTCCTGTACCGCGTCAGCTACGGCGACGGCCGAGGCCAGGCGTCGCCTCTCAATCCGCCCGCGACGGCGATGCGCGAGCAAACCGCCCGGGGCTCGGGCGTGCCGCTGGCGCTGCAACGGGTCGAAGCGCGTCACAGTCTGGCGGTCCGCTCCGACGCCTTCACGCCTGGCGGCGTCATTCCCCGCATCCACAGCGAATACTATGACGGCGTGGCCCCGGCGCTGTCGTGGGACCGGGTCGAGGGTGCGGCGAGCTATGCGATCCTGGTCGAGGACCCGGACGCCGCCATGCCCAAGCCCTTCGTGCACTGGGTCGCTTGGAATATCGCCGAGCCCATGACGCCCGAAGGGCTGGAGGAGACGATCCGCCTGTCGAACGGCATCACCCAGGGTCGCACCTCGCGCGGTTCGGTCGGATATTTCGGACCGCGTCCGCCGGTCGGCGATCCGGCCCACCACTATCACTTTCAGGTCTTCGCCCTCGACATCCCGCTGGACGTCCTCCCGGGATCTGACCGCGACACCGTACTGGCGGCGATGGAAGGTCACGTGCTGGCCAAGGGCGAGGTCGTGGGGACCTACCAGCAATCCGATGCGCCGCTGAAATAAAGGACAGGCGCTAGACCGGCCTCAGGCTTCCGGTAGGTCCAGCATCTCGGCGACCTTGGCCGTCGGGGCGATCATGGGGAAGGGCTTGGTGATGACCGCGCCCAGACGGTTCACATGGTCGCCGGGGATCGAGCGTCTGGCGAAGCCTGCTCCGGCGGACAACCCCGACGACGAACAGTTTATCGGCAAGCCCTACGACTCCGCGGCCTTGGCGACGATCATCGGCGCCTGCCTGCAAACGCTGAGCCGGCCGGCCGGCCGCGTTCACAACGGCTCCTGGCTGTCCCGGTGCAGACGGAAGAGTTCGACGCCGTCTCTCTCGACCTCGATGTGGGTGAACCCGGAGCTCAGCGTCAGCCGCAGCTCGGCCAGCGTCCGCGCCTCCTCGTCGTCATAAGCGTCGATCCGTTCGACCCTGGGCGGGACGGCCGGTCCGTCGTGCAGATGGAAGGCGTAGGTCGGCATGACGATGTCCTCCTTCGAAAACTGGCCGAGAAAACACTTCGGGTATGGCCAAGGTTCCACATCCGGAAAGTCGCGCGACTGGCCGTTTGTCGCGTCGGCGGCGCGCGGCGGGAGCCGATATCCGCGCCAGTCGTTGGCTTGACGATGATCCTGGTCCTGGAATTCCTCCTCGGCGCGACGCTGGCGCTCGTCACCCTGAATGACGTCGTCGGCACCGTCGTCATTCCCGGGCGGGCGCGGGGCCTTTTTCAGGTCGTTCGCCGGCTCGTCCTCGTCAACCTCCCGGTCTGGCGTGCGCTTCGCCGCCGCGAGGACGGCTTGTCCGCCGCCTTCGCGCCCTCGATGCTGGTCCAGGCCTTCATCATCTGGATCGCCCTGCTCATCCTCGGCTTCGGCCTGATGACACACGCTCTGGCGGACTCGTTCGACCCGGCGCTTCCCAGTTTTCCGCAGGCGCTGTTCGTCGCCGGGAGCGGCCTGGCTACCGTAGGCCTCAGCGAGACGGACGCGACGGGCCTTGCGCGCTGGGTGGTCATGGGCGCGGGGTTCTGCGGTTTGGCCGTGATGACCCTCGCCATCACCTACCTTCTGATGGTCCAGGGCAGCGTCTCCGGACGGGACGCGGGCATTTTGAAGCTCCTCACCTCCGCTGGGTCGCCCCCGTCCGGCCTGGCGGTGCTGGAGCGGTACGCGGCGCTCGGCATGGTCCAACGGCTGCCGGCCCTGATGCACGACGCCCGCGACTGGTGCGCCGACGTGCTGCAGAGCCACGCCTCCCATCCTTCCCTGATCTATTTCCGGTCTGCGAGCGCCGCCTCTGGTTGGCCCGCGACCCTCGGCGCCCTGATGGACATGTCGTTGGCCACTGTTTACCTCCTGGATGAGCCGGCCCTGCGGGGCCCTGCCGTCCTGCTCGAGGAGCAGGGCGCTCGGATGGCCGACAGTCTCGTCGCCTTGATCACCCTGGAGCATGCCAAGGCGCCGACGCCGCGCGCCGAGGCTATGCGGCTGGTGGAGAGGCTGGCGGCGGCAGGTTACACACTACGTGCCGATCCCGACATCGATGGCTACTGCCACCGCCGGGCGCGGCACGCCGGATGCGTGCGGTCCCTGGCCGAGCATCTGGGGAGTGCGGAGGCGCCGCTAATCCCTAAAGCCGCACCCTCACCTGTGTGAGGGCGGCGAGGGCCGCCGCGGCGCCGCTTAGCCGAGCAAGAACAGCTTAAAAAAGGGCTGGCCATCGCTCCGCGCTTGGAGCGCCTCCCGGCGTGGGGACGTATGGTCCTCGTGCGTGATCGTTTCGCAAGATCCGTTGAGCGCGAGCGGACATCGGCATCAGCCCGAAAAGCGGACGTTCACTGGCTTAGACAGGATGGCTAAAGGTGGTGTCTCGGACGCTCAAGTAATGACCGCTTCTGGCGCACTGACGACATTGGCCGACCATTCAAATGACGGTATCGTCGAGTCCCGCCAGTTGATCGTGTCGGTATGGATCGTCGGTATACAAGCCGCTCTGAGGTCGGAGCCATTTGCGCTTGGCGGACTCGCCAGCGGCGGTTACGTGTCGATAGATGGCGAGATCACTGAAATTTTATATTGGCAAAATTCCCGTTAGTTTTCAGTAGTCGTGCATAAGTGTCGGTATCGCTGACGGCATATTCAGTAGATCAAAGAAAAGACGCTGATAAATCAGCGCCTTCGGGTCTATTGGACAATCGAGTGGGCATAATTCAGGCCTTTCGGGAGCTTTCGATATCGCTTCCGAAGTGGCAGGTAAGTCGCTGACTAAAAAGTTATTTCTTACGAGACCCTTCGAAGATTTTTGGAGGGTCTCGCTTTTTGTGATGCCTAATTGGACGTCAGGCCAAGATTGTTCTGCTGCTTTTTAAAAACAAGCCGGCCGACGAGGCCGCTTCGTCTGCCGTCGCGGTTGCGTAGTTCGAACTCGCCGCCTTGAGCCTTGGCGAGTGAGGAAACGATGGCGAGGCCTAGGCCTGATCCTGGAGTGTCTGTCGTGTTCGCGCGGAAAAAGCGGTTGGCGAGGTGGGGGAGAGCGGTTTCCGAGACCCCTTTACCATGATCCCAAACGCTGACCGAGCCTGCGGCGCGCACATGCACGAAAACGGGCGCGGCGCCGTGGTGAAAAGCGTTGTCGATGAGGTTGAGGATCTGCTCAGTGATCAGATCCTCCGCGCCGAGGACGATGACAGGTTCGGTTGCAAGGCGAAGGCGCAGGGCGTCGTCTGGAAAGTCTCGGCGCGCACGAGCGACCTGACACGCGCGCCGGGCGGCGCGGCCGAGGTCAGCGGACGTACTGATGCGGGCGGCGTCCGCTCGCGCCGTCGACAGCAACTGTTCGACGAGGCGCGTCATACGACGAACGGCGTCGCGAGAGTCGTCAATCAATCGTTTTTGCTGAGGCGTCCAAGGGTGATGCGAGTCAGTGAGCAGCGCAAGATTTGCGGAAACGACCGAGAGAGGGGTGCGCAACTGGTGCGAAGCATCCGCCGCGAATTTTTGAACGCCGGCGGTCGATGTCTCAAGCCGGGCGAGAAGATGATTGAAGGCGGTTAGGACGGGCCAGAACTCGCGTGGCGCCAAGTCGATGTCGGCCGGCGCGAAGGCCGTTGAAATGCCGGGGCGACGAGTCAGATCATCGATAAGACGCTTGAGCGAGTTCAGGCCCCATTGCAGCGCTGGCCAGACCAGAAGGGCAGCGAGCACGACCAGGAGAGCCGGCGGCAGCAAAAGGCTGCGGTAGAGTTCACGCAGGCTGGCGCTGCGGGAATCCAAGCTTTGTGCTACGGAAACGCTAATGGGCGCGGCGTGCCCGGGGATGTTCAGTGTCTGCTGAACCATCCGCACGGGAACACCCCTCACGGACAGGTCGGCGAAGACTGGTTCTTCTTGCTGGGCCTGAGGCAGGTTTGGCAAATCTGCATAGCCCGTGACCAACTGATCGCCGTCGCGGACGCTGTAAAAGACGGCGTCGCGTTCGGGGCCGTCCAAAAGCGCGAGTGTCCAAGGTGCGACATCGACGGTGATGTGTCCGCGTTCAACAGACACTGTCGCTCTTATGGTTTGAAGCGCGCCGGCCAGCAGGCGGTCCGAGTTGTCGGCCACGATGCGTTGGGCCGTCCAGGCGCCGACCGCCAGCACGACGATGGCCAGGATCGCCAGCGGAACGACCTGCGCGATCAACAGCCTTATGACCAGACTATGGGACGACTTGGACCCGGCGCTGTTCATGGATCGAGGCGATACCCGCGTCCCCTGATGTTCGTCACGGCAGGGCCATCAGGCTGAAGCTTGCGCCGAAGTCGGCCCACGTGGATTTCCAAGGCATTCAAGGAGGGGGCCTCATCCTGAGGGAAGACTTCGGCCGCCAGAAGGTCGCGATCCACCACCTGCCCAGGTCGGGACGCCAGCACGCGAAGGGTCGCCCATTCGCGGGGGCGGAGAGCCAAGTCGCGATCATTGACCGAGGCGCGCCCGGTTCGCCAGTCGCAGAAGAGGGTGCCGACGACAACGGCGCCCGCGGCCTGTCCTTGGCGGCGTCGCACGATGGCGCGAAGTCGCGCCGTCAGTTCGACGGGGGCGAAGGGTTTGACCAGATAGTCGTCGGCCCCCAAATCCAGCCCGGCGACGCGATCGCCCAGGGCGTCGCGGGCCGTGAGCATCAAGATCGGCATCGAAGATCCTCGGCGGCGAAGCGCCGCAAGAACCGCAAAGCCGTCGATGTCGGGCAGGCCTATATCCAGTACGGCGGCGTCGAACCCGCCGACGCTTTCCATCTGCAATGCCTGTTCGCCGCTGTGGGTGCATGTCGCTTGAAAGCCGCTCTCCACGAGGCTGGCCTCAAGGGAATGGCTTAGCGCCTTGTCATCTTCGACGACGAGTATTTTCATGGCGACGACAGGGGACGAAGGATCATGCGCAACACCATAGCCCGAAAGCTCGAAGGTTGAAGCCGGATCGCCGATATCTGCTTCGGGGGCTGGCCGGCGGCTTGGCGGCAAGCGGCGGGGGATTGAGCACAGCCTGTTCGTTCGAGCCGCAAGGCGTTGGTACGGCGGAGCGTGTCCGGTGGATGGCGCGTCGGGAAGGCGCGCTGAAAGTTATCACCAATACCAGCCTGATGGGGCCGGTGGTGGGTGCGTTTCGTCGGCGTTGGCCCCAGATCGCCGTGCATCTCCTGGACATCAATTCCACTCAGATCGCTGAGCGGGTGCGAGCGCTGGCGGACGCAGGACGAACGGGACCGGACCTAGTCTGGAGCACGGCGATGGACGTTCAGGTCAAGCTCATCAATGATGGCTATGCTCAAGTCTACAAGTCGCCGCATCGAGCCGCCATGCCGGATGGTTCGGTCTGGCGCGACCAAGGTTATGGGCTGACGGCGGAGCCGATAGTTTTCGTCTATAACCGAGAGCGGATTGCAGACGATGTCGTGCCGCGCAGCCATGCGGATTTGCTTCGTCTGCTCGATGCGCGCTCCGGCGTGTTGGATGGCCGCATCACGATGTATGACGCCGAGCAGAGCGGCGTCGGCTTGATGCAGTTGTCGGCGGACGTTCAGATCTATCCAGACGCCTGGCCGCTGATGGAGGCGCTGGGCGCGTCGCGGCCTAGGCTCGACACCTCGGGCAAGCGAATGATGGGGCAGATCGCGGATGGGCGGATGGCCTTCGCCTATAATATGAACCAGTCCTATGCCGCTTCGTGGGCTGCCGAAGCGCCGCAGATCGGATTGATCACGCCCAGCGATTATCATCTGTCCGTATCGCGGGTCGCCTTCATCCCGCGCAACGCCGGCCATCCCAACGCGGCGAAATTGTTTCTGGATTTCCTGTTATCCCGTGAAGGTCAAAGGGTGATTGGCGCGTTGGGTATTCGGCCAGTGCGCAACGATGTTGATACGCCCTTGCGTACAGCCGCGCCGGGCGCTCGGCCGATAAGGGTTGGGCCCGCCTTGCTGGCTAATCTGGATCAAGCGCGCCGCACGCGCCTCCTCGGCCGGTGGAGCGAAGCGATGCGGATGGCGACAAGGGCGCCTTCGGACATTTCCGCGCCTTAACGGTTTCTGTGGATAACTTCAAAAGTGCAGAGGCGGCGTTTGCTGTCACTATCCTGTCACGAGCCCGACATGCATGTGGGTTGCACAACTCACGGGAAGCGACTGGCTCGGGATTAGGGATTTTATCCCTAAAATTTGCGCGCTGCGGGAACGATTATACCAATTTTAGCTGATTTGACAGTCGCTATCGGGTCAATCTTACTCATGCCTGCAAGGCGGGAGAGATCGGTGCAGGCCGACGCCGAAGGCGCAACCGCCCCGGAAACGCTCAGGCAAACGGACCGCCTTGCTGATGAAACGCTGGAGAGCAGGTCCGTCCGGGGGACGCGACCTCGCCGAAGGAGAAAGGGCGTGCGCGCCCGAAGCTCTCAGGCCCGATGACAGCGGGGGCGAAACGGCGCCGTCAGAGCGTCGCTCGCAGCAGACACCCCTGGGGAGGGGCGTCGTTTCAAATGAGGAGTCTCGCCTTGTCTCGTTTCGCTCGTTCCTTGACCAGTTGCGCCAGCCTGGTTGCACTGATGGCCTGCGCCAGCGCCGCCGTCGCGCAGGAAGCTGATCCCAAACCGGCCGAAGCCGCCTCGGTCGATGATATCGTGGTCACCGCATCGCGCATCGACCGCGCCGGCTTCCAGGCTCCGACGCCGACCATCCGGCTGACGGCAGAAGACCTGTCCGTCGGCGCCCGCCCGAACATCGCGGCGGCGCTGAATGACATGCCCCAGTTCAAGGCGACCAGTTCACCGCAGACGACCGGCACCAACACCGGCGCGGGCAACGCTCCGGTCGATCTGCGCGGTCTTGGGATCAGCCGGACCCTGGTCCTGATCGACGGGCGCCGCGTGTCCAGCGAGAACGATCTGAACAGCGTCCCCGCAGTCTTGGTCAAGAGCGTGGACGTGGTCACCGGAGGCGCTTCGGCTGCCTGGGGCTCGGGCGCCGTGGCCGGCGTGGTCAACATCGGGATCGACCGCACCTTCACGGGCGGCAAGCTGGGCGCCGAGTATGGCATCTCGTCCTTCGACGATGCGGAGCAAAAGCGTTTCGAGGGTGCCTGGGGGACCGGGTTCGCCGGCGATCGCGGCCATTTCGTCATTGGTGGAGAATATCTGGATAATGCCGGTGTGACGCCTAAGGTCGCGCGCCCGGCGATCGGGCGCTGGGCTCAGGTTTCCGACGGCGCGGGCGGCTTTGTCACCGTGCCGAACGTCGGCTTCGCAAATGCGGCTTATGGCGGCCTGATCATGTCCGGCGTCAACGCGGGCAAGGTGTTCAATCCAGACGGCACCCTTCGGTCCTTCAACTATGGGCGGGTCGTCGGCTCCAACACCGTTGGCGGCGAGGGGCCTTCGAATGATGATCTCAGCCCGCTGGTCACGCCCCAGAAGCGTTACACCGGCTTGGCGAGCGTAACCTACGATCTGTCGGACAAGCTGCGCCTGACAGCCGACGTGCGTCATTCGCGGATGTGGAACGACTACATCTGGTTTGGCGACCACAACCGCGGCAATCTCAACATCAAGATCGACAACGCCTTCCTGCCGACCGCGATCAAGCAGCAGATGGCGGCGGCCGGTCAGACCAGCTTCACCATGGGCCGATTCAACTCCGATCTGGCCTTTTCGCGTATCGACTTCGAGCGCGTCACCACCCAGGCGACCTTGGCTCTGGACGGCGAGTTCGGCTCCAACTGGCGCTGGGGCGCCTACTACAGCCATGGCGAATATCAGAACAACATCGACACGCCCGGCTTCCTGCTGACCACGCCCTATGCTCAGGCCGTCGATTCCGTCATCGATCCGGTCACCAACAAGGCCGTCTGCCGCGTCACGCTCACCAACGCCAACTCCGGCTGCGTCCCGATCAACCTCTTTGGGGTGGGGGCGCCGTCGCAAGCGGCGATCGACTACGTGACGGGGACGCCGCAGATGCGGGCGACGACTAAGCTCGATGTCGCCGGCGTCAGCCTGCGGGGCGAACCGTTCAGCCTACCTGCAGGCGATGTGTCCGTCGCGGTCGGCCTGGAAGCGCGCAAGGAGCAGACGGATCAGCGCGTGGGCGACCTAGACGCCGCCAAGGCGTTCCAGAGCTTCAGCTTCTCGGCCATGGCGGGTGAGTTCTCGGTCAAGGAAGCCTTCGCCGAAATCCTGGTTCCAGTGGTTCGCGACATGCCCGTCTTCAACAATCTGGAGTTCAATGCTGCGGCCCGCATCTCGGACTACGACACCACAGGCTCGATCTGGTCGTGGAAAGTTGGGGCGACCAACGAATTCTTCCCCGGCTTCCGCGGGCGCGTCACCCAGTCTCGCGACATCCGATCAGCCAATCTGACGGAGCTCTACACGACGACGACCACCGGATATAACAACATCAACGACCCGCTGAAGGGCCAGACCGTCTATACGCTGAACAACGGAGGCGGGAACGCGAACCTCGCGCCCGAGACGGCGGACACCCTGACCCTGGGCTTCACCTATTCGCCGCCGTCGATCCCCAGCCTGAATCTGTCGATCGACTACTATGACATCAAGATCGACAATGTGATCGGCACGGTGGCGCCGCAGGATCTGGTCACGCGCTGCTTCAATGGCAACACGGCGCTGTGCGCCTTCGTTGATCGTGACGCCAACGGCAATCTGGTGCGGACCCGCTCCACATATGTGAACCTGGCCGAGTACCACACCGACGGGGTCGATGCGGAAGTCTCCTATTCGTCGCCGGCCGACCTTTGGGTTCCGGGCGCGACGGGCCGGTTGCGCCTGCGCGTGGTGGGCACCTGGGTGAACACCCTGACGACCAACGATGGCGTTAGCGAGATCGAATATGTGAAGTCGCAGGGCTACGCCTTCGGTCTGGGCGTGCCGGACTTCCGCCTGAACGCCAACCTGGGTTGGAAAGGGGAGGTGTTCGGCGTCGATCTGAGGGCGCGATACCTGTCTCAGGGTCTCTATAACCGCACCGTCAAGATCTCGAACAACGACATCCCGGCTTACACCTATGTCGACCTGGGCCTGACTGCGGATCTGGATCACTATGGTGCGCGGGGCGTGGAACTGTACGCCAACGCCACCAATCTCTTCGACAAGGCGCCGCCCAATGGCTCGCTCTATTCGCCCTATTACGATGTGATCGGGCGTTATGTCACGGTTGGCGCACGCTACCGCTTCTGACGTCCTGAACAGTGGGTCGCCGGCAAGGTCCGGCGGCCCATTACTTTTTTTTCCCTTAACAGAATGGTGCGGTCGCCGATGTCCCGTCTCACGCTGGCGCTTGTTTTGTCTTTCTCCGCCGTCGCCGGAGTTCCGTTCGCACTGGCCGAGGCGCCCAAGCCCGCCGCCATCGTTGCGGACGGCCTGCCGCCGGTTCCCGACGCTCTGGTGGCGGCGACCCAGCCCTATCTGCAGTCGCGCCGCGCCGCATTCCTTGGGTGGAATGCGGCCGACCAGTCGATGCTGATCAAGACGCGGTTCGGTGCGACCGACCAACTGCACGCAGTCTCGGCGCCTGGCGGCGCCCGCACCCAGATCAGCTTCGAAGGCGAGCCGATCCTGACTGGAGCCCCATCGCCGGATGGACGCACGCTGGTGGTGCAGAAGGACAGTGGCGGTGACGAATTCTACCAACTCTACACGCTGAAGGACGGACGTCTGACGCGCCTGACAGACGGGCGCAGCCGCAACTGGTTCGGAGCCTGGAGCCCGGACGGCCGCCTGATCGGTTATGCCTCGTCGCGACGCAATGGGGCGGACATGGATCTTTACGTCGTCGATCCGTCGAACCCCTCCAGCGAACGCTTGGTCGCTCAGGTGTCCGGCGGCGGCTGGAACATAGCCGACTTTTCCAAGGACGGGCGCAAGGCGCTGGTTCTCAATCGGATGTCCGTGAACAACGCTGTTGTCTATGAGTTGGATTTAGCCAGCGGTCGAATGACGGCTTTGACGGATCCCACGGCCCAGGTGTCCTACGTCGGTCCGCAATATGGTGCGGATGGCGGCGTATGGGTGACGTCCAACAAGCAGTCCGACTTCCTTCGCCTCGGACGCATCGGCAAGGACGGATTCGTGCCGGTCAGCCACGAACCGCGCTGGGATGTCAGTGACTACGCGCTGGCCCCGGATGGCAGTTTCGTCGTCTATGCGATCAACGACGCCGGCGTGTCGCGCGTGCGGATACTGGATACGGCGTCGGGCGTCGTCCGTCCGGTGGACGGATTGCCGGAAGGCGTCATCCCTTACAGCATCGGGTCGGCCATACAGGTTTCGCCGTGGGGCGCGATCGGCCTCAGTCTTTCGTCGGCTCGGGTGTCGGGGGACGCCTTCTCGATCGATCCCAAGACCCTGGCCGTGACGCGCTGGACCGCCAGCGAGACCGGCGGCCTGGACCCCGCTGTCAACATAGAGCCGCAGTTGGTCGAGGTGACAAGCTTCGACGGCGAGAGGGTCTCGGGCTTCCTCTATCGCCCCGATCCGGCGCGTTTCCCCGGCAAGAGACCGTTGATCGTGGATATCCACGGCGGCCCCGAAGGCCAGACCCGGCCCGACTTCCTTGGGCCGCAGAACTATCTGCTCAATGAACTGGGCGTGGCCCTGTTCTTTCCCAATGTGAGGGGATCTTCGGGATACGGGACCCGTTTCGTCAATCTCGACAACGGGCCGTTCCAGCGCGAAAATTCCGTCCGGGACATCGGCGCCTTCCTTGATCGGTTGCAGGCCGATCCCGGATTGGATGCGTCGCGGTTCGCCGTCACCGGCGTCTCCTACGGCGGCTACATGTGCTATGCCACAGCGGTGCATTACAGCGACAGGCTGAAGGGGGCGAACTGCTACGTCGCCATCTCCAACTTCGTCACCTTCCTGGAAAACACCCAGTCCTATCGTCGGGATTTGCGCCGCGTCGAATACGGCGACGAGCGCGACCCGGCACAGCGCGCCCAGCTCCAAGCCATCTCACCCCTCACCAGCGTGGACAAGATCAAAATACCGCTGCTGGTCGCGACCGGCGGCAATGACCCGCGCGTGCCGGCGTCAGAGGCGGACCAGATCGTCTCGGCCGTCCGGGCCAACGGCGGCACGGCCTGGCATCTGTTGGCGCAGAACGAAGGTCATGGCTTCCACAAGAAGGAGAACGAGGACTACTATTTCTGGACCAGCCTGCTGTTTTGGAAACAGACCCTGCTCGATGATGCGGCGCATTAGGTCCTGACCGGCGCCATGAACGTCAAAAGATTAGCCGCCAGGAGTGTGGTTCTTGCCGCGTTCCTGGCGGGGAGCAGTCTGGCGCAGACCCGAACTGCTGTCCGCACCGACCACCATGTCCACGTCCATTCACCGGCCATTCTGGAGATTCTGCCGGCCTATTGCAGCAGCCCTGGGCGCATCGGTGCGTGCGACCCTTCCTTCGTCAAGCCTCATCAGCCCGATGATTTGCTCGCGGATATGGACAAGGCTGGAGTCCAGACGGCCTGGATGATGTCCACCGCCTATCTGGCCGAAAGCCCGATGATGCTTCCGTCGCTGGCGGACGCGCCGATGCGCGTCCATGACGCCAACGCCTTCACCGTCGCCACAGCGGCTGCGCACCCAGGGCGGCTGGTCGCCTTCATTTCCGTCAATCCACTGGCGCCCGATGCCTTGGCCGAAATCGCGGCTTGGAAGGATCAGTCTGTCGCCAAGGGTCCGAAACTGCATCTGACCAACTCCGGCCTGGATTTTCGCAATCCCGACCATGTCCGTCGCTTGACGGCCATCTTCGACGCCGCCGCGGACGCGGAACTGACCATCATGATCCATATGCGGACCCGCGCGGAGGACTATGGCGCAGGCGACGTCCGCATCTTCCTCAATCAGGTTCTACCTCACGCTCGAGACGTGCCCGTCGTGATCGCTCATGCGGGCGGCTGGGGTGGGCTGGACAGCAACACCTGGGACGCCATGGATGCGTTTCGACGTCTTATCGGAGGCCAGCCCGACAAGGCGCCCAATCTGTATTTCGACCTGGCTCAGGTTTTCGACGCCGAAACGTCGGCCAGTAACCGCGCCCGTTTGGTCGAGGTCATGCGGGGCATAGGCCTGGATCGGTTCGTGCCCGGTTCCGACTGGCCCTTCTCCAGCGCATTGGACGACTATTTCAACCACGCCATGCTCCAACTGCCGCTTTCGCCCACGGAAATGACAAGACTGAGACAGCGCCAGATCGCCCTTCGGCGATTAGCCCACTAGTAACAGGCTATTTCTGCCAGTCTGCTCTCCGATGCGTGGGCCGCCAGCGCCAGTTCTGCATGTACACCTCGTCAAGCATCTTAGATTTTTGACGGAAGTTCAGGCCTCAAGCATCGATGTGAAAAAGGGGCGGTTTTCTGTGGAACGCGGGCGAGTGACGGATCACGCGCGGGTGCGGTGGTTGGCGCACGAGGTGCTGCCGCATGAGCAGGATGTTCGCGTCTGGCTGAAGCGGTCGCTGGTTACGTCCAGTGATGTGGATGACGTGATTCAGGAGGCCTATTGCCGGCTGGCCAAGCTGAAGGCGGTCGAGCAGATCGAGAGCCCGCGCGCCTACTTCTTTCAGACGGCGCGATCCGTGGTTCTGGAGCAGATGCGTCGCGCGCGGATCGTAAGAATCGAGGCGGTGACGGAAATCGACGCCCTGCGCGTCGAGTGGGATGAGCCGTCGCCCGAACGTATCGCCGGGGGACGAAAGGAACTCGAACGCGTGCTGAAGATCGTCGCCACCTTGCCCGAACGCAGCCGACGCATCTTCGAGATGCGTCGCATCTTGGGTATGTCCCAGCGCGAAATCGCGGTGCGGCTGGGCGTGACCGAGAACGTGGTCGAGAACGAGGCTGCGCGAGGACTGAAGGCGGTCCTGGCTGGTCTGAGTAAGACGGATGACGAAGGCCGCGCAGCGACGCCTCGAGGGCGGCAGGCATGAGCCGGGAAACCTCAAGTGAGATTGACGCGTACGCGGCGAGGTGGGCCGCTCAGCTGGATGCGGGGTCGATGAGACCTTCGGACGACGTTGCGCTGGAAGACTGGCTCGAAGGCGACAGCCGTCGTCAGGGCGCCTTGTGGCGGGCGAGGGCGGTCCTGGCCCTTATGGTCGAGCCGGTCGAAACCGTTGTGGATCGCGCGACGGCCAGACCTGACCGCCGCGTGTTGCTGGGCGGCCTGGGATTGGCGGCGGCGGTCGCTGCCGGCGTCGTTCTGGCTCCTGTCATGTCGGGTCAACGCTATCGGACGCTGGTTGGGGAGATCCGTCGTGTGCCGCTGGCGGACGGATCCATGGCGGCGATCAATACCGATACGACACTGGATGTTCGATTCCAGAAGACCGAACGCGCCGTGAAGCTGGATCGCGGCGAGGCCTGGTTCCAGGTCGCCAAGGATCGGACCCGTCCGTTCGTGGTGGCGGCAGGCGACATCCGGGTTCAGGCGGTTGGCACGGCCTTTTCCGTGCGTCGCAAGTCGGCCGGGGCCGAGGTGCGCGTGACGGAAGGCGTGGTCGAGGTGTGGAGCGACAAGGGCGCTTCCAAACAGCGTCGCCGCGTGGTGGCGGGCGAGCAGGTCTTCGTCAGCAACGAGGCGGGCGCTTCAAGCCCTGTCAAACGCCCGCTGGAGATGGATCGCGCCCTATCGTGGCGAGAGGGCCAGATCGTTCTGGACGGCGACACGATCGCCGCCGCCGCCGCCGAGTTCAATCGATACAACACCCGCAAGATCGTGATCGTCGATCCCGATTTGGAGGGCCGCACGGTCGTCGGCTGGTTCCGAACCAACGAGCCGGAGAGCTTCGCCGAGGCCGTTGGCGTCGCGCATGGGGCCGGGGTGAACGTCGGCGCGGACGTCATCATGCTGGGCGGTGCGCGATAGATTTTTTATCCGGCGACGGAAAACCTATCGTCGGACATCGAGACTTTAGGACCCCTCGAAGAAGGGGCCGGGAATCAGGAAACAGAAAAGGGAGGGCCGACACATGGCCATGTCGCGAAACTATTGCGCGCGAGCGTCGCTGATGATCGCCGTCAGCACGATGGCGTTGGCGGGCGCCGGCGCCGTTCAGGCGCAATCCAGACAGTTCAACGTTCCGGCGCAGCCTGCCGCCACTGGCGTCCCGGCCTTCGCCCGACAGGCCGACCTGCAAATCCTGGCCTCGACCGATGCAGTGGCCGGGCAGCGGACCGCCGCCGTGCAGGGTGTCTATTCGGTGAACCAAGGCCTCAACCAGCTTCTGCAGGGCAGCAATCTGGTCGTGGCGTCCAACAACGGGCGGACCGCTGTTCTGTCTGGCGCGATGGCGGCCCCGCAGACCATCGCCCAGGGGAGCGATGTCGAGAACCAGGCCGACGAAGTTGAAACTATCGTGGTAACCGGTTTCCGTGCCTCATTGGGTAGCGCCTTGATGGCCAAGCGTCGGGCCAATGGCGTGGTGGATGTCATTAAGGCCGAGGATATGGCCGACTTCCCCGACGCCAATCTTGCAGAGTCGATTCAACGGGTGCCGGGCGTCTCCATCGCACGCGACGCCGGCGAAGGCCGTCAGATCACCGTGCGCGGCTTGGGGCCGCAGTTCACGCGCGTGCGTATCAACGGCGTCGAGGGCCAGAGCACGGCGTCGGGCACCGACAGCTCGGGCGGCGCCAACCGTAACAGAGCGTTCGACTTCAACGTCTTTGCATCCGAGCTTTTCAACAGCATCACGGTGCGCAAGACCGCCTCTGCCGAGACGGAAGAGGGCTCGCTGGGCGCAACGGTCGATCTGCAGACCGGCCGGCCGTTCGACTACTCCGGCGCCAACCTCGTGCTGTCGGGCCAGTATGGCTACAATGACCTGTCGCAGGAATGGGATCCTCGGTTCGCGGCTCTGGCCAGCAAAACCTGGATGGACGGCCGTCTCGGCGCGCTGGTTTCTGTGGCTTACACCAAGCGTCGTCTGCTAGAAGAAGGTCATGGCTCCGGCGGCTGGCTGAATGGGACCGAGGCGGGCGGCTATAACCCTGCCTCACCGTTTGCGGCGGCCCGGCGCGCCGATGTCTACACGCCGCGCTTCCCACGCTACGGACGTCTGACCCACGATCAGGAGCGTTTGGGCCTGACGGGATCGGTGCAGTTTCGCCCGCAAGAGCAGACCCTGATCAACCTCGATATGCTCTATTCCGACTTCAAGGCGACCCGTCAGGAGAACTGGCTGGAAGCCCTGTCCTTCGCGCGAAACGCGTCGCAAGGCGGACGGCCGGAAATCATCGTACGCGACGGCGTCATCGATGCGAACGGCGACATGGTCTATGGCCTGTTCGACGACGTCGATGTGGAAAGCGAAACCCGTTTCGACGAGCTGGACACCAAGTATACGCAAGGTACGCTGAGCCTTGAACACCAGTTCAGCGACCGCTTCCGGATCAAGGGTCTGATCGGCTATTCGAAATCCGATTTCGACAATCCGATCCAGACGACGGTGATCCTGAACCGCGAAAACTCGGACAATTATTCATACGACTACCGCGACAACCGCAACGCGCCCCTGATCCGGTTCGGCTACGATGTCACCGACCCGCTGGCCTACAACTTCGGCGCGGCGCGTTCGGAAATCCGGCTGCGTCCGCAGGGAGTGACCAACACCATCGAGACGGCTCAACTGGACGGCGGCTATGACCTGACGCCGTCGCTGACGCTGAAGGCCGGGGTGAACTACAAGGAGTATGACTTCCACTCCTGGGCCTTGGCCCGGGTCAACGAAGGCGTCGTGCCCCAACTGCCTGCCGGCGTGACCCTGGCCAGCCTGACGGAGATGGTCAGCGGTTTCGGCCGCAATCTAGGCGCGCCCGACGGCACGGTGCGCAACTGGGTCGCGCCCAATCTCGCCGCCTTCGCCGATCTGTTCAACATCTACAGCGGCACGGGTCTGTTCGAACTGAGCGGCGCCTCAAACGCCAATGCGCGCGGCAATATCCGCAGCGTGACGGAAAAGGATTCAGCCGCCTATTTGCAGTTGGATTTCAATACCGAACTTGCTGGCGTTCCGGTGCGGGGCGACATCGGCGTGCGCTACGTCAAGACGCGCCAGAGCTCGACCGGCTATCAGCTGGTGGCGGGCGCTGCGCAACAGACGACGGTTGATCGTGACTATGACGACGTGCTGCCGGCGCTGAATGTCACTGCCGAGGTCACGCCGGACTTCCTGGTGCGTTTCGGTGCGGCCAAGGTGATGACCCGCCCCAATTTGGGCAGCGTCACGCCGGGCGGCAGCCTGAGCACCGTCGGCGTGTTCAGCGTCAGTTCGGGCAACCCCTATCTGAACCCCATTCGCGCAACGACCTACGACCTGTCTGCCGAATGGTATTTTGCGCCAGACGCCCTGTTGTCGGTCGGCCTGTTCTACAAGGACATCGACAGCTACATTCAGACCTCGCGGACGTCGCAGCCTTTCAACCAGTCTGGCCTGCCGCAAGATCTGCTCAACGGTCTGGGCGTGTCACCCAGCGATGTCTTCCTATTCAGCCGACCGGTAAACACCGAGGGCGGTCCGCTGAAGGGCGTCGAGATCAGCTATCAGCAGCCGTTCAGCTTCCTGCCGGGGCCATTCGACAATCTTGGCGCCATCTTCAACGTCACCATGGTGGATTCGAAGATCAGCTACATCTCGTCGCGGTCGCCGACCGGCTTCGTCGAGAACGACCTGCTTGGCCTATCGAAGACCGCCTATAACGCCACCCTCTATTACGAGGACGACCGGTTCAGCGCCCGTGTCTCGGCGGCCTATCGCGATCGCTATCTGACGGCGGTGCCCAGCGGCACCAGCACCAACGATATCGACGGGGTGCGCGACATCGTGACGGTGGACGCCTCGGCCTCCTACGCCTTGAACGACCGCATCAAGGTGACGTTCGAGGGGTTGAACCTGACCGACGCATTCAACGAACAGTACACCGATAGCCGGCGCGACAGCATCTACGTCTATTCGCACACGGGGCGGCAGTACAACTTCGGCGTTCGCTACACCTTCTAGGAACACTCCCAACTCCCCCGGGAGACTGGGCGCTGACCGGTTAGCCGGTCGGCGCCCTCTTTTTCCAATCGGAGCCGCCATGCGCTTGTCCGTTTCGCGTCGTCAGGCGCTCGTTTCCGCCGCCCTTCTGCCGATGATGGCGTCGACCCGATCCTGGGCCGCCACGAGGGGATACGACGCCGTCGTGGGCACGACCGAGGCCGGTCGGCGGGTCGGCGCACCCGCCTATCCTGCGCTTTCGGCCGCCATCGCCGCCGCGCCCGCGGATGGACGAAAGCCGTTCCGCATTCTGATCACACGCGGGATCTGGACCGAGCAGGTCGTCGTCGACAAACCCTTTATCCATCTGATCGGCGAGGATCGCGCCGGTTCGGTGATCAATCACCTGGCGGCCTCGGGACTGGCGGCGCCCGACGGCCGGATGTGGGGCACGTTTCGCACCCCGACCCTGTTCGTGCGCGCGCCCGATTTCCACGCCGAGACGCTGACGATCAACAACGCGTTCGACGGCCTGGCGGAAATGACCAAGCCCAACGGTCTGCATTCGCATAATGGAGCAGGGCCGCAGGCTGTGGCCCTGATGATGGACAAGGGCTCGGACCGCGCCGTCGTCCGCAACTGCGACATCCTGAGTTATCAGGACACCCTGTTCCCCGATGCGGGGGCAACCCTGTTCGACCGTTGCCTGATCACGGGCAGCTACGACTTCATCTTCGGTGGCGGGCGCGCTTGGTTCGAACGCTGCGAGATCCGGTCCAGACTCCGATCTGGCGATGCGGTGGAGGGCTATATCGTGGCCCCAAGCACGCCCATCGAACAGGCTTACGGCTTCATCTTCCACGAATGCCGACTGACCCGAGACGCGGGTGTGCTTAAACACTCGGTCTTCCTGGGACGGCCTTGGCGGCCGTCCAGCGCCTTTCCCGATGGACGATACGGCGATCCTAGGTTCGTCGGAGCGACGACCTTCCTGAACTGCTGGATGGACGATCACATCGCGCCGGCCGGCTGGACCGCGATGTGGTACACCGGAAAGGACGGCAATCCGCGCACCATGCTCCAGCCAGAGGACGCGCGCTTCGCCACATTCGGCTCTCGTGGTCCCGGCCGTGCCGCATTCGCGCGAGGCGCTCGGCTGACGGCGAACGAGGCGGCGAGTGTTCGACGGAGTGACGTTCTTGGAGGCGCTCTTGCCTGACAACCTTCCGCATTAGCGAGCCGCTTTGCCGCTTTCCATAGAGATCGAAGCCTAGAGGTAACCGGTGTCTTTTTGGCGCCAGGCGTTGTATTGATCGGCTTCGCCAGTCCGTTTCCGCGCCGTATGACGAGCCGATCAGAACCATGCCCAAGCCTCTCAGCCTTAATCCTGATCGCCTATTTCCGGCCGACGTCGATAGCCGCGCCGTCGCGCGCCGACTGTACGCCGAGATCAAGAACCTGCCGATCATCAGCCCGCACGGCCATACGGATCCCAGCTGGTTCGCGCTGAACGAGGCCTTCCCCAATCCAGCCGAATTGCTGATCACGCCCGACCACTACGTCTTCCGCATGCTGCACTCGCAGGGCATGGCGATGGAGGACTTGGGCGTGCCGCGCGCCGACGGTGGTTCGGTCGAGGCCGATCCGCGCACGATCTGGCGACGGTTTGCCGAAAACTATCATCTGTTTCGGGGCACGCCGTCGCGGATGTGGCACGACTGGGTCTATGCCGAGGCGTTCGGCATAGACGTGCGGCTGTCGGCCGAGACGGCGGATCACTATTACGACGTCATCGACGCGGCGCTGAAGGCCGACGCCTTCAAACCTCGCGCCCTGTTCGACCGCTACAATATCGAGGTCCTGACCACGACCGAGAGCCCGCTCGACACGCTTGAGCATCACAAGGCCATCAACGCCTCGGGCTGGAAGGGGCGGGTGCTGACCGCCTATCGCCCCGACCCGGTGCTGGACCCCGACTATGAGGGTTTCCGCGACAATCTGAAAATCCTGGCCGAACAGACCGGGCGCGATACGCTGAGCTGGGAAGGCTATCTTCAGGCGCTGCGTGATCGCCGGGCCTTCTTTATCGAAATGGGCGCCACCTCGACCGACCACGGCCACCCCACCGCCTTCACCGCAGACCTGTCCAAAGGTGACGCTGAGGCCCTGTTCCGTCGCGTATCGACTGCTTCGGCGACGCCTGCCGATGCAGAACTGTTCCGGGGCCAGATGCTGACGGAAATGGCCGCAATGTCGGTCGAGGACGGACTGGTGATGCAGTTGCACCCCGGGTCGTTCCGCAACCATTCGGCCGCTGTCTTCAACCGCTTTGGCCGGGACAAGGGTTGCGATATCCCGACCCAGACGGATTACGTCCGTGCGCTTAAGCCGCTGCTGGACCGGTTTGGGTCCGACACGCGCCTGACCCTGATCCTCTTCACCTTGGACGAGACCAGCTACAGCCGCGAACTGGCGCCCCTGGCCGGTCACTATCCGGCGCTGAAACTGGGGCCCAGCTGGTGGTTCCACGACAGCCCGGAGGGGATGCGCCGCTTCCGCGAGCAGGTCACCGAGACGGCGGGCTTCTACAACACCGTGGGCTTCAACGACGATACCCGCGCCTTCCTGTCGATCCCCGCGCGACACGATGTGGCCCGGCGCATGGATTGCGGCTTTCTGGCCAAGCTGGTGGTGGAACACCGGATGGAGGAGGACGAGGCCCACGACCTGGCCCGCGCCCTGACCTATGATCTGGTAAAAGCGGCCTACAAGCTGTGAGCCGCCTTTCAGAGGACGGCTTGTCGCGCCTGCCCGCCGACGTCGCCGTTCCCGGTTACGACCGCGCCCAGGTGAAGACCGGCGTGGTCCATCTGGGCATCGGAGCGTTCCACCGCGCCCACCAGGCGGTGGTGTTCGACGATGCGCTGGCGAGCGGCGATCTGCGCTGGGGGGTGCTGGGCGCCTCGCTGCGGTCGCCGGGCGTGCGCGACCAGTTGAACCCGCAGGACGGCCTCTATACCCTGGTCGTGCGCGATGGATCGGACGAGCGTTTGCGCGTGATCGGCGCGGGGCGTGGCGTTCTGGTCGGGCCGGAAGACCCCGCCGCCCTGGTCGCGGCCATGGCTGACGCGGATATCCACATCGTCACCCTGACCGTGACCGAGAAGGGCTATCGGCTAGACCCGGCGACGGGCGACCTGCTGATGGACGATCCGGACGTCGCGGCCGATCTGGCGGACATTTCTGCGCCGCGCACCGCGCCAGGCTTCATCGTCGCCGCGCTACGGGCGAGGCGCATTGCGGGCCTCAAGCCCTTCACGGTCATCAGCTGCGACAACCTTCCGCACAACGGCAAGCGGATCCGCGCCGGCGTCATCGCCATGGCGCGACGGATCGACCCGTCGCTGGCCGATTGGATCGAGGCCGAAGGCGCCTTTCCGCAGACCATGATCGACCGGATCGTCCCGGCGACTATACCCGACGATATCGAGCGGCTCCGGGCCCATCTCGGCGTCCAGGACCAAGGCATGGTCAAGGCCGAACCCTTCACCCAGTGGGTGATCGAGGATTGGTTCGCGGGCGAACGGCCGGACTTCGCGGCCTTGGGCGTGCAACTGACCGACGCGGTCGAACCGTGGGAGGACGCCAAGCTGCGTCTGCTGAACGGCGCCCATTCGGCCATCGCCTATCTGGGCGCCCTGTCGGGTTATCGGCACGTCCACGAGGCCGTCGCCGTTCCCGCTTTCCGCGCCTATGTCGAGGCTTTGTGGGACGAGGCGCAGGCTACGCTGAACCCGCCGCCGGGCCTGGACATCCCCACCTATCGCGAGGCTCTGATGGCCCGGTTCTCGAACGCGGCCCTCATGCACCGCACGCGCCAGATCGCCATGGACGGGTCGCAGAAGCTGCCGCAGCGTCTGCTGGCCGGGGTCGCCGAACGCCTGGGGGCCGGGCAGGGCGTCAAGGCCATGGCCTTGGGCGTCGCGGCCTGGATGAAATGGCAGTCGGGCGTGACCGAGAGCGGTGAAGGTTTTCTCGTGGACGATCCATTGGCTGCGCGGACCGCCGAACTGCTGGCCGAAGCCGACGACGACCAAGAGCGAGTTTTGGCCTTGCTGAGCCTATCCGCTGTCTTCCCGCCCGCACTCGCGGCCGACCACCGGTTCATCGCTGCGGTCACGGGCGGCTATCTGTCGCTCAGTCGGAACGGCGCGGTCGAGGCCGCGCGTCTGGTCGCGGAGTAGTCCATGTCTCGCGTTCTGATCCTAAACCCGGCCGACGATGTGGCCATCTCTCTGGTAGACATCGCGACCGGCGAGACGCCCGACGGTCTGGACGCGACGGCGCGCGCTGACATCCCAACCGGACACAAGATCGCCCGTCATGCGGTGGAAGAGGGCGGTCTGGTCCGTCGCTATGGCCAGGTCATCGGCCGCGCCCGAGCCGCCATCGCCGCTGGGGATCATGTCCACGTTCACAATCTGGCCATGGCGGAGGACGGGCGAGAGGCTGAGGTCGGCGCTGATCTGCGCCAGCCTGCGCCGCTGTCGGGCGCAACCTTCAACGGCATCGTTCGGCCGGACGGTCGCGTCGGCACGCGGAACTTCATCGGCGTTTTGACCAGCGTGAACTGTTCGGCCACGGTCGCGCGGCGCATCGCAGACGCCTTCCCTGACGCCAGCCTGCCGGAAGGCGTCGATGGCGTGGTGGCCTTCACTCATCAGGGCGGGTGCGGGGGGGCTTCGCTAAGCAGCGACGTGACCCTGCTCCAGAGGACATTGGCCGGCTATGCCCGAAACCCGAACTTCCATTCCATCCTGATCGTCGGCTTGGGCTGCGAAGCCAATCAGATACCCGCCTGGCTGGCCAACGAGGATCTTGAGGCTGGCGCGCAGCTGCGCACCCTGACCATCCAGGAGGCCGGCGGCACCGCGCGCGCCATCGAGGCCGGCGTCGAGATTGTGCGTGAACTGGTCGCCGAGGCGGCCAGGATCGAGCGCCAACCTGTCTCCGCATCCCACCTTACCGTCGGGCTTCAGTGCGGCGGTTCGGACGGCTGGTCCGGCGTCACCGCCAATCCGGCGCTCGGCGCGGCGGTCGATCTGCTGATCGCGCACGGCGGCTCGGCCATGCTGTCTGAAACGCCGGAGATCTGGGGCGCTGAACACCTGCTGCTGCGGCGTGCGGCGTCGCAGGAGGTGGCGGACAAGTTGAACGCCCGCCTGGCGTGGTGGCGCGACTATGCCGACCGGCATCAGATGGAGCTGAACAACAATCCCTCGCCCGGCAATCTGAAGGGCGGTCTGACCACGATCCTTGAGAAGTCCCTGGGCGCCGTGGCCAAGTCCGGTTCGACGCCGTTGAACGACGTGATCGGCTATGCCGAGCCGCTGACGACGGCGGGCCTGACCTTTATGGACAGCCCCGGCTATGACCCGTGTTCGGCGACCGGCCAGATCGCTTCGGGCGCCAATCTGATCGTCTTTACGACGGGGCGTGGTTCGGTCTTCGGCGCCAAGCCCGCGCCGTCGATCAAGGTGGCCTCCAACGCCAAACTGGCGCGATGGATGGACGAAGACATGGACATTGACGCCTCGCCCGTCCTGACCGGAACCAGCCTGGCCGAGGTCGGCGCGGTCATTTTTCGGAAGATGCTGGATGTCGCCTCGGGCGAACCGTCCAAATCCGAAGCGCTCGGCATCGGCGACAACGAATTCGTGCCTTGGCAGGTCGGAGCC
Source organism: Brevundimonas sp. ABV4_179 (assembly GCF_056311945.1). Lineage (NCBI taxonomy): Bacteria > Pseudomonadati > Pseudomonadota > Alphaproteobacteria > Caulobacterales > Caulobacteraceae > Brevundimonas > Brevundimonas sp. ABV4_179. The sequence continues at coordinate 1,852,183 of NZ_CM149976.1, forward strand.
TATCTCTGATAGATTGGGCGATCTTCAGAAAAGAAGGCCCGGAGCGGTTCGCTCCGGGCCTTTTAGTTTATCACGCTGGAGGCGTCAGGGAGGGAAGCTCAGTACTTCCAGCGCAATCCCACGGCGATCTCTCGGCCGGTGTGGCGGTAGTCGGACACGCGGTTCGTCACATCGACGTAACGGTCGGTATAGGCGTCCGTCAGATTGATGCCTTCGAGCGAGAAGGTCAGGTTCGGTGTGAACTCGTACGACATGGAGGCGTCGATGTTGGTCGTGTCGTTGACGCCTTCTTCGGAGTTGCCGTTCGCACCGGGGAAGGACAACAGATACTGGCTGCGGTGCGCGAGCGAGACTCGGGCCTGGAAGGGGCCGTCTTCGTAATAGAGGGTCGCGTTGGCGGTGTTCTTCGACTGACCCGTCAGGCGGTTCTTGCCGGCCGTGCCATAGCTGACCTCCGAGTCCACCCAGGTCACATTGCCGGTGAAGCCGAAATTGGACCACAGGCCCGGCAGGAAGGTGAAAGGCTGTTGGTATTGTATCTCGATACCCTTCAACGCTCCGCCTGCGCCGTTCAGACGGCGCGTGACCTGGAAGACGTCGGTCGGGGTCGCTGCGCCTTGGAGCAGTTCGTTGGGCAAGCCCAACTGGTTGTAGGGGATGCCCACCGTCTCCGAGGTGATGAAGCTGTCGATGTCCTTATAGAAGACAGCGCCGGCCAGCAGGCCTTCGTTCTGGAAATACCACTCGACCGAAAAGTCGTAGTTGGTGGCGCGGAAAGGATCGAGCAGCGGGTTGCCGTAAGAGACGGTTCGGGTCGTCGGCGAAACGCTGCCGCCCGGCGTCAGATCGCCCAGCGTCGGGCGCGACATCACCTTGGCGGCCCCCAGGCGAATGACGAGGTCCTCGCGCGGCTCCAGCGCCAGGTTGAAGGACGGCAGCACGTCGTCATAGTCATTGTCGGTCGTGACATAATCATAGGTCGTGACCGGCGGCGTGCCGACGGCGATAGTCTGCCATCCCTTGGCCGTAACCTCGGTCTGGGCGTAGCGAATGCCGGCGTTGCCGCGCAGGACCATGCCAGCGACGGTCGTGCTGAAGTCGGCCTGAACAAAGATGCCCTTGTCCGTTTCGTCCACCTCGCGCTCGCTGCGGTTGGCGACCAGCGGATCGTCATAGAAGCTCAGGAAGTTCGCGATCTTCGAGATGTCTGGGGCGATGAAGCTGAGGTCCGAGCCTGCGCCGGCCTTGACCCCGTCGCCGATGCTGACGACCCGGCCGATGCTGTCGACGCCCGTCAGGCGATCGGCGCCGGTCAGATTGGTCTTGGTGCGCGTCAGACCGAAGGTCTCGAAGCCATAGGTGCGGTATTCGCCCCCCACCTTGAAGGTGATCGAGTCGGACCAGTCGTAGGCCAGAGAGCCGGCGCCGACCTTGTTATCGAAGTTGCCGCCGCCATTGCTGCGCGTCGCATTGACCAGGGTGAAGCGCTGACCCGACGTGACGTCGAAGCCATAGTTGATGCGCGGCGCGCGATCATTCTCTCGGAAGTCGAACGTATAGCCGTTCACGCCCGCGGCCTCGAAGGCGTAGGCGACGTTCAGCGGCGTGCGGGCTTCCGACCGGTTGGCGCCGACCTTCAGATTGCCGTGCAGGCGATCGGTGAAGTCGTGGCGTAGGTTCAGCGACGCCTGATAGAAGTTGCTTTCGTTACGCGTGAAGCCGTTCTCGGCGCGAACCAGCATGTTGTCGAAGACGCCATACGACAGAATGTTCTTGTCGGCGTCGATCGCATAATCACGCACCACGACATTGTTGACGTTGGCGCGGCTGAAGGCCCAGGCCTCGATGTTCGGGCTTTCCAGTTCCGAGTTGAAGCGCGACCAAAGCACGTCCAGCACAGCCTCGGTGCGGTCGCTTGGCCGCCATTGCAGCGCACCCGTCATCCCCAGGCGATCTTCCTGAGTGTTGCCCAGGGTGTAGCGGGGAATGCGTGGGTAATAGGCGCTGAGCAGGGCGTCGCGCTGCGCCGTCGTGATGCAGGGGATGCAGCCCGCGAAGTTCTGGCCCAGGCCGTAGGGGTAGTTGGGATAGTCGGCGCGGGTCTTGCCGGCGGGGATAGGCGGATTGATCGCGCCGGACTGCCACCGCGTCGTGTTGAAGCTGCCCAAGATGGGCGAGCGCTCGGAATAGGCGACTGAGATCAGGGCGCCGAAGGTGCGGTCCTCGTTCGACCAGCTTAGCAGGCCGGCAAGTCGGGGCACGGACTTTTCGGACAGATCGTTGTACGAAGCCTGCACCGACAGCGCGGAGTTCAGGCCGCTGCCGCCGAAGTCCAGGGGGCGGCCGGTCTGCAGATCGACGGTGGCGCCCAGAGATCCTTCTTCGATCTCGGCCGACTGGGTCTTGCGGACCTTGATGCTGTTGAACAGCTCGGACGCGAACATCGAGAAGTCGAAGCTGCGGTTACGATTGCCGCCCGACGCGGCTTGGGCCTCCAGGCCGTTGATGCGCGTGCGGGTGAAGTCGGAACCCAGGCCGCGAACCGAGATCGTCGTGCCCTGGCCATTGACGCGGTCGATGGTCACGCCGGGAAGGCGCTGGATAGCTTCCGCCAGGTTCTGGTCGGGGAAGTCGGCCATGTCCTCGGCCAGGATGGCGTCGACGGCGCCGGCCTCGCGACGCTTGATGTTCAGCGCCTGCTGCAGGCTGGAACGGAAGCCGGTGACGACGATGTCGTCGACCGTGGCGGCGCCGGTATCCTGAGCGACGTTCTGTGTTGCAGGTTGGGGAGCAGGGGCAGTTTGCGCCATCGCCGCCGATGCGCCCGTCAAGGCGACCAGGGACACGCCGACGGCGCACAGAGTCCGGGTGGTCATCCGTTGCATTCGTTCTCTCCCTTATCCCGGAACCCGTATGGCACCGGTGTCATTTTTTGATACGACGTCACGCATAGTTAGACGACATTGTGCCGTTTATTGCAACGGCTTCCCGCATTTTGCAACCAATCTTATCTCGAACCGCGTCCACCGACCCTGAGCTCCTAGGCGAAAAGACTGGCGATTCAGACAGATGGAATGTCGATGTTTCTACGCCGCGCGCGCCACTTCGACCGCATAGACGTGATTGGCGCCGTGCATGTTCGACACGAAGACGATCCATTTGGCGTCGGGCGTGAAGGTCAGATTTGGTTCCAGCCGGTAGTCATGATTTGACAGGTCAACCAGTCTTTCAGAACGCAGATATTCTACGAAGATTTGGTCCTCCTTGTCACTCGACGGATCGGCGTCGACGATGGGTTCGGGACGTAGCAAGACAATCCATTTGCCGTCGGGCGCATGGGCGACCATGTCGCCGTCGCCGCCGTCGCCGGCGAAAAGACTACCGTCCGGCGAGACGGTGTAGTGGACGGACCAGTCGTTCTGCTCGACCCGGCGATAGACGCGGCGGCCCGTCTCCAGATCGACCGAGGCGACCCAGAAGACCTGACCGCGCGGCGTCTGCAGGTCATAGAGCACCTGTTTGCCGTCAGGGCTGAACCATTCGTGACCGAAGATCTCGAAGTTCATCGTCCGCTGGTGGGTCTTCCTCAGACCCGTGCCGTCGGCGCGGATGGCCCACATCCGGTCCACGCGGTGCCACGGCCCTTCGTGGCAGAAGATGATCTGCTGCGGATCGGTGGGCGAGAACTGGGTGTGGCCGATCCATTCCGTGGTCTTGTGGATCACGCGTCGTTCGCCCGTCGCCATATCGACGACGAATATCTCCATCGGATAGCCGGCGGCCCAGCGCTGGAGCATTCGAACCCCTTTGGCGCGGGCGAAGTTCAGCGGCTTTCCGTCCGGCCCGTTGGCTTCGTACTCCGCCTGATCGAAGCGGCGGTTGCGCGGGTCCGGCACGCTCGGCTGAAGCGGCTGACTGTCATAGGCGACGAAACCCAGCAGCAGAGTCTCGTCGGCGTTGACAGAGTTGATTTGGCCGTTCGGGATCCGGCCGATCTCGCGTCTCTGCCTGGTGTCGGCGTCGATGACGAACAGGGTCTTGGCCCGGTCCATCAACTGGCCCTCGCCAGGCGCCGTGACCGAATAATAGACGTTGCGACCCTTGCGGCCGGTGAACATCAGGTCGGCCTCGTGGTCTGGAACCAGGACGCTGACGGCCCAGGTGGCCAGATCGACGGTCGAGATGCCCTGGGGCGTGGAGATGACCATCAGGTCGGGCGCCCCAGCCTTCTTCGGCAGGAACATATTCTTGTAGAAGTAGGGCTTTCCGCCCCCGCCGTCGGGCGAGACACGGCGGATGCGATGGCCGGTTTTCGGATCGACCCACTCCTTCGGCACGGGGCCCTCCCAGCGCGGCGGCTCGACAGGCGTCTCTTGTGTCGAAGGCGGGGCAGTGTTGGGCGCCGGCCAGACCGGGGTCTGGCCCGGCGCCGGCGAGAGGGTGGGCGCGGCCTGCGCCTGGGCGTTCGTCGTGGCGAGGGCGCCGACGGCGGGGGCGGCGAGCAGGGCCTTCAGGGCGGTGCGTCTGGAGGTCGTCATTTTGGGGCGTTCCTCTCGGTTATCTTGATTACGGCGCGGGCGTCAGGCCTTCGACCCGGACGGTCCAGCCTTCCTTGGGAAAGCCCGGCGCGTGGCCGCTCGATCCGTCCCAGCCCGCCGCCATCAGGCCGACGGCCATCAGCAGCGACCCGTTGGACGGGAAATAGGTCTCGGCCGCGCGGCGATAGCCGGGACCGTCGGGATTGACCGCCATCGTCACCCCGCCGGCGCCGGCCGAAACGGGCACCAGTTCGTCGGCGTGCTCGTCCAGGTGAACACGCGGGGTCATGCCGGTGACGCCCCACTGATTGTTCTTCAAATCAGCGAACAGCCAGTCCACGGCCTTTTCGGGTTCGCCAAGGCGGGCCGCCGTCATGGCCATCATCGGGAAGTCCCAGCCCCAGGTCTGGCGCACGTCCCAGGTCTTCTCCACCGCCTCGAAGGTGCGGCGCATGGCGGCCGGATCGATCCGCGCGCCGGGGATGAAGCCATAAGCCATCAGGAAGGACGGATGGTCGCGGTTCTTGCACTGGGCTGCCGCTGCGTGTCTGCGACAGGCGTCTGACATGGCCGCCCCCCAGAAATCGGGCACGCTCTCGACGGGCAGATACAAGCCGTCCTTCATCGGCGGCGGTGCGATCTTCGCCAGAGCCTGATCCCAGTCGGCGCGGCGGGCCCGGCCCTTGCGTTCGCGCCAGGCTTGCGCGGTTTCCAGCGCCCAGCGGAAATATTCGACCTCGAACGTCGGGTTCACCGTGGTCAGGGGATCGTAGTTTTCCTGAGCCGGAATCATCGGCGCGCCCAGGTTCAGCCGGCCGTCGTGTTCGATGGGCCAGGAGGCCAGAAGATCAGCGGTGGCTTCGACCACCTCGCCGTATCTATCCAGCACTGCGGCGTCCTTGTCGGCGCGCCAGACCAGTTCGGCCAGAAGGATCGGATGCGGCTGCTGCCACATGATGAAAGGCGAGACGAGGCTGGGGCTATTGCGGCCCTCAGGCCCGACCATCTTGGGCCACCAGGCGCCTTTCACGTGATGGCGAGCGGCCTCTGCGCGGGCGTTAGCCAGATTGCCGACATACCAAGGCAGGCTGCGCTCCAGAATGTCGGGATGGCCCCACATGGCCTGCCAGCCGGAATGCCAAGGGTGCATTTCCAGGTGGAACTTGCCGTACCAACTGTTTGAGAACAGGCCCTCTTCCTGCGGCGGCAACTCGCCGGCGCCGTTCACGGCTGACAGGTATTGCGACAGGACTACGCGGCGCTCCAGCTCGGCCGCGCGGGGATCTGTCGAGCCGGTGAAGTCGACGGCGCCGCCGTGGGTCCAAAAGCCGTTCCAATGTGCGGCGGTCGCCTGGACGCCGGCGGAATAGGCGGGTGTTTTTTCGGCGGGCTCGTGCTGCTCGAAACGCACCATGACGGTCAGTCGATCACGACCTGACGAGGCGACGCGGAAGGCGTCGGCGCCGCTCTGCTCGATCTTACCGGAAGCGGTGATGCCGGAATAATAGGTGGTGTCGTCCAGGGTGCGACGAATATGGACATCGCCCGTGTCGGAGGCGACCATGGTCAGGCTTTGCGCGCCCGTGGCGTCAAAGCTTGTCGGATCTGGATTGATTGCGGGGTTCACGCCCGGATAGCGGACTTGGACGCCCAGGCCCTGCGACGCGACCAGGGGTGAGGCGATCTCGACCATGACCATGTCCAGCGTGGGGTGGACGCGGGTCACCACCTCGACCGGCTGGCCGTCATAGGTGAAGCGGCTGGTTAGGGCGCCGGTCCACAGGTCCAGCGTCTGGCGCGTGTCGGCGACCTTGGCGAAGTCCAGCGGCTTGCCGTCGGCGAAGGTCAGGCCGATGCGGCTGAGCGAGAACCGATGGGGATTGGCGCGCAGCCACGTGTAGGCGGGCTGGGTCTCGGCCACGGCCCAAGACTTCATCCAGGCATAAGGTTGTTCGCCCCGACCGGGCACCGGCACCTCGATCAGGCCGTCCTGCTCGGTATATGCGTTCGGATTGGGAAAGCTGTGCCACGCCCACTGGGCCATGGTCAGCAGGGGCGACAGTTCCGAATACTGCTCCGGGAAAGTCTGAAGCCCGGTGATGTCGGCGGTGAATCCCAAGTCGCCGTTGCCCAGCATGATCGGGGCGTGGCGATCGATGGCCGTCAGGCTGACGTTGTGGCGCGTGACCAGGGCGTGTCGGTCGATCGGCGCGGTTGGGGCGACGGCGGCCGTAGGCGTCACAGTCTGGGCGCAGGCGGCTGTGGGGCCGGCCAGCAGGGTGAAGGCGAGCAGAGCGTTGCAAAGACGCATTACTTCACCTCCGGTTTCGGCCCCAGTCCGGCGCCCTTCCAGCCATACCAGGCGACGACGGTGAAGCAGGCGGCGGGAAGGAGGAAGGCGACATTGGCGCCGTAGAGGTCGGCGATCCTGCCCATGGGCCAAGGCAGGAGCACGCCTCCGCCAATAGCCATGACCATCAGGGACGAGGCCTTCTTGGTCCCCGCGCCCAGGCCGGTGGTGCCCAGGGCGAAAATGGTGGCGAACATGGTGGACATGAAGAAGAAAACGGCCAGCAGGGCGATGGGCGAAACCTTGTCGATGCCCGCCGCCACGATCAGGGTCAGGGCGACGTTGATCACGCCATAGGTGGTCAGCAGGACGCGCGGCTTGATCTTAAGCAGCAGGGCTGTGGCGAAGAAGCGGCCGACCAGATAGCCGATGGCCGCCAGCGACAGCATGAAGGCACCTTGCTGCGAGGTCAGGCCCTGCCAGTTGTGGGTCACCAGATTGATGAAGTAGGCGCCGATGCCGACCTGGGCGCCGATGTAGAGCGCTTGGGTGATCACGCCGGCGATGAAGTGCGGCTGTCTGGACAGGGGCAGGTCGGAGGCGTCGCCCTCGATCGCGCCGCCGTGGTCGGACAGGCCGCTCTCGGGCAGGCGGGCGCGCCAGACGGCGATGGCGAACAGGACCACGCCGACCGCAATCAGCCCATAGACGACCTGGATCGAGCGCGTCGCGCCGCCCAGAGCTTCGGTCGTCGTCGGGCTGAAGAACACCGTCCCGCCGATCAGCGGGCCAAAAAACACGCCCAGCGCATTGAACGACTGGGCCAGGTTCAGCCTCTGTGACGCCTTGGCCGGATCGCCGAGGACGTTGACGTAGGTGTCGGCGCTGGTTTCTAGGATGCACAGGCCGGCGGCGAGAACGAACATCGAGCCGACGAAGGGCAGGAAGGCGCCCGCACCCGCCGCCGGGATGAACAACAGGGCGCCGATGGCGGTCACCGCAAGGCCCGAGACGATGCCGAACTTGTAACCGCGCGCGTGCAGCAACATGCCTGCCGGGATCGACAGCAGCAGATAGGCCCCGAAATAGGCGATCTGCAGCCACGCGCTGTCGGCCTGGCTGATGTTCAGCGTCTCCTGGAAATGCTTGTTCAGCACGTCCAGCAGACCATAGGCCAAGCCCCAGATCAGGAAGCAGGCGATGGCGAAGGCCAGCGGGCCCTTAAGCGAACCGGAAGGTTTGGCGAGCCCTCCGGGGGTGTGGGCGGCGTCGGTTTCGATGACCATGGGGTACTCTCCTGGATGTCCTCGGCGCCTCGCCGTCTTGATGCGGCTTCGGCGGTATGACGAGCGGGGTGTGCGCCGCTCCTTTCAGTACGTCGTTCTTCCGCCGGAGGTGTCGAAGGTGGAGGCGGTTGTGAAGCTGCATTCCTCGGAGGCCATGAAGCAGACCATGGCGGCGCTTTCGTCGACCTCGCCGAGGCGGCCCATGGGGATCTTGGAGCGCATGTAGTCGACCTGGCTCTGGGGCAACTGCTCCAGGATGGGGCTTTCGAAGGTGGCGGGGGTCAGGCTGTTGGCGACGACGCCCTTGCCGGCCAACTCCTTGCCCAGCGACTTGGTGAAGCCGATCACCCCGGCCTTGGAGGCGGAATAGGCGGATGCGATAGGCGCGCTCGGACACGTCGTTGATCAGCACATAGCCGGCGACGTGATCCAGGGCCTCTTCCTTGGTGACGTAGGACGCAGGCTTGCCGATGACGATGCCCAGCTCGACCTCCCAGTCGGTCTTCTCCGAGCCACGCGGAATGACCACGTCGTCGTTCGGCCCGTTCAGGCAGGTGATGGCCTTGGTGAACAGCACCGGCTCGGCCGGGATCGGCAGGTTGGATTCGGCGGCGTGGTCGGCGAAGTTCAGGCCGATGGCCAGGAACTTGCGCACGCCGTTTATCGGCACGCCATAGCGGGGCTGGCCTTCGACCAGGGGCAGGGTGGTCGGGTCGATGGCCTTCAGCGCCTCGAGCGCAGAGCCATGCAGTTGGTCCGGGGTGATGTCGGCGATGTGGCCCGACAGGTCGCGGATGCGCCCCTCAGTATCCAGCGTGCCCGGCTTTTCCTGGCCCCTGGGGCCGTAACGCAGCAGTTTCATGGTGGGGGAAGGGCTTTCGTCTTAACGCGCGTAGGGGCGATGCAGGGCGATGTCGCGGTTCAACTCGACGCCGAAGCCGGGCGCATCCGCTTCACCATAACGCGCGCCTTCCGCATTATGATATCTAAGACTACAAAATGGGATTATCGCCGTCAATGAGCGTGTCGATATGTCCCTGATCAGGGACATATCGATCTCATTGCTGCCGTACCCTACGCTCCCAAAGCCTCGATCAGGTCGCCCATGTTGCGCACGAAGACTGAGGTCGAGACGCCCTCGACCGGGAAGTCGGTGTGATAGGGCGAGGTGTCCCACAGGTCGCCGACGCGGGTCGTCTGGTACTCGCCGCCCGTGACGGCGGTTGGGGAGGGGCCATTATAGGGGTTCGACGTGGTGGTCAGGGGCGTGGGCCAATAGCCGCGCGCGTTCAGACCTGACATCACCTCGGCGGCGCGGCCGGCGGCCGGTCGGGCGGGGCGACGTGCGTCGGTCGACATGTCCCAGACATCCACGTCCTGCAGGGTGAAATACGTCGGCAGGTTCAGAGAGCCGGGCCGCGCCTTGAGCGGAGAGCCGTGCGTCGCCTCGCTGACCGGCATGACCGCCAACTGCTCGTATTCGCGGCGCAGGGCGGCGGTGTCGACATTGCGGAACGAACCGTAGTGGACGATCAGATTGGTGGGATTGTCGTCGGCGTAATACTGACCATTGGCGATGTTGGACCCGCGCCGGTGGATGTAGATCGGCATGTTGGAGCCTTCCAGGATGAAGGTCGGATGCGTCCGCCCCGGCGTGTTCAGCGGGGGCTTGGCCGCGACCTGATCCAGCCAGTCCAGCGCTTCCGGCAGGCGCGCCAGATATTTGCGGTCGCCGGTCAGGCGATAGAAGCCAAGCATTGACTTGATGTTGGCGCCGGTTGTGTGGGTGGCGAAGGCCTGGGGCTCGATGGTCCGGGCGCCCGCCGGCTTCAGGGTGTCCGGGAAATGCTGAAGGCCCCACGCCGGTTGGGGCTGAGGCTGCTGGGTCTTCACGAAGATGTCCATGCCGCGATTGATGGCGTCCAGCAGGCGCGGGTCGCCGCGACCGTTCCGCGCCAGGCCGTGATAGGCGTAGATCAGGAACTCCAGGTTCTCGCCCGCCACATCGTCGTTGAAGGTGATGTAGGGGGTATAGTCGGCGTGGCCGTGCAGGCCCCCGTTCTCGACGAACGGATAGCGTTGGGGCCAGCCGCCGTTCGGATACTGGCTCTCCAGCACGAAGCTGATCGCCTTGTTGAGGGGCGCCAGATATTTGCGGTCCTTCTTCTCCAGATAGACGCGCAGCAGCAGTTGCGACGCCTCCGACGTGCCCGCGTCGTCGAAGGTGGCGTTGCCGTAATAGTGATGGAATTCCTCCAGCCGCCAGGCGTTGGCGGCGACCGTCCCATACCACTGCTTCAGCGACTCCTCGCCGGCGGTGTCGATGACATAGTTCCAGCCGCCCAGCGGGTGCTGGCCCTTGACCAGGGCGTCGGCGGCCTTCTTGGCGGCCTCGTAATAGAACTCGTCGCCCGTGGCGTGATAGGCGTCCAGGAACAGGTGGCCCACGGTGCCTGTGCCCGGCGGCTGGACCCAGATCATGGTCGGATTGGCTTCCAGCTCGCCCCAGCGGCGCGAGAAGTCGGGAAGATACTGCCAGACATAGCCCCCATCGACGGCGGCTTCTTCGCTCATGAACCGGGCGGCGCGCTTCATGGCGTCCAGCACGGCGGCGCGCTCAGGCGACGCTTGGGCAAAGGCGGGGGCGGATGCGGCGACGAAGGTGGCGGCTGCGCCTGCGGCCAGCAGGGCGCGACGGTTCATGTGGCGGGCATGGGAACTCCTGGTGTGACCTCTCTCGGACGGTTCTTGGCGACCGTTTCGAAACATCAATCAAGCATGATTGACACCGGTTTCCTAGTCCCCCGACGCTGACGGGAAGGGCTGCAGGGACTTGTCGCCCCAGCCTCCTCCAAATCAGGATGCATCCGCCTATCGCCGGATATCGAACCCGCCGTCGCTCATGGCGGCGTGTACCTGGTCGGCGGTGAACAGGTTGAAGTCGCCGGGGACCGAGTGTTTCAGTCCGGCGGCGGCCAGGCCGAAGTCGAGCGCCTGCTGATCCACCCATCCGCTCCACAGACCGAACAGGACGCCGGAAGCAAAGGCGTCGCCGCCGCCGACGCGGTCGACGACGCCGGTCAGGTGGATGGCTTCGGCATGGGTCTCGATGATGCTGTCCCCGTCGCGGGTCAGCATGACCGCCGACAGGGCCTGGTCGGCGACGCTGTCCTGAACCCGCAGGGTGCAGGCGATGCGTTCCAGGCGGGGGAAGGCGGCGAAGGCGGCCTTGGCGGCCTGACGGCGGCGCTCGGCTGGGTCGGGGCTGTCGAACGTCGTCTTCAGCACCAAGGCGAAGTCGCGGTCGTCGGCGAAGGCGACGGTGGCGCCGGCCAGCATCCGGCCAAGGGTCGCGGGCGGATCGCCGTCCCACTGGTCCCACAGCTTGCCGCGGAAGTTGCCGTCATAGCTGACCTTCACCCCCTTGTTGGCCGCGGCCTCGATGATGGTGACAGCGGCGGCCGAGCCGTTGGGGCCGGTCGCGGGCGTGACGCCCGAGGCGTGCAGCCATTCGACGCCGTCCAGCAGTTGGTCCCAGTCGAAGGCGGTGTTCACATGCTCGACGAAGGCCGAACCCGCGCGGTCATAGAGGACTTCGGACGGACGGCGCACGGCGCCGGGCGTCAGGAAATACAGGCCCATTCGTCCCGCCGTGAAGACAATGGGGGTGGTGTCGACGCCGTGCCTTCGCACCTCGTCGCGGGCGGCGTGGCCGAGCGCATTGTCCGGCAGGACCGTCGCCATCCGCGTCGGCGCGCCGAAGCGGGCCAGGGCCACGGCGACATTCGCCTCGGCCCCGCCCGGACGCACGGTCAGGGCGGGGGACTGCATCAGCAGTTCATTCTGATTGGGCGACAGCCGCAGCAGCATCTCGCCGAAGCAGAGGATGGCGCGGGAGGCGGCCGAGGGACCCGAGGCGGTGTTGGTCATGTCGGAAGGCTAACCGTGTCTCAGCGCGCCTGCCAGCCGCCGTCGACCGGCAGGATGGCGCCCTGAACATAGTCGGAGGCCCGGCTGGCCAGGAAGACGGCGGCGCCGCCCAGGTCCGAGGGCTGGCCCCAGCGACCGGCGGGAATGCGGCCCAGGATCTCGGCCGACCGCACCGGGTCTTCACGCAGGGCCTGGGTGTTGGCCGTGGCGAAATAGCCAGGGGCGATGGCGTTGGCGGTGATGCCGTGCGGCGCCCATTCGTTGGCCATCAGCTTGGTCAGACCCGCCACGCCAGACTTGGACGCGGTGTAGGACGGCACGCGGATGCCGCCCTGGAAGGACAGCATGGAGGCGATGTTGATTATCTTGCCGCCGTCGCCCTGTTTGATGAAGTGGCGGGCGACCGCCTGGCTCATGAAGAAGACGGTCTTCAGATTGATGTTCATCACCAGATCCCAGTCGGCTTCGGAGAAGTCGACGGCGTCGGCGCGGCGGATCAGACCGGCGTTGTTGACCAGAATATCCACCCGACCCATGGCCTGAAGCGCCTCGGCCAGAACGCGCTCGACCGGTTCGATCGAGGTCAGGTCGGCGCTGACGGCGTGGGCGCGCCGGCCCATGGCCTGAACCTGGGCGACCGTATCGTCGGAATCGGACAGGGCGACCGAGACAATGTCGGCGCCGGCCTCGGCCAAGGCCAGGGCGATGCCCTGACCCAGACCCGTGTTGCCCCCGGTGACCAAGGCGACCTTGCCGGTCAGGTCGAACGGATTGCTCATGGTGTTTCCTCTCAGGTCGATTTCGAACGTCGGATCGGACCCGACTTGTCTCAGGTGGTAACCGGTGTCATATACAGATGTAAATGGTTAGATGATAACCACATCTGTCGGCTCGCCCGCACAGTCGCCACTGAGGATACCCATGAAGATCGCTCTCATCATCGAAAACAGCCAGGCCGCCAAAAGCGAGACGGTGAACGCCGCCCTGAACGCCGTCGCGGAGCCGCTGGGCCACGAGGTCTTCCACTATGGAATGTACGCGCCCGAGGACAAGGCGTCGCTGACCTATGTGATGAACGGCGTCCTGACCGGCATTCTGCTGAACTCGGGCGCGGCTGATTTCGTCGTGACGGGGTGCGGCACGGGCATGGGCTCGATGCTGGCCTGCAACAGCATGCCCGGAGTCTTCTGCGGTCTGGTGATCGATCCCACCGACGCCTTCCTGTTCGGTCAGATCAACGACGGCAACGCCATCTCCATGCCTTACGCCAAGGGCTTCGGCTGGGCGGCGGAACTGAACCTTCAGGATGTCTATCGCAAGCTGTTCGAGGGCGAGCGCGGCTTGGGCTATCCCAAGGAACGCGCCGAGATCATGCGCAAGAACCGCGGCGTCCTCAGCACCCTGAAGGCCGTCACCTGCCACGACATGCTGACGGTGCTGAGGACCATGGATCAGGACCTGTTGAAGGCCGCCATCGCCGGCGAGCGCTTCCAAGATTACTTCTTCGCCAACGCCACGGATGAAGGCATCCGCGACTATCTGAAGGGCGTACTCGCCGCCAAGCCCGCGCTGGAAACGGCTTGACGTCTGGAGGTCGGCGCACGACCGCGCGCGCCGACCGATTTTCTAGGACGCAGGAATCGCCGACTTGCGTACGACAAGGGCGGGGCGAACGTCCGGCTGCTGCATCTTCGCCGGATCGACGCCGCGCATCGGCGCCAGCAGCTTTTCGGCGGCCATCCGCCCCATGTCGCGGATCGGCAGACGGACCGATGTCAGATTGGGCCAGACCCGCGCCGCCATCGGCAGGTCGTCAAAGCCCACGACAGAAAGGTCGCGCGGCAACTCCAGACCGCGATCCCGCGCCGCCTGCATCACCCCTATGGCCATGTCATCGTTCAGGGTGAAGATGGCGGTCGGCGGCGTATCCAGCGCCAACAGGGCGTGCCCAGCCTCGACGCCCGATTCGAACGTATAGGCGCCCTTGAAGTCATAGGCCGGGTCCAGCGGAATGCCGCGCTCGGCCAGGGCGTCCAGGAAGCCCTGGCCCCGCACGGCCGACGACCGGAACAGGTCCGGGCCGCGCACCAGACCGATTCGACTGTGTCCCAGGTCCGCCAGATGCGTCGCCGCCTCGGCCGCGCCGATCCAGTCGTTGGTGACCACCATGGATTGCGGCTCGTCGAGCGCCACCGAGGCGATGCGGACATAGGCGCAGTCGAGATCGCGCAGCAGGTCGATGACCCGTTCATCCTCCGACACCGACGGCGGCATGACGACGCCATACAGCCGCTGCCGCTCGACAAAGCCCTGGATATCTTCCAGCAGGGTAGGGGAGTTGCGGTTGCAAGGGTGGACGACCAGTTCCAGGCCGGAGCCCTTAAGTGCGTCCAACACTCCCTGCTGCATGTTCACCACATAGGTCGGACTGGGGTTGTCGTAGATCAGCCCGACCAGGAAAGATCGCCGGAAAGCCAGGGCGCGCGCCTGGGGATCGGGGATGAAGCCCAGCGTCTTGATGACGGCGTTGACCCGCTCGCGCGTGTCTTCCTTGACGAACGGCGACTGGTTGATGACCCGCGAGACGGTCTTCTTGGAGACCTGAGCCTCCCTGGCGACATCGTTGATGGTGGCCCGCTTGCCCGGCTTGCCGGATCGCGGATCGTCTTGAGCCAAGGTTCGGCTCCTTCTCTATGTGGAGCTTCAACGCATAGACGCGACTCGTCGCCGACGCCATGGGTGTGCGCTAAACCGGATTGACACCGGTTTCCTTCCTCTTTCTTATCGCGCTCTATTCACGAGGCTACGATCTTGACTTCGACCCCTAATCTTGCGGACGAGACCGACACCACGGCCGCCGATGCCGCCGTGATCGCGCGGCGGTTCGTCGAGGCGCGGTTGGCTGCGCGCCATACGCCCGACTATCCGGGCGCCATTCCCCAGAGCATGACGGAATCCTACGCCATTCAGGACATCGCCATCGGACTGTTCCCCGACGCGGTGGTGGGATGGAAGGTGGGGGGCGTGTCGCCGGCGCAGCAGGAAACTCTGGGCGTCCATCGTCTGGCGGGGGCCATTTTCGCGCGCAATGTCTGGCCGGCCCCCGGCGACACGGTCGTGCCGCTGCCCGAGATCGAGGGCGGTTTCGCCGCCGTCGAATCGGAGTTCATCGCCCGCATCGGCGCCGACGCCGATCCCGCCAAGACGGACTGGACCATCGAGGAGGCTGTCGCCGCCGTCGACAAGGTGTTCGTCGGCGTCGAACTGGCCGGCAGCCCTCTATCGGCGATCAATGACCTGGGATCGGCCGTCGTCGCTTCCGACTTCGGCAACAACGGCGGCTTGATGATCGGCCCGGAGGTCGAGAACTGGCGCGAACGCCTGGACCACATCGAGGTCGAAACGGTCATCAACGGCGCCAGCGTCGGCACGGGCGGTTCGTTGTCCCTGGCGGGCGGCGCGATGGAATCCGTGCGGTTTCTTCTGGAGCATTGCGCGCGCTGGGGGCGTCCGCTGAAGGCGGGCGCGCTGGTCTCGACCGGCGCCGTCACGGGGGTTCACCGCGTCCATGCCGGCGACGAGGCCGTTTGCATTTTCAGAGGTATCGCAGAGCTTCACTGTTCGGTCGTCAAGGCCGAAGCCCAGTAAACATCATCGGACGTCAACCCCGCCGCCGTTCAGGGACGGAAAAGAGCAGGGGATGCGTCGAGGAAATAACAGGAACGGGTTTTCATAACCATGTCAGACGCTTCCGTCGCGCCGCCGATCCAGATCAAGGCGCCATCACCCGGCAAGTATCGCTGGATCATCATGTGGCTGCTGTTTGCGGCCATGGTCATCAACTACGTCGACCGTCAGATGATCGGCTTCCTCAAGCCGACCCTGTCGGCTGAGTTCGGCTGGTCGGAAACCGACTATGCCGACATCGTTTTCTGGTTCCAGGCGTCCTACGCCGTGGCCTATCTGTTGTGGGGCCGGATCATGGACCGGATCGGCGCCCGTTGGGGCCTGGGGATCGCCTTCGGCATCTGGCAGATCGGTCATATCATGCACGGTGCGGCGCGGGATCTGTCGCACTTCATGATGGCGCGGATGGTGCTGGGCGTCGGTGAGGCCGGCGGCTTCCCCGGCGGGATCAAGGCGGTCGCGGAGTGGTTCCCCAAGAAGGAGCGCGCGCTGGCCACCGGTCTGTTCAACGCGGGGACCAATATCGGCGCCATCGTCACGCCCCTGATCGTGCCGGGACTGGTTCTGGCCTTCGGCTGGCAGATGGCCTTCGTCATCACCGGCGTTCTGGGTCTGATCTGGCTGCCGATCTGGCTGTTGATCTATCGCCGGCCGCGCGAGCAGAAGAAGCTGTCTGCTGCCGAACTGGCCTATATCGAGCAGGATCCGGCCGATGTGGTCGAAAAGGTCAAATGGACCAAGCTTCTGACGGTCAAGGAGACCTGGGCCTATGCCCTGGGCAAGTTCCTGATCGATCCGATTTGGTGGATGTTCCTGTTCTGGCTGCCGGATTTTCTAGGCAAGACATACGGTCTGGATCTGAAGACGTTCGGCCCGCCGCTGGTCGCCATCTATCTGCTGTCGGACGTCGGCTCGGTCGGCGGCGGCTGGCTTTCCTCGCGCTTCATGCATCGCGGCATGAGCGTCAACAAGGCGCGCAAGATCACCATGCTGATCTGCGCCCTGTGCGCGGTGCCTGTGGCCTTCGCCGCCATGGCGTCCAACCTGTGGGTCGCGGTCGGCATCATCGGTCTGGCGACGGCGGCGCACCAGGGTTTCTCGGCCAACCTCTACGCCCTGCCGGGCGATGTCTTCCCGCGTTCCGCCGTGGGATCGGTCGTCGGCATCGGCGGGATGTTGGGCGCCATCGGCGGCATGGCGATGGCCAAATACGCCGGCTACGTGCTGGAGAAGATCGGCACCTATACGCCCATCTTCATCGTCGCGGCCTCGGCCTATCTGATCGCGCTGCTGGTCGTGCATCTGATCTCGCCGAGATACGAGCAGGCCAAGGTCTGACGGAGGGGCGTAGGACCTAAAGTCATTGAGGATTGCGGCCGGGCGAGTGATCGTCCGGCCGCGTTCCTTTCAGGATGTGAGCATGACGATGGATATCGAACGCAGGGCGCTTCTGGGTTTGGCCGCAGGGGCCGGGATGGCCTGGGCTGCGCCGCGTGCGTCGGCGCAGACGACAGCAGACGCGGGTCGCGCAGGCCCGCCCGACCCGGCCGAAGTCATACGTTTGTGGCCCGGCGGCGCGCCGGGCCGGCGGGGAGTGAGCGTCACACCCATCGTGCCAGAGCGTTCGACCGATCCGACTTTTCATGACCGATACGCCCAATATACGACCGATCCGATCCTGACCGTCTTCCGGCCCCAGCGCCCGAACGGATCGGCCATGCTGCTGATCCCTGGCGGCGGTTATCGCTGGGCCGTGCTCGACAAGGAGGGGTATGACGTGGCGCGGGTTTTCGCCGCCAGCGGCACGACCTGCTTCGTGCTGCGCTATCGCTTGCCCGCCGACGGCTGGGCGGCTGGCGCTGACGCGCCGCTACAGGACGCCCAGCGCGCCATCCGCCTTATCCGCAGTCGGGCCGCCGACTATGGCGTCTATCCGAACAGGATCGGCGTCCTGGGCGCTTCCGCCGGTGGACATCTGGCGGGTCTGGCCAGCGCGCGTGCGGATGCGACCTATGCGCCGACGGATGCTGCCGATGCTGTGTCGTTCCGCCCGGATGCGACCGTGCTGATGTATCCCGTGGCGACCATGGCGGACCCCTATGTTCACGCCGGATCGCGCACCCAATTGCTGGGCGAAGCGCCGTCGCCTGAGCGGATCGCGGCCTACTCCCTGGAGAAGATGGACTGGCGTGGCGCGGCGCCCGTCTTCCTGCTGCACGCCATGGACGACGCCGCGGTGCCGGTCGAGAACAGCCTGCAACTGCTGACCACGCTCAAGGCCGCCGACGTGCCGTCCGAAGCGCATCTTTTCCAAGAAGGCGGCCACGGTTTCGGCATCCGCCTGATCCAAGGCAAATCGGCCCAGGTCTGGCCTGATCTGGTCCGCGCCTGGGCCGCGCGGCTGGATTTCCCGCTTTAAAGGCTCCGTGGCCCAACGTCGGCTGCGCGTGTTCGGTCCGCCGAGGTGACATCCGCCCGGCATCTACCGCTGTCACTGGACTAGCCGCGATCGGAAGCTGGACCCATTGGGCTGCTTTTTCCGCGCGGGAGTCCAAGTGCGCTTACGTCCCCGGCTGGATATAGGGGATGGCCGAGAAGAAGGCGCGCTCGTCGCCGCGCGGGTCGTCGGCCATGCGCGGCTGCACGTCCATCAGCATGGTCTGGCGACGCGGCAACTCATAACGGTCCCAGCGTGGCAGGCCGGCATGGTTCGGGTCGCCATCGCGGGCCAAGGCGATGAAGGCGTCGCTCATTCTGTCTGATAGACTTTGCGCGCCCGGGCCCCGCGTGTGTGAGCCGGTCGCCTGAACGTTATCGAACACCAGAGGGATGTCGGCAGTGTGGAAAGCGCCCATGCGGCCCGAGGTCAACTCACCGGGGAAGTCCAGTTGATAGACCCAGGCGGGCGCTCTGGCCCTGGCGCGTTCTTCGGCCTCGATCACCGCTCCACGCCAGGATCGCCCCGCCGTCGTGGCGGCGATCAGCACTCGATCCGGCGACCAGTCGGGATGCATGGCGCGATAGCCGGCGATCACCGCCTCGGGGGTTATGTCGATCCGCATGACCCCCGGCGTCAGCCGCCCAGCCAGGGTGTCCCATGTCAGGCCCTGGTTCCTGGGATCGTCGCCCATGAAGCCCAGCGTCTCCTCGCGGGTATTGCCGATGATCATCGGGATCGGCCGACCCATCGGCGCTGCATCGGGATAGAAGGGGTGACGTGGCAGGCTGCGGAAATCGAGCACCGGCCCGAAGTAGAGGCCGCCGAAGCCCAGGATCGGATCCTCGGCGGTTTGCGCCTCCAACAGCCGTTCCACCGGCATCGTCGCCGCCTCGGCTGCGCGATCCGGCGTCAGGCCCAGCGCTTTCAGCCACGCCGTCGCCCGCGTCGTGGCGTTGATTGGCCCGGAGGCCGTGACCTGCTGACCGCTCATGGTCGCGGCGCGGTGGAACAGACCTTGGGCGGCCGGCATGGCCATCAGGGTGGCGATCTTGGCGCCGCCTCCCGACTGGCCGAACAGCATGACCCGCAAGGGATCGCCCCCGAACGCCGCGATATTGTCCCGCACCCATTGCAGAGCCAGGATCAGGTCCAACTGCCCGGCATTGCCGGAATCCTCGAACCCAGGCGCCAGCCGCGCGAGATAGGCGTATCCGAACACGTTCAGGCGATGATTCAGGGTGACCACCACGACATCCCCCCGCGTCGCCAATCGTGCGCCGTCATAGAGCGGGTCCGATCCCGAGCCCGCCGAATAGGCGCCCCCGTGGATATAGACCATCACTGGGCGACGCGCTGCGTCGGTCCCTGGAGTCCAGATATTCAAGAAGAGACAATCCTCGCTCTGGTTCGGCTCGTTTCCGCGTTGGGGACTGGCTGCTCCGTAAGTCCCGGCGCGGATCGGATCCCGCCAAGGCTCAGGTCTCCGAGGCGGTCTGAAGCGCTGCGTGGGCGCCCCGTATCGCAAACCCTTGAATACGCTCACGCCATCGTACCGAACCCCAATGACGGGACCGGCGGTGGTCTGCACCCGAGGATCGTTCGAACCTGCGCTGACGGAAAGGGGGAGGGCCGCGGCTGTCATCCCAAGCATGAGCGCTTTGCGACGTGTGATCATCGATATGGCTCCCGGCATGACGATGCGCGGAACGTGTGGTTTGAAGGAGATGGTGATGTGAACTCGACACTGACAGACATCTTCGTCTCCATTGCTGGGGCTGGTCGCCAAGGTTTGTGTCCGGCAGCCGACTTGGGACAGATTACAAATGGGCCATCGGCGCAGCCACGTTCTTGCCACACGCCCCCATCTGTGGCTAAACATTTATGACACCGGTAGCAGAGACTTGGCCAACAAGTCGTGACACCGGTGTCGCCCGCCAGCAGCGGGTGGCGTGAACGTGGACGTTTCGTTCCTAGCGACGCCAGATTTGGGAGGAGACACGAGAATGACCCAACGCCATAAATTCGCGCGAAACGCACTGGTCGCCACGGTTTCGCTGGGTGCGATCGCTCTGGCCATGATGGCCCACGATGCCGCCGCCCAGACCGCTGACGCTGCTGCGCCGCAGCAGGACGGCGCCGCCGAAGTCGATGATATCGTCGTCACGGGGTTCCGCGCCAGCCTGCAGAACTCGTTGAACATCAAGCGTCGCGAAGCGGGCGTCGTGGACGCCATTTCGGCCGAAGACATCGCCGATTTCCCCGACACCAATCTGGCCGAATCCATCCAGCGTATTCCGGGCGTGTCCATTGATCGCGACGCCGGCGAGGGGCGGTCCATCACCGTGCGCGGCCTGAGTTCCGAGTTCACCCGCACCCGCATCAACGGCATCGAGGCGCAAGCCTCGACCGGCGCGACCGACTCCTCAGGCGGGGTGAACCGCGGACGGGGCTTTGACTTCAACGTCTTCGCCTCCGAACTTTTCAACAATATCACCGTGCGAAAGACCGCCTCGGCCGAAACCGAGGAAGGCTCGCTGGGCGCCACGGTCGATCTGAGGACCAGCCGACCGTTCGACAAGATGGGTTTCCAAGGGGCGATTTCGGGTCAGTACGGCTACAACGACCTGTCGCAGGACTGGAGCCCGCGTTTCGCCGGCTTGGTGTCGAACACCTGGGCGGACGACCAGATCGGCGCCCTGTTCTCCATCGCCTACAGCGAGCGTGACAGCCTGGAAGAAGGCTTCAGTTCGGTGCGTTGGGGACCGGCCAGCACAGACGGCGGGTTCCAGAATGGCGGCGTGCTGCCGAATGCGGCGCGCACCTACCATCCCCGTATTCCACGCTATGGCAGCCTGGAACATAGCCAGGAACGTTTAGGGGCCACCCTGTCCCTGCAGGCCCGCCCCGGGAATGGTCCGACCCTGTTCACCTTGGACATGCTGTATTCGAAGCTCGATTCGACCCGCAGCGAGAACTTCCTGCAGGCGTGGTCGCTTAGCCGCGGCGCCGATCAGGGCGGAAAGCCTCAGGTCGATATCATGAGCTTCGAGATCGACCCTTCCACGGGTGAGATGATCTACGCTCAGCTCGACGACATGGATATCCGCAGCGAGCAGCGGTTCGATGAGTTGCAGACCGAATTCAAGCAGATGACCTTTGGGGTCGAGCATGAGTTCTCCGACCGTCTTCGCTTCAACGGCCTGATCGGTCGCGCGGAATCAAGCTTCGCCAACCCCGTGCAGGTCAGCGCGATCATCGACCGTCAGAACGTGGACGGCTATTCCTACGACTTCCGTCAGAACCGGAACCTGCCTGCGATCAACTGGGGCTTCAACGTTGCGGACCCGACCCAGTGGAGCGTGGTCGGCCCGACTGGGGCTCAACCGCGTTCGGAGCTGCGCATCAGCTCTAACTTTCAGGAGAATGTGTATACGACCGGGGAAGCCGGTTTGGAGTTCGACCTCAGCAGTTGGCTGACCTTGAAAGCCGGCATCAGCCGCAAAGAGTATGAATCCAGCAGTCGGGCCTTCGCCCGCCCCGCCAACGCCAATGGTTCGCCAGCGCTTCCGGCAGGCACGACCATGGCGTCCGTCACCAACCTGCTGGAAGGATTCGGTCGCAATCTCGACCTGCCTTCTGGCTCGGCGACGACCTGGGTTCGCCCTGACCTGGCTGCGCTTCAGTCGGTCTGGAACTACAAGTGCAACTGCGACACGGGTGTAGCGGGAGGCGATTTCCGGCTCATCGGCCTGAACGGCAACCCATCGACCTACGGCAACTGGCGAGAGGTGACCGAAACCGACACTGGGGCCTATGTTCAGGCCGATTGGGATACCGAAGTCATGGGCGTCCCGTTCCGAGGAAACGTGGGCGTCCGGCAGGTGAAGACCGAGGTCGACGCTTTGGGCTATTCAAACGTTGGCGGCGTTGCAACGCCGGTGAGGGGAGAGAACGAATACAACGACACCCTGCCGTCCTTGAACATGTCGATCGAGCCGATGAAGGATCTTATCGTTCGGTTCGGGGCGGCGAAAGTGATGGCGCGCCCGCCCGTCACCAGCCTTGTGCCGGTGTTCACGCTGAGCGCGGCAGGCGCGGCGACCAACACGGCCTCGCTGGGCAACGTAGACTTGGCCCCCTATCGGGCGACGACGTACGATCTGTCGGTCGAGTACTACTTCGCGCCCGAGGCCCTGCTGTCCTTCGCCTACTTCTACAAGGACATCTCGACCTATGTGCAGACGACGACAGAACCTCTGTCGTACAGTCAACTGACGGCGCTGAACCCTGTGGCCTTCCCGGCTGGCGGTCGACCTGCGGGTGACGTGTACCAGTTCAGCACCCCCACGAATACGCCCGGGGGTCCGTTGAAAGGGTTCGAGATCAGCTATCAGCAAACCTTCTCGTTCCTGCCAAGCCTTCTGTCGAACATCGGCACGCAGCTGAACTACACCCATGTCGAGTCCGAAATTCAATACTGTGTAACTGCCACTTGTGCGGCCTTCGTCACCGCCGATCTGGTGAATCTGTCGCCGAACGCCTGGAATGCGACGCTTTACTATGACGACGGCAAGTTCAACGCGCGGGTGTCGGCGGCCTATCGCGACACCTACTTCCAGAGCGTGCCCGGCGCGAACGGGGCCACGGGTCTGATCCCGTATCAAGGCAAGACCGAAACGACGACCATCGACGCCTCGGCGTCCTACAACCTCACGGACAAGCTGAGCATTTCCGTGGAGGGTCTGAACCTGACGGACGAGGCCAACCGCCAGAACCACGGCGACATCGGCGGGTCGCGCGACAGCACCTATGTCTACCATCACACTGGGCGTCAGGTTTATGTCGGCGCGCGTTATCGCTTCTGATCGCCTGATGACGAGATAGGCTTTGGAAAGGCGGCGCCGGATGTCAGGCGCCGTCTTTTCCTTATCTGCCAAGGGCTGATCCAACCATGATCACACGGCGTCTTCTGACCGCTGGATTGGGAATGACTGCAACCGGGTGCGCCGCGTTGGCTGCGCGTCCTGCGGGCGAACCACCTGTGCGTTGGCTCTTCGACAATCTTGATGAAATCGGCGGAAACCCCGTCCACCTGGAAGGCGCGCCGACTTTGGTGATGTCGCCCTGGGGCAAGGCGGTTCAGTTCAATGGACGCGACGACGGCGTGTTTTTGGACATTCACCCGTTGGCGGGGGCGACGACGTTCACCTTTGAGGCGTTATTTCGTCCCGATGGGGGCGCCTTCGAGCAGCGGTGGTTCCACCTGCAGGAGATCGGGTCAGAGGGGCTGGCGACGGATACCCGGATGCTCTTTGAAATCCGGACGCGCGACGGGGAGTGGTGGCTCGACGCCTTCGCCAAAGGCCAGGGTTACAACCACACGCTGATCGACCCGGAAAAGCGTTTTCCAGTCAACCGCTGGTTCCATGTCGCCCAGACCTTTGACGGCCGCATGTACCGCAGCTTTGTCGATGGCGTCGTTCAGGCCGAGGCGCCTCTAACCTATCGACCGCAAGGGACTGGTCGATGCTCCATCGGGTGCCGGTACAATCGTGTCAGCCCATTCAAGGGCGCGGTACGGGCCGCGGCCTTCTCGCGACTGGCGCTTGCGCCCGACAAGTTTGTCCTGGGCCAGACCTGACCCAGGCCTGGCGGTCAATCGACCTCCTGTGGGATCGGCCGGAATTCGAAGCTCTGGCCTGCCACGAAGTCTTCCCACGACTGACGACTGGAGAAGTCCAGCCCGCGGTCCCACGCTGAGCCCATATAATAAGTGAACGGCTGGCCGGGCGTGACACGTATAAGGATCAGATAGTTGTCGGCGTCTTCGGCAAAACCCTCGATGGTTGCGGGGTCGACCGAAAGGGCGATGCCCAGCGAGCCATGCTCGGGATTGTCGGGCTCCCAGAACATCAACCGACCGTGGTCGGCATCCCGGGTGACGAAGCCCCGCCCATTGTCGTTGCTGCGCTTGGAGATGCCAATTCCGACGATCAGAGGGGTGTCGGAATTGGAGCTCAATGTCGATGTCATACGGGTGAAGTTCGATCCGAGCGGCAGGCTGAACGTGCGAACTTCCGAAACCGTGCGGACCACGTCGACCGGCCAAGGACGGTAGGTCACGCTGAAGCGAGCCTCGTCACCGCCGGTTTTCTGGATGTCGTAGGTCGAGAAGTTCCGGCTGGTCCACAGCTTGTTGTCATACCAGACGCCAAGACCTCCCGCGCCGCGCCCGCGGCCGACATCGTAGTAGTCCAGACCTTCCCCGCGATCGACGTGGTAGTTCGGGAACTTCAACTGACGATCCATGAATGGATAGCGGACACGCTTCGCCCACACATCGACGCCTGAGCCTGACGGCGCCTCGCGCACCTCAAGCGCAGGACCGTAGATTCGGTGGGCCACGCGGTCATTTTCCCACAACAAATCGTCCAGACGATCCGGCGCGAAGCGCGCAACGGCGCGCGGTCGCCGCTGATCTTCGGGCGGCGGAGCCAAGGGCGCGATCGTGGAAGGTCGGTTCAGATCGGCCGGATCATAGGAAAGCGCGGAGGTGGCGCGCATCTCGGCATCGCGACGCCGGATCTCTTCGGGGCCGACGACCGTGACGGGGGCTGGGGGCACAGGGGTGGTGGCCGCGATGACCTCAGCGGCGTCTCGCGCGGGTTCGGCTAAGGGCAGAGACCGGATAGGATCGTTCAGCGCTGCGACTTCCAAGCCTGCCAGAATATAGGTTCCTGAAACGTAGAGGCCGACGTCTTGGGGGGCGGTCGATACGGGCTGATCGCCAGTCTTTTGCGCTGCGCCGACCAAGCCGTTGGGTAGAATATGGCGGTTCAGCGCCGCCCAGCCCTTCAAGACATGCGGCAGGTAGATGTCGCGATCCAGAAGTCCGTGATTGACGCCCCAAGCCAAGGCATAGACGTAGAAGACAGAACCCGAGGTTTCAGCCTCGGGGTAGGCTGAGGGGTTCAAAAGGCTTGCGCGCCACAGGCCGTCCTCCTGCTGGAGGCCCGCGATCCGGCCGGCCATCTTTTCGAAGAGATCGATATAAAAGCCGCGGCTGGCGAAGTCGGCAGGCAGGGCTTCCAACCATCGCGCCAAACCGCCCATCACCCAGCCGTTGGCGCGAGACCAATATATTCGGTCTCCATTGGCTTGGCGGTGTCCGTCGTCCTTGAACCGCTCGTCGCGCAGAAACAGTTTTTCATCCTCGACCCACAGTCGTGCCGCGGTGCGTTTCCATTCCTTGTCTGCGGCGTTCAGATATTTGGGGTCGCCGGTGAGCGCCGTCATCCGGGCGAAGACCGGCGGCGCCATGTACAAAGCGTCCGCCCACCACCAGACGAGAGCCGGCGTGTCGTCGGCCCTGGCCAGATAAGGGACCTGCCAGTCGAGCCGCTGACGTAGCGGCATCAGCACGCCTTCCTGTCCGCGACGAGCGTAGAGTTCCTCATAGAGATCGCCTATCGCGATATCGTCCGCATTCAGCATCGTCTTGCCCGAGCGCGCGCCGCGAAGGCTGTAGTTGTAGTGATCGGCCACGGCGCTCAGAAATCGCAGCGTCCGTCTGTCGTCCGAAATACGCGCAAGCCGCGAAGCGCCGACGTAAAAGGTCGCTGCGACCCAGTTCGAGGACATCTGCGTCAGATTGCTGCCCGTCGATAAGGCGAGGGGTTCGGAGGCCATGGCGGCGATTTGGGACGAGGCGACGTATTCGACTGCGGCCATGGTGCTCTGGCGCGACGGCACGGCGGCGATGTCCGTATAGAGCGCGGGGCGGTCGCGCGCCGTCAGCCATTCGCCCTCGACGCCTGGCGGAAGGGCGCCCACCGTCTGCGCCAGCACTGGGCCGGGCAGCGGCGCGGCGCTGAATAGAGCGGCGAGCAAGCCCACGCAGGGTCGGGTCGGCAGAACCATTCTTTTCCTCCGGCGACGCTGTAGGCGGCGCATTCCGGTCCGGACGACCTCAAAAGGCGAGCCGAACAGTAACCGGTGTCAATTTCTTTGTCAGTGGCTGTCTGTATCGCTTGCCAGCCTTATATCGTCCACTATTGTGAGACGAAAGAACAGAATGTGAGAAATCGAGATGGTAGCCGATCGCCGCACGCTGCTCCAGTTGGGCCTCGCCAGTGCGATTGCACAGGCGGCGCCGACGCCGACGTCTGCACAAGAGAGCCGTGGCCGCACCTTCGATACGTCTGACTACGGCGCGGTCGGAGACGGCGTGACGATAAATACTCGTCAAATCCAAGCCGCCATTGATGCCGCCGCAGGACAGGGCGGCGGCGTCGTTGTCCTGAAGCCCGGTCTATATCTGTCTGGCTCGCTGTTCGTGAAGTCGGGAGTGACCCTGGTGATCGACCGAGGCGCAACGCTGCGCGGTGTTCAGGATCTTGCCGCATATCCTCTGGTCCGCACCCGTGTAGCGGGTATCGAAATGCATTGGCCTGCCGGGTTGCTGAACATCTATCGGCAGGCAAACGCCAAGATCACGGGCGAGGGACTGGTCGATGGCGACGGCAAGGTGTTCTGGGATAGCTATTGGGCGATGCGCCGGCATTACGATCCTCGCGGTCTGCGATGGGCGGCCGACTATGATTGCCGTCGTCCGCGCCTGATCCATGTCTATGACTCTCAGCAGGTCGAGGTTTCGGGGCTGAATCTGGCGCGCTCGGGCTTCTGGACCGTCCACATCTGCTATTCGCGCGACATAACGGTCGCCGATTTGATCATTCGTAACAATGTCGGCGGCCGGGGTCCGTCGACCGACGGCATAGATATAGATTCGTCCGAGCGGGTCGTGGTCGAGCGCTGCGACCTCTCTGTCAACGATGACGCCATCTGCATCAAGGCCGGCCGCGATTGGGATGGGCTGCGTGTGGCGCGTCCATGCCGACAGGTGACGATCCGCGACTGTATCGTCCGCGACGCCCACGCAGGGATGACGTTCGGGTCGGAAACCTCGGGCGGTTTCGACGATATCGAGGTCTCGGGGCTCAGGATTGAATATCCGGTGCCGCTGGGGATCTTCTTCAAGTCGGGGCATACGCGCGGCGGCGTGATTTCCAACATCCGCCTGCGCGACATCCATTTGCAGGATGTGCGCACCCTGATGCAGGTCAATCTGAACTGGTATCCGAGTTACAGCTACGCCCAGATACCGGTCGGCATGGCCGACGTGCCGGACTATTGGCGTGCGCTCGCCACGCCGGTTCCGCGCGAGCAGGGTGTTCCCCGCATTCACGATGTCCGCCTTTCGAACATTAAGGCGGTCGGCGGCAAGGTCGGCTTCGCCGCCGCCGCCTATCCCGAGGCTCCGCTGAAGGACTTCACCTTCGACGGGCTGGACTGGGATGTGCAGGACGCGGGCGCCATCGCCAATGCCGAGAATTGGCGATTCCGCGACTGCAACATCGACACCTTGGACGGCCGAGGCCCGGGGGTGACAGAGTCGTCCGGCGTCATTGGCCTGCGATCTAGCCAAACATGAAAACCAAAAAAGTTGTGGGAGTCAGACCAATGAAAATCGTTTCCGCCTGTTCGATCTTGGCCCTTGGCGCCGTAGCGCTTGTGTATGGTGTTTCCGGCGGCGCCCAGGCTGAAGTCTTGCGGCTGAACACGCCAGCGGTCGGCCTGACGAGCGACAGGGTCGGGGCCTTCCCCGACGCGGAACGCGGCCCGTGGGCCGAGTATCTTGCACGGTCTCAGGCCCAGCACCTGGCCGACCGCGCCGCGCTCGCGGCCGAGCTTCCTGCCGGCGCGACCCCGCCGCCGCCGCCCCAGGCCGTCGGACCCAGCCATTACAATATGCCGCTAGATCGGCCCGTCGCCTGGTATGGCACGGCAGAAGCGCGGGCGATCGCCGATGCGATCGTCAGTTTCCAGACGCCCGCCGGCGGATGGAGCAAAAACCAGGATCGCAGCATCGCGCGGCTGCCGGGTCAGCGTTTTTCAAACGATGCGGAAACCATGGAGCAGAACCCGGCGAACTTTGATGCGCCGGGCGATCGGTTCTGGACCTTCGTGGGCACTTTGGACAATGAGGCGACGTGGTCGGAAATGCGGTTCCTGGCGAAGGTCGCCGCCCATGCGCCGGGACGCGAAGGCGATGGCTGGCGCGCGAGCGTCATCAAAGGCGTGCGCTACCTGTTGAGCGCTCAATATCCCAATGGCGGTTGGCCTCAAATCTGGCCGCTCGAGGGCGGCTTCCACGACTCAATCACCTTCAATGATAATGCAGTGGCCAACGCAGCCATGCTGCTGCGGGATGTCGCCCATGGCGCCGAAGGATTCGACTTCGTGCCGGTGGAGTTGGAGGCCCAGGCGGCCCAGGCGACTAAGAAGGCGATCGATGTGATCCTCGCTGCGCAAGTGCGTCAGGGCGATCGGCTATTGGGCTGGCCTCAGCAAGTCGAGCCGATGCGGCTAGTGCCCACAAGCGCGCGAAATTACGAACCACGATCAATCGCAAGCGGCGAAACCACGGACATTCTTATTTTCCTGATGGGCGAGCAGAACCCGTCGTCGGCGATCAAGGCGGCCGTGCGCGGCGGTGTCGAGTGGCTGGAGTCGGTGCGTGTCTACGACAAGTCGTTCGAAATGACGGATGACGGGCGAAAGCTGATCGACAAGCCAGGGGCGGGCCGCATCTGGTCGCGGAACTATGATCTGGTGACCGGGCGTCCAATCTTCGGCGACAAGGACCAGACGATCCACGACGATGTCAATGAAATCTCGATCGGGCGCCGCAATGGCTACTCGTGGTGGATTTCATCGCCTCAGAAGGCCTTAGATATCTATAAGAATTGGGCGGCGCTGTGAGCATGACGTCAAGCGATCCGTCTCCAGAGGCGCCGAGGAAAAGTCCGCTGGTTCGATATTCGGATATCGAAACATGGCCGTATCTGGAGTGATACATTCAGGGAGCCGCAAAGCGGCGGTCGTCCGGGCCGCCTTCGCCGTCAGACCGCTGAATGACAATCCGATATCGAACTGTCGCGCAATCGACATGCGGCGGTGAAGCTTGAGCGTCATTGGGCGCTCATGGATCGACGGTTGGACATGTGCTGCGAGACGGCGGAACTGGCGGGGCGGCCGTCGCCCGACGCGGCCTTCGTCGATCTGACGCGGCGGCTGCGGCGGCCGCTGATGCAGTTCTTCCTGCGCCGGGTCGGCTCGCCGATGGATGCCGAGGAGATGGTGCAGGATCTGTTCGTGCGCTTGCTGCGACGCGGCGACCTGTTCAGCCTGGACAATGTCGATGGCTATGTCTTCGAGGCCGCCGCCAATATCGCGCGCGACCGGGGGCGTTACGATCAGGCGCGGGGCAGGGGACGTCATGTCGACATCGACGACCTGTCGCCTGAAAGCGAGGAGCCAGGCGCCGAGCAGATTTTGGACGGGAAGCAGCGATTGAAGCGGATGCTGGCGGCGCTGGACGCCCTGCCGCCGAGGGCGAGGACGGTTGTGATCCTGAGGCGTTTCGAGAACCTGACCTATCCCCAGATCGCGCGCCGAATGGGGATTTCGGTCAGTGCGGTCGAGAAGCACATGGTGCGCGCAATGGCGGCGCTGAGGCTGGATCTGATAGAGGCGGACCACTGATGGCACCGCCCATTCCACGCACGGCTAACGACGACCACGCCGATCCAGCCGCCCTCTGGTTTGCGCGGATGAACGGCGGGACCACGCCCAGCCCTCAGGACGAGGCGGGTTTCCGCCAGTGGCTGGATGCGGATGCATCGCACATCGCCGCCTACCGCGCCTGCCAGCAGGCCTGGCGGATGCTGGAGATGGACGCCGGCGAGCCGGAGGTTCTGGCTCTGCGCGCCGAAGCTCTGGGCAGGCCGCGACCGGGCGTCAATCGCCGCGCCATGTTCGGCTTGGCCGGTGGAGCGGTGGCGGCCTCTTGCGGCGGGCTGTGGATACTGGGCGCGGCGTCGCCGGCGCGGGCCCTGATCGCGACAAAGGCGGGACAGAGGTTGAACGCGACCCTGCCGGACGGTTCGGAGGTGACACTGGCGCCCCTGACGCGGCTGAGGCTGGATTTCGTTGGCGGGCGTCGTGCGGCGGTTCTGGAACAGGGGCAGATCTATCTGAACCTCGTGGCGGGCGACCGACCTTTCGTGTTGCGCGCGGGTGATCGGGTGCTGACGGCGGACAGCGGACGGTTCCAGTTGAGCCTGTCGAGCGATCGGCCCGAGGTGGTGGTGGAGCAGGGCGGTCTGACCATCGGCGCGCGTCGGGGCGACAAGACATCGGTCCATGTCGGCGCGGGTCAGAAGGGGGATGCGACGGCGACGGGCTTTCGCGTGATGGCCGCCGATGTGGAGGCCGAGACGGCCTGGCGGGATGGCCGTCTGGTGGTGCGTGACCGGCCGCTGAGCGAGGTCGTCGCCGCCTTCAACCGCTATTCCGCCGAGCGCCTGTCGATCGAGGATGTCGAGGCCGGCGCCAGGCACATCTCGGGTTCGTTCCGTTACGACGGGGCGCGCGAACTCGCCCTGGCGCTGGCGACGGGTTTCGACCTTTCGGTCAAGCGGAGCGCGGATGGCGTGTGGCGCATCCGATCCTCTGAAGGATCAGCAAAGCTTCGATGAAATTTGCAAGACAGGGTGTGGGGTCAGGGGGGCGCTTCCGTTCCTGAGAGCGAGCCGGCCGGGGGCCGGTTGCTAGATTTCAGGGGCTTCCAATGACCATTTCCTCGCCATTTTCGGGCGTTCTGAAACGCGGGCTGCTGGCCTGCAGCGCCTTGGCTGTTTTAGCCGTCGCATCTCCGGCCCTGGCCCAGACCTCGACGGCGCAGCCGATCGCCTTCGCCATCGAAAGCCAGTCGCTGGAGACCGCCCTGACCGGGTTCGCGCGGGCCGCCGACGTCCAGGTGGTCTTCACGCCCGAACTGGTGCGCGGCAGGCGCGGCGGGCGCGCCGTCGGCGTGATGGCGCCTGCGGAGGCCTTGCGCCAGATTCTGGCCGGTTCGGGCCTGGTCGCCGCGCAGGTCGGCGAGCGCACCTTTTCTGTTTCGCAAGCCGGTCACGCCTCCACGGACGCCGCCACCCTCGACGAGGTGATCGTCACCGCCCAGAAGCGCGCGCAGCGTATTCAGGATGTGCCCCTGGCCGTGACCGTGATCGACGGCGACGATGCGGCGCGGCGCGGCATCGACAGCGTCACCAGCCTGGTGGACGAGGTTCCGGGCGTTTCGGTCAACTACGCCTTCGGGGGCACGAACTACGGCCTGATCAGCATCCGGGGCATAGGCGGCGCCGACGACTACAAGCCCAACGGCAATCCCTCGGTCGCCCTGCACGTGGACGGGGTCTATCAGACGTCCAACGCCTATCTGGGCATGCCCTTGTTCGACTTGGACCGCGTCGAGATCCTGAAGGGGCCGCAGGGCACCCTATATGGCCGCAACACGACGGCCGGGGTGATCAACGCCATCACCAAGGGGCCGGGCGATACGATCGAGGGTTACGGTCGGCTGGAGGTCGGCTCCTATGACTACACCGCAATGGAGGCCGCTGTCGGCGGGCCTCTGAGCGACAAGCTCGGGGTGCGCGTCGCGGTGCTGGCCGAACAGGGCGGGGGCTTCATGACCGGCGCGGGCGCCGGCGATCTGGCCGGCTTTCGCCCCATCATCGGCGGCGTGACCCAGACCCAGATTCCGCCGATCGTCGATCCGGGCCGCCGCGAAGGGTTCGGCGACAAGGATCTGTTCGCCGGCCGCGCCACCGTGTCGATGGACTTCGCCCCGCAGACCAATCTGACGGTCAAGCTGTTCGGCAGCCGCGACCGCGGCGACACCCGCCAGTACGACCGGATTTCCGCCGCCCTGGACACGAACATCGCCAACGCGGGCGAGAACGATGATCCGTACGAATTCTACTCCTCCGAATATCCGACGCACAGCATCGACATCTATGGCGTTTCCGCCATGCTGACCCACGCCCTGGGCGAGAACCTGAACCTGGCCGTCATCGGCAACGTCCAAGGCTCGACCCGCGCCATCCAGGGCAACGGCGACGGCTCGCCCTATCCCGCGTCGCGTTTCGACGCCGATGAGAAGATGAGTCAGACCTCGCTGGAAATGCGCCTGAGCGACGACAGCGGCGGTCGCCTGGACTGGATCGTCGGCGCCTTTTACGTCTCGGACGACATCGACTTCGACACCCACTGGACCAGCTATACGGCCCGGACCAAGTACGACAATCTTCACAAGCAGACGCGCAACAGCTTCGCCCTTTTCGGCCAGGTCGATTATGAGCTGACCCAGAAGCTGAGCCTGTCGGGCGGCCTGCGCTACACCCGCGACGAGGCGACGTTCAGCGGGCGCAACGACGACCTGAACCCGTGGGGCATCTCGACCTTCACAACCACCTTCGCCACGACCAATCCGTTCATCTGGGATCGGGCGTTCGAGGATGACAATGTCTCCGGCCGCATCACGGCCAAATACGCCTTCAACCCAAGCCTGAACGTCTTTGTTTCAGCGGGCACGGGCTATCGCGGCGGCGGTTTCGACGGCACCTCCATCTTCACACAGGCCGAGACCCTGCCGTTCGATTCCGAGACGGTCACCGCCTATGAGACCGGCCTGCGCTGGACCACCCCGCGCCTGCGCCTGTCGCTGGACGCCTTCAGCTACAGGTTCAAGGAACTGCAGGCGACGACGCGCCTGGCCAATGACACCAACGGCCGAGCCAATGTGGGCGAGGCCGAGAGCAAGGGAATAGAGTTCGCGATCAACGCCGTTCTGTTCGAGACCTCGAACCAGACGCTGGATGTCGATCTGGCCGCCGCCTTCCTGGACACCGAAATCCTGTCGTTCAGCTCGGCTCGCGTCGCCGAGGTGCTGCAGACGGTCGGCGATCCGCTGCCGGGCGCGCCCGACGTGACGGCGACCCTGGCGCTGAAGCATGGGCTGGTTCTGGACAACGGCTGGCGGCTGGATTCGCGCCTGTCTGTTTCGCATCATGGCGAGGAGTCCAATCGCCTGAACGCGACGCCGGGCAATACGGCCAAGGCCTACACCCTGTTGAACGCCAGGGTCGAGTTGGAGACTGCGGCGAACTGGTCCGTCTATGCGTACGGCCGCAACATCACCGACGAGGTCTATTTCCCGGAGATGAACGGCGCGTCGCGTCTGGTCGGCGCGCCGGCGACCTACGGCGTGGGGCTGCGTTACCGCTTCTGACGCTGCAGTGCGCCGCCGCCCGGATCCCCTCGGGCGGCGGCGCGATAAGGGCTGATAGCGCTCCATCAGAATGCGGGTGGCTCCGTTGATCCAGCTGAAGCTGCGCTGAAGAGCCAGTCGCCGCCGCCGTGGCGCGGCTCTTCGACGTCGTATTTTCCCAGCCTCCTGCCGGTCTGGTCATAGACGGAGCACGGCGACCGGGACGCAGGGCGTCAGCGCGCCGTGCGGCGATCCCATTCGCCGAACCGCCTTCGGATTGCATAGAGGCCGTTGCAAGGCGGGGCTGAACCCCCGCTTTTATGTTTCCTTTACGCCGAGGCGGGGAATCCACATCGCCCCGTTACGGCCGCCCATGATCTCTTCACGCTTCATCTGAGCTTGAGGAGGCCGGCTTGGCCGATGTGATTTTTCTGGCGACAGGGGCAGGGGCGTTCGTCGTCTTTGCGGCCCTGGCCGTTGCGTTGAAACGGGTATGACGATGATCGCCATGCTCTGGGGGGCGGGGGCGGTGGTCGTCGCCGTCTATATGGTCGCGGCCCTGCTGCGGCCCGAGCGGTTCTGACGGACCGGGACGAAACTCATGAACATTCAAGGATGGGGCGAGATCGCCCTGACTCTCGGGCTGGCCGTTCTGCTCGGCTGGCCCATCGGCGTTTACATGTCGCGTGTCTGGAACGGCGAGCGGACCTGGCTGGACCCGGTGCTGAAGCCGGTGGAGGCC
Source organism: Brevundimonas sp. ABV4_179 (assembly GCF_056311945.1). NCBI lineage: Bacteria > Pseudomonadati > Pseudomonadota > Alphaproteobacteria > Caulobacterales > Caulobacteraceae > Brevundimonas > Brevundimonas sp. ABV4_179. The sequence continues at coordinate 1,886,274 of NZ_CM149976.1, forward strand.
GTCTTCTATGGCGCGGCGGGCGTCGATCCGAAACGCAGCCAGGGCTGGTTGGGCTATGCCGGGGCGCTGCTGGCCTTCAACCTGGCGGGCTTTGTGCTGCTGTATGCGATCCTGCGGCTGCAGGGCGTGCTGCCGATGAACCCCCAGGGGTTCGCGGGCGTCTCGCCGCACCTGGCCTTCAACACCGCCGTCAGCTTCGTGACCAACACCAACTGGCAGAGCTATGGCGGGGAGGCGACGATGTCGACCTTTACGCAGATGGTTGGTCTGACGGTGCAGAACTTCGTCTCGGCCGCGACCGGGGCGACCATCGCCGCCGCCCTGGCGCGGGCCTTCGTGGCCCATCGCGGCGAGGGGGTCGGCAACTTCTGGGCCGATCTGACGCGGACCACTCTCTATGTCCTCTTGCCCGCCGCGCTGATCCTGGCGGTCGCCCTGGCGGGGCTGGGCGTGGTTCAGAGCCTGGCCGCCAGTGTCCACGTCGTCGGGGTCGAGGGCGGGTCGCAGACCCTGCCGCTGTTCCCGGCGGCCAGCCAGGTGGCGATCAAACAACTGGGCATTAACGGTGGCGGCGTCTTCAACACCAATGGCGCCCATCCGTTCGAGAACCCGAACGCCATGACCAATCTGCTGACCGCCGTGGCGATCAACGTCATGGGCTGGGCCGCCTTCTTCGCCTTTGGCCGCACGGCGCTGGCGGGACGCGACATAAGGGCGCTGGCGACAGCGGCGCTGATCCTGCTGAGCGTCTCCTCGGCCGCGATGTACGTCATCGAAACCCAGCCGCCGCCGTCCCTGGTCGCGGCCCACGTGGACGCCTCGGTGAACATGGAGGGCAAGGAGGTCCGCTTCGGCGCCCCCGCCTCGACCGTCTGGTCCGTCGTGACGACCGGCGCCTCCAACGGCTCGGTCAACGCCATGCACGCCAGCTTCATGCCCCTGGGCGGGGCGCTGCAGATGTTCCTGATGCAGTTGGGCGAGATCCTGCCCGGCGGCGTCGGTTCGGGCATCGCCATCATGGTGGTCATGGCCCTGCTGGCGGTCTTCGTCGCTGGTCTGATGGTCGGTCGCACGCCCGAATATCTGGGCAAGAAGATCGAGGCGCGCGAAATCCAGTTCGCCATGATCGCGGTGCTGATCCTGCCGCTGGCCATACTGGGCTTTACGGCGATCGCGGCCGTCTTCCCCACCGCCCTCGCCGGTCTGCTGAACAAGGGACCGCACGGCCTGTCGGAGATGCTTTACGCCTACACTTCGGCGGCGGCGAACAATGGGTCGGCCTTTGCGGGCCTGAGCGCCAATACGCCTTGGTGGAATACAACCCTGGGTCTGGCCATGCTGTTTGGGCGGTTCATTCCCGCCGTCGCGGTACTGGCCATCGCCGGCAGCCTGGTCGCCAAGCCGAAGCTGGCGTCCAGCGTCGGCGCCCTGCCCACCGACAACAGCCTGTTCATCGGTTTGCTGATTGGCGTGATCCTCATCCTGGGCGGACTGCAGTTCCTGCCCGCCCTCGCCCTGGGGCCGATCGTCGAGCACTTCCAGGTGCTGGCGGCGGTCGCCGGCGCCTGATCCCTCGGACATCCTGACATGACACAACTCACTCTCGATCCCCGCGAGGGCTGCCGTGCGTCGCCCCTCGCGGGCGGGCTCTCCGGGGCGATGATCGGTCGCGCCGTGGGCGAGGCGGTGGTCAAGCTGAACCCCGTCAAATTGATCAAGAACCCGGTCATCTTCACCACCTGGATCGTGGCGCTGCTGTCCACGATCTCGGCGGCGGCGGCCGTCGCGGGCGGACAGTCGGCCGGATTTGCGGTGCAATTGGCCCTGTGGCTGTGGGCCACGGTCCTGTTCGCCAATGTCGCCGAGAGCGTCGCCGAGGGGCGGGGCAAGGCGGCGGCCGATTCCTTGCGCGCCACCCGCGTCACGACCAAGGCCAAGCTGATCGTCGACCCCGCGACCGGCACGGTGGTCTCGACCAACGCCTCGGAACTCGAAGTCGGGTCGATCATCCTGGTCGAGGCCGGCGACGTGATCGCCTCTGACGGCGAAATCATCGAGGGCGTCGCCTCGGTCAACGAGGCCGCCATCACCGGCGAAAGCGCCCCGGTGATCCGCGAAAGCGGCGGCGACCGTTCGGCCGTGACCGGCGGCACCACCGTCGTCTCGGACTGGATCAAGGTGCGCATCACCGCCAAGCCCGGCTCGACCTTCCTGGACCGCATGATCGCCATGGTCGAGGGCGCGGATCGCCGGAAGACGCCGAACGAACTGGCCCTGGCCGTGCTGCTGGCCGGCCTGACGTTGATCTTCCTGATCGCGGTCGTGACCCTGGTTGGGCTGGGCGCGTACTCGGGCGTCGATCTGGACCCGATGGTCTTGGGCGCCCTGTTCATCACCCTCATCCCGACCACGATCGGAGGGCTGCTGTCCGCCGTCGGCATCGCCGGGATGGACCGGCTGTTGAAGGTGAACGTGCTGGCCACCTCGGGCCGTGCGGTGGAGGCGGCAGGCGATGTGGACACCCTGCTGCTCGACAAGACCGGCACAATCACCTTCGGCAACCGCATGGCGACCGAGGTCATCCCGGTTCCGGGCGTCCGTCCCGAAGCCGCCCTGGCCGCCGCCGTCATGGCGTCCCTGGCCGACGAGACGCCGGAAGGCCGCTCCATCGTCGAACTGGGCCGCAATGCGGGCGTCTCGGTCGATCAGCCGGCCGGCGCCGTCGCCATCCCCTTCACCGCCGTCACCCGTCAGTCGGGTCTGGATGTCGGCGAGGACAGTTGGAGGAAGGGGGCGGTCGACGCCGTGCTCAAGGATCTCGACCTGACCGACGGCGCGGCCCCGGCCGAGTTCCGTCAGGCGGTAGACCGGATCGCCCGTTCGGGCGGCACGCCTCTGGCCGTCACTCAGAACGGCATGCTGGTCGGCGTCATCCACCTGAAGGACGTGGTCAAGCCGGGGGTGAAGGCCCGTTTCGCCGACCTGCGCCGGATGGGGCTGCGCACCGTGATGATCACCGGCGACAATCCGGTCACGGCGGCGGCCATCGCCTCGGAGGCCGGAGTGGACGACTTCCTGGCGGAGGCCACGCCCGAGGACAAGATGCGGCTGATCAAGGCCGAACAGGCCAAGGGCCGTCTGGTCGCCATGTGCGGCGACGGCGCCAATGACGCCCCCGCCCTGGCTCAGGCCGATGTCGGCGTGGCCATGCAGACCGGGGCCCAGGCCGCGCGCGAGGCTGGCAATATGGTTGATCTCGACAGCGACCCGACCAAGGTCATCGAGATCGTCGAGGTCGGCAAGCAACTGCTGATCACGCGCGGCGCCCTGACCACCTTTTCGGTGGCCAATGACGTGGCCAAATATTTCGCCATCATCCCGGCGATGTTCGTGGTGGCCCTGCCGTCGCTGGGCGCGCTGAACATCATGCGGCTGCACAGCCCCGAAAGCGCCATCCTGTCGGCGGTCATCTTCAACGCCCTGGTCATCGTCGCCCTGATCCCTCTGGCTTTGAAGGGGGTCAGATACCGGGCCATCGGCGCCGGCGCCCTGTTGGGTCGCAACCTGCTGATCTACGGCCTGGGCGGACTGATCGCGCCCTTCGTCGGCATCAAGCTGATCGACCTTCTCATTTCCGCGCTTGGCCTGGCCTGATGCGTGTTTCCAAGGACATCTTCATGCGTAAACCCCTCTTCAGAGCCTCGGGCCGCAACGACGCCTGGTTCGCCGCCGCCTGCATCCTGGGCCTTTCAGGCCTTGGTCTGTGCAGCCAAGCCAGGGCGCAGGACGGCTCCGCTCCAACACTGTCGGCTTCTAAGGTCTCGGCCAATATCGCCCTGGCCTCCGACTATGTCTTTCGCGGCGTCAGCCAGACCCGGGAGAGACCCGCGATATCGGCGGGCGTCGATCTGACGAACAATGGATTCTACGCCGGCGCCTGGGCCTCCAATGTCGATTTCGGCGACAGCACGGACGCCGAGGTCGATCTCTACGCCGGCTATCGACCCGAAGTCGCCGGCTATGCGCTCGACTTCGGCCTGGTCGGCTATCTCTACCCCGGCCAGCCGGAGGGCGCGGACTATGACTACGTCGAACTGAAAGCCGCCGCATCGCGTGCCGTCGGTCCCGCAACCCTGGGCGCCGCCGTCTATTATTCGCCGGACTTCTTCGGCGCGGCCGAGGATCAGGCGACCTATGCCGAGATCAACGGCGCCGTCCGCCCCGCCGACAAGTGGACGATCTCTGGCGCGGTCGGGCGTCAGTGGGTGTCTTCGGACCTGGACTATACGACGTGGAACCTGGGCGCGGCCTATCAGCTGACCCCCAATCTGGCGCTGGACGTGCGCTATCACGACACCGACCAGCACGGCTTCGGCGACGGCTACGGCGCGCGCGCCGCAGCCACGCTGAAAGCCGCCTTCTGAGGCGACGATCATGGTCAATCAACTTCGTCCGGCCGTCGTCATGATAGGCCTGTTCACCCTGCTGCTGGGCCTGGCCTATCCGCTGGCCGTCACCGGGATCGCGCTGGCGGTCTTCCCCGATCAGGCCGAAGGCAGCCTTGTCCGAGACGCCGCAGGCCAGGTCGTGGGTTCCGCCCTGATCGGTCAGCCGTTTGCGGGCGCGACCTATCTGCACCCGCGGCCCTCGGCGGCGGGCAAGGGCTATGACGCCGCCGCCTCGTCCGGCTCGAACCTGGGGCCGTTGAACCCGGACCTGGCCGCCCGCGTCGCCGAAAGCGCCAGGGCTATCCGCGCCGAGGACGGTCCGGGGATCATCCCCGCCGATGCGGTGACGACCTCGGGTTCCGGTCTCGACCCCGACGTGTCTGCGGCCTACGCTCGGCTTCAGGCCGCGCGGATCGCCCGCGCCAGAGGCGTTCCCGTGCAGCAGGTCCAGAGCATCATCGAGGCGCACATCGAGGGGGCCTTCTTGGGCTTCATCGGCCAGCCGCATGTTAATGTCCTGATGACCAACCGCGCGCTGGACGCCCGCTTCGGCGCGGAGGGCTGATTGCCCCAAACGGCGCCGGCAACCTCCGCTAATTCAGCCGTTCCGCGCCGCAAGCGCGGGCGGCTGAAGGTCTTTCTTGGCATGTCGCCCGGCGTGGGCAAGACCTACGAGATGCTGCGCGCCGCGCGCCGGCGAAAGGCCGAGGGGCTGGATGTCGTGGTCGGCGTGGTCGAGACCCACGGCCGCAAGGAGACGATGAGCCTGCTGCGCGGGCTGGACGTCATGCCGCGCGCACCCATCGAACACCGCGACCGCGCCCTGATGGAGTTCGATCTGGACGGCGCTCTCGCGCGGCGGCCCGAACTGCTGCTGGTCGACGAATACGCCCATTCCAACGCGCCCGGTTCGCGCCATCCCAAGCGGTGGCAGGACGTGGAGGAACTGCGCGACGCTGGGATCGACGTCTGGACGACGCTGAACATCCAGCATCTGGAAAGCCTGTCCGACGTCATCCTGCGCATCACCGGCGTTCGCCAGCGCGAGGCCGTGCCCGACAGCGTCCTCACCGGAGCCGACGACATCGAGTTCATCGACATCACGCCTGAGGATCTGCGGGCGCGCCTGGCCGAGGGCAAGGTCTATGTGCCTGAGACGGCGCGCGTGGCGTCGGAGAACTTCTTCAGGATCGAGAACCTGACGGCCCTGCGCGAACTGGCTCTGCGCCGGGCGGCCCAGACAGTGGACGACCAACTGCTTTCGCATCTGCGCGAGCGGGGCGTGTCGGGGCCGTGGGCGGCGAACGAGCGCATTCTGGTGCTGGTCGGCGGGGACGCCATGACCGCTTCCCTGGTGCGGACCGGGCGGCGGATGTCGGACATGATGATGGACGCCCCCTGGTCCGTGGCCCACGTCGAACGACCCAGCGGATCGCGCGCCGACGCCCGGTCGGCGGGGCGGCTGTCTGAGGCCTTCAAGCTGGCGGAGCAACTGGGCGGGCGGCCCGTGACCATCAGCGGCGACGATGTGGTGCGCGCCGTGCTGGATCACGCCCATCGCAACAACGTCACCCAGATCGTCATCGGCAAAACGCGCGGCGGGCGGTTCAGCGAATGGACCGGCCGGGCGCTGGCGACCGAACTGCTGCGCAAGGCGCAAGGGGTCGCCGTCCACGTCGTGACAGAGGGCGACCTGACCGCGCCCGAACCGGCGACACGGTCGGGTGTCCGGGCGGCGCTGGACTGGCGCGGCTATCCGGTCGGCGGGGCCTTCGTCCTGGCGGCGACAGGGGCGGCCCTCTTGCTGGACGCCCGGTTCGAGCGGGTCGATCTGGGCGTGATCTATCTGGCGGCGGTGGTGGCGGCGGGGGTGCTGAACGGGCTCAGGCCCGCTCTGGCGGCGGCGACCCTGGCCTTTCTGACCTATAACTTCCTGTTCCTCCAGCCGCGCTACAGCTTCCTGATCGGGTCGCCGACGGACGTCCTGACCCTTATCCTGTTCTGGGGCGTGGCCCTGGGGACGGGCGCCTTGGCGGGGCGCGTGCGCGAACAGGCGCGGGCGGCCCAGCGTCGCGCCGCCGCCGTTTCGGCGCTGCTGGCCGCCAGCCAAGCCCTGTCGGCCGGCCGGGATCGCGCCGCCACGGCCCGCAGCCTGGCCGAACAGGCCTCGGCCGCCGCCGGCGCGGGCGCCGTCGTCCTTCTGCCCGACGGCGAGGACATCGTTCTGACCGGCGCCAGCCCTGAGGGCGTGACCCTGGCCCCCGACGCCATGGCCGCCGCCCGCTGGGCCTGGACCCACGGCGAGGTCGCGGGCCACGGCACCGGCACCCTGCCGCAGACCTGTTGGCGGTTTCAGCCTCTTCAGGGCGTGCGCGCCCGGGCGGGCGTCGCCGGCATAGATGCGTCCGCCGTGGCGGCGGGCTCGGACGAGGAACGTCTGGCCATGGCCCTGCTGGACCAGGGCGCCGTGGCGCTGGAGCGGGCCGATCTGGCCGGTCAGGCGCTGGAGACCGAGACCCTGCGCCGCGCCGATCGTTTCCGCGCCGCCCTGATGAACTCGGTCAGCCACGATCTGCGCACCCCCCTGTCCACCATCCTGGGCTCGGCGACGACCCTGATCGACTATGGCGCGACTCTGAAGCCCGAGGTCCGCGACGACCTGCTGCTCAGCATCCGCGAAGAGGCCGAACGCCTGTCGCGCTATGTCGGGGATCTGCTGGACATGACCCGGCTGGAGGGCGGGGGGCTGAACGTCCGCACCGACTGGACCGATGTGCGCGACATCCTGAATGCGGCCGCCGAGCGGGTGTCGCGCCGTCTGGGCCGGCGCAGGGTCGCGCGCGACTTCCCGGCGCAGCTCAGTCTGGTCGAGGCTGATCCCGGCCTGCTGGAACAGGCGGTGGTCAATATTCTTGAGAACGCCATCGCCTACAGTACCGACGACACGAGCATCGAACTAGCGGCCTATGAGGATCGCGGCGCCGTCGTCATCTCCATCGAGGATCAGGGGCGCGGCATCCCGACCGCCGAGCTGGAACGGGTGTTCGACAAGTTCCGCCGCATGGAGGAATCCACCGACCGCGCAAAAGGAGCGGGACTGGGTCTGGCCATCGCCAAGGGCTTCGTCGAAGCCATGCGCGGCCGCATCGCCGCCGCCAGCCCGATCCAGGACGACGCCGCCGGCAAACGCGGCGCCCGCATCCTGATTCGCCTGCCCAAATCCATCGCCACCCACCCGGATCTGCTCTGATGTCCGCCGTTCGCCCCCAGGTTCTGGTCATTGACGACGAACCCCAGATCCATCGTTTCCTGGCGCCCGCGCTGGACGCCGCCGGCTATGAGCCCCGCCGCGCCGACAGCGGTCAGGAGGGCCTGCGCGCCATCGCCCTGTGGAGCCCCGACGCGGTGGTTCTGGATCTGGGACTGCCCGATATGGACGGCAAGGATGTGCTGACCCGCGCGCGTGCGTTCTATCCGGGACCGATCATCGTCTTGTCCGCCCGTGACCGCGAGGCCGAGAAGATCACGGCCCTGGACCTGGGCGCCAACGACTATGTCGAAAAGCCGTTCGGCGTGGGCGAACTGCTGGCCCGCATCCGCGCGGGTCTGCGCCAGGGCGCGCTGACGCCGATCGTGGGCGGCGTGGTCACGGCGGGCGATATGGTGATCGACCTGGACCGTCGCATCGTCTCCCGCGCGGGCGAGCGGGTGAAGCTGCGCCCCAAGGAATACGAGGTCCTGGCCTTTCTGGCCCGCAACGCCGGCAAGGTGCTGGGTCACGTCGATCTGCTGAAGACCATATGGGGCGCCGGCCATGCCGACGACGTCCAGTATCTGCGCGTCGTCGTCGGTCAGCTTCGGCAAAAGCTGGAGGCGGACCCGGCCCAGCCAGTCATGCTCGTGACCGAGCCCGGCATCGGCTATCGGCTGGTCGTCTAAGCGGCATCGGCCGACGTGTAGGTCAGTCGCTGAGCGAAGTAGCGCAGCTGATCGCCAGGCACGAAGTCGATGGGCTTTGAAAGGGACGGCTTCCGCCCGGCCCGGAAGACCAAAGGGCCTTCAGGCCGTCCTTGCCAAAGAAGACTGACGCACGCCGAGCGCGGCGCTTCGGCGGATCAGTCTTCCTGCGGCATGCCTTGGGGCACGATGGTCTTGATGATCGAGGCGTCCAGTTCCTCGAAGGTGTGCAGGCCGATGGTGTCGTACAGTTCTTGGCGGGTCTGCATGCGGTCCACATATTTGTGCGTCCCGCCATTGGCCTTGATCGAGGCGTACAGTTCCGACTGCGCTTTGTTGGCGACGCGCAGGGACGACACGGGCCAGATCACCATCTTGTAGCCCATCTGCTCGAACTCGGCGGCCGTGTAGAAGGGCGTCTTGCCGAACTCGGTCATATTGGCCAGCAGGGGGACGCCGGGCATGGCCTTGGCGAACTTCTCGAACATCTCGCGGGTGTTGAGCGCTTCGGGGAAGATGCAGTCGGCGCCGGCGTCGACATACATCTTGGCGCGGTCGACGGCGGCGTCGAAACCTTCCACGCCGGCCGCGTCGGTGCGGGCCATGATGACGATGTCGCGGCTGGCCTTCTTGGCGGCGGCGACCTTGGCGGCCATGTCGAGGGCCGGGACCAGGGCCTTGCCGTTCAGGTGGCCGCACTTCTTGGGCAGGATCTGGTCTTCCAGGTGTACGGCGCCGGCGCCCGCCTCCTCGAACGTCCGCACCATGTGCATGACGTTCAGCGCCTCCCCATAGCCGGTGTCGCCGTCCACCAGCAGGGGAAGGCCGGACGCGCGGGCGATCTGGCGGATGAAGAAGGCGACTTCGTCCACCGTGATGATGCCCAGATCCGGCAGGCCCATGGAGGCCGTCATCGCCGCGCCCGACAGATAGACCCCGTCGAAGCCGGCGTTCCTGGCCTGGATGGCCGCCTGACCGTTGTGGGCGCCGGGCAACTGCCAGATTCCCTCGCGGGCCAGGGCGGCGCGGAAACGCTTGCCGGCGGATTCGGTCGGCAGGTCGGCGGCGACAAGATAGGGCATGGAGACTCCGTAGGCTTTCAGGCGGTCTTAGGCGCGTTCGGCCAGCGGCGCGAACGTGAGGTTTTCCGGGCCGGTATAGTTGGCCGAGGGGCGGATGATCTTGTTGTCGGTGCGTTGCTCGATCACATGGGCGGCCCAGCCCGTGGTGCGCGAGATGACGAACAGCGGCGTGAACATCGCCGTCGGCACGCCCATCATGTGGTAGGAGACGGCCGAGAACCAGTCGAGGTTCGGGAACATCTTCTTCTCGTCCATCATGACGCTCTCGATGCGTTCGGCGATGTCGTACATCCGGGTCGAACCGGCCTCGTCCGACAGGGTCTTGGCGACACGCTTGATGACGACATTGCGGGGGTCGCTGATCGTATAGACCGGGTGGCCGAAGCCGATGATGACCTCTTTCGCCTCCATGCGACGGCGAATGTCGGCCTCGGCCTCGTTGGCGTCGGCGTAGCGCTTCTGGATTTCGAAGGCGACTTCATTGGCTCCGCCGTGCTTGGGACCGCGCAGGGCGCCGATGGCCCCGGCGATGGCCGAGAACATGTCCGAGCCGGTCCCGGCGATGACGCGGGCGGTGAAGGTCGAGGCGTTGAACTCATGCTCGGCGTACAGGATCAGCGAGGTGTGCATGGCCCGCACCCAGCTGTCGGACGGCGCCGTACCATGCAGAAGATGCAGGAAATGGCCGCCGATGGAATCGTCGTCGGTCTCCACCTCGATGCGGCGGCCGTTCTGGCTGAAGTGGTGCCAGTAGAGCAGCATCGACCCCAAGGAGGCGATCAGCCGGTCGGCGATGTCGCGCGCGCCGGGGTGGTTGTGATCGTGCGCCTCCGGCAGGGCGCAGCCCAGGGCCGAAACGCCGGTCCGCATCACGTCCATCGGGTGGGCCGCCGCCGGAACCGTCTCCAACGCCGACTTCACGGCGGCGGGCAGGCCGCGCAGGGCCTTGAGCTTGGCCTTGTAGGCCTTGAGCTGAGCGGCGGTCGGCAAGGCGCCGTGGATCAGCAGGTGCGCGATTTCCTCGAACTCGCTGGTCTCTGCGAAGTCCAGAATGTCATAGCCCCGATAATGCAGGTCGTTGCCCGAGCGGCCGACGGTGCACAGGGCGGTGTTGCCCGCCAGGACGCCGGACAGGGCGACGGACTTCTTCGGCTTCACGCCAGGAGCGGCTGCGACTTCGGACATGGATTTCCTCGAAAGCTTATTGGGCGGCCACGGAGACCGGGGCGCCGGAGCAGGGGTGAAGGGTGATCGGGCGCGGTCGGCCCTCGGCGTCGACGGCGACCATTTCGAAGCGGCCGTTCAGCGCGGGGCGGCGCGCGCCGGTTGACAGGGTTTCGGCGACGCCCTCGACCTCCACGGTCAGAGACGTGCGACCGACGCGGATCACGCGCGCCACCATGTCCAGAAGTTCGCCGACGCGGACGGGCGTGTGAAAATCGGTGGCCTCCGACCGCGCCATCACGACGTCGTTGCGGGCGCGGCGGCTGGCGGCGACGAAGGCGGCCTTGCTCAGCAGGGCAAGGGCCGAACCGGCGAACAGCGCGCCATAATGATTGGCCTGTTCCGGGAAGACCATTTCGGCGAACCGGGTCTCGTCAGGGGGAAGCGGCGTCGGCGACGACATGGGAGCCTCGGACAGCGGATCATCCGCGAGGCCCTTGAATATTCACGCTTCGATCGATCTCAGAAGGACTGAAAGAGCGGAAATCAGTGAAGGCGATGCTGCAAATCCGCGAAAGCTGCAAACTTGGATGTGTCCGCAAAGTTTGCTGATTTGCAGGCCGGCGTTCACAAATCTCCGCCCTTTCAGGCGTTCCGAAGCCCCCGTCGCGGGTCGATAATGACGCGATGAAGTTCAGGGGAATTCGGCTCAAATGAATGAAGCCTATCGTCGCCGGCTGCTCGGTACGTCAGTCGAATATTTCGATGTGCGCGCGGCGGTTCACGCCATTCAGCCGGGAGCCTATGACCGTCTGCCCTATGTGTCGCGGGTGTTGGCCGAGCAACTGGTGCGTCATTGCGATCCCGCTTCACGCGACGAGGCGCTGAGGCAGATCGTCGAGCGCAAGCGCGATCTGGACTTTCCCTGGTATCCGGCGCGGGTCGTCTGCCACGACATTCTGGGCCAGACAGCCCTTGTCGATCTGGCGGGACTGCGCGACGCCATCGCCGAGCAGGGCGGCGATCCGGCCAAGGTCAATCCGGTCGTGCCGACCCAACTGATCGTCGACCATTCCCTGGCGGTCGAGGCGCCGGGGTTCGATCCCGAGGCCTTCGCCAAGAACCGCGCCATCGAGGATCGCCGCAACGAGGACCGCTTCCATTTCATCGAATGGACCAAGCGGGCCTTCGAGAATGTGGACGTCATTCCCGCCGGCAACGGCATCATGCACCAGATCAATCTGGAGAAGATGTCCCCCGTCGTGCAGGTGCGCGATGGGGTCGCCTTCCCCGACACCTGCGTCGGCACCGACAGCCATACGCCGCACGTCGACGCCCTGGGCGTCATAGCGATTGGAGTTGGCGGGCTAGAGGCCGAGACGGTGATGCTGGGGCGGCCGTCGATGATGCGCCTGCCTGACATCGTGGGCGTCAAGCTGACGGGGCGGCGCCATGAGGGCATCACCGCCACCGACATCGTGCTGGCCCTGACAGAGTTTCTGCGCAAGGAGCGGGTGGTCGGCGCCTGGCTGGAGTTCTTTGGCGAAGGGGCGGACAGCCTGACCATCGGCGACCGGGCCACCATCTCGAACATGTGCCCGGAGTACGGGGCGACGGCGGCGATGTTCTACATCGACCAGCAGACCATCGACTATCTGCGCCTGACCGGTCGCGAGCCCGACCAGATCGAACTGGTCGAGACCTATGCCAAGACCATCGGCCTTTGGGCCGACGCGCTGAAGACCGCCGACTATGAGCGGGTGCTGGCGTTCGATCTGTCGACGGTCGAGCGCAATCTGGCCGGACCTTCCAATCCGCATCGTCGCCTGCCGACCTCGGCCCTGCAGGCGCGCGGCGTGGCGGTCGATCTGGACGGCGCCCTGGCCGAAGAGCGTGACGGCCTGATGCCTGACGGCGCGGTCATCATCGCCGCCATCACCAGCTGCACCAACACCTCCAACCCCCGAAACGTGGTCGCGGCGGGCCTGGTGGCCCGAAAGGCCAACGCCCTGGGTCTGGTCCGCAAGCCCTGGGTCAAGACCTCGTTCGCGCCGGGCTCCAAGGTAGCGCAGCTGTATCTGGAAGACGCAGGCCTGCTGCCGGAACTGGAGGCGCTGGGCTTCGGCATCGTCGGCTTCGCCTGCACCACCTGCAACGGCATGTCGGGCGCGCTCGATCCGGTGATCCAGAACGAGATCGTTGAGCGCGACCTCTATACGACCGCTGTCCTGTCCGGGAACCGCAACTTCGACGGTCGCATCCATCCTTACGCCAAACAGGCCTTCCTGGCCTCGCCGCCGCTGGTGGTGGCCTACGCCATCGCCGGGACGGTGCGGTTCGATATCGAGCAGGATGTCCTGGGTGTTGCGCCCGACGGTCGTGAGATCCGCCTGAAGGACCTGTGGCCCGCCGATGCCGAGATCGACGCCATCGTCGGCAGGCACGTCAAGCCCGAACAGTTCCGCAACGTCTATGAGCCGATGTTCGCCAAGCGCCTGCATGGCGGAGCGCCCGCCGCGCCGCTGTATGACTGGCGGCCCCAGTCGACCTATATCCGACGTCCGCCCTATTGGGACACCGAGGGACTGGGCGCCCTGGCGGCCAGCCCCCGCACGCTGAAGGGGATGCGGCCCCTGGCCATACTGCCGGACAACATCACCACCGATCACCTGTCGCCGTCGAACGCCATCCTGCCGACCTCGGCGGCGGGCGAGTATCTGACGGCGATGGGCGTGCCGGAAGAGGACTACAACTCCTACGCCACCCATCGCGGCGATCACCTGACGGCCATGCGCGCCACCTTCGCCAACCCGCAGCTGGTCAATGAGATGGCCGTGGTCGACGGGGCGGTGAAGAAGGGCTCTCTGGCGCGGCTGGAGCCGGATGGTCAGGTGGTGCGGATGTGGGAGGCGATCGAGACCTATCTGGGCCGTCGCCAGCCGCTGATCATCATCGCCGGGGCCGATTACGGCCAGGGCTCGTCGCGCGACTGGGCCGCCAAGGGCGTGCGTCTGGCGGGGGTAGAGGCCATCGTCGCCGAGGGTTTCGAGCGGATTCACCGCACCAATCTGATCGGCATGGGCGTGATGCCGCTGGAGTTCACGGGCGGCGTGACCCGGCTGGGGCTGAAGCTGGACGGCACGGAAACCTATGACGTCATCGGCCAGCCCGCGGCGGGCGCCGAACTGAGCCTGGTCGTTCACCGAGCTGACGGGACGCAGGAGACGGTGTCGGTCAAATGCCGCCTGGACACCGCCGAGGAGGTCTCGATCTATGAGGCGGGCGGTGTGCTGCAACGCTTCGCTCAGGACTTCCTGGAACAGGAGGCCGCCGCCTGATGTCGCACGGTCCGCAGATACGCATCCCCGCCACCTATATGCGCGGCGGCACGTCCAAGGGCGTCTTCTTCCGCTTGGAAGACTTGCCCGACGCGGCGCGCGCGCCCGGCCCAGCGCGGGACCGGCTGTTCCAGCGGGTGATCGGCAGTCCGGACGCCTATGGCAAACAGATCGACGGCATGGGCGGCGCGACCTCCAGCACGTCGAAATGCGTGATCCTGTCGCCCAGCGACCGACCCGACCATGATGTCGACTATCTGTATGGCCAGGTCTCCATCGACACGGATTTCGTCGACTGGTCGGGCAACTGCGGGAATCTGTCGACGGCGGCGGGGGCCTTCGCCATCCATGCGGGCTATGTCGATGCAGGAGCCGACGGCGTCCGCACCGTTCGCATCTGGCAGGCCAATATCGGCAAGACCATCATCGCCCATGTCCCGGTTTCGGGCGGCGCGGTGCAGGAGACCGGCGACTTTGAACTGGACGGCGTGACCTTCCCCGCCGCTGAGATCGTGCTGGAATTCCTGGACCCCGCCGATGAGGGCGAGGCCAGTGACGGTTCGGGGGGCGCCATGTTCCCGACCGGCAATCTGATCGACGAACTGGATGTGCCGGAGGATCTGGTCGCGGGCGGCAGGTTGAAGGCCACGCTGATCAACGCCGGCATCCCAACCATCTTCGTGGACGCCGCCGACATCGGCTATACCGGCACCGAGTTGCAGGAGGCGATCAACGGCGATGCGGCGGCCCTGAAACGGTTCGAGGCCCTGCGCGCCATTGGCGCGGTTCGGATGGGGCTGATCGCATCGGTCGATGAGGCTTCGCGACGTCAGCACACGCCCAAGATCGCCTTCGTCGCGCCTGCGCGCGATCATGTCGTCTCCAGCGGCAGGACGATCAAGGCTCAGGAAATCGACCTGTTGGTTCGCGCCCTGTCGATGGGCAAGCTGCACCACGCCATGATGGGCACCGCCTCGGTGGCCATCGCCGTCGCGGCCGCTGTGCCGGGGACGCTGGTCAATCGGGCTGCAGGCGGCGGCAAGCGAAGCGCCGTGCGGTTCGGACATCCCTCGGGCGCGTTGCAAGTCGGCGCAGAGGCGGTGGAGCGCAACGGCGACTGGACGGTGTCGAAGGCGGTGATGAGCCGCAGCGCTCGGCGATTGATGGCGGGCGACGTCTTCGTGCCGTCGGAGCCTTGGCCGGTCTGAGCGGCGGCAAGACGTCTTGACATCTTCGTGTTTGCAATATTTGCATCTGTCGGTCAGTCTTGAGCATTCCTGTTGTGGATGTTTGAGAAATCCTTTCCAACTTTATGCAAAAGTTGTAAAAGTCTATGAGCAAGACCTTCATGGGTGTTCGTCTGCGTCGGCTGCGCGAAGAGCGCAGCCTGACCCAGACCGCGGTGGCGCAGGCGCTGGGAATATCCAATAGCTATCTCAGTCAGATCGAGCAGAACCAGCGCCCGCTGACCGTGCCTCTGCTGCTCAAGCTCAACGCCGCTTTCGGCGTCGATGTTCAGTTGTTCTCGGAAGACGAGGAGGGGCGGCTGATCTCGGATGTGCGCGAAGCCCTGGGGGAGGGCGGAGCCGAACACATATCGACGGCTGAACTGCGCGAACTTGCGCTGAACATGCCTGCGGTTGGGCGGGCGCTGGTCGCGCTGCACCGCAAGTCGAGGCGAAGCGCCGACCGGGCCGAAGCCATGGCCTTGAGGCTGGGAGAGGAGTTCGCCGACGACACGCCCGCCCGTATGCCGTTCGAACAGGTGCGCGACTTCTTCTACTCGCGTCGCAATCATGTCGCCGAACTGGATGAGGCGGCCGAGCGTCTCTATGACGCCGCTGGTCTGGCGCCGCGTCAGGTCCGGCCGGGGCTGGCGGCCTGGCTGGCTCAAAGGCACGGCGTGCGCGTCGTCGTCGACGAGGGGGAGGAGGCGCAGCGTCGCTTCGACGCCGTCAATCGCACCCTTCATGTCTCGCCCTTCACCAAACAGGGGCAGCAGGCGTTCCAGATGGCGATGCAACTCGCCTATCTGGAGGCGGGCGCCGCCATCGAGACCCTGATCGACGGCGCGGGGTTCGACGACCGGGAGACGCGCGATCTTCTACGCATCGGCCTAGCCCAGTACTTCGCCGGCGCCGTCCTGTTGCCCTATCGTGATTTTCTTCAGCAGGCCGAAGCCTTCTCCTACGACATCGTGCGGCTTGGGCGACATTTCGGGGTGGGGTTCGAGACCGTCTGTCACCGGCTTTCCACGCTTCAGCGGCCGGGGGCGCTGGGCGTGCCCTTCTTTTTCGTCAGGGTCGATCGCGCAGGCAATATCTCCAAGCGCCAGTCGGCGACCGACTTTCACTTTTCCCGCGTGGGCGGTTCGTGCCCGCTCTGGAATGTTTACGAAGCCTTCGCCCAGCCCGGCCGCGTCCTGACCCAGATGGCGCAGATGCCCGACGGACGCACCTATCTGTGGATCGCACGAACCGTCGGCAGTCCCAGTCCGGCCTTTGGCGCGCCGGGCAAGAGTTTCGCCATCGGCCTGGGGTGCGACATCCGTCACGCATCGCGCCTGATCTATTCGCAAGGTCTGGACCTGTCAGACGTCGCCGCCGCCACGCCCATCGGCGCGGGCTGCAAGGTGTGCGAGCGCCCGGCCTGCCCGCAAAGGGCGTTTCCGCCCATAGGGCGCGCGCTGTTGATCGACCCGAACCGCAGCGCAGCGACCCCCTATCCCACGGCCGCCTGACGAGGTGGCGGTAGATCGTATAAGGACATAAAGATATCTTTATATCATTGTTGACTTCAGGCGTGGCTGTGGCAGTGTCCGCTTGTCGTGGTTCTTCGGGCGGTGTTCGAACTGTTCGGAGCTAAGAGGGAAGCCGGTGAGACTTCGGTCGAAGCCGGCGCTGCCCCCGCAACTGTAAGCGGCGAGCTGAGGGTCCATCGGATGTCACTGGGGGTTCGCCTCCGGGAAGGCCGGGCCGGAAGCCGTGACCCGCGAGCCAGGAGACCTGCCCCGACAGATATCGTCCTCCGGCGGGGTGTCGGTCAGGTCGCATGAACGCCGCGACGGAGGCTTCCGTGTGCGAGCGGTCGCGCGTTCCTGCCTGCTGTTCCGCCAGCATCAACGGCAGAGACCATGGCGAACAGCGCGTTCACATTCACCATCAAGCGCACCGCGCTCGACGAGAACTATGTTCCCGCCGACAACACGCGGATCACGACCAATTTCGCCAATCTGGCCCGGGGGGAAAGCCGACAGGAAAACCTGCGCAACACCCTGAGGATGATCGACAACCGCTTCAACTCCCTGGCGCATTGGGACAATCCGAGGGGGGATCGCTATGCGGTCGAACTGCAGATCGTCTCCGTCGAGATGAGCGTGGCGCCAGGCGAGGAGACGGACAGTTTCCCGCTGATCGAAATCCTTCAGACGACCATCGTGGACGGCCAGACCGGTCGGCGCATCGACGGGATCGTCGGCAACAACTTCTCCTCCTATGTGCGCGACTACGACTTCAGCGTGGTCCTGCCCGCGCATATGAAGGCCAATCCCGGCGCCTTCGCGCCTGCGGACTTCGGAGACCTGCACGGCAAGCTGTTCAAGCATTTCCTGAACTCGGCCGCCTATCGCGATAATTTCGGCAAGCCCCCCGTCATCTGCCTGAGCGTGTCGAGCAACAAGACCTACCACCGCACCGGCGGCGAGCACCCCGTGCTGGGCAGCGAATACGAGAACGACGAGTTTTCCCCGACCGATCAGTATTTCGCCAAGATGGGGATGAAGGTCCGCTACTTCATGCCCAAGGGCAGCGTCGCGCCCTTCGCCTTCTATCACATCGGCGACCTGACGGGCGACTACACCGATCTGGAACTGGTCAGCACCATCAGCACGATGGAGACCTTCCAGAAGATCTATCGGCCCGAGATCTACAACGCCAACTCCCCGGCGTCGGAACAGTATCGGCCCAGCCTGCAGTGCCAGGACTATTCGCTGACCCGCATCGTCTACGACCGCGAGGAGCGCAGCCGTCTGGCGGTCGAACAGGGCCGGTTCGTCGAAGAGCGTTTCATCAAGCCCTACCGGCAGGTTCTGGACCAATGGTCCGCCAGCTTCGCCGCCTGATCCGTCATTCCGTAAGAAGTCATCCGTCATGAAAACCCTGTTGCCCACATCCACCGCCGGAAGCCTGCCAAAGCCCGTCTGGCTGGCCGAGCCCGAGACCCTGTGGTCGCCCTGGAAGCTGGAAGGCGATGAGCTTGTCGAGGCCAAGCAGGACGCCCTGCGCCTGTCGCTGGACGATCAGCGCCGCGCCGGGATCGACATCGTCAGCGACGGCGAACAGACACGTCAGCACTTCGTCACGACCTTCATCGAGCATCTGGACGGGGTGGATTTCGAGGCCCGCAAGACCATGCGTATCCGCAATCGTTATGATGCGAGCGTGCCGGTGGTCGTCGGCGCCGTCAGCCGTCAGAAGCCGGTCTTCGTCGAGGACGCCAAATACCTGCGCCAGCAGACCGACCAGCCGATCAAATGGGCCTTGCCGGGGCCGATGACGATGATCGACACCTTGTACGACGACCACTACCAAAGCCGCGAGAAACTGGCCTGGGAGTTCGCTAAGATCCTCAACGAGGAAGCCAGAGAACTGGAGGCCGCCGGCGTCGACATCATCCAGTTCGACGAGCCCGCCTTCAACGTCTTTTTCGACGAGGTGAACGACTGGGGCGTCGCCACGCTGGAGAGGGCGGCCGAGGGGCTGAAATGCGAGACGGCCGTCCACATCTGCTACGGCTATGGCATCAAGGCCAACACCGACTGGAAGAAGACGCTGGGGTCGGAGTGGCGTCAGTACGAAGAGGCCTTCCCGAAGCTGCAGACCTCCAGCATCGACATCATCTCGCTTGAGGCCCAGAACTCGCGCGTGCCGATGGACCTGATCGAGCTGATCCGGGGCAAGAAGGTGATGGTCGGGGCCATCGACGTGGCGACCGACGTCATCGAGACGCCCGAACAGGTCGCGGACACCTTGAGGAAGGCGTTGCAATTCGTGGACGCCGACAAGCTGTATCCCGCCACCAACTGCGGCATGGCGCCCCTGTCTCGCCGGGTCGCCAATGGAAAGCTCGCGGCTTTGGGCGCGGGCGCTGCGATCGTTCGCCAGGAACTTTTGGTCTGAACCCTGACGATGGGGAGACGGAGTTGGCTCGCTGTGTCGTCGTGGAGCCATCCGACGCAACCCCCGTCCTGCGCCCGGAAGGCTTTTGATCATGCCGAACCTAGCCGCCATCACCGAGGAGGCCGATCTGCGCCGGCTTTTCGGTCTGTTTCCGACCGGCGTGACGGCATTGGGCGCCATGGAGGACGCCCGTCCCGTTGGCATGACGGCCAGCGCGTTCGTCGCTGTGTCGCTAAATCCGCCTCTCGTGTCGGTCTGCATCAAGCGTGGCTCGTGGACCTGGCGGCGGCTGCGCGCCCGTCCGCGCATCGGCATCTCGTTCCTTGGAGACAGCCATGCCGTCGCCGCGCGCCAACTGGCCCAGACGGGCGATAATCGGTTTTCCGGGCTGGACTATCAGGTCGGCCCGGAGGGTGCGCTTTTCCTGGCCGGCGCGCCGGCCTGGCTGGACTGTTCCGTGGAGAAGGAGGTCGAGGCGGGCGACCACGACATCGTCCTTTTCCGTCTCCACCGCGCGGCCGCGGCCAATGGAATTTCGCCGCTGATCTTCCATTCCAGCAGATTCCACACCCTTTCGCCCATCGAGCGATCGCTCACGCCGCTCTGCCCCGCCGAATGAGACGCCGGCCCGAGGAAAACGAGCCAGACCAATCGCCGCAGACGGATTTGCGAGAGGAACTGAGCCGGCCTTCGAGGTTTTGAACTTCATGCCGTGAGCGGGCGCGTGTGGGGGCGGATCATGAATGCAGGACCGATCTGGACGCCCTACTGCGGTCCGGCGCCGGAGGCGGGCGATTGGCGTTGGAACCTGGACCCGGTCCTGTTGGGCGTCATGCTGGTCGTTACGATGCTTTTGACAACGCGGCTGGACGGGCGGCGCCGGGTGTTCGGTCTGATGGGGATGGGGGTTCTGGCGATCAGTTTCGTCTCTCCTTTGTGCGCCCTAAGCTCGGCGTTGTTTTCGGCGCGGACGGTGCACCACGTGCTTCTGGTCGGCGTCGCCGCGCCGCTGCTGGCCTGGGCGACGCCCCGTCGTGACGGCGCCGGGCTGATCCTTGCGACGGCGGTGCAGGCGGTGGTGCTGTGGGCCTGGCACGCGCCGGGCCTGTATGGCGCGGCGCTTTCGAACGACGCCCTCTATTGGGTTATGCAATTAAGTCTGCTGGCGAGCGCCGTCTGGTTCTGGACCAGGGTCAGAGCCGCGTCGGCCCCGGCGGTGGTCGTGGCCTTGCTGGCGGCCATGCTGGCGATGGGATTGCTGGGGGCGGTGCTGACCTTCGCCGGGCAACCGGTCTATGCGCCGCACTTCTACACCACACTGGCCTGGGGCATGACGCCGCTTGAGGATCAGCAGGCGGCGGGGCTGATCATGTGGGCCCCGGCGTCGGCGCTCTATCTGTTCGCGGCTTTGGCGGTCCTAGGGCGGATGCTGGGGCCGACGCGAGAGGTCGCGGCATGATCGTTCGGCTGTTCCAGCAGGCTCTGGAATGGGCGGCGGGCCATCATGACGAGGGCCGCTATTCGCCGGTCGCCATCGCCTTTCACTGGACCATGGCAGGGCTGGTGGTGTTTCAGATCGGTTGGGGCTTCTGGATGGGGCGCCAGCCGGTGGGGGCGGCCATGGTCGCGGCCTATGACCTGCATTTCGCCATCGGGGTGCTGATGCTGATCCTGGTGATCGGCCGGCTGTCCTGGCGGCTGATGGCGCCGGATCTGGTCAACGATGCGGACAAGCCGGGCTGGGAAAGCTGGGCGGCGCACATCACCCACTACCTCTTCTACATCTGTCTGTTCGGCCTGCCGCTGACGGGCTGGGCGATGGTTTCGGCGACGGACCGGACGCGCCAGCTGGAGGCGCTGGGGTTCATTCCCTGGCCCTTGCTGCCTCTGCAGGATTTGTCGAACACTCAGCTATGGGCGATCGAGGCGGCGGCGGAGTGGATGCATTGGGGCATGGTGCTGACGCTGCTGCTGATGATCCCCATTCACGCGGGAGCCGCGCTCAAGCACCATCTGATCGATCGGGACGACGTGTTTCACGCGATGCTGCCGGTCGTGCCGCTGCGTCCACGGAAGCGGACCCGGTGGCAGCGGCGCTGGCGGGCGCTGGAGCGGCGGGTCGTGTCGACAGCCAAAGCGCTATTGCGCGGGCTTCTGGGTCCGAAAGCGGTTTGACGGCGGCGGCCATGACGCCGCGCGGGTCGTTACGGCGCTTGCCCGACTTCCAGCGGTTGATCTGCTCCAGAGTATAGGCGGCGGGCTGGCCGGCGATCTGGGGGTTGCCGCCGCGACCCGTCCCCTCGCCATCGACGCCGTGGCAAGAGGCGCAGGCCACTATGCCGCGGGATGGGTCGCCCGAAAGATAGACGGCCGGAGCGGGGGCGGGGTCAGTCTGGACCGAGGAAGCAGGCAGACCGGCGTACCAGGCGGCGACGGCGCGGCGATCTGCCTGGTTCAGCGCCTTCGCGATACGGGTCATCTGGTCGTCGGGACGGAGGCCAGAGGCGTAGTCCTCCATCTGCTTCTGCAGATAGCCGACATCCAGTCCGGCAAGGCGCGGAGCGGAAACCCCATCGCCCTGACCCTGCAGGCCGTGACAGGCGAAACAGGCGTTGGCAGCCCCGCCGGCGCCGCCGCTCATGGCGATGATCCGGCCATCGGCGCTGAAGGCCGCATCCGTCTGTCCGCGCGAGGAATCGCAGGCCGCGAGGGCCGCCAGGGCGAAAGACAGACCGATGAGGGGGAGGGGCGCGCGCACGCCCCTTCGAACCCGCCTCTATGGCGAAGGTTCCGGCGTGCGGCCGGGGCGGCGTGTCGCACCGGGGAACCCCGATCCCGGCAGCGGATTGTTTGGTCTGGCTTTTGGGGGCGGGATGACAGGGTCGACGCAGACGCGCCGAAGCAAGAGGGGGTGGCTGATCGCCGGCCTGCCCCTGATGCTGGCCGCTTGCGTGGACAAGGCCGATCTGCCCCGTCAGGTGGCGCAGGGCGATGCGGCCAGGGGGTTGGGCGTCGTGCAAGAGATCGGTTGCGCCGCGTGTCACAAGATCCCCGGCGTCGCCTGGCCCCAGGGTCGCAGCGGCTCCAACCTGGCCGGATTCGGCGCCCGGCCGATGATCGCAGGCCGACTGCCCAATCAGCCGGACGTGCTGATCCAATGGCTGATCGACGCCCCCTCGCTGGACCCCCAAACCGCCATGCCGCCCATGCCCCTGTCACCCGACCAAGCCCGCGATGTCGCGGCCTATCTGTACTCGCTCGATGACGACTGAACCGACGCCCGGAACCACCGGCTGGCCCCCACCCGTGTTGGACCCGGCAGGGCCGTTCGCGGCGCCGATCCACACCGTGGCCTGGGTGCTGTTCATCATGTCGGTGGTTGTCATGGCGATCGTGCTGGCGGCGCTGGGCGTGGCGCTGTTCGGATCGCGCAAATGGAAGCAGCGCGTGGGCGGCGAGCGGCTGATCTGGGCGGCGGGCCTGGTCTTTCCGGTCGTCGTCCTGACGGGGCTGCTCATCTATGGGCTGAACACCACCGCGCGGATCGCCGATGCGCCCCGGCCTGGCGAAATGCGCATACGCGTGACCGGCGAGATGTGGTGGTGGCGCGTGGCCTATCTGGACGAACAGGGTGGCGAAATCCTGCAGGACGCCAACGAGGTGCATATTCCCGTGGGCCAACCGGTCGTGTTTGAACTGGAAAGCGCCGACGTGATCCACAGCTTCTGGGTCCCCCGCCTGGGCGGCAAGACCGACATGATTCCTGGTCGTCGCAACTTCATGCGGCTGCAGGCTGACCAACCGGGGACTTATGGCGGCCAGTGCGCGGAATACTGCGGCGGGCCGCATGCGCTGATGGGGCTGGTGGTGGTGGCCCATGCGCCGGACGGCTTCGACGCCTGGAGGGCGCGCCAGGCCAGGGTGGCCCAGCCGGTGGTTTCGGCGCAGGAGACGCCGGCCCTGATCGACCAGGGACGTCAGGTGTTCGCGGCCTCCGGCTGCGCCGCCTGCCACACCATTCGCGGGACGGAGGCCAATGGGCTGGCAGGACCTGATCTGACGCATGTCGGATCGCGTCAGACCCTGGGCGCCGGCATCCTGCCCAACAATCAGGGCACGATGGCGGGCTGGATTTCCGACAGCCAGGCGATCAAGCCCGGCAACAGGATGCCTTCCTATCCGGTCCTGGCTGGGGAAGACCTGCGGGCCGTCGCCGCCTATCTGGAAAGTCTGAAATGAGTTCGGAAACTAGGTTCGACACCGAGCTCTACACGCGCTTTCCGACTTCCGAGCCCCGGCCCGAGGGCGAACTGGAACAGTTGGAGGAGGTCTGGTGCGGCCCGCGCAAGCCGTGGGAGTGGATCACCGCGATCAACAACAACTTCGTCGGCGTCTATTACGTCGGCGCGGCCATGTTGTTCTTCGTGCTGGCCGGGGTTCTGGCGCTGTTGATGCGCACGCAACTGGCCCTGCCGATGACGGGGTTCCTGGCGCAGGAGACCTACAACCAGATCTTCACCATGCATGGCACGGTGATGATGTTCCTGTTCGCCGTGCCGGCGGTCGAGGCGTTGGGCGTGCTGTTGCTGCCGCAGATGCTGGGGGCGCGCGACCTGCCGTTTCCGCGCCTGTCGGCCTATGCCTTCTGGGCCTATCTGATCGGGGGGCTGTGCTTCTTCTGTTCGCTGTTCTTCGGCCTGGCGCCCAACGGCGGCTGGTTCATGTATCCGCCGCTGACCTCGATGACCTATTCGCCGGGGATCAACGCCGACTTCTGGCTGCTGGGCATCGGCTTCATCGAGATTTCGGCCATCGCCGGGGCTATCGAGATCATCGTCGGGGTGCTGAAGACCCGCGCGCCGGGGATGACGCTGGACAAGCTGCCGATCTTCGCCTGGGCCATGCTGATCTTCGCCTGCATGATCATCATCGCCTTCCCGTCGATCATCCTGTCGACCCTGTTGCTGGAGTTGGAGCGCGCGCTGGGCTGGCCCTTCTTCGATGCGTCCAAGGGCGGCGACCCCATGCTGTGGCAGCACCTGTTCTGGTTCTTCGGACACCCGGAGGTCTACATCATCTTCCTGCCGGCGGCGGGGGCGATGTCGACCCTGATCCCGGCGGTGGCCCAGACCAAGCTGGTCGGATACCGGCTGGTGGTGCTGGCCATGCTGGCGACGGGCTTCATCAGTTTCGGCGTCTGGGCCCACCACATGTTCACCACGGGCATGCCGCAGATCTCGATCAACTATTTCAGCGCCGCCTCGATGGCTGTCAGCGTGCCAGCGGGGGTGCAGGTCTTCGCCTGGATCGCCACCCTGGCGGCCGGCAAGATGCGGTTCAACGCGCCGGGGCTGTTCGCGGTCGGGGGGCTGGTCACCTTCGTCATGGGGGGGCTGACGGGGGTTATGGTGGCCATGGTGCCGTTCGACTGGCAGGCCCACGACAGCTACTTCATCGTCGCCCACCTGCATTACGTCCTGATCGGAGGGATGGTGTTCCCGCTGTTCGCGGCCATCTACTATTGGCTGCCGATGTCGAGCGCGCGGCCCCTGTCTGAACGCTGGGGCAAGTGGATATTCTGGCTGATGTTCGTCGGCCACAACGTCACCTTCCTGCCGATGCATCTGACCGGGCTGATGGGGATGCCGCGCCGGGTCTATACCTATCTGCCGGATCGAGGCTGGGACCTGCCCAACATGATCTCGACGGTGGGATCGTTCCTGTTCGGCCTGGCCGTGCTGTTGTGGGTCGTGGACATGATCCGCAACTTCCGCCCGTTCCGCGCCAGGGAGGCGGGCAACGTCTTCGGCGGGGCGGGGCTGGAGTGGCTGCCGTCGGGCCGATACTCGCTGCGCTCGTCGCCGGTCATCCGAAGCCTCTATCCCCTGTGGGACCAGAAGGATCTGGCGCGGGACGTTGTGGCGGGCCGGTACTTCCTGCCAGGCGCGCCGCGGGGAGACCGCGAGACCTTGATCACCAGTCCGGTCAACGCCGAGCCGCAATATGTGCTGCGCATCCCCCGGCCTTCCAGCTGGCATGTGTGGGGCGCGATCTTCACAGCCGGCTTCTTCCTGATCCTGACCGTCCAGGCCTATCTGCTGTCGGTCATCAGCGGTCTTTTGGCGATCTATTGCATCTGGGAGTGGGCCTGGCGGCTGGATCGGCCGAACTCGCATGAGACCGTGGACGTCGGCGGCGGAGTCCGGCTGCCGACCTATGTGTCGGGGCCCTCCAGCCACGGCTGGTGGGCCATGGTCATCACCCTGATCGTCGGCGGCATGGTCGCCGTCATGGCCTGTTTCTCCTATGTCTTCCTGTGGAGCCGCCGACCCGACCTGTGGCAGGCCCCGCCGGACCTGGGTTCCCTGCCGTTGACGCTGGGCCTGCTGGTCCTGGTCGGCGTCGGGGGCTGGGCGGCGCAGGCCGCGCTGAAGCTGGATCGACCGCGCAGTCCGGTGGTCGCGGCGGCTGTAATGCTTTTGGCGAGCCTGGCGGCGGGCGGGGCCTGGGCGGCGGAGGCCTCGGCCTGGTGGGGCTCGGGGCTGCGGCCCGACGTCTCCAGCCAGGGCGCGACCGTCTTCGCCCTGCTGGCTTGGCAAGGGTTGTTCGCGGGAATCTGTCTTCTGATGGGGCCGTTCGCGGCGCTGCGCTGGATGTTCGGTCATCTGTCGCCCAAGCGGCCAGCCACGTTCGAACTGATCGCCCTGTTCCTGGCCTTCACGGCGCTTCAAGGGGCGGGCACGACCCTGCTGGTGCGCCTGTTCCCCGGCGTGATGTCGTGAGGTTCTGGGTCGTGGCCCTAGGCGGCCTGATGATCTGGGCCGTGCATTTCCTGGGGCTCTACCTGCTGGCCAGTTTCGCGGACGTGGCTTGGCGCGACGCGGCGGGCGGCAAGGTCATCGGCCTGGTCTTCAGCCTGGCGTGTCTGGGCGCCATCGCCGCCGGGGGCTGGCGCGCGGCGTCCCAGCTTCGCCGGGCCGAGCCGGACGACACCCGGGCCTTCGGCCTGAGGATGGCGGTGGCGGGGGGCGTCATTGCGGGTGTCGGCGTGGTGTTCCAGACCGCGCCCTTGATGTTGGCCTGAGCCGACCGTTCCTTCAGAACCAGGCCTTCAGGCCCACGACGACCTGGGTCTTGTCCGCTTCCCCGCCGCGCGCCGCGATCAGGTCGGTGGTCGATCCCAGGGCGCGGGTCCATTCTATCCCGAAATAGGGGGCGAACTCGCGCGTGAACTCATAGCGAAGACGCAGCCCTGCCTGGATGGACGACAGGCCCGCACCGAGATCCAGTTCCGGCGCGTCGCGAGCGGACAGGGCGGCCTCGACACGCGGCTGCAGGATCAGCCGCTGGGTGATGCGCTGGTCGTATTCGGCCTCGACCTTGGCGCTCAGGTCGCCCTTGGTGGACAAAAAGGCGGCGGCGTCGATCTCCCACCAATGGGGCGCCAGTCCCTGGAAGCCCAGCACAACGTGGGTCGCATCCGGTCCATCCGGGCGAATATCCTGACGCACGCCCGCCTGCAGGTTCCAGAACGGCGATATGGCGCGGCTGTACAGGGCCTGGATTTCCGCCTCGTGCAGACGGCCCTGCAGGTCGCCTTCGCCCTCGGTCTTCCACCATAAGCGATGAATGTCGCCGCCGGTCCAGCCCTGGGCGTCCCACAGATAGGCGTCGGCGCCGTCGCCCAAGCCGGCCTCAAGCCGGTCGATGACGACGCCGGTCGTGCGCACGTCGCCGTTCTCTGCGATCAGCAGGCTGCGCGAGGCGGCCATGGCCTGGGCGCCGAAGACGGTGTCGGCGGCATGGGCGGGGCCGGACAGGGCGGCGGAGGGGGGCGGAGCGTTGGGCGCGGCCATGCTCATGCCGCCCCTGTCGTGACCCGCGTGGGGATCGGCCGTCGCGCCCATCGTGCTCATGTCATGACCGGCGTGCGGGTCCGCCGGCTGAGCATCCATCCTGCCCATGTCGTGTCCCGCATGAGGATCGACGGAAGGGGGCATCGCATGGCCCGCGTGCGGATCAACGGTCGGTGTGGCGGCCCGCGCCGGCTGCGCCTGGTGATGGCCGGCATGGGGATCGACGGACTGGGCCTGTGCGAGGCCGGCCGCCAGCAGCAGGGGCGTCAGGGTCAGGAAAAGGCGGCTCATGCGGCGCCTCCATGCAGCGGGCGCACGGTCACGACGTTGAACATGCCCGCGTGCATGTGCATCAGCAGGTGACAGTGGAAGGCCCAGTCGCCCGGCGCATCGGCGGTCAGGTCGAAGGTGACCTTCGATCCCGGCGCGACATTGACCGTGTGCTTCAACGGCTGATGACCGGCCGGCCCGCCCGTGACCAGTTCGAAGAAATGGCCGTGCAGATGGATGGGGTGGGACATCATGGTGTCGTTGACCAGGGTCACGCGCACCCGCTCGTTGCGCTCGAACCGGATCGGCTGGACCAGTTCCGAGAACTTGCGCCCGTCGAAACCCCACATGAACCGCTCCATATTGCCGGTCAGGTGGATTTCCAGGCTGCGCGACGGCGGGCGGCGGTCCGTGTTGGGGTTCAGCGAAACCAGATCGGTATAGACCAGCACGCGGTGCGGCGCGTCCTTCAGCCCCAGCGGTCGCTCGCCCAGCCGGTCGGCAGGAGCGGGCGAGATCATGTCCACGCCGACGCCCACCGCCATGCCCGGCGGCGCCTTGGACGGATCGCGCATGGACATGCCGCCATGATCCATCCCGTCGTGGTCCATGCCGTTCGTGTCCCCCATGTCTCCCATGCTCCCCATGCCCATGTCCCGCATGGTCAGGTTCGGAACGGGTCTCAGCGACGGGACCTCCGCCGCCATGCCCAGGCGGGGCGCCAGGGTGGCGCGGCCCATGCCGGATCGGTCGATGGCCTCGGACACAATGGTATAGGCGCGGTCCTCGGTGGGGCGAACAATGACGTCATAGGTTTCGGCGACCGAAATCTGGAACTCGTCGGTCTCGACCGGGCGCACGTTCTGGCCGTCGGCGTTGACCAAGGTCATGGCCAGGCCGGGAATCCGCACGTTGAAGATCGACATGGCCGAGGCGTTGATGATGCGCAGGCGCACCCGCTCGCCGGGCCGGAACAGGCCGGTCCAGTTTTCCTGCGGACCATGGCCGTTGATCAGATAGGTGTAGGTCGCGCCATTGACGTCCAGGATGTCGCGCGGGTCCATCCGCATCGCCCCCCACATCCGCCGCTCCTCAGGGCTCATCCGGTCCGACCCGTCGATCAGGCCGGCCAGGGTGGTGCGCTGGCGGTTGAAATAGCCGGGGCTCTTCTTCAGCTTGTCCAGGATCTGGTGCGGATGCAGGAAGCTCCAGTCTGACAGGACCAGCACGTGTTCGCGGTCATAGGCGACCGGATCGGCGCCCGCCGGGTCGATGACGAGGGGGCCGTAGTGGCCCATCGCCTCCTGCAGATTGGAATGGCTGTGGTACCAGTAGGTGCCCGACTGGATGACCGGGAACTCATAGACGAAGGTCTCGCCGGCCTTGATGCCGGGAAAGCTGATGCCCGGCACCCCGTCCATCTGGAAGGGCAGCAACAGGCCGTGCCAGTGGATCGAGGTGTCTTCGTCCAGGGTGTTGGTGACGGTCAGCCGCGCGTTCTGGCCTTCGCGCAGGCGGATGAGCGGGGCTGGGAGGGTTCCGTTGACGGTCACCGCATGGCCCGTGCGTCCGCCCACGGTGAACGGCGAATGGCCCACTGTCAGGTCGATGTTCGGGCCGGTCAGGCTCGGCAAGCCGGGTGATCCCGTATGGGCCCAGGCGGGCAGGGCGGCCTGCAACGCCATCAGGCCGCCGCCGGCCGCGAACCCTCGCAACAGGCTGCGGCGGTCGAGGGGGAATTGGGTCATGCGTTCATACGTCCTTGGCCGCGCGTCATACGGCCATGACCAGCAGGGCGGCCGCCATGGCGATCATCATCAGGTTCTCGGTCAGGCTGACGAAGCCCAGCGGCACGTTGGACGCCCCTCCGACGCAGGCGCATTTCAGCTCCCGCTTGTCGACATAGACGGCCTTGAACACCGAGACGGCGCCCACGCCGCCGATGAACAGGGCGACCGGCGCCGACAGCCAGGTCAGCGCGCCCGCCAGCATCAGGACGCCCGCGCCCAGTTCCGCGAAGGGATAGACATAGCCGTAGCCCGGCCATTTCTGCGCGAGAAGGTCATAGTTCAGGAACATGGTCGAGAATTTCTCGACATCCTGCAGCTTCAGCATGGCCAGCAGGCACATGGCCGTCGCGATGAAGTTGGGCAGGATCGACAGGCTGACCAGGGTTCCGAACCGCAGCCAGGCGATGGCGGCGGCGATCAGCAGGGCGACGGCGAATACGGCGAGGACGGGCGTATAGCTGGTCTGCCCCGGCGCCGGGACGCTCTGTCCGAAAAACCGGCGCAGGTCGTCATGGCCGCCGATGCGCTGGCCGGCGATGAAGGTCTGGGGCGTGGTCTTGACGTCGTGCTGGGCCTTGAAGGCGTCGGTCTCGGCGCGGCTCGTCAGATGGCGATCATCGACCTGGTAGCCCTTGCGTTTCAGCAGCCACAGCGATTTCCGGCCATACGGGCAAACGTGTTCCGGCATGACCATTCGATACAGGATGGCGGTCTTTTCGGGGTGCGGCATCGAAGATCCAGACGGGCTGACAACGGGCTGCACCCCCTGTAGGGTCTGTACCATGGTACGGAGTCAAGCGATGGCGATGACGATCGGCGGGCTGGCCAAGGCGGGGGCGGTCGGGGTGGAGACGATCCGCTATTATCAGCGGCGCGGCCTGCTGGAGACGCCGGTGGGAGACGGCACGACGCGGCGCTATGGGCCAGCCGATGCGGACCGGCTGCGCTTCATCCGTCAGGCCCAGACGGCAGGGTTCACCCTGGCGCAGATCGGCGAACTGCTGACGTTGGATTCAGGCGCGGATCGAACCAGGGTCCGGGCCATGGCGAAGTCGCGCATCGCGGAACTGGATCGTCAGATCGCCGATATGCAGGCGGCGCGGGCTGCGCTTCAGCGCCTGGCGTCCGACTGCGCGCGCAACGAGGAGGGGCCGTGCCCCATCCTGAAGGCGTTCGAACGACCGATTACGGCGTAAAGTCGATCGTGCGTTCGAATTGGGCATCCACCGCGCGGCCCTGTTCGGTGATAGGCGTGACCTGCGCATCGTTCATCAGGGCCAGGGCCGCTTCGCCAAAGCCGTAGCCAGGCTTGGTTTCCTCCAGAACCACGCAGTCTGTGACATGACCGGACGCCAGGGCGGTGCAGCGTAGACGCACGCTGAAACGGTCCTGGGGCGCAACCGACGCCTTCTGTACTTGCGCCGGCCTGAAGCCGGCGCGCTCGCGCGGCAGGGCGTCGGCGGGTGCGCCCAGCAGGGTGGTCATCAGGGTCAGGCCGAGGATCAGGGTCATGGCGTGTCTCGCTTACGCCCTATTAAGATTTGACCGCGGCCGATGTTCCATCGCCTGACGAACTGTGTTCGGGTCGTGTCATCCGAAACACAGGCGGCGTCAGACCGAGGGAGTCGCGAAGGGCCGCAAACGGTCGCGGTGGTCGGCGCACAGCGTCTTCAGCCATGTTCGGACTGTGCGCAGGCGCGCGGTGTCGTGCACCTCGCGGTGGGTGGCCAGCCAGAATCGTCGCTCGATCAGCACGTCGGGCGCCACGCGCTGAAGTCCCGTCGCCATGAAACACGGCAGGACGCCGATCCCGCCGCCGGCCGCGATGATCTCTCTCTGCGCACGGATCGAGGACGACCCCAGGTGCGGCGTCAGGCCGGGTCGGATCTCGTCCAGATAGCGAAGCTCGGGCGCATAGATCAGATCGTCGATATAGCCCACGATGTCGAAGCCGCTCAGGGCCTCGACAGTATCGGGCGCGCCATGGTGGGCCACATAGTCGGGCGCGGCGTACAGGGCCAGTTGATAGGGCGTCAGCGGCTCCACGATCAGCCGCGCCGCATCGGGCGCCGCCAGGGTGATGGCCATGTCCACCTCGCGGCGGCTGGGCGACAGGAAGCCGGCGTTGGCGGCCAGTTCGATCCGAAGGCCGGGACTGGCGCGACCCAATCCGGCCAGCGCGGGGGCCATCAGGGTGACGCCGAAGCCTTCGGAGGCGCTGATGCGCACCACGCCAGCTAGGGTGTCCGGCTGGGTGACGCGCGCCACCGCCTCCATCGCCCCCTCGGCCTCCAGTCCAATGTCCAGAAGCTGGGCGCCGGCCGCCGTCAGATGAAGTCCGGTGGTGGAGCGCACCACCAGCGTCGATTTCAGCGCGCTCTCCAGCCGGGCGACCCGGCGGCCCACGGTCGCGGCGTCCACCCCCAGCCGTTGCGCAGCGCCCCCCAGCGACCCCGCCCGTGCGGCTGCGACGAAGATGCGCAGATCGTCCCAGTCGAACATGACCCTCGCTCATGCAAAAATGCAGATCGATTCCTGCAATTTCGCATTATCGAGCCTTGTGCGGCGATGCTAGCAAGAGAGGGCCACAAGAATAACGATCACGGGAGATCTGCAGCCATGCGCGACATCCGCCATTTCGTCGACGGCGCCGCCTTTGACGGCGCGTCCGGCCGTTTCGCCGACGTGTTCAATCCCAACACCGGCGAGGTTCAGGCCCGCGTGCAACTGGCCACGACGGGCGAGGTTGATCGCGCGGTTCAGGCGGCGCAGAACGCCTTTGACGGCTGGTCCAGCACCAACCCCCAGCGCCGCGCCCGCGTTATGTTCGAGTTCAAGCGCCTGGTTGAGGCGAACATGGACGAACTGGCCGAACTGCTGTCCAGCGAACATGGCAAGGTCATCGCCGACTCCAAAGGCGACATCCAGCGCGGGTTGGAGGTGATCGAGTTCGCCTGCGGCATCCCGCACGCCTTGAAGGGCGAATACACCTATGGCGCCGGGCCCGGCATCGACGTCTATTCGATGCGACAGCCGCTGGGCGTGGTGGCGGGCATCACCCCGTTCAACTTCCCGGCCATGATCCCGATGTGGATGTTCGGCGTGGCCATCGCGGTCGGCAACACCTTCGTCCTGAAGCCGTCCGAGCGCGATCCGTCGGTGCCGGTGCGTCTGGCCGAACTGATGCTGGAAGCCGGTGCGCCTAACGGCGTGCTGAATGTGGTGCATGGCGACAAGACGGCGGTCGACGC
This sequence comes from Brevundimonas sp. ABV4_179, assembly GCF_056311945.1. Classification (NCBI taxonomy): domain Bacteria; kingdom Pseudomonadati; phylum Pseudomonadota; class Alphaproteobacteria; order Caulobacterales; family Caulobacteraceae; genus Brevundimonas; species Brevundimonas sp. ABV4_179. The sequence goes on from NZ_CM149976.1 coordinate 1,918,607, forward strand.
CATCCTGACCCACCCGCTGGTCCACGCCGTCAGCTTCGTCGGGTCGTCCGACATCGCCCACTATGTTTATCAGACCGGGGCGGCCAATCATAAGCGGGTCCAGGCCATGGGCGGCGCCAAGAACCACGGCATCGTCTTGCCTAACGCAGACATGGATCAGGTGATCAAGGACCTGTCCGGCGCGGCTTATGGCTCGGCGGGCGAACGCTGCATGGCCCTGCCGGTCGTCGTGCCGGTCGGCAAGAAGACGGCGGACGAACTGCGCGAGCGGATGGTCGCCGAAATCCCGTCGATGCGGGTCGGCGTCTCGACAGACGCGGGCGCCCACTACGGCCCCGTCGTCACCGCCCAGCACCGCGATCGCATCGCCGGCTGGATCGAGAAGGGCGTGCAGGAAGGCGCCGAACTGGTCGTGGACGGCCGCGACTTCAGCCTCCAGGGCCACGAGAAGGGATACTTCATCGGCCCGTCGCTGTTCGACCATGTGAAGCCCGAGATGTCGTCCTATCAGGAAGAAATCTTCGGTCCCGTGCTGCAGATCGTGCGGGCCGAGACGTTCGAGGAGGCGCTGGCTCTGCCGTCGAACCACCAGTACGGCAACGGCGTCGCCATCTTCACCCAAAACGGCCGTGCGGCCCGCGACTTCGCCGCCCGGGTCAACGTCGGCATGGTCGGGATCAATGTGCCGATCCCGGTGCCGGTCGCCTATCACACCTTCGGCGGCTGGAAGCGCTCGGCCTTCGGCGACATCAACCAGCACGGCATGGAGGGCGTCCGCTTCTGGACCAAGACCAAGACCGTCACCGCCCGCTGGCCCGACAGCGCGCTTGAGCATTCGGATTCGTCGTTCGTCATTCCGACGATGCGCTGATAGCAAACGCCGTGACCCTCGGGTTTGACCCGAGGGCCGGATTGTCCGCCGCTTGTGCGATAACGCGGACGCACAGACGCTCCCGCCTCCGATCCTCGGGTCAAGTCCGAGGATGACGGGCGAGGGGCGGGGAGTGACGAGATATGGATTTCGCCCTTACCGACGATCAGCGCGCCATTCAGGACGCGGCGCGCGTTTTCGCAGACGCCGAACTGGCGCCCCATTCGGCCCGCTGGGACGAGGACAAGTATTTCCCCGTCGATGTGATGAAACAGGCGGCCGAGATGGGCTTCTGCGGCATCTACACCGGCGAGGAACACGGCGGCATGGCCCTGGGCCGGGTCGAGGCGGCGCTCATCTTCGAGGAGTTGTCGCGCGGCGACGTGGCCACCGCGGCCTTCATCTCGATCCACAATATGGCGACGTCCATGATCGACCGTTTCGGATCGGACGATCTGCGGGCGCGGTTCGTGCCCTCGCTGGTGACGATGGACAGGATCGCCTCTTACTGCCTGACTGAGCCGGGCTCGGGCTCCGACGCGGCGGCGCTGCGGACGACGGCGTTGCGGGACGGCGATCATTTCGTGCTGAACGGCTCCAAGGCCTTCATCTCCGGCGCGGGCACATCGGATGTCTATGTCGTCATGGTCCGTACGGGCGGGGAGGGGGCTAAAGGCGTCAGCGCCATCGTTGTCGAGGCCGGCACGCCCGGCCTGTCGTTCGGCGCGCAGGAAAAGAAGATGGGTTGGAACGCCCAGCCGACCGCCGTCGTCCAGTTCGACGACTGCCGCGTGCCAGTCGCCAATCTGCTGGGCGAAGAGGGGGCGGGTTTCCGCTACGCCATGGCCGGTCTGGACGGCGGGCGGCTGAACATCGCAGCCTGTTCGCTGGGCGGGGCGCGGCTGGCGCTTGAGACGGCGCTGAGCTATGTCGCCACGCGCAAACAGTTCGGCAAACCGCTGGCCGAATTTCAGGCGCTGCAGTTCCGCCTGGCCGACATGGCGACGGACCTTGAGGCGGCGCGTCTGATGGTGCTGCGCGGCGCCTGGGCCCTCGACAACGACCACCCCGAAAAGACCAAATGGTGCGCCATGGCCAAGCGGCTGGCCACGGACGCCTGTTTCCAGATCGCCGACGAGGCGCTGCAACTGCACGGCGGATATGGCTATCTGAAGGACTATCCGCTGGAACGGATCGTGCGCGACCTGCGGGTCCACCGCATCCTGGAAGGCACGAACGAGATCATGCGCGTGATTATCGCGCGGGAGATGGCCAAGTGAGCGAAGCCGAGATCATCACACGTATCGAGAACGGCGTCGGCCGCATCACCCTGAACCGGCCCAAGGCGATCCACGCCCTGAACCGGCCCATGTGCGAAACGATGATCGCCACTCTGCTGAGTTGGCGCGACGACGCGGCCGTGCGCTCCGTGCTGGTCGATCATACGGGCGAACGTGGGTTCTGCGCGGGCGGCGACATCCGCATGATCGCCGAAAGCGGCGCGGGCGACGGTGTGGATGCGCGCGCCTTCTTCAAGGCGGAGTATCAGCTGAACGCGCTAATGTTCGGCTATCCCAAGCCGATCACCGCCATCGTGGACGGCATCGTCATGGGCGGCGGGGTCGGGATTTCCGAACCGGCGGATGTCCGCATCGCCACCGAACGCACCACCTACGCCATGCCGGAGACGGGCATCGGCCTGTATCCTGAGGTCGGAGGCGGCTGGTTCCTGCCCCGCCTGCCCGGACAGACGGGCGTCTGGATTGGCCTGACCGGCGCACGGCTGAAGGCGGCCGATACAGTGGGCCTGGGAATCCACACCCATTTCGTGCCGTCAGAGGGCATCGAGGCGTTGAAGACCGATCTGCTGGCCGACCCCGCCGATCCAGCATCGGTGGCCGCGCGCCACGCCAAGGACGCCGGACCTGCGCCGCTCGCGTCCCGCCGCGAGGCCATCGACCGGCTGTTCGCCTTCGACACCGTGGAGGAGATTTTCGCGGCGCTTCAAGCCGATGGATCGGACTGGGCGGTCTCGCAACTGGCGACGTTGAAGACCAAATCCCCGACCTCGCTGAAGGTCACGTTGCGTCACATCCGCGAGGGGACGAAGGCAGCGTCCTTCGACGCCAACATGGCCGTAGAATACGCCGTCAGCGGCCGGATCGGCGCGACGCACGACTTCCAGGAAGGCGTGCGGGCCGTGATCGTGGACAAGGACAATGCGCCGAAATGGTCTCCGGCGGACCTGTCGGGCGTTTCCGACGCGACGCTGGACGCGCTGTTCGCGCCGTTGGCCGACAATGAAAAATGGACGCCGCTGGCCTGACCTCGGCGCCGACAAAAGGGAGAGAGACCATGACCAAGATCGTCTTCATCGGCCTGGGCAATATGGGCGGGGGCATGGCGGCCAATCAGGCCAGGGCGGGCCATGCGGTCTCCGCCTTCGACCTGTCGCCCAGCGCGCTGGAGCGGGCCGCGTCCCAGGGCTGCACCCCCGTTGGATCGGTCGCGGAGGCGGTCAAGGACGCCGAGGTGGTCATCACCATGCTGCCCGCCGGTCCACATGTGCGATCCGTCTATTCCGAACAGATCGTCGGCGCGGCGCCGTCCGCCGCCCTGTTGCTGGACTGTTCGACCATCGACGTTGAAGCGGCGAGGACGGTCGCGGGCCTCGCCAAGGAGGCGGGTTACGCCTTCGCCGACGCTCCGGTGTCGGGTGGCACGGCGGCGGCGGATGCGGGCACGCTGGCCTTCATGGTCGGCTGTGAAGAGGGCGATTTCGCGCGCGTCGAGGCGGCGCTGGAGCCGATGAGCCGCATCACCATCCGCGCCGGCGATCACGGCGCGGGTCAGGCCGCCAAGATCTGCAACAACATGCTGCTGGGCATTTCCATGCTGGGCACCTGCGAGGCCATCGCCCTGGCTGAAAAACTCGGCCTGGATCCGGAGCGCTTCTTCGAGATCGCGTCCAAGTCGTCCGGCCAGTGTTGGAGCGTGACCAGCTATTACCCCTGGCCCGGCCCGGTGCCGACCGCCCCGTCCAACCGCGACTATCAGGGCGGATTCGCCACGGCGATGATGCTGAAGGACCTGAAGCTGGCGCAGGACGCGGCCGCCAAGTCCGGCGCCACCACCCCGCTGGGCGCCCAGGCCGAGGCCATGTACGCTCTGTTCGACGGCATCGGTCATGGCGGTCGCGACTTTTCGGCCATGCTGCAGATGCTGAGAGGGCGACTGGCCGAGCTGGACGCCTCCTGAACACCCCTCGATCCAGTTGCAAACCGCAAGTCGAAAGGTCCGCAACGTCGCCGCGTTGCGGGCCTTTTGTGGTTCAGAACGGGCGCGACATAGAGACGCCTCGTCGTCGGCCGACGTCTGATGACCATCAACGGTGATCCGCCACGCCCGCGTCCGATTAGCCGCTGAAAGCACGAGATATTCTATAGCGAAGCGGCTTCATTGGACCTGTCGTCAATGGAGCCGGCAACGGCGCACGTGCCGAAAATTGACGGAAATGCGACCTTGCAACGCTTGCGGCGCACATTACTCCTGTGTCATGTAACCGCTTACATTCTGTATCGACGGAACTTCGATAAGGAGCCGGCACGATAGGATTCAGGGAGACGATCGATTGGACATGGCCGCACCAACCACCGCGTCTTCTGCGGGGCAGGAGGGTTTGCTTTCCGCCAAGGCCGCCACCATGCGCGACGTGGCCGAACGCGCCCAGGTGTCAGTCGCCTCCGTCTCTCGTGTGCTGAACGGCCTGGGCGTGACGTCGGATGCGACGCGACAGCGCGTGCTCGAGGCTGTGGAGCATCTGCGCTACGTCCCCCATTTCGGCGCGCGCAGCCTGTCGACCAGCAAGAACGACACCATCGGCGTCATCCTGCCCGATCTGTTCGGCGAGTTCTTCTCGGAGCTGATCCGGGGCATGGATTTAGCCGCGCGGGCGCACGGCAAACATCTGATCGTCTCCAGCTCTCATGACGGCGCAGAGGACACGCTGGCGGCTGTCCGTTCCATGCGCGGCCGCGTGGACGGGATGATCGTCCTGTCGCCCCATGTCGACGCCGCCAATCTGGCCAATGAGTTTGTCGGGCGTATGCCGGTCCTGCTGATGAACGCCGGCACGGCCGAGGCTGGTCGCGCCTCCATCGTCATCGACAATCACGGCGGGGCGGTCGCGGCGGTTCAGCATCTGCGCGCCACGGGCCGACGCCGCATCGCCCACATTCGCGGCGCCGCCGCCAACGTCGAGGCCGACACCCGGGCCGCCGGCTATGTCTCGGCCCTGACTGATCAGGCCCCGATCATCGTGGAAGGCGACTTCTCCCAGGCGTCGGGCCACCGCGCCGCGACGCAGCTTCTGGCCATGTCGCAAAGGCCTGACGCCGTCTTCGCCGCCAACGACATGATGGCGGTCGGCGCCCTTCTGGCCTTTCAGGAAGCCGGCGTGCGCTGCCCCGAGGATATCGCCGTCATCGGTTTCGACGACGTGCCCATCGCCGCCCTGGTGCGGCCCGCGCTGACCACCATGCGCGTCAACATCGCCGAAATCGGCCGCCGAGGCGTGGAGCGCCTGATCGGCCTGGTCCAGGCCGGCGAGGCCGCCGACACCAGCTGCGAAATCGTCCGACCGGTTTTGGTCGAGCGCCAATCCACCGCGGCGGTCCCGACCGCCAGGTTCAACAAGGGGTGAGGGACGTCATGCCGACGCCAACCGATCCCAAAAGAAGGGGAGAACTCAGGATGAACCAGTTCAACACACGCAACCTGGCCCTGGCCGCCGCCTCGGCCCTGGCCTTGAGCATGGCCGTGGCGGGAGGCGCGTCGGCTCAGAACGCGACCACCACGCTTCGGGGTTCTGTCTATGACGGCCAGACCGCCGAAGCCGGCGCTACCGTAGTCGCGACCGAAGTGTCGACCGGCTATGCGACCCGGTCGCGCGTCGGAGCCGACGGGCGTTACGTCCTGTCGGGCCTGCGTCCCGGCACTTACCGCGTCCAAGTCACCAGCGCTGACGGTCAGACTGCGGAACAGACCGTTACCCTGTCGTTGGGCCAGGTTGGAACGCTGAACCTGGATGTCGCCGGCGGCGCCGCTGCGACCGGCCAAGCCACGGCCGGCGCGACCGAGCTGGGCGACATCGTCGTCACCGGCCGCCGCATGTTCGAAGTCCGTACGCCGGAAGTCGCCACCAATGTGACGCAGCAGCAGATCAACAACCTACCGCAGATCAGCCGCAACTTCCTGAACTTCGCCGCCTTGGCGCCGGGCCTGCGCGTGACCGAAGACGACACCGAGCGGACGATTTCCGCCGGCGGCCAGACCGCCCAAGCCATCAACGTCTTCATCGACGGCCAGAACCGCAAGTCGCTGATCAACGACGGCGGTGTCGCCGGCCAGGACGACAGCCGTGGAACGCCATTCCCGCAGGGCGCGGTGCAGGAGTTCCGCGTCATCAGCCAGAACTTCAAGGCCGAGTATGAACAGGCCGGTTCGGCCATCATCACCGCCGTGACGCGGTCGGGCACCAACGAGTTCCACGGCGACGCCTTCGTCTTCTACCAGGACCCCGACTGGGTGGCGCAGGACGAGATCTCTCGTCGTCGCGGCGCCGAAAAGGCCCCGGTGCGCCGTTTGCAGTACGGCGCCAGCCTGGGCGGGCCGATCATCCAGGATCGCCTGCACTTCTTCGGCGCCTATGAGCGCAAGGACGAGGATCGCATCGCCCAGTCCTTCCTGAACCGCACGGAATACAACGACTTCTTCGCCGCCGACCTGGGCACGGTGTCCACGCCCTATGAGCAGGACGTCTTCTTCGGCAAGCTGTCGTGGCAGATCGACGACCGTCAGCGGCTGGAACTCAGCACGGAATACAAGACGGAAGAGGACATCCGCGGCGCCAGCGGCCAGAACGCCCCCAGCCGCGCCGCCCGCAACAATGGCGAGACCCAGGCCTTCAACCTGCGTCACCAGTTCCAGGGCCAGCATTTCCTGAACGAGTTCTCGATCGACTATCTGAAGTCGAGCTACGAGCAATCGGTCATCAACGGTTTGGACTATGGCCGCGAGTATGTGATCTTCCGTGACGACAGTGCGACCACGCCTGGATTCCAATATAACATCAATAACCGAGACTCGACGGTCTTTACGGCTGGCGGTCGGGCGGACGCCCAGTTCCTGCAGCAAAAAAGCACCACGATCCGAAACGATCTGACGATCCCAGATCTGGCCTGGATGGGCACCCACACGATCAAGATGGGTGCGAAATATTCCATGCAGAACTACTTCGTGCAGAAGGACTTCGGGAGGAATCCGACCTTCGTGTACGACATTTAAGCGCGTCCAGAGATCAACGGCAGCCGCACCATCCCGGTGGCGGTAAACCTGGGCGTCGCCGTGCCGCCAGCGGATGTCGATAATAACGTCATCGGCCTTTATATTCAGGACGATTGGCAGATCACAGACAAGCTGGAACTGAACCTCGGCATCCGCTGGGATTATGAGGACAATGCGGTCAACAACGATTACCGCACGCCGGATTCCATCCGCAACATGCTGGCGGCGATCCAGAACCTGCCGGGTTACGACTTCCCGTCCTACTTCAACCCTTCGGATTACATCTCGAACGGTGATCGCAAGGCGTTCAAGGGCGCCTTCCAGCCGCGCTTCGGCTTCTCGTATGATGTGTTCGGCGACGAGCAGACGGTGATCTTCGGCGGCGCCGGTCGCTACTACGACCGGATCGGCTTCAACTTCGCATTCGATGAGCGATTTAAGCCGTTCCAGTTCAACAAGACGATCTACTTCTCAAACACCGGCGGTCCGCGCGGCGGCCAGCAGACGATCGCCTGGGATCCGCGCTATCTGACGCCGGCTGGTCTTGACCCGCTGCTGGCCGCCAGCCCCGGCGCCGGCGAAGTGTTCCTGGTGAAGAACGATTTCGAGCCGCCGCGCACGGATCAGTTCAACATCGGCGTTCGTCAGAAGTTCGGTCGCTGGCAGACCGCGCTGACGCTGGCCGCCGGCCATACGGAGGGTGAATCGGCCTGGTATATCGCCAATGCGCTCAACGAGACGGGCGGGCGCTTCAACGGGCCGACCCCAGGTTCGGTCGGCTTCTCGCAGTTCCGCAACCTGATCTTCTTCCAAAACACGGATAAGGAACGCGATTACAAGGCGATCTATCTGACTGCTGACAAGCCGTATAACGCCGAGGATCGGTGGGGCTTCAACGTCGCCTACACCTATATGGATGCGACACAGAACGGCAGTCGCGACAATGGCTACGGCGCATTCGACTTCGATTACAACACCCCGGGTCAGTCGCCCAAATATCGGTCGTCTACGGACGAGCGTCACCGCATCGTAGCTTCCGGAACTCTGGGTCTGCCGGCCGACTTCCTGCTGTCGGGCATCGTCACTCTGGGATCGGGCTTGCCGTACAACATCAACGATTGTCCGAACGCCCCGGCCGGGGGTCCCAACATCTGCTGGAACGCGGGCAATCCTGAGAAGCGAGCCTTCTTCCCGGGCTTCAACTTCGCCTATCGCCAGGTCGATCTGCGTCTGACCAAGGGCTTCGATGTCTTTGGGGGGCAGCGGGTCGAGTTCATCGCCGACGCGATCAACATCTTCAACTTCACCAACTTCAAGTCGTTCGATACCGGCTTCAATAACGCGCGCTACGGCGCTGGAACCGAAGTCTATCTGCCGACCCGCAGCTTCCAGGTCGGCCTGCGCTACTCCTTCTAAACCCTGAGCCTGGGCCGTCTTTCGCTTGTCGGGAGGCGGTCTTTCTTTTTGATGCAGACCCAGTGAGCCTGCCCATGAATCGTCGAAACTTCCTGATGCGGACCACCACAGGCGCGGCGGCTCTGGCCGTTGGATTTCCGGTGATGGCGGCGGCGCAGCAGGCGGCGATTACCGGGGCGGTCAATGGGACGCAGAGGCGGCCGATGCGGCTGGATCAGGAGATCGAGGAGCTTCAGGAGCGGACCTTCCGCTGGTTCGAGAAGGTCACGGATCGACGCACGGGCCTGACGCCGGATCGCTGGCCCACGCCGTCCTTCTGTTCGGTGGCGGCGGTCGGGTTCGCCCTGACTTGCTGGCCAGTGGGCGTCGAGCGCGGTTGGATGAGCCGGGCGGAGGCGCGCGAGCGGACCCTTACGACCCTGCGGTTCTTCCATGACTTGCCGCAGGGGCCGGAAGCGACCGGCACGGCGGGCCACAAAGGGTTTTTCTATCATTTCCTGGACATGGAGACCGGGCTGCGGTTTGCTCAGAATGAGCTGTCAACGGTCGATACGGCCCTGCTGATCGGCGGCATGCTTTTCGCCGCCCGATACTTCGACGGCCGTCACGCCGACGAGGCGGAAATCCGGCAGAAGGCGCAAGCCATCTACGAACGGATCGAATGGCCGTGGGCCGTGATCCGTGACAACCGCATCACCATGGGTTGGCACCCCGAGAGCGGTTTCATCCCCTCGGACTGGCACGTCTATAACGAGGGGATGCTGGTGCTGCTGCTGGCCATCGGCAGCCCGACCCATCCGGTGTCGGTCAATGTCTGGCACGAATGGGCCGCCAGCTATGATGAAAGCTGGACCGACCGCTGGGGCAGCTGGCGCCTGAATTTCGCGCCCATCTTCGGGCACCAGTACAGCCATATGTTCATCGATTTCCGCGGCATTCAGGACGCTTGGATGCGGGGACAGTCGGCCCAGTTGGACGAACAACTGGATTATTTCGAGAACAGCCGCCGCGCCGTCTACGCCCAGCAGAAATACGCCCACGACAATCCGGGCGGCTGGGCCGGCTATTCGTCTGATGTCTGGGGGCTGACGGCCTGCGACGGGCCGGGCGACTTCAAACAGGTGATCAACGGCAAGGAACGCGAGTTCTTCAGCTATTCCGCGCGCGGTCCGGGCGAGCGGGACGACGGCACCATCGCGCCGACGGCGGCGGCTGGGTCCATCGCCTTCGCGCCCGAAATCGTCGTGCCCTGCGTCAAGGCGATGAAGCGTGCATACGGATCGGACATCTATACGGAGTGGGGTTTCCTCGACAGTTTCAACCCGACCCTGACGGTGCGCGACGGGCCGCTGCAACACGGCAAGATCGTGGACGGCGTGGGTTGGGTGGACGGCGACTATCTGGGCATCGACCAGGGGCCGATCGTCATCATGACCGAGAACCACAGGTCGGAGTTCGTCTGGCGTCATATGCGCGGCGAGCCCAATATCCGCCGTGCGCTCGACATCGCGGGCTTCACCGGCGGCTGGATGAACGGATGAGTCTGACGGCGCACAGGCGTGGCGCATTGGCCCTGATGGCGGGAGGGGCGGCTGCGGCTTGCACCCCGCGCCGTGACGGCGAGACCGTGCTGCGCTTCTGGGCCATGGGCAACGAGGGTGGGACCGTCGGGCAGTTGATGCCGGAGTTCGAGCGGCGCAATCCGGGCGTTCGGGTCTCGGTCCAGCCTCTGCCGTGGACGGCGGCGCACGAGAAGCTGCTGACCGCCTACGCCGGCGCCTCGCTGCCGGACGTCAGCCAGATCGGCAATACCTGGGTGGCGGAACTGACGGCCATCGGCGCCCTGTCTCCGACCCGCCCGAGGCGGCGAACCTGCTGACCGACCAGTTTCCTGCGGTGCTGGAGACAAACGAGATCGCCGGTCGGGCCATGACCACGCCCTGGTATGTCGACACGCGGCTGCTGTTCTATCGCAAGGATCTGCTGGCGCAGGCCGGTTTCGGGGCGCCGCCCGAGGACTGGGCCGAATGGAAGCGGGCCATGCACGCGATCAAGCGCGTGGCGGGCGGCGGCGCCTATGCGATTCTGTTGCCGCTGAACGAGTTCGAGCAACTGCTGACGTTCGGGCTTCAGATCAACGAGCCGCTGCTGAGGGATCGGGATACGCGCGGAAACTTCTCCAGCCCCGGCTTTGTTGCGGCCCTGGCCTTCTACCGCAGCCTGTTCGCCGAGGGGTTGGCGCCGCTGGCGTCGTCGACGCAGATTTCCAACGTCTGGACCGAGTTCGCCAGGGGCTATTTCAGCTTCTATTTTTCCGGGCCGTGGAGCGTGGGTGATTTCCGCAGCAAACTGCCGGCGTCGTTCCAGCCGAACTGGGCCACGGCGGGCGTGCCGGGACCAGACGCCCCGGGGAGCGTCGGCGCCGGGCGGATCCAGCCTGGCGGTGTTCAAGTCCTCGCCGCATCAGGACGCGGCCTGGGCTCTGGTCCGATACCTATCCGAACCGGCGGTGCAGGCCCGGTTCAACACCATCGTCGGCGACCTGCCGGCGCGCCAGAGCGCCTGGGACATCGCAGGCGTCGAACGTGATCCGATGCTGGCGCCGTTCCGGGGTCAGCTGGCGCGGGCCAAGGCCGTGCCCAAGGTGCCGGAATGGGAGCGTATCGTCACCGAGATGCAGATCGTCGCCGAACGGATGGTGCGCGGCGAATACAGCCCCGAGACCGCCGCCGCCGAGATCGACCGCCGCGCCGACCGGCTGCTGGAAAAGCGGCGCTGGATGATGGAACGGGGCAGGGCCGTATGACCGTCGTCGATCCGACAATGGCCAGATCGGGGACGAAGCCGACGCGGGGACGCGGCGCCCGCGAAAGGGCGGCCTGGGCCTTCGTCGCCCCAGCCATGCTCGCCATCGGGCTGTTCTTCGCCATTCCGGTGATCGCAGCCCTGCTGCTCAGCCTGACCGATTTCGACATCTACGCCCTGGCTAACCTGGACAATCTGCGTTTCGTCGGGCTGCAGAACTACGAGCGGCTGCTGACCAACTCCCTGTTCTGGGGCGCGATGAAGAACACCCTGACCTTCGCCGTTCTGGGCGTGCCTCTGTCCATCGCCGCGTCGCTGGCGGCGGCGGTGATCCTGAATGCGCGGGTGGTGAAGTGGCGGCCGATCTGGCGGGTCATGTTCTTCGCGCCGTATGTCACCACTCTGGTCGCGACGGCCGTGGTCTGGCGCTATCTGCTGCACACCCGGTACGGCGTCATCAATTGGGGGCTGGAGAGCATCGGCCTTGCCGCCGTGGACTGGCTGGGCGACCCCTCGACGTCGATCCCCGCCATCCTGATGTTCGTGGTCTGGAAGATCTTTGGCTACAATATGCTGATCTTCCTGGCGGTGCTTCAGACCGTGCCGGACGACCTGTATGAGGCCGCCCGCATCGACGGCGCCGGGCCGTGGAAGCAGTTCCGCCATGTGACCTTGCCGGCCATCGCGCCGACCATGCTGCTGGTCTCGATCATCTCGGTGGCCAGTTTCTTCCAGCTGTTCGCCGAACCCTATGTGATGACGCAGGGCGGCCCGGCTCAGAGCACGGTGACGGTGCTTTACTTCATGTACGAGGAGGGCTTCAAATGGTGGAACCTGGGATCCGCCAGCGCGGTGGCCTTCGTGCTGTTCCTGTGCATCCTGGCCCTCACCCTGGTCCAGTTGGCGGTCGCCAAACGGGTGGGGGCGTATCAATGAAAATCCGCGCGATCCTGCTGAACCTCGCCGTCGCCCTCATCGCCCTGATTGTCCTGTTCCCCTTGGTCTGGATGGTGTCGGTCAGCTTCATGGCGACGGGAGAGGCCGCCGTCTTCCCGCCGCCGCTGCTGCCGTCGCACTGGACGCTGGAGCATTATCGCGACCTGTTCCTGAACCAGGGCATGGGGCGGTACCTGTGGAACAGCTTCGCCCTGGCGACGATGGCGACCATTCTGGCCCTTGGGTTCACCGTCCCGGCTGGCTACGCCTTCGCCAAGTTGAAGTTCAAGGGGCGTGAGCGACTGTTCCAGTTCTTGGTCGCCGCCCTTGTGGTGCCGGCCCAGATCGGCACCTTGCCGCTGTTTTTGATGCTGAAGGGGATGGGCCTGGTTAACACCTACGCCGGGGCGCTGGCGCCCTGGCTGGCGTCCATCTTCGGCCTGTTCCTGGTGCGCCAGTACGCGCTGAGTATTCCCGACGAGATGTTGGAGGCCGCGCGGATCGACGGCGCCAGCGAGGGCCAGATCTTCCGCCGCGTGGTCCTGCCGACGCTGCAGCCGATCATCGTGACCCTGGGCCTGTTCGTCTTCCTGGGCAGCTGGAACGACTTCCTGTGGCCCCTGATCATCCTGACGGATCAGTCGAACTACACCCTGCCGGTCGCCCTGGCCTCATTGTCGCGCGAGCATGTGCAGGACATCGAATTGATGATGGCCGGGGCCGTGGTGACGGTCGCGCCGGTGCTCATCCTCTTCCTCGCCCTGCAACGCTACTACATCCGCGGCATGCTCGCGGGCAGCGTGAAGGGCTGAGCTTTCCCTGTCCCCACGGGGACGACGACAAGGAACAGGCCTCCCATGCGCCTTGCCGCCTCTCTGTTCGCCATCGCCGTAGCGATTTCCACACCCGCTTTCGCTCAGCAGACACGGGTTCTGGACCCGATGGAAGACGCCGCTGCGTGGAAGGCCGACGCCTCTACCGACGTGTCCTCGGCCGTGTCGTCGGTCGTCGGACATGACGGGCGGGCGGTTCGGCTGAGCTATGACTTCAATGGCAAGGCGGGCTACGCCTTCGCCGCGCGGGACCTGCCTTTCGACCTGCCCGACAATTACGAGATCAGCTTCTGGGTGCGCGGCGAGGGGCCGGCGAACACCTTCGAGGTCAAGTTCACCGATGCGGCGGCCGAGAACGTCTGGTGGAAGCAGACGGCCCGCCATGACTTCCCCGATGGCTGGTCGCGGTTTGTCATCAAGCGGCGTCAGGTGTCCAAGGCCTGGGGGCCGGGCCCCGAGACCGAACTGCGCCGCGCCGAGCGGGTCGAGTTCGTGGTCGTGGCGGCCGATGGCGGGCGGGGCTTTATCGACATCGACGAACTGTCGATCCGCGAACTGCCCGTCGACCCGGTCGTGCCGCCCCAGCCCATCGCCAGCGACGGCCGCTCGCCCTCCACCGCGTCGCGCGCCGTGGACAATGACATCAGGACCGCCTGGACCCTGCCGGTTGGCGAGGCGTCGGTCCTGACGCTGGACCTGGGCTATGAGCGTGAGTTTGGCGGTCTGACCCTGCGATGGGGCGAGCGGGGCGCGGCCGCCGACTATCGCATTTCGGCCTCCCTGGACGGACGCGACTGGCGCGAACTGGCGACCGTGGCGGGCGGCGACGGCGGCGTCGACTGGCTGAGGACGCCCGAGGCGACGGCGCGCTGGCTGAGGCTGAAGCCGCTGCGGCCCGTTCCCGCGTCGGACGTGGTGGGTTCGTCCGGCGCGGGACAGAGGCTGGGCGCGGCGCCGGCGACGACCTATGTGTTGAATGAGATCGAGGTCGAGCCCCTGGCCTTCGGCGCCGACCCCACGGTCTTCGTCGAGGCGGTGGCCAAGCAGAACCGGCGCGGCCTCTATCCGCGCGGCTTCTCGGGCGAACAATCCTATTGGACCCTGGTCGGGGTCGATGGGGGCGGGGAAAGCGGCCTGATCGGCGAGGACGGCGCCATCGAACTGCGCCGCGCCGGCCCCAGCATCGAGCCCTTCGTGGTGGACAACGGACGGCTGATCACATGGGCCGACGTCAATGTCGAACAGGGACTGAAGGACGGCGACCTGCCGATCCCGTCCGTGACCTGGACCACCGACGACTGGACGCTGAAGATCACCAGCTTCGCAGACGGGTCGGCCGATCAGGCGCAGCTTTGGGGGCGTTACGACCTGACCAACACCTCCAGCCGGCCGCGCACCTTGACCCTGGCCCTGACCGCGCGGCCGATGCAGGTGAATGCGCCGCGCCAGTTCCTGGCCATTCCCGGCGGCGTGAGCCCGGTGGAAAAAATCGCCTGGGACGGCGCGCAACTGAGCTTGAACGATACGGTGCGGGTGCAGCCGCTGGCGACGCCCGATCATGTGGCGCTGGCCACCTTTGATGCGGGCAGCGACCCGCAGTCCCTGGTCCTGCCGTCCGTGCAACGACCGGCGGGCGATCCCGCGACCACGACGGACGCTGTCGGCCTCGCCGCGGGCGCCTTGACCTATGAGGTGACGTTGCAGCCTGGCGAGAGGCGAACGGTCGGTTGGGTTTCGCAACTGTCGGGAGAAACGTTGGCGCCCGAGCCGATGGGACAGGCGTCTGCGGTTCTAGATACGGTCGAGGCGCGGTTGGCCGCCGAGTGGCGAGAGAAGCTGGACCGGGTCGAACTGACCCTGCCGCCGGCCGCCCAGCGGATCGAGGACGCGCTGAAATCCTCCCTCGCTCATATGCTGATGTCGCGCCAGGGGCCGATCCTGCAGCCGGGCACCCGCAGCTATAACCGCTCGTGGATCCGCGACGGGGCGATGATGGCCGAGGGACTGAACCGGCTGGGCATGGCCGAACATTCGGCCGACTATCTGCGCTGGTACGCCCCCTATGTGTTCGAGAACGGCAAGGTGCCCTGCTGCGTCGATGCACGCGGCGCCGACCCTGTGCCGGAGAACGACAGCCACGGCGAGTTCGTCTTCCTGGCCGCCGAGACCTATCGGTACACCAAGGACGAGGCTCTGTTGCGCCAGGTCTGGCCGCAAGTGCAGAAGGCCATCGCCTATATGGACGACCTGCGCGCCTCGACCCGGACGGCGGCCTTCCAGGCGCCGGATCAGCGGCATCTGTATGGCCTGTTGCCGCCCACGATCAGCCACGAGGGCTATTCGGACAAGGCGGCCTATTCCTACTGGGACGATTTCTGGGGCCTGCTGGGTTACAAGGACGCGGTCTTCATCGCCGAGACCCTGGGCGATGCGGCCGCCGCCGTCCGCTATGCGGCGGCGCGAGATGAGTTCGCCGCCGACATCCGGGCGTCAATTACGGCGACGGCGGCGCATCATGGCATAGACTGGATCGCGGGGGCGGCGGATCGCGGGGATTTCGACGCCACCTCGACCACCATCGCCCTGTCGCCGGCGGGCGAGCAGGATAATCTGCCGCCCGAACTGATGGCGCGAACCTTTGATCGCTATTGGGAAAACTTCCAGAATCGGCGGAGCAATCGCACGGCGTGGAAGGACTACACCCCCTATGAATGGCGGCTGGTCGGCGCCTTCGTGCGGCTGGGCCAGAAGGAGCGGGCGCTTGAGGTGCTGGACTTCCTGATGGCCGACCGCCGGCCCGAGGCCTGGAACGGCTGGGCCGAGGTGGTCGGGCGCGAGAAGCGCGAGCCGCGCTTCATCGGCGATATGCCGCATGCCTGGATCAGTTCGGACTATATCCGCTCGGCGTTGGACCTGTTCGCCTATGAACGGGACCGCGATCACGCCCTGGTGCTGGCCGCGGGTGTGCCCGAGGCGTGGCTGGACACCAGGCAGGGCGTCGGCGTTAAGGGCCTGCGCACCGCCTATGGGCCGCTGACCTATGCCTATCGCAAGGAACGGCGCGGGTATGTGTTGACCCTGGGCGGAGAAGCGACGCCGCCGGGCGGCTTCGTGCTGCGATGGTCGGCGGGGCAGGGGCGGCCGGAACGGGTGCGGATCGACGGCCGCGAGACGACGTGGACGGGCGAGGAGTTGGCGATTCCGACCGGGGCGCGGCGGGTGGAGTTGCGCTGACGAAAACTCTCCCTTCTTCCGACGGGAGAGGGATCAGAGCCTTTGGAACGCCTTGCCAGCGGCGTCGAACAGGTGGGCCTGTTTCGCAGGAACGTCCAGCGTCAGACGCTCGCCGGCCCTGGCGCGCAGTTCGCCAGCCAACTGGACCGTCAGCGTGTCGTCGGACGCCGGGTGCTTCAGGTGCGCCATGGTCGTCGCGCCCAGGGTTTCCACGAACATGACCTCGGCGTTCAGCGCATCGCCGGCGCCGCCTAGGGTCAGGTGTTCGGGTCGGACGCCCAGTGTCACGGCATCGCCGGGCTTGGCCGAGGCGGCGTCGACGGCGACGCGGATCGTCTCGCCAGCGGTGGTCTTCACCGTCGCGCCGGCTGCCGACGCCCCGATGATCTGGGCCGCCAGCAGGTTCATCCTGGGGCTGCCGATGAAGCCGGCGACGAACAGATTGGCGGGGTGTTCGTACAACGCCATCGGTGCGCCGACCTGCTCTATCCTGCCCCCGTTCAGCACCACGATCCGGTCGGCCAGGGTCATGGCTTCGACCTGGTCGTGGGTGACGTAGATCATCGTCGTCTTCAGTTCGGCATGCAGCCGCGCGAACTCGTAGCGCATTCGCACCCGCAGGGCGGCGTCCAGATTGGACAGGGGCTCGTCGAACAGGAAGACCTCGGGCTCGCGCACGATGGCGCGGCCGATGGCGACGCGCTGGCGCTGGCCGCCCGACATGGCCTTGGGCTTGCGGTCCAGATAGTCGGTGATGCTGAGCGCCTCGGCGGCCGCGCGGACGCGGCGGTCGATCTCGGCCTTGTCCGTCTTGGCCAGTTTCAGGCCAAAGGCCATGTTCTCATAGGCCGTCATGTGCGGGTAGAGCGCATAGGACTGGAACACCATGGCGATGCCCCGGTCCGAAGGCGACAGATCGTTCACCATGCGGTCGCCGATCCAGACCTGGCCCGTCGTCGCCTCTTCCAGCCCGGCGATGGTGCGCAGGAGGGTGGACTTGCCGCAGCCTGAGGGGCCGACAAAGACGATGAACTCGCCGTCGGCGATCTCCAGATCGACGCCCTTCAGCACCTCCACGGCGCCGAACGCCTTCTTCACGTCGATCAGACGGACGTCCGCCATGCTTCCTGCTTCCCTAAGCCATTCTTCTTTCGCCGCACCGTAACCGGTTACATCTGCGGATCAATGGCGCAGGGCGTCGCGTCGCAGACTGAATTTGCAAAACTGCAAAATTACACTTTCGCAAAACGGCGGCGCTGGTTAGAAGCCGCTGCCAAACGCGGGGAGCATTCAGATGACGCAACGCAAAATCTTGATGATGACGGTTTCGATGGCCTGGCTGGCTGCGGCGGCCGGCGCCCATGCCGAGGAGCCGAAGGCGGCGCAGGTGGACGATATCGTGGTCACCGGATCGCGGATCGCCGGCGGCGACCGGATCGCGCCGGTGGAGACGGTCGGGCGCGAGGTCATGGAGGCGGCCGGGATCGCCGATGCGTCGCAGCTGGTGCGTCTGGTCACGGCCAACTCAGGCTCGGAAGCTCAGGTCGATCAGTTAAACCAGCCGCAAAGCTCGGGAACGGCCCAGTTCAACCTGCGCAATCTGGGCCTGGGTTCGACGCTGGTCTTGGTGGACGGCCAGCGCTGGACGACCAGCGCGGTCGTCGCCACCGACGGATCGGCCTTCGTGGACATCAACTCGCTCGTGCCGATGATCGCCTTGCAGCGGGTCGAGGTGGTCAAGGACGGCGCCTCGGCCGTCTATGGCTCGGACGCCGTGGCGGGCGTGGTCAACTTCATCACCCGCCATGACGTGGACCGGCCCGAGATCAGCGCCAAATACGCCGTGGCCGACGGGTCGGAAGAGAGCGTGGTCCAGGCCATCGGCGGGTTCGACCTGCTGGGGGGAAACCTGACGCTGGCGGCGTCGCACTTTCATCGTTCGGCCCTAGGGTCGGACGAGCGGGACTTCACCCAGGCGGAACGTTATGGCCGGGCGGCGTGGACGGCGGTGACCAGCTATGGCCAGCCGGGGTCCTATTTCCGGCCCAGCCGCAACGGCTTCTCGCCCGATCCGGCGTGCGGGAATCCGGCGTTTGGCAGCGCCTACAAGAACACGCCGACGGACAGCTTCTGCCGGCTGGACTATTCCGACTTCTTCGATCTGGCGCCGGAGGAGACGCGCAACCAGCTGTTCGCCGACTATCGTCGGCCTGTCGGGGACATGACCCTGTCGCTGCAAGGGGCCTGGGCGTCGACCGAGACGGTGGCGCGCCAGTCGCCGTCCTTACCGATCCTGGCCCAGTCGCTGACGGTCCCGGCGTCGCATCCCGACAATCCGTTCGGCGAGGCGGTGCTGTTCCGCGGGCGTCTGCTGGGGGCCGAGGCCGGGGCGTCCAAGGCCGATTTCGAATACCAGACCTGGCGGTTGTCGGCGGGTCTGGATGGGCGGTTCGCCGGCGGCTGGACCTGGAGCCTGGCCGCGACCAGCAGCCGCCAGCACGTGGCCTATGACAAGCCGGACGCCATCGGCAGCGCATTGCAGCGGGCGCTGAACGGCTTTGGCGGGGCGGGTTGCAACCCCGCGACGGGCGTGGCCGGTGTCGGGACGTGCCAGTATTTCAACCCGTTCGGCAGCGCCCATCTGGGGACCGGCACGGCCAATAGCACGGCCCTGATCGACAGTTTGATCGGCTACACGGGCCTGCGCGGCGCCGCGACCTTGACGACGGTCGACGCCTCGACCAGCGGTCAGGCCCTGGCGTGGGACGGCGGTTCGGTCGATGTGGCGCTGGGCGCCCAGTATCGGCGCAGCGGCTTCCGGCACGACTGGAGCGATCTGGTCAATGCGGGGGATCTGCTGACCGCCGGCTATTCCCCCGACTTCGAGGGCGAGCAGGAGGCGCTGGCCGCCTTCGCCGAGGCGCGGTTGCACCTGGGCGACCGGATCGAGGCGCAGTTGGCGGGCCGTTACGAGACCTACGACGGGGAGGGGCGGTTCAGTCCCAAGGCCGCCATCCGATGGGACGTGACCGACGCCGTGGCCGTGCGGGCGTCGTGGGGGCAGGGGTTCCGCGCGCCGTCGGTCTACGCCCAGTCCGGGGCGCAGGCGTCGCAGCCGTCGGTGTTCGACCGGGGCGCCTTCGTCTTCGTCAACACCCTGACTTCAGGCGATGCGGCGCTGAAGCCCGAGAAGTCCGAGAGCCTGAGCCTGGGCGCCGTGTGGCGGCCGCTGGACGGGCTGGAGTTCAGCCTGGACGCCTGGCGCTTCGACTACACGGACCAGGTGGTAAAGGAATCGGCCCAGGCCGTCATCGACCAGGCGGCGGCCGACACGGCGGCGGGACGGACGGGCACGCCGGCGCAGGGGCGGATCACCCGCTCGGCCAGCGGCGCCCTGACCTTCGTGCAACTGTATTTCATCAACGCCTCGTCCATCGAGACGCAGGGGCTGGACCTGGCGGCCCGCTATGGCCGCGACCTGTGGGGCGGCCGGGCGACGGCGTCGGCGACCTGGACCTATGTGGACGCCTATGACATCCGGCTGAACGACGGGGCGGCCCAGGTCTCGGGCGTCGGATCGACCAATCTGAGCAATATCGGCCGGTCGCTGCCGCGCAATCGCGGGGAGTTCGCCCTGGGCTGGAGCGGGGGCGCTAACACCGTGACCGCGCTGGTCCATTACACCGACGGCTATCGCAATGACCGCAGCGGGATCACCGATGCGACCATCGCCAGCCAGACCACGGCGGACCTGCTGTACAGCCGCACCATCGGCGCCGACATCGACCTGGCGCTGGGGGTGGTCAATGTGTTCGACAAGGCGCCGCCCCTGGCGCAGTTCGCCCTGGGCTATGATCCCGTCGTCGCCGATCCGCGCGGCCGGGTGTTCAGCGTTGGGCTGACCAAGCGGTTCTGAGGCCGTCGCGCGTTTGCGCGTTCAATCGGGCGGTGTATGCATCCCCCTTGCACGGGGGCGATCCATGACGACCGAAGGCGAAACGACGCGCAAACAGGCGTTCAAGGACCTGTCCGAGGACGCGCTGGGCTTTGGCGGGGTCGAAGTGCGGACGGCGCGGGACCTGCTGATACGCCCGCGCCTGGTGCTGCAGGCCTGGATGATCGAGGGGCCGACAGGCGGCGGGGTCTACGCCAAGCCGCTGAAACTCTATCTGGCGCTGAACGCCATCTTGATGCTGGTGGTGTTCCTGCGTGGCGGCCTGGGCGGGGTGCTGGATCAGATGCCTGCCGATCTGATGTCGTCGCTGGTCGCCCAGTCCGGCAAGTCCCGTGACGCCTTCATGTCCGACGCCGACGGCTGGATGTCGTTTCTGACCGTCCCGCTGATGGCGCCGCTCTATGCCCTGGCCGTGCTGCCATTTGTGCGCTGGTGGGACGCCGAGGACCTGGGGTGGCGTTGCGGCTTTCGCGCCGCCTTCGCCTATCTGAACGCCTGGACCGTGCCCATGCTGCCGTTGTTCTGGTTCATATACGGCACGGGGCCTGTAGCGATGATGGGCAGCGTGGCCCTGTTCATACTGGGCGTCGTGGTCTTTGTGCGGATGGGCCGGGGACGCTGGTATCGCGGCGTTGCGGCGGGGATCGGCAAGGGACTGGTGCTGCAACTGGCCATCAGCGCGGTGATGATGGTCGGAAGCCTGGCGTTGGCGGCGATCGGCGTCTTGGCCGGATTGCTTTTCTGAAGACGGGCGGCGGATAGAAAACAGAGTGCACTGTGTGCACTTCGTCTGAAATCGGCCTCCGGCGAAATTGCACTGCACCCGGAAAAACAGTGCAAAATGCAAGAAGGTGCAATTCGACGCGCCTGGATGTCAAAGACCGGACGACATCATACCGCACGTTACGGCCTGTATGGTCGATTGACGCTGCTGGCGACCAGGGGGCTGTAAACGCTGGAGATTGTTTGAGGCGATAGGATAGCTGGCTTGGCGCGATGACGCCGGACGCGCCGAATTTCTACCGAAACCCATCGTGGCGGTGAGGCCGGAAAGCGGAAGTCGCCATCCTCAGCTACGGGTGGAAAGCGGACATCGGTGCTAGGCATTCTTCGAGATCAGTAGTGGCTGTGACCCGAGGACACGATGGTCGCCAGCGCGTAAATTCCGATGCAGCTACCTGCTAACCCGACCGCGACTCCAATGATGCGTTGAGCCCTCGTCCTTCTCGGCCAAACAACAGCAAAGACGATTGGCACAAGGAATGCCACTCCGACGGAGGTGTTCATCGTCAGCTCGTCGGAGAGAAAAATGCCATCAACCACGAGGAGCCATACGGCCCCAACAATTGACGATGCGAGGCCGATGAAGAGGCAGCCCACATGCCAAACACTGATCCATTTCCGGCCGGTCATGGCAACAAGGCTACGCTTAATCTGAACGTCTGCAATGGGTGGATACCGTTGAAAAAGTCGGCAATTGCCACGGGCTTCAGGGGCTGATTCACTCTGGTCATTGAGACCGGAGGCAGCGTGATGATGGGCGAGCGGCGGGTCGATCAGGCGGCCCTGTTCTATACTTTCTCGCTGGAGGACCATGTCCCTGCGAACCATCTGCTGAGGTCGATCGACCGGTTCGTGGAGCTTGAGGGCCTGCGAGCGCATCTGGCGCCGTTCTACAGCGCCATCGGTCGCCCCTCGATCGATCCCGAACTGCTGATCCGGATGCTGCTGGTCGGCTACTGCTTCGGCATTCGGTCGGAGCGTCGGCTGTGCGAAGAGGTCCACCTCAACCTGGCCTATCGCTGGTTCTGCCGGCTGGGTCTGGAAGGCGCCGTGCCGGATCACTCGACGTTCTCCAAGAACCGCCACGGCCGTTTTAGGGAGAGCGACCTGCTGCGTCAGTTGTTCGACATGGTCCTGCGCCGGTGCATGTCGGAAGGCCTGGTCGGCGGCGAGGGCTTCGCCGTGGACGCCAGCCTGATCAAGGCCGAGGCGAACCGCGAGCGCAGCGTGCCTGGCGATCCCGGTCTGCCGCCCGAGGCGTCCAGCCGGGCCATCGACGAGTACCTGGCGGTGCTGGACGACGCGGCGTTCGGTGGGGCCACGCCGGTGACGCCCAAGTTCATCTCGCCGGTGGATCCGGCCGCGCGCTGGACCGCCGCCAACAAGGGGCCGGCCTTCTTCGCCTATGCCACCAACTACCTGATCGATCTGGAACACGCCGTCATCGTCGATGTCGAGGCGTCCACCGCCGTGCGGCCGGCCGAACTGACCGCGGCCCGCACCATGATCGAGCGGGTCCGGGATAGGCATGATCTCCACCCCGATCGCCTTGCCGCCGACACCGCCTATGGCTCGGCCGAGATGCTGGAATGGCTGGTCAACGACCAGGGGATCGCCCCGCACATTCCGATCATCGACAAGTCTGGCCGCACGGACGGGACCTTCTCCCGGGCCGACTTCACCTACGACCGTGCCGCCGACCTCTATCGCTGTCCGGGCGGCAAGGAACTGAAGCAATATCGGCGAGCCTTCCGCGCCGATCACCCCGATACACCGCCGGATGACACCTATCGCTATCGCGCCTCCAAGATCGATTGCGACGCCTGCGCGCTGAAGCCCGAGTGCTGCCCCAACGGGCCGGCTCGGAAGGTGACCCGTTCCATCCACGAAGACGCCAGGGACGTCGCCCGCGACATCGCCAGGGCCGACGCCTACGTCACCTCCCGACGCGAACGGAAGAAGGTCGAGATGCTGTTCGCACACCTCAAGCGCATCCTCAGGCTGGATCGGCTGCGCCTTCGCGGTCCCTGCGGCGCCCGAGACGAGTTCCTCCTCGCCGCCACCGCCCAGAACCTGCGAAAAATGGCCCGCTTGATCCCACTGCAGATCGCCCCAGCGCCCGCCTGAAGGCCTGAAGCGTCACGAACACCGTCACAGCCCGACCACGCAGCCGTGTTGTCCCGTCAGCCAGCCGACTTTTTCAACTGTATCGGTGCTTAGCGGACATTGTCGCCATAAGGCTCGAAGTAGACAGCCTCGCCCTCTCGAGCGTCTCTCTTTGCTCGGCTCACCCGTTCGACAACGTGCGCTCTCCAGTCCCGAGAACTGACGGCGTCCGGTAAGAGTTCGAACGCCATCGCTGGTCTGGTGGATTTCGTCGCGATGAACAGGCACTCGTATCCTACACGACCGTTCGGGTCGGAAACTCGTCGCGCCTCGATGTCCGCCATCAGACGATCTGCCGGAACTGCGAGTGGATAGTGCGCGAGTGCCATGCACTGACCATGCGTTGTCTGGATCGGTCGGGCAAGCAGCCTATCGAAGGTCCGCTAAGGGTCGATTTCAGTCCCTGGCTTCGCCGCCGAAATCGGACGTTGACCTCCACGCCGGAAAGCGGTCGCCTTCGACGTCCGCTAGGGGTGGTTAGCGGACTTTTGGCATCAACATCGCAATCAAAACCTCGACGCGCTTTCCGATGAGAACGCAGGCAGCAACAATTACGGCGGCTAGCGACACGTTGAGGATCGAATCACGAAGCCCCAATGCAGAAGCTTCGACGAATGAGTAGCGGCGTATCCCTTCCTCATCAGATGTAAAAAACCATGTCCCGTAGTTTATTGAAGCGAAAACGAAGCAACCGATAGCCATAGTGGTAATTGCGGCCTTGAATTCGAGCCAATCTCGCATCTGGTCTCGACCCAACCAGACTGCTGCTAACAATCCAGGCATACCAAAAACCAGATAGTTAAACGCTATACCCAACCACAACATCCCAGCCAGTCGCAGGCCAGCAGCTTGCGCCGTCAAAGCCATGAGGTAGCTGAGACCAATGGGACAAATGACGAAGATTAAAAGCCGACGCATTGCGCCCCCATAAACGCTGAGACTGTCGAGGTCCGCAATGGGTCGTTTCCAGCCTTAGCGCCAGGCGCCGTTTTCAGCCTTAGCGCCAGGCGCCGGAAGCGGACCTAGGCGATTGTGCCCGACAGCAGACGCGACGAACGACGCCTAGGGGTGGATTGCGGACGTTCGCTTGAGGCGTGTTAAGGGACGCTATGCGAAAGTCGATCCTCCTCTTGCTCGTGGGCATCGGTCTGGTCTCGTTGTGCGTAGCCCGCGCTCATACCGAGATGCAGATCGAGGCACTGGCTCTGATCCCCTTGGCCTTGTTGCTTTGGGTCATAGCTTTCTTCGGTGGCGCAACCCTCGTCGTCGTCGGATTGGTCGGCCTGCTCAAAGCGGTCAGACGAGCATAGCGGGGCACGTCCGCAATGGGTCGATTTCAGTCTTGCGCTTCACCGCCGAAAGAGGACGCAGGCCTCTCGGCCTGGAAGCGGTTGCGGTCGGCGTCAGCTAAGGGTGGTTTCCAGCCATTCCCTTGGCTATGCATTGGTCCATGCACAGGCACGGGGAGTGGCGAGAGGTCGAGGGTGACGAGGTCACGACCCTTCATGCAGAACTAAAGCGCGAGCTTTGTCCGGAACATCCACTTTACGGGTTAGACTTGATTCCGTGGCGGATCGCATGGCCGAACAAGGACGTTGCCTTCACCTTATCGGACGGCAGGGTCGCGCTCGTGCATTTGACCTTCAATGCCGAGACAAGCCCTACCTACCCCTTCTTCAAGGTGTTCGCCTCCAAGGCAGAGGCGCTGCCTCGCCTTGCCCTTCTTCAAAAGGGTAAAGCCTACGAGTAGCGAGGCTCGCGATAGGCAAGGTCCGGTACGGGTCGGACCACGACATCGACTCCAGCGCGGAAAGCGGACGTCGGCACCACAGCCCAAAAGCGGACCCGCCGGACTGCGGCTTGGGGCGGGAAGTGGACGTTGGAATCTATAGCGTGGAGGATATGAAGCAGCGGACACGCATCCTGTTGACCATCGCCGCCATCCTGTTGTTAACGTTTTTGATTTGGCGCGGGCCCTCGTTCTACCAGCTCTACAGAGATTGGCCGATAATCTCGGCTTGCGCGCAGGACGCCCAAGACTGCCCCTAAGCGGATGCTGCGAACGGCAGTTGTGGGTTGAACGCGGACGCCCGTTAACGGCGCGCTCTCCGGACAAAGTCCTGCTCAATCCCGGCCTCGTTACACTGGTAGAGGTCCAGCACGTCCGGCTCATTGAACACTCGCTTGAATGTGCCCGTTACGATGACGAAGCGATGGTTCAGGTCCGCTCTATGTTCAAGAAGGCGGTCGCCTTCGGATAGGGTGAGAACTCTCGATCCGTCGCCGTTGCGAACCCGGATTGCCTCCACCGAATCGAAAAGGCAGCGGGAATTCGTCCCTAAATCCACAACTCCGCCAACCGTCACCCGAGTCCCATCGAGCGTGGCGGCGCGGGAGAGGGCTTCCGATGGCGTCAAATAGCTTCGCGGCCCCGACGTGGTGGCGCACGCTGTAAGGCTGACCATCCCAATCAAGGCCACGTGGGTTCTTTTCATTGGGGAAGATTACGCCCTGCTCAAATGTCCGCAACGGGTCGATTTGCGCTACTGACTCTCGAACCCAAACCCGACATCCACCGAGGAACAATGACCTACACCCTATACGGCATCCCCAACTGCGACACGGTGAAGAAGGCGCGGGTGTGGTTGGAGCAAAACGGGGTCGACTATGTGTTTCACGACTACAAGAAGGCCGGGGCGGATGCGGGGCGGCTGGGTCAGTGGATCGACGAACATGGGTGGGAGACGGTGCTGAACCGGGGCGGGACCACGTTCAAAAAGTTACCGGACGCGGACAAGGCGGGGATCGACAGGGACAAGGCCATCGCCTTGATGTTGGCCCAGCCGTCGATGATCAAACGGCCGGTGCTGGACCTGGGGGACCGTCGTCTGGTCGGCTTCAAGCCCGAGCTTTACGCGGCGGCGCTCAGATAAGGCGGAGGGTCGCCGTCACGCCGAAATGGTCGGACGGGTATTCGCCGTTGGTCGCGATGTCGCCGAACAGATGGGCCTGGATGGGCGTGAAGTCTGACCGCTCGGCGAAGATGTGGTCGATGACGCGGTTGGGGTGGCCCTTTGCCGGGTTCAGGGTGGTGGCGACCGATCCGCCCGGCAGGGCGCTGAAGAAGCGAGGGCCGGTCAGGACGGACAGGCCGGAATCCTCCTGGGTCGCGTTGAAGTCGCCCATGACGACCAGGGGCGCGCCGTCGTGGGGCAGCCAGTCCAGCAAGGACGCGATCTGGCGCGCGCGCACCGGGCCCGCGTCGTCCTGCCAGGCCAGATGGGTGACGACGACGTCGACGGGGCGACCCCGAACCGAGACGCGAAGACGCAGGGCGGTGCGATAATCGTCCAGCGGCTCCAGCCGCGTCGAGGCCTCGGCCAGGACGGGCAGGCGGGTCAGAAGGGCGTTGCCGTAGCGTCGGGGCGCGCCCTCCGCGTCGGTCGAGACGAAGGCGACGCGATAGCCGCCCAGTTCGCGCGCCAGCATTTCCGCCTGATTCTCCAGCCCGACGGCGGCGTCCTGCAACACCTCCTGAAGGGCGATGACGTCGGCGTCCTGCGCCTTCAGCGCCGCGATCAGCAGCGGACGGCGCGCGGTCCAGTCGCCCTGATCGTGCCAGATGTTGAAGGTGGCCAGCGTCAGTTCGCCGCCGGGCCGGGCCGCCGGAGTGGTGGCGCATGCGGATAGCGGCGCGAGCGCCCCGGCGGCCAGCAGGGTGCGGCGCACGATCACGCGGCGATCAGCCCTCGACGTCCGTGCTGGGGCGGTCGTGCCCGTCGGCGCTTTCGGTGACCCATTCGCCGTTCGCCGTCTCGTATTCGATGGCGGCGGTCTGGTCCGGCACCTTCTGCTCGCGGGCCGCGCGGACGGCGGCGGCCTTGGCGGCGTCATGGCTGGCGAAGGTTTCGGAATAGGTGTCGCCGGACTGATAGGCCCAGCCGCCGTCGTGTTCGACGATGCGATAGGTGACGTGGGCCATGGCGTGCGCTCCTGTGGTTGATAAGGGCCGACCCTAGACCGAACCGGCGACGGCGGGAACGACGACCTTACGAAGATTTCACGTGAGGGGGCGCATCCGTGCGGGCATCCCGCAGCCTCTTGTCGTCAGAAGGCCGCCGCATCAGGCTGCCGAAATCGACCAAGAAGGACCGCGCCATGACCCCCGTCGTCATCGTTTTCATCGTCTTCGCCTCCATCGTCGCCGTGATCGTGGGGCCGTCCTTCCTGAAAAGTCGCGACCGGCGCGAGATGCAGCTGACCGTGCGCCATGCGGTCGATAATGGGCAGACCCTGCCGCCCGAACTGATCGACGCCATGACCAAGGATGTCGAAAAGAACCTGCCGTCGCGCACCAAGGATATTCGCAAGGGCGTTTTGAGCGTGGCGACCGGCCTGGGCATCGGCGGCTTTGGTTTGCTCAGCGATTTGAGCGGCAACCAGTGGAACGGGGGGATTGGCAATCCGCTGCTGGGCATCGCCTGCATTCCCATCGCCATCGGCATCGCCTTCATCGTCCTGGGCTTCTTCAACCCGAACAAGGCGTGACCTTCGCCTGAGAGGGGGGAGCGTCATGAGCAAATCCTTGCGCGATTTCCACGACGTCGAGCTGGCGGCCCAGGCGGCCGCCGGCGGACGGCGGGAGTATGGCGAACTGGTCCGGCGGCATGGTTCGGCGGTGCGCGGGCTGCTGCGCCGCATGGGCGCGGCGCCGTCCCTGGCCGACGACGTGGCGCAGGACGCCTTTCTTCAGGGCTTCCAGCGATGTTCGGAGTTTCGAGGGCAGGGGACGTTCGCGGGCTGGATCAAGAAGATCGCCGCGCGGCTTTATCTGAAGCGGGTGGCCAAGGAGGCGCGCTACGTCGCCGAGGTGGAGGCCGATCAGGCCGGGATCACGGTGGATCGCGGCGGGCTGATGGACCTGGACGAGGCGTTGAAGTCGCTGAACGAGACCGAACGGGTGTGCGTGTCCCTGTGCCACGGCGCGGGGATGTCCCACCCCGAAATCGCGGCAGCCATGAATTTGCCGCTCGGAACGGTGAAATCCCATGTCAAACGTGGTCTGGATAAACTCCGCGCCCGGCTTTCGCCGGCGCAAGGCGAAGGGAGGTCGGTGCATGTCGGCTGACGAATTCGATCCGGCGATCGAGCGGATGTTCGCGCAGAGCCCGCGCCTGGCCGACGAGGCCCTGTTCCTGGCTACGCTGCAGACGCGGCTGGAGAAGCGGTCGCGCTGGCGCACGCTGACGCTGACGGCGGCGGGGCTGGTCGGCGGAGTGCTGGCGGTGCGCGAGGGGGTCAACTTGGACTTCACCGCCGATGGCGACGCCACTCTGTCGCAGGGGATGCGGGCGGCCGCGGCGACCGCCCAGGGCGCGGCGCAGAACGGGCTGGACGCCCTGGGCGTTGGCGGTCTGGACCTGAGCGGCAGTTCGGGGATGCTGGCCTTCTGGATCGTGGCCGGCGCCATGGTCGCGGTGCTGGCCGCGGGGGCCGCGCGGCTGTCGCAGGACGTCTGAAGGTGACTTCGGCGGCCCGGCGGCCTATCTGAACCCCGTTCAGACAGGAGGCCCGCCGCATGTCCATCCACACTCAGGAGACCGTGAAGCGGATCTCGCCCCCCGATATCGCCGGGCGAAAGGGCGGCGAGCCGATCGTCTGCCTGACCGCCTATGATGCGCCGATGGCGGCGATGCTGGACCCGCATTGCGACGTGCTGCTGGTCGGCGACAGCCTGGGGATGGCGGTGCACGGTCTGCCCAATACGGTCGGCGTGACGCTGGAGATGATGATCCTGCACGGCCAGGCCGTGATGCGTGGGGCCAGGCGCGCCCTGGTCGTGGTGGACATGCCGTTCGGCTCCTACGAAGGCGGCAAGGAGATCGCCTACGCCAACTGCGTGCGGGTCATGAAGGAGACGGGCGCCCAGGCGGTGAAGCTGGAGACCAGCATCGAAATGGCCGAGATCGTCGCCTTTCTGGTCCAGCGCGGCATTCCGGTGATGGGCCACGTCGGCCTGCGACCCCAGGCGATTCTGGCCGAGGGCGGGTTCAAGGCCAAGGGCAAGACCGACGGCGAGCGTGAGAGGGTGCAGGCCGAAGCCAGGGCGACGGCCGAGGCCGGGGCCTTCTGCATCGTCATCGAAGGCGTGGCGGAATCGCTGGCGCGCGAGATCACCGAGACGATCGATGTCCCCACCATCGGCATCGGGGCCTCGGCCGCCTGCGATGGTCAGGTGCTGGTGATCAACGACATGCTGGGGATGTTCGACTGGACGCCCCGGTTCGTTCGCAAATACGCCGATCTGCGCGGCGAGATCGACCGGGCCGCCGCCGCATTCGCCGCCGATGTGAAAACCCGCCGTTTTCCTGCCGAAGTCGAGACCTACTTCTCGAAAAAGCCGGCGTCGCAGTAACGGACGACGTTGCGGCCCATGCGCCGACCTTCTAGGGTCCGCGCCGGTTTGCATTTCGCGATTTTGGGGCGACGTTTAAGTGGTTGATGTCTTCGAGCAGGTCGAGGAGGAGCTTCGCTCCGCTAAGTTGAAGCGCCTCGCCCGCACATGGCTGCCGGTTTTCGGCGTCGTGCTGGTCGTCGCCCTGATCGGCGCCCTGGGCTGGTGGGGCTGGGACAGCCTGAACTCCAACAAGGCCGCCAAGGCCGCCGAAGCCTATGATCGCGGCATGGAGGCGCTGCGCGCGGACAAGCCGATGGACGCCCGCGCCGCCTTCGAAGAAGCGGTCAAGGAAGGCAACGGCGCCTATAAGGTCCTGGCCCTGCAGCAGCAGGCCGGCCTGGCCGTGACCGCCAACAAGTTCCCCGACGCCGTTCGCCTGTTCGACGAGGCGTCCAAGGCGTCCAGCGATCCGATCCTGTCCGATCCGCCCGCGCTGAAGGCCGCCTTCCTGGTCATGGACACCGCCCCCCTGGCCGAGATCGAGAAGCGGCTTGAGCCGCTGGCCGACGACAAGCGCCCGCTGCACGCCTTCGCCCAGGAAGCCCTGGCCCTGGCGCGTCTGCAGCACGGCAAGACCAAGGAGGCGCGCGAGACCTTCGTCCAGCTGCAGCTGGGCCAGGACGTACCGGATTCTATCCGCCAGCGCGCCCAGATCGCGGTGGAAAGCATCGACGCCGCCACCGCCGGCGCGCTACCCGACATTATTCGCGACGCCGCCAAGGCCACGCCGCCCGCCGCCGGGGCCGCCAACGCCATGACCCCCTCTGCGGCTGCTGCGGCGCCCGCCGCCGCGCCCGCCCAACAGTGACGACCCCTTCTAGGACGCCCCAGATGAACCGAGTTCTGAAAGTCGCGCTGATCTGCGGCGTCGCTGCGACCATGGCGTCGTGCGGCACCGTGCGCCGCAACCTGCCGTTCGGCCTGGGCGGCAAGGACGCCCCCAAGGCGACGGCCTCTGCCGGCGACCGAATCTCGGTGCTGGAGTTCGAGCAGCAGCTGGCGCCGTCCGCCGCCCTGTCCGGCCGCGACTACTTCCTGCCCGGCCCGCAGGCGGTCACATCATGGACCCAGCCCGGCGGCACGGCCGAGAACCTGGTCGAACACGTCATCGCCGCTCCCAACTTCCAGGTCGCCTGGAAGCGCAGTATCGGCTCCGGCTCGGCGCGCGTCGGCAACGTCATGGCGCCGATCGTGGCCGCCGACGGCAAGATCTTCGTGCTGGACGGCGAATCGACCGTTTCGGCGGTGTCGGCCGACACCGGCGCGGTGCTTTGGAAGGTCAACGTCAAGAACGCCGAGCGTGATCGCAACGGCGGCTTCGGCGGCGGCGTCGCCGTCGGCGCGGGCAAGGTGTTCGTCTCTTCCGGCTATCGCTCCATGTCGGCGCTGGACGCCAACACCGGCGCAGTGGTCTGGACCCAGCAGGTGGACGCCCCGATCCACGGCGCGCCGACCGTTTCGGGCAACCGGGTCTTCGTGGTCGACGTGGACAGCCAGCTGTTCGCCTTTGACG
This sequence comes from Brevundimonas sp. ABV4_179, assembly GCF_056311945.1. Lineage (NCBI taxonomy): Bacteria > Pseudomonadati > Pseudomonadota > Alphaproteobacteria > Caulobacterales > Caulobacteraceae > Brevundimonas > Brevundimonas sp. ABV4_179. Next base: position 1,949,921 of record NZ_CM149976.1, read on the forward strand.
CCACGACCGGCGCCCAGGACTGGACCTATCGCGGCATCGCCGAGCCGGCGCGGGTGATGCGCGCCTCCAGCCCAGCGGTCAGCGGCACCACGGTCGTCGCACCGTTCGCCTCGGGCCAGCTGGTCGCGCTCAGCACCCTGAACGGCCAGGCGGTGTGGGAGGAGACCCTGTCGCGCACCAGCCGCACCAGCGCCCTGTCCGAGGTTCGCGACGTGGCCGGACGCCCGGTCATCAGCCGCGGCATGGTCTTCGGCGTCAGCCATTCCGGCGTGATGTCGGCCCTGGACCTGCGTTCGGGCCAGCCCAAGTGGCAACTGCCGGTGACGGGCGTCAACGCGCCCCTGCCGGTCGGCGACGCCGTGTTCGTGGTGTCCAAGTCGGGCCAGCTGATCACCGTCAACCGCGATACCGGCCAGATCTACTGGACGCGCGAGTTGAACGAAGGGCGCGAACGCCGCGAGGGCGGGTTCCTGACCTTCGGCCGCCGCACCATCCGCCCGCAATGGTCGGGACCGCTGCTGGCGTCCAACCGGCTGGTGATGGTCAATTCGTTCGGCGAGGCGGTGGCCTTCGATCCCAAGACCGGCGCGGCCCAGGCCACGCTGAAACTGGGCGCGCCCGCCTATATCGCTCCGGCGGCCTATAACGGCGCCCTTTACGTGCTGACCGACAACGGCCAGCTGATCTGCATCCGCTGATTTTCAGCCCGAACTAAGCTAGAAAGCCGACATGGCTCTGAAGGTCGCCATCGTCGGCCGCCCCAATGTGGGCAAGTCGACCCTGTTCAACCGCCTCGTCGGCAAGCGTCTGGCGCTTGTCGACGATCGCCCCGGCGTGACCCGCGACCGGCGCTATGCCGACGGCAACATCGGCGACATGGACCTGACGCTGATCGACACGGCGGGGTACGAGGACGTCACCGACGAAAGTCTGGAAGCCCGGATGCGCGAGCAGACCGAGGCCGCGCTGGATGACGCCGAACTGATCATGTTCATGATGGATGCGCGAGAGGGCGTGACCTCGCTGGACCGCATCTTCGCCGAGCGGCTGCGCAAGGTGCACAAGCCGATCATCCTGCTGGCCAACAAGTCCGAGAGCCGCGAGAGCGGCGGCGGCGTGGGCGAGGCGCACGGCCTTGGCTTTGGCGAACCCGTCGCCATCTCGGCCGAGCATGGCGAGGGGATGGCCGATCTCTACGCCGCCATCGTCGCCGCCTCTCAGGACATCTTCGTCGAGGAGATCGACGAGCCGGACAAGCCGATCCGCATCGCCGTGATCGGCCGCCCGAACGCGGGCAAATCCACCCTGATCAACCGCCTGATCGGCGACGACCGCCTGCTGACCGGGCCGGAAGCGGGGATCACGCGCGATTCGATCTCGGTCGATTGGGAGTTCGAAGGCAAGAACATCCGGCTGGTCGATACGGCCGGAATGCGTCGCAAGGCGCGGGTGCAGGAAAAGCTGGAGAAGCTGTCGGTCGCGGACACCATCCGGGCCATCACCTTCGCCGAAGTGGTCATCCTGATGATGGACAAGGACGACGCCTTCGACACCCAGGACCTGCAGCTGGCCGACCTGGTCGAGCGCGAGGGGCGCGCCCTGGTCTATGTGGCGTCGAAATGGGACCTGGAGGACGAGCCGCAGTCCCGCATGGCCAAGCTGAAGGGCATGGCCGAGGACAAGCTGCCGCAACTGAAGGGATCGCCCTTCGTGGCCCTGTCGTCGCACTCAGGGCGTGGGGTCGAACGGCTGATGCCGGCCGTACTTCAGGCCTATGACACCTGGTCGGTCAAGGTGAAGACCAAGGACCTGAACACCTGGCTGTCGATGGCCACCCAGCGGCACCCGCCCCCCGCCGTGGACGGCAAGCGGATCAAGCCGAAATACATCGCCCAGACCAAGGCGCGCCCGCCGACCTTCGTGCTGATGGCCAATCGCGCCGAGTCGATGCCGGAGCATTACAAGCGCTATCTGGTCAACTCGATCCGCGAGAGCTTCGACCTGCCGGGAACGCCGATCCGCTTGAACGTCAAGTCCAGCGGCGTGAACCCCTATGCCGAGGGCGGCGCGAAGTCTGGGCCCGAACGCTACAAGGGCGACGCCAAGACCGCGCCGCGCCGCGTCAAGAAGGCCGAGAAGGAAGAGGCTCTGTCCAAACTGCCCGGCAAGGCGTTGGAGCAGAAGAAGACGCGCAAGGCGCAGCCCAAGGTCCTGGGCGGCCTGAAGGCCAGCGCGTCCAAGAAGGCCGGATCGTCCGTGGCGGTCCAGAAGGGCGCCCGGGGCGGCGCGCGGCAGGTCTCGCGTTCAGGCCGGGTGCGCACGGGCCAAAAGGGCGGCGCCAAGAAGTGACGGCGTGAGCGAGGCGGCTGCGCCCGTCCTGCCTGATCGACCGACCTCGCGCTGGCTGATCGTGGACCAGCAGGGGCGGGTGCTGCTGTTCCGTTTTGACTATGCCGAGGGGCCGCTGGCCGGCACAGCCTTCTGGGCGACGCCCGGCGGCGGGTGCGAGGCCGGCGAAACCTTTGAGGACGCCGCGCGCCGCGAGCTGTTCGAAGAGACTGGCCTGACGGTCGATGATCCCGGTTCGCAGGTCGCCCAGCGCATAGAGTGTTTCCGCCTGCCTGACGGACGCATGGCGCGGGTGGACCAGCGGTTCTTTCTGTTGCGGGCCGAGGCTTTTGACCTGTCCTCGGCCGGCTGGACCGAGGAGGAGCGCACGGTTCTGGGCGAGCACCGCTGGTGGACCGCCGCCGACATTCGGGCGAGCGCAGAGACGATCTGGCCGGACGATCTGGCGGAGATCCTGAAGGGTCTGACCCAAGATCCGCCCGCCCCCGCAGCGCCATCGTCCGGGGATGAACGAAGGCGGGCAGGGACGTAGTCCTCAGATCAGGGCTTCGACCGAGGGGCCGGACCGCCATTCCTGGAACTTGATCGTCAGCGGCGGCGTCGTGTCCGCGCGCGCCAGGTCCACCACCAGGGGGCCGATCTCGGACGGGTCGGGCAGGACGGACGGGTCTTCGCCCGGATAGGCCTGGGCGCGCATGGCGGTGCGCATGCGGCCGGGATCGACGATGCTGACGCGGACGGGCGTGCTCTCGATCTCGTCGGCCCAGGCCTTCACCAGGGCTTCGGCGCCCGCCTTGGTCGCGGCGTACATGCCCCAGAAGGCCTTGGGCGCGGTCGCAACGCTGGTGGTCAAGTGGATGGCGCGGCCGGCGTCGGAGGCGCGCAGCAAGGGCTCCAGCGAGCGGATCAGGCGATAGACGGCTGTGAAGTTGGTCTTCTCGACCTTTGCGAACTCGCGCGGGTCGGCGTGCGACACCGGCGTAAGGCCCGAGGGGCCCATGGTGGCGGCGCAATGGACCCAGATGTCCAGCTTCTTGAACCGTTCGAAGATGGCGCCGCCCAGCCGGTCGATGGCCCCGCCGTCCACCAAATCGAAGGGGATCAGGGTCGCATGGCGGCCGGTGGCGGCGAAGATGGCGTCGTCCAGTTCTTCCAGACCGCCCTGGGTGCGCGCCGTCGCGATGACGTGGGCGCCGGCCTTGGCCAGGGCCAGGGCGCTCTCATAACCGATGCCGCGCGAGGCGCCGACCACGAGGGCGATACGGTCGTTCAGGGGAAGTTCGGACATGGCCGCTGATAGCGCGGCCCGCCCCTTCAAGCCAAGAGCCGAGACCTAGAGCCTGATCGGTATCAGATTTGGCCCTAGGCGCTGACCAGCAGAGACAGCTGCTTGGCGCCGAACTCGCGGCCGCCTTCCTCGATCTCGCGATCCAGCAAGCGGGTGGGGTAGTCGCCGGTGAAATAATGGTCGGTGAACTGGGGGGCGGCGGCGTTGCGGCCGATCTCGCCCATGGCGCGATACAGGCCGTCGATAGACAGGAAGCCCAGGGAATCGACCTCCAGCATCTCCCGCATCTCTTCCAGCGTCTTGTTGGCGGCCAGCAACTGGGCGCGCTCGGGCATGTCGATGCCGTAGAAGTCGGGGAAGAGAATCTGCGGGCTGGCCGAACGCAGGTGAACCTCGGCGGCGCCGGCGGCGCGCACGGCGCGGACCAGTTTCAGCGAGGTGGTGCCGCGCACGATGGAGTCGTCGATCAGCACGACCCGCTTGCCGGCCAGGGCCGACTTGTTGGGGCTGTGCTTCATGCGGACGCCCTTTTGTCGGGCGCCCTGGCTGGGCTGGATGAAGGTGCGCCCCAGATAGTGGCTGCGGATGATGCCCATTTCGTAGGGGATGCCGCTTTCCTGGGCATAGCCGAGGGCCGCCGGAACGCCGGAATCGGGAACCGGCACGACGATATCGGCCTCGACGCCCAGTTCACGGGCGAGGCCGCGGCCCATTTCCTTGCGGACCTCATAAACCGAGCGGCCGTTCACGACCGAATCCGGGCGCGAGAAATAGACGTATTCGAACAGGCAGGGTCGGGCCGCGCGGGCCGGGAAGGGCTTGAGCGAGCGCAGTCCGCTGTCGTCGATGACGACGATCTCGCCGTGTTCGACATCGCGCACGAAGGTGGCGCCCATCATGTCCAGAGCGCAGGTCTCGGACGCCAAAACCCAGCCGTCGCCCAACTGGCCCAGCACCAGCGGACGGATGCCCAGCGGGTCGCGCGCGCCGATCATCTTGGTGCGGGTCTGGGCGACCAGGGCGTAACCGCCCTCGATCCGCGCCAAGGCGTCGATGAAGCGGTCCACGATCTTGGCTTTGCGGCTGCGGGCGATCAGGTGGAGGATGACTTCGGAATCCGAGGTCGACTGGAAGATGGCGCCTTCGCTGACCAGCTGGCTGTGCAGGAACTTGAAGTTGGTCAGGTTGCCGTTGTGGGCGATGGCGATGCCGCCCTGGTCCAGATCGGCGAACATCGGCTGGATGTTGCGCAGGAAGCTGCCGCCGGCGGTGGAATAGCGGGTGTGGCCCACGGCCGCGCGGCCCGGCATCCGCGTCATTAGATCGGCGCCGCCGAAGGCCTCGCCCACCAGCCCCTGGTGACGTTCGGTGTAGAAACGCTCGTCCTTGACGCTGGCGATGCCGCAGGCTTCCTGGCCGCGATGCTGGAGGGCGTGAAGGCCCAGAGCCACGACCGAAGAGCCTTCGTCCTCGTCCGCGCCCCACACGCCGCAGACGCCGCATTCCAGACGAAGCTGATCGTCCTCCGGCTCGCGCCAGTGTTCGCGGTGGACGACGGGATCGGCGATATGGTGGCGCATCGTGGGGCTCCGATGACCGGGGGAAACTTAACGGGCGGCTTCGCGCGGCGAGTTAGGCCGTGATTGCGTCGGGGGCAAGGCTTCGTCTTCGGAAAACCCCCTGCGTACGGACGAATCGACAACGGGTGTGATGGCGTCGGCGCCGCGCCCGATGCTGGGCAGGACGATCTGGATCATCCGCGCGCCCATGGCGCTGACTGGATAGAGGGCCGCGTCGGCCAGCCAGCGGGGCGTCCGCTCGCCCGGCAGGGCCGCCGCGATCACAAGATGAACCGCTCCGATAAGGACCAGGGCGCGCACCGCGCCGATGACGAAGCCGAAAACGCGGTCCAGCACGCCGAGGTGCGGATGGTCCTTGGCGCCCTTGGACAGCATGCCGCCGATCAGGCGCAGGCCGAAATAGACCACGAAGAAGGTCAGGACGGCGGCCAGGATCGACCCGGCCCACTCGGGATCGACGAAGGCGCGGGCGACGCCGGCCGTCCAGGGCAGGGCGATCAGGGCGACCAGAGCCGCCAGGGTGGCGCTGAGGAGGGTGATGATCTCGCGCACGCCCCCGCGCACCCAGCCGGCCGCGACCGAGAACAGGATCACCACGATGGCGAAGACGTCGTATCCGGTCACGCTTGCGGGATCCTGCGGCTGCTACGCCTGCCTAATAGCGGTTCTGCGAGATTCGTTCGACCACATCCGTCAGGCGGGTCGCGGACGTCACCTTAACCCCCTTGGTCTTGGCGGTCAGGGGCGGGGCTAGAACCTGGTCGAAGCCCAGCTTCTGCGCCTCGCGCAGGCGGGCCTCGGCGCGGCCGACGCTGCGGACCTCGCCGGACAAACCGATCTCGCCGAAGACGACGCAGCCCTGGGGCAGGGAGACGCCGGTCGCCGAACTGATCAGGGCCGCCGCCGCGACGAGATCCGCCGCCGGCTCGTTGATCCGCAGGCCGCCCGCGACATTCAGATAGACGTCCTGATCGCCAAAGCCGAAGCCGCAGCGGGCCTCCAGCACGGCCAGCACCATGGCGAGGCGCCCAGTCTCCCAGCCGATCACGGCCCGGCGCGGGGTGCCATAGGCGGATTTGGACACCAGGGCCTGCATCTCGACCAGCACGGGCCGGGAGCCCTCGATCCCGGCGAAGACGGCGGCGCCCGGCGCGCGCTCCTTGCCCTCGCCCAGGAACAGGGCGGACGGATTGGCCACTTCGCGCAGGCCGCTGTCGCCCATCTCGAACACGCCGATCTCGTCAGTGGCGCCGAAGCGGTTCTTGCCGGCGCGCAGGATGCGGAAGGGATAGCCGCGTTCGCCCTCGAAGGTCATGACGGCGTCGACCAGGTGTTCGACCACGCGCGGGCCGGCGACCTGGCCATCCTTGGTGACGTGGCCGACCAGGACGATGGCGGGGCCGTCGTTCTTGGCCAGACGCACAAGTTCGCCGGCGCAGGCCCGGACCTGGGTGATCGAGCCGGGGCCGCTGTCGTGGACGTCGGACCACAGGGTCTGGACGGAATCGACGATGACGATGTCGAACTTTTCGCGCTTCAGCGTGCCCAGGATGTCGCGAAGCGCCGTCGCGGCCGCCAGATTCACCGGCGCATCGGCCAGGCCCATCCGTTTGGCCCGCGCCCTGATCTGCTCCACCGCCTCTTCGCCCGAAATATAGGCCACGCGCGCGCCGCGCAGGGCCGCCTTGGCCGCCACCTCCAGCAACAGGGTGGACTTGCCCACGCCGGGATCGCCGCTGAGCAGAATGGCCGAGCCGGGCACCACGCCGCCGCCGCAGACGCGGTCGAATTCGGCCACGCCCGTTGTGATGCGCGGCGGCTCTGGCGTGTCGGACTGCAGGGTCTCGAACTGTATTCCGCGCGTGCGGGCCGAGGCGGCGGCCGAGGGTTTGATCGCGCCTGGCGGGGCCGAGCGGCTTTCTTCGGTCAGGGTGTTCCACTGGCCGCAGCCACTGCACTGGCCCGCCCATTTGCCATGCACCGAGCCGCAGGACTGACAGACATAGAGAGCGGAATCGCGAGCCATGAGCTTCCTTTAGCAGACCGACCGATTCGCCGGCCCATCGCAGCTCATTGCCGTCCATTCACGACAAAGACGGTCGCAGAGGCAACCTTCGCCATTACGAAGTATTTGAGAATATGTCGCACGGCGCTTGCGTTGGTGAGCGACGTAACATCAGTATTCGACCCGGCTTCCTATCTCAAAGGCATTTTGATTCATGACCGATCCGACGCCCCCCTCGTCGCAACCCGCCGTCGATCCAGCCCTGACCGCCCGCATCAAGGGAATACTGCTGCAGCCCAAGGCCGAGTGGCTGGTCATCGACCGCGAGTTCGCCACGGTCAACAGCCTCTACACGCGCTACGCCATGATCCTGGCGGCCATCGGTCCGATCGCGACCCTGATCGCCAGCCTGGTCTTCCTGCATCAAGGCGTCGTCGGCGCCCTGATTCTGGCGGTTCTGTCCTATGTTCTGGGGCTGGCCGGGGTCTTCATCCTGGGCGTCATCATCAATGCGCTGGCCTCCAGCTTCGGCGCCACGCCCAATCCGGTTCAGGCCCACAAGCTGGCCGTCTATTCCTACACCGCCGCCTGGATCGCCGGTATCGCCAACCTGATCCCGGTCGCCGGCGGCCTGATCGCCCTGATCGGCGCGATCTACAGCCTGGTGCTGCTGTTCCTGGGTCTGCCGATCCTGATGAAGGCGCCGGAGGACAAGAAGGTCGTCTATTACATCGTGATCCTGCTGGCCGGCATCGTGCTGGGCGTCATCATGGGCGTGATCGTCGGCATGGTCGCAGCAGCCTTCGTGCTGACGACGCACGGGGTCGCAGCGCTCGGCGCCAGCGGCTACTGAGAATAGGCCCGCGGCACCCGCGGCGTGATCGAGGTCAGCAGCTCATAGCTGATGGTCCCGGCCGCCGCCGCCGCATCGTCCAGAAGGCGGTTCGGTCCGAACAGTTCGACCGGATCGCCCACGGCGACGTCCAGGCCGGTGATGTCCACCGCGCAGACATCCATCGACACGCGGCCCAGCAGGGGGCGCGTCTCGTCGGCGACGAAGACCGCGCCGGTGGGGGAATAGGCGCGCAGCAGACCGTCGGCGTATCCCGCCGCCACCGTGGCGATGCGGATCGAACGGTCGGCGACATAGCCCTGGGAATAGCCGACGCTTTCGCCCGCCGGCACGTCACGGACCTGAAGCACGCGCGCGGTCAAGGTGGCGACGGCGGCGATGCGCGCATCGGGCCGCCCCTCGGGTCCGCCGCCATACAGGCATATGCCTGGCCGCACCGCGTCGAAGGCGAAATCCGCCCCCAGGAAACAACCGCTGGAGTTGGCGAAGGATTGGACCGCGCCGGGATAGCGACCGACCACGCCGGCGAACAGGTCACGCTGGCGCCGGTTCATCGGATTGGCCGGTTCGTCCGCGCAGGCTAAATGGGTCAAGACCAGCGCCAGGCCGTCGAACATCTCGGGCGCATCCTCGGGGCGGAGGCCCAGCCGGTTCATGCCGGTGTCGATCTGCAAGCCGCACGTCCCACCGCCGGCCGCTGTCCAGGTCTGCATCTGGGCGGGATGGTTCAGCACCGGCCGCAGGTCGGCCGCCTTCAGAGCCTGAGCCTCGCCCTCGCGACAGCCGTCCAGCACATAGATGATCGGCCCGCCCGCGCCCTGCGGCCCCAGCGCGGATCGCAGCCGCAGCCCCTCGGCCGCGCGCGCCACGAAGAAGGTGTCGGCCCCCTCGGCCATCAGCCGCTGCGCCACGGCCTGCGCCCCCAGGCCGTAGCCGTCCGCCTTGACCACCGGATGCACCGGCAGGCCGCTGACCTGGCCCAGGGTGCGATAATTGCGGGCCAGGGCGTCCAGATCGACGGACAGGAGGGCAGGGGCGGTGATCGGGTCGCGCATCAGGCTCTTATGCGCCAATGCCGCCCTGATGGAAGCCCCGAGCGGGTGACGAGACCAGAGGGGTTGTCGATTGGACCTAGACGCCCAGCCACTGAAGGCCGCCGGGCAGATCGTCGGCGGAATAGTCGATCTGCAACACCCTGCGCCTATCAGGCGTGTCGGCGGCGTTGGAGGCATGCAGGATTGGGGTGGAGTAAAGCCAGACGTCGCCCGCCTCGGCGTCGCAAGCCACGACCCCGCACGCCTGAACGATCTCGTCTATGCGGTCGATGGGCAGGCGGCCTTTTAGGTGCGATCCCGGCGCGATCAAAAGCGGAGCGTTGCCCGCCGGCACGTGATCCAGATGAACCCTGACCGTGACCATGCGGGCCAAGAGGTCGAAAGGCGGTGCGACGTGCTGCATCCCCGCCTTGGTCGACCACGGGCCAAAGCCGGGGGTATCCTCTCGCGCCTTGACGCAGATCGTGCGGTCCTGATGCCAACCCAGCGCCCAGTTATTCGCGGCGGATTTGTCAAAGAGCACGGCGCGGACCGGACGGGCCGCTTGGCCGAGCGTCTGCGCGGCGAGAGAGCCAATGGCGCCATCCCGACCTAATGCCCCTCTTAAGGCTTTGGCGTTCTGAATGCGAACGCCGGCCTGATCCTTGGGCAGGGCGGCCAGAGCCGTTTCGATGTCATGCAGATGGTGCGAGACGGCGGCCCGGCGGCGTTCGGCGCCGTCCGGCCCCAGCGTCAGCGTGTCCGCCCGAGCGGCGGCGTTCACATCCCTATTCGTAGCTGACTTCTTCATAGCCATGCGCCAGGTTGCCGAAGCGGACGGTGTCGGCGTCGAAGGCCAGTTTGACGATGCCGATGGGGCCGTGGCGCTGCTTGCCGATGACGACCTCGGCCTGGCCCTGCAGGCGGTCCATGTCCTGCTGCCATTGCAGGTGTTCCTCGGTGCCCTCTCTGGGCTCGGCCCGGCCCAGGTAGTAGCTTTCGCGATAGACGAACATCACGCAGTCGGCGTCCTGCTCGATCGACCCAGATTCACGCAGGTCGGACAGTTGCGGGCGCTTGTCGTCGCGCTGTTCGACCTGACGCGACAACTGCGACAGGGCGATGATCGGCACGGACAGCTCCTTGGCCAGGGCCTTCAGGCCGCCGGTGATCTCGGACACCTCCTGCACCCGGTTCTTCTGGCTGTTCTCGCCGGTGGTCACCAGTTGCAGGTAGTCGACGATGATAAGATCGAGACCATGCTCCATCCGCTTCAAGCGACGCGCGCGGGCGGCCAGCTTGGAGATGGACAGGCCGCCGGTGGCGTCGATGTAGAGGGGACTTTCTCCGATCTCGACCGCCGCATCGCGCAGCTTGCCGAAGTCCGAGGCGTCGATCTCGCCCTTGCGCAGCTTGTCCGACGATACGCCCGAGGCGTCGGCCAGAATACGCATGGCCAGCTGTTCGGCGCTCATTTCCAGAGAATAGAAGGCGACGACCCCGCCGTTGACGGTCTTGCGCCCCTCCGGCGTCGGCTCCCACTGATAGGCGCGGGCCACGTTGAAGGCCATGTTGGTGGCCAGCGCCGTCTTGCCCATCGACGGACGACCGGCCAGGATCAGAAGGTCGGACGGGTGCAGACCGCCCAGCTTGCGGTCCAGATCGTTTAGGCCGGTCGCCAGACCCGCCAGCTTGCCGTCGCGCTGATAGGCTTCGGCCGCCATCTGCACGGCGCCGGACAGGGCGTGCGAGAAGCTGACGAAGCCGGACGAGGGCTTGCCCGTCTCGGCCAGGGAATAGAGGGTCTGTTCGGCCTGTTCGATCTGTTCGTCGGCGGGCGTCTCCGGGTTGGGCGCCTCCTTGATGATCTCGCCGCCGATGCGGATCAGGTCGCGTCGCAGCGCCAGGTCATAGACGACCCGCGCGTAGTCGGGGGCGTTGGCGGCGGGGGGCGCCCGGTCCACCAGGTCGGCGAGGTAACGCAGGCCGCCGAACTCCTGGAACGCGGGGTCCTGCTTGAACCGCTCCATCAGAATGGTCGGTTCGGCCAGCATGCCCTGGCGGATGTGATCCTCGATCGCGTCGTACAGACGCTGGTGGAAGGGCTCGTAGAAATGCGATCCGCGCAGGCGGTCGCTCAGCCGTTCGAACACGGCGTTGTCGAACATCAGCGAGCCCAGCAGCGCCTGCTCGGCTTCCAGATTGTGCGGCATCGAACTGACGCCGCCGGTTTCCATGGGCGAGGACGAGAAGGGCATGGGGGCGAAGGCGTTCATCGATTAACGCTTTAGCCCTCTCACACGCCTGCGTCAGACCGGGACGCCGCCAGCGTCGTGGACAGATCGTCCCGGCTGGGGACGAACCGGAATTCCTCAATGGTAGCTTGTCAGCAGAAGGTCCGCCGTTAGCGACACGGATAGTCCGCCGCCATCCATTCTCGCATCGCCTGGGTCACAGTGATGCTTCGCCGCGCTGGCGGAATGGCGTTGAAGCGGGTCAGGATCTGGTCTGGCGAGAAACCGACCTTTTCGGGCATGCAGGTGGCTGGGGGACGGCCGGCCGCCGTGGCTGCGGCTTGCTCGGCCCGCACAGTGCGAGCGGCGCTGCGGAACTCGGCCATCAGCCGGCGCGTGTCGGCGCGCAGCAGAGCCGTGGGATTCTGAGGAATGCGGTTAGCGGTGGTCACGAACTCCTGCACCGTCATGGACTGCATCGCCATGGCCTGCATGGCGTTGGCTGTTAGCGAAAGCGCCAAGGCCCCCGCCGCAATCGTTCTGATCTTCATATCGGGCCCCGTAGGTTGAAGGCGAAGCTTCACCTTTCATCTGTGGCGCAATCAGGGCGAGAGGTGGCGCACAACTAAAACGGTCCCCAATCGAAGAAAAGGGCGCTCCGAAGAGCGCCCTTTCCCGTCTGATCGTTCAGCTTCGAGCGATCACCACTTCAGCGCGATGCGGCCGTAAACGAACCGTCCGTTGAAGCCGTAGGGCGAGAAGTTGGAGAAGGGGAAGGCGCCGGAGGTGTTGTTGGCCCGTTGGATCTGGCGCGGGTATTCGTCCAGCACATTGTCCGCGCCGACCGCGAGGGTCAGGCGGTCGTTCAGGGCGTAGCGGGCCTCGACATCGACGACCAGGCCGACGCCCAGTTGCAGGTCCGTGGCCTCTGTCGCGCCCGGCGCCAGGACGTCGCCATAGCCGGTGGCGCGGAAGGTGCCGCCCAGCTTGCCGCGCGTCCAGTCGGTCTGGAACACGGTCTTCCACGGCGGGGTGCCTTCCTCGAAGCGCAGGGTGGCCTGGCGCGCGAACAGGGAGGCCGGCGTCGGCAGGATGCCCGAACGGGTCTGCGGCGTCTTGGTCACGTCGAAGTCGTTGACGTTGGCCGCCAGGGTGAAGTCCAGCGAGCCGACGTCGGACAGCACCCGGTAACGCGCGACCACATCAAGCCCCGTCGTCTCGGTGTCGACGCCGTTGATGAAGAAGCGGGCGGCGGTGGCGCCATAGGGCTGCAGCAGGTCGAAGATGGCGCGGGCGTTGCTGCCCGCCGCCGCCGTGGCGCTGCCGGTCAGGGTTTCGGACAGGATGATCCGATCCTTGATGTCGATGCGATAGGCGTCGGCCGTCAGCTCGAACGCGCCTTTGCGATAGACCAGACCCAGCGAATAGTTGGTCGAGGTCTCGGCCTCCAGCGGCGTGCCGCCCAGGGCCGCGCCCACCGGGCTGACGGACGGGAAGGTGCCGGTCTCATAGGGCACGTTGTTGATGTAGAGGATCGCCGTCTGGGTGAAATACTGCTGTTGCAGGCTGGGCGCCCGGAAGCCGGTCGAGACCGCGCCACGCACCGCGAAGGCCGGCGTGAAATCGTAGCGCGCCGCGATCTTGCCCGAGACGTTGTCGCCGAAGTCGGAATAGTCCTCGTAACGGACCGCCGCCGAGGCGGTGAAGTTCTCGAACAGTTCGCCTTCCAGATCGACATAGACGCCGACGTTGTTCCGGTCCTTGTCGACCACATTGGCGGGGGTGAAGCCGGTGAAGCCGCGCGAGCCCCAGTTAAGGTCCGTGCCGTTGACGTTGAGGAAGGTCCCGCGCTGATAGGAGCCCGGTTCGCCTGCGCCGATCTGATAGGACTCACGGCGCGCCTCCAGCCCGAAGGCGACGTTCAGCGGGCCATACAGGCCGACGTCGTAGCCGCGGCTGGCGTCGATGCCGAAGACCAGTTGATCGTAGGTCAGAGAACCCGCGTAGAACTTGGTCGGCGAGGTCGGCCCAAGCGACGGATTCAGGGTGTTTTCGGCGTCGAACCTGATCTCGTTCTTGCCGTAGCCGAGGTTGACGTCGATGTCGAAACCGCCCGCCTGACCCTTCAGACCGCCAGTGGCCGTCCAGTCCGTGGTGTCGGTCAGAATGTAGGGCAGATAGCCGTTGGGATAGACGCGGCCCGAGGCGTAGGCGGGGTTCTGGGCGTTGTCGGTCGGCGTGCGGTAGAAGGCGGCCGCCGAGGCGTCTCGCGTCTGATACCCGACCCAGCCATAGGCTTCCCAACCGGCGCCCAGCGGCTTGCCGGCGTTCAGATAGATGGCCAGATCCTCGGATTCGGGGTCGCCCTGGCCGCCGCGCACCTCGGCGGGGGTGAAGCGGGGGTCGATGTCGCTGCGGTTGGTGCGGGCGCGGTCGCGATACTCGACCGAAGCGGTCAGGAAGCCGTCGGAGCCCAGACCGAAGCCTTGCCAGCCCGCGACCGTCAGGGCCTCGCCGTCGCTGATGTCCTTGCCGCCGCCGTAGAAGCCGGTGAAGTCGGTCAGATAGCCGCCGTAGGTGACGCTGGCGCCGCCGCCGCTGGAAGCCTGGCGCAGGCGCAGGTTCAGCACCCCGGCGATGGCGTCCGATCCGTACTGGGCCGCTGCGCCGTCACGGAGCACTTCGATACGCTCAATGGCCGTTGAAGGGATGGCGTTCAGATCGACGGCGGCCGAACCGCGTCCAACCGAGCCGTTGGTGTTGACCAGGGCCGTGGCGTGACGGCGGACGCCGTTGACCAGCACCAGGGTCTGATCCGGCCCCTGGCCGCGCAGGGTCGCCGGGCGGATCGAGTCGGTGCCGTCGGTGGCGGAGGGGCGCGGGAAGTTCAGGGCCGGGACGCTGGCGGCCAACTGGGTGGCCAGTTCGGTCGAGCCGCGCTGCTGCAGGGCCTCGGCGGTGACCACATCGACGGGCGCGACGGAGTCGAGTCTCGACCGGCCCGCGACGCGGGTGCCGGTGACGACGATGTCGTCGACGTTGTCAGCCTGGGGCTGTTGCTGGGCCAGGGCGGGCGTGGCGGTCATCAGGGCGAAGGCCGAGGCCGTGATCAGCAGGGCGGAGGCGGAAGTCTGTAAGGTTGGGCGGCGCATCGAGAGAGTGTCCTGTTATTGGTCTTGGCGCGTGAGCTTTTGAGGGATGGCCTGGAGGCGACATCGGGCGTGCGGCGGCAGAAAAACTGCACGAAGACGTGGCTTGGACATTCAGAGTTCCCCAGGACGACAAGCGCGTCGCCCAATGTTCATGGCCATATCGGGGCGGATATGGGGCGGGTCAATCCGCCCGCCGGGCCATGTTTGCTGGTCGCAGCGTTCAGAAAATCTAATCCCTCGAGCAGGGCTTTGGCGATGCCGGCGTGCGGCTGACGGTATGCTGAGCATGGCGCGAATTCTGTGACCTCCAGATCCGTGTCCAACGAACCGTCCAGTTTCCCTTAGCGAGCAAGCAATAAGGATTCCGGGCAAAAAATTACCAGGCAGATCGTTTGGGGCGATCTTCGACGAAGGTGTCGTTCGCAAAGGCGCGGCGTCAAGGTTGTTTCGTGCGTGTCACGGCACCGTCGGCGCGAGTGGCGAACAGTGTTGTAAACTTGTCATCCTGTCGTTCGCGCATGGTCTGGCGTGGTGCGCACAGCAAAAAGGGCGCGTCCCGTGCGGAACGCGCCCTTGATGTCTTCACCGATCCGGCCCGAGGGCCGGGCAGGGATCAGGCTTCGTCGCCGAAGCCTTCCTGTTGACCGGCGCCGCCTTCGATCAGCTCCTGCGCCGATTGCTCGGCGGCCTGGCGCTCGTCGTCGAACTGGCTGCGGATCACGTCCTCGCCCTTGGCTTGGCGCTCGGCCTCGTCCATCGAGCGGGCGATGTTGATCTTGACCGTGGCGCGGACCTCGGCGTGCAGGCGAACCGGCACTTCGTGGACGCCCAGGCTCTTGATCGCCGTGTTCAGGACGACCTGCGAGCGCTCGACCTTGCCGCCTTCGGCCTGGATGGCCTCGGCGACGTCGCGACCGGCGACCGAACCGTACAGGTGACCGGTTTCACCGGCCTGACGGATCATGACGTAGGTCTGGCCGTCGATCTTGTCGGCGACCTTCTGTGCATCGGCCTTGTTCTTCTCGTTGCGCTGCTCGATGGCGGCGCGGTCGAGTTCGAACGCCTTCAGGTTCGCGGCGGTGGCCCGGCGGGCCTTGTCGCGCGGCAGAAGGAAGTTGCGGGCGAAGCCGTCCTTGACGGACACGACGTCGCCGATGGCGCCGAGGTTCTCGACGCGTTCCAGCAGAACGACCTTCATCTTACTTCACCACGTACGGCAGGAGGGCCAGATAGCGGGCGCGCTTGATGGCCTTGGCCAGTTCGCGCTGCTTCTTCTGGGAGACGGCGGTGATGCGCGAAGGCACGATCTTGCCGCGTTCGGAGACGTAACGCTGCAGCAGCTTGACGTCCTTGTAGTCGATCTTCGGCGCATTGGCGCCCGAGAACGGGCAGACCTTGCGGCGGCGATAGAAGGGGCGGCGGCCGGCCGAGCCGGAGCCGGCCGGGGCGCCCGGGGTCGGGGCGGTGGTGTCGGTCATGTTCCGGGTTCCTTATTCGGCGTCGGCGGCGGCGTCTTCGCGCGGGGTGCGCTCGCGCTCACGCTCGCGTTCACGCTCGCGGCGGGCCAGCAGCGGCGACAGTTCCAGGTCGAGTTCCTCGACGCGGACGGTCAGCCAGCGCAGCACGTCTTCGTTGATGCCCAGCTGACGCTCGACTTCAGCCATGGCGGCCGGAGGGGCGTCGACGGCCAGCAGCGAATAGTGAGCCTTGCGGTTCTTCTTCACGCGGTAGGTCAGGTTGCGCAGACCCCAGTATTCGATCTTGGCGACCGAGCCGCCACCGGCGACGATCAGATCCTTGATGGTGTCGTTCAGCGCTTCGGCCTGTTGCGCCGAGATGTCCTGGCGCGTCATGACCGTGTGCTCGTAAAGAGCCATGCGGTAGTCTCCCTTGTGGGCGTCGGCGCGGAAACGACCGGGTAAGTCGATCTCCACGATGGCTCCTGGCGCGGCGGCCGGACCGAACGTCCAACCCTTTGGTGCTCCACGTCAGGACCGAAGCCCTGGAAAGGCGGGGCCTATAGGGGAAAAGGGGCGGGGAGGCAAGGATGGCGGCGCCGACGAGGTGAAAAGTGCTAGTGAGCGAAGGGGTGAGCGACAGGTTTGATCAGCTCACCTCTGGCTCACTAGCACTTTTCACCAACCGCCCTTAAACCAGGCCCATGCCGAAGCTGACGTCAGCGGTCGATCCGCAAAGCCAAAGATACAAGTCCCTGCACGCCCACAACAGCGCCCTGGTCGCCGAACTGCGTGACCATGTGGCCAAGGCCGCGCGCGGCGGGTCCGACAAGTCGCGCGAACGCCATGTGGCCCGCGGCAAGTTGTTGCCGCGCGACCGGGTCGAGCGGCTGCTGGACCCTGGCTCGCCGTTCCTGGAGGTCGGGCAGCTGGCCGCGCACGGCATGTACGACGGCGAGGCGCCGGCGGCGGGCGTCATCGCCGGGATCGGACGGGTCTCGGGCCGCGAGGTCATGATCGTCTGCAACGATCCGACGGTGAAGGGCGGCGCCTATTTCCCCATGACGGTGAAGAAGCATCTGCGCGCCCAGGAGATCGCCGAGCAGAACCGCCTGCCGTGCGTCTATCTGGTGGACTCTGGCGGGGCCAACCTGCCGCACCAGGCCGAGGTGTTTCCCGACCGCGACCATTTCGGCCGCATCTTCTTCAACCAGGCCCGGATGAGCGCCAAGGGCATCGCCCAGATCGCCTGCGTCATGGGCCTGTCCACCGCCGGCGGGGCCTATGTGCCGGCCATGTCGGACGAAACGATCATCGTCAGAAACCAGGGCGCCATCTTCCTGGCCGGACCGCCTCTGGTGAAGGCCGCGACCGGCGAGGTGATCTCGGCCGAGGAGCTGGGCGGGGCAGAGACCCACGGCCGTCGCTCGGGCGTGGTGGATCATGTGGCCGAGAACGACGAGCACGCGCTGGAGATCGTGCGGTCGATCGTCGCCAATCTGAACACCACCAAGACCGTCGAGATGGATGTGCGCGAACCGCGCGCGCCGGCCTTTGACGCCGAGGAACTGTACGGCCTGATCCCCGACGACGTGCGCGCCCCCTATGATGTGCGCGAGGTCATCGCCCGGCTGGTTGACGGGTCGGAGTTCGACGAGTTCAAGAGCCTGTACGGCTCGACCCTTGTGTGCGGTTTCGCCCGCATCTGGGGCTATCCGGTCGCCATCCTGGCCAATAATGGCGTCATCTTCTCCGAGAGCGCCCAGAAGGGCGCGCACTTCATCGAACTGGCCTGCAAGCGCAAGATCCCGCTGCTGTTCCTGCAGAACATCTCGGGCTTCATGGTCGGCGGCAAATACGAGGCGGGCGGCATCGCCAAGGACGGCGCCAAACTGGTGACGGCCGTCGCCTCGGCCGAGACGCCCAAGTTCACCGTTCTGATCGGCGGCAGCTTCGGGGCAGGGAACTATGGCATGTGCGGCCGCGCCTATTCGCCGCGCTTCCTCTTCACCTGGCCCAACAGCCGGATCGGGGTGATGGGCGGCGAGCAGGCCGCCAGCGTCCTGGCCACCGTCCACCGCGACGCCGAGACCTGGAGCGCGGACGACGCCGAAGCCTTCAAGGCCCCAATCCGCCAGAAATACGAGGACGAGGGCAATCCCTATTACGCCACCGCCCGCCTGTGGGACGACGGGGTCATCGACCCGGCCCAGACCCGCGACGTCCTGGGCCTGGCCATCAGCGCCAGCCTGAACGCCCCGATCCCAGAGACGACCTTCGGCCTGTTCAGGATGTGATCCTGGCTTGCGCCATTCACCAAACCTCCCCTCGCGCGTTGATCCTTCGAAGGAGCCTCCCATGACCGACAAGCCCACCGAAGCCGACCTGAACGCCCTGGACATCACCGACGCCGAGGCGGCCGAGATCAACAGCATCGCCCAGCCGCTGGTGCCGGACGCGGCCCCCGACGCCGACGACGATCTGGTGCAGATCGATTCGACCACCGACGGCGTCGTCTTCGTCACCATCAACCGGCCGGCCAAGAAGAACGCCTTCGACGCCGCGACCATCGCCGCCCTGCATGAGGCGTTCGAGACGCTGCACGGCGCCGACCGGGTGCGGGCCGTCTTCATTCGCGGGGCGGGCGGCACCTTCAGCGCGGGGGCCGACCTGAACTGGATGCGCGACGCCGCCGGCTGGTCCGAAAGCGACAACCGCGACGACGCCATGGGATTGGCCAGGATGCTGAAGGCGCTGCACGACATTCCGGCCCTGACGGTGGCCGTGGTCGAGGGCAACGCCATGGGCGGCGGGGCCGGTATTGTCGCCGCCTGCGACATGGCTGTGGCGGTCGAGGGCGCGCGCTTCGCCTTCTCCGAGGTCAAGCTGGGCCTGATCCCCGCGACCATCGCCCCCTATGTGATCGAGGCCGTCGGCGCGCGCCGCGCCCGCCAACTGTTCCTGACCGCCAACGCCTTCGACGCCGACTACGCCGCACACGCCGGCCTGATCGACCTGGTCCTGCCCGAAGGATCGGTCGACGAGTTCATCGCGATGCTCAGCGACAGCCTGACCAACAATGCGCCCGGCGCGATGGGAGAGGCCAAGCGCCTGGTCAACGACATCGCCCACCACAAGATCGACTCGGGCCTGATGGACGAAACCGCCAAACGCATCGCCCGCGCCCGCGTGTCGGACGAAGGCCGCGAAGGCGTGCTGGCCTTCCTGGAAAAGCGCAAGGCCAGTTGGACGGTGTGATCGGACGGCTAGGTTCCACCGACTGACGGGCTGTTCCGTTCAGGCGTAGTTGAAGCTGATCGAAATTCGGTCGGACCTGGCCTGATTGGTCGGGACTTCATGGCGCAGCCAGCTTTCCCACATCAAAACCGTGCCCGCCTTCGGATGCAGATAGACGAAGGGGCGTTCGGCCTCGGGCGCGTCGTCGGTGACGCCGGGGCGGGCCATCATGAAGGGCAGGCGGGGGTCTTCGATCTTCAGAGACGAGGCGCCGTCCGGGATGTCGATATAGACCGTGCCGGACAGGAAGGCGTGGGGGTGGATATGGCCGGTATGGCCGCCCCCGGGCTTCAGGATATTGACCCACAGATTGTCCAGGCGGGGCTTCCTGGCCAGATCGAAGTGCAGCGCCTTGGCGTAGGCGACGGCGTGGCGGTCGAGGTGGCGCTTCAGCTCGGCGAACTCGGGGAAGCGCTGGGGCAGGTCGTTCAGCGAGCCGTAGGAGGTGTAGCCGCGATAGGCGTTGTCGCGGCACCAGCGTCGGCCGGCCGCATCCTCTTCGGCCATCATGCGGACGACGTCGATCAGTTGCGCATTGAAGTCGGCCCAACCCCGACCCTCTGCGAGGGAGGCTTCATAGATATGGGTGACGAAGAGGGGGCGCAGGGACATGGAGGGGCCTTACCCCGTGCGGCGCCGCCTGAGAAGGGTCGTGCGCAGCCTCTCGCCTGATGCGCACGATCCGGCTAAGACCGCTTCATGTTCAAGTCCGTCCTTGTCGCCAATCGCGGCGAAATCGCCTGTCGTGTCTTCCGCACCGCCAAGCGGATGGGGATTCGCACCATCGCCGTCTATTCCGAGGCGGACGCAAACGCCCTGCATGTGCGCGACGCCGACGAGGCGGTGCTGATCGGCCCGGCGGCGGCGCGCGAAAGTTATCTGGACGGCGCCAAGGTGCTGGCGGCGGCCAAGGCGACGGGGGCGGAGGCGATCCACCCCGGATACGGCTTCCTGTCCGAAAACGCCGAATTCGCGGAAGCCGTCGCGGCGGCGGGCCTGATCTGGATCGGGCCGGACCCGTCCTCGATTCGCGCCATGGGCCTGAAGGACGCGGCCAAGGAACTGATGATCCAGGCCGGCGTGCCGGTGACGCCGGGCTATCAGGGTGCGGACCAGTCGGAGGCCACGCTGACGGCGGAAGCGGCGCGGATCGGCTATCCGGTGCTGATCAAGGCGGTCGCGGGCGGCGGCGGCAAGGGGATGAAGCGTGTCGATGATCCGGCCGACTTCGCCGCCGGTCTGGCCAGCGCCAAGCGCGAGGGAGCGGCGGCCTTCGGCGACGACCGGGTTCTGATCGAACGCTACATCACCCGCCCGCGCCACATCGAGGTCCAGGTGTTCGGGGACAAACACGGCAATGTCGTTCACCTGTACGAGCGCGACTGCTCCCTGCAACGCCGCCACCAGAAGGTGATCGAGGAGGCCCCCGCGGCGGGCATGAGCGAGGCCGTGCGCGCCGCCGTGACCGGGGCCGCCATCAAGGCGGCCAAGGCCGTGAACTATGTCGGGGCCGGAACCATCGAATTCATCGCCGACGCTTCCGACGGGCTGAAGGCGGACGGCGTCTGGTTCATGGAGATGAACACCCGACTGCAGGTCGAGCATCCGGTGACCGAGAGCGTGACCGGGGTCGATCTGGTCGAATGGCAGTTCCGCGTGGCGGCGGGCGATCCGATCCCGCTGAAACAGGATCAGATCAAGCTGAACGGCTGGGCGATGGAGGCGCGGCTGTATGCCGAGGACCCAGCGAACGGCTTTTTGCCTAGCATCGGCAAGCTGGAGCATTTCGTCATGCCGGACGGCATCCGCGTCGACACCGGCGTGGAGCAGGGCGGCGAGGTCAGCCAGTTCTATGATCCGATGATCGCCAAGCTGATCGTGCATGAGGACACGCGCGAGGCGGCGGCGGCGCGTCTGGCCGAGGCGGCGGGCGAGGTCGAGGTCTGGCCGGTCAAGGCCAACGCCGGCTTCCTGAAGCGCTGTCTGGTGCATCCGCGCTTTGTCGCGGGCGACGTGGATACCGGCTTCATCGCGGCGGAAGATACGGCTCTCGTCCCTGCAGCTTCCGATGAAGCTGTTGCGGCCGGCGCGGTGTTGGTGGCGGAAGAAACGACTTGGCGGTTCGTCAATCGTGACAACGCCGACGCTTGGGATACGCGCGTCAGCGACTTGTTCGGGTTCCGCCTCAACGCATGTCCGTCGTCTCTTCTGGTGATCGACGCGGATGGCGTCCGCCGCTCTGCCAAGATTTCGCCAGGTGCG
Organism: Brevundimonas sp. ABV4_179; assembly: GCF_056311945.1. Classification (NCBI taxonomy): domain Bacteria; kingdom Pseudomonadati; phylum Pseudomonadota; class Alphaproteobacteria; order Caulobacterales; family Caulobacteraceae; genus Brevundimonas; species Brevundimonas sp. ABV4_179. The sequence continues at coordinate 1,971,432 of NZ_CM149976.1, forward strand.
GAGCAATGGTCTTATGCGGTCGATTTCGGTGATGGCGCTCTACGAGTGAAGCATGTGCCCGGTAACCGGCTGAAAGAAATTCGATCTGGCATGGAAGCCGGTCCTGATCGTCGCCGCCTTGGCTTCCGGCTCGGTGAGGGGGAGGGGGATGCCGTCATCTTCGACAATGGCCTGTCGGTGAATGTTCGTCCCCATAAGGCCGCCTCGGCGACAGCGGGCGTCACCTCCGACGGCTCCCTCCGGGCCCCCATGCCGGGCAAGATCGTCGCCACGCCGGTCAAGGCGGGCGACGCCGTGAGCAAGGGCCAGCCGGTCGTGGTGCTGGAAGCCATGAAGATGGAACACGCCCTGACCGCTCCGTTCGACGGGGTGGTGGAAAGTCTGTCGGCCTCGGTCGGGGATCAGGTCGTCGACGGCTTCGAACTGGCGCGTATCAAGAGCGAGGCGTGATCGTGGTTTCGGGGGCTCTGGCCGCGATGGCCATGACGGCCAGCCTGATGGGTGAACCGGGAATGCAGACGGTCCGCGTCGAGCCGGACGACCTTGCGGACCTGCAATGCATCGTGACGCTGATGGAAGGGATCGGTGAAGACGAGGCGGAGAAGGCGTCGCTCATGCCCGCCATGAATTACTTCATGGGCAAGATCGCCGGTCGCGGGCGCTTCGAACGGTGGGACAAGGTTGTAGTCGCCTATCGCGCGGGTCTGGACCAGACAGGTCGCGACAAGGTGGTCGAGGACCACGACGCGCGTTGTCTGATGGAAGGGCTGGCTCCGACCGCAGCCTCTACTCGGATTGTCCTGACTGACCTCGCGGCGGCCATCGCCGCCTCACCGGACTAAAGCCCCACGCCGCCCAGCGGCCGGGTGAAGATGGTGTCGCCGAAGGTGGCGACCATGGCCAGGGCGGGGCGAAGGGCGCCGTTTTCGCGCGTATCGGCCGACCATGCGTCGTGCGTGGCCTGGTTCATCCAGACCTCGGTGACCCATAGGGCGTCGGCGTCGGTCAGGTCCTGAGCCAGCACATAGCTGTGGCAGCCGGGTCTTCTGACGCTGGGGTCGAGCAGACACAGGCTCAGTTCGTCGCGACGGCCGGGATGGGCCGTAAGGCGGGTGATCAATCCGTACATTCTGTCTCGCGCCGCGCCGGGGAGGAGAGGGGGCGCCGCGTCGTGCCTACCGGACGGGGATTAAGAAACTGGCCAATGCCGCTCAGGATCACTAGGTGGGCGCCATGTCGCTTCACATGATCAAGCTTTGCGTCGGGGTGTCCGACGTAGAATGGCTGGAGACGCGAGCCGCCAGCGGCCAGCCTCTGGTGGTTCACACCCGGATGACCCCCAAACGGGCGGGCGAGATCGAGGATGGCGGGTCGCTGTACTGGGTCATAAAGGGCAGCATCGCCTGCCGTCAGCCCATTGTGGACATCACGACCCTGGGCGAGGGCAAGGATAGTCGTTGCGAGATCACGCTGGAGCCCCGGGTGATCCGCACCGCCCCGATGGCCCGCCGGCCGTTCCAGGGCTGGCGCTATTTCGAGCCCAAGGACGCCCCAGCCGACATCGATATGCTTGAGGCGGGCGAGGCGCCGGACGAACTGGTGCGGCAACTGCGCGAACTGGGCGCCTGGTAGCCAAAGACCACGAACCGATTGGGTGTTGACCCTGGCGGGCGCGCATGGCCTGTGCCGCGTCCGATGTTCAAGATCAGCGCCGCCACCCGTTCCACGCTCAAAGAACTGACCACACTGGCCTGGCCGGTGGTGCTGGCGCGTCTGGGCATCATGACCATGGGGCTGACCGACGCCATCGTGGTCGGCCATTACGCCAGTCGCGAATTGGCGTTCCACTCCCTGGCCTGGGCGCCGTCTTCGGTGGTGCTGACCACGGCGGTCGGGCTGATGATGGGGGTGCAGGTCATGACCGCCCGTCTGCGGGGCGAGGGGCGTGGCGACGAGGTCGGCGCCGTCCTGCGCCGGGGCATGGTCTATGCGCTGCAGATCGGCGTCGTCTCGATGATCGGCTTGATGCTGCTGGGGCCGTTCGGTCTGATGCACATGGGGCTGGAGGATGGACTGGGCGAGGGCGCATCGCCCGTGCTGATGGTGTTCGCCCTGTCGATGCCGGCCTATCTCATTTCAGTGGCGGCCCAGTTCTTCCTTGAGGGCCTGCACAGGCCCAAGGCGGGCATGGTCGCCATGTGGGTCGCCAATGCGGTCAATCTTGCGCTGAACATCGTCTTGGTGCCGGACATGCTGGGTCTGGGCGTGGATGGAGCGATCGCCTCGGCCTGGGCGACGTTCGGCGCGCGGACGGCGCTGGCGGTGTTTCTGGTCGTCTTCATCCTGCGCCTGCCGGAAGCGCGGGCCTGGGGGCTGTTCGCCAAGCCCAGGCGCGACCGTTCGGTCGAGGTGGAGCAAATCCGCGTCGGCATTGGCGCGGGATCGTCCAACTTCATCGAGGTCGGCGCCTTTGCCGCCATGACCCTGTTCGCCGGACAGCTGGGCGCGGCCGAGACGGCCAGCTGGGCCGTGGTCATCAATGTGTCCGCCATCGTCTTCATGGTGCCGATGGGCCTGTCGTCGGCTACGGCGGTGCTGGTGGGCCGGGCCTATGGCGCAGGCGACCGGCCGGGCGTGATGCGCAGCGGCCTGTTGGGCATCGCCGTGGTGACGGTTCTGGCCTTCATCATCGCCGTGGGCCTGTGGCTGGCGGCGCGGCCGGTGGTCAGCGCCTATACGACCGACCCCGCGATCCTGGCCATCGCCGCCCCCGCCCTGGTGCTGGCCACCCTGTTCTTCGTCGCCGACGCCCAGCAGGTGGTCGCCGCCCAGGCCAACCGCGCGGCGGGCGACGTCGTCTGGCCCACGCTGATGCACCTGCTGTCCTATGGGATCATCATGATCCCGCTGGGCTGGTGGCTGGCGCACCGGACAGGCGTCGACGGCCTGGTCTGGTCCGTAATCGTCGCCAGCCTGATTTCCGGCGTGCTGCTGACCGGTCGGTTCCTGCGGGTGGCGCGGCGGGCGCCGATGGTGAAGGCGACGGTTTCCTGAGCGAGCCACGTCAAAGGTGACGTTTCGGTTTCGTCGCTCTATATCCGACGGCTTCCCGGAACGACTGGACGACCATGGCCCGCATCCTCATCACCTCGGCGCTGCCCTACATCAATGGCATCAAGCACCTGGGGAATCTGGCGGGGTCGATGCTGCCGGCCGACGTCTGGGCGCGGTTCAAGCGGGCGCAAGGAAATGAGGTGCTCTACATCTGCGCCACCGACGAGCACGGCACCCCAGCCGAGCTGGCCGCCGCCGCCGCCGGTCAGGACGTGCGGACCTATTGCGACGAGCAGCACGAGATTCAGAAGGCGGCGGGCCAGGCGTTCGGGCTCAGCTACGACTGGTTCGGCCGGTCGTCGAACCCGCAGAACCATCGCCTGACCCAGCATTTCGCCGAGGCGCTGGAGAAGAACGGCCTGATCGAGGAGCGGGTGGATCGGATGATCTACTCCATCGACGACGCCCGGTTCCTGCCCGACCGCTATGTCGAGGGGACGTGCCCCCATTGCGGCCACGTCGGCGCGCGCGGCGACCAGTGCGACAACTGCGGGCGGCTGCTGGACCCGACCGACCTGATCGATCCCTATTCGTCGGTGTCGGGTACGCGGAATCTGGAGGTGCGCGATACCCGCCACCTCTATCTGTTGCAGACGAAGATCGAGCCGGAAATCCGCGCCTGGGTCGACGGCAAGAGCGGCTGGCAGACCCTGGCCAAATCCATCGCCTACAAGCATCTGGACGAGGGTCTGATTGACCGGGGCATCACCCGCGACCTGGCCTGGGGCGTGCCGGTGACCAAGGACGGCTTCCCGCGTCCGGGCATGGAGGACAAGGTCTTCTACGTCTGGTTCGACGCCCCCATCGAATATATCGGCGCGACCGAGGAATGGGCGGATGCGACCGGAAACAGCTGGCGCGACTGGTGGCGTCTGGACGAGGGGGCCGAGGATGTCCGCTACGTCCAGTTCATGGGCAAGGACAACGTCGCCTTCCACACCGTATCGTTTCCCGCGACCATCATCGGCTCGGGCGAGCCGTGGAAGACGGTGGATCAGCTGAAGGCCTTCAACTGGCTGAACTGGTACGGCGGCAAGTTCTCGACCAGCCAGAAGCGCGGCGTCTTCATGGACCAGGCGCTGGAACTGCTGCCGGCCGATTACTGGCGCTGGCGTCTGACGGCCTATGGCCCGGAACACGCGGATTCGGCCTTCACCTGGGAGGATTTCCAGGCCTCGATCAACAAGGACCTGGCCGATGTGCTAGGCAATTTCGTCAACCGGATCGTCAAATTCGCCGAGTCGAAGTTCGATGGCGTCGTGCCAGAAGGCGGCGAGCCGGGCCTGGTCGAGGCCAAGCTGGAAGCCGACATCAAGGCGGCCGTAGCCGAGGCGACTGAACAGTTCGAGGCGATGGAGTTCAGGAAGGCCGCCGTCGCCATCCGCGCCGCCTGGGTGCTGGGCAACGAATATCTGCAGGTCGCGGCGCCCTGGACGGCGTTGAAGAGCGACCGCGACCAGGCGGCGGTGGGGGTGCGGACGGGGCTGAACCTGGTCGCGCTGTTCGCGCGTCTGGCCGCGCCGATCCTGCCGTTCACGGCGCCGAAGATCGCGGCCTCCGTGGGCGTGGACGACCTAAGCTGGCCGGGCGCGGACGAGGATCTGCTGAACGTCCTGCCGGTCGGCGGCAAGGTCCAGGCCCAAGGCGTGCTGTTCGCCAAGATCGAGGACGCCCAGGTGACGGAATGGTCCGAACGGTTCGGCGGTGCGGACGCCTGATCGCGGGACAGGGGACGGCGGATGACAATGAACCTGGCGCCGCTGAACGAGACGCGACGCGCGGCGATCCGCGAACGTCTGCACCGGACAGGGCGCGCCCAGGTCGACGGCGTGATGGCCACCGACGACGCTCTGGCCCTGAACCAGGCGGCGGCGGGCGTCGAATACAATATCGTCACGCGGCGCGGGTCGGGTCATGTCGATCTGCCGGCGGCCTGGCTGGCGTCATTGAGCCCGGATCAGAAGACGGCGCTGGGACAGGCGGTCCAGACCTCTGCCCGCGACGACTTTCAGTATCTGTACGACAATCACCCGATCTATGACCTGGTTCAGTTGGGGCAGGCGGCGCCGATCTGGGCCGATCTGCTGGGGTTCCTGAACGGCGAGGCGTTTCTGGATTTGATGCGGGACCTGACCGGCGAGCCGCGCATCGCGATGGCCGACGCCCAGCTGACGCGGTTTCGGGCCGGCCATTTTCTGACCGAGCATGACGATCATGCCGAAGGCAAGAACCGCTTCTTCGCCTATGTGTTGAATCTGACGCCGGCATGGCGGATCGAATGGGGCGGGCTGCTGGCCTTCCACGGGACCGACGGCAATGTAGCCGAGGCCTTCACCCCGCGTTTCAACACCCTGAACCTGTTGAAGGTGCCGTCGCCGCATTCGGTGACGCAGGTGGCCCTGTCGGCGGGGGCGGACCGGATTTCCGTCACGGGGTGGCTAAGGGGCGTCTAGAGCTTTCGCGCGGAGACCGCTTCAACCTTCGATGATCGGCAGGCCCGCAGCGTGCCAGGCCTGGATTCCGCCCGTCAGGTTGAACAGCGGTTGGCCGTCCGCCGCTGTCGGGCCGACGAAGGCGCAGACCTGATGGCTGCGACCGCCCTTCAGGCACTGGACGATGATCTTCTTGTCGCTTGGCAGGTCCAGCGCCTCCCAGGCGGCGGGCATCTGGCTGAGGGGAGCCAGGACGGCGCCGTCGATGCGGGCGGCGGCGAACTCGTCCGCCTCGCGCACGTCGATCAGGACGGCCTCGCCCGCCTGGAGCCAGGCGGCGGCCTCTTCGACCGTAACCGTGGCGACGGTCATGGCGCGACCCTTGGTTCAGCGGGCGTCGGCGTCGAGCTGTCCTCGGTGCGTTTCCGGCCCAGGTGTTTGGCGGCTTCCTCGGGACCGATCTCAAGGAAGGCTGGGGCGGAGGCGTTGAACGCCTCCATATGGCCGGTGCGGACCACGACCTGGCGGGCGCCGTCCCAGATCATGTGCAGGGCAACATACAGCACCACGACCAGGCCGATGTAGCCGATCCAGCTGAAGCGATGCAGCAGCTTGGCGATGTAGGTGGCCGCCACCCCCATCAGGGCGATCGACAGGATCAGGCCGAAGACCATGATCCACGGATGTTCGTGGGCGGCGCCGGCGACGGCCAGCACATTGTCCAGCGACATGGTGATGTCGGCGATCATGATCTGGATCAGGGCGGCGCCGAACGACTTGCGCTTTACGCCCAGTTCCTCGGGCGAGGGGCCGGTGCCATGTTCGATGCTGAGGGCCAGCTGAAGCTCGGCCTCCGCCTCGGCCTGATCGTGGGTCGCCTGCTCACGCAGTTCGCGCCACATCTTCCAGCACACCCACAGCAGCAGAAGACCGCCCGCCAGCAGCAGACCCACCAGCGCCAGAAGCTGGACGGTGATCAGGGCGAATCCGATTCGCATGACCACGGCAGCGGCCAGACCGATCAGAATGGCCTTCTTTCGCTGGTCCTGGGGCAGGGCGGCGGCGGCCAGGCCCACGGCGACGGCGTTGTCGCCGGCCAGGACCAGATCCATCAGGACGACCTGGCCCAGGGCTGTGGCCTGGCTGGCGAGTTCGGGAGAGGAGAGGAAATCCATATCCGCTCTCTACCCCGGGTGCGACCTTCTGTCAGCCGCGTTGCGCGCGGGCCGCTTCATATAAGGCCACGGCGGCGGCGTTGGAGACGTTCAGGCTTTCGAAGCCGCCCGGCATGGGGATCTTCGCCAGCACGTCGCAATGTTCGGCGACCAGCCGACGGATGCCGTCGCCCTCCGACCCCATGACCAGGACGGTGGGCTGCGAATCAAGCGCCTCTTCAAGCGTCTGTTCGCCCGAACCGTCCAGGCCCACGGCGCGCCAGCCCAGATCGGACAGACGCTCCAGCGCACGCGACAGGTTGGTCACCCGGGCATGGGGCAGGCGTTCGGTGGCGCCGACCGCCGCCTTGGCCAGGGCGCCGGCCAGGGCCGGGGCGTGGCGATCCTGCACGATGATTCCCCGCGCGCCGAAGGCCAGGGCCGAGCGGAAGATGGCGCCGACATTCTGGGGGTCGGTCAGCTGGTCCAGCATGACGATGACGCCGTGAGCGGGATCGGCCAGGTCTTCCAGCGCCACGCCTTCCAGCGGCTGGACCTTGAACACCATGCCCTGATGCACCGCGCCGGCGGGCAGCATCCGGGTCAGGGCCTGATTGTCCATGACCTCGATCTTGTGGCCGTGGTTCAGCCGGCCGTCCTCGATCTCCTGCGCGCGGTCGGCGGTGACGATCAATCGCCCCGTTCCCCGACGCGAGGGATTCGCCAAGGCGGCCAGAACCGGATGGCGGCCCCACAGATAATTATCGGCGTCCACCCGGCTTCGGTCCGGCGAACGGGGCGCGCGCGGCCCTTCCTCTCGCCCGCCAAACCCTTGCGTGGCGGGCTTTTGAGCCTTGTCGCGCAGTCCTCCGGGCCGGTTTCCGAAGACTTGTTTTTTACCGCTTTTACGGTCGTTGCGTTCTGATTTCGACGACACTATAAGACGCCCTCCGATTTGGAGCCCCAAGGGCTTTCGGGTCTGGGCGCCCCCTCTACTGCAGAGGAGGCGACAAGCCGAAGGTTTTTGTTTCGTCCCGCATCTTTATGGGCGGAACGAGGGGTCCGGCGGTTCGACAAGGCGCGCTGGGGGAATGTCCCGAGCGGCAAAGGGGGGGGACTGTAAATCCCCTGCGTAAGCTTCGAAGGTTCGAGTCCTTCTTCCCCCACCACGCGCCTTCGAACACGACGGATCAGGACGCCGGAGAGGATCGGCTGCGGCGTTCCCCAAGAACTTCCGCAGTCTCCGCGCGGGTATAGCACAATGGTAGTGCAGCAGCCTTCCAAGCTGAGGATGTCGGTTCGATCCCGTCTACCCGCTCCAGGTTTTATCAGCACAGCGCCCCTCCGCTGACGGACCAGGGCCTCGAGGAGTTTTGGCCATGGCCAAGGAAAAGTTCGAACGCACGAAGCCGCACTGCAACATCGGCACGATCGGTCACGTTGACCACGGCAAGACGACGCTGACGGCGGCGATCACGATGACGCTGGCGAAGGCTGGCGGCGCGAAGGCGATGAACTACGCCGACATCGACGCTGCGCCGGAAGAAAAGGCCCGCGGCATCACGATCAACACCGCGCACGTGGAATATGAGACGGCCAACCGTCACTACGCCCACGTCGACTGCCCCGGCCACGCCGACTATGTGAAGAACATGATCACGGGCGCGGCGCAGATGGACGGCGCGATCCTGGTGGTTTCGGCCGCCGACGGCCCGATGCCGCAAACGCGCGAGCACATCCTGCTGGCCCGTCAGGTCGGCGTGCCGGCCCTGGTGGTCTTCATGAACAAGGTCGACCTGGTCGACGACGAAGAACTGCTGGAACTGGTCGAGATGGAAGTGCGCGAGCTGCTGAGCAGCTACCAGTTCCCGGGCGACGACATTCCGATCACCAAGGGCTCGGCCAAGGCCGCGACCGACGGCGTGAACCCGGAAATCGGCGAACAGCGCGTTCTGGCCCTGATGGAAACCGTCGACGCCTACATCCCGCAGCCGGAACGTCCGGTCGACCTGCCGTTCCTGATGCCGGTCGAAGACGTGTTCTCGATCTCGGGCCGCGGCACCGTGGTCACGGGCCGCGTCGAGAAGGGCATCGTCAAGGTCGGTGAGGAAGTCGAGATCGTCGGCATCCGTCCGGTCCAGAAGACGACCTGCACGGGCGTGGAAATGTTCCGCAAGCTGCTGGACCAAGGTCAGGCGGGCGACAACGTCGGCGTTCTGCTGCGCGGCACCAAGCGCGAAGACGTCGAGCGCGGTCAGGTTCTGTGCAAGCCGGGTTCGATCACCCCGCACACCAAGTTCCAGGCCGAAGCCTACATCCTGACGAAGGAAGAAGGCGGCCGCCATACGCCGTTCTTCACCAACTATCGTCCGCAGTTCTACTTCCGCACGACGGACGTGACCGGCATCGTGCACCTGAAGGAAGGCGTCGAGATGATCATGCCCGGCGACAACGCCGAGCTGAGCGTCGAGCTGATCACGCCGATCGCGATGGACCAGGGCCTGCGCTTCGCCATCCGTGAAGGCGGCCGCACCGTCGGCGCCGGCGTCGTGGCCAAGATCGTCGAGTAATCGACGACACCACCCAGCCCACCGGCTGACCGAGTAGCGTACAGAGCGGCCCCCGGAGCGATCCGGGGGCCGCTTTTGCTTTGCGGCGAGACACGCCATAGTGTGATCGGAGGGCGATCACAGATGGCGTTTGAGGGAGAAGTCGCGAAAGGCGAACTGGTGACGTTCGCGCCGCCGGGACATGGTTTTGGGGCTAGGCCGGTCGATCTGCGGGGGCGCGATCCCTTCGCGCTGAGCGAGCGTGGCGTCTGTTATATCCTGTTGGAAAGCTTGAGCGACCTGACCGGACCCGTTCCAGCCTTCAGTTCTCGGCTAGTGCAGCAGGTGACAGGCAGCGATGGTCTTCAGCCAACAGCCAGTTTCGAGATCGTGTTCGATCCAGCCTTCGAGCGTGTGATCGTACACACGGCAAGCGTGCTGAGGGAAGGCGTTCGACGGGAGGCGGCCAGTCCGGCGGCTTTCGAGCTCTTGCGCCGGGAGTTGAACCTCGAGCGGGCGATCTATGACGGTCGTCTGACGGCTCATATGATTATTCCCGATGTTCGCATCGGCGATATCGTCGAGACATGCTACACCATCGTCGGGGCCAATCCTGTGCTGGCCGGGCGGTTCAGCCGTCGCCAGAGCCTGCAGTGGGCGGCTCCTCTTTTAGAGGTGGAGTGTCGCGTCAAGGCCCCCGTCAATCGCATTCTGGTCCACTGCAGTCATTGTGCGCCGCCAGACCTGGAAGAGACGATCGAAGGGGACGTGCGCCAATGGCGTTGGCATACGTTCGACGTGGCGCGGCATGTCTACGATCTCGATACGCCTGGGTGGTGGATCGGCCATACGGAAGTGCACATCGGCGATCGTCTGGTCTGGTCAGACATCGCCGATCTGTTCCGCGACTTCTATTCGCCGCCCGCGATCTTGCCGACGCAGCTGGATGCGGCGATCACAGAGCTGGCCGCACGTTATCCGCGCGGAGAAGACCGAATGGTCGAAGCGTTGCGTTTCGTACAGAGACTGCTCCGCTATCATTCGGTTGGGATAGGCGCTGGCGGGTTCAAACCAAGAGCCATTTCAGACATCTGGGCCAGTCGCTATGGAGACTGCAAAGACGCCTCATACCTCCTGACCGTGATCCTGCGTCGACTAGGCGTCGAGGCGTGTCCAGCACTTGTAAACACTGTCACCGGACGTGGGTTGAAAGAGGCCTTGCCCAATGCGACGGCCTTCGACCATTGCATCGTGCGCGCTGAGGTGGATGGGCGTGTCAGATGGCTGGACGCGACGATGGCCCCCCAAGCGGGAACCGCCGACAGCATTACTCAGGCGGGCGGTGGATGGGCTTTGCCCTTGACCGAAAACGCATCGCTCGATGCGATTCCAGAGCCAGGGAAAAAGGTGGTGCTTGAGGTTTTCGAGGCGTGGACGTTCAAGCGGATGGCGGCCGATCCGGCGGAGTTAAAGCTCAGAAGCGTCTATCGAAGCTGGCGCGCCGACGACATGCGCCGATGGGGCGAGAACGAAGGGTTCGAGAGCGTAAGTCGTCGGCTGCGCGAAGGACTGGAAAATAACTACGGCGAACTGTCCGAGCTTCACCCGTTGACGTGGACCGATGATCGCAACGCCAATGAAATCGAACTGATCGAACATTACAGTGTGAGCCGCCCCTTCGTCGTGAACGATGGCGACGATACGGGCGTGCGCTTCGAATCCGTGGACGACGTGGTCGGGCCCACGCTCACCGCCACCGAGCGCGCGCGGCGCGATCAGCCGATTCACATCGGCGCACCTCGTATCGTGCGCACCGAGCGAACCTTCAACTTTCCCATAAAGCCGCATGTTACACCTTGGGAAAAGGCGTTTACGGGACCTGGGGTCAGGGGGTTTTCGAAGTTTGAATGTTTGGACAGCGCCCGCGCGCGACACCTTATCGAGGTCGATGTCGCCAAAAGCGTCGTCCCAGTGGAGCACGCTCAGGACTATTTTGCATTCCTGCGGAAGATCCGAGCTTTTAACGGCGTGAGCTTCGTCCTGGATACCCGCAACGGTCGCCTGAAAGGAGCAGATGGTGGCGAGACCACCTGGCGTAGCTGGTTGGTCGTTGGCGGCGTTGTCGGGGTATTGGTCCTTCTTCGGATACTCTCCGCTTAACGGCGAAAAAGCTGGCCAACTTGCTCGCCCTACGGATGTCGGGGGTTGTGAGCCACGAGATTTTGGCGTTTGGCTTCGAAAGGATGTTAACTTTTCGGTAACCACATGCGACGCGCCATTCGACTGGGTCTTTTCATCGGCACCGTGATCGGCATGAGCGCCTGTGCGACCCAGTATGATGCGGGCGGGCGGCCCGTTTCTGGGCCTTATGGTTCGGTCGAGGCGGGGCGGACGAGCTGAAGGGCGAAGGAAAACGTGGCGCTGGCCGCCTTCCTGCCCTAATGTAGCGCCGCGGACGCCGAATGTTGCGCCGCGCTGGTCTCCAAAAACCCCTAGATGTTACTCATCGCTATTGCCGTCGTTCTGCTCCTGGTGGTGCTCAACGGCCTGTTCGCCATGACCGAATTGGCGGTCGTTTCCTCCCGACGGTCAAAACTCCAGGCGCGGGCGGAAAGAGGAGATCGGGGAGCCCGGGCGGCGCTGAAGCTGTCGGAGGAGCCGACGCAGTTCCTGTCGGCCGTGCAGGTCGGCATCACCCTGATCGGCATTCTGGCGGGAGCCTATGGCCAGGCGACCATCGCGGGGGAACTGGATCGGATCCTTGAAGTCGCCTTCCCGGCGCTGGCCGCCTATACGGAATTCTTCGCCACGGCCGTGGTGGTCGTGTGCATCACCTATGTGTCGCTGATCATCGGCGAACTGGTGCCCAAGCGCCTAGCGCTGATCTTCCCCGAGACGGTGGCCTCCAAGATGGCCGGGCCGATCTCCGGCCTGGCGATCGTGCTGAAGCCGTTCGTCCTGCTGCTGACCGCCTCGACCTCGGGCATATTGAAGCTGCTGGGCGTCAAGGATCGCGACGGCTCGGACGTGACACAGGAAGAGGTCGCCACCATCCTGGCCGAAGGCACTTCGGCCGGCCTGATCGAGCCGGAAGAGCAGGAGATGATCGAGGAGATCATGCGCCTGGGCGATCGTCCGGTGCGGGTGGCAATGACGCCGCGTCACGAAGTGTTCTGGATCGCCCTGGACGACCCCGAAGACGTGGTTCGCGAGGAAATTCGCACCTGCCCCTATTCGCGCATCGTTGTGGCGCGCGAGAACGACGTCGATAACCCGCTGGGTCTGGTCCACAAGAAGGACCTGCTGGACGCCCTGTTGACCACGGGCAAGATCGATGTCGAGCCGCTGGTCGCCGAGCCCGCCTTCATTCCGCAGTCGACCTCGGTGCTTAAGGCGCTGGAGATTCTGAAGGGGTCGCGGGTCCACATGGCGTTCATCGTCGACGAATACGGCGCCTTCGAAGGCGTGGTGACCGCTACCGACATCCTGGAGATGATCGCCGGCGACTTCGACGAGGGGCATGACGAGGAGCAGGCCTGGATTCATCAACGCGCCGACGGCAGCTGGCTGGTGGACGGTCAGACGGACCTGGACGATCTGGCCGACACCCTGGGCGAGGATTTCGGCGAGCACGACGGCTTCCACACCGTCGCCGGCCTGATTCTACATCAGATCTCGCGCGTGCCGGACGAGGGGGAAGTCCTGCAGGTCGGGCGATTCGAAGTGGAGGTCGTGGACATGGACGACCGCCGAATCGACAAGCTGATCTTCAAGGAACTGATCAAGGCCGAGGACGAGCGCGACGCCGTGGCGGCCCATCTGGAAGACTAGCTGTCGCATTGGCGGGGATAGCCTCACATCGCCCTTGAAAAGGCGGGCGGTGTGGGGCATACGCCCCCCTCTGGCGAACGCGCGGGCCGGACGGTTCGCGCGATTGTCTAGGAGTTTAGCTCAGCTGGTAGAGCACCGGTCTCCAAAACCGGGGGTCGTGGGTTCGAGTCCCCCAACTCCTGCCAATCCCCCCTGTCGCTTCCGGATGGGACTTCCCATCTGGGGCGACAGGAACAATTGTGTGAAGAGCAACTGATGGCCAAGGCCAAAACTCCCGGCAAGCGGCCGCAAGGCACTGCAAAGCCCCAGGCCGCTGCAGCCGCCGCCGCCATCACGGTCGATTCGCCCGAGCCCAAGAAGCCCCGCACCAGCCCTGGTCAATTCATCGGCCAGGTCCGCGCCGAGGGCCGTAAGATTGTATGGCCCAGCCGCAAGGAGACCTGGATCACCTCGGTGATGGTCTTCATCATGGTGCTGATCGCCTCGATCTTCTTCTGGATCGTGGACACCGGCCTGGGTTACGCCTTCCGCTACATCATCGCTCTCGGATCCTGAGAAAGACGCGCCCATGACCGATGCAGCGCCCGCAAAGCCCGCCAATCCGCGCCACAAGTGGTACATCGTCAACGCCTATTCGAACTTCGAAAAGAAGGTCGCCGAGCAACTGCGCGATCAGGCCAAGCAGCAGGGCCTGGAAGACGCCTTCTCCGAAATCCTGGTTCCGACCGAGGACGTCGTCGAGATCCGTCGTGGCCGCAAGGTGAACTCGGAACGCAAATTCTTCCCAGGCTATGTGCTGGTGAAGATGGAGATGACGGACCAGGCCTATCACCTGGTCAAGAACACGCCGAAGGTCACCGGCTTCCTGGGCGCGGCGGGCGGCACCAAGCCCCTGCCGGTCTCGGAACGTGAGGTCCAGAACATCATCGGCGCCGTGGAAGAGGGCGTCGAGCGTCCCAAGCCCACCATCCGCTTCGACATCGGCGAGAAGGTCAAGGTCATCGACGGCCCGTTCGCCAGCTTCGACGGCTCGGTCGAGAGCGTGGACGAGGAACACGCCCGCCTGCGCGTCGCCGTGTCGATCTTCGGTCGCGCCACGCCGGTCGAACTGGAATACGCCCAGGTGGAGAAGGTCGCGGGCTGAGGTCTGCCTCCGATACAGGATTGAGGGGCCGCTCCGGATTGCCGGGCGGCCCTTTTTGTTTTCCGGCGGGATCAGGCGCGCACGGCGGCGGCCAGATAGCAGCCCCGGCGCGCAGTGTGGATATGGATGACGGACGTTTGGGGACGGGCGAATCCGGCCCGCAACCAGGCCGCCAAGTCGACGCCCTCCACCACGTCTGCGTCGGTCATCATCCAGTTCGCATCATAGTTTCGGACCGACAGGAGACGACGGGTCAACTGGTCGGGCAGTTCGCCCGGAGTCGGGCTGGCCTGGACCGCTGTCTCGCGCACGAGCACCGGCCCCTCTGCGCGATAGGGGCTGGACGGGGCGTCCAGGTGGCGGACGTTCGCCAACAGTAGGAGATCGCCCGGATCGGCGTCCATAAGGCTGACACGGCAGGGACAACTGTGCGTCGTTTGCGCGGTCATGCGGCGAGCGCCGAGAGCGATGAGGGCGTCGTCGCTCATCTGGAACAGCGGTTTAAACGCTGCGAGGGGCAGGGGGCGGATGAGGTAGGTCATGGGCATGCTCCGGTTGAAGCGCGAGCTAGCGGCAGGCGTCGCCCAGCGTCTGGCGGTTTCCGGTCCTGTTTGCCTTTCCCGCCCCCCTCTGTTACACGCGCGCCTTCGCTCGGCGGGCCCTGGCCTGCGGAGCGGCAAATCCGTGGGAGGCAGCCATGCCGGACCACGGCTCACCGGCCCTGCGTTCGTTCGCCGGGTCATTCATAGGAGAGACCAATGGCCAAGAAGATTCTCGGCTATATCAAGCTGCAAGTGCCGGCCGGTTCGGCCACGCCTTCGCCCCCGATCGGCCCGGCCCTGGGTCAACGCGGCGTGAACATCATGGGCTTCTGCAAGGAGTTCAACGCGCGCACCGAGAAGGAAGCCAAGGGCACCCCGCTTCCGACTGTCATCACCGTCTATCAGGACAAGTCGTTCACCTTCATCACCAAGACGCCCCCGGCGACCTGGTACCTGAAGCAGGCCACCGGCCTGAAGTCGGGCTCCAAGCTGGTCGGCCGTGAAGTCGCCGGCAAGATCACGCAGACGCAACTGCGCGAAATCGCCGAGAAGAAGATGAAGGATCTGAACGCCAACGACCTCGACGCGGCGGCCAAGATCATTGAAGGCTCCGCCCGCGCGATGGGCCTGGAAGTGGTGGAGGGCTAATCCATGGCTAAGCAAACCAAGGCTCAAAAGGCCCGCACCGGCGTCACCCAAGACCTGCTGCCGTTCACCGACGCCATCAAGCTGGCCAAGGAAAACGCCAAGTCGAAGTTCGACGAATCCCTGGAAATCGCCGTCAACCTGGGCGTCGATCCCCGTCACGCCGACCAGCAGGTCCGCGGCGTGGTGAACCTGCCGTCGGGCACGGGCCGTGACGTCCGCGTCGCCGTCTTCGCCAAGGACGCCAAGGCCGCCGAAGCCACCGCAGCCGGCGCCGAACACGTCGGCGCTGAAGATCTGTACGAGAAGATCGCCGGCGGCTTCATGGAGTTCGACCGCGTGATCGCGTCGCCGGACATGATGGCCCTGGTCGGTCGTCTGGGTAAGGTGCTGGGCCCGCGCGGCCTGATGCCGAACCCCAAGGTCGGCACCGTGACCCCGAACGTGGCCCAGGCCGTCAAGGACGCCAAGGGCGGCGCCGTGGAGTTCCGCGTCGAGAAGGCGGGCATCGTCCACGCCGGCATCGGCAAGGTGTCCTTCACCCAGGACGCCCTGGAAGCCAACGTCAAGGCCATCGTGGACGCTCTGGTCCGCGCCAAGCCGTCGGGCGCCAAGGGCACCTATGTGAAGCGCATCAGCCTGTCCTCGACGATGGGTCCGGGCTTCAAGGTCGACCCGGCCTCGTTGGGCGCCTGATAGGCTCAAGCCGCGCCGCGCGTCGCGCGTCGCGCTAGGCCGAAAAGATGAAGGCCCCGGAGAGCGATCTCCGGGGCCTTTGTCATGGTCAGTAGGCGGCGGTGAAGCGGGCGCGGCTGTGGCGGTGCTGCTCCAGTTCGTCGACCATGGCGATGGCGTAGTCTGCGAAGCTGATCCGGCTGTCGCCCTTGTCATCCACGATCAGCTGGTCGCCACCGGTGCGATAGGCGCCGATGCGGGGGCCTTCCTCGATCAGGGCTGCGGGCGAGAAGAAGGTCCAGTCTATCTCTTTCTCGTGACGCAGGTGGGCCAGGAAATCGATGCCGCCCTTGGCGATGGGCTTCCACTCCGCCGGAAACTCGGGCGTGTCGAACAGCAGGACGCCAGGCGCGACCTCCAGGCTGGCCGCCCCGCCGGTGACGAGCAGCCGTGGGACGCCGGCGGTCTTAAGCGCGCCAAGCAGGGTTTCGGCGGGGACATCGAAGTGCAGGGCGCTGATGACGGCGTCCGACCCCTTGATCAGGGCGATCAGGGCGGCCGGATCGGAGGCGTCGCCGGCGATGGGGGTGATGCCGGAGGCGGCGGGAATGGCGTCGGGCTTGCGAGCGATGGCCGTGACCGAATGGCCGCGAGAGGCCAGTTCCTTGGTGATTTCGGATCCGGCGCGGCCGCTGGCGCCGAGGACTGCGACTTTCATGGAAGGCTCCTTTGGGTTTCCAATGGATACCAGGTGCGGTATGGAGCTCGACCATGCAAGACGGCACCTTTTCCTCACCTGGTCACCTGGATGAAACCTGGATGCGCGGGGACGTGTTCGCCGCCGATTGCCCGACCCGGCAACTGCTGGACCGTATCGCGGACAAGTGGAGCACCCTGGTCCTGATCGTGCTGGGGCAGGGGCCCATCCGGTTCAACGCGCTTAAGCAGCGGGTGGACGGGGTGTCGCAGAAGATGCTGAGCCAGACGCTGAAGTCGCTCGAGCGGGACGGGCTGGTGTCACGGTCGGTCGTCGCTTCCGTGCCGGTGTCTGTGACCTATGCGGTGACGCCGCTGGGAATGACGCTGATGGCCGCCATGCAGTCGATGATCGACTGGGCCGAGACCCGGATGCCCGAGGTGGCGGCGGCCCAGGCCGACTATGACCGGAGACCCACAGAGACCCACTGAGCGGCCTCTGCGCTTTTTTATCGCCGCGGGCGAACGGCCACGCTCCGCCTGCGTTCCTGTCGCGACCATAAAGGGGGCGACATGTTTGGTTTCGGAAAATCCAGGAGCGGTGCGGCGTCGGGCGATCATGATCCGTGGAAGGGGCGTCTGGCGTTCGCGGCCATCGTCCTGGTCTCGGCCTATTTCTCCGTGCAACTGGTCGTCTCGCTGAAGACCCTGTGGCTATTGATCTTTGGCGCCATTGTCGTGGCGGTGATCCTGCGGGCGCTGGCCGATCCGCTGGTGCGGTTTCTGAAACTCCCCGATCCGCTGGCGGTCTTCCTGTCCATGCTGATCGTCATCGGCGTGCTGGCGGGCGTCCTGACGCTGTTCGGCGCGCAGATTTCCGAGCAGGTGACCACGCTGGCGGCCATCATCCCGGTTGGCTGGGCGCAGGTGCAGACCTGGATCGAGGCCCAGCCCTATGCCGCCCAGGTATTCGAGCAGCTTCAGAATCTGGGTAGCCGGGCAGGCGAGGCGCTGCAGTTCGCGCAGAAGTTCGCCATCGGCATGGCGGGCGGCTTAACGACCATGGTGCTGGTTCTGGTGGCGGGCGTCTTCCTGGCCATTGAGCCGGCCAAGTCGCGCGAGGGGCTGTTGTCGGTCTTTCCGCTGGACCGCCGCCAACGGCTGCGCCAGGTGTTGAACAGTTGCGGCAAGGCGCTGAAGGGCTGGCTGAAGGCGCAAGTGTTCTCGATGGTGCTGGTCGGCACCCTGACCGGGATCGGTCTGGCCATCATCGGCGTGCCGTCGGCCCTGGGTCTGGGGCTGCTGACGGGCCTGGCGCAGTTCGTGCCCATCGTCGGGCCGATCGTCTCGACCATTCCCTCTGTGCTGGTGGGGGCGACCCAAGGCTGGCACACGGCGGTTCTGGCCGTGGTGGTTCACATCGTCATCTCGCAGTTGGAGAGCAACTTCATCACGCCGTTGGTGCAGAAGAATGTGGCCAATCTGCCGGTCGTGCTGGGAATTTTCGCCGTGGTCGGGATCGGAACCCTGTTTGGTCCGCTAGGGGTGCTGTTCGCCACTCCGCTGGCCCTGGTGCTGCATACCATCGTGACCATGCTGTATCGCCAGGACGTGCTGGGCGACCCCGACGCCAGGGCGCCGGGGGAGAAATAATCCGGTCGTCCGTGCGCTGACAACTTGACGCAGCCGGTGCGATCCCGTTTCGAGAGCGCGCCGAACGGCCGCCGTCGTCGAGGAGCAAGGACGTGACCCCAAAAGACCGATCCAATCCGCGCGGCGGCAAGGCCTGATCTTGGCGCGCTCCGGCTCCAAACGCACGGCTCGGTCCGAGACTCGTCAGGTGGCGGCCTTGCCCTGGCGGCTGGAGAACGGCCAGCGGCGCATTCTGATGATCACCTCGCGCGAGACCCGACGTTGGGTCATACCCAAGGGCGGGCGGATGGTCGGCAAAACCGATCCCGAGGCCGCCGCACAGGAGGCGATGGAGGAGGCGGGGGTCAAGGGCGACATCGACAGCCAGTCCATCGGCGTCTTCCGCTACGCAAAGGGGACGAAGGACGGCGGGGTGCGCCAATGCGTGGTGTCGGTCTATCCGCTGGAGGTGCTGATCCAGATGGGCGCCTGGCCCGAGGCGCACCAGCGTGAACGCCGCTGGATGAGCCTGAACGAGGCCGCGAGCCTGGTTCAGGAGCCAGACCTGGCCACGCTGATCCGCGACTTCGACGCCACGCCCGTGGACGATTAGACAACCGCCGGTCGATTTTCGCTGGTCAGCCCGGCTGCGCGCCCGCGATAAGACGGGCGGGAGGCTGTCATGACTATTCGAACACATCTCGCGCTGGGGCTGGCGCTCGGCCTGGCCGCGACCGCAGCGATCACCGGGGCGCAAGCGCAGGCTCAGGCGCGATCGCAGAATGAGACCGTCGTCGTCACGCGCGTCGAGCCGGCGCCATACGATGCGGCCGTGGCGCGTCGCAGCGAGCTGGCGCGCGAACTGATCGGCCTGTCGGTCGGTCCGAACTTCGCCAAGGAGTTCGAGCGCGCCATCATGGAGCAGATGGGCAAGGTCGATGGCAAGGACAGCGAAGAGGGCGCCTGGGTGCGGGCCAACATGCCGACGATGGCGTCGCGCATGATCGTGCGGATCATGGATGACATGGCGCCCACCTACGCCACAATCTACACCGAAGAGGAACTGAGGGCCCAGATCGACTTCTATCGCAGCGCCGCCGGTCGCGCCGTCGCCGCCAAGACCGTGGCCCTGAGCGTCGCCCTGCAGGACGTCAAGGCCAGTGTGGGCGAGGCCTTTCTGGCGGAGTTCGAAAGCAAATACTGCGCCCGGTTCGACTGCGGCGAAGACACGGCGACGGCGGCCAAGTCCAGGCGCTGATCGTCCGGTTCCGGGTGATGGTGGAAGACGCCCCTGTCGCTCGACGCCCGCCGCCCGAAACGCCAGACGCACAAACTCGGCGCAGGGCTGGATGATCGCCCGTACATGGCCATCGCGATCCGCGCCTTGATTTCCTGTCGGCGCCGCTGTAAGAGCGCCGCTTCCCGTCGGAGGTTCATCTTCTGACGGTCCTGTCCGAGAACTTCGGGGCGTGGGGGTCACCCAGGCCGTAACTGTCAGAGAGCCCTCTGACGCCGTGGGGAGATGGGGACGCGACCTTGCCGATGTCAGCCCGCAATCCGGGCCGGACGCCGTCAGACGCATCCTTCGGACAATACGACCGGCCCGAACGTTTCGCAGCGATGCGGCGCGCTTTGGCCAATCCGTCGTCGGGAATAAGCCTGGCGGCGAATACCAAGACTGGAGACCGCAATGGATCGCGCTCAAAAAGCCGAGTCTATCGAAACGCTGAAGGGCGTGTTCGCCGAGGCCGGCAGCGTGGTCGTGACCCACAACCTGGGTCTGACCGTTGCGGAAATGGAAGACCTGCGTGGTCGCCTTCGCAAAGAAGGCGGCGCGTTCAAGGTGGTCAAGAACCGCCTGGCGCTGAAGGCGCTCGAAGCCGAAGAAGGCAGCGACTACCACGGCCTGTTCAAGGGCCCGGTGGGCATCGCCTACTCCGAGAACCCCGGTACGGCCGCCAAGGTCGCTACCGAGTTCGCCAAGGCCAATGATCGCTTCAAGATCATCGGCGGCTTCATGGGCGAAACCGTCGTTGACGTTAAGGGCGTGGAAGTTCTTTCCAAGCTCCCGACGCTCGACGAGGTTCGCGGTCAACTCATCGGCCTGCTCAACGCGCCTGCGACCCGTATCGCCGGCGTGCTGCAAGCACCCGCCGGTCAGCTGGCCCGCGTGTTCAACGCCTACGCCACCAAGGAAGCCGCGTAAGCGGCCCCGCCTTTCATCTCTGCATCACTCTCTAAACCTCATCCTCCGAAGGAAAACTGACAATGGCCGACCTCGCCAAGATCGTCGAAGACCTGTCCGCGCTTACCGTTCTGGAAGCCGCTGAACTCTCCAAGCTGCTGGAAGAAAAGTGGGGCGTCAGCGCCGCTGCTCCGGTCGCCATGGCTGCCCCGGCCGCCGGCGGCGGCGCTCCGGCTGAAGCCGCCGAAGAGCAAACCGAATTCACCGTCGTCCTGGTCGACGGCGGCGACAAGAAGATCAACGTGATCAAGGAAGTCCGCGGCGTCCGTTCGGACCTGGGTCTGAAGGAAGCCAAGGACCTGGTCGAAGGCGCTCCGCAGAACGTCGTCGAGAACGTCTCCAAGCAAGCCGCCGACGAAGTCGCCAAGAAGCTGACGGAAGCCGGCGCCAAGGTCCAGATCAAGTAATCTGGATCTCAGCTCTGCTGATATCGGAAAGGCCCGGCGGGAAACCGCCGGGCCTTTTTGTTTGACCTGCTGCGCGCAGCGCTGCTTGAGGCCGATTGGGGGACTAGACGGCTGCCGGTGAAGCGAGGCGTCGCGCCTTGCGTCATCTCAGCCTTGCGGTCGGGGGATGATGGTGGAATCGATCATCTTCGTGCTGGCGCGACCTTCGCCGTTCACGTTCGACGCCTGCAGCATCACATCACAGAGCTCCGTCTGCGTCCAAAGCCTGAACTGGCGATAAACTGAATTCCAGGTGCCGAAGTGGCTATGCAGGTTTCGCCAGGCAGTCCCCATCCGAGCGATCCAGAACACTTCATTGAGCCCTCGCCGATGATCCCGTGCCCGGCCGCTCGCTGGGATATGGTCTCATAGAGGCCGCCCAGCCGCTCCAGGCCGATCGCTAGGCGTCTGCGGTGGCTTGGGTGCGTAAGGTGCTCGGAACGGCTCTTAGGCCGCTCCAATGGCCCGTCAGGGCTACAGCGTGTGTCATAGGTCTGCTCTTCAGGTTCAGGCTTTCTAAGGCCATCACCAAGGGACCGCTTGGTATCGGGAGGGTATAAACCTGCTGAAGAGACAGGCCTGACGATTCTCCCTCGAGGGTATTGTATGGCGCCAGCCTCCCGAAATAGGATGTCGGTCGGTCAGAGGCGCCAGCCTCTACCGTTGCGAGAGCTGCCAAGCTCCGCATTCCGTCGGCTTTCCGCGCCTACGGATCGCGACCTATCTTCAGTCCGGGTTTCTACGCCCATGGTCAGGATGACATAAGAAAGCCCGTCACCGTAAGGGGACGGGCTTTGTCGTATCTGACTCGCATTTCGTGTCTCGGTCGCGCATCTTCGCTTCAGGGGTGCACCCATGAGCTCGATGAACCATCACCGGCACAGTTATGGTCGCCACCGCCTTCTCGGCGCATTGCAAAGGCGAATACACGATGACACCCCAAGAACTGGCTGTGGTCGCGGCCGGCCTCTCATTCCTTGCGGCCGCAGCGAGCGCAACAGCAGCATGGCGCGTTCCATATGCGGTCGCTCGATTTGCTGAAGAGAGGCGGAAGGAAAGCGATGCGCGGTCACGCAAGATGGCGGTGCTCGAAACACTCATTCAATATCGCGCCACGATCGCATATGCGCAGTCGGTCGCCGCTCTGAACTCTATTCCGACGGTATTCTCCGCGAGCCCTAAAGTGCGTGAGGCGTTCACGCGCTTCATGGCCGCGGCTAATGCAAAGCCGTTCAATCAAGGCACTCTTGTGGAGCGGCACCTTTTGATCATCTCAGCCATGATTCAGGATTTAGGGTTGGATGCGCAGATATCAGCTACGGACGTCGACTCGTTCTATTATCCCGAGCTTCTGGGCCGAGCACACGAAGTCGAACAGATGGATGTGATCGTCAGATCACGATCCTACGAGCCATCCGCGAATAATGATCCGCGCTCGATAGGGTGATTTTCCCATTGATGGGTAGCCCCCGGTGCGGGGCTAGTTCGTCAAATTAATCAATAGGAAATGGCGGAGAGGGTGGGATTCGAACCCACGGTACCCTTCCAGGCACGCCGCATTTCGAGTGCGGTACATTCGACCACTCTGCCACCTCTCCGCGGCGCCGATATCGCTTGGTCGAGCGAGGGGCTTCTCTAATCGGAGCCGCTGCGGTTCGCAAGCGGTCTGTGAAAGAAATCCGACGCTATCTTTGCGCCGGCAGGGACAGGCCGGGCGCGGCGCCGGTCTGGTCGTCCACGCCCTTGAATCGAAACAGTTCGGCGGGGCGGCCGCCCGTCGCGGAGGACATCTGTCCGGTCGGTTCGACCAGGCCCGTGCGTTCGACCCCGCGGCGGAAGTTCTGCTTGTGCAGGCCAAGGCCCGATACGGCTTCGGCCCCGGCCTGCAACTGCGACAGGGTGAACAGACCGGGGGTCAGGTCGAACAGGACGGGCCGGTATTTCAGCTTGCTGCGCAGGCGGCCGAGCGCGGTGGCCAGGATGCGGCGGTGGTCGGACGCCATGGGGCGACCGGGCAGGGACGTAGGCGCGGGCTGGCCCGCGTCGCGCCACGCCTCCGACACCAGGCGCGCCTCGTAGAGCAGTTCGTAGCGTTCCAGCACCCGCTCCTCGTTCCAGCGGTGATCGGGCGTCAGGGCGAACAGGCTGCGTGCGCGGGTCAGGCGCGCTTCGTCGCCGTCGGCCCAGGCGATCAAGCGTTCGCCAAGATCGGGCCGCGCCGGGAGGCGGCGATCCTCCCAAGGAAAATGGTCGAAAACGGCGTCCCAGCGCGCATCGTGAGTCTGGCCTTCGGCGGCGTCGGGCGTCAGGGCCAAATAGCCGACCGAGACCTCGCGATGGCGGCCCGGTCCCGGTGTGGCGCGCGGCGAGGCGCGGCCGGCGTCGCCGAAGGTGTAGAGTTGCTCGACGAAGCCCAGGCGAAACCCGGTCTGGGCGGTCACGAAATCGCGCAGGGCTCTCTCGAACGTGCGATCGCGGGCGGGGTCGAAGGGCCCGAAGGGCAGGGCGCGGGCGCCGTCCTCGGCCGGGGTGGTCAGGACGACGGCCTGCCGGGCCTGGAGCGTCATGACGACCGCCGACAGACCGATGCGAACGCCGTCCTCCGCCCCTTGGGTCATGGTCTTATTCCGTGTGCCAGGCGTCATCGGCGGCGATCAGGCCGACCGCTCCGGCCAGGACGCGATAACGCTCCAGATAGCGCGCTTGGGCGACAGGGGCGGGCTGCGGCTCGATCACCAGGCTGTAGCCGGCGGGCGGGCTGCCGAAGAAGCCCAGGGATTCCTTTTCGGTGAAACCGGCCAACTGCGTTGCTTCGAAGAAGGCGCAGGCCTTGTCGGCCTTCTTGATCAGGGTCTTGATGGTCTGCGGCGTCTTGGGCGGCAGGCCGTAGCGCAGGTGGATTGCGGCCTCCAGCTTGGCCTCGAAATCCTTGTAGCCCGAGCCCAGCGCGGCTTTGAAGGGCGAGATCATGTCGCCGATCACATATTCGGAGGCGTCGTGCAGCAGGGCGGCGAGGCGCCATTTCGGGTCCAGGCCTGGCTTGATGTGCGCCGCGATCTCCTCGACCACCACGCTGTGCTGAGCGACCGAAAAGGCGTGTTCGCCGATGGTTTGGCCATTCCAGCGTGCGACACGAGCCAGGCCGTGGGCGATGTCCTCGATCTCGATATCGAAGGGCGAGGGGTCGAGCAGGTCCAGGCGGCGGCCCGACAGCATGCGTTGCCAGGCCCGGGGGGCGTTCTTCTTGGGGGGGCGCTCGGCCAAGGGACGTGTCCTGATCGCTTACGGGACGGTCAGGTGGCGCAAAGACGCGCCGGGATCAAGCGTCGCCCATCGATCCGGCCAACTATCCCGCACCGTGATGCGGTTTTCGGGCGGCCTCAGCGGCCGACGTTCAGCGCGACCAGATCGCGAGCGTCGTCGAACACCCCGCCGTCGCGACGGTCCTTGGAACGGACCACGGCGATGACGATGGGGCCGCCGGCGGGGCCGCGCGCCTCGAACCCGACGCGGCGCCAGCCGGCGGCTGCGGGCTGGTCGTCGGACAGGATGTAGGTCATGCGCGTCGCTGCACCCGGCGCGCGCGTTCGTACGCGCGTCGACTTTTCGTTGGAGTCCACGCTGACCGTCGAGGTTTCGGTGCGGGTGTTCTGATCGTCCTTGGACCGAATGTTGATGCCGCCGATGCGGACGCTGGCGTTGTCGCCCTGGGTTTCGATCCGCAGGCCGGGCAGGCGCACCGAGGCGTCCTCGCCCCGGGTCTGGATGTTGACGCCCGGCGCCTGAACCGAAGCGGTCTCTTCGCCGTTCGCGGCGGCGGCCGGCGCCGCCTCTGCGGCAGGCGAGGGGGCCAGTCGGGCGGAAGTCGTCGGCAGTTCGGCGCTGACGCGGTCTTCGAAGTCGCGCAGGACGTCATCGACCGGGCGGCCGTCCAGTCGGACCAGATGCAGGACGACATCCGACCCCTTTGGACCGCCATAGACGCAGTTGGCGCCGCCCGCCGCCGCCAAACCCTTTCGGGTCAGGACGCCCAGATTGTCCGGGCATTGCAGGGTGTCGATCACCTTCAGAACGCCGGTCTTTTGATCGTCGCTGGACTGGGTGGTGGTGATCTGCACCGAGTTCTCGCCGTCGCAGGCGGCCAAGCTGGTCGCGAGGGCAAGACAAATCAGGACATGACGCATGGTCGAACCTCTCTTGGTCCCTATTCTGCGCGCTGTGGTTCGTCGTTCCAGTGAAATCGCGGTAAGGCGGGGTTAACCGCCGGGACGCGCGCCTTCACGTCGGTTCAGGAAGGCCAGCCGTTCGAACAGATGCACGTCCTGCTCGTTCTTCAGAAGCGCGCCGTGAAGCGGCGGGATCAGACGATTGGGTGTCTTTTCGCGCAGGGTTTCGGCGTCGATGTCTTCGACCAGCAGCAGTTTCAGCCAGTCCAGCAATTCGGATGTGGACGGCTTCTTCTTCAGCCCCGGCGTGTCGCGGATTTCGTAGAAGGTCTTCAGCGCCTCTGACACCAGGCGCGGCTTGATGCCGGGGAAGTGGACCTCGACGATGGCCGACAACGTGTCGGCGTCGGGGAACCGGATGAAGTGGAAGAAGCAGCGACGCAGGAAAGCGTCCGGCAGTTCCTTTTCATTGTTCGATGTGATGATGACTATGGGCCGAACCTCGGCGCGGATCGTCTCGTCGGTTTCCTGGACGTAGAATTCCATCCGGTCCAGTTCCTGAAGCAGGTCGTTCGGGAACTCGATGTCGGCCTTGTCGATTTCGTCGATCAGCAGGACGGGCCGCACGGGGGCGGTGAAGGCCTCCCAGAGCTTTCCCTTCTTCAGATAGTTGCGGACATCATGGACGCGCTCTTCGCTCAGCTGGCTGTCGCGAAGGCGGCTGACGGCGTCGTATTCATATAGGCCGTTGTGGGCCTTGGTCGTGGACTTGACGTGCCAGGTGATCAGCGGGGCGTCGAAGGCCTTGGCGATCTCATAGGCCAGAACCGTCTTGCCCGTGCCCGGCTCGCCCTTGATCAGCAGCGGACGCTCCAGCGCCACGGCGGCATTGACCGCCACCTTCAGGTCGTCGGTTGCGATATAGCGGTCGGTGCCTTCGAAACGGCTCATGAAATAACCCACTCCGTGTTTCCACGAAGTGGGTAGCGTATCGCCATCGACGTGAACAGCGATCAGGTGATGCGTTTGGCCGAAACCGGGTCGCTGGCGGGGAAGGTCTCTTCCAGACCCTCGTCGACCAGGGCTTCCTGGCGGCTCTCGGACTGGTCGATCTTGTCGAGTTGATCGGGCTTCTCGACCTGGCCTTCCGTACGCTTGGCGTGGGGCGCGTCGGAGTGGGCGTCGTTGCGGGCTTTTTCGTGATCCATGGCTTGATCCTCTCTGTTATCGCGCGGCGCTGTCCTGATCGCCGTCCGGGCCGTAGCCCAGGTCGGAGATATCGTCGTCGGACAGACGTTTGGCTTCCCAATGGGCGGCGCTGGCCTGGGCGCCGCGTTCATTCTCCATCAAGCCGGAATAGACCAGTTCGACCTCGTCGGGGGCGGACGCAGGGTCCCCGTCGGCGTCCAGCTGGCTGCGGTTCTCGCCATCCACGCCGAGCAGGGCGTCGGCCTCGCGTTCGATCCCATCCAAAGCGAGCTGGTCGTCCAGATCGATCTCGGCGTCGGGGTCGAATTCCTCTTCGTCGGCGTCACCTTCGGCCTGGGTGACATCCAGAACCTGATCGGCCTCGTCGAGCAGGAAATCGCCGTCGCCCTCGTCGTCCAGGTGGGTTTCGTCGAAGGTCTCCGACTGTTCCTGATCGTCCTGATAATCGTTGTCCGGCATGGTCGCCTCCTCTGTCACAGGCAAACGCCGTGTCGGCGATAGGTGTTCCCGTCGCGCTGTCGCACAAGAGATGGTTAACCGATGAGGGGGTAGGGTTGAGCCTATCAAGCCTGTCCTTGGGGACGCTGCCTGGAGTCGGTCCTCAATGGCCCTGAAGCTGTCGCTGAAACCCGGCGAGAAATTCGTTTTGAACGGGGCCGTGGTTCAGAACGGCGACCGTCGCGGCGTGCTGATCCTGCAGAACCGCGCCAGCGTGCTGCGGGAAAAGGACATCATGCAGGCCGAGGACGTCGTCACGCCCGCACGCCGCATCTATTTCCCGATCATGATGATGTATCTGGATGAGAGCGGGGCCGCCAAATTCTACGACGAACTGGCGCTTCGGATCACAGAATTCATGGGCGCGACGCAGAACCCCGACATATTGGCGGAGTGTGTGTCGGCCTCGCGTCACGTGCTGGCGCGCGAATACTATAAGGCCCTGATGTCGGCGCGTAAGATTGTCGAGTATGAAGAGAGAGTGCTGAATGTCGCTTCAGGCCTACACAGCGGCGACAGCGAGGGCTGAGAGCCCGCGCGACCTGGAGTACCGTTTGTTCGGTCAGGTCACGCGCGCGCTGGTTCACGCCTCCACGCTGGATCCCTCGGACATCGCCGGCCGAATCGACGCCCTGGATTGGAATCGGCGGCTGTGGTCGGCCTTGGCCGGCGACTGCAGCGACTCCGGCAATGCGTTGGCCAATCCCGTCCGGGCCCAGATCATTTCGCTTAGCCTGTTCGTCAATCGTCACTCTTCTGCGGTGATGCGGGGCGAGGAGACGTTCCAGGAACTGATCGACATCAATCGCATGATCATGCAGGGCCTGGCCGGCGCCGCGCAGGCGGCCTGAAGGCGACTTCACGAAAACGCGAAGCCTATTGGCGCAAGGCGCTGAGACGGCTTACGTTCAACCTCCCTGTTCAACAGTCGAAAGGAGGTGATCCAGTGTCTCATTGTCATCAATCGCGAGCGACGGCCGCGACCCTGGGCCTCGGGAAGGCCCTGGTCTGATCCTTTCAGACTGACGTTGCGGCCTGATCCTCTGCGATCAGGCAATGAAGGGCTGTCGGAGCGATCCGGCGGCCCTTTTGCTTTGTCCGGTCAGTGAAAGATCTGGGCCATCCAGCTTGCCGCATGGTGGGTGACCTCGATCACCGTGCGCCAAATCAGGAACAGGTAAAGGCCGCAGGCGCCGGACGCGGCGGCGCCCAGCAGGATGGCCACGCCGTCCCGCTGCATCATGCCCAGGGCGAAGAAGACCAAGGCGATGCCGGGCAGGGCGTCGCCGAACGGTATGGGCAGGGCCATAATCAGCGCCAGAACGACGCAGACCAGGCCCGTTACGGTGTCGGCGATTTCGCCCGTCAGGAAAGGAATGCGCGGCCGTGTCAGGTTTTCGACATAGCGCACCACCTTCATTATGCGCGACACGCCGGCGCGATAGGCCGGACGGCTGATTGAGGCGTTCAGCGCCCAACGGGGCAGCCAGATGGCGTCGCGCTGAAACGCCAGCTCCAGAGACATCAGGATGATCGGCACGGCGAACACCGCCTTGCCGCCTGGCGGCCAAGGCAGCAGGGCCAGCATCGACAGAATCAGGATCATGGCGCCGAAGCCGCGTTCGCCGAAAGCCGCGACCAGTTCCTCCAGCTTCAGCTTGGGATCGGGACTCTCCCCAATTTCCTCCAGAACGTCGGAAAAACGCCGCAGGTCGTCGTTTTCAGGCGGTGGGGCGGGCATCAGGAAAGGCGCTCGGCTGAAAGGTTCGAGCCATCTAGGCGCGCAACGGTTTCACCGCCACTTACAGAAGGGCGACGCGGTCGAATAATCACGAAATGCGACTATTTTTCCGCCACGTGGTCTGGCTTTCCCTTGCGCTTGGTATGCGCCAGGTCCTCCAACTGACCCTCGGTCATGCTGTCGACCATGGACTTGGACGCGCCCTGCAGCTTGGATTTGGGCGTGTCGCCGCGTTTGGCCGATAAGGCGGCGCCGGCGGCCTTTTGCTGGGCTGCGGATTTTGCGGGCATCGGATGTCTCCTCTGGCGGAGACAAGCCGTCAGCCGCCCAGCAGTTCCCGCCCGATCAGGAAGCGACGAATTTCATTGGTGCCCGCGCCGATGTCGTAGAGCTTGGCGTCGCGAACCAGGCGTTCGACCGGCCATTCCTTGGTGTAGCCGGCGCCGCCCAGTGCTTGAACGGCCTCTAGCGACACCTTCACCGCGTTCTCCGACGCCAGCAGGATCGCGCCCGCCGCGTCATAGCGTGTGGTCAGCCCGGCGTCGCAGGCGCGAGCGACCGAGTAGACATAGGCCCGCGCGCTGTTCAGGGCGACATACATGTCGGCCACCTTGCCCTGCATCAGTTGGAAGGAGCCGATCGGCTTGCCGAACTGCTTGCGGTCGCGGACGTAGGGCAAAACGACATCCAGCGCCGCCTGCATGATGCCCAAGGGGCCGGCGGACAGAACAGCGCGCTCGTAGTCCAGGCCGCTCATCAGCACACCCGCGCCGCCGCCGAGCGGGCCCATGATGTTCTCTTCCGGCACTTCGCAGTCCTCGAAAACCAGTTCGGCGGTGTCCGAGCCCCGCATCCCCATCTTGTCCAGTTTCTTGGAGACGCTGAAGCCCTTCATGCCCTTTTCGATAAGGAAAGCGGTGCAACCCTTTGATCCGGCCTCGGGATCGGTCTTGGCATAGACGACCAGG
The DNA here is from genome assembly GCF_056311945.1 of Brevundimonas sp. ABV4_179. Classification (NCBI taxonomy): domain Bacteria; kingdom Pseudomonadati; phylum Pseudomonadota; class Alphaproteobacteria; order Caulobacterales; family Caulobacteraceae; genus Brevundimonas; species Brevundimonas sp. ABV4_179. The sequence goes on from NZ_CM149976.1 coordinate 2,001,119, forward strand.
GTGTCGGCGTGGGGCGCGTTGGTGATCCAGAACTTGGTTCCGTTCAGAACATAGCGGTCGCCCCTGCGATCCGCGCGGGTCCTCATGGACATGACGTCCGAACCCGACCCGGCCTCGGACATGGCCAGGGAGCCGACGTGTTCGCCGCTGATCAGTTTGGGCAGGTATTTCTGCTTCTGTTCAGGCGTTCCCCAGCGGCGGATTTGGTTGACGCACAGGTTGGAGTGGGCGCCGTAGCTCAGGCCGATCGAGGCGGAGGCGCGGCTGACCTCCTCCATCGCCACCACGTGTTCCAGATAGCCCAGGCCCAGGCCGCCGAACTCTTCCTCGACGGTGATGCCGTGCAGGCCCAGGTCGCCCATCTCGGGCCACAGCTCGCGCTTGAATTCGTTCTTCTCGTCGATCTCGGCCGCCAGAGGGGCCAGACGATCGGCGGCCCAGCGGGCCGTGGTATCGCGAATGGCGTCGGCGTTTTCGCCAAGGCCGAATTCCATGGATTGGGGCGCGAAGGGAATGCTCATGCGCAACGGGGTAGCATTGCGCACGGGTCTTCGCCAAGCGCCGTCAGTAGCGGTCGGGACGCCCCCAGCGGCGATAGAGGTTGTAGGCCGACACCCCGATGCAGGCGACCGCGATCAGAGCCAGGACCCAGGCCACCGTCGCCGTGTCGCCGCTACGCGTGGCCGAAGCGCGCTGAAAGGCGGCGGCGGCGACCCCCAGCGACACCATGCCCAGCGCGCCCATGGCGAAGAAGGTGACCAGTTCGCCCAAACCCGCGCGCCGAGACGCCTTGGCGCGGGCCACGACCTCGCGCACCCCCAGCGCCTGATCGGGCGGCGTGAAGTCGGGATCGAGCGCCGTCAGGGCGGGATCGGCGGGTGTAGGCGCGGCGGCGGCTGTGGCTTCGGCGGCCAGACCGGGGGCGGTCAGCACGACGCTGGAAGGTTCGGGCGCGAATCCGGTCGGTGCGTTCTCGACCGGCTGCCCAATCAGCGGATCATGCAGGTCGTTCGCCGCGATGATAGGGGGGGCTTCGACCGTTTGGCTGGTCAGGGGGGCGATTTCGGCGAGAGGGCCGACGGTCTTGGCGGCATAGGTCGCTTGGGCCAGCGGCGCGGGCGTCGCAGTCGTTTCGGCGGCCTCTTCGACCACAGGGAAGGGCGCCACGGTCTCGTCCAGAGCGCCGTCGACGGCGGGCAGGGCGGTCGGCGATGTCTCGAAAGGAGACGGTAGAGGCGCGGCCAGCAAATCGGCCAGGGTGACGGGGGCGCCGGGCGCGGCGTTGAACAGGGCGTGTTCGGCCGAGCGGCGGCGCGTGGGTTTTTCGGCGGCGGCGTCGTCCGCCCAAGCGCTTATCGCGGCGGCGGCCTGTCCCGCCTGGCCGGCGTTCAGTTGCGCCACCACGTCCGAGGTCGCGAACCGTTCTGCGCCTATGGAGAAGGCGAAGCTGGCCAGGGCGTCGAACTGGTGCTGGTTCAGGGGCGCCTTCACATGGTCGGCCACCGCCTTGACCACCGGCAACAGGTCGTACTGCATCAGAAGCTCAGCCTCAGCCTCCGACACCGCCGCGCCTTCGCGTGCGGAATGGGTGTGACCATAGCCGATGACCCAGCGGCCGTCGCTACGGAGCATGGCCCGAGGGCGGAACCCTTCGAAGCTCTTGATCAGAAGGACCCCTTCGCGGGAGACTCTGGTCGGTTTGGCTAGGACGTCGGACACAGGTGACCCAATTAAAGACAGGCGCGTGGCGTTCGCACCGTCCTCAGCAAGGGCCGCGCCGGACGCTGGATCGCGCCCGGTCTAGAGCAGGACCAGTGTGGCCAGACCAAGGAAGATCAGGAAGCCGAAGAAATCGGTGGTCGCCGTGACGAAGACGGCCGAAGACACGGCCGGGTCGAACTTCAGCTTGGACAGGGTCAACGGCGTCAGCACCCCTATGATGGCGGCGACCAAGAGGTTCAGGATCATGGCCGCGCCGATGACCAGGCCGATCTTCCAGTCCTCGTCCCGGAACCAGAATCCGGCAGCGACGCCGATCAGAGGCGCCAGGATCAGGCCGTTGGCCAGACCCACAACCAGTTCGCGCAGGAAGGTCCGCATGGCGTTGGCCGAGTTCAGTTCGCGCGTCGCCAGCGCCCGCACAGTCACGGTCAGCGCCTGGGTGCCCGCATTGCCGCCGATGGCCGAGACGATGGGCATCAGGACGGCCAGGGCCACGATCTGCTGGATGGTCGCCTCGAATAGGCCGATGACGCTGGCGCCCGCCGCAGCCGTGGCCAGGTTGATGGCCAGCCAGGGCACGCGACCGCGCACAATCTCTGGCACCGACGATCCGCGATCCTCGTCGGCAACACCGGCCAGACGCAGGATGTCCTCGCGGTTCTCTTCCTGAATGATGTTGACGATGTCATCGACGGTGATCTGGCCGACCAGCCGACCGCCGGCATCGACGACCGGCGCCGAGATCAGGTGGTATTTCTCGAAGATATAGGCGACCTCTTCCTGGTCCTGATCGACGGTAATCTCGTTCACCGGCTCCATCAGATCTGTCAGGGCCGCGCTGCGGGGCGCGCGCAAAAGAGCGCTGATGGCCACGCCGCCGACCGGCCGGTTGACCGGATCGACCACATAGATGTCGAAGAACAGTTCGGGCAGATCGTCGCCCTGCTTGCGGATGTGGTCGATGGTGTCGCCCACGCTCCAGAACTGGGGCGCGGCCATCACTTCGCGCTGCATCAGGCGACCGGCCGATTCCTCGGCGTAGCCCAGGCTGCTTTCGATAGCGGCCCGGTCGACCTCGGGCATGGCGGCCAGCACGCGCTCGCGCTGATCGTCCTCCAGATCCTCCACGACAGCGGCGGCGTCGTCGGAGTCCAGTTCCTGCAGGGCCTCTGCGAGGGTGCCATGCGGCACGCGCTCCAGCACCTCCTCGCGGATGCCGTCGTCCAGTTCCGGCAGGGTCTCGGCCAGAAGCTCCGTCGGCAGCCACAGGACCACGACCGCGCGATGCTCGGCCGTCAGGAAGCCCATCAGGTCGGCGACATCGGCGGGGTGCAGGTCTTCCAGCAGGGAACGCAGCCGCATCCCGTCGCCGTCGTCGGCGGCGTCCACGACTTTTTCGACGAAGGCCGGGGTGAGGACATAGTCCTCGTCCAGGGCGGCGTGGTCTTCGGTATCAGGCGCTTCGGCTGGCGCGAAGGCGTTGTCCGTGGTGCTCACGTTGTCGCCTTCCTTGGTAGTGTGTCCAGCCGGAGTTAGCCGATGAATCGCCCTGTTTAGCCAGATGGTGCGGTCGAGAAGACTCGAACTTCCACGGGTTGCCCCACAGCGACCTCAACGCTGCGCGTCTACCAATTCCGCCACGACCGCTCGCATCGGAGCGGCGGCGAATAGACGAAGCCGTTGGAAAAGGAAAGGGCGAATTGAGCGGCGTATTGAAGGCGCCGATTTCAGGCCGACCCGGCCATGAAGTCATAGACATCGGCCTGGCGGGTGACCGTGATCGCGATGCGGTCGTCGCGAATCTCGATCTCGCCGCGCGCCACGGGATAGTTGTTGGCCAGGATCCAAACCTCGTCGCCCTCAGCCACGTCCAGAGGAATCACCGCGCCGCGTCCCATGCGCAGCAGTTGCGACATCGGCAGCACCGAACGCCCCAGGACGACTGAGATTTCGACATCGACGGCGTTGATCTGGGTCACGAAAAGCTCTCGGTCACGGAAAGGCCGTCCCTTGCGGAAACGCCTTCGCGCCCACATTGAAGCCTCATGCTTGCTGAGCCGTTAAGTTCGTCCCTTCAGAAACTGCGCCTCGACGACGGCCGGCCCGTCGAATGGGCGGTGTCCGACGGCTATGTCGACTATGCCGCCGCCGAGGCCTTCATGGAGGCGCGGGTCGCGGCCATCGCGGCGGGCGAGGCGTCCGAGATGGTCTGGCTGCTGGAACACCCGCCGCTCTACACCGCCGGGGTCTCGGCCAAGGACGAGGACTTGCTGGACGCCGGCCGCTTCCCCGTCCACCGCACGGGGCGCGGAGGGCAGTTCACCTATCACGGGCCGGGGCAGCGGGTCTGCTATGTCATGCTGGACATGAACCGACGGGGCAGGGACGTGCGCTGCTTCGTGCGCGGACTGGAGCTGTGGCTGATCGGCGCCCTGTCCGACTTCGGCGTCATCGCTGACGTTCGGCCGGGCCGGGTCGGGGTCTGGGTGGAGCGCAAAGGGCCCGGCTGGTCGCGCGAGGACAAGATCGCGGCGATCGGCGTCAAGGTCCGCAAATGGGTCAGCTTCCATGGGATCAGTCTGAACGTCGAACCGGACCTGGATCATTTCGGCGGCATTGTGCCTTGCGGCATTCAGGAGCATGGCGTGACCAGTCTGGTCGATCTGGGCGTCCTGGCCACGCTGGACGAGGCGGACGCGGCGCTGCGGCGCAGCTTCGTTTCGTTGTTCGGGCCGGTGACGACCGCGAGCGCGCCGGTCTGAGCCGCGCTGCATCCCTGGGTCGCATGTGACAATGCGGCGAAATCAGGTCGTGCGGGCTTGGCAAGCCCGGGACGCATGGGGTTTAACGCTGTCCAAGCGTTTACCTTTGAGAAGACCGCAGGAAACCCCATGAACCGCATGATCGCCGCCGCATCGGCCGCCGTTCTGTCGCTGACCGTCGCTGCTGGCTCGGCTGTCGCCCAGGACTTCCGCGCCCTGGCCCAGCAGGATCTCCAGGCCGCCCACGACGCCCTCGCTGCGAACCATCCCGCCGCCGTGATTCCCGGCGCGCCCGGCGAAGCCTTCCGCAGCTGGATCGACGCGGGCCTGGCCCAGGCCAAAGGCAAGGTGGGGCAGGTCAACAGCGGCGACAGCCACGCCTATCTGATGCGCTACTACGCCAACGGTTTCCGCGATTCGAACATCGCCATCCGCCCGACCTATGAAGGTCTGGGGCCGTTCTTCGCCACCAGCTGGCCGGGCGTGGCCACGGCCTGGCGCAACGGCGAATATGTGGTCTCCTACGCCAAGCCTGGCGTGCGCAACCTTCCGCCGGTCGGGGCGACCCTGGTCAAGTGCGGCGACAAGACCGCAGCCCAGCTGGCCGAGGAGCGGCTGGACCGCTGGGAAGGCGATCTGACCACCGAGGCCGGTCGCGTCCGCACCGCGCCCTATCTGCTGTGGAACCGCAACAATCCCTTCACCGGAGGCGTGCCGTCGCTGTGCACCTTCAAGGTCGGCCGTCGCGACCGCGATTTCCAGATGCAGCCGCAGCCAGCCGACGCCGCCGGCCTTGAGGCCGCCTATCGCGCCACCGTCTATGTGCCCGGCGCCAATCCGCTGTCGATCGAGACGGTGAACGGGCGGCCTTGGATCAACGTCCACACCCTGGCGGACGACGCCGGTTGGGACGCCTTCTTCGCTTCTGTCGAGGCGCAGCTTCCCGCCATTCGCGGGCCGCAAGGCCTGGTCATCGACCTGCGCGGCGCGAACGGCGCATCGCTGAACGCCACGGGGCGCGGCTATGGGTTGGCCAACCGCATCTGGACGCCCGAGTTCACCGTCAGCCGCCAGCCTGAGGCCGGCTCGATCACCTATCGCGCCACCCAGGCCAACCGTCAGTGGTTCGTCGACACCCTGACCCGGATGCAGGCCGATCCCCGCTTCGTCGCCGAATCCGGGCCTGTGATCGAACAGACCCAGGCCATCGTCGCCGCCTTCGATTCGGCCCTGGCCGCCAATCAGGCGACCTTCACCCTGCCGGGACGTCCGTCCGTGGCCGACACGGGCGCCGCCAACCCGGTCGCCGGGCCGGTGGTGGTTCTGGTGGACGGCGGGTGCACCAGCGGCTGCCTGGACACGCTGGACCTGCTGACGCGCCTTCCGAACGTGCGGTTGGCAGGATCGGTCACGGCCGAGGATTCGATCTTCATCGAGCCCACCGTGCTGCGCCTGCCGTCGAACTATGCCGAGCTGACTTATGGCCATAAGGCCTGGACGACGCGCCAGCGCGGCAATGACGCGCCCTTCGCCCCGGCCCAAGGTCTGGCCTACACCGGCGACGCGACCGACGAAGCGGCCGTGCGCGCCTGGGTCAGAACGCTGTTCCAGTAATCTTCGCATCGTTGTGTGAGGCGCAAGGGCGGGCAGGGGTGGAACCTCGGCCCGCCCCTTCCCATTTGCAGACCATGACCGATCTCGCCGCCCACACCGAAATCCTGCACTCGCCTTCGGGCTACGATTTGACGCCGCCCGACGCCGAGGAACGCGCCCGGCTGGAAGCGGACCTGAACCCCGAAGAGAAGCGCGTCCTGCTGTCGCACGGCACCGAGGCGCCGTTCTGCGGTACGCTGCTGGGCGAAAAGCGGGCCGGCGTGTTCTGTTGCCGCGAGTGCGGCCTGCCGCTGTTCCGCAGCCGCACCAAGTTCGAGAGCGGCACGGGTTGGCCCAGCTTCACCGAGCCGGTGGACGCGACCCACGTTCACGAAATCCGAGACACAAGCTACGGCATGATCCGCATCGAGACCCAATGCGCCAGGTGCGGCAGCCACCAGGGCCATGTCTTCCCCGACGGTCCGCCCCCGACTGGCAATCGTTACTGCATCAACTCCGTGGCCCTCTCGTTCGTCGCGGAAGGAGAGCCGCTGCCGGATCCTCTGGGGCGCGGCGATGGAATCGCCTGACCATCGCGGTATTCGCCGTGCTAGGATGATGTCGAAGGGAGAGGCGAAATGCTGATTGCAGGTTTCTTGGCAAGCATGGCCCTGATGGCGCCTGGCGAGGACCCGGACGGCGTGGTCGCGACCGCCCCAACGAACGCCCCGACCCTGGCCCAGGCCATGAACGCCGCCCCCCAGGCCGCACTCTCCGCCCCGACGGCGCAGGACGCGCAACCCCATGGCATGACCACGGAACAGCAGATCCAGAACTGGATTTCGAACCGCACGCCGGGAGCCAGCTTCGAAGAGGCGCCTGCGCCTGGTCCTCAGGACGACCGCCAGATGCATGGAATGGTCGAGGCGGGTATCGGCACCGGCGGCTATCGAACCTATGGCGCGGCGGTCTCCATGCCGGTCGGCGAGAACGGACGGCTGGACCTGGCTTATCGCGAGGCGCGCAACGAGCCGTGGGGCTATGGCTATGGCTATCCGGGCCGTTATGGATTGGCGGGAGCTGGCTATTATTCGCCTTACGGCGTGCGCGCTCGGAGCTACGGCGGCGACACCACCAGCAAGTCGCTGTCGATGGGCTTCAGCTGGAGCAAGGATCGCGATTCGGATGAACGCGATCCCTACCGAGGCCGAATGTCCGCCTTCGACTGAACGGACCGGAACAACAGATCCCGAATGCAAAAAGGCCCGGCGAAAGCCGGGCCTTTTCAGTTCTCAGATGGTGCCGCCGGGGGGAATCGAACCCACGACCTCAGCCTTACCAAGGATGCGCTCTACCACTGAGCTACGGCGGCCCCGACTGAGGAAGCGGCCGTATAGCCAAACCCTTCCGGGGAGGGAAGCGGCTTTTTGACGATCTGAAAGAAAGTTTGGACATGGCCCGTGATCGCGGCATTCTGCGGCTCATGACTCGCTCTCCGCACGACGCCGTTACGCCGCCAGCCGCCGCTGCGCCCCCGTGCGTCGAATCGTCGGCCAAGGCCGAGGCCGCTCCATCGACCGCTGTCGCGCCTGAACCGGCTCAGTCCGAGGCGGCGCGCGCCAAGGCCGAGAAGGCCATGCGTATGGCCGCCGCCCTTCGCGCCAATCTGAAACGGCGCAAGGCGCCGGCCCGGACCCCCGCGGCGCCTAGAGACAGCAACTGAAAGTCATCGGCGCGTCGCCGCCCAGCCCTTTGGCAAGCGCCCGACGGCTTGCTACAGAACCCTCCCCCCGAAGCGTTTCCTTCGGGTGCGCCTAAGGATCACATGGACAGCATCGCCATTCACGGCGGCGCCCAGCTTTTCGGGGACATTCCCGTCAGCGGCGCCAAGAACTCCGCCATCAAGCTGATGGCCGCCTCGATCCTCACGGATCAGCCCTTGCTGCTGACCAATATGCCGCGTCTGGCGGACACCCGGTTCCTGGGGCAGCTGCTGCGTCAGTTCGGCGTAGAGGTGACCGAGCGCGACGGGGCCGACGGGCAGGAGAGCCTATTCCACGCCAAGGACCTGACCTCGACCTTCGCGCCCTATGATCTGGTTCGCCAGATGCGGGCCTCGTTCAATGTGCTGGGGCCGCTCTTGGCGCGCACGGGCGAGGCCAAGGTCTCGCTGCCGGGCGGCTGCACCATCGGCGCGCGTCCGGTGGACCTTCACCTGCAGGCTCTGACGGCCCTGGGCGCCGAGATCGAGTTGGAAGAGGGTTATGTGACCGCTCGCGCGCCCACGGGGCTGCGCGGCGCGGAGATCGAATTCCCCTTCGTCTCCGTGGGGGCGACCGAGCACGCCCTGCTGGCGGCGGTGCTGGCGCAGGGCACGACCGTCCTGCGTCGCGCGGCGCGTGAGCCCGAGATCGGTGATCTGGCGCATTGCCTCACGGCGATGGGCGCCAGGATCGACGGCATCGACACCGATGTCCTGACCATCACCGGCGTCTCTTCCCTAAACGGCGCGACCTGGTCGGTGATTCCCGACCGGATCGAGATGGGTTCCTACGCCGTCGCCGCCGCCATGGCCGGGGGAGAGGTGCGCCTAACCAAGGCGCGCGCCGAATTGATATCGTCTTTGACGGACAAGATGATCGAGGCGGGCGTCGAGGTGTCGCCCACCGCTGACGGGGTGCTGATCAAGCGCGATCCCCAGCAGCGGCTGAAGGCCGTTGATGTCGAGACTGCCATTTATCCCGGCTTCGCCACTGACCTGCAGGCGCAGTTCATGGCCCTGATGACGACCGCCGAGGGCGTCAGCACGGTGCGTGAAACCATCTTCGAGAATCGTTTCATGCACGTGCCGGAACTGGCGCGTCTGGGCGCCGAGATTTCCGTTCATGCGGGCGAGGCCCAGGTGACAGGCGTCGAGGTTCTTCACGGCGCCCAGGTGATGGCCACCGATCTTCGGGCTTCGATGTGCCTGGTGATCGCGGGTCTGGTCGCTGAGGGTGAAACCACGGTGGGACGCGTCTATCATCTGGATCGCGGGTTCGAGCGTTTGGAGGAAAAGCTCGGCGCGTGCGGCGCCGACATCCGACGCATCAAGGGAACAGGTGATGAGCACTGAGATCGACGCGGTTCCGCCCGTTCCCAGCACGCCGGTGGAGCCGCTGCGCCTGCTGGCGGAGGACGCCGACGATCTTCAGATCATTTCCGCCGCGCTGCAGGACGCCATCCTGCGGCCCGTCGATATCGTTTGGGAAAAGCAGGCGCGCACCCTGACCATCGCCTTCAGCCGCTTCTGCTGGGAATGCGGCGGGACGCGGGTGATGTGCGCCATGCAGTTCGGAGACGTGCTGGCGGTCAAGAGCCGTCGTCTGTCGCGCAGCCCCGACGCTTCTCTGGAGTTGCTGGCGCTGGACTTCATTCCGACCGAGACGCCCGGCGGCAAGGTGATCATGATGTTCGCTGGCGGCGGCGACCTGCGGGTCGATGTTGAATGCCTGGACGCTGTGGTCACGGATATTTCGGAACGCTGGCCAGCGCGGATCGCCCCGACTCATCTGGACGGTCACGAACTGGACGTCCTGGAGCTGGGCAAGGGGAATGCGGCATGAACGGTCCGCACAGGCTGGCTTCCGTGGAACTGGACGCCGCGACCCTGCCGGCCGCGACGGCCGAGATTGAGCATGAGCGGCGCGTCGCCATCTTCGATCTGGTGGAGAAGAACAGCTTCGAACCCCAGGGTGCACCGGGCGGCCCGTATCGGCTGAAGCTGTCGCTCCAGGACAATCGTCTGGTGTTCGACATCGACGGCGAGGATTTCACGCGCACCTACGCCATCAGTCTGACGCCGCTGAAGGGCGTGCTGAAGGACTATCTGCTGATCTGCGACAGCTATTACGAGGCGTTGCGGGGATCGTCGCCCAGCCAGATCGAATCGGTCGATATGGGCCGGCGCGGTCTACACAATGAGGGCGCCGAACAGCTGAAGTCGCGGCTGGACGGCAAGATTGTGGTCGATCACGAGACCGCGCGGCGGCTGTTTACGCTGCTGTGCGCCCTATACCGTCGCGGCTGACCTCGACTATCTCTGCGTTTTCGGGCATTAGGCCCGTCCATTCCGCCCCTCGCGCCCGCCCGGCGTGGGGTTGAACGCATTTCAGACGGGCGTGAGAGGCCGCATGGCTAAGGAAGAACTGCTCGAGTTTCCCGGCACCGTCAGCGAACTGCTGCCGAACGCCACCTTCCGCGTGACGCTTGAGAACGACCACGAGATCATCGCCCATACCGCCGGCAAGATGCGCAAGAACCGCATCCGCGTGCTGGCCGGCGACAAGGTGCTGGTCGAAATGACCCCCTACGATCTGACCAAGGGTCGCATCACCTACCGATTCAAGTAAAGGCAGGCCGACATTTCCGTGTCTGGGGCCCGTCCTGAACTTGTGCTGGCGTCGTCCAGCCCGCGTCGCATCGAATTGCTGGCGCAGGTCGGCATTGCACCCGACCATATCGATCCTGCCGATATCGACGAGACGCCGTTGAAAGGCGAAACTCCGCCGCGTCTGGCAGAACGTCTCGCTACATCCAAGGCGCAGGTGGTCGCGATGCGTCGGCCCGGCGCGGTGGTCATCGCCGCCGATACGGTGGTGGCGGTCGGCCGCCGCTTTCTGGAGAAGGCGGCTGATGAGGCGGAGGCGACCCGTTTTCTGAAACTCCTGTCCGGGCGCAATCACCGTGTCTTCACGGGCGTCGCCGTGGTGCGGGACGGGAAACTGTCCTCGCGCGTCAGCGAAACCCGCGTCGCCTTCAAGCCGCTGTCCGACCACGAGATCGCGACCTATGTCGCCACCGGAGATTGGCGCGGCAAGGCGGGCGCCTATGGCATCCAGGGGCCGGCCGGCGCCTTCGTTCAGCGAATCGTCGGCAGCCATCCGTCCGTGATGGGCCTGCCATTGTATGAGGCCGTTCAACTGCTGCACGGCGTCGGTTGGCGGCCGTGAGTGGACAGGTCGAGGTCTTCCTCGACGAAACGCCGGGCGAGACGCGCGGCGCGATCCTGCGAAACGGCCGGTTCACCCATCTTTTGATTCAGCGTGAAAGCGACGTGGCGCAGACGCGACTCGGCGCCCGTTCGATTGGGCGGGTTGTCGAGGTCAGTCCCGGCCTCCGCGGCGCCTTCGTCGATTTGGGCGCCGGGGCGCCGGCCTTCCTTCCCTTCAATCGCAATGATCGCCTCACACAGGGGCAAAGGCTCGAAGTCGTCGTGTCAGCGGAACCGCGATCCGGCAAGGGCGCCGTCGTTCGACGTCTGGGGCCGGGGGAGGGGGCGCCGCGCCTGATCCAGAAAGCGCCAAGGGTCGCTGACCAGCTGCGCGGGCTCGCGCCTGGCGAGGAATCAGTCGCCGGGATCGCCGCCATCGACGCGGTCATTGATGCCGAGGAGGAGGCGCTCGCGCGAACGCATCAGTTTCCGACGCATGGCCTCGATCTCTCGCTGGAGCGCACCCGCGCCCTGATCGCCATCGATATCGATCATGCTCCGACGCCCGGCCGCGACCCCAAGCAGGCCAGGGCGACGGCGAATCGGGAAGGGCTGAACCAGGCGGCGCGCCTGATCGGCCTGCGTCGTTGGGGCGGCTTGGTGATCGTCGATCTTATCGGAGACGGGCGCGACGCGGCGGCCCAATCCGAGGCGGTTCGCGCCGCCTTCGGCCATGAGGCGCAGGCGGTGTTCGGCCCCGTCAGCCGGTTCGGCTTGCTGGAGCTATCTTTGCCGTGGCGCCAAACGCCGCTGGAGGACGTGCTTCTGGACGCCGATGGCCGGCCTTCGCTTCAGACCCGGGCGCTGTCGTTGGTGCGCAGGCTGCGGCGACATCTCTTGTCCGACAGGGCCGCGCCCCGCATCGTCGCACGTTGCACGCCTGAGGAAGCGGCCATTGCGGCTCCGCTGGCCGAACGTCTAGGGCCTCGCGCCGGTGTTCGGCCGGACGCCGCCATCGCCGCCGGGCGTGGCCATATAGAAGAAATCTGAGCGATGTCGATCTGCCCCATATGCCGCAAGGCCCAGCCTGATCCCAAGTACAAGCCCTTCTGCTCGCGCCGTTGTTCCGAGGTGGATCTGCAGCGCTGGTTCAGCGGCGCCTACGCCATTCCCGCCGCCTTGGACGAGGGCGCCGAAGATGATGACGAAAACGATGGATTGGGCGCTGGACAGGCGCAAAAGCCTCCCCTATAGACCCGCCTCTCGCGACGCCGCGTCGGCGCCTGGATAGCTCAGCTGGTAGAGCAGCGGATTGAAAATCCGCGTGTCGGTGGTTCGAACCCGCCTCCAGGCACCATTCTTTATTTCTCAAATCGCCACCCCTTGCTCAGCCTGCTTTAAGCACGCTTTCGCGCTTCATCTCGGAAGGCCGGTGCGAAGTCGGCAGGGACGATCCGTCGCGATTTGTGCAATTCCGGCAAGAAACAGCCGAGGGATCGCGCTTTGGAACAAGCTTGCTCTAACTGACGTGCGCCCTTCATCAAAATGTCGCGCGGCAACGCTTCAATGCGTGCCGTGGGCGAAACTTTTCTCTCGCGCTCTTGCGGAGTTAAAAGCCGTCCTTGTCCCTTGACGCTCCGGTAAGGGTTCTTCAAAGGGGTTGAGACGCCTTCCGACGAAGGCGTTAATGCGAACGGTCGAGGAGTTGCTCTGCGGCGGTTCGTACATCGGAGGCGGCGCGGGCGACCGCATCGGCCTCCACCAAAGATTTCAGCGGATCTTGATCCTCGAGGGGGACGGGGTGCGCTGAAGGAAACATTTCAGGTTGGGGGGCGGTCGCTGACTATGGCCGCACCTTTGGTTCCACGAGTCAGACCAAGCAGGAACTGGCGAACTATGCTGAACAGCAAAAAGACGAACATCCTTCTCGCCATGGCCGGCGCCGCCGCGCTGATGGCGAGCTCGCCGGTTCTGGCCCAGGCCCCGGCCGAGCCGACCCCGGCTGCCTCGACTGCGGCCCCCGCCGCTACCCCGGCCGATCCCGCGACGGTGAACGAAGCCGTTGGCGGCGGTCACCACGGCGGCGGCATCACCCCGATCTCCATGTTCATGGAAGCCACGGTTGTCGTTAAGGTCGTCATGGCCGGCCTGCTTCTGGCCTCGATCCTGTCCTGGACGCTTCTGCTGATCAAACTGTTCGAGTTCGGTTCGCTGAACCGCAAGACGGACACCTTCCTCGAGAACTTCCGCGGCGCTCGCACCATCGCTGATATGCGCGCCGTAGCTACCCAGGAAGAGTTCGACGGCAACCCGCTGGCCGACATGGCCGCCGCCGCCACCGAGGAAATCGAACTGTCGCGTCAGTCTGGCCTGTCGGTCACCGGCGATCACCTGGACTCGGCTCTGGGTCGCGCTCAAGCCGCTGTCGCCGCCGTTCAATCCGGTCTGGCCAAGCGTCTGTCGGGCGGCCAGCAGTTCCTGGCGTCGGTCGGGTCCATCGGGCCGTTCGTCGGTCTGTTCGGCACCGTTTACGGCATCATGAACTCCTTCATCGGCATCGCGGAATCCAACACGACCAACCTGGCCGTCGTTGCGCCGGGTATCGCCGAAGCCCTGCTGGCCACGGGTATCGGCCTGTTCGCCGCTATCCCGGCCGTTGTGTTCTACAACTACTTCAACACCCGCATCGCTGGTTACGGCACGCGCGCCGACGGCTTCGCCGCTGAGCTGCTGAACGGCATCTCGCGTCAGCTCGACAAGGGGGCGTAAGACGGATGGCCGCCAAGATTAAATCGGGCGGCGCTGGCAATGTGGTCGAGGCCAACAGCGATATCAACGTTACGCCTTTCGTTGATATCATGCTGGTCTTGCTCATCATCTTCATGGTGGCGGCTCCGCTAGCTTCCGTGTCGGTGCCCGTCGAGTTGCCAATCGCCGTCGCCAAGGCGGCCCCGAACCCGCCCAAGCCGGTCTATATTTCGATCCAGAATGACGGCGACGTCTATGTGGGCGACTTCAAGACCGACGTCGGATCCCTGGGTGAAGATCTGCTGAAGCAGATCGGATCCCGGAACCCGGCCGATGAGCGGATCTTCATTCGGGGCGACCAGAACACCCGTTACGGCGATTTCATGCAGGTCATGAATGCGCTGCAGGATAACGGCTTCTACAGCGTTGCACTGGTCGGCGAAGACCAGGCGACGAGCTAGAGCGCGGAGATAGTATGACAGACGTCGAATATCATCGCAGTCGTTACGACGTACCAAAGGCCAAGGGCTTCATGGGGGTTTCCTACCCCGTGCTGATCGTGTGCCTGCTGGTCGTCTCCATCCTGTTCGCCTTGCTGATCTTCTTCCTGCAGCAATCGAAGTTTAAGCTGAAGGAATTCAATTACGTCGACGAGTCCGTCGAGGTCGAGTTGGTCGAGCCGGTTCCACCGCCTCCGCCGCCGCCGCCCCCGCCGCCTCCGCCGACGGATCAGCCGCCCCCGCCTAAGCTTCAGGTGCGCGTGCCGGCGCCGGTTCCGAACGTCACGCCGCCTCCGCCGGTGAATATCACGCCGACGAAGAAGGAAGACCGGGTGGAATACACGGGTCCGCCCGTGAACATTCCCGGACCGCCGCCGCCGCCTGCTCCGCCGGCTCCGGTCCGTCCGTCGACGATCACGAACGTCCAATGGGCGCGCCAGCCGCGTCCCACGGCTGACGATTTCCCGGCGCGCGCGCTGGAACGTGAGATCAGCGGATCGGCCACCGTCGAGTGCACCGCGCGCTCCAACGGGTCTCCGGCCAACTGCCAGGTGATCTCGGAAGAGCCCGCCGGCATGGGCTTCGGTCGCGCCGCTGTTCGCGTGGTTCAGCGTGGACAACTGTCCCCGCGGACCGTCGACGGCGCCGCGCAGGACGCGACCTTCCGCGTGCGGGTTCCGTTCAACCTCGGTTGAGCCAAAAAGCGATCAAGACGAAACGCCTCGGAGAGCGATCTCCGGGGCGTTTTCTTTTGGTCGGGAGTGGACGGAAATCTCCTGACGAAATCGCACGAAGTCGCTTGATCGCATCGGTCAGGCCCGGTAGAGAACGCGCCTCGCGATGAGCGGGCCGCCTTAGCTCAGTTGGTTAGAGCGCCGGTTTGTGGAACCGGAGGTCCTCAGTTCAAGCCTGAGAGGCGGTACCATTGCAAAGCGCGGTCAGGCTTGAAGCCGGCCGGTGCAGCAACCATCTCCTGACCATCGGCGCATTGGCCGATCCCCAACATCGTCAGGAGAGCGCGAATGAAGATGCGCAAGCTGGGCCCGAACGGACCCGAGGTTTCGGCCATCGGCCTGGGCTGTATGGGCATGAGCGCCTTTTATGGCGCCGCGGACGAAGCCCAGTCGGTGTCTGTCATTCATCGCGCTCTCGATCTGGGGATCACCCTTTTCGACACGGCCGAAATGTATGGGCCGCACACGAATGAGGTTCTGGTCGGTCAAGCCCTCAAGGGGCGTCGGGACCAGGCCTTCATCGCGACCAAGTTCGGCATCAACTACAACGAGGATCGCAGCCGCCTGATGACGGATGGCAGCCCAGCGAACGTCAGGCGCGCCATTGAAGGCAGCCTTCGGCGTCTGGGCGTCGATCACGTCGATCTCTACTATCTGCACCGCGTGGACCCGAACACGCCGATCGAAGAGACCGTCGGCGCGATGGCCGAGTTGGTCAGAGAGGGCAAGGTTCGTTTCCTGGGTCTCTCGGAGGCGGCGCCGGACACATTGCGCAAGGCCCACGCGACCCATCCGATCACGGCCCTCCAAACGGAATATTCGCTGTGGAGCCGTGAACCGGAGGACGAACTGTTCGCCGTGACCCGCGACCTGGGCATCGGCTTCGTGCCCTACAGCCCGCTGGGACGCGGTTTCCTGTCCGGAGACATCAAGTCTGTCGATGATCTGGACGCCGATGACTTCCGACGCAGCAATCCCCGCTTCATGGG
The DNA here is from genome assembly GCF_056311945.1 of Brevundimonas sp. ABV4_179. Lineage (NCBI taxonomy): Bacteria > Pseudomonadati > Pseudomonadota > Alphaproteobacteria > Caulobacterales > Caulobacteraceae > Brevundimonas > Brevundimonas sp. ABV4_179. Next base: position 2,017,139 of record NZ_CM149976.1, read on the forward strand.
CGAGAACTTCCAGAAGAACCTGGATCTGGTCGAGGCGGTCAAGGCCATCGCGGCCGATAGGGGTGTAACCGCCGCCCAACTGGCCCTGGCCTGGGTGTTGGCGCAGGGCGAAGATCTGGTCCCCATTCCCGGCACGCGCCGCATCGCGACGTTGGAGCAGAATGCGGGCGCCGTTGACCTCGTGCTGTCGCCGGAAGACCTGGCCCGCATCGACGCCGTCTTCCCCAAGGGCGCGGCCAGCGGGCATCGCTATGCCGAGGCGGCGCGGGCGGCCCTGAATCGTTGAGCGCCAGGCATCGGAAATGAAAAGGCCCGGTCGGATCGCTCCGGCCGGGCCTTTCGTCTGTCTGGAGACGAGACCTACTGAATGCGGGTCCAGGTCTGGGTCTTGCATAGCGGAGCGACGATGCAGCCGCGCAGGCGCAGGGTATTGTCGTTGGTCATGGTGATGGTGCCGCGATAGGTGCCGCCGTCGGCCGGATTATAGACCGAGCCATTGCGCCATTCCGTCGGCCCACCGGTGAAACCCGTCAACATGGGCAGGTTGCGCAGGGTGCGGTTCCGCTGAGCGGCGTCACGGTTGCGCTCATCGCGGGCGTTGCCGTCGGTGCGGATGTGATCAGACGTCACCAGCGTGCCGCAGAGGGCCTGACCGCACCGCGCGATGCGAACCTGCCCGCCATTGGTCGGGGTCTGCCACAAGCCCGTGGGGTCGCCGGCCAGGGCGGGCGTGGCGAGCGCGCCGGTCAGCGCGGCGGCGGCCATCAAAATCTTGATCTTCATCGTGTTTCCTTTGTTGCCCTGTCTTCGATCGATCGGCGTCGATCATTGAGCCGCAGGTTGATCCTGCTTTCGGTTCAAAACAAGGCTGAAAACGACGGGGATAACCAATGAAAACCGGACCTTAGGTCAAGTTAGGCTGAAGATGCGGCGAGTTCGCGCGCGGTCTCCGAAAAGGTCAGTCGATCATCGCCAGCCATTCGTCCTCGGTCAGCACCCGGACACTGTGCTTTTCGGCGTCCTTCAGCTTGGACCCTGCGCCTGGACCGGCGACGAGGTAGTCGGTCTTTTTGGATACAGAGCCTGAAACCTTGGCCCCCAGGCTTTCGGCGCGAGCCTTGGCCTCGTCGCGGGTGAAGCGCTCCAGCGCGCCGGTGAAGACCACGGTCTTGCCCGCCACGGCGGTGTCGGACTGGGGCCGTTCGGCGTCGACGATCTGGGTCAGTTCGTCCTCGAGGGCGGTGACGACCTCAAGATTGTGAGGCTCGTGAAAGAAATGGGCCAGGGCCTCGGCGGCGACGGGCCCGACGCCGGTGACGCCGGCGATTTGGTTCAGCATTTCGGAGGGGCCTTCCTGGCGGGCTACGCGGGCCAGTTCGACCAGGCCCGACCAGTCGTCGGTCAGTGTCGCCAACGCGCGTCGGGCCGGGGCGGCCATGCCGGGAAAGGCCTGGGCGATCTTCATGTCCAGGGTGGCTTCTGGCCAGGGATCGGCGGAGGGCGGCGTCGCCTCGGCCATCAGGGCCAGGACGCGCGGCGAGATGGCGTGGGCCCCGGCCAGCGCGCGCCAGGCCGGGGATGGAATGCCCGATGCGGCCTGAAGACAGGCGGCCTTCAGCGCCGACCAGCTTTCGAACGCGCGGGCCAGAACGATGGAGGTCTGTTCGCCGATGTCGCGCACGCCCATGCCGAACAAAAACCGGTCCAGCGAGATCACGCGCCGGGCCTCGATGCCGGCGACCAGGTTGCGGATGCTGGTCTCACCGTATCCGTCGTCCCGCTCCAGCTCGGCCAGCCGATCCGCGTCGCGCGCCAGGCGGAAGATGTCGGCGGGCTCCTTGATCCAGCCGCGCGCATGGAAGGCGACCAACTGCTTTTCGCCCAGCCCCTCGATGTCGAAGGCGCGGCGGCCGACGAAATGCTTCAACCGCTCCACGATCTGGGCGTCGCAGATCAGCCCGCCGGTGCAGCGCCGCTTGACCTCGTCTCCCTCCCGCACCGCTTCCGAACCGCAGACCGGGCAGTGATCGGGGAAGACATAGGGAACGGCGTCGGCCGGTCGCTGATCCAATTGGACGCCGAGAATCTGAGGGATCACGTCGCCGGCGCGTTGCAGGCGCACCGTGTCGCCAATGCGGACATCCAGACGCTGGATTTCATCCTCGTTGTGCAGGGTGGCGTTGCGCACGACCACGCCGCCCACGGTCACCGGGTGCAGCCGAGCGACGGGGGTCAGAGAGCCTGTGCGGCCCACCTGGATGTCTATGCCCTCCAGCACCGTGGTCGCCTGCTGGGCCGGGAACTTGTGGGCGATGGCCCAGCGGGGGCTGCGGGCGACGAAGCCCAGGCGGCGCTGCCAGTCCAGCCGGTCGACCTTGTACACCACGCCGTCGATGTCATAGCCCAGGGCGGCCCGGTCGCGCTCCAACTCCCGATAGACGGCGATCAGCCCCTCGGCGCCCTCGACCCGGCGCGAGCGGTCGTTGACGGGAAAGCCCCAGGCCCTGAGCTTTTGCAGGGCCTCCCACTGGGTCGCGGCGAAGTCGCTGGAGTGTTCGCCCCAGGCGTAGGCGAAAAAGGTCAGGGGGCGTTTGGCGGTGATCCGCGCATCCTTCTGTCGCAGCGATCCGGCCGCGAAGTTGCGGGGATTGGCGTAGGTGCGCCGTCCCTCGGCCTCGGCCGCCGCATTGAAGGCGTCGAAGGCGGCGTTGGGGGCGTAAACCTCGCCGCGCACCTCGATCCTGTCGGGCCAGCCGTCGCCGTCCAGGGTCTGGCGCACCGCCGCAATGGTCTTCAGATTGGCGGTGACGTCCTCGCCGGTGCGGCCGTCGCCGCGCGTGGCGCCGACGCTGAGCTTGCCGTCGACATAGAGCAGGTTGGCGGACAGGCCGTCGATCTTGGGTTCCGCCACGAAGGCGATGGGTTCGTCGGCCGGCAGTTTCAGGAAGCGGGCGATCCGGGCCACGAAATCGCGCACCTCGCCCTCGTCGAAGGCGTTGTCCAGCGACAGCATGGGTACGCCATGGCGCACCTCGGCGAACTGGCTGGAGGCGGCGGCGCCCACCTTGTTCGACGGCGAATCCGCGCGGATCAGATCGGGAAAGGCGGCCTCGATGGCGGCGTTGCGGGCGCGCAGGGCGTCATAGTCCGCATCGGAAATCTCGGGCGCAGCCTCGGCGTAGAGGGCGTCGTGACGCGCCATTTCCGCGGCCAGCCAGGCCAGTTCGTCCGCCGCCGCATCGGGCGTCAGGTCTTCAGGGGCGGGGAGCGAAGGATTCGTCGGGGCCATTCGTGTGCCTTATCATCTGTCGGCGGTCGCGTGCATCGTCGTGACTGCGAACGAACGGCTGACGCGGGGTTCGGCTGCCGCTAGGGTCGCGCGGCCTTCACGGAGTTCGCATGATCCGCCCGACCGCCTATTCCCTTCTATTGGCCGCTCTGCTGATCGGCGGCTGCACCCCGGTTCCGCCGGCAACCGTCGCCAGCGCGCCGCCGGCGCCCGTCGTCAACAGTCCCTTGCTGGAGGATGTGCGTATCCTGTCCGGCGACGACATGCAGGGGCGCGATACGGGCTCGGCGGGCGGAGAGCGGGCGCGGGCCTATATCGTGTCGCGGCTGGAGGCGATGGGGGTTCAGCCCGCATCCTTCGGTCGGCTTCAACCCTTCGAGGCGCCGGGCCGTACGCGCGAGGGCGTGAAGCGGTTCAGCGGCGTCAACATCGTCGGCCTGATCCCCGGAACGCGCGTGGCGGATCGCTATATCGTGGTGACGGCTCACTACGATCATGTCGGCATGAACGACGGCCAGATCTATCGCGGCGCGGACGACAATGCGTCGGGCGTGGCGACGATGCTGGAGTTGGCGCGGCGGCTGAAGGCCGATCCGCCGGAGCACAGCGTGCTGATCGTGGCCCTGGACGGAGAGGAGCGGGGGCTTCTGGGCGCGCGGGAGTTCGTTAAGGCGCCGCCCGTGCCGCTGTCGTCCGTCAGCCTGAACCTGAACTTCGACATGACGGCGCGTGCGGAGACCGATGGACATCTGTGGGTCACGGGCGGCTATCAGCACCCCGATCTGCGCCGCATACTGGAGCCGACCCCGGCGCAAGGGGCGGTGTCCTTCGCCTTCGGCAAGGACACGCCGCAGGACACGGGCGAGAACAACTGGGTCGAGGCGTCGGATCACGCCGCCTTCCACGCGGCGGGCGTGCCGTTCCTCTACATGGGCGTCGACTATCATCCCGATTACCACCGGCCCAGCGACACCTTCGAGCGGATCGATCCGGCGGTCTTCACCAATGCGACCGAACTGGCCATCGCGGGCTTTCACGCCCTGGACAAGGCGCTGGACCGATGAGGCGTCTGCTCGCAACTGTTGCTGTGCTGGCTCTGGTCGCTGTCGGCGCCTGTGAACGCCGCGAGGACCATCCTCGGCCGCAGGGCGGCGGGGACCCCGCCGTGTTTCGTCACGACCTCAGCGGCGATATGTCGGGCGAGTACCGGCCAACTGAAGCCGCTGGATCCGCCGTCGCCTCGCTGTTCATCGGCCAAGAGACGGCGTTCGCGGCCTGGGAGGCTGGGGATCGCAGCGCGCCGCCCCTGATCTTGATGCTGAACGGGCCTCAGGGCGAAATGCGGGTTCTGCCGGAGACCTATCGCATAACGGATGCCGCCGTGCGGATGACCGGCGTGACGCCACAGGGACAGGTCGAGATTGAAGCGCGCATTGATCAGGGCGCGCTGGCGACCGCACGCCGAAACCTGGGCGATCGGACCGTAGTCATTTCAGGAACCGTGCAGGCTGGCGGCCGACGATCACCTGTCGCTCTGACGGCCTGGAACGGCGACTGACTAAAGCAGGATGCCGACGATCAGATAAACGCCGCCCGCGATCAGCGCCCAGAGCAGGATGCTGAACCCCGCCAGTATCGCTACCGTCAAACGGCCCGACAAACGGGGTCCGACGGACTGGACGCGGGCGTGTCGCTGGCCCATCCAGGGCCTTTGATCGCCAGGGGCGGGTGACGGTTGCATTCGCAACCTATGGTGGTTTGACGCAAAGCCGTCAATGCATCTTGCTTCGTTCGCGGTGCCTTGAGTTGCATCAGGATCAACTCAAGGTGATGATCCGCTGAAGGAGGCCGTTCCGATGTCGAGTGTGGAGGCGATATCCGCGCCGCTGGCGGATGGCGGCACCGGAGCACCGGCGTTCCGATGGCGCAGCGCCAGCGTTGTTCGCATGCTGGATGTCGTTCTGGCGGGGGGCGCGCTGCTCCTCTTATCGCCCCCTGATGGTATCGACCGCCTTGGCGATCTGGACGCAATGCGGCGGTCCCGTGCTGTTCCGGCAGCAAAGGATCGGGCAGGGCGGGCGTTCGTTCGACTGTCTGAAGTTCCGCACTATGGCGCCAGATGCGGAGGCGCGGCTTCCTGGCCTGATTGACGCGGAATGGCGGGCGTCGCGCAAATTCCGCCACGACGTGCGCGTGACACGCCTAGGCGGATTCTTGCGACGCTCCAGCATCGACGAACTGCCCCAGTTGATGAACGTGCTGAGAGGCGAGATGTCGTTGGTCGGGCCACGGCCGATCGTGATGGACGAGGCGATGCTGTATGGGCGGCGGCTGGCCGACTACTGCGCGGCGCGCCCCGGATTGACGGGGCTTTGGCAGGTGTCCGGCCGCAACGACGTGCCCTACCGTCGCCGCGTGGCGATGGATGTCTGGCTGGTCCGGAACCTGACGCTTGGCGTCTATCTCGCCATCCTCGCGCGCACCGTCCCCGCCGTGTTGAGCCGACGCGGCGTCTATTAGGGCAGGCGTTCCTCGAAGCCGTCGTCGGTCCCAATGATGGCCAGATCGGCCAAATCCAGGAACAGGCCGTGTTCGACGACCCCGGTGATCAGCTTCAGGTCGTCGGCCAGCCGCACCGCATCGTTGATCGCCTTGCACGCCGCATCATAGATCAGATTGCCGCCATCGGTGCGGACCAGGCCGCGATCCGCCTGACGCACCCGGGCGGGCTGGTTGATGTCGTGGTCGATCAGGACGTCGGCGATGCGGTTTGCCGTGGTCTTGTGACCGAAGGCCACGACCTCGATCGGCAGGGGAAAGGCGCCCAGGACCGGCACCACCTTGGCCGCGTCGGCGATGACGATGCAGCGGCTGGATGCCTCCCACACCAGTTTCTCGCGCAGCAGGGCCGCGCCGCCGCCCTTGATCAAGGCCAGGCCCGGCCCCACCTCGTCGGCGCCGTCCACGGTCAGGTCGATGCGCGGCGTGTCCTCCAGCGTGGACAGCGTCAGGCCCAGTTCACGCGCCAGGTCGGCGGTCTTTTCCGAGGTCGGCACGCAGCGCAGACCGGACAGGTTGCGCGCCGCCAGCGCCTTGACGAACCAGGCGGCGGTGGAGCCGGTGCCCAGGCCCACGATCATCCCCGCCTCGACATGGGCGGCGGCCGCTTCGCCGGCGTTCTTCTTCTGGATGTCGCTCATTTGGACGGATCGCTCTTGGACTGGGCGGCCTTGGCCGCCGCCTTCTTGGCTTTGGCTGTCTCGCGGAACGCGGCGGCGGCGTCGGTCTTGATGGTTTGGCGCGCGCGGCCGAAGGCCAGGGCGTCGGCCGGCACGTCCTCGGTCACGACCGATCCCGAGGCGATCAGGGCGCCGTCGCCAATGTGGACCGGCGCCACCAGGCTGGAATTCGAGCCCACGAAGGCTCCGGCGCCGATCTCAGTTCGGGCTTTGTTGAAGCCGTCGTAGTTGCAGAAGATCGTCCCGGCGCCGATGTTCGCGCCCGCGCCCACGGTCCCGTCGCCCAGATACGATAGGTGGTTGGCCTTGGCGCCCTTGGCCATGCTTACGTTCTTCACCTCGACGAAATTGCCGATCTTGACCCCTTCGGCCAGATCGGCGCCCGGGCGCAGGCGGGCGTAGGGTCCGATCTCGGCGCCTGAACCGACGCGGGCGCCCTCGATATGGCTGAAGCTGCGGATGCGCGCGCCGCCATCGACCACGGCGCCGGGGCCGAACACCACAAAGGGTTCGATCACAGTTCCGCCGTCCACCTGAGTGTCCCAGGCGAAGTGGACGGTGTCGGGCGCGCTCATGGTGACGCCGGCGGCCAGGAAGGTCTCGCGCTGAACCTGTTGAAACAGGGCCTCGGCCTGGGACAGTTCGGCCTGGGAGTTTACGCCCATCACCGCGTCCTCGGCGGCGAAGACGGCGCGGGTCGGATGGCCGCCCTTGCGCGCCAGCTCGACCACATCGGTCAGATAGTATTCGCCCTTTGCGTTGTCGTTCGTCACATGCGCCAGCAACGAGAAGAGCAGGGCGGCCGGCGCGGCCATGACGCCGGAGTTGCAGGCGGTGACGGCTAGCACCTCGGCGGACGCCTCCTTGGCCTCGGTGATGGCGAGCAGAGCGTCGCCATCCAGGATCAGCCGGCCATAGGCGCCGGGATCGCGCGCCTCGAACCCGATGACAGTTACGCCCTCGGCATTGAACACAGGCTCGATGTCGCGGGCCTTCAGCAGCGGTACGTCGCCGTAGGTGACCACCACCTCGCCGTCGAACCCGTCCAAGGCCTGTTCGGCGGCGCGAACGGCGTGGCCGGTGCCAAGCGGCGGGTCCTGAACAGCGATGGCGGCTTCGCCCAGCCGTTTGACGACATGGGCGCGGACTTCCGGCGAGTGATTCCCGACCACGACCACGATCCGCTCGCAGCCCAATCCCTCGGCCGCGTCGATGGCGTGGTCCAGCATGGCGCGGTGAGCGACGGGATGCAGCACCTTGGGCAGGGGCGACTTCATGCGCGTTCCCTGGCCGGCGGCGAGAATGATGGCGGCGCGAGCGCGTGTCTGGCTGGTCATGAATCGTCCCGAAGGCTAGTCGTCTCGCGATCTAGCCCATTCGGCGGGCCAGCGGGAGATGTGGATGACCGATCGCGACCTGGAAGGCTGGACCATCGCCTTCGATCTGGATGGGACGCTGGTCGATTCTGCGCCGGATCTGATCGGGACCCTGAATCGGCTGCTGGTCGAAGAAGGTCTGCCGCCGGTGGCGATGGAGTCGGCCTCCACCCTGATCGGCTCGGGCGCGCGGGCGCTGCTGGTGCACGGGTTCGAAGCGGCGGGGGCGCCGGTCGAGCGCGCGCAATCGCAGGAGCTGTTCGAGCGCTTCCTGGTCGATTACGCCGCCCATATCGCGGACGGCTCCCAGCCGTTCGAAGGGGTGGTCGAGACGCTGGAGAGGCTGACGGCGCGTGGCGCCCTTCTGGTCGTGGCGACCAACAAGCGTTCGGACCTGTCCGAACTGCTTCTTCAAAAGTTGGACCTCGCCCCGCATTTCGCGGCCATCGTCGGCCCGGATCGGGTCAGCGCGCGCAAACCGTCGGGCGCCCACCTGAAGGAAGCGGTGGCGCTGGCCGGAGGCGATCCCGAGCGAGCGATCATGGTCGGCGACGCCGCGCCCGACGCAGGCGCGGCCAGGGACGCGGGTATGCCCTGCATATTGGTCACCTTCGGCTTCACGCCGGTTCCGGTAGAGACCCTTGGGGCGGACGTGCTGATCGACGATTTCGAGGATGTGGAAGAGGCCGTCGACGGCCTGTTGTCCGACTTCTACGTCTCGAAAGCGCTGAAATTCTGAACGCAGCCGTCAGCAAATCTCTCGAAGAATGATCGCCGACGCGGTTGCGGATCGCCCTGGCGATGGACAGATTGGCGCACCCCGTCGAAAGTGCCCCTCATGTTCGCTCGCTTCCTGAAAATCCCGCTCTGGCAGCGCACCGCCGCCGGTTTCATCCTGGGCATCGTCGCCGGGCTGATCCTGAGGGAGCGGGCCGAGGTCTGGTTGCAGCCGATCGGCGATGTCTATCTGAACTTGATCCGCATGGTGGTGGCGCCCCTGGTGCTGTTCACCATCGCCAGCTCCATCGCCAAGTTGGGCGAGGGGGCCGGCGCCGTCCGGCTGGGCGTACGCACCATCGTCTGGTTCGCCATCACCTCGCTGCTGGCCGTACTGGTCGGTTTCGCCTTCGGGCACATCATCAATCCGGGCGTCGGCCTGTCGAACCTGCCGCTGGGCGAGGTCAAGGAGCGCGTGATCCCCACGCCGCTTGAGGTGCTGATCGGCGTGGTGCCGACCAATCCGTTCGCCGCCCTGGCCGAGGGCAAGGTGCTGCAGATCATCTTCTTCTCGGCCCTGGTCGGCATGGCGTTGGTGGCGCTGGGAGACCGGGCGCAGGGCGCGCGGCGGCTGGTGGACGAGGGCGCGGCCATCATCTTCCGCATCACGCGCTGGGTGATCCAACTGACGCCCATCGGCGTGTTCGGCCTGATCGGCTCGGTGGTCGGCGGCTATGGCTGGGAGGCTCTGCTGCCGCTGTTGAAGTTTATCGCCGCCATCTACGCCGCCTGCCTGTTCCACATCCTGATCGTCTATTCGGGCCTCCTGAAGGTCCATGGGCTGAAGGTGACCAGCTTCTTCCGCGGCGCCTTTGCGGCCCAGCAGACGGCCTTTGCGACATCGTCGTCGCTGGGCACTCTGCCGATTACCTTGCGCCAGACGGTCGAACGTCTGGGCGTGCCTCAAGCCTACGCCGCCTTCGCCGTGCCGCTGGGCGCCAATGTGAAGATGGACGGTTGCGGCGCGATCTATCCGGCCATCGCCTCGATCTTCATCGCCCAGTATTTCAAGATCGACCTGACCCTGACCCAATATGTGCTGATCGGTCTGACGGCGGTGCTGGGGTCTTTAGGCACGGCGGGGGTGCCGGGAACCTCCATCGTCATGCTGACCCTGACCCTGTCGACCGCCGGCCTGCCGCTGGAAGGCATCGGCTATATCGTCGCCATCGACAGGGTCATCGACATGATGCGCACCGCGACGAACGTCACGGGCCAGATGCTGGTGCCGGTGCTGGTGGCCAAGGAAGAGGGCATACTGAACCAGGACATCTATGACGGTCACGTAGCCTGGCTGCCTGGCGACCCGGAAGCCGAGACGCCGGAAACCGTTCGCGCCGCTGGAATCTGAAACGGACGCTTGCGCGCGGCGGGCGACCGGGCTATGTCGCCGCCTCCGCAAGGCATGGATGCGTAGCTCAGCGGGAGAGCACCTCGTTCACACCGAGGGGGTCACAGGTTCAATCCCTGTCGCATCCACCATCTTCCCGACATGACCGAGCCTCCAGCCTGAGAGGCTGTTCACCACGGTGAACTCGCCGTCAGGCCGCGCGTTTCACGACCATGAACCTGATCATCCTGTTCTTCGGCGCGGTGATTCTGGCCGGCGCCTTGTTCGCTGTTTCCAGCGTGTTCGAAGGGCGACGGCGCATAAATTTCATCGATAATGACGCGGACGTCGAACCGGACGAACCGACTGGCCCCGCCAAAGATCTTTGACGGGGATCGGCTGCTAGATCATCCAGCCGGTCGGCCAATCGCCTGTCGCCTCGCGGTAAGCCAAGGCTAGCGCGCCATAAAGGCCTGCGGAAGCGCCGGCTGAGGGGGCGGCTATGTAGTCGTCCATAACAAGTTCGCGCACGCTGGCGTCGTAGCCGCCCAGTTGCTGGACCAGCGCGCGTCTGACCCTATCGTAGAGGTGCGGCTGCATAACGCCACCGCCGATAATGATGCGTTGGGGCCTGATCACATAGGTCAGGTTGGCGCACAGGCTTGCCACATAGTGGGCCGCCATCAGCCAGGCGGGATGGTCTATCGGCAAGGTTTCCGCAGGCGCCCCCCACCGCATCCGCATGGCCGGTCCGCTGGCCAAGCCCTCCAGACAGTCGCCGTGGAAGGGGCAGGCGCCGGCGAAGGCGGTGTCGCCGGCTGCGCGCGGCGTTCGGATATGCCCCGCCTCGGGATGGTTCGCCCCGCCGTGCGGCCGCCCGTCGATGATTACGCCCACCCCGACGCCCGTGCCTACGGTGACGTAGCAGAAACTGTCCAGCCCGCGTCCGCTGCCGAACAACCTTTCGCCGATGGCCGAGCCGTTGACGTCGGTGGTCAGGACCGTGGGCGTGTTCGCCGCGCGCCGCAGATGGCTCAGGAGGTTGGCGCCGCTCCAGCCTGGCTTCGGCGTTGTGGTGATCGCACCATAGTCGGGCGCATCCAGGCGGAGCGACAGCGGCCCGAAACTGCAGACGCCCAAGGCGGCCAGGTGGCCGTGGACCGCCGCCGCTCTGGCGAAGAAGGCGTCGACAGCGGCCAGGGTTTCGCTAGGAGTCGTCGTCGCAATGCGGACCTGCTCCAAAATTCGGCCATCGCCATCGGCGACGCCGCACACGAACTTGGTGCCGCCCGCCTCGACCCCGCCGAGCAATAGAGTTTGCGTCATCGGCTTTGCTTCGACCTGGGCGCCAGGTGTGAAAGTGGGCCAATACGGCGATATTCGCCCGCCGCCGCTGCGCGTATCAGGTGCGACCAAGGCTCGCGCTGGAGAACAGGTTCGGCGCCGCGGCGTTGTTGAATCATGACCCCGCTCGCTCGCCTTCTTATTATACTCGATTCCCTTACCAAGTTCGTGACGCGGCAGGAACGCCTGCTCTGACGTCAATCCGGCGACGGATGGATTTGGCGCATTGCGTCCACCGCGTGCTGTCGTCACCTTGTAGGCGACGCGATTTACGAAAGGATGCCTGATGGCCCGCAAGCCCAACTATAATTTCGAGCGCCAGGAGCGCGAGAAGGCTGCGGCGGCCAAGGCGGCGGAAAAGGCGGCGGCCAAGGCCGAGCGGCGGAACGAAGCTGCGGCCAAGAAAGCGCAGCCGGCCGACGATTAAGTCTCGACGCAAAAGCCATTCGTGTTTTCGTTGTTTGAGGGCGCTGAAAGCCCTATTCTTGCACGATGACACGCTGGACCCCCGAAAGCTGGAGAACCAAGACCGCCCTGCACATGCCGGCGGACTATCCCGATCCCAAGGCTCTTGCCGTGGTTGAGGACGAACTGCGCGCCCTGCCGCCGCTCGTCTTCGCCGGCGAAGCGCGCCGCCTGACGTCGAAACTGGCGCAGGTGGAGCAGGGGGACGCCTTCCTGCTTCAGGGCGGCGACTGCGCCGAGAGCTTCAAGGAGTTCTCGACCGACAACATCCGCGACACCTTCCGCCTGATCCTGCAGATGGCGGTGGTGCTGACCTTCGCCGGGCGCAAGCCGGTGGTGAAGGTCGGCCGCATCGCTGGTCAGTTCGCCAAGCCGCGCTCGTCGCCGCTGGAGGCAATCGACGGCGTCGAACTGCCCAGCTATCGCGGCGACATCATCAACGGCATGGGGTTCACGCCCGAAGAGCGCGCGCCCGATCCGCAGCGCCTGATCCGGGCCTATAACCAATCGGCGTCGACGCTGAACCTGCTGCGCGCCTTCGCGGGCGGCGGCTATGCCGATCTGTACAACATCCATCGCTGGACGCTGGGCTTCGCTGGGGACAATGCGGCAGGCGCCCAGTACCGCGAACTGGCCGATAAGATCACGGAAGCCCTGGCCTTCATGGAGGCGGTCGGCGTCACGCCCGAGACCCATCCCGACCTGAGCCGAGTCGAGGTCTTCACCAGCCACGAAGCCCTGCTGCTGAACGTCGAGAGCGCCCTTACGCGGCTGGACGGCGGTTCGGGCGACTGGTTCGACACCTCCGCCCATATGCTGTGGATCGGCGAACGCACCCGTCAGCTGGACGGCGCCCACGTCGAGTTCATGAAGGGGATCAAGAACCCCATCGGCGTGAAGTGCGGGCCGACCATGACGGCCGACGACCTGCTGCCGCTGATCGACGCGCTGAACCCGGACAATATCTCGGGCCGTCTGACGCTGATCGGACGCTTCGGTCACGAAAAGGTGGGCGAGCGTCTGCCCAAGCTGATGCGCGAAGTGAAGGCGTCGGGCCGCAAGGTGATCTGGTCCATCGACCCGATGCACGGCAATACGCTGAAGGCCGGCAACGGCTACAAGACGCGGCCCTTTGATCGCATCCTGGGCGAGGTGCGCACCTTCATCGACGTAGCGGAGGCCGAGGGCGTCCACCCCGGCGGCGTACACCTGGAGATGACGGGCCAGAACGTCACCGAATGCTTGGGCGGCGCCCAGGCGGTGACGGAGGACGATCTGTCCAACCGCTATCACACCCATTGCGATCCGCGTCTGAATGCCGATCAGGCATTGGAACTGGCCTTCCTGGTCGCGGAACGGCTGAAGTCGGGTCGTGTCAGCCGATCCGAGGCCGCCTGACCGAATGAAGCAGAGCGGGCGGCCGTCGCGATGGTCGCCCTTGCTCCACGTGGGTTTTGATGGCGCGCCCCGGCGATGTATTCCGCTTGTCGGGCAGGGAATGGCGCCGCAGATACGACCGGATGCGGTCACGGCGCGGACATGGAGCCGCTGTCTGTTCGACCGGCAACGACAAAGGGCTTTTCGGGTCGCTCCCGGAGAGTGACGGACATGGATACGCCTGCCCACCAAGACGAGAAACCCGGCCGTGTCGCCTATCAGGGCGCGCCGGGCGCCTTCAGTCACGAGGCGTGTCTGGCCCTGCGTCCGTGGGATGAGGCGGTGGCGTTCGAGACCTTCGAAGGCGCCCTTCAGGCCATGACGTCCGGCGACTGCGGCTGCGCCCTGATTCCTGTCGAGAACTCGACCATCGGCATGGTGGAGCCCGCAGCGACCCTGGTGCGCGCCTTGGGAATAGAGCCGGTCGCGGAGGTGTGGCGGCCGATCCGTCATGCGCTGATGGGACTGCCCGGCGCCCGCCTGTCCGACATCCGCACAGTCGAGAGCCACCCCATCGCCCTGGCCCAGTGCGAGCAGACGCTGAAGACAATGCACATGGCGGTGATTGAACATTTCGACACCGCCGGCGCCGCGCGCGATGTGGCCGAGGCCGGAGATCCGACCCGCGCCGCCATCGCGGCTGCTGGGGCCGCAGAGGTGTATGGTCTGTCGATCCTGCGCAACGATTTGCAGGATTCGAGCGATAATCGCACGCGCTTCGTCCTTCTGAGCGCTTCCGAGGGTTGACGGCGCACGGTCTTTGCGTGTCTTAAGCCTGCACGGATCGCAAAACGATCCGCTTAACCGGAACCGGACCATGTCCCGCCAGCGCGCCCTCTCTGTTTCGTTCGACCGTTCGCGCGCGGTGTCCGGCCTCTATTTCGGCTACGGCTTTTACGGCTTTCGATACGCCGGCTGAGGCGTCGGGCGCACTCCGTCCCTGACTGCTTCACCGGCGACCGCTCTGGATCAGAGCGGCTGTTCGCCCCTGCACATATCGAAATTCAGAATGCCGAAAGCCCTATCCCATGCCCAATTCCAACATTCAGCAAGTCTGGCCTGACATGGCCGACCTGACCCCCGAACAGCAGGCCCTGGCCGCCCTGCGCGCCGAGATCGACCGGATCGACGACCAGATCCTGGCGCTGTTCGAACAGCGTCTGGCCGTCGCCGCCACCGTGGGCCGCGCCAAGGACGCCCCGACCGGCCCCCACACCAAACTGCGCCCCGACCGCGAGCAGACGGTGCTGGCGCGTATGCTGTCAAAATGTCAGCCCGAGAACGCCGAGGCGGTCGAGCACCTGTGGCGCGAGATCGTGGGCTGGGGCCTGGCGCGCCAGGGGCGACTGCAGGTCCAGGTCTGGGCCCCGATCGAGCCGACGCGGGCGTTCGACGGCGCCCGCCTGCGGTTCGGCGCGGCGGCCGACATCAAGATGGTGCGCGATCCGCAAAAGGCGCTGGCCTTCGCAGCCGAGGGCCATGGGGTCGCCGTCCTGGCCATCAACACCGAAGACGCCTGGTGGATGGGCCTGCGTCGCGAATGGTCGATGCTCAGCGTCTTCGACGGGTACGGCGGAGAGACGCCGACTTCGCTGGCGGTCGGCAAGATCGATCCGCCGGCCCTGCCCAAGGGCCGTCGCGTCATCGTGACGGCGGGCGGGGACGCGGGCGACGGCGGGGGCGCCCGGCGCTGGGGCCTGAATACGCACCATGGCTGGACCATCGCCCTGACCGACGCTGAACTGGCGCCGGGAGACGCGGAAGGGTGCGTCGGCGCGATCGGCTGATATGTCGAAAAGGGCCGCATCCGGCGATGGATGCGGCCCGCTTCGTTTTTCAGACCGCCATATTGTCGATCAGTCGGGTCTTGCCGATCCAGGCGGCGGTCAGGATGCGCGCAGGGGCATCCACCACATCGTTGCGGAAGGCGCCGAGATCCTCGGCGCGGCGGATGGCGACATAGTCCACTCGCTCGAAACCGGCCTTTAGGATTGCGGCGTAGGCTTCACGCTCGATCCCGGGCAGAGGACGGCCGGAGGCGGCCTCCGCAGCAGCCTGGAACAGTATGCCGTTCAACTGCCGCGCCGAGGCCAGTTCGGGCTCGGACAGATAGGCGTTGCGCGACGACAGGGCCAAGCCCCAGCCGTCCCGTTCGGTCGGCGCGCCGACGATCTCGACCGGCAGATCCAGGTCGCGCACGAAGCGACGAATGACCATCAGCTGCTGATAATCCTTCTCGCCGAAAACGGCGACGTCCGGCTGGACCTGGTTGAACAGCTTGGTCACGACCAAGGCGACGCCGCCGAACATCTGCGGCCGGAAATCGCCCTCCAGGCCCAGGGCGGGACCGGCCATGGCGATACTGGTGGCGAAGCCTTCAGGATACATCTCCGCCGCCGCAGGCGCGAACATCAGGTGGCAGCCGGCGCCGGCCAGCAGACGTGCGTCCTCATCCTGTTGGCGGGGATATTTGTCCAGGTCCTCGTGGGCGGCGAACTGGGTCGGATTGACGAAGTTGGAGGCGACCACGCGATCGGCGCGCTGGGCCGCTTCTCGCACAAGGGTCAGGTGACCTTCGTGCAGGGCGCCCATGGTCGGAACCATGCCGACGCTGAGGCCTTGTCGTTTCCAGTCCCGAACGGTCGCGCGCAGGTCGGCCACGGTGCGGACGACGGGCAGGGGAGGAGCGTCCATCATGATGAAGCGATTAACCTTTCCGCTTAAGCCTGTTGATGCACCAGACCTCAAAGACTGGGCGCTAGGGTCGTGCTTATGACGCCCGCAGAAGCGACCCGTCCAGTTCTGATCGCCTCGGCGCTGATTGCGGTCGTGGTCGGCGCCGCCTCTCTGTCGGGGTGCGGCGCCGCGAACAGCGATCCCCATAGGTTCGGAGCCCTGGCGGATCAGGTCGCGGCGGTCGATGTGCCGCTGACGCCAGGCGGCGACCGGCTCGCTCCTCGGGCGCAATCGGCCGAGGCGGCTGGCCTGCGGCCGGTCAAGTTCAGCGCCATGAAGGTCGCGGTGATGGACCCCCACGCCATGTGGGACGCCCGCGACGATCAGGCCGGCGTTCGCCGCGTGGCCGATGACGCCAGCCTGCGCGACGCCGTGATTCGGGTGGTTCAGCCGGCGGTTCAGACCGCAACGGCTATTCCAATTCGTGAAGCCGGCGCAGCGAAGCCGCCCTCCTTGATGCATGACGCCGGCTTGCGCCGTCCGACGCCGATGGGCCGCACCATTCAACTGGGCGCCTATTCCAGCCCTGACGCGGCGCGCCAGGCCTGGGAGCGATTGAAGGCGTCCGCCGATTTCGCCGGCCTGGCGCCGGCGTTCGAGTCCGTGGAAGTTCAGGGTCGGACCTTGACGCGGTTGAAGGTCGGCCCGGTTCCGACCGAGGCCGCCGCTTCGGTTTGCCGCGCCGCCGCCGTCGCCGACGCCTGGTGCGCACGCAACAGCTGAACCCGCCTTCTTCGCCATCCACAGGTCTGCGTTAAGGTTCCGTTGACGTTTGGCGCGCGGCGGCCGACTCTAGGTCGAACTGGACCGCGCCTGAGTCGCGCCGGTCGGCACAGAGGATTCCCTCGAATGACGCAGCCGCATGTGATCGTTCTCGGCAACGAAAAGGGCGGGGCCGGCAAGTCCACCCTGGCCATCCACATCGTCGCGGGCCTGCTGCATGCGGGGCGGACGGTGGCGATCATCGACCTGGACCTGCGCCAGCGGTCGATGCAACGCTTCTTCCACAATCGCCTGGCCTGGCTGGCGGCGAACGAACAGGCCTTGCCGCAGCCCTTTATCCCGGACATGGGCGACGGCAAGGCCCTGGCCAAGACCGATGTCGCCGAACAGATCGCTGTCTTCGAACGCGCCTTCGACGAGGCTGTGGCCCAAGGCGTGGACTGCATCCTGATCGACACCCCGGGCGGGGATACGGCGGTGTCCAGCGCCGCCCACGCCCGCGCCGATCAGATCGTGACGCCAATGAACGACAGCTTCGTCGATTTCGATCTGCTGGGCGAGGTTGATCCGGTGTCGCTGGAGTTGCTGAAGCCGTCCATCTATTCGGAAAGCGTCTGGGAGGCGCGCAAGCAGCGGGCCATCTCTCAGGGGCGGCACGCGACCATCGACTGGCTGGTGGTGACCAATCGCCTGGCCGTCGCAGAGGCCCGCAACCGCAAGCGTCTGGAAGAGCGGATGACCAAACTGGCCAAACGGGTCGGTTTCCGCGTCGGGCCGGGCCTGCGCGACCGGGTCATCTATCGTGAACTGTTTCCCTTCGGCCTGACCGTGGCGGATCTGTCCAACGACATCCGGCCCGTGGCGGTGTCGCTGGCGCACGTCGCGGCGCGCCAGGAGCTTCGCAACCTGATGATGGCCATGGGGCTGGAGCAGGTGATCGCCCCTTTGGACGTGGCGGCCTGACGGTTTGACGACCCGATGGGTTTGATCGGGCTCGCCCTGGCGGCCATCGCCGTCTGGGCCCTGGTTCGGCTGGGTCGCCAGACCGAGCGGCGCGGCCGGGCGCATTGGCGCGTCACGGCTACCCTTTTGGGATCGGTCCTGCTGGCGGGCGGCGCTCTGGCCGCGTTTCGCGGCGCATGGCTGGCCGCGGCGGCGCTGGCCGGGGCTGGCCTCTATCTGGCTTGGTCGTCGCGAATACGATCCGTCGTTCGCTCCGAGCCGATTAGCGACGCCGACGCCCGCGCCGTGCTGGGCGTGCGAGCAGGGGCGAACGAGGCCGAAATCCGGGCTGCGTGGAAGCGCGCCATGGCCCGCGCCCATCCGGACCAGGGCGGCACCGAGGGGCTGGCGACGCGCGTCAACGCCGCGCGTGATCGCCTGCTGAAGCGGCGGGGGTCTTCCTAGCCGACACCAGACTCATTCGAAACAGTAGTTGTTGCGTATCAGTTTCATCTGGCCTAGATCATCTGAACCAACTTTCGGATGGAGCCGGAAATGAAGATCGCAACCCTCGCCGCCGTGTCCGCGCTGGCCCTGCTGGCCGCGTGCAACAAGCCGGGCGAAGCGCCTGCCGCCGCCCCGAACGCGTCGGCCGAAGCGCCGGTGTCGGTGAAGGCGCCGGCCGGCGTCTATGTGCTGGACCCGACCCATGCCACGCTGCAGTGGTCGCTGCTGCACAATACGATCTCGCACTACACCGCGCGGTTTGACAAATTCGAGGCCAGACTGACGCTCGACCCGGCGAACCTGGAAAACTCCAAGATCACCGCGACCATCGACCCCGCCTCGGTCAATGCGGCCTATCCCGCCGACTACAAGGCGTCGCACGCGGGTTCGGCCTATTCCGGCTGGAACGACGACATGGCGAACAATCCTACCTGGCTGAACGCCAAGGCCTTCCCCGCCATCACCTTCGTCTCGACGTCGGTGAAAAAGACGGGCGCACGTACGGCCCAGGTGACGGGCGACCTGACCTTCCTGGGTCAAACCCATCCGGTGACGTTGGACGCGACCTTCAACGGCGAGATCGACCGTCATCCGTTCGCCAACGTGCCCGCCGTCGGCTTCGCCGCCGAAGGGCGGTTCAAGCGCTCCGCGTTCGGCATGGCGGTTGGTCCCATCGGCGACGAGGTGACTATCCGCTTCGACGGCGAATTCATCCAGGAAGTCGCTCCGGCCGCGCCTGCGTCCTGAGACCCAGAGCGAGAGAGCGGCGATTTCGGTCGCCGCTCTTTTTACGTCGCACTCAAGTCCAAGTGTCCATGTCACAAGCCCGCACCCGCTATTCATCCGTCGCCATCGCCCTGCACTGGGCCATCGCGCTTCTGATCCTGTCGATGATCCCTATGGGTTTGTGGATGACATCGGCGATCGACAACACCGACAGTCAGGCCTTGGCCTATCGGGTATTTCAGATTCACAAGTCGATCGGCTTTCTGATCCTGGCGCTGACAGTGGTGCGGATCGTCTGGCGGCTGACGCATCGGCCGCCCGCCTTGCCCAGGACGATGAAGCGGTGGGAGGCCTTTGCGGCGGGCGCGACCCATGTGGCCTTCTACGCCCTGTTGCTGGCTCTGCCTCTGACAGGCTGGCTTTATGTGTCCGCAGGCTGGGCGGTGTCGCAGGATCGCGCGTTGGAGGTGGCGACCAGTTGGTTCGGCCTGTTCCCCATTCCGCACCTGCCAGGTGTGGCCGAACTGTCGATCCAGATGCGGCGGGCGCTGGCCTTTCAGGCTATGGGCGCCCATTCGCTGATGGCCTGGGGCGCGGTTGTGCTGATCGTGCTGCACGTCGGCGCCGCCCTGAAGCATCAGTTCGTCGATAGGGACGGCGTGCTGGGTCATATGGTTCCCGGTCTGAAGTCCGGTCATGCCGATGAATCTGTCGCTCCTCCACCGGCGCCAGTCTGGGCCGAGCGCGCGGCAGGCGTCGCCCTGGTTCTGGCCGTCGCCGTCGCTGGGGCCATCGCAGCCCGGCCCTATGCCTTGACGGAAAGCCAACTGGCCGAGATCGCGCCGGCGCCTGTCGTCGTCTCAACTCAGCCGAAGCCCGAGGCCCCCGTCACGCCAGGCACGGCGGCCGCATGGACCATCGACGCGGCCGTCTCCAGCATCCGCTTCACCGGAACGCACGCCGGGAAACGATTCGAAGGTCGATTCGACAAATGGGATGGCCAGGTGTGGTTCGACCCGGCCGATCTGGCGGGATCGAAGGCCGTTGTGCTTGTCCAAACCGCGTCCGCGCGGACGGGCGATCCAACGCAGGAAGGCTCTTTGCAGGGCGCGGAATGGTTCGATCCAGCGCAATATCCGGTCGCCCGTTTCGAGGCGACGCGCTTCCGATCCCTGGGCGGCGACCGCTATGAGGCGGCGGGCGACCTGCGCATCAAGACCACCACCATCCCCGTGGTTCTGCCGTTCCGGTTCAGCGAATCCGGCGGCGTGGCCAAGGTGGAAGGCGCGCTGGAGCTGGATCGGACGGCGCTCGATCTCGGCATGGCCTCGGACGCTGCGGCGGATTGGGTGTCCAAAATGGTCGGGGTTCGGATCGAGGTCTCTGCGCGTCGCGCGTCGTGAACCGGCGCTTGCCCTGACGGAAACGAGGGCTTACGGCTCCGCGCCTTGATGAACGATTCAGGGAGCGGTCGATGACCCTCGCACTTCTGTTTCCGGGCCAGGGCAGCCAGGCGGTCGGCATGGGCGCGCAACTGGCCGACGCCTTCGCCTCCGCTCGCGATGTCTTCGCCGAGGTGGACGAGGCCCTGGGCCAGAAGCTGTCGGTGCTGATGCGCGAAGGGCCAGAGGATCAGCTGACCCTGACCGAGAACGCCCAACCGGCCCTGATGGCCGTGTCGGTCGCCGCCATCCGCGCCCTGAAGGCCGAGTTCGGTTTCGACGTTTCGACGGCGGCCTATGTCGCCGGTCACTCGCTGGGCGAATACTCGGCGCTGGCGGCGGCGGGGGCGATCTCGCTGTCGGACACGGCGCGGCTCTTGAAGCTGCGCGGTCAGGCCATGCAGCGCGCCGTGCCGGTGGGGCAGGGGGCGATGGCCTCTCTGATCGGCCCAAAGACCGATCTGGCGCTGGCGGAGGCCGCTGCGGCGGCGGGTGCGGAACTGGGCGTCTGCGTGGTCGCCAACGATAATAACGCGGGCAACATCGTCATCTCCGGCGAGAAGGCGGCGGTCGACCGCGCCATCGAAAAGGCCAAGGAACTGGGCGCGCGGGCGATCCCGCTGAACGTCTCGGCGCCCTTCCACTGCCCGCTGATGCAGCCCGCCGCCGACGAGATGGCTCAGGCCCTGGCTTCGGCAACGATCCTGGCGCCCGTCGTGCCTGTGGTCGCCAATGTTCTGGCGCGCCCGGAAAGCGACCCCGAAGTCATCCGTCGCCTGCTGGTCGAGCAAGTCACCGGCCGCGTGCGTTGGCGCGAGAGCATGGAGTGGATGGCGACGTCGGATTCTCAAGGAGGGGGCGGCGTGACGCGCTTCGTCGAGATCGGCTCGGGCAAGGTTCTGACCGGCATGGCCAAGCGGATCGCGCCGGACGCTGAAGGCTTGGCGCTGAACAGCCCGGAATATCTGGAAGCCTTCGCCAAGGGCGTCTGACCATACCCAATGCCGTCATCCTCGGGCTTGACCCGAGGATCGGACCATCCGCACTTCGGCGCTAGTAGCGAGCGCTGACATAGATATCGGCGTCGCACGGCGCCTGATCCTCCGGTCAAGCCCGAGGATGACGGAAGAAGGAGAGGACGAATGTTCAATCTTGCAGGCAAGACCGCGCTGGTGACCGGCGCGACGGGCGGAATCGGAGGGGCGGTGGCGCGGGCGCTGCACGCCCAGGGCGCGACCGTGGTGCTGTCGGGCACGCGTGAGGCGGTTCTGGCCGATCTGGCCAAGGAACTGGGCGAACGCGCTCACTTCGCCACCGCCAACCTGTCGGACCCGGAATCAGTCGACAATCTGGTCGCTGCGGCGGAAACGGCGGCGGGCGCGCCGCTCGACATCCTGGTGGCCAACGCGGGCATCACCAAGGACGGCCTGCTGATGCGGATGAAGGACGAGGATTTCCAGTCGGTCATCCAGATCAATCTGGAAAGCTATTTCCGCCTGACCCGCGCGGCGGTGAAGGGGATGATGAAGCGCCGCTCGGGCCGAATCATCGGCGTGACATCGGTGGTCGGCGTGACCGGCAATCCGGGCCAGACCAACTATTCGGCGTCCAAGGCCGGCATGATCGGCTTTTCCAAGTCGCTGGCCCAGGAGGTCGGCTCGCGAGGGATCACGGTCAACTGCATCGCGCCGGGCTTCATCGCCTCGCCGATGACCGATGTGCTGAACGATCAGCAGCGCGAAGCCATCCTGACCAAGATTCCCGCCGGGCGCCTGGGCACGGGCGACGAGATCGCCGCCGCCGCCGTTTATCTGTCGTCGAACGAAGCCGCCTATGTCACGGGCCAGACCCTGCATGTGAACGGCGGCATGGCGATGATTTAAGGCTCGTCGCCGTCATCACGACGCGCAACAGACTATTTCCAGCCCGAAAGCCTGTGCTAAAGGGCTTGATGCAACGGCGGTTCGGGCTTTCGGGCTTGCGTCGCCTTCGCTGCCGTGAGACGGCGATTTCTGAGCTACCCCCGCCTCTACGGCGATTTCAAACAGGCAGAGAGACACTGATGTCCGACACCCTCGAGCGCGTTCGCAAGATCGTCATCGACCACCTGGACGCCGATCCGGACAAGGTCACGGAAAAGGCCAGCTTCATCGACGACCTGGGCGCCGACTCGCTCGATAACGTCGAGCTGGTGATGGCCTTCGAAGAAGAATTCGACATCGAGATCCCGGATGACGCCGCCGAGCACATCCAAACGGTCGGCGATGCGGTCAAGTTCATCGACGAAAAGTCGGCGGGCTGATCCCAGCCTCCGACGGGAAGCCGAAAGGCTGACGGTTCAAAGGGCCGCCCGGCGCTCCTAGCGGAGACGCCCGGCGGCCTTTACTGTTTCTGACCGCGACGAATCCCCATGTGATTCCGTCGGGGAAAGTTTGGAGCTGAAGGAGCACGCACCATGCGCCGCGTCGTCGTTACGGGCATCGGTCTGCTGACACCCCTGGGCTGGGGCGTCGAGAAGAGCTGGCAAGGCATCGTCGAGGGACGGTCGGGCATCGGCCCTATCACCGCCTTCGATACCGAAGGCTATGGCTGCACCATCGCTGGCGAAGTGCCGAGCGTTGATGGACGCGGCGGCGGTGGCGAAGGCGACTTCGACCCTGACCAGATCATGTCGCCCAAGGACCGGAAGCGCGTCGACGACTTCATCCTTTACGCCATCGCCGCCGCAGACGAGGCGCTGGCCGATGCGAATTGGAAACCGGAGACCGAGGCGGACCGCGAGGCCACGGGCGTCATGGTGGGGTCCGGCATCGGCGGCCTGGGGCCCATCGCGGAGACGGCCATCGTCCTGAAGGAACAGGGCGTGCGACGGGTCAGCCCCTTCTTCATTCCCTCGGCCTTGATCAACCTGGCGTCGGGCCAGATTTCGATCCGCCATGGGCTGAAGGGCCCCAACCATTCGGTCGTGACCGCCTGCGCCACCGGCGCCCACGCCATTGGCGACGCGGCGCGGATGATCGCCTTGGGAGACGCCGAGGTGATGGTGGCCGGTGGGGCGGAAAGCTCCATCGTGCCCATCGGCATCGCCGGTTTCCTGGCCTGCAAGGCGCTGTGCACGGCTTATAACGACACGCCCGAGACGGCTTCGCGGCCCTATGACCGGGGCCACGCCGGCTTCGTCATGGGCGAGGGCGCCGGGGTCATGGTGCTGGAGGAGTACGAGCACGCCAAGGCGCGTGGGGCCAAGATTTACGCCGAAGTCGTGGGCTATGGCATGAGCGGCGACGCCTATCACATCACCGCTCCGTCCGAAGACGGCGACGGCGGCCTGCGCGCCATGAAGATGGCGCTGAAACGAGCCGGAATGCAGCCGTCCGATCTGGATTACGTCAACGCCCACGGCACATCGACCATGGCCGACTGGATCGAGCTGAAGGCGGTCGAGCGGCTGGTGGGCGATCACGCGCCGAACGTGGCGGTATCCTCGACCAAATCGATGACGGGACACCTGCTGGGCGCGGCGGGCGCCATTGAGAGCATCTTCTCTGTCCTGGCCATTCGCGACCAGATCGCGCCGCCCACGATCAATCTGACCGATCCCGAAATGGAAACGCCCATCGACCTGGTGCCCAACCAGGCCAAACCGATGAAGATCGATGTCGCCATGTCTAACAGCTTCGGCTTTGGCGGCACCAACGCCTCGGTCATCTTCAAGAAGGTGGACTGAGGTGTTCGGACGGGGACGGGGCGAGAAGTCGAGCGGACGGTCGGGGTTCGCGGTCTCGCTGCTGACCGCATCGGCGACCTTCGGCCTGTTCCTGCTGGTCGCGTTGATCTCGGTCTGGGCGGTCTATTATGCGCCCGGTCCGTCGGCGCGGCAGGGCGACAAGACGGTCGTGACCTTGGCCAGCGGTTCCGGCGTCTCCGCCATCGCCGCCAAGATGAAGGCCGAGGGCGTCATCCGTTCGACCGACCTGTTCCGTGCGGCGGCGACCCTCACCGGGGCGGATCGTCGGCTGAGGGCCGGGGAATATGAAGTGCCCTCGGGCATGTCCTTGGCCGGGGTGTTGAATCTGCTGGTCGAAGGGCGGGTTGTCCGTCACTTCGTGACCCTGCCAGAGGGGTGGTCCTCGCTTCAGGCGGTGGACATTCTGAACAAGGAGCCGGTGTTGATCGGCACGGTCGCGGACACGCCTGAAGAAGGCAGTCTGTGGCCCGACACCTATGAGGTGGCGCGCGGCGATACGCGCCAGTCGGTGATCGACCGGATGCAGCGTGCGGCGAGCGAGAACCTGCGTTTGCTGTGGAGCCAGCGTTCGCCCGCGACCGTGGCGCGCACGCCGGAAGAGGCGGTCGTCCTGGCCTCCATCGTCGAAAAGGAAACCGCCTTGGCGGCCGAGCGGCCGCGCGTGGCGGCGGTCTTCTCCAACCGATTGCGCGCCGGAATGCGCCTGGAGAGCGACCCGACCATCGTTTACGGCATCACCAAGGGGCGGCCGCTGGGGCGCGGCATCCGGCGTTCCGAACTGCTGGCCGCGACGCCTTGGAACACCTACCAGATCAACGGCCTGCCCCCGACGCCGATCGCCAATCCGGGTGTGGAGGCGGTCAAGGCCGTGCTGAACCCACCGGCGGATCCCGCCCTGTTCTTTGTTGCGGATGGATCGGGCGGCCACGCCTTCGCCCTGACCTATGACGAGCATCAGCGCAACGTGGCCCGCTGGCGCCAGATCGAGCGTCAGAAGGCGGGCTTGCCGCCAGAGGAGCCCGCACCCCTAGTTCCTGGAACCAACCCGGCGCCGATGACGCCAGCGGCCGAACAATCCGCGACGGGGCAGGCGACCATCACCCTGCCGCCCGGCGCCAGTCAGGGGGCGAGATGACCGCGCTATCAGGCATGACGGGATTCGGTCGGGCGGACGGCGCCGGCGACGGCTGGACCTGGTCGGTCGAGGCCCGGTCCGTCAACGGCCGCAACCTGGAGGTCCGGTTTCGCGCACCGCATGGCTTCGACGCTGTCGAGCGAGCGGCCAAGGCGGCGGGACAGGCGCGGTTCGCACGCGGTCAGGTCAGCATTGGCCTGCAGGCCAAACGCACCGACTCCGGTGAAGCGTCGGTCGCCATCAACGCCGCCGTGCTGGCGCGTTATCTGACCTTGGCCAATGAACTGGCCGAGGATGGCGCGACGCCGCCGTCGGCGGACGGGTTGTTGGCGTTGAGGGGCGTGATCGAGACGCCCGAAGAGGTTGACGATCCCGAGGCGCGGGCGGTGCTGGAAGCCGCCATGGCCCAGACCGTCGAGAAGGCGCTTGACGCCTTGAAGGTGTCGCGTCAGCAGGAGGGTGCGCTTCTGGCTCCCGTGCTGGAGGATTTCATCACCAGGATCGAAACCCTCACGGCCGAGGCCGAAGGCGAAGCGGCGGCGCAGGTCGAAACGATCCGCGAACGGTTCACACGCCGCATCAGCGAACTGGCCCCCGATGCGCCAGGATTGGAAGACCGGGTCTTCCTGGAAGCGGCCGCTCTGGCCACCAAGGCGGACGTGCGCGAGGAGCTGGATCGGCTGACCGCTCATGTCGCGGCGGCGCGCCAGCTTGTGGCTTCGGCGCCCGCCGGGCGGAAACTCGACTTCCTGATGCAGGAATTCATGCGTGAGGCCAACACGCTGTGCTCGAAATCGGCTACGACCGCGCTCACCGGAATCGGCCTGGAGCTCAAGGCCGTCATCGAACAGTTGCGTGAGCAGGTCCAGAATGTCGAATGAACGCACGCCCCGCCGGGGCGTCCTCCTGATCGTCGCCAGCCCTTCGGGCGCGGGCAAGACGTCGCTTTGCCGCCGACTGATGGCGGATCACGGGGGGCTGGAGTTGTCCGTGTCCATGACCACGCGCGGCATACGGCCGGGCGAGGTGGACGGGCGCGACTACCACTTTGTCGGGCATGACCAGTTTCAGCGCCTGATCGACGAAGACGCCTTTCTGGAATGGGCCGATGTCCACGGAAATCGCTATGGCAGCCCGCGCGGGCCGGTCGACCGCGCTCTGGCCGAGGGTCGGGACGTCCTGTTCGATATCGACTGGCAGGGCGCCCGCGACGTGGCCGAGAAATGCCCCGAGGACGCCGTGCGCGTGTTCATACTGCCGCCCAGCCTGGAAGAGCTGCGCCGCCGTCTGGTGACCCGCTCCCAAGACGCCGAGGACGTGATCGAGCGCCGCGTCGCCAACGCCAAGGGCGAGATCGAACACTGCGACGCCTTCGACTATGTTCTGGTCAACGAGGACTTCGACCGATCCTACGCCGAACTGGCCCACATCTATCACGCCGAGCGTTCGCGCCGTTTCCGTAACCTGTGGGTCGGCGACTACAAGGCCGCCCTGCTGCGCGAGGCGGTCTGAGGAAAACGCCGCAGACCGGAGTCTGCGGCGTTGGCACTCAACGCTACGCTACTGACCGTGGTGTGCCACGCTGAAAGGCAGCGGAGAGTAAACGCGGTCATAGGGAAGAACCCTTAAGCCGCGACGATGATTTACGTCCTGTTCGCCCTCTGCCGTCTAAGGTCGGGACAGCGGGGGGCTCATGACATCTCTGGATTCCATAGGACCGATCCTGGCGGGCAGCGCCAAGGAGCGGGCCAAACAAGCGCCGGTGCGCCTATTGCTCGCCGTTGTGATGGCCTGGGCCATGTACGGCGGCGGCATGGCGTCATGGATTCCCGTCTGGTTGGCCGCGGCGTTGATCGTGCAGGGATTCGAGTTCTGCGCCATGGCTCCGTTCCGGCGGGATCCACCGTCGAACAACCGTCTGTCGGTCGGCTTGGCCTTGATGTCCACGACCCTGATGGCCACTCTTTTCGGGGGGATGGCTTTGATCATCTGGACGACCAACCACCCCGCGCTGGTGACCCTGGCGGCCCTGACCCTGGCCGGGGGATTGTTGACCAATGTCGCATCAGGCATCGGCTCGCGCCTTCTCTTCTTCATCGGCGGCGGTCCGTATCTGCTGTTCTTGGCCCTGATGCCGGTGATCAAGCTGGTCCAGGGCGATACGCGGGGCGTGGCCGTCATGACCCTATCGGCCGCCCTGTTCGCCGGCATGATGCTGAACATCTATTGGCGCGTGTATCATACACGGCAGGCCGAGGTTCAGTCGCGCGCAGAGGCTGAAACACGCCTGGAGCAGGCGCAGACCGCCATGGCCGACCGCGCCGCCATGGCCGCCATCGTCAGCCACGAACTGCGCACGCCGGTCAGCGCCATACTGGCGGGCGCCCATGTCATCCGAGATGGCAAGTTGCCAGAGAAGCGGGAAGAGACGGCCGAACTGATCATCGACGCCGGGCGTCTGATGACCGGCATGCTGAACGATCTGCTTGACCACTCCAAGATGGAGGCTGGGGCGATGATGATCGAGAGCCGGGATTTCGAGCTTGGAGAATTGGTGCGTGACACCGCCCGGTTCTGGAGCGCGCCGGCAAGCGAAAAGGGCTTGGTTCTGGAGTTGGCGCTGGATCACGGCGAAGCCGTCTGGCTGCGTGGCGATCCCTATCGCCTGCGTCAGATCGTCAACAATCTGATCTCCAACGCCATCAAGTTCACGCCTGCAGGGGCGATCCGACTGGAGGCTGCCGCGCCGCACGGCAGCGATCATCATTGCCTGACGCTGACCGTCGTCGATCAGGGGGCGGGCATCACGCCTGAAGCCATGAACCGGCTCTTCTCGCCCTTCGAGCAAGGGTCCGCCGAGGTGGCGCGCACCTATGGCGGGACAGGGCTGGGCCTGACCGTCAGCCGTGAGCTGGCGCGGCTGATGGGCGGCGACCTGACGGTGCGGAGCGCGCCGGGCGAGGGGGCGGCCTTCACACTGTGCGTCGATCTGCCAGCGGGCCAGCCCACGGAGGCGAACGACGGCTTTGAGGACGCGGCCCCGGCTCTGGCGCGTCGCATCCGCGTGCTGGCCGTCGATGATCACGAGATCAACCGCCGAACCATCGCCTTGGTGTTGCAGCCGCTGGAGGTCGATCTGGCGACCGCCTCGGACGGTAATCTGGCGTTGTCGCTGCTAGCGGAACGTGCGTTCGACGTGGTGCTGATGGACGTCAACATGCCGGGCATCGACGGTAATGAGACGACGCGGCGCCTAAGGGCCTCCAACGGTCCGAACGCGGGCGTGCCTGTGATCGGCTTCAGCGCCGGCACCGAGGCGGAACAGGTCGAGGCCTGCTATGCCGCCGGCATGACCGACTGGCTGCCCAAGCCCTTGGAGCCCAAGCGCCTGTACGACGCGCTTCACCGCGCGACGTCGGCAGACTTAAGCTCTGCCCCGCGCAGCGAACCAAGGACGCAGGCGGCTTAACGCGTCCTCGATCTCGGGCGTCGAGACCGCGAAGCTGAAACGAATGAAGCGGCGACCATCGACGGGATCGAAATCTACCCCGGGCGCCGTCGCGACGCCGGTATCGCGCAGAATCTGCTCGCAAAAGGCCACGCTGTCGTCCGTCAGATGGCCGATGTCCGCCCAGATGTAGAAGGCGCCGTCCGGCGGGGCGATCCTTTGCAAGCCGAGGGAAGGCAGGGCCTGAAGCATCAGATCGCGATTGCGGGCGTAGGTCTGGATGTGGCCTTCCAGCTCCTCGACGGCATCCATGGCGACCAGCCCGGCGTGCTGGCTCAGCGACGGCGGGGTCAGGAACATATTGCCGATATAGGCCCGAGCAGCGTCCACCTGCGCCTGTGGGACCAGCAGCCAGCCCAGGCGCCAGCCGGCCATGCTCCAGTATTTGGAGAAGCTGTTGATCACCACGGTGTCCGGCGCGAACTGCAGCATGGAGGAGGTCGGGCCGACGTAGCTGAGGCCGTGATAGATTTCATCGGAGACAACGGCGATCCCGCGCTGGCGGCACACGTCGGCGATGGCGGCCAGTTCGGCGTCGGGGATGATGGTGCCGGTCGGATTGGCCGGGCTGGCGATGATGACGCCGGCGGGGGCCGGATCGAGCGCTTCGAGCTGGGCGGCGGTGAGCTGGAACCGGGTCTCGGGGCCGCAGGCGATCTCGACCGGCTCGAGATGCAGGGCGCGCAGCGTGTTTCGATAGGCGACATAGCCGGGGCGGGCCAGGGCGATGCGGTCGCCGGGCTTGAACAGTGTGCTGAGCGCCAGAACCAGGGCCGGCGAAGCGCCGCAGGTCAGCAGAATGCGGTCGGAGTTGACCGTGACACCGTAGCGGTCGTCATACAGGCGCGCGATGCGGGCGCGCAGGTCCGGGCTTTCCCAATAGCCCATGGCGTCCTGATCCAGCACCTGATGAGCGCGGGCGATGGCGGCGGCGGGCGCACCCGTCGACGGCTGGCCGAACTCCATGTGAATGATCGAGCGGCCTTCGGATTTCAACTGATGCGCCAGACGGCTGACGGAGATCGCGCGGAAGGGTTCGACGGTCATGTCAAAGACTCAGGATAGCGCGTCAGCCAGGCGAAGGAAGCCCGCCACGTCGATGGTTTCGGCCCGGGCGTCCGGCTCAATCCCGGCCGCTTCGCACAGGGCGCCGCCGCCCAGTTGCTTCAGGCTGGAACGCAGCATCTTGCGGCGCTGGCCGAAGGCGGCGGCTGTGACGCGCTCCAGCTTCTTCAGGCGTTCTGGAGAGGGGCGTTCGTCCAGCGGGACCAGATGCACCACGGCCGAGGCCACCTTGGGCGGCGGGGTGAAGGCGGCGGCTGGCAGGTGCATGACGACGCGCGCGGTGCAGACGGCCTGAGAAATGACGGCCAGACGGCCGTAGGCGTCTTCGCCCGGCGCTGCGGCGACACGCTCGGCGACCTCTCTCTGGAACATCAGGGTCAGGCTGTGCGGCAGCCAGGGGCCTGTCAGCCATTTGATCAGCAGGGCCGTGCCGACGTTGTAGGGCAGGTTGGAGACCAGGTGCGCGGGGCCGGGGACCAGATCGGCCTCCTTCACCTTCAACGCGTCCGCCTCGACAATGGTCAGGCGGCCGGAGCCGTCGTCCAGTTCAGACAACAGGGGAATGAAGCGGGGATCCTTCTCGACCAACAGCACCGGACCGGCGTCGGATTCCAGCAGGGCGCGGGTCAGGCCGCCGGGGCCGGGGCCGACCTCGATCACGGCGCGGCCTTCGAACGGACCGGCCAGCCGCACGATCTTGCGGGTGACGTTCAGGTCCAGCAGGAAATGCTGGCCGAAGCTCTTCTTGGCCGAGAGGCCGTGGGCGTCGAGGGTTTCGCGGAGGGATGGTTGGTCGGTCACGACGGTCTGTTAGCGCGCGGCGCGCGCCACCGCCATCTCCGAAGCCAGACGGATGGCGGCGATCAGGCTGTCGGGGCGGGCCAGGCCTTTGCCTGCAATGTCGAACCCGGTGCCGTGGTCGGGCGAGGTGCGGATGATGGGCAGGCCCAGGGAGACGTTGACCCCGCCCCAGAAGTCCAGGGTCTTGACCGGGATCAGGGCCTGATCGTGATACATGCAGATGGCCGCGTCATAGGTGGCGCGCGCCGCGTCGTGGAACAGGGTGTCGGCGGACTTGGGATCGGTGATGTCGATACCCTCGGCACGCAGTTGTCGAGCGACCGGGATCAGGATGTCCATCTCCTGAAGGCCCAGTGCGCCGCCTTCGCCCGCGTGGGGGTTCAGGGCGGCCATGGCCAGCTGGGGACGGGCGATGGCGAAGTCCCGCTTCAGGCTTTCATGGACGACTCGGGCGGTGCGGGCCACGCGCTCGGCGGTCACCAGTTCCGGCACCTGGTCCAAGGCGACATGGATGGTCACCAGACAGGCCCGCAGGTCCCGCGCCGTCAGCATCATCACCGGGCCGCGCGTTCCGGGATAGGGCGCATCGGCGGTCAGTTCGGCGATGAACTCCGTATGGCCCGGAAAGCGAAAGCCCGCTGCGTACATCGGCGCCTTGGCGATGGGGGCGGTGACGACGCCCGACGCCTCGCCGGACAGGGCGAATCCGACCGCCTCCTCGATGCCGTCCGCGACAGCCAGGGCGTTGGCGGGATCCGGGCGACCGACCTCGACCGGGGTGGGCAGGGGACGGTGAATGACGGGTAGGGCGCGGGCGAAGCGGTCGGCGGCGTCGCCGGGCGCGCCGACCTCGACCACCGGCACGTTTTGGGCGCGCATCAGGTCGGCGTCGCCGATGACCGCAAAGGCCAGCGGTTCGTGTCTTAGGGCGGTCCAGGCGGCGGCGACGATCTCCGGCCCGACGCCGGCGGGCTCGCCCAGCGTCAGGACCAGAGGCGCGACCGATCCGGTCACTTGAACTCGATCAGGGCGTCGCTGCGCAAGTCGCGCAGATAGCGTCGCTCCAGAACCTGAAGGTTCTGCGCCCGCAGGCGGTTTTCGACCTGCTGGCGGTTGGGGGCCTCGGGGCCACCGACGCGACGGCCGCAGACGGCGACCAGGTGCAGACCCAGCGGCGTGCGGATGGGGGTGGAGACGGCGCCAAGCTCGCCGGTGCGGGCGAACTGTTGGAATTGGGGCGCCAGATTGGCCACGTCGGATTCGCCCAGGTCAGCGCCGATCACGCCTTCGGTTGCGCGAGCTTGCGACAGAATGTTGTCGCAGGTCAGGCCCGCGCGCATGGCCTGGAGCTTCTGCGTGGCGGCGGCGACGTCGGCTTCGGACGCAGTCTCGGGCAGTTCGACCATGACCTGACGCAGCGAGACCAGACTGGTCGAGGCGCCGTCGCGCTTGTCGCGAAGATAAAGGATATAGACCCCGCCATCGACGACGATGGGGTTGGACAACTGGCCGGGCTGGAGTTGATCGACCACGGTCTGGACGGCCGGCTGCAGCGAATCACGCACGACCCAGCCCGCGTCGCCCGGCACCCGCGCGTTGGCGGACGGCGCCGAGGAGAATTGCTGGGCCACGGCCTGGAAGGGCGCGCCCTGAATGATCTGCTGCACCAGTTGGCGCGCGCCGTTCAGCGCGGCCTGCGGCCCGCCCACGCGGGCGGCGTCGATATAGATTTCGCCCAGCAGGAATTGAGGCTTGGAGGCGGCTTCGTTCAGGCGACGCAGTTCCTGATCGACCTGCAGGCTGCTGGCGCGGGCGCGGCTGTTGAAACGGCCGGGCACCAATTGGCTCCAGCCAATCTGGGTGCGCAGGTTCTCGCGGAAGGCGGCGGGCTGGATGCCGCCCTGCTGCAGGAACTGCAGATAGTTGGCCGGGGTCGTGCCCGCGGCGCGGGCCATTTCAGCGATTTCCTGATCCACCTCTTCGTCGGTGACCTTCAGGCTCTCGAACTTGGCCATCTCCTGAATCTTCAGGCGATCCTCGATCAGGGCGTTCAGCGCCGCCTGCTGGATGGCGGGCAGATTCTGCTCGGTCGGTTGCACCTGAGACGAGGCGATCAGCATCAGCATCCGCTGACGCAGGTCATAGCCGGTGATGATCTTGTCGTTGACGGTGGCGACGATGCCGTCGGCCATTTCGAACTGAGGCTCGGCGCGCGCCGTCGTGGGCGCTTCCTCGGCCGCCGGATTGGGCGCGCCGGCGGCGACGCCTTGGCCGGACGTCTGAGCCGGAGCTTGGGCGGCCCCCTGCGGGCGGGCCTGGGCCGCCTGGCCATGGGCCGAACCGGCGAGCAGGACCGCCGCGAGCGCAGCCCCCGTCGAATAACGCATCAAACCCATTGCTCGTCCTGATTCCTCACAGCGGTCCGCCAGCCAGACGGGCAGGCGGTCGCGCCCCGTAAAGCGTCATGCTCAACGCATGTCGCCCTGTCCATAACCTGAACCTCCGAAAGTGGCGAGGTTTAGGCGCACATAGATGCCTTCTGACGGTCCGCCGGGCCGCGCGCGGGTATTGTCGCGGCGATAGCCCAGTTCGAACCGGAAGCAGTCGTCGTCGAACAGCATGCCCACTTCGGACCGGGTGATCTCGTTCTCGTCCAGATCGGCGATGCCGGCGACGGCGAAGCCCCAGTTGCGATAGAGGAACTGCTGGCCCGCCAGCTGAACGAACTCGTAGTTTCGGTTCAACGGGCCATCGACTGGGTTGGACTGGTCCAGAATATAGCTGACGATAGCCTGATTGCGCCGCCCCCAGCGACCGTCCAACGCCGCTTCGGCCCGCCGAACCTCGCCCGAACCGTCTACGGTGGCGTGGAACCAGCTGCGGATCCGATCCGATGGTGAGAAGTCGCCCTGAACCACCCAGTCGGAGGTTTCGGACGCCAGGCCGGTGGGATCATAAAGGCGCGCCGGCGCGTCGGGGATGGAGGTCTTGAAGTCGTCCTGCTGATGGAAGCGATAGCTGCGCCCGATGAACAGGCTGGCCTTGCGTCCCTCGGACCAGCGAATCGTGGCGCGCCCACCGGCGGTCAGACGCGCGCCGCCTTCCAGCAGGTCGTAGCCGGAAAAGCGGTCCATGCGGAACAGTGAGGATTCGTCCAGTTCGAGAACCTGTGCGTCTTCGATCGGGATTCGCGGGTCTAGATTGACCTTGTTGGATACCGAGAACTGGCCGACCGGCTCCAGGATGATGTCGGCGTCTCCGGCGCGCTTGATCAGCGGATAGGTCACGTCCACTCCGGCGCTGAGGCGCGAGCGGCTGATCGTGGCGTCGCTGTCGATCCCCATCATAGGCGGCAGGTCGGACATGGAATACAGGTCGACGCGAGTGTCCACGAACGGCTCGACCCGCACGCCGATCGGCAGGATGACGGTGCGCCGCCATTCCAGCTGGCCGGTGACGCGGCGGCTGTCCACGCCGGTGAGGCCCTCCGTGACCGGCGGCACGATCTCGGGGTTCAGGATCGGCGCGCCGACGAAACGGTCGCGATAGAGCGACACCGCCGAACCCTTCAGCCGCAGCCTTCCGCCCATGACCAGTTCATGCGGTTCCCACCGCGCGTCGATCAGGGGCGCGACCAGGGGCAGGGTGTGATCGTCCTCGAACACCTTGAAGCCGTTGGCGTCGCGGAAGTCGGTGGCCGCGAAGGCTGGGTCCAGGCGCAGGCTCTGGATCGAGAAGGCGGCGACCGACACATAGGAACGGTCGGTCTGATGCTCGGCGTAGATCTGGCTGATCAGGCGGCGCCGATCCCCGTAATAGAGACCGTTGTCCTGATAGGGGGAGCGCACGTCATAGCGGTCGAACAGCGTCTTGTCCGAGGTCCGCTCGGCCGTGAAGCCGAATCGCCAGGGCCCGTCGGGATCAAACTCGCCATGCGACAGCAGATAGCTGCGGTTCTCGCGGTCGCCGAAGCGGACGTTGCTCTCCAGCCGACCGTCGCCATCGATGTCGAAGTCGCCGAAGTTCCGCTCGTTGGTATAGCCGCCGCGCGCCACGATCATGCCGTTGGCGAACCGACGCCGCCATTGCAGGTTTAGGAGCGGCGCGACCTTGGTGTTGATCTGGGGACTGATCAACCAGTCCTCGGACGGCGAGACGACGTGGAGGTAAGGGATTTCCACCGACACGCCCCGACCCTCGTCAAAGTTCACGATGGGCACCAGCACGCCGGACGCCCGCTCGACCGAGGGGTCGGGGTGGGCGAAGAAGGGCGTGTAGAAGACCGGCAAGGGGCCGATGTAAAAGACGGCGTTTCGGTACAGGATGGCGCGAAGCTGCTCGTCCTGAACCACGCGCTCGGCCTGGATCGAGATGGTGGGACGACGCGGCCCATTGTCGTCGCAGATGGGGCAGGGGGTGAACCGTGCGTAGTTCAGCTCGTTGACATTCTCGCTCCGGCGCACCGCGGTCGCGGCCATCAGGCTGGCGCCGTTCGGCAGCCGGGTGGCGAAATCCACGGCGACGCCCGTGGTCAGGTTCTGGTCCAGCTCCAGATGACTGGCGTAGACGACCGTGCCGTTAGGGGCGATGGCCTCGACATCGCCCTGGCCCGTCGCTGAGCCTGCGTTCAGATCGTAGGACAGGCTTTCGCCGCGCAGCACATGGCCGCGCGTGCGGACGTAGGCCCGGTTCTCGGGCGTGCCGTTGACCACGATGGCGTCGCCGACACGCTGGGCGTTGTCGGCGTCCACATAGACGGCGTTCGGCCCCAGACCATCGGACGGCGCGGAGATCTGCACCGCAGGCGGAGTGGCGCGCGCATCGGCCTGGGCGAAGACCGGCGTGGCCAGGGGCGCGCAGGCGACCAAGGCGGCGCCGGCGAGAAGCCTTGCTCTGAAAGCGTTGCGGCGCCGATCGTGGCGATCACCCTGCATAGGCCATCCGTATTCTGAGAAGCGAGCGCCCGATTAGCCGTCTTCGGTATAGAACAGCAAGGTAAAGGCTGCGAGCGCCGTCAGAACGGGCGGCAGCCACGCGGCGACGAACGGCGCCACGACCTCGGCCGATCCCATGGCCGACGAAAACTGGTTCAGGAAGAAGAAGGCGAAGCCCAGCACCACGGCTGCCCCGCTCATACGCGCCAGATCGCCTAGCCGCATCAAGCGCAACGAGAAGGCCGCCGCCAAAATCGACATGGCGGCGAACACCAGCGGCGTAGCCAGAAGCTGCTGGAATCGCAATCGATAGGCGGTGGAGGTGAAACCGGCGTTTTCGATCCGGCTGATCTGGTTCGGCAGGGACCAGAAGGGGGTCGACTGCGGTCGGGCGAACCGTTCGAACGCCTCCTCGTCGGCCAAGCTGGAGACCAGGGTCAGGCTGGAATAGCTGACGGCGCGCTGGCCGATCTGGGCTCCGACCGCATCGGTCAGCCGCCAGCTTCCGGCGTTCAGCGAGGCGGACTTGGCGTCGATCCGTTCCGAGAATGTCCGACCGCCGCCGGGAGCGGTGGTGTAGATAAAGAAGCTGACGTCCAGCAGGCGGGCGTTGGCGCGATCCTGGCGGCCGGCGCGAATGATCATTTGGCGCTGGTCGTCGCCTTCGCGCAGCCAGATCGCCGCGTTCGGATCGCCGCCGGGCGCCGTTCCCGAGATGCGGGCGCGTTCGCGCTGCCAAAGGCCGTCCCCGGCCGAGGCCAGCGGTCCCAGGACTGTCACCGTCGCCACGCCCAGGACGAAGGCCATGCCGGCCGCCGGCAGCACGAACCGCCACGCAGAAACGCCTGCTGCACGCATGGCGATCAACTCGCTTCGCCGGTTCAGGCCAATGAAGGCCGACAGTGTGCCGAACAGGAAGACGAACGGCATGAGTTGCAGGATCACCGAGGGCGATTTCAGCAGCACCAGGCCGAAGATGCGTACAGCCGACAGGTCCTGATCCGACCCCAGCCCACGCGACACTTCGACAAAGTCGATCAGCATGACCAAGGCGGCGATCACCGCCAGCGCTACGGCCAGCGACTTCGATTGTTGCACCAGCACATAGCGTTCGATGACGCCCAGGCGGGGGATGTGCGGCGAACGGCGGACCGTCGCGGTCAAACGCGGGGTGACGGCGGTCATGCGAACCTCGCCTTCAGATCGCGCAGGACGAGGGCGCTACGGCTGCGACGCGGCTTCAGGGCGCGGAACAGGACCCGCAGGGATATGGCGACCGCGACGATGGGCACGACATATTGCAGCACGTTCAAACTGGCGTTCCAGGCGCTGCCGGCGACCAGTCCGTAGCCGATGACCCGCAGCAGCAGGAACAGCGCGGCCGCCTTGGCGATCCGCAGCGTATAGCCGGTGCGGCTGAACGATCCGCCCAGAACGGCCGACAGCGCAAGCGCCATTGCGACCAGGGCGTAGAGGGGCGAGGAAAGACGCGAATGGGCCTCGGCCAACAGCTCGCCACGTGTGCCTGCGACCTCCACGATCTTGGCCGTAGGGTTCAGCAACTGCCGCAGATAGAGGTCGGTGGGCTTGAAGCGCAGGGTGTCGGTCACGCCGACGAACGGGGCAAGCGAGAAGTCGTAGCGGCCGAACGACAGCGTCTCCAGAACCCCGCCCGACGAATAGCGCTGGGCCGAGCCGTCGATCATGGTCAGGACCGGCGTGCCGGCGGCGTCACGGCTGAACCGCGCCTCTGCGGCGTTCCAGGTCGTAACCTTGTCCTTGTCATCCAGATAGACGAACAGATTCTTCAGCAGGCCGTTCTGTTCGATCTGCTGCACATAGACGGTAAGGCCGTCAGGCCCCTGAACGAACTGTCCCTCTTCGACCAGAAGGGCGGCCAGGTCGGTTCGGATGTCGAACGCCTGTCGTCGCGCCTCCTGCTGGGCCCAGGGCAGCAGGAAGACATTGACCAGCAGGGTGACAAGCGCGACCAGAACAGCGATGCGCGCGGCGGGAGAGATCACCTGCCACCGGGTCATGCCGCCGGCGAAGCTGGCCGTCAGCTCCTGCTCCCGCTGCAGCCGCGTCAAGGCGATCAGGGCGCCGACGAACAGGCCGATGGGCAGAATCACCGCCAGCAGCTGCGGCAGGGCCAGCAGCGTCAGCTTGACCATGATCCACACGCTCTGGCCCCGCTCGACGATGACCTGGAGTTGGTCCAGGCTCTGGCTCAGAATTCCGATTCCCGCCAGCGCCGCGCAGGCGGCGACCACCGGGAAGAGGATCTGGCGGAAAAGGTATCTTTGAATCAGGGTCATGGGCGGATGGACTTCGCCCGGTTGCAGGCGGCGACATTGAGGCGCATCTAGTAGCACATCACGGCGCGTCGGCGACAAGCGGACGCGCCATTGTCTTTTAGTCTTTGCAGACGCCGGGTGGGGCCTGGCTGGAGTTGGTTGAATGAAGATCGAATTCGTCGCCGCCGTGGACGCCGCCGAAATTGTCGCGGTTCCCGTGTTCGAAGACCGCGCCCTGACGGCGGCCGGTTCGGCGCTGGACGGCAAGGCGGGCGGCGCCCTGACCAAGGCGATGACGAAGGGCCGCTTCACCGGCAAGGCGGGCCAAAGCCTGCTGATCGCCGCCCCGTCGGGCGTGGACGCGGATTCGGTCCTGCTGATCGGCGCGGGCGACAAGGCCAAGCTGGACGATCTGGCGGTCGAGGCCTTCGGCGGTTCGGCCTATGCGGCGGTCAAGCTGTCGGGCGCCGAGGTGCTGACCATCGACGCATCGGACCTGACGCCCGAGCAGGCGGCGCGGGCGGGCTTCGCGGCGCGTCTGGCGGCCTACCGCTTCGACAAATACCGCACCACGCAAAAGGCCGACAAGATTCCGTCGATCACGGCGGTTCGCGTCGTCACCGCCGACCTGCGCGCGGCTGAGGCGGCGCTGGAGCCGCTGTCGGCCGTGGCGGACGGTGTGATCTTCGCCCGCGACCTGGTGTCGGAACCCGCAAACGTCCTCTATCCGGCCGAGTTCGCCAAGCGCGTCAAGGCGCTGGAAAGCCTGGGCCTGGAGGTCGAAATCCTGGGCGAGGCCGAGATGGAGAAGCTGGGCATGCGCACCCTGCTGGGCGTCGGCCAGGGCAGCCGTCGCGAAAGCCAGTTGGCCGTGATCCAGTGGAAGGGCGGCGAGGCGGGCGGTCAGCCCATCGCCTTCGTCGGCAAGGGCGTCTGCTTCGACACCGGCGGCATCTCCATCAAGCCGGCCGACGGCATGGAGGAGATGAAGTGGGACATGGGCGGCGCGGCCGCCGTGACTGGAACCATGATCGCCCTGGCCGGCCGCAAGGCCAAGGTCAACGCCGTGGGCGTTCTGGGCTTGGTCGAGAACATGCCGGACGGCAACGCCCAGCGTCCGGGCGACGTGGTGGTGTCCATGTCGGGCCAGACGGTCGAGGTCATCAACACCGACGCGGAAGGCCGCCTCGTCCTGGCCGACGCGCTCTGGTACACGCAGGAGCGTTTCAAGCCCAAGTTCATGATCGACCTGGCCACCCTGACGGGCGCCATGATCGTGGCCCTGGGCCTGGATTACGCCGGCGTCTTCTCCAACTCCGACGACGTGGCCGATCCGATCCTGGCGGCGGCCAAGAAGGTGGGCGAGAACTTCTGGCGGATGCCGATCCCGGCCATCTATGAGCAGCACATCGATTCCAAGATCGCCGACGTGAAGAACACCGGAAACGGACGCGCGGGCGGCTCGATCACCGCCGCTCTGTTCCTGCAACGCTTCACCAACGGCGTGCCATGGGCGCACCTGGATATCGCCCCGACCGCCTGGGCCAACAAGAGCCCCAACCCAACCGTGCCCGAGGGCGGCGTTGGCTTCGCCGTGCGCACCCTGGATCGCATGGTGGCCGACACCTACGAAGCCTGATCGTCGGATCGGTAGGGCCGGATGAACGGCGAGCCCGAAATCTGGTTCTACCACCTGGAGCGGTCCACGCTGGATCAGGTGCTGCCGACCCTGCTCGAGAAGACGCTTGAGCGGGGCTGGCGCGCCATGGTGAAGTCGTCGCATTCCCATCGTCTGGACGATGTGGACGAACTGCTCTGGACGTTTCGCGAAGACAGCTTTCTGCCGCACGGCCGGGCCGATCAGCCCCATGCCGACCGTCAGCCCGTGCTGTTGAGCGAGACAGGGGAGAACCTGAACGGCGCTCAGGCGCTGTTCATTTTCGACGATGCAGACATGGGCGCAACGGAAGGGTTCGAACGATGCTTCATAATTTTCGACGGGCGGGACGAACCGGCGTTGCAGCACGCCCGCAGCCGCTGGAAGACGCTGAAGGATCAGGGCGCCAATCTGGCCTATTGGAAACAGTCGGACGAAGGGCGCTGGGAAAAGGCGGCCTGATCGCGCTGGGCCTGCTGGCGGCCTGTTCGACGCCGGTGTCCGAGGCGCCCGCCCCACGCGCGGTCGAGCAGGCGCAGTTGAACCCGCCTGTCGGCAGCCGGATGCCGACCGGGCAGACGCAAGACTTCTGTAAGGCTGGCGAGATGCAATATCTGGTCGGCAAGTCGCGCACCGAGATTCCCGTGCCCGTCGAGGTGGTCAATCGCCGCGTGACCTGTACGACCTGCCCGGTGCAACAGGACTTTTCGGCCTATCGCCTGAACATCTTCTACAATGCGCAGACCGGCATCATCGAACAGGTTCGCTGCGGCTGAGCCGACATGGAAGGGACGGATCATGAAACTCATCGCTAGCACGCTGTTCGCAGCCGGCGCCTTTGCGCTTTCGGCCTGCGCCCCGACTCAGACCGCGACGCCGCCGACGAACGGATCGGAACCCGCCTTCAAGGCGTGCAAGGTCGAGGACTATCAAAGCTACGTCGGGCGTAATCGCTCTACCATTCCGACCGCGCCGAGCGGCCAGACCTTCCGCGTCCTGTGCACCACCTGCGCGGCGACGATGGACTATCGCGAGAACCGGGTGAACTTCGTGTTCGATGAGGCCACCAACATCGTCAAGCAGGTGAAGTGCGGCTGACGCCTTATCGGCCGACCGTATCGCCTGGCCACAGCGGCTTGCTGAACCGGTCGGCTAGATAGTCCATAAGGGCCGTGACCCGCGCGGGTCTCGGGCCGCTGTTGGGCGCGACCAGGTGAAGGGCGATGGGCGGCAGGCTCCAGTCGGTCATGACCGTCTCCAGATGGCCGCCCGCGACATCCCTCCAGTAGATGAAGTCCGGTTGGGGGAAGATGCCCAGCCCCGCCCACAGCGACGCCGTGAGGGCGTCCGAGTTGTTGGCTCGCAACGGTCCCTGCGGCCGCACCAAGACCTCTTCACCCGCCGCGTTGCTGAACCGCCAGATGTCGGGCGTCGGCATATAGGCGTAGCAGAGACAGGCGTGGCGGTTCAGATCGTTCGGGTGGCTAGGCCTTCCCCGCTGCGCCAGATAGGTGGGCGAGGCGACCAGAGCGCGTTTAACCGGCCTCAGCTTGCGCGCCGTCAGCGAGGAATCGGGCAGGGCGGCGATCCGCAGGGCGCAGTCGAAGCCGCCTCCGACAAGATCAATCACCTCGTCCGCCAGATGCAGGTCGATCGAGATGTCTGGGTTGGTCGCCAGGAACTCGGGCAGGGCGGGGGCCACATAGGCCATGCCGAAGGACATGGGCGCGGCCAGTCGCACCAGTCCGCGGGGCGTCACCGACATGTCCAGCGCCTCCGACACCGCCCCTTCCGCCTCGGCCAGCATATGGGCCGCGCGTCCCGCCAGGGTCCGGCCTGTGTCCGTCAGGGCGAACCGGCGCGAGGTCCGGTGAAGAAGGGTGGTCTGAAGCTGCTGCTCCAGCCGAGTCACCGCCTTGGACACAGTGGCCTTGGACAGGGACAGGCTTTCAGCCGCGCCTGAGAAGGACTGGGTTTCCGCCACCTTGGCGAAGATAGCCAGGGCTTCCAGATCGGGCAGTCGTGACATGCTGCGGCCTATGCGAAGGGAAACAATGAGTTTCGTTGGTTTCTATTTCTGTTCGGTCGCCGATCTCTATCTTGTCGTCAAGCAAAGGCGTCGGACGGTTCCGACGCGAAAGGACCCCACCGATGATCGAGCGCAGACCGTTTGAATCCCTTGGCGGCGCCAACCACGGCTGGCTGAACGCCAAACACCATTTCTCCTTCGCCAACTACTACGATCCGAACCGTATGAGCTGGGGCAATCTGCGTGTCTGGAACGACGACGAGATCGCCTCCGGCACCGGTTTTCCCCCCCATCCCCATGCCGACATGGAGATCATCACCTATGTCCGCGACGGCGCCATCAGCCACGAGGACAGCCTGGGCAACAAGGGCCGCACGGTTGCGGGCGATGTCCAGGTGATGAGCGCCGGCACCGGCATCCGCCATGCGGAGTACAATGCCGAGCCTGAGCTGACGCGAATCTTCCAGATCTGGATCGAACCGACGCGGCGCGGTGATGCGCCCAGCTGGGGCGCCAAGCCCTTCCCGAAAGGTGAGCGGGCCGGGCAGTTCGTAGTCCTGGCGTCCGGCTTCGACGGCGATGACGACGCCCTTCCGATCCGCACCGATGCGCGGATCGTGGCGGCGACCCTGAATGCGGGCGACAGCGCCAACTATCCGCTAGGCGCGGCGCGTCGCGCCTATCTGGTGCCGGCCAAGGGCGAGGTCGAGGTCAATGGCGTTCGCCTGAATGCGCGCGACGGCGCCGCCATCGCCCAGGAAGACGTCATCACGGTCAAGGCCCTGTCGGATGCCGAGATCGTGTTGGTGGACGCGGCCTGATTTTCGGATCAAGCTTCACGGTCGGACCTCGGTCCGGCCGTGAAATCCGCATCGCGCCAACGCATGCAAACGGGAGGAAAGACAATGTTCAGCCAAGCAAGCGCATGGTCGGCGAGAGCCTTGGCGGCGCTACGGATCGTCGCCGGTCTGCTGTTTCTCGCCCACGGCCTGGTCAAGCTGTTCGGCTTCCCGGCGGGCGCCGAACCCGGCCAGCAGGACCTGCTTTCCCTGTTCGGCATCGGCGGAGCCATCGAGCTGGTGACGGGCGTGCTTCTGGTGCTGGGTCTGTTCACCCGACCTGCGGCCTTCATCGCCTCGGGTCAGATGGCGGTGGCCTATTGGATGTTCCACTTCCCCCGGGACCCGATGCCGGCGGTGAATGGCGGCGATGCGGCCATCCTGTTCTGCCTTGTCTTCCTCTACGTCTTCACCGCCGGGCCGGGCGCCTGGAGCCTGGACGAGCGCGGCTCCAGACGGTTTTGATCCCGCAAGCGAAAGGGCCGCCCCGTGATCGACGGGGCGGCCCTGGTTCTCTGACCTGAGATCGGCTTCAGGCGGTCGCGGCCCAGTCGGTGGCGCGCACCAGGCTGTCGACGATGCCCGGCTCGGACGATGCGTGACCGGCGTCATCGACGATATTCAGATGCGCCTCGGGCCAGGCGCGGTGCAGGGCCCAGGCGCCGGAAATCGGCGTGACCACGTCGAACCGACCCTGGGCGATCCAGCACGGAATATGCCGCATCCGGTCCACATTCTTCAGGATCCAGCCGTCCTCCTCGAAGAAGCCGGCGTTGGTGAAGAACCAATTCTCGATCCGTGCGAAGGCCACGGCGAACTCCGGCTCGGCGAACTTCTCGGGCCGGGCGTTGGGGCCTTCCACGCTGACGGTCTCGCCCTCCCAGCTTGACCAGGCGACGGCGCACCGCTCGCGTTCCGCCACGTCGTCGCCGATCAGTCGTTTGTAATAGGCCGCCATCAGGTCGCCGCGCTCGGCCTCGGGGATCGGCTCCAGGAACCTTTCCCAAGCGTCGGGGAACATCATCGAGGCGCCGTCCTGATAGAACCAGTGCAACTCCTTCTTCGTCAGCAGGAAGATGCCGCGCAGGACCAGCGCC
Organism: Brevundimonas sp. ABV4_179; assembly: GCF_056311945.1. NCBI lineage: Bacteria > Pseudomonadati > Pseudomonadota > Alphaproteobacteria > Caulobacterales > Caulobacteraceae > Brevundimonas > Brevundimonas sp. ABV4_179. Next base: position 2,060,582 of record NZ_CM149976.1, read on the forward strand.
CTGACCCGCTCGGGGTGGGTGATGGCGTAGGCCATCGACAGCGTCGAACCCCACGATCCGCCAAACACCACCCATTTCTCGACGCCGCACAGAATTCGCAGCCGTTCGATGTCCGCGATCAGGGTCCAAGTGGTGTTGTCCTCCAGCGAGGCGTGGGGGCGCGACAGGCCGCAACCGCGCTGATCGAACATGATGATGCGATAGACGGCCGGATCGAAGAACCGGCGCATTCCCGGATTGACGGCGCCGCCTGGGCCGCCATGCAGCACGATGACCGGCACGCCGTGCGGATTGCCGGATTCCTCATAGTAGATTTCGTGCACGCCCTCGGTCCTCATCCAGCCGGAGGCATAGGCCTCAACCTCGGGATAGAGGATGCGACGCGGATCAGCGGGCGCGGGGAAGGCCATGCAGGGGTCTTTCTACTCGGACGAAACGGTCAGGAACGAAGGGCGGCGAAGGCGAGGCACAGCCATCCGGCGATCATCAGCGCCCCGCCGATGGGGGCGATCACGCCGAAGGCCGGCACGCCGAGGAAGGCGATCAGCAGCAGGGACAAACAGAAGACCAGACCCCCGACGGACGCGAGCCAGCCGGCCACGGACGTCAACCGCCCGCCCGCTTGCCATTGAACGGCGGCGACCGCCAGAACCGCATGGATCAACTGATACTGGGCGCCGGTGGTCAGCAGGGTCTTGATCTGCGGCCCCGCGCCATGCGCGGCGAAGGCCCCGACGGCGACCGCCATGGCGCCGTTCAGGGCGGCGAAGAGGATCAGTTTGCGACTCACGATCATCTGGCCAACCTAGACCGTAGATCGACCCCTGTCTTTCGCTCGTTCACCCGGCGCGGGGCAGGGGCGTCAGGTGGCTGGCCATGGCCGAGGCGGCGGCCTTGACGCCCTTGCGCACGGCGGCCTCATTGGCGGGGGCAGGTGCGCGCAGCAGGCCGATGGAGGGCGTCAAGGGCCCATCCGGCAGATCGGCCAGCACCCGGTAGAGCAGATAGGAACCGGCGTCCTCTTCCGCCTCGGACGAAGCGTCGGCTTCAAGACCCGCAGCGGTCAGGGCGCGCACGATGTCGGCGACCGGCGCCGTGGCGCGGGCGACGCCGGGGCCGGTGCTGGACAGGCGATGCTTGTGATCCAGCGTCCGGTTTTCGGCCCGCATCTGGACCCGGAAGCCTTGACCCTTGTGCGTGCGGCCCACCAGCAGGACGGCGCGGCAGTCGCCGCTGCCCAGATGCGCCGCCAGGGTCGAGGCCAGGGCGTCGGGATCGTTGCCGACGATGGGCACGGCGCGTGCGCCCGCCGGGCTCCAGATTTCGCCGGAAAGGTCCTCGACCAAATCCCAGCCCGTGTCCTCGCCCTCATAGGCGCAGATGATGATGCCGGGGCGGCGGTCGCCGTTTCGGGTGTCGGCGTCCGCCGCCCTGTCCATTTCACTCATCGTGCCGGCCATCGCCATGCCCATGACAGTTCGGTGACCCGCAAGTGGCGGCAACTGGAGGGCATCGTCAAGTCCCGTCGCTCCCTAGCCCAGATCGCCGACAGCGGCGTCCAGCAGCATGAAGGCGCGTCCGGCGTCCGACGCCAGGGCGGTCTGAACCGCCGCCGCATCGCCCGCGCGGGCCGAAGCAGCCAGGCCGCCCGCGAAATGGCGCACATAGCGTTCGGCGTCGGCGCGCAGTTCGGCGTCGCTGAGCACCCGGCGCGACACGCTGCGAACGGCGGCCGGCGCCACGCGGCGCACGATCTGGCGGCCGCCGTCCGGGTCGCCCTTGCCGATGGCGCGCGCCGCTTCCTCGACACGGGAGCGCGGGAGAAGGGCGTTGGGATCGACGCCCATACGGCGAATGGCGGCCATCACCCGCTCGGACAGGGCCTCGGCCTCTGCCGGCGTGGGGCCGGCCGCCGCAGCGGGAGTGTCCAGGTTCAGGGGCGGCTCGTCACCGTCATCCTGGGCGACCAGGTCGCTCCAGTCCAGGCGTTCGTCGGCCACGGGACGCGGGGTTTCGGTCGGCTCAAGCCGCAAGCGGCTGCGTAGACCGAACTTGCGCTCTTCGACAGGCTGCGGAACCGGCGTCCGAGCAGCACGCGGTTCGACGCGTTCGGGTTCGGGGGGCGCCTCGCGACGACGGGCAGGGGAGGCGTCGCCGGACACGACGCCCATGAGCCGAACGGCCTCGGTCAGCATGTCGTAGTTGCGGCGCACCCGCTCCTGGAAGCCCAGATCCAGGGCCTCGGTGTCCTCGGCGGCCTTGCGCGAGGCGGCGGACAGCGACGCCAGGCCGTCCTCGACCGTCGCGCGCACGGCCTCGGCGCGAACACGGGCTTCCTGGGGCAGGCGGGCGGCGCGCTCGTCGATGTCCGCGACGGCGGTGTCGATCTCGGACAGGGCCTCGTTCAGGCGGCCGACCAGGGTCTCCAGGCGATTGACCATCCGCTCGCCGGCCTCCTCGACCATGCCGGACGTTTCGCTCACGATGCGGCGCGCGTCCTCGATACGGGCGTCGGCGGCGTTATCGGCCTTCTGCGCCGCATCGAACAGGGTTTCGCCCAGGCGGTCGGCGCGCAGACGGGCCTGTTCGGCGGCGTCGGCGGCGGCGGCGCGGGAGTCCTCAGCGGTGGCGCGCATCTGCTCCAGGGCGCGGCGCGTCTCCTCCATCAGAGCGTCGCGGGCCTCAGCGGCCAAGGCCTCGAAGCGGTCCAGCGCGACCTTGGTGGCGGAATCGAAACCGTCAGCCTCGCGCTGAGACATGTCCACCAAGGCGCGGAACTGGTCGGCGGCGGCCTCGACCAGATCGCGCAGGGCGTCGACCGAGGTCTGGGCCGTGCGGTCCAGGTCGCCGGCGGCGCTGCGGGTCGCGGACAGATGTTCGATCAACTGGGCGCGCTGGCTCTCGACCTGGGCGGAGAAATCCTCCTGATCGGTGCGCAGCGCATAGGCGGCGGTGACCAGCGAGGCGCGTTGTTGGCCCAGGCCCTCTTCGACCGACTGAATCTGTTCGGCCACGCCAGAGCCGGCGTTCTCCAGCCGGATCGTCTGGCGGGCCAGATCGTCCGCCGCGACGCGAGCGGCGTCCTGGGCCTCGCCGGCGGCGGCCGCCAGATCGGCGGCGCGGGCGGCGAGCGCGGCCTCGGCCTCGCGCAACTGGGCCTGGGCCAGGTCCGAGGCGTCGGCGACCATGCGCGACTGGCGTTCGACCGCGTCGATCACCCCGGTCGCCTGAGTGTCCAAGTGAAGGCCAAGCGTCTGCATATGATCGCGTTCGCGACCCAGGTTCTCAGCCAGGCGACGAGCGGTGCGGCCGGCGTTGTCAGCCGCCTCGTTAAGGCGCGCCGTCTCCTCGGCCAAGGCTTCGCGCAGCAGGGCCATGTCGGCGCGCGCCCGCTCGGCCGCCAGGGCGGCGTGGTCGATGTCGGATCGCAGGGATTGAAGCACGTCGCCGGTCTGCTGGGCGGCCAGCGCCGTCGGGGCCACCAGCGCCTCGGCCAGTTGCCGCGCGCGACGGGTCTCGGCCGCCAGTCCCGCACCTTGCCGCACGGCATGGGCCAGCATGATGGCCAAGCCTGCCGGGGCCAAGGCGATCAGGGCGTAGATGGCGATCCGCAACGGGTCCAACTCGGCCCCGCCGGCCCCGAACTCATAGGCGGCCCAGGAGGCGACCCCGCCGATCCAAAGGGCTGAGGCGATGCCGGCGATCAGATAGGCGTGGCGGCCGGACGGCTCGCTGGCGCGCTTGGTTGCGAGCGGCTTCACGGCTGGAGGCGACGACAGTTCGAACGGGGCCGGGGGCTTGCCGGTCGCGACGGCCAACTCGACCTCGGCGGTCAGTTCGGGCGATGGCGCGTGCTGGGCCTTAGCGGCGCGTTCTTCGGCCAGACGCTGTTCTTCCAGCAGGCGACGACGACGCCGTTCGGACATCGGTCTTTCGAACGTGGGCTGCACGATTTCCAGATCTGCGTCGGTCAACGGTTCTGGTTCGAAAGAAGCGTCGGCGACGGGCGTCTCCTCGATGGACGGCGCATCGACGGGCGCGACCACGTCCTCGTCGGTCAGCTTCAGCGGCGGCCGTTTGGGAGACTTCATCAGTTCAAAAACTCGATCTCTACGCAGGCGTCCGACAGCGCCGTCCAGACCCTAGAACAGGAATGAGGCAGACGGAACCTGCTGGCGCGCGTAAGCTGTCGATCACCGACGAACAGGCCGCTATGTCAGCAGCCGCGACTGCTCTCGACCATGACCGTGGACGAAGCGGCGCCGTCGCGACACTCGGCCACGCGATGGACCTCGCGGTCGGAATGGTTGGTGGTGTGCGTGTCCACGCCGAACTGCGACAGGACGGCTGCGGCCAGCAAAGCGATGAAGCCGGCGATCAGTTCGACCAGCGCCTGCATTCCACCCTCCCTCGCGGCCTGAATGGCCATGCGCCTTATGCCTCAGATCGGCGAACGTCACAATCCCGCCTTAAGGCCTGCGTTCTGAAAGATTGACCCGACGCCAAGCGCATGAAACGGAGAACCTAGGCGCTCCGACACCGTGTCACGCGAATCAGGCAGAGGGGTTGCATGGGGCAAGGCGGCGATAGTTACGACGGCAGTTTGCTGGAGCCGGGGCCGGGTCTGTGGACCTCGGCCGTCGCCCATCGGTTCTCCGTGCTTATGGAGAACGAGGCCTATTTCGACGCCCTATCCTCGGCCATCCAGAAGGCGGAACGGTCCATCGTCCTTCTGGGCTGGCAGTTCGATCCGCGCACCCATCTGGATCCCGAAACGCGGCCGGGCGACAAGAGCGCCGAGATCGGACGCCAGCTTAGACTGCTGGTCAAGAAGAAGCCCGATCTGGACGTGCGGCTGCTGATCTGGAAATCGCCCCTGCTGATCGCGGCGTCGCAGGGCTTCTATCCCCATCGCGCTCAGCGCTGGTTCCGCAAGCGGATGGTGGAGTTCCGTCTGGATTCGCCCGGCCCCATCGGCGCCTGCCACCATCAGAAGGTGGTGGTGATCGACGACAAGCTGGCCTTTTGCGGCGGGGGCGACATCTCGACCGACCGCTGGGACTCCGACGAACATCTGGACGGTGATCCGCGCCGCGCCCTGCCCAGCGGCGTCATCTGCAAGGCGCGGCACGAAGTGATGTCGGTTATGGACGGTCCGGCGGCGCGGGCGCTGGCCGATCTGGCGCGCGAACGCTGGTTCAAGGCGACGTGGGAACGCACCATTCCCGATCAGGTCGACGGCGATCCGTGGCCCGACGACGTTCCGGTCCAGATGACGGACGTGCCGGTCGGCATCGCCCGCACCGAGCCGAAATGGGCCGGTCGGCACGAGGTGCGCGAGAGCGAGGCCCTGCATCTGGAGTCCATTCGGCGCGCCAAACGGCTGATCTATCTGGAGAACCAGTATTTCACATCGCCGGTGATCGCCGCCGCTCTGGCGCAGCGTCTGGCCGAGCCGGACGGGCCGCAGATCATCGTCGTCTCAACCGCCAAGAGCCCCAGCTGGTTCGACAGCCTGACGATGGATACGGCCCGCGCTGAGGTGCTTTACCGGCTGGAGCAGGCGGACAAGTTCAACCGTTTCTTCGCCTTCGCCCCCCTGACCGAGGACGGCGACCGCATCATCGTCCACGCTAAGATGTCGATCATCGACGACCGGCTGATAAGGATCGGGTCCACCAATCTGAACAACCGTTCGATGGGCTTGGATACCGAATGCGACATCGCCGCCGAACCGACAGACGCGGCGGGGCGCGCGGCGATCACCGCCCACCGCCATCGCACCATCGCCCACTGGCTGGGCGTCGCGACCGAGGATTATGCGGCGGTGGAAGCGGTGTTCGGCTCGGTCGGCCAGGCGATCTGCAGCTTCGAGACGGATCGACTGAAGCCGCTGGGTTCGGAGCCGCCTACCCGCATCCAGCGGATGTTCGCGGAATGGCAGCTGGGCGATCCTACATCCTCCACCGACGCCTGGCGGCCCTGGAAGCGGCTGAACCGCTCGCACCGGACGCGACCGATCTCCGAAGGCGGTCAGGCGCCCGGCTGAACCACGTCGAAATCGACGATCAGCGGCAGATGATCCGACGCCACCCGCGCCAGCGGCGAAAAGGCCGAGCGCACTGCGCGTATCCGAATGTGCGGGCTGACGAAGCAGTGGTCGATACGGATGGCCGGAAAGGCCGAGGGGAAGGTCTTGACGCTGGGCTTGACGCCCAGTTGACGCTGGCAGTCTTCAAGAGTGCGGCACAGGGTCTGATAGGGACGGGTGATCGAGGTGGCGTTGAAGTCCCCCGCCAACAGGATCGGTCCGGCGCAGCCGCCCAGCCAGCCCGGCCCGATCAGGGCCGCCGCCTGCAGGCGCTGTTCGCGCGGGACCAGACCCAGATGGGTGTTGAAGACGTTCAGGGCCACACCGTCGATCTCGATCTCGGACCAGATGGCGCCGCGCGGCTCAAGCCCGGGAATGCCTGTGACGGTCGGCAGGGCGTCGGCGCGGATCAGCCGTTCAGGATGGGCGGTCAGGATGGCGTCGCCATACAGTTCCGCCTCGACCCGCATCGCCGGGTGAAAGCGCGAGGTCATGGCCAGACCATCGGCGATGGCGCGCGCCTGATCCACGCCATTGGTCCGCGACCGGCCTACATCCAGCTCTTGCAGGCAGACGATGTCCGGCTCGTATTCGCCGATGACGGCGACGATACGGTCGACATCGAGACGACGGTCTGTGCCGACGCAGCGGTGAACATTGTAGGTGAGAAGGCGGGGCATGGGGGGGCTATGGCGTCTGGCTTCGACGTGGGCCTAGGCCTTCTGGCCCCGGAATGCGACCCCGATACGACGATTCACAACAGGATCAGATGATCCGGCAACTCATTGGGATTGTCCGGTCGCGGCGGGAAGTGCCTGGCCAGCACCTGGCCGCACAGGGCGACGGCGGCTGAAAAGCCCTCGACCAGCCGGTCTTCGCGCAGTTCGCGGGTCAGGGCGTCCACCGCCTGAGCCCAGTCGGCTTCTTCCACCTCGGCGTGAATGGCTTCGTCAGCGATCAACTCGACCTGATGTTCGTCCAGGGCGGCGAAGATCAGGACGCCGGTGCGTTCGCGCGTGACATGGACGCCGTGGGCCAGGAACTGCTGCAGGGCCGCTTCTCGCACCCGTCCGCGTCGCACGCCGGCCGGCGTGGACAGGCGGCGCAGGGCGGGAATGCGGGTCAGCAGGAAGACGCTCACGAACACCACCGCCTGCGACAGGGCGTATATGGCCAGGGTCTGTCCGGTGCTCGCCGCCTCGGCCGCCCGATGCGCGGCCTCCCAGCCGCCGCCGGGCCAACGCAGGTCCAGAACGAAGGGGACGAAGACGATGGGAGCGATCAGGGCCGCGCCCGCCGCCCACGCCAGGCTGACGTCCAGATAGGACGAGACGCGCCGCGATACGACGCAGAAGATTTCGCCCGAGGTCTGGGCCTCGGCGCCGGCGATGGCCGCTGCGATGCGGGCGCGGTCGTTGTCCGTGATCTGCATCACCATCCTCCTGACGCGCCGCCGCCGCCGAAGCCGCCGCCGCCTCCGCCAAATCCACCCCCGCCGCCGAAGCCGCCGCCTCCGCCGCCCCAACCCCCGCCGCCGCGTCCTGAATCGCGCAGCGCCTCGGACGCCGCCCACAGCAGGACGGAGCCGACGCCGCTGCGCCGTCCGCGACCGGATCGCGCGGCGGCCAAGAACATGAACAGGAAGATGATCGCGACGATCACCAGAGGCGCGATGGAGCCGCCCTTGTCCTTGGCCTGTTCGTCCGCGACGGCCTGGGCGCGGGCCTGGGCTTCGGCGGGATCGAGCGACAGTTGCGCGATCAGCGCATCCACGCCCTTGACCACGCCGGTCTTGTAGTCGCCGTCGCGGAAGGACGGCAGGATGTCGTTGCGGATGACCTGGGAAGAGAAGGCGTCGGTCAGGATCGGCTCCAACCCATAGCCCACCTCGACCCGGACCTTGCGCTCATTGGGCGCGACGATCAGCATGGCGCCGTTGTCCTTTTCCTTCTGACCGATGCCCCAGGCGCGACCCAGCTGATAGCCGTAGTCCTCGATCTCCTGATCCTGGAGGCTGCTGACGGTCACGACGACAAGCTGGTCGGTGGTCGCGGCTTCCAGCGTCTGCAGCTTCTCGGTCAGGGCCTGTTCGGTCGCGGGATCGAGCAAACCAGCCTGATCAACCACGCGGCCGCTCAGGGGCGGAAAGTCGATCTTGGACTGCGCCATCGCCGGAACGGCGAACAGCAGCAGGACCGCCAGGCCGATCAGCCAGCCGGCGACGTCGGTCGGACGTCGCCCCGGCGTGAGCAGGCGTGTCACTGGGCCGGCGGGGTGGAACCGGGCGCGACGGCGGGCGCGCCGCCGCCGGGTGCGGAGGCGTTGGACGGCGGGGCGTTCAGGTTGAAGTTGACCTGCGGCGCCGACTGGGCGGCGGCGGTCGCGGTGAACAGCTGCATCGGCTTGGACCCGCCATGCAGGGTCTTGGCCCAGATCACCTGCGGGAAGGTGCGCAGGGTGGTGTTGTAGTCGCGAACGGCCTCGTTGTAGTCGCGGCGCGCGATCTGGATGCGGTTTTCGGTGCCTTCCAGTTGCGATTGCAGGGTCAGGAAGTTCTGGTTGGCCTGAAGCTGAGGATAGGCCTCGACCGTGACCAGCAGGCGCGACAGCGCGCCCGACAGCTGGCCTTGCGCTTCCTGGTACTGCTGGAAGGCCTGCGGATTATCCAGATCGTCGGCCGAGACATTGACCGATGTGGCGCGGGCGCGGGCGTTGATCACGTCCGTCAGCGTCGTGCGTTCCTGGATCGCCGCGCCTTGGACCGTGGCGACCAGGTTCGGCACCAGGTCCGCACGCCGTTGATACTGGCTCTGCACATCGGCCCAGGCGGCCTCGGCGCGTTCCTGCTTGGTCGGAATGGTGTTGTAGCCGCATCCCGCTGCGGCCGGGGTGATCAACAGGGCGGCCGTTAAGGCCAGCGCACGCGCGTTAAGGCGAACCATGACATCTCCCTATCGGCGCAGATCGCCGTCGGGTCGAATATTGACCCGCCGCAGGAATGCATCAAGCGTCCAATGGCTCCGGTTGGAGATTGTTGATGCGGCAGGCGGCCGAATAGGTATTGGCCAGCAGGCAGGCGATGGTCATGGGGCCTACGCCGCCAGGAACCGGGGTGATGCGACCGGCGACCCCCGCAGCCGTCCTGGCCACGTCGCCGACGACACGGGTCTTGCCCTCCGCCGCCTTGGCCGGATCGGCGGACGGCACGCGGTTGATGCCCACGTCGATGACCGTGGCGCCGGGCTTGATCCAATCGTTCTGGATCATCTCGGGCCGTCCGACCGCCGCCACCAGAATATCGGCTTCGCGGCAAACCGCGGGCAGATCGTGGGTGCGCGAATGGGCGATGGTGACGGTGCAGCTTTCACCCAACAAAAGTTGCGCCATCGGCTTGCCGACGATGTTGGAGCGGCCCACCACCACGGCGTTCAGTCCCGACAGATCGCCCAACTGATCCTTCAGCAGCATCAGACAGCCCAGCGGCGTGCACGGAACCAGCCCCGGCAGGCCGACGGCCAGACGGCCCGCGTTCACGACATGAAACCCGTCCACGTCCTTGTCCGGGTCGATCGCGTCCAGCACCACGGTCGCGTCGATGTGGGCGGGCAGGGGCAACTGCACCAGAATGCCGTGAATGCCCGCATCGGCGTTCAACTGGGCGATCAGGGCCAGAAGCTCGTCCTGGCTGGTCGTTTCGGCCAGGCGGTGGGTGTCGGATCGCATCCCGGCGCGCAGGGTCGTCTCGCCCTTGTTGCGGACGTAGATCTGGCTGGCCGGATCCTCGCCGACGATGACGACCGCCAGGCCAGGCTTGACGCCGTGTTCGGCCCCCAGCCGCTCGACGGCGGCTGCCACCCGCTGGACCAGCGTCGCCGAAAAGGCCTTGCCGTCGATCAGGGTCGCGGGCGTGGATTCGGCTGACATGGCAGCTCCGTTTGGCGGGGAAATCAAGATGGTGGCGATTTACAGCCGCGCCGGTTCGGCGTCTATGATCCCGGTCCAAAGCTGGAGAAATTCATGAGCCGTCCCTCTCTCGCCGCCGCCGTCAGCCTGATCGCGTTGATCGGCGCCGCAAGTCACGCCCTGGCCCAGGAGGCCCAGCCGCTGCGGATCGGCGCCAGCGTCAGCGGAGCACTGACGGACGGCGACGCCAAGGCGGCGGACGACGAATATCGCTACGATGACTACCGTTTCCAGGCGCGCGCCGGCCAGCGACTAGAGGCCGTGCTGCGCTCCGACGCCTTCGACGCCTATCTGGCGATCTACGCCGATGGCGCGATGGACGAGGCGTTGGCCGAGGACGACGACGGCCTGGGCGACGGCACTAATGCGCGCCTGCGCTTCACGCCCGAGCGGGACGGCGTCTATGTGCTGAGGGCGCGCACGCTCAGCGGCCTGGACGGCGGCGACTATCGCCTGTCGCTGCAGGAACGTCCCCCCGCGCCCCGCGCCCCGCGCCCGACCGGCATCCGCGTCGGCGCGACGGTCAGCGGAGAACTGACGGACCATGATCCCGAGCAGGAGGACGGCGGACGCTATGACGCCTACGCCTTCCGAGCGGCGGCGGGCGACCGGTTCGTCATCACCCTGGACTCCAGCGACATCGATCCGCTGGTGCGGGTCGGCCGTATGAACGGCCCGGACTTCACCGAACTGGCCAACAACGACGACGCGCCCGGCGGCGGGCTGAACTCACGCCTCGTCTTCACGGCTCCGTCGGCCGGCGAGTACGTGATCCGAGCGACGGGCGTGGACGAACGCCTGGGTCGCTATGCGCTGGGGCTGGCCGAGGCGCCGCCCGCGCCGCCGTCCAAGCCCATCGCCGTCGGCGACGAGATCAAAGGCGAACTGGGCGACGACAGCGCCACCAACGACGATGGGCAGCGCGCCGACACCTACCGCTTCACCGGAACGGCCGGTCAGCGTGTCGCCATCGAAATGAAGTCCAGCGACTTCGACGCCTATCTGACGCTGCGCCGCGCCTCCGACGGCGGTCTGGTGGCCGAGGACGACGACGGCGCGGGCTCAGGCACCGACGCCCGCATCGGCCGCACCCTGGACGCGGCCGGCGACTACATCATCGAGGCGCGCGGTTTCAGCGACGAAGCCGAGGGCGACTATACGCTGAAACTGACCGAAACGGCGCCGCCGCCGCCTCCGACGCCGGCCGTATTCGGCCAGACGGCCGAGGGCGAGATCAGCGATGCGAGCCCCCAAGGGGACGATGGCAAACGCTATCACGCCTACGTCTTCACCGGGACCAAGGGGCAGCGCGTTCAGGCCATACTGCGCTCCGGCGACTTCGACGCCTATCTGGAGATCGGCAAGGCGGGCGAGGCCTTCGAGGCCTTGGCCAGCGACGACGACGGCTTGGCCGAGGGCACGGATTCACGCCTGACCTTCACCCTGCCGGAAGACGGCGACTATGTAGTGCGCGCCATGCCGCTGAGCGCAGAGGAGAAAGGGCTCTATTCCTTCGAACTGTCGGATCGCGGGCCCGAACCCAGACCCGGCAGCCTGCTGGTGGGGTCCACGGTGCGTGGCGTGCTGAAGGATACGTCGGCCCTGACGGACGAAGGCGCCTATTTCGACGCCTATCGGTTCCAGGCCAAGAAGGACGAGAAGCTGCGGCTGACCATGGTCTCCAACGCCTTCGACTCCTTTATCGACCTGGGCCGCCAGGACGACGACGGCGACTTTTCCAGCCTGGCCACCGACGATGACGGCCTGTCCGACGCTCACGCCAAGCTGGATTGGACGGCGCCCGACGACGGCTGGTATCTGGTGCGCGCCCGCGCCTATGGCGCAAATCAGACGGGCGCCTACGCCCTGACGGTGGAACGCCAGCCCGCGACGGGCGGCCGCAGCAGCGAAGCGCGGAGCCAGACGCCGTCCGAGTAGTCCCCTCATGAGCGACGCCGCCGCGCCCGACCGCAGGGAACAGCATCTGGACGTCGTTCTGGCGGGGCGGGCACGTCATGCGCGCGCCGCCGGTTTCGACCGGGTGCATTTCGTCCACGAGGCCTTGCCGGACCTTGATCACGACAAGATCGACCTGGGGGCCGACTTTCTGGGCCGGCGGCTGAAGGCGCCTCTGCTAATCTGCGCCATGACCGGCGGTCCCAGCCGGTCAGAGGCGATCAACGCCCGCCTGGCCGAGGCGGCCCAGCATCTGGGTGTCGCCTTGGCGGTGGGATTGCAGCGGGCGGCGATCAAGAACGACGACAGCGGGGGGCTGGACCGGACCCTGCGTCGTCGCGCCCCCGATACCGTCATCCTGTTCAGTATCGGCGCGGCCCAGCTGACGCGCGGCTTCGGATTGGACGAGGCGCGGCGGGCCATGGACATGATCGACGCCGACGCCTTGGTCGTTCATCTGAACCCCCTGCAGGAGGCCTGTCAGCCTGAGGGAGACCGTGACTGGTGGGGCGTGGGCGCGGCGCTGGAGGCGCTGATCCTGAAACTGGACGCCCCGGTGGTGGTCAAGGAGACGGGCGCGGGCCTGTCCGGCCGCACCGCCCGCCGGTTGATCGACATGGGCGCGGCGGCGGTGGAAGTGGCGGGCGCGGGCGGCACAAACTGGGCTCTGGTCGAGGGCGAACGGGCCTCGGACCCGTTCGATCAGGCGCACGCCGCCGTCTTCGCCGACTGGGGCGCGCCGACCGCCCAGGCCCTCGTCGATGTGCGGCGCGCCTGCCCGGAGGCCGTCATCATCGGTTCGGGCGGCGTTCGTGACGGAGTGGATGCCGCCAAGGCGATTCGGCTGGGCGCCGACATTGTGGGCCAGGCGGCGGGTGTTCTGGCGGCGGCCACGACTTCTTCGGAGGCGGTGGTCGAACATTTTCAGCAGGTGGTGCGCCAGCTGCGAACCGTCTGTTTCTGCACCGACTCCGCCAATCTGGCGGCGTTACGCCGCGCCCCCTTGCGACCCTTCGACTGATCGTGAGCGGTTGCCAAGCGCGCATCGGGTCGTGTAGAGCGCCGCCTCCTGTTGGGGAGTAGCTTCCGGCGTCGCATCGTCGGGATCGCGTCAACACACTCGCGCTTCGGCGCGTGGCGCGATCAGCGGACCACCGCCTAGCGAGACCAGCGTGTTCCACCGCCGCACCGGCCGGCGTGGGGACCGCTGTCGCTTGCCCGGTGGAGTATTTCGCATGACCCCAGGAGCCATTGCCGTTCTGTCCCTCAGCATGTCCACGGACGCCTTCGCGGCCGCCGTGGGGCGCGGTGCGTCGCACCGACCGACCGTGCCGGCCGCCGTCAAGGCGGGCCTGGTGTTCGGGGTGATCGAGGCCATCACGCCGTTGATCGGCTGGGGGCTGGGGATCATCGCCGCCGGTCTGGTCGAGCGGATCGACCACTGGATCGCCTTCACCCTGCTGCTGATCGTGGGCGGAAAGATGATCTGGGAAGGCGCCAAGCCGCGCGACGGCGACGAGGACGCCGCCCCCCGTCGCTCGGGTCCGTGGGCCTTGATCGCCACCGCCATCGGCACCAGCATCGACGCGGCGGCGGTCGGCGTGGGCCTGGCCTTCATCGGCGCCAACATCTGGGTGATCGCCGCCTCGATCGGCTTCACCACCTTCGTCCTGACCACTATCGGCATGCTGATCGGCCGGGCCGTGGGCCTGAAGTTCGGCAAGGCGGCCGAGATCGTGGGCGGCGTGGCCCTGATCGGCCTGGGCACGATGATCCTTATGGAACACCTGGGCGTTCTGGGCGGCTGATCCAGGCGCCCAGGCGCCCAGGCGGGGCGGGGCGGGGCTCAGGCGGACGGCAGCAGGTCGTCGGCGAACGCCCGGTAACGCCCCGCCCGAACGCCGTCGGTGGCGCGGGCGATGTCGGGCGCGAAATAGTGGTCGCTGGCGTAGGGGGCGGCGGCTTCGCGCACGATGGCGAAGACCTGCTCCAGCGCCGGCGAACTGGTCAGGGGGCGGTGAAACTCGATCCCTTGCGCCGCCGCCAGCAGTTCGATGCCCACCACCGTCGCCGCGTTCTCGGCCATGTCCAGCAGACGGCGCGCGCCGTGGGTGGCCATGGAGACGTGATCCTCCTGATTGGCGCTGGTCGGGACCGTGTCCACGCTGCACGGATGGGCCACCATCCGGTTCTCGGCGATCAGGGCGGCGGCCGTGACCTGGGCGATCATGAAACCGGAGTTCAGGCCGCTTTCCTTGACCAGAAAGGCCGGCAGTTCACTCATCTTCGGATCGACCAGGATGGCCGTGCGACGCTCGGACATATTGCCGATCTCGCATAGGGCCATAGCGATCTGATCGGATGCAAAAGCAACGGGTTCTGCGTGGAAGTTGCCGCCCGAGATTACGTCGCCGTCCTCAATGAAGACCAGCGGGTTGTCGGTGACGGCGTTGGCCTCGCGCTCCAGCGTCGCGGCTGCCGTCTTCAGCACGTCCAGTACGGCGCCCATGACCTGAGGCTGACAGCGCAGGGAGTAGGGGTCCTGCACCTTGGCGCAGTCGTCGCGGTGGCTGTCGCGAATGGCCGAACCGTCGATCAGTCGTCGCAAGGCGGCGGCCACGGCGATCTGGCCGGGCTGGCCGCGCAGGGCGTGAATGCGCGGATCGAAGGGGGCGTCGGACCCCTTCAGTGCATCGACCGACAGGGCGCCCGCCGCCAGGCCGGCCGCGAAAACCGCCTCGGCCGCGAACAGGCCCGCCAAGGCCAGCGCCGTCGAACACTGGGTGCCGTTCAACAAGGCCAGACCCTCCTTGGGGCCCAGCGTCAGCGGCGTCAGCCCCGCGCGCGCCAGAGCCGTTTCGGCCTCCAGCGTCTGGCCGTCCACCCGCGCCTCGCCCACGCCGATCAGGATGCAGGACATATGGGCCAGCGGGGCCAGATCGCCGGACGCCCCGACCGATCCCTTGGACGGAATGCAGGGCAGGATGCCGGCGTTGACCAGGGCGACCAACGCCTCCAGCGTCTCGCGCCGGATGCCCGAGGCGCCCCGCGAAAGAGAGGCGATCTTCAGCACCATCAGCAGACGCGTCACCGCATCCGGCAGTAGCGGGCCAACGCCGCAGGCATGGCTCAGAACCAGGTTCTTCTGAAGGGTTTCAAGGTCCTGTGGCGCAATGTTGGTGTTAGCCAAGAGGCCGAATCCGGTATTCACCCCATAGACGGTGCGCCCCTCGGCCACGATCGCCGCCACCGTCGCCGCGCCCCTTTCCACATCGGTCCAGGCGGGGTGCGTGATGGAAACCGTCACGGGGCCGTCCAGCACGGCGCGAAGCTGGGCCAGGGTCAGGGGCGCCTCGCAGATGGTCAGGGTGGTCATCGTCAGGCCTTCAGGCTGGGCAGGTTCAGTTCGTGTTCGCGGGCTGCGTTGCGCGCGATCTCGTACCCCGCATCGGCATGACGCATCACGCCGGTGGCCGGGTCGTTCCACAAGACGCGCTCCAGCCGCATGGCCGCTTCCGGCGTGCCGTCGGCGACGATGACGACGCCCGAGTGCTGGGAATACCCCATGCCGACCCCGCCACCGTGGTGCAGAGACACCCATGACGCGCCCGAGGCCGTATTCAGCAGGGCGTTCAGCAGAGGCCAGTCGCTGATTGCGTCCGACCCGTCCATCATCGCCTCCGTCTCCCGGTTGGGGCTGGCGACCGAGCCGGAATCCAGATGGTCGCGGCCGATGACGATGGGGCCGGACAGTTCGCCGGACGCCACCATCTCGTTGAACATCAGGCCCGCGCGATGGCGGTCCCCCAGGCCGATCCAGCAGATGCGAGCGGGCAGGCCCTGGAAGGCGATCCGCTCGCCCGCCATGTCCAGCCAGCGGTGCAGTCCTGTATTGTCGGGAAACAGACGCTTCATCGCCGCGTCGGTCTTTCGGATATCTTCCGGGTCGCCGGTCAGGGCTGCCCAGCGGAACGGGCCGATCCCCCGGCAGAACAGCGGGCGGATATAGGCGGGCACGAAGCCGGGGAAGTCGAAGGCGTTCTTCAGTCCTTCGTCGAAGGCGACCTGACGGATATTGTTGCCGTAATCGACGACCGGAACGCCCGCCGCCTGGAAACCCAGCATGGCCTGAACATGGGCGACGATGGACTTGCGCGCGGCCGCCGCCACCGCGGCCGGGTCGCTGACCCGCCGATCCTCCCATTGCGCGATCGTCCAGCCGGACGGCAGATAGCCGTTGACCAGATCGTGGGCGCTGGTCTGGTCGGTCACCAAATCCGGGCTTGCGCCGCGCCGCACCAGTTCAGGCAGCACATCGGCTGCGTTGCCCAACAGCCCGACCGATATCGGTTTCCCGGTTTCCTTGGCTGTCTCGATCATGGCCAAAGCCTCGTCCAAAGTCTCGGCCATGACGTCCAGATAGCGGGTCTTCAGCCGCATCTCGATCCGGCTGCGCTGGCATTCGACCGCGAGGCACGAGGCGCCGGCCATGGTCGCCGCCAGGGTCTGGGCGCCGCCCATGCCGCCCAGGCCTGCCGTCAAGATCCACTTGCCCGACCAGTCGCCGCCGTGATGCTGGCGTCCGGCCTCCATGAAGGTCTCGTAGGTGCCCTGCACGATGCCTTGCGTGCCGATGTAGATCCAAGACCCGGCCGTCATCTGACCGTACATCATCAGCCCCTTGCGATCGAGTTCGCCGAAATGCTCCCAGGTCGCCCACTTCGGCACCAGGTTGGAGTTGGCGATCAGCACCCGCGGCGCATCGGCATGGGTTCGGAACACGCCAACGGGCTTGCCTGACTGCACCAGCAGGGTCTCGTCCGCCTCCAGCGCGCGCAGGGTCTCCACGATGCGGTCGAAGGCGGCCCAGTCGCGCGCCGCCTTGCCGATGCCGCCATAGACGACCAGGTCCTGGGGCCGCTCGGCGACCTCCGGGTCCAGATTGTTCATCAGCATCCGCAGGGCGGCCTCAGCGGCCCAGGTCTTGGCGGTCATCTCCGGCCCGCGCGGACTGCGGACGATGCGGGTGTTCGGCGTGTTCATCTCTGGCTTTCCGCAAAGGCGATGCAGGCGCCGAGCACGCGGCGCAGATGGTCCCGCATCGGCTCCGCGCGTTCCGGCCGATAGGGGCTGGGCCAGTTGTCGGGCGACAATGGCCCGGCGGGATCGGCCATATAGCCCCGGTCGGCCAACTCCATCTGGATGGCGTGCATCCCCAGGCTCGGTCGTCCGTAATGGCGCGTGGTCCAGCCGCCCTTGAATCGGCCGTTGACGACCAGGCTGAAGCCGCTGATCGCGCAGGCGGCCTCGACGCCCTGAGTCAGTTCCGGCGCGCATGTCGATCCGTCGTTGTCGCCGATATTGAACTGAGGCAGTTCGCCCTCGAACAGGCGCGGCACGACCGAACGGATCGAATGGGCGTCATAGAGGACGACGGGGCCGCTCGCGCGCAGCCGATCCAACTGCCCCCGCAGCGCGGCATGATAGGGATCGAACCAGGCCGCCCGTCGCATTGCGATTTCGTCGGCGTCAGGGGCCTGGCCGTTGCGATACAGCGGTTCGCCGTCGAAGGTCTCGGTTGGGCAAAGGCCCGTCGTCGTCATGCCGGGATAGAGTGAGGCGCCGGAGGGATCGCGGTTCACGTCGATGACGCTGCGTGAAATCGCCGTCCGCACCATCGTCGCGCCCATGTCGGCCGCGAAGTCATAGAGCCGATCGACCCACCAGTCCGCGTCCTTACGCGCCAGCCAGGGCGAGGTCATTCGCGCCTCGATCTCGGGCGGAATATCGATCCCGGTGTGCGGCAGGCCGATCACCAGCGGCGCCGAACCCTCGTGGATGGTCAGCCAGTCCTTCATCCGCTCCAGCCTCCCTCGCCAAATCGATCCGTCGTGGTATGTCTAGACATATTGATCGTAGAGATGCGGACCTGTCCAGTGACCCCTGAAGCGCACCCTGTGGATCGCAGCCTCTGGTTCCAGGCCGCCCTGCTGCCGGACGGCTGGGCGAAAGCGGTGCGGATCGGGCTGGCGGGCGGGCGGATCGCCAGGGTCGAAACCGGCGTGGCGCGCCAGCCGGCGGACACGGGCGGCGGCGTCGCTCTGCCCGGCATGACCAATCTGCACAGCCACGCCTTCCAGCGGGCGATGGCGGGCCTGACCGAGGCGCGTGGGCCTTCTGACGACGATTTCTGGACCTGGCGCGCGCTGATGTATCGCTTTCTGGACCGCGGCGGGCCTGAGGAGATCGAGGCCATCACCGCCTTGGCCTTCTTGGAGATGCTGGAAGGCGGCTTCACCCGCGTGTGCGAGTTTCATTATCTGCACAACGATCCGTCGGGCGCGCCCTATGGCGATATCGCCGAGATCGCCGGCCGGATCGTTGCGGCGGCCCGGACGACGGGGATCGGCCTGACCCTGCTGCCGGTCTTCTACGCCCACGCCGGGTTCGGCGGCCAACCGCCCGCGCACGGCCAGCGGCGGTTTCTCACCGATCTGGACGGGTTTTCCGATTTGGTTGGCCGTTGCCACGTTTTGACCGCCGACATGGAGGGCGCCGTGGTGGGTGTGGCGCCCCACAGTCTGCGTGCAGTCGCGCCGGACGAACTTACGGCGATGCCGGGCTTGGCGAGCGATGGGCCGATCCATATTCATGTGGCCGAACAGACCAAGGAGGTTCAGGACTGCCTGGACTGGTCGGGCGCACGTCCGGTCGAATGGCTTCTGGCCAATGCGCCCGTGGATCCGCGCTGGTGCCTGATCCATTCGACCCATGTGACCCAGGTGGAATGGCGCGGGATCATGGATCGGCATGCCGTGGTCGGCCTGTGTCCCATCACAGAGGCCAATCTTGGCGACGGCGTCTTTCCCGCCGTCGATTTCACTCAAGGAGGCGGGCGGTTTGGTGTCGGCACGGATTCCAACGTCCAGATCGGCGTGTCCGACGAGCTGCGGATGCTCGAATACAGCCAGAGGCTGGCGCGACGGGGTCGCGGGGTCATGGCCGACCCGCGACGCTCGACGGGGCGCGCCCTCTATGACCGTGCTCTGGCGGGCGGGGCGCAGGCGGGGGGCGTCAAGTCCGGTCTGATCGCGGGCGCCTGGGCCGATATCGTGTCGTTGGATGTGGACGGGGTCGCCTTCGTCGGGCGCGACGGCGATGCGGTTCTGGACAGCTGGATTTTCGGCGCGCCGCGATCCGGCGCGATCCGCTCGGTCTGGCGGGCGGGACGCGAGGTGGTGAAGAACGGCCGCCATATCGCTCGCGACGCGGTTCAGAGCCGGTACCGCCAGGCCCTGCTGCGGATCTTGGGCGAGGCGGCGGCATGACGCTGCACCAACGCATCTATGCCGACCTGGAGCGCCGCATCCTGTCCGGCGATCTGTCGCCCGGCGACCGGATTCCGTTCGAGCATGAGTTGACCGAAACCTACGACTGCTCGCGCATGACGGTCTCCAAGGCGATCTCCGAACTGGCGGGGCGCGGGCTGGTGACGCGCCGCCGCCGCGCTGGCACCTTCGTCGCCCAGCCCAAGGCCCATGCCGCCGTATTGGCCATTCCTGATCTGCAGGCCGAGGTCGCGGCGCGCGGTCAGGCCTATGGCTATGCGCTGCTGGATCGGGTGGAGCGGAACGCCCGGGACGACGACGAAGGGGAACTGGCCGCTGGCGGGCGTCTTCTGGACCTGACGTGCCTTCACAGCGCGGACGGGGCGCCTCTGGCGTTGGAGCATCGGCTGATCGCGCTCGCCGCTGCGCCACAGGCTGTCGACGTTGATTTTCAGACGCTTTCGCCCGGCAGTTGGCTGCTGAAGTCACAGCCCTGGACCGAGGCGGAGAACCGCATTTCCGCCATCGAGGCCGACGCCATGGCCGCGCGCCTGTTGGGCCTGAAGCCCGGCGCCGCCTGCCTGTGCGTCGAGCGACGGACATGGCGGGACGGGCAGGGGGTGACGCGCGTATGGCAGACCTTTCCCGGCGACCGCTACGATCTGGTCGCCCGCTTTTCGCCTGCGCACATGAAGGACATCCGCCGATGAAGGCCGACCGCCTGCTGATCGACTGTCATGTCGCGACCATGGTCGAGGGCGGACCTCCCTATGGCGCGGTGACCGATGCGGCGGTTGCGATCGCGGATGGACGCATCGCCTGGGTCGGGCCGCGCGCCGACCTCCCGGCCATTGACGCCGCACAGACCGACCGCCTGGATGGACGCTGGGTCACGCCGGGACTGATCGACTGTCACACCCATCTGGTGTTCGGCGGGGATCGTTCGGGCGAGTTCGAACAAAGGCTGGGGGGGGCCAGCTATGAGCAGATCGCCCGCGCAGGCGGGGGCATCGCCTCTTCGGTCAAGGCGACGCGGGTGGCGACGGAAGACGATCTGTTCGTCTCGGCCATGCGCCGCCTGGCGGGCCTGAAGGCGTCCGGCGTGACCACCGTCGAGATCAAGTCCGGCTATGGCCTGGATCGCGACACTGAGCTGAAGATGCTGCGCGTCGCCCGCCGGATCGGGCGCGAAGGCGGGGTGCGTGTTCGCACCACCTATCTGGGCCTGCACGCTGTGCCGCCCGAATATCGCGACGACCGCGCCGCCTATGTCGACCTGGCCATCGGCGACATCTTGCCGGCCGCCCATGCGCTGGGTCTGGTCGACGCGGTGGACGCCTATTGCGAGCCCATCGCCTTTTCCATCCAAGAGGTCTCGCGGCTGTTCGACAAGGCGTGCGACCTGGGCCTGCCGGTAAAGCTGCATGCCGACCAGTTGTCGGACGGCGGCGGGGCGGCTTTGGCCGCGCGTCATCGGGCGTTGTCGGCGGATCACATTGAACACGCGACGAAAGAGGGCGTCGCCGCCATGGCCGCCGCCGGCGTCGTCGCGGTCCTGCTGCCCGGCGCCTACCTGATGCTGCGCGAGACCCAGGCGCCGCCGGTCGATCTGCTGCGCCGCCATGGCGTGCGAATGGCCGTCGCCACGGATTGCAACCCTGGCACCTCGCCCGTCGCCTCCATGACCGCCGCCATGACCCTAGCCTGCGTCCAGTTCCGCCTGACCCCTGAGGAGTCTTTGGCCGGGGCGACGCGAGAGGCCGCCCGAGCGCTCGGGATGCTGCAAGAGGCGGGAACGGTGGAATCGGGCAAGGCGGCCGACTTGTCGGTTTGGGACGTCTCCGGCCCGGCCGAACTTTGCTACTGGCTTGGCAAGCCGTTGCTGAACCAGCGCTATCTCAAGGGAAATCGCGTTTAGGTTGCGCTGTGCGTGAGGATAACCATAGATTGTCTGTATGCTCGCAGAACAATCGAACGATGTGGACGCCTTCATCGCGCACTGGTCCGCCGCCCCCATCAGCGAGCGCGCGCACTATCAAACCTTCATCATCCAGCTTTGCCGCCTGATCGGCGCGCCAGCCCCGGACGATGAGCGCGCCGGCGATCTGGACTACTGTTTCGAGCGCCCGATCCAGTTCCTTCACGACAACGGACTGACCACGACGGGCTGGATCGATTGCGCCAAGCGTGGCTGCTTCGTTCTCGAGGCCAAGCAGTCGCGCAAACGCCGAGACGGGGGACCGCTGGATCCCGCCGCCCAACTGGCGCTCCTTTCGAAGCCGGCCGCCAGGTCTCGCGCGCCGTCGCAGGAGGCGCTGGACCGCGTCATGCGTATCGCCAAACGCCAGGCCGAAAACTACGCCAAGGCGCTGGACGAATGGCCGCCTTTCCTGATCACCGTCGACGTCGGGCGCTCGATCGAGCTGTGGTCCGATTTTGCGAGACAGGGCAAGATCTACGCGCCGTTTCCCGACCGGGCTGGCCACCGCATCACCTTGGAACACTTGCGCTCGCCTGACGTGCGCGAGCGGCTGCGTCGAGTCTGGACCGATCCTATGTCGCTGGACCCCGCCGCGCGATCCGCGGAGGTTACGACGGACATCGCGACCTCGCTCGCCTGGCTGGTCAAGTCGATCAACAACCGCCGCCAGTTCGGGCTCGGGCGGGTGGAGCGCACGGCCCAGGCCGCCAAGACCGCCCGGTTCGTCATGCAGTGCATCTTCGCCATGTTCGCCGACAGTGTGAAACTGATAACCCACCGCAGCTTCCTGGACCTGCTCCAAAGCCACAGGGGAACGGCCGACCGCTTTCATGAGGGCGCGCGCGACCTGTTCATCACGATGGAAAAGGGCGGCTATTGTGTCGCCACGCGCCAGACTGTGCCGTGGTTCAACGGCGGGCTGTACAAGACGGTAGAAACGCTTCCGATCACAGAGGATGAACTGGCGGCGCTGATCGCGGCGGCGAAATGCGACTGGACCGATGTGGAACCGGCCATATTCGGAACACTGCTGGAACAGGCGCTCGACCCGGCTGAACGCGCGGAGCTTGGCGCCCACTACACGCCGCGCGCCTTTGTCGAGCGGCTGGTCGAGCCCACGATCATGGAGCCGTTACGGGCGGACTGGGAGGCCGTGGAGGCCGAGGCGGTCGCCGATTTCGTCCAGGGCGACACCATGAAGGCGCGCCGCCGGCTTCACGCTTTTCATGCGCAGCTTTGCAAGACGCGCGTTCTGGATCCGGCCTGCGGCACCGGCAACTTCCTCTATGTCGCCATGCGGATGATGAAGGAGCTGGAAGAGGAGGTGTTCGGCACGCTCGGCGAAATGGGCGAACACCAGGGCGTTCTGGCCTTCCAGGGCCAGGTCGTCAGCCCGGAGCAGTTCTATGGCATAGAGAAGAACGCCAACGCCGCCTGGATCGCGGAGATGGTGATGTGGATCGGCTATCTGCAATGGTATTTCAAGGCGACCGGCGGCTCCTCGCCGTCCGAGCCGATTTTGAAGAATTTTCGCACGATCCGGCATGCCGACGCCTTGCTGGACTATGCCCGCGTTGAGGCGGCGCCGGTCCAGGCAGCGGGCGTGCGAGAGGCCGAGACCTACGTCGATCCGCGCCCGACGCCCTGGCCGTCCGTGCATTTCATCGTCGGTAATCCGCCCTTCATCGGCGGCAAGGGTCTGAGACGCGAACTGGGCGACGGCTATGTGGACGCTTTGGCGACGATCAGAGGCGGGCGGTTCCTGTCGGCGGACTTCGTGACCGCCTGGTGGGATCGCGCGGCTGAAATCCTGACGCAGCCGGGGTCGATCCTGCGCCGGTTCGGGTTCATCACCACCAACTCGATCACCCAGACCTTTTCGCGCCGCGTGCTGGAGCACCATCTGCGCGCTACGCCGCCCATCAGGCTGGTCTTCGCCATTCCAGATCATCCGTGGGTCAGGGGCGCAGGATGCGCCGACGTCAGGATCGCCATGTCCGTCGCCGAGCGGGGCGAGCCGGATGGCCACGGCCGGTGGCTGCGACCTGTCGATCCCGACGCCGTGACGTTTGAGGAACGGCACGGCGACATCGGCGCCGACCTGATGCTGGACAGTCGTTTGGCGCAGGTCCGCCCGCTCAAGGCCAACGCCTGCCTGGCCTATCGCGGCGTTCAGCTGATGGGCGCGGGATTTCAGGTCACGCCTGAACGAGCAAAGGCGCTGCTGGCCGGTTCGGACGCGGATGCGCCGTCTCCGGTTCGGGATTATCGCAACGGTCGCGATCTGGCGGATCGGCCCAGGGGCGTGCAGGTCATCGACTTCTTCGGTTGGGACGAGGGCGAGGCCAGGCGTCGCCACCCTTTGCTGTTCCAGCATCTGATTGAGGCGGTGAAGCCGGAACGGGATCGAAACAATCGCGCGTCATACCGCGAGAACTGGTGGATTTTCGGCGAACCCCGGCGCGACCTTCGCGCCGCGCTGCAGGGCTTGAGCCGCTACATCGTCACGGTCGAGACGGCCAAACATCGCTGGTTCCGGTTCCTGGACGCATCCGTCCTGCCGGACAACAAGCTGGTGGTGATCGCCAGCGATGATCCGGCGGTTCTGGGCGTGTTGTCGTCGCGTCACCACCGCGCCTGGTTCGCCGCCAACGCCGGGCGAATTGGCGAGTACGAGCGCGAGGCGGTCTATGTGAAGGGCGTCTGCTTCGACGCCTTTCCCTTGCCTGATTTGACCGGAGCGGCGGCCGCAGAGATCGCCGTGCTGGCTGAAGAGTTGGATGCCCTGAGAGCATCCGTTCTTAGCGCCAGCCCGGTTCGTACCATGACCGGCCTCTACAACGACCGGGCGCGCATAGGGCAGGGCGACGCCCTGACCGAGGTCGAGCGGGAGGCTCAGGAGTCTGCGCGCATCGGTCTGATCGACCATCTGCACCAGCGTCTCGATCAGCAGGTGTCGCGCGCCTATGGCTGGCCGGACGATCTGACAGACGCTCAGATCGTGGATCGCCTGATCGGTTTGAACCACGCCCGCGCCGAACAGGAGGCGGCGGGCGAGGTCGCCTTTGTTCGGCCGGTCTATCAGGTGGACAAGGTCCGACAATCCAAAGCGACCAAGCCCGTACAACCGACGCTGCCGACCTCTCGCGAAAAGGTCTTGCTGCCCGAAGAACCCGGCGTCCTGGCGTCCAGCCTCTTGGCCATTCTGCGAAAGGAGGGGGCGCCCATGTCGCCGGGTGATCTGGTCGACGAGTTCGAAGGTAGTCGGCCGCGCGCCAGGCGGCTGATCAGCCATACGTTGAAGGTGCTGGCGGTCGCAGGCTCGGTTCAACTGACCGATGTCGGCTGGTTCGCGCCCCGGCGGATGCCGACCTAGACCTCGGCGAGGCCGATGACCTTCATCAGGGCGTCGCGGATGGCGGCTTCGGTGAAGGGTTTCTGCACGGTGGGCTGGCCGCGCCATTCGTCGGGCAGGCCGCCCTCGCCATAGCCGGTTGAGAAGACGAACGGCACGCCGCGCGCCTTCAGCGCCTCGGCGACCGGGAAGATCTGCTGGCCGGCGACATTCACGTCCAGAAGCGCGGCGTCCAACCCTTCGGCGTCGCGCACCAGGGCAAGACCCTCGTCAATAGTGGAGGCGGGGCCGACCGGCACGCATTCCATGTCTTCCAGAATGGTCTCGATCAGCATGGCGACAAGCGATTCGTCTTCCACGATCAGGACGCGGCGGCCGGTCAGGGGCTGGGTCATTTTGCGGCGGTCCTGTCGAGCGGAATCGTAAGCTCTGCAATCAATCCTTCAGGGGCGTAGACCAGATCGATCTCTCCCGCCAGATCATGGCGAATGTTTCGTTCAATCAAGCGACTACCAAAGCCTCTTCTGTCCGGTACCGTAACTTTCGGCCCGCCCATTTCGCGCCAGGTCAGGCGTAGTTTGCGATCGCGTTGATCGGCCAGCGCCCAATCGATCAGCACCCGTCCCTCAGGTGTATGCAAGGCCCCGTATTTGGCGGCGTTGGTCGCCAACTCATGAAAGATCATGCCGAGCGACAGAACCACCGACGGCTCCAGAGACACAGGCGGACCGATCAGACTGATCCGTGTCGGACCATAGGCTTCGGTTTCATGCTGCAGGATAGCGCGCAGGTCGGCGCCTTCCCAATGGCTTCGGGTCAGGAGATTGTGGGTGTGGGACAGGGACATGATCCGCGACTGGAAGGTCTCGGCGAACCCGGCTGGATCGGTATTTGACCGAGCGGTCTGGATGGCGATGGACTGGACCGTGGCCAGGGTGTTCTTCACCCGGTGGTTCAGTTCGTCGATCATCAGCTTCTGGCGCTGGGCGGCCAGGACATTGGCGGTGACGTCGTGGCCTTGCACGAAGATGCCGACGACCACCCCTGATCCGTCCCGGATCGGCTGATAGATGAAGTTCAGATAGACCGTCTCCAGCGGACCATCGGGCGTGCGTTGCAGGCGAGCGGCGCTTTCGCGGCCCTCGTAGGGTTCGCCCGTGACGAAGACGCTGTCCAGCAGGTCGAAGAAGCCCTGACCGTCCAATTCGGGCAGGGCCTCGCGCACCGGCTTTCCAGCGATGTCGCGATGGCCGATCAATTGGCCATAGGCGTCGTTGTGCATCTGGAACCGATGATCCGGGCCGGACAGAATGACCACGAAACCCGGCGCCTGCATGAACATTTCGACCAGGCGATTGCGTTCGCCTTCAAGGCGGCGATTGTCCTCCTGCACCGACTGGGCGCGGCGAAGGACCGAGCCGCCTACGATGGCGTCCAGAGCCGTGGTTGGTTCTTCCGGCCTGATCTCAGGCGACAGGTCGGTGACGTCGCTGGTGTGCTGCAGGAGCAGCTCGACCTCTCCGGCCGCATTCAGCACAGGCGTGTGCGTCGCGCTCCACACCCGTTCGACGAAGCCAACACTCCCATCGGCCAGCGTCTTTTCGACCGAGAAGCGGACGACCGCCAGATGGTCGCGCTGACGTGTATCGCGCGCCTTTTCCAGCGAATCGCGCACCTGGCGCACGTTTTCCGGTGCGTCAGACCCTGGCCCGGAATCGAAGGCGGCGAACAGCGGCTGGCCCACGATGTCCTGTCGCCGCCCCCCTGTCACATCCTCGTAGGCGCGATTGACGGCGACGATCCGCAAATCCGGCGTCAACAGCACATAGGGATTGGGCGAGCTTTCGAACGCCGCGCCCAGGGCCGCAGTCTGGGCGGCCGTCAGGCTGTCTGATGTCTTCGGATCGTTCAACGCCTACCCCGCTAGCTTGGCGATAACGCACGATGCGTGAAACGGTTCGATAGAGAGATTTCAGGGATTGTGACCGCAAGATCATTGGCCCGTCGCCAGGATTTGCTAATCAGCGAGGATGACAATCGCCGGCGTCTTCGCCACCCTCTCGCTCATGATCGCGCCCGCAGCCGACCAGCCCACCGTCCGCATCTCGCAGGGCGTCCTGACCGGACGCGCCGACGGCGACGTGGTTTCCTTCAAGAACATTCCCTATGCGGCGCCGCCGACGGCCGCGCGCCGGTGGCGGCCGCCCGGTCCCGCGCCGACCTGGCAGGGTCAGCGCGACGCCGGCGCCTATGGGCCGATCTGCATCCAGGCGCCGCCCAGCGGGGATCCTGGCGTCGGCCCCTTGCCGATGAGCGAGGATTGTCTGAACCTGAACGTCTGGCGGCCAGCCGGCTCCAGTCCGCCGGCGCCGGTGATGGTCTGGATCCATGGCGGCGGGATGGTGAACGGTTCGGGCACCGCGCCGCTGTATGATGGGGCCGCCCTGTCCCGGCGCGGCATGGTGGTCGTCACACTGAACTATCGGCTGGGACGTCTGGGCTTCTTCGATCATCCGGCCCTGGCGGCCGAGCGGCCGGCGGGCGAGGCGGCCGCGAACTATGGCCTGATGGACGTGACCGCGGCGCTGAAATGGGTGCGCGCCAATATCGCGGCCTTCGGCGGCGACCCCAAGAACGTCACCATCTTCGGCGAATCGGCGGGCGGGGCCATCGTGACCCGGCTGATGATCTCGCCGCCCGCGCGGGGCCTGTTCGACCGGGCCGTGGTCCAGTCGGGACTGGGGCGCGAGTTGCAGACTCCGCTGGACCGCAAAGGGCCGCATGGCGCTCCGTCCGCGCGCGAGAGGGGCGAGGTCTGGGCCTATGGCGCGGGTCTTCGCACGGCGGCGGATCTGCGCGCGGCGCCGGCGGACCTGTTCCTGACGCCGCCGCCGGTGTTCGCCAATGGCGACCTGACCTTGATCGACGGTCGCGTCGTGCCGTCCACGGTCGAGGCCGCCTTCAAGGCCGGGCGTCAGGCGGCCGTGCCGCTGATCATCGGCACGAACAGCGCCGAATTCTGGTGGATGCGCCCGACCGACCGCAACGGCTATGGCCAGGTCGACGACGACATGACCTGGCTGGAGCGGGCCGACGCGGTCCAAGCCTATGGCGGTCTGGAGGCGTTCGACAAGCTGGTCGTCACCGACCTGGTCTTTTCCGAACCGGCGCGGATGCTGGCGCGGCTGCACAACAAGGCCGGGCATCCGGCCTGGCTCTATCGGTTCGACGTCTCGTCGCCGCAGAATCCAGAGCCGCACGGCGGTGCGACGCACGCGATTGAACGGCCCTATGTGTTCGGCACGCTGAACACCCTGCCGTATCCAGTCGAGGATCGGGATCGCAAGGCGTCTGACGCCATGATGGGCTATTGGACCGCCTTCGCGCGCTCGGGCGATCCGAACGGCGTGGGTCGCCCGGAATGGCCGAAGGCCAGGGCAGGGGACACCCGCCTGATGAACTTCGGCAACGCCGGACCGACCGTGACGCCCGTGCCGTTCAGCGCGCGCCTTGATCTGTTGGAGCGGTTCCGCGAGCGGCCTCGCCCGTAAAGGTTCAGCCGGCGGAGGTCGCCGACGACTGCTTCTCCTTCAGCGTCACCAGTTCCTCGGCCATGGTCGGGTGAACGGCGCAGGTCGCGTCCCATTGGGCCTTGGTCAGACCGGCCTTCACGGCGATGGCGGCCAGTTGGATCATCTCCGGGCTGTCGGGGCCGACGATGTGGACGCCGACGACGCGCTGGCTGTCGGCGTCGACCACCAGCTTCATCAGGACCCGCTCGTCCGAGCCGGTGAAGGCGTATTTCATCGGGCGGAAACGAGTGAGATAGACGTCCACGCCGTTCGAGCACGACCGCCGCGCCTCGGCTTCGCTCAGCCCCACGACACCCACGGGCGGCTGGCTGAAGACGGCCGTCGCCACGGCCTCGTAATCGAAGTGCTGGGGGGTGTCGCGATAGACGGTCTGATGGAAGGCGAGCGCCTCGCGGATGGCGACGGGGGTGAGGTTCATCCGGTCGGTGACGTCGCCGATGGCCCAGATATTGTCTGCCGTGGTTCTGGAATACGCATCGACCTTGATCGCGCCTTGGTCGGTCAGCTCCACGCCGGCGGTTTCCAGGCCCAAATCCTTGACGTAGGGGACGCGGCCCGTGGCGAACATGACCACGTCGGTCTCCAGCTTCATGCCGTTTTGCAGGTGGTTGACCAGGCCGGCCTCGGTCTTTTCGATCTTCTCGTGCTGGCAGCCCAGGATGACCTTGATGCCGCGCTTCTCGATCTCGCCGGCCAGATGGGCGCGCACGTCGTCGTCGAACCCGCGCAGGATGTTGGGGCCGCGATAGATCAGGGTGGTCTCCACCCCCAGTCCGGCGAAGATGCCGGCGAATTCCACCGCGATATAGCCGCCGCCGGCGATCAGGATGCGCTTGGGCAGTTCCGGCAGATGGAAGGCTTCCTCGGAGGTGATGGCGTGTTCGATGCCGGGCAGATCCTCCGGCTTCCAAGGCCGGCCGCCGGTGGCGATCAGAATTTTCTCGGCGGTGATGCTGCGGTCCTTGCCGACGATCTCGACGGTATGGGCGTCCTTCAGCACCGCCCGCCCATGCACCAGTTCCACGCCCGCCTTGCCCAGATTGGCGGCGTAGATGCCCGACAGCCGCGCGATCTCGACGTCCTTGGCCTCCAGGAATTTGGGCCAGTCGAACGTGGCGTCGGCGAACGACCAGCCATAGCCCTCGGCGATCTCCAGCGCGTGGCTGACTTCGGAGGCCATGACCATGAACTTCTTGGGCACGCAGCCGCGGATGACGCAGGTGCCGCCGACCCGAAACTCTTCCGCGATCGCGACCCGCTTGCCATCCAGGGCCGTCAGCCGCGCCGCGCGCACGCCCCCGGAACCTGCGCCGATGACAAAGAGATCGTAGTCGTAGTCGGCCATGGCGTGCGTCCGTTCAGCAGAGACCCCATCCGAAGGGGCCTTGGCATTTAAGCCGCTCGCCGCGAAATCCAACCCCGCCCGCTTGTCGGGTTCGAGGCGCCCTCGGCGGAACGGCCGTCCATCGTTCGGGGTTCTGCCGTTGATCGAGGTCGTGAAGGGACGCGGACATGCAACCAACGAAGCTGGGATGGGCGGCGTCCATCGTCGCGTTGTGCGGATTTCTCGTCGTGGCGGGTTGCGACCGCCAGCCGGGCCAGCCCCGCGCCGAATCGACCACCCCCGCACCGACGCCCAAGCCAATCGAGGACGGGACGACCCAAAGGGCGAGCGAGACGCCGCCGGCTTCATCGACCCAGGCCTGCTACCTATCGGTCGATGGTCAGGTGCGGGTTCAGGGGCCGTGTCTGGTCTTCCCGTTCGGCGATGGCGGATACACGATGAACGCCTGGTCGAACGGCAAGCCGGCGCAGTCGCATTTCGCCGTCGTCACGACCAATGGCGACGGCGCGGCCGACGCCACCTGGAACGCCGACCCCGACGATACGCGCGCGGCGGATCCGCTCGGCACGGTCACATTCGCGGACGGATGCTGGAGCAACGACCGCGCCAGAATCTGCGCCGGGATGCGATGAGGGCGCACCCCTTCTGAAGCGGCGGACTGAACTTTAGCCTGTCTCGAAGTTGTAACGAAAGCGTAGCCGTATCGTATCCGCAGCGGCTTAGACGCGGGCCCCTCAACGGGGGATATGCGTCATGGTGTCACGTTTTAAGGGTCTGAGTTTGGCTAGCCTGCTTGCGGGCACGGCCTTGTCGGGTTGGGCCGGGGCCGCCGTAGCGGAAACCGCGGCGCCCGACCCGGCCGTCGATCAGGTCGTGCAGCGGTCGTCGGTCGATCAGCTGGACGAGATCGTGGTGGTCGGCTCGGGCCAGACCCGTTCGGTTTCGACCTTGACGCCAGCCAATCTGGAAACCCTGCCGCCGGGAACCAGTGTCCAGAAGGCGCTGAACTTCCTGCCGGGCGTCAGCGCCCAGTCGATCGACGCCCTGGGCGTCAACGAGCAGTCCCTGACCCTGCAGGTGCGTGGGTTCAACACGACCCACCTGGGCTATACGCTGGACGGCGTGCCGTTGGGCGACGGCGCCTATAACAACTACAACGGGCTGACGATCAGCCGCGCGCTGATTTCCGAGAACCTGGGCCGCGCCGACCTGGCCACCGGCATCGCGGGCCTGGCCATTCCATCCACCAGCAATTTGGGCGGCGCCCTGATCTACACCTCGCGCAATCCCAGCCGTTCGTTCGGCCTGGCCGCCAGCCAGGGCTTCGGCAGCGAGGCCTCCAAGCGCAGCTTCCTGCGTGTGGACACGGGCGAGCACAACGGGTTTTCGGCTTATGTGTCCGGCCAGTACAGCGAGCAGGACCTGTTCGTGAACCAGGGCGCCTACAAGACGTCCTGGGGGCGCCAGTTCAACGGTAAGGCCATGTACCGCTTCGATCGCGGCGCCATCACCGCCTTCGCCGACCTGTCGCGCACCAACCAGGCGGACGACGCCTATCTGTCAAAGGACATGCTGAACCGGCTGGGCTGGGACTGGGCCGGCTATGCGCCCGACTGGCAGTCGTATCTGGGCGTCGCCTATTGCGGCGTGACCAATCCGACGGCGACGGCCAGATGCGTTCCGGCGCCCGCGCCGCAGAAGAACTCGGACGTGACCTTCACCAATGGTCAGATCCTGCGCAACGACGACCTCTACTATCTGGCAGGCGACTATGATCTGACGGCCAATCTGAAGATCAACGCCAAGGTCTATCGCCACACGGACAAGGGCGCGGGCAACAACTTCATCACCGGCTGGTCCACTCAAGGGACGACGACCACGGCCGACGACGTGCCGGTTCAGATCCGCGACACGCGCTACACCATTGATCGCTCAGGCGTGCTGGGCGGCCTGAGCTGGGTCTTCGGTCCCAACCACGTCCAGGCGGGCTTCTGGTTCGAAGAAAACACCTCCAGCGCCGCGCGCTACATCCGCACCGACGTGACCGGCCCCTTCAGCCTGGCCCACTATCTGGGCGGTCAGCCGGCCCGCGCCCAATGGGTGCAGGAGACGGATTGGGAGACGCGCCAGTTCTACATCCAGGACACCCTGTCGCTGCTGAACGACGCGGTGACGATCGATTTCGGCTTCAAGAGCACCTACGCGAAGTCGGACGCCAAGGCGATCGACGGCGTCGCGGCGACCCCGCCGCCCGCCTCCAGCCAGTTCGCCAGCGGCAGCCTGACGGCCAAGGACGACTTTCTGCCCGAGATCGGCGTCCACTGGCAGGTCGCCGAGGGCCACGAACTGTACGCCAGCTACGCCGAGAACATGGCCATGTTCCAGGGTGGCTTCAAACTAGGGCCGCAGTCAGTGTCGCAGGCCCTCTGGGACCTGCAGGGCCAGTATCTGAAGCCCGAGACCTCCAAGAGCTTCGACGCCGGCTACCGCTACATCAGCGGGCCGCTTCAGATCGCGTTGGCGGCCTATCGGGTCAAGTTCGACGACCGGCTGCTGCAATACAATCCGTGCCCGACCAACCAGCAGCAGAACCCCGGCTGCGGCAACTCCTTCCACAACGCAGGAAGCGTGACCAGCACGGGTGTCGAACTGGGCGTGCTGTGGAAGCCGACCCCCTGGTTCAGCTGGTACAACTCAGCGTCCTACAGCAAGACGACCTATGACGACGATCTGAACTGGTGCACCACGACCTGCGTGGTCAAGGCGACGGCCGGCAAGCAGCAGATCGATACGCCCAAGGAGATGCTGTCCAGCGTGGTCACGGTGAACTGGCGCGGCTTCTCCGGCTCACTGATGGGCAAGTACACGGGCGAGCGGTTCTACACCTACACCAACGACCAAGGCTTCGGCGGCTATACGACCTTCGATCTGGGCCTCAGCTACGACCTGAGCGAAATCGGGGCGACCAGGGTCAAGTTCGCGGTGAACGTGACCAATCTGACCGACAAGCGCTACGCTTCAAACTTCGACGGCAGCGTCTTCGCGCCGGACGATGCGACGGGCAGCATCGTGGTCTTCCACGCATCGGCCCCGCGTCAGGTGTTCGCCACTGTGAGCTACGCCTTCTGACCCCACTCGGCGGCCTCTTTCCGCACCCGAGCGGAAAGGGGCCGTGCGTGATAAGAGACCGCATTCTGGAGACGCACCGATGACGACGCCGCGCTGGATGGTGACCCTGGGGGCGATGCTGGCGGCGTCGTGGCTGGGCCTGGCGGTGGGCGCCCGCGCCCAGGACTTCACCGTCGCGGTCGTGCCGGACACCCAGAACTATTCCGACGTGACGATGGCACAGCCGCGCGGCGAAGAGACCTTCGCCCTGGAGATGCAGTATCTGGTCGATCAGCGCGAGGCCAAGAACATCGCCTTCGTCACCTTCGTCGGCGACATCGTTCAGCACGGCGACGGGCGTTTCCGCATCCCGGCCGTGGGCGATGCCCCGGCGCGGATCATGGACACGCGGGCTGAGTGGGACATCGCCAACCGCGCCGTTTCAGTCCTGAGCCGCAGCGGCGTTCCGTTCGGGATGTCGCCGGGCAATCACGACTACGACAACTATTCCTGGTGGTCCGAGCCGGGCGGACCGGGCGCATCGCGGCCCCTGTCCGGCGGTCGCGCCTGGGGCTTCTATTTCGGGTCGACGTCGCCTCATTTCGTCGGCCGGGACTGGTATGGCGGCGCGTCCGCCAACGGGCTGAACAGCTGGCAGACCTTCGTCGGCGACGGGCAGCGGTATTTGAATCTGTCGTTGGAGATGGACCCGCCCGCCAGCGTGCTGGACTGGGCGCAGGGCGTCGTGGACGCCCATCCCGGCCTGCCGGTCATCGTCACCACTCATGAATGGCTGTCGCCCAGCAAGACCGGCGAAACCCAGCGCAGCGACAGCACCGCCAACAGCTTCGCCGGTACCGATCACCTGTCGCCGGATCAGGTGTGGGATCGCTTCATCCGCAAGAACCCGATGATCTTCCTGGTGCTGAGCGGACACGCCTATCTGCCTGCGGTCGACGGCGTCTCGCTGGGTGAAAACCTGAGGATCGACCGCAATGACGCGGGCCATCCCGTCTATCAGGTGCTTCAGGATTATCAGGCCAATACGGTCGGGCCGGACGGCCAGGCGACCTCGGCCAACGGCGGCGGCGGATGGTTGAGGTTCGTCCGCTTCGACGTGGCGCGGCGCAAGATGCATTTCTACACCTATTCGCCGCTGCTGGACCGCTACGCCGGCCGGGACGGGGAGGCGACCTTCGGCGTGGCGCCGGGCCTGTCCGATTTCGAATTGGATTTCCCGCCGCAGATCCCGGCGAAGCGCTGAGGCGCCGCGCCAAATCGACGTGGGGAAAGTCGCCCGGGCGATGGGGCGCCGGCCGAAGCGGCGCTGCGGCCGGTCAAAGCCCGTCATTTTCCAAATGGGAAGACGATGGTGGGTGATCACAGGTTCGAACTGTGGACCCGCTGATTAAGAGACGCTGTAAGTACATTGAAATAAAAGAAGAAAGCCTCCAAACAGGATCAAGCTGATACGAGCAAATTCAATGGGTTACAGCGGGTTTTCCAAATGGAATTGCGTTGCTGCCGGTTTGATAACTCATTGAAACCATTCAGTTTGGGCGTGCTCATTCGCAGCCGACGCCGTCACCATCTCGATCTAAGTGCCGTCCATAACCGGGATCGCCCCTACGCACGGGAGCCGCACCTGCCGCACGGGCCGCAGTGCAGTTCGCAAACGCGCCGCTAGACGGGGGCGACGACCTCAAGCCCCGTGGACGAGAGGGCGACGAAGAGCCTCCGCCCGCACGATGGCAGTGGTAACCGCCTCGCTTGCGATCGTTGTGGCACCCCTCTGCGTTCAGTCCGCCGGAATGCGCAGCTACAGCTATCGGTACCGCCGAGGCCGCAATGACGACGAACGCAATAATGAACTTCATGTCGGTGCCCCGTGCCAGGGCTTCATAGCTCGCAACTTTTGCGCGCGTCCAGCTCGCGTGGTTTGGTCACCGGCTAGGAAAGGCTTCGTCGAGACTATCGATTGCCATTTGAAGCGAAGCTTTAAGGCGCATTAGCGCCACGGCAGGTAGGAGCTGATCTCGTCGCGAAGCTCGTAGCACCGCTGATAATACGGCGTCTGAGTGCTGGATCAGGCGCACCAGATTTTCGCCGCTGGGCCCGTTACGGCCATCAAACCAGTTTCGCACAGCACGTTCATTTGCATTGGTGATGAGGCCGACCGCCTTGCGCGCAGAGGGACTCTCGCCCCATTCCTCGCGAAGTGCTCCAGCAATCAACTGCGGGAAGGCCTGCATCGATGCCTCCTGATGGAGAAGTTTTCCGATTTTGGGCTGAAGTTTTCAGACCATCTTTTGAAAGGACATCCATTCGGTCTGCGATTACGGCTCGATTCTCGCCGTCCATTCGGACGGATGTTTCTGGCGTGCATTATGGACCCAAAGGACGGTCAGCACGAGATGGGAGCCGCAAAACCGGTGCGGGCGGCTCAGTACGTCCGCATGTCGACGGAGCACCAAAAGTACTCAACCGAAAATCAATCTGAGGCCATCGCGGCCTACGCGGCTCGCCGTGGGTTTGACGTGGTTCGGACCTACACGGACGCTGGAAAAAGCGGGCTGAGGCTCGATGGGCGAGCGGCTTTGCAAGAGCTGATCGCCGACGTTCGAAAGGGCGCTCCAGGATTTGAGGCGATCCTGGTTTATGACGTCAGTCGGTGGGGTCGTTTTCAGGATGCCGACGAGAGCGCCTATTACGAGTTCATCTGCCGTGAGGCCGGGCTGTCGGTGCACTACTGCGCTGAACAGTTTGAGAACGACGGCAGCCTAAGCGCGACAATCATCAAGAGCATGAAGCGCGCGATGGCGGGGGAGTATAGTCGTGAGCTCTCGGCGAAGGTCTTTGCTGGACAGTGTCGCCTCATCACGCTGGGTTTTCGGCAAGGTGGCGCGGCTGGATATGGGCTGCGTCGGCAGCTAGTTGACGAGCATTTGTCGCCGAAAGGTCTGCTTGAGCGAGGCGAGCAAAAGAGCATCCAAACCGATCGTGTCGTGCTCACCCCCGGGCCGCCAGAGGAAGTCGAAGTCGTTCGACGTCTCTATAGGATGTTCGTCGTTCAGCGTCGCTCAGAACGCGAAATTGCTACGGTGCTGAACGGGGAGGGCCGGCTTACGGATTTGGGGCGTCCCTGGACACGCGGCACGGTCCACCAGGTTCTCACGAACGAAAAGTACATCGGCAACAATGTGTACAATCGCTCTTCCTTCAAGTTGAAGGCAAAGCGCGTTGTGAACGATCCAGACAACTGGGTGCGTCGCGACGGTGCGTTCGAAGGGATCGTTGAGCCGGACTTTTTCGAGGCTGCACAGCGCATCATCCAGGCCAGGTGCGTGCGATACAGTGACGAAGAGCTGCTGGCTCGGTTGTCTGACCTGCTGGCGAAAAAGGGATGGCTATCGGGGCTCGTGATCGACGAAGTCGATGACATGCCGTCAAGCTCGGCATTTCGCCACCGGTTCGGGAGCCTCGTCCGTGCTTACCAACTGATCGGCTATTCGCCAGCTCGCGACTATCGCTACATCGAAATCAATCAGGCGCTTAGAGCGATCCATCCGGATGTCATTGCGCAGGTTGTTGCTGGGATCGCACGGGGCGGGGCTGTTGTGGCAGAAGATCCGTCACATGGACTGCTGAGCATCAATGATGAGTTCACCGCATCGGTGGTGATCGTCCGCTGCCTCGAAACGCCGGCGGGCGGACTGCGGTGGAAAATCCGTTTGGATCAGGGGCTACGCCCCGACATAACCATTGCAGTGCGAATGGAGGTCGGGAACGCTGTAATCCGCGACTACTACCTGCTCCCCTGGTTCGAGTGTGGCGCGGATCCAAGCATGAGGTTGGCGCCCGACAATGGCGTGCTGCTGGACTCGTTTCGCTTCGACACACTCGACGCGTTCTTCGATCTCACGCAGCGGGTGGAGGTCCATGCAGCATGACCGACGTCGCTGAAATTCGTCTAATCCCGGTCAATGACATCACGGTGCTGAACCCTCGCGCCCGAAACAAGAGAGTGTTTCAAGAGCTGGTGACCAGCATCGAGCACCTCGGGCTGAAAAAGCCGATCACCGTCAGTCAGCGGCCCGGTCGATCGCGATACGATCTGGTCTGCGGTCAAGGGCGGCTAGAGGCGTTCATCGCGCTTGGCCAAGAGCAGATCCCGGCCGTGTTGATCGATGCCGCCGAGGAAGACTGTTTTGTGATGAGCTTGGTTGAAAACCTCGCTCGTCGACAGCACACACCGCTCGAGCTGGTCCGAGCCATCGGATCTCTTCGAGAGCGTGGGTACAGCCACAGTGAGATTGCTGCGAAGGTTGATTACAGCACGGAATATGTTGGGGCGATCTGCCATCTCTTGGAGAACGGCGAAGAGAAGCTGATCTCAGCGGTCGAGCGCGGCGTGATCCCTCACACTGTCGCTATGGAGATCGCGCATTCCAAGGAAGGGGAGGTGCAGCGCGCTCTGGCTCAGGCCTTCGAAGAAAAGGCTATTCCGGGCAATCAGGTTTTGGCCATTCGACACATTATCGAGCAACGCAGTACAAGCGGCAAAGGGATCCACAATCGTAATCGTGGCGTCCGCAATCAAAAACCGATCACGGCCGACACGCTTGTTCGGTCGCTACAACGCGAGACGGAACGTCGCGAGACTTTTGTCAGACGGGCCTCCCTAACGCGCACGCGTCTCGTGTTTGTGGTCAACGCGCTGAAACATCTGCTTGCCGATGATCATTTCGCTGCGCTCATGCGCGCTGAAGGGATCACCAGTCTTCCGTCCGCGCTCGCGGCGCGCGTCGGTTTGGAGCATCCGTGATGGCCTCCGTCAAAATCGCCTTCCAGGAACGCGTTCGATCTGTCTCTTTCGACCGCATTCTGCCCTCCAAGATGCTGTCGGCGGCGGTCACCGAAAGCGCAAAGTACAAGCGCATCGCCGCATCGATCTCAGAAGTGGGTTTGGTCGAGCCGCTGATCCTCGCCGAAGCCCGGGCAGGCGATGTCTTCACTCTTCTCGACGGCCACGTGCGATTGGCCGTGTTGAAGGAGCAGGGCGCAGTGGAAGCGCGATGCATCCTCGCCAAGGACGATGAGGCCTTTACCTACAACAAGCGCGTCAATCGGCTTCAACCGATTCAAGAGCACTACATGATTGTTCGCGCCATCGAGCGAGGGGTATCCGAAGCCAAACTCGCGCGGGCGCTCAATGTCGATGTCGGCTCAATTCGCGCCAGACGTCACATGCTCAACGGGATTCATGACGACGTCGCTGAACTGCTCAAGGACAAGCCCGTCGGCATCAATGCCTTTCAGAAGCTGCGCAAGATGAAAGCTATGCGTCAGCTCGAAGTTGCGGAGCTGATGATCTCGGCAAACAACTACAGCGCCACATATGCGAGGGCGCTTCTCGTCACGACCAAGCCCGCCGATCTCGTGAAGCCCGAAGCGAAGGCGATACGCGGCGTCAGCCCGGAACAGATCGAGCGGCTTGAGCGGGAGCTCGCTGCGGTGTCTGAAGACTTTCACGAGTTGGAGACAGCGTTTGGCGACGACACGCTGCTGCTGGTCATCGCGGCAGGCTTTTTGGAGCGGTTGCTCACCAAACGGTCGATCGAAACCTTTCTCGCAAACTCGCATCGCGAGATGCTGGAGACCTTCCGATCCGTTGTCGCAGCAACCTCGTTAGACCCTCCCGCCCAAGCGGCTTGAGCACGTCTAAGGGGACCGGGACCCTTCAAGCGCCGGGACCACCGGAGAAGCCGTCGGCGGAGGCGGATCAAGGGTGGTGGCGGGGATGACGGCGATCCCGTTCGGAGCCCGCTAGGATGGGCGTCATCTGCCCATCTAGGGTCGGTCCGGCGGGCCGACCCGCCGTTGGGATCGTGCGCCAAGCTCGACGACCGCTGCGCTCGACTAAGATCGATTTGGCGTCTCAGTGTGCATTCAAAAAACCGCACTGATCGCGGAAACCAATATGATGAGACTGGATCGAGGGGGACCAGGATGACGCAACTCGCTGGCGGATGGACGCTCGAAAAGCTCGAGGCCAAGACACCTGAAGAGCGCTTCAATGTGTGGTCGAACGCGCGGGCCAAGGGTACACTCGAGGCGGACGAGCTCGCGCAGTTTATCGAGAGGTCTGGGTTGAACTATGCGCCGACCGGCGGCATCAGCATGTCTGATCTTCGCGTGCTCGAGATGCGCCGTCATCGAGTCACCTGAGGGACAGGCAGCCTGTCTGAAGGCCACAGCCGACGGGTTGCCGGCACTCGCTGGGGTCGAGCCGATGATCGTTGAGCGGATGGGCAGCAGGTACGGTCAGATCAGCATGACGACAGTCACAGCAGGCTCGATCGTCGGCGAGCTCATGCTGAGCAAGGGCTTTAAAATCGGAAGTCAGAAGAAGATGCCCGAAGTGTCGGTGGCGCAGACTGCGGCGTTCTGGGTGGCGCGGTAAGTTCGCAGCGCAGAGGGCTCAACAGAGCTGAGTTTAGATCGCGACAAACGCAGGGGGGCGGAAGCCGCGTTCTCGTCGCTTAGGGACGATAGCACAAAGACACTGACGCGTGTCGCGCTCGGACCTACGCCAACCCGCTCAATCGCTTTCCTGCAGCCAAACAAGCTTCGACCTCCGAGCGGTCCGCCGTGGTCATCAGTTTGAAACGGCTAAGGTGAGGCAGGGCAAGCACCACGCGACCATCGGGCGCTTGATAGAGTTCGGCGAACTGCCGATTCCAGCCGACGTTCAAACGTCGCGGCGTGCCGGCTTCCAAGATCGCGGCGAGCTCTCGACCTGCCTGCTTACCGAGCGAGATCCAAAGCCTGATCGTCGGCGACTTCTTCGCGACCTCTTGCCACAACGGTCTCACCGCTGCGAGGGCGACGCCAGGGGTTGGCAGCTTGGACCAGCTCCGGCTCCTAAATGGAACAAGCTGAGCGGCGAATACGTCCCTGCTGTCGACCTCAAGCGTTTCGAGCATTCGAACGATCTGCTGCTGAAGCGGATTGTGTGAGTCCGCGGGCCCCCACTTTTGGTCGGTGTAGGCCATGCCGCCCTTAGGCCAGTCCCAATCGGCTTGCTGCGTTTGCGTGTCGCTATCTTCGCGATCCGCACCCGGGTTGAGACCGATGATGCCGACTTTGGCAGTGCTCAAGCGGTCCTCTCGGCAGTACATAAATGTCCAGCCCATCGCGGTCTCAGGCGCGTCTTTAAAGTGGTTGGCGTAAAGCTCAGCGATGGCGGCTTTCGAGAAGGGCGTGTTGGAGCTCATGAACCTAATTCGCGATCTGGTCAGAGAGGACCGGAGAGATATGGGCCGGTAGATTGGTTAGCGCGGATTGCAACAGCACGAGCGCGTCGGGCGCAAGCGTTGCATTGCGTCGACCGGCGGCCTCGGTGATCTCCCAACCGAGATTGGAGACACGCTCCATCTCAACC
This sequence comes from Brevundimonas sp. ABV4_179, assembly GCF_056311945.1. Taxonomy (NCBI): domain Bacteria; kingdom Pseudomonadati; phylum Pseudomonadota; class Alphaproteobacteria; order Caulobacterales; family Caulobacteraceae; genus Brevundimonas; species Brevundimonas sp. ABV4_179. The sequence goes on from NZ_CM149976.1 coordinate 2,100,746, forward strand.
ACGCCAACCTCGCCGAGTTGGTAATAGTAGGAGAACCCCATCCTGACTTGGCTGACGCGACTCCCGAGACAGTTTCGGAACAGGCGTCCAGCGACCTCCATTTTCGCCTCCGTATCGAGCGGCGTGAGGTGTTCGTTGCCGGGCCAAGGCGGCGACGGCAATGGCAGGCCAGCGTACGTGTCGCCGTCGGCTTCAGAAATGACCGACGCGACGAAGTCACGCTCGAAAACAGCAGCTGCAGCGGTGTCTAACTGACCTAAGCGATCCAAGCGCCATTGCTGTCTGCGCAGCAAGATCGCGGTGACGCGCCGATTGCTTTTGAGGCGTTGCACCTTCTTGGGCGAGCAGGCGTGGTCAGGTATTGCGGCGAGCAAATCGATCACGCGCTCGTCGATCGCGTCGAGATGTCGAAGGACCTTCGCTGGTCCGCGACCAGCCTCCAACACGTCCGCGAGCTTGAGGTATGAGCTCGTGCACTTCAGAGCCTTCCAGCCCAGTCGCTTCAGAGCGCGCTCGAAACCTGCCGCCTGCTTGAATCCCGACAGCGCGATCAGCGATCTTAACGAGGATGCTCTGAACCGTTCGCGCCAAAGATCGACGTCGGTCGGACAATCCACGCGCTCAGCACGCGCAGACATTTGGGCCCAGATTGCGCACCAAAGTTTTCGTCGCTCAGCTGAGATCAACGCGAGCTCAGCTTCGGCACGACCACCGAAGAATGCGACCGCCCAACCCTCGCAGGGACCTGCGATCGCCGACAACAGACTGCGCTCCATCATGTCGGGATACTGCGCGCGAGGTACGTCACAATCGGTCGTAGGTCACACCACTTGGTTGATCATTAGAAACTTCTCGCTTGCTCAAGTGAATCAATACGGTTGAATGAGCTGGGGGAGTAGCGATGGATCACAACGAAAACGAGCATCTGGCGGACTTCGTCGAGGACGCCGCCAGGCGGCACGATCCAAACGACCACTATGTGATGCAGCAGGTAGCGAGCGGTCAGGTTGCGATCAGTGACGACGACGAGCATTTTAGGTCAGCCAAGCACTTCGTCGGCCGGTTCTGGGTCGTCGAGCCGAGGAATGGCAATCCTGAGCTTGCTAGCTACCGACGTAGGTTTCAGGATGCGGAAATCGAAGACGACACGTTTATCGATTTGCATCACTCATTGACCTTCGAGCGGTGCTGGTCAGGTCTCGGCGAGAACGACCAACACCTTACTCCGCATCAGCGCCTCTCAGTGGAGGGAAGAGAGAGCAGCGACTGGCCGCGAGGGCATGTCGTTTACGCGCCTTGGGACCGGATGTGGCTCGTCACAATCGCTGAAACTCTGGCGGCCGATGACGCAACGCTGCTCGCCGTTCGGCAGCGCTTCGTCATCGACAAAACAAGCTGTCGCGTGGTTGGCGACGCGCGATTTAATGCAGACCTTCCGACGCCGGGATCCGAATGACGACGACTGACAAACTCTTCTGCCGGGGACTCACCTCGAAGCAAATGAACGCCCTCGCAGTTGCTGCGGTCGTAAGCGATCATTGGTGGCGTGACCTGCTGTCGCTTTGGAAACCGAGTGGAGTGAGTAGCGGGGAATACGGGCTGCGCTTGGCGGTCCGGCACGGCTACCTTAACTTCTATCGACACGGCCAATCGGTGGCTAAAGTCAGCTTCGACGGATCGCATCGGCCGACGCTTTCGGTCCACGCCAAATACATCTGCAACGACGATGAGCGCGGGGTGGTCGGCCAGGTCTATGCCCGCCTCGACGACCGCGGGATCAGTTGCAAAGGCCTGACATCGCGCGCCTACGAAGGGCTTGCGACGGTGAAGGCTTGGATTGACGTCGTGAACCGGCACTACGCCAAGGTCGGCGGTGAAAAACCGCTCATCGATCAGCTGCTCGACAACCCTGCGAACGACGGCGTGATCGATCTGGAGATGGGTCTTCCCGCTTGGGGCTCGCGAAGAACCGCGCCACGCATGGATGTCGTCGCGGTCGAGGAGGTCGAGGGGACGCTGACGGTTATCTTCGGCGAGGTGAAGCGCATCGACGACGGTCGAGTTCGCTCCTCGAAAGCAGAGCCTGAGGTCGTCAATCAGCTCAAGAAATACGAGAACTATCTCACCGACCCGACAAACCGCGATGCCATTGCCAACGCGTACTCACAGACAGCGATAAGTCTCCTGGAGCTGGCTGGCATGGCGCGAAGTGTCGGCGCGGAAATCACGCTGTCGGACACGATTCGTCGAGCGGCGACGACGGTGCCCCTCAACGTTGCTAGGCAAGCCGTTCTGGTCATCCTAAGACCCGGTGATCGCGGCGAAGGGAACTGGGAAGATCTACATCGGCCCGCGTTGAACGGCGCCGTCAAGTTTGTCGAAGTCCGACCGGGCGAGGCCATGAATCTTGGGGTCGTCGTTTGACGGTGAATCTCACCGTCCATCGCGCGACCGATCAGATCGGCGGGAACTGCATCGAGCTTTCTAGCGACGCCGGCAGGATCCTACTCGACGTCGGCCGACCTCTTGATGCGCCGAATGATGCGGTAGGTTTGCTGCCAACTACGCTCGATCGAGACCGACCTCTCGACGGAATGCTGATCTCACACCCTCACCAAGACCACTACGGCCTTCTCGAGGAAATACCGGCGCACTGGCCGATCTACAGCGGCAAGGCGACCGAGCGACTCATACAGCTGACCGCGATCATTTTCGGTCAACCGATGCAGCGGGAATTCCGGCCGTGGGACGTGGGCAAGGCGAACCAGATCGGACCGTTCACGGTCACACCTTACCTGACGGACCACTCGGCGTTCGATGCGCACATGCTGCTCATCGAAGTGGAAGGTCGGCGTATTCTCTACTCGGGCGACTTCAGGACACACGGGCGCAAGTCGAAGCTCGTCGAGCGCATGATGGCGTCGCCGCCGGCCGATATCGACGTGCTGCTGATGGAGGGGACCAACCTCGGCAGCGACAAACCTTGCATGACAGAGACCGACCTTGAGGCGGACTATGTCGAGCTGTTTCGGGCGACTAAGGGGCGGGTGTTTGTGGCGTGGTCTGCGCAAAACATCGACCGTACCGTCACGCTCTATCGCGCGTGTCTGAAAACCAAGCGCACGCTTGTGATCGACCTCTATACGGCAGAGGTGCTCGACGTGTTGGCGGAGCACGGTCGCATACCTCAACCAGACTGGTCGTCGATTAAGGTGGTCATCACCAGCGCGTTTTCGCGGATGTACAAGCGCAAGGGCGACGAGGCGTTCGTGACGCGCATGGCGGCGAACGGCATCTCGGCCAAGGCGCTCGTGAACTCACCTGAGAGGTGGGTGATCATGGTGCGGCCGTCTCTGATCAAGGACTACTCGCCGGCTGGGGTCACGCCGACCGCAGACGACGCGTGGAGCTACGCGATGTGGAGCGGCTATCTCAAAAACGAGGATGGCCAACGACTGCAGAACTGGTTCGGCGAGGGCCGTGCCAGGGCAAAACATCTGCACACCAGCGGGCATGCGTCGCCGTCAGATCTTCGAGCGTTCGCCAACGCGATGAAACCAAAGACGATGGTGCCGATACACGGGGTGGCGTGGGATCTCGACCGAGAGGGGTTTCCGCCGATTACGCGTCTCGTCGACGGGCAACCGTTGGTTCTGTGAGCTGCAGAACAGGCCTCAGTGTACATTCGGAAAATCGCACTGAAGACGGAAATCCGTCCGAGCCTGTCAGCCCAACTGGGACGGCCAGGGTTGGCATAACGCCACCTTCCGACAGCGAGCAGATCGACCTCGGAACAGATCATGAGCAAGCCGATGGGTGACCGCTACTGACGTATCTCTATGCGCAGTTGTCGAGGCTTAGTCAGGAGAAGACGTTGAACAGGATATCAGCTGCCGCCCTAGATTTTCGGCTTAGAGTCGAGGATGAAGCGCGTTTCCTCGAGACCTGTGAAGGGGGCGACCCTGGCACGCCTGAGCAGCCGTCACTGGGTGGTCGGGATAGAGGCGGGTTGGAGTTTGGCGGATGCGCTAGCTGACGAGCAGGGGAATCCCGATGACGTGACCCCCTGAAACTCCTCCAGGAATAGCTAGAGTCCGCCCCTCGAAAGGACGGACAGAATGAAGCGATCACGGTTCACGGAAGAGCAGATCATCGGAATCTTGCGCGAGCAGGAGGCCGGTGTCCCGGTGGCGGACCTGTGCAGGAAGCACGGGCTGAGCTCGCCGACCTTCTACAAGTGGAAGGCCAAGTATGGCGGCATGGACGTGTCGGAGGCCCGTCGTCTGAAAGCGCTGGAAGACGAGAACGCCAAGCTGAAACGGATGCTGGCGGACTCGATGCTGGACAACGTCGCGCTGAAGGATCTGCTGGGAAAAAAGTGGTGACGCCCGCTGCGCATCGAGAGGCGGCGGCGCACCTGCAGTCGGCCTACGAGATGAGCGAACGGCGGGCCTGCCGGGTGCTGGGCATTGATCGGACGAGCGTGCGCTATCAGGCGACACGACCGGACGATGGCACCCTGCGCGATCGGCTGAAGGCCCTGGCCCAGGAGCGTCGGCGGTTCGGCTATCGTCGTCTGCACGTGATGCTCCGGCGCGAGGGCCATGCGGTCAACAAGAAGCGGGTCCAGCGGATCTACCGCGAGGAAAAGCTGACGGTGCGTCGGCGCGGCGGGCGCAAACGCGCGATGGGCACAAGGCGGCCGCTGGAGATTCCTCTGGTCGCGAACCAGCGCTGGTCGCTGGACTTCGTGTCCGATCAGATGACCGACGGGCGGCGCTTCCGCATCCTGACGGTGATCGACAACTGCACACGTGAGTGCCTCGGACTCGTCGCCGACACCTCGCTGTCGGGCCGGCGGGTGGCGCGCGAACTGGACGCCATCATCCTGCGACGCGGGCGCCCCGAGACGATCATCAGCGACAACGGCACGGAATATACGTCCAACGCCATCCTGGCCTGGGCCGACGGCACCGGCGTGGGCTGGCATTACATCGCGCCGGGCAAGCCCCAGCAGAACGGCTTCAACGAGAGCTTCAATGGCCGCCTGCGCGACGAACTGCTGAACGAGACGCTGTTCCGGTCCCTGCCGCACGCCCGTGCCGTGCTCGAAACCTGGCGGCGCGACTACAACGAAACCCGGCCGCACTCGAAGCTGGGATGGCTGACGCCGCAGGCTTACGCAGATGCGCTCAACGGACAGATCGGCCGGTCCGCTGCGCTGGTTGAAGGCTGCGCTGACCGGCCTCTTGCCAACCCCACCAACCCCAGTTCAGATCAGCAAAGGACTCTCGTTATGGCTGGATGAGAAACGGGGGTCACGTCACAAGGCACGTGGCGAACTAGCGCTACCGCTGTCCAACGCGCTTACTCCATCAAAAAATCCGCGAAAGAAGCGCTCATTTGAAGGCGCTCTGGGACACCTATTCGCGAGTAATAATGACCTACAGAATGCGACTACGGGTACGTGCCTGACTTCGTCAATCTATACTGGCAGAAATGGTGGCGGAGTATTTGTTTCGCCTGACAATCTGGCCTCGGCAGCTGTTGTGTTTGCGGTCCGCCGCCTCATCAAACCGACATGGCTCAACGACCGAGACCAGTTCCTACAACCCACTCAGCCGCTGTCCGATGAGTTCAAATCCGACTGTCTCGTTTGGATGTTGTTCAACGGCGGCAACTTGACTGCCGGGGCCGACGGCCTTCACTGGAACGATCAGGACTGGTCGCTGACAAATCACTTCATCCCCTTCACCGAGGCACAAGTCGGGGTTGCGGGTCGTTTTGAGTCCGATTTCATGGTCCGGCGACTGCAGAATACACCCCTCTCGGCTGAGGCGCAGGCTGTTCTTGATGAAGGACTCAAACTGTGGCGGCGCTTTCACGCCATCCAGTTCCCTCGCAAGATCCGCGAAGAGCTTAAACTCGGTCGTCCTGATGCGGGTTGGTATCAAATTCGCCGTGCCCTCGACGCCTACGGCGATGCTGAGTTGACAGACTTTGAGCCGTTCAAACGCGCATACGCAGCACTGTCGGCCAAGCTACGCCCGATGGTTTTCGAGTTAGGTTTCCTTCCGAAGTAGGTGGCCGGCCGAACAACGATCCGGTGCCGCAACTCACTGACGGAGCCAGCCCGGCGCTGAGTGCACATTGAGACAAATGCACTCTGGGCTCGCATCGAACCACGTTCGACTGCTAAGATTCTGCATGAGTAAGAATGGCCCGACCACTGTTCGCTTCGGTTTTAGCGTAGCTGACGCTGTCAAATCGAAGGTGCCGATTGTGCGCACCAGGACGAATGGCGAGATCAATCTCGCATCACGTATCGCGAAAAAGCCAGAAGTTCTCCCTCTCGTGGAAAAACTCAGAGCGAAAGGCTGGCGGAACGGGAAGATCGCTGACTGGCTGGACGAAAACGGACATAGCGGTCGATTTCGACTGAAAGCCTGGCTGGATGCCGACAAAACGAAACCAGTGCGCACTGAATATGCAGACACAGCAGAAGAGCTGCGCCAGATCGCTGATACAGCTTTTGAGAAGCGAATTTATCGACGAGCTCGATTGGCCGAGTTCTCACCAAAACGCGAAAACTGGAAAAAACGAGATCGCTGGCCCGCCGAGCGAAAAAAGCAGAAAAAGAAGAAGCGGTAAGAGAAATCCACTGAAGGGCAGGGGAGGGGCGTCCGCTTCTGACTGAGGCCGTGTAAAAACGTGCGGCCCCACGGCGGGGCGGAAGGTGGCGACAAGGTGCGGAGCGCCTCCGTCTCAGGCCCTGATCGCCTCCATCAGCGGCTTGGTTCCGAGCACCGCCATCACCCGCTTCATGTTGTAGGCCAGGATGTGGAGGCTGATCTCGGTTTTCACGTTGGGCAACCGCTTCATCAGGAAGTGGGAGTGGCCCATCCAGGCCTTAATGGTGCCGAACGGGTGTTCGACCAGGCTTCGCCGTTCACGCATGGCTCTGGGCCTCAGGTCCATTCGGGTTTGAAGGGCATCGATCACCGCCTCATGCTCCCAGCGGGTGACCTTGCGCTCGACCGCAGGCGTGCACTGAGCCTTGATGCTACAGCCTGTGCAACTGGCCCGATCCCAGTACCGATGCAGCGTCATGCCTCTTTCGACGACGGTCATGTGGTACGGAAGCAGGGAGCCGGCCGGGCAACGGTAGACGTCTTGATCAGGTAAGTAGACGAAGTCCTGCTTGCCGAAGCGGCCATTCGCTTTGGCGCCTGACGTCAGCGTCTTTGGCACGAAGGGCGTCGCGCCCAGGGCCTCACAGGCCAGGATCTCCTCGCCGGAGAAGTAGCCCCGGTCCGCCAGCACATCGAGCCTATCCACGCCCATGGCGTCCTTGGCTTGACCGGCCATGTTCGCCAGCTGTTGCTTGTCCGAGCCGGTCATCACCACCTCATGGGCAACGATCAGGTGATGCTCGCCTTCGACGGCGGACTGGACGTTGTAGCCGACGATCCCGCTGCCCCGACCCGACGTCGCCATGGCGCGCGCATCGGGATCGGTCAAGGACACCTGGCCGTCAGGTGACGCTTCGACCTCAGCTTCCATGACCTTCAACATCGCCATCTGGGCGCGAAGGCGATCGATCTTCTCGACCAGCCTCACCGACCGTGCCTCCACGCCATCCCCCTCGTGCCGATCGGCCGTATCCAGGTCGTCGAGGTAGCTGGCGATGTGCTCGGCGACCTGCTCGATCCGGCGCTTCACCTTGTAGGCGGTGAAGTTCCTGTCGCGGGTGTTCACCGCCTTGAACTTCGAGCCGTCGATGGCAACCAGCGCCGATCCGAACAGGCCCAACTGTCGGCACAGCACCACGAACTGGGCGCACGCCGCTTGGATCGCCGAGCCATTCTCGCGGCGGAAGTCGGCGATGGTCTTGTGATCGGGCGCCAGCCTCCCCGTCAGCCACATCAGCTCGACGTTACGCTGCGCCTCACGCTCCAGACGGCGGCTCGACTGCACTTTGTTCAGATAGCCGTAGACGTAGAGCTTCAGCAGCATGGCCGGGTGATAGGCCGGTCGGCCCGTCGCCGCCGGCGTCATACCCTCAAAGCCCAGACCCTTCAGATCCAGTTCGTCGACAAAGACATCGACAACCCGGACCGCATTATCCTCGGCCACATAGTCGTCGAGACACTCGGGAAGCAGCGTCTGCTGCCGGCGATCGGCACCCTGAACGAAGCGGTTCATACCCACCTCCTGCTGACCCAGGAGGCTAACCTAATTCGCTCGAGCTGGAGACGTTTTTACACAGCCTCGACTCAAAGCGGCGGTTGGGGACGTCGGCTTTCGGTCAGGGAAATTATGAAAACAGCGGTGGCGTCCTCAGCACTGTTTGCCAAGGTGTGGCTTGCAGCTATGGACGGGCGGAATGAACTTTTCGGGTTGGAGAGCGAGCTTGGCTCAGACGCAGCATGGCGTTGGACGCATTCGATCGAAGGTCGAAATTTGGGTCGGAGTGGGCGTCGTGCTCGTTCTCGCCTTCTTCCTGATTAGCGGCGTCGTCGCCTACCTCAACGTCCAGGGCCTGCGCGCCAATAGTCAGAAGGTGGTTGGAACCCATACGACACTGGTGGCCATAGACCAGGTCCTGTCGACCGTGCAGGACGCTGAAACGGGACAGCGCGGTTACCTTCTCACGGGCCAAGACCGTTATCTTGAGCCCTACGAAGACGCCGTGGCCGCAATGGACCGTGACCTTGCGATCCTCACCGAAGTGACCTCGCGCGACCCAGCGCAGCAGGCCAACCTCAAAGAGGTCAAGCGCCATGTCGGCGTCAAGATGGAGCAGTTGACCCGGGGAATCGAAGCGCGGCGTACGGGCGGCCTCGCGGCGGCCGTCGCGATGATCGAAACCGACCGCGGCAGGACGGCGATGAATGCGATCCGGGAACGCTTGGCCATCATGCGCGCCGACGTCGCGCAGCAGCGGCGACAGTGGCTGTCTGAGATGGAGGTCGCTTACCGGACCGCCCTGCTGACCGGAATCCTGTCCGCCCTGCTCGGCGCCGCCCTCACCGTCGGAGTGTTCCTGCTCATCCGCAACAGCACGCGGGAACGCGCCCGGCGGGAGTGGCTTCAGGCCGGACAGGTCGGGCTCGCCGAAGCAATGAGCGGCGACAAGACCATCGAGGCGCTGGCCGACAGCATCTTGGGCTTCCTGGCTCGATATGTCGACTTTCAAGCCGCAGCGATCTTCAAGGGCGAAGGCGGCGTTTTCCGCCGCGCCGCCACCCTGGGCGTTCCATCAGACGCGCCCGTGCCTATGGAGTTCCGACTTAAGGAGGGCCTTCTGGGCCAGGTCGCCGCTGATGGGGCGTCAGTGCTGCTGACGGATGTCCCTCAAGGCTATCTGACTATTGGATCCGCGCTGGGACGGGATGACCCGCGTCATCTCGTCATCGCCCCTGCGAACGCTGATGGCGTCATCAACGCCGTGATCGAGTTGGGCTTTATCCATGCCCCGGGACCGCAGGTCCTTCGGCTGCTGGACGAAAGTGCGGCTGCGATAGGCGTCGCCCTCAGGTCGGCGCGCTATCGTCTGGATCTTCAGAACGCCCTCGAAGAGACCCAGCGCCAGTCCGAGGAACTACAGGTGCAGAGCGAAGAGCTTCGGGTTTCCAACGAGGAGTTGGAGGAGCAGGGGCGCGCGCTCAAGGAATCCCAGGTGCGGCTGGAGCAGCAGCAGGTGGAGCTTGAACAGACCAACAGCGAGCTGGAAGAGCAAGCACAGGTTCTGGAGGGACAGCGCGACGACCTGGAACGGACCGGCGCCGATCTGGCCCTCAAGGCCCGGGAGCTCGAAGCGGCCAGCCAGTACAAGTCCGACTTCCTCGCCAACATGTCCCACGAACTCCGGACGCCTCTTAACTCCCTGCTGATCCTGTCGAAGCTTCTCGGCGACAACAGCGACGGAAACCTGTCCGAAGAGCAGGTTCGCTACGCCCGGACCATTCAGTCCTCGGGCGACGATCTGTTGACGTTGATCAACGACATTCTCGACCTCTCCAAGATCGAGGCCGGGCACGTCCAGATCCGTCCCGAAGCTGTTTCGGTCCAGAGACTGGCCGGCGACTTGCGCCAGCTGTTCGATCCGATTGCAGACCAGCGGGGGCTGAACTTCACGATCGACGTCGCCAAGGGGACGCCCGATCTGGTTGAGACGGACCGTCAACGTCTGGAACAGATCCTTAAGAACCTGCTTTCGAACGCCTTCAAGTTCACAGAGAAGGGGAGCGTAAAGCTGAGGATCGCGCCCGGCGACCGGGGCTTGGTTTTTTCGGTGAAAGACACCGGAATCGGTATTTCGCGCGAACAGCAGAACAGCATCTTCGAAGCCTTCCAGCAGGCCGACGGCACGATCAGCCGCAAGTACGGCGGGACGGGGCTCGGACTTTCGATCTCCAGGGAACTGGCTCGGTTGCTCGGAGGCGCGATCACTCTGGAAAGCAAGCCCGGCAAAGGCAGCACCTTCACCCTCAGCGCGCCCCTCGCCTACGACGCCGCTCAGGTTGCGTCGCGCGCGCCCTTTGCTCCGCAACCCGCGGCGTCCTCAGTCACGCAGGCCGCCCCGAAATCGTCGCCCGCTGTCCTGCCCCGCGCGATTGAGGATGATCGGGACGCGCTGGCCGTGAACCGGCGCACGTTGCTGGTCGTTGAAGACGACGATCGTTTCGCCGCCATCGTCCGGGACCTGTCGCGCGAAATGGCGTTCCAGTGTCTTGTGGCCAGTAATGGCGAGGACGCGATCAAGCTGGCCAAACAGTACCGGCCGAGCGCCATCGTCCTTGACGTCGGCCTTCCTGACCAGTCCGGTCTGACGGTCCTGGACACGCTGAAGCGCGACGACCAGACCCGCCATATACCGATCCATGTGGTGTCCGCTGGAGACCATGCCACGACCGCGCGCGCGCTTGGCGCGATGGGGTATCTCACCAAGCCGGTCAAACGTGAGGCGCTGGCGGATGTCCTTCGGGCCCTGGAGGAGGACCTCACCCGGACCGTTCGACGAGTCCTGATCGTGGAGGATGACGCCGTCCAGCGCGAGGCCATGAGAGCCCTTCTGTCGAGCGGCGGGGTCGAGACGGTCGGGGTGGGCACGGCGGCGGAATGCCTTCAAACCCTCGAACAGCAGACCTTCGACTGCATGGTTGTGGACCTGTCCCTGCCCGACGCCTCCGGCTTCTCGCTGCTGGAGACGCTCAGTCTGGACGGTCAGCAGGCCTATCCGCCGGTGATCGTCTATACCGGCCAGGATCTGACGGCGGACCACGAGCAACAACTGCGCCGCTACTCCAGCTCAATCATCATCAAGGGCGCCAAGTCGCCGGAACGCCTGCTGGATGAGGTCTCGCTGTTCCTCCACCAGGTGGTCGCCGACATGCCGCCCGAACAGCAGCGCATGATCCAGAAGGCGCGAAATCGAGATGCCGTGCTGGAAGGCCGGCGCATCCTCGTCGTCGAGGATGATGTCCGAAACATCTATTCCCTCACCAGCGTGCTCGAACCTCGCGGCGCCGTCGTGCAGATCGCGCGCAACGGGCAGGAAGCGCTCGACGCGCTCGATGCGTCCGCCGCCTCTGCACCCGCCATAGACCTCGTTCTGATGGATGTGATGATGCCGGTCATGGACGGGCTCACCGCGACACAGCGCATCCGGAGCGATGGACGCTGGGGCGGCCTGCCGATCCTGATGCTGACCGCCAAAGCCATGCCGGACGACCAGGAACGCTGTCTCGCAGCAGGGGCCAACGACTACATGGCCAAGCCCCTGGATGTCGATAAGTTGCTCTCTCTGGTCCGCGTGTGGATGCCGCGCTGATCCATGGCCGACGCTCTCGAAGACCTCGAAATCCAACTGCTGCTGGAGGCGCTGTTCCAGCGCTATCATTTCGACTTCCGTCACTATGCCCGTGCGTCGATCAAGCGGAGGCTAGTGCAGGCCCGCGACCAGATGGGCTATCCGACGCTGACCGCGCTGCAGGACGCTGTACTGCACGACCCGACGATGCTGCCTCGGCTGCTGGGCTATCTGACGGTGCAGGTCAGCGAAATGTTCCGCGACCCGACCTATTTCAAAGCCTTGCGCGAGACGGTGCTTCCCCATTTGCGCACCTATCCGTCGCTCAAGGTTTGGATTGCGGGGTGCAGCACTGGCGAGGAAGTCTACTCCCTAGCCATCCTGTTCCGGGAGGAAGGGCTGTATGATCGCACCCTCTTCTATGCCACCGACATCAATCCCGATGCGCTCCGCGCAGCAGAAGCCGGGGTCTACGCCCTCGATCGGCTGCGCAAATTCACCGAGAACCACCAGAAGTCGGGCGGACGTTCGTCCCTGTCCGACTACTATACGGCCGACTACGGGCGGGCCGTCTTCGACCGTAGCCTCAGCGCCCGGGTCGTCTTCTCCGATCACAGCCTCGTCACGGACGCGGCGTTCGCCGAGATGCAACTGATCTCCTGCCGCAATGTCATGATCTATTTTGATCGCGCCCTGCAGGATCGCGCCATTGGCCTGTTCAAGGACTCCCTACCACGCGGAGGCTTCCTCGGCCTCGGCTCCAAGGAAAGTTTGAGGTTTTCGGCCCACGCCGGCGAATTTTCTGAGTTCGTCCCCCAGGAAAAGCTCTACCGAAGGCTAGGCGCATGAGTGTCCCATCACAACGCGCGGTGGTGATCGGCGCTTCCGCCGGCGCCGTGCAGGCGCTTTTAGCCATCCTTCCCATCCTCCCAGCGGACTATCCCTTGCCCATTCTGATCGCGGTCCATGTCCCCCCGGATCGAGGCAATGGTCTCGTGCCGCTGCTTCAAGCGAGCTGCGCCCTTGCGGTGCTTGAAGCCGAGGACAAGGAAAGGGTCCTTCCGGGAACCGTCTATTTTGCGCCCCCCGACTATCACCTTCTGGTCGAGCGAGATGGCGGGCTGGCCTTGTCCTCGGATGAGCCGGTCAACTATTCTCGCCCATCGATTGACGTTCTCTTCGAAAGCGCCGCCGACGCCTATGGAGCCGGCCTGATCGGCGTCGTGCTGACGGGCGCCAACAACGACGGGGCCGCCGGACTGAGAGCCGTTATGGAAAGGGGTGGCGAGGCCTTCGTCGAATGCCCGTCAGAGGCCTATGCGTCAGCGATGCCAGAAGCCGCTCTCGCGGCCTGCGCGGGCGCAACGGCCATGAGTCTGGCGGACATCGCAAACTATCTGGTGGAACTCGAATCCGCATGACGACCCTCGACGCCCCGATAAAGGTTCTTCTTGTCGATGATCTCGAGGAAAACCTCCTCGCGCTTGAGGCTTTGCTCCAGCGCGAAGGTCTCCACCTGCTCAAGGCGAAGTCCGGAGATCAGGCGCTTGAGCTGCTCCTTGCCGAAGACGTCGCTCTCGCCCTCCTAGACGTGCAGATGCCTGGCATGGACGGCTTCCAACTGGCCGAATTCATGCGCGGCAACGCCCGGGTCCGTCATGTCCCCATCATCTTCGTCACGGCGGGCAGCGCAGAACAGCAGCGCCGGTTTCGCGGCTATGAGGCCGGCGCTGTCGATTTTATACAGAAGCCGATCGAGCCTGATATCCTGCGAATGAAGACGGAGATCTTCATTGAACTCTATCAGCAGCGTGAGCGGATACGCCTGCAACGAGACGAATTGGACGTGCATGCGACGGCCTTGAGCGCCGCAGATCAACGCAAGAACGAGTTCCTGGCGGTCTTAGGTCATGAGCTACGCAATCCCATCATGGCCCTGAACGCAGGGCTGAAGTTGCTCGATCGCGCCGGCGAGCCAGATCAAGCCGCCGTCATCCGGGAGCGGATGGCGACCCAACTGTTCCACCTCTCGCGGCTTGTCGAGGATCTGCTTGACGTTTCGAGGATCGATCAGGGCAAGATCGCCCTGCGCCTCGAACGGGTGCAGTTAAAGACCGTGCTGGACTCCGCGATCGATACAAGCCGTCCCAGGATCGACGCGGGTGGGCATGCCTTCACGTTTGACCTACCGACGGAAACCGTATGGGTCACAGCCGACTTCACCCGCCTATCGCAGATCGTCAGCAATCTGCTGACCAACGCAGCCAAATACACCCCGTCGGGCGGGACGATCCAGCTCCGGGCGAACGCCGGGCCCGACTACGTCGAAGTCGCCGTCTCCGACACTGGCGTCGGCATTTCCAAGGATATGCAAGCTCGGGTCTTTGAGCTGTACACGCAGTTGAAGGGGCCCGACGATCGATCCAGCGAAGGCCTTGGCATCGGTCTGGCCCTGGTCCGCCAACTGGTCGATCTGCATAAGGGCGACATCCGCGTGGAAAGCGACGGTCCGGGCGCCGGCAGCTGTTTCACCATACGGTTGCCGCGTTCAGCATAGCATCGACCGTCGGAGTAGGCGCGGCTATTGCCAAACAATGCGGCAGTGGATGTCTGGGACTGGCGCACAGAAGTTCATTATCCGGAAGCAGGCGTCGCGACAGGGAGGCGACCTCAGAGGAGGGGGCATGCGACAGTCTGACCTGTTCCTACAACCGAAGCCCTCAGGGAACGCCGGCCGTCTAATCGGCCCCAAGGCGCCGCTTAAGCCCACGCTCATCTGGTCCATCCGACAACAGTTGAGTGTGGCTAGGAGATTTCGCGACCTCGCCATGTTCAACTGCGCGTTGGATTCGAAACTACGCGCCTGCGACCTGGTCCGACTTCGCGTGAGCGATGAGGCGAGAGGCGGTGTTCTCCGTCAGCGGTCGGTCGTCATCCAACAGAAGACCGGGAGACCTGTGCCCGTTGAGATCACCGAGCCTGCGCGTGATGCGATCGCTGCTCGCCTGAGTGTGCGGCGCCAGCCTGAAGACGACTGGCCGTTCCCAAGCCGGAGCCGGTGCGGCCAGCACATCGGCGCCAGGCCGTATGCTGGGCTGATAGACCGATGGCGCCGTTGATTGACCTAGAGCCCTAAGGGTACGGCGCTCACAGCCTTAGACGCACTAAGGTCTCGCTCATTCACAAGAATGACAGGCTATCTTCGCGCATGCCAGCTCCTGATCGGCCACAGGAGATTGGAGAGCATAGTCAGATATCTCGGTATCGAGGTGGATGACGCCTGGGAGATGTCAGAGCAAATCGACTTGTGACCCTAAGCCGGGCCCTGAAGCAGGCCCGGCGATGTCAGCTTTGGGTGGGAAGCGGATGTTAGTGGGCGGGCGCCGAGAGGCCGTACCCTCCTGCGGGCGCCGTCTCGGCCACCCTCGACATTCCCGCGATCATCGGTCGCCCTCTCGAGATCGCATCGCGGACCGCCGGAAGCGTGAGTGACGCGCCGTGCGCTTCCTTACTTTGCCATGCCTCTGTGATCCAAATCACCTCCGGCTCTAGCGGGTCCAAAGCAACGATGTAGCTCAAACAGCCCGGCAGTCCGCTTACACCCTCGATGAGGACTCTGACCAGCTCGTCGCGATGACCTGGCTGCGCTGTCATTTTGCCGATCAAGCCGTACATCGATGAACTTTCCATGTCCGCAGCAGACGCGCGAAGCGGTGAAGTGACGGCCAAGCCGACGCCAGCAACGACGATTCTGCGGCTGATTTCCATCGCAATACGTTAGCTGGCCGATAGATCGAGACAAGCGGATAGTTCCGCAACGGGTCGATTTCGGTCCTGGGCTTTGGCGCCGAACGCGGATGTTGGCCGTTAGGCCGGAAAGCAGTCGCCCTTGACGCCAAATCGGGGTGATTAGTGGACGTTCCTCATCGAAACAACGGGGCGTGGAACCATAGCCTCTAGAAACGACCGGTAACCGGACGGGCGTTGCCGCATTAAGGGAACGACGCCTTGTCGATCCTCCGGAGAGCCATGCCCGATCCCTATATCCTCATGCTGTTTGTGGTGGGGGCGCTGGTCGCGCTGGTGGCGTGGCTGCCGCTGGTGTTCCGGCGCGCGCCGCTTTCGCTGCCGATCGTCTGCGTCGGGCTTGGGGCCGCGCTGTTCAGCCTGCCGCAGGTGGGGTTCGATCCGCTGCCGCAGACCTATCCCGAGATCACCGAGCGGCTGACCGAGTTCGTGGTGATCATCGCCCTGATGGGGGCAGGGCTGAAGATCGACCGGATCTTCAATCCGAGGCGATGGGGCGTGACCTGGCGGTTGCTGGGCGTCACCATGATGCTGTCGATCGTGGCGATCGTGCTGCTGGGATGGACGGTCCTGGGGCTGGGCCTGGCGGGGGCGATCCTGCTGGCCGGCACGCTGTCGCCGACCGATCCTGTGCTGGCGTCGGACATCCAGGTGGCGGCGCCGGGCGAAGGGCGTGAAGACGAGGTGCGGTTCGGCCTGACGTCCGAGGCGGGGCTGAACGACGGGTTGGCGTTCCCGTTCGTGAACCTGGCCATCGCCCTGGCCCTGGTGGCGGCGGGCCAGAAGGACGACTGGTTCGTAGAGTGGCTGACCGTCAGCGTGCTGTGGGAAATCGGCGCCGGGCTGGGCATCGGCTGGGCGATCGGCTGGCTGTTCGGCTGGCTGACCTTCACCATTCCGGTCAGCACGCGACTGGCCGCGACGCGCGACGGGTTCATCGCCCTGGCGGCGACCTTCATCTCATACTCGGTGACGGAGATGCTGCACTGCTACGGCTTTCTGGCGGTGTTCATCACGGCGCTGGCGTTCCGGCACGCCGACCGGGACCACGATTTCCAAGTCGAGATGCACGACTTCATCGAGCAGATCGAGCGTATGGCGATGATGGTGGTGCTGGTGCTGTTCGGCGGGGCGCTGGCGTCGGGCCTGCTGGCGCCGCTGCGGCCGCTGGATGCGATGGTGGCGTTGGCGATCGTGCTGGTGGTGCGGCCTCTGACCGGGATGATCGGCTTCATCGGCTGGAGGCGGCCGATGCGCGAGAAGCTGATTCTGGCCTTCTTCGGGATCCGGGGCGTGGGGTCCTTCTACTATCTGGCCTATGGGCTGAACGCCGCGCCGTTCGAGAGCGACGACCGGCTGTGGGCCATCGTGGGGCTGATCTGCCTGATGTCGATCCTGCTGCACGGGATCACGGTCACGCCGGTGATGCGATGGTTTGACCGCAGCGAAGGCCGCGATCCGGATGCAGAGGCGGATGGGGTGCAGGCCGAAACGTCGGGGCGAGGAACGTCAGCCTGACTTTGTGACCAAGGCCGATTGGATCAGGCACCTCAAATGTCCGCTACGGGTGGTTAGCGGTCATCGACTGGCGGTAGCCTTCGCTTAGCTTCCGAGATGAGCCACTTCACGACTTCAAGGGGGATGCTTCCTTTATCAAACGTCGCCAAGGTCATCTGACCGTTTGCGTCAGCGTAGAAAACCTCTGCCAAGGGCGCGTGTTCGATCACCCCATCCGACAGTTCGAGGAACATGCCGTCACGCTGGACATCACTGCCCATGGTCAGTTGAACGATCCAGCAGGCGACTTTGACATGCGAATACCCCAGATCGCACTAGCCTAATCGGCTGGGCCGATGTCCGCCTCGGGTGGGAAGCGGACATCGTCCCAACTTTCAATCAATGAGCTCGGTAATGCATAGCGACCGCGCCGTTACTGAAAGGCTTGGTCGAGAGCAGTTCTAGTCTGCGTGTTGCGGACAAGCCGGCGTGATAAAGGGTCGGACCGTGCCCTGCGATCCTTGGATGAACGACGAGCTTGTATTCGTCGATCAGATTCAACCGATCTAGTTCCGTCGCCAGCTTGTCGCTGCCGAGGAGCACGCCAGCCGGCGTAGCGTCCTTCAGCGCTTGCACCGCCGCATGTAAGTCGCTGCCAAGATGGTGGCTGTTTGTCCACGGGAACGTCGTACGAGTCGTTGACGCCACATACTTTGGTTTGTCTTCCAGCTTGACCGCCCACTCGCGGATCGCCGCAGGTGCATCCACCTCGCCACTAGCGACGGTAGGCCAGTATCTCTCCATCATCTCGTAGGTCACACGACCCCAGAGCATCGCGCCGTTCTCGTCCATCAAGCGGGTAAAAAAGGCGTGCGTCTCGTCGTCGGCGATGCCTTCCTGATGGTCGACGCAGCCATCTAGAGTGAGGTTGATGCTGAAGGTCAGAAGTCCCATGAGGCTAGCCTATGCGATCTTGGCTCGAGCTCAACGTCCGCAACGGGTTGGTTTGCGAAGCAGCCATCGCCCCCGAAAGAGGACCTCTGATCCACGCACGGAATGTCGTCTTTCCGGCATGGTCCGCATGACCGCTCCTGGCGCAAAGCCGTCGCTCAGTGTGGATTGCGAAAAGTGCACTAATGGGGCGCGGGGAGGGGCCGCTCATACCTCATGACCGAAGTCCTCTGGCGGATGACGGCTCAGCGCGGCCGAGCAAGCGATCGCGTCAGGGCCGCGACTGCGCTCGCAAACACGGTACTCTGCTTAGCGACTCCAGAATTAAAATGTCGCACCTGATCCGGAGTGAGCGGTCCTACGGTTTCGGTACCCCGACCCTTGCCTAATCCAACGAGGATGTCGGAGGCCACCGGAAGCCAAAGCTCACACTCCGGATTACGGATATCGGTCTTTCCGGGATTTGTGAGTTTGATGACAGGGCGGCCCCCGATAATGAACCGCTTGCCGGGCTGACGAATCACCGCGATGGCGATTCCCCTACTATCTATTGCGTCCATGACCTCCCCGGAGACTCTGGCGAGCGACTCCACCCGAGCGCGTTTAATCGTCCGCTTGCGATTCTCGGGTGTATCGAGCGCCGCCAGTTCTTCACTTAGATGCGGCTGTGTCTCGCGCAGCTCGACCATCAGCGCGTCGAGCGAGCGCTCCACTTCGTCGTTAGTGGTCACGGTCAGGTGAAGGTCCGGAACGCGACGCCACTGGATCGCTAGAAATGCGGCCCAGGTGATTAGCTCGTCACGTTCTAACTCTGGCCTTTCGTTGTACCGAGCCGCATCGACGATCCGCGAGATCACACGGTCCGCAGCCTGCTCAAGGCGTCCGAGGTCCTCCTCCATACTCGACACCTTCGAGCCTTGCTCATCTTCGAAGCTGTAGAGATGCCCCTCAAGGAACAGGTTGGCCGGTCGCGATCGATAGACCGCCCCATCGGACCGCTTACGAGAATACGCGTGGAGCCAGCCGTCCTCGTCTACGAAACGCTTTTGGAGCATCTCCGGCACGAAGTGGTGCCGCTTGCGAGCCGGAGAACGGGAGTGCAGTTCACCCAAAGCCTACTTATCCCGATTTACGTTGTCCTTGGTCGACGAGTCTGGGTTGTCCCTCGCGTATTCGCGCCCATTCACCTTCACCACGTGGGCTCCCGGGTGTTCCCCGCGCTTGATCTCGGCCACCACGTTGCGCCGCGGGACATCTTTGCGTGAGCCAATGTCGTAGTGCTCATTGCGACCCCCTGGGCCGTCGTTCTTGCCTTTGATCCTGCTCATCTGCGTTCCCGTTCCGACGTTGAGATTAACGATGATGTGCGTGGTTTGTTCTCGGCGCAAGCTATCGCAGGGAGCACCTGCATGCTTAAGCAAGACGAGGCCCGTCGTGCACGCTGCTGCCTGTGGGCGAAGACCAAGCATCGTCGTTGGTGAGCTCTAGACGCGCGCATGGGGGCGACGACGGCGCTGCTGCGCGACCATTCCGCCTCTCCTGCCTCCCGATGCGGAAGGCCTCCTCTCAGTGCAGACGAAGACAAATGCACTGAGTGACGGGGCAGGGAAGGGGCGGATTTGCGCCAGGACGAGACATTGGATCCGCTACAGTTAGGCGACTTTCAATCCAATGTGGTCCGGTACCTGAGCATCGCCAGCGTCCCCACGACGCCGACGAAGATCACCAGGGCCGTCAGACTCCCCCAGGCGTTCTCGACCCCGACGCCCTTCAGCAGAGAGCCGCGCACGACCCTCAAGAAGTGCGTAACCGGCACCATGGTCCCGATCGCCTGGGCCCAGTCTGGCATGCCCCTGAAAGGGAACACGAATCCGGACAGCAGGATCGACGGAAGGACATAGAAGAAGCTCATCTGCATGGCCTGGAGCTGGGTCTTCGCGAGGGTGGAGATCAGGAACCCCAGCGCCAGCGATCCCACGATGAACAGCATCAGCCCGATCGCCAGCGCCAGCCAGCCGCCCTGCATCGGCACATGGAACAGCACCCGTGATAGGATCAGGATCACGGCGGCCTGGATCAGTCCCACCAGCACATAGGGCGCGAGCTTGCCGACCATGACCTCCAGCGGCCGGACCGGCGTGGCCAGCAGGCTCTCCATCGTGCCCCGCTCGCGTTCCCGGGCCATAGCGAGCGAGGTCATCATCACCAGGGTCATGGACAGGATCACGCCGAGCAGGCCCGGCACGACGTTGTAGGCGCTGATCTGTTCGGGATTGTAGCGGGCCTGGGTGACCACGGTGAATGGCTGGACAACGTTCGCCCGCTGCGCCAGCGGTCCGGTGAGATCACGCGCCAGCGCCCGTTCGGGCAGGCCCGCCAGCGCCGCCAGCGCCCCGCTGGTGGCCGAAGGGTCGGAGGCGTCCGCCTCGACCAGCACCACGGCCTGGTCGCCGCGCACCACGCGCCGTGTGAAATCGCCGGGGATGATGACCGAGAACTGGACCTCGCCCCGCTCCATGGCCCGGTCCAGCTCGGCCTGACTTCGCGCCATCAGGGTCACGTCGAAATAGGTCGAGTTCTCAAGAGCCCGCACCACCGAACGGGAGAAGGCGCCGTTGTCAAGCGCCAGCACAGCCGTCGGCAGGTGGCGTGGATCGTCATTCACCGCATAGCCGAACAACATCAGCTGCACGATCGGCAGCATCAGGATCATCGCATAGGTCAGCCGGTCGCGCGTCAGCTGCACGAACTCTTTGGCCATCACCGCCCAAGTGCGCGTCAGGTCAAGCATCAGGCGGCTCGTCCCTTCTCGGCGTCCAGGTCGGCGATCAGCTGGATGAAGACGTCCTCCAGACTTGGCCGGGTCTCGGTCCAGTCCAGCCCGGGACGCCGGTAGGGCTGGATCGCGGCCTCCAGGGCCGGGCGGTCACGCCCCGAGACGTGAAGCGTCGTGCCGAAGGCCGCCGCCATGTCCACGCCCGTCTGGCCGCGCAGCCGGACCGCCAGCTTGTCGGCCCCCAGCCCGTCCGCCTGTCCGACCGCATGGAAGGTGATCAGGCCCGACTGATCGATGACCTCCTCGGCCGTCCCGCGCGCCAGGGTCCGGCCGCCGGCGATGTAGGCGATCTCGTGACAGCGTTCGGCCTCGTCCATGTAGTGGGTGGAGACCAGCACCGTCATCCCGTCGGCTGCGAGCGCGTGGATTTCATCCCAGAAGGTCCGCCGCGCCTCGGGGTCCACCCCTGCCGTAGGCTCGTCCAGCAACAGCAGGTCGGGGCCATGCAAGGTCGAAGCCGCCAGCGCCAGCCGCTGTTTCCAGCCGCCCGACAGGGTCCCCGCCAGCTGCCTGCGCCGCGCCTCCAGCCCCAGCCGGGCGATCGCCGCGCTGACCTGCTCACCGCGACGATCCAGCGAGTGGACGCGCGCCGTGAACGTCAGGTTCTGCTCGATCGACAGGTCGTCATACAGCGAAAATTTCTGCGTCATGTAGCCGACGCGGGTCTTGATCTCTCGGGCCTGACGGATGACGTCCAGGCCCAGCACCGTCCCCTCGCCCGCGTCCGGCGTCAGCAGGCCGCACAGCATCCGCAGGGTCGTGGTCTTGCCCGCTCCGTTGGGACCAAGGAAGCCGCAAATTCGGCCGCGCTCGACCGTGATTCCGAAATCCTTGACGGCCTGCAGCGAGCCGAAGGCCTTGCTCAGACCGCGGACGTCGATGGCGGGGCCATCGGTCACGGAACGACCAGCGGCTCGACGTCGACCGGCAGGCCGGGGTTCAAGCTGCGGGGATCGGCCGGCCGCGCCTCGACACGATAGACCAGCCGGTCCCGGCTGCCCCGGCCATACAGGATCGGCGGGGTGAATTCCGGGCGCGGGCTCACCCAGCTGATCCGCGCGGTTCGCGTCGGGCCGCAGCCGTCGCAACCAAAACGGACCGTAACGCCGGGCCGATAGGCGGCCATCTCCGCCTCCGGCACGTAGAACCTCAGCTTGACCTCGTTGTCGGGCAACAGGGCCATGATCGGCTGGTTCGCCGCCGCGTATTCGCCGGGGCGATAGAAGATTTCCTCGACCCGGGCCGCGACCGGCGCCGTCGGCGACAGGGTCGACAGCCGCACGGTGGCCTCGCTCAGGGTCCCGCGCGCCTGGGCCGCCTGCTCGTCGGCGGCGCGGATCGCGTCCTCGCGCTGGCCCAGGGCGGCGACCTCGCGCTGGCGCCGGACAGCGGCGGCGTTGGCGCGGGCGGCGTCGCGCGCGGCCCGCACCTGATCCAGTCGGGCGGGGGCGTAGATGCCCTGGCGCACAAGCGGCTCGATGCGACCGTAATCGGCGTTGGCCTGGCGCACGGAGGCCTCGGCTGCGGCGAGCTGAGCGTCGATGACTGACAGCTCCTGGACCCGCTGGCCCTTTCGCGCATCCTGGGCCCGCGCCTCGGCGGCGCCCAGGGCGGCCTCGGCACCCTCGACCTGCGCGCCGCGCTCGCGCGGGTCAACAAGGAATGTGGGCGCGCCCGCCGCTACCCGCGCGCCTTCCTCGACATAGATGGCCGAGACCAGCCCGGCCGCCGGTGCCGCCAGATACAGTCGTTCACCTTCGACATAGCCGGTCAGGACGCGCGGGCCCTCGTCGCTGCGCGCTACCAGCCACCAGACCAGCGCAAGGACGCCGGCCGCCAGGGCGCCGCGCGCCGCGATCTTGATCCGAGGGTTCATGGCCGCATCCCCTTCAGGCAGGTATCGACATGTTGGGCGATCAGACGGTCGATCCGGACCGGCTCGGCCCCGATGGGTTCGAAGGTCTCGCGCCACAGGGCCCCCAAGAGCACTGGTCCCATCAAGCCCATGGCGAAATAGCGTGCGTCGCCGTCGCGCACCGCACCCTGGCGCTGCCCGGCCTCGATCAGTTGAGACGCCAGCTTTACGGCCGGCGCGACCATGTTCTCGTGCCAGATCACTGCCAGTTCAGGCAGGTTGCGACTCTCGGCGATAACCAGCTTGACCACGCCACTGATCCGCTGGTCCGCCAGCACCTTCTGGGCCAGCATGGCGAATATGGCGCGCACCGTCGGCTCGAACGGAGCCTCGATGTGTGACAGCGCCGCCGCCTGATGCAGGTTCGGCGCGATGGTGTCGGTTACCACAGCGCGGAACAGCTCCTCCTTGGTTTCGAAATAAAGATACAGCGCGCCTTTCGACACACCGGCGCGGCGCGCGACCTCCTCAAGGCGGGCCGCCTGAAAGCCACGCTCGGCGAAGACCTCGAGTGCTGCCGCGACGATCTCGGCCGGGCGGTTTGCGGGCCTGCGACGAAATTTAGGTTCACCGATCGGGAGCATAACCGCTCATTACTAACTGACTGGCCGGTTATCAATAGAGTTGCGAACTTCTCAGGTTGCGCTTCCGCTCGCCCAAACGCCTTATCAGCTCATCGAGCGGCCAATGGCCTAAGGTTCTGCAAAGCGCCAGGATCGGTCATTCACTGAGCGCCGGAAACACGACATTCAGCCATGCCGTCTGAGCCTAGGAACGTCCGCTTTTCGATCCGGCACCTTTGGCAGTTCCCGACCCGCTGCAGACCTGCGCGCTAGGCACAGTCTGTCAGCCGAAAGCCAATCGCCCTGCGAGAGCGCCCGTCACAATAAGCAGCGGCGGCGCCCACTTCCCTTTCGCCAGCCACACCGCTGCCAGTGCGACCGAGAAAATGAGGGCGGCGCCCCAGAGGGTCGGTGCACGCTCGGCCGTGGACCACATCAGTTGAAGACAGGTCGCGCCGATCACGCCAACGACGGCCGCTGCGACCCCGGCGAGCACGCGGTGCAGCGCCGGATTGTCTACCATGGCTTCCAACCGTTCGAACAGGATCAGGGAGAAAGCGAAAGCCGGCAGGAAGATGCCGGCTGTCACCGCCAGGGCGCCGGCCCAGCCGCCTGCGACATAGCCGGCGAAGGTTCCGAAAATCACCAGGGGCGCAGGCAAGACTCCCGCCAGGGCGACCCCGTCGAGAAAGGCTCCGTCGGACAGCCAGCCCCGCCCCACCGTGTCGGCCCGGACATAGGGAATGGCGGTGTAGGCCCCGCCGAAGGTCAGCAGCCCGCCCTTGAGCCCTGCGACAAACAGATCAAACGTTCCCGCGTGGGTGATGGGGCCGTTGACGGTGATAGCTGCATTGATCCCGCCCGAGTGCAGGGCGACAGATAGCGCCAGGGCGACCAGGCCGAGGCTCAATGCGATCCAGGGGCGCGCGCCTAAGCCGTAGATCAGCCCGCCGGCGACAAGCGGTATCCAAAACGGAGCGCCGATCAGGCTGGCGGCAAACGCCAGGCCAGCCAGCAGCCACAGCATTCGGTCTTCAAGGACGTGTTGTCCGATCCGCTGCACCGCCCTGATGATAAGCGCCACCACGACGATCTGAACCCCGAGCAGGGCGCCGGTCCAGACCGCGCGACCGGCGACCAGGACGTCATAGGTCCAGGCCGCCAGCATCATCAGGATGAAGCCCGGCAACATGAACCCGAGGCCCGCCAGAACGCCGCCTATGCGACCACGCGCCAACATCCCCATGTGTACGCAAAGCTCATGCGCCTCCGGCCCTGGAAGTGCCTGCATCACCGCCAGCAGGCGGTTGAACCGTGCGCTGGAGATCCAGCGTTCATGCTCCACGAGTTCGCGCCGGATCATGGCGATCTGCGCCACAGGCCCGCCGAACGCCAGGACGCCGAAGTGCAGAAATTTCAGGAATAGGTCGATGAGCGTGAGGCGAGGCACTCTCGCGTCTTCCTGGGTAACAGCCATCACCTTGCTCATATAGCCAAGCCCGCGCGGTACGAGAACGGACCGCTTGTATGGGTCAGGCAGGCTTTGGAAAAAAGACCCCGGTCGTCGGGGGCCGATGTCCGCTCACCACCCCTATCGGAAGTCCGCAACGTCCACTCCTAGCAAGGGTAACCGAATATCCGCTTTCGGGAGGTGAGCCAACTTCGAAAATCGACCCGTTGCGGACCTCCGACTCAGTCAGTTGGAACGGCCCTTGTCAGCAAGTCAGGCTGATGCCCCGCGCCCTGACGCCCGGGCCTCGGCCCCGTCCGTATCTGCGTCCGGGTTGCGGCCCTGGCTACGATCAAACCACCGCATCACCGGCGTGACCGTGATCCCGTGCAGCAGGATCGACATCAGGCAGATCAGCCCCACTATGGCCCAAAGCCGATCGCCGCCTTCGAACGGCGCGGCGTTCAAGCCGTAGGCCAGATAGTAGAGCGACCCCACGCCACGGATGCCGAAGAAGGCCAGGATCAGCTTCTCGCGCAGGGGCCGCTTCCAGCCGATGAAGCCGATCATCCCCGCCAGAGGCCTCACCACCACGACGATCACGGCGGCGACCGCGACGTCCAGCGGCCTCAGCGGCGCCAGCAGGCCGGAGACCAGGGCGCCGCCGAACAGGACCAGCACCACCATCATCGCCATCCGTTCGATCTGTTCGATGAAATCGTGCATCTGGGCGTGGAAGTCGTGGTCACGGTCGGCGTGCCGGAACGCTAGGGCCGTGATGAAGACCGCCAGAAATCCGTAGCAGTGCAGCATCTCCGTCACCGAATAGGAGATGAAGGTCGCCGCCAGCACGATGAACCCGTCACGCGTCGCCGCAAGTCGGATGCTGACTGGGATCGTGAAGGTCAGCCAGCCGAACAGCCAGCCGATCGCCCAACCGATGCCGAGACCGGCCCCGATCTCCCACAGGACATTGACGGTTAGCCACTCGACGAACCAGTCCGACTTTTCGCCCGACGCCACCAGTGCCAGGGCAATGGCCAGGTGGACGAACGGAAACGCCAGCCCGTCGTTGAGACCGGCCTCGGACGTCAGACCGAACCGGACCTCGTCCTCGCGGCCCTCGGTCGGCGCGCCCACCTGGATGTCGGAGGCCAGGACCGGATCGGTCGGCGCCAGGCTCCCGGCCAGCAGGATCGCCCCGGCCAGCCCCATCCCCAGCACCGTCCAGCCCAGCAGCACGATCGCCAGGATCGACAGCATCATTGTCATGCCCAGTAGACGCCAGGTCACGCCCCAGCGCCTGAGGTTGAAAACCCGGTCGATCTTCAGCCCCGCCCCCATCAGTGCGATGATGACCACGAACTCGGTCAGCCGTTCGGTGCTCTCGGGATAGGCCTGGGGCAGAGGGTCGAACCTCACCTGGGGCAGGCTGAACAGCGCGGCACCCAGGAGGACGCAGACGATCGGCAGCGAGAGAGGAGCGCGGCGGAACACCAGCGGCAACCACGCCACCATGGCGATCAGAACCGCCACCACGAAGAGCATCAGGATATAGGGATCTGGCATCATGTTCCGGGTCGGGTGATAGGGCGGCGCTCCCTTAATGCGGCAACGTTCGTCCGGTTACCGGTCGCGTATAAACGCGGTCCTTCCACGCTCCGTTTTCCATCAGGAACTTCCGCTAACCACCCCTAGCTGAACCGCGCGGAGTCCGCTTTCGGACTGTCACCGGAATGTCGGGTTTTCGGCGGGATGGTAACTTCGCAAGCCGACCCGTTGCGGACCTTTAGCGGTCGCTAGCAACATCAAGATTGACGCACCTTCGAGCGGCCTCGCCCGCTGGCGTCAGAGTGAAGTCGAACACAGGGCCATATCGGTAAAAATCAATCCGTCCCATCCGGGTAGATCGCGCCAAAAAGCCCAATCTTTCCGCCTCGACCAAAGCAAAGTCCCGGGTGCCGGGCGTATCTTTGGTCAGCAGTGCGGAGGTGCCGCCGCCAGCTTCCAAGACGGAGTTCACCTCTGTCGCTGCTTTCTTGCCGAGAAGGCTATGCCACCTTTGGATCAGGTTCATTCTCAAACTTTAACGTAGGATTGCGCTTCTGCAACCCGCCCCTAGCTGAACCTCGCGGAGTCCGCTTCCGGACCGTCACCGGAATGTCGGGTTTCCGGCAAGATGCCAGTTTCGCAAGCCGACCCTTAGCGGAAATTCAATCATGGGTTCTAACGTGCCAGATCGTTACGCTATGTCGGAGGAATCGAATGAGGTTGTTAATCGCACTGGCGGCCATCAGCGTCGCGGGCTGCGGTCAGGGGCAACTGACATGCTCTCCAGCACAGATTGTCCGGGCGACGGTGAATGACCAGGGCTTCGCCATTCCCGTCGATCTAAAGCCCTCATTCAGCGGACCGGTAGCGGAGCAATTGGCACTTCCAAGTTCTGTTCATCGGGACGACCAGGGTCGTTGGGCCTACTGTCAAAAAGCGAGTGACGAGCCAATCGTGGGTGACAGCTTTTCGTTCTACCCCGGCGCAGCGTTGCCGGATGCCTATTTCATCATCGTTGGTCGAAAGCGTCGATTTGAGCGGCGGAAACCCGACCAATATCCGCTTCACAATGAGAGCGGATTTGAAGTGACGATAACCAAAGGTCCGAAGTTAATCTTCAGTCCGGCGGGCGGTGTTCGACCTACAGCTATCGACGGGCATTGTATGCCCTGGTCTCCTGGATCGTCTGAGTATTGCAGAGTGGCGTTCACGACACTCAGCGGCGTGCCTGCGAGCGTCGATATCATCGGTGAGCAATCGCTAAGCGAGTGGCCCGCGATCCTCGCTCGGGTAGACGCCTACGTCCTACAACTGGAGACTTAGGGTCAGCTTCCCCCCCCTCTGAGACATAGGGGCAGTCCGCTTTCCGGCGGGCCGCCCCAAGCCTGCTCAGAGGTCGATCTGCTCTGAAATCTCCAGCGCGTCGTCCACTTCGATGCCGAGATACCTGACGGTGCTCTCGAGCTTTCCGTGCCCGAGAAGGAGCTGGCAGGCGCGTAGGTTTCCGGTCTTCTTATAGATCAAGGCCACCTTGGTCCGTCTAAGGCTGTGGGTGCCATAGGCGCTGGGGTTCAGGTCGATCATTCTCACCCAGGTATCGACCAGCCGAGCGTACTGCCTGGTGCCTATGTGCTCTCCATCTCGGCTGCGGCTGGGGAACAGCCAGTCGTCACGCCGTCGTCCTCGGCGCTCCAACCAGTGAGCCAGAGCTTCTCTAGCGGCCTCCGTGATCTCGAACGGCACGGGCCGACCGGTCTTCTGCTGGATGATCGTCGACCGCTGCCGAATGACGCCGCCTTGAGCAATATCGCCGAGGCGGAGTTTCACCAGATCACAGCCCCGCAGCTTGGCGTCCAATGCGATGTTGAACATCGCAAGATCCCGTATCGATCCAACGGACTTCAGGTGCTGACGGATCGCCCAGATGTGCTTTGGCTTGAGCGGGGCCTTCGCTCCGGTCATTCGACCAGCGTTCCAGGGTTTGCGGGGTAAACGAAATAGATCGGGCTGGCTCATGGCCACCTCCCAAGATCAACGCCCCCTCCGCACGATACGCTCCAAACAGCGCAGATGCGCCAGGATCAGACATTGATGGCACGCCGGAAACACGACATTCAACCAGGCCGTCAGAACCTTCGAGCGTCCGTTTTTTGTCTGGCGCTTTCGGCACTCGATCCCATCAGGACTTTAAAGCGGTCGCGCACATGGGCTGGATATACGATCCTCTTGTAGGCCATGTCGCACCGCATTCAGCCCGGCTTGGGCCTCAGCCGGAAGCCATCCCCAAACCTTGGCAGGAAAAGGCTTCGTTGAGGTGTCCGCAGCGGTCGGATACTGCTGACATCCATCTGCTTTTTCGAATGAGCCCTGTCCATGATCCAGAAGGAAGGCGTTGATCCCGATCGCGGATTCATGGTGCTGCAGCAGATGCCCGGCTTTGTGGCGGTCCTTGCTGGACCGAAGCATATCTTCGAGTACGTGAACGACGCCTACATCGTCCTTTCGGGCGATCGCAACTTCATCGGCCGCACCGTCCGCGACGCCTTCCCGGAGGTCGAGGGACAGGGATTCTTCGAACTGCTCGATGGCGTCTATTCGACGGGAGAGCCGTTCAAGGCGCAGGCCCAGCCGATCCTGCTGCAAACCCGCGAGGGCGGCCAGCGCTACGTCGACTTCCTCTACCACCCGATCCGCGACGAGGCTGGCGCGGTCAGCGGCATCTTCGTCGGCGGGTACGACGTGACGGATTCAGTGCGAGACCAAGCGCGCCTGGCGGCGCTTGAGGAGCTCGGTCGCGTGCTTCGCCTGGGCGACGACGTCGAAGCATTGCCCTATGCGGCGGCCGAGGTGCTGGGGCGCGCGCTGGGGGTCAGTCGGGTCGGTTATGGCACCATCGATGACGTGGCCGAAACGCTGCACGTCGACCGCGACTGGACCGCGCCCGGTGTTCAGACTCTGGCGGGCACGGTCAAACTACGGGAATACGGCTCGTTCATCGACAGCCTGAGACGCGGCGAGTTCATATCCATCATTGACGTCCGGCTTGACCCTCGGACAAGCGATGCGTCGGACGCGTTGGAAGGCCGCAGCGCGCGCTCGTTCGTCAATGTGCCGGTCATCGAGAGGGGTCGGCTGGTGGCCGTCCTCTTCGTCAACCATGAAGCAGTGCGGCAGTGGCGGCCCGACGAACTGGCCCTGATCCAAGAATTCGCGGATCGCACGCGCGCTGCGGCGGAGCGGGGCCGCGGCGAGGCGGCGCTGCGGGAGAGTGAAAACAAGTATCGCACTCTGTTTGAGGCCGTGGACGCCGGCTTCTGCGTCATTGAGTTGAAATACGACGACGCCGGCCAAGCGGTCGACTACCGCATGCTGGAGACCAATCCGGCCTTCGAGCGCCAGACCGGCCTGGTCGACGCGACCGGCAAATGGGTCAGCGAGATCGCGCCGGGCTTGGAGCGACACTGGTTCGACGTCTACGGCGGGGTCGGCCTGACCGGGGAGCCGGTGCGGTTCGAGAACGAGGCTGTGCCGCTCAGCCGGTGGTACGACGTCCACGCGTTCCGCATCGGTTCCGCCGAGGACCGGCGCGTCGCGGTCCTGTTCAACGACATCACCGAAAGGCGCGCGGCCGAGGAAAGACTGCAAGGCCTCAATGCGAACCTGCGGGAAATGGTCGCTGAACAGGTCGCAGAACGAGAGCAGCTGTGGTCGCTATCGCAGGACATGCTCGTCAGGGCGGACTACCGGGGGATGATGTCGGCGGTGTCGCCGGCTTGGGCGCGGGTGCTTGGCTGGAGCGAGCACGAACTGCAGTCGCGCCCCTACGCCACCTTCGTGCATCGCGACGACCGAGCCCCAACCCTGGAGGTCATCGACAGGATGTACGAGAGCCGCGAGCCTACGCGGTTCCAGAACCGCATGAAAACCACCGACGGCGAGTACAAGTGGGTCGACTGGATCGTCACGCCTGAAACCGATGCCGATGTTTTCGTCGCCGTCGGACGCGACCTGAGCCAGGCCAAGGCTCGCGAAGCCGAGCTGGAAGCCGCACAGGCCGCACTGCGGCAGTCGCAAAAGATGGAAGCCATGGGTCAGCTGACCGGCGGCGTAGCCCACGACTTCAACAACCTGCTGACGCCGATTATCGGCTCGCTCGACATGCTGCAGCGGCGGCAGATCGGCGGTGATCGCGAGCAGCGGCTTATAGACGGGGCCCTACAGTCGGCGGAGCGCGCGAAGACGTTGGTCCAGCGTCTCCTCGCCTTTGCGCGCAGGCAGCCGCTCCAGGCCTCGGCCGTCGATCTCGACACTCTGATCCGCGGCATGGCCGACCTGATCCGCAGCACTTCCGGACCACAGGTGGCGGTCGAGGTCCATGTGTCGCCGGACCTTCTGGCGGCAAGGGCCGACGCCAACCAACTCGAGATGGCCGTGCTGAACCTGGCCGTGAACGCGCGCGACGCCATGCCGGGCGGCGGGACGATCACTATCTCGGCCGACCGAGCCGAAGCTGCCGGTCCGGCGCCTGCTGATCTGCCCGCCGGCGATTTTGTTCGGCTGAGCGTCACAGACACAGGCGTCGGCATGGACGAAGCGACGCTGAAGCGGGCCACGGAGCCCTTCTTCTCGACCAAGGGCGTGGGCAAGGGCACTGGCTTGGGGCTGTCCATGGTCCATGGCCTGGCCTCCCAGCTGGGTGGATCAATGGTGATTTCCAGCCGGTCCGGCATGGGCACGCGCATCGATCTTTGGCTGCCAGTCAGCGCTGAGCGAGCCGAGATTCCGTCCGATGATGTGGGCGCAGTCGAGGCAGCGGGGCGGACGGGCGTGGCCCTCTTGGTTGATGACGAGCCCACCGTGCGCGGCAGCACTGCCGACATGCTGATGGACCTCGGCTTCGAGGTCGTAGAGGCCGAGTCGGCCGTGCAGGCGTTAGCCCTCGCGCAGGACGGCCAACATTTCGACCTGCTGCTCACCGACCATTTGATGCCGGGGATGACCGGCACCGAACTGGCCCGCGAGGTTCAGGCAAGATGGCCAGGGCGGCCCGTTCTTGTGATCTCAGGGTTCGCGGAGGGTGAAGGTGTCGACGAAGACCTGCCCCGCTTGACCAAACCATTCCGGCAGGCCGAGCTTGCCCAGATGATGGCTGAAATCACCACGCCCTGAGAGCTCTCACCGACGCCGCCGCGCATCCTTGATCGCCTTCACCTTCGGCGTCCATGGAACGAAGGAGCGGCGGTGCTCTCCTGGATTTCCGCTCTTCGCCCTTGGCACGAGCTCGGAGCGTCCCGCTTCAAGGGCGGACGTGTGCGTCTGGTTCGAACCGGTTGGCGATGACCGCTCCCACCCGTTGCTGACGCTGAACCATCAAGGCCGCTTGCGCCTTTTTCTCCGGTACAAGGGAGAAGGCCATGTTCATCATCCTCGGGGCTACGGGTCATGTTGGTTCGGCTTTGGCGCAGTCGCTTCTCGACAGAAGTCTGCCGGTCACGGCCGTTTTGCACGACGACCGGAGGACGGCAGATTGGGAGCGTCGAGGCGCCCAAGTTGCTGTGGTCGACGCCAGAGACAGCGACGCGCTTCGGGAGGTCCTGCGAACCGGAACACGGGCGTTCCTCCTTAACCCGCCGGCGGATGTCGCCTCGGACACCGACCAGGAGGAGCTGGCGACAGCCACCAGCATCATCTCCGCGCTCGATGGATCCGGCCTGGAGAAGGTCGTGGTGGAATCGACGTTCGGAGCACAGCCCGGCGAGGCGATGGGCGATCTCAGCGTGCTACACGCATTCGAACAGGCCGCACTCGCTCAACGCATCCCGGTCACGATCCAGCGCGGCGCCTATTACTTTTCAAACTGGGACGCCCAACTCGAAGAGGCCAGGCAGGGCGCCCTGACGACGATGTTTCCCCCTGACCTGAAAATACCCATGGTCGCGCCTGCAGACCTGGGCCGGGCGGCTGCCGACCGGCTGGTCGAGCCCTTCAACGGAGATACCGACCTCCATCTCGTCGAAGGCCCAGACCGCTATTCGGTCCGTGACGTTGCAGATGCCTTCACAAGTGCACTCGGGCGAAGCGTCGAAGTCCGAACTCTGCCGCCCGGCAAATGGGTTGAGGCCTATCGGAAGCTAGGCTTCTCCCAGCCTGCTGCGAAATCGTATGCGGCGATGACCAAGGCCACATTGGATGGAGAGTTCCCGGCGCTCGAAGAGACAGAGCGTGGCGCGACCAGCCTCCAAACCTACATCGAGGGATTGATGATCCGTTCGCCGGCATAATCTCCAATGTTCGCATCTGGCGAAGTTTGCGGGGACAGCATCAGGACGCGATCCCCGAACCGGATTGCAATGCCCCTGATGGGTTGGGAACGGCTGTCGGGGCGAAGTCTGACAAGCGCCAAGAGCGGACACCAACTGCCCGCCAACAAGACGACATTCCAATCGAGGCTCCGGGCTATCGAATGCCTGTGACCTCTCCGAGTGCCAAACACGGGAATCCGCTCTATTGCGGACAACAACATTCTCCGCCGCGATGCACTACCCGACCGTCACCTGATGCTCGGGGGTGAGGCAGCGGCCCAAATTGCTCGCTTCACCCCGCACAGCAGGAGAGCTTTGCTACATCCATGTCGAAGGTCTGTGCGGCGAGTTTCAGACCTTCGACCGTGGTCAGATAGGGGAAGATCGTCGCCCCCAGCTCGGCGGCCGTCATGCCGTGTTTGATCGCCAGCACCATCGTCTGAATTGCGTCCGCGCCTTCGGGGGCCATGATCTGCCCGCCGAGAAGGCGGTCCGTCGTCTTGTCGGCGATCAGTTTGATGAGCCCGCGTGTGTCGCGCGCTGCCAGTGCCCGGGGCACCTGATTGAGTGCGAGCAAGGACACCTTGATATCCAGTCCGCGCGCCCTCGCCGCCGTTTCAGTAAGGCCGACACTCGCGACCTGCGGGTCGGTGAATACCACCGCCGGCATGGTGCTGTTGTCGTAGCGATGGTCATTGCCGCCGACGGCGTTGCGCGCGGCCAGCTTCGCGGCATAGGCCGCCATATAGACGAACTGGTCACGCCCGGTGACGTCCCCGGCTGCGTAGACGCCTGGGGCCGTGGTCTCGAGATGGGCATCGACGACGATCCCGCCATGGCGGGACAATGCGACGCCCCGTGACTCCAGTCCCATGCCGTCACTGTTCGGCTGGCGGCCCGTCGCGATCAGCACCTGCTCTGCGGCGATGACCTCGACCGCCGCATCCCGGTTGCGCGCCGCGCCCTTGCCGGGCGGACGGTCGCAGGTGAGTTCGATCCCGTGCTTCGCGTGCACAATCCGCTGGTAGCCGACCCCGGTGCACACCCTGATACCCTCCGCCTCCAGATAGGTCTTAAGGGCGACGCTGAACTCCGGGTCCATGTCGGGCAACAGCCGGCTGCGGCAACAGATCGTGACGGCCACGCCAAGCCGGGCGAACATCTGTCCCAGTTCAACACCGACTACCCCACCGCCGATCACCAGCAGCGACCGGGGCAAACGTTCAAGCGCCAGCGCCGAAGTGCTAGTGAGCCACGGGACGCTATCCAGCCCCGGAATTTCGGGAACGGCGGCGCGCGCGCCCATCGCCAGAATAATCTTGCCGACCGGCATCGGTGCATCATCGACGAGCAACCTGCCGTCGACAAAGCGCGCCCGGCCTTCGACATAGGTCACGCCCGGATAGGCCGGCAGCAGGTCGACATATTTCTTCTGCCGCAGACCCGCGACCAGCTCATCCTTCGAGGCCGCGAGCGCAGCCCAGTCTTCCAGCTTGAGGCTGCCCCCCAGGCCGGGAAACCGACGGGAAGCCTGGCCGGCATGAACCGCTTCAGCGGCCCGGATCAATGTCTTGGACGGGACGCAGCCGACATTGACGCAGGTGCCGCCGATCGTCCCATGGCCGACCAGCGCCACCCGGGCACCCAGATCGGCTGCGGTGATCGCGGCGGAGAATCCCGCCGACCCCGCGCCGATGACGGCGACGTCGAAACTCGCATGGCCGGATTTTTTCGCGGTACCCGAACAGCAGTCGAGGTCCTTTGCGGGCTTGTTCATCGTGCAGTCCGTTCTGTTGGGTGGGCCAGTAGTGTCATGGGTTCAGCCGACGCGCGCGTGAGTGGCCTCAGACCATCGATCCGATGTCCGAGGCGAAGCTGGGGTAGGCAAAAATCATGGCCTTGATCTGGTTGGCGGTGAGCCCCGCGCCCATGGCCATGGCGAACAGATTGATCTGTTCCTCGGCCCCCGGCCCGATCAGATGCGCGCCGAGGATCAAGCCGGTTTTCTGTTCCACCAGCACCTTGAATCCGCTCGTGGTCGCCCCGACCCGCATCGACGAATACCAGCCGGAGGTCTTCTCGAAATGCGTATCGAACTCCAGACCCTTTTCCGTCGCCGCCGTCTCGGACAGCCCCACGGTCGCGACCGGCGGCAGGGTGAAGACCACGCTGGGTATCGGCGGATAGGACACGAGCCGTGCGTCCTTCCCGGCCAGAAGGTTCTTGCCCGCGATCCGCCCTTCATAGGCCGAGACCGGGGTCAGGTTCAGCCCGCTGTCGGCACAATCCCCGGCGGCGAAAATGGCGGGATTGGTGGTACGCATGGCGGCGTCGACCTTGATTCCGCGCTTCCCGGCGTCCACCCCTGCAGCCGGCAGGTTCAGATGGTCGATATTGGGCACGCGACCGGTCGCATGGACCACCAGATCGCAGGTCAGCACCTGGATGCCGGACGGCGTTTCATAGGACACGGCGAATTCGTCGCCCTGCTTCTCGACCTTGAGGACTTTCGCCTCGGTCTGCACGTCGATGCCCAGTTCGGTCGAGGCCTCCACCAGCATCGCCACCAGATCGGCGTCGAAGGGCCCGAGCGGCCGCCCGGCCATTTCCAGAACCGTGACGGCGCTGGCTCCGG
The DNA here is from genome assembly GCF_056311945.1 of Brevundimonas sp. ABV4_179. Classification (NCBI taxonomy): domain Bacteria; kingdom Pseudomonadati; phylum Pseudomonadota; class Alphaproteobacteria; order Caulobacterales; family Caulobacteraceae; genus Brevundimonas; species Brevundimonas sp. ABV4_179. The sequence continues at coordinate 2,136,068 of NZ_CM149976.1, forward strand.
CGCGTTGGGCGATATGGGCGAACTCCATGGCGATGAACCCCCCGCCGACAAAGACGATCCTGTCGGGGCGCTCGGACAACTCCAGAAATTCCGTGCTGGTCGTCAGCAGGTCCTCGCCGGGAATGTTCAGCGTCATCGGCCGTGCGCCGGTGGCGATGTGGAAATGCTTCGCGCGCAGGGTCTCGCCGTTTAGCGTGATCGTATCGCGCCCGATGAAGCGTGCTTCGCCATGCAGCGGGGTGATTCCGGCCTTGCGGAAGCCCGCTTCGATGCGCGACGGCATGGCGTCGGTGAAGGTGCGCTTGAACGCCATCATCTCGGGCCAGTTGACCGAGGGCCGCGCCTCCAGGCCCTTGCCGGCCATGGTGTGGGCCCAGTCCACGCCTTCGGTGACGGCAATCAGCATTTTCTTGGGATCACAGCCCCGCAGCGCACAGGTGCCGCCGTAGGGCAGGCTGTCGATGCTGGCGACTTTCCACCCCGCCGCCGCCGTCATCCGGGCGACGCCGTTGCCGCCGGTCCCGGCCCCGATCACGATCAGGTCGTAGTCATATGTGTCGGTCATGTCAGTCTTCTCCATTTCGGGGGCCTGCAGCCTCTGACGATCGGCGCTGTCCGGTGGGCCGTCGATCAGGTGGTCTTCATCCGCCGCCGACGCCGCCAGACGGCATAGACCGTCAACGCGGCGAACACGGCCAGCGCGGGCAGCAGCACAACATCGAGCCAGCCCGTCAGCGCAGAAAGCCCGACGACGCCCAGCAGCACCACCAGCACCGGAGCAAAGCAGCACAGCGCCACAATGACGTTGCCGATCACCCCCATCCGCAGCAGCAGGCTGTCGGTCCCGTCCGTCTTGTCAGCCTTGTCAGCCATAACGCCGTTTGATCCTGAAGACGCGCAGCCTTCCCCGGCTGCAGCCCGAGGCCGGGATGCACGCGATGCATTGCGTTGGTGGCCTGGTCCCACCCCCATGCGGGGGGGCGGGAGCTCTGGCGCCGATGAAGGCCGTCTTGTTGCCTGCGGGGCCTAGTTTTGTACGACGCGGGCGGGATAGCCGGCATTGGTCGAGGCGGCCGCGATCTGCGCGGCCGTGGCGCGCGCCGGGTCGTAGGTGGCGCGGGCCGTCTTTGCGGCGAAGTCCACTTCGACCGAGTTGACGCCCGGCACGCTCTCCATCGCCCTGCGCACCGTGATCGGGCAGGTGGCGCAGGTCATGTGCTCAATGGCGAAAGTCGTCTGCTGCTGGGCAGCGGCGGTCGCCGCCGGACGGTTCTGTGCCGGTCCATCAAACGCGACGGCGGCACCGACGCCAGCCACGGCCACAACGGCCAGGCCGATCAGAAATGTCTTTTTCATGGGTCTTTCCTCTCAGTAAAAATAGGGAGCCCACCAGTTGAGGGTGAGCGCGATGATGACGACGGCCAACCCGAACCAAAGGGCCAGTTTCGTGGTCCGCGCCGATTGCGGGCGAGCGCAGTAGGTCCCGTCCTCGCAGGGCGGCTTCGGCTTGAAATAGACGTGCCAGAACCCGTAGCCGAGCAGGGCCAGGGTGACGGCGGCGACATAGGGTTTGTACGGCTCAAGCGCCGTCAGGTTGGCGATCCACGCCCCTGAAATGCCAAGCATGACCAGCACCAGCGGAACGATGCAGCAGGCCGACGCCAGCACCGCGCCGATCAGCGCGCCGCCCGCGATCCATCGGCCCTGCTTCGCGCCCTCGTCCGGCGTTGATGCCGGTGGCTCCGGCTCCGGTGCTGAAAACATCGATAAGTTCTCTCGATTTCTTTCTGACTGATTTCAGCGTAATCCCTGTAGTTGCTACAGACACAAGGGCTTTTTTCATGGTGCTTCAGACGGGCTTGTTGCGGGCCCAATTGGCGAAGCTGACCGGGTGCAACCTCGAAACCATCCGCTATTACGAGAAGGTCGGACTGCTGCCCCCGCCGCCTCGTTCGGCCAACGGTTACCGGGTCTATTCGCCAGACCTGACGCAGCGGTTACGGTTCATCCTGCGTGCGCGGGATATCGGCTTCTCGATGGAGGAGACCCGCTCGCTGCTGGCGCTGACAGACACCGGGACCCAGACCTGTGCCGAGGTCAAACACAAGACCGAAGTGCAGCTGGAGGATGTGCGCGCCAAGATTGCCGATCTGCGGCGGATGGAACGGATCCTCGCCAACGCCGCCGCGAAATGCTCGGGCGGGGAAGTACCGGAATGCCCGGTTCTGGAGGCGCTTACGTCAGACTGAGGGCGCAGAGCGGACCCTGGTAAGGTCTGAAATGAGTCAAAGCCGGTCACCGCTTCGTAGGAGTTTCGACGGAAACTTGCTCAGTGCAGATCACGACAAACACCCTGAAGCCTTTTTCGCGACTACCTATGCTCCTCCTCGCGCTGGCGTCATTCGCAGTGTCAGCATGCGACCAGATTGGGGGCGCGGCGCAGAAGACCACAGACGTCATCGGCATCGGAGCGCGTTCCGAGCCCGCAGTTACCTTTCGCGCGCGCGTTGTCGGCGTAACCGACGGCGACACGCTGACTGTGCTTGATGAAGGCAATCAGCAGCACACAATCAGACTTGCCGAAATCGACGCGCCCGAACGTGGACAGCCATGGGGCACGCGCGCGAAGCAGACGCTATCATCGCTCGTGTTCGGCAAAACAGTTTCGCTGCAGCAGATCGACACTGACCGCTATGATCGTATCGTGGCACGCGTGTTTGCCGACGGGGAAGACGTCAATCGCGCGATGGTCGGGCAGGGCGCCGCGTGGGCTTACAGACGATACCTGCGTGACCAGACACTGATCGATGTCGAAGCGAGAGCTCGCCGGGATCGGCTGGGGCTGTGGTCGCTCAGCGATACTGAGACGGTTGAGCCATGGGAATGGCGGAAGGGCAAACGCGAGGATGACGGCAATATTCCAACCGACGGCTCCCGTGAGGTTCGCTCACTGCTTGCCCCACGCCAAAGCATCGTCACTGAGCGGGCGAATGAAAGCTTCAGCTGCTCTGGCAAACGCTATTGTCGCCAAATGAGCTCATGTGCGGAAGCCCACTTCAATCTAACGCAGTGCGGGGTGGCATCGCTGGACGGAAACAGTGGCGGCGAACCATGCGAAATGCTGTGTGGGACCGCCCATTAGACCGCGCGAAGAGCACAACCGCTCTGACCGCTTCTGACGTATCGTCGCGCTAGCCCTCGATTCGAAACGTTAACGCTCGAAGGCCGACGGGAGGAATACGACGATGAACGAACCCACGATCACGTGCCCCAGCTGCAAGTCAGACATCAAGCTGACGGAATCCCTAGCTGGTCCTCTCGTTGAACAAACGCGTCGCCAGTTTGTCGAACAGCTGAACGAAAAAGATCGGCTGGTTGAAAAGGTCCAGGCCGACATCGCAGCTGAGAAGAAGCGTGTGGAGCTCGAGCGTCAGGCTATTGAGGCGACGGTGGCTGCGCGCATGGACGATGCGCGCAAGCAGATTGCGACGGATGAGGCTGAGCGGGCGAAACGGATCGTCGCGGCGGACATCGAAGAGCGTGATCGCAAATTCGCGGAGCTCCAGCAAATGCTGGCCAGTCGCGAAGAGAAGCTGAAGCGCTCACAGGCTGCTGAGGCGGAGATGCTGAAGAAGCAGCGCGAGCTTGATGACAAGCTGCGAGAGATGGATCTCGCGGTGCAGCGACAGGTCAATGAGGGACTGGAGGCTGTTCGAGCGACAGCCAAACAGGAAGCTGAAGACGCGCTTTCGTTGAAGGTCAAAGAGCGCGACACGCAGATCGCGTCGATGCAGCAGAAGATCGAAGAGCTGAAAAAGAAGGCAGAGCAGGGGTCGCAGCAGCTGCAGGGGGAAGCGCAGGAACTGATTCTGGAAGACATGCTGCGCGCACGCTTCCCATTCGATCAGATCGAACCGGTCGGAAAGGGGGAGTTCGGGGGCGATGTCCTTCAGCGCGTGGTCAATCCAGCCGGCCAGGTTTGCGGATCCATCCTGTGGGAGACCAAGCGCACGCGAACGTGGAGCGACGGTTGGCTCAGCAAGTTGAAGGGTGATCTGCGGGCGGCCAAAGCTGACCTCGCGCTGATCGTCTCTCATGCGCTGCCAAAGGACATCGAGACGTTTGGGCAGATGGAGGGGGTTTGGATCACCGGACCGAAGTGCGCCATGCCCGTCGCGATGAGTTTGCGTGAAAGTCTCGTGCTCATGAATGGGGTGCGGGCGGCAGGCGAGGGGCAACAGACCAAGTCTGCGCTGATGTATGATTATCTGACCGGGCCGCGTTTTCGTCACCGCATAGAAGCGGTCGTCGAGAAGTTTTCAGAGATGCAGGAGGATCTCGCTAGCGAGCGCAAAGCGACGATGAAACGATGGGCTAGACGCGAGCAACAGCTGCACACGGTGCTGGACTCGACGGCGGGGCTCTACGGCGATTTGCAGGGGATCGCTGGCCGTTCGATGCTGGAGATCGAAGCTCTGGAAGCGCCTTTGCTGGAAGGTCCGGACGACGAAGATTGAGGTAGAAACTGAGATCGGCGCAGCCGGCGAAAAAGGCCGAGCTCTCCGAACCAAGATCCGACGAACGTGCGCCTGAGGGGGTGAAATTAATGAGCATAAGGTTTGGCGAGGGGTTTGTTATCGGGCTCTGCTTATTGGTGAGCGGCTGTGCGAGCACGGGGGCGTCTTCACAGGATGACGGCGCCGCCGGGGTGGTTTCTCTCGTGCGTGCCGCTCTCGCCCCCGCGCCTGCTGATATGCCCGCTACCGACCCATCGACCTCTAGCGCGGTTCAATCGCTGCAGTATCGGTTTGGGCTGATGGGCATGCCTGTCGATGTCGTCCGCGCTGATGCGCTGCGTGCCGCTTCAGTCGGCGGTGGGCGGCCGCTTGTGCTCACCCAATATATTCCCGGCCTGAACGGCGCGCCGGGTCGTGTGGTCCCGTTGGTGATCCAGCAGCAAAGCCCTCTGAAGCAAATCATGCAGCAGGCCGAGCTTTGCGGACGCGCGCTCGATGGCGATCCCGCGCTGATGGTTTGGAACAATGGAGTTGGGGAAACTTCACCGTCAGCCGTTTCGGCCTGTGGTGGTGACACGCCGTTTTATGAGCTGTCTCAAGCGTGGTCCGAAGCCAAGACTTGGCATTTCATGCCGCTGCCAGACTGCGGGGAAGGATCCGACGACCGGTGTGCTGCGCTGTCGAGGAAAATCGACCGGCTGAACGGCCGAGATCCCGTCGCTGAGGCGATGACCGCTGCGGCGCGTGGCGATTTTCGCCTAGGCGCCTTCAACTCCATCGGCCCTATGCCGCAAGGGTGGCGACTGCCTGGCGTAGAATGTCGATCATGGTCGCGCGACATGATTGGAGCTTGGCACGTCAATCAAGACGTCATTCGTCCGGGTGATAGCGAGCATAGCCAAGCCGCTATCGGCTTTATTGCAGCCTACAACCGCGCCGTCGTTCAAGCCCCCTCGTTTCCCTATCGCGACATCTGCGCGGTGGGTCTTGGCAAACCTGCTGCGCGATACATCGGACCGATCACCAACTGGTCTGAATACGCGCGCGCTAGAGATGCGCAGTCGACCCCGCCGAACGGCGATGTCAACGCCACGGATGTCTTCAATCGAACCGCCCTCGAGTGGGCGTCCGACGCCGATGACGAGCCAATGATGTTGCGCTTGCTGGCTGCGGGCGCAAAACCCAACCAGCCACAAGACGCGCGTGCCCCGTCGGCCTTGGCGCTCGCTCTGAAGCGCCGTCGCCCGGATTTGATCGCTGCCCTGATTGCAAATGGCGCGAAGATGACGGGGCAAACCCAGTTGTGTGAGCAGCCCTTCTACGCCTTTGTTGATGATCCCGCACCGGCAGCCGAATGCGATTGGGTCGGGCTGCTCATCGCCACGGGACGGGATGATCTCATTGGGCAAGCGGTCGCCGACGGTGGCGGGGGCGGTCTGTTTCCAGCATTTCTTAGAGCGATTGAGCAAGGCGATGACGGGCTCGCACGACGACTAGCGCCGATGGTGGACGGACCCGCCGCAGCGCAGGGTTTGATGAAGGTATTGAGCTTGGGGCGAAGCGATCTCGCGATGGCGATGGTCGTTGGCAAGGGCGGTTCGGCGGCGCGTTCACAGACCGAAGAGCGCGTATGGCGTGCTGCTGCCGAAAACCAGCATGCCGAGTCCCTGGCTTTCGTTTTCCAATATGGCGCTGACCTAAACCTCCTGACCGCCGATCGCGCAGCAACCTGTGTGAACGCTGCAGCGAGAGGTGACGACGCTGCGCTGCTAGGCTGTGTCGAGGAAGCCGGTCGACGCCGATTGGCGCTCGTCGACCAGCTTGAGAAGGGCGATTTCACAGGCTTTGTCAGGGGTGCGTCAAACGCTTCAGACCTGGTCGAAGATGCGAAACCTACGCTTCTAGAGCGGGCGGTGACTAAGGCGGATTCGGCCACGGTGCGACGTCTTCTCGATTTGGGCGCTCGACCGCAGACCACGCGTTTTCTTCTTAACGGTCAAACCGATCCGCAACCCTATCAAGGCTCGCTGAAAGCCCAAGCTGACGCGCAAGCGATGGTGTCCGACTATGCGACGGCCTCTGTCAGCAGTGGTCAGTTGACGACGCTGCAGACGGCAATCCAGCGACGCGATGCCGGACTGCTTTCTGAGTTGTCCGCTCGCGGTGCGGTTGGTCTCAAGGGCATCGCAACGTCGCAGGGGATGTCGGGAAGTCTGTCTGTCGGTCTGACTGACGAGAGCCGCGACGTTTCCATTTTTCCAAGTCGGCCGTCTTCTGAGCAGTTTGAGGCCCTGCAACTCGTCATTCCTGTGTTGGCCAAAGAGGCTAACGGCATGGCGTCTCTGGAAGAGCTGTTCTGGCACGCCATCGGGTTTGGCTTTGACGATGTGCTTGAGCTGATTGTCACCAGTGGATTCGACCCCAGTCGCGCTGTCCGGCCTGATCGGTTTTGGCAGGCCTGGTCAGGGTTGGGGAGCGCCTGCAAACCCTCAACCGGACGGCTGCTCGTTCTATACGGGGTGAATGCGCGCTATCCGCTTGATCCGCAGCTGAACGGCTGGTTGCCGCAGAAGATCGTCGCTGCAGGGTGCCGCAATCCCGACAGTGCAGCGGTGCTTGTTGAGGCCGGGCTCGCGCCCATCAATGAGCTGGATGATGGGGGAAGGACGGTGCTCGACGAGGCGCTGGCCCGACCTTATCGGCCGATGATGCAAGCTGCATTGCGGGCGCTGGGCGGACTGCCGGGCGCTGAGGTCGACGCGAGCGGACGTGTGGCGCGCATGGTGGAGCTGCGAGAAGGTTACGACTTGGATTTGGAGCAGTCCGAGCGCGAATAGCGCAGACAGAGTGTGCGATGACCGATGCTTTGGGGGAACGGTCGATCTCCTGAAGAAAGCTCGGCAGCGACACGTCAGGCTCTCTCAGTGCACATGTAGAAAAAGGCACTGAGAGCGGCGACGCGGCTTTCGATCACAGGTCGTGCCGCCGGTGCAAAGCGCCATTGCCGTACGGAGATCGGCTCTTGCGGAGGCTCCGAATTCGGAGACTATTCGTGGTCATGAGCGACTATGAAAAGCGACTGGACGTCGCCATTGGCAAAGCGATTACCGATCGCCGTGAAGCTGTTGGAATGACGCAGCGCCGTTTGGGCGAAGCGATGGGGGTGACGTTCCAGCAAGTTCAGAAATACGAGATTGGTAAAAACCGCGTCGCTGCATCGAAGCTCGTACTCGCAGCGAAAGCGTTGCGTTGTGATGTCGCTGAGCTGGTTGGGGAAGAGCGTGAGGATCTTCCTGGAACTGCCCGATTGATCAGGGCGTGGTCGAAACTGAATGCGCATCAGCGAGATGCGGTGACCTCGATGATTGAGTCTTTCGAGTAGGAGGGAGCAGCGGTTGCACCTCCCATCCGCCACCAGGCTAGACCAAATACGAAGAAGCGCAGGAGCCCGATTGAGAGGGGACTGGCATTCGTCGACATACGGCGAGCAGTTTTTGGGATGGCGGTCGGCCTGCTCCTCAGCCAGGGTGAAAGTCCATGAGAGCCCACCTCACCCTCGCTCTGTGGCTTACGGTTTTGACCGGGTGCGCCTCGCGCGACGAGGGGCCTCAAACCGACGCAGAAGTCTTTGCTCAGCATGATTTCGGAGCTTTGAACTTCAAAGCCTTAAATACGGTGGCTGTGCCTTGGAAGCTGGTCGCCGCGGCCTTGGTGCTTGATGATCCGCAAGGTGGCGAAGTCAGCCAGACGCATCTCAAGGCGCGCCTTCAGATGTTTGATCTTCCCCCGCAAAGTGGACGGGGTTAAGCCGCTCTGCATTCGGCCTCGGCGGGGCTGATATAGCCCAGTGACGAGTGCAGGCGACGGGGATTGTAGAAGCCCTCGATGTATCCGAACAGATCTCGCCGGGCCTAGTCTCGGGTTGCGTAGACGCGGTGATGGACACGCTCTGCTTTGAGGGTGTGGAAGAAGCTCTCCATCGGGGCATTGTCCCAGCAGTCGCCCTTGCGACTCATCGACGGGGTGATGCCGGATCGGGCGAGAGCCAAGCGGTAAGATTCTGCTGCATATTGGATCCCGCGATCCGAATGATGGATCAGCCCAGTCGCGGGGCGCTGGCGTTCGACAGCCATGTTGAGTGCGTCGAGGGCGATCTCGGTGTGCAGGGTTTGGCGCATCGACCAGCCGACAATCTTGCGGGTGTGCATGTCGAGGATGGCGGCGAGGTAGAGCCAGCCTTCGCCGGTCGGGATGTAGGTCAGGTCGGCGAGCCAGACCTGGTTGGGAGCCGCCGCCTCGAAGTTCCGGGCCAGCCTGTTGGGCGCGATGGGATAGCCGTGACGGCTGTTCGTCGTCCGGGCGCGACGCGGCAGGGCCGCCAGTCCCCGCAGGCCGGCGCGGCGCATCAGCCGCTCCACGCGGGATCGACCGACCCGACGCCCATGCCGCCGCAGGGTGGCGTGGACACGCGGTGAGCCGTAACAGCCGCTGCTTTCGGCATGGATCAGGCGAATGTTCTCGGTCAGCTCGCGATTGGCGACAGATCTTGGGCTCTCAGGGCGACCGCGCCAGGCGTAGTATCCGCTGGACGACAAGCCGAGGACCGCGCACATCACGCGGACCGGCCAGACCTGACGATGCCCATCGACGAACCCGAACTTCATCGGGAGGTCGCTCCGAAGATGAGCGCGGCTTTTTTTAGGATGTCCCGCTCCATCCGAAGCTGACCGTTCTCCCGCCGCAACCGGGCCACCTCAGCCGCCAGATCCGACGGCGACGGGGACGACGCCTGCGTTGTGGGGCGCCGCGACGTCCCCGTCGCTTGCACCCCGTTCGCACGGTCCCGGGCCTGGTTAAGAAACTCTCCGCCTGGGACGACTATTGCGAAGGAGAGCGGCCTGTTGTCGCCGCGATAAAGCGGCTCGGCAAGGTTTAGCTCAACTCACTGGCCCCTGGACTATTGCGTCGGTTCCCGCCGATTGCGTGACTTTGCACTTGAGACGGAATCGGTCGTCTCCTGGACGAGGCGGGTTCGAGTCCGGCAGAATATAAGGACCCCCTCGCGCCGGACCTCAACTGCGTGACGGCTCGGCATTCCCAACAACTCTCGCACGGCGCGTACCGCCGCCTGTCCGTCGTCGTTCAGGTCGGCGTGCTCGATCGCCGGTTCGGAGGAGGCGCCGTAGCGATAGCGAAGTTCGTACATAGGGATGGCAGGCCAACGGCGCGTGCCTCTACTCGTTCCTGTGTCGGCTCGGCGACGGCCCCCGCCGACATCCCCGACGATGGCCAATTCATCGCCAAGCCTTACCATCTTGATATGATCACAAATCTGATCGCGTCGCTCCCGCGGAGCTAGCCCGCGACCTGCCCGGCGACCCGGCGCGGTTGTCTGTTAGTTCGGCTCTCGGCGCGCCTGTTGCAGCCTCGATTCCGTCGAGGGCCAGCCGCTCAATTAGAACTTCGGTCAGAATTTCGGTCGCAAGCGATGTTGCCGGTGAGCCTGCCTGGCCGAAATAGCGGATCGAGGCATCCAGCTGGCTGCCATTCAAAGACCGGGCAAAAACGAGAACACAATCCCGGTCGCCTCCAGGAGAGCCTGCGCTGCTCAGGCTGAGATGTTGAAGAAGAAGATCAAGCGCTGCGCGCTCAAGGTCTCTACACGTCAGGCTGGACACCAGGGACGACTTTCCTCCCAAAAGACGCCGAGGGTGGGGCGGGGGGGCGGGACGCCGGCTGGCGCCCGCCCCGCTGTAGGCGATAACACGGAATGTTATTGGAGTGGCGTCTTGGTGACCTTGTCCGCCCACATCTGGGCCACCTTGCCCGCAGCTTCCCGTCCACCAAGCCCGAAGGCAAGAGCCGCGGCGATAGCGGCGGCCCCCAGGATCAGGCCAAACGCCAGAAGCACGATGTCGTCTGCGATCCCCATGAACCGCAGGCCCATGGCGGTAGCCAGAGCGATCGTCGCCCAGCGCACCAAGGTGGAGGCGAACCCGTCCGCGCCGCCCGTGCCCTTGTTAATCAGGTTTGCCAGAACGCCCCCGATCAGCACGCCGGCGGTGATGATGATCCCGCCGACGATGACATGGCCGGCAAGCGCCAAGATTTCCTGGAGGGTGACGGCGATTGTGCCGAACTGCAGCAGCTTGGCCGCCTCCACCGCCGTGAAGGCGACAATGGCGACCATGGCGATCTTGCCGACGATGCCGGATGGGGTCATCGGATTCGACACCTCGCCGCCAAGAGCCCGCGCAGTCGCAGGAGTGACGTCACCGGCATAGGGAGCCGTGGCCGGATTCGGCGCCGCGGGTGTTGAAGTCGAAGCTGTCAGCGAGGTCAGACTCGAGATGCTGCGGTCGAACCCGGTCGCAGGGAGGACGCGCTCGATCAGCTGAGCGACCCAGCGGCCGATGAACCAGCCGACGGCCAGAACGATCGCGGCGGCGAGCACGTGAGGAATGGCTGCGAGGACGGTCGAGAGAACGGCGACCGCCGGGATGGTCAGGGATTCGATGCCCAACTGCTCGAGGGCGGCAATGGTGATCGGGATGAGGATTAGGACGAAAACGAGGGTGCCGATCGCCGAGCTTACGCCCGTCGATCCGGTCGCCTTAGTCAATCCAGACTTCTCAAGCCAGCGGTCGGCATTGGCGGCTTGCAGCGCCGCCTCAACGACGCGCTTGGCCAAGGTTGCGACCACGAAGCCGATGAAGAAGATGAGCACCGCGCCGAGAACGCTCGGAACGAACGAGGCGACTTGATTCAGCAGCGAGTTGAGAGGGGTGACGACCTGGCCCAGATTGAGGACGCCGAGGGCGGCGACGACGCCGAAGAGCAGGATCAGCCAGAAGGCCACATCGCCGAGGCTGGCGCCGATGGAGTGTTTGGGATTGTCGCTCGCCGTAGCCTTCGCGGCGCCGGGAATGCGGTTGATTACCTTGGCTAGGGCCCACTTGACCGCCTTGCCGATGAACCAGGCCACGAAGAGGATCAGGACGGCGCCGATCGCCTTGGGCGCCCACTCATAAACGAGCGCGTTCCAGCTGATGAAATCGTAGTCTGTCGTTTGCATAGAGCCCTCTCAAACCCGGCGCCTTCGCGGGGTGTTCCATTCGGTAAAACCTGTGAGCTCGCCGCAAGTTCCGTCGCGTCCGGGACACAGCCCTGATCCGCCGTCGAGAACCTTCGTCAGGCTTGACCGGTGGGCAACCTAGGGAGCCTTGCATGACGACAGTCGCTGCCGGCGACCCGGGGCTCGTGGGGACCGTGCAAAGCGCCTTTTCCGGTGACGCGCCCATGGCGCGTGAACTGGCCGGCGTCGTCGGCGTCTATTCCGTTCGCCTCCTCGTCGCTCTCCTCATCCTGGCGGTGACGCTATGGGCATCAAAGCGTCTGGCCCGTCTAGTGCACAGAGCTGTCGACCGACTGCCCCACCACCACACCGCTGACGAGACCCTGGCTGACTTCGTGTCCGCCCTGGTCCGTTATCTCGTCATCGCGATCGGGTTAATTGCGGTCCTGCAGCAGATCGGCGTCCAGGCCACGTCGGTGCTCGCCGTCCTGGGGGCGGCGTCCCTAGCGATCGGGCTGGCGCTCCAGGGCACACTGGGCAACGTCGCCCCCGGGGAGATGATTGTCCTGTTGAGACCCTATCGGGTCGGCGACAAGGTCGAGCTCAACGGGCGACAGGAAGGTGGTCGATCTCGACCTTTTCAACACGACGGTCGTCGATTTCGACGGACTGACCCTCTACCTGCCCAACGGCAAGGTGTTCGGCGAGATGATCGTCAACATGAGCCAGTCCGGCCATCGACGCATCGAACTCGTCTTCGGCGTCGATGACGACGACGATCTGAACACGGCCTTGCGGCTCCTGATCGAGTGCGCCCAGGCAAATCAAAGCGTCCTGAACGATCCGCCGCCCTGGGCCAAGGTCACCAGTTTGGGGGACAACGCCGTCAATGTGACCCTGCGCTGCTGGGCAAGCTCCGATGACTATGTCGATGCGCGGTTCGACCTGACCAAGGCGATCAAGGAGACCCTGGAGGCGCATGGGTTGAGCTTCCCCTATCCTCATCAGGTTACGATAAACAGGCCAGGCCTCGCGAAGGTCTCTCCCGACGAAGAGCGGACGCCACTGGAACCGGCGCCCGGGGCTTGAGTCACTGCATCGGATCCGCCGCCCCTGCCAGCCATTGTTAAAGCGTCAGTTGCGGCGGCCGGTTGACGCCCCGTCGCTGGGCGACGGGGCCGTTGGGGTTCGAGGCTCTACGCGCCTTTGCGTTGCATCGCTTCGGCGTTGACTGCAGCATCAGCGATCGTGGTGAGGTCTTCGTCGGTCTGGGACTCCTCCTCGAGCGTCTCGTCTAGCAGGGCAGCGGCGTCCTCAAGACCCAGCACCAGCGCCCAGCGCTTAAGCGTGCCGTAGCGCGTGATTTCATAGTGTTCCACGGCCTGGGCCGCGGCCAGCAGGCCTGCGTCGAGCGCAGCTGTGTCCTTGTACTCCTCCATGATCTCGTCCCCCTCGGCAAGGATGCCTTCGATTGCGTCGCAGGTCTTGCCGCGGGGAGCCTTGCCGATGATCTCGAACACCTGCTGCAGGCGTTCGATCTGGCCTTCGGTTTGATCCCTGTGCTTTTCGAAGGCGGCCTTTAGCTTGGGGGACTGCGCGGCCCGGGCCATCTTCGGCAGAGACTTCAGGATCTTCCTTTCGGCATAATAAATGTCCTTAAGCGTGTCGTGGAACAGGGTGTCGAGGGTTTTCTCGGCCATGGTGCAAACTCCTGATGATGCGCCTAGCGCGCCCAGCAAAAAGGGCAGGCGGCTCTATTGGTTCCTGTTCGCAGGGCAGGCGGGTAGGCGGACGCAGGCGCAGGTCTCGACCGCCGCGAGCACCAGCGGGCCGCGTCCGACACGGTTCTGCGCAACTTCCGACGAGTCCGCTTCCAGTGAACGACGAGGCCGGCCGACCGCCCCACCTGACCGCGTCCCTCGGCCGACACGGAAACCGCCGCCTGCGGCCAACCATTCACCCTCTCCCGGGCGCCGTCGCAGGCGAAGCGGGCTTGCCCAGCAAGCCGCCAAGGAATTCGAAAGCGCCACGCTCCTTTTCATGACTGCTGACGGGAGCTGTGTTTGCGATCCGCCCGGATATGTCGTCCCGGGAAAGAACAACCCGCCAGCGACTGCTGCCCATCGGCGAGGCTGGCAGCGAACATCTGGTGGACCCGCATTGCGTTCCGATCCAGTGCCACTCCATCCATCGCAGCCCTCAAGGGCGGTAATGCGGCCTGGCCGATGATGTCCTCGCCCAGCCAGGCCGCCTGACGCAGTTCGGGCATGAGCCGCGACGCGCCAGCTTAGCCTTAACGCATGGTCATGTCAGCCGGCGTTGGTAGGGGGGGGGGGGGAGGGCCTGTAATTTTGTCGAAACAGACTCGCCGCAGCGGTCAAAAACCAAGTTCGGCCCGCCCCTGAGTCACTGAAGGTTCGGAACGGGCCTGCCCGGTTATTCCCTCCCGGATGCCTTTAACGTAACGCGAGTTGTTGAGATGGCAAGGGGCGCGGATCTCCGAATCTACGGTCTGGCGATAGTCTACAAATGACCCAGCATCGCCGCCGCTGACCCAGCATCGCCGCCGCGCGGGACGCACAGATCCGATTTTCGTTGCTTGGTCGAGCACTCGAAGCTCGCCTTTCTGGGTGAATAAAAACGGTCGTTCCTGGCGCAAAGCCGGCGCAGGCCTGTCTAAGTGTAGATCCAGACAAACCCACTGATGCGGGGAAAAATCCAACCGCATCGGCCCGTTTTACGCGCCGGGGCAGGCGCTGTGAACATTCCAGGTGTGGTCGAAGTCACACCAGCCCGATGTCCGATATGAGTCGCACTTTCGTATCGTATAGCAATATAGGGTCGTAGGCGCCTTTGATGGACCGAATAGAGTGGGATTGGTGTCAAATGCTAAAGACGGGGCTTACCAGTTTAAGCCCCGTCTATACCACGTTCACAAAAGCATTCTGTTGCCTTCAGGCATAGGATTTCATCCGTACAAATCCCATGGTGTGTCAATGTCAGACACCCCGACTGCAGCGTAATGATTGAAAAGGTGGGCGGTAGCCTCCACAAACGGCGTATACGCCTTGCCTTCGTTTGGAAGATACGCAGCGGTAAGATCAACCGCGCAATCTAGCAACGCGATGACGATGCTGCTTGCCGATATCCCTTCATCATGAAGCTGGTCTATCAATTTGTAAATTTGCTTCCTCTGGGTTTTATCTATTTCTTTGTCATTTGCGGATCCACGTTTGTTTATCTCAAAACCTCTCAAGTGGTGCTCCGAGCCGCAATAGGTCCGAGCCTCGAAAAGAGGGGTAGGGGGTCGGAACTTTAGTCCCGGCGTTAACTTTTCAGCACCGCGGCTTGCACTCTCTCGCGTTGATTTTGTCATGCGTTGGTTTCCTTTGAAGGTCGTTTGAAGCAATTGTAAAATTAGCGCCCATGAGGCGCGTTTTAATCAACTCTATCGATCAATAACAAAGCCGATTATATAATATTTACAGTTCAAAAGTGCTTTGGTGATTTAGACGTAGTGGTGTGTAAGTTGACGGGTCTCGGTCCTGAGGGGCGGGCTTGAATTGGATGTCTTGGATGCAGCTTAGCGTTAGACGTCCGAAATTACGTCGAGTACACGCTATGACCACGCGGTCTGAAAACGAAAGTGGGACTATTGTTGCAGGGGCCCGGCAATTTGGAAGGCTTTCAGCTTCCAATTTGATGCTTGGCCTTTTTCGTCGCGGTCAATGAAAGTCTCACGCCGCATCATCAATGAAGCTTTTCGCGATCAAGTGCATTAGATGGTCCAGTCGATTGCATGCCGTTTTGGTTTGATCGATGTTCGAACAAGAGTCCGCTTGATGAGGTGTGGATTCAAGTCAGATGAGCAGGCAGCGAGTATGCCTTCTTCAAGGCTGTGCGGGCTGCATTTTTATCAGCCGCTTGCATTCACATCAGCGTGTGTTCATCGATGCTGAAAATTCCCTGGCCATCGATCTCAACGTTCCTGGGGATATAGATAAAGCCCGCCTCGAAGATTCAGACATACCCACAATGTGCTCAATCCACCGTCCCCGGTTCTGGAAACAGGTTTGGCCGTTTCCGGCTAAGGGCGCGACGTTTATGACCTCTTCGAACCTGCTGCGTCGCGTCGTGCAAAGATTGTCAGGGGCTAGACAAACAGAGACACGTCAAGCCGCTTCATGGCGACGTGCAATGCCTATTTCTCTGCCGATTTCGATCGTGCTGGCCTGTCATCACGCGACCTAAAGCGACACCGGTTTCGACCGTCGTACCTTGCAATCAGCCCTATGATATGGCCGATCCGACTGAGTCGCGTCAGTTCTTCCCTCGGACCTACGCGTCCCATTCCATGGATCTAAATCTGGTCTGGTTGGCCTGGTGGTTACGAGCGGCAACCCAGTTCCCGATGGTCGACGACTCAGTTCGATCGCTCAGCCCATTTTGCTGGGGGCCTAATCAGCCATATTGTTAGACGTATGCCCCCTCCGGGGTAACACTTCTTCTTGTGCGACTGGCTAAGTTCTAGATGTTGGTGCTGGAGCACAAGCTCTCGAAATGTGCACCGTGGAGATGAAAGTCTTAACTCGCTCAAGAAGCTTTTGAAGCCCTTGATCCTCAATCAGACAAATTTCTGGCGATGCGCCACCCTGTCGGGGAGAGGTCCTTACTCGCCGGGGGAGCCTCGCTTCGCCCCGGGTCGTCATAGTTCGCTCACCATCAAATTACAGTTTGCTTATTTTCGCGATTTTACGCGTAGAGAAAGACTGCTGCATCCGGACCAAGCTTCCAGAAATCCTTGGTTACGTAGCGCGCGATGGCTTCCGGATTTTCGGCTCGACCGGCGTAGAAGTGGCCGCCCGATAAAATTCCTTTCCAAATCTCGCCGCCGTTGACGATGATGTCCTGGATCGGGTCCGGGGCCCTGACAGCTAAGTGCAAGTGGGTATTCGTCAGCGGATGTTCGAGAAATCCGATGGCGTGTCCTCGGTCGCAATCTGGCCTTTTTGACCAGCGTGGCCCGAGGCCCTTTCTATGCACGCGATTAAAAAATTCACGTGCGGTCCGATCCATCATTTCTTTTGAGACGGGTCTATTCGCGCCGAGTGTCATGAACAGATCAGGGTCGAATTCCGTCAGCCAGGCCTCGTATTGTCGACGCATTATGATCTCCTATTCACGAAGTCAGTGAGAACCGTGGTTGCATCACTCATCACCTCTTTTACGTCTGATTTTTTCATCATCTTCATTCGGTTGGTTTCGCCGAAAGCGCGTGACGGTGTCCGGATTCCTACGTCTCCGTCGGGATCGACCTCGATGATGGCGAGGTAGACCCCTGGATGCTTCAGCTTTTTGAGTCCGCGAACTCTCGTGGTGCGCCCTCCAGCGGTAGTCGCCGAATTGGATATTGCCTTCGCGGCGGCTCCGTTGATGAACGGCGCAGAGTGTGAAGCCGCGCTGTTGAGGGTCGATGCTGCGGGCGCTGACGTTTCGTGCTTAGCCCTCGTGCTTTTTGCGGCGGACATTTCCTTCCGCAGTCGAGGGATGGCCGACTCGAACTCAGCAGATGGTATTGACTGACGCTTGGCGAAAATTAGCAAAGCTTTGTCTTTGCTCAGCGTCGCTCGATGGCTGGGATCGTCGACTCGATAAAGGGCAAGGCTTTTTAGGATCACCGTCGTCGGGTCGGCGTTTTTGACTTTACCGCCCCGCCTATCCGGAGGCCCTGCTCGATCGAGCGCTTCGAGTTGCCGCATCAAACTTTCTACGACCGTCACGCGCTCTTCGGTTGTGAAGCTATCGAGGCGGAGGAGGGCTTGATAGGCGAGGGCGAGCTGAAGGCTCTTCTTGCGGCGTTCCTGGAGGGCGAGGCGGCTGGTAGTAAGCTCGGCTACCTGTTCCAACCACTGTTGAAAATCAGCAGGGTCCGCGTCGGCGAGTAGCCGCTTGGCGTCGTCTGGCGTAATGTCGGGACGTGTACAAGCCTTCTCTATCTTCTCTCGTCTGGCTGCGCCGATACGAACCGCTTGGTTTCGCTGTCGCTTCCGAAGCGTGCTTTTAGGGGGCATTCATCACCTGGAATGTTGCTTAAAGCAACATTATCGCGCGACAAGCCGGCGTTGTCCAGATCACACTGTGCTTGGGTTACTGCGCGCTGTCGGTCCGGCAGTTCGCCCTAAAGCGACGCTGAGATTCGATTGGGTGACCACCGTTGCCACTCACATCAACCTGTCGGAGTTTTCGCGATGCGCTTCGCATCCTGAGAAGCGTGTTGCGTGGTCGCCAAACCTAATCCATCCGCCGCTCACCCTACCTCGGCCCATACAGACTGGTGAGGCATCTTGGCGCGGGGCAAATGTATCGAGTAAGCCGACGTAATCTCGACCGCCTGACCCTTGCTCGCCCTGAGGCGATTTCCCTATTCTACCCTGAGGTCATCTCCAGGCTGTTTTCCTCGTCGTACGTCCCAAACGCATGTTGATCGCGAACAATCAAAGGGAGGGGAAGCTGTTGGATCACAGTCCTGAATGAATGGAATGATATCAGGCATGGGGGGGGATTAGTGTTGCTCGTTGTCAAGCCGGTCTTGGTCAAGTTGCTCCGCTAAACCGTCGAGCATATCCTCCTGATGTAAACGCTCGATCAGCGTGACAAAGCACTCTCGATCCTCTTTTGTCAGAATAACGTGCTCAGGCCCGCGTTCCAAAGACACAGCCATTCGCACTAGTGTCCAGCCGAACCGTTTTCGGACGTCGCGGTCTTCATCTTGGTCATTGATACGATTAAGTCCGCCTCGCGGATTGGTGCCGTTACAGACCGAACGATACTCTGAAAGAAGATGCTCAGAGATCGAGCTTGGACGACTCTTAGATCCAGCGACTGCCTGGGAAGCCATTTCGGTCGGGGCAAAGGAAGCCGCAATCAGGGCCGAAGCCAGTGTTGTAATGATCATGGTCATTGAGCCGCAAACGTCACATGGAAACGGATGGTTGAAGGCACGGGATCATTGCCCGACATGGCAGGTCGCAGTCTCCCGGATGATAACGCTCCTGCGACGGCTGCGGGACCTAATCCATATCGCGGTGGGCTTTCCCAGAGCGCCCCGCAATCGGCCAGACGACCGTTGGTTGTAACTGTGCACTGCAGTAGCGCCGCGCCAGTTACGCCTGCATCTATCGCGCGTTGAGGCATGGTAGGCTTTGGCTGGGAAATCCAGGATGCAGGCGTGAAGGTTGGGGGCTGCGACGCGCTCGGTCTTGAGACGTCGTGATTTAGCGAAGGGATTGCGTCTTCAGAGCGAGGTGAGGATCTCTCAGATGGGGCGGGGTCTGTCTCGGGCCTTTGAGGGCTAGCCGTAGCCGGGACCAGGACAAGCCTTCGCTTTCGACCGCTTTGGGAAACCTCGATTATCACTCCCCCGTCAGATCGCTCGAACTCAAACGTGGGGCCGGCGCCTGAGTTTGTTTGGAGATCGTTAATCTTCATCGTCTTGAGGTTGACCGCATAGGTCGTCCCTCCGCCTGCGGCATTGCCGGTATTTTGGGTCAACAACACAAAGTCACCCCAGGCCTGCGTGAAATAAACGAGCCCCAACCGCAGTGCGCGACGGCTTCGCGACCCTTCGCATCCAATGCAGAAGACGTCGTTCTCCTCATTGTTGCTGACCAACTTCAAACCTCCGCGCTCGAAGAGCGTTTGGTCGCTGGAGTAGGGATCGGATATCCTGCCTTGATCATCGGCGGGCTGCGCCGCATCCGTCGCTTCCCCGGCTCGTCTAAGGCGCTTTGTCGCTTTGGCGACCAGCTCGAAGAACCAAACGTCTGGGACAGAGGACGTTGTCTGCCGGCTACCAGATCCATCCGAAATCGATGTGGTATAGAGATACTCGCGGCCTCCAGCTTCCTTCTGGCGCGTGAACTCCAACCGATAGCTCTGACCATCGCCTGAAGCAGGGGAGACAGTGGTTGAACAGCTGACACGTTTGATCTGCGGATCTCGCCCTTCGACGGCGATATCTGCGAACTGGATCTCGTCTGCGATGATCTCTGCGATGTCAGAGCGCCGGGCGATAGCGGCGTCAACGCCATCTCCAAGAAGAAGACGATAGTCACCGAGATTGGCGATCAGGACAGAAATGACATCCTGGTGAACTTGGGGCGATGCGCAGACCTGCTCCGGCGATTGCGGGATGCAGGCCGAAAGGGGAATGGCAGCCAATAGGGCCGCCGGCGGAAGCCGGGTCATGTGAAATCCTATCAAAGGTCGCCCAGGTTGCTGCTCTTTTAGCAGCAACCTGGGCGGGGTCTAGCGAGAAGGGGATGGTTGAGTTCTTCCCCCGATGAACGTCGCTTTTTCCGAGCCTCACCGAGAGCTCGTCAGGCGGCTTGTGGAGGCCAGAATTGCTGCCGGTTTAAGCCAGCGCCAGTTGGCCGAGCGGCTGGGCGTCGATCACTCCTGGATCGGAAAATTTGAATCCGAACGGGTCCGTCTCAACGTTATTCAGTTTCTGAAGTTGGCTGACGCCCTAAACATTGACGCGGGCCGGCTGCTTGTAGGTCTTGGTGAGCTTTCCAAGATCCCAATGGTCGCGACGCGTGTCGGTGAACCAAAAAGCGCCGAATAGGACCACATAATCCCCACAACAGCTTTTGGGGAAAAACGAGAATTGGGCCCAGTTGACCGATCTAAAAGCCGTTTAGATGGATCAGGAACACATCTAGATGGGTCTGAGGGGCGCTTAGTACTCATCAGCCAGCATAATGGTCATGACGCGCTGGGTGATGTTTGGATCTGACGGATCGTCAGAGGCATATCGACGATCCAGATCGTAATAATCGATTTTCCAGAGGACACGGTTGCCCTCGATATCGATCGCGCCGAAATCGTGCTCGTTATAAGGGTCGTTACCAGCGGGAAAGTTGGTTTCTCGCGCGATCGCAGCGCGAACCTGAGCGGCGAAGGGAAAACCGAATTCCAACAGCCCTCGCGTTACAAGAATCAGCCCGCCTTGGCCGGACGCGCGCAGTTGATCGTTCAGCTCGCGAATGCGCGCAGTCTTTTCGTCTGTCATTTTAGGAAATGCCTTTTGCGGCGAAGACGCTAGATTCGATCCAGCGCCATCAGCGTGAGAACGAGCACAAGCCCGTTCGATTGGGAAAGCTGACGCGGAAAATCAGCCAACGCAGTGGTTTCAATTGTCACTCGCACCGAATGGCCACCATCGAGATCGATACCCGCAATTTCTAGTTGGGGGTCTAACGCGATGGAATGGATGGCGATCGTGACTGGGTCGATCAGCTCAGAAAGCGAGCGGGTCACAGCGTGTGCACCAATCGATGTTGCGCGCGACTATCGCCATCGATGTAGCGTTGCGTCGTCTCGATCGACTGATGCCCGGCTAAAAGTTGGACATCCCTGAGGCTTGCGCCGGCGCGGTGCGCTGCTTTTGCTGCGGCGGTTACGAACGTGCGCCGTCCAGAGTGCGACGAACAGCCGTCCGCGCCAATGGCGTGAAATGCGCAGCTGAACCAGTTGACGATACTGTTTGCGCGCATCCCTCCGCCTCTTAGCGAGCGCACGACCGGCCCTATGCGTAGTGCCTTTGGGGCCAGCTTGACCAGGGCCTGACTGAGTTCTGGATGGATGGGAATGCGACGGCCGGATCCCTTCTTAGCGATCGCGTCTCTAAGCTCGATGATGTTCGACACTTGACCTCTAGCGTCCGTGACCATGGACCAGTCCAACCCCGCGATCTCGCAGGCTCTCAACCCGGCGCGGACCGAGAGTAGCACGATGACGCGATCTCGCTCTGGGGTCGGGGAGCGCCGAGTGTGTGCGAGCAGTCGCCGAAGCTCGCCGCTGGTGAGGATCTTTGCTTGTCTGCCGGCCATGAAGTTCCTTTCTGGGCATGCAAAAATGCCCCCGCGCTTGGGGCGCGGGGGCAGGGTGGTAAGAGCTGTCGAAGTCAGCCCTCGTGGAGCTGAATAAATGCGTTCATCGGGCGACGGCCGCTGCCCCGAACGCTGAAGCTATCTGTCGGGGCATGCGTGTAGGCCGTTCGAAAGTTCGCGAGCCCGAGTTGCTCCGGCGGCGCCCGTGTAGCCGCCAGCATGGCGAAGCCCTCGGTTGGTAGCGTTCTTTGATAATGCGCTGCCCCGATTGCTAAGCCGCCGCCGAGGAAGCTGCTGGCGCATGCGAGCCCGTGACGATGCCAAAGGACTTCCCGACCGGGGGCGTCGAACCCGTGGATAGGGTTGAGGAGCACGCGGGGCCAATGAGTGCGAATTCGGTGGTAAAGGTCTGAAAGCCAGAGCCACGATTCCGTTGGCGTCAGGTCGTCCCATCCATCTGGAACGGCCGTCTTGTATCGCATGGCTCGCAGCTTGGTCGTTGGGCCTAGCGCAAGTTCGGAGAAGACGAAGCTGTCGTAGCAGAGGCACAGCATCGCGATGTCGCCGTTGGGGAGCGGCAGAAAACGATCTTCGGTGAGAGCATCCTCATGGTCCAAGAGATACGGGGCACGACCATATTCATTGGTATCGCCATCTGTCGGGAAGATTTTTCGGACGACCGCGAGACAGCCATCCTGATTGAATGCCGCTAGAGCCTGGTCTCCTCGAAACCCCCACGGGCGGAACCGGTTGGTGTCGATCCCTGTCACGATGACGCACCCGGGCGACCCTTCACTGAGCTTACGAACGGCCTGGACGCAGATGTCGCCGACAGATGCGTCGATCATCGCGCGTCTGAGTGTGGTTGGAGCCGGAGCGAGCCAGTCTGCTGTTCGAAGGTAGCCAGCGGGGAAGACAATGGTGTCGAGAGCGCGCCACCCCCGGCGCCGAATGGCGCGCATGATTGTGACCATAAAGTCGAGGCGAAGCTCGGTCGATCGGGGGCGTGTGGCGGGGGAGCCTTTGACGTGAATGCTCACGATCCGCGCTGGCCGTGAGCCCCGCATTTCGCTGAGCATGGACTGATCTCGATGTGTTTGGCTGGCAATCCATGATACCATCGATTTGCTGCAATGTCAATAACGCATTGAAAAGGCATGTAAAAAACGCCGAACTGAGCCGGCCGCCTTCAAAAAATATCCGATTGATATTGTTATATCAGCATGATACCTTTCGCTCGTAATCGGAGAGGCAAGGCATGCGCAGATCGCAGCTAGTGAAGTTGGTGGGGTTGAGCGAGGAGGCCTTTAATCTTCTCAAGGCCCGTAAACATGTCCCGATGCGTGGGCGGCCTCCTGGTTCGGGGTGGCAGGATTTCACGGTTGAGGACGCCATCGCCTTTGAGGCGGCTGTCGCATTGGCGCGATGTGGCGTTAAAAAGAATAACGCGCGTGCGTGGGTCGATCTCTATTTCGACGTGGCCATCGAGCGCGCGAGCGAGAACGACCGCAAGTCTACCGATCCCGTCTATCTCGGCGTGGTGACCTCCTTCGGCATCGCAGAGACGACACTTGTCGCCGACGACCAGTTTCCGTTGGTTGGATCAGCGAGTGACATCGCGAGCGAGCTGCAAAGCATCCAGGAAGCCCTCGGGCAGGATCGCTGGCTAGATGGTCTCATAACCATCAATCTCAATCTTTGTGTCCAGCTCGTCTATCTGCGGGCGGAGCAGGCCCTGATTGCTGATGATCGGCTCGAAGAGCTCGCGACCCTGTTCGGCGCGCGCAGCCGCATGATCACGATCGTTGAGTAGGGGGCGATAATGCCAAGGGCTTCAACAAGATTCACAAAGGCGGATGTGGCGCGCGCCTTGAAAGGGGCCAATGAAGCGGGGTTCGACGCGACCAGCGTCGAGATAATGCCTGACGGCGTGATCCGCATCTCAAAGGGCGGGGTGACCGTAGAGCCCGTCCTAAGTGCGTATGATCAGTGGAAGGCTAAGCGGGGTGCGCATTAAGCTGAAAGGGCTCAACGTCGTGCGCAAGACGCGCGCCGACGGAACGAAGGTCATTTACTACTACGCTTGGAAGGGCGGTCCGCGCATCGAGGGCGAGCTGGGCTCTGCCGAGTTTATGGAAAACTACAACGCGGCCCTCAACGACCGTCGGCGCAAGCCGTCCGATACTCTCGTCGCCCTACTGGACGCCTATGAGTCCTCGTCAGACTTCCGCAGTCTCGCCGAACGTACGCGCACAGATTACAAAAAGCATCTTCGAGCGATCGCCAGCGAGTTCGGCGACTTCCCTATCGCCGCGCTGAGCGACAAGCGCGTGCGGGGCGACTTCTTATCCTGGCGCGACCGCTTAGCGTTGAGCTCGCGACGTACAGCTGACTACCGGTTCACCGTCTTCGCGCGCGCTCTGTCTTGGTCCGTTGACCGGGGGCTCGCCCCTTTCAATCCATTGGAGCGACAAGGGCGCGTCTATCGTGCGACGCGACGGGATAATGTCTGGACCGACCATGATGAAGCGACCTTCCTGGCGCAGGCCCCTCGCCATCTCCAACTAGCGTTGCTTCTCGCGTTATGGACCGGGCAACGGCAGGGGGATTTGCTGCGGCTGAGCTGGAGCGACTATGATGGCGATGTCATTCGGCTCAAGCAGCGCAAAACAAGAGCGCGAGTGGCGATCCCTGTCGGCGCCCCTCTGAGGGCGGCCCTCGAGACGCTCGCCATCCATACGGGCGACAGCGAGACGATTTTGACCACTGAAGCGGGACGGGCTTGGACCGAATCTGGTTTCCGCGCTTCGTGGAGAAAGGCCTGCGCCAAAGCTGGCATCGCCGACGTCACGTTCCACGATCTGCGCGGAACGGCGGTCACCCGTTTAGCTATGGCGGGTTGCAACGAAGCTGAGATCGCTACGATCACGGGCCATAGCCTGCGAGACGTCGGTGCGATCCTCGATGGCCACTATCTCAAGCGCGATCATTCGCTCGCTGTGTCTGCGATCAAGAAGCTCGAAGCGAGAGCTGGCTTTCCAACTTTTTTCCCAACTAAGGCTGAGCGCACATAGTCGCTTCCCAATGGTGGGGGATTTTCTCTAGCAAAAACAAGGGGGACGATGGTGGGTGATGTAGGGTTCGAACCTACGACCCGCTGATTAAGAGTCAGCTGCTCTACCGACTGAGCTAATCACCCACACCGATCGTCATGTCTTCGGCGGCGATTGGCCTTGCCGAAGGGCGCTCCTACTACCCAGCGGTTCGGGGGTTGGCAAGCGCTTTCGCAAACTTTCTTCGACAGTTTATGCTGATGACGGAATCGGCCGCAGCAAGGCGGCGGGGGGAACAGGCACATGGCATTCTGGAACCGGCGTCGATCAATCGACGCCATGCTGAGGCCCCACGACGGACCGGGCCTGAAACCGACCTTGAGCTGGCCGCACCTGCTGGCGCTGGGCGTCGGCGCCATTGTGGGCACCGGAATCCTGACGCTGATCGGCGTGGGGGCGGGCCTGGCGGGTCCAGCCGTGCTGATCAGCTTCGCCCTGGCGGGTCTCGTCTGCGCCTGCGCGGCCCTGGCCTATGCCGAACTGTCGACCATCATGCCGGCCTCGGGCAGCGCCTACACCTATTCCTACGCCGCGCTGGGCGAGATCTTCGCCTGGGTCGTGGGGTGGAGCCTGATCCTGGAATATTCGCTGGTGGTGTCCACGGTCGCGGTCGGCTGGTCCGGCTATGCCGTGCCCTTCCTGGCGGGGCTGGGGCTGGATCTGCCGCTGGCGCTGTCGGTCGGGCCGCACGTCGAGGGCGGGCTGATCAACCTGCCGGCCATCTTCATCATCGCCGTGGTGACCGGGCTTCTGCTGCTGGGCACGCGCGAGAGCGCGACCGTCAATGCGGTGCTGGTCTTCGTCAAGATCGCCGCCCTGGTCGCCTTTATCGCCATCGCCATGCCGCACTTCGACGCCGGAAACTTCACGCCCTTCATGCCCAACGGCTTTGGCGCCCCCTTTGTCCAGACGGGAGTCATGGCGGCCGCGGCCATCATCTTCTTCGCCTTCTATGGCTTCGACGCCATCGCCACGGCGGCGGAAGAGACCAAGAAGCCCGAGCGCGATCTGGCCATCGGCATCGTCGGCTCGATGGTGGTCTGCACCATCCTCTATATCGCTGTCGCGGCGGCGGCGATCGGCGCGGCGCCCACCGCCAGCTTCTCCGACAGCCCCGAGCCCTTGGCCCACATCATGCGCGGCCTGGGACAGGGCGTCGCCGCCCAGTGGATCGCGGCCGCCGCCGTGATCGCCCTGCCCACCGTGCTTCTGGCCTTTCTGTTCGGTCAGAGCCGCATCTTCCTGGGCATGGCGCGCGACGGCCTGCTGCCCACCCGCCTGGCCAGGATCTCCAAGCGCGGCGTCCCGGCGGTCGTGACTATCTTCACCGCCATCGTGGTGGCCTTCCTGGCGGGTATCATGCGTCTGGACGAACTGGCGTCCCTGGCGAACGCGGGCACCCTGATGGCCTTCATGGCCGTGGGCGTCAGCCTGATCGTGCTGCGGGTGCGTGAACCGGGCCGCGTGCGCCGGTTCAAGGCGCCGCTGTGGCCCCTGGTCGGCGGTGTCGCCATCATCGGCTGCATCATCTTCTTCTTCAGCCTGAAGGGTTCGACCCAGGTCTATTTCCTGCTGTGGAACCTGTTCGGCCTGGCCGTCTATCTGCTTTGGTCGTCGCGCAACTCGCGGCTGGCCAAAGGCGAGGAGCCGTCGGCCTGATGGCGCGACGCGATCTGACGGGCGCGGTCGACTTCTCGGTGCTGGAAGGCATGACCGGGGGCGACCGCGCTATCAACGAGGAGGTGCTGGGCCTGTTCGTCAATCAGGCCGCCCTGTGGTCGGCGCTGCTGGATCCGAAGGTCGAGGGGTGGCGCGACGGGGTCCACACGATCCGGGGCGCGGCGGCGGGCATCGGTGCGCGCGATCTGGCCGCGACCTGCGCCGAAGCGGAGGGGGCGGACCAGCGGCTGGCGGCGCCTGCGGTCGAGCGGGTCCGTGACGCCCTGGAGGCGGCGCTGGCCGATGTGGCGGCCTATCGCCACGAACTGATGCTGAGCGGCCTGAAGGGCTGAGGCCGCCGGGCGGAAGTTGGACCCGGAAAAAACAGTCCAAGTGTCCACGTGGGGCCAACTTCGTCGACTGCCCGGAATTGCACTGCACTTCGGAAATGCGTGCAAAGTGCAAGAGAGTGCAATTTCGGCAGACGAGACGCGCCGCGATGTCAAAGACCGGACGGCCATTATAGGGCGCCTGGACCGGGTGTTGGGTCGATTGACGCTGCTGGGGCGTAAGAAGCTGTTTTCGAAACAGGATGTTTTCGCAGTTGGGATGGCTGAGCCTCGCGGACGCGATCCAGCCAAGGCTCATTTCACGTCCTTCTCCCGCTCGTCACGGCGAAAGTCGGGACCCAGCGCCTTGGCATCCCTGACCGCACCGGATGACCAGCGGCCCGTGATCCCACGCGACGTTCGTCCAAGGGTCTGGCGAAGGTCTGGGGCCCGCCGGGATGAGCGGATAGAGGGGTTTAGCTGCGCGTCCGGTCGTAGGTGGAGAACTCGTGGGCGATGCAGCGGTCGATGAGCAGGCGCCAGACGGGTTCGGCGATGTCGGGCGACAGATTATGCGCTTTAGCCGAAACGAGGACCTTGGCCACCACGTCGTCGATGCGGGCCTGGTCGAAGACGGCGTCGCGGTCGGGCTTGATGCGGGCCGCGGCGTCCATGTAGCGCTGGCGTTCGGCCAGGAGGGCGACCAGGGCGCGGTCCAGGGCGTCGACGCCCTGGCGAACCTCGGCCATCGACTGGCATTCGGCGGGATCGACGCGCGGATCGACGGCGACAAGGGCGGGCTTTGACATGGCCGTGGGTTAGCGGGTCAGACCGCTCAAGCCAAGACGTTCAACCGACGAAGGCGCGTTCCAGGACGTAGTCGGCCGGTTCGGCGTTGGAGCCTTCCTTCAGCCCATAGGTCTCCAGCAGTTCGCCGGCTTCCTTGATCATGGCCATGGAGCCGCACAGCATGGCGCGGTCGCGGGCGGGGTTGAACCCCTCCGGCAGGCCCAGGTCGCGGAAGAAGTCGCCGGACTTGATGCGGTCGGTGATCCGGCCCGGCGTTGCGAAGGCTTCGCGGGTCACGGTGGGGTAATAGGTCAACTGGGCCTTGGCCTCGTCGCCGATCAGGGGATCGTCGTAGATTTCGCGGGTGAAGAAGTCGCGGTAGGCCAGGTCGGCGACGCTGCGGACCGTGTGGATCACATAGACATGACCGAAGCGGGCATAGGTGTCGGGGTCGCGCGCGACGCTGAGCCAGGGGGCCAGGCCCGTGCCGGTGCCGATCAGGAACAGGCGCTCGCCGCCGGTCAGAGCGTCCAGAACCAGGGTGCCGGTGGGCTTCTTGCCCATCAGGACGGTGTCGCCGGGCTGAATCTTTTGCAGGCGCGAGGTCAGGGGGCCGTCGGCGACCTTGATGGAGAAGAACTCCAACTCCTCGGCCCAGCAGGGGCTGGCGATGGAATAGGCGCGCAGGACCGGCTTTGCGCCGTCCTCGCCCGGCAGGCCGATCATCACGAACTCGCCCGATCGGAATCGGAAATCCTCGGGCCGTTTGACGCCGAAGCTGAACAGGCTGTCGGTCCAGTGGCGGACCCACAGAACCTCAAGTTCGTTGAACGGGCTGGCCTTGCCAGGAACCTTGGCGGGGGCGGGGGATACGGCGGCGTCTGTCATCGTGCGGTCTCTGTAAGCTGAGAGCCGGTCGCAGGAAAGAAAAAGCGTTTCGCCCGGCGACGACATTTCCTCGTGACGGCTTGCAGAAGCGCGGTTAGCGTCCCGGCCCATGCGCACCGTCCTTCTCGCCTCGACCATCCTCCTGTCCGCCACATCGGCGCTTGCGCAGGAGACGCCATCCAACATCCTGACGCCGGAGCGGGTGTTCGCCAGCCCCAATCTGAACGGACCGGTGGCCAAGGGCGTCAGCCTGTCGCCGGACGGGCAACTGGTGGCCTTCCTGCGCTCGCGGCCGGACAATGTGGATGTGCAGGACCTGTGGGCCGCGCCGACCGGGGCGGGAGAACCCTATAAGCTGATCGACGCGCGGGCCCTGGTTCCCGATGCGGGCGAGTTGTCGGAGGCCGAGAAGGCGCGGCGCGAGCGGATGCGGATCAGCGCGCGCGGCGTGGTGGAATATTCGTGGGACCAGCAGGGGCGCTATATCCTGGCGCCGCTGGAAGGCGACATCTTCCTGGCCAATCGGGCCGACGGCAAGGTGCGCCGCCTGACCGAGACGCCCGCCGACGAGATCGACGCCAAGGTCTCGCCCAAGGGCAGCTATGTCTCCTATGTCCGCGAGCAGAACCTGATCGTCTATGATCTGGCGAGCGGCAAGGAGACCCCGATCACCGATGACGGCGCCGGCCTGATCACCTGGGCCACCGCCGAGTTCATCGCCCAGGAGGAGATGGACCGCGACACCGGCTATTGGTGGAGCCCGGACGAACGCTACATCGCCATGACCCGCGTGGACGAAAGCCCGGTGGACGTCGTGCCGCGCTTCGAGATCACCGGCGGCGGCGCGACCATGGTCGAGCAGCGCTACCCCCGCGCGGGCCGGCCCAATGCCGTGGTTGAACTGTATGTCCGCGATCTGCAGAGCGGTGCGCGGGTCAAGGTGGACCTGGGCGCCAACACCGACATCTATCTGGCGCGGGTCAACTGGTCCGGCGACGGCAGGACCCTGTATGTCCAGCGCCAGTCGCGCGACCAGAAGACGCTGGACCTGCTGAGCGTCGATCCGACCACGGGCGCCTCGCGCGTGATCCTGAGCCAGAAGGCCCAGGCCTGGGTCGATCTGAACGACGATTTCAGGGTGCTGTCGGACGGGCGTTTCATCTGGTCCAACGAGGATTCGGGGTGGCGGCACCTGTATCTGTACGACCGCAACGGACGACGGCTGCGGGCGATCACGCGAGGCGACTATCCGGTCAAGCATCTGGACGGGGTCAATGAACAGACCGGCGACGTCTATTTCACGGCCTCGATGCGGGACGCCAAGGAACTGCCGATCGAGCAGCAGATGTTCCGCGCCAATCTGAACCGCACAGTCGATCCGGTCGCCGTGACGCCGGGCGGCGGGTGGTGGACCGTGTCGGTGAACGGGCCGGCGACGGCCTATGTCGGCAACTATTCCGACCCCGCCACGCCGCCGCAGTCGGCGCTGTACCGGATCGACGGGACGCGGGTGCGCTGGATCGAGGAGAACAGGCTGGACGCCAGCCATCCGTTCGCCCCCTACGCCTCGCGCCTGCGCGCACCGGAGTTCGGGACGATGCAGAGCCACGGCCAGACCCTGGTCTGGCGCATGACCACGCCGCCCGACTTCGATCCGTCCAAGACATACCCGGTGGTGATGCAGGTCTATGGCGGCCCCGGCACGGGCGCCGGCGTGCAGAAGAGCTGGCAGCCGCTGACCAACCAGTTGCTGACCGAGGCGGGCTACATCGTCTTCCGCGTCGACAATCGCGGCGAGGGCGATCGGTCGCAGGCGTTCGAGACCAGCATCTATCGCCGCCTGGGCATTCCGGCGGTCGAGGACCAGGCCCAGGCCGCGCAATGGCTGAAGACGCTGCCCTATGTCGATCCTGACCATATCGCGGTGATGGGCTGGAGCTTCGGCGGCTTCCTCAGCCTGCTGACCCTGACGGACAAGGACGCGAACCTGGCGGCGGCCCTGGCGGGCGCGGCGCCGACGGAGTGGAGCCTGTACGACACCCACTACACCGAACGCTACATGTCCACGCCGCAGGCCAACCCGGAAGGCTATGCCGCCACCGACATCCTGCCGCGCCTGGACGACATGACCGGCCGCCTATTGCTGCTGCACGGCATGGCCGACGACAACGTCATCTTCGGCAATGCGACGCGCGTCATCGACGCCCTGCAGGCCAAGAGCCAGCCGTTTGAGATGATGCTGTATCCCGGCCAGCGGCACGGCGTTCGCGGCGACCCGAGACAACTGCAGCAATGGCGCACCTATCTGGACTTCCTGGACCGCACGATCGGCAAGCGGGCCGCGCCCAAGGCGGACTGATGCTCGGATCCGCCGGTCGAGCATCCTTTCGCCCCGCCGCGCTTTCGGTGAATGGGGCCTAAGGCTGAGGGTGAGGGTCAAGAATGGCGAGACAGGGCGAACGCACGCGAAAGATCGTTTCATGAGCGACCTGATCGCCAATGTCGTCGGCTCGGCGGCGGCCGTGTGTTCGATCACCAGTTTCGCGCCCCAGGCGGTCAAGATCTGGAAAGAGCGCGATGCGTCGTCGGTCAGCCTGAAGACCTATTCGCTGACGGTGACCTGTTTCGTGCTGTGGGTCGTCTATGGGGTGATGACCCAGGCCTGGCCGGTCACGGTCGCCAACGCCTGCGCCCTGGTGATGGCGTCGGGCGTGTTGGTGATGAAGTGGCGGTTTCGCGACGGCGACCCCGACGCCTGACCATTTGATCTTGATCAAGGCGGCCGTGGGCGTTCGCGCACACACATTCGGCAAAGGAGATTTCCGATGCCCGAAGCCGCCGTTCCCTTCATCGCCGCCATCGTCGCGGCCTTCGTCTTCTTCATGGTCGCCGTGGGCGCGGCCGCCCTCTACGCCCGCGAACCCGATCAGAAGTGATCCAACCTTCCCCGACGTGATCTTGGCGCCCCCGCCGATGCGGGCTAACCCATAGCGACAACGTCCAACAGGGAGACGCCCCCAATGCCTGATCTCGCACAAGTCACCGAACACATCCGCGGCGCCGTCGGCGACAACTCCGGCCTCGGCAAGACCGTCAAGCTCGACCTGGGCGACCAGGGCAAGATCTTCATCGACGGCGCCTCCACGCCGAACACGGTGACGAACGAGGACAAGCCCGCCGACGCCACCGTCTCGATCAAATGGGATGACTTCATGGCTCTGTCGGAAGGCAAGCTGGACCCGATGATGGCCTTCATGCAGGGCAAGCTGAAGATCGCCGGCGACATGATGATCGCCCAGAAGCTGGCGCCGCTGCTGAAGCGCTGATGCCGGTCTGAACGACCATTT
Organism: Brevundimonas sp. ABV4_179; assembly: GCF_056311945.1. Classification (NCBI taxonomy): domain Bacteria; kingdom Pseudomonadati; phylum Pseudomonadota; class Alphaproteobacteria; order Caulobacterales; family Caulobacteraceae; genus Brevundimonas; species Brevundimonas sp. ABV4_179. The sequence continues at coordinate 2,167,678 of NZ_CM149976.1, forward strand.
AGGGCGGCGCGGCTCTCGATCGGGAGCCGCGCCGTTTTCGTATCGAGCGCTCGGTAGAAGCGCGAACGGGAAGAGGAAACGACATGGACTTCAAACATTCCGACCGCGCCCTGGACTGGCACGCCCGCGTCCGCCGTTTCCTGGACGAGCAGGTGATCCCGCGCGAGCATGAATATTTCGCCCAGGTCCGCGAGGACGCGACCCGCCAGCCGCCCGTGATGGAGGCGATGAAGGCCGCCGCGCGCCAGGCGGGGCTTTGGAACATGTTCCTGCCGGGAGAGCACGGGGCGGGCCTGACCAATCTGGAGTATGCGCCCCTGGCCGAGATGATGGGCCGCCATCTGTGGTCGGCCGAGGTGTTCAACTGCAACGCCCCCGACACCGGCAATATGGAAGTGCTGCATATGTACGGGAATGCGGCCCAGCAGGATCGCTGGCTGAAGCCGCTGATGGCCGGCGAAATCCGCTCCGCCTTTCTGATGACCGAGCCGGAGGTCGCATCCTCGGACGCCACGAACATCCAGACCCGGATCGAACGCGACGGCGATCACTACGTCATCAACGGCCGCAAATGGTGGTCGACCAATATGGGCCACCCGAACGTCGCCATGACCATCGTCATGGGCAAGACCGACCCGGAGGCCGCGACCCACGCCCAGCAGTCGCAGGTGATCGTGCCGGTCGATGCGCCCGGATTCCGCGTCGAGCGAATGCTGTCGGTGTTCGGCTATGACGAGAAGCCCATCGGCCATGCCGAGGTCGTGCTGGAGAATGTGCGGGTGCCGGTCGAGAACCTGATCGCCGGCGAGGGGCGGGGCTTCGAGATCGCGCAAGGGCGGCTGGGGCCGGGCCGCATCCACCATTGCATGCGCGTGATCGGGGCGGCGGAACGGGCCTTGGAGTTGATGGTGACGCGGCTCTTGAACCGCACCGCCTTCAGAAGACAGTTGGCCGAGCATTCGGTGTGGGAGCAGCGCGTCGCCGACGCCCGCACCAATATCGAAATGTGCCGCCTGCTGGTGCTCAAGGCCGCCTGGATGATGGACGAGGTCGGGGCCAAGAACGCCCGCTCCGAGATCGCCCAGATCAAGGTGGCGGCGCCGAAGATGGCGCTTCAGGTCATCGACGACGCCATCCAGGCGTTCGGCGGGGCCGGGGTGTCGGGCGACACGCCTCTGGCCGAGCTGTATGCCGGGGTGCGCACCCTGCGCATCGCCGACGGCCCGGACGAGGTTCACAACCGCACCATCGCACGGCTGGAATACGCCAAACATGGGGGACGCCCGGCGCGCTGACCGAAAGTCGTTTCTGGCCAATCGGTTGGGAACCTTGGCTGGTCGATGGCGTTGGAACGATCAAGGAACGGCAGGGCGTTGAGTCGGGGTCGTCGAGCGGTCTAGCCACGGAACGGCCGGCATGAATGCGCGCTTTGAACCCGATGCGGGGGTTGCGTCTGACGTGGCGCGTTACCGAGCCGTGCGTGCAGTCATGGTCGATCTGGCGCAGGGTTTGTCGACCGAGGACCTGTCGGCCCAGTCCATGCCGGATTGTAGCCCCGGCAAGTGGCATTTGTCCCATACCAGTTGGTTCTTCGAGGCGATGATCCTGAGCGACGACCCGGCCTATCGGCCGGTCGATGCGCGGTTCCAGCAGTTGTTCAATTCCTACTACGAGGCGCTGGGCGAGCGGGTGGCGCGTCATCAGCGTGGCCTGATGACCCGGCCTTCCGTCGACGAGGTGCTGGCCTATCGCCGCGAAATCGACCGTCGCATGGTCGACTGGCTGGCCCAGGCGCCGTCGGGCGGTCAGCATCGCTATCTGCTGGAACTGGGCCTGCATCACGACCAGCAGCATCAGGAGCTGTTCCTGATGGATATTCTGAACCTGCTGTCGCGCTCGCCGCTGGATCCGGCTGGCTATGAGGTCGAACCGCGCACGGAGCCGCTTCAGCCGGCGCGCGGCGGCGTCGTGGCCCTCGACGGCGGTCTGGTCACCGTCGGTCACGACGGGGCGGATTTCGCATTCGACAACGAAGGCCCGGCGCACCGGGTCTGGTTGGAGCCGTTCGCCTTGGCCGCCGATCTGGTGACGAACGGCGACTGGCTGCGGTTCATGGCCGACGACGGCTATGGGCGCGCCGATCTGTGGCTGTCGGACGGCTGGGCGGTGGTGAAGGCCGAGGGCTGGATCGCGCCGCACTACTGGCGGCGCGACGGCGAGGACTGGACCGTGATGGGGCTGACCGGCCGCGCGCCCGTCGATCCGGCCGCCCCGGTGCGCCACATCAGTTTCTACGAAGCCGACGCCTATGCGCGTTGGGCCGGAAAGCGCCTGCCGACCGAGGCGGAGTGGGAGCATGCCGCCGCGACGAAGGGCGACGCCTTCTCCAACCTGTCGGGCGAGGTCTGGCAGTGGACCGCCAGCGCCTATGCCCCCTATCCGGGCTTCCAGCCCACGCCGGGCACGGCCGCCGAATACAACGGCAAGTTCATGGCCAATCAGATGGTGTTGCGGGGCGGCGCCTTCGCCACGCCGCCCGGCCATGCGCGCCTGACGTACCGCAACTTCTACTATCCCCAGCAAAGGTGGGCCTTCATGGGTCTGAGACTAGCCGAAGACGCCGCCGCGCGTCGCGACGATCCGTCCGCGACCCGCGTGGACGACGCCCAGACCGAGGCCTTCCGCCGCGACATGATCGACGGCCTGTCGCAGCCGCAGAAGGCCGTGCCGCCCAAATGGTTCTATGATGCGGAGGGGTCGCGCCTGTTCGAGGACATCACCGCCCTGACGGAATACTATCCGACGCGGCAGGAGACGGCCCTGCTGCGCGAACGGGCGGCGGAACTGACGGCCGACTTCGGGTCTGATGCGGTGTTGGTGGAGTTCGGATCGGGCGCCAGCGAGAAGACGCGCATCCTGCTGGACGCCGTGCCGGACCTGGGCGCCTATGTGCCGCTGGACATCAGCGAAAGCGCCCTGGCGCACGCCGCTCACCGTATCGGCGCCGACTATCCGCAGTTGCGGGTCGAGCCGTTGCTGGGCGATTTCGAACATTTGTCGCCCCTGCCGGACGACCTGCCCAAGGGGCGCAGGATCGGCTTCTTCCCCGGCTCGACCATCGGCAATCTGCAGCCGGACGAGGCGGTGCGCTTCCTGGCCGCGGCGCGCCGGATGCTGGGGGAGGGCAGTCTGTTCATCCTGGGGACCGATCTTGTGAAAGATGCGGGCGTGCTGGTCGCCGCCTACGACGACGCGAAAGGGGTGACGGCGGCGTTCAATATGAACCTGTTGGTCCGGGCCAACGCCGAACTGGGCGCCGATTTCGATCTGGACGTCTTCGCGCACCAGGCGGTCTGGAACCCCCAGGCCTCGCGCATGGAGATGCATCTTCGAGCGGCCAAGCCCACGACCGCCTTCATCGACGGCCGGACCTTCCGCTTCATGGAGGGCGAGACGATCCACACCGAAAGCTCGCGCAAGTTCACGCCCGAGACCATTACGGCCATGGCCGAGGCGGCGGGGTGGACGGTGTCGCGCCTGGACGTTTCGTCGGAACCCAGTGTGGCCCTGTCGCTTCTGCGCGGCTGATCGGCCGCCTTCGCGACTGTCGCAATAAGAAAGGGCGGCTCATCCTGCGATGGGCCGCCCTTTGATATGGAGTGGGATCTAACCCGCTCAGTCCGGGCTTTCCGCCGGATCCTTTTTCGTGCCGTGCGACGCCTCGCCGCCCTTGCGGCCGGCCTGGGCGGCCAGGCTGCGATCCTGGGAGAAGCTGCGCTTCTCGCTGGGCACGCTGGCGCCGCCCTTACGGGCGATCTCGCGCTGACGTTCGGGGTCCATTGAAGCAAAGCCTCGCTTGGAAACGCCTGAGGGTCGGGTGGGTTGGCTGTCCATCGGTCTTCCTTTCAGTGTCGCCGTTGCGCTTGCTGAAGTGAACCCAGTGACTCGGTGACGGTTCCGTTCGGAACCCTGTTTTACTGTCATGGCTCTGAGCATCTCTTCGCGCCTCGACTTCGGCCATCAGCCATAGGGGCGCGAATCACCTTCATCGCCGCCGCCGGGTTCCATGGGCGGAACTTCGTCCGGCGTATCCGACGGCTGGATTTCGGGTTCGGGCGTGGGGGCGGGCGGGATTTCGGGCTGGGGGGCGCCCGAGGGCGTGGGTTCGATATAGGTCATGGCCATCTCCTTCTGTTGAGGAGACAACGCCCGGCGCGACGCCGCGTTCGACGGACTGGCGCGCCGTCATGCCGCAGGGGAACTTCGTGGGTCGCGGCTGGTTTGATCTGCGAACCCGGAGACCGACATGACACAGAGCCCCATCGCCGCCCCAACCCCCGACGACATCGTCATCGAAGACGACAGCCTGAACCAGCGGCTGGATCGCCAAGCGGACGCCATACTGGCCTCGGGCGAAGACGACAGCTTCGCCCCGACCACCTCTGTGCGTCAGGCGGTCAAGGACGACGCCGAGCGAGTGCGCCAAATGGTCTCGCACCAGATCGACGACGCGCGTGACGGCATCCGCGACGAGCCGATCCGAACGACCCTGTACGCCCTGGGCGTCGGCGTCATCATCGGTATGTGGCTGCGCCGCTGATCGTCAGGCGGGCCCGACCGGCTCTCGCCGGATCGGCGCCTGCCTGAGGGCGGCGTCCGAGACGAACGGATTGGTGCGGCGTTCTTCGCCGAAGGTCGAGATCGGCCCGTGTCCCGGCACGAAGGTGACGTCGTCGCCCAGCGGCCACAGCTTTTCGACCACCGAGCGGATCAGAGCGGACGGGTCGCTCATGGGGAAATCGGTCCGTCCGACCGACCCCTTGAACAGCACGTCGCCGACCTGAGCGAATCGCGCCGTCCGGTTGAAGAAGATGACGTGACCGGGCGTGTGTCCGGGACAGTGGCGCACCTCCCACTGGGTCTCGCCCAGGCTGAGGGTGTCGCCGTCTTCCAGCCAGCGGTCGGGCGTGAAGGGACGCGCGTCGGGCAGGCCGTACATCCGGCCGCTTTCGACGATGCGGTCGATCCAGAACTGATCGGCCTTCTGTGGTCCGATGATCGGAACGCTGCTCTTTTCCTGCATCTCCGCCGCGCCGCCCGCGTGATCCAGGTGGCCGTGGGTGATCCAGATCTGGTCCAAGGTCAGGCCACGCCGTGCAACCTCGTTCAAAATGACATCCACCGATCCGCCAGGGTCGATAACGGCGGCCTTGTTCGTCGCGGTGCACCAGACGGTCGTGCAGTTCTGCTGAAGCGGGGTGACGGGCGTGACGAAGACGCCAATGGGGGAGGCGGGCTGGCTCATCGCGCCAGTATAAGGCCGGCCGATGCGCGAAACCACCGGCGGCGATCACGCCCGCGTTGACCTTTTGGACCCTTCTCGACATAAGGGCGGGCTTCGAGGCGCCGCTGCTGCCCATGACCTGGGCGGGGCGGCCTTCTTGCTTTATCCATTCCGCGCCCGTCGTGTCCCACGATCATGCGCCCCAGAGCGTCAGAAGTCCCGACCATGCAAGTCGTCGAAAAGTCGAACGAAGGCCTCAGCCGCGTGATCGCGGTCACCATTCCCGTCGCGGAGCTGAACGAAAAGCTCGACGCCCGCGTCAAGGAAGTCGCCCCTCAGGTGAAGCTGAAGGGCTTCCGTCCGGGTAAGGTGCCGGTCGCCCACGTCAAGAAGACCTTCGGCCGCGAGTTCATGGGCGAGATCATCAACGCCGAGCTTAACGAAACCAGCCAGAAGGCCCTGGACGAGGCCAAGATCCGGCCTGCTGCTCCTGCCGAGATGAAGCTGACCAGCGACATGGACAAGGTGATCGCCGGTCAGGAAGACCTGGCCTATGAAATGTCGCTGGAGATCATGCCGGAGTTCGAGCCGGTCGATCCCAAGACCCTGAAGCTGGAACGCCCTACCTATGAGGCGTCGGACGCCGATCTGGACGAGGCCCTGACGGAACTGGCCGGTCAGGCCAAGACCTACGAAGACAAGAAGGGCAAGACCGTCAAGGCCGCCGAGGGCGACCAACTGACGATCGACTTCCTGGGCAAGCTGGACGGCGAACCCTTCGAAGGCGGCGCCGCCGAGGATGCGGACCTGGTGATCGGCTCGGGCCGCTTCATCCCCGGCTTCGAAGAGCAACTGACGGGCACCAAGGTCGGCGAGGAAAAGACCATCGAGGTCACCTTCCCTGAGAACTATCAGGCCGCGCATCTGGCCGGCAAACTGGCCACCTTCGACATCAAGGTGAAGGCCATCAAGGCTGAGGCCGAAGCCAAGATCGACGACGAGTTCGCCACCCGCATCGGTCTGGAATCGCTGGATAAGCTGAAGGAACTGCTGAAGTCCAACCTGGACCAGCAATACGCCGGCGCCGCCCGCTTCAAGCTGAAGCGCGCCCTGCTGGATCAACTGGACGAAGCCCACGACTTCCCGCTGCCGCCCAAGATGGTGGACGCCGAGTTCGACGGCATCTGGCAGCAGGTCGAGGCGGACAAGGCGGCGGGTCGCCTGCCGGAAGACGACGCCGCCAAGTCCGAGGAGGACCTGAAGGCCGAATACAAGAAGATCGCCGAGCGCCGCGTGCGTCTGGGCCTGGTGCTGGCCGAGATCGGCCGCGCCAACAACGTCCAGGTCACGGATCAGGAGCTGAACGCCGCCATCCTGCAGGAAGCGCGCAACTATCCGGGCCAGGAACAGGCCGTCCTGAACTTCTATCGCCAGAACCCCAACGCCGCCGCCCAGATGCGCGCCCCCATCTATGAAGAGAAGGTCGTCGACCTGATCGTGGGCGTCGCCGATGTGACCGACAAACCGATCACCAAGGAAGAGCTGCTGAAGGAAGAAGACGAAGAGGGCTGAGCCCGGCGGATTACAATCGTTTAACTGGCGGTTGTGACATCATCTTCGGTAAAGCTTGAAGGGTCCGCGATGCGGGCCCTTTTTGTTTTCCAAGGCTGATCCCCATGTCCCTGCCCGGCGCGTTTTTGGCCGCCCTTCTCGTATCCGGCGCCCAGGCTCAGGATCCCGCGCCCACCGCCCCGCCTGTGGACCTGGAGGACATCACGGTCGAGGGGCGTTCGACGCGGCAGGCGGCGCAGCAGTTCGTCCAGCGCGTCGCCGCCGCGCCGGCCGGCGCCCGACTGGGACGGTGGAATACGCCCGTCTGTGTCAGCGTGGCCAATATGAAGGCGCCCTACGGCCAGATGCTGGCGGATCGGATCGGCGATATAGCCACAGAACTTGGCGTGAGCGTCGGCGCGCCGGGGTGTACGCCCAATGTGCTGGTGATCGCCGCCGACGATGGCCCGGCCGTCGCCTCCGCCTTGGTCGAAGGTTGGCGTCGTCGATTCCGGCCGCCGATCGACAACACCAACATGGGGCTTGCGGCGCTGGAACGGTTCAAGATCAGCGATGCGCCCGTGCGCTGGTGGCATATTTCATTGCCCGTATCCGCCGATACAGGACAACTGGCGGCTCGCGTCGCTGGAGAGGATCCGCCGACCATCGCCTCACGCAACCTCAGCCGGATGCGTTCGCCGCTTCGTTACGACCTCAGCTCGGCCACGGTCGTGATCGATATGGCCAAGGCGAACGGCGTGATGTTGCCGGCGCTGTTGGATTACACCGCCATGGTGGTGCTGGCCCAGGTCGATCCGCGTTCGGATTATTCGGATCAGCCCACCATCCTGAACCTGTTCAATGCGCCGGAGGGTGTCACGGGGATGACGGACTGGGACCTCGCCTATCTGCACGCCCTGTATGAAGCCGAACCGGATCGCGCGTCGGCCCGCGCCCAGGAGGCGGCGGTGTCCGACAGGTTGGAAGCCCGGCGTCGCCGGTCGGCCGGCGAGCCCGAAGAGTCACAGCCGCGCTGACCGGGCGCTTGCATACGCAGGCGTCGAACGCGATATGCTGAATGCAAAGCCGTCGCATCCACTGCGGCCGCAGTCCGTAAGACCAAAAAGGCATCCATGCGCGATCCGATCGAACTGATGAATATGAACCTCGTGCCGATGGTGGTGGAGCAGTCCAGCCGGGGCGAGCGGTCCTTTGATATTTTCTCGCGTCTGCTGCGTGAGCGGATCATCTTCCTGACGGGGCCGTTCGAGGACGGCATGGCGTCGTTGATCTGCGCCCAACTGCTGTTCCTGGAATCGGAAAATCCGAAAAAGGAGATCAGCATGTACATCAACAGCCCCGGCGGTCAGGTGACCTCGGCGCTCGCGATCTACGACACCATGCAATACATCAAATCGCCGGTCTCGACCGTGGTGATGGGCATGGCGGCCTCGGCCGGCTCCCTGATCCTGACGGCGGGCGCGGCGGGCCAGCGGATCGCCCTGCCGAACGCGCGGGTCATGGTGCACCAGCCGTCGGGCGGGTTCCGGGGCCAAGCGTCGGATATCGAACTGCACGCCGCCGACATCCGCTACACCAAGCGACGTCTGAACGAGATCTACGTCCACCACACCGGACGCACCTATGAGGAAGTCGAGAAGACGCTGGATCGCGACCACTTCATGTCGGCCGAGGAAGCCAAGGCCTGGGGCATCGTGGACCATGTCTATGATCGCCGCGAACAGGCCGACGCCGATGGCGTGAAGACGCCTGGCCACTGATTCGACCGGATCGAAACCGGAAGGGCGCGCCCCTCGCGGCGCGCCCTTTTCATTTGTGCTATCGGAACCGTCATGCAGTTCACGCGAGATCAGACCGGCCAGATCGAGGTCGATGGCGAGGCCTATGTGTGGGAGCTGCGTCGCCAGCCCCGGCCCAAGGGCGGCAATGTCTGGGAGGGGATGGCCGTGTCGCTGCGTCACCTGGACTACAAGCGCGAGGCGATCGTCCAGTTTCCGCCGCCGCTGCGCCCCAACGGCCGCCCGGACGTCGAGAAGCAGCGCGTTAATGTCGATGCGGTGCGCACCGCCGTCGCCTCCATCATGGCGGCGGGTTGGGACCCGACGACGCGCGGCAAGCCCATGGTGTTCGACGTCGACGCCGACGGCAACTGAGGTCAGGGCTTCTCGCGAAAGACGCGGAAGCCGGCCTCCTGGGCCATCGCCAGCATTTCGGCGTCGCCCGAGGTGTCGCCATAGGCGGCGACCAGCGTCATGGTGTCGCCATAGGCCGCCTTCAGCCGCCGCACCTTCTCCGCGCCGCGACAGTTGGGGCCGGCGAAGTCGCCGGTGATCCGGTCGGCGGCGTCAAAGACGAACTCGGTCCCCAGCAGGGCCTCGGTGCCCAGGCGTTTCGCGAACGGGGCGACCGTGGTGACGGGCGAGGCGGTCACGATGACGCGGTGGGCGCCGCGCCGGCCCCAGTCGTCCCAGACCTTGAGCGCGTCAGGCCGCATGAAGCGGGGCCAGATCTGATCGGCGAACCGGGCGGCTTCTTCCTCCAGCGTGTGGCGGTCCACGCCGTGCAGAAACTCGCGCACCGAGGCCGCCTTGATCCGGCCCCGGTCTCTATCGCGGGCATAGGCGGCCAGGGCCGGCGCCAGCTTGACCAGACCCAGCGCCCAGCCGCCCGGTCCGACGCGCCAGCGCAGGAATTCGGTGAAACTGTCGCGAATCGTCAGCGTGCCGTCGAAATCGAAGGCCACGATCGGCTGGTCGGGACGAGGGGACTGGCGCTCCGCACCGCGAATTCCCATGTCAGACATTCGCCTTGATCCCCGTCGACACTGATCCATCCACGCACTGCAACAATCCCCCGTCGCCTTCGGGGTTGTCGTGGAACGTGTGATGGGTGATTGTCATTTTTTGAAGACCTTCGCGTCCAGAGTGCTGGAATCAACGTGAGGGAAGCGCGTTACGGGCCATTTCGGTCCGCACCGCGGGAGTGAGATAAGGGTCTATGACCAAAGCAGCCGGCTCTGACGCCAAAAGCACCCTGTACTGCTCGTTCTGCGGAAAGAGCCAGCACGAGGTCCGCAAACTGATCGCGGGCCCGACCGTGTTCATTTGCGACGAGTGCGTCGAACTGTGCATGGACATCATCCGCGAAGAGCACAAGATCGGCTTCAAGAAGACGACCGATGGCGTGCCTTCGCCGAAGGAAATCCGCGACGTGCTGGATGACTATGTCATCGGCCAGGCCCACGCCAAGAAGGTGCTGTCGGTCGCGGTGCACAATCACTACAAGCGTCTGAACCACGCGACGAAGAACAACGACGTGGAACTGGCCAAGTCCAACATCATGCTGATCGGGCCGACCGGCTCGGGCAAGACGCTTCTGGCCCAGACGCTGGCGCGCATCATCGACGTGCCCTTCACCATGGCCGACGCCACCACCCTGACTGAAGCCGGTTATGTGGGCGAGGATGTCGAGAACATCATCCTGAAACTGCTTCAGGCGTCCGACTACAACGTCGAACGGGCGCAGCGCGGCATCGTCTATATCGACGAAATCGACAAGATTTCCCGCAAGTCCGACAATCCCTCGATCACCCGCGACGTGTCGGGCGAGGGCGTGCAGCAGGCCCTGCTGAAGATCATGGAAGGCACTGTCGCCTCCGTGCCCCCGCAGGGCGGCCGCAAGCATCCGCAGCAAGAGTTCCTGCAGGTCGACACCGCCAACATCCTTTTCATCGTCGGCGGCGCCTTCGCCGGGCTGGAGAAGGTGATCTCGGCGCGCGGCGCGGGGGCCTCCATCGGGTTCGGCGCTCAGGTCAAGGAAATCGACGAACGCCGGACGGGCGACATCCTGAAGGGCGTCGAGCCGGATGACCTGATGCGTTTCGGCCTGATCCCGGAATTCATCGGCCGTCTGCCGGTTCTGGCGACGCTGGAGGACCTGGACGAAGCCGCTTTGGTCACCATCCTGACCGAGCCGAAGAACGCCCTGGTCAAACAGTACAAGCGTCTGTTCGAGATGGAGAATGTCGAACTGACCTTCACCGACGACGCCCTGACCGCCGTCGCCAAGAAGGCGATTACGCGCAAGACGGGCGCGCGCGGTCTGCGTTCGATCCTGGAAGGCATCCTGCTGGAGACCATGTTCGAACTGCCGACCTTCGAAGGCGTCGAGGAGGTGGTGGTCAACGCCGAGGTCATCGACGGCAAGGCCCAGCCGCTGCTGATCTATTCGGAAGCGTCCAAGAAGAAGGCCGACGGCGCGGCCTGATCGAGTCCGAAAACCGAAATACGCAGGCCGGGGAGGGTGACCTCCTCGGCCTTTTTCTTGGGTTTATGGTCCAGGCGTCTCCGCTCCATGCAATGGGGGGCGCGCGCCTAGGGTGGCGGAATGTCATCCCAGCCAGCGCCGCGCTGCGCTTAACCCTCGATGCGAAAAGAGCGCGGCCGAAGACGCTCGTCTGGCCTTCCAGACGGCTTTGCGACCACGCAGATGTGGGCCGTTCGCCCGTCACGCTTGAACCGCGGGTCTTTCAAACCACATACTCATCCGAACGCCGTCGGAATCGACGGGTCGTCACGCGCTGTCCGGGCCTGTTGTCCGGGCGACCGTGGCGGCGGGCCGGAGATACGCAATGGCCCGGGAGTATGTGCATCATGACTGAAACCAAGATCCTGCCCGTCCTGCCGCTGAGAGACATCGTCGTCTTCCCGCACATGGTCGTGCCGCTGTTCGTCGGCCGCGAGAAATCGGTGAAGGCCCTCGACGAGATCATGAAGGGCGAAAAGCAGATCCTTCTGGCCACCCAGAAGAACAGCGTAGACGACGACCCGTCACCCGACGCCATCTATCCCATCGGGGTGTTGGCCTCGGTGCTGCAACTGCTGAAACTGCCGGACGGCACCGTCAAGGTGCTGGTCGAGGGCAAGGGGCGCGCGCGCCTGACCCGCTTCACCGACCGCGAGGAGTATTTCGAGGCCGAGGCCGTCGAGATCGAGGACGAACCGGGCGAGACCTCGCAGGCCGAGGCCATGCTGCGCGCCGTGGTCGAGCAGTTCGAAAACTATGTGAAGCTGAACAAGAAGGTGCCACCCGAGGCCCTCAGCTCCATCCCTCAGATCACCGACGCCTCCAAGCTGGCGGACTCGGTCGCCGCCCATCTGTCGGTCAAGATCGCCGACAAGCAGGGCCTGCTGGAAACCTTCGACGTGCCCAAGCGGCTAGAGAAGGTCTATGGGCTGATGGAGGGCGAGATCAGCGTCCTGCAGGTCGAGAAGAAGATCCGCTCGCGCGTGAAGCGCCAGATGGAGAAGACCCAGCGCGAATACTATCTGAACGAGCAGATGAAGGCGATCCAGCGAGAGTTGGGCGAGACCGACGACGCGCGCGACGAGATCATGGATCTGGAAAAGCGCATCCGTAAGACGCGCCTGTCCAAGGAAGCCCGCGCCAAGGCTGAGGCCGAGGTCAAGAAGCTGCGCAACATGTCGCCGATGTCGGCGGAATCGACCGTGGTCCGCAACTATCTCGACTGGCTGCTGTCCGTGCCGTGGGGCAAGGCCAAGCAGAAGCCGATCGACCTGCAGAAGGCCGAGGACATCCTGGAAGAGGATCACTTCGGGCTGGAGAAGGTCAAGGAACGCATTATCGAATATCTGGCGGTCCAGGCGCGCACCGGCAGTTTGAAAGGCCCGATCCTGTGCCTCGTCGGCCCTCCCGGCGTCGGCAAGACCTCGCTGGCCAAGTCCATCGCCAAGGCGACCGGGCGTGAGTATGTCCGCATGTCGCTGGGTGGGGTGCGTGACGAAAGCGAGATTCGCGGCCACCGCCGGACCTACATCGGCTCCATGCCCGGCAAGATCATCCAGTCGATGAAGAAGGCCAAGACGACCAACGCCTTCGTCCTGCTGGACGAGATCGACAAGCTGGGGTCCGATTGGCGGGGCGATCCGTCTTCGGCCCTGCTCGAAGTGCTGGACCCGGCGCAGAACTCGACCTTCGGCGACCACTATCTCGAGGTGGACTACGACCTGTCGCAGGTCATGTTCGTGACGACCGCGAACAGCCTGAACATGCCGCAGCCGCTGATGGACCGGATGGAGATCATCCGGGTGTCGGGCTACACCGAGGACGAGAAGGTCGAGATCGCCAAGCGTCACGTCCTGCCCAAGCAGTTGGCGGACCATGGGCTGAAGGACGGCGAGCTGATCGTGCCGGACGACACGATCCGCGACCTGATCCGCTATTACACCCGCGAGGCCGGGGTGCGTTCGCTGGAACGGGCGCTGGGCGGACTGGCGCGCAAGGCGGTTCGCGAAATGGCCAAGACCGGCGCCAAGTCGATCACGGTCGATGAGGCCAAGCTGGCCGACTATGCGGGCGTGAAGAAGTTCCGCTATGGCGAGACGGACGAGGAGGATCAGGTCGGCATCGTCACCGGTCTGGCCTGGACCGAGTTCGGCGGCGACATCCTGACCATCGAGGCGATCAAGATGCCCGGTCGCGGCCGCATGACCGTGACCGGCAATCTGAAGGACGTGATGAAGGAGTCGATCTCTGCGGCCGCCTCCTACGTCCGCTCGCGGGCCCTGGCCTTCGGCGTCAAGCCGCCGGTGTTCGAGAAGACCGACATCCACGTCCACGTGCCGGATGGCGCCACGCCCAAGGACGGGCCGTCCGCCGGCGTCGCCATGACGGTGGCCATGGTCTCGGTCCTGACGGGCATCCCGATCAGGAAGGATATCGCCATGACCGGCGAGATCACCCTGCGGGGCCGTGTCACCGCCATCGGCGGCCTGAAGGAGAAGCTGCTCGCGGCCCTGCGCTCCGGCGTCAAGACCGTGCTGATCCCGCAGGAGAACGAGAAGGACCTGGCCGACGTGCCGGACAATGTGAAGTCGGCGTTGGAAATCGTGCCGATCTCCACGGCGGACGAGGCGTTGAAGTGGGCCCTGGTCGGCACCCTGACCCCGGTCGAGTGGGACGAGGCGGCCGAGCCGTTGCCGGCCCCCGTGCCGCCGCTGGACGGACCCGCCACGACCGTCAGTCACTGACGCCGGGTTGAAGAGGAAGCGCCGCCGGTCAACACCCGGCGGCGTTTTCGTTTTTGACGCCACCGGCGATCTGGCCTTTAGTGATTCGGCTTGGAGGGCAGGATGACCAAGGCAGAACTGATCGGCCGCATGGCCGCAGCGGCGAACATCAGCCGCGACCAGGCGAAATCGGCGCTGGAGGCCTTTACCGACGGCGTGGCCGAGGCTCTGACCAAGGGGCAGGACGTCAAGCTGATCGGCTTCGGCAGCTTCGTCGCCGTGGATCGCAAGGCCGGCGTGGCCCGCAATCCCCAGACCGGCGCCGCCGTGGCCCGGCCAGCGTCCCGCACCGCGCGCTTTCGTCCAGGGGAAGGCTTGAAAAGCGCCTTGAACGGTTGAGGCGGGAAGGGCATAAGCCCGTCTCCGATTTGAGGGCGGCTAGCTCAGCTGGTCAGAGCATCTCGTTTACACCGAGAGGGTCGGCGGTTCGAACCCGTCGCCGCCTACCATAACAAAAGGCCGCCGGAGCGATCCGGCGGCCTTTTGCATTTTTGGCTCTCTCTTCAGATCAGAAGCGGAAGCTGGCCCGCAGCAGCAGCGAATAGCGGACGTAGTCCTCCAGCAGTTCCGCGTCGCCCGTCAGCGACAGCATCCCCAGCTCGTTGCCGAAGTTCAGGCGGAAGCCCAGGATCGGTCCGCCGCCCTCGATGGCGTCCGGCGACAGGATGAAGTCCGGGCCGCCGCTGGCGAAGCGGGCGATGGTCTCGCCGGCGTCCACCGAGATGTTCTGGCGATAGCCGACGCGCAGTTCGGGGCGGATCCAGCCGTTGCGGCCGAAACCGTAGCCGATGTTCATCGCCGCCACGGCCGAGAAGATGTGGCTGTCGCGCGAATCGATGTCCAGATCGAAGCCGTCGCCCCCGCCGCTCTCGCTGCGGGCGCCTTCCGACAGGCGGAAATACTCGCCGTAGATTTCCGGCCGCACGTTCAGGCGGCCGAAGTTCCGCTCATAGCTGGCGCCGCCCGCGACGGCGGCGGTCCAGCCGTGCCAGTCGGACTTGTTGTTCAGATAGACGCCGCTGGCGACCAGTGAGCGGTCTGCGTTGAAGCTGGCGTAGCCGCCGGCCGCGCGGGCCCAGGTCGTCCAGTACTGGCCCTGGGCGCGCCAGTAGAGACCCAGTTCCAAGAGGTTGGCGGACAGGACCTCTTCGGCTTCGGACTCGGGGTCCTTGATGTCCGAGGAGGTGAAGGCGGCAGAGATGCCGACCGCGCCGACGCTCGTGCCCTTTTCCACGCCGCCCGCCACGCCGAAACCCTCGGAGCGGAAGCCGTAGGAATCGGTCTTGTCCTTGTCGGCATAGAAGTTGATCTCCTGCACCCAGGCGCTGGTCTCGCCCGGCGCGGCGACGGCGTTGCGGCCGGTCAGGGCGCGGGTCACGGCGTCGACGCCGGCCGACAGCGACATCAGCGGACCGCCCGAGTGGTCGGGCAGCATCTGCTCATAGGCGTCGATGAAGCCGTCTCGGGTCGTCTGCGACAGGAACAGGTTGCGCACCGTCTCATTGGACCCCAGGGCCGCATAGACGGCGTCGTAGGCCGAGGCCTCGACCGGGATCAGACTGGCCTCGGCGGCCGTGCGGCGACGGGCGTCGACATAGACGGTGTTGGCGGCCTGATTGACCCCGGCCTCGACCACATAGAGGTAGGGCGAATTGTCGGTCAGCTGGCTTTGGTTGATCTGGCCGACGTTCAGCGAGCCGGCGGTGATGATGTTGAACCGCTCGGGCCCGTCCAGCAGGGATGAGAAGCGCACGCCCAGCTTGGACCCGGTGGCCAGGGTCGCATTGCCGCTGACGTTGAAGCCGCCGGCGCGGTCGTTGGCCGGGTCCAGATTGACCAGCAGCGACCCCTCGGCGCCCACGTTCAGGCTGGAGATGCCGACGGCGCCGGTCTGGGTCGCGTTCAGCGTCCCCTTGCCGATGTTGATGTCCAGCAGGTTGTCGCCGTTCTTGATCGCGCCGGTCACCACGGCGCCGCCGCTGATGTTCAGCTTGTCCGCCCCGGCGCCGAAGTCGATGTCGCCGTTGACGACGCCGTTCTCGATATTGAGCGTGTCGGCGCCCGAGCCCAGCTTGATCGCGCCGACGATGGCCGGTTCATTGGCGTCCGGCACGCCGTCCTTGTCGGTGTCGACCGCCGTGCTGCCGGCGGGAGCGGGAATGCCATACTGGCGCAGGGTGACGCCGCTGGTGTTGGCCGACAGGTCGATGGCGGTGACGGTTCCCGTCACCGGGTTGGTGTCGGCGGTGTTGGGGGTGAGCGAGCCGATGATGGAGCCGGCGTTGTTCAACTGGGTCAGAGCGCCCGACTGATCGCGGATGACCACGGCCGAACCCTGGTTGCCGCCGAAGGAGGCGACCAGATTGCCGGTGTTGGTCAGGGAGCCGACGTTGGCGCCCGCGCCGATCAGAATGCCCGTCGCACTCTGGGTCTCCTTGCCCGAGGCCACGGCCTGAATGGCGCCGGTGTTGACGATGGCGGGCGCGGTCACGCCCGAGCCGATCCACAGGCCGGTGGCGCTGGCGTCCACGGCGGTGGAGGACACGCCGCCCTCGTTGCGCACGCCGCCCGCGACATTGACCGCCTGGCCGCCCGTGACGCCCAGCTGCACGGCGCGCGATTCGACGCCGGAATACAGGCCGGACGCCGTGATGGAGCCGCGATTGATCAGGCCATAGGCCGCATCGCCCGTTCCGACGGCGCCCAGATTCACCGCCTGGGTGGTCGAACCCACCAGCAGGGCGGGCGCGCCGCCCAGCGAGGTGATCGAGGCGGTCGTCTCGCTGGCGTCGGGGATGCCGTTGCCGTTGCGGTCGGGATCGTCGCGGTTCTTGATGCCGTCGCCGTCGTCGTCCTCGTCGCCGTTCTTGACGCCGTCGCCGTCGTCATCGCCCTCGATGCCTGCGGCGGAATAGGCCAGCGCCTTGTCCAGCAGGACGCCGCCCGCCACGCTCGCGCCGATGCGCACCGCGGGTCCGCCCTGCAGCAGGTCGTCGGCGTCCAGTTCGTCCAGGAACAGGGTCGAGGCGTTGTCGAAGGCGCCCGTCGCCGGACGCGCCGGCGGCGGGGTGGTGTAGCGATAGCCGGTGGCGACGACGGAGGAGTGGATCTTCACCGCCCCGCCCACATCGCCCTCGATCGACACGCCGGTCGCATTGGCCCCCAGGGCCGAGATCGAGCCGGACAGCTCGACATTGCCGGAGACCGGGCCGGTCGTGCGGATGCCGGCCGTATTGTCGCCGGTCACGCGGATCGTGCCCAGGCTTTGCAGCTTGCCGTTCAGGCCGGTCTCGACCGCCAGGCCGTAGGAGTTGTTGCCTTCGACCGTGATGGCGCCGGTGCTTTCGACCAGGACGTTGCCGGTGAAGGGCGCGGGGCCGACCACGCGCACGCCGTAGCGGCCGGTTCCGGTGGCGAAGGGACCGTCCAGGTCGCCGTCGCCGTCGACATCCTTCACGTCAGCCGCTTCCTGGGTGTCGTTGACGGTGATGGCGCCGCCGACGATGACCGATCCGGTGTTGCCGCCGTTGACCAGCAGGCCGGTCGAGCCGTCGGCCGACTTGTCCATGGTGATGGAGCTGCCGCTGTCCAGGTCGACCGTGTGGTTGGAGTTCAGCGTCACGGCCGCGCCGGATGTCACCGCGACGCTGCCGCCGCTGGCCAGGCGAATATTGTCAGGGCCGGTCCCGGTCGCGTTGGACGTCTGGATCGGCGTGGTGCGGGCGTTTGAGATCACGATCTCGGCCTGAGAGCCGGTGGCGACCATCAAAGGGGCGATCGCCACGGCGCTCGCGAGCAGAATACGCATTCGGTAGAAACCCCTGGTGGTCACGCACAACGGTACAGGCGACCCCTTAGCAGGGTCTGCGGCAGCCTTCCTCAAGTTTATCGAATTTGAGGCGAATACAAGGCCGCAACTGCCGGATCGTCGGCCTATGCCGTGACTGACGTTCTGACAAATCCAAGCTTTGCGGCGAATACGGAGCGATTTGGCGGGGCTGCTCTTGAGCTTTGCCACGGCCGGGTTTACGGGCGACGAAAGGCTTGGCGCCGCGTCGCGACGACGCATCCAACGAACCCCTTCGGCGTTCGACAGCCCCAGCCATACGAGAACGCCCCATGAGCATGACCGACCTCGACGTCCAGGAAAGCGAACTCCGGTTGATTCCGGGGCTGGACGTGGAAGTCGCCGACACGCTGCGCGCCCTGAAGGCGGCCGCGATGGACGACCGGCCGCGGCTGGTGGACACCACCATGCTGTATGCGCCGCGATCCGGGGGCGTGAAACGCTATCTCCTGTCCAAGAAGGCGTGGATAGAGGCCAACCGCCCGGGGGTCAGCCATTCGCTGATCGTGCCGGGCGCGCGGCACAAGGCAGGCGCGGACGGGGTGGTGCGGCTGCGCGCCACCAAGCTGCCGTTCGGCGACGGCTACCGCTGGCCGACGTCGGTCAAACGTTGGAGCGCCTGGGTCGCCGCGATGAAGCCGTCGATCATCGAGGCTGGCGACCCCTACACGCCGGGGCAGGGCGCTCTGGAGGCCGGACAGCGGGTCGGATGCCCCGTCGTCGGCTTCTGTCATTCGGACCCGGCGGGTCTGGCGGCGCTGCATTTCGGCGAATGGGCCAAGAAGCCGGTCGAGAAGCGCTGGGCGCGTCTGTTTTCGCAGTTCGACCGGGTGGTTTCGCCGAGTCGGTTCATCGCCCGACGGTTGGAAGAGGCTGGCGTGGACAATATCGTCATCCGCCCCCTGGGCGTCGAGATCGACACCTTCCGGCCCGAACGCCGCGACCGGCAATGGCTGCTGGACCGACTGGGCCTGGACCAGGACGCGCGCCTGCTGTGCTTCGCCGGACGGCCGGCCAAGGAAAAGAACGTCGACGTGCTGATCGAAGCGGTCCAGAAGCTGGGCGCGCCCTATCATTTGGTCTTGGTCGGCGCCGGGTCGGGCATGCCGGACGAGGACCGGGTCATCTCCCTGCCTTACGAGACGGACCCCCGCGCCGTCGCCAAGATCATCGCCAGCTGCGACGCCTTCGTTCACGCCAACGACAAGGAGCCGTTCGGCCTGATCGTGCTGGAGGCCATGGCCTGCGGACGGCCGGTCGTGGGCGTCAACGCCGGCGGCGTGGCCGAAACCGTGGACGATACGGTCGGGCAACTGGCCGCGCGCGCCGAGGCGACGGACTACGCCGAAGCGGTCGAGGCCCTGTTTGCGCGCGATATCGAGGCAATCGGCCGGGCTGCGCGCGAAAAGGCCGTCAGTCAGTTCGCGTGGAACCGCGTGTTCGAGGATCTGTGCGCCGTCTATGGCCAGCTGACCGGCGAGGCGACCTTCATGACGCCTGACGCGGGACTGCAACTGCACTGAGCTTACGACGGTCTTCAGGACAGGCCCTTGGAACCCAGGGCCGAGTTTCCGTCGCTGGGTTCATTCGAACATCGATGCGAGCCCCCTGGGTTCCGGGTTCGTCCTTCGGACGCCACGGAATGACGGCGCTGAGTTATCGACTGAATTCGAGGGCGGGACCCGTCCGCGCAGGCGGGGGCGCGCCACTTCTTTATAACGATGTCAGAAAAAGAAGTGGCGCGAGTGACGGGGCTCGAACCCGCGACCTCCGGCGTGACAGGCCGGCACTCTAACCAACTGAGCTACACCCGCGTACCTGCGACGAAACTTTTGAGCTGTTTCGAAAGCTTCTTGGGAAGGCGGTGTGCGCCACTCTTTCTATCTCTAGAGAGAGTGGCGCGAGTGACGGGGCTCGAACCCGCGACCTCCGGCGTGACAGGCCGGCACTCTAACCAACTGAGCTACACCCGCGTTTCCCGGCCGAAGCGGCTGTGCGCCCCGGCGAGGGGCGTCGTTTAGGCGGCTCGACCCAGCGCGTCAAGCGACCTTTTCGGAGAAAGACGTCGGTCAGCGCGACGGGGCTGTGGACGGCGCCACGACGGCCGCCTGGGGCGGACTGTGCGGACCGGCCAGGCCGCCCGCTGCAGGCTCCTGAGCGGCGACGGCGGGGGCGGGCGGCTCGTAATGGACGCCGACGCCCGGCCCCAGCGGCAGGTCGAAGGCGACCCAGGCCGCCACCATGCAAAGCCCCGCGATCAGAAACGCCCCGGCGTAGGGCAACATGGTGGCCATCAGCGACCCCAGGCCGAATCGCGGATCCCATCGCTGGGCGAAGGTCAGGATCAGCGGAAAATAGCTCATCAGCGGCGTGGCGATGTTGGTCACAGAATCGCCCATGCGATAGGCGGCGGTCGTCATCTCGGGCGAGATGCCCAGGAGCATGAACATGGGCACCACGATGGGCGCCAGGGCCGACCACTTGGCCGAGGCCGATCCGATGAACAGGTCGAAGAAGCAAGAGACGAAGACCACGCAGATCAACAGCAGCGGGGCGGGCAGGGCGATGCTTTTTAGCCCGGCCGCCGCATGGACCGCCAGGATCGGCCCCAGCCCCGACCAGTTGAACATGGCCACGAAATGGGCGGCGAAGAAGGCCAGCACGATGTAGGGCGCCAGCTGGGCGATGCCGTCGCGCATCATGGCCACCAGATCGCGGTGCGACTTGATCGCGCCCGATCCTGCGCCGTAAGCCCCGCCCGCTACGAAGAAGGTGACGGCGAAGAAGGCGACCAGCGAGCGGTACAGAGGGTTGAACCGCTGCTCCGGATCGGCGTCGGGATCCACGAAGGGGGAGCCGGGCAGGGCGGTGATCAGAGTCCACAGCGCCATCATGCCCAGCACCGCCAGGCCGGCGAAGGCCAGGCCGCGCTTCTCGGCTGCGGTCAGGGGCTGTTTCTCGTTGGCGGCGGGGGCGGCGACGCCCTCGGCGGGCTTCCATACCCCCAGGCGCGGTTCGATGACCCGGTCGGTGAGGAACCAGACGATGGGGGTGAAGACGAGGACGACGCCGACGATGAAGAACCAGTTGCCGGCGATGTTGACCGAATAGGATGGGTCGATCAGCCGGGCGGCCGGCTCGGTGATTCCCAGAATCAGGGCGTCGCTGGCGCCCGGGAACAGATTGCCGGCGTATCCGCCCGATACGGCGGCGAAACCGGCCGCAAGGCCCGCCAGCGGATGACGCCCCGCGGCGGCGAAGATCACCGCAGCCAACGGTATGACCACGACGTAGGAGGCGTCCGACGCATGGTGCGAGACCATGCCGGTGATGACCACGACCGGCGTCAGGATCACGCGCGGCGCATTCAGCAGGGCGCCGCGAATGGCCGTGGCGAAGAGGCCCGTCCGCTCGGCGACCGAGGCGCCGTATATGATGGTGATGACGATCCCCAGCGGCGGGAAGTCGGCCAGGGTGCGCGGCATGCCGATGATCAGCCGCTCCAGATTTTCGCCCGACAGCAGGCTTTGCGCCGCCAGCCGGTCGCCGGTGACGGGATTGACCGCCGACCAACCCAGACCCGCCCCGATCAGGCTCAGCACGATCAAGCCGCCGATCAGCCACAGGAACAGGAAGACCGGATCAGGCAGCCGATTGCCGATCCGTTCGACGGCGTTCAGGGCGCGGCTGGCGACGCTCATTCGGATGACTTTCGGTTACGCGAGAGAGGTCGCCATAGGGCTTTGACCACGCAAGACGCGCAAGCGCCGGGCCTGCGACATATGGCGCGCAAACTTGCGATCCATTCTCAATGAAAAGCCAATGTCCGCAGGGGTTTGAACGGCGACGTTGTTGGGTCTAAGAAGCGCCGAATCCCGCCTCTCCCCGGCGGACGAGGTTCTTCGAATGAACGCATTTCTTCTAGAATATCTGCCCGTGCTGGTGTTCGCCGGCGTCGCGGCCTTCATCGGCATCCTGTTCATCGCGCTGCCGCTGCTGCTGGCGCCGAAGAACCCGGATAGCGAGAAGCTGTCGGCCTATGAGTGCGGGTTCAACGCCTTCGACGATGCGCGCATGAAGTTCGACATCCGCTTCTATCTGGTGTCGATCCTGTTCATCATCTTCGACCTGGAAGTGGCGTTCCTGTTCCCGTGGGCGGTGTCGATGTTCGACCTGTCGCATGCCGGCATGGTGTTCGCCTTCTGGTCGATGATGGTCTTCCTGGGCGTTCTGACCATCGGCTTCATCTACGAATGGAAGAAGGGAGCCCTGGAATGGGAGTAGTCGCCGCTTCCAAGCCCGCCGGCCTGGTGTCCGCATCGGGCGCGCCGCTGGTTCCGGCCGGAGCCGCCGCGCGTTCGACCGTCGAGGGCTATGACCCTAAGGTCCACGACAAGTTCTTCGAGGCCGTGAACATGGAGCTGGGCGAGCGCGGCTATCTGGTCGCCGCCGCCGATGACGTGATCAACTGGGCGCGCACCGGCTCGCTGATGTGGATGACCTTCGGTCTGGCCTGCTGCGCCGTCGAGATGATCCAGATGTCGATGCCGCGTTTCGACGTCGAGCGCTTCGGCATGGCGCCGCGCGCCAGCCCGCGCCAGTCGGACCTGATGATCGTCGCCGGCACCCTGACCAACAAGATGGCCCCCGCCATCCGCAAGGTTTACGACCAGATGCCCGACCCGCGCTACGTCGTGTCGATGGGCAGCTGCGCCAACGGCGGCGGCTATTATCACTACAGCTACAGCGTCGTTCGCGGCTGCGACCGCGTGGTGCCTGTGGACGTCTATGTGCCGGGCTGTCCGCCCACGGCCGAGGCGCTGCTGTACGGCCTGCTGCAACTGCAGAAGAAGATTCGTCGCACGGGGACCATCGACCGATGACCTCTTTGGCTGTTCAGGCCCAGCACGAGGCCGTTCTGACGCCGCTGGGCGCCGAGATGGTCGGGGCCTTGGGCGTCGAGGCCCAGGTGGCCTTTGGCGAACTGACGCTGGTGGCGCCGCGCGACCGGATCGTCGAGGTGATGACCGCGCTGCGCGATCAGTTCGGGTTCCAGCAACTGCTGGATCTCTGCGGCGTGGACTACCCGGATCGCAAGGAGCGGTTCGAGGTGGTCTATCACCTGATGTCGTTGACCCGGAACGCGCGCCTGCGCGTCAAGGTGTCGACCGATGAGGTGCAGCCCGTTCCGTCGATCATCGCCGTCTATCCGGCCGCCAACTGGTTCGAGCGCGAAGCCTACGACATGTACGGCATGCTGTTCTCGGGCCACCCCGACCTGCGCCGCCTGCTGACGGACTATGGTTTCGAGGGGCATCCGCTCCGCAAGGACTTTCCCATGACGGGCTATGTCGAGGTCCGTTACGACGAGGAACAGCGCCGCGTGGTCTATGAGCCGGTCAAGCTGACGCAGGAGTTCCGCACCTTCGACTTCCTGTCGCCGTGGGAAGGCGCCGAATACCCTGCGCCGGTCCTGCCGGGCGACGAAAAGGCGGGAGGCCAGGCGTAATGGCTGACGGAAACCCCACCGTGGCGCCGCTGGGCGTGGACGTGTTCGAGGACGACCTGGACACCCGCACCGCCCACGCGCGCGAGATGGAAGACCGCAAGTTCACCATCAACTTCGGCCCGCAACACCCGGCCGCGCACGGCGTGCTGCGCCTGGTGCTGGAGCTGGACGGCGAGATCGTCGAGCGCGTCGATCCGCACATCGGCCTGCTGCACCGCGGCACCGAGAAGCTGATGGAGGCGCGCACCTATCTGCAGAACGTGCCGTATCTGGACCGGCTGGACTACGTCTCGCCGATGAACCAGGAGCACGCCTTCTGCCTGGCCATCGAGAAGCTGCTGGGCATCGAGGTTCCGTACCGGGCGCAGCTGATCCGCGTCCTCTATTCGGAAATCGGCCGCATCCTGTCGCACATGCTGAACGTGACGACCCAGGCCATGGACGTCGGCGCCCTGACGCCGCCGCTCTGGGGCTTCGAGGAACGCGAAAAGCTGATGGTGTTCTACGAGCGCGCCTGCGGCGCCCGTCTGCACGCCAACTATTTCCGTCCGGGCGGCGTCCACCAGGACCTGCCGATGGACCTGATCGACGACATCGGCCGCTGGTGCCAAGAGTTCCCGCCGGCGCTGAAGGACATCGAAAGCCTCGTCACCGAAAACCGCATCTTCAAGCAGCGCAACGTCGATATCGGCGTGGTCTCGAAGGAACAGGCCCTGGCCTGGGGCTTCACCGGCGTCATGCTGCGCGGATCGGACATCGCCTGGGACCTGCGCAAGTCGCAGCCCTATGAGTGCTATGCCGAACTGGAGTTCGACGTTGTGGTCGGCAAGAACGGCGACTGCTGGGACCGATATCTGGTGCGCATCGAAGAGATGAAGCAGTCGGTGCGGATCATGGAGCAGTGCATCCATAAACTGCGCAACTGCCCAGGCGAGCCGGTGATGATCGAGAACAACAAGATCGTGCCGCCGCGTCGCGGCGAGATGAAGCGGTCGATGGAATCGCTGATCCACCACTTCAAGCTCTACACCGAAGGCTTCTCGACGCCCGAGGGCGAGGTCTATGCCTCGGTCGAAGCCCCCAAGGGTGAGTTCGGCATCTATCTGGTGTCGGACGGCACCAACAAACCCTATCGCGTGAAGATTTCGGCGCCGGGCTTCCGCTCGCTGCAGGCGATGGACTGGATGAACCGGGGCCACCAGCTGGCCGACGTGTCCGCCATCCTGGGCTCGCTCGACATCGTTTTCGGAGAAGTGGACCGATGAGCGTTCGTCGTCTCGCCAAGGACCAGCCCGCCTCGTTCGCCTTCTCGGCCGACACGATGGCCAAGGCCGAATGGTGGATCAAGAAATACCCGGAAAGCCGTCGTCAGTCGGCGGTGATCCCGGTTCTGTGGCTGGTGCAGAAGCAGGAAGGCTGGGTGTCCGAACCCGCCATCCGCGCCATCGCCGAGCTGCTGGGCATGGCCTATATCCGGGTGCTGGAGGTCGCGACCTTCTACACCATGTTCATGCTGGAGCCGGTCGGCAAGACCGCGCTGATCCAGGTGTGCGGCACCACGCCGTGCATGCTGCGCGGCGCCAATGAACTGATGCGCGTCTGCAAGGAGAAGATCGGTCCCAAGGATCATCTGTCCGCCGACGGCCGCTTCACCTGGCAGGAAGTAGAATGCCTGGGCGCCTGCTCCAATGCGCCGATGGCCCAGATCAACGACTACTATTTCGAGGACCTGACGCCCGAGACGATCGGCCAGATCATCGACGACTTCGCCGCCGGCAAGACGCCGGAGCGCGGGTCCTATGTCGGTCGCACCAATGCGGCGCCGGAGGGCGGGCCCAAGACCCTGCTGGACGCCAAACTGTATGACGGCTCGGCCGCCAAGCCGATCAAGAAACTGCCGAACAGCGACCCGGCCCCGGCCGAGAAGGCCCCGGCCTGATGTCGCCGCCCGATCTGAACACCGACGAGGGCCGCGCGGCCTATCGCAAGGAACTGCGGGGCGTGGGTCGTCCGTTGCGCGCGGGCGGCCTGGCGATGGTCGTCGGCGCCGCCATGTTGATCCTGATCTCGCGTCAGGGCGTGGTCGGGCCATGGGCGGTCAACGTCTCCTACTTCATGCTGGCGGCTGGCTGGGCGATGGTCATCGCCGCCATCTGGATGCGCACCCGCCACCACAAGCGCCGTCTGGCGGAAGGACTCTGAGGGCCATGGTCGGCATTCTCGAAGACAAGGACCGGATCTTCACCAACCTGTACGGCTTCCATGACTGGGGCGTAGAGGGGGCGAAGCAGCGCGGCGCGTGGAACGCCACCAAGGACATGCTGGACCTTGGCCGCGACTGGATCATCAACAACGTCAAGGCCTCGGGGTTGCGTGGCCGTGGCGGCGCCGGCTTCTCGACCGGCCTGAAGTGGTCGTTCATGCCCAAGGAAGTGAAGGATCGTCCTCACTACCTGGTCATCAACGCCGACGAATCCGAGCCCGCGACCTGCAAGGACCGCGAGATCATGCGCCATGATCCGCACCTGCTGATCGAAGGCGCGCTGATCGCCAGCTTCGCGATGCAGGCCCACGCCTGCTACATCTATCTGCGCGGCGAATACGTGCTGGAGCGCGAACGGATGGAAGCCGCCGTCAAGCAGGCCTATGAGGCCAAGCTGATCGGCGACGGCAACGTCCACGGCTGGGACTTCCACGTCTATATCCACCACGGCGCCGGCGCCTATATCTGCGGCGAAGAGACGGCTCTGCTGGAATCGCTGGAAGGCAAGAAGGGCCAGCCGCGCCTGAAGCCGCCGTTCCCGGCGGGCGCGGGTCTGTACGGCTGCCCGACCACGGTGAACAATGTCGAGTCCATCGCCGTCGTCGGCACCATCCTGCGTCGCGGCGCCGACTGGTTCGCCGGCTTCGGTCGTCCGAACAACACCGGCACCAAGCTGATGTCCCTGTCGGGTCACATCAACACGCCGTGTGTGGTCGAGGAGGCCATGTCGATCCCGCTGCGTCAGTTGATCGAGGATCACGGCGGCGGCGTTCGCGGCGGCTGGGGCAATCTGAAGGCCATCATTCCCGGCGGCGCGTCCTGCCCGGTCATCACCCGCGAGCAGGCCGAGACGGTCCTGATGGACTTCGATTCCATGCGCGAGATGCGTTCGTCGCTGGGCACCGCCGGCGTGACCGTGATGGACGAGTCGACCGATATCGTGAAGGCCATCGCCCGCATCAGCTACTTCTTCAAGCACGAGAGCTGCGGCCAGTGCACGCCGTGCCGCGAGGGCACCGGCTGGATGTGGCGCGTGCTTGAGCGGATGGCCGTGGGTGAGGCCGATCCTTCGGAAATCGACCTGCTGCTGGATGTCGCGGGCCAGGTCGAGGGCCACACCATCTGCGCCCTGGGCGACGCCGCCGCCTGGCCGGTTCAGGGCCTGATCCGTCACTTCCGTCACGAGATCGAAGAGCGGATCGCCAACTACCGCAGCCGCCGCGCGAACTTCGCCGGCCACGCCATCGCCGCGGAGTAGGGATGCGCCTATCACCCGCCATCGTGATCGGAGCCTTCGCTCTCGCCGCTTGCGGCGAGCGTGACCCTGCGCCCACGCCTGCGGAAAAGGTCTCGGCCGAGGTGAAGACGTCGGACGGGGTGCAAACCGCGCCGAAGGTCCTGACCGTTGGCGAACTGCGCCGGGTGTGCCGGGCTGGTCTGGCCCAGATACACGGCCAAACGCCGTCGGCGATCACCCTTGACGGGGTTCAGGACGGGGTGTTGCGCGCCTCGTGGCGGGCGCCGGTCGACGGCGGCCGGATGCGCGCCGAGTGCCGCGTCGAGAACGATCTGATCGTGTGGAAGCCACTCGATCTGCCCGATGCAACGCTCGTTCGCTGGATGAACCAGTCGGGCGATCCGGTGATCCGCTACGTCATGGACGGCGAGACGATCACCATCACACAGACGCTCCCGGATGGGACGACGGAACGCGCCGATCTGGCCGTTCCCGCTGAAGAAGAGGCCCGCTGATGCCAGTCGCCAAGGTCAACGGCGTCGAAACCGAGTTCGAGCCCGGCATGACCGTGCTCCAGGTCGCCGAACGCGCGGGGCAAGAGATTCCGCGCTTCTGCTACCACGAGCGCCTGTCCATCGCCGGCAACTGCCGGATGTGCCTGGTTGAGGTGAAGCCCGGACCGCCGAAGCCGCAGGCCTCGTGCGCGCTTCCGGCCGCCGATGGCCAGGAAATCTTCACCGATACGCCGATGGTCAAGAAAGCCCGCGAGGGGGTGATGGAGTTCCTGCTCATCAACCACCCGCTGGATTGCCCCATCTGCGATCAGGGCGGCGAGTGCGATCTTCAGGACCAGTCGGTCGGCTATGGCCGCGACGGCTCGCGCTATTCGGAGAACAAGCGCGCGGTCGAAGAAAAGGCGATGGGTCCGACCATCAAGACCTTCATGACGCGCTGCATCCAGTGCACGCGCTGCGTCCGCTTCATCACCGAAGTCGCCGGGGCGCCGGACATCGGCATGATCTCGCGCGGCGAGGACGCCGAGATCACGACCTATCTGGAGAAGTCGGTCGCGTCGGAATTGTCGGGGAATGTCAACGATCTGTGCCCGGTCGGCGCCCTGACGCACCGTCCGTGGCAGTATCACTACCGTCCGTGGGAACTGAAGAAGACCGAAACCATCGACGTCATGGACGCCCTGGGCTCGAACATCCGCGCCGACTATCGCGGGTCCGAGGTCATGCGCGTGCTGCCCCGCGTTAATGAGGGCATCAACGAGGAGTGGCTGTCGGACAAGAGCCGCTACGTCGTCGATGGCCTGACCGCCCGCCGTCTGGACCGTCCGTGGATCCGCGAGAACGGCAGGCTGCGCGCCGCATCGTGGAACGAGGCGCTGGACGCCGTGGCCGCCAAGCTGAAGGCCGCGCCGGCCGACCGCATCGGCGTGATCGCCGGCGACCTGCAAGACGCCGAGTCGATGAAGGCCACGCTGGACCTGTTCCGCGCCCTGGGTTCGAAAAATACTGACTGCCGCCAGGATGGCGCGGCCCTGGGCTATGGCCCACGCGAGGGCTGGCTGTTCAATTCCGGCCTGGAAGGCATTGAAAAGGCGGACGCCATTCTGATCGTGGGCGCCAATCCCCGCGTCGAGGCCCCGCTGCTGAACGCGCGCCTGCGCAAGACATGGCTGAAGGGCGACGTCGAGATCGGCGTCATCGGCGAACAGGCCGATCTGACGTTCGACTACGCCTATCTGGGCGCTGGAACCCAGACGCTGGGCCAACTGCCCAAGTCGGCGATGGACATCCTGACCAAGGCCGAGCGTCCCGCGATCATCGTTGGTTCCGGCGCGCTGGGCGGGGAGGGCGGCGCGGCCGTCCTGAACGCCCTGGGCGCCCTGGCCAAGACCGTCGGCGTCGTCACGGATGGCTGGAACGGCTTCAACGTCCTGCACCATGCCGCCGCCCGCGTCGCTGGTCTGGACATGGGCTTCGTGCCGGCCCAACCCGGTGAAAACGGGGGCGGCCTGACGGTGGCCGAGATGCTGAAGCCGGACGCGCTGGACGTGCTGTTCCTGCTGGGCGCCGACGAGGTCGATCCGACCGGCTCAAACGCCTTCCGCGTCTATCTGGGCAGCCACGGAGACCGAGGCGCGCACGGCGCGGACGTCATCCTGCCGGGCGCGGCCTACACCGAGAAGTCGGGCCTCTACGTCAACACCGAGGGGCGGGTGCAGATGGCCGAACGGGTCGTCTTCCCGAAAGGCGAGGCCAAGGAAGACTGGGCCATCATCCGGGCCCTGTCGGCGCGCGTCGACAAGACCCTGCCGTACGACACGCTGGAGCAACTGCGCGCCAAGCTGATGGGCGATCATCCGACCTTCGGCCGGATCGACTATCTGCCCGCGCCGGCGACGTTCGACGTGGCGGCCCTGGGCGCCAAGGGCGATCTGGGCGACCGCGCCTTCGTGTCGGCCGTGGCCGACCCGTATCTTTCCAATCCGATAGCGCGCGCCAGCGCGACGATGGCCGAGTTGTCCGCCCTGCGGATCGCCCCGGTCGCTTTGGCGGCGGAGTAAGTCATGGACCCCGTTTCCTTCTGGGCCACCCCGCTGGGATGGACGCTGATCACGCTCGGTCAGGTTCTGCTGATCACCGTCGGCGTGCTGATCGCCGTCGCCTTCCTGCTGCTGGCCGACCGCAAGGTCTGGGCCGGCGTGCAGATGCGTAAAGGGCCGAACGTCGTCGGTCCCTTCGGCCTGCTTCAATCGTTCGCGGACATGATCAAGTTCGTGCTGAAGGAGGTCGTGATCCCGGCCGGCGCCGACAAGGCCGTCTTCATCATCGCCCCGATCATCACCGTGATCCTGGCCTTCATGGCCTGGGCTGTCATCCCATTTGCGCCCGGCTGGGTGGTGTCGGACCTGAATGTCGGCATTCTGTACATCTTCGCCGTGTCGTCGCTGGGCGTTTACGGCATCATCATGGGCGGCTGGGCTTCGAACTCGAAGTATCCGTTCCTGGGTTCGCTGCGTTCAGCGGCGCAGATGGTGTCCTATGAAGTCTCGCTGGGCCTGATCATCATCAATGTGATCCTGCTGGCCGGCACCATGAACCTGTCGGCCATCGTCGAGAGCCAGAAGGGCATGTTCTGGAACTGGTACGGTTTCGGCGGCGGCGCCGATACCTGGCCGCTGGTCGTGATCCTGTTCCCGATGTCGATCATCTTCTTCATCTCGGCCCTGGCCGAGACCAACCGTCCGCCGTTCGACCTGCCTGAGGCCGAGTCCGAACTGGTCGCCGGTTATCAGGTGGAATACAGCTCGACCCCGTATCTGCTGTTCATGATGGGCGAGTACGTCAACATCGTCTTCATGTCGGCTATGATCAGCCTGCTGTTCTTTGGCGGCTGGAACCCCGGCGTGCCGCAGGCATGGATGGACAGTCTGCCGGCCTGGATCGCCTATGCGATCTACCTGCTGACCTTCATGGCCAAGACGGTCTTCTGGTTCGTCATGATCTCAATGGTGAAGGCCTTCGTGCCGCGCTATCGCTACGATCAGCTGATGCGCCTGGGCTGGAAGATCTTCCTGCCGACCTCGCTGGTGGCGGTCGTCATCGTCTCGGCCTGGCGCGTGTTCGTGGTGGGGTCGTGATGGTCGCGCCGAAGACGCCTGCTTTCAAGGATAAGTGCTGATGTTCACCCGTATCGTCCAGGCGACCAAGGGCGCGATGATGCTGGACGTCATCGGCGCCATCGGCCTGTCGCTGAAATATATGGCGCGGCCGAAGATGACCGTGAACTATCCGTTCGAGCGCAATCCGCAGTCGCCGCGCTTCCGCGGCGAGCATGCGCTGCGTCGCTATGCGAACGGCGAGGAACGTTGCATCGCCTGCAAGCTGTGCGAAGCCATCTGCCCCGCCCAGGCCATCACCATCGAGGCCGAGCCGCGCGCCGACGGCAGCCGCCGCACGACCCGCTACGATATCGACATGGTCAAATGCATCTACTGCGGCCTGTGCCAGGAGGCCTGCCCGGTGGACGCCATTGTGGAGGGGCCGAACTCGGAGTTCGCCGTCGAGACGCGCGAAGAGCTGCTCTACGACAAGCAACGCCTGCTCGATAACGGCGACCGCTGGGAACGGCAGATCGCCAAGAATCTGGAACTCGACGCGCCTTACCGCTAGAGCGTGATCCCGAAAAGTGGCTACCGGTTTTTCGGACAAGATCACGTTCCACTACAGTTGCCGTTCAAGACCTCTTCAAGAGGAAGAGGTCTTGAACTAGGCAGCATCTCGCTAAACGGGTCGCCGATTCCAAACGGGGTCGCGGCCGATACGAAAGGGGCTTCGTCCCGACATGCTGCAAGGCATAGCCTTCTATCTGCTGGCGGCGGTCGCCACGGTTTCCGGCCTTCTGGTCGTGACCGCGCGCAACCCGGTGCACAGCGTTCTGTGGTTGATCCTGGCCTTCTTCTCGTCGGCAGGTCTGTTCGTCCTGCTGGGGGCCGAGTTCCTGGCGATGCTGCTGGTCGTCGTCTATGTGGGCGCGGTGGCGGTGCTGTTTCTGTTCGTCGTCATGATGCTGGACGTGGACTTCTTGAAGCTGCG
The DNA here is from genome assembly GCF_056311945.1 of Brevundimonas sp. ABV4_179. NCBI lineage: Bacteria > Pseudomonadati > Pseudomonadota > Alphaproteobacteria > Caulobacterales > Caulobacteraceae > Brevundimonas > Brevundimonas sp. ABV4_179. The sequence continues at coordinate 2,199,085 of NZ_CM149976.1, forward strand.
GGAGGGCTATGCGCGCTATCTGCCGCTGGGTGCGATCATCGCCGCCGTACTGCTGGCCGAGATGATCATCGTGTCTGTCGCCGTGGTTCAGGGCGGGGCTGCGGCGGGCGTGCCGGCGCCAGGCGCGCCGGACGCCAGCGTCACCAATGTCGAGGCCATCGGTCGCGTGCTCTACACGGATTACGTCTACTTCTTCCAGGCGGCCGGGATCGTGCTGCTGATCGCGATGATCGGCGCCATCACCCTGACCCTGCGCCACAAGCCGCATATCAAACGCCAGAACCCTGGCGATCAGGTGAACCGCGACCGTCTGAAATCAGTCGAGATCAAACCCGCCGCGACGGGCGAGGGCGTCAGCGCCGAGGAGCTTCTGTGATGATCGGCCTGACCCACTATCTGACGGTCGCTGCGATCCTGTTCACCATCGGGGTCTTCGGCATCTTCGTGAACCGCAAGAACGTCATCATCATCCTGATGTCGATCGAGCTGATCCTGCTGGCCGTGAACATCAACTTCGTCGCCTTCTCGACCTATCTGAACGAGATCAGCGGGCAGATCATGGCGATGTTCGTCCTGACCGTCGCCGCCGCCGAGGCCGCCGTCGGCCTGGCGATCCTGGTGACTTTCTTCCGTAACCGCGGCGACATCGCCGTCGACGACGCCTCCGTGATGAAGGGTTGAGCGTGACTTTCCATACCCTCGTCATTCTCGGGATTTTCGCCCCGCTGCTGGGCGCGGCCATCGCCGGCTTCTTCGGGCGCCGCATCGGCAACATCCCGTCGCAGGCCGTCACGACCGGCCTGCTGTTCTTCTCGTGCGCCGTCGCCTGGACGGTGTTCGGGCAATGGACCTGGGGCCATCTGGAGCCTTTCACCATCCGCCTGGCGCCGTTCATCAACGTCGGCGACTTCCAGTCGGCTTGGTCGATCCGCATCGACGCCCTGTCGGCGACAATGCTGATCGTGGTGACCAGCGTGTCGTCGCTGGTCCACCTGTATTCCTGGGGCTACATGGCCGAGGACGACAGCCGACCGCGCTTCTTCGCCTATCTGTCGCTGTTCACCTTCATGATGCTGGCGCTGGTGACGGCGGCCGACTTCATGCAGATCTTCTTCGGTTGGGAAGGGGTGGGCCTGGCGTCCTATCTGCTGATCGGCTTCTGGTTCAAGAAGCCGACGGCCAGCGCCGCCGCCATCAAAGCCTTCGTGGTCAACCGCGTCGGCGACTTCGGCTTCGTCCTGGGGATCATGACGATCTTCTGGATGTACGGCACGATCAACTTCGCCGAACTGTTCCCGCTGATCGCCACAAAGGCCGGCACGACTTGGGAGTTCCTGGGCGTCCAATGGTCCGCGCTGGACCTGGCCGGTTTCCTGCTGTTCATCGGCGCGATGGGCAAGTCGGCCCAGTTCTTCCTGCACACCTGGTTGCCGGACGCGATGGAAGGTCCGACGCCCGTATCGGCCCTGATCCACGCGGCGACCATGGTCACCGCCGGCGTCTACATGGTCTGCCTGCTGAGCCCGATCTATGAATATGCGCCGGGCGCGTCGCAGATCATCGCCATCATTGGCGCGATCACGGCGCTGTTCGCCGCGACGGTCGGTCTGACCCAGAACGACATCAAGCGGGTCATCGCCTATTCGACCTGTTCGCAGCTGGGCTACATGTTCTTCGCTGCTGGCGTCGGCGCCTATCAGGCCGCCATGTTCCACCTGTTCACGCACGCCTTCTTCAAGGCCCTGCTGTTCCTGGGCGCCGGTTCGGTGATCCACGGCATGCACCACGAGCAGGACATGCGGAAAATGGGCGGTTTGTGGAAGCTCCTGCCCGTCACCTATGCGGTCATGACCATCGGCACCATCGCCATCACCGGCCTGGGCATCCCTGGCGTCGGCGGTTTCGCGGGCTTCTATTCCAAGGACTCGATCATCGAGAGCGCCTACGCCTCGGCGGCCTCGGGTCACTCGGCCATCGGCCTGTTCGCCTTCTTCGTCGGCATCATCGCCGCCGGTCTGACGGCCTACTATTCGTGGCGCCTGGTCTTCATGACCTTCCACAACAAGCCGGTGTGGAAGGAAGAGGGCGACGCGCATCATGCCGCCCATCACGGGGATGATCACGCCTCGCACGCCCAGCTGGAAACGCACTCCGAACCGGTCACGGACGACCACGCGCACCACGGTCATGCTCATGACGACCATGGCCATCATGGCCCGCTGAAGCCGCACGAGAGCCCGCTGGTCATGCTGATCCCGCTGATCCTGCTGTCGGTCGGCGCGGTCGCCGCCGGCTTCGTCTTCGCGCCGCACTTCATCGGCCATCACGAGGGCGAGTTCTGGCGCGGGGCCATCTTCACCGGAGCGCACAATCACGTCCTGCACGAGAGCCATTCGGTCCCGACCTGGGTGAAGTGGTCGCCGCTGATCCTTACCCTGATCGGTACAGCCTTCGCCTACTGGATCTATGTCGCCCGCGAAGGCATGGGCCGTCGCATGGCCGAGCGGAACGGCGTCATCTACCGCTTCCTCTACAACAAGTGGTATTTCGACGAACTGTACGACGTCGTCTTCGTGCGCGGCTTCCGCGCCGTCGGGAACTTCTTCTGGAAGGTCTGCGATGTGAAGCTGATCGACGGGCTGGGGCCGAACGGCGCCGCCTGGGTGTCGCTGAAATCCGCCGCTCGACTGGCCAAGATCCAGTCCGGCTATGTCTATCACTATGCCTTCGTGATGCTGCTCGGGGTGGCTGGCTTGCTCACCTTCGCCATCCTCGCGTGGGGAGCCTGATCTCGTGCCCTACATCCTGAGCCTCGTTACATTCCTGCCCCTGGTCGGCGCCCTGGCGATCTTCGCCGCTCGGCTGACGTCCAAGTCGGCCGATGCGACCGCGCCGGCCGCCCGCTGGATCGCCCTGATCACGACCCTGGTCGTGCTGGCGGTTTCGGTCGTGCTGGTCTCTGGCTTCGACCCGGCTGACACCGCCTATCAGTTCGTGGAGTTTGCGCCGTGGTTCGCCGGCGCCAGCTATCACCTGGGCGTGGACGGGATTTCGGTCCTGTTCGTCCTGCTGACCGCCTTCCTGATGCCGATCTGCATCCTGGCCAGCTGGAAGTCGGTCGAGACGCGCGTCGTCGAATATATGATCGCCTTCCTGGTGCTGGAGACGCTGGTCATCGGGGTGTTCACCTCGCTGGACCTGTTCCTCTTCTACATCTTCTTCGAAGGCACCCTGGTCCCGATGTTCCTGATCATCGGCATCTGGGGCGGTCAGAACCGGATCTACGCGGCCTACAAGTTCTTCCTATACACGCTGCTGGGGTCGGTGCTGATGCTGCTGGCCATGCTGTGGATGGCGCATGAAGCGGGCACCACCAGCATTCCCGAGCTGAAGCGTTTCGCCTTCGATCCGGCCGTTCAGCCGATCCTGTGGCTGGCCTTCTTCGCCTCGTTCGCGGTCAAGATGCCGATGTGGCCGGTCCACACCTGGCTGCCCGACGCCCACGTTCAGGCGCCGACGGCCGGTTCGGTCATCCTGGCGGGCATTCTGCTGAAGCTGGGCGGATACGGCTTCATCCTGTTCAACGTGCCGATGTTCCCGATGGCGTCGGAGATGTTCCGGCCGCTGGTCTTCACCCTGTCGGTGATCGCCATCGTCTATACGTCGCTGGTCGCCTGGCGTCAGACGGACATCAAGAAGCTGATCGCCTATTCGTCGGTCGCCCACATGGGGTTCGTCACCTTGGGCATCTTCTCGGGCAACGACATCGGCATGCAGGGCGCCATCTTCCAGATGATCAGCCACGGCCTGATTTCAGGCGCGCTGTTCCTGTGTGTCGGCGTCGTCTACGACCGGATGCACACCCGCGAGATCGCCTTCTACGGCGGACTGACGTCCAAGATGCCGTGGTACGCGGCCATCTTCCTGATGTTCACCATGGCCAACGTCGGCCTGCCGGGCACCTCGGGCTTCATCGGCGAAGTATTGACCATGACGGGCGCCTATCAGGCCTCGACCTGGGCGGCGCTGGTCGCGGCCTCGGGCGTGATCTTCTCGGCGGTCTATGCCCTGACCCTGTACCGCGCGGTCATGTTCGGCGAGATCACCAATCCGAAGCTGGAGACCATCACCGACATCGACAAGCGCGAACTGCTGCTGTTCGTGCCGCTGATCGTCGGCACGCTCTGGCTGGGGGTCCATCCGGCCTCCGTCCTCGATTACACCGGGCCCGCCGTCGAGGCCCTGACCAGCGCCTATCGCGCCGCGATCGGCGGGTGAGACCATAATGCCTGATCTGTCCTCCGCCCTGCATCTCGCCGCCTCGGAAGTCACCCTTGCGGTCGGCGCCCTGGTCCTGCTGATGGTCGGCGCCTTCGTCGGCGACAAGAGCGCCCGGCTGGTGTCGATCCTGTCGGTCCTGCTGCTGATCGCCGCCTCGGTCATCGCCATCGTCGGCCCGTGGGGCGTCGCCTTCAACGGGGCCTATGTAGCCGATCCGCTGGCCATCTACGCCAAGAGCCTGATCTATCTGTCGGCCGCCGTGGCGGTCGTGCTGGGTGACGGCTGGATGAAGCGTACGCGCATCGCCAAGTTCGAATATCCGGTCCTGATCGTGCTGGCCTCCGCCGGCATGGGGATGATGGCGTCGTCGGGCGACCTGATCTCCATGTATGTCGGGATCGAGCTGCACTCGCTGGCCCTGTATGTTCTGGCGGCCTTCCACCGCAACGACGTCAAGGCGTCGGAAGCGGGCCTGAAGTATTTCGTCCTTGGCGCCCTGTCGTCGGGCCTGCTGCTTTACGGCTCGAGCCTGATCTACGGTTTCGCCGGTTCGATGCGGTTCGAGGACATCGCCGCCTTCGCCGCCGACAACCCCGGCCCCGGCCTGATCTTCGGTCTGGTCTTCCTGATCTGCGGTCTGGCGTTCAAGGTTTCGGCCGCGCCGTTCCACATGTGGACGCCCGACGTCTATGAGGGCGCGCCGACGCCGGTCGTGGCCCTGTTCGCCACGGCGCCCAAGGTGGCGGCCATGGTCCTGATCGCCCGCGCGCTGGAGCATGGCTTCGGCGACGCCCACGCCCAGTGGTCGCAGGTCCTGATCGCCATTTCGCTGATCAGCTTCGTCGTCGGCGCCTTCGGCGGTCTGGCCCAGAAGGACATCCAGCGCCTGCTGGCCTATTCGTCGATCGCCAACATCGGTTACGCCCTGCTGGGCGTCGCGGCGGGCACGGCCGAGGGCCTGCAGGCCATGCTGATGTTCATGACCCTTTACGTCATTGATCAGCTGGGCTTCTTCGCCATTCTGCTGTCGCTGTCCAAGTCGGGCCGTCCGATCCGCCGCATTGCGGATCTGGCCGGTCTGAAGAAGGACCGCCCGCTGACCGCCGTCGCCCTGACGGTGCTGTCGCTGTCGGTGCTGGGGATGCCGCCGTTCTCGGGCTTCTGGGGCAAGTACTATGTGTTCGGCGCCGCCGCCGATGCGGGCCTGTGGCCGGTCGCGGCCGCGGGTCTGGTGGCTTCGGTCGTCGCCGCCTTCTACTATCTGCGCATCATCAAGCTGATGTGGTTCGATGCCCCCGTGGATGACATCGCCACCGACGCCGCGCCGGTCGAGGCCAAGTGGATCGGCTGGGCCTGCGCGGCCTTCGCCTTCCCTCTGGTCATCGTGGGTCTGACCTGGCTGGAGCCGCTGACCAAGGCCGCGAGCGCCGGCTTCGGGAACGGGTAGGGCGTTGACGCCCGCCCCCTTGGTCATCCTCGACGAGATCGACTCGACGCTCTCGGAGGCCCGACGGCTGGCGGAGGCCGGCGAGGTCGGTCCGAAGTGGATCATCGCGCGCCGTCAGACCGCGGGGCGTGGCCGCCGGGGCCGGGCCTGGGTGGACAAGCCGGGCAATCTGGCCGCGACACTGTTGATCAGGGTTCATGCGACACCGCGAGAAGCGGCGCAGGCGACGTTCATCGCCGCGTTGGCGGTTGCGGATCTGCTGGATGTTTTCGTGTCGCCCGCGCTGGTGTCCATCAAATGGCCGAACGACGTCCTGCTGGACGGACGCAAGGTGTCCGGCATCCTGGTGGAGAGCGGGGTCCATGCGTCGGGCGGGCTCTGGCTGGGCATCGGCATCGGCGTGAACCTGACCCACGCTCCCGAAGGCACTGAAACCGCCGCGGCGGCGATGTCCGAAAAGCTGCGGGAAGATCATGCGTTCGCGCCGCCCATCGAGGCCGCCGCCGAGATTTTGGCCGAAACTTTCGCGGTCTGGTGGGGACGCTGGCAGACGCTGGGCTTCGAGCCGGTGCTGGACGCCTGGACCAGTCGCCTGACCGGGTTGAACGGCCCGTGCGTCGCGCGTTTGGACAACGAAACCGTTGAGGGTCTGGCCGAGGGCGTGGAGCCGGACGGCGCCTTGCGCCTGCGTCTCGCCGATGGTTCGGCGCGCCTGATTTCCGCTGGCGACGTCTTCTTCGGTTCGGCGCCCAACGTCGGTGCCGTCTGATGCTTTTGGCCATCGAGCAGGGCAACACCAATACGTTGTTCGCCGTTCACGACGGATCGGAATGGATCGCCCAATGGCGCGCCGCCACCGAGGCCAGCCGCACGGCGGACGAATACGCCGTCTGGCTGAACCAGTTGATGGTCATGAAGGGGTTGGCGGTCGCCGACCTGACCGGCTGCATTATCTCCAGCGTCGTGCCGCAGTCGATCTTCAATCTGCGCAACCTGGCGCGCCGTTATCTAAACATCGAGCCGCTGGTGATCGGTGAGAATGTCGACCTGGGCATCGACGTGCGGATCGCCAAGCCCAGCGAGGCCGGCGCCGACCGTCTGGTCAACGCCATTGGAGCCAAGCTGCTGTATTCGGGCGACCTGATCGTGATCGACAGCGGCACGGCGACGACCTTCGACATCGTGGCGCACGACGGCGCCTTCGAGGGCGGACTGATCGCGCCGGGCATCAATCTGTCGCTGCAAGCCCTGCACGAGGCGGCGGCCAAACTGCCGCGCATCGCCATCCAGCGGCCTGAAAACGTCATCGGGCGCGGCACGGTCGAGGCCATGCAGTCGGGCGTTTTCTGGGGCTATATTTCGTTGATCGAGGGCCTGGTCGCGCGCATCAAGGCCGAGTGGGGTCGACCCATGACGGTCATCGGCACCGGCGGCGTCGCCAGCCTGTTCGAAGGCGCGACCGACAGCATCGACCACTTCGATTCCGACCTGACCATTCGCGGCCTCCTCGCAATCTGGCGTCGTAACGCCCATTTGACTGACTGAATGAAAAAGCAAAACCAAGACGAACTCGTTTTCCTGCCGCTGGGCGGCTCGGACGAGGTCGGTATGAACCTGAACGCCTATGGCTTCGGCCCGGAGGCGAACCGTGAATGGCTGATCGTCGATGTCGGCGTCACCTTCGGAGATCTGTCCACGCCGGGCGTGGACGTGATCGTGCCCGATCCGACCTATCTGCAGGGCGAGACGATCAAGGGCATCGTCCTGACCCACGCGCATGAGGACCATATCGGCGCCCTGGGCTGGCTGTGGCCGCGCATCAAGGCGCCGATCTACGCCACGCCCTTCACGGCCTATCTGATCCGCGACAAGCTGCGCGAGCGCGGCATCCTGGATCAGGTCGAACTGATCGAGGTTCCGCTGGGCGGCACGGTCGACATCGGTTCGTTCGGCGTCACCTTCGTCAACATGACCCACTCGATCGCCGAACCAAGCGGCCTGGCCATCGACACCCCGCTGGGGATGGTGTTCCACACCGGCGACTGGAAGATCGACGACCAACCGGTGATCGGGACCAAGACCGACGCCCCCGCCATTCGCGCCCTGGGCGACGAGGGCGTGCTGGCCATGGTGTGCGATTCCACCAACGTCTTCGTGCCGGGCGTCGCCGGGTCCGAGGGCGATGTCGCCGTCGCCATCTCCAAGCTGATCGCCAGCCTGAAGGGCCGCGTCGCCGTGGGCTGTTTCGCCTCCAACGTCGCCCGGATGGACAGCGTGATCCGCGCGGCCGAGGCCTGTGGGCGTCGTGTCGCCCTGGCCGGCCGGTCGATGCACCGGATCACGGCGGCGGCCAAGCACGTCGGCATGCTGCAGGACGTCAAACCCTTCCTGTCGGACGAAGAGGCCCGCGTCTGGCCCGCCGATCAGATCCTTTATCTGTGCACCGGCAGCCAGGGCGAGGCGAGGGCGGCCCTGTCGCGCGTCGCCGATGGGACACACCCGACGGTCAAGCTGGGCCTGGGCGATCACTGCATCTTCTCGTCGCGCCAGATCCCGGGCAACGAACTGGCCATCGGCAATCTGCAGGACCGGCTCGCGGATCGCGGCGTGCGCCTCTACACCGAGAAGGATCACCCCGGCATCCACGTCTCGGGCCACCCCTGCCGCGACGAGCTGAAGCAGATGTACGAATGGGCGCGGCCGCAGATCGCGGTGCCGACCCATGGCGTTCGACGCTTCCTGCTCGAACACGCCAACCTGGCCAAGGAGGTCGGCGTTCAGGAGACTGTCACGCCGCGCAACGGCGACATGGTGCGTCTGGCGCCCGGACCGGCACAGATCATCGACGAAGTGCCGAACGGCCGCCTGTATGTCGACGGCGGGATGCTGGTCACCGAACAGGGCGAGGCGCTGAAGGAGCGTCGGCACGCCTCGACCAACGGCGTGCTGATCGTCAGCTTCGCCCTGGACAAGCGCGGCCGGATCGTCAGCGACATCGACATCCGCAGCGTGGGCCTGCCGGGCGACCTGCAGAAGCCGCTGGGCGATGTGCTGGACGACCTGGCCGAGCGCGTCGAACAGGTGGTCAAGAACCTGAAGGGCGAGGCGCCGGAGGACGAGATGGTGGTGGAACAGGCCATCGCCCGCGTGCTGAAGAAGGCCAGTCAGCAGGTCTGGGATCGCCGTCCCATCGTCGAGACCGTCGTCCTGCGCGTCTGAGATTAGCGGTCGCGACAGGCCGCCCGCATCGGCTATAGGCTGAGGCATGGCCGAGACGCTCTTTCTGCTGAATCCCGACTGGCACGACGATCAGGGCGGGCCGTGGTTCTGCCCGCCCGGCGCCTATATCGAGGGCGTTCTGGCCTTCTATCCGCGACTGCGCGAGGCGCTGAACGTGGTCTATCTGGACCATGCGAAGCCGCGACCGCCGGTGATCGAACAGGTGGGCGAGGCGCATCAGAGCTGTCCGATCCTGATCCTGGACGGCGAACTGGACTGGCCCGACGCGCAGGTCAGCGCGGCGACCGGGCGGCGTTTCCTGCAGGATCACGCCATCGCCCCCTATCTGGCGGCCCGCTACGGCGTCGGCCGCCCGCATCCCTGAAGCAAAGAGGCCCGTCATGCCCATCGGCCCGCTGACCATGATCGGCATCTACATCATCGTCTGGTGGACGGTGCTGTTCGCCGTCCTGCCGCTCGGCACCTCGCAGGAAACCCACGAGCCGCCGACCGACGGCGCCCAATGGGGCGCGCCCCGCACGCCGAACCTGAAGAAAAAGTTCCTGACCACCACCTGGGTCTCGGCGATCGTCTGGGCCTTCGTCATGGTGCTGATCTTCACCGGCTGGCTGCCGCTGCCGGACTTCTCGCACGCGCCTGCAGTCTAAACCGCAAGCCGGTCTAGCTTTCGCCCCGCTCCAGCGGCTAAAGCCTTGTTCCGTCTCTACGCCTAGGATTCCCGATCATGCGCCTGTCGCGCTTTTTCCTGCCCACGCTGAAGGAAGCCCCTTCGGACGCCCAGATCGTCTCGCACCAGCTGATGCTGCGCGCCGGCATGATCAAGCAGGAGGCCGCCGGCATCTACGCCTGGCTGCCGCTGGGTCTGAAGGTGCTGCGCAAGATCGAGCAGATTGTGCGCGAGGAGCAGACGCGGGCAGGGGCGGTCGAACTGCTGATGCCGACCCTGCAACTGGCCGACCTGTGGCGCGAGAGCGGCCGCTACGACGCCTATGGCCCCGAGATGCTGCGCATCACTGACCGGCATGAGCGCGAACTGCTGTACGGCCCCACGAACGAGGAGATGGTCACCGACATCTTCCGGGCCTATGTGAAATCCTACAAGTCGCTGCCGCTGAACCTGTTTCACATTCAGTGGAAGTTCCGCGACGAGCGCCGCCCGCGCTTTGGCGTGATGCGCGGCCGCGAGTTCCTGATGAAGGACGCCTATTCGTTCGATCTGGACGAGGCGTCGGCCCGCACCGCCTACAACCGTATGTTCACGGCCTATCTGAACACCTTCGCCCGTATCGGCCTGAAGGCCGTGCCGATGCGCGCCGATACCGGCCCCATCGGCGGCGACCTGAGCCACGAGTTCATCGTTCTGGCCGAAACCGGCGAGAGCGAGGTCTTCTGCGACCGCAAGCTGGTCGAGATGGCGCCGCCCGGACACGATCTGGACGCCGAGGCGCTGCAGGCCGTGTTCGACGAGCGCACGGCGCTGTACGCCGCGACCGAGGAAATGCACGACCAGGCCCAGTTCGAAGCCCAGACCGCCGAAAGCGACCGTCTGTCGGCCCGCGGCATCGAGGTCGGCCACATCTTCTATTTCGGCACCAAATATTCCGCGCCGATGAAGGCCAAGGTCGCCGGGCCGGACGGTCAGGACACCGAGGTCCATATGGGCAGCTATGGCGTCGGGGTGTCGCGCCTGCTCGGCGCCATCATCGAGGCCAGCCACGACGAGGGCGGCATCATCTGGCCCGACGCCGTCGCGCCCTTTGATGTCGTGGTCATCAATCTGCGCGCCAACGACGCCGCCGTCTCGGCCGCCTGCGAAGATGCGGTCGCCCAGCTGGAAGCCCTGGGCAAGGATGTGCTGTACGACGACACCGACGAGCGTCCGGGCGGCAAGTTCGCCACCGCCGACCTGATCGGCGTGCCGTGGCAGTTGACCATCGGGCCGAAAGGTCTGGCGGACGGCGTGGTCGAGCTGAAGCGCCGCGCCACCGGCGAGAAGGTCTCGGTCGCCCTGGCCGAAGCCATCGAAAGGCTGACCGCTTGAGCCTGCCGTCCCAACCGTCCGGCGCCTTCTCCTCCTGGGAGATCGGCCTGGCCCTTCGCTACCTGCGCGCTAAGCGCAAGGAGGGCGGGGTGGCCACCATCGCCGTCATCAGCTTCATCGGCATCATGCTGGCCGTCGCCGTGCTGATCAGCGTAATGAGCATCATGTCCGGCTTCCGCAGCGAGCTGCTGGGCCGAATGCTGGCCTTCAACGGGCACATGTATGTTCAGGGGCCGGTCCTGACGTCGCCGGATCGGGATGCGGTCCTCAAGAAGATCGAGGCCATCCCCGGCGTCTATAGCGTCAATCCGCTGAACGAGGCGCAGAGCCTGATCCGCGTAGGCAGCTATACGACCGGGGTGATGGTCAAGGGCATTCGTCCGCAGGACCTGGCCAAGACGCAGTATGTGTTCGACAGCCTGTCGCCGCAGGAGCGCGATAGCTTCGGCAAGGGCGCCTATGGCGGCGACCGCGTCCTGATCGGCGCGGCCCTGGCCAACTCGCTGGGCATTCGGGTCGGCGACGCGATCACCGTCTATTCGCCGACCGGCGCCGACAGCGCCTTCGGCAATTTGGGCGGTCTGGAGAAGACCTATTTCGTGGGCGGCCTGTTCCGTTCGGGCGCCGCCGATTACGACCGCGCCTTCATGTTCATGCCGCTGGAGCAGCAGCAGCTGTTCTTCGGCAAGGAAGGCGTCTGGGACGCCATCGAGATCAAGGTCGATGACCCCGATCAGGTCGGCACCCTGACGCCCGCCATACGCGCCGCCGCCGGCCCCGGCTCGGTCGTCAGCGACTGGCGCGAACGCCTCGCCGCCTTCTATGGCGCGCTGAAGGTCGAGCGGGTGGCCATGAGCATCATCCTGGGCCTGGTCGTCGCCATCGCCGCCATGAACATCATCTCCGGCATCGTCATGCTGGTGAAGAACAAGGGGCGCGACATCGCCATCCTGCGCACCATCGGCGCCAGCCCGTCGGCGATCCTGCGCGTCTTCTTCATGGCCGGCGCCATGATCGGCGTGGCGGGCACACTGGCCGGACTGCTGCTGGGCCTGCTGTTCTGCTGGAACATCGGCGCGATCCAGCATTTCCTGGAGTGGGCGCTTCAGACCAAGCTGTTCGATTCCGACGTCTATATGCTGGACGCCATTCCTGCCCTGGTCGATCCGATCGACGTGACCTGGGTCGCCTTCTGGTCGTTGCTGATGAGCTGTATCGCCAGCCTGCCGCCGTCGTGGAATGCGTCGCGCATCGATCCCGTGGAGGCGCTCCGCTATGAGTAAGGCTCCCATCCTGTCGGTGCGCGGCCTGACCCGCACCTATCCCACGGCCCAGGGCGGACTGACCGTTTTGAAGGGCGTCGATCTGGACGTGTTTCCGGGCGAACTGGTCGGGCTGATCGGACCGTCGGGGTCCGGCAAGTCGTCACTGCTGCACGCCGCCGGTCTGTTGGAAAAGCCGACCAGCGGTACGGTGGCCATCGATGGCGAACAGGTCGGCGATCTGGACGAGCGCGCGCGCACCCGGCTGCGCCTGGGCCGGATCGGCTTCGTCTATCAGTTCCACCATCTGCTGCCCGAGTTCGACGCCCGCGACAACGTCGCCTTGCCGATGCGGATCGCCGGCCTGGGGCAGGATGAGGCCCGCAAGCGCGCTGAAGTCACCTTGACGGCGCTCGGCCTGGGCGAGCGCCTGACGCACCAACCGGCGCAACTGTCGGGCGGCGAGCAGCAGCGCGTCGCCATCGCCCGCGCCCTGGCCAACGGTCCACGCCTGCTGCTGGCCGACGAGCCGACAGGCAACCTTGACCCGATCACCAGCCAGTCGGTGTTCGAGGCCCTGCGCGACCTGGCCAAGACCACGGGCGTCGCCGCCCTGATCGCCACGCACAATATGGAGTTGGCCGGTCATATGGACAGGGTCTTCGCCCTGCGCGACGGCCATCTGGAAGAGCGCGCGGCCGAAAGCCACGCCTATTGATCAACTGACGGCGGCGTCGCCCCAGATGGCGCGCAGCCGTTCCGGCCGGCGGCAACCGATCCGATAGGCCTGATAGCTGGCGGCGTGGCGTTTGGCGTAGTTCTGATGCTCTTCGGCCGCCGGCCAGAAGCGCTGGACGCCGACGACCGGGGTGGTGAAGCTCTTTCTCAACACCCGCATCGCCGCATCGCGGGAGGCGACCGCATCGGCCCGCTGCTGGTCCGTAGCGAAGACCGCCGCACGATAGGATGGGCCCTGATCGCAGAACTGACCGTTTGGATCGGTCGGGTCGATGGTGCGCCAGTAGCGATCGACCAGGGCGCGATAGCTGACGACGCGCGGATCGAAGGTGACCTGCACCGCCTCCATATGGCCGGTCCCGCCGCGCACCACCTGCTCATAGGTCGGATTGGCGGTGTGGCCGCCGACGAAGCCCGACACGGCGGACCGCACGCCGGGCACGTCTTCGAACGCCTTTTCCTCCGACCAGAAACAGCCGCCCGCGAAGATCGCCGTCCGCAGGTCCGGCGCACGGGACTGAGCATAGACGACCGGCGACGCCAGCAAAGCCGCTCCCGCCAGAATGGAAACCCCAAACCGCATCGCCATTACCTGTTGTTGTCTGGTCAGGAATACGTGGGCGACAGCCGTTCGGTTTCAGGCCGCAGGCATCGGCTGACCGTCGCGGCGATCACCGCTGCGCTTGACGAGAACGCACAGGGAACATAGAACAGAGAGAGAACATTTTCGAGGTCGGGAAAGCCATGCCGCGTTTGATGAGGGATATGTTGTCGTTGGCCTGCTGCGGCGGTTTCGTCTGGATGGTCTGGACGTTGGCGTTCAGTGTCACCGCCGTCTGAGGAAGGATCCGGTGGGCGTTGGCGTCTGAAATGCGTCGACGAACATCAATAGGTTCAATCAAGTTCAGACGATGAGGCGCTGTTTTCCAGTCTCGCGACCATCGGTTCGCCGTTCTTCTGGGGATGATGCAGCGCCGCATCGGGTTTGCCATGGTGGCGCGGCGCAGGATGTGAGACTCGCTTTAGGGTGATGATAGGCGGACGTTGCGTCGCCCAGACGGAGAGCCAGTGAGCCAGCGGATGAAGAGCCAGGGTTTCGTGCATCTGCGGGTTCGGTCGGCCTATTCGCTGCTGGAAGGCGCGATCAAGGCCAGCAAGGTTGGCAAGCTGGCGGCGGACGCGGGTATGCCCGCCGTCGCCGTGGCGGACCGGGCCAATCTGTTCGGGGCGCTGGAGTTCAGCCAGACAGCCAAGGATGCCGGCGTCCAGCCCATCGTGGCCTGCGCCCTGCCGGTCGTAGGCGTCGGCGGCCAGGTCAATGCGCGCTGGGCCAAGACGCCGACCGTTGTTCTGCTGGCGCAGGATATGACGGGCTGGCTGAACCTGTGCGCCCTGTCGTCCTCGGCCTATCTGGACGCGGGCGAAATGGCCGAGCCGGGCGTGGCCTGGGACCAGGTCGTGGCGCGATCCGAAGGCTTGATCCTGCTGTCTGGCGGCCCCGACGGCCCGGTCGACCCGCTGTTCGCCCAGGGAAAGACCGCCGAGGGCGTCGGGACGCTGGCGGAGATGAAGGCCGCGTTCGGCGACCGGTTCTACGTCGAGCTTCAGCGCCATGGCCTGGACGATGAACGCCGGGCCGAGCCGGGGCTGGTGGAATGGGCCTACGCCAACGACGTCCCGCTGGTCGCCACCAACGATGTCTATTACGCCAAGGCCGCCCAGGCGAAGTCGCACGACGCCCTGCTGTGCATCGCAGACGGCGCCTTCACCGGCCAGGAGGACCGTCGCCGCATCACGGGAGAACACTGGTTCAAGTCGGCGGAGGCGATGCGTGACCTGTTCGCCGACCTGCCGGAAGCTTGCGACAACACCATCGACATCGCACGGCGCTGCGCCTTCCTGGTGCAGACCCACGCCCCGATCCTGCCACGCTTCGACACCGGGGCAGGGCGGTCAGAGGGGGACGAACTGGCTCACCAGGCGCGTGAGGGGCTGAAAGTCCGCCTGACTCAGGTCGATCCCGCCGTGCCCGAGGCGGAATATTGGTCTCGGCTGGAGTGGGAGGTCGGGATCATTCAGCAGATGGGGTTCCCTGGCTACTTCCTGATCGTGTCGGACTTCATCAAATGGGCCAAGACCCACGGCATTCCGGTTGGGCCTGGGCGGGGGTCCGGCGCCGGTTCGCTGGTGGCATGGTCCCTGACCATCACCGATCTGGACCCGTTGCGGTTCGGCCTGCTGTTCGAGCGGTTCCTGAACCCCGAACGTGTCTCCATGCCCGACTTCGACATCGACTTCTGCCAGGAGCGGCGCGAAGAGGTGATCGACTATGTCCAGGCCCACTACGGCAAGGACCGGGTGGCGCAGATCATCACGTTCGGCACGCTACAGGCGCGGGCGGTGCTGCGCGACGTCGGGCGTGTGCTGCAGATGCCGCTGGGCCAGGTGGACCGGCTCTGCAAGATGGTGCCGAACAACCCGGCCAACCCCGTGACCCTGGCCCAGGCCATCGAGTTGGAGCCGCGCCTGAAGGAGGCGAGGGACGCCGAGCCGGCGGTCAAGACCCTTTTGGAGACGGCGCTGGAGCTGGAGGGGCTTTACCGCAACGCCTCGACCCACGCCGCCGGCATCGTCATCGGCGACCGACCGCTGACCGAGTTGGTGCCGCTGTATCAGGACCCGCGTTCGACCATCCCGGCCAGCCAGTTCAACATGAAGTGGGTGGAGCCGGCGGGCCTGGTGAAGTTCGACTTCCTGGGCCTGAAGACCCTGACCGTGCTGGATCGGGCGCGGGGCTATCTGGAGCGGCGCGGCGCGGCGCCCGAATGGAACCAGCTGCCGCTGGACGATGCGCGCACCTATGAACTTATGGCGTCGGGGCAGACGGTCGGGGTGTTCCAGCTGGAATCGCAGGGCATGCGCGACACCCTGCGCAAGATGCGTTGCGGCTCCATCGAGGAGATCACCGCCCTGATCTCCCTCTACCGGCCGGGGCCGATGGAGATGATCGACACCTATATCGACCGCAAGTTCGGTCGGGCCGAGGTGGACTATCTGCACCCCAGTCTGAAGGAGGTGCTGACCGAGACCTATGGCGTCATCATCTACCAGGAACAGGTGATGAAGATCGCCCAGATCCTGGCGGGCTACAGCCTGGGCGAGGCCGACCTGCTGCGTCGCGCCATGGGCAAGAAGAAGAAGGAGGAGATGGACTTTCAGCGAGCGCGCTTCATCAAGGGCGCGCTCGAGAAGTCAGTCTCCGAGAGCCAGTCCGGCTCTATCTTCGACCTGGTGGCCAAGTTCGCGGGCTATGGCTTCAACAAGTCCCACGCGGCCGCCTATGCCCTGATTTCATTCCAGACGGGGTGGCTGAAGGCCAATCAACCGGTCGAGTTCTTCGCCGCGTCGATGAGTCTCGACCTGTCGAACACCGACAAGCTGGCGGTCTTCTATCAGGATGCGCGTCGCTTCGAGGTGCCGGTGCTGTCGCCCGACATCAACCGCTCGTCCGCTGACTTCGACGTGGCGTGGGACGATGCGAAGGGCGCGGTCCTCTATGCCCTGGGCGCCATCCGAAACGTGGGCCTGGAGGCGATGAAGCACGTCATCGAAGTGCGCGAGACCGGCGGGCGGTTCGCCGACATCTTCGACTTCCTCGAACGGGTCGATCCCCGCAGCGTCAACAAGCGCGCGCTGGAGGGCCTGGCCAAGGCCGGCGCCTTCGACAGCATTCATCCCAACCGCCGCCAGTTGGTCGAACAGGCCGATGTGCTGATGGCCTATTGCCAGAGCGTGGCGGCCGAGCGGGCCTCGTCGCAGGTGTCGCTGTTTGGCGGCGATCAGGCTCACGCAGCGCGCCCACGCCTGAAGACGGTCGAACCCTGGGTTGGGCCGGAACGGCTGGATCACGAGCTGGCCGCCGTGGGATTCTATCTGTCGGGCCACCCGCTGGACGAGATGACGTCGGCCTTGAAACGCAAGCGCGTCACCTTTGTCGCCGAGGCCATCCCGCTGGCGGAATCGGGGCACGAAGCCTTCCAGATGGCGGGTATGGTTCGGCGCAGACAGGAACGGGCCAGCGCCCGGACAGGCGAAAAGTTCGCCTTCGTCACCTTTTCGGACCCGACGGGCGAGTTCGAATGCCTGTTCCCGCCTGAACAACTGCGCAAATGCCGAGAGGTGCTGGAGCCCGGCGCCTCTGTCATGGTGCGGGTCCGCGCCAAGGCGTCCGAAGGGGAGGTGCGTTTCTTCGGCGACGATGCGTCGCGCATGGACAATCTGCTGGACGACGCCAACATCGGCCTGCGTATCCATGTCTCGGCCCGAACCGCCGACGCCGACGCCTTGAAGGGCCGGCTGGAGCGCGCCCGATCCGGCGCCATCGGCAAGGGCGGCGAGATTTCGCTGATGATCGCCGGGCTGGAGCAGGGGCGGGAGGTCGAGGTCAAATTGCCTGGACGCTATCGCCTGGACGGCGCATTGCGCGGTGCGCTGAAATCCGCGCCGGGTGTGGTCATGCTGGAGGACGCATAGGGATTTGCAGGCGTGAGCTTATGGTCAAGCTGTTGATTTTTCGGAACCTCACGGGCGCGTGATGGGTTTGGTCAGTCCATAGGGAGACTGTTCCAATGAAATATCTCGCCATCGCCAGCGTCGCCTCGCTGGCTCTCCTCGCAGCGTGCAACCAAGGTGGAGACAGCGCCGGCCAGAACGCCAGCGAAGCCGTCAACGCCACCCAGGACGCGACTTCGGGCGTCGTCGGCCAGACCTCGGCCATGACCATGGGCGCCAACACCGTGGACGGCTTCGTGACCGGTCTGGGCACGAGCAACATGTACGAACTGGAAGCGGCCAAGATCGCCGCCGCCAAATCGACCAACGCCGACGTAAAGGCGCTGGCCGCCATGATCACCAAGGACCACACCGCCGCCGGCGAGAAGCTGGGCGCTGCAGTCGCGACCGCCGGTCCGAACGTGGCCATCCCGACCACTCTGGACGAGCGCCGCAAGGGTCTGATCGACAACCTGAACGCCGCCACGCCCGGCGACTTTGACAAGGTCTATCTGAACCAGCAGGTCGCCGCCCATAACGAGGCCCTGACCTTGCTTAACGGTTTCGCCGGCAACACGGACGCTCCGGCCCTGTCGACGCTGGCGCGCGAACTGGTGGCCCCGGTGACCGCGCATCGCGACCGCGCCCAAGCGCTGCTTGATGCGATGAAGTAAGGATTACGCCTTAGGGCTGATCGGGAAAGGCGGTCTCGAGAGGGGCCGCCTTTCTGCTGCGCGCGACGCAGCGCTTGCTATTCGAGGCCATCCCGCCTACATGGCCCCCGCATTTCGCAACGCGGGTGAGGCGCGATTCGGGGAGAAATCCCGGCACGCACCATTCCGAGGGTCGTCGACCTTTAATCCCCCGCGCCACGTTGATCGGAAAAAGGATTGAACGATCATGGCTCTGCCTGAATTCTCGATGCGCACCCTGCTGGAAGCGGGCGCCCACTTCGGCCACCAGACGCACCGCTGGAACCCGAAGATGGACCGTTACATCTTCGGCTCGCGCTCGAACATCCACATCATCGACCTGTCGCAGACGATGCCGCTGTTCCACCAAGCTTTGGTGGCCGTGCGCGACGTCGCCGCCAAGGGCGGTCGCGTCCTGTTCGTCGGCACCAAGCGCCAGGCTTCCGAGCCGGTCGCTGAAGCCGCCAAGCGCTGCGCCCAGTACTATATGAACAACCGTTGGCTTGGCGGTACGCTGACCAACTGGCGCACCGTCTCGGGCTCGATCGCTCGTCTGCGCGAACTGGAAGGCATCCTCGAGAACGGCGGCGAAGGCCGCGTCAAGAAGGAACTGCTGACCTTGCAGCGCGAGAAGGACAAGCTGGAACTGTCGCTGGGCGGCATCAAGGACATGGGTTCGATTCCGGACATCATGTTCGTGATCGACACCAACAAGGAAGCGATCGCGATCCAGGAAGCCCGCAAGCTGAACATCCCGATCATCGCCATTTTGGACACCAACTCGGACCCGGACGGCATCACCTATCCGGTGCCCGGCAACGACGACGCCGCGCGCGCTATCCAGACCTACTGCGACCTGATCGCGGACGCGGTTCTGGACGGTCTGGCCGCTGGCGCCTCGGCCTCGGGCGTGGACCTGGGCGCTTCGGAAGCCCCGGTCGAGCCGATGCTGCGCGAAGCCTCGGCGCCGGTCGCCGCTGAAGCCGCTCCGGCCGGCACGGAAGGCGCCGCCGCCGAGCTGGAAGCCGCCGCTCAACCGGCCGTCGCCGATGAAGCGGCCCAGGCCGCCACTTCGGAAGCCAACGACGCGGTCGAAACCGAGAAGGCCACGGGCTGATGGCCCGCAGGGCGGCGCTCGGGTTTTCGAACGCCGCCTGACGAAATGACACACGGCCGGGCTAAGTCAGTCCGGCCGTTCCCACATACGAATCCCCCAAGGAGAAGAACATGGCCGAGATCACTGCCGCCCTCGTGAAGGAACTTCGCGAGCGTTCGGGCGTCGGCATGATGGACTGCAAGAAGGCCTTGCAGGAAAACGACGGCAACATCGAAGCCGCCATCGACTGGCTGCGCGCCAAGGGCCTGTCTAAGGCCGCCAAGAAGGCCGACCGCGTCGCAGCCGAGGGCCTGGTCGCCGTGGCGTCCAAGGAAGACGGCAAGGGCGAAGTCGCCGCCGCCATCGAGTTCAACGCGGAAACCGACTTCGTCGCCCGCAACGAGCTGTTCCAGAACGCCGCCAAGTCGTTCGCCCAACTGGGCCTGGAGCACCACTCGGTCGAGGCCCTGCACGGCGCCGAACTGGAATCCGGCAAGACGGTCCAGGATGAAGTGACGAACATGATCGCCACCATCGGCGAGAACATGCAACTGCGCCGCGCCGCCCGCCTGTCGGTGTCGGAAGGCGTGGTTTCGACTTACGTCCACAATGCGGTTTCGCCGGGCGTGGGCCGCATTGGCGTTCTGGTGGCGCTGGAAGGCGAGGGCGACAAGACCGCTCTGCGCGAACTGGGCCGCAAGATCGCCATGCACGTCGCCGCCACCGCGCCGCTGTCGCTGAACACGGACGACCTGGACCCCGCCGCCATCGAGAAGGAACGCGCCGTTCTGATCGAAAAGGCCAAGGAGGAAGGCCGTCCGGAAAACATGATCGAGAAGATCGTGGAAGGTCAGATCAACAAGTTCCAGAAGGACGTGGTGCTGTCCAAGCAGCCGTTCGTGATGGACCCGGACGTGACCATCGAACAACTGGTCGCCAACTCGGCCAAGGAACTGGGCTCCTCCAATCTGCATCTGGCCGGCTTCGTCCGCCTGGCGCTGGGTGAAGGCGTCGAGAAGGTCGAAGGCCCCGACTTCGCGTCGGAAGTCGCCTCCATGATGGGCGGCAACTAAGCCCCTATCCCCTCATTCGTGAGGGTTTTGTATCAGAAGGGCGCGTTCGGCTTTGATGGCCGGCGCGCCCTTCGTCTATAAGAAGTCGCCTGATTCAAGGGCGCAGCAGCCAACGGACCCTCCGCACATGCCCGACGCCCCCAAAACCTTCCGCTACAAACGCGTCCTGCTGAAGGTCTCCGGCGAGGTGCTGATGGGCGATCAGTCGTTCGGGGTGGACATGAAGACGGTGGACACGGTCGCCAAGGCCGTCGCCGACGTCGCCGCCGAGGGGATCGAAATCTGCCTGGTCATCGGCGGCGGCAACATCTTCCGCGGCCTGTCCAAGGCGGCCGCAGGAATGGAGCGCGCCCAGGCCGATTACATGGGCATGCTGGCCACCATCATGAACGCCCTGGCCATGCAGTCGGCGCTGGAGAAGATCGGCGTCTCGACACGGGTGCAGAGCGCCATTCCGATGGCCGCCATTGCTGAACCCTACATCCGTCGGCGCGCCTTGCGTCATTTGGAAAAGGGCAGGGTTGTGATCTTCGCCGCCGGCGTGGGCGCTCCCTTCTTCACGACGGATTCGGGCGCCGCTCTGCGCGCCGCCGAAATGGGCTGCGACGCCCTGCTGAAGGGCACCAGCGTCGATGGCGTCTATACCGCCGACCCCAAGAAGGACGCCACCGCCACCCGTTACGAAACCCTGACCTATCAGGACGTGCTGGCCAAGGATCTGCGGGTCATGGACGCCTCGGCCATCGCCATGATGCGCGACACGGGCATTCCCATCGTGGTCTTCTCGATCCGGGAAGACAATTCGCTTCGCCGGACCCTGACCGGCGAAGGCACGTTCACGGTCATTCAGGACGTCGCTTAAGCGTCCGCACGACCAGGAAAAACGAAGAGAGACCAAGACCATGGCAAAACCCGATCTCAAGACCTATCGCGACCGGATGGACCGTTCGGTCGCCGCCCTGAAGGAAGAGTTCAGCGGCCTGCGCACCGGCCGCGCCAACGCCGGCCTGCTGGAGCCTGTGCGGGTCGAGGCCTATGGTTCGGCCTCGCCGCTGACCGCCGTGGCCGCCATCAGCGTGCCCGAGCCGCGCATGATCAGCGTCAGCGTCTGGGACAAGGGCATGGTCGTCGCCGTCGAGAAAGCGATCCGCAACGCCAACCTGGGACTGAATCCCATTGTCGATGGTCAGACCCTGCGCATTCCCGTGCCGCCGCTGACCGAGGAGCGCCGCAAGGATCTGGTCAAGCTGGCCGGCAAATACGCAGAGCAGCAGAAGATTTCGGTCCGCAACGTCCGCCGCGACGCCAATGACGACCTGAAGAAGGCCGAAAAGGCCGGCGACATCAGTCAGGACGAGCAGAAGAAGATGGAGACCGAGGTCCAGAAGGACACGGACGCGGCCATCAAGCGCATCGACGAGGCCTTGAAGACCAAGGAACAAGAGATCATGCAGGTCTGAGGCGAAACGGCTTGGGCCTGAAGGGATCGCACGACAGATGACGGCAGACAGCGCCGCCTCTTCAGGGCCGAGCCTCGCGGGTCCGCGCCATGTCGCCATCATCATGGACGGCAACGGCCGCTGGGCCAAGGCGCGGGGACTGCCGCGCGCCTTGGGCCACCGCGAGGGCGTGCAGGCGTTGAAACGCACCATCCAGGCGGCTCCGGACCTGGGCATCGAATGCCTGACCGTCTTCGGCTTTTCGACCGAGAACTGGAGCCGTCCCGAGGACGAGGTGTCGGACCTGATGGGTCTGGTGCGGACCTATGTGGCCAGCGATCTGGCGCGGCTGGAGAAGGCGGGCGTCCGCCTGAGGATACTGGGCCGGCGCGAAGGGCTGCCCGCCGACATCGCGGCCATCATCGACAGGGCCGAGGCGCAGACGGCGCACAACGACCAGTTCCTGTTGCAGGTCGCCTTCAACTATGGCGGTCGCGCCGATCTGGTGGACGCCGCGCGTCGGCACATGGCGCGGATGGCGGCCGGCGAGACGACCGAACCCCTTACGGAACAGGCCCTGGAGGCCGGACTGACCACGGCCGGTTCGCCGCCGCTGGATCTGATCGTGCGGACATCGGGCGAGCAGCGGCTGTCGAACTTCCTGTTGTGGGAGGCCGCCTACGCCGAACTGGTCTTCCAGGACATCCTGTGGCCCGACTACGGTCCCAAGGCCCTGGCCGAGGCCATCCAAGCCTTTGGACGGCGCGACCGCCGGTATGGCGGCCGTGTTGTCCCGCCCTTGCGCGAAACAGCCTGATGGCGGTCAAGCCTCGCGACATCGCGCTGCGCGCTGCATCCGCCGTGGTTCTGGCGCCGGCCGCCGTGGCTGCGACCTGGGCCGGCGGCGTCTGGTTCCTGGCTCTGATGGTGGCGGCCAGCATCGTTCTGGCGTTCGAATGGGCGGCGATGAGCGCGCCCCACGCCCGGCGCGTGATGGGCGGGGCCGTCGGCTTCGGCGTCGTCGCGGCCGTGATCAGCGCGCATTTCGGCGTGATGTCGGTGGCCTTCATCATGCTGGTGTTCGGGGCGGCCGCCGCTGGCGTCTATGCCCGCAGTCGAGGGCAGGAGGCGTTGGATGCGGCCTATGGCGTGCTCTATTTGGGATGGCCTGCCGTTCTGCTGATCTGGCTGCGCGGCGTCGACAGCCCCATCGGACTGCATTGGACCGTGCTGGTGTTCGCGGTGGCCTGGTCGGCGGACATCGTCGCCTATCTGGCCGGTTCGACCTTTGGCGGGCCTAAGCTGTGGCCCCGCTTTTCGCCCAACAAGACCTGGTCCGGCTTCATCGGCGGCATATTGGCCGGCGCGGTCGCCGGCGGCTTGATGACGACCTGGGTCGATATGGGGGCCTTGACCGTGATCTGGGGCTCCATCCTGGGCCTGGCGGCCGCGCTGGCCACCATGGCGGGCGACCTGTGGGAGTCGGCGTTGAAGCGGCGGTTCGGGGTCAAGGACGCCGGCAACACCATTCCCGGCCACGGCGGTCTGCTCGACCGCGTCGACGGGCTGATGTTCGCCGTGGTCGTGGTGGCGGCCGGGCGATTGCTGCTTCTGATGCTGGAGCGTGGCGCGTGATTCATCGTCGCGTCACGGTGCTGGGCGCCACCGGCTCGGTCGGTTCCTCGACCCTGGACCTGATGGCCCAGGCCGAGGCCTCGGGAACCGGGGCCTTCGAAGTCGAGGCCCTGACGGGCGGCGCCAATATCCAAAAGCTGGCCGAACAGGCCCGGCGGTGGAAGCCCAGGGTGGCGGTCACCGCAGATCCGGCGCGCTTGGACGACCTGCGGGTCGCCCTGGTCGGAACCGACATCGAGGCGGCGGCCGGCGAGGCGGCCATCGTGGAGGCGGCGACCCGACCGGCAGATTGGATCATGGCCTCAATCGTGGGGGCCGCGGGTCTGAAGTCGGCCTGGGCGGCGGCGGGGACGGGCGCGACCCTGGCCCTTGCCAACAAGGAGAGCCTGGTCTGCTGCGGTCCCGCCTTGATCGAGCGGGTCAGGCGGGCAGGGGGACGGCTGATCCCGGTCGATTCGGAACACTCCGCCATCTTTCAAGTCTTTCCGGCGGAGGCGCCCGAGCGGGTGTCCAAGCTGATCCTGACCGCTTCGGGCGGGCCATTCCGGCAGACCCCGCGTGAGCATATGGGGGCGATCACGCCGGAGCAGGCGGTGGCCCACCCCAACTGGAGCATGGGGGCCAAGATTTCTGTCGACAGCGCCACCATGGCCAACAAGGGCCTGGAGATGATCGAGGCGGCCTATCTGTTCGACATGCCGCAGGATCGGATCGACGTGGTGGTCCACCCTGAATCGATCATCCACAGCCTTGTGGAATATGTGGATGGATCCACTCTGGCGCAGATGGGGCCGCCGGATATGCGCACGCCGATCGCCTGCGCCCTAGCCTGGCCGGACCGCATCGCCTGGCCAGCGCCCCAGTTGGACCTGGCCACGCTGGGCAGACTGACATTCGAGGCGCCGGATTTGGCGCGCTTCCCGGCCCTGGATCTGGCGCGTCAGGCGCTGAAGGCCGGGGGCGCGGCGCCGGCCGTTTTCAACGCCGCCAACGAGGTCGCAGCCTTCGCCTTTCTTGACCGGACGCTGGCCTTTCTCAATATTGCCGCAGTCGTCGCCGAAACCCTTGAACGTGCGACGAAAGCGGGGATGGTTTTCGGCTCTGGAGACGCCTGCGGCGCGGCCCTGTCGGTCGATGCCGAGGTTCGTCTGATGGCCCGTTCCATAATCGCTGGACTGGCGAGCGCGGCCTGATCGGTCGGGGGAGACGATTTTCGAATGCTGGGCGTCCTGGGTCAGATCCTGATCTACATCGTGCCTTTCCTGCTGGTGCTGACCTTTATCGTCACCATCCATGAACTGGGTCACTTCCTGGTCGCGCGCGCCTTCGGCGTGAAGGTGGATCGTTTCGCGGTCGGCTTCGGCAAGGCCGTCTTCAGTCGCACTGATCGGCACGGCATAGAGTGGCGGCTGGGTTGGCTGCCGCTGGGCGGCTATGTGAAGTTTTCCGGCGATCTGGATGCGTCCAGCGTGCCGGATCAGGCGGGGCTGAACGAACTGCGCCAGCGTGTCGTCGCCCAGAGCGGGCCAGGCGCCGAGCGCGACTATTTCCACTTTAAGCCCGTATGGCAGCGCGCCCTGGTCGTCGCCGCCGGGCCTGTCGCCAACTTCATCCTGGCCATCACAATCTTCGCCATCGTCTTCATGGCTGTGGGCGTCCAACTGCGTCCGGCGCGCGTGGCCCAGGTGCAGGCGGGATCGCCGGCTGCCGCCGCCGGTTTCCAGGTCGGCGACCTGATCACGGGCGTGAACGACAAGGCGATCAAGGACGGCAGCGCGGTGACGCGCACTGTCATGCTGTCGACCGGCGATCCCGTGCGGTTCACGGTAGAGCGCGGCGCACAGACGTTGCACCTGACGGCGGTGCCTGAGCGGCGCGAGGAGAACGACCCGGTCGCCGGCCGCGTCAAGGTCGGCCGCATCGGTCTGGGCCTGGGGTCGACCGCCGCCGACGTTCGACACGTCCGCTATGGCCCCGTCAGCGCCGTGGTCGAGGGCGTGCGCCAGACCGGTGATGTGATCGGCTCGACCCTGACCTATCTTGGACGCCTGGTGACCGGCCGAGAGTCCGGCGATCAGTTCAGCGGACCGTTGGGCATCGCCAAGGCCACCGGATCGCTGACGACCGCTGCGGTCGAGGCCAGCCCGGCGCCCGGTCAGATGGCGATCAATCTGCTTCTGACGCTCACGACCTTGGCCGCCATACTTTCGATCGGAATCGGCTTTCTAAATCTGCTTCCCATTCCGATCCTCGACGGCGGGCATCTGCTTTTCTACGGCTATGAGGCCGTGGCCAAGCGACCTGTGTCGGCGCGGTTCCAGGAGATGGGCTATCGCGCAGGTCTTGCGCTTTTGGCGGGATTTATGTTGTTCGCGACGTGGAACGACCTACAGAAGCTCAACCTCTTCCAATTCCTCGGCGGGCTCGTCTCTTGAGCCGACGCCAGCCCCCGATGGTTTCCCGAATGAATGACATGACCTCTCGCGCCGCCGTTCGATTGAGCGCCCGTTCCAGCCTGCTGGCGCTAGCCGTCGCCGCAGGCCTCGGCGCACCCGCCCTGGCGCAGACCGCACCGGCGCAAGCCACGCCCGCAACGCCGGCGCCCACACCTGCTCCCCAAGGCGCCGCCGCCGAACAGACTCCGCGCGTCGAGATCGCCGCGCCCCAGACGATCACGATCAACCGCATCATCGTGCAGGGCGCGCAGCGGATCGATCAGACGACGGTTCTGTCCTACCTGCCGATCCGTCCCGGCGATGCGGTGGACGCCTCTGTGCTGGATGTCGCGGTGCGCACCCTGTCGCGCACCGGCCTGTTCGCCGATGTGCAACTGGGCGTGCAGAACGGCGACCTGATCGTTCAGATCAAGGAAAACCCGATCATCAACCAGGTGGTGTTCGAGGGGAACAAGGCGCTGTCGCAGGACAAGCTGACCAAGGAGGTCACCCTGGCGCCGCGCGGCATCTACACCCGCGCCAAGGTGCAGGAAGATGTCGGCGCCATCGTCGAACTGTATCGCCTGCAGGGCCGGATATCCGCGACCGTCACGCCCAAGCTGGTCCAGCTGGATCAGAACCGCGTGGACGTGATCTTCGAGATCAACGAAGGGCCGCAGACCGGCATCAGCGCGATCAACATCCTGGGCAACCATGCCTTCTCAGACCGCGATGTGCGCGGGGTGATGGTCACCGAGAAGTCGACATGGTGGAAGTTCTTCTCCAACAACGACAACTACGATCCCAACCGCCTGGAATACGACCAGGAGCAACTGCGCAAGTTCTACACCAACCGGGGCTATTACGACTTCCGCGTCATTTCCTCTGTCGCCGAACTTCAGCCTGACGATCAGGCGTTCCAGCTGACGCTGACGCTGAACGAAGGCGACAAGTACAACTTCGGCGAGGTCAAGGTCGTCACCCAGAACGACCGCCTGAACGCCGACTTCCTGCAGCGCCTGATCCCGATCCGCTCGGGCGACCTGTACGAAAGTGACAAGATCGAACAGGCGGTCGACGCCCTAACGTTTGCGGCGGGTTCGGCCGGTTACGCCTTCGTCGAGATCAATCCGACCTATCGGGCCAATCCCGACGCCGACACGGTGGACGTGACCTTCAACGTGTCCGAGGGACAGCGGGTCTATATCGACCGCATCAATGTGGTCGGCAACACCCGCACCATCGACCCGGTGATCCGGCGCGAACTGATGCTGACGGAAGGCGACGCCTTCAACCGCGCCCTGATGGAGCGGTCGCGCAACAACCTGCGCGCCCTGGGCTTCTTCAAGGACGTGAAGGTTGAGGAGACGCGCGGCAGCGCGCCGGACCGTACGGTCATCAACGTCAACGTTCAGGAACAGCCCACCGGCGAACTGTCGGTCGGCGCGGGCTTCAGCTCGGTCGACTCATTCACCGTAAACCTGGGCATCTCCGAGCGGAACTTCCGTGGACGCGGCCAGAACGTGGTGGCCCGACTGGAGTGGGGTTCGCTGCGTCAGCAGGTCGACTTCCGCTTCACCGAGCCGAAGTTCCTGGGCCGCGACCTGCGCGCGGGCTTTGATCTGTTCCACTCGCGCTATGACCTGAGCAAATACTCGTCCTACGATTACCGCTCGACCGGCGGCGGGGTGCGGCTCTCCTATCCGCTGAACGGCAATATGCTGCTCAGCACCCGCTACTTCCTGAAGTCGGACGAGATCATCGTTCCGTTCGGCTATTGCTCTGGCGTGGGGCAGGGTTCGTCCGCGCTGTGCGACCAGGTGGGCAGCTTCATCAACTCGTCCGTCGGCTATACGCTGCAGATGAACTACACCAATGATCCGGTGCGGCCGACGCGCGGTTGGGCTGGCTCGTTGCGTCAGGATCTGGCCGGTCTGGGCGGCGACGTGAACTATGTGAAGACCGAGGCGGACGCCAGCTGGTACTATGGGTTCACGCCCAACTGGGTGGTCAGCCTGCAGGGTTCAACCGGCTATGTCAGCGGCTGGAACGGCGATCCGATCCGCATCAACGATCGTTTCTTCAAGGGCGGGAACAGCTTCCGCGGCTTCGAGACAGCCGGCATGGGGCCGCGCGATCTGAACACGACCGATGCGCTGGGCGGCAACTTCTACGCCATCGGCACGGTCGAGCTGACAGTGCCGAACTATCTGCCCGAGCAGTACGGCATCAAGACGTCGCTGTTCGCCGATGTCGGTACGCTGGGCGTGCTGGATGATCGCTACAAGCTGACCTCCACCGGGACGGTGAACCCGAACATCGCCGACGAACTGTCGCTGCGCGCGTCGGCCGGCGTCAGCATCCACTGGAAGTCGCCGATGGGTCCGATCCGCTTCGACATCTCCAAGGTCCTGTCCAAGGAAGACTACGACAAGACCGAATCCTTCCGCTTCTCGACCTCCACCCAGTTCTAATCGCGGCATTTCGACCGCACGAGGAAATCCCATGAAAGCTCTGATCATCGCGGCGACCGCCGCCGCTTCGCTTCTCGCCACCGCCGCCTCGGCGGCCACGGCCCAACAGGCGTCCGCCGCCCCCGCCAACCCCGGCCCGGTGATCCCCGGCGTGTGCGTCTATTACAACGCCCGTCTGCTG
Source organism: Brevundimonas sp. ABV4_179 (assembly GCF_056311945.1). NCBI lineage: Bacteria > Pseudomonadati > Pseudomonadota > Alphaproteobacteria > Caulobacterales > Caulobacteraceae > Brevundimonas > Brevundimonas sp. ABV4_179. Next base: position 2,227,670 of record NZ_CM149976.1, read on the forward strand.
GCCCAATCGTCGGCTGGCCAGGCCGTCGAAACCCGCATGCAGCAACTGGCCCAGGAAGTTCAGGGCGAACTGCAACCCTACGCCACGGCGATCCAGAGCGAAGCCCAGCAACTGCAGACGTCGGGCGCCAGCCTTCCGGCCGATCAACTGCAACAGCGCCGCCAGGCCCTGCAACAGCGCGCGCAGGAAGCCCAGCAGCTGGAAGCCACCCGCGAGAACGAGTTACGCTACACCCTGGGCATGCAGCGTCAGGCGATCACCGAGGCCGTCTCCCCGATCCTGACCGCCCTGTATCAGGAAAAGGGCTGCGGCCTGCTGCTGGACCGCGAAAGCGTCTTCATGATGAACCCGGCCATGGACGTGACCGATCTGGCCATCCAGCGCCTGAACACCGCCCTGCCGACGCTCAGCTTCAACCGCATGACCGTGCCGGCTCAGACGCAGGCTCAGCCGGCGGCCGCGCGCTAAGTCTCGATGCCCGATTCCCGCTTTTTCGAAACCCTGTCGCCCCTCAGTGTCGCCGAACTGGCGGCCAGGATCGGCGGGGAGGTCGAACGGGGCGGGGATCGCATGATCGCCTCCGTCGCGCCCCTGTCCTCAGCGGACGGGGGCGCGATCGCGTTTTTGGGCGACCGCAAGTTCGCCGGAGCGCTGAAGGAAACCCGCGCCGGGTGCGTGATCTTGCCGTCGGAGGCCGTTGACGCGGCGCCGGCGGACGCCGCCGTGATCGTTTCCCGCACGCCACAGGCCGCCTGGGCCAAGGCGTCGATCCTGTTGCATCGGCCGATCCTGCTGGACGCCGCCATCGCGCGCGCGGAGGCGGCCGAAGACGACAGCGTCGTGATCGAGCCGGGCGCCGTGCTGGGCGCGGGCGTTCGCATCGGTCGCGGCTCTCGCATCGGGGCCAACAGCGTGATTGCGCCGGGCGTCCAGATCGGACGCGACTGCGCGATCGGCGCCAACGTCAGCGTCGGTTTCGCCCTGATCGGCGACCGGGTGAAACTGTATGCCGGGGCGCGGATCGGCGAGGCGGGTTTTGGCGCGACCGGAACCCAGGCCGGGGTGATGGACATTCCGCAGCTGGGCCGGGTTATCCTTCAGGATGGGGTGACGGTGGGCGCCAACAGCTGCATCGACCGCGGCGCCTATGACGACACCGTCATCGGCGAAAACACCAAGATCGATAATCTGGTCATGGTGGGCCACAACTGCGTCATCGGGCGCAACTGCCTGCTGGTCGCCAATACGGGCATTTCCGGCTCGGTCACGGTCGGCGACAACGTCATCTTCGGCGGCAAGGCGGGGATCGGCGATCACATCACGATCGGCGAGGGCGCCCGTATCGCGGCCGGCGCCGGGGTGTTGGCTGACGTTCCGGCGGGCGAAACCTGGTCGGGTTATCCGGCCCGTCCGATCCGACAGTTCTTGCGCGAGACCGTCTGGCTCGCCAAACAGGCCTCATCCAAGAAGGCCCCGAAGGAATCATAGGGATGAGCGAAGACGGCAAGATCGATTACGCCGAGGTGATGCGGCGGCTGCCGCACCGCTATCCCTTCCTGCTGGTGGACAAGGCCGAGGACTTCGTGCCCCGCACCTCCATCGTGGGCATCAAGAACGTCACCCATAACGAGCCCTTCTTCCCCGGCCATTTCCCCATCGACCCGGTTATGCCGGGCGTGCTGATCGTCGAGGCCATGGCCCAGACCGGCGCCTTGCTGATGTCCAAGACGCTGGATGTCGCGGTGGCGGACAAGGTCATCATGTTCATGTCCATCGACGGGGTGCGGTTCCGCAAACCCGCCCGCCCCGGCGATCAGTTGCGCATGGAGGTCAAGGTGATCAAGGCGCGCGGCGACGCCTACAAGTTCCGGGGCGAGACCTTTATCGACGGCAAACTGGCCGCCGAGGCCGAGTTCATGGCCATGGTGGTGACGGTGCCGGAGCCGGCCGCCTGATGAGCATCCACCCGACCGCCCTCGTCGATGCGTCCGCCCTCCTGGCTGACGGGGTGCAGGTAGGGCCGTGGTGCACGGTCGGGCCGAACGTGACGCTGGGCGAGAATGTGCGGCTGGTCAGCCATGTCGTGATCCAGCAGGACACCGCGGTCGGGGCGGACACCTCGATCCATCCCTTCGCCGTCATCGGCGGCGATCCGCAGCACAATGGCTACAGGGGGGAGGCCGTGAGGCTCGAGATCGGGCGCAACAACCTGATCCGCGAACACTGCACCTTCAACCGGGGGACGCCGCAGGGGACGGGCGTCACGGTGATCGGGTCGAACAATCTGTTCATGACCGGCGCCCACATCGGTCACGACTGCGTTGTGGGCGATAATGTCGTCATGGCCAATAACGCCACCCTGGGCGGTCATGCCCAGGTCGGGGACAAGGTCTTCCTGGGCGGCCTGTGCGCGGTTCATCAGAACGGACGGGTGGGGCAGGGCGCCATAATCGGCGGTCTGGCCGCCGTGACGCGCGACGTCATCCCCTATGGCTCGGCCTGGGGCAATCATGCGCGGTTGAGAGGGCTGAATCTGATCGGCCTGAAGCGCAAGGGCTATGGCAAGGATCAGGTGCGGCGTCTGCTGGCCGCCTATCGCGAACTGTTCGAAGGCGGGGGCGAGTTCGCGGGGCGCCTCGAGGGTGTCGCCGCCCGCTATTCCGACCTGCCCGAGATCATGGAAATCCTGACCTTCATCCGCGAGGGCGGCAGGCGGCCGCTGTGCCTGCCGAACGCGGAATGAGCGTCAAACTGGGTCTGATCGCGGGCGGCGGCGATCTGCCGCAGGCGGTGGCCCAGCGCTGCGAGGCCGAGGGGCGCGCGGTCTATGTTGTGCGGCTGGACGGGTTTGCCGGCCCGCATCTGGCGCGTTGGCCGGGCGACGATTTCGGCATGGCCCAGATCGGCGCGATCCTGAAGGCGTTGAAGGCTCAAAAATGCGGCGCGGTCTGTCTGGCGGGCATCGTCAGCCGGCCTGATTTCAAGACGTTGAAGCCGGACTTCAAGGGCGCGACCCTGCTGCCCGGCATCGTGGCCGCTGCGGCCAAGGGCGACGACGCTCTTTTGCGCAAGATACTGTCGGTGTTCGAGGCGGAGGGGTTCGCGGTCGAGGGCGCCGACGACATACTAGGCGGTGAGACGCTGGCCCCCGGCGCCTTGGGCGCGTTGACTCCGACGCCCGAGCAGCTTTCGGACCTGAAGAAAGCGCTGCACGTCGCTGAAAGGTCTGGCGAACTGGATATCGGCCAAGGGGCTGTCGTGTGCGACGGTCTGGTGCTGGCGGTCGAAGCTCAAGAGGGCACGGACGCCATGCTGGGGCGGGTCGCCAATCTGCCGGCCGACCTGCGGGGTTCGACTGCCGACAGAAAGGGCGTGTTGGCCAAGGCGCCCAAGCCGATCCAGGACCTGCGGGTCGACATGCCGGTGATCGGGCCACGCACGGTTGAGATGGCGGCGGCGGCGGGACTGGCGGGCATCGGCGGGGTCGCGGGCCGGCTGATCCTGATTGACCGCCCTGGCATTGTCGCGGCGGCGGACCGGCTGGGCCTGTTCGTTTGGGGCGAGGAACAATGAGCCGGCCCCTGAAGATCATGCTGGTTGCGGCCGAGGCGTCGGGAGACGCCTTGGGCGCGGGCCTGGCCAAGGCGCTGCGGGCGCGGCTGGGCGACGATGTGGCCTTCGTCGGCATCGGCGGGCCGCGAATGGCCACAGAGGGCGTGGTCAGCCCGTTCGACATCGCCGAACTGTCGATCTTGGGCTGGATCGAGGGTCTGCGCGCCTATGGCAAGGTCAGGCGCCGGGTCGCGGAGACAGCGGCCTTGGCCGCGCGCGAACGGCCGGACGCCGTGGTCCTGATCGACAGCTGGGGCTTCACCATTCGCGTCGCCCAGGCCATCCGAGCCGCGCGGTCGGATGTAGCCTTGATCAAATATGTCGGCCCCCAGGTCTGGGCTTCCCGTCCCGGTCGGGCCAGGACGCTGGCCGGGGCGGTCGATCATCTGCTGGCGCTCTATGGCTTTGATGCGCCCTGGTTCGAGCGCGAGGGTCTGGCGACGACCGTGGTCGGCTCGTCTGCGCTGCATATCGACATGGCCCATGCTGACGGGAAGGCCTTTCGCGCGCGACGCGGCATAGCGGCGGACACGAAACTGCTGCTGGTCTTGCCGGGCAGCCGGCCCAGCGAAATCGCGCGCATGACCCCCGTCTATGAGGAGACGGTGCGCAAGCTGAAGGCCATCGACCCCGCACTGGAGATCGCCGTGATCGCCGCGGGCACGGTGGCCGACGACGTCGCCGGCCGGATCGCGACCTGGCCCTTCCGCGTGCATCTGGTGGACGAGGCCGAGAAGTACGACGCCATGCGCGCCGCCGATGTGGCCCTGGCCACCAGCGGCACGGTCTCGACCGAACTGGCCTTGGCTGGCGCGCCAATGGTCATCGCCTACAAGATCGACGGCCTGTCGTATCAGCTGATGAAGCGGATGGTGACAGCCAAATACATCACCCTGTTCAACGTCGCCGCCGACGACCAGATCGCGCCTGAATACATTCAGCACGAGGCGACGCCGGCCCTGCTGGCTTCCGCCGTCGGTCGGCTGCTGTCCGATCCCGAAATGGCCGAGGCGCAGGCGCGGCGCCAGACGGCGGCGCTGGATCTGATGGGGCGCGGCGGGCCCGATCCGTCGGAACTGGCCGCCGACGCCGTTCTGCGCGTCATCGCGGCCAAGGTCGGCGCGGGGCCGAGCTGACCGTGGCCCGCGCCCTCAGCCCCCGTCGTGCGGCCGAGGTGCGGGCGGCGCTGCAGATGGCGGTGGCCGCGACGGCCGCGCTTTATCTGGCCACCCTTCTGCATCTGCCCCATCCCTATTGGAGCGTGATCTCGGCCATTGTGGTGGTGCAGGCCAGCGTCGGGGGAGGGGTGGTGGCGATCGCGCGAGACCGGGCGCTCGGCACAATGACTGGCGCACTCGTCGGCGCGGCGATCGCCTTCGTCCGGCCGCCGGGCATGGAGAGCCTGGCCCTCAGCATCGCCGTCTCGACGGCGGTGCTGGCCTTCTTGGGAGCCGGACGCCCCTGGTTGAAGATCGCCCCGGTGACGGCGACCATCGTCATCGCCGGGGGCGCGGGATCGGAGGGGCCCGCATCCTTGGCGCTGGATCGGGTGATGGAAATCCTGGTGGGCAGCGGGGTCGGCGTGGTCGCCATACTGGCCTTGTTTCCGCGTCATGCGCGCCAGGCGTTCAAGCTTCAGGCCCGCGAAGCGGCGGGCGAAGCCGCCGTGCTGCTGGCCCTTGTGGCCAAGGGCGACGCCAAGGATGCGGCCGAGTTGACCCGCCGTCACGCCGATTTGAAACGGCGTCTGGACGCCCTGGCCCAGGCGGCCAAGAATGTCGTCGACTTCCCTGGCGTGCAGCGCGAGACGGCCGACCGGGCCGCCCTGGCCCGCGCCTTCTGGCGGGTGCGCAGCGACATCGTCATCTTGGGCCGTGGTTTTCATGACGAGGGGGCGGATGGGCGGTTGACGCCCTGGTCCCAGGACGCCGCGCGCGCCGTCGAACGGCTGGAAGCGCTGTCGCGGGGCAAGGCCGCCGATCCTATGGGGCCCATCGACCAGAGCCTGGCCCTGTCCATCGCGGTCGAGGGCGACGACATGGCCTTGGGCGCCGCCGCCATCGGCGCGGCCCACATGCACCGGGACCTGGACGACCTGGCCGCGCGTTTCCGGGATCTGCGCCTGGTCTGATGGACCAAACGAAAACGCCGGGGAGGTCCCCGGCGTTCTGCATTTCGGATGCTGGACTGCCGATCAGCCGCGCTGGTCGATGGCCACGTAATCGCGCTCGGTCGGGCCGGTGTACAGCTGGCGCGGGCGGCCGATCTTCTGCGACGGATCCGACATCATTTCTTGCCACTGGGCGATCCAGCCCACGGTGCGGGCCAGGGCGAACAGGACGGTGAACATGGTGGTCGGGAAGCCCATCGCCGACAGGGTGATGCCCGAATAGAAGTCGACGTTCGGGAACAGCTTGCGCGAGGTGAAATATTCGTCCGACAGGGCGACCTTCTCCAGCTCCTTGGCGACCTGGAACAGCGGATCGTTCTCGCGGCCCGTGGCGGCCAGCACTTCATAGGCCGACTGCTGCATGACCTTGGCGCGTGGATCGTAGTTCTTGTACACGCGGTGGCCGAAGCCCATCAGCTTGTACTTGCGGTCCTTTACGCCCTGAATGAACTCAGGGATCTTGTCGGGCGTGCCGATTTCCTTGAGCATGTTCAGCGCCTCTTCGTTGGCGCCGCCGTGCGACGGCCCCCACAGGCAGGCGATGCCGGCGGCGATACAGGCGAACGGATTGGCGCCCGACGAACCGGCAAGGCGAACGGTCGAGGTGGATGCGTTCTGCTCGTGGTCGGCGTGCAGGGTGAAGATGCGGTCCATGGCGCGAACCAGGGCCGGATCGACGTGATAGTCTTCGGCCGGCACGGCGAAGCACATGCGCAGGAAGTTCTCGGCGTACGACAGGTCGTTGCGCGGCGAGATGAAGGGCTGGCCGACGTGGTATTTGTAGGCGCGAGCCGCGATGGTGGGCATCTTGGCGATCAGGCGGATGGCCGAGATGTCGCGCTGGATCGGATCATGGATGTCCAAGCTGTCGTGGTAGAAGGCCGACAGGGCGCCGACCGTGCCGACCATGATCGACATCGGGTGGGCGTCGCGGCGGAAGCCCTCGAAGAAGCGGTCGAACTGGGCGTGCAGCATCGTGTGGGTGGTGATGCTGTTTTCGAACTTCTCGAACTGTGCGGCGGTCGGCAGTTCGCCGTGCAGCATCAGATGGCAGACTTCCAGGAAGTTCGACTTCGACGCCAGTTGATCGATGGGATAGCCGCGGTGCAGCAGCACGCCGGCGTCGCCGTCGATATAGGTCAGGGCCGATTCACAGGCCGCCGTAGAGGTGAAGCCGGGATCGAAGGTGAAGGCGCCCGTTCCCGCATAAAGCTTGCGGATGTCGATGACGTCCGGGCCGGTGGAGCCCGAAAGGACCGGCAACTCGATGGTCTTGTCCTCGAAGGACAGGGTCGCCGAGCCGGCGGTTTTGGCTTGTTCAGTCATGAATGCCCCTTTGCATCATACGTCCAGGCGCGGGGAGGCGCCGGGCGCTTTTTGGTTTGTGGGTGATCACTTAGTCTGTTGCAGCGCATCATCCAAGCGTCCGAGACTTTCGTCGCGACCGAGAGCGGATAAAGTTCGTGCGATGTCGGGCGAAGCTGACCCTGCGGTAAGCGCCGCGCGCATCGGCGGGCCGATTTTTCCAAAGCCCACGCGCTCGGATTCGGCGAAGGCCTTCAGTTCAGCCTCCAGGGCGAAGACGTCCCAGGACTGGAACAGGGCCAGCCGGTCGCGCAGTCGCGACAGGCGATCCAGCGTCTCGCCAGACAACAGGCCGCGGGCCTTTTCGTCGAGCGTCAGAGGTCGGGTCTTCAGCACGAATGCGGTCTGATCGGCCAAGTCTAGCACCGTCTTGGCGCGGTCCTTGACGAAGGGCATGGCGCGCTGGAGCCGGGCCTCGTCGGCCTCAGCCAGGACGTGCCCTTTCTGCAGGTGAGCGTCCAGCGCCAGCTTGGCCAGTCGTTCGTCGTCGGCCAGACGCAGCCAATGGGCGTTGACGTGGGCCAGTTTGTCGAAGTCCAGCCGAGCTGGGGCCTTGCCGATGCCGGCCAGATCGAACCAGGCGATGGCCTGGGCGTCGCTGAACAGTTCGTCGTCGCCGTGCGCCCAACCCAGTCGGGCCAGATAGTTGCGCATGGCCTCCGGCAGATAGCCCATCTCGGCGTATTCATGCACCGCCTGGGCGCCGTGCCGTTTGGACAGTTTGGCGCCATCCGGCCCGTGGATCAGCGGGATGTGGGCGAAGACGGGCCGCATCCAGCCCAGGGCGTCGTAGATCAGGCTCTGACGCGCGGCATTGTTCAGGTGGTCGTCGCCGCGAATGACGTGGGTCACGCCCATGTCGTGATCGTCCACCACCACGGCCAGATTATAGGTCGGGGCGCCGTCCGAGCGCAGTAGGACCAGATCGTCCAGATCGTCGGTCGACCAACTGACCGCGCCCTGGACCTCGTCGGGCACCGTCACCGTGGTCGATTGCGGCCGGCGGAACCGCACGACGTGGGGCAGAACCAGATCGTCAACGGTGGGCTCGCGGTCGCGCCAAGGCGATTCGAAGCTGCGCTTCTCCGCCTTGGCCTCATCGCGCAGACGGCCCGTCTCCTCGGCGGAGGTGAAGTCGCGATAGGCGTGGCCGGCTTCGAGTAGTTGATCGACCACCTCGCGGTGGCGGTCGGCGCGGCTGAACTGGAACACAGGCTCCTCGTCGGCGAACAGCTCCAGCCAGCTCAGCCCGTCGAAGATCGCCCTGACGGCCTCATCGGTGGAGCGCTCGCGGTCGGTGTCTTCGACACGGATCAGGAAACGCCCTGCGTGTCGCTTGGCGTACAGCCAGTTGAACAAGGCGGTTCTCGCCCCGCCGATATGCAGATAGCCTGTCGGCGAGGGGGCGAAGCGGGTGACGACAGTCGAAGAAGGTGAGGTCATGGGGGAGGGGTCCGTAGGCGAGGCCCTTATACGCTCCGATGCGGCAAAGCCTACCCCCGGCGCGCGATTGCAATCCTGGCTGGCCGATCAGGTCGGCGCCCAGGCGCTGCGATGGCGGCTGTGGGGGCCGGTGGCGTTCGGCGGCGGGTGCGCCTTCTATTTCGCCCTGCGGTCCGAGCCGCCGTTCTGGCCGCTGGTGTTGGCGGCGGTCGCGGCTTTTGCGTTCTGGGGCTTGGCCAAGGCGCGGGGAATGACGCGGCGCATCACATGGCCCCTGCTGCTGATCGCCTGTCTGGCGGGCGGCCTGGCGGCGGCCAAGGCGCGCACTGGCTTCGTCGCCGCCCCCATCGCACCGGTGCTCGGCGAGCCGACGGCGATCGAGGCCTGGGTGGTCGATGTGGACAGCCCTGGCCAACGCGGCGCCCGGGTGGTGATCGCTCCCGTCTGGATTCGCGGCCTGGCGCCAGACCAGACGCCGGTGCGCCTTCGCGCCACCGTGCGGGGCGAACCGCCCGAACCGGGCCGGGCCATACGTGTGTTCGCCATCCTCAATCCGCCGCCGGCGCCGGCCAGTCCCGGCGCCTACGATTTCGGCCGGAACGCCTTCTTCCAGGGCATGGGCGGGGTCGCCTTTGCGCTGGGAGAGACGCGCGAGGCGGACCTGCCCCGCCCGCCGTGGCGCCTGCGGCTGGAGATGGCGGTGAACGGCGCGCGCTACGCCCTGGCTCAGCGCATCGTGGCGCGGTTGGGCCAGCGGACGGGCGGGATCGCGGCCGCCATGACCACCAGCCACGAGACCTGGATCAGTCAGGAAGACATGGATGTGATGCGCGATTCCGGTCTGGCGCATATCCTGTCGGTGTCGGGTCTGCACATGGCCATCGTCGGCGGCTTCGTCTTCTTCGCCGTACGCCTTGGCGTCGCGGCATGGCCCTGGTTGGCGCTGCGGGTTTCGGGCAAGAAGGTCGCGGCTTTGGCGGGCCTGGTCGCGGTGGGGGTCTATCTGGTGGTGTCCGGCGCGCCGCCGCCGGCCGAGCGGGCCGCCATCACCGCCGCCATCGCCTTTCTCGCCATCCTGCTGGATCGGCAGGCGGTGACCATGCACGGCCTGGCGGTTGCGGCCTTCGTCGTGCTGGCCATCCAGCCGGAGGCTGTCGTTACGCCCGGCTTTCAGATGTCGTTCGCGGCGACCGCGGCGCTGGTGGCCTTGGTCGAGGCCTGGCCCAAGCGACCGCGCGAAATTTCCGCACCCTGGCCGATCCTGGCGATACAGCGGTTCGCCGGCTGGATCACGGCGGCGGTGGCGGCCAGCCTGGTCGCCGGCATGGCGACCGGGCCATTCTCCATGCAGCATTTCAACCGCACGGCCGTCTATGGCCTGCTGGCCAATCTCGGCACATCGCCGGTGGCGGACTTCATTTTGATGCCGGCCTTGGCGCTGGGTGCGGCGCTCGAACCCCTGGGGCTGGGCGGCCCCTTCCTGGCGGTGGCGGGATGGGGCGTCGATCTGATGCTGGCGATCGGGTCGTGGACGGCCAGCTTACCGGGGGCCGTTAGAACCATACCGAGCGCGCCCGACGTCGTTCTGCCCATCGCCTTCGTCGGCGTGCTGTTCATCTGCCTGTGGCGCGGGCGGCTACGCTGGATGGGTTTGCCGCTGGCGGCGGCGGTGCTGATCTGGCCCCGTCCGTCGGCGCCTGACCTTTGGATCGGGGACGGCGGAACAAACGCGGCCTTCAATCGGCACGGCGCGGCGGTCGTCGTGTGGCCAGGCGTGCGAGAGTTCGCCGCAGACCTGTGGTCCCGGCGAAGGGGGCTGGCCCTGACCAAGCGGGAAATGGACGGCTGGACCTGCGATCGCTTCTCGTGCCGGCCCCAAAGCCCTGTTGCTGGACCGATCGCATTATGGTGGGGCAGGCGGGCGCCCGATCCCGAACGTCTGGCGGCATTGTGCGAAACGGCCGAGGTCGTCGGACTCCGCGCCGCCGTCCCAGATATTCCCGCATCCTGCGCCGGCCGTCTGGTTCTGGACGGGGTGGATTTCTCTAAGGGCGGGGCGGTCGAACTATGGCGCGATGGCGTCGGCTGGCGCGCGGTCTGGACGACCGACGTGCGCGGCAACCGTCCCTGGACGCGCCAACCCGACCCCGATGTCAGTGATAGCGGCGCATGAGCCCCACCAGCTTGCCCTGAACCTCCACCTGATCAGGGCCGAAGATGCGGGTCTCATAGTTGCGGTTGGCCGGTTCAAGCGCGATGGAGCCGCCCTTGCGGCGCAGGCGCTTCAGGGTGGCTTCCTCGCCCTCGACCAGGGCGACGACGATCTCGCCATTGGTCGCGGTGTCGCCGCGCCGGATCACCACCAGATCGCCGTTCAGTATGCCGGCCTCGATCATAGAATCGCCCTCGATCTCCAGCACGTAGTGATCGCCCTTGCCGAGCATGGATTCCGGCACCGGTAGGCGGTCCTGTTCATGCTGAATGGCGGCGATGGGAGTGCCGGCGGCGATCTTGCCCAACAGCGGCAGATCGCGCGTGTCGTTGGCGGCCATAGGCGCGGTCTCGCGAACCGGTGCGCCGCCTTCGATCACGTCGGGCTTGAACCCGGCCCGGCCGCGCGGCGCGCCGGCGGTCGCCTGTTCGGGCAGTTTGGTCACTTCCAGCGCGCGGGCGCGGTGGGCGAGGCGGCGGATGAAGCCGCGCTCCTCCAGCGCTGTGATCAGCCGGTGGATGCCCGACTTGGAGGCCAGGTCCAAAGCCTCCTTCATCTCGTCGAACGAGGGAGAGACGCCCGTCTCCTGGATCCGTTCGTGGATGAACATCAGCAGTTCGTGCTGTTTGCGCGTGAGCATCGCCAAGCCCTCAAGCGCCCTCTCCGTAGAATCGGAACGGGCCGTGAACATTGATGATGTTCTGTAAGTGTTCCTTCCTAATGTCAACTTAACGGCCGCGCTGGCCCGCATCGGGCCAAGGAAAGCCGTGCCTCAGGCCGCCAGCAGCGCTCGCGTCGCCGCCTCGACATCGGCTTGGCGCATCAGGCTTTCGCCGACCAGTATGGCCTGGGCGTGGGCGGCTGAGACCCGCGCGACATCATCCGGCGTGAAGATTCCGCTTTCCGCGACCAGAAGGGCGCGCACAGGGCTGAGCATCGACAGGCGTTCGGTGACCTCCAAGTCGACCTCGAACGTCCGCAGCGAGCGATTGTTGACCCCCACCAGATCACCGCCCAGCGCACAGGCGCGGGCCATCTCGTTCTCGTCGTGCGTTTCGATCAGGGCGTCCATGCCGAACCGTTCGGCCTCCGCCAGCAACTCGGCCGCAAGCCTGTCGTCGATCATGGCCAGGATGATCAGGATGCAGTCCGCGCCCAGAGCGCGGCTTTCCGCCACCTGCCACGGATCGACCAGGAAATCCTTGCGCAGGCAGGGCAGGGCGACGGCCTCGCGCGCGGCGGCCAGATAGGCGTCGTCGCCCTGGAAGCTGGGGCCGTCGGTCAAGACCGAAAGACATGCGGCGCCCCCCGCCTGATAGGCGCGGGCCAAGGCGGGCGGATCGAAATTGGGGCGAATCAGACCCTTGGACGGGCTGGCCTTCTTGATCTCGGCGATCAGGGCGGGGCGACCCGTCTCTTCTTCGACCCGCTCCAGGGCGGCGCGAAATCCGCGCGGCGCCGAGGCGGTCTTGGCCATGGCCTCGATCGCGTCCTGAGACGTGGCGGCTTTTCGGGCGGCGACGTCCTCGCGCTTGTAGACGGCGATACGGTCGAGAACGTCGGTCATGCGTCGGCTTCGGGGTCCAGCGGAGTCGTGGTGATGCGGGCCAGACGCTCTAGCGCCTGTGCGGCGCGGCCGTCGTCGATGGCGGCGGCGGCCAGCACCGCGCCCTCGGCCAGATCGGCCGCCTTGTCCGCCACGACCAGGGCGGCGGCGGCGTTCAACAGGACGATGTCGCGATAGGCGCCGGCCTGGCCCGCCAGCAGGGCGCGCAAGGCGGCGGCGTTCTCCTCGGCGTCGCCGCCGCGAATGGCGTCGATGGGGCTGCGCGACAGGCCGGCGTCCTCTGGCGTGACCTGGAACCGTCGGACGGCGCCGTCCCTCCATTCGGCCACCTCGGTCGGGCCGGATGTCGCCAGCTCGTCCAGCCCCTGCCCGTGGACGGTCCAGGCGCGCGTCGCGCCCAGCCGCCCCAAGACATCGGCCAAAGGCTCCAACAGACGCGGATCATAGACGCCCATGACCTGACGCCGTGCAGACGCTGGGTTCGAAAGCGGACCCAGAAGATTGAATACGGTGCGAAAACCGATCTCGCCCCGCACGGGCCCGACGTGACGCATGGCCCCGTGATAGGCGGGCGCGAACAGGAAGCAGATACCCGCCTCGTCCAGCGCCTTCCGTTGCTGCGCCTGATCGGCCATCAGGTTCACGCCCAGGATCGACAACACGTCGGAAGAGCCTGATTTAGACGACATGGCCCGGTTGCCGTGCTTGGCGACCTTCAGCCCCGCGCCAGCCAGAACCAGGGCGGCGGCGGTGGAGATGTTGTAGGTGTGCTGACCATCCCCGCCGGTGCCGCAGGTGTCGATGACTTCGTAAGGGTGATTCAGCGTCAGGGCCGCTTCGCGCATGGCCGAAGCGAAGGCGGCGATCTCATCCACCGTTTCGCCGCGCATCCGCATGGCGGTGACGGCGGCTGCGACCTGGGACGGGGTCGGCTCGCCCCGCAGACAGGCGGCGAAGAAGTCGTGCGCCTGTTCCGACGTCAGCGGTCGGCCCTCGACCAGCCGGGCCAGGATCGGCTTGAACCCTTCCGCCATGGTCAGTCCGCCACGATCAGGCGGCCGCGAGGCGCTTTACGCCGGCGATATCGAGGAAGTTGGCCAGCATGTCATGGCCGTGTTCGGTGGCGATCGATTCCGGGTGGAACTGCACGCCGTGGATCGGACGGACGCGATGCCGCAGGCCCATGATCTCGCCGTCGGCGGTCCAGGCGGTGACCTCCAGGTCATCGGGCAGGGTTTCGCGCCGGACGGCCAGCGAATGATAGCGGGTGGCGGTGAAGGGCGAGGGCAGGCCGGCGAAGACGCTCTGGCTCTCATGCAGGATGGGCGACGTTTTGCCGTGCATCAGGGTCTTGGCGCGGATCACATCGCCGCCGAACGCCTGACCGATGGCCTGATGACCCAGGCAGACGCCCAGGATCGGCATGGAGGCCGGCGCCGTCTGGATCAGCGGCAGGCAGATGCCGGCCTGATCCGGCGCGCAGGGGCCGGGGGACAGCAGGACGGCGGCGGGGTTCAGCGCCCACGCCTGGTCCACCGTCAGGTCGTCGTTGCGCACCACATGCGTCGGCGCGCCCAACTCCGCGAGGTAGTGGACGAGGTTGTAGGTGAAGCTGTCGTAGTTATCGACGACGAGGATCATGCCTTGGCTTCTAGGCGCGACAGGCGTCCGCGCCAAGCCAGCGCGGCGGTAAAGCGCATTTTAACTCGCATGGACGCAGGATGCGGCTGTGAAACTGACCGCAGAAAAAGACATCGCCGCCAAGATCGCCGCCGCCAGGGCCAGGCTGGTCGTGGTCGAAAGCCCGCCGAGCGCGGCCGCCGCCTTGGGCGCCGCCGCTCTGGCGGCGATGGCGGCGCTGCTGATGGCCGGAGTGGTCATCGTCGGGCCGGGCGTCCAGTTCGACGACCCGACGACGACGCTGACCCGCTAGCGATTGCCGGTGCGAAAGCGCCAGGCTTCCTCGGCCGCCCGCATCGGCGCGCGCGCCTTGTGCTGGGTTTCGGCGTATTCGGCGGCCGGATCGCTGTCGGCGACCACTCCGGCCCCAGCCTGAACGAAGATGCGGTCGTCCGCGAACAGGGCGGTGCGCAGGGTGATGCAGATGTCCGCCTCGCCACCGGCCGAGATATAGCCGACGCCCCCGCCGTAGCCGATGCCGCGCTTCTGGCTTTCCAGTTCGTCGATGATCTCCATCGCGCGAACCTTGGGCGCGCCCGACAGGGTGCCGGCGGGCAGGGCCGCCAGCAGGGTGTCGACGGCGTCGAGACGCGGATCGGCCTTGCCCCGCACGTTTGAGACGATGTGCATCACCTGGCTGTAGCGTTCGACGACGAAGCTTTCCGTCACCTCCACCGTGCCCGGCGCGGCCACGCGGCCCACGTCATTGCGGCCCAGGTCCAGCAGCATCAGATGCTCGGCCCGCTCCTTCGGATCGGCGAGCAGTTCGACTTCCAGCGCCTTGTCCGCCTCGGGCGTCTCGCCGCGCGCCCGGGTGCCGGCCAGCGGACGAATGGTCACTTCGCCGTCCTTCAGCCGAACCAGGATTTCCGGGCTGGATCCGGCCAGCTGGAAGCCGTCGAAATTCAGATAGAACAGATAGGGCGACGGGTTCTGGCGGCGCAGCGATCGATAGAAGGCGAAGGGATCGGCCGACCAGGGCGCGGAGAATCGGTGGCTGAGCACGACCTGAAAGATGTCGCCGGCGGCGATATAGTCCTTGGCGCGCGCCACCATCTCGCCAAAGCCGGCTTCGTCCACCGGCGAGGCGAAGGCCGGCGCCTGGGTTTTCTGAGGCGCGGCGCGGACTGGCAGCGGATCACGCAAGGCGGCTTCGAAGGCGTCGAGCCGCGCCACCGCCGCGTCGTGGGCGGACTCAGGCTCTAGTCCCGCGTCCGGGTAGGCGGCGGAGACCAGGACGATCTCATGACGCACCGAATCGAAGATGGCGACCAGCGACGGCCGGGTCAGGACGGCGTCTGGCAAATCCAGCGGGTCGGGATTGGGCGCACCCAACGGCTCCAGCAGCCGCACCATGTCATAGCCGAACACCCCGAACAGGCCCGCCGCCATGGGCGGAAGGTCGTCGGGCAGATCGAACCGCGAGGCCGCGATCAGGCCGCGCAGCGACTGAAGCGCCGGCAGGCTCTCGGGTGTGAAGGCACCTTGGCCGATGGCCTGCCCACGGGCCATCTCGGCCGCGTTCGCCCGGCAACGCCAGACCACGTCGGGGTCCAGCGTCAGGATCGAATAGCGACCGTTGACCGCACCGCCTTCCACCGATTCCAGCAGGCAGGCGTAGGGGCGGTCCAGGCCCAGTTTCAGATAGGCCGAAACCGGCGTTTCCAGATCGTCGATGATCCGGCGCACGATCACCTGCGGCCGACCGGCCCGAAGACCGGCGGCGAAGGCGTCGAAATCGGCGTCGGCAGGCGTCGCCGTGCTCATTGCGCCGGGGCGGCGGGCTTGGCGTCGGCCGACAGGCCCAGCGCAGAAAGCGCCTGGGCTGGATCGTTCTTGGCCTTGGAACGCTGGGCGCCGGCGGTGAAGGACGACTGAACCATGGCCTGGACCAGTTCCTGGGTCAGACGCGGACGGACCTGTTCGGCCAGCGGGCCGGCGGCGGCGGGATTGGCGGCATGGATGTTGTCCACGCGACCGACGACATAGGCGGTCTGCGACGCCGGCTGCGAGAAGGCCTGGCCCTTGGACTGGCCAAACAGACCCTGCAACACGCCCTGTCCCAGCGACTGCTGGGTTTCCTGATTGCGGACCACGCCGGTTCGGACCGTGAGGGGCGCGTTCACCGAGCGGGCGACGGCGGCGATGTCCTCGCCATTGCGGACGCGGCCGGTCAAATCCTCAGCCTTGGTCGACAGACGGCGCATCGTTTCGCGCTGGATCCACTGTTCGGCCAGGGGCGCGCGGACTTCGGCCAGGGTCGGCAAGGCCGAGGGGCGGATGTCGTTGACGCGGATGGCGAAATACTGGCCCTGGCCGGCGTCGACCACGTCGCTTTCGCCGCCCTTGGTCAGGCTCCAGGCCGTCTCGAAGATTTGCGGCGGGGCGTTCAGCGCCTGACCGTTCGGCAGCTTGCCGTCCTTTGTGAACGGCGGCAGGTCGACCATGCGGCCGCCGGCTTCACGCGCGGCGTCGGCCAGGGACTTACCGGCCGTGCGGGCGGCTTCGTACTTCTCGACCTTGGCGTAGGTCTGGGTCTTCACATCCTCGGCGCGTAGTTCCTGGATCAGCTCCTGGCGGGCGCTTTCCAGCGACGCCGGGGCGGCGGGCTGAATGGCCGTGACCTTGGCGACGGCGAAACCGACGCCGGCCTGGACGGGATCGGACACCTGATTGGCTTGCAGGCCGAAGACGGCGCCGGCCGTGGCGGCGTCGCCGATGGCGGCGCGCGGGGTGGCCTCGAAGCTGGCGGGGGCGATGTTGTTGGCGCGGCCCACGTCGGCGGGCGACTGACCGGCGCGCAGGGCGGCGGCGATCTTCTGGGCCGTCTCGCGGTTCGGGGCCGTCAAGGTGACGAAGGTGCGGGTCTCGGGCTTGCCCAATGTGTCCTTCTTAAACTCGAAGCGCTCACGAATACGATCTTCCGAGATCGGCGCATTGCCGGCGTTGTCGGGCGTGAACAGCACGACCGAAACCATGCGGAACTCGGGCGCGCGCAGACGCTCGGCGTTTTCCTGGATGAAGGCGTTCAACTGGGCGTCGGTCGGGGCGGGAACCTGGCCCGCCATGGCCGAGGTCACTTCGAACCAGCGACCATCGCGCGTTTCAAGCGCCGAACCGGCCAGCAGGGCGCCGTAGATGCGCGGCACGCGGGCGCCGGCGAAGACGGCGGCGCCGAAATGTTCGGTGGCGTATTGGTCACGCAGGTCCTGCTCCAGCATGGCCGGCGTCAGGTTCTGCTGGGCCAGGGCGGCCTGATAGGCCTGCTGGTCGAACTGGCCGGTGACAGAATTGAAGAAGGCCGGAATCTTGCGGATCTGTTTGACGACCAGTTCCTGGCCAGGGCGGATGCCCGCTTTCCAGGCCCAGTTCAGGAAGCCCAGCTGTTCGGTCTGCTCGGCGAGGAAACGGGTGTGGATGTTCTCGGCGACCAGATCCTGATTGGTCAACGGGCGGCCCACCTGCTGCTGCAGCCGCTCGCGCACTTGGTCGAATGCGGTCTTGAACTCGGCCTCGTTCATCGAACGCTCGCCGGCGTCGATCACATGCTTCGGCCCCAGGTTCGAGAACACGTCCATGCGCGCGCCGACGATGACGAAACTGATCGCGATCAGGACAAGCAGGGCGGCCGCCCATTTGGATCGAGAGAAGGCGCGGAAGGCGGTGAGCATTCGAAAACCCGGGACAGGCCGATATTGGCGTCAGCTGTCGCGTATAGTCGCGCCGGGCACGCCCCCGCAAGGATGGCATGATGTCGAGATTGCGGCGCGCCTCTTGGCTTCGCGGTTTACGCCCCCTAGAGAGGCGGCCATGAAACAATCCGTGAAGATGATCGTCGGCAATTGGAAGATGAACGGCCTGGCCGGGGCCTTGGATGAAGCGCGGGCGATCCGAGACGCCGCAAAAACCCTCGATGGCGCCTGTCGGGTCGCCCTGTGTCCGCCCGCGACGCTGGTCGAGCGTATGGCGACCGTGTTGAAGGACGGGGCGACGGCCGTCGGAGGGCAGGACTGCCACGCCAAGCCGTCAGGCGCCTTCACCGGATCGGTTTCGGCCGAGATGCTGGCGGACGCAGGGGCGACGCTGGTGATCCTGGGGCACTCCGAACGCCGGGCGAGCTTTGGCGAGACGGACGCCGAGGTTTCGGCCAAGGTCGAAGCGGCATTGACTGCAGGCCTTGAACCAATCGTCTGCGTCGGCGAGACCCTGGCGCAGCGTGAGGCGGGTGAAGCCATCGCCGTGGTGTCCGCGCAGGTCGAGGGTTCGTTGTCCGACAGCCTGTCGGAACGGCCTTTCGCCGTGGCCTATGAGCCGGTGTGGGCCATCGGCACGGGCCTGACGCCCACTTTGGATCAGATCGCAGAGGTCCATGCGGCCGTCCGCGCCGCCATCGTCAGGCGGTTGGGGGAGGGCGCGCGCGCCGCGCCGATCCTGTATGGCGGTTCGGTCAAGCCGGATAACGCCCGCGACATCCTGGCCGCGCCTGAGGTCGGCGGAGCCCTGGTCGGCGGTGCATCGCTGACGGCGGCGGATTTCATTCCGATCATCCAGGCGGCCGTCTGAGGATGGTTTGCCCCCGGCGCGCTTCGATGATAGAGGCCGCCGCTTGATCGGCGCAGATCCGCGCCCACATGATTGACACCATGCTCCAGACCATTCTGCTCGTCGCCATTATCATCGTCGCCGTCGCCCTGACGGGGGTGGTGCTGCTCCAACGGTCCGAGGGCGGCGCCCTGGGCATGGGCGGCGGACCTTCGGGCTTCATGACGGCGCGGGGCGCGGGCAATCTGCTGACGCAGATCACCTGGATCTTGGCGGCCCTGCTGTTCGTTTTGACCATCGTGCTGACCGTGGTCGGCAACATGGATCGCGCCTCGGTTTCGGGCATCGACGCCGACGCCGTCGGATCGCTGGCCACCACGCCTCAGAGCCAGGCGCCGCAGCAGCCCGCGCAGCAACAGCCAGCCACACCGGCGCAGCCGGCGGCGCCGTCGCTGGACGATCTGGAAGCCAGTCTGCCGTCAGCGGGCGCCCGGCCCGCGACGGCCCCGACCCCGGCCCAGCAACCCGCCCAGTAAGGGTCGGAAATCCCGACCAGAGTTTTGGAAAGCGCGCCGCAGGGCGCGCTTTCTTCTTTTGATCAACAGTTCGATTCGCCGCGGGCCATGCGCCGTTTGCGAATCATGGAGTAAGGTGTCCCCCCATGGCTCGCTATGTGTTCATCACCGGCGGCGTGGTTTCCTCGCTAGGAAAAGGCCTCGCCTCCGCCGCTCTCGGCGCTCTTCTGCAGGCGCGCGGCTACAAGGTCCGCCTGCGCAAGCTGGACCCCTATCTGAACGTTGATCCGGGCACCATGAGCCCCTATCAGCACGGGGAGGTCTTCGTGACCGATGACGGCGCCGAGACCGACCTGGACCTGGGCCACTATGAGCGGTTCACCGGCGTGTCGGCGGCCAGGTCCGACAACATCACCACGGGCCGGATTTATTCGACCATCCTGGAGAAGGAGCGTCGCGGCGACTATCTGGGCGCCACGGTGCAGGTCATCCCGCACGTCACGGATCAGATCAAATCCTTCTGCCTGACGCCGGCCCTGACAGATGTGGGCGAGGATGTGGACTTTGTGCTGGTCGAAATCGGCGGCACGGTCGGCGACATCGAGGGACTGCCCTTCTTTGAAGCCATCCGCCAACTGGGTCAGGACCTCCCGCGCGGCCAGTCGTGCTTCGTCCACCTGACTCTTCTGCCCTTCATCAAGACAGCCGGGGAGATGAAGACCAAGCCGACGCAGCACTCGGTCAAGGAACTGCGATCCATCGGCATCCAGCCCGACATCCTGCTGTGCCGCTGCGAACAGCCGATCCCGGCCGAGGAAAAGCGCAAGATCGGCCAGTTCTGCAACGTGCGTGAAAGCGGCGTCATCCAGGCGATGGATTCGGCCGACATCTACGCCGTGCCGCTGGACTATCACCGCGAAGGTCTGGACCGCGAAGTTCTGGCCCATTTCGGCATCACGGACGCGCCGGAGCCGGACCTGACCCGCTGGCAGGAAATTTCTCGCCGTCGCCTTCACCCCGATGGCGAAGTCACCATCGCCGTGGTCGGCAAATATACGGTCCTGAAGGACGCCTATAAGTCCCTGATCGAGGCGCTGCATCACGGCGGCGTGGCCAACAACGTCAAGGTCAACATCGATTGGGTGGAGGCCGACACCTTCGAAGGCGATCCTGAAGCGTGCGAGGAGCGGCTGCAGGGCGCGCACGCGGTCCTGGTGCCCGGCGGGTTCGGCGAGCGTGGATCGGAAGGCAAGATCGAGGCGGCGCGTTTCGCCCGCGAACGCAACATCCCCTATTTCGGCATCTGCTTCGGCATGCAGATGGCGGTGATCGAGGCGGCGCGGAACCTGGCAGGCTACCCCAAGGCGTCCTCGACCGAGTTCGGCCCTACGGACGAGCCAGTCGTCGGCCTGATGACCGAATGGACGCAGGGCAACCAGCGCGTCCTGCGACAGCAGGGCGGGGACCTGGGCGGCACCATGCGTCTGGGCGCCTATGATTCGACGCTGACGTCGGGATCCAAGATTGCGGAGATTTACGGCGCGACCGCCATCAGTGAACGGCACCGCCATCGCTACGAGGTCAACATCAACTATCGCGAAGCGATCGAGGCCAAGGCGGGGCTGGTCTTCGCCGGTCTGTCGCCGGACGGCGTGTTGCCCGAGACGGTCGAACGTCCCGACCATCCGTGGTTCATCGGCGTCCAGTATCATCCCGAACTGAAGAGTCGCCCGTTCGCGCCCCACCCGCTGTTCGCGAGCTTCATTGGCGCGGCCGTAGTCCAAAGCCGTCTGGTTTGATGTAACGTCGTTCACGGACCTGCGATTCCGTCAGGCGCGACTTTTGCGTTAAAGTGAACGGAACGGATCGATTTGGCACGATCCGAGATCGCGTGGGACCGTCGATGATCGGCGAGATGCTTTACCACCTGCATCGGCATGTCCGATTGGTGTTGATCGCCGGTGGGCTGATGTTCCTTATCGGTGTGGCCCTGCTCGGCTATGAGGCCGTGCGGCACATAGACGATCAGTCGAACCGGCCCGTGGCGTCGTCGCAGGCTTAACCGCGCTTCTTGTCTACCAACGGCAGGCCTGGCGCGTCGGGCGATGAATCGCCGCCCTGGCCCAGGGCACGCTGCATGAAGACCACGTCTCGCCAGTCGTCGTGCTTCCAGCCGGCCGCCTTGAAGACGCCAGCGTCGAGGAAGCCGCGTGTCCGATGCAGGGCGATGGAGCCGACGTTTTCCGAATCGCCGATGACCGCCACCATCTGACGAAGGCTCAACGCTTCGCAGCGCTGGATCAGGGCATCGAGCAGGGCGCCGGCGACGCCCTGTCCGCGCGCCCAAGGCGCGACGTAGATCGAATCCTCGACCATATAGCGATAGGCTTGGCGTGTGCGGAACGGCGCAGCGTAGGCGTATCCGGCGACCCGGCCGCCGATTTCGCCGACCAGACGGGGCAGGCCCAGGGTTTGGACCACCGCCAGACGTGACGCCATCTCGGCCTCGTCCGGCGGTTCCAGCTCGAACGTGCCTCGCCCGTTGGCGACGCTCTCCGCATAGATGGCGGTGATCGCCGCGATGTCGTCGGGACGGGCGTCGCGAACCGTTGGTGCGCTCACGCCGTCTCCCACCCCTTGTCGACGGCCCAGACGGCGAAGGCGTAGTCGTGGGCGACTTCCTTCAAATAGTCGAATCGCCCGGCCGCCCCGCCGTGGCCGGCCTCCATGTTGATCTTCAGCAGCACAGGCTTGCCCGAGGTCGTGGCGGGCCGCAGCTTGGCGACCCACTTCTCCGGCTCCCAATAGGTGACGCGCGGGTCGGACAGGCCGCCGGTGGCCAGCACGGCCGGATAGGCTTTAGGCGCGACCTGATCGTAGGGGCTGTAGCTGAGCATATAGTCGTAGGCGGCCGCATCCTCGATGGGGTTGCCCCATTCGGGCCATTCGGGCGGCGTCAGCGGCAGGGAGGTGTCGCTCATGGTGTTGATCACGTCCACGAATGGCACCTGACCGATCACGCCGGCCCACAGGTCGGGCCGCATATTGGTGACGGCGCCCATCAGCAGGCCGCCCGCCGATCCGCCCTGAGCGACGATGTGCCCGGTCGTCGCGTATTTGCGGTCGATCAGATGTTCGGCGGCGGCGATGAAGTCGGTGAAGGTGTTCTTCTTCGTCATCTTCCGGGCGTCCAGGAACCAGCCCCAGCCCTTGTCGGAGCCGCCCCGAATGTGGGCGATGGCGTAGATCCAGCCGCGATCCACCAGCGACAGCCGGTTGGTCGAGAAGCTTGCGGGCATGGGAATGCCATAGGAGCCATAGCCATAGAGCAGCAGGGGCGCCGAGCCGTCGACCGGCGTCGATTTTCGACGCAGCACCGTCACCGGCACAAGCTGTCCATCGGACGCCGGGGCGTTCAGACGCTCCACCACATAGTCTTCGATGTTGTGACCGGACGGAATCTGCTGGGTCTTGCGCAGCGTCCGTTCCCGCGTCGCCATGTCGTAGTCGAAGGTCTGGGTCGGGGTGGACGGCGAGTTGTAGGCGTAGCGGGTGGTCGTCGTCTCGAACTCCGACGCGCCGGCCAGCGACAGGGCGAAGGCCGGCTCGTCCACCGCGATCTCATGCTCAGCGCCGGCCCGGTCGCGGATGATGATCCGGGTGTTGGCGTCGGCGCGTTCCTGGCGGGCCAGATGGGCGGAGGTCAGGTCGAGACCTTCGATGAAGCGGCCGGGCGTGTGGGCGACCAGATCGGTCCAGTTCGCCTTCGACGGCGTCGCGCTCGGGGCCTGGACGATCTTGAAATCGATAGCGTCGTCGGCGTTGGTGCGGATCACCCAGCGGTCGCCCCAGTGATCCGCGTCATAGCGAACGGCGACGACGCGCGGCTCCAGCACCACCGGCTCGGCGGTCGGTGTCGCGGCGGGGATATAACGGGCTTCCGACGTTTCCTGGTTCTGGATGCCGATCAGGATGAACTGATCGTCGGCGGTGCGGCCCACGCCGATGAACATGCCGTCGTCGGCCTCTTCATAGACCAGTGTGGTTTCGCCGCCGCGCGCAGGGCGACGGAAGATCTTGTCCGGGCGGCCGTTGTCGTCGCGGTTGGTCCAGAAGATCCACTGGCTGTCGGGCGAGAAGACGAAGTCGCCGGTGGCGCTGTCGATCACATCAGGCAGAACCTCGCCCGTGGCGATGTCCTTGACGTAAATCTTGTGGACCTCGGACCCTTGGGCGTCCTCGGCATAGGCGAACAGGGCGTGGTCGGGGCTGTGGGAGGCGGCCGACACTTCCGAATAGGCCTTGCCTTTGGCCAGGACATTGGCGTCCAGCAGCAGTTGCGGGGTCGGAGCCATGACGAAATTCTTCGTCACCGGCTGGCCGTCCACCATCCATGTGCCTTGGCGTTCTACTCGCATGTAGCGGGGGTGCTGATCGCCGGTCTTGTATTCGACGTAGTAGTTCCAGCCGCCATCGGGCGCGGGCACCGAACTGTCGTCTTCCTTGATGCGACCGCGCATCTCGGCGAACATCGTCTGCTGCAGCGGCAGGGTGGAGGCCATCATGGCCTCGCGATAGGCGTTCTCGGCCGTCAGATGCTCCTTGACCTCGGCCTTGATCAGGGTCGGGTCGCGCAGAACCGCCTGCCAGTTGTCGTCCTTCATCCATTGATAGTCATCGGTTCGGGTGCGGCCCAACTGTTCGATGACGACAGGTATCTTCTTGGCGACGGGCGGTTG
The DNA here is from genome assembly GCF_056311945.1 of Brevundimonas sp. ABV4_179. Classification (NCBI taxonomy): domain Bacteria; kingdom Pseudomonadati; phylum Pseudomonadota; class Alphaproteobacteria; order Caulobacterales; family Caulobacteraceae; genus Brevundimonas; species Brevundimonas sp. ABV4_179. The sequence goes on from NZ_CM149976.1 coordinate 2,251,515, forward strand.
GGGCATCGAGGCTCCGGCAGGTTGGCGGGCGAGGGCAGGGGCGGCCGAGGCGGCCAGGGCCGTGGCTGCCGTGGACATGATCACTTGCCGACGGTTCATCGGTCGCTCCCTGCATTTGAAGGTCAAGGCCGCACCTTGCGGGCCTCCGACGACGAAGGTCAATGAGGCGCCACGCGGTTCAGCCCGCCAGCGCCTCGACCGACAGGCGTTGCAGCAGGGCGCCGCCCTGGCCCACGGCCGCCAGGCGGCTGGAGACGTGGCCCAGCACATTGGCGGCGTAGATTTCGTAGAGGTCCAGCTTGCCCTGCAGCCAGGCCGGATCGCCGTCCTTGGCGTCGAGCCGGGCCTTGGCCGCCAACGCGCCTTTGGCCAGCATCCAGCCGCCGACGACGTCGCCCAGCAGTTTCAGATAGGCGTCGGCGGCGGCCAGAACGTCGGCCGCCGCATTCGCGTCAGCCTTCTGGTCCAACAGCCAGAGGGTTGCGTCCTCGACCGCCTCGATGGCCGTGGCGAACCGTTCGACGGGCTTGCCGGGATAGAGCGCCCCGAGGTCGGCGAGCGTCGCCTTCATGTCCGCAATCAGGGCCTTGGCCGATTCCCCGCCGTCCATCGACAGCTTGCGCCCGACCAGGTCCATGGCCTGGATGCCGTTGGTGCCTTCGTAGATCGGGGCGATACGGGCGTCGCGATAGTATTGGGCCGCGCCAGTCTCCTCGATAAAGCCCATGCCGCCGTGGACCTGCACGCCCATCGAGGCCACGTCGCACCCGACGTCGGTGGACCAGGCCTTGGCGATGGGGGTGAACAGGTCTTCGCGACCCTTCCAGCGGCGGCGCTCCTCCTCTGTCGCGGCGTGTCGGGCCAGATCGGCGGCGACGCCGGTGGACAGGCAGATGGCGCGGGCGGCAGAAATCTTGGCCTTCATGACACCCAGCATCCGGCGCACATCCGGGTGATCGAAGATCGGCGCATTGGCCTCGCCCGTCCAGACAGAACGGCCCTGACGACGCTCCAGCGCATAGGCCAGGGCGTGCTGATAGGCGCGTTCGGCGACGCCGACGCCCTCGACTCCGACAGCCAGGCGGGCGGCGTTCATCATCACGAACATGTGGGCCAAGCCTTGGTTGGGCTGTCCGACCAACTCGGCGGTCGCGCCCTCATAGCTCATGACGCAGGTGGGCGAGGCGTGGATGCCCAGCTTGTGCTCGACCCCGACCGGGCGGAAGGCGTTGCGGTCGCCCAGGCTTCCGTCGTCCTTGACCGCGAACTTGGGCGTCAGGAACAGGCTGATCCCCTTCGGCCCCTTGGGCGCGTCGGGCAGTCTGGCCAAGACCAGATGGACGATGTTGTCGGTGGCGTCGTGGTCACCCCAGGTGATGAAGATCTTCTGGCCGTTCAGCGCATAGGTGCCGTCGCCGTTCGGCGTGGCGGTGGCGGTCAGGGCGCCCAGGTCCGACCCGGCGCCCGGCTCGGTTAGGACCATGGCCCCGGTCCATTCGCCGCTGACTAGTTTGGTCAGATATTTCGACTTCTGCTCCGGGGTGCCGACCTGCTCCAGCGCCTCAATGGCGGCCAGCGACAGCATGGGACACAGGCCGAACGCCATATTGGCGGCGTGCACGGTCTCATAGGCGGCCAGCTCCAGCGCCTTGGGCAATGCTTGGCCTCCGGCCTCGGCCGGGGCGGACAGGCCGGTCCAGCCGCCGGCGGCGAACTGGCGATAGGCGTCGGCGAAACCCGGCGCGGCGGTGACGGCGCCGTTGGCGTAGGTCGAGCCCTGCTGGTCGCCGATGCGGTTCAGGGGCGCCAGCACCTCTTCGGAAAACTGGCCGGCGGCCTCGATCACGGCCGCGGCGACATCGGCGTCGTAGTCGGGAAAGGCGCCGGTCGCGGCGACGTCGGCCATGCCGGCGACGGCTTCCAGGGTGAAGGCCAAGTCTCGAACGGGCGCGCGGTAGGTCATGGGTTTCCTCAATCGTCTTTGCGGCCTAAGTGCCGCGTCGAGGCGGGGTGTCGCAAGCGTCTTGGCGACGCGCCTCGTCTCTGCGCAAGGTGACGTAGTGCCGTCACGGAAGGGAAGCCATGGGCGAACCGCGAAATCGATATTCGATCGTGTCCCTGGTCCTGCACTGGGGGATCGCGGCGGCGGTCCTGATCCAAGTGCTGCTGATCACGGCGCACGAGAATACCGAGGGCCCGCTGTCGGGCCAGTTCGTCATGCTGCACAAGTCGCTGGGTCTGACGATCCTGGCGCTGACGCTGGCGCGCATCGGCTGGCGTCTGGCCCATCCCGCCATCGCCCTGCCGTCCGACCTGCCGCGCTGGCAGAGGGTGGCGGCGCGGGCGACCCATGTGCTGTTCTATCTGGCGCTGATCGTCATTCCAATGACCGGCTGGCTGGCGTCTTCGGCCGGCGGCCGCGCCATCCAATGGTTCGGCCTGTTCGAATGGCCCTTGCTGCCCATCGGCGGGGGGCGAGAGGCGGCGCGGGGGCTGATGGCCATCCATGGTCTGGCGGTGAAGGGGCTGTATGTCCTGATCGCCCTGCACGTCCTGGCGGCGCTGAAGCATCAGTTCATTGACCGGGACAATGTGCTGCACCGGATGATCCCGCTGATTCCGCGCAGACCATGAGGGCGACTCCGCAAGAGGCCGCCGACGCCCTGAAGGCCGGGGCCCTGATCCTGCTGCCGACCGAGACCGTCTATGGCCTGGGCGCCGACGCCGGCGACCCGAAGGCGGTCGCGGCCATCTTCGAAGCCAAGGGGCGGCCACGGTTCAATCCACTGATCTCGCATGTCGCCGAAGCGGCGGCGGCGGCCGAGATCGCGGTGTTCGGCGCCACGGCCCAGGCTCTGGCCGACGCCTTCTGGCCCGGACCGTTGACGATCGTCGCGCCCGTTCGTTCCGCCGCGCGGGTCTGTGACCTAGCACGCGCCGGTCTGGACAGCGTGGCGATCCGGGTTCCGGCCCACCCGATGGCTCGGGCGGTTTTGGCGGCGTTCGGCGGGCCTGTCGTGGCGCCCTCCGCCAACCGTTCGGGACGGCCCAGCCCGACGACCTTCGACGATGCGTTGGAGGAAACCGGCTTCGCCGTCGCCGCCGCCGTCGATGGCGGGCCGTGTCAGGTCGGGCTGGAAAGCACGGTCGTGTCGGTGCTGGACGGCCGTGTCGCCTTGTTGCGGCCCGGCGCGGTGACCCGGGCCCAGATCGAGACCGTGGTCGGGCCGCTGGCCGACAGCGGGGAGGGGCGCCGTTCTCCCGGACGGCTGGCGCTGCACTATGCGCCGGACGCCCCGGTGCGGATTGCAGCGGACGTCGCAAGGCCAGGCGAAATCCTGCTGGGGTTCGGCCCCGGCGTGGGCGAGGCGCGCTGGAGTCTGAGCCCCGCCGGCGATCTGGCGCAGGCGGCCGCCAATCTGTTTAGGTTGCTGCGCGAGGCGGATCGCACACGCCCGGTCGGCATCGCCGTCTCGCCGATCCCGCCAAAGGGCCTGGGAGAGGCCATCAACGATCGTCTGAGACGGGCCGCCGGCTTCGTCGGTTAGCCGAATCGGGCCTGCATATCGACGCTAGCATGGCGCCCAACGGCGCCCAGACAACTGTCCAGCCATTCGTCGGCGGCGGCGCGGCCGCGCGTCTTCAAATCGTTCAGGAAGCTCCATTCGGTGTTGAACTTGGTGCGCAGCGACAGGTCCGACAGCCAGCGATCCGCCTCGATGGCGTGCATTCGAACGTGGCGGTATGGCCCTTGGCCGCCCACGTCGATCTGACCCTGACCGATCATCTCGCCCGCGATGGCGATGGCGCGAAGTTCCGCGACCAGGGGGGCGTTGAAGACAATCTCGTTCAGCCGATCCATGATGTCGGCGGCGCTGCGCGGCGTTTCCTCGCGCGTCATGGGGTTCAATGTGACTAGAAGCACATCGTCCGGCGTATCCTCGCCCGTCAGGGGCCACAGTGGCGGATTGGTCAGATAGCCGCCGTCCCAATAGGGCTCGCCCTCGATCTCGACCGCCTGAAACAGGTGGGGCAGGCAGGCCGACGCCATCAGGACATCGGCGTTGATCTCGCTGGCGGTGAATATCCGCGCCCTGGCCTGACGCACCGCCGTCGCGGCGACGAACAGCTTTATGTCGGTCGCCTGAACGGCGCCGAAATCGACGGCGGCTTTCAGAACCCGTTTCAGGGGATTGTGGTTCAGGGGGTTGAATTCATAGGGGCTCATCGACAGGGCCAGCGTCTCGCCGGCGCGCCAGAAGGGATTGTCCTTCATCCAGTCCGGCGGCTGGGCGGCGTTCCAGATAGCGCTGTCGCCAAAGACGTTGCGGCCGCCCGACTGGTTCACCTCGCGCCACAGCCTGTCCAGGGCGGCGCGGGCGTCGCCTGCCGCCAGACCCGAGACCAAAGCGGCGGCGTTCATGGCGCCGGCCGAAACGCCCGAGATGGCGCGAATGTCGAGGCGGTCGTCTTCCAGCAGCCGGTCCAGCACGCCCCACTGGAAGGCGCCGTGCGCGCCGCCCCCCTGAAGCGCCAGACAGATCGGCCGTTTGCCCGATGGTTGAGCGGTCGCGTCCGCCGGTTGGGGGGGCTTGCGTCTGAAGATCGCCATATCGCCCCCGCGTCCGCCCCTGCCTGTCAGACCCTATTGCGCGGTCCAGCCGCCGTCGATGGAGAAGCTGGCGCCGTTGGCCGAGGCGCCCAGGTCGCTGACCAGATAGAGGAACATCCCGGTCAGTTCCTCGGTCGTCACGAACCGTTTGGTCGGTTGGGCGGCCAGGATCACGTCGGTCAGCACCTGCTCCTCGCTCATGTTGCGTGTGCGGGCCTGGTCGGCGATCTGTTTCGACACGATGGGGGTCTCGACGAAACCGGGGCAGATGGCGTTGCAGGTGATGTTGTCGCGCGCCAGTTCCAGCGCCACGGTCTTGGTGAAGCCGACGATCCCATGCTTGGCCGCCACATAGGCCGACTTGAACGGACTGGCGACCAGGCCGTGGGCCGAGGCCATGTTGACGATCCGACCGCGCCCCTGCGCCTTCATGATCGGGATGGCGGCGCGCGTGGCGTAGAAGGCCGAGGACAGGTTGATGGCGATAATCTTCTCCCACTGATCGGCAGGGAAGTTCTCGACGGATTCGACATGCTGGATGCCGGCGTTGTTGACCAGGATGTCCAGCCGACCAAGCTCGCGCTGCGCAAAGGCGACCATATCTGCGATCTGGTCGCCTTGGGTCATGTCGGCGGGATGATAGAGGACGCGCCGCCCGGACGAGCCTTCCAGATCGGCGCGGGCGCGTTCGATTTCGAGCGGATCGCCCAGGCCATTCAGCACCACGTCGCCGCCCGCCGCCACCACCGCCCGCGCCAGTGCCAGACCGATGCCGGAAGTCGAGCCGGTGACGACCGCGACCTGACCGGACAGGTCGCCGATCTGGCGAAGCAGCGAGGCCTGATCTTGGGTCGAGGAGTGAGGCCGTTCTGACATGGGTCCGCCCTTTATGATCTTTCGGTCGAGACTAGCGGCATGACGCGCCGTTGATCAAGAATTTCGCGACCTGATGAATATCCAGTCGCTGCCGGTCGATGCGGCCTTGTCGAAACGGTAGCCGTCGCGGTCGAAAGCCTTCAGATCCTCGACCCGTTCCACCCGCTCGTCGATGGCGAAACGGGTCATGGCGCCGCGCGCCTTCTTGGCGAAGAAGGAGACGATGCGGGTCTCGCCGTTTTTCTCCTCGCGGAACTGCGGCGTGACGACCGGCAGGTTCAGCGCCTTGGCGTCCACGGCGCCGAAATATTCCTGGCTGGCCAGGTTCACCAGGGTGGGATCAGCCTGATCGGCCGCGTCCGCGTTCAACTGTTTGGAGATGCGGTCGCCCCAGAAGTCGTAGAGGCTGTTGCCGCGCTGGGTCTTCAGCCGCGTACCCATCTCCAGCCGATAGGGTTGGATTCGGTCAAGCGGACGCAGCAGCCCATAGAAGCCGGACAGGATGCGGACGTGCGCCTGGGCGAAGTCCAGGGCCTTGGCGTCCAGCTCACGCGCCTGAAGCCCCTCATAAACATCGCCGGCGAACGCGAACGCGGCCTGGACGCCGCCGGTCGATTCGGGCTCGAAGGCCTTGAACCGCTCGACGTTCAGGGTCGCCAGATCGTCGGAAATCCCCATCAACCGGCGCAGATCAGCCTTGGTCTGCAACCGGGCGGTCTTGGCCAGACTGTCGGTGTCTTCCAGAAAGCGGCGGTCAGAGCCGGGCAAGGCCGGGTCGGCCGGGGTGAAGTCTAGTCGCTTGGCGGGGGAAAGAACGATCAGCAAGGCAGCCTCCGTGACAGCGCGGCTGACATAAGCCGGTTCGCACACGATTTGAACCGGGCGCAGCCGCTAAGCCGGGCGCGCCACTACCGCAAGGTATGCGACCGGTCAGCGACTACATCGGCGCTGCCGCTCTTCTGGACAGCCTGCCACGCGCCCAGTGGCTTCTGGGAGACCGGGGCTACGACGCCGACTGGTTCCGGGACGCCTTGCAGGCCAAGGGGATCACGCCGTGCATCCCAGGCCGCAAAACCCGCACCGAACCGATCCGCTACGACAAGCGCCGCTACAAACGGCGCAACCGCATTGAGATCATGTTGGCTGCTACGCGCCGCCCTTCGGGTCGGCAGGCTGAAAGACTGGCGACGGGTCGCCACGCGCTATGATCGCTGCCCGAACGTCTTCCTGTCCGCCATAGCCCTCGCGGCCACCTTCTAGCTATGAGTCCTGAGCCTAAGCTTAGCCTTGCGGCATTTAATTGGAATTGAATGACAGGGATGATCGCCGATCAGAACAGGACAGCGGGGTTCATTATCCGCCTGGGATCAATCGCGAGGCGGATGGCAGCCATTGTTTCGATTTCGAGCGGCGTCTTGTAGCGTTTGACTTCATCGGTCTTGAGCCGGCCGAGCCCGTGTTCGGCCGAGATCGAGCCGTCGTAGCGCGCGACGACGTCGTGGACGACCTGGGAGCCTTCCTTCCAGCGCCCGATGAAGGCGGGGATATCCTGACCGACGCCCGGCAGGATGTCGTAGTGCAGATTGCCGTCGCCGACATGGCCGAAGACTGAGATTCGCGCGCCCGGATGGAAGCGTTCGACGGCGGCGGAGGCTTCGTCGATGAAGTCGGCGATGCGGCTGATGGGGACCGAGACATCGTGTTTCCAGCCGCCGCCCTCAGGCTTGAGCGCCGCAGAATGTTCTTCGCGCAGACGCCAGAAGGCGGCGCGCTGGGCGTCGTTCTGGGCTAGGGCGGCGTCGTTGATCAGGCCTTGTTCGAAGGCGGCCTCAAGCAGCCGTTCAAGCTGGGCCTCGGCGCCGCCGGGCGTGCCTGAAGCGATCTCGATCAGGACGTACCATTCGGGGGTCGACTCCAGCGGTTCCCGGGTGTCGGGGATGGTCTTGAGCACCAGCTCCATGCCAAGGCGCTTCATCAGTTCGAAAGCCTCCACGCCGCCGCCGGTCTCGGCCTTGGCGCGGGCCAGAAGTTCTACCGAGGCGGCTGCGGTCTCCAGACCGACAATGGCCACCGCGCGCGACCGCATGATGGGAAACAGCTTCAGTGTGGCGGCTGTGACCACGCCCAATGTGCCCTCCGCGCCGATAAAAAGATGTTTGAGATCATAGCCGGTGTTGTCCTTGCGCAGCCGCTTCAGGCCGTTGAAGACCTCGCCATTTGGCATGACGGCTTCGACCCCCAGCACCAGATCGCGCATCATGCCGTAGCGCAGAACCTGGGTGCCGCCCGCATTGGTCGAGATCACGCCGCCGATGGTTGCCGATCCCTCGGCCGCCAGGCTGAGCGGAAAATAGCGGCCCGCCGCCGTCGCCGCCTGTTGCGCCTCCAACAGGGTCAGACCGGCCTCGACCGTCATGGCGTCGTCCAGCGGGGTGACGTCGCGGATGGCGCGCAACTTCTTCAGCGACAGCAGGACTTCGCCGAAGGGAATCTGGCCGCCGACCAGGCCGGTGCCGCCGCCCTGGGGGGTGATGGCGACGCCCTCGCGCGCGCAGATGGCCACGGCGCGGGCGACCTCCTCCGTCGAACGCGGGGTCAGCAGGATCGGCGTGTTCCCGGTCCAGCGATTGCGCCATTCGGTCAGGAAGGGCGCGACGACGTCGGGGTCCTGGGTCCAGCCGCCGGAACCCAGGGCGGCCTTCAGGTCGTCGAGGACGGCGGATGAGGGGGCGGTCATGCTCATGCCTCCTTGTGTCAGGCGTCGCCGTGCGTTGGAAGGGCCGCGATGGCGTCAGACGTCCAGTTCTTCCTTCACGAACTGCGCGTTTTCCTGAATGAACTGGAAGCGGGCGTCGGCGCGCTTGCCCATAAGCCGTTCGACCAGATCCTCGACGCTGGATTCCGCGTCGGGAACGGTGATGCGCGCCAGGGTCCGCTTCTTCGGGTCCATGGTGGTTTCCTTCAGCTGGGACGCCATCATTTCCCCTAGGCCTTTGAAGCGGCCGATCTCGGTCTTCTTGCCCTTGAAGACGGTGGCCAGCAGTTCATCGCGGTGGGCGTCATCGCGGGCGTATTCGCTCAGGGGGCCGGCGGATATCCGATAGAGCGGCGGCAGGGCCATGAAGACGCGGCCTTGACGGATTGTCTCGGGCATGACGCGATAGAAGAAGGTGATCAGCAGGGCGGCGATGTGGGCGCCGTCCACGTCGGCGTCGGTCATGATGACGATCCGCTCATAGCGCAGGTCATCGATGTTGAAGCGATTGCCGGGCTGGACGCCCAGGGCCAGGGCCAGATCGGACAGTTCGACGTTCTGGCGCAGCTTGTCGGCGGTGGCCGAGGCGACGTTCAGGATTTTGCCGCGCAGCGGCAGGATGGCCTGGGTCGTGCGGTCGCGCGCCTGTTTGGCCGAGCCGCCGGCCGAATCGCCTTCGACGATGAACAGTTCGGTGCCTTCGGCGGCCTGACGGCTGCAGTCCGACAGCTTGCCCGGCAGGCGCAGCTTGCGGGTGGCGGCGGCGCGCTGGACCTCCTTGTCCTTGCGACGGCGCAGGCGGTCCTCGGCGCGGTCCACGACGAAACCCAGTAGGGCGTTGGCCTGTTTGGGGCTTTCGGTCAGCCAGTGGTCCAGCGGGTCGCGCAGAAGCTGCTCCACCAGACGCGCGCCTTCGGGCGAGGACAGGCGGTCCTTGGTCTGACCCTGGAACTCGGGATTTCTGATGAAGACGCTGATCAGGGCGCCGGCGTTGGCGATGACGTCTTCGGCGGTGATGATGCCTGCGCGCTTCTCGTTGGTCAGCTCGCCATAGGCCTTTAGGCCCTTGACCAGGGCGGCGCGGAAGCCCGCCTCGTGCGTGCCGCCATCCGGCGTCGAGACGGTGTTGCAGTAGGACTGGATGAAGCCGTCAGACTCACCGAAACCGATGGGCGACCAGGTGACGGCCCATTCAAAGGCGCCGGCCTCGCCCTGACGTTCGGCGCGGCCGGCGAAAGTGGGGGTGACGGTCTCAAGCTGGCCGATGCGGTCGGTCAGGGCGTCGGCCAGACCACCGGGGAAGTGAAGCAGGGCCTGGGCCGGGGTGGCGTCGGTGATCCGGTCCGGCGCGCAGGTCCATTTGATCTCGACGCCGCGGAACAGATAGGCCTTGGACCGCGCCATGCGGAACAGGCGGGCGGGCTTGAAGGCCGCGCCCATGCCGAAGATTTCGTCGTCCGGCTTGAACCGGATCAGGGTGCCCTTCTTCTTCGACGGCTGGACCTGCAGGATGGGACCAAGGACGTGGCCGCGCGAGAAGGACTGCTTCCACTCAAACCCGTCGCGCCAGACGGTGACGTCCAGATGTTCCGACAGGGCGTTCACGACAGAAACGCCGACGCCGTGCAGACCGCCAGAGGTTTCATAGGCCTTGCCCGAAAACTTGCCGCCCGAGTGGAGGACTGTCATCACCACCTCCAGCGCCGACTTGCCGGGATGTTTCGGGTGGGGATCGACCGGAATGCCGCGCCCGTCGTCGCGCACCGACAGATAGCCCTCGGCGTCCAGGTCTACGGTGATCAGTTTGGCGTGGCGGGCCACGGCCTCGTCCATCGCATTATCGAGGACTTCGGCGAACAGATGGTGCAGAGCGCGTTCGTCGGTGCCGCCGATATACATGCCGGGGCGTTTGCGGACGGGTTCCAGCCCCTCCAGCACTTCGATCGACGAAGCGGAATAGCCGGTGGCGGCCGCCGTAGTCGCCGTGGCTTGAACAGCGGGCGGCGCAGGCGTGGGGACCACCGCGGGCGCAGTCTGAGGCTGCATCGCCGCAGCGGGCTGCGACGCCTTTTGAGGCGGCTCGGGTTTGCGAGCTTCGGGTTCGTCGTCAAAAGCGAAGAGGTCGGCGGCCATTCACATAGTCTGAGGCGATTCGGGGCCGGTTCTGGTAGGCCCGCAAAGCCGGTCGAGCAAGCGGCGCGCGCACGGGCGGCGGATCGAAGGTTACGGCGCGCGTCAGAATGGCCAGCATCAGCGACCAAGGCAGGCTGGCGTGGTTCAGCAGCACGCTTTCCGACAGGCTGAGCGCGATAAAGACCGACAGATAGCCGACGCTCCAATAGCCTTCGCGCGCGCCCAGGCCGTTGGTGCGGGCCAGGATCATGACGACGGCGATGACGATCAGGGCCCCGACTGCTATCGCGCCGGGCCAGCCCAACTGGACCAGAAGGTCGATCCAGCCATTGTGGGCGCTGGGTACGGGCCACTGGGTCTGGATGCGGATTTCGCGCGCCGGGACCGAGTCCACGCCCCAGAAGGCGCTGAAGCCGTATCCGGTCCAGGGGCGTTCGGCCACCTTGCGCATAAGGGCCTCCCAGATCAGGGTTCGTCCGGTCAGGGAAGGGTCCTTTCCCAGGGCCTGGAGGATGGAGGCCGAGGCGACGTGCCACGCCCAGCCGCCGCCGACAATCCCGACCACAGCGGCCCACAAGGAGACGATAGTCACGGCCGCGCCCCCCTGCTTCAAGACCCACCAACCGCCCACCATGCCGACGCCGATCATCAGGCACAGCAGGGACGTCTTGGACTGGGTCGCCAAGACCAGCAGGGTCGTCAGGGCCAGCGTCAGCAACGCGGCCCAGGGCTTGCGTCCGTTGGCGGCGATCTGGTCGGCCGCCAGACAGGCCGCCGCCGAAACGGAGCCGACGACCATGACCAGGCCCATCTGGTTCTTCTCGTACCACAGGCCGCGCCAGAGACCGGCGTTGTCGAACTGGTGCACGCCCACCTTTGGATAGGCGAACACCATGATCAGACTGCCCACCGCCATCACCAGACAGGTGTGCATCAGGACGCGCGGCAGGGCGGCGCCGCGAAACACGGCCCCCAGATAGACGGCGAAGGCGCTGTTGATCGCCATGGCGATGACGCGGCGATCCGTGACCTCTGGATCGATCGACCAGTATTGAGAGACGTAGGCCAGGGCGACCAAGGCGCCGACCATCAACCAGGCAGGCCAGGCGCGGATCGCCTTGTCGAAGCGGAAGACCAGAAGGCCGGCCGTGACGGCGTAAACCGGCAGCCAGATCAGTCGCAGCACCGGCGTCTCGGCCTGGTCCGGCGCGATCACAGGCGCGATCAAGGCGCCCGTAAGCATGAAGACGACGAAGCCTGCGGCCAGCTGCTCCCACAGCGGCGGCGAATCATTCGGGACCTGGGCTGGCGATGCGCGCACGAACGGACAGTCCGTTGTCGCGCTTAAGGAAGGGTGAGCGCGGCGCGGAAGGCGCCCAGGCCGACCTCCAGATCGGCGATCAGGTCGGCCGGGTCCTCCAGCCCGATGTGCAGCCGGATCAGTTCACCCTCAAGCTTCGGAGGATGGGCGCGATAGGCCATCTGGTGCGTCTCATGCGTGATCAGGCTTTCGAACCCACCCCAGGAATAGCCCAGGCCGAACAGGGTCAAGGCGTCCAGAAAGGCCTCGCCCGCCGCCGGGTCGCCGCCCTTCATCACCACGCTCATCAGGGAGGCGGCGCCGGTGAAGTCGCGGGTCCAGAGGTCATGACCGGCCGCGCCGGGCAGGGGCGGATAGAGAACGCGCGAAATCTCGGGGCGGGCCTGAAGCCACTCGGCGACCCTCAGGGCCGAACGCGCCTGTTCGGCATAGCGCAGCGGGAGGGTGCGAAGGCCCCTTAGCGCCAGCCAGGCGTCGTCGGGCGAGACGTGCCAGCCCAGATCCTCGATGGCGTCGGCGATGGCGCGGCGGCAGGCGGGGGCGTTGACGGCGATGCCGCCCATCAAGACGTCGGAATGGCCGCCGACATATTTCGTCACGGCCTGGACGCTGACATCGACGCCCTGGGCGAGGGGACGATAGGCCAGGCCCGCCGCCCAGGTGTTGTCCATGATGGTCAGCACGCCCCGCGCGCGACAGCTAGCCGCCACCGCCGCCGCATCGACCATGTCAAAGGTCAGGGACGCGGGCGATTCCATCAGCACAAGGCGCGTCCGGTCGCCCACCGCCGCGATTATGGTCGCCGCATCGGCGTCGGCCGGAAGGAAGCGGGTCGTGACGTCGCGCGCGGCCTGATAGCGGCTGAGGAAACGTCGCGTGGGGCCATAGAGGGCGTCGGTCGTCACCACCTCGTCGCCGGGTCGCAACAGGGCTAGAAGCGGAACGGTGACCGCCGCCAGACCCGAAGGGACCAGAAAGGCTTCGTCGGCGCCTTCAAGGTCGGCCAGGGCGCGACGCAGCTGACGCGCCGCGTTGGTTCCCGACAGGCCGTAGGTCGGACCTTCCGTTTCGTCGCGCATGACGGCGGCGGCGTCGCTGAGCATTGTTGAGGCGCGTTCCAGCGGCGGATTGACGGGGCGGCGGCCCTCACCCCGGCGCGTGGCGGAGGCGATCAGGCGGGTGCGGTCCGAATGCGTCGGCATGGGGAATCCATGGTTGCGGTTCAGGGCCTAAAGGCCTCTAAAGCCTGCATGGGCGCAAGCGGCGAGGGACCAAACGCGATGCGGTGCTGGATGATCGGGACGATGGCCGTGGTGCTGCTGGCCGCCGGCTGTGGACGCCAGGATGCGTCGCCCGCCGCCCCCGAAACCGCCGCGGCGCCTTCAGCGAGCGGCCCCGCCGCCCTGCCTGAAAGCCCGACCGTGAAGGCGATCAAGCGTCGCGGGCGACTGAACTGCGGCGTTCACCAGGGGCTGGTCGGCTTCGCCTATACCGACAATCGGGGCCAGTGGCGTGGGTTCGACGTGGACTTCTGCCGCGCGACGGCTGCGGCGGTGCTGGGCGACGCTAATGCAGTGCGGTTCGTGCCGCTGTCGGCCGCCGACCGGTTCGCCGCCCTGAACGACGGGCGGATCGACGTGCTGTGGCGTAACTCGTCATGGACGATGACCCGTGACGCGGGGGAGGGCTTTGTCTTCGCGGGCGTCAACTATTACGACGGTCAGGGTTTCCTGGTCCGGCGCTCGCTGAAGCTGAACAGCGCGACGGAGCTGACGGGGGCGCGAGTTTGCGTTCAGTCCGGTTCGACCTCCCAAGCCAACGCCGCCGACTATTTCGGATCGCGCGGCATCGAATACCGGCCTGTGGTCTTCGATACCGAAGAGGCGGCGCGCGACGCCTACAACCGCGAGGATTGCGACGCCTTCAGCGCGGATATCTCGGCTCTGGCCGCGGCGCGTACAGTGCTGAGCAACCCCACCGAACATGTGATCCTGTCGGACGTGGCGTCCAAGGAGCCGCTGGGGCCGGTGCTAAAGGTAGGCGACGAGCGCTGGGCCGCGACCGTGCGATGGACGCTGAACGCCTTGATGCTGGCTGAGGAACTGGGCGTGACGCGCGAGGGCGCCGACGACCTGGCCAAGACCGCGAGCGACCCGCGTGTGCGGCGATTGCTGGGCGCGGAGGGCGATTTCGGCCCGATGTTGGGGCTGTCCAAGACCTGGGCCAGGGATGCGGTCTCGGCGGTTGGGAACTATGGCGAGATCTTCGAGCGGAATCTGGGTTCGCAATCGGCGCTCGACCTGGACCGCGGTTTGAACGCACAATGGAACGCGCGTCCAGCCGGCTTGATCTATGGGCTGCCGATCCGATAAGCGCCGAAAGCAGCATTGCTTCCTGGGGGAAATATGACCGAGACGAAACGCGGCCTCGCGCTGCATTGGCTGATGCTGATCGGCTTTTCCGTGGGATTGGTCGGGGGGCTTTTGGTCAATCTGGCCGTCGGCGCCGATACGGCTTGGGTCGTCTGGCTGACGGACAATGTGACTGGACCGATCGGTCAGATATTCCTGCGCCTGCTGTTCATGATGGTGATCCCGCTGCTGTTCTCGGCCCTTGTGGTCGGGGTGGCCGAGATGGGCGACCTCAGCGCCCTGGGCCGCGCGGGCATCAAGACCCTGTTGCTGACCATCGTGGTGTCCAGCATCGCCGTGGTCATCGGCCTGGTGATGGTCAATGTCTTCCAGCCCGGTCGCGGGGTCGATCCGGCGGTGGCGCAGCAACTGCTGGCCCAGGGCAAGGACGGGGCGGCCAGCATCGTTCAGACCGGTCGCGACAGTTCGATCCAGCTGGGCGACTTCTTCCTGGACCTTGTGCCGTCCAATGCGGTCACCGCGGCGGCGGAGAACGCCATCCTGCCGCTGATGGTCTTCGCCCTGTTCTTCGGCATCGGCCTGGTCATGGCCAAGAGCCCGGCGACGGATCGGCTGCAGGAGGTGATCCAGGGGATTTTCGAGGTCTCCATGACCCTGATCAACCTGTTCATCAAACTGGCTCCGCTGGCCATCGCATGCCTGATGTTCAACCTGGCGGCCCTGTTCGGGTGGGATCTGCTGGTCCGGCTGGCGGCCTTCGTCGGCGTCGCCGTAGGTGCGATGGCGATCCATATGTTCGTGGTCTATCCGCTGGTGATCTGGCTGCTGGCCGGGCGTTCGCCTATCGCCTTCTTCAAGGGCGTGCGCGAACCGATGGTGGTGGCCTTCTCGACCGCCTCATCCAACGCCTCGCTGCCCGTGTCGCTGAAGGCGGCGGAGGAGCAGCTGAAGCTGCCGCGCAAGATCGCCCGCTTCGTCCTGACCGTGGGCGCCACCGCCAACCAGAACGGCACGGCCCTGTTCGAGGGGGTGACGGTGCTGTTCCTGGCCCAGTTCTTCGGCATCGACCTGACGATCACCCAGCAGGTGGTGGTGATGCTGGTCTGCATTCTAGGCGGCGTAGGGACGGCGGGCGTGCCGGCCGGCTCCCTGCCGGTGGTGGCCATGATCCTGGTGATGGTGAAGGTGCCGCCCGAAGGCATCGGCCTTATCCTGGGCGTGGACCGTTTCCTGGACATGTGCCGCACCACGCTGAACGTGACCGGCGATCTGGTGCTGGCGACCGTTGTGTCGCGCGGCGAGGTCGATACCTCGGACGCACAAGACCTGAACGCAGCGGAGGGCCTGCCTGGCGCGGCTCGACGCGGCCTGACACACGAAACGGCCTGAAGGGATCAGTCGGTTTGGACGGGCGTGTCCATGCGCCCGCCCCATTCCGACCAGGAGCCATCGTACAGGCGCGACGGCCGGCCCAGTTCGGCTAGGCCCAACGTCAGAACGGCGGCGGTCACGCCAGAGCCGCAGGTGGTGATCGCGGGCCGGGCCAGATCCACCCCGGCGTCGACGAAGGCTTGGGCCAGGGCGTCACCGGGCTTCATCTTGCCGTCTGAATCGAGCAATTGGCCGAAGGGCAGGTTGAGAGCGCCCGGCATATGGCCGCTGCGAACGCCAGGGCGTGGTTCGGCCGCCTTGCCCGCGAACCGGCCCGCGCTCCGCGCGTCGATGACCTGAGCGTCCCCCTTAAGCGCGTCTCGAACATCGTTCAGCCCGGCGACGGCGGATGGCGCCTCGATTGCATCGAACGCGGCGGGCTGGGCGGCAGCGTCGCCTTGCTCCAGCGCAAACCCACGAGATCGCCACACCGGCAGGCCGCCATCCAGAACCCGCACGTCGCGCGCGCCCATGGTCCTGAACATCCACCAGACGCGGGCCGCCGAGAACAGACCAGCCGTGTCATAGATCACGATCAGGTCGTCCGCCGCCACGCCCAGCGCGCCGACCGCTTCGGCGAAGGCCGTTGGCGTAGGCATCATATGGGGTAGGGGGCTGTCGCGGTCCGACACGGCGTCCAGGTCGAAGAAGACGGCCCCCGGAATATGCGCCTGCTGGAAATCGGCGCGCGCGTCGCGGCCGTCCAGATGCCAGCTGGCGTCCACGATCCGCAGATTGGGCTGGCCCAGCCGGTCCGCCAGGTCCTCGACCGAGATCAGAAAGCTCATGCGCGCGCCAGGGTCAGTTGGATCACATCGGTGCGGGCCGAGCGAAAACCCGCCTCGCAATAGGCCAGGTAGAAGCGCCATAGACGTCGGAAACGTTCATCGAAACCGCGCATGCGGCTGATGTCGCTCCATGCCGCCTGGAACCGCTCGTCCCAGAGCTTGAGCGTTTCGGCGTAGTCTTTCCCGAACCGCTCCACCGCCTGCCAGGTCAGGCCTGCAGCCTTTGTCACCGGAGCGAGACGCTCTTCGGACGGCAGCATTCCGCCGGGGAAAACGTATTTCTGGATGAAGTCGGTGCGGGCGTTGTATTCGTCGAACAGGGCGTCCTGGATGGTGATGATTTGAAGGCCCGCCACGCCGTTAGGGGTCAGGACATCATGAATCTTGCCGAAATAGGCGGGCCAGTATTCCTTGCCGACCGCCTCGAACATCTCGATGGAGGCGACACGGTCGAAGCGGCCCTGAACGTCGCGATAGTCGATCAACCGGATGTCGGCGCGTTCCGACAGCCCGGCGTTCGACAGTCGGGCCTTGGCGAAGTCGTGCTGCTCCTTTGAAATCGTGATGCCCGTGACCCTGGCGCCGATGTCGCGCGCCACGAACTCGGCGAAGCCTCCCCAGCCGCAGCCGATCTCCAGCACGGTCATGCCGGGCCTTATGTCCATCATCCGGGCCAGGGCGGCGTATTTCTCGCGTTGGGCGGCCTCAAGCGGTTCGCCCGCACGGCCGAAGCGAGCCGAGGAATAGGTCATCGAGCCGTCCAGCCAACTGGCGTAGAAGGTGTTGCCCAGGTCGTAGTGGGCGTGGATATTCTTTTTGGACCCGGCGCGGCTGTTGCGGTTGCTGCGATGAGACAGCCAGTTGACCGCCATCATCAGCCAGTTGCCGTCGAATAGGCGGCGGATGTGATCGTAGTTGTCGACCAGCGTCTCCAGCAGGGAGGCCAGGTGCGGGCTGTCCCATTCGCCGGCCATATAGGCCTCGGCGAACCCGATGTCGCCGGCGGCAAGGACGCGGCGGGCGAAGCGGTAGTCCTTGACGTTCAGAATGCCGCAGGGCCCCGGCCGGTCGCCCTGCAGGACATGCACCTCGCCGTTCGGCAGTTGGACGGTCAACCGGCCGAAGGTCCAGTTCCTGGCCAGCAGGCGCAGCATCATCGCAAACACGCGAGGGGTCTGGCGGAAGACGGTTTCGAGATCGGCGCTGGCGACGCTCATGCATAGACTTTCGGCTTGGAGGACATGTCGGTCAATCGCGATCGCTTGGATCGTCGCCGCGACCGGTGACGGTTTTTAGAGCGTCGAGCGCGCGGGCGCGGGCCTTCTCGTGCTCGACGATGGGTCTGGGATAGTCGTGGCCCAGACGCACCCCCGCATCGCGCAGCACCTCGGCCGGCGCCGTCCAAGGGGCGTGAAGCCAGCGGTCGGGCAGGCGGGCCAGTTCGGGAACCCAGCGACGCACATAGCCGCCTTTAGGATCGAACTTCTCGCTCTGGGCCATGGGATTGAAGATGCGGAAATAGGGCGAAGCGTCGGCGCCCGAACCCGCGACCCACTGCCAGTTCTGCACATTGCTGGCCAGGTCGGCGTCCACCAGAGTATCCCAGAACCAGGCCTCGCCTTCGCGCCAGTCGATCAGCAGATGTTTGATCAAGAAGGAGGCGACGATCATTCGCACGCGATTGTGCAGCCAGCCGGTGGTCCAAAGTTGGCGCATCCCGGCGTCCACGAGCGGATAGCCGGTTCGGCCGCATCGCCAAGCCTGTAGACCTTTTGGGTCGTTGCGCCACGGCATGGCGTCGTATTCGGGCCGGAAGGCGCGATCGACGATGTAGGGGAACTGATGCAGCAGATGGGCCGAAAACTCGCGCCAGCCGACTTCGGCGACGAACTTTTCAGCCTCGGCGGGTGAGGCCTTGCCGACCTCGGCGGCCTGGCGGGCGCGTTCGATGGCGCGCCACGGACTGATCTCGCCCCAGTGCAGATGCGGGGAAAGGCGGCTGGATGCGGGACGGTCGGGAAAGTCCCGATCCTTCGTATAGGTCGCCAAGCCGCCGGCAAGGAAGGTCGACAGCGCCTCCAACGCGCCCGCCTCGCCCGGGGTCCAGTCGAAGCCGCCGGACCAGTCGGGGGATGTTGGATGCAGGCCCCAGTCGTCCAAATCGTCGCTGGCGATCCGCTCGGGCGTCTCGATTCGCCGTGGACCTGTCGTGTGCGGGGGCGGCTCCGACGTCGAAAGCAGCGTTTTAAGAAAGGGGGTGAAGACCTTGTACGGGTTGCCCGATCCGTTCAGAACGGCGCCCGGCCGACACATCAGAGTTCCGTTGAAACCCCGGCATTCGACGCCGTCGGCCTTCAAGGCATGGGCGATCTCCGCGTCCTGTTCGAAGGCTTCCGGCTCGAACAGGCGGTTCAGGAATACGGCGTCGGAGCCGGTTTCCGCGATCAAGGCCTGCAAGACGGCCGCAGCGCGGCCACGGCGCAGGATCAGGCGCGTTCCGCGATCCTTCAGCGTGGCGTCCAGGGCGCGAAGGGACTTGTTGAGCCACCATTGCGACGCCGCGCCGATAGGCCGGTCGTAATGGTCTTCCAGAATGAAGATCGGCAGGATGGGCCGACCCGTCCCGGCCGCATGGTTAAGGGCTGGATTGTCCTGAAGCCGCAGATCGCGCCTGAACCAGAGAATGACAGGCTTATTGGCCAAGCAGGCGAACTCCGTGATAACTTGCGCCCATCGCCGACGAGCGCCAACTGATGGCCTCAGGTTTGCGGCAGTCACGCACGCAGACCCTCTAAATGCAGAAAGCCGTACCCGTGAGCCGACCCAACGCTGTCATTACGTTGTCCGAAGGTCTTCGGACGCCTGTCGTCATCGGCGGCGGCGCACGAATCGCCTTCATCGCGGGACCGTGCCAGATGGAAAGCCGCCAGCACGCGCTGGAAACGGCGCACCAACTGAAGGAAATCGGCGAGCGGCTGAACGCGGGCATCATCTACAAAACCAGCTTCGACAAGGCGAACCGCACCAGCGCCAGCGCGGCGCGCGGGATTGGCCTGAAGGACGCTCTGCCGATCTTCGCCGAGATTCGCGATGTCACCGGCCTGCCGACCCTGACCGACGTCCATTCCGAGGCCCAGTGCGGGCCGGTGGGCGAGGTGGTGGACGTGCTGCAAATCCCCGCCTTCCTAAGCCGCCAGACCGATCTGCTGCTGGCCGCCGCCGCCACGGGCAAGGCGATCAACATCAAGAAGGGTCAGTTCCTGGCCCCGTGGGACATGAAGAATGTCATCGCCAAGGTCGTCGGCGCGGGCAATCCGAACGTCATGGCCTGCGAACGCGGCGCCAGCTTCGGCTACAACACCCTGGTCAGCGACATGCGGGCGCTGCCGGTGTTGCGCGACATCGGCTGCCCGGTCGTGTTCGACGCGACCCACAGCGTCCAGCAACCAGGTGGACAGGGCACGTCGTCGGGCGGTCAGCGCGAATTCGTGCCGGTTTTGGCGCGCGCCGCCGTCTCGGTGGGCGTGGACGCCGTCTTCATCGAGACCCATCCCGATCCCGACCACGCGCCCTCGGACGGCCCGAACATGGTGCCGCTGGGTCAGTTCGAGGCCCTGGCCGCGCAACTGATCGCCTTCGACGACCTGGCCATCAAGCTGGGAGCCAAGGCGCCGGTGGCGCGGGCGGCGTGAATCCTTTAGGTCGGGCGGATGTCTGACACCCTGGATCTGGCCGCCCTGCAGAGCCTGCTGGAGCGCGTTCGCGGTCTCAAGATCGCCTGCGTCGGCGATCTGATGCTGGATCGCTACGTCTATGGCGAAGTCAGCCGCATTTCGCCCGAAGCGCCGATCCCAGTGCTGCGGACCGCGCGCACCGTCGCCATGCCTGGCGGCGTGGGCAATGTGGCGCGCAACATCGCCGCGCTGGGCGGCGTTGCGCGTCTGGGCGCCGTGGTCGGAGACGATGCGGCGGGGGCGGAGTTGACCGCTTTGATCGACGCCGAAGCCGGCATCGAAGACGTGTTGGTCAGGCCTCCCGGGGCTGTGACGATCGTCAAGACGCGGTTCGTCTCGGCGGGGCAGCAACTGCTGCGGCTGGACGATGAGGCGGCGCCGGCCAGGGTAGAGGATTCCGACGCGTTTTCCGAAGCGTCTGTCTATTTGTTGTCAGACTATGCGAAAGGCGTCGTAGGCGACGCCTTGATCGCTGCGGCCCTGAAGGCGGCCAAGGGATCGGGCGCGCCTGTCGTGGTCGATCCAAAAGGGCGCGACTTCGCCCGTTACGGCGCTGTGGACGTCATCAAGCCCAACGCTTCGGAGCTGGCGGCGGCGACGGGCCTGCCGGTTGGAACGGACGCGGAGGTGGAGGCGGCGCTCGACGCCCTGCTGGCCGCCACCACCGCCAAGGCCGTCATCGTCACGCGCGCCGGCAAGGGCATGAGCCTGGCCCGGCGGGGCGCGCCGGTGAAGCATTTCCCCGGCCGGGCGCGCGAGGTGTTCGACGTGTCCGGGGCCGGCGACACGGGTCTGGCCGCCATCGGCCTGGCGCTGGGCGCGGGCGCTTCGTTGGAAACGGCGGTGCAGTTCGCCATCCTGGCCTCGGGCGTGGTGGTCGGCAAGGCGGGGACCGCCGTGGTTACGCCGGCAGAGCTGATCGAGGCCGAGGTGAGCCAGCACGCCAGCGCCGCCGTCGCCAAGGTCACGCCGCTGGACGAGCTGGACGCCGACGTCGAGACGTGGCGGCGTCAGGGGCTGAAGGTCGGCTTCACCAACGGCTGTTTCGACATTCTTCACCGGGGCCATGTCGCCTATCTGGCCCAGGCGCGCAGTTGGTGCGACCGGCTGGTGGTGGCGCTGAACACAGACGCCTCCGTCCGGCGATTGAAGGGCGAGGGACGGCCGGTCAACGACCTGGACAGCCGCGCGGTCGTCATCGGCGGCCTGGCCAGCGTGGATCGCGTGACCAGCTTCGACGATCCGACGCCGCTGGCGCTGATCGAAAGACTACGCCCTGATGTCCTGATCAAGGGTTCGGACTATACGCGCGAAGGCGTAGTGGGCGGCGATCTGGTTGAAAGCTGGGGCGGAGAGGTCAAGCTGGCCGATTTCAAGGACGGCTTCTCGACCACGCGGACCATAGAGAAGATGACAACCGGCGCCCCGGCCGCGCCGGCGACAGGACAAGAGCAATGACCCCGCGCATGATCGTGGTGACCGGCGGCGCCGGATTTATCGGCTCCAACATCGTGGCGCGCCTGACGGCCGAGACGGCCTATGACGTCGTGGTCTGCGATCGCCTGGAAACGGCCGATCTGGCCAAGTGGAAGAACCTGGCCAAACATCCTATCGCCGACTTCTGGTCGCCCGAAGAGCTGTTCGAACAGCTGGAACGCCACGCCGAGCGGATCGAGGCCGTCGTCCATATGGGCGCGATCTCTTCAACGACGGAGCCGGATGCGGACCTGATCCTGCGGACCAACTTCACCCTGTCGCGCGACCTGTGGGATTGGTGCGCCATCCGTGACGCGCGGATGATCTACGCCTCGTCGGCGGCGACCTATGGCGACGGAGAGACGGGGTTCAACGACGATGACGATGCGGAGTCACTGTCTCAGCTTCGGCCGCTAAACGCCTATGGCTATTCGAAGATGCTGTTCGACCAGTATGCGGCGCGCCAGGCGGACCGAGGCCAGGCGCCGCGTCAGTGGGCCGGGCTCAAGTTCTTCAACGTCTATGGCCCGAACGAGGGACACAAGGGCGGTATGAAGTCGGTGGTGGCCCAGATCTGGCCCAAGGTGCAGGCAGGTGAGGCCGTGACCCTGTTCCGCTCGCATAATCCGAATTATTCGGACGGGGGCCAAATGCGCGACTTCGTCTATGTCGACGACGTGGTCGACATCATCGAATTCCTGCTGCAATCGCCTGAGGTTTCGGGCGTGTTCAACGCCGGGTCGGGACAGGCGCGTTCGTTCGCGGACCTGGCCAGGGCGACATTCGCCGCCGCGGGCAAGGCCCCGTCCATCGACTATGTCGATACGCCGGTCTCGATCCGGGATCGCTACCAGTATTTCACGGAAGCGCGCATGGACCGCATTCGCGCCGCCGGCTTCCAGGGGCAGTCCACGCCGTTGGAAGAGGGTGTACGACGCTACGTGCAGAACTTCCTGTCGACGGCCGACCCGTACCGCTGATGCGCCGGCTGACCTTCAGGCAGTGGGTCGGCTATGCGGGGTTCGCCGCCGTCTTCGTGATGACCGCCGCCGTCGCCGTCTGGAGCGGCGATATCTTGCGGGCTGGACTGGACCCGCAGGTGCCGTTCCAGACCTATGAGCCGCCGGCCGAGCCGGACTATCGTTCGGCCCTGTCCTGGGCGTTGCAGGACGACGGAAGGTCGGATCAGGCCTCGGTGTTCTTCGTCATGCCGACGACGTTCGATGGCGGTTCGGGCTGGAACGGGGCCATCGATGACGCGCGGGCGAACGCCTATATGCGCCGCGTGGTGCTGCCGAACTATGCGTCGCCGTTCGCGCGCGAGGCCAAGGTCAGCGCGCCGCTGTATCGACAGGCCAGCCTCTATACCCGGCTGACGCTGCGCGACGACGCACGCGAGGCCAGGGCCTTCGCCTATGGGGACGTGAAGCGGGCCTTCGATCTGTGGCTGCAGAACCATCCGAACGGGCCCATCATCATTGCAGGGGTGGAGCAGGGCGGCGAACTGGCGGCCCGTCTGGTGCGTGAGGAACTGCAGGCGCATCCGGCGCTGAAGGCGCGTCTGGCCGCCGCCTATTTGATCGAGACGCTGGTGAGCCGCGAGATGTTCGATGGACGCATCGCGCCCTGCGACGCCGCCGACCAGACCGGCTGTCTGGTTGCCTGGATGTCGGTGCAGAACGGCGATGATTCGGCTGCCCGTCGCGCCCTTCGTCGCGCCCTGGAGTGGAACGACCGGGGCGAACTGGTAGGCTTGGAGACCCCGTCCATCTGCGTCAATCCCGTCACCGGCGCCGCCGCCCACCCGCGCGCCGAAGCGCGACAGCACAGCGGCGCAACCAACGCGACCGGCCTGGAATGGGGCGCGCGGCCGGCCCTGACCGGGCGGCTGATCTCGACCGAATGTCGCGGCGGCCTGCTGTGGCACAGCGCGCCTGACGCCGATTTCCTGACCGCCGGAGGAAGCTGGGCGGATCGGCGCAAGATCGAGCCCTACAATCTGTTTTACGGCGATATAGAGCGCGACGTGGCGACGCGGATCGGCGCCTGGCGGCGGCGAAACGGCGCCTGACAACAAGGGCCGCCGGTTTCTGTAGCGCCGCTCGCGCGCAGCGGGTAGGCTTGCCGCCTCAGGGAGGATCCGAATGGACGTGACCACCATCTTCGCCGGCGTCGTGCTGCTGCTGGCCATCGTGCTCTTGATCAGCGTGATCAAGATCGTGCCGCAAGGCCGTGAATTCACGGTCGAACGTTTCGGCAAATATACCAAGACCCTCAGCCCCGGCATCGGCTTCCTGACGCCGTTCGTGGAGCGGGTCGGCCGTCGCATGAACATGATGGAACAGGTGCTGGACGTCCCGACCCAGGAGGTCATCACCAAAGACAACGCCATGGTGAAGGTGGATGGCATCGTCTTCATCCAGGTGATGGACTCGGCGCGCGCCGCCTATCGCGTCGACGATCTGCCCTACGCCATTTCGCAACTATGCATGACCAACCTGCGGACGGTGGTCGGTTCGATGGAGCTGGACGAGGTTCTGAGCCAGCGCGACAGCATCAACACCCGCCTGCTGCACGTCATCGATGCGGCCACCGAGCCCTGGGGCGTCAAGGTCAACCGCATCGAGATCAAGGACCTGACCCCGCCGACAGACATCACCAACGCCATGGCTCGCCAGATGAAGGCCGAACGCGAGCGCCGCGCCGTCATCACCGAGGCCGACGGCGAGAAGTCCGCCGCCATCGCCCGCGCCGAGGGCGCCAAACAGGCCGCCATTCTTCAGGCCGAGGGCCGCAAGGAAGCCGCCTTCCGCGACGCCGAGGCCCGCGAGCGGGAGGCCGAGGCCGAGGCCCGCGCCACCGCCATGGTGTCGGAAGCCATCGCGCGCGGCGACGTGAACGCCATCAACTATTTCGTGGCGCAGAAATACGTTGAGGCCTTCGCCGAATTGGCCCGCAGCCCGCAGCAACGCACCGTGATCGTGCCCGCCGAAATGGGCGCCCTGGTCGGCACCATCGCCGGCATCGGCGAGATGGTCGGCCTGGCCAAGCAGCAGAGCGGACCCACGGCCGCGCCCGCACGCCCCGCGCCGCCGCGTCGCCCCGCGCAAGGCAGCGTCCCGCCCTCCGCCTGATTTCTTAGGAAGCTGATCGATGACCGCGCTCGCCGATTTCTATGTCGCCCAGCCGTTCTGGATCTGGCTTGCTGTTGGCGTGCTGCTGCTTGCGGTGGAGGCGATGTTCTCGACCGAGTGGCTGCTGTGGCCCGCAGTCTCGGCCGGGGTCGTCGCGGTGATGACGGCGGCGGGCGTGCGGCTGGGCCTGCCGGGCGAGGTCGCGGTGTTCGCCCTCTTGACCGTGATCTCGACCCTGCTGTCGCGCCGACTGATCGCCAAGGCCAATCCCGACGGTCCCGACATCAACGACCGCGACGGCCGCCTGATCGGCCAAAAGGCCAGGGTGGTCCAGGCCTTTGTCGATGGACGGGGCCGGGTCTTCGTCTCTGGCGCCGAATGGTCAGCCGAGATCGAGGGCGAGGCGCCGGGAGAGGGGCAGGATGTCGTCGTCAAGCGCGTCGACGGCTCTCGCCTGACGGTTCAGGCCAGCGTCTGAACCGTTACGCGGTCGCCCGCGTTGGCGTGGGATGACTAGCCAGTATGTCGCAGCCGACGGCCTGCCCACGCCTCGGCGCTATTGGGCCATCGTGTCCATCGGCCTGGGCATCACCCTGGCTGTCTTGGACGGCGCCATCGCCAACGTCGCCCTGCCGTCCATCGCCCGCGATCTGCAGGCGTCGGCCGCAGCCTCGATCTGGATCGTCAACGCCTATCAGATCGCCATCGTCGTGGCCCTGCTGCCGCTGGCGTCGCTGGGCGAGATCGTGGGGTATCGCCGTGTGTCCCAGATCGGGCTGGCGGTTTTCACCCTGGCGTCCATCGCCTGCGCCCTGTCCGATTCGATCCTGACCCTCAGCCTGTCGCGGGTTCTGCAGGGATTCGGCGCGGCCGGGATCATGAGCGTGAACGGCGCCCTGGTGCGCTTCACCTATCCGCAGCGAATGCTGGGGCGGGCCGTCGGTATCAATGCGGTGATCGTGTCGATGGCCGCCGCGGCCGGCCCGACCATCGCCAGCGCGATTCTCAGCGTCGGCGAATGGCGTTGGCTGTTCGCGCTGAACATTCCGTTGGGCGTCCTGGCGGTGTCGATGGCGGGGTTCACCTTGCCGCACAATCCGTTGCACAAGCGACGGCTGAACATCGTCGGCGCCCTGTTGAGCGCGGCCGCCTTCGGCTTCGTCATCACCGGGATGCAAGCGCTTGCGCATGGCGAGGCGTCCATCTTCGGCTTCGGCCTGACGGGACTTGGGCTGGCGGCGGGCGTCCTGCTGGTTCGACACGAGAAGCCCAGCAAGACGCCGTTGATCCCGCTCGATTTGCTGGCGCGACCGATGTTCGCCTTGTCGGTGGCGACGTCGATCATTTCCTTCACCGCCCAGATGATGGCTTTCGTTGCCTTGCCCTTCTTCCTGCAGGGCTCGCTTGGACTAAGCGCGGTGCAGACGGGGCTGCTGATGACGCCGTGGCCGCTGGGGACCATGTTCGCCGCGCCGCTGGCCGGAGCCTTGTCGGACCGATATTCGGCCGGCGTGCTGGGGGCCGTGGGGCTGACGCTGTTCGCCTGCGGGCTTATGGCGCTGAGCCTGTTGGACGCCGAATCGTCGCATTTCGACATCGTCTGGCGCATGGCCCTGTGCGGAGCTGGATTCGGTTTCTTCCAGTCGCCCAACAATCGCGCCATGTTGTCGGAGGCCCCGCGTGAGCGGGCTGGTGCGGCGGGCGGGGCGCTGGGGACCGCGCGCGTCCTGGGTCAGTCGATGGGCGCCGTGGTCGTGGCCTTTCTGCTGTCGGCCGCGCCGCAGAGCGGCGTGCGGCATGGTTTCCAGATCGCCGCCACAGCCGCCCTGTTCGGCGCGGTCATGAGCGGATCACGCATCCGCCGCCGACCGGCCGAGCCGGAAAAGGAAGTCGAGGTCGTCTAAGGTTCGATCCACATTCAGCTTTCTAATGTCATTCCAAGGGCGTCCGAAGGCGGAATCCGAAACCTGGAAGTCGTGCATCAGGCTTTAGGTCTGTCCAACAGTCCGGGCGTGCCCCTGGGTTCCAGGTTCTTCGCTGTAAACAGCCCGGCAGTGACCACCAGGCCTGGGCCCACAGATGTGCAGTTGAACCTAACGCCCCTTCAGCTCCGCCACGCCGCGATTCGCCAGTTGGTCCGCGCGCTCGTTCAGCTCATGGCCGGCGTGGCCCTTGACCCAGCGCCATTTGACGTCGTGGCGCGTGCGGGCGGCGTCCAGTCGCTGCCAAAGGTCGGCGTTCTTGACCGGCTTCTTGTCCGCCGTCAGCCAGCCGCGCGCCTTCCAGCCGCGCATCCATTCAGTGATTCCCTGCATCACATACTTGCTGTCGGTATGCAGCTCGACCTTACAGGGCCGTTTCAGGGCCTCCAGAGCCATGATGGCGGCCATCAGCTCCATCCGGTTGTTGGTGGTGTTGGGCTCGCCGCCCCAGAGTTCCTTTTCGTGGCCGCCGCCTGCCTGAAGCACGGCGCCCCAGCCGCCAGGTCCGGGATTGCCCTTGCAGGCGCCGTCGGTGTGGATGATGACGTGATCGGAGGGACTCATGGTCGCGCAGGCCTACAGCCTCCCTTGGCGGGACGCCATGACTGCGCCTATATGCGGGTCGAATAAGAGTGGATGGGATCGGATGACCGATCCCCGCGAGGAGAATACGCCATGGGCTCCATGAGCATCTGGCACTGGGCCATCGTCATCGTCGTGGTCGCCCTGCTGTTCGGCGGGCGCGGCAAGCTGTCCGGCATCATGGGCGACGCCGCTAAGGGCATCCGCGCCTTCAAGGACGGACTGAAGGACGAGGACAAGAAGGACGGTCCGCACGAGGGCGTCAGCTCGCTGCCGCGCACCGAGGCGGAAAAGGAAGAGCTGAAGCGCTAGCCGTCATCTGTAAGGGTTGACGCATGGGCGGGCTCGCCCCCGGAGTGGGGGGTTTCGAATTAGTGGTGATCGGCATCGTGGCCCTGCTTGTGGTGGGACCAAAGGATTTGCCGATCCTGATGCGTCGCGTCGGCCAGATGGTGGCCAAGGCGCGCGCGATGGCCAATGAGTTTCGCACCAGCTTCGACGAAATGGCGCGCCAGTCCGAGTTGGACGACCTGCGCAAGGAGGTCGAGGCGCTGCGGACCGGGCAGGGGGCGATGTATCCGCTGGGGCCCGAGGCCGACGCGGCGTTCAAGGACATCAACGCCGGACTGACCGCGCCGACGACATCGACGCCCCGGCCGGCGCCCGTGCCCGAAGCGCCGGTGATGACGCCGGCGGCGGACGAATGGCCGGACGTCGGCGCGTCGGTGAACGCTGAACCCGCTCTCGCACCCGAGGCCAAGCGCACGCCGACTGTGAAGAAGGCTGCGGCGAAGCCCCCGACTGTCGCCAAGACCAAGGCGCCGAAGACGGCCTCGGATAAACCGAAGGCGGCCAGACCGGCTGCGACCAAGACCGTCAAGACCGCTGCGGCCAAGGCCGCCAAGCCCAAGGGCGCGCGCAAGAAGGCTGTCGATCTTTGACCCTGTCCGATCGTGACGAAGCCGAGATCGAGGCGTCGCGGGCGCCTCTGATGGACCATCTGATCGAGCTGCGTCGGCGGCTTCTGATCTGCGTCGTCGCCTTTGCGGTCGGCTTCATCGGCTGTTTCGCCTTTTCCGAGCCGATCTATCTGTTTCTGGTCAAGCCGTTCGTGGCGGCCCAGGCCTTCTATTCGTCGGTCGGCCCACATGGTCACGTCTCGCCGCTGGACCTGATCCTGGGCACGGCCGGGCTGAAGCCCCTGCCGCACGTCAACGGCCATACGGTCAATCTGATCTATACGGCGCCGCTGGAAATCCTGTTCACCAAGATGAAGCTGGCCGGGTTCGGCGCGGTGTTCGTGGCCTTCCCCGTACTGGCCTGGCAGTTGTACCGCTTCGTCGCGCCGGGGCTTTATCGCAACGAGCGCGGCGCCTTCCTGCCGTTCCTGGTGGCGGCGCCCTTGCTGTTCCTGCTTGGGGCCGCGCTGGTCTATTTCGTCATGCTTCCCTTCGTGATGTGGTTTTCGCTGAGCCAGCAGATCGTGGGCGACGGAGTGGCGGCCAATCTGCTGCCCAAGGTGTCGGACTATCTGAACCTGGTGACGGCGCTGCTTCTGGCGTTTGGCCTGTGCTTCCAGCTGCCGGTCGTGATGACCCTGTTGGGGATGGCGGGTCTGATCAATTCCAAGCTGATGTCGTCGGGCCGCCGCTACGCCATCGTCGCGGTCGTGGTGGTCGCCGCCGTCGTGACCCCGCCTGATCCGATCAGCCAGCTGATGCTGGCCGTGCCGATGGTGCTGCTCTACGAGGTTTCGATCTGGTGCGTGCGGCTGATCGAACTGCGCCGCAAGAAGGCCGACGCGCTGGAAGCCGAGATGGCCTGACGATCCGATAGAGCGGCGAGGGCGTGGCGTTTCCCCAGCCAATCCGAGACATGAAAAAGGGCCGGGGAGCGATCCCCGGCCCTTCGTCTTTTTACGCCGATCCTGCGATCAGCAGCTGTAGTACATGTCGAACTCGACCGGGTGCGGATGCAGTTGCAGGCGCATCACCTCTTCCATCTTCAGCTCGATGTAGCTGTCGATGAAGTCGTCATCCATGACGCCGCCCTTTTTGAGGAAGGCGCGGTCCTTGTCCAAGTTCTCCAGCGCTTCACGCAGCGAGCCGCAGACCTCGGGGATCGAGCCGCGCTCTTCCGGCGGCAGGTCGTAGAGGTTCTTGTCGGCGGGCGCGCCCGGATCGATGCGGTTCTCGATGCCGTCCAGGCCGGCCATCAGCAGGGCTACGAAGGTCAGATAGGGGTTGCCCATCGGATCGGGGAAGCGGGCTTCCAGACGCTTGGCCTTGGGCGAGGAGACGTGTGGGATGCGGATGGAGGCCGAACGGTTGCGCGCCGAATAGGCCAGCTTCACCGGGGCTTCGTAGCCGGGCACCAGACGCTTGTAGGAGTTGGTGGTCGAGTTGGCGAAGGCGTTGATGGCCTTGGCGTGCTTGATGATGCCGCCGATGTACCACAGGCATTCTTGGCTCAGGCCGGCGTACTGGTCGCCGGCGAACTGGGGCTTGCCGTCCTTCCAGATCGACATGTGAACGTGCATGCCCGAGCCGTTGTCGGCGAACATCGGCTTGGCCATGAAGGTCGCCGACTTGCCGTAGGCGTGGGCCACGTTGTGGATGACGTACTTATAGAGCTGAAGGCGGTCAGCCATGGTCAGCAGGTCGGAGAACTTCAGACCCAGTTCGTGCTGGGCCGGGGCCACCTCGTGGTGGTGCTTCTCGGGCTGCAGGCCCAGGTCGCGCATGACGCCCAGCATTTCGCCGCGCAGGTCCTGGCCGGAATCGACCGGATTGACCGGGAAATAGCCGCCCTTGGGTCCGGGGCGGTGGCCCATATTGCCTTCGGCATATTCGGCGCCGGTGTTGGCGGGCAGTTCCGTCGAATCGTAGCTGTAGCCGGTGTCGTGCGGCTGGGTAGACCAGCGCACGTCGTCGAAGATGAAGAACTCGGCTTCCGGGCCGAAGAAGACCTGATCGCCCACGCCCGACGACTGCACATAGGACAGCGCCTTCTTGGCCATGGAGCGGCTGTCGCGGTTATAGGGCTCGCCCGTGTCGGGGTTCAGCACGTCGCAGAACAGGAACATCGTGGTCTGCTGGTAGAACGGATCGATGTAGGCCGTGGTCAGGTCCGGCTTCAGCAGCATGTCGGACTCGTTGATGGCCTTCCAGCCGGCGATGGACGAGCCATCGAACATCGTGCCTTCCGTCAGGAAGTCCTCGTCGACCAGATCGACGTCGAAGGTGACGTGCTGCAGCCTGCCGCGCGTGTCGGTGAAACGGACGTCGACATATTGGACGTCCTTTTCCTTGATCTCCTTGAGGATCTTGCTGGCGCTCATTCTCGGAAGTCCTGTTTTCTTATCGTTTGGGGAGGAAACCGGACCACGACCCGAGGGCCGAGGCCGGGGAGGGGTAGTCAACGTCAGACGGCCTGTGCGCCCGTTTCGCCGGTTCGGATGCGGATCACCTCGGCGACGTCGGACACGAAGATCTTGCCGTCGCCGATCTTGCCCGTGCGAGCAGAGGTCTGAATAGCCTCGACCACGGCGGGCGCCATGTCGTCGGCGACGAC
Organism: Brevundimonas sp. ABV4_179; assembly: GCF_056311945.1. Lineage (NCBI taxonomy): Bacteria > Pseudomonadati > Pseudomonadota > Alphaproteobacteria > Caulobacterales > Caulobacteraceae > Brevundimonas > Brevundimonas sp. ABV4_179. The sequence continues at coordinate 2,282,284 of NZ_CM149976.1, forward strand.
AACCTCGATCTTGATCTTGGGCAGGAAGTCGATGACGTATTCGGCGCCGCGATACAGTTCGGAATGGCCCTTCTGGCGGCCATATCCCTTGGCCTCCAGCACAGTCATGCCTTGCACGCCCACATCCTGGAGTGCCTCTTTGACGTCATCCAGCTTGAAGGGCTTGATGATGGCTTCGATCTTCTTCATGGCGACCCCTGAGCGGCGCACGAAATGCAGCGGCGCTCGGGCCTGAATGGGACACACCAAGGGCGCTGAAAGCAAGCAGTTTTCGCAGAAGAGCCACGGATAATCGGAAGGCGGACAATGCAGACCAACGACCCCGCGCTATGGCGCAGTTTTCTGCCCTGGCCGAGCGCAGAGACGCACAAACATGCTCGGGGGCGTTTAGTGGTGGTGTCGGGTCGAGCGCATCACACGGGCGCGGCGCGGCTGGCGGCGCGGGCGGGACTGCGGATGGGCGCGGGCGTAGTGCGAATCCTTTGCCCGCCCGATGCCGCAGCGGTGATCGCTCCGGCCATTCAGGCGATCATGCTGACGCCCTTCCCCTCGGCGGAGGCGCTGGGGCGCGAGGCGAGCAGCGCCGATGCGATCGTGGTCGGCCCGGCGGCCGGCGCCGACGAGGCGACCGTGGCGAACATCCATGCACTGGCCGGGACAGGGGCGGTGCTGGTGATCGACGCCGACGGCCTGTCGGTCTTCAAGGGACGGACGGTCGAGTTGATCGGTTTGCTGGACCGCGACGACATCCTGACCCCGCACGAGGGCGAGTTCGAGCGGCTGTTTCCTGGCCTGCTGAAACAGGGACGCGAGGCCGCCGTGGCGGAGGCGGCCAAGCAAGCGCGGGCGGTGATCGTGCTGAAAGGCTCGCAGACCCTGATCGCGGCGCCGGACGGGCGGGTGCGATTCAATCCAAACGGCTCGCCCTGGCTGGCCACCGCCGGCAGCGGAGACGTGCTGGCCGGGATCATCGGCGGCCTGACGGCCCAGCGGATGGATAGTTTCGAGGCGGCCTCGGCGGCGGTCTGGATCCATAGCGATGCGGCGAACCGGTTCGGACCGGGCCTGATCGCCGACGACCTCAGCGAGATCCTGCCCCGCGCCCTGGCGGCGCTGCGCTAGATGCGGGTGTAGATGAAGCGGGGGATGTGGAAGCGGCGCATGTTCAGGATGACGCCCGCCACCGTCCCGCCCGCCGCCGTGACCCGTTCAATCAGATTGGCGGCGACGGCCGTGCGCGTCTCCTCCGCCTCGATCACCACCAGCGACAGGTCCGTCAGCGGCGCAAGCAGCAGGGCGGCGGAGGATCGGTGCAGCGAGGGCGTGTCCACGATCACCACCGGGAACCGCGCCTTAACCCCATCGACAAAGTTGCGCCAGCGCGCCTCGGAAATGTTCGAGCCGGTGCGCGTCATCGGCGTGGTGACGTACAGATTACTGTCCTCGACCCGCAACACATAGGGGCTGTCGGGGATGTTGGTCAGTCGTCCGCCCAGGCCGTGAATGGCCATGGCGACGCTGGCGTCCTCTCGCGGTTCGGCGTCGATCAGCAGGGTCTCGACACCCGATCGGAAGGCCGAGGCCATCGCTAGGTCCAGCGCGATGCTGGTGACGCCCACGCCGTCCTCTGGCCCGATCACCGCTAGCGCGGCCTGGCCATCGGCGTTTTCCCGCAAGCGCCGCAGGATCAAAGCCGCCTGATCCGCCGTCAGCCGCGACGTCAGCGGGCGCCAGCGGGGCAGGGGGCTGTCGTCGTCGTCGCCCAGCGGCACGGTGGCCAGGACCGGGGCGCGCAGACGCACCTCCGCATCGCGCGGGGTCAGTATGACGGGCGAGGCGGCGGCCGAAACGATGATGACGGCCAGGGCCGCCAGGCTTCCGACGACCAGACCTGCCGCCAGGATCAGCAGCCGGCCGGTGCGGGCCTTGGTCGGCGGTTGGGCGGCCTCGATGACACGCACATTGGCGTTTGCGCCGGCGATTGAGCTTTGCAGCCGCGAATCCTCGGCGTTCTCGGAAACGCTGCGATAGGCGGTTTCGGTCAGGGTGCGCTGGCGCGTCAACTCGCGATAACGCGGCCCGATCTCGACCAAACTGGCCAGGCGGCTGCGCGCGGCGCCGAGGGCGTCGGACAGCTGTGCGCGTCCCGACTGCAGACCGGCCAGTTCGCCGCGTGTGGTGGCCAGTTGTGTCTCGATCTGCTGGCTGACGGGGTTGGGGCCGCTGCGGACCAGAGTCGTCTGCGACGGGGGCGCGGCGGCGATCTGGGTTTCAAGGTCGGTGATTTGACGATCCAGTTCGACCACGAGCGGATAGCCGTCGGCATAGCGGGCGGCGGCGACCCGACGACGCTCGCGCAGCAGCATCAGATTGTCGGTCAGGGCCGTGACCTGTTGAGAGCGGGTGTCGTCGGTGTTCAGCGCGATCTGGGCCGAGGCGTTGCGCAACTGCTGGGCCAGCCGGTCGGCGCGTGCGGCGGCGGTGGCGATCAACTGGTCCTGAGCGGCCAACTGAGCGGTCAATGCGGTCTGCTGCGACTGCACGCCTTGGATTTCCTGATCGTAGTCGCCGATGGCGTAACGGTTCGACAGGTCGGCGATCTGGGCCTCGGTTGCGGCCAGTTGATCGGACAGGCCGCGCTGCTGATCGTTGACGGCCGCGCTGTCGGCGCGCTGGAATATTTCGCGGCGGCTGGCGATGTAGTTCTGAACCAGGCGATTGACGAAGTCGGCCGCCACCTTGGGATCGCTATGACGCAGACGCACCTCGATGGTGTTGGACTGGGGTACGTTTTCGATCGTCAGGTCGCGGCCGAGTTGCTCTAGAGCCGCGTTCATGCCTGCCGGGCCGGCTTTCGCCTTGGGATAGACGCGCGTCAGGCCGATGTCGGTCAGGGTCTTCTCGCGGATTTCACGCGAGCCCAGGATTTCCATTTCGGCATGGACGATCTGGGCGCGGTCGAAGGTCTGCGGATTGCCGGTCGCGTCTTCGCCCACCGAGCGGCGAAACACATAGTCGTCGCCCAGCAGGATCAGCAGGCGTGACTGGGCGGTGTAGATCGGTTGGGCCAGGGTCGCGGCGGCCAGGGCCAGCAGAACGGGGATCAGGAACGCGATCAGCGCCTTGCGCCAGTGATAGAAGACAGGCGTCGCCAACTCGCGAATCGTGATCGCCGCCCCGGCGTTTCTGGGGCGTTGGTCGTCTTCGAGTTTCAGCGTCTGGTCGGTCAATACGCGGCTCTGGAGCAGGACGATCCCGCCGACGGGGGCGAGGCTGCCGGTCAGCCTGTCTCATAAAGCCCTGAGTCGTAGGCGCAACGCCAGTCCGGCCTTGGCATTGTCGGTGAAAAACAGAAAGATGGCGCAGGCGGCGGCGCGCGAGTCGGTCCGCGACAAGGAACCCCGATGGCCGTCTGGCGCACGATCGCGATCGCCCTGGTGCTGTTTTCGGCCGCCTGCGCTTCGGGCGGCGGCGTGCGGGGGCAGGCCCAGCCTTATGATTTCGCGCCCTGGGGGCAGGACGACTATCAATATCGGCTGGCGGCGGGCGACGCCCTGCGGCTGGGCTTTCTGGTCGAGGACGGACTGAACGCCGACGTCGTGCTGGGGCCGGACGGCCAGGGCGTGTTTCCCGTGATCGGTCCGTTGCCGGTCGGCGGCCTGACCGTGCGCGACGCCAGCCAGAGGCTGACGGAAGCCTATGCCGGGGTGCTGCGCAATCCGCAGGTCCAGATCAGCGTGTCGACCTATGGCGCGTCGCAGATCTATGTGGGGGGCGAGGTCAAGACGCCGGGCGTGGTTCAGATACGCGGCGAGATGAACACGGCCCAGGCTATCTTCGCGGCCGGCGGATTCGCCGAGACGGCGGGGACGGGCAAGGTGGTTGTGCTGCGGCGCGTGGCGGACGGCCGGCTGGCGTCGCGGATCGTGGACGCCAAGGCCCTGCTGAACACCGACCCGCGCCAGGACTTCCTGCTGCATCCGGGCGATCTGATCTTCGTGCCGCGTAGCGCCATTGCGGAGGTCAATCTGTTCGTCCGGCAATATCTGAATGGCATCCTGCCTTTCAACTTCGGCTTCAGCTACGATCTGAACCGCTTCCGATGAGGAGGCTGGCGGGGCGGATCGGCCGCGCGTCGCCCTATCTGACGGCCATCGTCGAACAGGGGCTGTTCTCGCTGCTGAACCTGGGCGTCGCCTTGGCCCTGGGACGGGTGATGGCGCCCGATCAGTTCGGCGCCTGCGTGCTGTGGTTCTCGGTCGCCTATGTGCTGGCCAGCGTGCAGAACGCGGTCAGCGTGGCGCATCTGCAGGTCCTGCCCAACGGCAGGGGCGTCGACGCCACCCGGTTCGCGACCGAGCGGCTGATGCTGGGCGCCACACTGTGTTTCTGGGTGGCGGTCGCGGCTAGCGTCGCCCTGGCGGTCGAGCTGATGACCGGCGACGGGCCGTTCGCGGCCTGGGCGGCGGTGCTTTTCGTGCCGGCCTATCTGTTGCAGCAATATGTGAGGCTGACCTTATTCAGCCGAGGCGAACCGGGCGGGGCGACGGTTCAGACAGGGGCTGTGCTGGCGGGGGCGGCGGCGTTCCTGGCGTTGGGGTCGACCGTGTTTCGGCCCCTGCAGGCCGAACATGTGCTGGCCCTGATGGGCGCGGCCTATGCGGTTGTGGGTCTGGTCGGGTTGGCTCGGGCCAGCAGGGGTTTGTGGGTCGGCTTGGTGGGCGCCTTGCCGAGCTATGTGGCCTATGGCCGGCAATCCGGTTGGCTTTTTCTGGGGGTGTCCAGCACCGAAGTTCTGGCTCGGTTCTATGTGTTCGCCATCGGCGCCGCCTATGGGCCCGGGGTGCTGGCGGCCCTGTCGTTCAGCCAGACGTTCCTGCGGCCCGTGCCTCTGCTGGCCTCGTCTTGGAGCATGGCGGCAAGAAGCGATCTGGTGGCGCGGCGAGAGGTCGACGACTGGCGCGGCTATGTTCGGCTGTTGACGATGTCGGCCATGGCCGGCTCGACCTTCGCCCTGGTCTGGGCGGGTCTGGTGTGGGCGGCCTGGCCCACGATCACCGGCCTGGCGTTCGACGGCAAATACGCCGAGGCCCGATGGATGCTGCCGCTGTGGGGGCTCAGCGTGGCGTTCGGCTTCACTCAGGTGGTGGTCAGCACGGGCTTACAGATTCTGAAGGCGTTCAAGGCCTTGGCCATCGCTAACGCCTCGGCCTCGGCAGTCGCGGCGGTCGGGGTGCTGTGGGGCATCGGCCGGCTGGGACCGGCCGGCGCGATCCTGGGCACGGCGGCCGGCCAGGCGCTGGAGGCGGCGGCGATGCTGGCGGTGCTGGTCGTGTTGATCCGCCGTCTCAGGCGCGGATGAAGCGTCGCTCGATTTCAACCCCCAACAGAAGCAGCACCGTGCCGAAGATGGAGTTGGCGGTGAAATAGCTGCTTTCCATGAAGTTGTGGCCGAACACCATCAGCGGAAAGACGCCCAGCAGAATGGCGGCGCCCAGCCGTCCGCGATCCCCGCTCACGGCGTCTCGGATCAGGATGAGACCGCCGACGATCCAGCGTAGGAGAACGATGACGGCCCCCGTCAGACCGATCATGCCGGTCGTGACCGCCAGGTCCAGGAAGCCGTTGTGCGCTTCGTTGGTATAGGCGTCGGGCTGGGCGAACCAGGCGTCGGTCTGCAGGCTGGGCTGGACGGTCGGGTTGATGTCCCAGAATGAGCCGAAGCCCCAACCCTGAATCGGCCGCTTGACGAACTCGTCCCAGACGAAGGCCCAGACTTCGGTGCGCTGGGTGAAGGTGATGCCGGCGAACGGCGCCCAGGGATCGGCGCCGACAACGAGACAATAGGCCAGCCAGCCGAAAGCGACCCCCGCCACCATCAAGGCGGCTATGGCGATCAGACCCCATCGCACGATGCGGCGCTGCGCCATCAGGGACACGATGACCGGCGTGGCGCAGGCCAGGGCGGCGAACAGGCCCATGCTGGTCTTGGACAGGCTGGCGACCAGCAGCACCAGGGCCAGGACAGTGACGCCCCACCAGAAGGCGCGCGCCCGCCAGTCAGTCCGAGACCAGGCGTAGGTTCCACAGACGAAACCCGCCAGCAGCATGACCGCGCCCAGAGTGTTCTTGTGCGAATGGATGGCGGCCAGACCCAGCGGCGTCATCGACACGCCGGGTGCTGCGACCCAGGACAGGATGTCGACGCCCACCAGCACGGCGCACCCCGTCGCCATCGCAAGGTGCAGTCGTCGACTGTCGTCCAAACCGACTGCAATAGCCACGCAGATCAAGAGATTGATCGCATAGAGGATCAGGCGGCGCGTGGAGACCGCAGGGTCCAGGGCCCAGCGAGTCGTCAGTACAAACCAAGCGAACAGGAGCAAAAGGGGCAGCAGCTTCAACAGCATGGCCGGAAGCGCCCGACGACGGAACCACAGCAGCGGCGCCGAGAGGCCGAACAGTCCCAGCCAGACGAGCCGGTTCACCGGCGACGCCTCGGCCCCGCCGGTCAGGGGATCGACGACAATCTCATGCTGATAGGGATTGGGGCCTATGCAGATATAGAGCAGCATCAACACCAGCACCGCGCCGGCCCACAGGGCGATGGCGCGGTCGGCTTGCGCGCCGCGTCGACGCGCGTCCTGATCCAGACGTCCCTGCCAATCCTGAATGCGCGCGGCGTCAGCCACGCGGACTCGGGGACTTGAGCCGCAGGCGGTAGGCGAGGGAGTCGATCAGGCCAAGGCCCAACCCGTAGAGACCACGCACCAGATAGCGGCGCCACAGACGACCCGGCTCGCGCGCCAGGCGATAAAGCCAGACCAGTCCCCGATCCTCCATCCAACGGGGCGCGGGCGGGGTGCGGCCGATCAGGGTTGTGATCGAACTGCCGATGCAAAGGCCAAGGCCCGTGGACCGCCCATCCTCCATGATGCGCAAACACAGCTTTTCCGACTGTGGGGGGCCCATGGCGATGAAGATGAAGCGGGCGGGGTGGGCGACGACGAACTCCACCGCCGTCTGAACCGCTTCGGCATCGCGGATGAAGCCCATCGGCGGATTATGATGGGCGACGCGCGTCAAGCCGAACTGACGGACCAGGTCAGCGATGACCGAGGCGTCTCCACCGATGATGGTGATGGGGTCGGCGGGGCCGATCACGGTCTTGAACAATCGTTCGACCACATGGGATCCTGGCGCGAACCCCAGGTCCACACCACCGATTGCGGCGGCCTTGCGCAACACGCGGCTGTCGTTGGTGCTGAGCCAAGCGCGAGCGCTGATGCGGTCGAACGCCTGGTCCTTGCGGCGCAGCCAGGCGTGTTCGGCGTTTGGCGTGATCAGGAGGTCGAAGGGCAGGTCGGCCGGACGCGCCGCCAACGCCGCGACTGTCTGGTCCGTCGTCATCCGATGAAACCGCAGGCCCGCGAAGCGCACCTCGGGCTGCGGCTGAAGACGGCTGTTGGGCGACAGGCTGTTCATGATGCGACCGTTCTGCGTTGCATCGCGGCAAACTGCAATTCGCTTGCCGCGATAACGGCGACGCGCGACATGGCGTGGTTCTTGATATAGGGGCGGCATGAGCGACGCCGCCTTGCCATTGTCGAACGAAAAACCCGCTTTGCCGCGTCTGGCAGGCGGCCGTGACGTGCGCCTGGGATTGGCGTTGAAACGGCTGATGGACATCGGAATTTCAGCCGTCCTGCTGGTGGTCCTGTCACCCTTGCTGCTGGCCATCGCCCTTCTGGTCAGGGCGACCTCGCCTGGTCGGGCGTTGTATGGCGTGGACTGGGTCGGGCAGGGCGGCCGCCGTTTTCGAGGCTATAAGTTCCGAACCATGGGGATCGACGCTGATCGCCAGGAAGAGGCGCTGCAGTCCCAGAACGAGATGCGGGGGCCAGCCTTCAAGATGGAGAATGACCCGCGCGTCACGCCGCTGGGACGCGTGCTGCGGCGCTATAGCTTGGACGAGTTCCCGCAGCTGTGGAGCGTACTGAAGGGCGACCTGAGCCTGGTCGGGCCGCGCCCGCCGCGCGTGCATGAATACGCGCGCTTCACCCCCTTCCAGATGAGCAAGATGGCGGTCAAGCCCGGGATAACCTGTCTGTGGCAGGTCGAGGGGCGCCATCGGATCAACGACTTCGACGAATGGGTGCGGCTGGATATCCGCTATATCGAGACCTGGTCGCTGGGACTCGATGTCTGGATCCTGATCCGCACGGCCGGGGTGGTGCTGCGGGGGACCGGCGCATGAGCGTGGACATAAGCGTCGTCATCCTGAGCTATGATCGGGTGCATCTGCTGGAGCGGACGTTGCGCGGCTGCGCTGTTCAGGGCGGGGACTGGGGCGGATTCGAGATCATCGTCGTGGATAACCACCCCACTCAACTGGCGCGGGGGTTGGTCGAGCGGCTGGCGGTCGAGACGGGCGTGGCCATGACCTATCTGGCCGATCCGCGACGCAACATCTCCATTGTCCGAAACAAGGGCATCGCCGCCTCGCAAGGCCGCTATATCGCCTTCATAGACGACGACGAAGAGCCTCAATCCGGCTGGCTGGCGGCCCTGACGACCTGTCTGGACCGCACCGGCGCCGATGCCGCCTTTGGCCCCAAACTGCCAGAGTTCGAGGGCGGACGCGCGCCGGATTGGGACCCCGCTGGTTGGCGCTATACGCTCGATTTCCAGATGCCGGCGGACGAGCAGATCCATATGTTCGGTCGGCTGCGCAAACGCGGCAAGGGCCTGGGCAGCGGCAATGCGGCCTTCCGGGTCGCAACCTGCCTGGAGGGGGCAGAGCCGTTCAGCGTGGCGTTCGGCGACGCCAATGGCGAAGACACCCAGCTGCTCTTTCGTTTGGCGATGGCGGGGCGGCGCTTCGTATGGTGTCCCGACGCCGTGGTTCGGGAGTTCATCGAGACCAGCCGCGCGCGGCCGGACTATATGATCACGCGCATGAAGCGCGGCTCGCAGCACTATGCCGTGTGCCGGATCGATACGAGCGACAACAAACTCCTGACCAAGGCCAAGGTGGCCCTGCTCGGCCTGGCGCAGACGACGGTGCACGCCGGCCTCTATGTCGCCGCGGGCGAGTTTCTGGATCGCAAGCAGCGCTACGATCACCGGATCGGCATGGCCAAGGGCCTGGGCAAGCTGACCTGGCGCGCCCCTATCGGCTTCATCGCGGAGAAATCGGCGTGAGCGAGGCGGCGCCCGACCTGACGCTAGCCATACTGACCTATGATCGGCCCGAGGGGCTGGAGGTGACGCTGCGGTCCTGTCTGGCCCAGACGAACAGCCTGGGTCTGGCGCTGGAGATCGTCGTGGTGGACAACCATCCCGGCGGGGCAGGGAAGAAGGTGGTCGAGTCGTTGGCGCCCAACTCGCTCTGGCCGATCCGCTACATTTCGGACCTGACCCGAAACATGGCCGCCGTGCGAAATCGCGGATTCAGGGAAGCGCGCGGGCGCTGGCTGGCGGTCATCGACGACGACGAGATTGCCGATCCCGACTGGACCGACGCCCTGGTCGGTGCGCTGAAAGCCACGGACGCCGACATCGCTGTGGGTCCCCGTTTCGCGGTGTTCGAGGATGGGGCGCCGCCCGCCTATGATCCCGAAGGCCGCCAGTTTGTGCGCGACCTGGGTCTGGCCGATCTGGCGGAGATCGAACTGACCGGACCGTCCGGGCGGCCGCGCTATGGCCTGGGCACCGGCAATTCCATCTTCGATGTGAAGCGGTGTTTTCCTGACGGCCAGGCCGCCATGCGCGAAGCCTTCGGCTATGCGGGCGGGGAGGACGCCGAGCTGTTCGTGCGGCTGCATCGTCAGGGGCGGCGCATCGTCTGGGCGGCGCGTGCTCGCGTCACAGAAGTGGTGTTTCGAAATCGGACGGCCATCCCCTATCGGCTCATCCGCACCCGTCGCGAAACGCAGCACTATGTCTCGATCTACGTCGATGGGGCGCGGCGCCCAGCCCTGGCGCGGGCTGAATTATTCGGAAAAGGGTTAATACAAACGGCCGTCGGCGGCGCCCTGTCCTGGCTGACGGGGGAGGACCGCTCGACCTCTCGCCTCAGGTGGCGACTGCTGACACAGCATGGATTGGGCAAGCTGACGTGGCGCCGGCCGGTGGGCTTCATCGATGAGACAATCGTCTGACAACCATGGCGAGCCTTAACCTTTTCGATTAAGGGGGCGTCGTTTTGCAGCCGATATAGTCGGCCCACGGCACGCATCTTGGAGGATGCAGGGCCGAACCGTTTTCCGAAGGATTTCCCCATGCTGACCCAGGTCGATCGACCCATCGTCTCGAAGGCGCCGCCGATGCCGTTGATCGCGGGGCTGAAGCTGTTCGGAGACGGGGCCAGCCTGGCGGATTTCTCGCGCCTTCACGCGCAGGGCATGGTCACGGGATTCACGACCAATCCGACCCTGATGTTCAAGGCGGGCGTCAAGGATTACGCCGAGTTCGCGCGGCAATTGATCGCCCTGATTCCCGACATGCCGCTGTCGTTCGAAGTCTTCTCCGACGACTTCCAAGAAATGGATCGCCAGGCGCGGGTGATCGCCAGTTGGGGCGACAATGTCTATGTGAAGATTCCGATCACCAACACCAAGGGTCAGTCCAGCCTCCCGATGGCGCGCGCTCTTGCCGCTGACGGCGTGAAGCTGAACATCACCGCCATGCTGACGCTGGAGCAGGTGGCCGAGGCGATCGAAATCCTGGCCGACGACACGCCCGCCATACTCTCGGTCTTCGCGGGGCGGATCGCGGACACTGGCGTCGATCCTGCGCCGGTCATGCGGGCCGCCGTGGCCATGGCCGCGCGCAAGCCGCTGGCCGAAGTTTTGTGGGCCTCTACCCGCGAAGTGCTGAACGTCTTCCAGGCGGCGGAGTGCGGTTGCCACATCATCACCGCCACGCCGGACATTCTCAAGAAGCTGGACATGGCGGGCAGGGATCTGGACGCCCTCTCGCTGGATACCGTGGCCATGTTCCGCGCCGACGCGGTGGCGGCGGGCTTCACCCTGTAATCATGTCAGGTCGTCCCGCCATATTCCTGGACCGCGACGGCGTTCTGAACGACGTGGTGTGGCGCGACGGCAAGCCGGCGTCCCCGCGCACCGTGGACGAACTGCGGATCGCGGACGGAGCGGCCGAGGCCGTGCGAGCGCTGGGCCAGGCGGGCTATCTGACCTTCGTCGTTACCAATCAGCCCGACGTGCGACGCGGCAAGATGAGCGCCGAGGCGCTGGACGCCATCCACGCCGCCCTGGTCCGATCCGTGCCGGTGGACGAGGTCCGGGCCTGTCTGCACGACAACGCCGACCTGTGCGATTGCCGCAAGCCCAGGGCCGGGATGTTGTTGGACCTGGCGGCGCGCTGGAACATCGATCTGGCCGACAGCTGGATGGTGGGCGACATGGACCGAGACATCGCCTGCGGCCGCGCCGCCGGGTCGCGGACCGCCCTGCTGGCGCGACCTTACAACAGCCAGGCCGGGGCCGATGTGGTCGCCGCCGATCTTCATCAGGCCGTGGCCTGGATTCTTCAAACCACGCCGGCCGATCCGGCGCCCGCCCTTCAGGACTAAACAGCCATGTTCGCCGACCATTTCTTCGCCGCTGCCGAAAAGGCCATGGCCGCCATCGACCGGAACGCCGTTGAAGCCATGGCCCAGCGCCTGGCCGAGGTGCGCGAGCGCGGTGGGCGCCTGTTTCTCATCGGCGTTGGCGGCAGCGCTGGCCACGCCAGCCACGCCACCAATGACTTCCGCAAGATCTGCGGCTTTGAAGCCTATTGCCCGACCGACAATGTCTCGGAACTGACCGCCCGCATCAATGACGAGGGCTGGGAAGGCACCCTGTCGACCTGGCTGGAGACCAGCCGCCTGAAGCCCGAAGACGGCCTGCTGATCTTCTCTGTCGGCGGCGGCAGCATCGAACCGCCCGTCAGCGCCAACATCGTGCGCGCGATCCAGCTGGCCAAAACCCGCGGCTCTATGGTCACCGGCATTGTCGGCCGCAACGGCGGCTATACGGCCGAGGCCGCTGACGCCTGCGTCATCGTGCCGACGGTCGATCCGCAACTGATCACGCCGCTGGTCGAGGGTCTGGCCGCCGTGGTCTGGCACCTGCTGGTGTCCCATCCGGCCCTGGCGCTGCACAAGGGCCACTGGGAGCAGATCGCACCCGTCGCCGCTCCTGCCGCCTGAGCCGTCGCCCGATGATCACAACCCGCACCCCGCTGCGCGTCACCCTGGGTGGGGGCGGCACCGATCTGGAAAGCTATTACCGCAACGACGGCGGCTTCATTTTCGGCATGGCGCTGGACAAATACATCCGTGTCGTCGCCCATCGTCCGGCCTTCGACGACCGGGTGGTGGTGTATGGCCCCCAGCCCGAGGTGTCGCCGCGCGCGACCGGGGTACAGCATGAACTGGTGCGCGCCGCCCTGATGGCGCACGGGTTTGACGACCGGCTTGAGACTGCGTCGCTGGCCGATATCGCAGGCGGTACGGGGCTGGGGTCCTCGTCCAGCTTTCTGGTCGGCTTCCTGAACGCCCTGCACGGTCTGAAGGGCCAGAAGCCGTCGCCTCAGGCCCTGGCCGAGGAAGCCTGCGATCTGGAGATCCGTGTCCTGAGCAAGGGCATCGGCAAGCAGGACCAGTATATGGCGGCCTTTGGCGGCCTGACCACGCTGGACATCGCGCCGGACGGTCTGGTGGTGGTCAAACGGGTCGATCTGGACGCTGAGGTCGAGGCGGCCTTCATCGAACACACCCACATCTATTACACTGGCCTGCGCCGCGACGCCGCCGTGGTTCTGGCCGATCAGCACACGGCCATGTTGTCCGAGGCCGCCCCGCGCCGCGAGACGGTCAGCGATAGTCTGGGGTTCATCAAGGATTTGGGCTACCGCATCCGGGACGCCTGGATGGCGGGGGATCTCGACGGCTGGGGCCGTATGCTGGACGACCACTGGAGCCAGAAGAAAAAGCTGTCTGGCAAGATCAGTTGGTCCGCCGTCGACGACCTGTATGACCATGTGAAGCGCGATATGGGCGTGACCGGCGGCAAGGTGATCGGCGCCGGCGGCGGCGGCTTCCTGATGCTTTTCCACCCCGGCGACGGCGCTGAGCTTGAGGCCTATATGGCCAGCCATAACATGCCCCGTCTGCGCTATGGCATCGACCGAACCGGTTCGCGCCAGATGGCCGAAACGCCCCTGTAATGGTGCGTGCCGGGCAAACGCCGAACTGGGGCGTGCGGGCGCGTGCGCCGCTGCGGCTCGGCCTGGCCGGCGGCGGCACCGATCTGTCGCCCTATTGCGATCAGTTCGGCGGCGCGGTTCTGAACGCCACGATCGACCGGTTCGCCTTCGCCCACATCGATGCGAATCCCGAAGGCCGGTTGGCCTTCCGGGCGCGTGATATCGGCGTCGAGGAGGTGATGGACCCGGTCATGCCGCCAGTCGATGGGGGTGATCTGGGGCTTCACCGTGCGGTCTATCGTCACGTCGCCGAACGTTGGCTGGGCGGAGCGACGCCGCCGTTGACGGTCTCCACCACTTCGGACGCGCCGGCCGGTTCGGGTCTTGGGTCGTCGTCGGCCCTGGTCGTGGCGTTGGTCGAGGCTTTTCGGGTGGCGCTGGATTTGCCGCTCGGGCCCTATGATGTGGCGCGGCTGGCCTATCGGATCGAGCGGGTGGAACTGGGGCTGTCCGGCGGGCGACAGGACCAGTATGCAGCGGCCTTCGGCGGCGTGAATTACATCGAGTTTCTCGCCGACGAACGGGTAGTTGTGAACCCGTTGCGCGTCCGGCGCGCCTATCTGAACGAGCTGGAATCCTCCCTCGTCGTCTGTTTCACCGGCCAGTCGCGGCGGTCCGAAACCATCATCAACGAGCAGGTTAGGGGGCTCACCGATCTGGACGCCGGCGTTCTGGACGGCATGCATCGCCTGAAACAGGACGCAACAGCGATGAAGGAGGCGGTCCTGGAAGGCGACATGCGCCGCGTCGCCCGCGTACTGATGCGCTCGTGGGAGGCCAAGAAGATGACGGCGTCCGGCATCGCCACGCCCAAGGTCGATCAGTTGTTCGACCTGGCTCTGCGCGAGGGCGCGTGGGGGGGCAAGGTGTCCGGGGCGGGAGGCGGCGGCTTTCTGATGTTCTGCACCGACCCCGAAAACCGCTATCGACTGACCGCAGCGCTGAACGAGGCGGGCGGTGCGGCCAGCGCCGTCAAGTTCACCCTGGACGGCGCCGAGGCCTGGAGCGTGCCGCGATGAGCGCAGGGCAGGCCGTCTTTCTGGTCGGGGGCAGAGGGTCGCGCCTTGGCGACCTGACCCTCGACACGCCCAAACCCCTGTTGCCGGTGGGGGGACGCCCCTTCATAGAACACTTGCTGGACAAGGCCGTGCGCGAGGGGTTCGACGATCTGGTCCTGTTGGCCGGCTATCGGCATGAGGCGATCAAGGCCTATGCGGGGGAATGGAGCGGCGTTCCATTGCGGCTTTCCATAGAGCCGGAGCCGCTCGATACGGCTGGCGCAGTCGCGCACGCCGTGTCGCTGTTGCGCGACGATTTTCTGCTCGTCAACGGCGACACCTGGTTTGATTTCGAGTGGTCCAGCCTGCGGCTGTCCGGCGGATTTTCCGGCCTAGTCGCCGCACGCGATGTTTCGCCGGCGGATCGCTACGAAACCCTCGACATCCGCGAGGGCCGGGTCGTCGCCATCCGCCCGCGCGCCGACCTGGCGGCCGGTGTCATCAACGGCGGCGTCTATCGTCTAAGGCGAGATGTCTTCGCCGATGTGCGCGGCCGAGCCTCGCTGGAGAAAGACACTCTGACCACCTTGTGCGCTGACGGCCTGCTCGGGGCGGAAACCAGGACCGGCGCCTTCATCGATATCGGACTGCCGCATAGTCTGAAGGCGGCGAACGACCTGTTCCCTCCAAGTTAGCAGAGCGGCGGCCGGGTCAGTGGAAATCCCGCGACCCCGGCAGGATGCGGATGTTTCGCGGGTGGCGGTGTGTGGGTTGGCGAGGCTGCTGAGGGTGAGCCACGACGTCGGCGCGGGCCAGTTGAATATTGGTCTGCCGGTCCTGCGACAGGGTTTCCAACTCGGTGGATCGATCAAAGACCTTATGGACCACGACATGGACCACATCCTCCGGGCTCTTTTCTATGACGCCCTCGACCAGCATCAGGCGCGCGGACATCACCTCGCGTCGGAACTGTTCGAACATACGCGCCCATAGGACGACATTGGTGATCCCGGTCTCGTCTTCCAGCGTCACGAAGATCGCATTGCCCTTGCCTGGTCTTTGACGCACCAGAACCACGCCGGCCACCTGAACCCGGGTTCCGCCTTTAAGGGCTTCCGCCGCCTGGCACGTCAGAACGCCTTCGGCATTGAAGGTCGGGCGCAGGATGTGCATGGGGTGCGCCTTCAGCGACAGGCGCGTGGTCTGGTAGTCGGCCGCCACATGCTCTCCCAACGACATCTGCGGCAGGCGACAATCGGGCTCGTCGCCCAGTTCTCGCGCATCGGCCGCGGCGAACAGGGGCAGTGGGGCGTCGTCTGGAAGCCGGCGGACGGCCCATAACCCCTCTCGCCGCCCCAGATTCAAGGAGCGAAAAGCGTCCGCGTCCGCAAGCTTGCGCATCGCCGCAGTCGGCAATGCGGCGCGTCGCGCAAGGTTCTCCACGTCGCGGAAAGCCGACCCGATCCTGGCCTGAACCAAGGCTGTCGCCCAATCCTCTCTGAACCCGTCGATCTGACGCAGCCCCAAGCGCAAAGCCGGCTCGCCCGAGGTCGGCTCCAGGGCATTGTCCCAGTCGCTGAACGCCACGTCGATCGGCCGGATTTCCACGCCCCCTATCTCATGGGCTTCGCGCACGATCTGAGCCGGCGCGTAGAAGCCCATCGGCTGGCTGTTGAGCAAGGCGCAGGCGAAGGCGGCCGGATAGCGACATTTGAGATAGGCCGAGACATAGACCAGGCGGGCGAAGGACACGGCGTGGCTTTCGGGAAATCCGTAGGAACCGAACCCCTTGATCTGATTGAAGCATCGGCGTGCGAAGTCCGCGTCGTAACCCCGCGCGATCATATTCGTGACCATCAGGCCCTCGAACCGCTCCAGATCGCCTTCGCCCTTGAACGTGCCCATGGCCTTGCGAAGACCGTTGGCCTGTTCGGGCGTGAACTGGGCGGCGACCATGGCGATCTTCATCGCCTGTTCCTGGAAGAGCGGCACGCCCAGGGTCTTCTTGACGATGGACTCCAACTCGTCCTGCGGATGTTCGAGGCCGGGCCGGGGGTAGTCCGGTTCTTCCAATCCGGCGCGCCGCCGCAGATAGGGATGGACCATGTCGCCCTGGATCGGGCCGGGTCGGACGATCGCCACCTGGATGGCGAGGTCGTAGAATTTTTCCGGTTTCAGGCGTGGCAGCATATTGATCTGGGCGCGGCTTTCGACCTGGAACACGCCGATCGAATGCCCCTTCCGCAGCATGGCGAAGACATCCTCCTGGTCGTCTTCGATGGTGTGCAAGGCATAGGTCTTGGCGTGGTTCGCCTGGATCAGATCGAAGGCTTTTCTGACGCAGGTCAGCATGCCGAGCGCCAGGACATCCACCTTCATGAGACCCAGGTCGTCGATGTCGTCCTTGTCCCATTCGATAAAGGTGCGGTCCGGCATGGCCCCATTGTGGATGGGCACGATCTCGTCCAGCCGACCCCGCGTCAGGACAAAACCGCCGACATGCTGGCTGAGGTGACGGGGGAAGTTCAACAGGCGCGAGGCCATCTTCACCGCGCGCGAAATCATTGGATTGGCGGGGTCCATGCCGGCCTGTTCGACATGAGCCTGGGTGATATCCGCGCCCCAACTGCCCCAGTGACTGGCGGCGAGACGTGCGGTCACATCCTCGCTGAGCCCCAGAACCTTGCCGACTTCACGGATGGCGCTGCGGGGGCGGAAATGGATAACGGTGGCGGCGATGCCCGCGCGATGTCGCCCATAATCCTGGTAAAGATACTGGATGATCTCTTCGCGCCGCTCGTGTTCGAAATCCACGTCAATGTCGGGCGGTTCGCCGCGACTGGATGACAGGAAACGTTCGAACAGAAGATCATGCTGCGCGGGGTTCACGCTGGTGATGCCCAGCACGTAACAGACGGCGGAATTGGCCGCCGACCCCCGTCCCTGACACAGGATGCCCAAGTTCTCCGCCTTCTGGACGATGCGGTGGATGGTCAGGAAATAGGGAGCGTATTCGGCCGTCTTGATGAAGGTGAGCTCCTTTTCCAGCGTCGCGCGCACGCTTTCGGGAATGCCGTCGGGATAACGCATTCCGGCATTGCGCCACGTCAAATGACTCAACCAATCATCAGGCGTCTTGTCCGGCGGTATGGGCTCATGGGGATATTCGTATTTGAGATGCGCCTTCAGATCGAACATCACGCGCGCCAGAAAATCGGTCGTCTCAGGCACTGCGGCGGGGTAATCCCTGAACAGCCGTTTCATCTCGGAGGCGGTTTTGAGATGGCGTTCCGCATTGGCTAACAGCCGGTGGCCGGCGACCTCCAGGGTGGTGTTTTCGCGGATACAGGTCAGGACGTCCTGTAGGTCACGCTGCTCCGGCGCGTGGTACAGCACGTCATTGACCGCCAGCAGGGGAACGCCCGTGTTTCGAGCCATGGCCTGCAATCGCGCGAGGCGGCGGCGGTCATCTCCCTTTCGGAGCATGGCGGCGCCCAACCAGACCGCACCGGGCGCGCCCTGGGCGATCCGAGACAAGGTGGCCTCAAACCCCGCCAGCCGATCGGGCGGCATGACGATAAGCAGGATGTCTTCGGGAGCGGCCAGCAAATCGTGAAGACCGATTTCGCACTGGCCTTTCTTCGCGCGCCGATTTCCCAGCGTGAGCAACCGCGTCAGACGTCCCCATCCGGCGCGGGTTTCGGGATAGGCGAGGATGTCGGGCGCGCCGTCGCTGAAAACCAGACGCGCGCCCAGGATCAGTTTGAAGGTCTGGGCGCGCCGCCTGACCTGGTCGGATAGGGCCGGATCAATGGTGTGGTCTTCATCGACGGTGACTTCACCCGGCCCCGAGCCTTCTCGTCGAAAGTCAGGCGGAAGAAGACCATGTTCTCGCAAGGCCTTTAGCGCGCTCCAGGCGCGGACCACGCCGGCGACGGTGTTGCGATCCGCGATGCCCATGCCGGCATGACCCCGCAGGAGCGCCGTCGCCACCATCTGTTTGGGGGATGAGGCCCCGTGAAGAAACGAGAAGTTGGTCGTCGTCGCCAGTTCGGCGTAATCGCCAGAAGGATCAGGTTCGATCATGCGAACAGGCCATGGATGAACCAACGTTGCTGTTCATCGACGCCGTATTCGCCTTGACGAAACAGCCAGAAACGGCGGCCGTCCGTGTCCTCCACGCGATAGTAGTCGCGGGTGCGCTGTCCCGGCGCACGCCACCATTCTCCAGCGATCCGCTCCGGCCCTTCGGCGCGTGTGACCTGGTGCAGAACGCGACGCCAGCGGAACTTCAACGGATGACCGTCGGGCACTTCGGCCAGGGTCTCGATCGGCTGAGGCGGATCGAACAGCTGCAAGGGGCGCAAGGGCGGATCGTCCGGGTCCAGGTCAGGCCAGTCGCCGTCGCCGGACCGGGCCGAGGCCTGAACCCGTCGCGAGGCGCGTTCTGGAATATGGGACGCGAACGGCTCGAACCGGATCACCGCCTCGGGACCCAGCCGGGCGGTGAGTTGATCCACCAGCAGGCTGAGGGACTCTTCGCCCGGCGCGTCCTCCTCTAGTCCCTGCTGAGTCGGTGTCAGGACCTGCGTCCACACGACCGTCATCCGCGTCTGATCGAACCCGAATCCGGGATCCAGCGGATTGGGCAAGGCCGCGATCCGTTCCTGAAACAACCTCAGGATCGCCTTTTCATCCCGTGTCGGTCGCCCCGTGCGCACGACAATGCGCCGCACCGCGCCATCCACGCGATAGAAGCCCGCCTCGAAGGCGCGGCCGCCCAGGCTGATCTGGTCCAACTGGGTCATGGTCTCGATCAGCAGGTCGGACAGGATGCGGTCGATATCCTCCAGAGTCGTGATCGGCTCGAAGAAAACCCGGTCGACAACCACGGGAGCGGGGGGACGATGAGGGACGATGCGAATGTCCTCTTCACCCAGGATGCGCGCCAATCGGTTCGGGAACCCGACGCCAAATCGCGCGGCCAAGGGCGCGCTCGCCCGGTCGTCCAGATCGCCCAGTCGCTTCAAGCCCAAGCGGCGCAAAGCCACCTCGTCCTTGTCGGGCAGTTCCAGCGCGGCGACCGGCAAACGGCGGACAGCCTGGCGATCCTGCCCCGGTTCGAACAGGCCGCCGGGACCGAAGCGAACAAGCGCGCGCGCGGCCTGCGGCGTTGCAGCCAGGGCGCACCGGGTCTGAAGGCCGAAGTGCTCGCCGCGAGCTTGGACTGCGTGCAGCAGCCCCTTTTCGTCGCCGAACAGATGCGCGCAGCCGGTTGCGTCCAGGATCAGGCCATCCGCAGGATCAAGCGCGATCATGGGGGTGAAGCGGTCGAAATCCTCCAGAACCTGTTCGAGAAAGGCGGCATCAGCATCCGCCAAATGCGGGACGACACGCAGATCCGGCGTGCGTGCGCGGGCGTCGGCCAGGCTCAGTCCAGGCGTCAGCCCCACTCGTGCGGCCGATGGATCGACAGCGGCCAGCCTCAGTGCGCCCTTGACCTTTTCCGTCAGAACCAAGGGCGAGGTATGGTCAGGCGGCGTATCGTCTTTCGCCTCCTGGCGCAGCAGTCGGTCGCTGGCCAGCCAAGGAAACCAGACCGCCAGGTAACGGCGGGGGCGGCTGAAATGATCTCTGCTCACGATCCCACTCCACGATGCTTGTTCCTGTCTGCCCGCCGCCCCGCCGCCGCAGCAGGGTCACGGAAAAAGACGGACGGCCCGGCGCTCCGCCTTCCAGGGGGACCGAGGCCGATGAGGCCACAGACCATCGGCTTTCGGCGGCGCTGGGGCAGGGCGCGGCGGCGGCGCGCGCCAGAAACAGTGTTCCCCCTCCGGTTTCAGCCGCCAGCGCCAGACGTCGGCTGGCCGTCATGCTGAAAGCCTTCGCTTCGCCCCAGGCGCTCAACACCACCGCGCCCACGGCGAGACAGCGCAAAGCCTCTTCACCCACGGCCAGCAGGGTGTGCACGTCGCGAGTCCGCACCAGCAGAATGTCACGGGCCGACAGGCCCATTTCATGCAGGCCACGCCCGTAAGGGCGCCCCGTCTCTTGCGCCATCATGTCGTGCATGCCCCACAGGATCGGCCGATCCCCCCTGATGGTCTGGGCCATCCCCAATCCGAAAGCGTTGAGAGCCACGGCGTCCGCTGGCGTCGCGGCATAGAGGTCATGCACGACCCCTGGGATCAAAGGCGCAAGAGGGGTGTCACATATCCCGCGCGCGCCGATGGCGACCCGACGATCACCAAGCCGCTCAAGCCTTTCCAGCCGAGCCTTCAAAGCCGCCAAGGCGTCAGGTTGCGAACAAATGTTCCTCATTTGTTCTAGAAAGCCCAAAACCTCTAACCAGAGTCAAGCAGAGCAATGGGCTAGGTTTCAGAGACCTGTGCTTAAGGGAGCACACGGAATGCATAACAAGTGTCGCTGATCTGAATGCTTGCGACCCGTGGCCTCGGCCTTCCGTCGCAAGATGCCGAGGGCATGGCGCATAATGCGCCAAATCCGACCTCGGTTGTACGAGGCGACGCGCGAAAGGGCTAAGAACCCGAAGAAAGAGCGTTGGCGGGAAGAGTGCGAGCAGTTCCACGACTTCGTCCTGTTCATGGTCAACACCGGGCTGCGTCCCGACGAGGCGCAGCGCCTCGAGTTCAGGGATGTCTCGATCGTCGAGGACGAGGCGACCGGCGAACGGATCTTGGAGATCGAGGTGCGCGGCAAGCGCGGGGTCGGCTACTGCAAGAGCATGCCGGGCGCCGTTCGCCCCTTCGAACGTGTGTTGAAGCGCAAGAACGGTCAGCCAACCGATCTCGTCTTCGGTCTGGTGCAGCGTGAACTGCTGAACGCGATCCTGGACGAGCTGGGTCTGAAGAAGGACCGGGATGGCAAACCGAGGACAGCCTACAGCCTGCGCCACACCTACATCTCCATGCGGCTGATGGAGGGCGCCGACATCTACCAGGTCGCCAAGAACTGTCGGACGAGTGTGGAGATGATCGAGAAATACTACGCCTCGCACATCAAGAACGTCCTCGACGCCTCGGCAATCAACGTCCGCAAGCCGAAGCCGACGAAGCGAAAGTCATGAGAGGCGGATAGCGCCTGATCGTCGTCGCCAGAGACCGAACTTGATTATTTCAGTGAAATGACTTATTTCAGCGTGATGATGAAACAGGACTTCTCAGTGAAAGAGACCGAGAGGGCGGTAGCGGAAGCGCTGCGGGAAATCCTCAGCGGTGTTCCTCTCGTGGATTTTTGCTCGATCAAGTCCGAGGTCGAGACGCCAGCTGGTAGGCACGTAGACTTCATCGCCGATATCGCCATCGATGCTCGCCCGTACAAGATCCTTTTGGAGGTCAAAAGCTCGGGCCAACCGCGCGCCATCCGTGGGGCGATCGATCAAGCACGCCATGCCGCAGAACGGGTCGGAGGCAAGTTCGTAGCGGTCGTGGGAGCGCCCTACATCGCGGACGCCGCCCGGCGCCTGTGCGAAGAGGCCGGGGTGGGCTGGATCGATCTCGCGGGTAACGTCCGCATCGTCGGCCCGGGCCTCTACATCGATCGCCAGACGACCGAGAAGCCCAAGGCGGTTGCGCGCGAGCTAAAGTCGCCGTTCGCGCCGAAATCGGCTCGGGTTCTCCGTTGTCTTCTTGAGACGCCCGGCCGAGCCTGGAAGGTGACGGACCTCGCCGAAGCCGCCAATGTGAGCTTGGGCCAGGTCAGTAACGTCCGGCGCGCGCTGATTGATCGTGAGTGGGCCTTGGCCGACTCTGACGGGCTGCAACTCACCGATCGCGAGGGGCTCCTGCGCGGCTGGCGAGAGAGCTACGAACCGCATGTGGGCGAGCGCCGACGATACTACACGACCTTGCATGGCAAGCGGCTGGATGTGGCGTTGCGAGACGCCCTGCGTGAGGCCCAGTCCTTAGGCCGGGCCGCAGCCATGTCCTTCACGGCAGCCGACTGGTGGGCGCCCTACGCCCGTGTGCCGATGACCTACCTCATGGCCGAACCCGGCGCCCTGCCGGCCTTGGTCGAGCATCTTCAGCTCAAGCCCGCCGAAAGCGGGGCCAATGTCGAGATTCTGATCCCCGACGAGGCCGAGCTGCTCGACAATCTGCGTCAGCCCGCGCCGGGTTTCTGGACGACCAGCCCGCTGCAGACCTACCTCGACCTCGGGACGGGTGGCGAACGCGGACAGGAGGCGGCGGATCATCTGCTCGCCAGCGTGTCGCAATGGTGAAGTCGGAACCGCAGAGCGCGGCGGACTACCCCGCACGTAGCACCGCCGCCGTCCGCCAGACCCTCGTCGAGATCGGCCAGATTCTAGGCGGCTATGAAGGCAAGTTCGCCGTGGTCGGCGGCGCCGTGCCGTGGCTGTTGCTCGAGCCGGACGACATGGTCCATGTCGGGACCTTCGACATCGATCTCGCGCTCGACCCGGTCGCGCTCGGCGACACCGAGTACGCGGATCTGGTGCACGCGCTTCAGGCCCATGGCTACGAGCGTGGCCCGGAGGATCGGGCGTTCCAGCTAACCCGGGAGGTTCCCGCCGAAGACGACGGTCCCCCGATCAAGGTCGTCGTCGACTTCCTAATGCCGCGGGATGCGGAGGTGCCGAAGCGGGAGCGGCCGCTCGTGAAGGACTTCGCGGTCCAGAAGGCGCATGGGGCCGACTTGGCGATCGACTTTCAGGCGCTGATCGAGATCGAGGACCGGATGCCGGGACGGTCCGGGACCAACCGCGTGAAGATCGCGGTGGCCTCGATCCCGGCGCTTCTCGGCATGAAGGGGCATGCCCTCGTCGGCCGCTTCAAGCGCAAGGACGCCTACGACATCTATTATTGCGTCAGAAACTACCCGGGCGGCCCCGAAGCCCTGGCAGAAGCCTGTCGGCCCCTGTTGGAACGGGCCAGCGCCCTTCAGGGCTATGAGAAGATCGCCGGCAAGTTTCGGGAGGTCGATGACCATGGACCTACCTGCGTTCGCGAGTTCGTGGAGAGCAGCGCGGCACTTGGGGATCGGACCCCGGAACAGTGGCAGACGGACGCCTACGGACAGGTCCGGGCCTTCCTGGACGCGCTGGGGCTCTAGCCGCCGGCGAGCGCCAGTTCCTCGGCGGTGTACTCCGCCGATCCGCCCTGGATCGACTTGAATGCCTTCTTGTGGGCTCCGGACGGGATCGGCAGGGACTCGGACTGCAATGCGCCGATCTTCTCCGTCAGCTCGGAGAGGCGCGACCGGAGCCCAGCGATATCCATCATGCCCACGTCGATCTGGACGAACTGGCGCAGAGCGCGCCGTAGTACGCCGTAGGAGACGCCGCTTCGATGGTGTTGGGACGCTCGCTCAGAAGGATTGAGGAAGGTCATCAGGGCCGTGATGGCGGCGCCGACAAGCGCGAGCGAACCGCCGATGGCCGGATCCATGTCCGCGAGAATAGTGGCTCCGGCGGTCGCGCCAATGAGCGCTGCCGGAATGCCGAGCCAGTAGGTGCGGGCGCGCCAGGCGCTGGCGGCCTCGAAATGACCCTTCTCGGAATAGAGGGCGTCCACAGCCAGTCGGCGGGCCTCAGCCAGAATGGCGTCGCGAGGGTCGCTTTCAGTCGGGCTGACGGTATCAGTCATGACAAAGGTCCAATCGCGGAGCCGAACAGCGACCGCCATTCCGCGCCCGCTCGGCGGTCGGCGTTTACCGCCTCACACTGGCAGGCGCGCTGGGCGGTCGCCAAGGCCGTTCGCGCTCGCGAAGCCCAAGCGTCGCCGATCGACACCCACTCGCCGGTTCCAGGCATCTGGACCCAGCCGCCGACATACCGGAGCATAAACTCGAAGAAGTCGCGGACCATCCAGTCCTCATAGCCAAGGGTCGCGTGCCGCCAGGTTTCGAGGAAGGCCACGGCCAGCCGCTCAAGCATGAACGACTTTATCGGCGCACTGGCATGACGCTGCCACTGTTTGGCCATTCGGATCAGGCGGCGTGTGGCGCCGAAGGTGGCGCGATCCGACGCTTCGAGCACCGAGAGTTCAGCCCAGGGATCGGTTGTGCGGTAGGAACCGCCACCATTCGCATCGGCGATCAGATGTTGGCCCGTGTCGAGACGGAAGGCCGGGATGACCTCGACAGGCATGGTCGCGAAGGGGACGACGACGACCTGGCCATCGCCTCGGATCGCGGTTTGGGGATAGGTCTGGGCCAACGCCGAGCGAACTTCCTGCAACAGTTGCGATTGGCGGTTGCCCACGCGGCCCTCGTAACGATGGAAGGTGTCGATAGGCATGCAGAACAGGACATCGATGTCGCGCGGCGGGGCCACTCGCAGCGTCTTGGCCCAGGACCCGATCAGCAGGCTGTTCTGCGCTGCATCGCCATGGCCGTAGTACCAGCGATTGAGCGCGGCCCGAACGCCCGCCTGCTTGCGTTGGCCGTCGGCCTCCTGCTGGTCAGTGATCCCCAGTCTCTGGATGAAGGCAGAGAAGCGCGGCCCCACGAGCATCCACTTCGGAGGGGGCGGTGGGAGAGTGGAAGACAGCGGAACGAGGAAGCTCAAAGGTGGACCTAGGAACGGCGGCGCAGAGCCGGCATATCGGCGATATAGGTATCGCTCCCGCTTCTGCGAGGCCTGTATGCGAAGGGGATGTGCGTCTGGAGACACGCAGCGGCGTGCTGCTGATCGACGAGCGCGGGCCGTCATGGCGTGACGACACGAACGCGGATACAAGGCCGGCTCGGCTGGCGGGCGTGGCGAAACTGGTAGACGCAACGGACTTAAGCTGAGGATTGAGTGCGCCGGGGGAAATCCCGGACGTAGAACCGCTCAAAGTCGGGGAACCCTGTCAGATGGCGATCCCGAGCCAAGCCCGTCTCCGGACGGGAAGGTGTAGAGACTAGACGGGCGGCGTCTAAGGCCTTCGGGCTATGACGAAGGGATAGTCCAGACCACGAACGGCCCTGATCAGGACCGGCGGCGAAAGTCGAAGTGGTACGAAAATCCGTCGGGCATTGCCCATGCCGGTTCGACCCCGGCCGCCCGCACCAACCCAAATCTTGTGAGATCTCGATCCATGGGGGGCGGATCTGCTAGCCGACGGCTGACCCTGACAGAGGGTTGAAGACTGAACTCGCCCCGCCGTCTATCGGTCCGAAGCAGCGGCCTTGGCGAGCGGTCCGGTGACGTGTTCATGACTGTCGATCGGAAGCGGCGGAGGTGGGGGCAGAGACGGCGCGCTCGCCCTTCTTCGCGATAGGCTTGCCGAGTTTCTGGCGTTCGGCGCGAATCTCGCCAGCTCGGTCCCAGCCGCGCTGGCCGCCGAAATTGACCGCCAGCCAAATCACCAGCCGCTCCCAGCGACCGACGTTCCGCTCGATCATGCCTTCCAGCAGGATGTCGTCAGCTTCCTTGCGGCTATAGGCCGTTGCCCGCGTCACCCCGACCGTATCGTTCCAACGGCCATCGCCCTGGGTGTCGTAGAGGAAGTCGTGAACGATGGCGGCCTTCACCCAGGGACCGTCGGGCGGATAGAAGGACCAGACCAGCCGCGGGATCGAGGTCAGGTCAGTGACGAACCCCGCCGGCACGATGATCTCCTCGTCGCGTTTGGGGCCGCTGTAGTAGGACATCGGCCGCTGCAGCGCCCAGAGCGACCGGCCGTCTCGGATCGCCGGGCCGTCCCGGTTGTCGAGCAGCACCAGATAAAGCTTGTGCGGAAAGCGTCGGCGCGGCTTGGACGGCGGCATGGTTCGGTCTCAGCCCCCAGCTTCAATCAAGAGCGCCGAGTCGCTCGTTGGACGTCTGGCGGAGCTGCCCGGTCGATCGACCAGAGGCGGCGCGCCGGTGGAGAACAAGGCCTCGACGAGGTCCGCAACCTCCGCCTCTCGCTCGACCGCATCGAGGATTGCCGCCAAGTTGGCGCTCCTGATCGACCCGTCCAAGTGAACCCCCAAGGCGTCGGGGCACAACTCGCTGTGAACCTTCCGGGCAGAAGATGCGGCCAAGGCAATATGATTCCGAGAGGGCGGGGCGGCGTAGAATTCGCACGCGTACGCCCGACTGATGAGCGCATCCGGCACAGGGCGATGACGGGTCGTGAGAACCTGTTGAACGATCGCGACCCGTCGGGCCCGCAGTTGAGACGCGGCCTGTTCGTAGACATCCACGGCGAGGATCTTCCAGACTTCGGGGCGTCTCAGCGCTCGGGCCAGGTCGTCGCGGGAGGGCGGAAAGACAGAGACGCCCAGACGATGACCGATCCAGTCTCCGACATAGTAGCCGGTGACGACGCCCACGACGCCGACCACGATCGCGCTGGTCGCTCGGCCCAGGCGCCTCAGCTCCGCCACCCGATCGGCGCGATACCGGTAGCGTTGAAGCGCCTCACCCGGGACCAGAAACGACTTGGCGCCCAGGGTCGCCGCGCCGCCGGCCAGCGCGATTGTGAGGGTGGTCGGAAGCTCGATCGAGATGGCGCCGGAGAAGGGCTCGAAACCTCGCGGAGCCTCTCGCGAAGACGAGATCGTGTCAGTGTCCGGATCGTAGGCGACGAAATGCTCGCCCTCGTAGATGACGAGCCGCACCTCGCGTTCCGTTCGCATGGCACCGACCTCACCGGACAAGGCGGCCGCCCAGGCCGCGTTGGATCGCGTGTCCATGAAGCCATGAACGAGGCCTGCGGCTGTCGTGACCAGAAAGAAGGCGCCGAAGGTGGCGCCCAGGATGGCGGCGGTCGGGAGCGGACGGTCGCGCCTCAGCGTGGATTTCGGCATCGATCGAACTTGGGTCAGGGCGTTCGCCTCTAGGCCGGTTGGTCGCCGTTCGCGGTGGGGCCCGTATAGCCCGGATCAAGCGCCTGGTTCATCAGGTGCGCCAGCCGAAAGCCCGCGTAGCGGACCCGGTTCTCAGCCACCCGATCATGGGCGGCCAGATAGGCGGCGTCGATCACCTGGCGGCGTTTCGGAGCGTTGCCGACCAGCGTCGGCGCGGTGTCGGAATACTGGCAGTTCGCGCCGATCCGGACGCAATAGAGGGTCGCCGGGGCCAAGGCGATCTGGAAGGATTCGTCGGCCCAGGCGCGCGGGTCGCCCCGGACAATCGTCTCTTCCTCGGCCAGGCTCGTATTGGCCATCAGTGTATCGACCGCCCGATAGGTGATGGTCCTTTCACCCCAGGTGGATCGGAAGTCGGCGCGCCTGCGGACCCGGTCGAACAGGCCGGCCTCCAGAATGCAGGCGTCCCAGATGGAGTGGAGGTTATCGGACCGGTACCTGGATCCCCCGCAGCGGAAGCTCGGCACGCCGATGCGGTTGCCGCCCCGGTCGTCGGCGAAGGAGACGTGCAGCGGCTGGTGGATGTCGCCGAGCCAATGTCCGAGCGCCATCAGGGCGAACACCCGGTCCTCGCGTGAGCGGGAGGAGTCCCTGAGGATGCCGAGATCGCGGTCAATGCCGGAGAGAATGCAGTTGCCGTCGCGCGGGCAGGCCGCGCTGTCGATCGTCAGGACGTTCCGGCCGACGTTGATGAAATGGTCCTGGAGGTGACGGCGCGGCATGGCGTCTTCTTCCAGGCATCCAATGTTGAAGGAGGTGTAGTGGCGGTCCGCGATCTGGCCTCGTCCCGGGACGTGGATTCCGCCCGAGCGAGACTGCAGCAGGTCGGTCAGGGCGGCGCGGGTCGCCGGCGTGAGATTGCGATAGGCAAGGTCGCAGACGGTGAGATGACCTTTCTCGCCCCAGGCCTTCGCCTCGGTCGGCGCCAGGGTCATGCCGACCATGATCGTCAGAGCCAGGATCGCTGCTGAAATCAACCAAGTCATCGCAACCTCCCCAAAGTCGAGCGAACCTTGTTCTCTCGTCGAGGTTGCGTCAATCGGATTGTGCTGACCGCGACGATGGGCCGTGCCGCGACTCTGTCTAGGATCGGTGGATGACCCGTGACGAACTCGACCTGGCGCTGGATGGCATGGCGAACAACGAGCCGGACCAGCAGCCTGGAGTGATCACGGTCGAGGCTGATCACTGGTGCGCTCACCTCTCCCAAGTCCGGGCGAGCTCCGCCTCCCTCGCGGACGGCATGCGCTATCGAAACATCAAGATCCTGGTCTTCTCCGCTTTCGAGACTGCGGTGGTCACGCGCGCTGAAGCCTGTGGGCGCGGCGAACCCTATCGTGACCTCACCCCGCGGCCTAAGACCGCCTAGCTCGGACCCTTACCGCCGCGCACGAGACCTGAACGCCGTCGCGCAGGCCGAACGCGAGCTCCTTTCGGAAACCAAGGAACGGGCGATGGTCGAGGGACGCCTCCATGCCGGAAAGGCAACGCCGGTTCGCGCTGTACGGCAAGCGGGCGTCGACAATCCTACGACCGGAACTGTCGTGCGGAGATATTCGGCCACTTTACCCGGTGGGGGCCTTGTCTCGGACCGTCCAAGGGGTGTCAGAACGCCGGGCGCGAGGTTTCAGGCCACCCGATCGGCCCGGTGCCAGAACCTGTGCTGACCTTTTTATCCTTGCCGACTCAGTCCCCAACAGCCGTTCGGGCCTTGGGGAGGGGCGTATGACGGCGGAGGAGTTTCAGGCGCTCGCCCTTCGACTGGGAGCCGTGGAGATGCATCCGATCCTGGACACCATCCGTTTCCGGGTGGCGGACCGCACGTTCGCCACCTTGGGATGGCCGGAACGCGGATGGGCGGTCGTTCAGTTGTCCGCCTCCGCCCAGGCTGCTGTTCTGGCCAGCAGCAATGCCTTCGCTTCGGACGGCGGACGGCGGGGCGAACGCGGCGTCACGCTGATCAGGCTCGACCGGGTCGATGCGCCGATGTTGGCGGAGGTCTTGGCTGACGCCTGGCGCGAGGCCTACCGGTCCCGCGATGTGATCGCGGCCGGCGCCGCCACGACAAGCGCGCGGGTCTAGCTTCTATCGTCTCGAGAGCGCGCGGGGCCTGATCGCGTTGGACGGCTCCGTCGAACATTTGCCCGAAGGCCGGAGTTCCGGCCTTCGGCGTCGAAGGCGGCACGCCGATCACCTGTACGGACGACGGGCGTCGACCGGCCGTCGAGCGCAGATGTACGCGCAGACCGCCCTGGTCCATGTCGTGCCGGCTTCGTCGAAGATTAACGAGGCGCAGGCTTTGCTGTTCGCGTTGTTCAGCCGCCGTCATGGCCCAGGTGGGGACTGCGGGATCGGGACTGTCGAATTACCCCGGACGGGAGGTCGGCGACAGCTCCTCGTTCGTCGTCACCGCCGCCAGCGTCGCCGCCACGAAGGCGTCGAACCTGTCCGGATCGCCGAGCGCTTCGCGAGCGGCCTGCCCCCAAGTCGGATGTTCCTTCTCGCGCGTGTCGAAGGCGCGGGTGCTGGACGCGGTGATCGAGGCCGTCAATCCGGAGGAGGCGGGGCGCATCGCCGGGTTCAAGAAGGCGGACATGGCCGAGGCAGCCGAACGGCTGGTGGAAGGGGAGGGGTGGCTTCCTGTTCCCTTGCGGACGGTGTCGGATGCGGCCGAGCCGGAGGATCAAGACCCTGAGGTGTCGCATGACGACGACGCCTACTCAGTCGCCGCCGAATAGCGTCGCACCCCCGTCCGAAAACTCGCCGCGCGCCCTTTGGGGGCGCGCGGCTTTTTCTTGCGCTCTGCGCTCATGCCGGGCCACCTGATCGACAGAGCATGATCATGCGAGGCGGACAGGTGTGGAGGTGATGATGTTCGAAGCGGTCAGCGAAAACGTGGGCCCGCTTCGCGTGGTGATCGACACCAATGCTTTGACCAGCGACGAACTGCGGGCCTTCCTATCCGCGTCCAAGGCGAACCGGGCAGTTCTCCCCGACTACGTCGTGATGGAGCGGTTCAAGCCGGATAACCTTCAGGCCCTGCGCGACGGCTTCTCGGTCCTGAAGCCGTTCGCCGATCAGGTCGTGATCCTGAAAAGCACCGGTGACGTATCGCGCCTGAACCCGGACCACGAAATCTTCCCGGACGCGATGATCGACACCGATCAGACCGAGGCGTTCGAGGAGTTCTTTGAGCTCCTGGACCACGCGCTCGACGGCGACGAAACCCTCCTTGGTCAACTTCGCGAACGCGCCGGATGGGCGCAGGCGCAGATGTCAGTGGTCCTCGCCGGCTCCTCCAACTTCTCGGCCGATCTCGCCGAGTTCGAGGCCTTCTTCACGGCATCCGATCTCGCTCACGTGCGTCGCGGCGGGAGGCTCACGCCCGCCATGCACGACAAGTTCGACACCGCCGTTAGCGCGGTGGCTCATTCCGTCTTCCAGAATGCACCGGGTCCACTCGACTATCCGCGCGACGAAAACTGGCCACATCACTTCATTCTGCGAAACGCCTTCTGTCACGGCGTCTACATGCTGTCCTTCATCCAGCGCGGTATCGGCGCTCGCAAACCCGAGAAGGCGCGCAACGACGTCGTGGACGTCCTACTCGCCACCTACGGCACCTATTTCAACGGGGTGATGTCCAACGACGATCTGACAAACCACGTCCATCACATCAGCCGCTTCCTGCTGGAAGCCGACGGCGTTCCGCTGTCGCCGGACTACCTTCAGCTTTTGTCCGAGGCGTCAGGCCATGAACCGGCGATGCCCGACGAAGGTGCCCCGGCTAGTGAAGGCGCTTGAACGCCCAGAGATGGCCGTAGAGCTCGGCCAGCTCGGCGGCCTTGGCCGTGGAGAATCCTCGCGCGGCCAGAAGGGGCCGAAGCTCGGCTTCCGGCAGCTCCTGGCGGCTTTCACGGACCAGTTCATAGAATCGTTTCCAATCGAGCGGATGCAGTGAGGACGTGTTCGCGAGGAGGGCGAACCGGTCCAGGAGGGCCTTATTTCGCGGGGACATCTTGAACCGATCGGAGCCGAACCGTTCGATCCGAAGACGGTATCGGGTGGACTGACTCCGGTTCAGCACCGTCAGCAGTGGCGACACCAAACCTCGGGCTGCTTCGCAATAGACCGCGTTAGTCGGCGGATCGGGGTTCCAGCGCTGCGCGCGCATTTCGACGGCCACCCCTCCCGCCGTGTCCGGAGGCGCCAGAAGTTGAAAACCCAACGCCCAATGCGGACCGTCCCGCCGAAGCCGAAAGTTCACGGCGTCGAAGCCGACCGTGCTCACGGCGTCGCGATGGTGTTCGACATCGAAACGCCCGGACGCCCGACCGATGTCGGCCATCTGGCTGAGGAAGACGCCGCGATCACCGCTGACGGCGATATCTATACCGGGAAGCCAATCAGAGATCTCAGTATCCATCTTCAAGCTTTGCGACCCCAGCGGCCTCGATCACGTTCAAGGCCAGCCCCAAGCGCGACCCACCGTCTCAGGACAGCCGGGTGATATTGGCCACATAGCCGCGCAAAGACGTCGGCATCGTCACCTTACCCCAGTAACGAGCGGCGGCGGTGGACACCTTTCGAATGACAAGGGTGTCGAGACTGGCGTCAAGCCCGGCGACGACAGTTCTGCCGACAGCATCGATATCGTCCTGGGCTTCGAAGAGGATGAAGGAGGTCGTTTCCTCCCAATAGCCGGGATCGAAGGCTGTGACGGCGTCGTAGATGGATTGGCGACGGACCGTGTCGGCGCCTTTCGAGGTTGAGCGATCCGTCGAGACCTTGAAGCTCAGCCAATAATTCACGATCGCCATTTTCAGCCTCCCGAACGAACGCCGAGACAGGGCTGGCGCAACACGTATATGGATGTGGCGAAGCTATGCTGCAACCGCAAGTCATTCGAGTTAGGCCCTGATATCCATGCGCGAAGTCATCTACGAAAATCGGGACGCGACCGTCTGGTGCGTGACCGGCGAGGACGGCGCCCAGCACTGGGAGACAAAGGTCGGCATCCAGCGGGTGCTTCCGTTCGAGACCGAGGAGAAGGCATTGGCGCATGTTCGCCTGTGGGAGGGCGAAGCACGGCATGATCGCCTGCACCGGCCATGACCAAAGCTCCGAGCAAGGCGGGGAAGTCTTCGTCTGGCGCGCCGCCGAGCGTGGCCTACGAAGACTGCATCGTCAGCTTCACCGATGTCCTCGGCTTCCGGCGCCTCCTCAAGAGCCGCGAGGCGACGGAGGTCATGGACGTTCTGAACCAGATGCAACTATTCAGGCAGTCGGTGGACGACGACAAGCCTGTGAAGGTCAAGGACGCTCGCCTGACAAGCCGGCCGTTCGCGTTCGCCATGTCTGACGCCATCGTGCGGGTTCGCCCCTACAACACCCAGTATCGCGACGGGGCCCTGGTCTGGGAGCTTTTCGATCTGGTGCATGCCCAGATCGAAATGGTGAACCGGGGTGTTCTTGTTCGAGGGGGCATGACCGTCGGACAAGCCTACATCGGCTTGAAGGGGCAGGGTCCGGTGTTCGGTCCGGCGTTGGCCAGAGCCTATGAGATCGAAACCGACGAGGCCGTCTATCCGCGGATAGTCGTGGATGACGCACTGCTTGAAGCACATCGCGCCGACAAACGGCTCTGGATGTCAGGCAACAGCTATGCTGACGAAAAGAAGGCGGTGGCTGGTCTGCTGGCCACTGGTGACGACGGCATCCGCTATATCGACTATCTGGCGCAGATCGGCGAGTTCGACAGTCCGGCGCATTATCTGGAGTTTTTGGGACGGCACGCGGAACTGATCCGCAAGGGGCGGGAAGAGACGAAAACCGACCGGCGGACAGCCCGAAAGTTCGAATGGCTGGCCCGGTATCACAATGCCCAGGTCATTCTGCAAAAGAAGAACGTCCTAAGCTCCGCGGAGCGTCGCCAGTCCTTCTTCGAGGAGTTCGACGTCGATGCCGAGGACTTCTACGACGAAGTGGAAGTCTGACTTGGGTGAACCTGACCCCGAGCTAGCCAGGGGCTACATACTTCGGGTCGGCGGTATGATCGCGGCGGCGGTTTGCGTTGCGGGCTGCGGCGTGGACCGGCAGCCGACGATTGAGGGACGCGCCACGGTCATCGACGGGGATACGCTGGAGATCCAGGAACAGCGCATTCGGCTCTGGGGTGTCGATGCGCCTGAGAGCCGGCAGTCGTGTCGGCTGGAAGGTCGCGACGTCGCCTGCGGACGCACCGCCGCCAACCGGCTCGATCGATACCAGCAGAACCTGGAGCAGGGCGGGAAGTGGATTGGCGAAAGCGATGACGACGGCTTGGTGATCTGGGATCAATCCCAAATCCTTGACTACGAGATCGACGTGGTCACGGAGGCCGCGCAAGATCTTCGCAAAGCTTTCGCCCTTGCGCTTTATCACCATTGGGAGCGCTCTGCGCGCGGCTGGTCCAAGGCCGATAAAGCGCTGTGATCGCCGCGCCATCTCTAGTTTGCGGACTGGAGCCAAGGGCTGCTTGTGGCGCAACGGTGACGTTACGCATGCCGTTCGCGAGAGTGCTGCGGTCTATCGAGGGCGCAAAGCCACGGCTCGCGACGAACCACCCAAGATTCGTACTGCGGCTCGAGCATCCCCGGCTCATCCAAGCTGCCAAGGGAGATTTCCACCTCATCCCCGTTGATCGCGATGACACGTGATCCGCAATCGCCGCAGAACTGTCTGTCATAGCCCGGCGAGCTAAGCCAGCTGCGCGGTTTGCCGATCACCTCGACAACCGCGGCTTGAAATACGATGAATGGGTTGAACGCAGCCGCGTGAGCCTTTCGGCAAGTCATGCAGTGGCAGAGTCCGATCCGCAGAGGCTCGGACCGAGCTTCGAAGCGGATTGCGCCGCAGGCACATCCTCCAGCAAGTGGTATCGATCCTTTCAGCATGACACTGCAACGCCGGCTCCGTTCATCCGATCCGCATCGGTTGGCTTGGCGGCCTGACTTGCAATCTTAAGGCCGGAACGTCCGAAAGTTGGAGATTTAGGAATGTCTACCCTTGGCGTATTGCGGATGTCCGACGCCGCAAACTAAAATATTCGCAAGCCGGCGCTTCGATGGCCGGGCAAGGGCTGATCGACCGATCGCTGTTCGGGCGCAGTCAAGAGAGATATCAATATCTCTCGGGTCGCGTTTGGGGGATCGGATGCGAAGTAAGAACCTGCCGATAATCGTGACAGCGATTTTCTCGCTCCTTCTCCTGGGCGGCTGTTCGCAGTTGATCCGCGACCGAATCTACTTTCCCTCGCCTCTGGCCGCGACGCCGTCCTGGGAGCGCCAACCCGAGCCGATGACCGTGACGACGGCGGACGGGCTGACGCTGAGGGGGCTCTACTGGGCGCCCCAAGGCGAAGAGCGCGACGTTGTCGTCTACTTCCACGGTAACGGCGGAAACCTCCATCGCGACGGCGCCTACGCCCAGGCCCTGGCCCGGAATGGACATGGGCTGCTGATGACCAGTTACCGGGGCTATTCCGGCAATCCGGGCAGGGCGACCGAGGCCGGGCTCTCGGCGGACGCCGATGCGTTCGTGGCCGAGGCGTACGAGCGCCTGCCGACGGGTGGGAAACTCTATGTTTTCGGTCATTCGCTCGGTGGCGCGGTCGCTCTGGGGGGAGCCTCCCGGTGGCCCGTGTCCGCCGTCGCCACTCTGGGGACGTTCGGCGCCATCGCCGACTTCGCGCCGGGGTGGGTTCGCGGCGTGATGCCTGATCGCTTCGATAACCGTCAGGCGATCGCGCGGATCACGGTTCCCGTCATCCTGTTCCATGGAACCGCGGACACCACGGTGCCCTTCGCGGCTGCAGCGGAATTGAGGGCGGCCTCGAACGGTCACGCCATGGTCGTTCCGCTGGAGGGCGCGGGTCACCACCCCGACATGCAGCGGTTGGCTCCGCTGGTCTGGGAAGCTCTGAAGAACTGACCCGCCGCCAGGCCCACTTTTCGACGCGCGCGGGCGCTGGAAGTCAACCGCCCACAGGCGCGTCGATAGGCGCGCACGCCTTGCGACGCCCGCCCAGGTCAAGCCGCGTTGTCAGATGACGCCCCTGCCATGACGCCGGCGGCTCCCGACCAACCCGCGTGAGCCGTCATCGCTCACTTCCGTCGCCAGTCTCTAGGCGGGAGAGCTCGACTTGTATCTCCTCACTGTGCTCGCCGAGATGCGGCGGAGGCCGATCGAACCGCACGGGCGTCGCCGACATCTTGAGGGGATTGCCGAGCAGTCGCAGGGGACGGCCGTCGGAGCCCGACATCTCCACCACCATGTCGCGCGCGAGCGTATGGGGGTGATTTACGACCTGATCGATGGTCGCCACTCGCCCGGCCGGGATTTCGGCGGCGACGAGGCGGCGCTCCCAAGTCTCGGCCGTGTCCGCCCTCAAGGCCGCGGTCAGGACGTCGTCGAGTGCGTCGATATTGGCGACCCGATCCCGGTTGCGGCGGAACCGCTCATCATCGGCGAGTTCAGCAAGACCGATCGCGGCGCAGAAGCGACCGAACTGTACGTCGTTGCCGACGGCGATTGCAATCTCGCCATCAGCCGTCCCGAAGGTCTGGTAGGGCGCGATGTTCGGATGCCGGTTGCCGATCCGCCCGGGCGTCCTGCCCGATACGAGATGGTTCGTGGCCGCATTGATCAGCCAGGCGACCTGGCTGTCGTAGAGCGCCAGATCGATATACTGGCCCTCGCCCGTGCGGTCGCGGTGCCGAAGCGCGGCGAGAATGCCGACCGTCGCGTACATGCCGCACATGACGTCGGCGACGCCGACACCGACCTTGACCGGTCGGCCTCCGGCCGCATCGCTGTCGCCGGTGATGCTCATGAGGCCGCCCATCGCCTGGACGAGGAAATCGTATCCGGTGCGGTCGGCATAGGGCCCGGTCTGTCCGAAGCCCGAGATCGCACACCAGACGATGTCCGGCTTGATCTTGCGCACGTCATCATACCCCAGACCGCGTCGGTCGAGGTCTCCGGGCTTGTAGTTCTCGACGACGACATCCGAGACGGCGACGAGGCGCTTGACGAGGGCCCCGCCCTCCGCCGTCGTCAGGTCGATGGCGATCGATCGCTTGTTGCGATTGGCGGAAAGAAAATAGGCGCTGAGGTCGCTGTCGGCGCCATCGGCGCGCGGAACGAACGGCGGTCCCCAGCTTCGCGTATCGTCCCCGACGCCGGGCCGTTCGACCTTGATGACGTCCGCCCCGAGGTCCGCCAGCAACTGCGTCGCGGTGGGGCCGGCCAGGATGCGGGACAGATCGAGGATTCGCAGCCCCGACAGGCTGGCGGGTGGGAGGCTGTCCGTCATCGGCTCAGGCCTTCCAAGGCATGGCTTTGAATCCGCGCACGAGATAGGCCGTGCCGATGACGACCGCGAAACCCGCAAGGTTGCCGAGGGCCTCCAGAAGGACGCTCCGGCCGGTGGCGTCGAGGGCGATTCCGATCGCCTGCGCCAGGACCATGCTGGTCACGAACACGGCGAGAGACTGCTGGCCGACGACGCTGATCACACGCACGGCGAGGCCCTTGAGACGCTCGCCTCTCTCGCCGACGACGTAGACGGCGATGTAGGCGAGGGCGAGGAAGTGAACGAGCCGCAGGGCGCCGAAATCCGTCTTGTCGGTGAGCGGCGCCAGGGCGGCGGCGGCGGAGCGCAGGAGCGGCTGGGCGTTCAGGAGGACATACCAGGCGAACGGCACGGTCGCGACGACGCACAGTATGGCGAGAGCGAGGACGCGCCGGCTCCTGCCCGGCGTGGGGACGGTCCCGCGCATGATGAAGAAGCCCGTGAAGAAGAGCAGCTGCCATCCGAACGGGTTGAGGAACCAGGCCCTGTCGGACCAGGGCTCGGCCGGCAAGCTCGCATATCCGAATTGAGCGGCGGCCCACAGGACAGCCATGAGCGCGAACGGCAAGGCGCGGTGGACGCGCTCTGCGAACACCATCACCGGGAGCAGCGCCAGGATGACGATGTACATCGGCAGGATGTCGAAATAGTTCGGCACATAGGTCAGCGTCAGCAGGCCGACGAGCAGCCTCGCCGGATCCTCGACGAACGGGATCAGGTTGAGCCGGCCGAGATAGGAAACGCCATCGGGGGTGGTTCCCGCGACCGTCACAAGGGCGACGACGGCGATGAAGACGATCACATGGGCCCAGTAGATCTGCCAGATGCGCTGGACGACGCGGGCGATCAGCGCCGTCGCGCCGTGGCGATCGAAGGTCGCGCCGAAGGCGATCGCTGACGCCATGCCCGACAGGAACACGAACATCTCCGTCGCGTCGGAGAAGCCGAAGCGTGCCGGAATCCACAGGGCCCATCGGTCGTTGGGGATGTGCGCGACCAGGATGATGAGCATGCCGACGCCCCGGAAGAAATCGAGG
Organism: Brevundimonas sp. ABV4_179; assembly: GCF_056311945.1. NCBI lineage: Bacteria > Pseudomonadati > Pseudomonadota > Alphaproteobacteria > Caulobacterales > Caulobacteraceae > Brevundimonas > Brevundimonas sp. ABV4_179. The sequence goes on from NZ_CM149976.1 coordinate 2,319,813, forward strand.
CGAGGGTCGCGTGCTGGTCTTGAGGCGCGCGTTTGCGGCGCCGCTTCCGGGTCAGAAGGCGCCGTCATAGCCGGCGACATCGAACCGGCAGGCGATGAGGGTGAACGCGTCGCGAAGGGCGGCAGCCTCAAGCGCAGAGCGTAGGTCATTGGAATTCTCCACGTTGACGCCGTGACCGCCGAACCCTCTGGCGACGGCGGCGAAGTCGGTTTCGCCGAGCGTCACCCCGGCGGTCGCAAGACCGGCGGCGGCCTGTTTGATTTCGATCAGCGCGAGGCTGCGATCCTGGAAGACGACGATCGTCAACGGCAGGGCGAGGTCGCGGACCGTGGCGAGCTCGCCGATCCCCATCTCGAGGCCGCCGTCGCCCATCACCGCGAAGACCCGCCGGGATCGATCCGCCGTCTGGGCGCCGATGGCGAGCGGGAGAGCCGCATTCATGGTGCAGAATCCCGCCGACTGAAGGAGGGTGAGCGGATTTCTGGCCTTCCACTTCTGCGACAGGAGGATGCGATGGGCGCCGCTGTCGACCGTCACGATCGCATCCGGACCGGCCGCGCTGTTCAGGAGATGGACGATCGTGTGCGGGCCCCAGAGCGCCTGCGGCGAGAAGAGGCGAAAGAGATCGACCTTGGCGCGGGTCGGCTCATCGTTCGTCCACGCGCCGCGCCTGCGGACGGCGTTGTTCAGCCCGTCCAGGAACGCCTTGGTCGAGGCCGTCACCTGAATGGCGGCATGGTGCATGCCGTGGTCGGGAGGTGAACGGCCGACTTCGATCAGCTTCCACGGATCGTCGACGAAATCGAGCCAGCCGAGGCGCATTTCGATCGGGTCGTAGCCGATCAGGAGGAGCAGGTCGGCTTGGCTCGCCAGATCGAACAGGATGCGGTCCGCCAGTGGCGAAAGGCCGGCGGCGCCGAGGGAGAGCGGGTGATCCTCCGGAATGACGCCCTTGGCCTTGTAGGTCGTCACGACCGGAGCGTTGATCGCCTCCGCCAGCTGAAGGAGCGCGTCGCCGGCGCCATCCCTCGCCGCCTCGAAGCCGGCGATGATCAGCGGTCGCTTGGCTTGGCCGATCCGCTCGGCGATCCTGCGGACCGCCGGATCTGTCTCGGTCACCGACGGGGTCAGGACGACCGGCGGCTGGACCGCCGCCTGCGCCGGTACGGTCGCCGCCGCGGTCGCGGGCGACAGGTCCAGATGAACCGGACCCCGGGGCTCCGTCATCGCGATCGCGATGGCGCGCGCGACAGTCGAGGACGCGCTCTCGGGCTCGACTTCGAACGACGCCTTGACCAGGGGCCGCAAGAGCGCGGCGTGGTCGATGACCTGATGGGTGTAGCGCGCCCGGGTCGCTCGATCGACGACGCCCGACACGACGATCAGGGGCGCCCGCTCCTGGGCGGCGTCGGCGATGCCGTTGACCGCATTGGTCAGGCCCGGGCCCACCGTGGTGACGAGGAGCTCGGGATGGCCGGTCATGGCGCTCGCGCCAGCGGCCATGATCGCCGCCGCCGTCTCGTGACGGGCGAGATGGAAGGCGATGCCGGCCTTGCCGAGGCCGTCGATAAGCGTGACGACCTCCCCGCCGGGCATGCCGAAGGCGTGGCGCACACCATGCGCGTGGAGACTGGCCGCGACGATGTCGGCGACCCTTGGGGGCGTGCTTCTAGCCGGCATGTGGAAACGTCTCGAAGGTCGGTGCGCGTTGACGGCCGTTATCGCTCGAGGAAGCGAACGACGTAGGCGACGATCAGGCCGAACAGGAGGTGGCCGACCAGCGAGGCCCAGGTCAGGGTGACGAAGCCCAGGAAGGGCGGCAGGCCCGCGAACAGATGCGCCATCACATAGAGGGCGAAGATCCAGAGACCCACCCCGAAGCCGGCGCCGGTCAGGGCGACGGGCAGGCCGGGGACGATCAGGCGCTGAAGCGGCCGCGCGATGAAGAGGTAGCCGAGCGGATAGAAGACCACCCCGACGACGGCATGGATGGCCTCGGCGACCAGCGTGTTGTTGAAGCCGAACACCGATTGCACCAACGCCGCCGGCTGGAGCGGACCGCCCACCCAGAGCGGCGTGATCAGGCGCGCCCAAATCTCCCAGACGATGTCGGCGGCCAGGCCGGCTAGCAGCGCGGTGCGGATCAGCTTCGGCTGGATCTGCGGGAAGAGGCTCGTCTTGTTCATTTCCATCGTGGTCATGGAAAACTCCTTGAAATGGGGGCTTAGGCGGAAAGGCGCCGGTTTTCGGGGCGTTCGATCAGCTGGAACAACCGGTCCTCCGCCTTGAGCCGCTGGCGGACCTGACCGATCCGGGAGACGGCGGCGCCACCCGCGCTGCTGCCTGCGGCCCTGGCGAGCGCGAGCACGAAGACATCGCGCTGGGCGTTGCTGCCGCCGATCGTCGGCAGATTGGAGATCATCCGGTCGATGACCTGACGGTCGGCCGGTGCGTCGAACCCGGCGAGTACCCGCGCCATCGGCGCGCCGATCTTCGCGGCGACCCGCGCTTGATCGCCCTGGCCGAGCGCCTTCCTGTCGAGCTCCGCAACGAGCGTGCTGACGCCGCCGAGATCGCCGACGGCGACCATGGCCGCGAGATTGTGGAGCGCGGCGAAGATCAGGGTCGTATCCTTCCGACGCGCGTGAGCGACCTGCGCCAGTTCCGTCCAGCGGTCGCCGACATGGACGCCGGAATGCTCGAGCCGCCAGAGCAGCGACACCGCATTCGCCATGTCACGGAAATCGTCCGTCGGCTGCGGGCGGACCTCGTCGTCGTAGATCTGCAGGACCCGATCGTGGTCGCCGCGCTCGAGGTGAAGCAGGCCGAGATGCCAGGCCATGTGGAACGAGAAGTTGTTGCAGCGAGACCAGGCGTCGCGGCCGTTCTCGAGCCAGTCGATCCCGTTCGCCGTATCGCCCCGCATCTCGAACACGTGCGAGACCGCATGCAGCCCCCAGGCGTCTTCAGGCTGGATCGCCACAGCCTGCTGACCGAACCTCAAGGCGTCGGCGTAGAGACCCTGCTCTTCGAGCGAAAACGCATGGCAGCCGAGGACGAATCCGGCTCCCGGCGCCGTCACGTCGAGGTGAGCGACAGCGCGCCGGCTGCTGGTGAGCATGCCCGCCTGATCGCCGGCCATGAATCGCAGCGACTGCGAAAGCTTGAACGTCAGGAGCGTCGCCGGGCGGGCTTCAGAGCCGTGGTCGAGACTATCGGCCGCGCGGAGGAACTCGCCGGCGCACGCCGCGGCCAGGGCGTCGACAAGGATACGCTCGTCGGCCGAGCCGCCATGCTTGATCACCAGCGCCGTTCGCGCGTCCACGAGCGCGGCCTGGGCGACGGGGTGAAGTTCCGATCGACCCAGAATGAGGTTGGCGAACCCTTTGACCGCATGAGCCGCGACATGATCCGGGTCGGCCGCCAGCGTGGCCTGCAGAGCGGCGCCCGTGCTCGGCCGGTGCGCCGCGAGGCCGAACACCGTGTTCTCGAACGCGGTCTGCGCCACCCGACTGTCGGTCGTGGTGAAGAGGCCGTAGCAATCGCAGTTCATCCCGTCGCTCCGTAACGAAAGCGGCCTTCTCCCCGAGGTGCGAGGACGCGACCGACAATGCGTTTTCGTGAGCGGCGCGCTTCCCGTTACAGCGAAGTCTGCATTTTCTTGTGGTCGGGCGCGGGCGGGCGTCTTTCCGGGCCGGGCACGGGGGCGCCTTTTCGAACGGATCAGGCGCCTGACGCCACAGGGCCTCGGTCGTGATCCGCAGCTGTGTGATCGACGCGGCCCTTGCCGCCGTCAGGCGGGCGAGCCTCGCTCGGTTGCGCCGTCGGACCTAATGAAACGAAGGTTTGGTCGCGCCGGGAGCGAGGTCCGTCATGTCCAGACTGGCCACCATGTCGTCGATCTCGGCGTGCAACTTGTTGAGGTCGAGGCCGTCGAAGCGGGTCTCCGCCGCCTCGCGCCAGGCGAGGCGCAACAGGTCTCTGGCCTCCTCCGCGTCGAGATCGTCGAGATAGGCCAGACCGCGTTCCGCCAGCAGCCGTCGCGCGACGATGCCGGCCCTCCGGGCGAGGTCCTCGTAGATCTCCGTTTCCTCGTCGGTCACGTCTTCGGCCACGATGGTCTTCCGGGACGGCGAATAGGGGACGGGCCTGGAACTTCTGCGAGGAAGCCCGGGGTTTCGGAGCCGGCCGCCGCCGACGTCAGAAACGTCCCCCGGCTCCCGGTCGGTCCCTATCGATCCGGAACCCGTCTCCTCCAACCTACAGGCTGTAGGGACGCAGGCAATGCCGGGACATCGGCGGCGGGGCCGACGCATGCGGCCGTCGTCAGACTGCGGCGCGCTTCAGCTCGTCGGGAGAAGGGGCGCGGTCGAGGCGGACGCCGAGCGCATCGGCCATATCGACCCTGTAGGCCTCGGCGAACCTCCGGCTGACCGTCGCACGCGGCGCGACCAGGTCGAAGGCGTGGAAGGCGCCCTGCGCGACGTGCAGCCCACAGGCGACGCCTTCGGCCTTCAGCCGGGAGGCGTAGGCGAGGTCTTCCTCATGGAACAGGTCCTGGTCGCCCACGCCCAGCCACGTGCGGGGAAGGCCCGCGAGGCTCGTCGATCGCGCCGGCGCGGCGTAGGGCGAAACGGCTCGCGACGGATCTTCGGTCCGCAGATAGGCCGCCCAGCCGAAGCGATTGTTCGCCGGACTCCAGAGCGGGTAGGCTCGCCCGTCGCCGGCCTCGCGTTCCGCGGTTCGATCGTCGAGCATGGGATAGAGGAGCAGTTGGAAGGCGATCGACGGCCCTCCCAGATCCCGCGCGGCCAACGCCAGTCCGGCCGTCAGACCAGCTCCCGCACTGCGTCCGCCGACGGCGATGCGCTCCGGATCCAGTCCCAGTTCGAGCGCCGAGCCGTGAACCCACTCCAGCGCGGCGAGGGCGTCGTCCAGCGCGGCGGGATAGGGGTGGGTCGGCGCGAGGCGATAGACGGGCGCGACCACGACCACGCCCAACGCCTTGCAGAGGCTCAGGCTATGGGCGTCATCGTCCTCCGGCCGACCCAGAACAAAGCCGCCGCCGTGAAGCCACAGGATGGCGGGTCGAGGTCCGACTTCTTCGACAGGACGGTAGACCAGCAGGCTCACCGCGCCGCCGTCCGCACGCGGTGCGCGCGCCCACCTTCGCTCCACGCCGTCGTGCACCCGGTCTTTGCGGAAGGAGAAGACGGTGCGGAGACGCTGGACGAGGCCGACCATCCTCGGACCCAGCCGCAGCTTCGGGAGCCAGGCGGCCACCCCTCGCAGCTCGGGATCGAATCTCTCTTCGACCTTCATTCTGGACGCCCGGAATAAACGGGGGAACGCGCCTGTCGTCCGACCATCGCACCGTCTCGGCGGAGCCACGGGCGCGGAGCTCGCCGCCCTGGAAGCCTTCGCCAAATCTCCGCAGCTGAGCGCGGTCACGACGGCGACGGTCGAGATTTACGGCGTCGCGGATACGCCGCCGGACGCCGTGATCTATTTCAAGGGTACGGATCCCGTGGTCGGCCCCATGACCAAATACGCGGCGAGGATCGGGTGAAAGGCGCCAAGGCGGTCGATGAGGGACGGGTCGATCTCTCGGTCGAGGGACAGAGACTGACCGGAACTCTGCTCCAGCCGGAAGCGCCGGTGCCCGGCCTGCTCTTCGTGCACGGCTGGGGCGGAGATCAGGAGGAGGATCTCGGCCACGCCGAGGAGCTGGCTCGCCTCGGGTGCGTCTGTTTCACCTTCGACCTCAGAGGCCACGCGGGCAGCGGCGCCAGTCGCGACGACGTGACCCGACAGGACGGCCTGGACGACGTCAAGGCGGCCTACGACTATCTGGCCTCTCAACCCCTCATCGACCCTTCCGCCATCGGCGTCATCGGCACCAGCTACGGAGGCTATCTCTCCGCGCTTCTCACCAGGGAACGCCCGGTCCGCTGGTTGGCCTTGCGTGTGCCGGCCCTGTATCCCGACAGGGACTGGGACGTGCCCAAGGCGAAGCTGAACAAGGATGAGGTCGCGGCCTATCGGAAGCGGCTCCGATCTCCGGATGAAGACAGGGCGCTCGCCGCCTGCGCGGACTTCGACGGTGATGTTCTGATCGTCGAATCCGGGGAGGATGACCGCATCCCCACAGAGGTGATCCTTTCCTACCAGGCGGCATTCAAACAGGCGAGTTCGTTCACCCACCGCCTCATTCCCGGCGCGTCCCATGCGATGCGAGACCCGGCGCACCAGCGGGTTTACTCGACCATGCTGATCAACTGGATCGAAGAGATGGTTCGAGCCAGCCGCCGTGCCTATCGCTGAAGGCCGCTCGCCACGACAACCCCCTGAACCTGGCGCAGAACGAGAAGGGAGGCTGGGCTCGAGGCCAGCTTTGTCTCACCTTGGAGCCGAGGCGGTCTTCATGCTTTCGTCTCGCCGGAAAGCGATGTCAGCGCCTCCTCATAGATCAATGCCGCCAGCCTCGGCGCGGGCAGACAGGTTCGCCTGTGGCCGACCCTATCGCTCTCGACGCCGCTCTGCTCCCCGGCTCGTGTGGGTATCGCGGCGGGGGGTCTGTTCCGTCTCCGATCGCGCCCGGGACCACGCCCTCTCCATAAGCCGCGCCTGGGCGGCGGGATCGGCGATCAGGGCGCGGACCACCACGGCCGCCATCTCCAGCCGACGTTTGACGGCTTCCGGTGAGAGCCTGATGTCTGTGTTTCGGTTGGGGCGCCGTCCGGCGGTTCGGTCTGGATCGTCATTGGCGGCCTGGCGATCACGTTCGGACGGCTTGTAGCCGGCGACCTCGAGGCCGAGCGTCCGTCCCTGAACCCAGACCTCGCGGCGGAAGGCTTCATCACCCGAGACCCTGATCCGCGACCATCCCCGATGCTGTGCGATCCGGAGCATGGAGGCGACCGAGTCCGGGTAGGCGTGGAACGAGGACAGTGCACGGCCATGATCCCGGAACACGGGTTCGGCGGTCTTGTGGTCTCGGTAATAGCGCTCCGGTCGCCCCTGCCGATCCCGCTCGATCAGGTACCGGTCCAGAAGCTGGGCGGGAACGTCGCCCTTGTCGAGGGAGCGTCGCTCCGGCGCGACGTCGCCTTGAGGAGCTAGACGGTTGTTCGGAGGGGCTTTCGCCGGCTGCCGGGTCATGTGTTGCGCTCCCGCTGTTCGGAGGCAGGCGTCGCCACAACCCGATCCAGCCAGACCTGCACCTCGGCCTCACTGGCGCCGGGCGGCGGCGGCGTCAGACCCTCCGCGGTGAATCGGCGAACGATGCTGTCGAAGTCCATGTCGGTCGCCTCTGTCGACAGGGCCGGCAGGCTGGGCCCGGTCACGGCCGGCCGAACAGGAAACGGCGCAGTCGCGATCTCGGGGGGCGGGCGCACCCGCGCCATGAAGCGCCTGTCGCGATAGAAGACCAGCTTGCGCCCGCGGGTCGGCGACAGTCCGGCCTTCAGGACGATCAGCGCCTTCGAAGAGAGCTGCATCAATTCCTGGGGCAGCATCAGTGCGCGTCTCTGGTCGGAGTCGGTCAAACTGCGTCGGCCCTGACCGAGGCCGATCGGCCGGCTGCGGCTGCGGGCCCGATAGGTGTAGTATCGTCGCGCGGCAGATCGCGGCCGCCTTCGGATTCGCGCACCAGAAGCGTCAGTTGCTCGAACGCCAGGGTGGCGGAATCGGCGTGCACCGTGGTGATCGAACCGGGATGGCCGGAGTTGACATTGCGCAGGAAGAAGAAGGCTGTCCCGTCGCGAAGCTCCTGAAGGAGAATTCGATCCGGCCGCATCCGCAACGCGCTTTCCAGCAGCGCCTTCGGGCCGACCTTGGCCAGGCCCTGACCGTCCTTGGAATAGAGCAGATGCACGACGTTGCGCTGGGGCAGGACCAGCTCGCGCGTGTCCTCGATCGTCAGCAGCCGTTCGTGCGCGGGAATGAGTTCGACCAGGCCCTTGGCGAAGGTCGTCTTTCCTGAACCCGTCGCGCCCGAGATCAGGATGTTGCGGCGGCTCTCGACGGCGAGCCTGAAGAAGCCGATCCAGTCTCCTGTCTCGCGCAGGCGGATGAGCGCCGCGTCGGTCTCATCCATCTCCCCGCCGCAAACGCTTTCGGCCGCGTCGAACAGCCCCGCCGCCTGAAAGTCCTCCAGGCCCATTCGCCTGCCGGAGGGCTTCCGGATCGTCAGGGAGACGGCGCCGGCGGGCACGGCCGGGGGCAGGACGATCTGACACCGGGCGTCGCCCGGCAGGACCGTTGAACAGATGGGATGCTCGGCGTCCACGTCCTGTCCGGTGTAGGCGGCCGCCGCCACCGCCAGGGTGCGGAGCCAGCTCTCCGTCAACGCCGGCACGGCGTGCCAGCGCCACCCGTCAGGGTGTTCCACCCCGACCTCGCCCGGTCGGTTGACCACCACCTCGGTCACCGTCTCCGGCGCGAGGAAGGGGCGCAGCGGAGCGAGATAGTGATCGATGACGGAGGTGTCCCGCATCACCTCGGCCGCAGGCGATAGACGTCCGAAAAGTCGAGGTCCTGCGCCACAAAGATCGACACCTCCGACCCCTGCGCCTTGCGCAGGGTCGGTCGGATGCCGACCGAGCCCTGCAGGGCGACCGACGCCGCGTCCGACGGCGCGCGGGCGGCGGATGGAAAGGATGGGCCGCCCCCGGTCGCCGCAGAGGCGGCGTCGTCGACGATCGACAGCAGGAGTGCTCCGCCGAACCGGTCCCAGAACCGATTGTCCACGGCGCCATCGAACCCGGCGCGTCCCAGGGCGTCCGCGGCCGGCGAGGCGAGGGCCACGGCGACACCCGCGGGCGTGACGGCGCGCGTCCAGAGGACGAACAGGCGGCCACGGCCCGGCTCAACGCCGCCCTGATATTCTCCGAGAACCCGCGTCCCCCGCTCCAGAAGGACGACCGCGCCGCTTTCTGAATAGACGTCGCGCGAGACCACGCAGCTGACGAAACCCGGGGTCGAGCTGTCCATCGCCGTCTGAAGGGTACAGGGGACGCTGGCCCCCGCCGTGAGCAGGAGATGACGATCCGGCAGACGCCCGGCCCTCGCCGAGGCGATCGGGCTGACCCGTCGCAGCCTGTCGAGCGCATGGTCGGCGTCATCGGCGCCGGCCGCGGGGACCGGGGGGCGGACGGCGGCCGGTCGATCGCCGGCGCCCGGCCGGCTGTAGGCCAGAAGCGGGGCGCGCTGGGCGCTTTCAGCGATTGCGCGCCTCTGCTCCTGCGGCGTCGGCCCGTCCGTCGCACCGCCACGCGGGTCGGTCTCGATCGCGGGGATCTGATCGTCCTCGTCCCCCAGGGTCGGCGCGAACGGATCGCTTCCGGCGGTCTCCAGCAAGGGCGGCTCCAGCCGACGCGCCGGCTCGAAGGGCGCCAACTGGCGAGGAGGGGTGTCGTCCGGTTCGCGATCGCGCTCCCGCGCATCGCCGCGGTCCCAGGTCGCGAACAGGAAGACGCCGCAACCGGCGGCGAGCGCCGCGAGGGTGATCATCCGGCCCTGTCGACCACCGAGCCGGCCGGCGATGGGGGATATGCCCCGGTCCCGCAGTGGCGTCGGCGGCTCCGGAGCCTGCGCGGGCGGGGGCGGGGTCTCGGCGGTCATGGACGCTCCCCCGCCACGGTGCGATCGACGGCGGGAGACGCCGTCCCGGTGCCGGTGGCGCGGCCGCGCGGATCGAAGGCCTCGTTGAAGATGCAGAGGACCGCCTCGCCCTGACGCAGTCGCAGGCCGGAGACCACCCCGTGTACGACCACGAACTCGCCGCGGACATCATAGGGGACGAGCCGCTCGGTCCCGTCGGCGGAGACCTCGAAGACGGCGGGCGCCGGCTGGGCGCCCGGGAAGCGCAGCACGGTGAACCGCCCGTTGTCCGTCACCTCGCTCGGCTGCAGGCTGGCGTCGCCCTGCACGGAATAGGCGAGATTGCGCGGCCCTTCGAGGGCGCCGGCCTGGAGTTCGAGCCCGACAAGCCGCGCCTCCGCCGCTTCGGCGGACGCGGCAAGCGCCGCCGCCAGCCGATCGCGCTCGTCGTCGGGATAGCGGAAGCGGATCTGATAGACCGTCTGCGCCGAGCGTTCCTGCGCCTGAAGCTCGAACACGTAGTGACGGGCCACCCCGTCCCGTTCGGTGACAACCAGAAGATTGGTGGACTGATGCCGCTCGCGCGGCTTGAGAAAGAGAACCGAGCCCTCGGCGGCCACTTCCCAGGCCACACTGTCGCCGATGGCGGCGTGGCGGATGGCTTCGTCCGGCGAAAAGATGATCTGGGTCGCCGTGCGGAAGGCGCCCGAGACCGTATAGATCCCGTCCGGCGCATAGGTGAGCTCGCGGATCCGATCGGTCTGCGCCAGGACTGGGCTCGCCGTCGTCGCAAGGACGACGGCGAGGACGACGGCAGGGATCTTCATCGGATGACCTCCGGGTCGGCGCGATAGGATGTCACCTGAAAGCCGAGCGGATTGCGCAGCCGGTCCGCCTCCGACATCGGCGCGCGCGTGTAGGCGAAGGCGATCGTGGCGATCCAGTCGCTTTCGGCGACCTGCTGGGCCTGCCGCACCGTCCGGCGAAACCGGACGTTGGCGACGCTGTCATTGATGAAGCCGATCGCCCGTATGGAGACCACGGCCTCGCCGTCGCGCCCGTAGAAGTTCTGAGGACTGTCGGGATTAGAGCCGCGGTAGAAGTCGGCCCAGCGGCGTTGCTCGGCCGGACCCGACAGGATCGACACCTGGCGGTAGGCGTCCTCAGCCGCGGGATCGAGATAGCCCTCGCGGCCTCGCACATACTGGCCGAGGAAATATTTGCTGACCGCCTCGTCGTAGCGAACCGGTCCGTCATCCGCAGAGAGGCCGCGCACCACATCGACCGATCCCGTGGTCCGGTCGACGCGGATGACGAAAGGCTCGCTCGTCTTGAGCGGTGTCAGAAAGCTCACCGCCACGGTCGCCGCGACCGCCAGCGCCGACGCGGTTCCGGCCGCCGCCCAGGCCAGGTTCCGGGACCGGAAGGCGCTGGCCAGGCGATCCTGATCCCAACGGCGCGCCTCCGCGAAATAGCGCTTCAACTCGCTCGAGGGTACGCCGGTCATGCGCACCCTCCGGAAGACGGCGCCGGCTCTGCGTCAGCGGACGGCGAGGGCGAGGGCCGGGCCGCTGAAGGCTCGAGGATGGTGCCGTAGGGATTGGCGGGACGGCGATGGCGCCCGTCGCACACCGGCGGCGCATCCGTCGGTCCCGTGGCGCATTCGTGCTGGCGGGTCGTGAGTTCATCCCCGATGGGTGTCGGAGCCGGGGCGTGTTCAAGGCGCATGCCGCCATTCCGGCAGACCTCGCGACGGGCGACCATCCCTGAGATTCACGGCCGGGATCACACGGTGGGATCAGGGCTCCCGATCGCTGTCTTCGCGCGTCGGCGCCACCAACCGCTGGCGTCGTTCGTCGATCCAGGCCTGCGCCTCCGCCTCTCTGTTGATCGCCTGGTCGGCGAGCTCCCTCAGCGTCCTCGTGAAGGCGTTTATGATCGTGCGGCCGTCGAGATCGGCAATCGCGTCCCCCGTCTCCTCGTCAAACTCCTGAAGGACGATCGTGAGGATGGTCGCCAGCTTGTTGTCCATGCATCGGACGGCGAACTCCGGGGACCCCAGCGCCAGCGCGGCGATGATCGCATGGGGATCGCTGTCGGTGACCTCGGCGAACCGATGGATGCGCTCGAGATTGATCCGACCCGCTCCGGCCTCGAAATGCTCATAGGACCGGACGGCCATGTTCATTCGGCCGGCGACGTCGAGCGTCCGGAGTCGACGGCGCGACCGAATGAGCCGCAGGCTGGAGGACAGCACCGCGCGGGATACGGGGAGGTCGCCGCTTTCCATCTTCAGGTGGCCAGACGTGCTTCACGGGGGGTCGCCGGGCTCATCAACCGGACGAACCCGACGGACGCCATGCGTGAGTTCACCACCGCAAGAGCGTGCGCCCGGCCAGGAACCCCACAAGCGCGGCCGCCGCGACGCCAAGGGAATACCAGGTGGCCACGAACGCCAGAGAGACCTCCGGGCAGAAGAAGAAGCCGTAGGCTGCGGCGGCGATCGCGCCTGCCGAGGCCCCGAGCGCCGCCCCGGCCGCCCGGGGCCGGACGGGGGCGAATTTGCGCATGGCGTAGACGAGCAGGGGGGCGGGGAACAGAGTGACGATCAGAATGTTGCGGCCACAGATCGTCCAGGTGTCGCCCAGCCAGATGGCCAGACGATCAGCCGGACGGGTCGCCACCAACTCGATCGCGCCGGCGGACCCGCCGATCGCCAGGACGAGCAGGAGCATCGCGGCGGCGCCACGCGCGTCGACCCCGGGACGGCCCAGGTGCGACGCCAGGCGGAGAGACGCCGCCGCCAGCGCCAGCACATACAGCTCCTTCAACCACAAGCCGGGCGGAGGATGGATGTCCAGGTGGCCGACCCCGAAGATGGCGGCCACGCCGATCATGGCGGCGATCGCCGAGCCGACCACCGGCCAGCCCCAGATCCGCGTTCGAGACGCCGCCCTGAGATCGGATGAAAGAGCGTCGATGAGGCGCTCGGTCGTGAGAGTTGTGGTCATGGGATGGGACAGATCGAGGAGGAAGACCGGCGAGCGCGCGGCGTCACCGCCGGGCTGCACCACGCTGTGCAGTCAGGACCCGGGGCCAGTTCGCGCGACCCCGCACGATGGAGGCGGCGCGATCCGCCTCCCACAGCGCCTTCGCCTGCGCGTTGAAGTTCAGGAACAGCTGGCCATCGACGATCCGCCATTGCAGCGGATCCCCGGGCGCCAGGTAGTTTCGACTGACCGCCCAGGCGCAGTAACCGCCGAACTGGGGCGCATAGGTTTGCGGCGCAGCGCGAAACCGCGCCAGATTGGCCGCGCTGGCGAACCGCCAGGTGGCGCCGTTCCAGCGCGTGGAGTGTGCGTCAAGACCTCGCCTCGGGCGTCCCTCGGTGAAATAGCTGACGGTGTCGTAGCCGCGCAGGGCGAGCCCGGCTCCATCGACGTCGATGGCCGGAGAATCCGCATGCGCGCTCGATGCGGCGAGGGGGACGAGCGTGGCGCAGGCCGCGACGAAAAGCAGGGAGCGACGGTTCATGAGAGCCTCGGTAGGGAACGGTACCCCTCATTCGTCTCCGCCGCCGGATCGGTTACAGGATCGTCTGTCCCGGCCGCTTCGCCCGAGACATCACCAGCGCAGGGCGAACCGCCCCGCGATGCCGCCGCACACGCCGGCCGCGGCCACGCCGAGCGTGTACCAGGTCGCCACGAAGGCGGCGGTCGCCTCATCGCAATGGAGCACGCCGTAGGCCGTGGCCGCGAGGCCCCCGGTGACGAGCCCGAGAGCGACCCCGGCGGCGACGGGACGGGTCGGCGCGAGCTTGCGAGCGGACAGGAAAACCAGCGGCCCCGCCAGCAGCGAGACCATGACGATGTTGCGGCCGCAGACCGTCCAGGTGTTGCCGAGCCAGGTCGAGAGTCTCAGATCCGGGCGCGTCAGCGCGATCTCGGCGCCGCCCCACGCCACGGCGAAGGCCACGATCAGGACGAGGGCGATCACGGCGCGCCGGGGATCCGTTCCCGGCCGCCCCAGACGGGTCGCCAGCCAGACCGACGCGGCGCAGAGGCCCGCAGTATACCCTCCCTTCACCCAGGGGGTGGGGGAGCCGAGCGCTGTCAGAAGGTCAGGGCGTATGTCGAGCAAGAGGGCCACGGCCAGAACCGCGATGGCCGCCGCCACGCCGAGCAGTCTGGAGTCGAGGCGCGCCATGCCGGTCGGTTCGATGCCGGCGGCAAGGGCGTCGATGAGGTCGTCAGTCTTCATGATGCGCCACGCTGGCGGAGAGGGTCTTCATCGATCGATGCACGCTGACCTTGGCCGCACCTTCCGTAAACCCGTTGCGGGCTCCAGCCTCCGCCAGACTGTAGCCGCCGATACGCACATCCTCGATCAGACGTCTTTGCCGTGACGGCAAGATGGCCATTACCTTCGTCAGATCGCGGCGGATGGCCCCGTCCTCCACAGTATGCTCCGCGAAAAGGATCGAGACATCGTCGATCGGGATGTCGGACCGGCGGCTCATCCTCCGGAAGTGGTCGATCAGCTTGTAGCGCGCAATGGCGTAGATCCACGCCGTCGCGGGAAGGGTGCGATCATAGGTGCCTCTCTTGGCGTGGATCGCGATCAGACATTCCTGGACGAGATCCTCGACGTCCGCATCGCGACCGATCAGCCGCTGCTTGAAGAAAGGAGTCAGCACGGCGCGCAAGGCGATGAGGAACATCCGCCAGGCGTTGGCGTCACCGTCCAATCCCCGCAGCATATCCGCTTTGAGTTCGGCTTCCTTGTCGATCAAAGGGCGATCCATCGTTCGTGCTGCACGCGCAAGCGATTGTTCGTTCCACCAAGGCAAAGGTTACACACGGGATCGAAAAAAATAGATTTGCTTGCGAACGGCCGGGACTTCGCCCGCCTTTCAGGGCGCGCAGAGACTGCGTCCCGGGCTTTCGCGCGAGGTCTTCGGCAGGCTCTCGATGGCGGTTCGCGCCGGGTTCGACAGGCGATCATCCCGGCGCTAGTCTGACGTTCGGCGGGTTCGGGGACAGCTAGGCGCTGATCTTGAGCCAGGGGACGCATCGCGTCGGCGGCGATCAGCGCTGAAACTCCCGGCTTCCTCACAGAAGTTCCAGGCCCGCCCCCTTCTCCTCCGGGCCGGGACGGGACCATCATCCGATTTCCGGATCGATCAAGCCTTCCCTCACGGCCACGGCGACCGCCTCTATCCGGGTTCGGACTCTCAGTTTGGCGCAGGTCTTCTCGAGGTAGCTGTCCACGGTTCTCGGAGAGAGTCCGACGATCTGGCCGATGTCGACGGAGCTCTTTCCCCGGCTGACCCATTGCAGACATTCGGCCTCCCGCGCGCTCAGGAGAGGTGTGGGTCGAGCCCCTTGAGGTGCGCAGTCCATGGTCGTTCCCTAAGTTGTCCGGCGCACGTTGGGAGGGAATCGCGTTTGAGGGCAACGACAGTGATTGGCGGTCGATCCGCAAGAAATCTGCGCGGACAGAGCGGGCCGCGCCCGGGCGCCCGGGTTGCGCATCGTGCGACTTTGATTCATGATTCCGTCGCCGGCGCCTGCGTCGGTGGGGCCTGGAATCCCCTGTGCGACACTGATCATCGACGGCACGCGTGGAGCGCGGATGCCGGTCGCCGACGACGTCGGACCCCTGCGCTTGCGCATGGGCCCGGGTCGCGAGCCGCCTCGGGATTCCCGACTTCTCAGGAGAGCCGGAGAAGCGTTGTGACAGAGGCGAAACAGCTCGGCGTCAACGATCAGGACGGGCTGAACCGCCTGTATCGGCAGTACAGCGTCTGGCTGGGCCGACGCCTTCGGCCCGCGCTGGGGTCGGAGGCCGCCGCCGACGTCGTGCAGGAAACCTACATCCGCGCGGCGCCCTACGCCCTGAGCGATATCCGCCATCCCAAGGCGTTTCTTCTCAAGATCGCCATGAACCTCCTGAGAGACGAGCGACGGTCCAGAGCGCGCCGTGAACCGGCGGAGCACGGCCCTGACATGGTCAACCACGAGCACGCTTCGCAGATCGAGGAAATCCTGCTCGCGCAGATTCTCCATTCGATGCCGGCCCTGTACCGGCATGTTTTCGTGCTCAATCGCTTTGACGGCATGACCTATCCCGAAATCGCCCGGACCCTCGACGTGAGCGTGAAAACGGTGGAGTGGCGGATGGCCAGCGATCGCGGCAGTTGGTCGGCAGCTGCCCGTCATCGGCCAGCTCGACGGCGCGGGCGAGCGCCTGCCAACAGCTGATCTTCGACATCGTGTAGTGCTGGACGTCCTCCAACTCCCACATGCCGGCGTCAGGCTGGCGCCAGAGGTCGGCGCACTGGTCGGCCAGTTCCGACAGAAGCTGGGCGCTGGCGCTGTCGAGGATGTTGCCGCAACCGACGAAGCGCGAGGCGGTCTCGAAGATGTCGCCGAAAACGCCGTGCTGGCGCTGGGCGGCCGCGCGGTTTCCGGTCACAACGGGGCGCGAGCGCCGATAACCGGGCATGTCCCAGTGGGTTTCGCCGGGCACGGCGTCGCCGTCGAGCGTGTAGCAGACCTTCGGGCCGTGATCCCGAAGCTGCTTTAGGAGCCAGGTGAAGGCCGCCTTAGCCTCGGCCTGGGCGCCGGCCGCGAGGAAGGCCTCGATGGTGTAGCCGGCGTCACGCACCCAGGCGTAACGATAATCCCAGTTCTTGTCCGAGCCGATCCGTTCCGGAAGAGAGGTCGTGGCCGCTGCGGCGATGGCGCCGGACGGTGAATAGAGAAGGAGTTTGAGCGCCAGTGCGCTGCGGACGAAGGCATCCCGGTAGAGGGAGGGCGCGTGAAGCCGCGCCGACCAGTCCTTCCACTCCTGATCGGAAAGGTCGATGCGGCAGTCGATCTCTTCGATGGTCGGCGCCACCAGCGGCTCGTCGCGTCCGGCCACGATCGCGACGGTGCGACGCTCGCCGGCGCGCACCGTGATGTCGGCGAGGATACGCTCGTCGGACCAGACGCAATCGATCCGGGGATCGTGGACGAACAGGCCGAGCACGCGCTCAACGTGGAAGACCGTATGTGCGCCGATCTTTGAATGGTAGGGGTTCGCAGTGTCGCCCCGACGCCCTGGCCGCATCTCCATCGCGAAGGTCATCGCCCCCTCGAGACCGTCGATCCGGCGGGCGAGCTCGCACCAGGGGAGACGACCCGCCGTGCCGCTGTTGAGGCTTTCGGTCAGACGCGCGCGGCCTGATGCTGTCACGAACTCCGTCTCGAGCACATTGCTGTCGTCGCGGTAGCGTCGGGTGGCGGTGAAGGGCTGGTCGGGCGTCAGAGAGAACCGGCCGCCGTCGGGGTCGAGCAGGCGGTCGAACAGGGGAGGGGCGTCCATGGCCGGGACCGCCCACCAGTCGAGGCTCCCGTCCAGGCCAGAGAGGGCGACGGTGCGGCCTTCGCCGAGGACGCCGTAGTTCTCGAGCGGAAGGGCGCCGTCGGGGCGCAAGCACTCCGCCTGAGCTGGCGGTTGCGGCGTCATCGGTGAGACGGTCATCGTCTGGCGCGCCCCGCGGCGAAGCCCAGGACGCCTCCCAGTGCGGCCAGGGCGACGGGGGCGACGACCTTGAGAAACAAGACGTGCCGGCTGCTGACCCACCCCACGACGGGCCTCACCACGCGATCCGACCCAGGGCCGTCGATGCGCGCCGGACCGCCCGAAGGTGCGTCCAGATTACCTTCGCGATAACTTGCGGCTTCTCCAAGCTGTGCGTCGATCATCCGGCCTGCCTGACGATCGGCCAATCCGGGCGCGAGGCGTTGAGAGGCGGCCATCAACCAGGTCGATCGCCCGACCCAGATCTGGCGCGTCGGACGCGCGACTGCGGCCCACACGGCATCCGCGCAGAGGCGGGGGTCGAAGAGAGGATCGGGAATGATCTGCTCGCGTCCCGTCCGGTTGCGGGCCCACGTCGATTGGGGCGTATTCACCGCAGGGAGATAAAGGGTCGTGAGCGTGATTGCGGAGCCCTCCGCCTGGAGTTCAGCCCTCACCGCGTCGGAGAAGCCGTCGATGGCGGCTTTGGCGCCGCAGTAGGCTGCCTGCAGAGGCGCCGCTCGCAGGGCAAGGCCGGATGATATCTGGACGATCGCTCCCCGACCGACAGGCCGCATGGCCTTGAGAGCGGCGCGAACTCCATAGACCTGCGAAAGATAGGTCGTCTGTGTAACCCGCAGGTACTCAGCGTCTGTAATGTCCTCGGCCGCGCCCAGCACCGTGGACATCGCATTGTTGACCCAAGCGTCGATACGGCCCCAGGCGGTCATCACCGCCTCGCCCGCCCTGCGGACCGCTTCAGAGTCCGCCACATCCGCCTCAAGCGTCATCACCCGACCTGAGTGAGGGGACAGCTGCGATGCGGCTGCGTCTAGACGCTCGGCATGCCGCGCAATCAGAGCGACGTCCCAGCCGGACCTTGAGAAGCGGTGCGCGATGGCGAGACCGATGCCGGCGCTTGCTCCGGTGATGACGATGACGGGCATGGAGTCCTGAGCAGGACGCCGGCGGAACGATGCGCCGAACGAGGAGGGGGAGGGATGGGAGAACGAGGCTTGTCTCCGAAGGTTGCCGCCAGCGAGGGCGACCGTGATGCGACGACTGGCTGTCGCGAGATGAGCCGGAGAAGCGACTTGCGATACGCCAAACAGCCGGGACCTTGACCTGCCAGCTCAACGGCGTGCGAGGTCTGGCCTCGAATACGCCGCGAAAATGACGACTTCGAAGGCGGCAGTTGAGAGTGGGGTGAGGCACAGGACGCTGGGGTGCGATCGGGCGGCCGCATCGTCGCCGCTCTCACGATCCCTCGCAGAACCCTGGGTCGCCCTAGGTGGCCGACGCATGGCGGAACGTGTCTAACTGACCGCCGAAGTCCAGGCCGTCACCCCCAGAAAGCCGATACCTGCGGCGACAAAGAGGGCGACCCAGATCCAGTCCTGCACGTCACGACGCCGCATGGCCGGCCACCGAGCTCCACTGGTCGAAATGTCTGCACTACCTCAAGGCCTGCATCCGCGAAACACGCGCCGGCCTCGTCCCCGATGTCCGCAATGCGACGTAAGGTTTGCGTTTAATCTGTTAGCAGCGTCTGAGCCCTAGCGGGGGTCGATGAAGCCGGTAAAACGGGTGTCCTTCATCATCATCGCTCTCAACTTGGCCGCGGTCGTCGCGGCGCTTCTTTAAGACTCTGTCCCGGTTCCCTACAGCCTAACCTTCACATGGCGTCTCCCAAAAATCTTGGTGCCTTGCTGGACTCGCTGCGCGGGCGACGGCATCCGGTCACCGCGGCACAACTCGCGGCCGAGTTCGGGAGATCCGAACGGACGATCTACCGCGATCTCGCCTTTTTGCGAGCCCAGGGGGTGAGGATCGATGGCGCTCCGGGCTTCGGCTACCTCTTGCGATCCGATCGCCTTCTTTCACCGCTCCTCCTGACGGCGTTGGAAGCGGAGGCCTTACTCCTCAGCCTGCGAGCCCAGGCGGAGAGCGACGATCCTCGTGTGTCGCCAGCGGCGCGATCCTCGGCTGCCAAGATCGCCGCGCTTCTGCCGGAGCCTGCGCAAGGCGCGCTCTGGCTCAACCGACACCCAGCTTCGCCTCCGTGCGATGTCGACGGGCTGGCAGCAACGATCCGCGGCGCTATCCGCAGCGGGCACAAACTCGGCCTGGACTACACCGACGCCGAAGGACAGCGCACCGAGCGGATTGTCTGGCCCATCGCCACGGGTTTGTTCGGAGCCACCGAAATCCTGGCGGCGTGGTGCGAACTCCGCTCGGCGTTCCGGCACTTCAGTCTGCGGCGCATCGCTCAGCTCGAAACTCTGGGAGTTCTCTCGCCCAGGCCTCTTCCGAGCCTGTTCGCCGAATGGGAAACTGCGCATCCCGGAAAGCTGGCCCCGGGATGCCGCCTTTAGCCGGGGCGCGCGATGGGTCGGTCCGCGCGCCGCAGCGCGCAGGACCGAGCATAGGGCGGCGTCGAAGTAGGGAACGCTGTCACAGACGATGACGGAGCGGCGATCGAGGTTCTGAGCCGAGGGATGTCACGCCGTCGAGGTTACGGTGATCCGCGAGCCGGAGGATATCCGCACCGACACGACGCGGGTGGAGGCGGCGCGACCGGTCGCCCATCAATACCCTTGTCAGGGGTGTGTCAGGAGGCGCGGCACGGACGCGGCCGACGCGGAGCCTATCGGCAAGCGCAGCATTAGGTCCGCCGGAGGGCCTGTGCACATCATTCATATCGCTCTGGGGGGCTGCCTCAAGGCTCCGCCGGTTCAGTTCGGTCTCACCGCCGATACCGGCGGCCATATCGCCTATGTTTTGGAAGCCGCCATCCACCAAGCCAGGCGACCGGACGTTTCGCGTGTCGAAATCTACACCCGCCGTTTCGCGGAGGCCGGCCTCGGCGCCGTATACAACCAGGCGGAGGAACCGGTCGCGCCGGGCGTTACGATCCGCAGGATCGCAACGGCTTCGCCGGGGTATCTGTCCAAGGAAGCGCTTGATCGTGAAACGGCCGACTTCGCCCGGGCGTTCTGCGAAAGGCTGGAAGTCGAAGGCGTCCTGCCCGACGTCATCCATGCGCATTTCGCCGATGCCGCGTCGGTCGCGCTCGAGGCCCGACGGCGTTTCGGCATTCCCTTCGTCTACACCCCCCATTCCCTGGCCAGGGACAAGGCGGCGACAGGGGCGCCTGGCCTCGACGCCCGGGTCGCTGCGGAGACGACCGCCCTCGCGCAGGCCGACGCCGTCATCGTTTCCAGCCGTGAGGAGCGAGATCGTCAGGTCGGCGCCTATGGGGTTGCAGACGCCCATCGGCGGACCGTGGTGGCGCCGCCCGGTCCCCCGACCCCGGCCGATCCTGACTTCGCCGCCTGCGACGCCCTGCTGTCATCGCTCGATGCGCCGGAGAAGCCGATTCTGCTCGCGGTCGCCCGTCCCGTTCGCAAGAAGAACCTGCACGGGCTTCTTCTGGCCTTCGCGGACAGTCCCGAGCTCCAGCAGGCCTGCAATCTCGTGATCCTGGCGGGGCAGGACACCCCCGAGCGGTCCGGCGAGGAAAGGGCCGTCGTCGACGGTCTTGCGGCCTGTGTTGGCGACCGGGGTCTGGCGGGGCGGGTCTGTCTTCCAAGCTCGCACACCCAGGGCGAGGTTCAGGCTCTCTACCAGCGCGCCGCCCGCGACGGCCTCTTCGCCAATCCCGCTTTGCACGAACCCTTCGGCTTGACCCTCCTCGAGGCGGCGAGGGCGGGCGCCCCAGTGGTCGCGACGGACCGAGGCGGCCCGGCCGAGATCGTCAGCCGGATCGGCCACGGCCTGCTTGTCGATCCCCTGGACGAACAGCGCCTCGCCGAGACCTGTCTGCGTCTGATGACCGACCGGCCTCTGCGGGATCGCCTGGCCGCCCGAGGACCGGCAGGTCTGGCCCGGTATGACGGTCGACGCTATGGACGGGGGTCAGTTCTCGTCTATCGCGCGATCGCGCCGCAGCCCCGTCTGCTCGTTTGCGATATCGACGGCACCCTTACGGGATGTCGCGATGCCGCCCGACGTTTCGCGCGATGGCGCAACGAGGCGACGTTCCCCTTCGTGGTGGCGACGGGCCGCGATCTCGCCACGGCGCGCCGCATCCTCTCGGATTGGTCGCTGCCGGAGCCCGACGCCTTCATCACCGACGTCGGCACGGCCATCCATCGGGCCGAGGCGAACGGCTGGGCGAGATGCGACCGCTTCCATGACCAGCTTCTTCGGGGCTGGGACGTCGATCGGCTCTCGGCGCTCGCGGATGATGCAGGGCTGACACCGCAGTCGCCGTCCTGTCAGACGTCCGTCAAACTCAGTTATTTCGGAGACGCCGCCGCGGCGGACGGTTTGCGAAGGCGGATTGTTCTGTCCGGCCTGCACGCCCGGGTCGTTCACTCCCACCGCCGGCTGATCGACGTTCTTCCGTCCGGGGGCGGCAAGGCGCGGGCTGTGCACGCCTACGCGGCCTCTAGGGGATGGACGCTGGCCCAATGCGTCGGCGCCGGCGACAGCGGGAATGACGAGGATATGCTAAACGCCTGCGGGCGCGCCATCGTCGTGGGCAACGGCGACGCGGACCTGGCCGGATTGGCGCCGCGTCGCGGCCTCATGAGGAGCCGCGCGCGTCATGCCGATGGCGTGCTTGAGGCTCTGGCGGCGTTCGGGGTGATCCCGGCGCCTGCGACGCGGTGGGCGGCGTGATGCGCCCATTCGGATATTTCGTTCATCACCAAGGGCGCGGCCACGCCGAACGGCTTGCCGATCTGGCCTGGGCGCTCCCGCGCGAGCGACCGCTCACCGTCTTCTGCGCCAAGACCGAGATCTTTCCCGTCCTCCCCGATCACGTCGAGGTCGTCGCCATTCCCTCCCTGTTCGAGCGACAGGGCGACGAAGCTCCGGGCGGCGATTTGCCTACGCCGGACACCCTCCACTGCGCCCCGGTGGGATGGCCGGGGATACGCCGGGCTATGGGTCTGATGAGCGACTGGTTCGCGCGCGAGGATCCCGAACTCATGGTGTCCGACGTCTCCGCCGAAGTGGCCCAGCTGGCGCGCCTGTGCAGCGTCCCGCACGTCAAGGTTTTGCAGCATGGCGACCGGTCCGACCCCGGCCATCGCGCCGCCTATGACGGGGCGGTCGGCCTTCTTGCGCCTTTCGACGCGGTCCTCGCCCAACCCGATTGGACGCCTGCGATGCTGGGCAAGACGCATTTCGCGCCTGGCCTCGGAGTACGGGGAAACGCGCCGGACCAGGCGGTCGCTCGTCGCGCGCTGGGTGTCGGCGAAGGTCAGAATGTCATCCTGGTGATCGCCGGCGCCGGCGGTTCGGGCTTCGGCCAGGCGCCCCTGGGGGTGGGGGCCCGGGCTCGGCCGGACAGTCTGTGGCTGACCATCGGTCCGGTGGAGCGCGACTGGCACGCCACCGAACCGTCGAACCTTCGCCACTGCGGTTGGGTCACCCAGCCCCAGCTTCACCTGGCGGCCGCCGATCTCGTCGTGGCCTCCACAGGAAACACCACAACCCAGATGATCCTTGCGGCCGGCAAGCCTTGGCTGGCCGTACCGGAATGGCGCTATTTCGACGAGCAGCACAGGAAGGCCGACTGTCTCGCACACGCCGGACTGGCGACCGTGCGCGCCCATCTGCCGTCTTCCCCGGAAGCCTGGCGAACGGCGATCGACCAGGCGCTGCTGACCCACAATCCGGCGAGGCAGCGCGCTGCCGCCGGCGAGGGCGGGGCGGTGCGCGCCGCCGCCTGGCTTGAAGACCTCGCTGATCAAGTCTGGCGCCGCCAAGGCGACCCTGACGCCCTTCTCCTGTCGATCGGAAGCTCCCATGTCTGACGTCTCCGTCATCACCCTCGCCCGAGGCCGCGACGACCACCTCGTCAATCTTGTCAAAGGACTCGCAAACCAGAGCGTGCCGCCGAACGAACTGGTCGTCGCTGTCATGCAGGAGACGCCTTACGTCCTGCCGGACGTCGGTTTTCCGATCCGCCAGTTCCACGTGCTGGGCGACGACCTTCCGCTCGCAGCGGCGCGAAACGCCGCCGCCAGACGGGCTGTGGGTCGGGATCTGGTCTTCCTGGACATGGA
Source organism: Brevundimonas sp. ABV4_179 (assembly GCF_056311945.1). Classification (NCBI taxonomy): domain Bacteria; kingdom Pseudomonadati; phylum Pseudomonadota; class Alphaproteobacteria; order Caulobacterales; family Caulobacteraceae; genus Brevundimonas; species Brevundimonas sp. ABV4_179. The sequence continues at coordinate 2,343,065 of NZ_CM149976.1, forward strand.
CTGCATCCCGGCGCCGGATCTCGTCGAAATCTACCGCGATCGGCTCGAACGTCTCGACGGCCTTCTGATGGGGGAGGTGCTGTACCTGCCCGGGGGGGCGACTGAGGGGGACTGGGATTGCAGCGCCTTCGCCGCCCAGGGCGTCAAACACTCGGATCGGTACGGTCCTCCGGCGTCCGAGATCGAACCGTGCGCAGACTACCGCTGCTTCTGGTCGCTGAACTTCGCCATCCGGCGCGACACCTTCCTCGCGGCGGGAGGCTTTGATGAACGCTACCGGGGTTATGGCGCGGAGGACACGGACTTCGGAAAGTCCGTCACCATGGCGGGCGTTCCCCTCGCCTGGATCCAGGGCGGGCTGGCCTTCCATCAGTACCACCCGCACTTCATGCCGCCGGTCCACCATCTCGACAGCGTGGTGCGCAACGCCGAGCTCTTCGAGGCCAAATGGGGCTATCGCACCATGGGCCATTGGCTGCACGCCTTCCGGTTGATGGGCCTTGTGGACGACGCCGAGGGCGCGCCGATCCGCATATTGCGCCGGCCCACGCAGGACGATTTCGCCCTTACCGGCCAGCAGAGCCATCAGCCCTACGCCAACAGCGCGCGTGTGATCCGATTGCTGCAGGCGCGCGCGGAGACGGTGGCGGCGTGAGGATCGCCGTCCTGAGCCACCTTCGCTTTCCGGTGGCGCGACCCTATGCGGGAGGAATGGAGGCCCACAGCGCCATGCTGGTGGAAGGCCTCCGGCGCCGGGGCCACGACGTCGTCCTGTTCGCGTCCGGCGACAGCCGGGTCGATGTTCCTTTGCACCCGGTCCTGGACCGCGCCTATGAAGCGGATTTTCCGTGGGCGACGTGTCGGGGCGGTCCGGCTTTGACCAGCCTGCTCGATGAGGCTTACGACAAAGCCTGCCGGGCGATCGCCGAAGGCGGGTTCGACGTCGTACACAACAACAGTCTTCACCGCTTTCCGCTTCAGCGCCAATGGACCGACCTGACGCCTACGGTCACCTCTCTTCACGTCCCGCCTTACCCGGCTCTGCATGGTTTCGTCACTCAAAGCCCCTCGCCCCGACATCGTCTAACCGTAACGTCGGGACGGCAGATGGACCTGTGGTTTCCAGAGGGACCGCCGCCTGAAGCTACCATTCTCTACAACGGCGTGGACCCGGATCTTTGGGAGTTTTCCGAAAAGGGCAACGGTCAGGCAGTCTGGAGTGGCCGCTTGTCCCCGGAAAAGGGTGCACATTTAGCCATCGCAGCGGCGCGACACGCTGGTCTCGCCCTAACCCTTTGTGGCCCCATCGACGACAGGGCCTATTGGGATGAAGCCGTTCAACCCTTGCTCGGTGATGGCGTCCTCTATGGCGGACATCTCTCTACCAGTAGTCTGTCCCAGCTTGTCGGAGAGGCGTCCGTCTGTCTCTTCACGCCATGTTGGGATGAGCCGTTCGGCCTGGCTGCTGTCGAGGCTATGATGTGCGGTACACCGGTCGCGTCTTTCTCCGCCGGAGCGGCGAGAGAGATTGTCGGCGATGGTGGCGTGATCGCAGATCAAGATACCGCGCATGCGTTGGCATCTGCGATCAGCATTGCGAAGTCGCTCGGTCGTGAAGAGGTGCGAAGGTCAGCCGTGAAACGATTCTCGATCGATCGCTGGCTCGACGGCTGCGAGATTGCTTACGCGCAGTCGGTTGAGGGCGACGCCGAGAAAGCGTCGCCGTAGCGGACATCAAACTCCGTGGCACAAGAAGAATTTCCTTGGAACGGCGGATCAAATTCGCCGTGGAACACCGAACCGATCTCCGCCCGCTTCTAGAGCGCCGATTCGGACCGCGTGGTCGGCCCAAGACGCCACGAGCGCGGTCGGCCCAAGACGCCACGAGATTGATCATTCGATCGCCGAACAGAAGTTCCAGCCGTCGCGACTACGGACACGATCGCTTGGGCAGTGTTGGCTTTTCCACCGTGTCGGCGATTCAGACGGGTCCGCTGACGATTGTCGCGTCTTGCTGGGGTGGTGCCATGAGATCTGGTGTGCCGACATCAGGCGTAAAGACGAAGAGAACGGCTCGTCCTGATAGCATGCACAGGCTAACGGGTCTGAGCTCAGTGATGGATGACCATGCGGGCTGCGGGGTAGTCGAGCGTGAAGGTCCGGCCAGCGAAGGCGTTGCCTCCGAGGGCACCCTCCACCGGCTGATCCATCATGCCGCTCATGAAGGTGTGGAAGGCGTCGTCGGGTCGTCGGGTGAACCACACGGGCCCTAGCGTCACCCCGCCCAAGGTCAATGAGGGAACTTCGATCATCGGCGCGCTGGAGCCAATCTGGGCGTCCTCGACCACCCGCCATTCCGGGTGGGCCGCACGCCAAGTTTCGAACCGAGCTTCCGAGATCATGCTCGTGGCGCGCAGGGCGGGTCCGTTGTCGTCCAGGGCCGCCAAGGCGTTCTGGGAGAGCAGGGTGGTCGCGCCGGTATCGAACAGGAGAGGAACCGGCTGACCATCGATCTGGGCGACGACCCGCGGGAAATGCGTCGTGCGTTGATCGTCCCGGGTCTGGAAGGTGAGCGGCAGAACGACGAGGCCGGCCGGCGGCGTCCAATCAGCCGCCTCGCGGGTCAATCGTCCGCGCGGAAAATCGAATGTCCAGATGCGGTCGGCGAACCAGAGCGCTCCGAGCATGGCATCATGGTCGAACAGTGCGCTTGGCGCCTGACCCGGTCTGCCGTGATCAACCACGCCGACTGCGAGGCGGGGCAGGGGGGCGATCGCCGAGCCAGTCGACAGTTCGGGATAGCGCGCAGCGTCGCCTGCTTCCGCCGCTTCAACGACCAAATCCAGGCGTGCGACGGCCTCGCGGGTGACGTAGCGGCCTCCGCCCGTGTCGGTGAAGAAAACGACAGGCTCGCCCCGCCGGGTTTCGCCATCGAGGAGGACGCGGCCGGCCACGAACCGGGCCGGCATGTCCGCGGCCGAAGTCTGTGCCTGGGCGACGCCGCCGGCGATGACGATCACGGCGAAGAGGACGGCGGTTGCAGATTGGAGAAAGCTCGGTTGGGCTGACATGGCGGGCGGTCCGGTCAGTCCGCCGTCGCGTTCGACAGGCGCGGCGGACGCGGATTGCGCCCGAAAGCCTCGTCGCAAACAGCGCGCCCCAAGGCTTCCGCCGCCAGCATCTGACGATCCGCCAGCAGTCCGGCGAGGCCGCCTCCAACCTCTACGGCGGCCTCCATCGGAACGCGGCCGACGATCCGCCTGCGCGCGGGATCGACGAACTCGACCACCGCCCGGATCGACTGACGCCCGCCTCCGTTCAGGAGGGTGTTGAGCCGGCCTGCGCGATCGAGGTCCTCGACATGGATCCGTATGTCGACCGGCGCCGTCCCGTGCATGCACAGTGACAGCTCTTCACGCATTTCTTCGGCGACGGTGTCGGGGAAATCGTCCCCGGCGTTCACCCAGTCGGTCGAGAGAATGATCGCCCCGGGCTGGGCGGTCTCTTGAAGCCCCGGGGGAAGCGCAATAGCGGCACGGCCCTGAACGACAGGGGCGCAGGCGGTCGTCAGAAGCAGGACGGCGCAGGATGCCGTCAGAACCGGATTCATGGGAGCTCCAGTTTTGGAAGCGGACGAGGTCCGGGAAGGGTCGGCCGTCGATCGAGTAGCGCGAGTCCGATCGTGGTGATGAGATGAACCGTCGCGCCGAGCGCCAGCGCTACGGCAAGGACGGTCGCGCCCTGCGCCATGAAGCCGACCACGCCTGCGGCGAAGACCGTCGCCTTGAACAGCAGGAGGGCGATGCGTTTCAGTCGGCGCGACGCCTTGGGAGCCGCCCAGACACGCCACAGACCCAGCACAACGACGATGGCGGACGAGGCGGCGACGACGGGGTGCCACGGCGTCACCGAGGCCGCGCCCCACCCGACGCCGGCTACGGCAGCGATCTCGACGGCGAGCGCGGCGACGTCGTTGAGCAGATGGAAACGCGTCATGGCCGCAGGCTCGCGGCCCAGCGGCGTTCGTCCGGCGAAAGTTCGCGGTCGTCGGTCACGTTCCAAACGAGGTTCTGGAGCCGGAGGATATCCGCCTCTGTCTCGAACGTCCGGCCCGCCGGACTTTCGATCAGGGCGACGAGTTTGCTGTCGGTCGTGACCGGACCGGGCCTGAAGGTGTCCCAAGACGCTGAAGGGCCGCGCTCGTGGTTGAGGCACTGGAGCGCCAGCTTGACGAAGACGGGCTGGTCGCCCGGAGGGACCTCGAAGCTCTCCACGATCACCAGCAGGCCGTTCTGCGTCTCGTCGTCGAAAGAGACGAAGGTCAGACCGGCCGGCAGCTCGACCCGGATAGGGTGCGCCGTGGTATTGATGAAGCTGAGGCACAGCCGGACATAGACGCCCACGCCCAGGGTATGATCCGGATCGGTTTCGTCGGGTCGACGGCATTTGCTGCGATCAAAGCCCTCGACCGGTTCCTGGATGACGAGGCCGGCAGGCCAGGCGAAGGCTTCACCGACCGGCATGCCGGTTTGAGGTCCGACGCCCGGCCGGTCGGCCGCCGCTGAAGGCGATGATCCGACGGTTAGGAGAGCCGCCGCAAGGGCCAGCGAGGCGAGCCGACCCGGCCTGGCGGTCAGGATGCCTGTCATCAGAACACCTCGTGCCAGGTGTCGGCGCCGGAATAGGCGTCCTGCCGGCCCAAGCAGATCAGCCCCGGGTATTCGGCGACGACCGGATTTGCACCGCGCGTACTGATGCGATGGCGGAGTTGCCGACAGGAAAAGCCCCCAACCGGGATTTCGCTTACGACGGTGATCCGGCCGTCGTGGGCTCCGCCGCGCCAATCTATGACTCGGCCGGGCGTCCAAGCGCCGATCACGGCCGACCAGGCGGAATAGGTGTCGTCATGCGGCCTGAGCGCCTTGCGCCAGCTGTCGATATCCATCGAGGCCTCGCAGCCCGAACAGGCGTAGCGGCTGGCGTCGCGATAGGCTTGACGCTGCGCTTCGTCTTCGGGCCGGAAGGCGAACTGAGTCGGCCGCACGACGGCGCGATGGCCGGCGTTGGTCGGCCACGGCTCCACGCCCGGCGGCGGAGGCTCGACGGCCGAGGGCGCGGCTGCGGCGTCCTCGTCCGCATTGCGGTGGGAGGAAGGCCCGGTCCGTTCGGGTCGGGTCGCGGCGGAGCGGTCGGTCCGGGGACGTACCGCGTCCTCGACCGCGCGTTCGGCCATCCGGCCGAGCAACCGGCCGAAGTCTTGGGCGGCGGCGGGGGGAGGGGCGCACACGAGCGCCGTGACCACGGCCGTGACGGCCGTGGCGGCGGAAGCGAGTTTCATGAGAGAGGACTTTCGGAGAGGCGATCGCGGATCCGCGAGACGCCGGACGGCTCAGTCGCTGAGCTTGGAGGAGACCATGGCCAGGCCGGCCAGGCCCAGGAAAACGAGGAAGAAGATGAGCAGCGAGGGAAGGGGCGTCACTGCGGCGTTCCCCCGAACATCCGACCGGCCACCTCCGGCGTGTAGAACGCGAGGTAGCGGTCGGCGCCGCGGGGCGGCAGAACCTCGATCAGGAACCGGTTCTCTATCCAGAGTTCCACCAGATCAAACACTCCGCCGCGATCGCACGGAACGGCGCGCCATCCCTGACGCTCGCCGACGGCGATGATCTCTTCGGAGGTCAGGGCGCTGGTGATCGCGACGTGGAAACCGCTCGCGGCCTGGGCCTGGCCGTCCTGCCGGATCTGGACCTCCCAGGGCATAACTTCCGGGCCGTTGGCCTTGCGGGCCGGATCGGCGTCGCCGGCGCCCGGATTGTGGGCGGACGCTTCGGGGAGGACCTCGACGCCGACGCCGGAGCCGTCGCGAGCGATCGCGACCCAGGCGTCAGGCACGACGGGAAACGGCATGGCCATTCCGTCGATCAGGACGGCGAAGACTTCGGCGACCGCCTTAGGATCGCGTGCGGGGAGAGAGAAATGACAGATCATGAGGAGCTTTCTTCGGGCGAGGTCGCCAAGGGCGCACCGCCTCGGGTCTGGAGATCTTTGATGAGAGTACGCACCGCCCAGGCGACGGCGTCGGACGCGTCCGGGCCATCGAGGCCCCACTGTTCTCGCAGGGAGAGCCACGGGTAGGCGGAATACAGGCACTGAAGGACGGCGGCGGCGCGGGTCCGGTCGGCGGGCGAGAGGTCGGGCGCGCCTTGCGCCACCGCCGTCTCGAACGCCAGTCGTCGGGCATCGTCCTGACTAGCGCGCATTTTCCGACCGCTGTCGGTGGTCATTATGCCGAGGATGTGGCCGGGGGCCTGGTCGAAGGAGGCGTAAAGCGGCTTGAGACGGCCGGCGATGTCCTCGAGACGATCTGGGAAGCCTCCGGCGACGCCCTGAAGCTCGTTGCCGCGCTTCCAAAGTGCTTCGTCGAGCACCGCCCGGCTTGGAAAATGACGGTACACGGTCATCTCGGTCACGCCCGCCGCCTCCGCGATCTTTCGGTTGCTCAGCCCCGACGGTCCTTCACTTTCGAGCACGCCCGCCGCCGCTTCGAGGATGCGGGTGCGGGTGGCGTCCGCCTGGTCACGGCGCAGGCCTGAGCGATAGGGTCGAGTGGCTGTAGTTGTCATGATGTTAGTAGCTATAACATCAACAGGGCTATGACAACATTAATGTTTGGTTAGATGCAGAAGCACCTAGTGTCGACGCCAGCCTACGTGTCGAATGACCTCGCTGGTGTTGTCTCAAAACGCGCGACTGGACGGTCCACGAGATACCAATCCGCTAGCGTCGTCGATCTTTAGGATCGAGCGCCGTTAGGTCGGATTGGCATTGAGGCTCTCAACCTGCGTATCTTTGGTGCGGCTGATTCAAACTGAAGACGGTCGCGCCGAGCGGAGGCGGCCGAGGGCGCGGTTCCTACTCTCAACGATACCACTGATGGAAATCTGCGCCGCCGGTGTGCGCTGTGTTGCACATTCCCTTACACACTACCCTTCGATGTGCTACGAAGTGCTGTACTATCAATTATTTAGATGTGGCGTGTGTGACTTACCTGCTTAGCCAATCGCGGAACGAGGCGAAAGACCTGCTGCTTACGGGACAGCATCCGGCATTGCCAAACTGAGAGGGCCCACCCAGCGATCAGAGCCCTGACGAAGCTCAATCTTGGTCCCGGTATGGCTCACGTCGAAGCGGATCGGCGAGGTTTCCGACTTCGACCAGATCGCCAACGGTTCAATGTTGCCTTGGCTGAGAAAAAGGGCGGCGGCTGACATGCGTTCGGCTGATCGCACGAGCACCTGCCTAGCCGCCCGGATCTGTTTCAGCTTGTCGCGCCTGGCAGTCGGAGCCAGGGCTTTCGCCCAGGCCTGAGGGTCCGCGCCAGCTTCAGTCGCCGCCCTGCGGATGCTCAGAGCCGCCTCGGACAGTTCGCGGCTCATCGACCAAGAGCCTGTTAGGAAGGCAGGGCCACGGATTGAAGCCAGCGCTCGGCCGCTGGAGGATCTGAGAACTGCCCCTCGGGTCTTGATATCGCGGGACAAGGCAAGGCGGAGGGTTTTCATTGTTCGCCCGAACTCGCGATGCGCCTGTTCGGCGGCTGAGGCGCGTCCTTGGTGATCTGCGATCCACTGCAAGAAGGCGTCGGCCCGCCGGACGTGATGAAAAAGCGCGGCGGCCTCCTCTCGCTCCTTCTGGGAGCGGCGGAAGGCGTTCTTTGCTGTCTGCAGTCGGTTGTCGGTCCAAATGCTGAGGCTACATTTGGGCCCGATGGCGTAGATCGCCTCGGTGTGCGCGCACCAGATCAATGTCCCGTCGGACAAGTACTTCGGAGAAGTCGGGCTACAAATCGGGCACGGGGCACCGTCCCCGTTCGGGCGCAGCTTCTTATTGATGCTGATTTTTTCGAGAAGCACCTCCACCTCGCCGTCCACGGGCGGCCTGGTGGTGCTGATCGCATGGAAGGTCTCCGGCTGACCGGTTGTCCTCACGTGGTCTTCGAACGCGGCGATGAGCGACTGGGCAGGAGGCTCAGGGAAATGGCTTCGAAGGACGAGATTCACGCCGGTCTCCTATCGCAGGCCACCCGCTACGCGCGTGCAGCCGTCTAGCTCATGGTAAGGTGTTCTTGTTTTGTGCGAAATGCTCCCTCTAGCGGCAGAGAGAGGGAGGATCGCTAAACCTAGTAGTGTGTCGCTCCAGCAACACCATATCTGGACTTTAACTCCGAATCACGCGAATCTGGATAGCTTCCGTTAACTGCGCTTTTCATCTTCGCCCGGCGCCCCATACTGATGGGTGCGTACCGGCGATTCGTGTGCGCGGGTGGCTGGCTCGAACCAGCGCAATGCTCTCGGGAGGGGGCGAACGGGAGGCTCAGGCCAACCAACCACGGCCAGCCGGCCGGGGTCCACGGGGAGAGGCGACCACCAGACTTGGCCGTCGCAGGAAGTCGTCTCTCACCCGCTTTTCTTTCAACCGATCGCAGATCGGCCCCGGATATAAGCGCGCTTCTCCTCGGCTTACAACAGCCATGAGAGCCTCCCGGCGGCCGCCTGCGGCAAAGCAAATCCGGACAACATGACCGCTAAGGTTAGCTTTTTCCGCGTCGGCAACGGCGACATGACCCTGATCACCCTGCAAAGCGGCAGGACGATCCTGATTGACTGCAACATTCGCGCGGCGGCGGATGACCCCAACGACGAGACCGCTGACGTGGCCTCGCAGCTCCGGGCTCGCCTCCGTACCGACGATGCCGACCGGCTGTACGTCGATGCGATGATCCTCTCCCACCCCGATGCGGATCACTGCCGCGGCCTTGAGAAGCATTTCCATCTCGGGCCGATCGCGGACTACGACGCCGACGGCGACAAGATCGTCATCCGAGAGATGTGGTCTTCGCCGATGGTGTTCCGCCGCGCCTGTCGTAGCCACACCCTCTGCAGCGACGCCAAGGCCTGGAATCGCGAAGCCAAGCGTCGGGTGAAGGTCTTCAAGGACGAAGGCGCGTGCAAGGCGAATGAGCGCGTGCGCATCATGGGCGAAGACGAGGATGGCAAGACCGACGATCTCGCCGCCATCTTGGTGAAGATCGATGAGGTCACCTGGGAGATCGACGGATCGAGCGAGGATCTGTTCGAGGCCCGCTTGCTCGCGCCGCTCCCCAAAAGCGAGGATGACGAGGAGGAAGAGGCGCTGTCAAAGAACGACAGCAGCATCATCATCCAGTTCAGCCTCGCCAGCGAGCAGGGCAACGATCCGGTACTGTTTCTCAGCGGCGGTGACGCGGAGGTCGGCATCTGGGAACGTCTCTGGGACAGGAAATCGTCGACGCCGGAACACCTCGCCTACGACCTGCTCCAGACGCCCCACCACTGCAGTTGGCATAGCCTGTCGTGGGACAGTTGGAGCGACTGTGGCGAAGAGGCGGAAGTCAGCGATGATGCGCGCAACGCCTTGGGACAGGCCCAGTCGGGGGCGAAGATCGTCGCCAGTTGCAAGCCGATCCAGGACGACGACTGCGATCCGCCCTGCGTGCGCGCGAAGCGCGAGTACGAAGACATCCTCGATGGGGTCAACGGCGAGTTCGTCTGCGTTGGGGATGACGGTCCGGACCCGCTGGAATATGAGATCGGTCGCGGCGGCCTTACCATCCTCAAGGCTGCGGCGACCCGTCGCGGTCCGACGCTGATTGGCGTCACCCCCCAGGGGCACGGGTGACCGAGCTGCTGGTAGAGTATGCTTGCCGGCAGGTTGCCCGACACCCTTCGGTTCGTAGCATCGAGGCGCCCGTAGCGGCCTTCGGCACGACGACCGTTGAGTTCGAGCTCGACTTGTCCCTGGGCCACCGATGGGTGGCCCAGGGCGCCAGCCCGTCTGGCATTCGTCCGGTCGAGCGGGTCCGCCTCGACTTCGGCCCCCTCTATCCCACGAAGGCGCCTGGGCCCTCCTACCGTGCCGATCTCGGCCGAGGATTTCCCCACGTTCAGCCATGGCTGACCCCAGACGGGCGGCCGGTGCCGTGCCTGACGGAGGCGCCGATCGATGACTTTCATGCCGTTTATGGTCTTCACGGCCTGATCGATCAGTTCGTCGCGTGGCTGCAACGTGCGGCGTCCGGCGCTCTGATAGATCCGCAGCAGGGCTGGGAGGTGTCTCGCCGCGACGGCTACATCGACAGCGTGCTCGTCGACGTGGCTGCCATCCGAAAGCTGCCGGACGCTCAACCTGGTGGGCGGTTCGGTTACGCTTATCTCCAGACCAGATTTGCCGCTCATCAGCTTGGCAAAGGAGGTCCAGGATCCTGGCTCGGTGAAGTGGGGGACCTCGTCAAGCTCGACGATGCGAGCCTTGGCGGGCGAGCGACCCAAGATGTTGTGTACGGCGAAGGTGTCTGTCTGGCGGTGTGGGCCACAGCAGGGGAAGACGAACCGGCTCCCGTGTTTCCGGAGTATGAGCCTGATGACGTGGAGACATACGCCGACCTGATGGCGAAGGCTGAACGGCTCAAAGTCAGTCGCCGCTTGGGCATGTATCTCGACATTCTGACCAACAATGCCCCGTACGGCGGGAACGCCGCCAGACTCCCAGTCGTGGTGTTGATGTTGGTCCGCCGTCCGTTGCCTTTGGCCGGTTCGGATAGCGACATTGAAGTGTTCGCCTACTCGCTGCCTCTGACTTTCCCGTGCAAGCGAGCGAAACTGGATCCTGAGACCAAAGTGGACCGCCTTGCCGTACGGGATCGGCTATCGCGCCAGCTTCTGCGCCGTGTGAGCGGGGGGCCGGAAGTTGCGACTCGCTGGGCCCTGATAGGAGCCGGAAGCCTAGGCTCGAAGATTGGGATTCACCTCGCACGGCAAGGCGTCACCCCGATCGCTGTTACGGACAAATCCCAGCTGCTTCCGCACAACGTTGCGCGTCATGGCTTGTTACCGACAACCGGCGGCCTCGGCCTCGAATGGCGAGGCCCTAAGTCCTCTGCCCTAGTCGAGGCGATCGCCAGCATTGTGCGAGAACCGCTATACGATCTTCCTGGCGATGCCACAGAGGCCTTGATGCTCATGGAGACATGGGCTGACCGGCCCGAAGTGATCGTCAATACGACCGCCTCGTTGGCCCTAAGGGCGGGCGCGGCGCAAACGCCGTCCTCAGCCCGTTGGATAGATGCGGAGCTTTTTGATCGAGCGTCGCTGGGGACTCTGCGGGTGGAGGGGCCAGACCGTAATCCCTCGATCGAGGAACTGGCCGGCGTCGGCTATGCCACGGCAGCGCGCGACGAAAGTCTGGCTCAGCACATATTCGAGGGAGCCGGCGTATCACGCCTGGCTCTGGGGGAGGGCTGTGGTTCATCGACCATGATTGCGGACGACGCCCGTCTTTCGGTCCAGGCCGCGGCGATGGCCGAGTCGATCGGACAACACTTGGCGCAAATGCCGGCCGAGGGTCTGGTCCAGACTTGGCGACGCGATGGCGGAGGCCTGAGTCACGAGACCACCCTGATCTCTCCCTTTTTCCGACTGGCCCTCGCGGACGGCTGGACCCTGTCGATCGCGCCGACCGTGAGCGACGCAATCGACGCCGAAGTCGGCAGGTGGCCCAAATCCGAGACCGGCGGCGTACTGATCGGCAGGGTGTCGTTCATCACTCGGACCATCTACGCGCTGGATACGATGCAAGCGCCCAGCGACAGCAAGCGCTCGCCGTCATTCTTTGAACTCGGTGTGGCCGGACTGGCAGGTGCGATCGCTGACCTATCGGCCCGGACGGGCGGCGCCTTGTACTGCGTCGGGACGTGGCACAGTCATTTGGGCGCCGCCAACCCATCGCAGGTCGATCGGGCGACGGCGGCGAAGCTGGGCAAGGATGCGGCTTATCCGCTCGCACTGCTTATCCGCGGCAGGGACGGTTATCAGGGTGTTTTCGCGGGCTACCGAGAGGAGGGCAGGTGAGCCAGAACTTCGATCCGTACGAGTATATCGCGATTATCACGCCGGGATCGGTCGTGGCCGCTGGCGTGATCTTGCTCTGGCCGGAAGCGAGGGCGCTGGTTGAGATAGATGGCTTGTCCGTCGGGGACCTCGGCATGTTCCTGATCTGCGCCTTCGTCGCGGGGCACCTCGTTCAAGGACTGGGCAATCTGGTCGAATGGATAGCCTGGGCGCCGTTCGGCGGCCTTCCCTCCCGTTGGCTTCGCCGACCGAACGGGCTGGTTGCCCCAGCTCAGCGAGAAGCGTTCCTTGCCAAGCTCGCAGGGCTTTCCGGCGTCGAGGCTCCAGCGGATCTGGGCGGGCGGCAATTCGACGGCCTAGTTCGCCAAGTTTATGCACTGCTCGCGTCCGCCGGCAGAACCAGTCGCATCGACCTCTTTAACCGCACCTATGGCCTGATGCGTGGCCTGACCGCGGCTTTCCTGCTGTTGGGCGCCTGGTTCCTGATCGTTCGTTGGCCAGATGTTCGCTACGCCCTGGTCGCTGGCGTTGCGGGGATGATCGCGTCCCTTCGAGCATGGCGCTTTGCGCGATATTACACGCGGGAACTGGTCGCGGAGTTCCTGATTCACGAGGGGCGCCCGCAGTGACGACGGATCAATCGGAGCAACGCCCGACCAAGACTGGAGGCCTTGGGGCCCAGCTGTTGCTTCGCTTCTCAAGACCAATGCGGGAACGCCCGCAGAAGCGCGCAACGAGGAAGGCGCGCTCCGGCGTGAACCTATTCTGGCCCTTGCTGGGAGTAGGAACGGTGACCGGGATGTCGATCCTGCTCATCGGCCTCGACGGCGGATGTAAACTTGTCTCCACCGAGACGTGTCGGACCGTCATCGTGCCTGTGACCACGATCGCGTGGTCGTGGCAGTCGCTTCTGGGCGCGATCTTCACTCTGCTGGCGGCTGTCTACGGCGCTTGGTTCGTCCTGCGCCAGATTCAGCAGAATGATCAACAGGAGCAGGACCGAAAGGCTCGCCGTCTCCGGGCCCAGCGTGCTTCCATGCCTTTGGTGATGAGCGACCTCTGTGATTTCGCGGAACAGAGCGTTGAGCGGCTGAAGCGGGCGCTGCCTCTCGCGCTGCGATATGGAAGTGTGACGGGAACCCGGTTTGCCCCGCATGCACCAAAGCTGGCGCCTGGAGCGGTCAAGGAAATCACCGCGATGATCGAGGCCGCCGATGACGCCGAAGCGGATGCCTACATCGACCTGTTGGCGGAGCTGCAGGTTCACCTCGCGCGATGGCGCAGTTTTGAAGCGGACCTGACGGCCCGCCGCAACGGCCGCGTGCCGCGAGACATCGAAATCGAGATCGTCGACGCCGCGGAAATCTACGCCCGTGCCTCGAACCTTCTCGCCGTTGCGAGACCAGGGCGTCGGTCGGAGGAAGGTCCCATGAGCCGTCGATCGGCGATGACGGTCCTGGGGTTGCACGACGCGATTTATGACAACGCGAAAGGGTATGCTGAGCGTGCCGACGCGCGGACGCCGTTGGTGTTGCCGGACAGTGAAAACCCTGCCGACGCGGGGTCGGCCGTCGGCGCATGACGTCCAATCCGCCCCGCAAGCACCACTTCGCGCCCGTGTTCTATCTCAATCGGTGGACCGGCCCGGATGGACGCCTCGAGCAGTATGACCGGCCGTTCGGCGATGCCGTGAAGCGGCGGCGGGTGTTCCCGGCGGGTACTGGATACGAGGACGGCCTGTACAGCATGCCCGGTATGCCGCCCGACCTCATGCAGCAGGTGGAAGAGCGGTTCATGCAGCAGGTCGATCATCAGGCCGCGGGCGTGCTCGCGCTTCTGGAAAGCGGTCAGTTTCCCCGGACGTCCGTCGCGAGAAGTGCATGGTCACGCTTCATTCAGTCCCTGCAGTTGCGCACGCCTGCGGACATCGCCGGGATCAAGGCGCGAACCCGAGCGGATTGGGTTGTCAATCAGCCTGAGATTCAGGCGGCATATGAGGAGATGGTCCGGCAGGAGGGCGATCCGGCGACCTTCGAGGACTTCATGACCGCGCGGGATCCGGAGATCGTCGAACGGGTCGCCATGCAGATCGCGACGGTGCTCATCGACAATCCCACGATGGGCGAGTTCATCAACAACATGCGCTGGGGCGTGGTCGATGTGGCGGCGTCCAACCTGTCGCTTCTGGTTTCCGACTGGTGCGTCGATCAGGTCTCGGGCTTGCGAGATCCGCAGGCCTTCATCCATTTGCCGATTGGGCCCAAGCGCCTGTTCGTTGCGGCCAATGATCAAGGGACGATCGACGCGCTTCGGCGGGCTCCTGCTCGAGAACTGGTAAGGCGCCGCAATCTGACAACCGTCGCCCTGGCCCGCAGATATGTCTGGGCGACGGATCGGCGGCAAGAGGCGTTTATTCACGCGAACTTCGGGTCGGTCATCAGGCCCACTCTCGGGGAGCGGCTGGCTGATCTTGGTGCAGCGGCCGAAGGTCAAAGCGGGATGATTACAACCTGAGTATAGCCCAAGGCGCCATCGCTTGTGGGAAGGGCGACATACTCGGCGCCGGACTTTTCCAAGGTCTCCCGAACCAGCGCGCTGAATGCTTCGCCTGACCCCGAGAGGATGAAGCCGTGATCGGTGTCCTGAACGTTCGACGCTCGTGCGTCGCCCTTCAGCGCGATGAGAAGTGGTCCCATAATCAAGCACTCAGGATGGGTTTTGCAGATGCGAGATGAGGCGCCCCCCTCTGGTCCCTCGATCATTATGAGAGTCCAGGGGGTTGATAGCCGATCTGCTTCGCCGACGGGAGCGGCCGTGCGGCGGAGCTGATCAAGTTGCGCAGCCGAACGGCCGCGGGGTTCAGGCGCACCGCCTCCGGGGTCAGTCCCCCGTGCGCCGAGTGCGGCCTGACGTGGTTGTAGTCGATGCGCCAGCGCTCGATGACGGCGCGGGCCTCGGCCAGGGTGGCGAAGACCTCCTCGTTCAGACACTCGTCGCGGAGCCTGCCGTTGAAGCTTTCGACGAAGCCATTCTGCTGCGGCTTGCCCGGCGCGATGTAATGCCAGGCCACGCCGGTGCGGTTGGTCCATTCCAGGATGGCCCGGCTGGTCATCTCGGTCCCGTTGTCGCTGACGATCATGGCCGGACGCCCGCGTCGGGCGATCAGCCGGTCCAACTCGCGCGCCATGCGTGAGCCGCCGATCGAGGTGTCGACCACCAGAGCCAGGGCCTCGCGCGTGAAGTCGTCCACGATGCACAGGATGCGGAAGCGTCGGCCCCACGACAGACTGTCGGCCACGAAGTCCAGCGACCAGCGCTGGTTTGGGCCGTCCGGCAGGGCCATGGGCGCACGGGTTCCGGTGGCCCGCTTGCGGCCCCGTCGCCGTCGCACCGCCAAGCCTTCCTCCCGATAGAGCCGGAACAGCCGCTTCTTGTTCATGCTGAGGCCCTCCCGTTGCAACAGAATGCCCAAGCGCCGGTAGCCGAACCGGCGGCGCTCAGCCGCCAGGCTGCGCAGGCGCTCGCGCACCTCCACATCGCCCTGTTCAGGCTCGCGACGCACCGTCTTCGGATCGATCTGAACCAGCCCGCAGGCGCGCTTCTGGGAGAAGCCGCGCTCCGCCATCAGACGAAGCACGGCCGCTCTGCGCGCTGCAGGCCCGATCAGTTTTTTCCCAGAAGATCCTTCAGCGCCGACACGTCCAGCATCGACTCCGCCAGCAGCTTCTTCAGCCGCCGGTTCTCGTCTTCCAGCGCCTTCAGCTTCGTGGCGTCCGACACGCTCATGCCGCTGTACTTCGCCTTCCACCGATAGAAGGTCTGCTCGCTGATCCCGTGCCTTCGGCATACCTCCGCCGTCGGGCTTCCGGCCTCCTGCTCGCGCAGCACGCCTATGATCTGCGCTTCGTTGAACCTGCTCTTCTTCACGTCCGTCTCCTTGATGAAACGGACTCTCACTCAAAACGAGGGATCAGGAAGGGGGCGCCTCAGAGAGTAGCGCAGTCTGGTTGTGAGAAAAGACAAGCGCGGCGGTTATGAGGTCGCTTCGGCGGTTTTGCCGGTCGTCAGATTGAGCGCGAGCCAGCCGAGGATCGTCCAGGCGCTTCCCAGCGCCCAGCCGGCGATCACATCCGTCGGCCAATGCACGCCGAGATAGGTCCGGCTGATGCAGATCACGATGACCAGAACGGCGGCCAGAACGCACACCGCCGCTCTGGATCCTGCGGAGCGAAGCGCGGGGATCAGAAGGATCGCCAACATCATGTAGACGGCCGCGGATACCGCCGAATGGCCGCTGGGGAAGCTGTTGGAATAGACGTAGCTCTCATGCGGCACCAGCGCCGGTCGGGGCCGGGCGTAGAGCACCTTGAGGAGGTCGCTGGACAGCTGGGCGCCGAGGACTGTCACGGCCAGGATCATCGCCTCACGTTGGCGCGCCAGTCGCCACAGGCTGATGACGGCCACCACGGTGATAAGGGTCAGGACGGTGAACCCGCCCAGCGCGGTGACATCCCGCATCGCCTCCTCGAACACCCGTGATCCAATGGGGTCGCTGAGGTCTGCGGGATTGCGCATCCGGAGCAGAGCCCATTCGTCGAAGGCTTGGGTCTCTCCTTCGAGCGCTTCGCCGCCCAGGGTCAGGCAGCCCCACAGGGTGAAGCTTGTGAGACAGAAGGCGAGGAGCACCCGTCCGACCGGTCGGCTCAACAGGCGTTTCAGTTTCCCTGCAGACTGAAGCCTGCGAGCGCTCTGTGCTTTTCGGCGCGTCATGGCAGGACGATCGGAGCGTGAAGCCACCCCGCCTTCTGGGCCGTTTCGACCATCTCAAACAGGGGAATGGCGATCAGGAACGCCAGACCGTCCCGAAGGGTGAGCAGGAAGAAGGCGGGGCGAACTTCCAGGCGATCCTCGTCGCGCCAGAGGCGGAAGTCGGGCCAGAACCGCGGCGTGCGCTCGTAGTAGGCGGCGTAGACGTCGCCGAAGTTGGCCAGCAGCCAGACTTCCTCGCGTTTGACCGTGGCGTAGAAGACGATCACCGCGATGAGCAGGAACACCGTGGCGAGGACGATGCTGCCCGTCTGGGCGCCCATGCCGAAAGCGCCCATGAAGCTGAAGACATAGAGGGGGTTGCGGCTCAGCGAATAGGGACCGCGATCCACGATCTCGGCCTTCTTGCGCCCGCCGATATAGAGGGAGCACCAGGCTCTTCCCACAATGCAGATGACGATCAGCCACAGGCCGACCGCCTCCAGCGCTTCGTGAAAAACGGTTTCGCCGGCGAGCGTCTGGCTGAGTGCAGCCACGGCGATCACAGCGATGATCGCCACGAACAGCACGGCCTTTCGGATCAACTGGGTTCTCTGGATGTCGCGAGCAGTATTCAAGGTCTTCATCCGATCAGTTGGGGATGCTGGAGTTGACGGGCGACGCGAAGGGAGGCGTCGGGGTTTCGTAATGTTGGCTCAACGGTGAGCGGAGGGGCCTCAGGGCAGGCTCCTCCTCGCGGACATCCGGTCCGCGAGGAGAACCGCATGAAGAAGTTGCAGATGATGGGGCTCGCCGCCGTCGCGCTGGCGGGTTCCGCCGGAGGCGTGGTCGCCTTGACCACCCACGTGCCGGCGCAGGATGAGGACGCCGCGCTGCTGGCGCGGACATCCGTAGCGCTGTCACAGGCCGTGTCGATCGCCGAAGCTCGCACCCAGGGGCGCGCCGTCGAGGTCGCTCTAGAGGGCACGGCGAGCGGTCCGGTCTGGGATGTTACGACGGTCGGTTCGGCCGGCGAACAGAAGGCCCGGATCGACGCGACCTCGGGCTCCATTCTGGCCATTGCGGCCGACACCGAAGATCGTGAGCAGGGGGAAGCCGAGGACGGCGAGGAAGACGACGACGGCACCCGCTGAGCGCGCGCTGTCAATGCAGGTTGAGCCGCAACGCTTCCCCCGGCGTTGCGGCTCTTCGCCTGTGCAATCGCCGATCTAGTCATTGGCGCCCGCCTGGTGTCGCGGAAAGACGATGACCCGCCAGATCCACGTGACGACGCCGGCGACGAGCAGGAAGGTCGTGATCGGATCGAGCCAGCTGGCGACCCGTTCGTACTGGCTTTCCAGCACATAGCCGGCGGCGGTCAGGGCGAAGGTGAAGATGGCTGTGCCGAGCAGAGTCCAACCGAGGAACGGGGCGGGCCGCATGTCCGCGACCCCGGCCGGGATCGAAATCCAGGTCCGGACAATGGGCAGGAGCCGGCCGAAAAAGACCGCCGGCGCGCCAAACCGTTGAAAGAACCGGGTCGACCGGTCGATATCCTTCGGTGTGAGGGTGAGCCAGCGCCCGTGTCGGGAAGACCACGCGCTGAGCCGATCCGCTCCGATGCGCCGGCCGAGTTCGTACCAGATGGCAGCGCCCGCGGCGGCGCCGAGCGTCCCGGCCGTCACCGCTAGGAAGAAGTTCATGTCCCCGCGCGCTGCGGCGAAGCCCGCCAGGGGCATGATCAGCTCGGACGGGATCGGCGGGAAGATGTTCTCGGCGAACATCAGGATGAGCACGCCCAGCACGCCCGTTACGGTGATGATCTGGACAATGAGATCGAACATCAGGCGATGGCCTCCTGGAGGCGGATTGTCGGAGCGCCAGGCGCGGGAAGGGGGCGCCAGAAGCGCCAGACCAGCGCCGGCAGAACGAGCAGGGTCATCAGGGTGGACGAGATCAGGCCGCCGAGGATGACGATGGCCATCGGTCCCTGGATCTCGCGACCGGCCTGACCGGTCTGCAGAGCCAGCGGCAGGATGCCGAGGCCCGTGACGAGCGCCGTCATCACGATCGGCGTCAGCCGCTCCCGTGCCGCTAGGATCACCGTCTCCAGCGACCAGGCCTCGCCCTCGTGCGACACTAGGTGCTCGGCATGGGAAATGAGCAGGATGGCGTTTCGGGACGCGATGCCGAAGAGCGCCACGAAGCCGACCAGGGCGCCCAGCGACAGGCTGGCGCCGGTCAGGGCGACGGCGATCACGCCTCCGACCAGAGCGCCCGGCGCGGTTCCGAGGATCAGGCCGACGGCGCGGCCGCTGCGGAAGGCCAGCAGCAGCAAGACCACGACCCCGATCACGGCGATCGCCGTGTTGAGCAGCAGATCATTGCGCGCGGAGGCCGCCCCGGCCGCCGCCCCGGCGTATTCAACATAGACGCCCTGCGGAAGCCTGACCTGCGAGGAGATCGCGGTCCGGGCGGCCAGGGTCACGCGAGCCACATCGCCGGGCGCAGGATTGGCGGTCACGGTCTGGACCGGGCGGCCTCCATTGTGAGCGATGACGGTGCGGCTTTCGGCCAGTCGCACGTCCGCGACCTGGCGCAGCGGGACAACGGCGCCCGAGGATGAGCGAAGGAGCAGGTCCCCGACAGCTTCCGGCTGATTGCGCAGGGAGGGCGGTGTGGTGACCGCGATGTCGATGGCGCGATCCAGGCCATAGATCTGGGCCGGGATCGCGCCTTGATAGGCGGTCTGGACGGCGTTCAGGGCCTCGGCCGGCGACAGGCCGTAACGCGCCAGCGCGGGCAGGTCGAGCTCGACCCGCACAGCGGGGGTGGACGGCGGCGTTCCCAGCTGGACGTCCGTCGCGCCCGGTAACTTGCCCAGCACCGTGCTGATGTCGCGGGCGGCCTGATCAATCTTGTCGAGGTCTCCGCCAAAGACGTTGACCACCAGACTGGCGGTCTCGCCGCTCAGGGACTCGCCGATCCGATCGCCCAGGAAGGTCAGCACTTCGGTCTCAAGCCCGGGATAGCTGGCGAGGATTTCCTGGATGCGCGCCTGAATCTGATCCTGTCGGGCGCCTGAGAGGCCGGGCTCAAGTTCGACATGGAACTCGCTGCGTTCCGTGCCCCAGGTGTCCTCGCCGCCCTGGGCCCGGCCAATCTGCTGTTCGACGGACCGGATGCCGGGCACCGCCAGAAGATCGCGGGTGATGGCCTTGCCGTAGGTGCGCATCACCGTGAGAGAAGCGCCCGGCCGGGCGGCGACGCCGAGCACGAAATGGCCTTCGCGGAAGGCCGGCAGCAGTTCGCTGTTGAACAGGGCGAAGCCGGTCGCCGACATCAGAAGAGCCGCCACGGAGACGATCACAGCGCCGCGGGGACGGGCGGAGATGCGTCCCAACAGACCGGCGTGGCGGTCCTTGAGCCGCGCCAGCACGCGGGGTTCCTCGGAAAGACGCGCCGATCGAAGCAGCAGCAGGCTGAGCGCCGGGGTCACCACCACGGCGACGGCGAGGGAGGCGAGCGTGGCGAGGATGATGGCGGCGGCCAGAGGGCTGAAGAACGCGCCCTGGAGGCCGTGAAGGAACAGGACCGGCGACAGGACAAGAGCCACGACCAGGGTCGCGTAGATCACCGGCGCCCGCACCTCGAGAGAGGCCTTGAGGATGGTCGCGGCCGCCGGTTCGCCGCCGTCGCGGGTCCTGAGGCGCCGGACGATATTCTCCACATCGATGACGGCGTCGTCGACGACGACACCAAGCGCCACGGCCAGACCGCCCAGCGTCATGGTGTTCACCGTAAGGCCCATGCGGTCGAGCACCACGACGGCGATCAGCAGGGACAGGGGGATGCTGAGGAAGGAGATCAGCACCGCACGGGCATTGCGTAGAAAGAGGAACAGCACGACCGCGATCAGCAGGGCGCCGATGACCAGATCGTCGACGATGCCGCCCAGCGCGGCCTCGATGAAGTTGGCCGGGCGGTGCAGGTCCGCGTTGACCGTGACCCCGGCCGCGTCGAGCGTAGGCTTGAGTTCGGCGAGCGCCTTTTCGAGTTCTCTGGTGGCTGTCAGGGTGTTGGCGCCGTACTGGCTCGACAGGCTGACCAGGACGCCCGGACGACCCATGATCAGCGCATCGCCATTCAGCGGGGCCATGCCGTCGACCACGTCGGCCACATCGGACAGGCGCAGGGCCACACCGTCCAACGTCGTGATCTGCGCCGCTCCGACCTCGGCCGCAGTGGCGGCCTGTCCTTGCGTCTCGATCAGGATCCGTTGTTCCGCGGTGTCGATGAAGCCGCCGCCGGTTACGCCCGTCGCGCCCTGGACGGCCGTGATGATGTCGGAGAAGCCCAGCTCCCGCAGGGCGAGGTCAGAAGGGCGGACGCGCACTTCGATGCGGCGCGCCTCCCCGCCATAGACCGTGGCCCGGGCGACGCCCGGCGCGGAGAGCAATCGGGGGCGGACGGTCCACTGGACGAGATCCCGCAGCTCGGCCGGCGTCAGCTTATCGCTGGTGAAGCCGACCTTGAGCAGGTCCATGGTCGAGGAGGTCAGGGGCGCCACCTTGGGCGCGCCGGCGGCGGCGGGCAGGCCGCTCGACGCTTCCCCCAGCGCCTCGGCGACGATCTGGCGGGACCGATAGGGATCGGCGCCGTCCTTGAAGGTGACGGAGACGATGGAGATGCCCTGGGTCGATTCCGACCGCACGACCTCGACCCCGGAAGCGCCCGCGACCGCCTGTTCGATCGGGCGCGTCACCAGCTGTTCGACCTGCTCGGCGGTCAGGCCCGGGGCCTCGGTCTGCACCTCGGCCTGGGCGGGGACGAACTCCGGAAAGACGTCGTATGACGCCCGGGTCAGGGTCAGGCCGCCGAAGAGCAACACAAGGGCGGCCGCGGCGAGAACGATCCGGGCGCGATCCAGTGACCAGGCGACGACGGCGTTGAGCATGGATCAGGACCCCGCCAGTTCCGCCGCATACAGGGCCGAGGCGCCGCGGGTCGCGATGATTTCTCCGGGGCGCACGCCGGAGTCGGCGAACAGTCCCCGGTCGACGACCGCGACGGCGCCGAGCGCACGGCGTTCAAAGGCGCCCGGCGCGGTCCGGACATAGACCCAGCTCTCGCCCTCGGCCCGCAGCACTGCCGAGTCCGGCACAAAGACGCCGGTCGATCCGGCGCCGGCGGGCAACCGGACGGGCACGACAAGTCCGGTGGCGAGGCGCCGCGCCTGGCTGCCCGACGCCAGGGCGAGGCTGCCTGAAGATTGCAGGCGGACGTCGGCGGTGCGCGCCGCGCCGAGCACCCGCGCCGGTATCAGGCCGTTCGGCCCGAGATCGAGCGTGACCGTACCGCTCAAAGGCGTGGTGGGACCATCGATGCGAAGGAGGGCCGCGTCACCGCGCGCGATAGAGGCCATCAGGGCGCGACGCTGGCCGTCGCCGAGCGCCGCCAGCGCTGGTCCCCATTCCAGCCCCATCCTCGTCCGCAGAAGGGTGACCCGGGACTGATCGGCCGTGGCCTGGGCGGCTGCGGCCTCGGCGACCTTGGCCGCCACCATCTGATCTTCCGAAGCGAGGATGCGGGCGCGCGACGCCTCGGCGCGGGAGGCCCCTGCCGCAGCGAGCGCCGCTGTGAGGTCGGCGTCCAGCGTCGCCAGCGGTACGGGGTCGATCACCCGGGCATAGCCAGTGGCGCCCGGCGCCCAACTCATGGCCTCCAGAGGCGCCGTCTGGACGGCCAGTCTCGCCTGCTGTGCGGAGGTCAGGCCCGCTTTCGGCGCGGCGGCCGGCGCCGGAGCGGCAGGCGCGGCCCCGAGCAACAGAACGACGGCGAGGGCGGCGATCGGGGCTGCGTGCCCCAGGCGGTGAAGCATCATGAGCTGGCGTCCAGACTGGCCATGGCGTTCGCGATGACGATGAGTTCGGCAGGATCGGAGGGCCGGCGAATGGCGGCCTCGAGGTCGGCGATCGCAGTCGCGCGCAGACGCAGGGCGTCGATTTCCGCAAGGCGGGCGTCGAGAACGCCGGCCTGGGCCGCGATCAAATCCGTCCGATCAAGCTCGCCCAGTTGAACCACTCGATGCGTCAACCGCTCGGACCGCTGAGCGAGCGGCAGGTCCCGGGACCGCAATTGGATCAGGCTGTCGTCCGCCGCCCGCAGGGCTTCGACGGCCGCATCCGTCTGGGCGTAGACGGCGGCCTGGGCGCTCTCCAGCGCCTTGCCCGCTTCGGCCCGGCGCGCCTCCGCTTCGCGGATCGCGGCGCGGTTCAGGTCGGGCGGGGGCAAGGCCAGGCCAAGATTGAACGGCAGTTTGGCGACGCCGCGTTCCCACGTGTAACCAGGGCTCAGTGTCACCTGGGGGTACTGGCCTGCTACCGCCTGACGCACGGCTTGCTCGGCCAGATCATAGTCGATGACCGCCTTCAGGACGTCCGCGCGAGCCGTGGCGGCGTCCAGCCGCGCGTCGCGAAGCTCGGCTGGCGTCGGGAGGATCATGGCCGGATCGACCGTCACCTCGAGATTAGCGATGGCCTCAACCGGCAGGCCGAGGGCGGCGGCCAGGGCCGCGGTGGCCTGGGCCTCGGCGCCCCGGGCGGTCGTCAGTCGCTGGCGGGCCAAGGCATGGTCGCTCTGCGCCGCCAGCGCCACGGATCGTCCATCCTCGCCGGCCGCGACTCGACGCTCCATGGCCGCGCCGCGCTGTTCCCGCAACGCGACCTGGTCTGACGCCAATGCGATCTCCTGCCGGGCGACGGTACGATCCAGAAGCGCCCGGCGAAGCGTGGAGCGGACGGTCCAGACGGCTTCCGCGACGTCATAGCGGGCCTTCAGGACGGCGAGGTCCGCGCTGTCCAGTCGCGCTTCCCGGCGCGCCCCGGCGTCGACCGGTATGTCGACGGCGCCGCCGAACAGCCACGGGTGCTGAGGATCGGCCTGACGCGAATACTCGGCCGTCAGCGTCAGGGTCCAGGCGGACCCGACGCGCGCTGTCCGCGTGGCGGCCACCGCAGACGCGTAAGCGGCCTTGGCCTGATGGACGGAGGGCGCATTGACCAGCGCGAGCTCCAGAGCCTCGGCTTCGCTCATGATGCGCCCGGCAGGCCAAACCGCCCGGCGATCCTGGTAGGCCTGAGCCGTAACGACCGGATCGATGGGAGCGGGTCGATACGTCGTACAGGCGGACAGACTTGCGCCCACGGCGGCGATCAGCACGACCGTGTGCGACAGTGGCGGGAAGGCGCGGCGAAAAGCGGGCACGGACAGTCTTTCGGGACGATCCGCCAGCCCTAGCGCGATGCGTTTACGCGTAGTCTGACGGCCCCGTTAAAACCGTCGCAGAGAGGCCGTGTGGTCCTTTCGCCCCGCGCATCCGCGTGATTGGATACTGTCGAAGCAGGCGGCCGAGGCGCGACGTGAAGGTTCTGGTTATCGAGGATGACGCCCGCACGGCTTCCTTTATCGGGCGGGGGCTGACAGAGGCCGGCCACACCGCGGATTTGGCCCATAACGGAGACGACGGCCTGCATCTCGGCCTGGCCGGGGGCTACGATGTGCTGGTCATCGACCGAATGCTGCCGGGCTTGTCCGGTCTGGAGGCCCTGCGGGCGCTTCGTGCCGAAGGCGTCCGTGCGCCCGTTCTTCTCCTGACGGCCCTTGGCTCGGTCGACGATCGGGTCGCGGGTCTGGAGGGCGGTGCCGATGACTACCTGGTCAAACCGTTCGCGTTCAGCGAACTGTTGGCGCGCCTGAACGCCCTGGTGCGGCGACCGCCTCTGGCCGATATCGAAACGCAGATCCGGATCGCGGATCTTGAGATCGACACCCGGCGTCGACGGGTCATCCGCGCCGGCAGGCGCATCGATCTGACGCCTCAGGAATACAAGCTGCTGGAGTTTCTGGCCCGGCGGGTGGGTGAGACAGTGACCCGAACCATGCTGCTGGAGAACCTGTGGGGCTTCCACTTCGACCCAAGGACCAACATCGTCGACGCCCACGTGAGCCGACTGAGATCGAAGGTCGACAAGGGCTTCGATTCAGAGCTGATCCGGACGCTTCGAGGCGTGGGATATCTCATCGATGAACCGGAATAGGCCGCGGGCGCGACTTTGGCAGACCACCACCTTCCGGCTGGCGGTCCTGTTTGCGACGATCTTCGGCATCGGTTCGGCGGCGTTGCTGGTCGTGCTGGATCTCGCGGTCGCCGATTTCGCCGAGGAGACAGCCCGCGATGCGCTGCGGGACCAGATGGCGGTCCTGAAGGCGGACGCCAACGCAGAGGGCGGCCTGGCCCTGATCTCCGCGCTTCGAGAGCACGTCGAAGGCGGCCTTCCGGAACGCTTCAGCTATGTGGTGATCGCACCGACCGGCGAGCGGCTGGACGCGGGCCTGCCGCGCGCGGTGGAGACAATCTCCGGATGGGGTGAGCTGCGCATTCCAACCCGGGAAGAACAGCCGGGTCCGGATCCCTACAACATCAACCTCATCGTCCTGACCGACCGCGCCTCCGACGGCACCTTCATTGCGGTCGGCCGGGACGACTACGCCCTGTCGGAGCTTCGGGAATGGCTTCACAAACTCGCCGTGTGGGGCGGATCGGCAATGGTGTTGCTGGCGCTGCTGGGCGGCGTCGCGGCAGGGCTGATCCTTCTGAACCGTCTGAAGGCGGTCGGTGCGGCGGCCGAGAAAGTCATGCGGGGCGATCTAAGCGAGCGGTTGCCTTCGCTAGGCTTGGGCCGGGAGTTCGACGATCTGGCCGACATCCTGAATGTCATGCTGGAGCGGGTAGAGGACGCGATGGTCGCCTTGCGGCAGGTCTCCTCCGATGTCGCCCATGACTTGCGAACGCCGCTGACCCGGCTGCGCAACACGCTTGAGGAAGCGCAGCAGGCCGATGCCAGCCAGAGAGACGGGCTGCTGGCGGAAGCGATCGGGGATACGGACCGTCTGCTGGAGATCTTCAGCGCGCTGCTTCGCCTGGCCCAGATCGAGGGTGGGGCGGAGCGGCGGTTCATCGTGATGAACCTTACCGAAATCGTCGACGACGTCGTGGAAGCCTACCGGCCGGCTGCGGAGGAGGGGGAAGGGGCCCTGACGGTGCAGGCTGACGGTCCGGCCATCATGTCCGGCGACCCGACGATGCTGGCCCAGGTGGTGGCGAGCCTCATCGACAACGCCATCACGCATGGGGGACCAGGCGGGGCAATCGTGATCGCCGTGCATGCGCTGGACGAACAGGTCGAACTCAGTGTGACCGACAATGGCCCGGGCGCGCCTGCTGAGGAGTTGTCGAAGCTGACCCGCCGCTTCTACCGCCTCGATCGCAGCCGCAACACCGTTGGGTCCGGCCTCGGCCTTTCCATGGTGGCCGCCATCGTGGATCTACACCGGGGCGAGTTGATCCTGGAGAACAGCCACCCCGGCCTGAGGGTACGGATGGTCTTTCCGGGCGGCTGAACCGGCAGGATCAGTTCAGGGTGAACTCGATGGCGACAGTGAGCGTCAGAGGCGCCGGCAGGTTTTCCGGGACGGACGGCAATGGCGTGGCCCGCCGGACGGTGTCGAGCGCCTCGCGGTCGAGCGCCGCGACGCCCGAGGACCGATCGAGACTGATCGCACTCGGCCGACCAGCGCGGCTCAATGTAAATCGGACATAGCCCGTACCGGTTTCGCGGCGAGCCCGGGCAGACGCCGGATAACGCTTCACCTGGGCGAGGCGCGCCATCACCCGTCCTTCAAAACTGTCCCTGGCCGCCGGCGTCGGTGACGCAGGCGGCGGATCGACACGCGGCGAGGCCGGAACGGGCGTCGGCGCTGCGGGCGGCGCAGGGGCGAGGGGCAGAGGTTCCACCGCCGCCGCAAGCGGGAGCGGCGTAGGCCGTGGCGCGGGCGGCGCTGCCGCTGGCGGCGGCGGCGTGGTCGACCGGATCACGTTCTGACGCGGGCGCGGATCCTCAGGCGGGCTCGGCGCCTTGGGGGGTGATGGACGCACCCGGGGCTCAAGCTGCACGAGGATGACCGGTTCCGCCGAGGGCTCGCGCCGCAGATCGGGGCGGACGATCGAAAGCCCCCCGATCGCAGCGGCGTGGCCGACAACAACGATCAGGACCGCGAGCATACGCTCACGGCCCCGACGTCGTGATCCTTGAACGGCGACTGGCGTCAGCACGGGGATGGGCTCGCCAGTCGCCGATCTGGACGGGTAGGAGGCGCCGTCCATTTCATCAGGCCTAGAACCGCGTGGTCAGGCCGACCCGGAAGGCGCGCGGGCCGCCCGGAGTGATGTTGTTGTTGCTGTGAGCCGTGGCGAAGTAGTCCTCGTCCAGAAGGTTCTCGACGTTGAGCTGAATGTCGATCCGATCGGTCAGCGCATAGAACAGAGCACCGTCAACGCGGGTGAAGCTCGGCATCACCTGGGTGTTGTCCGACGCTGTGAAGCGGTCGCCCTGGTAGATGACGCCGAGGCCGGCGCCGAAACGCGGCGTGAAATCATAGCGGCTCCAGATCGAGGCGCTGTTCTCCGCCACGTTGGCCAGCTTGTTGCCGGCCAGGACCGTCGTCGATTGCGCCGCCGTGATTTCGGCGTCGAGATGCGTGTAGGCCGCAACGACGCTCCACTGTTCGGTGATCTGTCCCGTGGCGCTCAATTCCACCCCCTTGCTGCGCTGGCCATCGACGAGGATGGACTGCGCCGGATTGGCTGGGTCAGGCACGACGACATTGCTACGATCGAGCTGGAAGACGGCGGCGGTCAGGCTCAGGCCCGGCGTCACGTCCCATTTGGCGCCGAGTTCGTAGTTGTCGAACTCCTCGGGATCGAGCGCGCGGTTCGTCGGGGTCAGGCCGGTCAGTTGCTCGCCCGAACGCGGCAGGTAGGTCTTGGTGTAGCTGCCGTAGAGCGAGAGATTGTCCATGGGCTTGAACACCAGGCCGGCGCGCGGCGACCACAGATTGTCGGTCGCCTCCGTGCGGACGTTGTTGCGGCGGTTCAGAACCTCGCTTTCGATATGCTCGTAGCGCACGCCCAGGATCAGCTGCAGTTGCGAGGTCAACTCGATCTGGTCCTGCAGATAGCCGGCCGCCAGCTTCGTCACCCCCTCGTTGCTGGCGTCCGACGCGCTCGGCGCCCAGGTCAGCGGTTGATTGATCGTCGGGTTGGTCAACGGGGCGTTGAAGGTCGTGCCGCCGCCCGGGAAGTACCCAGTCAGGCGCAGGTTGTCGGTTTCCTGGCGACCAAACTCGGCGCCGGCCAAGAGGGTGTGCCTGATCGAGCCGGTGTCCGCGTAGAAGACGAGGTCCGTCTGGTTGATCAGGTTCTGACGCGTGGTGGCGTTGTTGTACGCCGAGATCGGCACCGTCTGTGCGGCGGCGTTTACTGCGCCGGGGAAGACGTTCTGGTAGAACTTGTCGTAGTCGGCCAGGCGGGTACGGTTGCGCAGGGTCAGTCCGTTATCGAACCGGTGCTCGAAGGCGATGCTCAGCGCATCGACATCGGTATCGGTCGGGCTACGAGCCGGGTCGCCGAAGAAGGTGTCCCGATAGCCGTCCAGCGGACGGGCCGGGTTGGCCCGCGTTCCGCCCGGGTTGGCCGAGACGCCCCGGTCGGCGATACGGCGGTCTTCAAAATGCTCGTAGCCCAACTGCAGCAGGGTGTTGTCGCCCAGGCGGAAGCTGGCGGTCGGGTTGATGCCGAACTTCTCGTAGGTCACGCCGTCCCGGTAGCTGCCGCTGTCCTCATAGAGGCCCGTGACGCGCAGCGCGGTCGTATCGCTGACCTCGACGTTGTAGTCGACGGCGCCGCGATAGAAGTCATGCGAGCCCGCCTCCAGGCGCAACTCGTTCTCGATGTCCCAGCCGGCTTGGCGGGTCACGCGATTGATCAGACCGCCCGAGCCGCCGCGACCGAAGATCATGGCGTTGGGGCCCTTCAGGACCTCGACGCGCTCCACATTGTAGAGGTCGCGGTAGTACTGGGTGTCGTCGCGAAGGCCGTCGGTGAAGTAGTCCGCCGTCGAGGCGATCCCGCGGAAGATGATGGCGTCGCGGTTGCCTTCGCCCTGGGCATAGGTCACCCCGGGGACGTAGCGGACCAGGTCATTCAGGCCCACCAGGCCCTGATCGTTGATCTGATCGCGGGTGACGACGGTGATCGCCTGCGGCGTGTCGATCAGAGCAGTCTCGGTCTTGGTGGCGGAGGTGCTGGTCGGCGCCACATAGCCCTGATCCCTACGCGGCTGGATGCCGAAATCTCCGGCCTGATCGTCAACGCGGAGGGTGCCGAGCGGCACGGTCGGCTGCTGCTGGGCAAAGGCGGGAGCCGCCACGCACAGAGCCGTGGACGCCAGCAGAACGGGGGCGAGTTTGCGGATGAGCGGGGTCTGGATCGGGTTCACCTGAAGGTCCTCACGCGGCGGGATAGCGCCGTTCGTTTTTGCGATTCATTCGCGGGACCGCCAGCTACTGCGATTGATAATGCCTTTCAACAAGCAAGCGGGGCCTTGGCCTCAACCGTAATCTCCTCGTCATGTTACGCGAATGTTCGCCCTCTCATGGTCCCGACCATCGAAGGAGCGCTCTTGGAAATATGGGATGCTTGCCGGCGGCGGGGCTTGCGGCCGACGGGTCCGCGTCTGGCCGTCGCGAAAGTCTTTGCAGACACCGATGACCTGTTGGACGTCGACACGATCTGGCGGCGTCTCAATGTGGAGGGAGGCAGTCTCTCCCGCACGGCCATCTACCGGGCGGTGAAGGATCTGAGCACTGCTGGCGCCATTCGGGTGCACGCTGTCGCAGGCAGTGGGAGGACCTATTTCCAGAAGCACACCGAGTTGCCGCCAATCAGCCTCGTCGACGTTGACCAGGGAGACATCATCGCCCTGAACGCCCCCGACCTCGCCGCACGGATCGGCAAGGCCGTGAAGAGCGCCGGCTATGATCTTGCAGGTGGGATGGAGGTTCGCGTGACGCGCCGTCGCTGAATTCCAGCGCGAAGCCTCAGGCTGATTTGAAAGCGATCAGAATGACGCCGGATGTGATCAGCGCCACACCCAGCCAGGCGCGCGGTGAAAGCTGTTCCCCCAGAAAGGCGACACCGAAGATCGCCACGAGCACGACGCTGATCTTTTCCACCGGAGCCACCTGCGCCGCCTGTCCGAGACTGAGCGCGCGGAAATAGCAAAGCCAGGACGCGCCGGTCGCGAGGCCAGAGAGTACCAGAAAGAGCCAGGCGCGAGCGGGCAAGGGCTCGCCCGCCTGAAACCCGCTGGTCAAGGCGACGATGGCGCCGGCGAAGACGAGGATCACCAGCGTCCTGATGAAGGTCGCGAGGTTGGGATCGATCGTCTGAACACCGGCCTTTGCAAAGATCGCGGTCAGCGCCGCGAAGCCGGCCGAGAGCAAGGCCCAAGGGAGCCAATGGGTCGTCGATAGTCCTGTCTCGATCCACCGGCTCATCAGTCCTCTGCTCCGTTTGGCGGTCGGGCAGGGGGTAGGGGTGAGGCCGTATGGCCGCGCGGATCGCCAGCCTCCTTAGGCAAAAACCGGAGGATCCACAGGCTGATCGCGGACAGGATCACAAAGCCTGCGGAACCCACGGCGACCTGATGCGGAAGCAGTCGCTCCCAACCGAGTACGGCTGCCAGCCCCAGTGCGAAGAACCCCAGCGCGACGTAGCCGAGCCAGCGCGCCCACAGGATCAACGAGATCGATTTCTGATGAGGAGACAGAGCCATCACGGTCCCTTGGCGGGTTCGCGGCCCATTTCACTACGAAGACGACGATTTTTCCAACACTGTCCTTCGGTGCACCTCCGACGAGCTGCCTGCGCCATTGCGCCGACGACGGCCTCCGATAGCTTGAGTGAATGTCCGACGAGGTCGAAGTCTATGTGGGGCGCATCGCGCTCCCGTCCGCCGAGATTCTCGGCTGGCGAAATCTGGTCGATACAGTTTTCACGGAGGCCGATTTCGTGTCGCGGCCCCGGGCGTCTGCGCATCGGCAGTTGCGAGAACATGCGGACCGCTATCGTGACGAGCCGCTGGCCAACTACCAGTATCTGCGCGCGCCCGCCCGCACTGTTAGAAAGCGCCTCCTGATCCAGGGCTACACGACGGAATTCTGCGCCCAGTCCTGGGACATCGCGCGACGCCACGCGGTAGAAATGCACCGCCGTTGGGCCAGCCCCGACGGGGACACCGCGGCGGCGCTGGCCGTCATGGAAACTCTTTCCTATGAGGCGTGGAAGAAGGCGGTGGCCGAGGCCGCCCGTTCAAAGCGGCTGATCGCCGGCCGCTACCAACCCTGGGATCTGCTGAGCCTGCTGGACGGCCCGAACGATCCCTTCGTTCAGCTGGCCATGCTCACAGAAATAGAAGCCCGGTCCACGGTCTGGATGGACTGTTCCCACCTCTATGAGGACGACGCCTTCGTTGTGCCCCCACAGGAGCTGGCGCGTGAGGAACAGGCAGAGGAGGCGCTTTACCCGAACGGCAAGATCATTGTCCTGACCGAAGGCAAATCCGACACGCGCATCATCACGGCGGCGCTGCGAGCCTTCTATCCCGAGTACGCGGACCTCTACCAGTTTATCGACTTCGATGAATTTCGCATCGAGGGCGGCGCATCTCTCCTGGCGGGGATGGTGAAGGTGCTGTCCGGCGCCCGTGTCCAGAACCGCCTTCTGGCGCTGTTCGACAACGACGCCGCCGGGCTGGAGGCCATGGCCTCGCTGAAGACTGTGAAGTTTCCCCGCACCGTGAGACTGCGGTCGTTGCCTCGCACCGAGCTCGCCGCCGACTATCCCACCTTGGGGCCGGCGGGTCTCACCCGAATGGATGTCAACGGTTCCGGGGCGCCCTTGGAGCTCTACCTGGGCCGTTCCTCGCTCACGGACGCAACCGGCGCTCTGAGACCCGTTAGATGGAAGGAATGGAAGGGCGGCGTGGAGCGCTACCAAGGGGTGGTTCAGGACAAGGACGCGGTCGCCAAAGCGTTCGAGAACGCCATCCAGGGCACGCATCAGCCTGCGGCCTTACGCAGACGGTTCCCTGAAATGGACCTCTTGCTGCGATCCATCTTCGACGCGTTCGAGGACAACGCTCCGCCGCTGGACCTGCCTTAGGAACCGACGCCTTCCGGATGCCGCGCGAGCGAGCGGTAGAGCGTGCTCCGAGAGACGCCGAGCGAGGACGCCACGCCTGCCATCGTCTGGTCCGGATGCTTGAGAAGGAGCCGGGCCTGGGCGACCTGACGTTTGGTGAGCGACTGACGGCGTCCGCCATTTCGGCCCCGAGCGCGCGCAGCGGACAGTCCGGCCATCGTGCGTTCACGGATCAGGTCCCGTTCCATCTCGGCGAGCGCCGCCATCATGTGGAAGAAGAACCGTCCGGCCGGCGTTGTCGTGTCGATGCCGTCGGTCAGGCTCCTGAACTCCACGCCCCGACCCCGCAGGCTGGCGACGAACTCGACGAGTTGGCCGACGGTCCGGCCCAAACGGTCCAGCTTCCAGACGACGAAGACATCTCCCGCCCGGGCGTGGGACAGGGCTTCAGTCAGCGCGGCCCGCTCCGTCCTTACGCCCGACGCCACCTCGCAGAATGTACGCTCGCATCCTGCCTTCTCCAGCGCGTCGGTCTGAAGGGCGAGGTTCTGGTCCGGGGTCGATACCCGCGCATATCCGATCAGCATGTCGCAAAACCCGTCAGCGTCTACGATCCTGACACATAGAATCAGCGACAGGGTTTCGACACAAGCGGCGCCGAGCAAACGCGCAG
Source organism: Brevundimonas sp. ABV4_179 (assembly GCF_056311945.1). Classification (NCBI taxonomy): domain Bacteria; kingdom Pseudomonadati; phylum Pseudomonadota; class Alphaproteobacteria; order Caulobacterales; family Caulobacteraceae; genus Brevundimonas; species Brevundimonas sp. ABV4_179. Next base: position 2,375,529 of record NZ_CM149976.1, read on the forward strand.
GTCGTGTTCAGTTCATAAGCAGTGCGTCAGAAACGAACGTTTGTGAGACAGGGTCGACTTGGCGTTCACGCGATATGCCACATCGCGCGCGAGTCTCACGCGAAGTTGATGAGAGGCAATATTCGTGCTAATTCAATTAAGTCCTTGCGAGGTGTTCAGGTCAATTCGCGCGCGCCAATAGCTCGCAAACCGCGACCTCGCCAGAGTTGCGATGCTTCGTATTCGGAGTCGTGACTTGTCCTCCCATCTAGCTGGAGGCCTTGCTCATGACCGACCTGCCGTCTTCTCAAGAACCCCGTCCGCTACATCAGGAAGACCCGCTCGCCGGGCTGCCGGAGTGCGTGATCGTCGCCACAGAACAGCTTCTCTGCGATCTCCTTGAGGCGGCGACCGCCGAGGTCGACCTAGACAACTGGGATGTCCAGGCGGCCGAACTCGACGTCGCGGTGAAGGGGGCTCGAACTGCCTGGTTGGTCACCGTCACCGATCTGAGCACGAGATCGATCTTGGGTTCGACCACGGTGTTCGAGCCGGTCTCAACTGAGGCGGTTGCCGCGTGAGCGCGGTCGAGCCGATCACGGGCGGCGATCTCGAAAGCATGTCCGAGGAGCGGTTTGCGCAACTGGCCGCCCGGGCCCGAGGTATCGCTGAGCTCGCGACGCGTCAGCACAGAACGGCGTGGGATGTGGAAGCGGCAGCAGAACGCGCCGGCGTCAGCCGGGCGACCGTCTACCGGGATCTGCAACGCGCCCGAGGGGAGGGGAGGACGACCATCCGGGACCTGACGGGTCGCAAGGGCGGCTTCCCCAAGGGCCGGAGCCGCCTTCATCCGCATGTGGAGGCCGTTGTGGCTGAAGCACTGAGGACCCACTACCTGTCGCCCAACAAGCCGCCTTTGACGGAGACGGTGAAGGTCATCGACTCCGCCTGTGAACGACTGGGCCTCCCCGGTCCGAGATACACAACGATCCGACGTCGCCTTCAAAGAATGAAGCGCGCAACGGTGCTTGGACGTCGCGACGGCAAGAAGGCGCGTGAAGCTGCGACGGCCCGGCCGGGCAGCTATGAGATCGAGCACCCTTGGGACTGCTGGCAGATCGATCACACCAAGGCCGACGTCATTCTCGTCGACAAGGAGAGCCGCAAGCCGGTCGGGCGTCCGTGGCTGACGGTCATCATCGACGTCGCCACCCGAATGGTGGCGGGCTTCTACGTCTCGCTCGAGCCACCCTCGATCCTGCGGGCCGGGACCGCTCTGGATCTGGCCGTGCAGCACAAAGGCGCGTGGTTGAAACAGATGGGGCTCGACTATCGCTGGCCGATCGAAGGATTGCCCAAGCTCGTCCATTCTGACCGTGCCGGCGAATTCCAGTCTCGCGCCTTTGAACGGGCGTTGGCCAATCAGGGAGTCGAAACCTTCCTGCGGCCCGCCGGCAAGGCCCACTGGGGCGGCCACATCGAGCGAATGATCGGCACGATGATGGGCCGGTGCAAGATGCTGCCGGGCGCCACCCAGCGAAGCCCCAAAGAGCGCGGCGATTACGACGCCAGCAAGGGAGCGGCCCTGGATATCGACCAACTCGAGCTCTGGTTCGCCCACCAGATCTTGGGTGAGTACCACAACACCGTTCACAGCGCGCTCGGCTGCACGCCGCTCGAGGCTTGGGACCGTAAGGTGGCTGGCCTGCATCCGCGGCGACCGGACGATCCCGAGGGCTTCCGGATCGATCTCTTCCCGGAAATCAGCCGCACTCTGACCCGCACAGGCCTGAAGGCCTTCGGCGAGGAGTACGCGTCAGAAGACACCACGCTCGCCTACGCTGAAGGACGAGCTAAGGTGCGTCTCAAGTTCGATCCCCGGAACCTCGGCTGCGTCTACCTCCAAGTGGCCAAGCGATGGATCCGCGTTCCATACCGGCTGCCGAACTACTCTGGGCGCTATCCAACGCTCTGGTTCTACAGCTACGCCCGCCGACTCGCGCAGGTGCTCGGCGCGCCCCTCGAGGGCATCCTGGCGCGCGCGGCCCGCGAGCGCGCGGAGGAGTTGCTTCACGGCGAAGCCCATGGCTCCCGCATCGCCCGGCTGGCCGTCGAGCGCCTCCGCCACGCCCGCACAGCCACGGAAGCGCCACCGACGCAGCACGAGGACGATAGCTGGGGAGGCGCGCTGTGACCGACGACACCGGCGATCCCTTCGCGCACTTGGACGAGAGGGTAAAAGACCGCGCGCTGGCGGACGACGCATCGCGTCTGGCGCTGATCTCCAGCGATTGGTGGATTTCCTATCCGCCTGGTGACGAGGTCATAACCAGGCTGTTCGAGTTGATCGATCTGCCGCTCAGGCAAAGGCCGCCATCCGTCGTTGTCCACGCGCCGCCGAACTATGGGAAATCGGCGATCATCGACCGGTTCAAGGCGCTCTACGCCGGCCGGGTATCTCGTGATGAGGCTGACAAGGACGGCGTCGTCGTTATTCAAGCGCCGCCCACGGTCGACGAGAAGCGCCTCTATCTCGAGATACTCTCTGCGATCGGCGCGAGCGCCCCCGAGACGACGACGGCGCGGCTTCGGGCGATGGTCGTCAATCAGCTCCGCCTGCGTCGCACCCGCCTGCTGATCATCGACGAATTGCAGCACGCCTTGCTGCAGCGGGCCAGCGCCCAGCAAGTCGTCCTGAACACCCTGAAGTACCTGTCCAACGAACTGGGCCTGTCCATCGCCGGCTTCGGTTCGCGGGAGTCGAAGGCCCTCGTTTACTCCGACGAGCACCTTGCCCAGAGGTTCGAGGTTATCGCCCTCCCGGCCTGGGACAAGAAGCACAGCTGGGTCGTCGACGTGGTCCGCCAGCGCATCGCGTTGTTTCCCCTGCGTCGGCCGACCGTGGTCGATCGACGCTTCATGAACCTGCTGCTGCAGCTGTGCGGCCCCACGGGCGGGCGAATGCTAACCATGCTGGAGCGCTGCGCACGTTCGGCTATTCGGGATGGCAGCGAGCGCCTGTCGGCTGAGCTGCTCGAAGCTGTGGCGCTCAAGGGCGAGCGGCTTGAACATGGGCTTTGATCGGCCGCAGGGGGCCACGCTCTCATTTCCCGCCGTCAGGCGGGAGGAGGGGGAAGCTCTATCCTCCTGGCTCGCCCGCATCGCCCGGGCGCATCTGTTGGATCTGGATCATGTCGCCGCCGAGATCGCCTGTCGCCTGCAGTTGGTCGACCACGCGCCTGGCGAAGACGTCCTCGTTCAGATCGCACTGCGCACCGCCGTCGACCTCGACCAGGTCAGAGCGGCGGTGCATCCACTTCTCACGACGGCCGATCGCCTTTCCCGAGGAGAGTTGGACTGGCGCGTGTGCGCCTGTTGTCTGATCGACGACGCTGAGGCGGGGAGGGTGCCCTATGTGAGGACCGCGTGGACCCACCCGCTTTCGACGGTCTGTCCCCTTCATCGCGCACCACTCCTGATACCGACAGAGGCGCAAGCCTCAGCCATGCTTCCGTTCGATGTCAGCTTGTCCCGTCAGGATCATGGGTTGTCGCACCTCGGGCAGGAGCCCTTAGACAGCCTTCTATTCGCCGCCCAGATGGTCGACCCAGCCCAGTCAGCCTCTACGGACGTCATAACCTCAGTCCGCGAGGTGAGGGACCTCGTCGATGCGCTTTCGGTCCAGATCAGCCTCGCCCTGGGAAGGGGCGCTGCGCTGACCCTTTTCGAGGAGCCTCGCCGGGGCCGTCATATCGCGCCGCTTGCGCTCACCCTGCCAGAGGGCATCCTGACAACGTTGGATCCGGCCGATCGACTTCTGTTCGCGAGGGCAGCCATCGCTCTGCGGTGGCCGTCGCCCGGCTATCGCCAGGAGCACGAGGTGTTGGGCGACTGGTTCTCACGCGTTGTAGCGGTCGTCGTGCCCAAGGGCCGACGCCGGGTGATCGGCGACGTCGGCATGGACCCGCTCGGTCTGTTGGCCGTTGCGATGCCAGCCCAGCCATTCCATCAGCTACGAGCGAGAGCGGGAGGCTGGTCGGATGAGTTCCGGGCACGTTGGGCGGCTGCCGAGCAACTGGCCGCCTTGGCTTGCCTCAACTGAACCACGCTCGCGGATCACTCTCGACGATGCTTCTGGCGCGAGTTGGGACCGCGCCGCGCCCGCGCTAGCGCCGAGATGAGCGCGCCTAGGACGAGCACCCCAAAGAAAGTCAGCACGACCGGTATCGAGAACTCGTCGAGCATGGAGAGACCTTCGATGAACGTCGTCAGGACACTATATCGCTCCCTGGCAAGATCGGAAGACGGCGTCTTGACCGCTTCGACTAGACGTGGACTCCACGATCAGCGATTCTCCCGACAAAGCAGGGAGTTTGCCGATGACAGAGCCAGAACCGACGCGAGCCCACCAGGAGGCAGCGTGGGAAGTGCCACGCACGAACCTATCGATGCGGATTCCTCGATGGGCCCACAAGCGCATGAAGGCCAAGGCCCGCGACGAGGGCAGGACCGCCGCCGATCTCTACACGGACGTCGTGGGCGACTTTGTTGAAAACGAGATTGACCGCTGGAAGAACGGATTGATCGCGGGGCCGACGTCATCGCCGTCGACCTCACTGGTGGTGCCGCGGCCATTGGCGACGCGCGTCCGAGCCATCGCTGAAGACCGCGACGTCATCATCAGCGACATCATCTATACCGCAGTCCTGCTTTACCTGGGCGAAGCGCCTCCGAGCGCCGCCGCCGCCTGAGCCACGAGCCAGGCCGGCCACACAAGCTGCGCTCATGAGCACAGAGTCGCAGCATTTCGATCAAACGCTACTGATCTGAACTCAAACCCGCTGCGAACGGTCGTAGCCGGTGAGATTCTCAGCGAATGGAAAAAGCGACAACAAGGTACCGGTTTCGACTCGCATCAAGTATCGCCTAAGATATATTATGCGAAATAACTGTCGTTCGGTTGTCTAGTCGTCGCTATTCAATGGCCTAGCCGGCTTTCCTCAGCCGTCGCTTGGTAAGTGGCCGGCGTTTGCGCTGGCGGGGGCTGGTTGGTGAGTCGGACGCCTTTGAGCCAGAGCTTGAGCGCTTCCCAATGGATCGCAGCCATGACCTTAAGCGTCATCAGCGGGATGGACGCAGCGACGGATACGATGACGCGATCGGTCAGGGGTTGGCGCCAAGCCTTCATGGCGGCGTTGATCAGGACGCCGTCGGCGTCCAGGCCGTCGATGGTCATGTCCAGTTGATCGCCCGGCGCATGGCCGCGAAACCGATAGTCCATCTCCATGCCCATGAATGGCGAGACATAGAGCGCCTTGGCCGCCCCCTGACGGATCAGGCCCTTGGCTTGGTCGGCCGCCGGCACAGGAATGACATAGACGTGACGCACGCCGAAGGTGCTGGTTACCTCATAAACCATGGCCGCCAAACGCTCATCGGGATGATGGCAGTAATAGAGGCTGATCGGATTGAAGACGTAGCCCAAGACGCGGGGCATGGTTAACAGGCGGACCGGCCCCAAACCGATGTCGATCCCGGCCCGCGCCAGCCATGCCTGAACCTGGGGCCTGAGATCGCCGGAGCCGTCGCCATAGTCTCGGTCATGGAAGGACAGCAGGTTGAAACGGTTGCGAGAGAAAAGACGTAGCCGCCGGGCTGCGTCTTCGATCTCGCTCAGGTCCAGAAACAGCCAGAAGACACGGTAATCCAACTGGTGAACCTTGGGTCGCAGCCGACGGTGCATGACCCGGCCGCGATAGAGGGCCGATGCCCCGCTCATGCCGCGCGTTCAAGATATGGGGTCGGGCTGGCGATTAGATGGATGCGGCCGCTCTCGTTATCGACCGCCCAGGGCCGGCGCACACCACCCAACTGTTCGGCGACGGCCAGGCCGGATTGCAGGCCGTCCTCGTGGAAGCCGGCGCCGAAGTGCGCGCCGCAGAACCAGACGCCCCCCTGCCCTTGCAGGCTCCACAACTGCTTCTGGGCGGCGACGGCGGCCGGATCGAAGATCGGGTGTTCGTAGATCTCGCTGCGCAGAAGGGTGTCGGGACGCGGCGGACGCGGCGGGTTCAGGGTCACGAACAGATCGTCGCCCGCCAGCCCCTGGAGCCGGTTCATCCAGTAGGTGACACACAGGCCGGAGTCCGCTCCGATATAGTTCCAACTGGCCCAGGCGCGGCGACGACGCGGCATCAGGGAGGCGTCCGTATGCAACACGGTCAGATTGCGACTGTAGCGGAAGGCGCCCAGCAGCGACTGCTCGGCCGAGGTAGGCTGATCCAGCATGGCCAGCGCCTGGTCCGCGTGGGCGCCGATGACGACATGATCGAAACGTTCGACGCCGCCGTGGCTGTCGTGAACGATCACGCCGTCGTCGGTGCGACCGATCAAGACGACGCCGTGATCCAGCCGAATGTCCTGAAGCGCGCGCGCCAGGTGTTCGACATAGACGCGGCTGCCGCCCTCGACCGTGCGCCACATCGGGCGCCCCACTAGTTTCAGCAGACCATGATTGCCGCAGAAGCGGATGAAGGACTCCGCCGGATAGTCCATCAGCGTATGGGCCGGCGACGACCAGATGGCGGCGGCCATCGGCAGCAGGTGATCGTCGCGAAACGCCTCGCTGAACCCTTCGCGTTTCAAATAGTCGCCCAGCGTCAGGGACGGATCGTTCAGACCGACCAGATCGCGCGGCGCCTCGCGATAGAAGCGCAGAATTTCGGTCAGCATGGACCAGAAGCGCGGCCTCAGGGCATTGCGACGCTGGGCGAACAGGCCCGGGGCCGCGTATTCGAACCGTCCATCATCCAGCGACACGGCGAACGACATGTCGGTGGCGCGGGTCTGAATCCCCAGATGCGTGAAAAGGGCGATCAGATTGGGATATGTGGCGTCGTTGAAGCAGATGAATCCGGTATCCACCGCGATCTCGCCGGACGGCACGCCCGCCGTCACCGTATTGGTGTGCCCGCCCAGACGGTCCGCCTTTTCATAGAGCGTGACCCGGTGTTTCTGCGATAGAAGCCAGGCTGAGGACAGGGCCGCGACGCCCGAACCGACAACGGCGATCTTCAGGGGTTCGAGGGACGATCTTGCGGGCGAGACGGACATGGAGGCTCCAGGGCGCGCCCGCAGGCGCGGCGACGACGCATGGAGGATTTACGGCCCTGCGTCATGATCGGATCGCGATTGATCCAGACATTTCCGCCCGCCGTATTAGGGTTCATGCATGGCGAACCCCAATCCTTCGCACCCACACGGTCCGCAACCTTGGCGCCCCGACCGGGCGTCTCCCGTTCTGGCCGAATGACCCGTCCTGACGCGCCCCTGGATCCCCGGCTGCACGATCAGATGATCGAGGCGATCGCGCTGCGGCGCGACCGGGCGGCGTTCGCTTGCCTGTTCGAATATTTTGCGCCGCGCCTGAAGGCCTGGCTGATCAAGTCCGGGGCCACGCCGGGCGCGGCGGAGGATTTCGCCCAGGACGCCATGCTGACGGTTTGGCGCAAGGCCGATCTGTTCGATGGCCGCAAGGCGCGGGCGGCGACCTGGATCTTTACCATCGCTCGCAATCGCCGCCTGGACATCCTGCGTCGCGACGCCCGGCCGCTGCCGACGCCTGAGATCGAACTGGCGGGTGAAGACGTTCTGCGGCCGGACGAGCTGTTGTCCATGTCCCAGGATGCCGACCGGGTGCGTGACGCCCTGGCCCGTCTGAGCCCCGAACATGTCGAGGTGCTGCGCCTCGCCTTCTTTGTCGACAGTTCCCATTCCGAAATCGCGCGTCAGTTGGATCTGCCGCTGGGCACCGTGAAATCCCGCATTCGAAACGCCATGACCAAGCTTCGCCTGATACTCGCTCCGTCCGAAGAGGCCTCGCGATGAACGCGCGCCGCAATCCGTCCGAAGACCTGCTGCTGTCCTATGCGTCCGGGTCGTTGAGCGCGCCGGAAGCCGTGGTGGTCGCCGCCCATCTGGCCCTGCGCCCCGCCAATGACGCCTGGGTGCGAGAGTTGCAGGCGGTTGGCGGCGCATTCCTCGACGACGCCTCGCCCGTCGATTTGTCAGAGGATGCGCTGGCGCACGCCTTGGCGCGGATCGAGACGGATGCAGGCGCGGCGAAATCGCCTGCCCCGCTGAATGACATGCCCGAACTGCCAGAGCCGCTTCGCCGCTATGCGCTCGGCCCCTGGCGTTGGATCGGCCCGGGTATGCGGGTTCGCGATGTTCATGCGCCTCGCGATGGCGACTGCCGCGTCATTCTGTTGCGAATCGAGCCGGGTCGCGACACGCCGAAACATACGCACGGCGGGGTCGAACTGACCTGCGTCATCTCGGGCGCCTACGCCACCGAAACGCAACGGTTCGATGTCGGCGATCTGGAAGAGGCCAACGACGACGTGCTGCACCAGCCGCGCGTCGTCTCTGACGAGGCCTGTCTGTGCGTGGTCGCCCTGGATGGACAGATCAAGCTGGACGGCTGGATGGGCCGGTTGCTGCAGCCGTTCGTGCGCCTGTGATGGGCCTGGTCGGCCTCTGGGGCGTGGCTGCCCTGTTCATAGTCTTGGTCATGTGTGCCGCCTGGGTCGTGCAGCGCCGGACCGGACAAGGCGGATGGGCGGACGCCTTTTGGTCGTTGGGTCTGGGGGCGGCCGGCGTTGGCGTGGCCCTGTTTCCACTCGACGGCGCCGCTCCCTCCCCTCGTCAATGGCTGGCGGGTTTGCTGATCGGCGCCTGGGGTCTGCGTCTGGGGTTACACATCGCCAAACGCGCGGCGGCCGAAGGCGAGGACGCCCGTTACGCAAGGCTGCGCCAGGACTGGGGCCGGGGCTTCCAGGCGAAGATGTTCGGATTTTTGATGTTGCAGGCCGGCGCTGCGGCCTTTCTTTCGCTCAGCGTTCTGGTCGGCGGACGCAATCCGGCGCCGGGTCTCACGCTTCAGGACGTCTTGGCGGCGCTGATCTTTATCGGCGCCCTGCTCGGCGAGGGCGTGGCTGACCGGCAGTTGGCCGCGTTCAAGCGCGATCCCGCCAACAAGGGCAGGGTGTGCGATGTGGGCCTGTGGGCCTGGTCGCGGCACCCGAACTATTTCTTCGAATGGTTGGGCTGGTGCGCTTGGCCCATTTTCGCCATCGGCCTCAGCGGCGACTGGCTTTGGGGTTGGCTGGCGCTGACGGGCCCCGCTTACATGTATTGGCTGTTGACCAAGGTGTCGGGCGTGCCGTTGCTGGAGGCGCACATGAAGCGGTCGCGGCCGGACGCCTTCGCCGCTTACGTCGAGAAGACGCCTAGCGCCTTCTTCCCGCGTCCGCCACGCCGTTAGGATTGGGCGAGGCGCCGATATGGGTCTGCCCACGCTTTTGGGCGATCTCGATTTGGCGATGCCGTTCGGCGTAGCGGGCGCGTTGGCCCTCGTCGCGCGTGTCGTGACAGCGTGCGCAGCAGACGCCCTCGACGTAATGCACAGATGCGCGGCCAACCTCGTCCACCGGCAGACGGCAACCGCGGCACAGGGTATGCGCCCCCTGGATCAGGCCGTGACCGACAGAGACCCGCTCGTCGAAAACAAAACACTCTCCATGCCATAGGCTATCTTGTTCGCTCGTCGTCTCAAGATAACGCAGAATCCCGCCCTCCAGGTGGTGGACGTTCTTTATCCCTTCGGCCTTGAGGAAGGCGGTGGATTTCTCGCAGCGGATCCCGCCGGTGCAATACATGGCGACCCGCCGCGCGCCGGTCTGCGCCAGCAGGGCGCGGCCCTCGGTGCGGAACCAGTCGGGGAAATCGCGAAAGCTCTCTGTATTGGGCTTCACCGCGCCTTCGAAGGCGCCGATCTCGCTCTCGTAGGCATTGCGCGTGTCGATCACCAGGGTCTCAGGATCGGCAATCAAAGCATTCCAGTCCGCGGGCGAGACGTAGACGCCGGCGTCGCGCGCCGGGTCCAGGTCCGGCTGGCCCATGGTGACGATCTCCGTCTTGACCCGCACCTTCATCCGATGGAACGGCGAAATGTCCGTCCAGGCGTATTTTAGTTCCAGCCTGTCGAACCCCGGTAGGGCGTGGATGGCGTCCAGCACCGCCTCGACGCCGTTGATCGGCCCGGCGATGGTGCCGTTCAACCCCTCGTGGGCGACCAGCAACGTCCCCCTCACCTGCCCTGCGTCGCAGACAGCCTGCAGCCTTTCGCGAACCCTAGCGGGATCGGCGACCGGCGCGAACCGATACAGCGCCGCCACGCGGATGGCCTGTTCGGGCGAGGTGGGGATGTCGGTCATGTGCGGACCCCATACGCGCCGCGCCGGGAATGGCGCGCCCAGCAGGACTCGAACCTGCAACATCCCGCTTAGAAGGCGGGTGCTCTATCCGGTTGAGCTATGGGCGCTTTTGGCCGGACGCAGGCGTCAGTGCGTCCAGGATTGCTTGCGGTTGGTGGCGAAGTTGTCGGCATAGGCCTTGATAATCACCGGCGGATCGTTCGGCTCATGCAGACGGAAGGCGATGCCGTGACGCTCGGCGTATTCGACGGCCTCTTCCTTCGAATCGAAGTTCATGCGGACCTGGCCGTTCATGTCGCTGGAGCTGGTCCAGCCCATCAGCGGGTCGATGGTGCGCGCCGAGGCGGGTTCGAACTCTAGCCGCCAGTCGCGGCTCTTGGCCTTGCCTGACTGCATCGCGGTCTTGGCCGGGCGGTAGATGCGAGCGAGCATGGGCGGGTCCTCAGTGACGGCGAGCTTTCGCCCCTGCCATAACGCGCGCCGGATGCGGAATCCAGCGGCCTTCCGTTGGTCGGGGCGAGAGGATTCGAACCTCCGACCCTCTGGTCCCAAACCAGATGCGCTACCAGGCTGCGCTACACCCCGGACCGAACGGAGCGCCCTATTGGCACTTCGCGCGGCAAACCGCAATCAAGGCTTGAAATAAGGATGTAAAACTTTGTCGCCGGGCTGTGCGTTGATCTCGGCGGCGCGGCCGGCGCGGAGTTCCAGCACGCCGTTGGCCGCCCCGTTGGACGGTATCGGCGCCTCGGAAAACGGCGTGGCGTGCGAGGCGATGGAGACGATGCGCCCCTTGGGGTCGATATAGAGAATGTCCAGCGAACTGGGGGTGTTGCGCATCCAGAAGCTCTGCTCGCGCGGCGCCTCGCCGGGCCATTGGAACAGCATGCCGCGATCCGCCTCCAACGGCGGTCGGAACATCAGACCACGCTGACGCTCCGGTTCGTCATCGGCGATCTCAACCCAGAACTGGTGTTCGCCCGAGGTCGTGACGATGGCCAGACTTTGCAGCGGCTCGCCATTGGGGCCGGTCGGCGCCTTGGCCGCGCAGCCGGCGACGGCCAGAATCAGCAGCCCTGCCAGAATCAGTCGTCTGCTTGCGTCGATCATGCGCCTCTCCTGGGCGCCGGATATCAGTCGCCCGTTCTGATGTCCGCGACCACCAGCCCCTTGGGCCCATTGGCGAATCGCACCCGCACCGTATCGCCAGGGATCAGATCGTCCAGGCCGCAGCGACGCAGCGTCTCGATATGGACGAAGATATCGCCTGGCTCGCGATCACGCACGACGAATCCGTAGCCCTTGGTGCGATTGAACCATTTGACCAGCGCGGTCTCCAGTTCGTCGTCCGACAGTTCGACCGAGGCGGTTGGCGGTGGCGCGCGACGAACAGGCGGGGCCGAATCTCCATAGCCGAGATCGTGGATCGCCACCGTCTGCCACCCCTTTGGACGTTTGACGCAATCGCAGGTGATCGGCGCACCTTCTTCCGCGTCGCGGCCAAGGTCGCGAAGGCTGCTGATGTGCAGCAGCACGTCGCGCATTTCAGTCAGCGCCGGATCATTGGGAACGATGAAGCCATAGCCCTTTACGGCATCGAACCATTTCACCCGCCCGATGACGCGAACGGTCTGCGCCGTGTCCATCTCGTTGTAGTCAGACAACTTAAGACCCCCGTCCGCGCGTTTAGCGGACTCGGTCTATGTTTAACACCGTTCCGCGAAACTTTGAAAAGCGGAAAATGCACGCGATGGGCGAAGATTAACGTTATTGGTCAATAACGACTAACCACGAACGCGCACGGCGCGGTTCCGCGATGCGGAACATCAGCAATATTGGTCGGTGGAAATTGATCGTCGCCAGAGCCATTCGGCTAGACGATCGGCCTGCCCCGCGTGGCAGTCCCTAGGGGAGTCGAACCCCTCTTTTCAGGTTGAAAACCTGACGTCCTAACCGATAGACGAAGGGACCGCTGCGCGGGAGAGCCGGCGATATAGCCGCGCCCTCGAAACGGTGCAAGCGTGGATTTTCAGTTTTTTGGGCGCGTTCAGATCATCCGGGGATCGGACACATCCTCGATCTCGAACTGCACGCCCTTACGGCCATTCCAGTCGTCGGCCTTCAGCCGACCAACGACGCTCAGCCCCCCCTGCCCCGCCAGAAGCGCCTGGCCGGTCGGCAGATCGGCGCAGCGCCAGGCGATGGCCCGAACCGAGGCGCCATCCGGCCCGACCAGCCGGCACCGCACATGGCCGCCGTTCATCGCAATCGGCTCACGCGCCTGAACGCCGTTGAGCGCGAATGTAGGTTCGGGATTGGCGGGACCGAAGGGCGCCAGGCGCTCAAACGATTCGAACAAGTCGCGCGTCGCGGCGGACGGATCGATCAGGGCGTCGATCTCCAACACATCCTGAGCGACCGCCTCGACACGTTCCTGCGCCAGCCGGTCGTTTAAAAAGGCGTTCAGTTCCGCCAGACGCGCGCCGTCCATCGTCAGACCTGCCGCCATCGCGTGCCCGCCGCCGGCGATCAGGACGCCGTTTTCCCATGCCGCCTGGATCGCGCGCCCCAGGTTCATGCCAGGCTGGGACCGTCCTGAACCCTTGCCGATGCCGGTGATGGGATCGATGCCGATGACGATGACGGGCTTGCGCCAGCGTTCGCGCAATCGACCCGCGACGATGCCGACCACGCCGGGATGCCAGTCGTCGCCGGCCACCACGACCACGGCGCTGTCGTCGGCGTGAGCGCCCGTCGCCTCGACGCGACGCACGGCGGCCTCCGTCACCATCCGCTCCACCTCGCGCCGCGACACGTTCAGGGCGTCCAGTTCGATGGCCAGGGCCTCGGCTTCTCTGGGGTCGTCGGTCGACAGCAGGCGTGCGCCCAGGTCCGAACGACCGATCCGCCCGCCCGCATTGATTCGCGGTCCCAAAATGAAGCCCGCGTGATTGCTCTTGGCAGGCCCCGGTTCGGCCCCCGCGGCCGCCAGCAGGGCGCGCAGACCCGGATTGCGCCAGTCGCTCATCACCTTCAGCCCCAGGCCCGTCAGGGCGCGGTTGAAGCCGGTCAGGCCGGTGACGTCGCAGATCGCGCCCAGGGCGGCCAGGTCCAACCACTGTCGGATGTCGGGCTCGGACCTGTTTGCAAACAGGCCGCGCCTGCGCGCCTCGCGGTTCAGGGCGGCCAGAAGCACGAAGACCACGCCCGCCGCCGCCAGGTTGCCTTGGCCAGAGTTGCAGCCCGGCCGGTTGGGATTGACGACAGCCAAAGCCGTCGGCGGTTCGCTGCGCATCATGTGGTGGTCGATCACCACGACGTTCAAAGCGATGGTGGCGGCATGGGCCAAGGCTTCGTTCGCCGCCGCGCCGCAGTCTACGGTGATGACCAGATCTGCGCCCGACGCCTTCAGGGTGTCGAAGGCCTTGGCGCTGGGGCCGTAACCTTCGGTCAGGCGATCGGGAACATAGATGGGCAGTTCGTGGCCCATGGCCCGGAACCAGCGCACCAGAAGGGCGGCGCTGGAGGCGCCGTCGACGTCATAGTCGGCAAAGACATGGATGCTCGCCTGGGCCTGGAGCGCGTCCAGAATGGCTTCGGCCGCCGCGTCCATGTCCATGAAGCTGGACGGATCGGGAAACAGGGCCCGCAGGGTCGGCGTCAGAAAGTCCGCACCCTGATCCGCCCGCACGCCGCGCGACGCCAGGGCGCGGGCCAGAACTTCTTCCAGGCCCAGGGTCTGCATGTGGGCGCGCACGACCGCCGCGTCGGCCAGCCTCTGTCGCCAGGCGCGGCCGGACAGGGATCGGGACACGCCCAGAAAGGCGTTCAGTGTTTTTGCCGCGCTGTCGTCAGCCATAGGCGCATCATCGGCGGATTCTGCCGGCGCGGCGACCGCCAGTGTCGATTTCACCGCGCAGGGCGGCGGTCAAGCGGCGGCGGCGCCTTCGCCCTGTCGCGCAGGCTCTGGGCGAAGGCCTCGATCTCGGCCTGGGTGCGCGCGGCGTCGGGCGATACGGGAACGGTCGCGACCTTGGCGTTGATCTGGGCCGCTAAGGCCTCGGGATCGTTCAGTGTCCAATCGATTCGGGCGATCTCGCCGTTCAGGGCGGCGTTGTCGGCCTGAAGCCGTTGGGCGTTCGCTGCGACCTGACGCACGTCCGGCAGGCTGGTCGGCGCCGCCGGGAAGTCCTCCCAGCGCGGATAGTGGCGGTTGGCGTCGACCAGTTCCTGGACGCGCGGGGCTAGCGGCGAGGCGGCGTCGGTCTTGGCGGCCAGGCCGCCGGAGCAGGCGCCTAATGCCCCTGTGATCGCGACTGCGGCGATCAGGATCATCCTTTTTGAGAGCGGCGCGTTCATTTCCCGGTCGGTCTTATGCCATCATGGCCCCGCGCGGAAGGGCGGATGAACCAGCCCGCAGCGCAGGAAGCGCGAAGGACGATGATGGCCAAGCCTCCCCCGCCCCCAAAGGACACGACCGACAAGCCTGCGCGTAAAGCCGGCCGCCCCACCTCCGCCAAGCCGCGACCGCCGCGTCAGCCCAAGGAACAGCTGAAATCCTTGCCGGACGGGCCGCCGCCGGCCGATGAACCCCAGTCCGCCTTTGCCGGCGCCGAGCAGGCCGCGCTGATCGAGACGCTGTCGCTCAATCTGGCCAAGGCGGCGATGATGGCCCAAGGCGCCATGGCCGAGGCTGCTCTGAACCAGGCGGTCAAGAACCCAGACGGCGCGGCGACGCTGACGCCTGACCCTTTCAACGTCGGGCCCGCCATGACGTCGGTGATGACCAGCCTGGCCGCGCGCCCCGAGAAGCTGTTCCACGCCCAGGCCGACCTGTTCGGCCGCTACATGGACCTGTGGAGCACCACGGCGCGTCAGGCGGCGGGCGAGACGCCGGACCCCGCCCCGGCCGACAAGCGCTTCAAGGACCCCGCCTGGTCGGAAAACCCGATGTTCGACATGATGCGGCGGTCCTATCTGCTGACGTCGGACTGGATGAACGGCTTGGTGGCAGGGGTCGAGGACGTCGATCCGGCGGTAAAACGCCGCGCTCAATTCTTCACCCGCCTGCTGACTGACGCCTTCTCGCCGTCGAACTTCCTGGTCTCCAACCCGGTCGCGCTGAAGGCCCTGGCCGAGACCAGCGGCGAATCCCTGGTCCGGGGGATGCAGAATTTCGCCGCCGACCTGGAGCGCGGCGGCGGTTCGCTGCGCATCAGTCAGGCCGATTACGGAAAGTTCGTCGTTGGCGAGAATGTCGCCACGGCGCCGGGCCAGGTCGTCTGGCGCGACGAACTGTTCGAACTGATTCAGTACGCGCCGGACAGCGAGATGCAGCATGAGATCCCGCTGCTGATCTTCCCGCCGTGGATCAACAAATTCTACATCATGGACCTGCAGCAGGCCAACTCGCTGATCCGCTGGCTGTCGGCGCAGGGGTTCACCGTCTTCGTCTGTTCCTGGGTCAACCCGGATCGCGACAAGGCTGATTTCGGCTTTGACGACTATCTGGAGAAGGGCGTCTATCGCGCCGTCGAGAAGACGCTGGAGCAGGCGGGTGCGGATCGACTGAACGCCGTCGGCTATTGCATCGGCGGCACTCTGCTCGGCGCCGGTCTGGCGCATATGGCGGCCAAGGGCGACGCACGCGTCGCCGCCGCCACCTTCTTCGCCGCCCAGCACGATTTCGCCGAAGCTGGCGACCTGCTGCTGTTCACCGACGAACACTGGATCGCCGAGATCGAGCGTCAGATGGATGCGGCGGGTGGCGTACTGCCCGGTGCGGCGATGGCTGAGACGTTCAACGCCCTGCGGTCAAACGACCTGATCTGGTCCTTCTTCATCAGCAACTATCTGCTGGGCAAGGATCCGCCGGCGTTCGACCTGTTGTTTTGGAACGCCGATCAGACACGGATGCCCAAGGCGCTGCATCTAGAGTATCTGCGCCAAATGTACGGCGCCAACGCCCTGGCAGAAGGCGTGTTCGAGATCGGCGGCGTGACCGCCGACCTGTCGAAGGTGAAGATCCCGCTGTATTTCCAGGCCAGCCGCGAGGACCATATCGCGCCGATGAACTCGGTCTATCGCTCGGCGCGACTCTTCGGCGGGCGGGACGTGACCTTCACCCTGGCCGGATCGGGCCATATCGCCGGCGTCATCAACGCCCCGGCGGCGCGAAAATATCAGCATTGGATCAACCCCGCCCTGCCCGACACCCTGGCGGAGTGGCAGGCGGGCGCGACGGAGCATCCCGGCAGCTGGTGGGAGCACTGGGCGGCGTGGCTGCGCGAACGATCCGGCAAGCCGATCCCCGCTCGTGATCCGGCGAAAGGGCCGCTAAAGCCCATCGAGCCCGCGCCCGGCAGCTATGTGAAAGTGAAGTCTTGAACCGTATCGAACCGAACGCCCTTCTGGCCCTCAGCACGGGCGTGGCCCTGGCGCTTTTGCTCATGACCGCCAGCGTGTTCGGGGAGCCGGGCAATACGCTGAAATACGTCCTGTCGGCCGTAGTCTGCGCCGGCACCTTCGTGCTGTTGAACGGGCGGGTGGCGCGGATGATGAAGCGGCCGGCGGTCCAGCCGATGATCCACGGGGACGCCCCCGGCACGGCCGTCTGGTCGGGCCTTTTTCCGCTGATGGTCATCGCCATGGCCTGCGCGCCGGTCTTCTTCCCCGGTCATGACTACGGCCTGCTGGTCATCATCGCATCGGTCATCTTCGGCGCGACAGTGGACTCCGCCGTCCGAGCGCGTCGCCTCTAGGCGGCTGCGAACTTCAGCGCTACGCCATTGTTGCAGTAACGTAGGCCCGTCGGGCGCGGGCCGTCCGGGAAGACATGGCCCTGGTGGGCCAAACAGCGGGCGCAATGGTATTCGGTGCGTGGAACGCCGATGGCCAGATCGCGCTTCTTGCCGATATTGGCGGCGATCACGTCGTAGAAGCTGGGCCAGCCCGTGCGGGAATCGAACTTCCATTCCGATCGGAACAGCGCCAGATCGCATCCCCTGCACGAGAAGACGCCGCGTGCATGCTGGTCGTTCAAGGGGCTGGAATAGGGACGTTCGGTTCCGTCGTGCCGCATGACGCGCCAGGAGGCGTCGCCCAAGCGTCGTCGCCAATCCGCATCCGACACCCGACGATAGGACGAGGCGGCGTACTGACTTTCCCCGGCTTCGGACATCTCGGGCGAACAGGCGGAAAGAGCGAGCGCGCCGGCGCTCATCAGAAGGCCCCGGCGATGCAGGATCAGGGACTGGGTCATGTCCCTGATACGACGAAGGCCGCCGAATGGTTTCAGCGCCTCAGATCAGGCCTGTCGCCTCGTCCAGGCCCAGCATGATGTTCAGGTTCTGAACCGCCGCGCCCGAGGCGCCCTTGCCCAGATTGTCCAGCAGGGCGACCAGCCGCGCCTGTTCGCCATTGCGATCACCGAACACGTGCAGCCGCAAGCGGTTGGTGCCGTTCAGACCCTCGGGCTCGATACCGGCCATGGCCTCGGTCTCCTCCAGATCCGCGACCTCGACGAAACGCTGGCCGTCATAGGCCTCGACCAGGGCGCCGTGCAGCCGTTCGACCGAGGGCGTTTCGGGCAGCGCCGCCAGATGCAGCGGAACCTCGACCAACATGCCCTGGCGATAGGCGCCGACGGCGGGCGTGAACAGGACGTCGCGGCTCAGCCCCGCATGCCGGGTCATCTCGGGCACATGTTTGTGCTTCAGCGTCAGCCCATAGGCGCGATAGGCGGTCGCGGCGCCGGGCGCTTCGAACTCGGCGATCATGGCCTTGCCGCCACCGGAATAGCCCGACACCGCATTGACCGTGATCGGATAGTTGGCCGGAACCAGACCCGCCTTCACCAGCGGCCGCATCAAACCGATGAAACCCGTCGGATAGCATCCGGGATTCGACACGAACTGGGATCGCGCGATCAGCGCGCGCTGCCCCGCATCCATTTCTGGAAAGCCGTAGGCCCAGCCTGGCGCGACCCGATAGGCGGTCGAGGCGTCGATCACCTTCACGGACGGGTTCTCGACCATCGTCACGGCTTCCCTCGCCGCATCGTCGGGCAGGCACAGGATCACGGCGTCTGCACCGTTCAACGCCTCGCGCCGCGCCTCCACATCGCGACGACGCTCCCCCAGCAGGACCAGTTCCAGATCCGGGCGCGCTTCCAGCCGCTCGCAGATCTCAAGCCCCGTGGTGCCGGCCTCGCCGTCGATGAAGATGGTGTGGGTCATCTGTCTCTCCCGTCCCTTCTCCGCTTAAGGAGCAAAGGCGCAAGAAAAAGGGCGCTCCGGGTGTCCCCGAAGCGCCCAAAATCCGAACCGCGTGAACGCGATCAGCGCTTCGAGAACTGGAAGCTGCGGCGCGCCTTGGCGCGGCCGTACTTCTTGCGCTCGACGACGCGGCTGTCGCGGGTCAGGAAGCCGTGCGGCTTCAGAACCTTGCGGAGTTCCGGTTCGAAGTGCGTCAGGGCGTGCGACAGGCCGTGGCGGATGGCGCCGGCCTGGCCCGACAGGCCCGAACCCTCGACGGTGCAGATCACGTCATACTGGGTGGCGCGGTCGGCGACGTTCAGCGGCTGGGCCACCATCATCTGCAGAACCGGACGGGCGAAATAGGAGGCCACGTCCTTGCCGTTCACGGTGATCTTGCCGGCGCCGGGCTTCACCCACACGCGGGCGATGGCGTTCTTGCGCTTGCCGGTCGAATAGGCGCGGCCCTGCGCGTCCAGCTTCTGGACGTAGACGGGCGCGTCGTTCTCGGCCGAGGCCGACAGGCCCTTCAGGGCGTCAAAGCCGGTGGCGGTTTCGGTGTTGGTCACGTCGGTCATGCTCAGACGCTCCGGGTGTTCTTGGGCGACGCCGACTTGAAGTCGATCGTTTCCGGTTGCTGGGCTTCGTGGTCGTGCTGGCTGCCGGCGAACAGGCGCAGGTGCGTCATCTGCTTGCGGGCCAGGGGGCTTTCCTTGGGCAGCATGCGCTCGACGGCCTTCTCGAGCACGCGCTCGGGGAAGCGACCGCCCAGAACCTTTTCCGGGGTCGTCGACTTGACGCCGCCGGGGTGGCCCGTGTGGCGATAGTAGATCTTGTCGGTGTTCTTCTTGCCGGTGAACACCACCTTGTCGACGTTGGTGACCACGACGTAGTCGCCGCAATCGACGTGCGGGGTGTAGTCGCCGCGGTGCTTGCCGCGCAGACGGTTGGCGATGAAGGTCGCGAGGCGGCCCACGACGACGCCTTCGGCGTCGATGTGGATCCACTTCTTCTCGACCTCGGCCGGCTTCAACGAAGCCGTGGTGCTCTTCAGCATGAGGGGGTTCCTGGAGACGAAAATCGGGTCCGGCCCCCGAAGGAACCGAATGAAGGCGCGCTGATACCGGAGACGATCAGTCGCGTCAATGCGCAAGATCGGCGTCCGCATGATGTAAGTATCGGATTTTTATACATATTTGCAATGCGGTATCAAAATACCCGACTGCATAACCCGTATGGACGTTACAAAATAACAAATTCTGTCATCAAACCATGACGTTTTGCCGCCATCCGGGGCGCCAAGCCTTTCGGAGCATCCCATGCATCTTCATCGTCGCGGACTGATCGCCTCCAGCGCCGCCCTCGCCTTCTCGGGTCTAGCCCGAAGCGTCCAGGCGGCCGAGGAGACCTATCTGAACGAGGTCGAAGGTTATGGTCCGCTGACGCGCGATCCCAACGGCCTGCTGGATCTGCCGGACGGCTTTTCCTACCGAATCGTGTCCCAGGGCGGCGAGACCATGGCGGATGGTCTGCTGGTCCCCGGTCAATTCGACGGCATGGGCTGTTTCGGCCTGGGCGGGACGCGCGTCGCCCTGGTCCGCAACCATGAACTGAAAGGGTCGTCCGCCGCGCACCGCAACTGGGGACCGGGGGGCTATAATCAGCAGCGGATCGGCCTGCTGGATGCAACGTGCGCCTATGACACCTATAAGGACGGCCGCCCTCTGCCCGGCGGCACGACTACGGTGGTCTATGACCTGGCGACCGGCAAGACCGAGCGCCAGCACCTCAGCCTGGCGGGCACCAGCACCAACTGCTGTGGCGGGCCGACGCCCTGGGGTTCATGGCTGACCTGTGAAGAGACTCAGGAGACGCCTGCCGACGCCGACGTAAACAAGGCCCACGGCTATGTCTTCGAGGTGCCGTCGCGCGCCGAGGGGCTGGTGGATCCCATTCCCTTGACCGCCATGGGCCGGTTCGACCACGAGGCTGTGTGCGTCGATCCGCGCACCGGCATCGTCTATCTGACTGAGGATAAGCAGGACGGCCTGTTCTATCGCTTCATCCCCGAGAGGCCGAGAGAACTGGCCAGGGGCGGCCGGTTGCAGGCCATGGTCGTGCGCGCGCGGCAAGGGGCTGACACCTCCAACCACCAGGATCGGCTGTGGTCGGTCGGCGACTGGCTGGACGTGAACTGGATCGACATGGCCGAGGTCGACAGCCCCAAGGGCGACCTGCGCCAGCGGGGTCACACAGACGGCGCCGCCCTGGTCGCCCGGGGCGAAGGCGTCTGGTGGGGCGACGGCGAGCTTTATCTGACCGCCACCTCGGGTGGGCCGATCCAGCGGGGGCAGATACTGCGCTACGTCCCCTCGCCCGACGAAGGCCGTGCGGGCGAGGCGCGTCGACCGGGCCGGCTTCAGTTGTTCGTCGAAAGCACGAATGAGAAGACGCTCAACATGGGCGACAACATCACCGTCGCCCCTTGGGGCCATCTGATCGTATGCGAGGACAACTATTCCAGCGACATCAGGAACCACCTGAAAGGCGTGACGCCGGACGGCAAGATCTACACCCTGGGCCGCAATGTGTTTCAGGGAAACTCGGAGTTCGCAGGCGCGGTCTTCTCGCCGGACGGATCGACCCTGTTCGTCAACATCCAGTATCCCGGCATGACCCTGGCGATCACCGGCCCATGGCGCGCGGCCCGGACATGAAGATGCGGGGCTGGGCGCGCAGCACCAGCCACAGGTTCGCCGTCGCCAAGGCCAGGACGACGGCGGCCCCGCCCTGGTGCAGCACCCCCAGCCACACCGGCACGGCGTTGATCAGGGTGACTACGCCCAGCAGGGCCTGGGCCCAGATCGCGCCGGCCAAGGCGAAGGCGCCGAACCCCATGCCTTCGGCCACGCGCCAACGCCAGGCCTGGAAGGCGTAGACGGTGACGGCGATCAGCAGTCCATAGGCGACCATTCGGTGGTTGAACTGGGTCAGGGCCTGATCGTGCAGCAGGGCGCCCGCCCCCAGGCTCCAGTCAGCCGGCGGCAGGACCTGGCCGTTCATCAGGGGCCAGTCGGTATAGACCAGCCCGGCATGACCCCCGGCGACCAGGGCGCCCAACAGGCACTGCAGGAAGACCAGCCCCAGCAGCAGACCCGCGCCCCGCGCCCAGCCGGCAGGCGGACGACCGTGATCCTGGCCGCTCCAGGCCTCCAGCCCGGTCCAGATCAAGGCGGCGAACAGAACGAAGGCCAGGCCCAAGTGAGTCGCTAACCGCTCGGGCGCGACACTCACGCGCTCGGACAGGCCGCTGGACACCATCCACCAGCCGATCAGCCCCTGAAGCCCGCCCAGCGCCAGCAGAACCACACAGCGCCAGATCAGCCGATCCGGCATAGCCCATTGACGAAACACCGAGCGCGGCGGCGCGGCGCGGCACAGCAGGAAGAAGACCAGCGGCAGGGCGAACACCGCCCCGACCAGCCGCCCGATCAGCCGGTGCAGCCATTCCCACCAGAAGATGCCCCGGAACTCCCCCAGGCTCATGCCGGCGTTGATCTGGGCGTATTGGGGAATCTGTTTGTACTTCTCGAACGCCTCGTTCCACTGGGCGTCGTTCAGAGGCGGGATGGCGCCCATGATGGGCTTCCACTCGGTGATCGACAGGCCCGAACCCGTCAGGCGCGTAATGCCGCCGATGACGACCATCAGGAACACGATGACCGCCGTGGCGAACAGCCACGCGGCCACGGCGCGATTGCGATCTGGATTTCCGAAACGGTTCATTCGACGCCCGACGCTGACCCGGATATGCTGTCGCGCTCGACCATGACCAAATCGCGACCGTGGCGGTATGCCCCGGTCTCGAGGCAAGATCGAGTCGGATTGAGTTAACGGCGCTGACGCCGCAGGAGATCAGGGTTGCAGTACGCCGATATCGCCGCCGCCATCGCAGGTGGATTGCTTCTGGCCTGGATCGCGGACCTGCTGACCGGGCGTCGCGGATTCGGCGGGACGTCGCTGGTGTCCGGGGTCGGCCTGGTCTGCGGCTGGTTCCTGGCGGTGCGGGTGTTTGCGATCGGCACGATGGACAGCTGGGTTTGGGTGCCCTGGGCCCTGGTCGGATCTGGGGTCTGCCTGGTCGCCTTCTTCCTATTCAGGAACAAGCGCTGATGCCGCCCCGCGCGCGTCGATTCGTCGCCGCGATCGGCGTGCTGGCCTTTCTGGTCTTCTGGGTCTGGAGCCTGATCGCCCTGCGCGGCCTGTTCCCGGCCTCGGCCTGGATCGACTTCATCTTCTTCGGCGTGGGCGGCACGGCCTGGGGCCTGCCGTTGATCCCATTGCTGAAGTGGGCCGAACGCGGCTGAGGCCGGATATGGCGATGGGGCCGCCCGCAAGGACGACCCCACCATCAACATTCTATTTTTCAAGAATGGTCGGAGCGACAGGATTCGAACCTGCGACCCCTTGACCCCCAGTCAAGTGCGCTACCAGGCTGCGCCACGCTCCGAAGGCGCTCCCTATAGACGGGGGAATCCGGGATCGCAAACGCTAAAACGACTTATCCACCTACCGCGCGAGAATGGCGTCCAGCCGGGCCTTGGCCTGTTCCAGATCGGCTAGAAGCCGCTGCAAACCGGAGGTTTCAAGTCGCGCCGCATCGGGGGTCGGCGTCTGTTCGCGCGGCCCGTCCTCGATCAGATCGGCGGCGTCGGCGCCCACCAGCTTTTTCAGCCCCTGCTCCTTGTGCAGACGCTGGACGCCGCGAATGGTCAGACCGTCGTCATGCAGCAGCCGCTTGACCGTCTTGAGCACCAGAACGTCCTGCGGTCGATAGAATCGACGCCCGCCGGCGCGTTTGACCGGCGTTACGAACTCGAACTTGGTTTCCCAGAATCGAAGCACATGCTGCGGCGCCCCGACCTCTTCGGCCGCTTCGGAAATGCTGCGAAAGGCGCCGGGGCTCTTGGCCACCAGCGTCAGGCCTCGACGACGGCGTCGTGAACCCGGCTTTTCATGATCTGGGAGGCGCGGAAGCTGATGACGCGGCGCGGATTGATGGCCGCCGGCTCGCCCGTCTTGGGGTTGCGACCCATGCGGGCGCGCTTCTCGCGAACCTGAAAGACGCCGAACCCCGACAGTTTCACCGTCTCGCCGCGTTCCAGCGATTCGACGATCAGCTCCAGCGTTCGTTCGACTAGTGCCGAACATTCCTGACGCGACAGACCGACCTCGTCGTGGACGGCCTCGCACAGATCCGCGCGGGTCACAGTCTGTTGGCTGGCCATCATATCCCCCGCTCGCGCGATCAACTCGTTGTCATAGGGACGCAAAGGCCCCGAAAAATCAATGCCGCTAGGCGACTTTAGAGCCGCAGGGCGCAGGCGCCCCAGGTCAGGCCGCCGCCCATGGCCTCAAGCAGCACCATGTCGCCCTTCTTGATGCGGCCGTCTTGGATCGCGGCGTCCAGCGCCAGCGGGATGGAGGCGGCAGAGGTGTTGGCGTGCGTGGCGACGGTCGAGATCACCTTGTTCTCGTCCAGCCCCAGGCGGTCGCCCACGCCCTTGATGATGCGCTGATTGGCCTGATGAGGCACGAACCAGTCGACGTCCGAAATCTGGATGTTCGCCGCTGCACAGGCCGCGGTGATTCCCTCAGCGATATTGACGACCGCATGACGGAAGACCTGGTTTCCGGCCATGCGCAGATGCCCGACCGTGCCGGTCGTCGCAGGCCCGCCGTCGACATAGAGAAGGTCGGTCTTGGAACCGTCCGCGCGCAAAGCGAAGCCCAGCATCCCCTGATCGTCCGATGTCCCCTGCCCTTCGCGCGGCTCCAGCACGACCGCGCCGGCGCCATCGCCGAACAGGACGCAGGTGGTTCGGTCGGTCCAGTCCATCAGCCGAGTCATTTCTTCGGCCCCGATCACCAGGGCGCATTTCGACAGGCCGCGCGCCACGAAACCGTCGGCGACGCTGAGCGCATAGACGAAGCCCGAACAGACCGCCTGGACATCGAAGGCCACGCCCACGCCGGCCCCCAGCTTGCTTTGAACGATGGAGGCCACGGCCGGGAAGGTCATGTCCGGCGTGGTGGTGGCCACGATGATCAGATCGACGTCCGTCGGCGTCTTGCCGGCGTCCGCCAGAGCTTTCCTGGCCGCCTCGACCGCCAGGTCGCTGGTCGGCTGGTCGTCGCGCGCCTTGTGGCGCTGCTTGATGCCGGTGCGTTCCTGGATCCATTCGTCGGAGGTGTCGACGATCTTGGCCAGATCGGCGTTGGTGACGATCTGCTCCGGCAGGAAGGAGCCGACGCCGGTGACGACGCTGCGGGTGACGCTCACTGGACGGTTTCTCCCACGGGGGCGGCGGCCTTGGCGTGATCGAACACGGCGTCCAGCTTGCCCAGGTTGTCCCCCACCTTGCTCATATAGTCGCTGCGGGCCAGATCGACAGCGATGCGGATGGCGTTGCCGAACCCCTTGGCGTCCGCGCCGCCGTGGCTTTTCACCACGATGCCGTTCAGACCCAGCAAGGGACCGCCGTTGATGGCGCTGGGGTCGATCTTCTGACGCATCTTCTTCAGGGCCGGCATGGCGATGGCGGCGCCCAGCTTTGACTGCAGATTTGAAGTCAGGGCTTCTTTCAGCAGGGCCGAAATATAGCGAGCCGTGCCCTCGGCGGTCTTCAGGGCGATGTTGCCGGTGAAGCCGTCGGTGACAACAACATCCACCGTGCCCTTGGCGATGTCGTCGCCCTCGACGAAGCCATGATAGTTCAGGTCGAACGGGCCATCGCGCAGGATAGCATGCGCCTCCTTGACCTGTTCATTGCCCTTCATGTCCTCGGAGCCGACATTCAGCAGGCCGATGGTCGGGCGCGCCACCCCGCGCACCGCCGCCTGGAAGGCCTCGCCCATGATGGCGAACTCGATCAACTGCTCCGCGTCGCTGCCGATGTTGGCGCCCACGTCCAGAACGGCGGTATGCCCCTTGAAGGTCGGCCAGCTCGCGACGATAGCCGGCCGTTCCAGGCCGGGCGCGGACATCCG
Organism: Brevundimonas sp. ABV4_179; assembly: GCF_056311945.1. Lineage (NCBI taxonomy): Bacteria > Pseudomonadati > Pseudomonadota > Alphaproteobacteria > Caulobacterales > Caulobacteraceae > Brevundimonas > Brevundimonas sp. ABV4_179. Next base: position 2,401,090 of record NZ_CM149976.1, read on the forward strand.
CAGGATCAGCTTGGCGATGGCCATCAAGGCGCCGGTGTTGCCGGCCGAGACCACGCCACCCGCCTCGCCCGTCTTCACGGCCTCGATGGCGTTCCACAGGCTGGAGCCCTTGCCGCGCCGCATCGCCTGGGCCGGCTTCTCGTCCATAGCCACGACCTTTTCGGTGTGTCGGATGTCGATGATGTCGGCCGCCAGGTTGCAGCGGGCCAGCTGCGCCCGGATCTGGGTCTCGTCGCCATGCAGCAGGAACCGCACGCCCTCGCCATTGTGGGCGGAGAGGTAACTGCTGATGCCGGGAACGACGACGGACGGCCCGTGATCGCCGCCCATGGCGTCAAGCGAGATCGTAACTGGGGTGGGCAAATGGACCTCGTGTGGCCGCGTCGTCTTGTCGCGCGACGCTTTCAGATTGGGCGCTGGACGATAGCGCCGACGCCGGGGGATGCAACCACCCGGTCCCTACGTCAACCTCGGCCCCGCCTCAGGCCGGATCTTCGCGATCCTTCAAGGCCTTCAGAGCGGCGAACGGCGAGATTTCACTGGGTTCTTCCGGTTGCACGAACTCCGCGCCCGGCTTGCGGGGGAACGGGTCCAGCGACAGCACCAACTGTTCGACGGCGTACTGGCCCAGGTCGATCTTGCCATCCTCGATCAGGTCGGCGCCCTCCTCGTCCAGCGTGATCTCGATCTCGTCGGTTTCCTCGGCCGCCGCCTCGGCCATCTGGATCGAGAAGCGTCGGTCAACATCGACCGGCAGCGGCTCCAGCGTCAGACCGCAGGTCTGGACGGCGTGGGCGACGACCCGGCCCCTCATCGTCCATTCGCTGGTGGAAGGCGTGGGCTTTATCTCCAGATCGACGATGAAATCCTCAAGCCGCTGCAGATCCAGGGATTGAGCGATTCGTTTGCGGGTGTCGGCGTCCGGTTCCAGCCGACGGCTCAGGCCGGCGCCGATCTGATTGATGCGAACCACGTCGCTGAAAGGCTGCGTCATGCTCATCTCGTTAAACCTCGGCCCAGGCTGGCGTCGCCAGCACGGTCTTGTAATCTTGTGCGCCCAGCGCCGACCGGCTGGCCAGGGCGTAGTCCGCCAAGGCGGCGGCGTGATCAGCTTGCGTCTCCGCATAAACGTTGCGGGCCATGGCCTCGGCCAAGGTCGTGGCGTCGCCGGCCCTTAGCGGCGCCTCATAGGCGTTCATGCGGCCATAGACCGCTTCGCCCAGCTTACGCATCTTCTTGCCCACCGAGACGTCGCCCACGCCTTCCTCGCGCAACGCATTATCCAGCGCTGATACATAGACGTCGAATACCGCCTGGGCCGCGTCGCGTCCTTGGGCCGTGTCTTCATCGCGCAAGCGCAGCACCAGCAGCAGCACGTGCAACGTATAAAGCTCGAATCGGGCGTCTATGCGGTCGGCGACGCCCAACCGCGTGTAAAAGACGGGATTTCGCGCCTGAGACACGGCCTTGGCGTAAAGATCGTCGCCGATGCGCGGCCCAGATCTGGGTTTGAACAGGTTTTTCAGCATGGGTTCCTACGGCCCCTTTTCCGCCGCGCCGTTGAACTAGGACGCAGGTCCGTCTAGGTCAAAGACCTTGTTCTCTCGCAGGCGCCCGACCATGTCCCGTTTCGTCCCGCTTCTCGCCGCCGTTTCGCTGGCCGGTTTCAGCGCCGCCTGCGCGCCCGTTATCGGCTCCAACGGCTTCCAGGCCATCGACGCCAAGCCCCAGGACGTGGTCGCCGGGACCGACACCAAGGAGACGGTGCTGGCCAAGCTGGGCTCGCCCTCGACCACCTCGACGTTCGAACCTAACCAAGTCTGGTACTACATCAGCCAGACGACCGAGAAATACACCTACAACCTGCCCAAGGTCTCCAGCCGCACTGTGACCGAGATCACCTTCGCGCCCGGCGGCGATCAGGTGGCGGCGGTGCGGACCCTGGGTCTGACCGACGGCGAGGACGTCGCGATGAACCGTAACGAGACCCCGACGCGCGGCCGCTCGCTGACGGTTCTGGAGCAACTGCTCGGCAACGTCGGTCGCGGCCAATTGCCCCGCACGGAAGACGACACGCCCGGTCAGCGCCGCCCCGACTAAGTTCGCCCGCCTCCAGACAAGCGAACGGCCCGGAGATCGTTCTCCGGGCCGTCGTTGTTTCGGAACGGCTCTAACCGACCGAGCCGCTGGCCAGCATCGCCAGCAGAAGCAGGGCGACGATATTGGTGATTTTGATCATTGGATTGACCGCCGGGCCGGACGTGTCCTTGTAGGGATCGCCGACCGTATCGCCGGTCACGGCCGCCTTGTGCGCCTCCGACCCCTTACCGTGGACGACGCCGTTCTTGTCGGTGAAGCCTTCCTCGATCACCTTCTTGGCGTTGTCCCAGGCGCCGCCGCCCGAGGTCATCGAAATGGCCACGAACAGGCCGGTCACGATCACCCCCATCAGCATGGCGCCGAGGGCGGCGAAGGCGTTGGCCTTGTCCGAAATGCTCAGCACCGCGACGAACAGAACGATAGGCGACAGCACCGGCAGCAGCGACGGCGCGATCATCTCGCGGATCGCCGCCTTGGTCAGGATGTCGACCGCCCGCCCGTATTCCGGTTTGACCTGATAGGTCATGATGCCCGGGTTCTCGCGGAACTGCCGCCGCACCTCTTCGACCACCGATTCGGCCGCCCGCCCGACCGCCATCATCGACATGCCGCCGAACAGGAAGGGCAGCAGCCCCCCGAACAGCAGACCGACGACGACGTACGGATTGGTTAGGTCGAATGCGACCTCCCCCATATTAGCGAAGAACGGATAGTCCGCCGGATTGGCCGAGAAATACTGCAGGTCCGACGTGTAGGCCGCGAACAGCACCAGCGCGCCGAGACCCGCAGAACCGATGGCGTAGCCCTTGGTCACCGCCTTGGTCGTGTTGCCGACCGCATCCAGCGCATCTGTCGAATGGCGCACCTCAGCCGGGAGGCCGGCCATCTCGGCGATGCCGCCGGCGTTGTCGGTGACGGGACCGAAGGCGTCCAGCGCCACGATCATCCCCGCCACGCCCAGCATGGTCGTTGTGGCGATGGCGATGCCGAACAGGCCCGCCAACTGGAAGCTGACGATGATGCCGACGATGATCGTGAGAGCCGGGAGAGCCGTGGCCTCCAACGACACCGCCAGACCCTGGATGACATTGGTGCCGTGACCGGAGACCGAGGCGTTGGCCACCGACCGCACCGGCCGGAAGCCCGACCCGGTGTAGTATTCCGTCACCACCACGATCGCCGCCGTCACTACCAGTCCGACCATGCCGGACCAGAACAGCGCCATGGGCTGGATCTCCAACCCGCTGGCCGTGACGATAGGCCCTGTCACCATCTGGTTGATGACCCACCAGACCGCCCCAATCGATAGGACGCCGGTCACGATCAGGCCCTGGTACAGCGCGCCCATGATGTTGCGGCTCTTGCCCAGTCGCACGAAGACGCTGCCGACGATGGAGGTGACCACGCAGACGGCGCAGATCGCCAGCGGCAGGACCATCATGACATCCACATAGGGCTGGCCTCGGAAGAAGATGGCGGCCAGCACCATGGTCGCCACCGTCGTCACCGCATAGGTCTCGAACAGGTCGGCAGCCATGCCGGCGCAGTCGCCGACGTTGTCACCGACATTGTCGGCGATGGTGGCGGCGTTGCGGGGATCGTCTTCCGGGATGCCCGCCTCGACCTTGCCTACCATGTCGCCGCCGACGTCGGCGCCCTTGGTGAAGATGCCGCCGCCCAGACGCGCGAAGATGGAGATTAGCGATGCGCCGAAGCCCAACGCCACCAGCCCGTCGATGACGTCGCGTCCGGTCGACGCCAGCCCCAAATGCTGGGTCAGCACGATATAGTAGCCCGACACCCCGATCAGGGCGCCGCCCGCCACGAACATGCCGGTGATGGCGCCCGATCGGAACGCCAGGTCCAGCCCCTTTGCCAGACCTTGGGACGCGGCCTGGGCTGTGCGGACATTGGCGCGCACGGATATCAGCATCCCTGCATAACCGGCCGCCCCGGACAAGAAGGCCCCGATCAGGAAGCCGATGGCGGCATAGACGCCGATCAGAAAATAGGCCGCGATCAGGATCAAGATCCCGACCAGACCGATGGTCAGATATTGCCGTTTCAGATAGGCGGAAGCGCCTTCCTGAATGGCCGCTGCGATCTCTCGCATCTTGTCGTTTCCGGTGCTCGCCTTCATCAGCACGGCGGTCTGAACGGCGCCGTAAAGCACCGCCAGAACGCCCGCCGCGAAGACCAGCGTAAGTGAGTTCGTCATTGGCGTTTCCATGCCCTTGCAACCAGGCGCGCAGGCCATGGGCGGCGGTCGGGCGTTGTCGCCTCTGTCCGCCTTCCGGTCCCCCCGCACGCGGCGAACGCGTCAGTGCGTCCTTTGGGATTTGCATACCAACGGTGTCACGGCGGGAGTTTCGATGCAATCACACCAGGTGGCCGTGAGAGCGACCCGCTTCAAAACAACCTGAGACCGTTGCCACTTCGCGCAGATCGTGAGACCCTTCATGAGAATGAGGTTTTGCAAATGATCTTGAATGTCGCGTTTTTCGTCGCAGCCTTAATGGTTCAAGACCAACCGGCGGCGCCCGCACCGGCTACGGCCCAACCCGCGCCCACCACGCAGGCGGCGCCTCAAAGGTCGCGTCGGATCTGCGAAACGCGCGCTCCTACCGGCCGACGGCTGCAGCAGCGCATTTGCTATACGCCTGAGCAGCACGCGGCGCTTGTCGCGGCGAAGCGCAAGGAAGCGGAAGACGTGGTGGCCGGCGGGAACACCTTAGACGAGGAAGCCAAAATCCTCGGTGGCATCTAACGCGGCGTCGGTATCCCTGTCCGGCGACGCGGTGTCTGGCTGAGCACCTGGACACGCCGGATGGAGCCGCGCCCGGAAATCGCGGCCGAAGCCGAAACAAGGGCGGCGGAAAGGGCGCGTTCATCCAATCGGGTCCAGTCGCCGGGCACGGTGAAGGGCGTGCGATGGGCGGCGCGGACCAGGGCGTCGCGAAAGAAGGCTTCCTTGGGCTTGATCTGTTCCATCGTCTTGCCGGCGCCCAGTTCCAGTCGAAGCGCGACGAAGACGTAGTTGCGAAGCCGGCCGCCGTCGATGACCGGTAGGCCCAATCCGGCGATGCTCAAGGACGCAGGCGCGGCAGGTGCGTCGCTGGAGGCGGCGGGGCGCGGCAGGCCGCCTGCAAGGGCGACGGTCCCGGCGGCTATCAGGGTTCTGCGATCCATCACGACTCTTTAGCCGATGGGCGTTAGGATTCCCTTGCCGCCTCAGCCATGGGTCCAGCCGCGACGTCTCATTTCGATCGGACGACCGTCGTGGATCGCGGTCAGGCCGGCGCCGGAAGTTACGTCGCCTATTCGCGTCAGTCGGACCAGTCGCTTCTCGGCCTCGCGACGCAGCGCCTCCTCATGGCGGGGACGGGCGGTGAAGGCGATCTCGTAGTCGTCGCCGCCGCTGGCCAGGTCTTCCAACGACAGTTGAGCATCGACGCGGTCGTCGAACCACGCCTGGGCGGCGGCCGACAGCGGCAGAACGTTCAGGTTAAGGGTGACGCCGACGCCGCTGACGTGGGCGATATGGCCCAGGTCCGCCGCCAGACCATCGGACACATCCACCGATGCCGTCGCGAACTCTCGGATCGCCTGTGCGAAATCCAGGCGCGGCGTCGGCGTCCGGTAGCGGTCGATCAGAGCCGCGAGACGCACCTCGTCCAGCGACAGTTCACCCCGCGCCGCCCGCAGGCCCAGAAACCCATCGCCGATGGCGCCGGTGACGAAGACCAGATCCCCCACCTGCGCCCCCGCCCGCGAAACCGCCGCGCCCGCCGACACCCAGCCCAGGGCAGTCAGGGAGAAGCTGGCCGGTCCCGGCGTCCTGACCGTGTCGCCGCCCAGCAGGGCCACGCCGAACCTGGCCTGATCCTCGGCCAGACCCGCCGCAAAGGCTTCGCGCTCTGGCCAGCCGCAGCGTTCCGGCCAGAAGCAGGACAGCAGATAGCCGAACGGCTCGGCGCCCTTGGCCGCCAAGTCCGACAGATTCACCCGCAGCAGCTTCCTGGCCACGGTATTCATCGGATCGTCGGGCAGGAAATGCACGCCCTCGACCATGGCGTCCTTGGTCAGGACGAGGTCATGGCCGGGACGCGACGGCAACACAGCCACGTCGTCCATAAGCCCCCTCGCCCACTCGGGATGGGCCAGGGGCCTCAGCAGCCTCTCGATCGTCTCGAACTCGCCCGCGACGTCGAGCGCGGGCATTATTTGCGCGTGTCTTTGGCTACGCCGTCCAGCGCGGCGTTGACGAAGCGCGCCTCGGCGTCGTCGAAGAAGGCCTTGGCCAGCTCGACGTATTCGTCGATCACGACCTCGCGCGGCGTCTCGGGGTGTTTCATCAGCTCCCAGGCGCCCGACCGCAGAAGGGCGCGCAGGGTGGCGTCGATCCGCTCCAGCTTCCAGTTGGAGGCCAGGCGCGCCTTGATGGCGGCGTCGATATCGCGCTGGCTTTCGATCACGCCGCGCACGATGTCTGCGAAATAGGCCTCGTCGGCCTCGGCCAGGGCCTCGCCCTCGATGTCGGCGTCGAAGCGGAAGTTGGAGAATTCGGTGATCACCGTCTCCACGCCCTCGCCCGCAAGCTCCATCTGATAGAGCGCCTGCACGGCGGCGAGACGCGACACGGTTCGGGCGCGGCGCTGTTTGGAGGTCAGATTCGGCTCGGCGCGCTGCCTTTGGGCTTCGGCGAGTTGTTCGAGGACGGCTTTTACGCTGTTCGGTTCAGTCATGCGCCGACGCCTACGCGCAATCGCTTCTTCAAGGCAATCAGTTCCAGACAGGCTTTCGCCGCCCCGCCCCCCTTATCCCCTTCCGACAACCGCGCCCGATACCAGGCCTGATCCTCGTCCTCGGTCGTCAGCACGCCGTTGCCAATGGCCAGACCCTTGACCCCCAGGGCCATGATGCCGGCCGCCGACTGATCCGAGACGATCTCGAAATGATAGGTCTCGCCGCGGATGACCGTGCCGAGCGCGACATAGCCGTCATAGCGTGGCGCGGTCGGGAAGCGTCCCGCCTCTTCGGCCATGGCGATCGCGGGAGGGATTTCCAGCGCGCCGGGCACGGTGATCACGTCGAAGTCGGCGCCGCGCGCCTTCAGCGTCTCCTTGGCGCCCTCGAGAAGGGCGTCCGCCAGCTCGTCATAGAACCGAGCCTCAACGATCAGAATACGGGGGGCTTCGCTCACGCCTTGGTCTCTCCATCCATGTCCCGCCAGCCGACGATGCGCAGGCCGTAGCCTTCCAGCGCGGTTGGTTCGGGTCGGGTCGAACTCATCACGATCATGTCCTTGACGCCCAGGTCCAGCAGGATCTGCGCCCCGACTCCGTAAGCCCGCAGCGACCGATCCACCGCCGTTGGCCGGTCCGCCCCCGCCAGCCGCTCGGCCAGCGATGTCAGCGACGGGTCGCGCAGGAACACGACCACGCCGGGGCCCTCATGGTCGGTGATCTGGCGCAGGGCGCTGGGCACATAATCCTGGCGCGCCTCCACGTGACCCAGCAGGTCGCAGGCGAAATCGACCTGATGCATCCGCACCAGGGTCGGCTTGGACGGGTCGATCCGGCCGTGGACCAGGGCGACGTGTTCGGCCCCCTCGATGGTGTTCTTGTACAGCATCAGGCGGAACGGTCCGCCGTGCACACTGTCGAACGGGGTGTCCATAATCCGCTCGACGAAGCGTTCTGTGCGGCGGCGATAGGCGATCAGATCGGCGATGGTGCCGATCTTCAGCCCATGCAGTTGGGCGAAGGCCACCAGATCGGGCATCCGCGCCATCTCGCCGTCGTCCTTGATGATCTCGCAGATCACCCCGGCGGGCGTCAGGCCGGCCATGCGGCTGATGTCCACGGCCGCCTCGGTGTGGCCAGCGCGGACCAAAACGCCGCCATCGCGCGCCACCAGGGGGAAGATGTGGCCGGGTGAGACGATGTCGTCCATGCCCTTGGACGCATCGGTCGCCACATGGATGGTGCGCGAGCGGTCGGCGGCGGAGATGCCGGTCGTGACGCCCTCCTTGGCCTCGATGGAGACGGTGAAGGCCGTCTTCATGCTCTCGCGATTGTCGGCGGCCATCGGCGGAAGGCGCAGTTGCTGCGCCCGCTCGGCCGTCAGGGCCAGGCAGACCAGGCCCCGCGCCTGGCGGATCATGAAGTTGATCTGGTCCGGCGTGGCGAACTGGGCGGGGATGATGATGTCCCCCTCATTTTCGCGGTCCTCGGCGTCCACCAAGATGTAGGGACGGCCGTTGCGGGCGTCCTCCAGGATGTCCTCGATCGGACTGATTGGGCTGTCGTTCACATTGGCGGCCGGGACTTGCATCATGCCGTCTCCTGCCACCGCGCGAGGTAACGCGCCAGCATGTCGATCTCCAGATTGACCAGATCGCCGACCTTGAGCTCCCCCAGCGTCGTCACCGCCCAGGTGTGGGGGATGATGTTCAGCCAGAAGACCTGCCCCTCGACCGCGTTAACGGTCAGGGACACGCCATCAACGGTGATCGAACCCTTGCCGGCGATATAGCGATGCAAAGGGGACGGAGCCTCGACCCCGATCCGGTGCGATCCGCCCTCCGGCGTGATGGAAACGATGCGTCCCAAGCCGTCGACGTGTCCTGAAACGACATGGCCGCCCATCTCGTCGCCCAGTTTTGCCGCCCGTTCCAGGTTGACGCTGTCCCCCACGGCCCAGGAGCCAAGCGTGGTCTTGGACAAGGTCTCGTTCGACACCTCGACGGCGAACCAGCCCCCATTCTCGTCCAAGCCCTTCTCCGTCACAGTCAGGCAGCAGCCCGCATGACTGATGGAGGCGCCCAGGTCTATGCCTGCGGTGTCCCAGGCCGTCTCGATCTCATAGCGCAGGTCGCGGTCGGTCTCGCGAACGTCGCGGACGCGGCCGATGTCGGTGACGATGCCGGTGAACATTTGGCGTTGGCCCCTTTCGGACCCCGAAAACACAGTCTGAATAGTCTCAATCGTCTGAAATCGACATCACAGACGGACGTAGCGTTCCCACAGATCGGCGCCTACGGGCTCAACGCCCAGGCGACGGAACTTGGGGGCGTCGGACAGCTTTGCAAGAGCCAAGGCGGCGACGCAGGGCCGCCCCTCCCCTCCCAGCAGCATGGGCGCGCGGAACCATTCCAACGCATCGACGGCCTTGGCGCGCAGGAAGGACGCCGCGACCTGCCCGCCGCCCTCGATCAGAACCGAGGTCACGCCAGCGTCTTTCAGGGCCTTCAGCACAGCGGGGATGGCCGGACGGCCGTCTTCCGCTTCAACCCGCCGCACCTTGGCCGACCCGATGGCTTGGGGCTCGGCGGAGGTCAGGATCAGGGTGTTCTCGCCAGCGACCTTCGCTGTGCAAGGCGTCCGAAGCCGGCTGTCCAGCACAACCCGCAACGGCTGGTCCACGGCGCGGCCCGGCAGGCGGGCGGTCAGTTCGGGATCGTCGTGCAGCACCGTCGCCACGCCGACCAGAATGGCGTCATGGGCGGCGCGCAGCCTGTGGCCCTCCAGCCGCGCCGCCTCGCCGGTGATCCACTGGCTTTCACCCGAGGCCGTGGCGATCCGCCCGTCCAGCGAGGTCGCCAGTTTCAGGGTGACCCGCATCAGACCTTGCCGGTCGGCTCGTCCAACCCTTCGTCGCCCAGGAATTTTGCGAAATCGCCGGTGTGGCGGAAATCCTTATAGACCGAGGCGTAGCGGACATAGGCCACCTCATCCACGCCCTTCAGCGCCTTCATGATGAAGTCGCCGACGGTGCTGGACGGGATTTCCGTTTCGCCCAGACTTTCCAACTGGCGGACGATCCGGTTGACCATCTGCTCGACCTGATCGGCCTGGACCGGGCGTTTGCGCAGGGCCACGCCTAAAGAGCGTTCCAACTTGTCGCGTTCGAACGGGGTGCGTCGTCCGTTGCGCTTCAAGATGACCAGTTCGCGCAACTGGACGCGCTCGAAGGTCGTGAAGCGGCCGTTGCAGTTGGGACAGGACCGGCGGCGACGAATGGCCGAGCCGTCGTCCGACGGTCGGCTATCCTTAACCTGCGTATCCTGATGACCGCAAAACGGGCACTTCATCAGCGGCTTACCCGTAGATTGGGAAGCGATGCGTCAACTCGCGCACCTGAGCAGCGACACCAGCGACCACGGCCGGATCGGCTTCGTCGCCGCCGTTCATCGACGAGACGACGTCGGCGATCCAGTGACCGATCTGTTTGAACTCTTCTTCGCCGAAGCCGCGCGTGGTGCCTGCGGGGGCGCCCAGGCGGACGCCCGAGGTGACGGTGAAGGGCGCAGTGTCGAACGGCACGCCGTTCTTGTTGCAGGTCATCAGCGCCTTTTCGAGTTCATGCTCGGTCGCCTTGCCGGTCACACCCTTTGGCCGCAGGTCGACCAGGGCCAGGTGGCTGTCCGTGCCGCCCGAGACGATGGCCAGACCGCGCTCGATCAGCACGCCGGACAGGGCCTGGGCGTTCTTGACGATCTGTTGGGCATACAGCTTGAACTCGGGCTTCAGCGCCTCGCCGAAGGCCACGGCCTTGGCGGCGATGACGTGTTCCAGCGGGCCGCCCTGCAGGCCGGGGAAAACGGCCGAGTTGATCTTCTTGCCCAGATCAACGTCGTTAGACAGGATCATGCCGCCGCGCGGGCCGCGCAGGGTCTTGTGCGTCGTGGTCGTCACGACGTGGGCGTGCGGGATCGGGTCGGGATAGGCGCCCCCGGCGATCAGACCGGCATAGTGGGCCATATCGACCATCAGATAGGCGCCGACCGAATCTGCGATCTCGCGGAAGCGCTTGAAGTCGATGTGGCGCGAATAGGCGCTGGCGCCCGCCAGGATCAGCTTGGGCTTCTCCTTCTCGGCCATTTCGGCGACGTGATCGTAGTCGATCAGGTGGGTGTCTTCGCGAACCTTGTAGGTCACGGGGCGGAACCACTTGCCCGACTGGTTGGCTGGTGAACCGTGCGTCAGGTGTCCGCCGCAGGCCAGATCCATGCCCAGGAAGGTGTCGCCGGGCTGCAGCAGGGTGAAGAAGACGGCCTGGTTGGCCTGGGCGCCAGAGTGAGGCTGGACGTTGGCGAAGGCGGCGCCGAACAGCTTCTTCGCCCGCTCGCGCGCAAGATCCTCGGTGATGTCGACGAACTCGCAGCCGCCGTAATAGCGGCGACCGGGATAGCCTTCCGCATATTTGTTCGTCAGGACAGAGCCTTGCGCGTCCAGCACAGCCTGGGAGACGATGTTCTCGGAGGCGATCAGTTCGATCTGTTCGCGCTGACGGCCCAGTTCACCCTGGATGCCCTTGAAGACGTCCGGGTCGGCGTCAGCGAGCGTTTTGGTGAAATAGGCGTCGTGAGTGAAGGCCGTCACGCTGAAATCCCCGCAAATCAGAAGCTGGCCTATCTATCCCCAGCCGCGCGCGACCACAACATCTTGTGGCGCGGCGTTCAATGAATGGCCTGCGCCCGCTAGACTGTCGAAGTCTGTGGCACCCGCCACTCGCGCCGAAGCGCGCCATAGACCACCATGTCGCACAGCCCCTTGTGGGTCGTCTCGTGCTCCCTCAGACAGCCCTCCCGCACTAGGCCGAGGCTTTCGGCCAGAGCGATGGACGCGACATTCTCGGCGTCGATTTCCGCATAGACCCGTCGGCGGCCCTCGCGCGCGAAAAGATAGGAAATCAGGGCAGTCATACACTCCTTGGCCGCCCCACGACCCTGATGGTCGATGACCGTGACATAGCCGACTTCGAACACGCCCTCGTCTCGACCGGGAAAGGCGACGTATCGACCGGCGACGGCCCCTGTGGTTCGATCCACGGCGATCCAGCTGCGGCCTGGCCATGTCGGATCGGTCAGCCAGTCCGCCAGTTCCGCCTCGCTGCCGAACGCGCCGCGCGACATGTAGAGACACTGGGCGTCGTCGGACAGGGTGGGAAACAGCGCCGTTGCGTCCTGGCGAACCAGCTTCCGCATTTCGAAACGGGGTGTGTCGAGGGTGGGCGTATCAAGCATCGTCGTGTTCGAACCAGCGAGCGTGACGCGGGCTATGTCGCCAAGGCGCGTCGCAACTTGGCGATCGCCACCCGTTCGACGGACTTCGGCTCGTTCACCGGGCCCATGGCGCTGACCTCGCGGCCGGTGGCGACGTGGATGGCCGAGCATTTGACGTAGGGGCCGTTACGGGTGAACTCGACGATGACCTCACCGAGGTCGTCGCCGGTCGTCATGCGGCGACGGGACGGCGCGCCACGTTGCAGTGGGCGAACAGCTTGTCCATCGCCTGGACCAGATGGTCCATCATGGCGTCGGTGTGGTTCGGCGAGGGTGTGAAGCGCAGGCGCTCGGTTCCCTTGGGCACGGTCGGATAGTTGATCGGCTGAACATAGACGCCGTATTCATCCAGCAGCATGTCCGAGATCATCTTGCAGTGGATCGGATCGCCCACATGCACAGGCACGATGTGGCTCTCGCTTTCCATCACCGGAATGCCGGCAGCGGCGAAGCGAGCCTTCAGCGTCGCGGCGCGTTCCTGATGTTTTTCACGCAGTTCCGGATGGCTTTTCAGGTGACGCACAGAGGCTAGCGCCCCCGCCGTCAGGGCCGGCGGCAGGCTGGTGGTGAAGATGAAGCCCGAAGCCCAGCTGCGGACCGCGTCCACGATCACGGCGTCGGCCGCGATATAGCCGCCCATCACGCCGATGGCCTTGCCCAAAGTGCACTCGATGATGTCGATCTGGTTCAGAACGCCGTCGCGTTCGGCCACGCCCGCGCCCGTGCGTCCATACAGGCCAACGGCGTGCACCTCGTCGAGATAGGTCATGGCGCCGTATGTCTTGGCCAAGGCGATGGTGCCGGCCAGGTCGGCGATGTCGCCGTCCATCGAATAGACGCTCTCGAATGCGATCAGCTTGGGCGCGTCGGCGGGCGCGGCGGCCAGCAGGCTTTCCAGATGCGCCAGGTCGTTGTGCATGAACACATGACGCTCGCCCCCGCCATGGCGGATGCCGGCGATCATGGAGGCGTGGTTCACCGAGTCGGAGAAGACGATCAGGCCGGGCAGAATCTTCTGAAGCGTCGACAGCGTCGCCTCATTGCCCACATAGCCCGATGTGAAGAGCAGCGCCGCTTCCTTCTGGTGCCAGTCGGCCAGCTCGGCCTCCAGGTCCACCGCCGAACGGGTCGTGCCGGAAATGTTGCGGGTGCCGCCGGCGCCGGCGCCCACGGCGTCGATCTCTTCGTGCATAGCCGACAGCACCGCGTCGTGCTGGCCCATGCCGAGATAGTCGTTGGAGCACCAGATGACGACATCCTGTTCGGACCCATCTTCACGGCGACGCACGGCGAGCGGGAACTGGCCACGCACGCGCTTGAGATCGGCGAAGACGCGATAGCGTCCTTCGCTGCGAACCTGCTCCACGGAGCGGTTGAAGGCGGCCTTGTAATCGAACAACGCGGAGTCTTTCGCTTATGGCGACGGCTGAACGTTTTCTGCTCTCCCCGCGCCGCCTTGTCCATGTCCGCGACATGGACAAAACGACCCAAACCGTTAATTGATAACGGTTCTCACTAGCCTGAGCGGGTTAGCCCGGCTTGCGGAAGCGATAGACGAATTGGTCTGTCCTGCCGCGAATCCTCTCGTCGAAGACGTTCAGGCTGTGATCGTCGGCCGGGTTGGCGACGGCTGTGCTTTCGCCCTCATAGACAAATCCGGCCGCCTGGACCTCGCGCTTCAGATAGTCGCCTTCGATCCGGTGCAGGGTCTGGACCGCCGAAACGCCGGTTCCCGGCGCGGCCTGGTGGTCGATCAGGATGTAGCGACCACCCGGCCTCAGGGCGGCGAAGGCGGCGGCGTTCATCCGGGCGACGTCGGTGTTGAAACCGGGGATGTGGAAGTCGTGGTACTCCTGGCTCATGAAGATCATGTCCAGCGGCTCGGCGAAGGTCATGGAGTCCAACAGGCCGTTGACCCGCGCCACGTTCGGATAGGCAGCGGCCAGGGCGTCGGCACCCGCGTTTTCGCGCGCCATCGTCCGCTCGGGCACGAAGGCGTAGACGCGGCCAGTCGGGCCGACGACGTCGGAGAACAGGCGGGTGAAATAGCCGGAGCCGGGGCGGATGTCGGCGACCTTGTCGCCGGGCGCCAGCTGGGCGAAGGCCAGCATCTCGGCCGGATGACGCAGCGCATCGCGCGCCACCTCTTCGGCGGGACGCCTGGGGTCGGCGAAGGCCTCGGCGTACAGGTCGGCATAGCCTGCGGGTTCGGCGTCAGCCGCTGCCTGATCTGCCCTCAAGGCATAATCCGAAGCCGATCTGACGACCGTGCGCTCCCCACCGTCCGAGTCGATGATGATACAGCCGGATAGGCCCGCCGCCGAAGCCAAGGCCGTCACGTTCGTCGCCAATTTCCAGATCATCGCCGTCTCCCTTGATTGTCGCGATAGGCCCGCATTTCACCGATCCGCGCAAGCGGCGATCACGACCGAAACGATCCGACGCATCTCGCGATTTGCGCCGTTCGCCCTGCGGCGCTAGTCCCACGCCAGATTTCGCAAGGTCACGCCATGCTTCCGTATCAGCCCGCCCCCTTCCCGCTCGCCCGGCCGCGCCGCCTGCGCGCCAGCTCATGGGTGCGCCGCCTGGTGGCCGAAACCACCCTGACGCCGGCCGATCTGATCTGGCCGCTGATCGTGCATGACGGGGTGGAGGATCGTGTTCCGGTCGCCTCCATGCCCGGCGTGTTTCGGCTTTCGCCCAAGGCGGCCGCGGCTGCGGCGGTCCAGGCGCGTGACCTCGGCATTCCGATGGTGGCTCTGTTCCCCAATGTCGATGGCGCGATCAAGGATGCGGTCGGCACCGGGGCGACCGATCCCGACGGCCTGATCCCCGACTGTATTAAGGCGATCAAGGACGCTGCTCCCGAGATCGGCGTCATGACCGACGTGGCGCTGGACTGCTACACCGACCACGGGCACGACGGGGTGATGGAGGGAGAGCGGGTTTTAAACGACGCTTCGCTGGACCGCCTGGCAGAACAGGCCTTCATTCACGCCCACGCCGGAGCCGACGTCGTGGCGCCTTCCGACATGATGGACGGGCGCATCCAGGCGGTGCGCGAAGCGCTGGAGGCCAATGGATTTCAGGACACGCTGATCCTGTCCTACGCGGCCAAGTTCGCCTCGGCCTTCTATGGCCCCTACCGCGACGCCGTGGGGTCGTCCGCCATGCTGAAGGGCGACAAGAAGACCTATCAGATGGACTACGCCAACTCCGACGAGGCGCTGAAGGAGGTGGCCATGGACCTGTCGGAAGGCGCCGATGCGGTGATGGTCAAGCCGGGGATGCCCTATCTGGACATCGTGCGCCGGGTTTCGGAAACCTTCCGCGTGCCCACCTTCGCCTATCAGGTGTCGGGCGAGTATGCGATGATGCAGGCCTCCATCGCCAATGGCTGGCTGAATCAGGATCGTGCCATTCTGGAGACCCTGCATGGATTCAAGCGGGCCGGTTGCGCGGGCGTCCTGACCTATTTCGCCCCCCAGGCCGCGCGTTTGCTGGGCCGATGACCGTCGAGATTCGGCCGGTCACGGACGCCGACTGGCCGGGGCTCTGGCCGATCATCGAGGCCGTCACGCGCGCGGGCGAGACCTACACCTATCCGCTGGACATGACCGAGGCGCAGGCGCGCGGGTTTTGGACGCCGTCGGCTCCCGGCGGAACCCTGGTCGCGGTCGAGGACGGTCGGGTGCTGGGCGCCGCCAAGATCATCCCGAACCAGCAGGGAAACGGCGCCCACGTCGCCAACGGCAGTTTCATGGTCGCGCCCCAGGCGCGCGGACGCGGCGTGGCCCGCGCCCTGGGCGAGGCCGCCCTAGCCTTCGCCCGCGACGCCGGATTCAAGGCCATGCAGTTCAATGCGGTCGTGGAAACCAATACAGTCGCCGTCGCCCTGTGGCGAAAGCTTGGCTTCGACATCGTCGGGACGGTCCCCGAAGCGTTCGATCACCCGACGCACGGCCTGGTCGGGCTGCACGTCATGTATCGGCGCCTCTGAACCATCAGTTGCGAGGCTGCAGCCGCGCCGCCAGGCTGGAAGTGTCCCAGCGATTTCCGCCGATGCCCTGCACCTCGGCGTAGAACTGGTCGACCAGAGCCGTCAGGGCCAGTTTGGCGCCGTTCGACCGCGCCTCGTCGAGCACCAGACCCAGATCCTTGCGCATCCAGTCGACGGCGAAACCGAATTCGAACTCGCCCCTAGCCGCCGTCTTCCAGCGGTTGTCCATCTGCCAGCTCTGCGCCGCGCCCTTCGACACGGCCTCATAGGCGGCGTCGGTGTCGAGACCCGCGACCTGTGCGAAATGCACCGCCTCGGCCAGGCCCTGGACCACGCCGGCGATGGCGATCTGGTTGACCATCTTGGTCAGTTGGCCCGATCCCGCCGGCCCCATGTGTTTGATCGCCTTGGAATAGGCGTTCAGGGCGGGCTCCACCCTAGCCAGAGCCTCGGCGTCCCCGCCCGCCATGACGCTGAGCTGGCCGTTTTCAGCCCCGGCCTGACCGCCCGACACGGGGGCGTCCACGAAGCGGCGCCCCTGCCCCGCCGCCAGATCGGCCATCTCGCGCGCCAACTTGGCCGACGTGGTCGTGTGGTCGACGATGACGGCGCCCTCGGCCAAATGCGGCACGGCCTCGGTCACAACCGCGCGCACATCGTCGTCATTGCCGACGCACAGGACGAACAGGTCCACGCCTCGTACCGCCTCGGCCACGGTCATCGCAGCCCGCCCGCCGGTCGCGGCGGCCCAGGCCTGGGCCTTCGCGGGCGTGCGATTGAAGCCGGTCACGTCGTAGCCCGCCTGAACCAGATGACGCGCCATGGGGGCGCCCATAACGCCCAGGCCGGCGAAAGCGATCTTCATGTCAGGCTCCTGAAAGCGTTTGCGTCGGACTAGGCCGCGTCGCGGCGGCGTTCAAGGTCAACGCGCGGTTAACCTTGCCGGGTCAGAATGGGACACCACTCCTCGGGATGCATATCCATGTCCGTGAGCGATCGTCCGATCCTCATCAAGAAGGTCAAGAAGGTCTCCGGCGGGGGCCACCATGGCGGCGCGTGGAAGGTGGCCTATGCGGACTTCGTCACCGCAATGATGGCCTTCTTCCTACTGATGTGGCTGATCAACGCGACCGACCCCGAGCAGAAGAAGGGCATCGCCGAATATTTCGCACCGGCCAGCGTATCGGAGACCACCTCAGGCTCGGGCGGCATCCTGGGCGGTACGGCGTTGGGTGACGACGGCCCCAAGAGTTCCGGCTCCCAATCCGTGCTGCAGCAACTGGCGCCCGAGGCGCCGGCGACCGATCAGACTGGACCCAGCGCCAACCTATCCTCGGCCAGCGACGCCGCGCTCCAGGCCGAAATGCAGAAGCGCGAGGCGGCCGAATTCGCCAGCGCAGCCGAATCCCTGCGTCAGGCCATGCAGTCGATGCCGGAACTGGCCGAACTGTCCAAACAACTGATCGTGGACCAGACGCCGGAGGGCCTGCGCATCCAGCTGGTCGATCAGGAAGGTCGGTCCATGTTCGACAACAACTCCGCCCGCCCCAACGCACGGGCCCAGGTGCTGCTACGAGCGGTGTCCAAGGTCATCAATCAACTGCCCAATCGCATCTCCATCACCGGCCACACGAGCGCCACGGCCGGCTCCAATCGCGCCAGCGCGCCGGCGGACTGGAGCCTGTCGTCACAACGCGCCAACGCCTCGCGTCTGGTGCTGCAATCGGCCGGGGTCGACGCCGACCGTATCTATTCGGTGGCGGGCAAGGCGGGTTCCGATCCGCTTTATCCCGACGACCCCAGCCTGGCCGGCAACCGGCGGATCGCCATCGTCCTGCTGCGTGAGGCGCCCGTCCTGCCCACGGACACCTCGCTGTGACCCGCCCGGCTGCAACGCCGACGCTTGCAGCCGGCCCGCGAATGACGGCAAATCGCGCCATGAGCCTGATGTCGCAAAATCGGCAAGATCGGATGCGGACCTGAGGCCGTGACCCAGCACGTTCCGACACGACAGCTTCGCTTCTTCATGACCTCGGTGGCGCCCTGCCCCTATCTGCCCGGCAAGACCGAGCGGAAGGTGTTCGCCAACCTGCCCTTTTCCGACGGCGCCCACGTCAACGACGAACTGACCCTGGCCGGATTTCGCCGCAGCCAGAACATCGCCTATCGCCCGGCGTGCGAGGCCTGCGACGCCTGCGTTTCTGTGCGGCTGCCCGTACCGCGCTTCGACTTCAGTCGGTCGCAGCGCAAGGTGCTGGCCCGCAACGAGGACCTGTCGCGCGCCCTGGTCGAGGCCGAGGCCACCACCGAGCAGTTCCAACTGCTGCGTCGCTATCTGACGACCCGCCACCCGACCGGCGGCATGAGCGACATGGGCTGGCTGGACTATGTCGCCATGGTCGAGGACACGGCCGTCCGCACCCATCTGATCGAATACCGCCTGCCCTCCACCGATGGCGGGCCGGGCGATCTGGTCGCCGTGACCCTGACGGACCTGCTGAAGGACGGCCTGTCGATGGTGTACAGCTTCTACGATCCGACGATGGATCGGCGCAGCTTGGGACGGTTCGCCATCCTGGATCATGTCCGCCAGGCCGCGATCGTGGGCCTGCCCTATGTCTATCTGGGCTACTGGGTCAGGGGCTCGGCCAAGATGGACTACAAGGCCGACTTCCGCCCGATGGAGATGCTGGGCAAGCTGGGCTGGACCCCGCTGGAGGATCAGGCGACCTGACGGCCGCCTACCTGAACTTCCTGAGGCCGCGCGGGCCCTGACGACCGGCGCCGGCGCGTTTGCCCAGCCAGTCTTTCCAGTCAGGCCAATTGCGACGACGCCCGCCTCCGTCCGCCCATTCCGGCCCCTGCTCGGCGCTGAACACCGCGACATCGGCCAGACCGCCTTGTTTGAAGTTCTGCAGCTTGACACCCTTGCCGCGGCCCATCTCGGGCAGTTCCGCCAAGGGGAAGATCAGCGTCTTGATATTCTCGCCGATGGTGGCGATGTGGTCGCCCGTCACCCGCAGCATGGCCAGCATTTCGCCGTTCAGAACCTGTTTGCCGCCCCGCTTCTGGGCCAGGGTGTCGTCTTCCGGCGCGATGAAGCCGTAACCGGCCTTGGACGCGATCAGCAATTTTGCGCCCGGCTGGTGCGCCAACACGGCGATGATCTCGGCCTTCTCATCCAGATCGATCATCAGGCGCAGCGGCTCGCCATGCCCACGACCGGACGCCAGTTTGTCGGCGCCGATCGTGAAGATGCGCCCGTCCGAGGCCCCGACCAGCAGTTTGTCGGTCGTATAGGCCGGGACCAGATAGGCCAGTTGGTCGCCTTCCTTGAACTTCAGTTCCGATGGATCCTCGACCTTGCCCTTTGCGGCGCGAATCCAGCCGCGTTCCGACAGGATGACGGTGATGGCCTCGCGCGGGATGAAGGCCTCGGGAGCGACAAAGGCGGACGCATCCACAGCGTCGGCGATCAGGGTCCGGCGCGGGGAAATCAGCGCCTTGCGAACCGCCTCCAGTTCCTTGGAAATCGCCTTCCACTGCTTGCCTTCCGACGACGTCAGCGCCTTCAGGTTGGCCAGTTCGTCCGACAGTTCTTTGAATTCCTTTTCGATCGTCATCTCTTCCAGACGCGCCAACTGACGCAGCCGGGTGTCGAGGATGAAGTCGGCCTGAACCTCGGTCAGACCAAACCGCGCGATCAGGACGGCCTTGGGCTGTTCTTCCTCGCGGACGATGCGGATGACCTCGTCCAGATTCAGGAAGACGATCCGCAGACCTTCCAACAGGTGCAGCCGCTTCTCAACCCGCGCGATCCGCCATTCCGAACGGCGGTTCAGCACTTCGCGGCGGTGATCCAGGAAGGCCCGCAGACAATCCTTCAGCCCCATGACGCGCGGCGTGCCGCTGGCGTCCAGCACGTTCATGTTGATCGGGAAGCGGACCTCCAGATCGGACAGTTTGAACAGGCTTTCCATCAGCATCTCGGGCTCGATGGTGCGGTTCTTCGGCTCCAGGATCAGGCGGATGTCTTCGGCCGACTCGTCGCGCACATCGCCCAGCAGCGGCGCCTTCTTGTGCTCGATCAGGTCCGCCAACGCCTCGATCAGGCGCGACTTCTGCACCTGATAGGGCATCTCGGTGATGATGATCTGATAGGCGCCGCGATCCAGCTTCTCCTCGACCCATTTGGCGCGCAGTCGCACCCCGCCCCGGCCCGTCTCATAGGCGTCCAGAATCGAGGCGGCGCCTTCAACAGACACGCCGCCCGTGGGGAAGTCGGGACCGGGAACCAGTTGCACAAGTTCGGCGGTCGTCGCCTCGGGCCGCTCCAGCAATAGCTGGCAGGCGTCGATCAGTTCGCCGACATTGTGCGGCGGGATCGAGGTGGCCATGCCGACCGCGATGCCGGATGACC
This sequence comes from Brevundimonas sp. ABV4_179, assembly GCF_056311945.1. Lineage (NCBI taxonomy): Bacteria > Pseudomonadati > Pseudomonadota > Alphaproteobacteria > Caulobacterales > Caulobacteraceae > Brevundimonas > Brevundimonas sp. ABV4_179. The sequence continues at coordinate 2,421,679 of NZ_CM149976.1, forward strand.
CATTGGCCAGCAGATTCGGGAATCCGGCCGGCAGGACGACCGGCTCTTCGTCCTGATCGTCATAGGTCGGGCGGAAATCGACGGCGTCCTGATCGATGCCGTCCAGCAGCAACACGGAGGCGGGCGTCAGCTTGCACTCGGTATAGCGCATGGCCGCGGCGCTATCGCCGTCGATATTGCCGAAGTTGCCCTGACCATCGACCAGCGGATACCGCTGGGCGAAATCCTGGGCCAGGCGCACCAGGGCCTCATAGATCGAGGCGTCGCCGTGCGGGTGGTATCCGCCCATGACCTCACCCACGACCTTGGCGCATTTGCGCGCCGCAGCCTGCGGGTTCAGCCGCATCTGGTGCATGGCGTACAGGATGCGCCGGTGCACAGGCTTGAAGCCATCGCGCACGTCAGGCAGGGCGCGGTTGGTGATGGTCGACAGGGCGTAGGCCAAATAGCGGCGGCTGAGCGCCGTCTCCATCGGCTCGTCGATGATGCGGCCGCCTTCCGGCGGCGGGGCGTGGATCGTCATGGCTCTGCGAATCGGGGATCGGAAGCGATAAGTCTAGCCCGCCCGGCCGCAGTTTGGGGGATAAGCCGACGCGGAGGGTGACCGAAAGTCTGCGCCGTTCGTATGAAGTCACACACTCTGCGTCAGGCCGTCCGATGATCCTGTTCCTGCTGTCCTATCTCGCCGGTGTTCTGACCATCGTCAGCCCCTGCATCCTGCCCGTTCTGCCGTTCGTGTTCGCTCGGGCGGGCCGGCCGTTCTTGAGAAACGGCTTTCCGCTGCTTGTCGGCATGGCCGTCACCTTCGCCGGGGTCGCCACCCTGGCGGCCCTGGGCGGCGGCTGGGCTGTGCGGGCCAATGCGGTCGGGCGCTGGATCGCCCTGGCCGTCATGGGCGTACTGGGCCTCAGCCTGTTATTCCCCGCCCTGGGTGATCGGCTGACGCGCCCGTTCGTGGCGGCGGGGTCCTGGCTGACGGACAAGGCCGAGCGGCATGGCGGAGACCAGGGCGACGTGCGGGCCTCCCTGTTGCTGGGCGTGGCCACGGGGCTGCTGTGGGCGCCGTGCGCGGGTCCGATCCTGGGATTGATCCTGACCGGCGCAGCGCTTCAGGGCGCGGGCGTGGGCACGACGGTCCTGCTGCTGGCCTATGCAGCGGGGGCAGCGACGTCGCTGGCCCTGGCCCTGCTGGTCGGGGGGCGGGTGTTCAAGGCTATGAAGGGCGCGCTGGGCGTTGGCGAATGGGTGCGCCGGGGCCTGGGTGTTCTGGTCATGATCGGCGTTGTCGTGATCGGCCTGGGAGCCGACACCGGCTTGCTGACCCGTATTTCGGTTGGCAGCACGGGCCGGATCGAACAGGCGCTGCTGGGCGGGATCGGTCGTGGGATGCCGACGAACGCCGCGCCGACGAACCTGGCCGATCTGCCGGTCGAGGGCGTGATGCCGCCGCTGACCGGCGCCACGACCTGGATCAACACCCCGCCGCTGACGACCGAGCAGTTGCGCGGCAAGGTGGTGGTGGTCGATTTCTGGACCTACTCCTGCATCAATTGCATCCGCTCCATCCCCTACGTCCGCGCCTGGGCCGAGAAGTACAAGGATCAGGGGCTGGTGGTGATCGGCGTCCATACGCCCGAGTTCGCCTTCGAGAAGTCCGAGGCGAATGTGCGTCAGAACATTCGGCGGCTGGGCATCGCCTATCCGGTGGCGATGGACAATGATTTCGCCGTCTGGCGCGCGTTCAGGAACCAGTATTGGCCCGCCCACTATTTCATCGACGCCAAGGGCCAGATTCGCCACCATCACTTCGGCGAAGGCGACTACGCCGGATCCGAGCGCGTCATCCAGCAACTGCTGAAGGAGGCCGGCGCGGCCGGTGTCGCCAATGATGTGGTCAGGGTTCAGGCCAGCGGGGCCGAAGCGGCCGCCGACATGGGACAGGTCGGCTCGCCCGAAACCTATGTCGGTTATGCCCGCGCCGAAAACTTCCGCTCGCCCGGCGGCCTGGGCCGCGACATCGTCAAGACCTATGCGGGCGCGCCGTTGCAACTGAACGACTGGAGCCTGGTGGGCGACTGGCGGGTCACGCGCGAACACGCCGATCTGCAGAACCCTGGCGGTCGCGTCGCTTTCCGGTTCAAGGCGCGCGACCTGCATCTGGTCATGGGCCCCAGCCAGACCGGCGCCACGCCCCGATTCCGCGTCACCATCGACGGCGCCGCCCTGGGCGTCGACGCCGGTTCGGACATCGACGCCCAGGGCCTGGGCCGCATTCAGGGTGAAAGGCTCTATCAGTTGATCCGCCAGGCGGGGCCGGTGCGCGAACGCACCTTCGAGATCGAGTTCCTTGACCCCGGCGTTCAGGTCTTCGCCTTCACCTTCGGCTAAAGCCGGCCGGCCTCGGCCAACTTGTCCAGCATCCAGACGCGGGCGGGCGGCAGAGGCCGGTTCTGGGGGTGGAACACGAACTGCTCCAGGAAGTGGCCGGTCAGGTCGAACCCGGCCCGAACATCGCCCTCGATCAACCCCGCCTGCGCGCCCAGCATGAAGGGCGGCAGCGCCAGCATCTTGTCGGCATAAGGAGCGCCGGCGTCACGGCTGACCGCCCGGCCGGTGCGGGGACTGACATAGATCAGGTCATCCGCCGTGCCGGTCGCCGCACATTTCGACAGGTCCAGACCAAAACCCAGATCCTCCAGCAGCCCGGCCTCGAACCGTACGAAGATGGCGGGCCAGACATCCGGCAGGGCGAAGGCCGTCATCAAGGCCTCGAACGCCAGGAAGACGCCGGGATGCGGCTCGCGCTCCGGCAAGGCGCCCTGCGCCACCCCGGCTGCGGCCGCCAGGCCTGTCAGGGCCAGGGCGTCGTCGAACAGGGCGCTGGGGCCCTCCCCCACAGGTTCCAGCCGCGCAGCGCCCAGATGGTCCGCTGTGCGCGCCCGGTAGTCCGCCACCACCCGCGCCCCTGCCTGCAGAAAGGGCCGCATCTTGCGCGACGCGCCACCCGCCACATAGGCCGAACGCCTTCCGTGCCCCTCGGTCAGCAGGTCGACAACCGCGCCCGTATCGCCGTGGACGCGGGCCGACAGAATATAGGCCTCTTCGTGGAAATCCATCGCCACGACTTAGCGCGGCCCCGCGAAGTTGGCCATACGTTCCGCCCTAATGCGCGGGCGCCGCGTCGCCCTTGATCAGGGCCACGACCGCATCGGCCTTGTCGTTAGGCACTGCGATGCTGAGCACATATTGTTCGATCTTCCACCCGTCGTCCGTCAGGCGCATGACGCCAGAGCCGCGCGTCTCGCCATAGGACGGGCTTGCCAGCTTCTCCTCGAACCAGGCGATGCAGCGGCAGTCGATCGGGGCGATGGTGATGGTGCGAGACATAGCGGGAAACGACCAGGCGCTGTCGTGCTTGAACCACGGCTCGGCGAAGGCGCGGAACTGCTCCATCGTCCAATGCTCACTGGCGTCGGTGCCGACGAAGCGGGCGTCTGGGGCGAACAGGTTGAAATAGGTCGCTTCGTCGGCGGTGGACGAAGCCTGGTTCAGGCGATCCAGCACCGAGGCCACCTGCGCCTCGGCGGTAGGGGCGGCTGTCGTGGACTGCGACAGGGCCAGGGCGGCGATCAAGGCGGTGAACATGGCGATCTCCCTTCGTCGGTTTGGGACGGTGCAGCCCCGGACGTCCTGCCGCAAGCCGCAATCGGGCGCTTAGTCCGCGCTTTCCGGCACGGGATAGGTATCCGGTTTCAGCACCTTGGCCAGGGCCAGCAGATTGCGCGCGGCGTTTCGGCCCACACGGTCGGCGTAGTCGTGGCCCTGGTCCGTCTCAACATAGTCCGGCCCCGGTCCCGGCCCCAGGTGCCAATAGGTCCAGCTTTGCGCCGGCATGGTGAACCCCATGTCGATCAGCGCCTGGGATACGGTGGCGACGATGTGGTGGGCGCCGTCCTCGTTGCCCGTGATCACGATGCCGCCCACCTTTCCGAAGGCGACGGGCCGGCCGCTATCGTCGGTCTCCTCGAACAGGGCGTCCATCCGCTCCAGGGCGCGCATGCAGACGCTGGACATTTGGCCAACCCAGGTCGGCGTGGCGAACACCACGATATTGGCCGCCATTATCTTTTCGTGGACCGCAGGCCAGTCATCGCCCTCGCCCTGATTAGTCTTCACGCCGGGCTTTAGGTTCAGATCGACCAGGCGGACCAGATCCGTGTCCGCGCCGCCCTTCTTCAATTCGTCGATCACCACCTGGGCCAGGGCCTCGGTGCTGGACGTCTCAGGCGACGGCTTCAGCGTGCAGTTCAGGATCAGGGCTTTCATCGGCGGGTCCTTTGATGGGCCTCCAGCTAACCGATGGCCGCATTCGGCGTTCCCCCTTGATCGAGATCATGGACGGGGGGCGTCGTCTCGACCAAGGTCGAATGGATCACCGCCGTCGCCCCGACTAGCACCGGGCGGCCCCAGGCCCTCCCCGGCCGCAGCCCACAGCCGTCCATGTCATCGCGTATCCGCAACCAGGCCCTCAAATCCAAGGTCATGTCGGCCCACGACGCCGCCGCCCTGATTTCTCCCGGCTCGACCATCGGCATGAGCGGCTTCACCGGATCGGGCTATCCCAAGGCCGTACCGCCCGAGTTGGCCCGGCGGATCGAGGACGCCCACGCCGCCGGCGACGCCTTTCGCCTGAATCTGTGGACCGGCGCCTCGACAGGGCCGGAGTTGGACGGCGCCCTGGCCAAGGCCGACGGTATCGAGCTGCGACTGCCCTATAACTCCGACCCCATAGCGCGCGAGAAGATCAACGCGGGCCAGATGGAATACCTCGACATGCACCTAAGCCAGCTGGCGCCTGCCGTCTGGCAGGGTGTGCTGGGGGCGCTGGATACGGCGGTGATCGAGGTGTCGGCGATCAACGACGATGGCTCGCTGGTGCCGTCATCGTCCATCGGCAACAACAAGACATGGTTGGACCGCGCCGACCGCGTGATTCTGGAGGTCAACCGCTGGCAGAACGCGGCGCTGGAGGGGATGCACGACATCTACTACGGCACCGCCCTGCCGCCCGACCGCGTGCCTATTCCGCTGACGCGGCCAGACCAGCTGATCGGCCAGCCCAGCCTGCGTTGCGACCCCGACAAGATCGTCGCCATCGTCGAGACAGATGCGCCGGACCGCAACCTGCCCTTCGCCGCGCCCGACGCCACGGCGCGCGCCATCGCCGGTCATCTGATCGAGTTCCTGAAGCACGAGGTGAAGGTCGGCCGCCTGCCCGCCGGCCTGCTGCCGCTGCAATCCGGCGTCGGCAATGTCGCCAATGCTGTGCTGGCGGGCCTGATGGACAGCCCGTTCGAACGGATGGCCGCCTATACCGAAGTCATCCAGGACGGGATGCTCGACCTGCTTGACGCGGGCAAGCTGACGGTCGCCTCAGCGACCGCATTTTCGCTCAGCCCCGAGGCGGCGGCCGATCTGAACGGTCGGATGGCCCAGTTCCAGGGCAAGATCATCCTGCGCCCGCAGGAAATCTCGAACCACCCAGAGCTGATCCGTCGCCTGGGCTGCATCGCCATGAACGGACTGATCGAGGCCGACATCTATGGCAACGTCAACTCGACCCAGGTGATGGGATCGCGCATCCAGAACGGCATCGGCGGATCGGGCGACTTCGCGCGCAACGCCTTTATTTCCTGCTTCGTGACGCCCTCGACGGCCAAGGGCGGCAAGATTTCCGCCATCGTGCCCATGGCCAGCCACGTCGATCACATCACCCAGGACGTGCAGGTTCTGGTCACCGAACAGGGGCTGGCCGATCTGCGCGGCCTGTCGCCCAAGCAGCGCGCCCGGGTCATCATCGCCAACTGCGCCCACCCCGACTATCGCGACGCCTTGGTCGACTATTATGGCCGGGCGCTGAAGGGATCGTACGGCCTGCAGTCTCCGCATCTGTTGGACGAGGCCCTGTCCTGGCACCAGCGCTTCATCGAGACGGGCTCGATGAAACCGACCTAGCGCGCCAGGGTCGTCGGGAAGTCACGCCCGAGGGCCTCGGCCATGCCCTGTTCCGCGATCAGGAACACCTGGTCACGCAGATGATAGTTGTTGGACAGGACAATCACCGTCACGTCCTGATCCGGTTGATAGAGCATCAGGTTGCGAAACCCGCCCCAACTGCCGGTGTGATAAATCTGGCGGTCCTGGAAGCTGGGCCGAACCTGATCGCCCAGACGGTTCGAGAAGATGCCATATCCCCAGTCGCGGCGCGGATGGCTGCGCTCGTTCGGTTTGGTGTCGGCGGGCGCGTGGTCGGCCAGCATCTGCTGATAGCTGGCCGGCGTCAGCAGCGATCCGCGATGCAGGGCCCGCTGCCAGACCAGCAGGTCGTCCAGCGTCGAATAGACGGCGCCCGCCCCCGCCACGATGGAGGTGTTAGCGTTCGGCTGGGCCGCCAGGCCGCCAGGGAAGTTGGCGTATCCCATGATGACGCCGTGATCGCCGCCGTCCAGATCCAGCCCGGTCTCCTTCATACCCAGCGGCTTGAAGAAGGCGTCGCGCATATAGGTCTGGAACGGCTTCCCACTGGCCTTTTCAACAATCGCGGCGGCCAGGTTGAAGCCGGCGTTGTCGTATCGAACCTCGGTTCCCGGCTCGAACTGAAGGCCGAACCGCTTGGAATCCTCGGTCAGGTCCTCCAGCGTGGCGTGGGTTGTGCGACGCATCCCCCAGCCCGGCCGCGCCATCAGGTCTGGAATGCCCGAGGTATGCGACAGCAGATGGCCGATGCGGACGGCCTGCCACGCCGCCGGACACGGCTGAATCCATTTGCAGATCGGATCGGAGACGTTCAGACGGCCTTCGTCCTGAAGCTTCAGAATCGCTGTTGCGGTGAATTGCTTGGAGATCGAGGCCAGGCGGAATCGCGATTCCAGCTTCAGCGGCCGATCCAGTTCGTAGTTCGCCTTGCCGTACACCTGACGGAACAGCACCCGGTCGCCCTTGGCCACCAAAACCGCGCCCATGAAGCGCCCCGCCGCCGCTTCGCGATCAAGGCGGGCGGTCAGTTGCGGCAGGTCCTGGACGACTATGACGGGAGGACGCGGCGGAGCGTTTGCCCGTTCAGCGATCAGGGCCGTGTCGCTTTTGGGCGCGACGGTCGTGGCCACGCCCGCCCAAATCGCCGCGCCAAGGATCAGCGCCCCGAGGACGCCCAGAACGAGCCGGGGATGCCCCCCGGCGGTACGCGGCACTTCAAACACGGGAACTCAGACGTCGAAATCCAAACCGAACTGGGCGTACAGGGCGCGGCTGTCCTGCCATTTCGGATCGACCTTGACGGTCAGGAACAGATGGACCTGGCGGCCCAGGATATCGTTCAACTCCTCGCGCGCCTTCTGGCCGATCCATTTCAAGGTCTGACCGCCCTTGCCCAGCACGATGGGCCGCTGGCTCTCGCGCTCGACATAGATCGTTTGTTCGATGCGGGCCGAGCCGTCGGCGCGGTCCTCGAAACTGGTCGTCTCCACCGCCGCCGAATAGGGCAATTCCTCGTGGACGCGAAGATAGACCTTCTCGCGCGTGATCTCCGCAGCCAGCACGCGGACCGGAACGTCCGCCGCCTGATCCTCGGGATAGAGCCAAGGGCCCTTCGGCATCGAGCGCGCCAACCGCTGCTTAAGGTCTTCGACGCCGTCGCCGTTGGCGGCCGAGATCATATAGACCTCTTCATAGACGCCGCTCTCGAACAGTTTCTGCGACAAGGCCAACAGGGTGTCGCGGCGCATGCCGTCGATCTTGTTCAGCGCCAGGATGACCTTGGTCTGGGTGGCCTGAAGATTGGCGATGATGGTCTCGGTGTCCTCGGCCGAGCGGCGGTCGGCCGCCGTGCCCTCGCGCCCTTCGGAATCGATATGCGACTGGGCGTCGATCAGGTGAACCACGACATCGGCGTCCTCCGCCCCGCCCCAGGCCGAGGCGACCATGGCCCGGTCCAGCCGACGGCGCGGCGTGAAGATGCCCGGCGTGTCCACCATGACGATCTGGGCGTCGCCCTCCATGGCGATGCCGCGCACGGGAAAGCGGGTCGTCTGCACCTTCTGGGTGACGATGGAGACCTTGGACCCGGTCAGCCGGTTGACCAGCGTGGACTTGCCGGCGTTCGGCGCGCCGATGATGGCGGCAAAGCCTGCGCGCTGGTTTTCGATATCGGTCAAATGACGCCTTCACGTTTGAGCAGGGCCATTGCGGCCGCCTTCTCCGCCTCCTGACGCGAACGCCCTTGCGCGGTCAAGGGCTGCACGTCCTGCACCGTCACTTCGACGGTGAATGTCGGCGCATGATCCGAACCCGTCCGATCCGCCACGCGATAGGTCGGCAGCGGCCGTCCCTGCCCTTGCGCCCACTCCTGCAAGGCCGACTTGGGATTGGTCACGGTGCGGGACGGCGGCGCCGACAGTTCCTCAGCCCAGGCCTGTTCGAAGAAAACGCGCGCCGCATCCAGGCCGCCGTCCAGATAGACCGCCGCCAACAGGGCCTCGACCGCATCGGCGATGACGCCCGCCTTGCGACGTCCGCCGGTCTTGGTCTCGCCTGGCGACAGCCTAAGCGCCAGGCCGACGCCCAGGGCCTCGCCCACGCGGGCGCAGGCGTTCTTGTCGACCAGAGCGTGCAGACTGGACGACAACTGGCCCTCGTCGGCCGTGGGAAAGTCGCTGGACAGCCGCTCGGCCACCAGCAGCCCCAGCACCCGGTCGCCCAGGAACTCCAGCCGTTCGTTGTCGCGCGGGCCATGCACGCCCGCCGGCGCCCCCTCACCCACACTAGCGTGGGTCAGGGCGCGCTCCAGCAGCGCCTTTTCCTTGAACGCATGGCCGATACGGCGCTCAAGCGCGACGACCGCCTCGGCCCGCAGATTGGCCATCAGTGCAGGACGTTGAAGAACCGGTCCAGACGCACGTTGAACCAGCTGACGGGGTTCCACAGCGAGGAGCCGGGCTTCCACGAGAACAGGATGATCTGCGCCTTCCCGACCAGGTTCTCGGCCGGGACCATGCCTACGCCGCTGGACTGTTCGACGCGGCTGTCGATCGAGTTGTCGCGGTTGTCGCCCATCATGAAGTAATGGCCGGCAGGCACCTCATACGCGAGGGTGTCGTCCAGATCGTTTCCGGGACCGAAGTCCTGGGTCATGAAGCTCTTGCCCCCGGGCAGGGTTTCGCGGACCTCGGTGACCGGGCGCGGGCCGAAGATGTCCTCGATCTCGGTCCGGCTGACGATCACGTCCTGAACGGGCTTGTCGTTGATATACAGCTTGTTGGCGATCATCTGGATGCGGTCGCCAGGCAGACCGATAACGCGTTTGATGAAGTCGGTCTTGTTGTCGCGCGGCAGTTTGAACACGACGATATCGCCGCGCTTGGGCGCCGAGCCCATGATCCGACCATCGAACAGCGGCGGGCTGAATGGGATGGAGTGTTTTGAGAAGCCGTACGACCATTTCGACACGACGATATAGTCGCCTTCGTACAGGTTCGGCTCCATCGAGGCGGACGGAATGGTGAAGGGCTGGAACAGGAATATCCGCAGCACCATGGCGATCAGCAGGGCGAAGACGATGGTCTTGAAGATTTCGCCGGTCTCGCTGGCGGCCGACGCCTTTTTGCCGCGTTGGCCGGGCTTGTTGGCGTAAACCTTCTGGTTCGCCGTGGTCGGCTCCTGAACCGACTTGACCGGAGCGTCGGCTTCCGACGCCGCAAAACGTTCCTCGGGGGTGGCGTCGCGATTGGCGTCGTCGGGCTTTTGGTCTTCGCTCATGCGATCAGGCATCCTCGCCGCGTCCGCGCGGTCATCGGGCACGCCTATAACCTGATTACGACTGCGGCAAGGCTTCGATCACCACGAAAGCCAGTGCATAGGGATGTTCGTCGCTCAGCGTCAGGTGGATTTTCGCCTCGTGCCCCGCCGGCGTCAGACGCGCCAGATGCTCGGCCGCATGGCCGGTCAGCGCCATCGTCGGCTGGCCCGAGCGCAGGTTCACCACGCCCATGTCGCGCCAATAGACATCGGCCCGCATCCCCGTGCCCAAGGCCTTTGCGCAAGCCTCCTTGGCGGCGAACCGTTTGGCGTAGCTCCAGGCCGGGTCCGGTTTGCGGTCCGAGCGCGTACGTTCCAACTCGGTGAAGCAGCGGTTCTTGAAGCGATCCCCGAACCGATCCAACGACGTCTGGATGCGGCGGATGTCGGAAAGATCGGCGCCGACCCCGATGATCATGCCGCGTCCATCGCAGCGCGCATCCGGCGGATGGCGGCGTCCAGACCGATGAAGATCGATTCGCCGATCAGAAAATGGCCGATGTTTAATTCGCGGATTTCCGGGATAGCCAGCATGCGCGGAGCCGTGTCGTAATCCAGCCCATGCCCCGCATGGACCTCAAGCCCCAGGATGTCGGCCTGGGCGGCGGCGGCGGCGAGACGTTCGAACTCCACCTCGCGTTCGCCGGGATCGGTCAGATGGCAGTAGCGGCCCGTGTGAAACTCAACCACCTGGGCGCCGACGGCGGCGGCGGCCTTGACCTGAGCTTCGGACGGTTCGATGAACAAGGACACCCGGATATCGGCCCCGGCCAGCGTCTTCACGACGGGGGCGATAAGCGCCTCTTGACCGGCGACCGCCAGTCCACCCTCGGTCGTCACCTCCTCGCGCCGTTCGGGCACCAGGCAGGCGGCGTGCGGCCGGTGACGCAACGCGATGGCCAGCATCTCATCCGTCACAGCCATCTCCAGGTTCAACGGCTTGCCCGCGCGGGCACACAGGGCGCTCAGCACGTCGATGTCGGCGTCGGTGATATGGCGGCGATCTTCGCGCAGATGGGCGGTGATGCCGTCGGCGCCGGCGGCCAGCGCCGCCTCGGCCGCACGGGCCGGATCGGGATGCGCCCCGCCGCGCGCGTTCCGTACGGTGGCGACGTGGTCGATGTTGACGCCGAGGCGGACGCGCTGGTTCATCTCAATTCCCGCTCATCCCGACGAAAGCCGGGACCCAGTTCTTTTGTATCACCGTCCGCCTGCCGACGGCCTGCGCGTCTAAGTTCCGCCCATCGCCCAAAGTGCTGGGTCCCGGCTTTCGCGGGAATGAGCGGACAGAGGATTTCACTTCGACAAACGCCGGCTGCCAGGATCTTCCACCGGCAGCGCTGCCAGTTCCGGCGGCAGGGCGTGGGCGGGATAGGCCGGTACATCCAGCGAGGCCAGGGCGATCAGGGGCACGCCCACATCCGCCTTTCCGCCCGAGCGATCAACGATACAGGCCGCCGCGATGACCTCGCCGCCGGCCGCCTGGATGGCCGCGATGCATTCGCGCGAGGACAGGCCGGTCGTGACGATGTCCTCGACCATGACGACCTTCTCGCCCGCCTCGACCGAGAAGCCGCGACGCAGTTTGAAAGCGCCGCCTTCGCGCTCGACATACATCGAACGAACCTTCAAGTGCTTGGCCGTCTCATAACCGGGAATGATGCCGCCCACAGCCGGTGAGATGGCGACATCCACCGGACCGACCTTGGCCACGATCTTCTCGGCCAATGCCTTGCACAGGCGCTCGCAGCGCGCGCCGTCCATGAAGACCAGGTTCTTCTGCAGGAAGACCGGGCTGTGCAGGCCGGAGGATAGGACGAAATGGCCTTCGCGCAGGGCGCCGGCGTCGCGGAATTCGTTGAGGACGTCTTGGGTGTTCATGACGGCGTTCTAGACCCGGATCGCGCGCGGATGAACCCACCCGCTGCGCTTCAGTCGATGTTTTCGTTCGGCCGCAGACCGCGCGCCAGAAGTTCCGCCCAGACACCCTCGGCGTCTTCCGCGAAACCGATCAGGTCCATATCCGAGGCCGCGATCATCCCGTGCTCGATCAGGGCCTCGAAACCGATCACCGACGTCCAATAGGCCTTGTCCACCAGAACGACGGGCACCGGCGGCGCCTTGCCCGTCTGGCGCAGGGTCAGGATTTCAAACATCTCGTCGAAGGTGCCGAATCCGCCCGGAAACACCACCAGGGCATTGGCGCGCATCGCCAGATGCATCTTCCGCATCGCGAAATAGTGAAATAGGAAGGTCAGTTCGGGCGTCGAATAGGCGTTCGGCTCCTGCTCGTGCGGCAGGGTGATGTTGAAGCCGACCGAGGGTGCGCCAGCTTCGAGCGCCCCGCGATTGGCCGCCTCCATGATGCCCGGCCCGCCGCCGGTGGCGATGACATTGTCGCGCGGTTCGCCGATCGATCCCCGAAACGCACCGCCCCGTTCGGACGCCAGCCGCCCAAAGGCCCGCGCCTGTTCGTACCAGCGATGGCCTTCGCGGATGCGGGCGCTGCCGAAGACGACGATGGTGGAGCGCACGCCCCAGGCCCTCAGCGCCTCCTCGGCCTTGGCGTATTCCATCAGGAACCGCACGCCGCGCATGGAATCGCCCATCAAGAAATCCTGATCCATCGCCGCCATGCGATAGGACGGCGACGCCATCTGGGCGGCGTTCGGCTTGGTCGTTTCGGTCATTCGCCGCGCGCGCGTTCCACGGAATCCACGGACGGATTGGCGCGCAGCGCCGCGATGATCATGGTCGCGTGCTTGGCGTCCTCGACCTCGACATCCACGTCCACGTCGAAGAAGTCTTGCTGACGGTGCGCCATCGACAGATTGATGATGTTGCCGCCAGCCTCCCCGATCAGGGTCGTCACCTGACCCAGCACGCCCGGCGCATTGCGAATCGTCGCACGGATGCGAGCGGCGGCGACCGCATCCGTCTCGGCCTGGGGCGTCCACTGCAGATCGTGCCAGACCGAATCGTCGTCGGCGAATGCCGCCAGGGTCTGGCAGTCGATGGTATGCACCGTCAGTCCGGCTTCCGGCTCCAGAATGCCCACAATTCGGTCACCCGGCACCGGGGTGCAGCATTGGCCGAAATGGACCGACACGCCGGGCGTCAGACCGCCGCCGCGCACGAACAGACGCGCCTTGTCGCCCTCGATCCGCTGCTTCTCCGGCCCGGCCTTCAGTCGTCCCTTCAGGGCGGGGAACAGAATCTCGGCCGTCGCGGTCGGCGAAAGACGCCCGCGCCCCAGCCCCTCGAACAGATCGTCCTCGCTGGTCGTGGCCAGGGTTTCCAGCACCGGCTTCAGCGACACGTCGGCCAGCGACTTGTCGATGCGCGCCAGGGTCTGGTCCAGGGCGACGCGGCCCAGCTTGACGAACTCCTCGCGCTCGGAGGTGCGGATATGACGACGGATGGCGGACCGGGCGCGGCCCGTCACGGTCAGGCTGCGCCAGTCGGCCGGCACCTCACGCTTGGAGCCGCGAATGATCTCGACCACGTCGCCGTTCTGCAGCGGCGTGCGCATCGGCTTCAGCTCGCCGTTGACCTTGACGCCAACGGCGGTGTCCCCGACCTCGGTGTGGACGGCGTAGGCGAAGTCAAGCGGCATTCCCCCGCGCGGCAAGGTGACCAGTTGCCCCTTCGGCGTGAAGACGAACACCTGATCCAGGTACATTTCCAGCTTGGCGTGTTCGACCCAATCCTCGCCGCCTTCGCCGTGTTCGATGACCTGAACCAGATGGCGAAGGTTCTGCAGCGGGTCGCGACCACCGCCCTGCTCCATCGCCTCGCGGTCGAAGCCATAGGACTGGTTTTTGTAGCGCCAGTGGGCGGCGACCCCGTCCTCGGCGACGCGGTCCATCTCCTCGGTGCGAATCTGCATCTCGATCCGCAGGCCGCGCGGGCCAACGACCGTGGTGTGCAGCGAGCGATAGTTGTTCGACTTCGGCGTGGAGATGAAGTCCTTGAACCGTTCCGGCACCATCGGCCATTCGCGGTGGATGACGCCCAGCGCGCGGTAACAGTCGTCTTCCGCCTCCACGATGACGCGGAAACCATAAATGTCGGACAGCGACGAGAAGCCGACCGACTTCCTCTGCAGCTTGCGCCAGATCGAATAGGGGGTCTTCTGCCGGCCATAGACCTTGGCCTTCAGCCCGGCCTCTGACAGCACTCGCTCGACCTCGCCCGCCACGCCTTCGATGGCGCGACCATGCTCTAGCTTCAGCGCTTCCAGCCGCCGCTCGATGGCGGTCTTGGCGGTCGGGTTCAGATGGGTGAACGCCAGTTCTTCCAGCTCGGACGCGATCGAGTGGATGCCGATGGACCGGCCCAACGGTGCGTAGACCTCCAGCGTCTCGCGGCTGATCCGCTCGCGCTTCTCGGGCTTCACGTACTGGAGCGTGCGCATATTGTGCAGGCGGTCGGCCAGCTTGACCAACAGCACCCGCACGTCCCGACTGATGGCAAGGATGAATTTGCGCAGGTTCTCGGCCTGGCGCGTGTGCTCGGCCTGAAGCTCCAGCCGCGACAGCTTGGTCACGCCCTCAACAAGGACCGCGACCTCTTCGCCGAACATGCCGGCGATGTCGTCGCGCGTCGCGGAGGTGTCCTCCACCACGTCATGCAGCAGGGCGGTGACGATGGTGGCGGTGTCGAGCTTGTAGTCTGTCAGTATGCCCGCGACCTGGATCGGGTGGGCGAAATAGGGATCGCCCGAGGCCCGCAACTGCGAGCCGTGCATTTTCATCGCATAGACATAGGCGCGGTTCAGCAGCGCTTCGTCGGCGGTTGGGTCATAGGCCTTTACGGCCTCGATCAGCTCGAACTGACGCAGAATAGGCGCGCGTTTCAACTTCGGAGCCGAATCGGCGGGCGCCGTCTGGGGTTCGTTTTTGTTTGCAGCTTGGGGCGCCGGCGGAACCGCGTCGGTCCGCGCCGGCAGAATAGTGACGCCAGGGGCTCCCTCGGGCGTCAGTACCGCTCCTCCTGGCCGCCGTCGCGGTCGCTTTGCAACGCGCGGATCAGCTCGGCCTCGGCCATGTTCATGTGCTGCGGTTCGGCCAGCAGGGCGACCGTTTCCGCCTCGTCCTCGGCTTCCGTCCGCTCATCGACGCGCTGCAGCGTGGTGATGATGGTCTCGCGCAGTTCGTCCGGCGCCACGGTGTCGTCGGCGATCTCGCGCAGGGCGACGACCGGGTTCTTGTCGTTGTCGCGGTCGATGGTCAGTGCGGCGCCGTTGGCGATGCTGCGAGCGCGGTGGCCGGCCATCAGCACCAGCCCAAAGCGGTTCGGAACCTTCTCGATGCAGTCTTCGACGGTGACGCGGGCCATGAAATTCCTCGAACGCGGGGGAGAACCGCGTCAAATACAGATGGAGACTGCTTTTTGCAACGCCACAGGGGCGGAAGTTGGGCGCAGCCGCCCTGCCCGGCTCACCTCGTGGGGCGCGCGTCCGATCCGACCGAAGCCGTGCCGGCCAAATCAAGCGCCCTTCTTCCATCGGTCGGATGCGTCCAGTCGGGCGCGATCTCTGCGATCGGCCCCATCACGAACCCTCGTTCGGCTGCGCGGGGATGGGGAAGGATCAGCCCGTCCAGATCGCCGCTCATCCGCCCATAAGCGATCAAGTCCAGATCAAGTGTGCGCGGGGCGTTGCGGACCGAACGCTGGCGGCCGAACGCGTCCTCGATCCGGCCCAGCGTCGCCATCAGAGCATGCGGGTCGTGGGCGGTGCGCACAATCGCAACCCCGTTCAGGAACGGCGGTTCGGATGGGTCGGGCCAGGCCAGGGACGACCACCAACTCGAACGCGCGACGATGTCTATCCCCTCGCTGCGGAACCGCGCCAGCGCCGCCTCCAGCGCTTCGCGGCACGAGGCCCATGCCCCCTTGTCATTGCAGCCCAGCGCAACGATGACTGCCTGATCCAGGTTCAGCGTCTCGTCGATTCCCACATCGGCGCGGGCCTTCGCCGGGGCGTCATTTTCTTCATTTCTTTTGTCGGCTTCAACCATGTTTCATTCCACCGACCGCCTGGCGATCTTCATCGACGGGTCCAATCTCTATTCCGCCGCTCGCGCGCTGCAGCACGACATGGACTTTCGCCGAATGCTGGACTGGTTCCGCGAGAAATCCGTCCTGACCCGCGCCTACTATTACACGGCCATAATCGAGGGCGAAGAGTTCTCGCCGGTGAAGCCGCTGGTGGACTGGCTGGACTACAACGGGTTTTCGGTCGTTACCAAGTCGGTGAAACGCTTCACTGACGGCGCCGGCCACAGCCGGATCAAGGGCAATATGGACATCGAGATCGCGGTGGACATGCTGGAGTTGGCCCCGCACATCGACCACGCCGTGCTGTTTTCCGGCGACGGCGATTTCCGCCGCGTGGTTCAGGCGATTCAGGCCAAGGGGGTGCGGGTCACGGTGATCTCCACCCAAAGGACCCAGCCGCCGCACATCGCCGACGAGTTGCGTCGCCAGGCCGACGCCTTCCTGGACCTGAACGACCTGATGGCCGAGTTCGGCCGCCCGAAGGCCGCGCAATGAGCCTGACGCCCGAGCCGCCTCGCGACTGCCCGCTGTGCCCGCGCCTGGTCGAATACCGCCGGGAGAATGCGCGCCGGAACCCCGACTGGTGGAACGGTCCGGCCGCCTCCTTCGGTGATCCGAATGCGCGCCTGCTGATCGCGGGCCTGGCTCCGGGCCGAACGGGCGCCAACCGCACCGGCCGCCCCTTCACTGGAGACCATGCCGGCTGGCTGCTTTACGACACGCTGAAGAAGGCTGGGTTCGCGCACGGCCATTACGATCCCAACGGGCACGACGACCTGACGCTGACGGATTGCATGATCACCAACGCCGTGCGCTGCGCCCCGCCTGGCAACAAGCCCCTGCCGATCGAAGAGACCAACTGCCGCCCCTTCCTGATCGACCGGCTGAAGCTCCTGCCCAATCTGAAAGTGATCGTGACCCTAGGCGACGTGTCGCGTCGCAACATCCTGAAGGCCTTCGGACGGCCGGCGTCAGCCATGCCGGCGGGCCATGGGGCACAGGGCGAAGCAGGCGGCTATATCATTCTGAACAGTTATCACTGTTCGCGATTGAACACGAACACAGGCCGGCTGACGCCCGAGATGTTCGAGGATATCTTCGCGCGCGTTCGCACTCTGATCGAGGGCTGACCTTCGCGGATCAGCCCTTGTCGCGCATCAGCCGGGCCTTGTCGCGCTGCCAGTCGCGATCCGCGCTGGCCTGCCGCTTGTCGTGCAGCTTCTTGCCCTTGGCCATGGCGATCTCGATCTTCGCCTTGCCCGCCTCGTTCAGATACAGCCGCACCGGAATGATGGTCTGGCCGTCGCGCTGAACGGCGCCGATCATCCGGTCGATCTGTTTGCGATGCAGCAGCAGCCGGCGCGGACGACGCGGTTCGTGGTTGAAGCGATTGGCCTGTTTATAGGGCGGGATGTCAGCGTTGATCAGCACCAGATCGCGCCCCTCGGGCGAGACATAGCTTTCGGCGATATTGGCCCGACCATCGCGCAGCGCCTTGATCTCGGTGCCCAGCAGTTGGATTCCCGCCTCGACGAAATCCTCCAGGAAATAGTCGAACCTGGCTCTGCGGTTCTCCGCCAGAACCTTGGTTTTCGGTTTTTCGGACGCCATCAGCCGACGCCCGCATCCGCCATGGCGCGGTCGATGATCGGCTTGACCGCTTCCGACGTCGGCGAAAGCGGCAGGCGCGCATCCTCATTGCACAGCCCCAACTTGGCCAAGGCGTATTTGGTCGGCGACGGGGAATTGTCCAAAAACAGCGCCTTGCACAGGCCGATCAACCGGCCTTGCCATTCCCGCGCCGTGGCGTAGTCGCCGGCCGTCATGGCGTTGTGAAGCGCGACCATGGCCTCGGGCGCCACATTGGACGCCACGGAGATCAGCCCCACGCCGCCATGCGCGTGATAGCCCAGATAGCTGGGATCATCGCCGGAGATCAGATCGAACTGGCCGGCGATATTGGCGCGCATCCAGCTGACGCGGCTCATGTCGCCCGTGGCGTCCTTGATGCCGACGATGTTGGGGTGGGCGGCTAGACGCGCCACCGTCTCGTTGGTCATGTCTGACCCCGTCCGTCCGGGCACGTTGTAAAGCAGGATCGGCAGTTGAACCGCGTCGGCGACGGCCTCGAAATGAGCGGCCATGCCCGCCTGAGACGGGCGGATGTAATAGGGCGTGACGATCAGCGCCCCGTCCGCGCCCACCGTCTTGGCGTGACGGGTCAGGTCGATGGCTTCCTTGGTGTAGGGCGATCCGGTTCCGGCGATGACGCTGACCCGGCCGGCGACGAGACGCACGCACAGTTCGATGACGTGCTTGTGCTCGTCCAGGTCCATGCTGGCGCCCTCGCCTGTGGTGCCCATTGGTACGACGCCGTGAACGCCTGCGGCGATCTGACGCTCGAGCAGTTTGGCGAATGCGGCTTCGTCCACGTTTCCGTCACGAAGTGGTGTGATCAGGGCGGTGATCACGCCCTTGAACAAGGGGGCGTTCATGAGACTAAGCTGGCCTGCGTGGGGAGTGACGATGGACGGATGTTCATCGCCTTTGCAATGAGCGCGGGACGTTAGGTCGCCAGCGGCTCCGCCGCAACCAGGATTGAATGGGAACAGGACAGATCATGATCGCGACCAGTCTGGCGGCGGCCCTCGCCGTCCTTGCGCCGAACCCGCAGGACGTCCTGCCCACCCAGCCTGTGCCCTATGCGTCGGCGTCCTCGTCCGTGCCCGGCTATTCCGCCACCTATCAGGGCCGCGTGCTGAACGATCAGGACACGGCGCTGTTTCGCCAGGGGCTGGCGGCGGCCCGCGCGCGCGACGTCTTCGGCGCCCAATCCGCCATGTCGCAGATTCGCGACGCCTCGGCCCGCAAGCTGGTCGAATGGGCCCTGATCGACACCTCGGGCGAACAACTGTCCTACGCCGATCTGGCGCGGGGCCAAGGCGATCTGGCCAATTGGCCCCGCGGCGAATCACGTCGCGCCGCCGCCGAGAAGGTTCTGGATCGGTCCGGCCTGGGCGCCGACGCAGCGCTGTCGCTGATGTCGGACGGCAAGCCGACGACGGTCGAGGGCGCCATCGCCTATGCCTCGGCGCTGGAGCAGCGTGGGCGCCAGGATCAAGCCCGCGATCTGGTGCGCGACTGGTGGCGCACGCGTTCGTTCGACGACGCGCCGCAGTCACGAATCCTGGCCCGTTGGGGCGCGTGGCTGACGCCGGCGGATCACGAGACACGCCTGAACATGTTGTTGCTCGGCCCGCACGGCCCGGCGACGCGCAGCATGGTCAATCTGGTGTCGCCCGAGCGCGCCGCCATCGCCAACACGGTCATGACCCTGCGCTCGGCCTACAGCCCCGACGCCGTCATCGCCAATCTGACGCCCGCCCAAGCGGCTGATCCGGCCGTGGTGCTGGAGCGCGTCCGTCTGTTGCGGTCGCAGAACCGCCAGTCTGAGGGCTTCGCCCTGCTCGCCAACCTGCCGCCCGCCCCGTCGCACACGACCGGCGATAACACCCTGTGGAGCGAGCGTCGCAACTATTTCCTGGACGCCCTGCAACAAGGCAACTGGCGCGCCGCCTATGACGCCATGAATGGCCACGGCTTCACCTCGGGCGACCGGATGGTGGACGCCGAGTTCTTCGCCGGCTGGGTCGCCCTGACCAAGCTGAACCAACCCGAGGTCGCGGCCCGCCACTTCGAGGCCCTGCGCACCGCCTCCTCCACCCCCATCACCCAGGGTCGCGCCTACTATTGGCTGGGCCGGGCGGCCGAGGCGCGCGGCGAACGCGACGCGGCGCTGGGCTACTATCGCAACGGCGCCCAGCACTGGCAGACCTTCTACGGTCAGCTGGCGGCCGAAAAGGCGGGCATGACCACGCTTCAGCTTCCCGGCGAACCCGTCCCGTCCCAGGCCGACATCGCCCGGTTCGAAGGCAATGAGATCGTGCGCGCCACACGCATCCTAGGCGAAACCGGCGAGATGAGCCTGCTGCGCGTCTTCGCCTATCAGCTCGACAACGATCTGCCCACCATCAACGATCTGGCGCTTCTGATGGACCTGTCACGCGGCTATGGCGAAGGCTTCACCGCGATGATGGTGGGACGCGCCGCCAGCCAACGCGGCTTCGTCATGCCCGAGCGGATGTATCCGGTGCGTATCCCGCCCCAGGTCGCCGGCGCGGCCCCGTTGGAGTTCACCCAGGCCATCACACGCCAGGAGTCCAGCTTCGATCCCCGCGCCCGCTCCGGCGCCGACGCGCGCGGCATGATGCAGTTCCTGCCGTCCACCGCCTCGGGCGTCGCTCGTCGCCTCGGCATGGGTTATTCGGCCGAACAGTTGTGGGATCCCGACTACAACATGACCTTGGGCAGCTATCATCTGGGCGAGCTGATGGCCGCCAACAACGGCTCCATGCTGCTGGCGACGGTGGGCTACAACGCCGGCCCGGCGCGTCCCAGCCAGTGGATCGCGCGCTGCGGCGACCCGCGCGGCGATGCGGTCAAGACCATCGACTTCATCGAATGCGCGCCCTTCACCGAGACACGCAACTATATGATGCGGGTGATGGAGAATATGGCGGTCTACAAGGCGCGCCTGAACGGCGGCACGGCCCCACTGACGCCCTCGGCCGACATATCGCGCGGCGCGGCGGCAGGCCCCAGGCCCTACGCGGGCTACTGAGCGCGGCGGGCCGTCAGCAGCGGTCCGTTCGGCCCTTCGACCCAGCCGCCGTCCAGCCCGAACGTCCGACGCAGGATGTCGGGCGCCAGGGCCTGCATCGGCGGGGCGTCGGCGACCACTTGGCCGTGAGCCAGCACCACAAGCCGGTCTGCGACGTTCGCGGCCAGGGCGAGGTCATGCAGACTGACCAGCACCCCGGTGCCGCTGTCGGCCCGCACCCTCAATCGCTCCAGTACCAGCCGCTGGGCATCCGGGTCCAGCCCAGCAATCGGCTCGTCGGCCAGCAGCAGCGGCGCATCGACCACCAGCGCCCGCGCCAGCAGGACCCGCGCCCGCTCGCCGCCCGACATTTCCGCCACACCGCGATCCGCCAGATGACCGGCCCCCACCTCCTCCAACGCCGCGCCGGCCCGCGCCAGGGCCTCGGCGCCCGACAGGAAGGGCGCGCCAAGGGCCGCCACCTCAATGGCCGGCAGGTTCCAAGCGATGCGTCGTTCCTGCGGCAGATAGGCCGCTCGTTCCGCGCGCTGACGATGAGACAAGTCGGCGATCCGCGTCCCGCCCAGCCTGACCTGACCGCCAGTGGTCGCCAGCAGGCCGACAGCCGCGCGAATGGCGCTGCTCTTGCCCGCCCCGTTCGGCCCGCACAGGGCGACGACCTCGCCGGCGGACACCGAAAGGTTGACACCATCCAGCACGACGGCCTTGCCCAGCCGCGCCTGAACATGCTCCAGCGACAGCAGGCTCACAGCCGCCACTCCCTCGCCGCGCGCCAGGCGATCAAGGCGAACAGCGGCGCGCCGATCAAGGCCGTGAACACGCCCAGCTTCAGCTCCTGATCCGTGGGCGTCAGCCGCGCCAGCAGATCCGCGACGACCAGCATCAGTCCGCCGGCCAGCGCCGAGGGCGCCAGTATCCGCTTCGCGTCCCCCCGCACCGCCGCCCGCACCAGATGCGGCGCCGCCAGACCGACGAAGCCGATGACGCCGGCCGCCGCAACCGCCGCCCCTGTGGCCAAGGCCGCCGCGATCAAAGCGAATGCCCTGAGCCGCCCCATGTTCAGACCCGACGACGCCGCGCCCTCGTCGCCCAAAGTCAGCATTCTCAGGCCCTGTCCAGACAGGACTGCGAATACGGCCGCGACGATCAACGCCGGCGTCACCCAGGCCACGTCGATCCAGCTTCGGTTCTGCACCGATCCCAACAGCCAGGACATGACCTCGGCCTGCGCAATAGGCGATGGCGACAGGTTGAAGATCAAAGCGGTGGCGGCGCCGGCGAAGCTGGACAAGGCCACGCCGAACAGGATCAACGCTTCCGGCGCCCGCATCGCTCTGGACGCGACGATCAACAGGCCGCCCGCCAGCGCGGCCCCCGTCAAGGCCGAAATTTCGATCAGGCCGGGCACAATCGCTGCGCCCAGGACGATGGCCAAGGCGGCGCCCAGCGCCCCCGTCGCCGACACGCCCAGCACGCCCGGATCGGCAAGCGGATTACGCAACAGCCCCTGCATCACCGCCCCAGCCAGCCCCAAGGCCGCGCCGACGACAAGGGCGCAAACCGCGCGGGGCGCCCGCACCTGCCACAACACTTCCGCCGGTCCCGACGTGGGATCGCCGAAGGCGGCGCCATACTGCGCCCCGGTGAACGCCGTTTCGCCCATCAGGATCGCCAGCGCCAAGGCCGCCGCGATCAGCAGTCCCAGGATAAGGCAGAGTCGCACCATGCCGCTCATGGCCGCCCCTCAGCCATCATCGCCACCGCATCGGCGGCGAACCAGGCTGGGCAGGTCAGGGTCGCTGCGGGCAGGCGCGCCGCCGTCCGCCCCTCGGCGGCCCGACGAACCACCGGATGTCGGCCCGGTCCGCGCAGGTCGGCCCGCAACTGATCGAAGAAGCCCAGGATGAACCGCGCCGGCGGGTTCATGGCGATCCGTTCCACGCTAATCGCGCCGAAACCGGGCGTCGTCGTCAGATTGCGGAAACCCGCCGCCCGCATCATGGCGTCCATCAAGGTTCCTGGTCCCGAGGTGAAGCCTCCCGAGGTCAGATAGACCGCGCCCGGCGCCTGGGTCGCACTTCGCGCAGGCGCGGCGTGGGCCAGCTTGGCGTCCATCCGCTGTTCCAGCCTGTTTCCGCGCTCCACCTGGCCCAGCCCGCCGGCCACCGTGCGAATGTTGCGGCGAACACCCTCCAGATCCACGGCGTCCTCGATCGTGATCACCCGGACCCCGCGCTGTTCAAGCGCCGTCAACAGCCGAGGCTCGCCGCCCCAATAGCGCACCACGACATCCGGCCGAAATCCGACGGCCGCCTCCAGCGTCGGCCGTAAACGCAGCCGCCCGGCGGCTTCGCGCCGCAGCCAGGCGTCGGGATCGTCGGCGCGGGGCGACAGCGCCAATCGCGCATCCGGCGAAAGCGCCAACACATATTGATCCGCACACTGATCAAGCGCCATGACGCGCAAAGGGTCGGCGTCGGCGAAGCCGGCAGCGCCCAGCAGCATCAGGCCCGCCAGAGCCCCCAAGGTCCGCCTCATGGTCTGGGCAGGCCGGCGAACACGGCGTCCAACATCGTGCCGACGAGCAGCTGACGATCCGCCCACGGAAAATACGGCTTGGTGATCATCAGCGACACCACGCCATGCGCTGTCGCCCATATGGCCTGGGCCAAAAGACTGGGGTCGCCCGTCAGCTCGCCCGCCGCCACCGCGTCGGCCACCGTCGCCTGCAACGTCGTGAACAGGCCGGCGCCCAGTTCGCGCGCCATGTCCTGGGCGCCCTCTCGCGCTTCCACCGGCCGCGTCAGATAGATCAGGCGATAGGCGTTGGGATGGGCGAAACCGAACGCGACATAGCCTTCGATCATGCGGCGCAAACGCTGAATCGGCGGCCAATCCTCGTCGGCCACCGCGGCATTGGCGGCGATCAGGCGGGCGAAAGCGTCGCGGCAGATTTCCTGCAGGATCGCGCCCTTGTCCGGGAAATGCATGTAGAGGGCCGTCGAAGACAGGCCGACCTCGTCCGCGATCTTGCGGATGGTGGCGCCTTCATAGCCGTGCTCGACGAAGATTCGCTCGGCCGCCGCCAGGATTTCGCCGCGCCGAGAATGGCCCTCGCCCTTGGGCTTTCGGGTCGTGCGCGAGGATGTCGAGGCGTCGGACAAACGGCTGCTCCAGATCGGGCGTCCTGAATAGCGACAATCCGTCCACGGCGCCAACCGGCTTGCCGAACGCGGTTGCTTGCCATAGCGATTACAGGTTGAACGCAGCGCGGGGGCGAGGTGGCGAAGGACTGGACGCATCCGGGCATCACGCCGCGCACCAGTGGGGCGTGGCGGCGTGCGCCCAGCGGATTTCAAGTCCTGGCGACGACGGTGATCGTCGGCGGCTATGTCTTCGCGGTGATCAGATGGCCTCAGACGGCATTCCTGGCCGGATTGCTGATCGTTCAGGCGGCCATCGTCCTGTCCGCTGTATGGAAGACGGTCATCGCCATCGCCAGCCTGCGACGTCCCAGGCCGGCGCCCGTGCCCATCGAATGGCCGCGCTACAGCATCCTTGCGGCTTTGCACGACGAAGCGGCGGTGGCGCCGGAGTTGATCGCCAATCTGGCGCGCATCGACTATCCGGCCCACCGGCTGGAGGCCTTCATCGTGCTGGAAGCCCACGACGCCGCGACCCTGGCGGCGGTCGAGGCGGCCCCCAGGCCCGCTTGGCTGAAGACCTGCATCGTCCCGCCCGGCCATCCGCTGACCAAGCCGCGCGCGCTGAACCATGCCTTGACCCAGGCGCGCGGCGACCTGGTCACCATCTATGATGCCGAAGATCGCCCCCATCCGCACCAGCTGCGCCGCGCCGCCGCGCGCTTCGTCGCCGAACCCCGGCTGGGCTGCCTGCAGGCGCCGCTACGGATAAGGCCCTCGGGCCGCGTGGGCTCGACCTTTCTGGACCGCCAGTTCGCCCTCGAATACGCGGCCCTGTTCGAGGTGACCCTGCCCGGCATGGCGCGCCTCGGTCTGCCCTTTCCGCTGGGCGGGACCAGCAACCACATCCGAATGACGGCGCTGCGCGCGGCAGGCGGCTGGGACGCGCACAATGTCACCGAGGACGCGGACCTGGGCTTTCGCCTGTGGTCGCTGGGCTGGACGCTCGATGTGATCGATTGCCCGACCTGGGAGACGCCGCCCGGCCCCCTGGATCGCTGGCTGCCGCAGCGCACGCGCTGGCTTAAGGGCTATATG
Source organism: Brevundimonas sp. ABV4_179 (assembly GCF_056311945.1). Classification (NCBI taxonomy): domain Bacteria; kingdom Pseudomonadati; phylum Pseudomonadota; class Alphaproteobacteria; order Caulobacterales; family Caulobacteraceae; genus Brevundimonas; species Brevundimonas sp. ABV4_179. The sequence continues at coordinate 2,446,516 of NZ_CM149976.1, forward strand.
CAGACGTGGGGCGTACATACCCGACGTCCGCGCCGGTTGGGGCGGCGCGGCCTGCTGTCGCTGGTCATGACCCTGGGGACGGCGATCCTGGCGGCGGGAGCCCATGCGCCCACCCTGGCCTGGCTGGCCTCTGCCGTGCTGGTCGGATTGCACGCCGGGATCGCGCCGGCGACGCCTTTGGCCTCCATCGCGGTTCTGGCGGCCGGGGTGATCGCCGCCTGGATGGGGTGCGCGGTCGGGGCGCGGCGCGCCGGGCTGGACTATCGGCTCGGCGACATGTTGGCGGCGCCCGCCTATTGGTCCCTGCTCAGCCTGGCCTTCGTCCACGCCGCCTGGCGGCTGATCGTCGAGCCGCACGTCTGGGACAAGACCCCGCACGACAGCGAGCTTCAGCCGCAAGAACTGGTCGTGATCTCTGACGACGCTGGACGCGAGGCGGCTTGAGCGCCTATCAGCCCGACGATGGCGCCCGTGCTCTCCAAGACCCCCGAAACCCTCGTGACCCGCGGCTGGTCGGACTACGCCCTGCTGGATTCGGGCGACGGCAAGAAGCTGGAACGCTACGGCCGCTATACGGTGGTCCGGCCCGAGCCGCAGTGTTTCTGGTCCCCGCACGATCCCGCCGCCTTCGAGGCCGCGACGGCCCTCTTCGATCCGCAGCAGGAGGAAGAGGATTCCGGCCGCTGGAAGTTCGACAAGCATGGCCCCGTCGACGCCTTCCCGCTGAAATGGCGCGACGTGAAGTTCACGGGCCGGTTCACCCCCTTCCGCCACCTGGCCTTCTTCCCCGAACAGGCCGCCAACTGGGAATGGCTGGACCAGCGGGTCCGCGACTTCCCGCAATCAGCGGGCCGCGCCCTCAAGCTGCTTAACCTGTTCGGATACACCGGGGTCGCCAGCTTGGCTGCGGCTGCGGCCGGCGCCGAGGTCACCCACGTCGACGCCTCCAAGAAGTCCGTCGCATACGCCCGCGAGAACGCGGAACAGTCAGGCCTGGGCCAGCATCCGATACGCTGGATCGTCGAGGACGCCCGCAAATATGTCGCGCGCGAGGTTCGTCGGGGCTCGAAATACGACGGGATCATCCTGGACCCGCCGAAATACGGTCGCGGACCGACCGGCGAAGTCTGGCGTCTGTTCGAAGATATGCCGGGCCTGCTGAAGGACTGCGCCGGCCTGTTGGCCGACGACGCCGACTTCCTGCTGCTGAACGCCTATGCCGCCCGCGTGTCTGGTCTGTCACTGGCGCACCTGATGGCCGAGGCGACGCATGATCGCGGCGGGCGCATCGACTGGGGTGAACTGGCCCTCTCCGAAGACGGGCCGCACGCCCGCGCCATCGGCCTGTCCTTCTTCGCGCGGTGGTCGCGATGAGCGCGCGGGACGAATACCGCGTCATCACCTCGCTGACGAACGACACCATCAAGGCCATCCGCGCCCTGCATATGCGCAAGGAACGCGACCTGACGGGCACCTTCCTGGCCGAAGGTCTGAAGTTTATCGGCGAGGCGCTGGATCAGGGTCGTGCGCCGAAAATGCTGTTGGTCGGCGAGGACGCCCGCGCCCACCCGTTACTGGACCGCGCCAAGGCGGAAACGCGCAAGGCGGGCGGCGAGGTCATCATCGTCACCCACGCCATCCTGGAAAAGATCAGCCGGCGGGATAACCCCCAGACCGTGCTGGGCGTATTCGAACAGGCCTATGCGCCGCTCGACAGCCTGAACCCCGCCGAGGCCCCCTGTTGGGTCGCGCTGGAGCAGGTGCGCGATCCGGGCAATCTGGGCACCATCATCCGCACGGCGGACGCCGCGGGCTGCGGAGGCGTCATCCTGATCGGCGACTGCGTCGATCCCTATTCGGTCGAGGCCGTGCGCGCGACCATGGGCTCGGTCTTCGCCGTTTCGATCACCAGGACGACGCCGGAAGCCTTCGTGGCGTGGCGCCAATCTTGGCCCGGCAGCGTCGTCGGCACCCGCCTCGACGCCACCGTCAGCCACCGCTCGGCGGTGATGCGCAAGCCGGCCCTGATCCTGATGGGCAATGAACAGGCAGGCCTGACCGACCAACTGGCCGCCGCCTGCGACGTCAACGTCAAGATCCCGATGCGCGGCCGGGCTGACAGCCTGAACCTGGCCATCGCCACCGGCATCATGGTCTATGCTGCGACGGACGAGGCCTAGCGCTTCTCTTCCGGCACAACCCAGCCCATGCCCCACAGGGCGGCTATGGAGATCAGGGCTGACAAGGCCAGGTAACCGCCCACCGCCGCCGGCCCGAACCCCTCGGCCAGTTTCAGCGCGATATAGGGCGCCAGCGACGCGCCCAGAATGCCCGCCAGATTGAAGGCCATCGACGCCCCGGTGTACCGCACCGCTGTCGGGAACGGTCGGGCCATGGCCGCGCCGATGGGTCCATAGGTGCAGCCCATCAGGGCGAACCCCAGCGCGAAGAAGATCAGCAATCCCGTCAGACCGCCGCCGAACAATGGCGCGAAGAGGAAGCCGAACAGGCCGATCCCGACTGACGACGCGATCAACACCCTCACCTGTCCATATCGATCCGCCAGCAGGGCCGTCACCGGAATGAAGGCGGCGAAGAACAGCACGCCGATCAGCTGGATCGGCAACACGTCGGCCCGCGCCAACCCCATCCCCGTCGTCGCCCATCCCAGGGCGAAGACCGTCATCAGATAGAATAGGGTGAAGGTGGTCACGCCGCTAAATGTCCCTAGAACAAGTGCGGCCTTGTGATGCGAAAACAGGGTCACGGCCGGGGCCTTGACCCGCTCGTCGCGGTCCACGGCCTTCTGGAACTCAGGCGTCTCGGTGATCTTCAGCCGCACCCACAGGCCGACGAACACCAGGATGGCGCTGGCCAAGAAGGGGATGCGCCAGCCCCAGCTCTCGAACGCGCCTTCGCTCAGGGTCGAGGTCAGGGCGATGAAGGCGGTGGTGGACAGGATGAAGCCGATGGGCGCGCCCAGTTGGGGGAACATGCCGAACCATGCCTTCTTGCCGGGAGGCGCATTCTCGGTGGCCAGAAGGACCGCCCCGCCCCACTCTCCGCCTAGACCCAGCCCCTGTCCGAATCGGCAAAGCGCCAGCAGCAGGGGCGCCAGCAGGCCGACCTGCTGGTGCGTCGGCAACAGACCGATGGCCACGGTCGACAGGCCCATGGTCATCAGCGCCGCCACCAGCGTCGCCTTGCGCCCGACCCTGTCCCCGAAATGTCCAAACGCCAAGGCGCCGATTGGCCGCGCGAAGAAGGCGATGGAGAAGGTGGCGAACGACGACAGCAGCGCCGTGCCCGGATCCTCGCCCGGGAAGAACAGCGTCGGAAACACCAGCACCGCCGCCGTGGCGTAGATGTAGAAGTCGAAGAATTCGATCGTCGTGCCGATCAGGCTGGCGAACAGCACGCGACCCGTGGAGTTCTTGGGCAGGACTTCGGACATGGTTTCGGCTCCCAACAGCCCCTGCGATGCCCGCAAGCCGGCCATGCCGTCAAGCCGATCAGGTTCCGCGCGGCTTCACCCGGTTCGTCGGTTGCGCCTGGGCCGGATTCTCGGGCCAGGGGTGCCGCGGATAGCGGCCCCTCATCTCGCCCCGCACCGCCGCCCAGGACCCGGCCCAGAAGCGCGGCAGGTCCTTCGTCACCTGCACCGGCCGGCGCGCGGGGGACAAAAGCGCCAGGGTCAGGGGGACGCCGTTCGCCACGGTCGGATGGGTCGTCACCCCGAACAGTTCCTGCACGCGAATGTCCACGCGCGGTCCGCCCTCGGCCGAATAGTCGATGGCCGCCGATCCCAGCGGCGTCACCAGCCGCGCCGGCGCCAGTTCGTCCAACCGACGCTGCAAGTCCCACGGGATCAGCCCGCGCAGCGCTTCCGCCAGTCGCGCGTCGCTGATGGCGTCCAAAGCCTTCGCACCCTCCAGCAAGGGCCACAGCCAGTCTTCGCGCGCCGCCAGTAGAGCGGCGTCCGATACATCCGGCCAGCCAGCGTCCTGACCGTGCAGAAAGGCCAGTCGCGCCCTGAGGCCCGTCGCCTGTTCTCCCCAGCGCAGCGCGCCCAGACCCTCGGCCTCCACCTCTGATCGCAGGGCGGCGGCCAGCATCTTCGCGTCAGGCGCGCCCATCACCTTCTCATCCAGAACGATGGCGCCGATCCGTCGAGACCGCCGGATCACCGCCCGGCCGGACGGTTCGCGCGCCATCCGGTCCTCGGTCGTGATCAGACGCGCCAGCTTGGTTTCCACTTCGGCGGCGTCGAGAGCAGCCGCCAATCGCACCCGGTCGCGCACATCGCCGCCGCTCAGCTCGGCGACCGCCAACCACGGCGCGCGCGCCAGATGGTCGGACGGCTCCAGCACGGCGCCCCGTCCGCTGGCCAGCAGCAACTCGCCAGACCTGCCCCGCGCCTTCGCGATCCGCTCGGGGAAGGCCTCGGCCAGCAAAAGCCCTGGATGGACCGTTTGGCCCGACCCGCCGCCCGCCGCCTTGGCCCAGCGATCCGCCAGTTTCAGGGCATCACGCGCGCGGGGCGACCGATCCCGCGTCAGGCCGACCAGACGGTCCGAAAGATCGACGCCTGATCCGCCCAGCCCGGGCTCACTCAACACCGCCGCGATCCGCGCGCCGGTCAGGGCGTCGCCCCGATCCGAGGCGACCGCGACCATATGGGCCAGGCGCGGCGACAGCGGGATCTTCGTCAACCGCATCCCATGTGCGGACAAGCCGCCATCAGCGTGCAGCGCGCCCAACCGGGTCAGCACCTTTCGCGCCTCGGCCATCGCGCCAGTTGGCGGCGGGTCCAGCAGCGCCAGTGCTTCGACCGACCGCGCGCCCCATCGCGCCAGATCCAGCGCCAGGCCGGTCAGGTCCGCCTCCTGGATCTCGGGCCGCTGGTGAGCCACAAGCCCCCGCGTCTGCTCCTCTTCCCACAGGCGGTAGCAGACGCCAGGCCCTGTCCGCCCCGCCCGCCCGCGCCGCTGTTCCGCCGAGGATCGGCTGACCTTGACCGTCGCCAGCCGCGTCAGGCCGCTCGACGGTTCGAAACGCGGCACGCGCGACAGGCCGCCGTCGATCACCACCCGCACGCCCTCGATGGTCAGACTGGTCTCCGCGACCGAGGTGGCCAGCACAAGCTTGCGCCGTCCCGGCGCCGCCGGCGCGACGGCGCGGTCCTGTTCGACGCGATCCAGCCCGCCGTAGAGCGGTGTTACGTCCACGTCGCCCAGCCTCAGACGTTCCTTGACCAGACGCGAGACGCGGTGGATTTCCCCCTGCCCCGGCAGGAAGACCAGGATCGACCCGCTTTCCTCGCCCAAGGCGGTCAGGCAAGCCCCCGCCACCGCCTCTTCGAGCCGCTCCGCCGGATTGCGGCCCAGATAACGGGTTTCGACCGGAAACGCGCGGCCTTCCGCCTCGATCACCGGCGCGCCGTCCAGCAGACGCGAAACGCCGACCACATCCAGCGTCGCCGACATGACCAGCAGACGCAAATCCTCACGCAACAACCCTTGCGTCTCGCGCGCCAACGCCAGGCCCAGGTCTGCGTCCAGACTGCGTTCGTGAAATTCGTCGAACAGGACCGCGCCAACGCCCTCCAGTCCCGGATCGTCCAGAATCATGCGGGTGAACACGCCCTCGGTGATCACCTCGATCCGGGTCGTGGCCCCGATGCGGCTTTGCAGACGTGTGCGATAGCCCACCGTCCCGCCGGCCTGCTGGCCCAGCGTCGCCGCCATCCGATCCGCCGCCGCCCGCGCCGCCAGCCGCCGCGGTTCCAGCACCAGCACCTTGCCGTCGCCCAGCCACGGCTGGTCCAATAGGGCCAGCGGCACGACCGTCGTCTTGCCCGCGCCGGGCGGCGCCGCCAGCACAGCCGTGTTTCCGGCGCCCAAGGCGGCCTTCAGCGGGTCCAGAACGGCATGGATCGGCAACATATCCGGCCTGTAGCCGACCCTGGGGCGATCACGAAAGCGTCGTCCGGCCTTTACTGCGCCGTCATGCGCGTTGCGCACCGTCACATCCCCCGCTAGCGTCCGCCCAAACCCAGCCGAGGGGCTGGCTTATAATGTGGGGAATAAATCTATGTGGCGCGTCAAATCGTTGGATGCGATTCTCGCATCCGCGGAGAAAAAATCGCTAACCCGAACCCTGGGCCCCGTTCAGCTGACATTGCTGGGCGTGGGCGCGATCATCGGCACCGGCATCTTCGTCCTGACCTCCGAGGCCGCCCAGAAGGCCGGCCCCGGCATGATGTGGAGCTTCGTCATCGCCGCTGCGGTCTGCGCCGTAGCGGCGCTTTGCTATTCGGAAATCGCTTCGATGGTGCCGGTCTCCGGCTCGGCCTACACCTACACCTATGCGGTGATGGGCGAGTTGCTGGCCTGGATGGTGGGCTGGGCGCTCATTCTTGAATACGCCGTCGCCGCCTCGGCGGTCTCCGTCGGATGGTCCGGCTATTTCATCGGCCTCCTGCAGAGTTGGGGCGTAACCTTGCCACAGGCCATAGCCGTCGGCCCCTACGCCGGCGGCATGATGAACCTGCCCGCCCTGCTGATCGCCCTGGTGATCACCGGCCTGCTGATGATCGGCACCAGTGAAAGCGCGCGCGTCAACGCCGTTCTGGTGGCGATCAAGGTCACGGCCCTGACGGTCTTCATTGTCCTGACCGTGCCGGTGCTGAAGGGCGCCAACTTCACGCCCTTCACGCCCAACGGCTGGTTTGGCGATGGTCATGGCGCGGGCCTTGGCGTCGTCGGAGCCGCAGCCTCGATCTTCTTCGCCTATGTCGGCTTCGACGCCGTTTCCACGGCGGCCGAAGAGACCAAGAATCCGCAACGCAACGTGCCCATCGGCCTGATCGCCTCGCTGGGCATCTGCACCATCTTCTATCTGCTGGTCGCCGCCGGCGCGATCGGCGCGGTCGGCGCTCAACCCCTGCTTGGTCCGAACGGCGAGGTGCTGCACGCCGGTTCGTCGGCCCTGGCCGCGCAGTGCTCAACCTTCTCGTCGATGCAGGAGCCTCTGGTCTGCTCGCGCGAAGCCCTGGCCCACGTTCTGCGTGTTGTCGGTCATGAGCGGATCGGCGACCTGATCGGAATTGCCGCCTTCCTGGCCTTGCCGTCGGTCATCTTGATCATGCTGTTCGGTCAGACCCGCATCTTCTTCGTGATGGCGCGCGATGGCCTGCTGCCCGGCTTCCTGGCCACCATTCACCCTAAGTGGAAGACGCCGCACGTCGTCACCATGATCACGGGCGCGGCCGTAGCCGTGTTCGCCGCCTTCCTGCCCGTCGGGCAGTTGGCGGACATCTCCAACTCCGGCACCCTGTTCGCCTTCTTCATGGTGGCGATCGCGGTGATGATCCTGCGCGTGACCCAGCCGAACCGTCACCGCCCGTTCAAGACGCCCCTGGTGTGGATCATCGCCCCGCTGGCGGTGCTGGGCACCCTGGGCCTGTTCTTCAACCTGCCGACGGAATCCAAACTGGTTCTGCCGATCTGGGGCGCCATCGGCCTAGTGGTCTATTTCGCCTACGGCTATCGCAAGAGCCACGTCGGACGCGGTCTGGTCGAGGTCCACGAGACGGACAGCGACGCGCCTCCGCCGCCTGTTCCGCCGATCAAATAAGAAGAAAGGCCCCGGAGCGATCCGGGGCCTTTTTTACTTTGGTGCGGATGAGAGGACTCGAACCTCCACGCCTCTCGGCGCTGGAACCTAAATCCAGTGCGTCTACCAGTTCCGCCACATCCGCATTCAGGTAGGCCGTCGCCTCTAGAGGCTGGCGACCGTCAGGGCAAGGGTCAACGACGCCCCGCCACCAGTTCATTGCGGATATTGCGCCCCAGCGGATCGCGCGCTTGCCAGCTGTCGCCAACGTCGGCCTCGACCATTCGGCTGCAGAAGCGCGGCAGGATCTGGCGCGGAGCGAACTCGCTGAGACAGATTCGACCATTCTCGGCCGTCCAACGCGCGTTCAGCCGCCGCCCGTCTGAAAACTGGGACGTGTATCGCCCGTCAGGCTCGAAGAAATGCTTCACCCATTGTCCGTTGGGATAGTGGGACACGATGGTGTTGCCAAAGGCGTTCGACATGTCCGCGCTGGCCGTCGATGCGGCAGCCAAGCCCGCCAGCGCCAATCCGCCGATCCAGATGCCGTATTTCAACCCGTCCCTCCTGCGCTGTCCCCGGACACGACTATCGACGTTCCATAAGACAGCACAAGCGGGACGGTTCCGCCGTCAGCCGTTGCCGCGACGCCCCGATTCGAAGAGGAACCAGACGCGCTTCTCGCTCTCGTCGATCCAGTTTTCCAGCAGGCTGGCGGTGGCGATGTCGTTATGCTCGTCGCACAGGTCGTGCGCCTCGCGCATCCGGGCGATCAACTCGCCGTTGTCGTCGCGAAGCTCGGCCAGCATGTCCAGCGGATCGACATAGTCCGCATCGTTGTCGGCGACGCGCGTTTCCTTGGCGATCTGACCGATGGAGCGCAATGTCGTTCCCCCGATCTTACGCGCGCGCTCGGCCATCGGATCCGTCATGGCCAGGATTTCCGCCGACTGGTCGTCCAGCAGCAGGTGATAATCCCGGAAATGCGGCCCCGACACGTGCCAGTGGAAGTTCTTGGTCTTGATGTAGAGCGCGAACGTATCGGCCAACAGCGCGGTCAGAGCAGCGGAAATGTCCCGCGTCGCCTCTTCCGACAGGCTGGTTGGCGTCCTCAACGGCGCCAGACGTTTCTCACGGGCGGTGACCATTCTCGTTCTCCTCAGCAACGGCTGCCGTCTAGCTAGGAAGCGGACAAGCCCAACGGAAGCCCTGCATCGGACGATAATGCTGAAACCATTAAAGGTGATCGGCGTCGCGGACCTTTGTCGGCGGTGGCTGGGGAACTAGGACTCGAACCTAGAATGACGGTACCAAAATCTGGAATTTCCGACGACGAAACAGATATTTAGCCTGTAAAACCCTCGCCTTTTGCACCTAACAAGATCAATGACTTAGCTTGGCCCCGTAAAACCCAATCGGGACGGAGTGGCATCGATAGTGAAGGCGGCGGCACGGCGAATCCCGCTGCCGCCGCCCAGTCGGACGCTAGGCCCAAACCTTATTCAAGACTGCCGCAGCAAGCGCCGCCTTGTCCTGGGGGAGGAACCGTCCGTAGTGCGCCTGGACGGTCGCAGGCGTGTCCTGAATGGCGTAGCTCGGGGAGACCGGCCGATCCGGCGGCGCAGCCGCTTCACCCTGGCCCGCGCGAGGGCGGAGCACCGACTTGATGGCCGAAACCGTTGAGGCGGTCGACCCCGCAGAAGCGCAACTCCTGGCGCAACTGCGCTTCGCAGCCAGTCCGGACCTGTTCAGCATCCTGGTGACGCGACGCGGAATGGAAGTGGCGCTCGTCAGGCGGCCCCAGTAACCGCCGCCAATCGGCGCGAGCCCGATCGGCCTGGAGGCGACGTCCGGAGCAGGCGGACAGGCCCGCGATGGTTTCTCGGCAGAAAAAAGGGGCCGTCATGCGGCCCCGAAGTTCATAGGGAGGAAAACGCCCCAGGAAGGGCGACACCGAACTTATGTTGCAGCGCAGCATCGTGCAAGCTTCGTTCATCGATGAATGAATAGCCGCCGGCAGGAACGCCTGAACCTGTCCAGGCCCGGCGGCCCGGACGCCGGGCGAAACACTCTCCTGGCTGCCATATTTCAAATATCACACGATATGCGACTCGAATATCGTGTGATATGTGAGTTGATGTTCCACGACGACGGCAAAGGTCACGACGCTATGAGGGTCAACCGGAAGGAAGCGCAAGGGCGGACCCGACGTCGCCTCTTGGCGGCCGCCCACGCCTCGATCGTCGAGGAGGGCGTAGCCGCCCTGTCGATCCGCAACATCTGCGGCGCGGCCGGTCATTCCCAGGGCGCCTTCTATTCCAACTTCGCCACCAAGGACGACCTGCTCGTCGAGATCATGGAGACGCACATCCATGACGAGGTGATGTTCCTCCGCGATCTGATCCGCCGCGCCGATGGAGACGACATCGAACGGACCCTGCTTGGTCTGGCGGGCCGATTGTCCGATCTGGCGGCCCAACCCGAATGGTCCCTGCTGTCCGTGGAGTTGCAATTACACGCCCGTCGGGATCCCGACTTCGCCGAACGACATCGCGAGAGCAAGGCGTCCTGTTATCGACTGTTCGGCGACCTCATAGAGGAACTGGCTCAAAGGTTCGACCTGCGCCCTCTCCTGCCGCCGTTCCAGGCCGGGATTGGTCTTTACGGCCTCTGGATGGGGCTGGCGGTCCAGGGGGATATCGAAGGAGCCGCCGCCCGGGACGCCATGTTGCTGGCCTTCTTTCGCGCCACCGCGGGCCTGCAGGCCAGCCCTCTCGAAAGCGTCCGGGGATGACCTCCGTCCTGCCGAGGCATCGTCGAATCGGCTGTCATCCGTCCGGCGCGCCCCTGAAGGGCGAGGTGGACGAACAGCGGCGGTTCCACCTTTGCTTCCAGGCGCAGGACGAGGACATCGACGAACTCGGCCATGTGAACAATGCGGTCTGGATCGTCTGGATCCAGGACGCCTCGGTGGCGCACTGGTTCGCCATGGCCTCCCCGGGCGATGTGGACCGCTACGTCTCGGTGGTTCTGCGTCATCAGGTCGATTACCGCGGCAATATCGCGGCCGGAGAGGCGGTGACCGCCGTCACCTGGGTCGAGGACTCGCTCCGCGGCGCGCGCTACCGGCGCCGGATCGACTTCATTGACGTCAAGGGCCGGGTCGTCGTCGCGGGCCTGGCCGAATGGGCCGTGATCGATCGATGCACCCACAAGCTTGTTCGCGTCGTGCCTGACATGGCGGCGCCGTTTCCTTCTCCAGGACAACTGAAACAGGAATCCGACGATGGGCGAAATCAAGAAGGTGGTCGTGATCGGGACGGGCGTCCTGGGAAGCCAGATCGCTTTTCAGACCGCCTACAGCGGCTTCGACGTCATTGCCTGCGACGTCAGCGACGACGTCCTCGCCAAGGCGCGCCTGCGACTGGCGGCCTTGGTCGAGACGTACCGGAAGGAGGTTCCGGGCGCGGTCGGCGGAAAGGAGGCGGAGGCCATAAGGCGTCTGACGCTGTCGACGGATCTGGCGGCCGCCGTCGCCGATGCGGATCTCGTGATCGAGGCCGTGCCCGAGGTTCTGGCTTTCAAACAGGCGGTCTATGAACAGTTGGCCACGCTCGCGCCGGCCAGGACGATCTTCGCCACCAACTCCTCCACCCTTCTGCCGAGCGCATTAAAGGCGTTCACCGGCCGACCCGACCGGTTTCTCGCGCTGCATTTCGCCAACAACATCTGGAAGTTCAACACCGCGGAGGTCATGGGAACGGACGACACCGATCCGTCGGTGTTCGAGACCGTCCTGAAGTTCGCTGCGGACATCGGCATGGAGCCGATCCCGATCCGCAAGGAAAAGGCCGGTTACATCCTCAACTCCCTCCTGGCACCATTCCTGAACGCCGCCGCCGATCTGGCGGCGGGCGGCTATGCCGATCCCCACGATGTCGACAAGGTCTGGCGGATCGCGACGGGCGCGCCGATGGGCCCCTTCCAGATGTACGACGTCATCGGCCTGAACACGCCCTACAACATCCTGTCGCAGGGCGACGCCCGCGCCCGCGCGCTCGCCGCCTGGCTGAAGGAAAACTACATCGACAAGGGCAGGCTGGGCGTCGCCTCCGGCGAAGGCTTCTACAGCTACAAATCCACCGACTGAGCCCTGACCAAATCCTCCCCCACGCCCAACCGAAGGAGTTCGCCGTGCACTACAGCAGTGGAAACTATGAGGCCTTTGTTCGTCCCCGCAAACCCGAGGGCGCCGACAGGAAGACGGCGTGGTTTGTGGGATCGGGGCTGGCCGGTCTCGCGGGGGCCGCGTTCCTGATCCGGGACGGCGGCGTGCCCGGTGATCGCATCACCATCCTTGAGGAACTGGAGATTCCCGGCGGGGCGCTCGACGGGCTGGACGTGCCGGAAAAGGGCTTCGTTATCCGCGGCGGTCGCGAGATGGAGGAGCATTTCGAGTGCCTGTGGGATCTCTATCGCTCGATCCCCTCGCTAGAAATCGAGGACGCCAGCGTTCTTGACGAATTCTACCGGCTCAACAGGGACGATCCGAACTTCTCCTTGCAGCGTACAACCCAGAACCAGGGCCAGGACGTCCCGGACAAGCATCTGCTGACGCTGAATGACCAGGCGCAGAAGGATCTAATCTCCATCTTTCTGGCGACCCGCGAGGAGATGGAGAACAAGCGGATCAACGAGGTCTTCAGCGAGGACTTCCTCAAGAGCAATTTCTGGCTCTACTGGCGCACCATGTTCGCCTTCGAGGAATGGCACTCGGCGCTGGAGATGAAGCTCTATCTCCACCGCTTCATCCACCACATCGCCAACCTGGCGGACTTCTCCTCGCTCAAGTTCAACCGCTACAACCAGTATGAATCCATGGTCCTGCCGCTGGTCAAATGGCTGACCGAACGCGGCGTCCGGTTCCGCTACGGCGTGGAGGTCACGGATGTGGACTTCGACATCCAGAACGGACGCAAACAGGCTACCCGCGTTCACTGGATCGAGAAGGGCGAGGAAGGCGGGGTCGATCTCGGCGACGACGATCTCGTCTTCATCACCATCGGATCGCTGACGGAAAACTCAGACAACGGCGACCATCACACGCCGGCGAAGCTGAAGGAAGGCCCCGCTCCCGCCTGGGACTTGTGGCGACGCATCGCGGCCAAGGATCCGTCCTTCGGACGTCCGGACGTGTTCGGCGCCCATATTCCCGAGACCAAATGGGCCTCGGCCTCGATCACCGCCTTCGATCCGCGGATCGCCCACTATGTCGAGAAGATCACCAAGCGGAACCCGTTCACCGGCAAGATCGTCTCGGCCGGCATCGTCACGGTCAAGGATTCCAGCTGGCTGCTCAGTTGGACGGTGCATCGCCAACCGCATTTCAAGAAACAGCCCAAGGACCAGATGATCGCCTGGTTCTACGCCCTCTTCGTCGACACCCCCGGCGACTATGTGAAGAAGCCCATGCAGGACTGCACCGGCGAGGAGATCACCCAGGAATGGCTCTATCACCTGGGCGTGCCGGTAGAAGAGATTGCGGAACTCGCCGCCAAGGGCGCCAGCACCGTCCCGACCATGATGCCGTACATCACCGCCTTCTTCATGCCGCGTCAGGCCGGCGACCGGCCGGACGTGGTGCCGGAAGGCGCCGTCAACTTCGCCTTCATCGGCCAGTTCGCGGAATCGAAACAACGCGACTGCATCTTCACCACCGAATATTCGGTGCGTACGCCGATGGAGGCCGTCTATACTCTGATGAATGTCGAACGCGGCGTGCCGGAAGTGTTCAACTCCACCTATGACATCCGCACCCTGCTCGCCGCCGTCACGCCTCTGCGGGATGGCGAAGGCATCGAAGTTCCCGGCCCCGCCTTCCTGCGCAAGGCGCTGATGAAGAAGCTTGAAGGCACCGAGATTGCGAAACTGATCGAGGAGTTTCACCTGATATCGGAGTGAGCGAAGCGCGACGTCGTCGCGAAGGAAGGTGAAGGATGGCTGACGACGATCACCGAAGCGGACCCGCCGCAGGCCGACGGCAACGGCTTTCTCAAGGGCTGGACGGAGCGGCGCCGTCCAGTTCCCTGCATGAGAAGGGAATGGACGTGTCGATGCACATCATCCGGTCCGAACTGGCGCCCCTGGGGCGGTTGCGCGTGGCGATCAATCTCGGCAATCCGGTCCTGGCGCAGAGGGCGGCGGACGGGGCTCTCGCTGGCGTGTCGGTCGATCTCGCCTGGGAGATCGCTGTGCGCCTCGGCGTGGAGATGGAGCTGTCGAACTTCGCCACGGCGGGGGCGGCGCTTCAGGATCAGGCCTGCGATCTCGCCTTCCTCGCGATCGATCCGGATCGTCGCGCCGTCCTGGACTATACCGCGCCCTACGTCCGGATCGAAGCCTCCTATCTGGTCCCCTCCGAGTCCCGCTTCCGCTCCGTCCGCGACGTGGACGTTGCGGACGTGACGATCGCGTCGGGCCTGAACACCGCCTACGATCTCTTTCTCAACCGTTCGCTGAAACAGGCCCGACGGATTCATACGCCCTCCTCCCAGGCAGCCGTCGCCCTCTTCCTGGAGGGCGGCGCCGATGTCTGCGCCGGTGTGCGCCAGACGCTTGAGGCGGCGGCGCGCGACCGGGCCGGCGTCCGCCTGCTCCCGGACAGTTTCCAGGCCATCGACCAGGCCGTCGCCCTCCCCCGCGAGCGGCCTCACGGGCGCGGTTTCCTGGAAGCGCTCCTCGAAGATCTGGTCGCCTCCGGCTTCGTCGCCCGAAGGCTGGTCGCCAGCGGACAGGACGCCGCCCTCGCGATCGGTCCGGGACGCCCGGCGCCGGCCTAGGCTGCGGCGGGCGATCATTCCCAGCCGCAGTTCACGCTCCGGTCGAGGGCGCTCCGGACGGCCGGGTGAAGCGCCACCACGCCACGCCGCCGTAAAGGAGGATGAGGCCCAGGAGGTTGAGAACCTCGCGCCCCTGTTCGACGAGGCTGGCCCCCATCTGGTTCACCCCGACCATGAGATGGATTCCGGGCGTCGTGGGCAGCAGTCGGGCGAGGAAGGCGAGCCAGGTCGGCGTCGCCTCCGCGGGCCAGGACAGTCCAGCGAGAAAGAAGATGACCAGGGAGGTGCCCATGAGCAGTTGCAGGGGCCGCTCGCGGGTGCGGAAGACGCTCGCCAGGGCAAGCGCCGCTGCAACCGTCGCCGCCACGAAGAGGCTGCCGGCCACGATCAGCGTTCCGGGCGCGGCGGCGGCCCGTGGATAGTCTTGGAACCAGAAGACGAAGCCGGCGTAGTAGGCGACATCGATCCAGCCGATGACGAAGAAGGCGAGCGCGACGCCGAGGAGACGACGGGACGCAAACCGAAGCCGGCCCCCCTCGCCACGCAGGGTGGCCGCCAGCATCGCCAGTCCCATCAGCAGCGTCTGATGAATGATGAGGAAGCCGACGCCCGGAAAGACGGTGCTGCCGTATCCTTCGCGGGTGTTGAACAGCGGGTGCGCGATCACCGACAGGGCCGGCGGCGCCGGCGCGCCCTGCGCCATCGCCTGATCGACGGCGGCCTCGCCCGCCTCGGCCGTGATCGCCGCGCCTATGCCGGCCAGCGCCGTGCTGCTGCGCAGCAGATAGGCGCCGTTGCCATAGAGGGCCACCGTCCCTTGCCCGCCGGTGAGGATGCGACGTTCGAACCCCGCAGGCACGACGACGATCGCCCCCGCCCCTCTCGTCCGCAACCAGTCGTCCGCCGCCTCGGGCGACGGCAGGCGGGCGACGAGATCCGCCTGCTGCAGACCCGAGAGCTTGTGCACCAGCGAACGGCTGGCCCCGGTGTTGTCCAGATCCACCACGGCGACCGGGATCCGGACGGCGACCTCGCCGGAATAGGCGGAAGGGTAGAAGAAGGAATAGAGGATCGTCGACACCACGATCAGCATGAAGGCCGACCGGTCGGCGAGGACCGCGCGAAACGTCGCGATGAAGGCCCGGCCGATCAACGTCGCCCCCAGACATCGGGTTTGCGGGAGGCGGCCAGATATCGCGGCAGGCCCAGCCCGAACCCCACGACCGCGAAGGTCATCAGGATCAGCAGCAGTTTGGCCGACATCGCCGCGGGCGCGCCCATCATCCATTGTTCGGCGACGAGACGGGCGAAGGTGGTGTAGGGCAGAAGCGCGCTCCAGACGCGCGCGAAGGCCGAAGCGGATTCGATTGGAAAGACGGCCCCGGCGAAGGCGAAGGAGGCGCCCGCATAGAGGGCGGTCATGGACAGCGCCTGCCCCATGGACAGCGTCAGGCCGACGATCAGCGTGGCCATACCCGCATAAGCGAGATAGAGGCCGACATAGCCCGCCAGGAGCAGGCCGACGCTGCCTTCAACCGGCCAGCCGCGAAACGCCGCGAGATAGATGGTCGCCAGGGCGCCCCAGACGAGAAAGATCGCCACATAGGGCGCGATCTTGCCCACGACCGCCGCAGCGGCCTCGCGCGGCGGCCCGGCCAGCCAGCCGCCGATCGTCCCGTCTCGCAGTTCGCGTCCCAGGGCGCTGACGACCGCCACCATGAACAGCAGATGCAGCAAGGCCGGGTGGATCAGGGCGACCAGTTGCAGCTCGTAGCTGGCCTGGGGATTGTAGAGGATGCGGCTCTGGACCTGGATCGGCGCCGGCCGCACCCGGCCCGGGCCGAGGATCGCCGCGCTCTGTTGCGCGGCCAGGGTCCGGGCCTGGCTCTGGATCACGGCGCCGACCTCGCGCAGCACTGACCCCGAGGGCGTGGAGTAGCTGGCGTTGTAGAAGACCAGCACCCTGCCCGCCTCGCCGCGCAGCACCGCGCGTTCGAGCCCTTGCGGCAGCATGACGATCGCATAGGCGCGGTTGGACCGCACCACGCTCTCGGCCTCGGCCATATCCTTGGGGCGGGCCGCCACGTGCAGGCCGGGCGAGGCGTCCAGACGACGAACCAGATCGCGAGCGACGCTTCCGCCGTCGGCGTCGACGACGGCGACCGGCAGATCGCGCATGACCCCCGCCGACATCTGCACGGCGACGAGGGCGAGAAGCGCCAGCGGTAGCCAGACGACGAGGAACAGATCCCAGAAGCTCCCGCGCAGAAAGGCGATCTCGCGTCGGGCGCCGGCGAGAAACGCCGCGATCATTGCGGCCAGTCGAACAGGACGGTCATGCCCGGCCGCAGCCCGTCGACGCGCGAGACCGGTGCGACGCGCACCTCGAAACTCTTGACGTCGAAGCCGCTCGACTGCCGGGTCGCGCGCCAGGTCGCGAAATCTCCGGCGGGAGCGATGAAGGTCACCCGGAACCGGGCCGTGCGGTTCTCCAGAGCGGGAATACGACCCGTCAGAGTCTGTCCGCGTCGAATCCCGCTGAACTGATCCTCGCGCAGGGTGAGCGTCACCCAGGGATGCTCTATGTCCGTGAGCATGAAGACCGGGAACCCTTGGGGGACCAGTTCGCCGGGCTGGGCGAGCCGCCGGCCCACCTCGCCGGACGACGGCGCCAGCACCCGGGTTTCGCGCTCCGCCGCCTCGACCTCCGCCACGGCGCCGCGCGCCTGCCGCACCTGTCCCCCGGCCGCCTGGCGATCCTGTCGGCGCGCCCCGGCCAGCGCCAGGTCATACTGGGCGCGAGCGGCGCGGGCGGCCTCCGTCGAGGCCACCGCATTGGCCCGGCTCTCGTCGCGCTTCTGCCCCGCGATCACGCCCTGATCGTACATCTCCTGGGTGCGGGCATACGTCGTCTGGGCCAGATCCGCCGCCGCCTGCGCGCGCCGCCATTGCGCTTCCGCGGCCCGGATATCCTCCGGACGCGCACCTTCGTCGGCCTTGTCGGCCGTGGCCTCGGCGGCGACGAGGGCGCCGCCCGCCTGTTCTGAACGTGCCGCGACCTCGGGACTGTCGAGGGTGTAGAGCAATTGGCCGGCCCGGACCGGCTGCCCCTCCTCCACATGGAAGTCGACGATCCGCCCCGTCACCTTGCTGGTGATCCGAAGCTCCCGCGCATCCACCATCCCCTGAAGCTGATCGGGAACGGGTCGGTAGCTGAGCCAGAGGCCGACGCCGAGCCCCGCCACGATCAGCGCCCCGATGCCGAGGGGCAGCAGTTTGCGGCGCCGTCGAGACGGTCCGGCGTCGCCCCGTTCCCCGCCCGGCTCCGTGTTCGGCGTCGGCGTGTCCTGGGTGTCGGTCATGGCGCGATCCTTTCGCCCTGGTCGATATAGTCGGGCATGTCCTCGATCCGGCCGCTGACATGAAGAAGGCGGGCGAGCGCGACCACGAAGTCATGGGCGGCCTGGGCGCGCTGGATCCGCGCGCGTCCGACGCCGAGTTGGGCGTCGATGACGTCGAGCGAGGTGGTTTGCTGCACCTGGTAGCCGACCATCTGGACGCGCAAGTTCTCCTCGGCGGCGACGATGGCGCTGTCGGTTCTCTGGAACCGCCGCCGGGCCGCTTCCGCGTCGTTCCAGGATCGGGTCACGCCGATCTCGATCTGGCTTTGCGCCTCGCGCAGCCCCGCCTGGGCCTGGGCGACCTTCTCGCGCGCGGCGCGGACATTCTGCGAGCGATCGACGCCGGAGAAGAGGGTGTAACGGAGACCGACCCCCACGGACCAGTCCGGATCGGTCAACAAGGTGTCCCGACGATCAAAGTTGTACTGGGCGAAGCCATAGACCGTCGGCAGAAGCTCGGCGCGCTGGGCGGTGACACCGGCTTCCGCCTGGTCTTCCAGGGCCTGGAGCCGCTCCAGCTGCGGGTGGGCGCGATAGGCGGCTTGCAGATAGGTTTCCAGCGGCTCGAGCGGCCGGAGAAGCACGAAGAGAGACGTAGCCGGATCGATCCCCGACGGCGCCCTCAAGGTCCCAGAGAGCGCCGTGTCCGCGCTGGCCAGATTGGCTTCGGCCGTCTCCAGTTCGCGCGCCGCGTCGTCACGCGCCACCTCCACCTGCAGGCGCTGGGCGCGACTGATGAACCCGCCGCGCTCCAGAATCGTCGCATCGGCCAGGTGGCGTTCGAGGCCCGCCAGGACGTCGCGGCGGACGTCCCGAACCCGGGTGAGCAACTGTTGCCCGAAATAGAGTTCGGTCATCTGCAACAGGGCGTTATCAACGACGATCTGGCGCTCAGCCCGGGACTGGCCGAGTTGAGCCTCAGCGGCCGCCTGGGCGGCCGGAATCCGGCCGCCGGAATACAGCGGGACGGTGGCGGTGACGATCGGCCGCGTGCTGTCGCGTTCCATCTGGAACTGCAACGGATCGCTGATGGCGTAGTCCTGAGCGACATCCGCCAAGGGCCCCAGCGGCAGATAGAGGGTCTTTTGATACCGCATCATCTGGCCCTCGAACTCCACCGTGGGCAGCCGCAGCGTCCTTACAGCGTTTTCCTGGGCTTCCCGGCTGCGGACATCGGCGTCCGACGCCTCAATGGCGTCCGAGCGTTGCAGGAGCCTGGCCTGCGCGTCGCGATAGGTCAGGGGCAAAGGACCAACGGTCTGGAGGCCGGAGGTTTCGGCGTCAGAGATCTGGGCCTTGGATGCGGGAGCGTAGGCGGCCGCACAGGCCGAGGAGATCAGCAGGATCAGCAGGATGGAAGGGCGCAAGGTCGCGAGGTTCTCCTTGGCCGACCGTAGCGTTGACATCGATCCATCTCAATACATACCTGTATCGAATGATCCAGAAGACTGCTCTCTTGAGCCCAAGGCCTGTCCGGAGCCGTCCCACGCGTGCCCAGACGCGCGAGCGTATCCTCAACGGCGCCCTGGAAGCCTTCGCCGAACGCGGTTTCTAGGGGGCGACACAGGAGGACATCTGCGAACGGGTCGGATTGAGCCGGGGGGCGTACAACTCCAATTTCCGGTCCAAGGAGGAGCTGTTTTTCGCCATCTACGATCGGACGATCGAACGGCTTGAACGGCATCTCGAAATCTCGATCGCTTCGGCCCAGTCCAGACCGGGACCGGCGGCGGAGAACTTCGTCAGGGCGTTCATCGCCGGCTACGCCTTCGACCGCAGTTGGTATCTGCTGCAGGCGGAGTTCGGCCTGCACGCCCTGCGCAACCCCGCAGTGGCGAGCCACTACGCCGCACGGCAGGCTCGCATCCTCTCGGTTATCGAAGAGGCCGTCTGCCGCGTATGGAGCGGAATCGAGCCCGGCCGCCCCCACGCGTCTTCTCGCGTCGCTCGCCTCATTCTGGCGGTCCACGAAGGCGCCATGTTCCAGCGCCTGCTGGAACCATCCGCAATCAAGGACGGGGAATTGCTCGCCCTCTTCGCCGAGTTTCTGGTCTCAAGGTCCGTCATCGACGCGTGATGAGCGTGGCGCCGCCCGCTCGCCTCCGCCTTCGGCAACGACCGCGATGCAGGCGGCGCAACGCGAGGACAGAACGCCGCCAGCCAGCAGCCTCTATACCGAAGGCCCCTTGGCGAGCCTGGATTTTCAGGAACCCTATCTTCGCCTCCTGCTCGGCTTCATCGGGATCAGCGATGTCGCGTTCGTCCAGGCTGAGCGGATCAGCCTTGGACCGGACGCCCGAGAAGCGGCGATCAACCAGGCGAAATCCACAATCGCGGTCGTCGCCGCTCAGCCCTTGTCCGACGACGTCTAGACCCCGCCTCGGCGAGCCCCCGGCTGGCCAGCCCGAGCCCTGCCCTTGGGAGCGAGCGAGCCACCGATGCCCCACCCACGTCCCGCCGTCGCTGCGCGTTGAAATGGAGGTCTTCCATGCCTGACTTCGCGCCGCCCGCTGTGAATCACGGCTCCGTTTTCGCCGACATGCGCGCCCACCACGTCGCCATCCGCACGCCCGATCTGCAGCAAGCTCTCGACTTCTACGTCGGCGTTCTGGATTTCCGCATCGTTGCGACCTGGCCTCACGGCGACAGCCTGCTCGCCTATATCGCCCCGCCCGCTGACGACCATTTCTACGTCGAGATTCTGGGAGGCGGCGCGCCAGTACCGGTCGAGACTCGCCCCTACGCAGATTTGAGCGATAGCCTGCAGTATCGCGGCTATCATCACCTCTGTTTCGCCGTCGCCAGCGTGGACGCGACCATCGAGCGACTGCGCGCACGCGCGGTGACGATCGTGACAGATCCCTTCGTCGTCCCCGCGATCAACCGCAAGCTCGCGTTCTTCTGCGACCCCTTCGGCAATCTCATCGAACTCGCAGAGGTCCTGAGTTGATCACAGACCATGTCGCCTATGATCGACCGGCAGCGGAGGCCGCGCTGACAATGCCGTCCCACCCCGCCATCGCGACATCGACGACGCTGTCGAGTTCGGAACGGTCGGACCGGGAAAGCGGCGCGCTGATCACCGGCGTTGTCGACCTTCTGGAGCGCGTTGAGGCTTCGCCATCGGGCGATCCGCACCGCGAGGCGGTCGGGATCGTCGATTTCAAGGCCCACCGGATAACTTCTATCGAACAGTTCGACGAGCTGAAACTCCAGGCGGAACGACAACTGCGACTTTACGCTCACGCAGTTCAGTACGCCTTCCCCTATCAACCGGCGACCGCCACCGCCCAGCTAATCATTCCGAAGGAACCAGTCCCGGAACTCGCGAGCCAGGGCGTTACGGACAGGATCAACATCGATGTGTCCCCCGCCAGCCAGGGCGCGGCCCTGGACGAGGTGCGGACGGCCGTTGCAGGGATCAAGTCTAGCCTCAAGTCACAGGACTTCCCGTGTTATGGTCCCCTGAACGGCTGGTGCAAACGTTGCGATTTCCGGACTTTCTGTCCCGGTTTTGTCACCTGGCGCAGACTCAATGCATCCTCGCCATCTCCGCCTCAACCGGTAGAGGAGCGTGAGGCCGAAGTTGACGCGGTGATGGTGGATCAACTTGCCGGGTCGTAGACTTACTCACGCCGAACGCCGCCTCGGGGAGTTCTGGGACAATCCTCCCCCGGCCTTCCAACGTCCCCTCTTGCGGCAACTTCGGGTGGAAGGTGGTCCCGGACTGCGCGGCATCCGTCAGGTGGTGGTCTCCTTCCACTATCCGTTGACGATTGTCTGCGGCCGAAACGGAGTTGGAAAGTCGACCGTTCTGGGTCTGGCGGCCCTGTCAGCCCGCCCGCCTGCCGATTGGCGGGTGTACTGGGGCAACGCCCGCCCCCGCACCCAGCCGGACGCACGCACGCGATATGCGTTCAACGACTTCTTCCATCGTCGTCGCGGCGCGCCCGCCCTTGAGGGGCTTCGCCTGACCTGGGTCCTGATGGATCGGGGCAATGAGGTCGAGATAGTGGACCGCTTCGAGGACGGCCGCTGGAGGGGAGTCGCGGATCCTGGGCGTCACAGGCGAGCTGGCGAACGACCAGCCCGAGAAATCGACTTCATTCCGATGGCCCGGGTTTTGCCGGCGAGTGAGCTGGGCGCCCTGCGCGCTGCCTTCAACCGTGACGCCGTAGAGGCCGTTGAACCGCTTACCGAGGAGTCTATCGGCAAACTCTCCTACATCATGGGCCGCCCCTACACCCAGGCGGAGACACAGTTCGTTCGCGGATTGGGCCTGGCGTCCGCAACCTCAGGCGTCGCCTACACCGGCTTCGACATGGGCGGCGGCGAGAGTTCGGTCATCGTCCTGCTGTCGCGTCTTCAGGCCATGCCGATCGGGGGTCTCGTCGTCATTGAGGAGATCGAGCTCGGCCTGCACGCGGAGGCCCAGATTCGGCTGATCAGCGTTCTGCTCGAATTCTGCACTGAGCGCCGGCTTCAGATAATCTGCACCAGTCATTCGGAGACTGTTATCGACGCGGTCCCTCGTCGCGCGAGAGTTCTGCTGCGACGCCACGGTGGGGAGCATGAGGCGATGGCCCATGTCAGCACCCGCTTTGCCGTCCATGAAATGGCCGGTCAGGTTCAGCCTGAACTGCTGATCTACACCGAAGATGCCTTCGCCGCGATGCTGGTGGAGGAGGCTATCGCGGGGCCCATGAGGCCTCGAATCGCCATCAAGGACGTGGGAAGCAACGCCACGCTGGCGCGGCAATCCGTCGCTCACCTCCGCATGAACCCCCAGCTCAAAGCGCTGAGCGTCTACGATGGAGACTGCACCGAAGCTGAGGTCGAGGGTTGGGTTCGTGGTGAACGCGGCGAACGCGTCCTGAACCCGGACTCCCTCATTCTTCCCGGCGATGGCCGACCGCCCGAGGCCTGGCTGCTCGGGGAGCTCGCCGGAGAGTATCGCGACCAGTTCTGTGCCGAACTCGCCTGTACGCCAGCAATCGCGGACGGGCATGTTCAAGCCATGAGCGTGCGCCCCGATCACCACGACAGCGGATTCGAGCTCGCCCAACGAACGGGGCTCGCCCCGGATCAGGCTCGCCGGATGATCATCCGCGCCGTCGCCCGGACACATCCGGCCCTCGACCCGCTGCGCGCCCGGATCTCGGACCTTCTGGACGCCCAGTGATAAGCGTTCGGCTCACCAACCGCCGCTACGAGCCACGTTCAGCCGTGTGAAAATGTTGCATGTGCGCCAAATGGAGGCCTTCACAGCTCCCTCTGATGGTCAGTGGGCCGCCGCTCGTCATCCGGCCTGATCAAGGTCATCTGTCGATCTTTCAGCGTCGAGAAACGACGTATGTATCCCCTCAAAGCGAGGCCCAGCGCCCTGTCTTCCCGCCGAGCCGAGCGCGAAAGAGCGATCGCTTCTACCGTCAACCACCGACGTATGCGCTCACGCCTCTCTGTTTGCTTGGCTTCCCAGGGTGCCGCTGTGCGCTGGCTGGGTCCATTACGCTGATGAGAGTTGATCCGGACGCGGGGTCCCCGACCATCCTGCTCAGACCAGCGCTCGCGCATCTTGCGTACCGGCATAGGTTCAGCCCGGCATCGCACTCCGCGCGCCCGGCGTGGACTAGCCTCCGCCTCCACGCGGCGGTCACGAAGCGCCTGCGCAAAGCGCTGGCGCCAGACCTCAAGGTCCGCCTTTCTGGGATTGAGCCGCGTTCCATCCGAACCCAACGCTCTCACCGTCAGATGCACGTGAGGATGACCGCCCTCGTCATGCAGGGCGAACACATAAGGAAACCGCGCCCCGAACGACTCCGCTGCAAAGGCTCGCGCCGCATCGTGCAGCCGCATCGGATCTGTGCCCCTTGGCATACTCAGCACGATCGAGCGGGAAAGAGGCCGATCCCGCCGACCGCGCGGCTCCAGCATTGCCTCCACCGCCCAGTCCGATGCGAGCACCCTCATAGCCGCCCGCCCCTCGAACCGCTCGCCGTCCGGACCCTCAAGGTTCAGGCTGCCGTTGCGGCTGGTGTAATCGAGGTGCCGCATCAAATGATCCCCATCGCGCGTGCTGCCGGTGACCTTGACCATCACCTCAGGGGCGCGCCGGATGATCCGCGCGAGCTGCGCATAGGCGGCCGCGTCGCCGGCCCGTCCGGACGGCCTCAACACCGGCTGGGTGATCCGAGCCCGGCGAACGTCAATGGGCGGGCGCAGCGCCTCCTCGAATCCGAGCGGCCTGCGGAATTCGGTCACGGCTCGGCCGACCAATAGGCCAGGTTGCCGGCGAAGGCCTCATCCAGCCCGTTCAGATGCGCTCGGATCTCGGCGGCGAAGGCGGCCAGCTGGGCCACTTCCAAGTCGAGGACGGACCCTTCCATCACAGCCGTGTTAAGGGCGCGGGCGATCTGGTTGATGTTCACGCCGATACGGTGAAGCTCGCGCCGGACGCCGATCAGGGCCATCGACTCCGGCGGCGTCAGTTGCAGCCGCCCATGCAATCGCCGACGGATGAGGGCCGCCGCCCATTGCGTCCGCAACAGCCCGGCGCGGGCCGCCTCGGCCTCCAGGCGCGCCATGTCGTCGTCGGACAGCCGGAGGGTCAGCTTGGCCGACTTCGCGCCGGGCGGGGCTTGTTCGGGCTTCGACAGGGACGCCTGTGCGGCCCTCTCCATGATCGCCCGCAGGTAGCGGGACCGTCCGCCGCGCGCGGCCGCCGCCGCGTCGAAGCGGCGGACCAGATCGGGCGGGAGGCGAAGGGTGATGCGGTCCATCGGGAAACGGGTCTGTCAGACATTGCCGGCGCAAAGCCTATCCTGCCCTAGACCGCGAACCGCCTCGTCCCGCAGCCCTACGGAGGTTCCCCGCCCTCCCCTCGGCGGCCGCAATCGGCCGCTCGCCCGCCGCCCTGAAGGGCGCCCCAACCGAGAGCGGCGACACCCTCATCTCATCTCTCGGCCCCCATCCGAGCAAGAAAGAAGCCGCGCCCGGTCAGGACGCGGCTCAAGCTCAAAGCGATGATGTCAGCCCATCAGGGATGCGCCTCATGCAGCCAAGCGACCGCCCTTTGCGCATGCGCCGCCGCCGAGAACAGGAACCGCTTGTCGGCCTTCAGCACCTCGAGCCAGTGGCCGAGATAGGCCGCGTGATCCTCGCGCGGCTCGAGTTCGAGGCCGAGGTCGGCGCAGAGGAAGGCGGCGCCGAGTTCGGCGACCAGTTCCTCGCGTGCGTAGGCCTGGGTCGAGCGGCTGAAGTCGCGGGCCAACCGGGACTCATGGCCGGTCCAGTGCACGCATTCATGACCGAGCGTGGCGTAGTAGGCGCCCGCGTCTCTGAAGGTCTCGAAGGGCGGCATCTGAACATGGTCGGACGCCGGGACGTAGTAGGCGGCCGATCCGCCGTGGCGGATGTCGGCGCCCAGCCCGGCGAAGAAGCGTTCGATCGCTTCCCGCCGCGCGTCGGGATTGACGGGTTCCGCTGGCGTCGGACGATACGCGTCCGGCAGGTCGTCGATCTGTTCGATGTTGAAGACGGTGTAAGCCTTCAGGAACGGGATGCGCTGTTCGACCTCCTCGCCTGCGTGGTCGGTTTCGGTGCGGACGATCTGGTTGGCGTAGATCACGGTGGAGCCCCTCTCGCCCCTGCGGACATGGGCACCCAGCGCCAGAGCCTGACGGAAGGTCATCCAGGTCGGCGAGGCGAACCCTCGACTGAAGGCCTCCGACCACAGCAGCAGGATGTTGACGCCGCTATATGGCGTACCGTCGTGGCGGAGCGGACGGGTGACCGGGGCGCCTCCGGTCCAGGGCTGGGTCCACGGCCGGACGCCGGCCTCCAGCTGGTCGATGATCTGGTTGGTGATCCGGGCGTAGATGTCCGGACGAGCGGGATCGACGGGGCGCGTCATGGCGGCCTCCTCAAGGATGGATTGTTCGGATGAAGGGGCAGCGGCGCGTCCGACGCGCCGCCGCTCCGGTTCAGCGGGACCAGATCAGGCTGTGCCCGCCCTCGATCTCGACCAGCGAGGCGTAGATCGGCGCCGGGAAGCTGGGGTCGTCCAGTTTGACCGAGAGGTATTCCCGGTTCTCGCGGGAGGTCTTCTTCCAGGCTGCGCCGAACTCGGTCTGACCCGCGAAGATGCGGTAGTCCGGCGCCTTGTCGTCAGTCTTCTCGTTCGGGCGCAGGCTCGCGCTCTTGACGTTGAGGGTCAGGGTCTTGATCGACCCGGTGTAGCCGTCGCCTTGGGCGGTGAAGGTTCCGATGGCGGCCATGTCAGTCTCTCCTTTGCTGTCGGGCCACGCCTGTCGCGGCCTCGATGGCGATCGGGAGACCGGGGGCCGGTCGGCGCGCAGGGCGAGCGCAGTCGAGCCCCCGCAGCGCAGCGGAGGACCGCAAGCGAGAGTTTCTTGTCCCGCGAGGAGGCCGTCAGGCCGGGGAAGAAAGTCGAACGCGCGGTTGCGTCCAGCCGGCCGGCTTCCGGTCAGATCCGCCTTTTCGAGAGGCCGCGCGGTGGCGCGCGCAAACAGGGGAAAGACCCACAGACCGTCGGAGCATCACTGACGCAGGCGACATGACCCAAAGATCACGACCCGCTCTGACGCCTGGAGCCGCAGACCACAGCCCACATTGAAAGGGGAAAAGGTGCGGGCGTTGGAACCTCTGCGTGGAGGCCCGGGACTTTCAGGCGGCGCCGCGACGATTTTCCGGCGGACCGGCCCTACGGCGAACAGACGACGCCCTATGGAACCGGCGCCCGCGGCGGCTAGGGTAGCGATTGTCAGCGCCGGAGCCTAGTTGCGTGCGGATCGGGGCGTTTCGACTCTTGCGTGTCGGCCCCGCATTTCGGAGACTCCAGGCATGAAACGTCCGCTGAGGAAATTGCCGCTCGCGAAACAGCGTGAACTCGACGCCGCCGTCGGGATCATCCAGGAGGGCTTCGCCAGGGCCATCGCCACGCGTCGGGCCGACCGGCTGAAGAACGGCCGCATCCTCAAGATCATCCTGTTCGGCAGCTATGCGCGCGGCGACTGGGTGCACGATCCGGTCGGGCGCTATTTTTCGGACTTCGACCTGCTGGTCGTGGTGGACCACGAGGACCTGACCGACTTCGAGTTCTGGGAGGACGTGGAGAAACGCCTGCTGGCCGAACTGTCGGCAAACGCCATGCGCACGCCCGTCAGCCTGATCATCCATAGTCTGGACGACGTGAACTGGAAGCTGGAGCACGGGCGCGGCTTCTTCATCGACATCGCCCGCGACGGCGTGGTCCTGCAGGACACGCCCGGCGTGACATTCTCAGAGCCCCAGCCCCTGCCGCCGTCCACCGCGTTGGAAGAGGCGAAGGAGTACTATGAGGAATGGAAGCAAGACGCCGACGAGTTTCTGGCGACGGTCGAATTTTGTCGGTCTCGGGGCTTCACGAAGAAGGCCGCATTCAATCTGCATCAAGCAGCGGAGACAATTTATCAGGGGCTCCTGCAGGTCCTGACCTTCTATTCGCCCAAGAGCCATAACCTCATCCGCCTCCGAAACATGACGGAGCCGCTCGAACCGAGCCTGCGCGAAGTCTGGCCGCACGACACCAAGTTTCAGAAGCGCTGCTTCGAACTGCTGCGGGCGGCCTACGTCAAAGCTCGCTACTCACGCCACTACCGCATCACTGACGAGGAACTGGCCTATCTCACCGAAAGGATCAGGGTCCTGCGCCAAGTCGTCGCAGAGGCTAGTCAGAAGCGCATCGCCGAGCTCCGCAAGACGGCCGATCAGGCCTGACCTAGGCCGCGCGTTCTGCTGCCGCCGCTGGCCGCCCGGCCGAGACACGACCGGGCGGCCGACTGAACCGAAATCTAATCGCGGCTGTCGCTGAGGTCGATCAGCGAGAAGATACGGCGCGCCACGTCACAATCGGCGTCTGTTCGGCAGTTCGCCGTGGCGCCAAGTTCCATGCCTCTCCCCGGCGTCGGCGCCGACTGATGTGTCTGCGCTTCCGGCCGCCTGACCCGCATGCGCAACGTCCTTCCACCAGCGAAGGCATCGGTCGCCGCGTAGGAGACGAGGTCGGCCTCCTGCCCATCGACCTTCATGCGATCCTGCGACCAATCCTGCTGGCCCAGAGGGCCTTCCGGAAAGCCGACCTGGGGCCGGTATTCGAAGACGATTTCGGTGGCGTCGTTCCCGACCACGATGAAGCTGGGATCGCGCACGCCGGAAGGCTTGGGAACTTCGCGGAACTCCGGAGGCACATGGATCGTGCAACAGGGATCGAATGCGACTGCCCGCCAGTCGGCCGGAACGGCCTGCTGCCCTCGTCCGGGATCGGCGGAGCAGGCCGCCAGTGAACTGGTGAATAAGATCGCGACAACAACGGCTCTCATCTATCGGGCTCCGTACTGTCGGCGCAGTTCCGCCGCCTCCGCAGCGCAGGGACGCGTGCGGGTGTCCCCGGCGAAGGTGCCGTAACTCATGGCGCAGCTGTAGTCGTTGTGATGACCAAAGCCGAGCGTGTGCCCAAGCTCATGCAAAGCCACATATTCGAAACTGTAGCGGTTCGACGCCACCCCGCCGCTCGTCGGACACTGGAGGTCGCCATCCGCAGTATAATAGGAACCGTTCCAGTAGAGCATCTGGTCGTTGATGCCGATCCAGGCCGAGTTCATCGTCGTGCCGGTGTTCGGATATCTTGTAGCTTGGCCAGGCACGGACGGGCCTAGCCGCTGCGGCGCAAATGTGACCCGACCGACGTAGGCTTGGCGGTCCGTCTGATAGTTCTGCGAGGTCCACCCATACGTCCACCGCGATCCCTGAGCATTCCACGTATTGATGGCGCGCTGGGTCGCAGCATCGCAAGCGGGCGGCATGTCTACGTGAATGAAGACCTGTGCCGAGGGCGTCGCCCACTTCCGTTCCATTGGCGGTGTTTGCGCAAACACCGGCGTAGCGGCGAGGCATGTGCAAAGGGCCAGAGCCGCCGGGCGGAAAACCATTGATGCGGATTTATTGAGCTGCATTTCTAGCTTCCTCGATAGAAGAAAGACGGGGTTGTCCGATGACTGTGGGCATCAGGCCCTCTGGAGAAACCAGATAGCCCGGCATGATCTGCGCATAGGCTGCATCCTGGCCCTGCCTGCCTGCCTCAGCGACCAACTGCTGGTAATAGTCTCGCGACAGGAGCAGCAGGAATTGCTCGCCCGCAGCGGGACGCAGGTCGGTGCTGACGTCCATCGTTTCCGTGGACTGCTGTCGAAGGGCGAACTCGGCGCCTGGTGAAAGATCGCCTTTAAGGCGGTCCACCACCCGAAATCGGACTGTTGAACCGAACCCATCGCCTGCGCTGGTCTGGCGCTGATCCAGCGCCTCAGCCACGACGATACTCTGGGCAAGAGCGGCCTGCTGTTGGAAAGTGGCCTCCCCTCGGATCGCGGCGGACGCCGCTTCGAACACATCGACGCCGCGCGCGCGATTCCGGAGAATATCCGCAGGCCGCAATCCGGCGGCCGCAAGCAGCTGGATAACTTCAACATTCAGCGCCGACTCCAGCCGAGCCCGCATCTGCGGGTTTCGTCCGAGCCCATTGGGGGCGATGCGTGCGTTGGCCAAAAGCGGTCTAAGCTGAGCGACTAGTGCATTTGCGCCCCGTCGGGAAAGCGCGGCTTCCCTGATCCGTTGGCGCTCTGCCGTTCGCTCAAGGAACGCTTCGACGGGATCGGTGGGTGCCGCCGTAGTCGGACGCTCGATCCCAGCGGGAGCATCGGGGGATGCCGTCGCCGGGGCGGTTTGGGCGTTCACAGCCGACGCCAAGGCCGTGGACAGAACAACCGCAGCTATAGATGCGAGTGGCTTCACTGTTTCCTCCTGGTTGTAGTCCTTTTTCCAATCCCATTCGCCGATCAAGGTTCCGGGAATTGCGTAGATGACCGTCGAGCGTCTCGTCCCGATAAAAGACGACCGCGCGACCCCCGACGCGCGGTCGCAATGCGCCACAGCGATCGTTTGTTTTATTCAGCCGCGCAGGGATAAGCGTGGTCATCCGACGTTGCGGCGTCCTCCACATCAGCCTCTTCAACCGCCGCGGTGCGCAGCACCGGCGGCAGCCACCCCCTGCCCTCCAGCAGCCGCTCCGCCGCCTCGGCCATGTCGGCCTTCTTCATCCCGGCGATCCGCCCGGCCTCCTCCGCGCCGACCGCCTCGGTCACCGCCTCCAGCACCCGCGCCTTGGACACCCGCGAGAAATACCCCGCCGCCGTCGCCGACCACGTGCCCGTCATGTCCAGACCGACCGCCGTCGCCAGCGTCTCGGCCTGGGTCAGGGCGCCGGGCCTGCGGTCGTGCGGATCACGCACGGCGTAGAGGCCGACGCCCGCGCAGACCGCCATCAGGTCCAGCAGGTCGGCCCGGTCCATCGGCGCCAGGACGGCCCACAGGTCCTCGGCCTTCTCCGGCAGCCGCGCGCCCCACGCCTCCAGCCTGTCGGCGACCCGCCGTCCGGTGGGCGCATCGCTGACGCCCGGGGCGAGGCGCTCAAGACCGGTCACGGACAGGCGCAATTGCAACGGCGTCCAAAGGCCGTAGCCCGGGTAGAAGACCTGCAACGCCAGCGCATGGACCACGGTCAGCAGGGCGGCTGCGATATCGGCCTGCACCGCGTCCCGCAGGCCCATGGTCCTGTGCGCGGTCAGGTCCATGACCAGCCGGTCTGACAGGGGCGCGAGCCCGCCCTCTTCGTCCGGGTCGGGTGCGACAGCGGCGGAAGACGCCTCCACGCCGTCGTCGTCCCCGGTCGCCTCCCCTACCTCCCAAGGCGGCGGCTCATTCGCCGCGTCATCGGCGCGGACCAGTCCGCGCTCGAAACGGGCCAGCCCGTCATAGCCCAGCAGGACCATGACCCCGGCCCGCGCCCTGGCCTCGGGCGCATAGTCGAAGTCGGGACCGAAGGCCTGCAAGGCCCGGTCGATCTCCTCCAGCCGGGCGTCCACCTCGGGCGGCAGGGTCTCCGCAGCGTCCGTCTCGGAGACGAGGCGGTCGTATTCCTCGCACAAGGCGGCGATCTCGGCGGCGTCCGCCTCGGAGCGGGCGACCTCGACCGGATAGACCCGACCGAAGGCCGAGGCCTCAGCATAGTCTGAGCCGACCTCGGCCCATTTCCAGCCCTCGCGGGCGCGGACCTCCTCGGCCAGCCCGGCCAGCTTTTCAGCCACCAGCCGGTCCAGCAGGCTCACGTCCTCAAGCCAGCCGCCGCCGTCCTCCGTGAACAGGTCGCGCAGGACCGGCCCGCCCGCCTCGGCATAGGCCTCCACGCCGATGAAGATCGCGCGTCGGTCGTCGGCCCGGACCTTGGCCTCGGTCATGGCCCGGCGGATGGCGTAGGCCGGGGTATGCGGCCCGGCCTGCTCCAGCACCTGCCGCTGCCGGTCCTGATCCTCGCTGACGCAGAAGGCCGTCAGCTGGTCCAGCGCCAGCGTCCCTTCCCGATAGGCCGCCATCAGTTCCGGCGCCGCCGCGCCGAGCCGCAGCCGCTGGCGCACCACCTGGGCCGTCACCCCGAACCGCGCGCCGATCTCCTCGGGGCCGTAGCCCTTCTCGTCCGCGAGCCGCCTGAAGGCCTCGAACTGGTCGGCGGGATGCATGGCCTCACGGGTGATGTTCTCATCGAGGCTGATCTCATGGGCGTCGTTGTCGGCGTCCACGATCACCCGCACCGGATGGGTCCGTTTGATCGCCTTGCGCTTGACCAGCAGCCTGAGCGCCTGGCGCCGCCCTTCGCCGATGGTGACGAGGAAGTCCCCGGTCGGGGCGCCCTCCCCGTCCCGCTCGATCTCGACCACGGGCGGCTGCAACACCCCCTTGGCCCTGATGGAGGCGGCCAGCGCCTCGATGGCCGCCGCCGAATGTTTCACCTTCCGGGCGTTCCTCGGGGACGCCTTCAACCGGTTCAGGGGCACGAGGATCGGGGCGCCGTGACCCGGCGGCGAGGCCGCCGCAGGATCGGCGGCCTCGATGGCGTCCGCTGCGGAGGCGGCCGCCGCCGCAGGGGTGTGGTCTTTGGAAGTTTGAGCCGACATGTCTGCCTCCTTTGGGCATGGGTTGCAGGCACGCGAACCGCGCGCCTGAAACTCTGCCCGTCGGCGAGACCGGGGTAGCAAGGGCCAGGGCGGACCGGCCGGAGGGGGATCGCCCGGCCTGCACAAGCCTCGAGACCCGTGCGCGCCGTCGCCCTCTTCGTCGGCGCGGAAGGCCGGGGAGACCGGCCGGTCCGGCGGCGGAGCCGCGGACCCTGGCGCGCGCGAGGGCGGAGCCCTTAGCCTTCAACCTGATCGGGTGACCATGGCGCGCAGCAAGGTCGAAGGGGTCGGTCGATCACGCCTGACCCCGAGCTACGCGTGCTACTGTCGCCTCCGGCGGCGCCATTCCCAGGGCGCCTCCACCGTTCCGACCCAGACACCACGCCGCGCCCGGCGCGCGGCCGTCTCCTCACTCAGATAGGCTGTCCCGGCATAATCGGCGTAACGGAGCGCCCAGCCCTCCCGGACCAGCCAGGCGCCGATGTCCTCATCCCCCACGCGGCAGTCGGCAACCATGCGGCCATAGCGGTCCCGATCCCGCTCGAAGCAGCGGACCGCCTGATCCCGCAACCGCGCGTCGAGGGCATTCGCTGCCGCCGTTCCGCACCGCCATGTCCCGTCGTCAGGGGTCCCGCAGGTCTGTCGCCCCTCGGGGGCATCCACGCCCCAGAGCCGAACGCGCTGCCCTTGGATCTCCAGTGTGTCCCCGTCGATCTCCGAGGCGCGGCCCGCAAGACCCGGCTCGACCGGGACGCAGGCGATCAGAATCAGAAGGAGAGGAATCGTGCGCAGCATTCCCCTTTCTACCCCAGCGCCGTCAGCTGATCAGAAGGACCCGCCTCCGGACGAGGACTCGGCCATGGAGAGGTCTCGTCGGCGCCATCGCCCTCGGCAGACGAGCCGTCATCGTCGTCATCATCTTCGGCGGCCGCCGCGTCCAGGGAGGCCACGCTGATGATCGAGCGGAAGCCTGAGAGGATTTCCGGATGACGCGCGGCGAGCCACTGCTCGATCGCCGGATTGGCGACCAGCCGCGACAGGTAGCCGGAGGCGATGACGAGATGCAGGACGTCGTCGCCGTAGGAGGCCTCCAGCGTTCTGAAGTCGGCGGTGAGCGACGCCATCTCGCGCTCCATCCGCGCCATCTGCTCCGCCGTCATACCGCCGATCTTCTTGGGCTTGTGGGACTGGACCAGGTCCGACTGCCGTGTCGCGGCCAGCAGGGCCCGGGCGTAAGAGCCAGTGAAGTTGCCGGCCGAGATCATCAGCTCGGCCGCCTCGATCTGGCGGACCGCCCGCATCTTGCGCAGCATTGTGAAGGTGGACGGGTTGACCGAGCGGTCCTTCAGCAGTTCGACCACTTCCGGGCAGATGCCGCAGAGCATGTCGCGCTTGCGCTGGATCGCCTTCACGTCCACGTCCAGCGCCCGGGCCAGCTTCTCGGCCGGCACGCCGCGCTCCAAGGCGCGCACGATCATGTAGTGCTCCTGGATGGTCGCCAGCCGGTTGACCCGGCGGTTGTAGGTGAAGGCCTCGTCGTCGTCGGAGACCAGGCAGCGGATATCCCGCTCCCCCAGTTCCTTGAGGATCGACAGGCGGACGTGACCGTCCAGCAGCATCCAGGACCCCTGCCCGCGCGGCCGGGCGACCACCAGGGGCTCGATTACACCGACCTCGGCCACGGAGCGCGCGATGCGCCGGTATTTGACCGAGCGCAGCACACGGTCCTCGACCTGCCGCATCGGCAGGATGTCCTCGATCGGGATGACCCGCAGGTCGCGTTCGAAGGCGGCTTTGACGGGCCTGTCCATCTCAGCCCTCCGCGCGGCCCAGCCGCTCGGCCAGCGGCCTGGGCAGGGTGTGCATGGACTCGGCGCGCAGCAGGGTGACGAAGTGGTCGTCGTCCAGCAACTGACGCAGTCCGTTGACGACGAACAGAAGACGGCTCTGGGCCAGGGACGCCTTCTTCACCAGCAGCTTCTGACGATCGGTCTCGCGGCGGTAGGCCCGCACCAGGGCGTCGGCCGTCACCGGCCGGCCCGCGCGCGGTCCGCGCGAGCCGCTGAGGCCTGCCTTGCCGCTGGTGCGGCGCTGCTCGATGATCCGGCGGATCGCCAGCACCTGGTTGCCCGGCAGGGCCTTCTGCTCATAGGCGTCGGCCAGGGCCGCCTGCACCTCTCCCTCTCCAGCCTTGGCGATCTCTACCGCGACCGAAGGCGGAATGAGCCCGCGTTCGACGGCGGTAATCAGCCGCTCCTCGCCGTTGTCGAGCAGGAAGCAGATGGCCCAGACCCATTCGGGGCTGGAGTCCGTTTTGGTGGCGATCTCCTGGGTGGAATAGCCGCGCGTCTTCAGGGCGCCGATCTCCCGGACCAGATCGAGGGGGCGATGCTGGCGCCGGGCGAGGTTCTCCACCAGACTCATGACGAAGCAGTCCTCGGGCGTCGCCTCGGCGATCACGGCCGGGATCTCGGTCTGACCGAGCGCGATGAAGGCCTCCAGTCGCCCCTGGCCGCAGATCAGGTCGTAGCCGCCGTCCTCGCGCGGGCTCACCGTGATCGGCTTCTTGAGCCCCAGGTTGGCGATGCTGGCGACCAGTTCGTCGAAGATGCGTCGGTTGCGGACGCGCGGGTTGAGGATGGTGATCGCCGATACCGGGACGGAGCGGATTTCAGGGACAGCCGGGTTCACGCGGCGCTCCTCAGGGTCGCGCGGCCGGTGAGTTCGAAGAAGCGCTCGAGGTCGTCGAACCGGTAGGCGTCGAGCGACACTCCATTGGTCTCGGCCAACCGGACCCGGTCCTGCAGGCCCAGGTCGATCCAGGGCAGCAGATAGTAGTCGCGGACGGCGGCGTTGGTCCCGTCCATCCGCGCGGCGATGGTGATGTCCGGCTTCAGGCCCGCGTCGAGACGGATCTTCCAGCGCAGGTCGCCCGACGCGGTCCGGGTCGAGCGGACGATTGCCAGTGAGGCGGTGAACTCCTCATTGATGGTGAGCAGATCGGTGACCGGATCGACGCGGACCGCGCCGCCCAGGCGTTCGATCTGCGCGACCGTCCCGGACACTACCTCCGGATGGAGGGTGCGCAGGAAGCGGTTGGTTTCCAGATAGCGATAGTCGCGCGAGGGCGACCAACCGACCAGTTCATAGGCCCGCATCAGGCTGCCGAACCTCTGGCGATAGGTGGAGCTTGACGGCATGTCCTCAAGCTCGTCGATGATCAGGCCCGACAGGCAGCCGCGGCGCTCGAGCAGTTCGGTCAGCCGCTCCAGCATCTCGGCGTCGGTGTAACGGCGGCAGCGTTCGGCGATGATGCGCTGGGCCGCCGCGAAGAAGTCCGGGTCGACGATGCCCTCGAAGGCCCCGTCCGCCCGCACCCACATGTCCGGCGTATTCGCGACGCGCTTTTTCTTCAGCTTGAAGGAGACGCGGTTGTAGACGTTGTTGCCGATGTATTTTTCATTGGTGAGGATCTGGTGGACGACCCCGCGCGTCCACGGGCGGCCAAGGTCCGTCACCTGCCCTTCTCCGTTCAGGAGGGCGGCGATCTCCCGCTCGGAACGGCGGTTCAGGACGAACATCCGATAGATGCGCTGAACAAGATCGATCTCCTCGGCCGGACCCGGCGTCAGGACCACCCGATCGGTCTGCAGGCTCTTGTGCTCGCCGCGCAGCAGCGTCGCCTTAGGCCGTCGCTGCTCGTCGACGAGTTGCCGCCGCAGGCCGTAGCCGGCCGGTCCGCCCTGGCGGTAGCCCAGGCCGATCAGGCGGCATTGGCCGGTGAAAACCTTGACCGAGAGCTCGCGGCTGTACTCGCCGGCCATGGCCCGCTTCATGCTCTTGATGATAGTGGCGCTGAGACTGCCGTCGTTCTCGAACTGCTCGGCGCAGTAGTGGATGCTGATGCCCGCCTCGCGGCACAGGAACTCGTAGTAGGCGCTCTCGTCGGCGTCCTGGAACCGGCCCCAGCGGCTGACGTCGTAGACCAGCACCACCTCGAAGTCGGCGCGCCCGGCCTGCACGTCGGCGATCAGCCGCTTCAGGGCGTCACGACCATCCAGCCGCAGCCCGCTCTTGCCGTTGTCGGCATAGGTCTCGACGATCTCGAACCCGCGCTGAGCGGCGTAGCGGGCGATGATCTCGGCCTGGCTTTCGGTCGAGTACTTCTGGTGCTCGGTTGACATCCGCACATACTGGGCGGCGCGGATCATGCGCGCGGGTCGGGCGCCCGCACGGCTGTCTTCGGTCTGGGTCATTCAGGGTCGGACGCCTTCTCGGGCGTCTCAGGTCCTCGTCAGTTGGCTTTCCAGTCAAGCTAGCGGCCGGGAGCCCTGAATGTCGTCTACGCAGAACGACCGAAAACTTCGGTCGGAATCCGGAAGAAGTTTTCTTCAATCCGGCACGTCCGGCGGCGTCGACCGCTTCGCCGAAGCCATCGCCGGCGCGCTCCGCCGGGAGTTCGGCACCGTGCCCGGGGCCGTCAAACAGGTTGTCCGCATCACGGGGGCGAACGAACGCGCCGTGCGGAACTGGTTCGAAGCCCGCAATGCGCCGAACGGCGAAAATCTCGTCATCCTCATGGGACGCTCCGATGAGGTTCTGGAGATCGTCCTGCAGCTTGCCGGACGTCAGGAACTGGTCACGGCCCGTCGGCTGTCCGGCGCGCGCGACAAGCTGCGCGAGATGCTGGCTCTCATGGACGATCTGCAGTCATGAGGGCCATAGCCCGATCCCAAGCGGCCGCGCTATCGGCCTGCGGAGAACAAACTTACGAGGATTAGGCCCTGCCGCGCACCTGATCCTTAGGAGCGAGAATATGCAGCCGCCCGTTGTCGGACGGCAGCCAGGCCAGGAAGGTCGCATCGGGAAATCCCGGCGCCCGGCACGTCAGCTCGACCGGATCGTCGCGGATGATCTCCATCCCATTCTCCTCAGCGGCCTTGCGCAGCAGTCGCTCGAGATCGGCCGGAGCCTCCATCATCGCCATTCCGAAAGGGGAAAGCGTGCGTCGGCGAAGGGGTAATCGCCGTCCGGCAAGCGGGGCGTGGTCATGACGTCGTCTCCTCGGGCGGAACACTATCGGAAGCGGCGGCCTGCGCGAAGACGGCTTCCCTAAGGGCCCCTTCGATGACGGCCTCCTCTTTCAGTCCGCACTCCCACAGCACCAGAACGCGCCAGCCGTCGGCCTCGAGTGCGGCGATCTGGCGGGCGTCCCGCTCCACATTGGCCGCGAACTTGGCCTGCCAGAACTCGACGCGGGTCGAAGGAGTGCTGGCGCGGGAGCATCCGGGATGCCTGTGCCAGAAGCAGCCGTGGACGAAGACTACGAGCCGGTGTTTCGGAAAAACGAGATCGGGCCGTCCCGGGAGATCCTTCCGGTGGAGGCGGAAACGCAGTCCCATGCGGTGGGCGATGCGTCGGACGCGGACTTCCGGAGCGGTGTCCCGACCTCGGATCTTCGACATGTTGGCGCTTCGGCGCACGGGGTCGAGCCTGTCGGCCACCGTCAGTCGGCCCGTGAAGGGTCCGGGGCGACCAGTTTTCCGGCATGCACCTGATCGTGGTGGACGTTGCATAGCGTCACCAGATTCCCGACCGTATTGGCTCCGCCGTCCTTGTGATGCGTCACATGGTGCAGCTCGAGGAACTTGCGGGGGTCTTCGGTGCGGAGTTGATCCCGCGTCCAACCGCAGTGACGGCACGCGAAGCCGTCGCGCTCAAGGACGGCGACGCGCACGTCGTCGGGAATTCGCCGATCGTGCTCGGGAGCCTGCTTGTCTTCATCCAGGACATAACTTCCCACGGGCAGATCCGGACGTCCCTGCATACGGGTGAAGATGGGCCAACCCTCTTCGGTGCGGAGCTCCCGGACACGACGGGCCCATTCGCTTTTGTCGCCCGCGAGGTAGCGCAGCTCCTCGAGCGTCACCGGCGTGCCGACATTGGCCCGCAGATACGCCAGGATCTTGGCCTTCACTCCGAGCTTCTGCTTGCGGATGGTGTTGAGCAGGTTCCAGCGGTGCGCGGCGTCCCGGTCCTGGTCGGCGCGGGCGAGAAAATAGTGGTCGGGACGGACCGCGTCCAACGCTAGGCCCAATGCGGCCGCGAGATCCTCGGCGGCCTCGGTGTTCTCTTCAGCCAGCTCCCTCAGCGTCATGCCGGTGTAGATCCACCAGCCGAACTGCACGCGCAGTTCGCGCACGCGCCGGGCCCATTCGCCGATCCCGGAGACGACGAGCAGCTCGTCCCCTTCGATCAGGGTCATGGGATAGCGACGCAGATAGGCGATGATCCGTTCGCGGGCCGAGCTGGTCGCTTCGGGCAGAAGACTTACGCCCAGAGCGCGCAGTTCATGAAAGACCGGGACCAGGCTTCGCACCTGATCACGCAGGTCGGCGCCTTCCAGCCGCGCGGCGAAGGCGTCCAGCATGTCCTTAAGCCGTGCGACTTCGTTGGAACGGTCGATCGGCAGGAGGGGAAGCGGGTCGCTCAAGGCGTCAGGCGCTCATCGCCAGCGGATTGAGCATGCGCATCACCATGCGCCCCAATGCGGCCGCCAGGGCGGGGGGCACGGCGTTGCCGATCTGCCGGGCGATCTGGGTCTTGTTGCCGACGAAGGTGAAGTCGTCGGGGAAGCCCATCAGACGCGCCGCTTCCCGGTGTGTGATCGGCCGGTCCTGATCCGGGTGCAGATAGCGGCCCTTCTCGGGCTTGAAGAACTCCGTGCGGATGGTGACGGAGGGACGGTCCCACCAGAGCCGGCCGAACAGGTCGGTCCC
The DNA here is from genome assembly GCF_056311945.1 of Brevundimonas sp. ABV4_179. Lineage (NCBI taxonomy): Bacteria > Pseudomonadati > Pseudomonadota > Alphaproteobacteria > Caulobacterales > Caulobacteraceae > Brevundimonas > Brevundimonas sp. ABV4_179. Next base: position 2,485,215 of record NZ_CM149976.1, read on the forward strand.
ACCCGAGGTCTTGCGGACCCAGCAGTCCGGCGTCAGCTCCGGCGCATTGCGCTGAAGATCGAAGCGGTTGCCGCCCGGCGGCACGGCCTTGTAGCGCGCGATGCTGCGGGCGGTCGGCGTGCGGCCGAAGTGCAGGTCCATGGGCGCGCCGACGCCGATCTCGGTGCCGATCGGCTTGGGAAGGTCGCCGATGACCTGACGCACCGTCCGCCACGGCGGAAGGTTCAGTCCCTTGTTCGGTTCGGCATGGGTCGGACGCGGCGGGAAGTCCGGCTCGGCGATGCGCCGCCATCCGACCACGATGGTCCTGCGCCGGGTCTGCGGCGCGCCGTAGTCGGCCGCATTGACGATCGCCGCCTTGGTCTCGAAACCGAACTCAGCCGCCTTGGCGCGGATGGCGTCCAACTCCGGGGACCGGAACAGCTCCGCCACATTCTCCATGATAAAGACTCGGGCGTTCGATCGATTGGCGATCTCGAGATAGGGCTCCCACAGAGCCCTGCGGCTGTCACCGTCGCGTTTCTTGTTGAGCAGGCTGAAGCCCTGGCAGGGCGGACCGCCGATCACGACGTCCGCTTCGGGGATATCGGCCGTGAGCAGCCACTCCTCGATGTTCGCGCAGTAGGCTTCGCCGGGGAAGTTCGCCTTGTGCGTCTCCACGGCGGCGGCGTCGTTGTCCAGAGCAAGGATCGGCTCGATGCCTTCCTGACGGAAACCGAGCGACATACCGCCCGCACCTGAGAAGAGATCGATCAACCGATAGGACATGACGTCATTCTGCCTCTGGGAATGATTCGACGCACCATTACGACGTCCCCCTCCCTCCATACCCCAAAGGGGGCTCTCCCCGAAGGGCGGAAGCCATTCATCGACCACGACCACGCCGGAAACGGTCGCATCGATGCGAGCTCGGCGCGAGGGTCCACCGGAGTCTGCTCTTCGGACACTCAAGCGGGCTCTCCTCAGACCTCGCACCGGAGACCTGCGGGATGGTGCTCGGACCCGCGCGGGGCTCTGATTCGTCAGGGTCCGGCGGCCTCCCGAGCGTCTCGGAAGCCGAACCCCGATCATTCCGATGGAGCAGCCCATGGAGCCCCGCCTCCTCACAGAGCAGGAAGCCGCCGACTATCTCCGGCTGCCGGCGGCGACCCTCCGCAAGCTGAGCTTCGGTCACGTGCGTCTCGGCGCGCGACGGCGTTATGACCGCAAGGCCCTGGACGCCCATCTTGACCGGCTCGCCGGTCTGGATTCTTCTGGAGAACCTAAGGTGAACGAGGCCGATGCCGAACTCGACCGATTCATTGCCGATCACCCGGATGTTGCCGGGCGTGCATAGGGTCCGGCGCGCCAAGGCGAACCGGGTCTTCGAATACTGGTACGCGTGGCGCGGCGGTCCGCAGATCCTGGCGGCTGCGGCCTCCAATCCGAGGTCGCTGGCGCGCGAGGTCGCCCGCAAGGCGCCGACTGCGGCGGCGGCCTACCGGACCCAGGCGAGACCCGAGAAGCGGCCGGTCGATCATCTGACGCTTTACGGGCTCATCACCCGCTATCTCGAACTGATGACCGTGGACCGCAGTCTGGCCCCCGCACCAAGGTCGATCGTCGAAAGCACCTCGACGTCGTGCGCACGGAACTCGGCGAACTGACGCTGAACGCGCTCACTGCTCCCAAGGCCCGATCCTTCTTGCTCGGGTGGCGAGACCGGCGCGCCGCCACGCCGAAGACGGCCGACGAGCTGCTGGGCGCTCTGTCGCTGGTGTTCAACTGGGCTGTGAACCGCGGCGAACTAGCCCTTAATCCGGTAGCGAATTTTCCCCGCATCTATGAGGTCAACCGAGCGGAGATCATCTGGGAGCCTCATCATCTTCAGACGATCCTGGCGCATGCCGACCCGCCGGTGGCTGCGGCCATCCGGCTGGCGGCGGTCACCGGCCTCCGCAAGAACGATCTCATCGCCCTGCCCTGGAGCGCCGTGAAGGACAGCGCCATCATCTGGCAGACGGGCAAAAGCCGGGGTCGCAAGACGGTGGTGATCCCGATCACCGAAGACGTGCGCGCTGTGCTGGATGAGCTTGAACGCGGCGCCTGTCCGACCGTTCTGGCTACATCGGAGGGCGAACCGTGGACGCCGCCCGGCAACGGGCTCGACAGCGGGGTCAGGCGGGCCCGAGTGGACGCGGACGACGCCGCCAGGGCTCGCAACGGACCGGGCGCGACGGCCGGCCTTGAAGGGCTGCGGTTTCATGACCTGCGGGGCACGGCGGCGACGAACTTCATCCGGGCGGGCCTGCCGCTCGACGATGTCGCCACCATCCTGGGCTGGGAGCTGGATCGGGTGAAGGAGATCGCCCGCCGCTACGTCACCGGCGAAGCTATCGGATTGGGCATGATCGCACGGCTCGAAGAGGGCTGGAACAGACGGGCAACTGTAAAACCCGCTGTAAAACCCACCCCGCGTGGAGGGGCTCGAAGGCGCTCAAATGCAGTGAGGGCGGTGGCTGGGGAACTAGGACTCGAACCTAGAATGACGGTACCAAAAACCGTAGTGTTACCATTACACCATTCCCCAGCAGGACCGGCGTTTCCGCAGCGCTCTGTGCGGCGGAGGCGGTCAGATAGGCCAAACCGATTTGGGATGCAACACCCTCTTTCACGACTATTTTCGGTCTGTGCGAAGAAGGTCGAAATGGGTGCTTGCGGCCTCTCGAACCCATGGCTATAAGCCGCGTCCTCACTTCGGGGCGACGCCTTATGGCCCATCCCCACGGTCGGAGTGTGGCTCAGCCTGGTAGAGCACTGCGTTCGGGACGCAGGGGTCGGAGGTTCGAATCCTCTCACTCCGACCATCTTCTCCTTCGAGATTTCCGACGATCATGCGTCGCCCGACGCGCGGTCAATCATCGTTCGCCGCCGCCTCCATCGCCTGGCGCGCCACAGCGTTCAGATGCGCTCCGACCGACTCGATGGTCCGCAAGCCCAAGGCCGTTCGACGCGCCGTCAGATCGGTCGAACCGGCGTCGTAATCGGCCATCAGTCGGCGCACGAAGTCGCCGTCCTGAACCTCGACCAACACCTGATCCATCGCCTGTCGCGATTCCGGGCCGATGACGCGCGGGCCTGTCAGATAGGCGCCGTATTCCGCCGTGTTGGAAATCTTGGCGAAGGCGCCCGCGACGCCGCGTTCGTACATCAGGTCGGTCACCAGCTTGGTCTCGTAGAAGCACTCGAACCACGCCACCTCTGGCGGATAGCCGGCGGTCACCAGCTTCATGAAGGCCGCGTCGATCAGTTCGGCGATTCCGCCGCACAGCACCACCTGTTCGCCAAACAGATCGCTCTCGCACTCGTCGCGCATCGTGGTTTCAAGAATGCCCTTTCGCCCGCACCCCAGCGCCGCCGCATAGGACAGACCCAAGGCGTGGGCGTCGCCGGTGGCGTCCTGCTGCACGCCGAACAAGCAAAAAACGCCCTCGCCAGCCTCGTACAGGTCGCGGATGCGCGGCCCTATGCCCTTCGGCGAGGCCAGGATCACGTCCAGATCCGCGCGTGGTTCAACCAGTCCGAATCGGACCGACAGGCCGTGGGCGAACACCAAGGCCGCGCCCGGCCGCACGTTCGGCTCCAACTCGTCTCGCCACAGATCGCGGTGCGCCTCGTCGGACGTCATGACGGCCACCACATCGGCGCCCGCCGCCGCCTGACCGGCCGTCATCACCTCGAATCCATCGGCGCGCGCCAGATCGCGCGTCTTTGAGCCGGCCTTCAGCCCCACCACGATGTCGCTCACGCCAGAATCGCGCAGGTTCAGCGCATGGGTGCGGCCCTGACTGCCATAACCGATCATGGCCACGCGCTTGCCGCGAATGATCGAAAGGTCGCAGTCGCGGTCATGGAAGACGGGCAGAGGATTGGGTATGGTCTGGGTCATGGCCGTCTTCATAACCCCTTCCTCCGTCGTCGCCTTCTGGAAAGAGGCCGGACCCGAAAAGTGGTTCGCCAAGGACGATGCGTTCGACTCTCTTTTCCGCGAGCGGGGCCGCGACGTCCACTGGGCCGCCGCGCGGCGCGAACTGGACGACTGGATGGCGACGGCCGAGGGCGCCCTGGCGCTGCTAATCCTGCTGGACCAGTATCCGCGGAACAGTTTCCGCGGCACAGCGCATCAGTTCGCGACCGATCCGCTGGCGCTGATGTTCGCCAATCAGGCGGTGGCGCGCGAACTGCATCTGGCCGTCGAACCGGCGTTGAAGAACTTCATCCTGCTGCCGTTCGAACATTCCGAAAGGATCGAGGATCAGGACCGCTACATGGCTTTGATCGCCGGCGACGCGGAGTTGGAGAAGTGGGGCAAACTCCATCGCGACATCATCGTTCGCTTCGGCCGCTTCCCCCACCGAAACGCGGCACTGGGCCGTCAGACTACACCTGAAGAACAGGCCTTTCTGGACGACGGCGGATTCGGGGGCTGATTCGCCCACAAGTATCTCCAGCCCCTAGCGTATTGATAAAATTCAAGACGCGACCCTTTAGTTAGGAAGTTCTTAAGTGACTCAGCGCGGCCTTGGCCGAGGTTGGGGACATGATGATGGACGGCAGCGGGCAGTTTGCTACTGGATCGGACTTGAGGTCATCGCCCCTGAACGAGCCCCTATCCGCGCCGGCCGATCATCCTGAGCGTCAGTATCTAAATCTGCTGCACGACATCCTGAACAACGGCGTGAGGCGCGACGACCGCACCGGCACCGGGACCCTGGGCGTGTTCGGTCGCCAGATGCGGTTCGATCTGACCAAGGGTTTTCCTGTCCTGACGACCAAGAAGCTGCACCTGCGCTCCATCATCGTCGAACTGCTGTGGTTCCTGCGCGGCGAGACCAACATCGCCTATTTGAAGGATAACGGCGTCCGCATCTGGGATGAATGGGCCGACGCCGAAGGGGAGCTGGGGCCGGTTTACGGCAAACAGTGGCGTTCCTGGACCGCGCCCGACGGTCGGGTCATCGACCAGATCGAGAAACTGGTCCACGGCTTGAAGACCAATCCTAACAGCCGCCGCCACATCGTCACCGCTTGGAACCCGGCGGACGTGGACGACATGGCCCTGCCGCCCTGTCACTGCCTGTTTCAGTTCTTCGTCGCGGACGGCAAACTCAGCTGCCAGCTGTATCAACGCAGCGCCGACGTCTTCCTGGGCGTGCCGTTCAACATCGCCTCCTACGCATTGCTTACGATGATGCTGGCCCAGGTCGTGGGGCTGGAGGCGGGCGACTTCGTCCACACCTTTGGCGACGCCCACCTGTATCTGAACCATCTGGAACAGGCCGAGCTTCAGCTGACGCGCGAGCCCCTGCCCCTGCCGGTCATGCGGATCTCGCCCAAGACCGACCTGTTCGCCTTCGAGCTGAGCGACTTCACGCTGGAGGGCTATGAGGCCTGGCCGCACATCAAGGCGGCTGTGGCGGTCTGATGAACGTCAAGGACCTGCAGGCCGACGTCCTGCGCATTTCCGACATCTATGCGGCCGAACACGACATCGACCGTGATCGGGACTGGGCGATGTTGAAGCTGCAGGAAGAATTGGGCGAACTGACCGCCGAGCATCTGCGCCTGACCGGCCGTGCGCGGGGAGCGCCCGATACCCACGCGCTGGGCGACGAGGCGGCGGACGTGCTCGGGATGTTGCTGATCTACTGCGCTCGATCAGGCGTCGATCTGGAGCAGGCCATACGGCGCAAATGGCTGAAATGGCTGGAGCCGCAAGCCGCGCCCTAAACCTCCGGTGCAATCATGATCATCGGCTTCAGGCGCTGAACAAGGTCCTGGTCCGTCGTGATCCGATCCACCACGATGCGGTTCTTCATCATCCCCATCTGCATCGTGGCGCGGAAGGCGATCACCTCGCCGGGCGCGGCGATGAAGCCTTCCAGCGTCGGCTTGTTCTGCTTGCCGGCCAGGCCGCCGAACGCCATCGAAAGCTGGTGGCCGCCGGGCGCGACGGAGACGGCGGTGAAGCGCGGGCTCTTAAGCTGGGCCACGAACCGATCGTCCAGCGACAGATCCAGCCCCGCCGCCTTGCCCACGAAACCCTCGCGATAGACGATCAGCAGGGCCTGGTCGTGGGACTGGGGTCGGAACTCCAGCGTGGCCTGCTTCTGCTCCGGAGTCGCGGCCTTGCCCCGCTTCGTACCGACCAGATTGGCCATGATGTAGGCGGTGAACACGCCGAAGAAGGCGCCGGCCATGATTGGCAAAAACCCGGAACGCGCCCCCAGCGACGAGAAGAAGAACGCCAGGCCGAAGCTGACGGCGAAGCCGACCACCAAACCGATGATGATGGAGGGGATATACTTGCTCATGGCTGGGCTCGCGTTCATGGGTGGCCCACCTCAACGCAGCAGTACGGTCAAGGTTCTTGCCCCAGCCCATCATCTCCCTGGTTGTCGCGCGTGGACGCAACGGCGTCATCGGTCGGGACGGCGACCTGCCCTGGCGGCTGCGCAGCGATCTGCAGCGCTTTAAGGCCATCACCATGGGCAAGCCGTGCTTGATGGGGCGCAAGACCTGGGAGAGCCTGCCGCTGAAACCCCTGCCCGGCCGTCTGAACCTGGTCATGACCCGAGACGAATCCTACGAGGCCGACGGCATGGCCAAGGGCGCCCTGGTCTGCTCCACCCTGGACGAAGCCATCGAGATCGGACGCGAAACGGCCCAGGACGACGGCGTGGACGAAATCTGCGTCATCGGCGGCACGGCCCTATTCGCGGCCGCCCTGCCCCGCGCCAAACGCCTTTACATCACCGAGGTCGACGCCGCCCCCGAAGGCGACGCCGTCTTTCCCTCGTTCGACGAAACGGCGTGGGTCGAGGTATCGTCGGAGTCGCATCCGGCAGGCGACAAGGACGATCACGCCTTCACCTTCCGCATTCTCGAACGTCGCTAGGAGACTTCCATGTACGTGACACGACCAACGACCTGCCGGGCTTTCGCGTGACCCGCCACATCGGCCTGGTGCGCGGCGTAACGGTGCGTTCGCGCAATGCCATCTCGGACGCTATCGGCGGCGTGCAGTCCATGCTGGGCGGGCGCGTCGGCGCCTATGTCAAACTGGCCGAGGCCGGTCGCCAGGAGGCATACGACGAACTGGTCAAACACGCCGAGGCCCACGGCGCGAACGCCATCCTGGCCGTCCGCTATGACGCCACTGAGATCATGCCCGGCGTGACCGAGGTGTTGGCCTACGGCACGGGCGTCATCGTCGAGCCGGCCTGACCGGCTCGACGACGCTGAACGGTCAGGACAGGCTCATCAAGGCCGAACGTTCGAAGTTCTGAAGCTCATCGGTGCGGCCATCGCGCACCTTGGCCACCCATTGCGGATCGGCCAGCAAGGCGCGGCCAACGGCGACCAGATCGAACTCCTCCGCCTCCAGACGGCGCAGCAGGCCGTCCAGCGACGCGGGCTGTGACGCCTCGCCGCCGAAGGCTGCGATGAACTCGCCGTCCAGGCCGACCGAACCCACGGTGATGGTCGGCTTGCCGGTCAGCTTCTTGGCCCAGCCGGCGAAATTCAGATCGGAACCGTCAAACTCCGGCTCCCAGAACCGGCGTTGCGAACAGTGGAAGACATCGACCCCGGCCTCCGACAACGGCGACAGCCATTCGGACATCTGATCCGGCGTCTCGGCGATGCGGGCTGCGTAATCCTGCTGTTTCCATTGCGACAGACGCAGAATGACCGGAATGTCCTCGCCCACGCCGTCACGCACGGCCTTGACGACCTCCACGCCGAACCGGGCGCGGTCGGCGATGGTCGCCCCGCCCCAGCGATCTTCGCGCGTATTCAGCCCGCCCCAGAAGAACTGATCGATCAGATAGCCGTGGGCGCCGTGGATTTCGACGGCGTCGAAACCCAGGTCGCGCGCGGCGCGGGCCGAGCGGCCGAAGGCGGCGATCACGTCGGCGACGTCCTCTTCGGTCATCGGCTCGAACTTGGCCTTGCCCGGCGCGGTCATGCCCGACGGGCTGTCGACCTTGCCCAGCGGCTCCCACTCCGCGCCCTGACCGCGCGCCGAGCCGACGTGCCATATCTGCGGCGCGATCAGGCCGCCGGCGGCGTGGACCTCGTCCACCACGGCCTTCCATTGCGGCAGGGCCTCGCCGTGGAAGACAGGCACATTGACGTCATTGCGCGCAGCCGGCCGCTCGATCACCGTGCCCTCGGTCACGATCAGTCCGACGCCGCCCTCGGCCCGCCGACGATAGTAGCCGGCGACATCGGACGTCGGCACGCCATTTGGCGAGAAGGATCGCGTCATGGGGGCCATGACGATACGGTTAGGCAGGGTCAGCCCCTTGACAGTGAAGGGGCGAAACAGGGCGTCGACGCTCATTGGCTATCCTTGGCGATTGGCAGCACCCAAGGTGGCGAATAGGGTTGCCTTTGAAAACCCCCGGCCCGACGGATTTTTCTAAAGGTCGAGCGCAGAGGCCGTCGCCGCAGCGATGATGTCGAAACGGCTAGCCACGTCGCCCAGGGGATCCGCCGCCGCCAACGGTCGTCCCGCATCGCCGGCCTGACGCAAGGCGGCGTCCAGCGGCAGGTCGCCCAGGAAGGGAATGGACAGCCGCTCCGCCTCGGCCTCTCCGCCGCCGCGACCGAAGACGTCGCCGCTCATATTCTCGATCAGGCCCAGGGTCGGCACGCCCACCTTCTGGAACAGGGTATGCGCCCGTCGCGCATCGGCCAGGGCCACCTCCTGCGGGGTGGAGACGATCACCGCTCCGTCCAGCGGCGTCTTCTGGATCAGGGTCAGTTGAACATCGCCCGTGCCAGGCGGCAGGTCGATGACCAGGACGTCCAGCGGGGCCTCTGAAGTGCCCCACCGCGTTTGGCTCAGCATCTGGGTTATGGCCTGCGACGCCATGGGTCCGCGCCAGATCATGGCGTCGTCCATCCTGGTCAGCAGCCCGACCGACATGGCTTTCAGCCCATGCGCCTGATGCGGGATGATGGCGCCATCCTCATAAGCCGGCTGACCGGAGACGCCCAGCATGGTCGGCAGCGACGGCCCATAGACATCGGCGTCCAGCACGCCGACCGACAGACCGCGACGCGACAGGGCGACGGCCAGATTGACCGCGACCGTCGACTTTCCCACCCCGCCTTTCCCGCTGGCCACCGCCAGGACGCGCCGGACGTGGGCGGGACGATCTGTCGGAACGGGCGCCTTGGGCCGTCCCTGATCGACGGCCGCTTTCGACAGGCCGGCCGTGCGCGGCGCGGGCGCCGACGCCGCTTCCGCCGTCAGGATGACGGACACTCGCGCCATGCCAGGAATAGCCTTCAGCGCAGCCTCGGCCGCATCGCGCACCGGGGCGTAGGCGGCCGCCTGGCGACGATCGACCTCCAGCGCGAAACCCGCGCGGTCGTCGGTCACGACCAGGCCCTGGACAAGGCCGGCGGCGACCAGCCCCTGGCCCGACAAGGGGTCGATGACGGCGTCCAGAGCGGCGATGACGGCGGTGCGTTCGACCAAGACGATCTCCCAGAAGGCTTGCAGGCGATAAGGCGCGCGTTCTATCGCCGTCCAAGCCCTGCCGCGAGCCTCGATTTGCCCAAACCGCCATCCGTCACCTTGCTCGCCGGCCCCACTGCGTCCGGCAAATCCGCGTGGGCGTTGAAGATGGCGCTCGAAACCGGCGCGGTGATCATCAACGCCGACAGCCAGCAACTCTACGCCGACCTGCGCATACTGACGGCCCGCCCCTCGCCCGAGCATGAGGCGCTGGTCGACCATCGGCTGTATGGCGTGGTCGATGCGGCCGAGGCCTGGTCGGTCGGCAAATGGAGCCGCGCCGTTCTCGATCTGCTGGCCGAACTGCGCGACGAAGGCCGTCCGGCCATCCTGGTCGGCGGCACTGGCCTCTACTTCATGGCGCTGACGCGCGGTCTGGCCGAGATTCCCCCGGTGCCGTCATCGGTGCGTGACAGGACCGAGGCAGACTATCTGCAGGACGGCGAGGCCGCCTTCCGCCAGCGATTGGCCGAGGTCGATCCGGCCTCCGCGCTCGCCATCGAACAGGGCGACCGCCAGCGGCTGGTGCGGGCCATGAGCGTCCATGCCGCCACGGGCCGCACCATCAGCGCCTGGAAGGCGGAGACCCGGCCCCTCCTGTCGCCAAGCGACTGGACCGGCCTGGTGATCGAACCTGAGCGGGCGCGGCTTTACGAAAACTGCGACCGCCGCGTGGACCAGATGATGGACGAAAGCGTGCTGACAGAGATTCGGGCCCTGATGCAGCGGAACCTGGACCCCACGCTGCCCGTGATGAAGGCTGTCGGTCTGCGGGAACTGACCGCGCATCTATCGGGCGAAACCGACATCTCGACCGCCGTCGCCGCCCTGAAGCAGGCGACCCGAAATTACGCCAAGCGCCAGTTGACCTGGTTCCGAAACCAGACCGCGGAATGGTCGCGAATCCAAGGCCCTTAGACAACGCGCTTGGAAAGCGTCCGCCATCGCCCTATATTAGAACCGTCCGGTTTCGGCCGGACTATGGCGATAAACGCGCTTGTAATAAGCGGACCGGACCCGGGTGCGATTCCCGGCGGCTCCACCAACTTTCTCCCCGCGTTATCGGCGGAGGCGACATGGGGCCGACTAGCATCGACGGACGTGTAAAGAGGATTGCTTTCGCTCGTCCTGGCCCACCGTATCGGGCCATTTTCTAACTGCGAACGATAACTTCGCTGGAGAAGTCGCTCTCGCCGCGTAATGCGGTTCGGGTGATTTCGAACCTTAAGTCCTAGGGGTTCAGATCCTTGGGCGGGGCCTGTCGGGAGCCTGGCAACAGAATCCCGGCGCTTTACCGTAATGACATCTATCGTCCGCGCCCCAGCGCCGCTATCAGTCGCGCTCTGTTGCGAGGTGACGATGAGCGACCAGACCCCTCCGGTCGATGAGATGCAGTATGAGCGGCTGGCGCACGAGGCCCTTCGTGGCGTCATGCGCGCGGCGTTGGAACGGGTGCTGTCTGACGGCCTGCCCGGCGCACATCATTTCTACATCACCTTCAAGACCCGCGCTCCGGGCGTCAGCGTCGCCCCCGATATCCTGGCGAAATACCCCGACGAGATGACGGTCGTTTTGCAGCATCAGTACGAGGACCTGCGCGTCGAGGCGGACAAGTTCTCCGTCAAGCTGCGCTTTGGCGGCATGCCCAAGAGCCTGGTCATCCCCTATTCGGCCGTCACCCGCTTCTACGATCCCAGCGTGCAGTTCCTGCTGCAGTTCGAGGAGCCGGAGATCGTCGAGGTGGTCGAGGAAACGCCGGCCCCGCCCCACGACCCGTCGCCCGCTTCGGATGGCCCCAAGGTCGTCTCGCTGGACCAGTTTCGCAAGAAATAGGCGTCAGGGCCGACGCGGATAGGAGCGGATCACGATCCGCTCTCTGTCGCCCTCGTGCCGCTCGACCAGAAGCCGTGCGACCTGAGCGTCGTCGTGGAACAGATAGCCCTTGATCGAATCCAGCAGCGCCTTGGCCAGATTGTCCAGGTCCATCCACGGCGGTTCGCCGACATGCTCCATGCGGATTTCCACGACATGGTCGCCCCAGGAAGGCCGCGCGCCGCGCCACTCCTTGCGCATGAACTCATAGACCAGCGGCTTGTAGTATTTGGCCTGGGTCGTCAGGCCGTCGATCACGATCTCGACCGCGTCGCCGTCTTCGCGCGCCCTGACCTTGCCGGTCCCGATCCAACCGGCGGTCAAGGGCGTAGGCCCGCCGTGCAAACCTTGGGCGAAGGGTCCAGAAGTCGAGCCGAGCGGATGGCGACAGGCGGGATCAATCGTTCTTGGGCGTCGGCTGGCATCTTTTGTATTCGCCGCGCGACATCAAACCCCTGGATCACCTTACCAAAGGCGGCGAAACCCTGACCATCGGGATTACGCATCCCGCCAAAGTCGAGACTGGGCGTATCCTCGATCACGATGAAGAAACTGGAGGTGGCTGTGTCCGGCCCATCACGCGCCATCGACAGGGTTCCGGCGGTGTGGCGCAGGCCGGTGTCTCGCGTTCGCTCCAGCACGATGGGCGGACGCGAGTCGTCGTCACTGCCGCGCGGGGTCGCCGCCTGGATCACATCGATGGGGTGGGGATTGGCGGTATTGGTCGACCGGACGACGGTGCGGAAGAAACTGCCGCCGTCATAGTCCCCGAAGACGACATAGCCGATGAAGTTGCAGGCCGTCACCGGCGCCGCCGCGGCATCCAGCGCCAACACGATCCCACCGGCAGACGTCTCCAGGGCCACGCGGGGACGCTGTGGATCGACCTGGGTCGTCGCACAGCCTGCGAGCGCCAGCAGCGCCGCAGTCGCCATCGCCTCTCGCCTCATGGCCGTCCCCTCGCCTTGCCCTGCATGACGACCGTGCTACACCGCCGCGCAACCCATCGCCACGCCTGACAGACGAGATTTCCGCCCATGAGCAACGTCCGTATCGAAACCGACACTTTCGGCCCCATCGAGGTCGCCGCTGATCGTTACTGGGGCGCCCAGGCGCAGCGTTCGCTGGGCAACTTCAAGATCGGCTGGGAAAAACAGCCCCTGCCAGTCGTGCGCGCGCTCGGCATCGTCAAACGGGCGGCCGCCGAAACCAACCGCGACCTGGGCAAGCTGGACCCCGCCCTGGCGGAAGCCATAGTCAAGGCCGCCAACGAGGTCATCGAAGGTAAGTTGAACGACCACTTCCCGCTGGTCGTCTGGCAGACGGGTTCGGGCACCCAGTCGAACATGAACGCCAACGAGGTGATCTCGAACCGCGCCATCGAGATCCTGGGCGGCGAGATGGGCTCCAAGAAGCCGGTCCACCCCAACGACCACGTGAACATGAGCCAGTCGTCCAACGACACCTATCCCACGGCCATGCACGTCGCCTGCGCCGAACAGGTGGTCAACGACCTGCTGCCCGCGCTGAAGCACCTGCACGCTGCGCTGGACGCCAAGGCCAAAGCCTGGGCCCACATCATCAAGATCGGCCGCACCCACACCCAGGACGCGACCCCCCTGACGCTGGGTCAGGAGTTCGGCGGCTATGCCCAGCAGGTCGAGAACGGAATCAAGCGCATCGAACAGACCCTGCCCGCGCTTATGGAACTGGCCCAGGGCGGCACCGCCGTCGGCACGGGCCTGAACGCCCCCATCGGTTTCGCTGAAAAGGTCGCCGCCCAGATCGCCGAGATCACCGGCCTGCCCTTCACCACGGCGCCGAACAAGTTCGAGGCCCTGGCCGCCCACGACGCCATGGTCTTCAGCCACGGCGCCATCAACACGGTCGCCGCCTCCCTGTTCAAGATCGCCAACGACATCCGCTTCCTGGGCTCCGGCCCGCGTTCGGGTCTGGGCGAACTGGCCCTGCCGGAGAACGAGCCGGGTTCGTCGATCATGCCGGGCAAGGTCAACCCGACCCAGTGCGAAGCCCTGACCCAGGTCTGCGTCCAGGTGTTCGGCAACAACGCCGCCCTGACCTTCGCCGGATCGCAGGGCCACTTCGAACTGAACGTCTATAACCCCGTGATGGCCTACAACTTCCTGCAGTCGGTGCGTCTGGTCGCCGATGCGGCCATCAGCTTCACCGACAACTGCGTCGTCGGCATAGAGGCGCGTGAGGATAATATCGCGCGCGGCCTGAACAACTCGCTGATGCTGGTCACGGCGCTGAACGGCAAGCTGGGCTATGACATCTGCGCCAAGATCGCCAAGACGGCGCACAAGAACAGCACCACCCTGCGCGAAGAAGCCGTAGGCGGCGGCTATCTGACCGACGCCGAGTTCGACGAGGCCGTCCGTCCCGAGAAGATGATTTCCCCGGGCTGAGCCTCGAGACAGACCCATAAGGACACGGCCGGTTCTCGCAGGAGAACCGGCCGTTTTCGTTTCTGCAGCGACTAAGGCTTGTCGCGGATCGTGCGCCCGACCGGCGCCAGCGCCAGCTTGGCCAGTTCCAAATCTTTCAGAGCGAACGGAATGCCGATGATCGAAACGAACTCGGCGACCGCGATCATCAGATGAGACAGGGCGATGTACCAACCCGCGAACACGAACCAGATCACGTTCAGCACCACGCCCAAACACCCGGCCACAGGGTGCGCCTCCTGCCAGACGATCTCGCGGCCAAACGGCCAAGACGAGTAGCCGGCGATACGCCAAGCCGCGAAGGTCCACGGCAGACCAACCACGGTCAACGCCAGGATCGCGCCGCCAAGCAACCACAGCAGGCCCGACAGCCAGCCCCCGAACACGAACCACAGAATATTCAGGATCAATCGGATCACGGGGCGGCTCCAGCATGGCGGTTCTGCATGGCGAGATACCGAAAAGGCCCCGCCGGTGACAGCGGGGCCTCCATCCGTAACGCCTTCCTTGACGTCTAGTGCGGCTTTTCCGACCAGCGCGACTTGGCCTCGTCCTTGGTCAGGGTCAGATGGACGTGTTTGTCATCGACGCTGGCGACCCAGCTGACGGGGATCAAATGGTGTTTGAAACCCCCGGCCAAATCCATCTTCGCCAGTTCGATCTGGTCGCCGAGCACGTGGTCCACGCGACCGACATGACCGCCGTCCGAACCGACGACTTCCAGATGTTCCTTGATGAGTGAAACGTCGACCATGGTCCAATACAGGGTTTGTCCTGTCTGCGAGAACGTGAGCCTCCTGCCGGGGTTTCAAACGGCGACGCTTAGGAATGCGCCTTGTCTCTGGCGGCCGGAACCGTGACGCTGTATGTGACGGGCGTTCATACACACTGGAACTGAGCGAATGCGGCGGATCGGGTTTGGTCTTTTCGGCGTCGTTATGGCCTTGGCGCTGTCCGCTTGCGGCACGCTGGATCGGCCCACGGGTCCGCTCAGGATCGCGGACGGAACCTTGGTCAAGGCCGAGGATCCCCGTATTCGCAGCAACGACCAGGCGCGCCTGCAAGCCTTCACCCAGGAAATCGCCGGCCGTCTCCGCCCCGATCATCCGACAACCATCCTGGCGCTGTCTGGCGGCGGGGCCAACGGCGCCTATGGCGCAGGCCTTTTGACGGGCTGGAGCGAGCATGGGGACCGACCGACCTTCGACGTGGTGACGGGGGTCAGCACCGGCGCCCTCGCCGCCCCCTTCGCCTTCCTGGGCTCGGACTGGGATGACGAACTGCGCCACGCCTACACCAGCGGCGGGGCCAGCAATATCCTGAGCTGGCGCAGCTTCGCCGCCTTCCTGAACCCCAGCCTGTTCTCGTCACAGGTCCTGCGCAATCTGGTCGACGACAATGTCACCCCCGAACTTCTGCAAGCCGTGGCGCGCGAACACGCCAAGGGGCGTCGCCTGCTGGTCGCGACGACCGATCTGGACAGCGAGCAGACCGTCATCTGGGACATGGGCCTTCTGGCCAGCCAGGGCGACGACAATGCGCGCGAGTTGTTCAAGGAGGTGCTGGTCGCCTCGGCCAGCATTCCAGGCGTCTTTCCGCCCGTTCTGATCGCTGGCCTGCAGGGCCATGATAAGGTGGTGCTGGAGATGCACGTGGACGGCGGGGTGAACACGCCGTTCCTGGCCATTCCAGAGGACCTGATGCTGTGGACACGGCCTCGCGACGAGGGTCGCGTCGGCGCTCTCTACGTCATCATCAACGGCCAGACGGGCCGCAACGACGGCGTCACCCCTGGCCGTTTGTCGGGCATCCTGTCGCGCACCTACGACAGCATGAGCAAGGCGTCTCTACGCACCCATCTGGCGATCACCACGGCCTTTGCTCAGCGGAACGGCCTGGACATGTCGCTGTCGGCCATTCCCGACAATGTAGAGGCGTCCAGCCTGAAGTTCGATCAGGAAACCATGTCCGCCATGTTCGAACTGGGCCGTCAACGCGGCCGCGGCCCGGATGCCTGGACCCGGCTGGACAAGAAGCAGGCCGACCAGCCCTTCATCCCCCAGACCCGCGTGGACGAAAGCCAGGTGCCGGCCGTCCTGGCGCCCGAGCCGTCCAGAAAGCCTGACCAAGCCGAAACGCCCAAGACCTGATCGTGGGCGAGATCGTCAACCTGAACCGCGCCCGCAAGTCCCGGGCCAAGGCGAGCCAGAAGGCCGAGGCCGCCGCCAACCGGGTCGCCCACGGCCGCACGAAAGTCGAGAAACAGGCCGCCAGCCTGGATCAGGCCCGCGCGTCCCGCCTGCTGGACGGCAAGAAGCGCGAAACACCCGACGACTAGGTCTTAGGCGCTCGGATCAGCATGACCTGCCCCGCCAGCACCAGGCCCAGACCGATCAGGGCGCTCCAGCCGAAGCGCGCGCCTTCGAACATCACCGACACGAGCATGGCGATGGGCGGCGTCAGGGCCGAGATATAGCTGGCCAGGGCGTACCCCCGCTGGCGGGCGATGGTGAAATACAGGCCGAAGGCGATCACAGACCCGAACAGCGAAAGGTGCAACAACGACAGCAGATAGGCCGGCGTCGGCTCGATCCGCCACGTCACGCCCGTCGCAAATCCATACAGCGCCAGCATCGCGGCGCCGTAAGCCATCGCCCAGGCTGTCGCGGGCAGAACCGGCGCCCCCGCCTGTTGCGAACGCCAGGCGAACCAGTTGCCGAGCGCCGAAGCCAGCACCGCCGTCAAGGCGAAGGCCACGCCCAGTCCCGGATTGAGGCCCGCCCCATTCGTCGCCATCTGCCCATAGGACAGGACGCTGACCCCGATCACGCCGAACACCGCGCCCATCCAGGCCAAAGGCGCCGCCTTCTGTCCCGCCAGCACCCGGAACAGGATCAGGTTCACGAAGGCCAGGGCCGCGAAAATGACCGCCACGACGGCCGAGGCCACCTGCCCCTCGGCCGCATAGACAAAACCATAGCTCACCGCGAAGACGAAGGCGCCCTGGCCGATGGCGGCCATATGCTGCGGCCGTGTCAGCCCCAGCGGACGGCGCGTCGCCGCACAGAAGCCAAACAGCACGACGGCGGCCAGACCGAAGCGCCAAACGATGGAGACGACCGAATCCACCGGCCCCAGCTGCAGGGTGATCGCATACCAGGTCGTGCCCCAGATCAGGGCGCAGGCGGCGATGGCGGCGATGGCGAAGCGGCGGCTCAAGCGCGGTCTCCAGACAGGCGCGCCCCGCTTATCAGCCCCAAGGCCCTTCCGCCCCTCACATCTTGCGCCCGAGTGTGACATGCTGGCCCAAAAAAGGAGATCGTCATGCGAAACGCCGTCTTCGTTCTGCCCGCCGCCGTGGTGCTGGCCGCCTGCGCCACGCCGAGCCAAACGCCGCCGCCGATGACCACGGGCACGACCATCGTCAATGTCACCGCCCTCGATCGCGAACGGATCATGCTGCCGCCCGGCCATGTGCTGACGGTGCGGGTCGAGGATGTCAGCCTGGCCGACGCCCCCGCCCAGGTCCTGGCGGAAACGCGACAGACCCTGACTGGCGGACCGCCCTATTCGGTCACGCTGGGCTTTCCGACATCGCAGATCGATCCACGTCGCACCTATGCCGTGCGGGCCGAAATTCGCGATCCGTCCGGCGCCCTGGTCTTCACGACCGACACGCGCCACGCCGTCCTGACCCATGGCGCGCCGGCGTCGGCCGAGATCGTGCTGAAGTCCGCACGTTGAGCGGCCTGTCCAAACGTTCCGTCGCCCTTGCGGGTCATGCGACATCGGTGGCGCTGGAGCCCGAGTTCTGGGCCGTGCTGGACCGGATCGCGGCGACGCGCAGCCTCAGCAAGGCCCAACTTCTGGCCGAGATCGACGCCGGGCGCGGACGACGTCCGTTGGCTTCGGCCTGCCGCCTGCTTGCGCTGGACTGGGTGGCGGACAACGGGCACGCGGCATAACCTGGCGAGAATGGAGATGCGATCATGAGCGACAATCGTCTGGTCCCCGCTGCGTTGTTCGGCGGACTGCTCGCTGTCGGCTTTATCGGCGCGGGCGCCCTGATCGGCCAGGGGGTGATCCATGCCCGCGCCGGCGACCGCACGGTGACGGTGCGCGGCCTGTCAGAGCGAAACGTAAAGGCCGACCTGGCGGTGCTGCCGCTTCGGTTCACGGCCTCTGGCGATGTCCTGTCCGAAGTGCAGGGCAAGATCGACAATGACCTGGGCCTGGTCCGCCGTTTTCTGACCGGCCAGGGCTATCCCGCGTCCGCCATCGAACTGGGACGGCTGGAGGTCGCTGATACCCGGTCACGCGAATACGCCGCTCAGAACGGCGGCCCGCGCTTCATCCTGGCCCAGACGGTGGTGGTGCGGACCAACGACGTCGCGCGCGTCCAGGCCACGACCCGCGCCTTGAACGACCTGGTTCGCCAGGATGTGGTGCTACAGGACTTCCAAGGCCCGTCCTACATCTTCACCAAGCTGAATGACGTTCGGCCGCAGATGATCGCCGAGGGCACGGCCGCGGCCCGCGCCGGCGCCGAACAGTTCGCCAAGGACAGCGGAACGCCGCTGGGGCCCATCCGCCAGGCGACGCAGGGCTCCTTCGAGATCCTGCCCCGCGACGGCTCCGGCGACAACGAGGGCGCCTCGATCGACAAGAAGGTGCGTGTCGTGACGACCATCACTTACAGCCTGAAATAGCGCTGTCGTCACAGGCGTCTTGCGTGCCGATCACGGAAGCGGGGCGCTTGGCGGAAGGATCGGCCTCGGCGGCGCCGGGGCCGCCCATCTCGACCAGCACGACCCACGCCCCCAGCAAGACGAACATCCCGAGCATGCCCGCCGTAAAGGCGATCCAGCCGGAGCGACCCCTCTGTCGTTGGGCGCTCGACGCCGCCCGGTCGATGTTGGTCGTGCGTTGCATCGCAACAGGGAACCGGCCGTCGGACCGGCAGGTTCCGTGTTTTGATTGCGGCGCCGGCCCTGACATTGCCTTTCGGTCCCCTTATGTTCCGCTCTCGATTCTGCCTGACGCCCCTGAACGACGGATAGTTCTTCGCCCGTGACCGATCTTCCCGCCCCCCGTATTTCCGACCTGGCCCGCGCCCGCGCGCCCGAGGAGGCGCAGGCGCGCGACTATCTGGCCGGGCTGAACCCCGAACAGCGCGAAGCGGTGGAGACGACCGAGGGGCCGGTGCTGGTGCTGGCGGGCGCGGGCACGGGCAAGACGCGGGTTCTGACAACCCGACTGGCGCACATCCTTGCGACGGGCCGGGCCAAGCCGTGGGAGCTGCTGGCCGTCACCTTCACCAACAAGGCCGCGCGCGAGATGCGCGAGCGGATCACCCATCTGATCGGCCCATCGGCTGAAGGTTTGCGCTGGCTCGGCACCTTCCACTCCATCGCCGCCCAGATTCTGCGCCGGCACGCCGAACTGGTCGGGCTGAAGTCCACCTTCACCATCCTGGACACGGACGACCAGGAACGGGTGCTGAAACAGCTGTTGGAAGCGGCCAATGTCGACACCAAGCGCTGGACGCCCAAATCGCTGTCGGGCCTGATTGACCACTGGAAAAACCGCGGTTGGACGCCCGATAAGCTGCCGCCCGGCGAAGACTTCGCCAACGGCAAGGGTCAGGGCTTGTATGCCGCCTATCAGGCGCGGCTGCGCTCGCTGAACGCCTGCGACTTCGGCGACCTTCTGCTGCACAACATCACCATCCTGTCGCAGCACGCGGACCTGGCCGAAGAATACCGCCGTCGCTTCCGCTACATCCTGGTGGACGAGTATCAGGACACCAATGTCGCCCAGTATCTGTGGCTGCGGCTGCTGACGGCCTCGACCGGCAATGTCTGCTGCGTCGGCGACGACGATCAGTCGATCTATGGCTGGCGCGGCGCGGAGGTGGACAACATCCTGCGGTTCGAGCGTGACTTCCCCGGCGCCAAGATTGTCAAGCTGGAGCGCAACTATCGCTCGACCCGTCATATCCTGGGCGCAGCGTCCGGCCTGATCGCCGCCAACCGCGATCGTCTGGGCAAGACCCTGTGGACCGAGGACGACGGCGGCGACAAGGTGCGCGTGCGCGGCGTCTGGGACGGCGAGGCCGAGGCCCGGCTGATCGGCGACGAGATCGAAACCGCGCGCCGCCCCCACGCCGGCGAACCCGGCCTGAAATACAAGGACATGGCCATCCTGGTCCGCGCCTCGTTCCAGATGCGCGCGTTCGAGGAACGGCTGGTCATGCTGGCCATCCCCTACACAGTCATCGGCGGGCCGCGCTTCTTCGAGCGGGCGGAAATCCGCGACGCTCACGCCTATCTGCGTCTGATCCTGTCCGAAGACGACGACCTGGCGTTCGAGCGGATCGTCAATGTGCCGAAACGCGGCATCGGCGACACCTCGGTGCAGAAGATCCTTCAGATCGCCCGCGAACACGGCCTGTCGGCCCTGACCGCCGTGCGCGGCCTGATCAACACCGACGAGCTTCAGGCCCGCACCCGCACCGCCCTGTCCAACTTCGTGCGCGACATCGACCGCTGGCGCGTGCTGTGCGAGACCACGCCCCACTGGCAGGTCATGGAGACGGTGCTGGAGGAAAGCGGCTATACCGACATGCAAAAGGCCGACCGCACCAGCGGCCAGACGCGGCTGGAAAACCTGAAGGAGCTGGTTCAGTCGATGCAGCAGTTCGAGACGCTTCAGGCCTATCTGGAGCACGTCTCGCTGGTCATGGACCTGGAGCGCGCCAACAGCGACGATCCCAACGGCGACGGGGCGGTGCAGATCATGACCCTGCACGGCGCCAAGGGGCTGGAGTTCCCTCTGGTCTTCCTGCCCGGCTGGGAGGAAGGCGTCTTCCCCTCACAGCGCAGCATCGACGAGAAGGGCGAAAAGGGTCTGGAGGAGGAACGCCGCCTGGCCTATGTGGGCGTGACTCGCGCCAAGCAGGATGCGCGGATTTCGTTCGCCGCCAACCGGCTGGTCTATGGCCGCTGGACCTCGCAACTGCCCAGCCGCTTCGTCGACGAACTGCCCATCGCACACGTCGATCCGCAATCCGACACCGGCTACTACGGCGCCTCGGCCGGAATGAAGGAAGCCAAGAGCCGCTGGGACGACGCGCCATCGTTCGGCAGCGGCTATTCCTCGCCCGGCTGGAAACGCGCCCAGAGCTTCACCGCCGCCCAGACGCCCGCGCGCATTCCCGCCCGCAAAGCCGTCATCGAAGGCGACGGCCGCCTGGTCGCCACCGCCGTCAAATCAAGCTCGAAATGGGCCAAGGGCGAGCGGGTCTTCCACCAGAAGTTCGGCTACGGAAACGTCCGTGTCATCGAGGGCAACAAGTTGCTGGTCGAGTTCGAGAAGGCGGGAGAAAAGCGCGTGATCGACAGCTTTGTCGAGAAGGCCTAGATCTGGCGATCTACCGCAATTGAAATAGCCGCCCATAGCAGCCCTTTAGGCGGGCTAAGGCCGTTTACAGGATCGAAAAACGGCCCCGAAATCCATTTCGGGGCCGTTTGTGTGCCGGAATCAGAGGTGAATGGTGCGCCCGTAGGCGTCCAGCGCCGCCTCGTGCATGGCCTCCGACATCGTCGGGTGCGGATACACGATGCCGTGTATGTCCTCTTCCGTCGCCTCCATGGTGATGGCGGTGACGTAGCCCTGGATCATCTCGGTGACTTCGTGGCCCATCATGTGGGCGCCGATCAGGGCGCCGGTCTTGGCGTCGAAGATCACCTTGACGAAGCCGTCAGGCTCGCCCGCCGCAACGGCCTTGCCATTCACGCGGAAGGGGAAGCGGCCGATCTTGACGTCGCGCTTCTCGGCGCGGGCGGCCTGTTCGGTCACCCCAACCGAAGCGACCTGCGGCTGGGCGTAGGTGCAGCCAGCGATGGGCGAATGGACGTTCGGCGTCTTGTAGCCGGCGATGTGTTCGGCGGCGTGGATCCCTTCATGCGACGCCTTGTGCGCAAGCCAGGGCGCCCCGGCGCAGTCGCCGATGGCGTACAGGCCCTTGACGTTGGTCTGGCAGTGGCTGTCGGTCTTGATGTGGCCGCGGTCCAGTTCGACGCCCAGCGCCTCCAGACCGATGCCGTCGGTGTTGGCGGTGATGCCGACCGCAGAAATGCAGACCTCGGCCTCCAGCGTTTCGGCCTTGCCGCCGATCTCGACATCCACCTTCACACCCGTCGCGCTCTTGGTCACCTTGGTCACCTTGGCGCCGACCTTGAACTTGATGCCGCGCTTTTCGAACGACTTTTGCGCCGCCTTGGAGACCTCTTCGTCCTCCACCGGCATGATGCGGTCCACGGCCTCCACGACCGTCACCTCGGCGCCCAGGGCGCGATAGAAGCTGGCGAACTCCATGCCGATTGCGCCCGAACCGATGACGACAAAGGTCTTGGGCATTTTCTTGGGCGCCAGGGCGTCGCGATACGCCCAGATCTTGTCGCCGTCGGCTTCCAGACCGATCTGCGGCAAGGCGCGGGCGCGGGCGCCGACGGCCAGCATCACCGACTTGGCCTCAACGGTGCGCGATCCGCCCGCCTTCAGGGCGATCACGACCTTGGGCGCAGCCGCCCCCTTCTCCAGCTTGGCCGCGCCTTCGATCACCTCGATCTTGTTCTTCTTCATCAGGAAGGCGACGCCCTTGTTCATCGTCGCCGCGACGCCGCGCGAGCGCTGGATGATGGCGTCGAAGTCGAACGACGCGCCGGACGCCGACAGACCGTATTCCTTCAGGTGCGACAGGCTCTCGAACTTCTCGCCCGACTTCAGGAGGGCCTTGGTCGGGATGCAGCCCCAGTTCAGGCAGATGCCGCCCAGATTCTCGCGTTCCACGATGGCGACCTTCTGGCCCAGTTGACTGGCGCGGATGGCCGCGACGTAACCGCCGGGGCCCGAGCCGATAACGACGAGATCGAATTCAGCAGCCATTAGATCAACTTCTCGATGTCGGCCTTGATGGCCTCGGGTTCAGTCTGCGGGGCGTAACGGGCGACCACCCTGCCCTCGCGGTCGGTCAGGAACTTGGTGAAGTTCCACTTGATGGCCTGGGAGCGCAGGAAGCCCCGCTTCTGCTGGGTCAACCAGGCATAGAGCGGATGCCGGTTCGGCCCGTTGACCTCCACCTTGTCGAACAAGGGGAAGCTCACGTCGAAACTGGCGGCGCAGAAGGCGGCGATCTCCGCCGCCCGGCCGGGCTCCTGATTGCCGAACTGGTTGCAGGGAAAGCCCAGCACCTCGAACGGCGCATCCGCGAAATCCCGGTGCAGCTTCTCCAGACCGTCATACTGGCCGGTGAAGCCGCACTTGGACGCCGTGTTCACGATCAACAGCGCCTGACCGCGAAAGCGGTCCAGCGAGACGTCCGCGCCGTCGATGGCCCGGGCGGAGAAGTCATAGACCGAGGTCATGACCTCACCCTCCCCTTACGCCAGCATCGCGACGGGATCTTCGATCAGCGGCTTGAACGCCTGCAGGAAGCGGGCGCCGGTCGCCCCATCCACCACGCGGTGATCGCAGGTCAGGGTCACGGTCATGACGGTGGCCGCGACGATCTGGCCATCCTTGACGACGGCGCGCTGCTCGCCCGCGCCCACGCTCATGATGCAGCCCTGCGGCTCGTTGATGATCGAGGTGAACTGCTTGATGCCGAACATGCCCAGATTAGACACCGAGAAGGTGCCGCCCTGGAACTCTTCCGGCTTCAGCTTGCGGTCGCGGGCGCGCTTGGCTAGGTCCTTGGACTCGGTGGCGATCTGCGCCAGACCCTTGGTCTCTGCCTTCCTGATGATCGGCGTGATCAGGCCGCCATCGATGGCCACGGCCATGGAGACGTCGGCATTGTGATGCATGGCGATGCCTTCCGGCGTGTAGGAGGCGTTCGCTTCCGGCACGGCCTTCAGCGCCAGGGCGGCCGCCTTGATGACGAAGTCGTTGACGGAGACCTTGATCCCCTGCGGCTCCAGCATCTTGTTGACCTTGGCGCGCACGGCCATCAACTGATCGATCTCGACATCGATGAACAGCGGGAAGTGCGGCACGTTCTGAACGCTGTCGACCATGCGACGCGCCACGGCCTTCTTCATGCCGTCCAGCGGGATCAGGTCGTAGCTGCCGTCGGGAATGCCCATCTGAGCCAGCGATTGCGCCTTGCGCGGTTCGGCTGCTGCGGCGGCGGTCGTCGTCGCGGTCGACGCGGCTGCGGGCTGGGCCGAACCCTTGCCGGCGGCCTCCACGTCGCGCTTGACGATACGGCCATGCGGGCCGGTGCCCTTGATCGACTTCAGATCGACCCCGTTCTGGGCAGCGATGCGACGCGCCAGGGGCGAGGAGAAGATGCGTTCGCCGTTGTCGGACTTGGGCGCCGCCGGCGCCGGCGCAGCGGCGGCCTTCGGAGCCTCGGCGGCAGACGCAGCCTTGGCGGCCTCCTGCGGTTTGGCGGCGGGCGCGTCTTCGGCTTTGGCCGCGGGCTTGGGCGCAGCAGCGCCGTCCTCGTCCTTCAGGCGGGCGATGGGCGTGTTGACCTTCACGCCTTCAGTGCCTTCAGCGACCAGAATGTCGGTGACTTCACCTTCGTCCACGGCCTCGACCTCCATCGTGGCCTTGTCGGTTTCGATCTCTGCGATCACGTCGCCGGCGGACACGACGTCGCCGACCTTGACGTGCCACTTGGCCAGCACGCCCTCCTCCATGGTCGGAGACAGGGCCGGCATCAGGATATCGGTCATCAGGCGTTTCCCCCGGTTTGCGTGGTCGGCTCGGCGACGGTGCGGACGTCGTTCGCCTTCACCACTTCGCTGAGACCTTCGAGGATGCGGTGGTAGGCCGCGGTTTCATCGTGATCGTGACGCACGGCGTAGCCATGAGCCATGTGACGCGCCGCATAGGCCAGCAGACGGCCGAACTGGATCGGATCGGTGAAGGCGGGCTTGACCGCCATCACCGGCTCTTCCTTGGACCACCACATCCGCAGCAGTTCGATGGCCTGGGGATCAGCCGCGACGCTGTCCGGCGTCGTCAGCATGAACTCCGAAGCCTCGGTCACGCCATCACCTGCTTCACGGCGGCGACGATCTTGTCAGCGCCCGGCAGCGACAGGGCTTCCAGGTTGGCGGCGTAAGGCAGCGGCACGTCTTCCTGGTGAACGCGCAGCGGCGGCGCGTCCAGATAGTCGAAGGCGTGTTCGATCACGCGGGCCACGACCTCGGCGCCCACGCCCATCGGACCCCAGCCCTCTTCGGCCGAGACCAGACGGTTGGTCTTCTTGACGCTTTCGACGATGGTCTCGTGATCCAGCGGACGCAGGGTGCGCAGGTCGATCACTTCGGCCTCGATCCCTTCTTCGGCCAGCTTCTCGGCGGCTTGCAGGGCGAAACCGACCATGCGGCTGTGCGCCGTGATGGTGACGTCCTTGCCTTCACGCCGGACCTTGGCCTTGCCGATGGGCAGGACATGGTCCTCGACCTCCGGCACGTCGAACTCCAGGCCGTACATCATCTCGTGTTCGAGGAAGACGACGGGGTTAGGGTCGCGGATGGCGGCCTTCAGCAGCCCCTTTGCGTCGGCGGCGTCATAGGGCGCGATCACCTTCAGGCCCGGAACCTGTGCGTACCAGGCGGAATAGTCCTGGCTGTGCTGGGCGCCCACGCGGCTGGCGGCGCCGTTCGGACCGCGGAAAACGATGGGCGCCTTGATCTGACCGCCCGACATATAGAGCGTCTTGGCGGCCGAGTTGATGATGTGGTCGATGGCCTGCATGGCGAAGTTGAACGTCATGAACTCGACGATCGGCTTCAGGCCCGCCATTGCGGCGCCGACGCCCAGGCCGGCGAAGCCGTGCTCGGTGATCGGTGTGTCCACGACGCGCTGGTCGCCAAACTCCTGCAGCAGGTCGCGGCTGACCTTATAGGCGCCCTGATACTGGGCGACTTCCTCACCGATCAGGAAGACGCGGTCGTCGCGACGCATCTCTTCGGCCATGGCGTCGCGCAGCGCGTCGCGCACGGTCGTCTTGACCAGTTTGGCGTCAGCCGGGATTTCCGGGTCGCGCAGTTCGACCTTGGGCGTCGAGGTTTGCGACGGCGCCTTTTCGGGGTCGCCGGTCTTGCCGTCAGCCGTCGCCTTGGGCGCATCGGCTTCGGCCTTGGCGGATTCAGCCTTGGGCGCAGGCGCTGCGGCGCCGTCTTCGCCGGCCAGACGCGCGATCGGCGTATTGACCTTCACGTTCTCGGAACCCTCGGCGACCAGGATTTCCAGCACTTCGCCTTCATCCACGGCCTCGACTTCCATCGTGGCCTTGTCGGTTTCGATCTCGGCGATCACCTGGCCGGCCGACACGGTGTCGCCCGCCTTGATATGCCATTTGGTCAGCGTGCCCTCTTCCATCGTGGGGGACAGCGCCGGCATCAGAATGTCGGTCACGGATCAGGCCTCCACGTAGACGTCGGTATAGAGCTCGGACGGATCGGGTTCCGGGCTCTCTTGGGCGAATTGAACAGCTTCGGCGACGATCGCCTTGATTTCGTTATCGATGACCTTGAGCTCCTCTTCGGTCGCCTTGGCGGCCGACAGCAGCATCTTCAGATGATCGATCGGGTCGCGGGTCTTCTTGACCTCGTCGACCTCTTCCTTGGTGCGGTATTTCGCCGGATCGGACATCGAGTGACCGCGATAGCGATAGGTCTTCACCTCCAGGATGAAGGGGCCGCCGCCTTCGCGGGCGCGCTTCACCGCGCGGGCCGTGGCGTCGCGCACAGCAAGCACGTCCATGCCGTCCACCTGCTCGCCCGGAATGCCGAAGCTGGCGCCGCGCTGGTACAGTTCGGTCGTCGAGGACGAGCGTTCGATGCTCGTGCCCATGGCGTACTGGTTGTTTTCGATGATGTAGATGGCCGGCAGCTTCCACAGCTGCGCCATGTTGAAGCTCTCGTACACCTGACCCTGGTTCGAGGCGCCGTCGCCGAAATAGACGAAGGCCACCGAATCGTCGCCGCGATACTTGCCGGCGAAGGCCAGGCCGGTGCCCAGCGCCACCTGGGCGCCGACGATGCCGTGACCGCCGTAGAAGCCGGTCGGCACGTCGAACATGTGCATCGATCCGCCCTTGCCCTTGGACGAGCCGCCGCTGCGGCCGGTCAACTCGGCCATGACTTCCTTCGGATCCATGCCGGCGGCCAGCATGTGGCCGTGGTCACGGTAGCCGGTGATGATCTTGTCGTGGCCCTGTTTGACGCTCTCCTGAACGCCCACCGCCACGGCCTCCTGGCCGATGTACAGGTGGCAGAAGCCGCCGATCAGACCCATGCCGTACAGCTGGCCCGCGCGCTCCTCGAAGCGGCGGATCAGAACCATCTCGCGATAGAAGCGAAGCAGGTCTTCCTTGGACGCCGTCGGCGTATTGGGCAGTTTGTCAGGCGTGGTCGTCTGAGCGGATTTGGCTGGGGCTTTCGCCATCCGGTATCTCCCGGCTAGGCGTCGAAAAGCGACGCCTTCTTATCGTTACGGAAGGGGGCTTTAGCAGCCTTCCTTCCCGGAACGCAAAGGGGTGCGGGCCGGGCTGTAACAATAGTTCAAGTGGCTGGGGCGGCTTCAGCCCTGCTCGGCCGGCGCCGAGACGCGGATCACATAGTCCCGGGGGTCGGAGAAGCCCAGCACGGCGCGTGCCCGTTCCTCCAGCAGATCGCGCGACAGACTGTCGGTGCGCAGATATCGAACCCGGGTCTCCAGGTCGCGCCGCTGTTCCGTCAGATGCGCCAACTGATCTTCGCGCTGACCCAGCAACGCATCGCGCGAGGCGCCGCTCAGCAACCCGCGCTCACCCGTCAAAGCCTGCACGCCGAGATAGGCGAGCAACAGCAGCAGGGCACAGGATACGCGGTAAGGTTTCATCCGTTCGGGCACTAAAGACGCTCCTTCTGAGCGCGAGAACACAGTTCATGAACCGTGCCAGAAAATGCCTAACGAAATGTAGCTTGACCGTAAGAAAGTCGGCGAAGAACGCTGATTCTCCGCCGACAATTCCGATGCTTACTTCAACAGCATGCCGTCGCCGAAATAGACGCCCTGGTCACCCAGCATCTCTTCGATGCGCAGCAGCTGGTTGTATTTGGCCACCCGGTCCGAACGGGCCAGCGAGCCGGTCTTGATCTGTCCGCAGTTGGTGGCGACGGCCAGGTCGGCGATGGTGGAATCCTCGGTCTCGCCCGAACGGTGGCTCATCACGGCGGTGTAGCCGGCGCGTTGGGCCATATCGACCGCATCCAGCGTTTCGGAAAGCGTGCCGATCTGATTGACCTTGATCAGGATCGAGTTGGCCAGCCCCTCGCCGATGCCGGCCGCCAGACGCGCCGGATTGGTCACGAACAGATCGTCGCCGACCAGCTGGACCCGGTCGCCCAGACGCTCGGTCAGCAGGCGCCAGCCATCGAAATCATCCTCGGCCATGCCATCCTCGATCGATACGATGGGGAAGCGTTCGCACAGATCAACCAGATAGGCGGCCATGCCGTCGGCGTCGACGGTCTTGCCCTCGCCGGCCATGACGTATTTGCCGTCCTTGAAGAACTCGGTCGAGGCGACGTCCAGACCCAGATGGAAGTCCTCGCCCGCCAGATAGCCGGCGGCCTGCCCCGCCTTGGTGATGAAGCTCAGCGCCTCTTCGGCCGAGGCCAGATTGGGGGCGAATCCGCCCTCGTCGCCGACGTTGGTGTTGTGGCCGGCGTCCTTCAACTGCTTCTTCAGCGCGTGGAAGATTTCCGTACCCATCCGCAGGGCGTCGGTGAAGGTTTCCGCGCCGGTCGGCAGAATCATGAACTCCTGGATGTCGATGGGATTGTCGGCGTGGGCGCCGCCGTTGATGATGTTCATCATCGGCGTCGGCAGGACGCGGGCCGAGACCCCGCCGATATAGCGATACAGCGGCAGCCCCGACGAAATGGCGCTGGCCTTCGCCGCCGCCAGCGACACGCCCAGGATGGCGTTGGCGCCCAGACGGCCCTTGTTGGGCGTGCCGTCCAGTTCGATCATCGCCTCGTCCAGGCGGCGCTGGTCTTCGGCGTCCATGCCCGACAGAGCGTCGAAGATTTCGCCGTTCACGGCGTCGACGGCCTTCTGAACGCCCTTGCCGCCCCAGACTTCCTTGTCGCCGTCGCGCAGTTCCACGGCCTCGTGCGCCCCGGTGGACGCGCCCGAGGGCACCGCGGCGCGGCCGAACGAGCCGTCGTCCAGAATCACATCCACTTCGACCGTCGGGTTGCCCCGGCTGTCGAGGATCTGGCGGGCGACGATGTCGGCGATGTCGGTCATGGCTCGGCTCTTTGGCTCAAGGCGGAAGTGAAGTCAGACGGGTTTAGCCGCCCGTCCGTGAAAGGCCAATGCCGCCGTGCGCCGTCAGGTCAGGAACAGCCCTCGACCAGTTGGATCGACGGATCGCCCGCGTGGATAGCCATGACCTTGCCATCCGTTCCGATCTCATAACGGACGCCGCGCGCCGACGGATCTGTGACATAGTTTGTGGAGCCGCCACGGGCCCAGGCGAACAGGTCCTCGCCTGGCGCGGGCTGATATTTGTGGGGCTGGGCGAAGATCGCACCGCCATAGGCCTGCTTCACCGCCATGGCCGTATCGCCCAGGCCGAAGCCCCGGTCGGTCTTGATCTTGGCGTCGCGCATCAGGGTGATTCGCGTCAGCTTGCCATCCTGAATCATGACGTTGATCCCCTGCGGCGCGCGGACGGGATGGAACTGATCGCAGACCTCGGGCTCCGCGCCGCCGACGGCGTTCGGGTTGGCCCGGTCGCCCCAGGCTGCGACCAGATCGGTCTTGCTCATGCCGATCCGCGCGCTCCCCAGACCTTCGGCGGTCAAGATGTGGGGATCGGCGGCAGGTGTCGCGGCTGGAGACGTCTCTGCCGGCGTCATCGCGACCGGGGTCGCGTCAGACGGCGCCTCTCCAGTCCGCCGGTCATCACGTCCGCAGGCGGCGAGGGTCAAAAGCGCGCAGGCGCTGACGGCGGTGAGACGAATCATCATGCGGTGATCTCCAGTAGAAGCTTCACCGCGCACAACGCACGAAAACGGCGCGCGGATCACCGCGCGCCGCAAATTCTCGCTCGACCCTAAGGGCCGACGTCCGTGAAAGACCTAGTCTTCCTTGGGCGTGATGACCTGACGACCACGATAGGTGCCGGTCTTCAGGTCGATGTGGTGCGGGCGCTTCAGCTCGCCCGTGTCCTTGTCCTCGACGTAGACGTTCGAGGTCAGGGCGTCGTGGGCGCGGCGCATGTTGCGACGCGAGGGGGATACTTTGCGCTTCGGAACGGCCATGTCCGTCTCAATCTTCTAAGTCGGGCGCCGCCCAGAGCCTAAGCCTGTCTGGCGCGAAAACGATAGCGGCGGCCCCCAACCCTCATCAGAGGTATCAGAGCCGCCACGCGAGGCGCGGCTTATGCATGAACCGCGCGACGATTTCAAGGCGTTTAAGCAGGCGTCAGACGACGCACGATCCTGGCCGGATTGCCGACCACAACGACATCTGACGGCACGTCCCTGGTGACCACCGCGCCGGCCCCGATGACCGACCGATCGCCAATGGTCACGCCGGCCAGAACGATGCCCCCTCCGCCGATCCATACATCGTCGCCGATCACGATGGGCCGCGCCGTCTCCTTGCCCCGGCGGGCGACCGCATCCAGCGGATGCTCGGGCGTCAGCAGTTGAACGCCCGGCCCGGCCTGGAAGTTGTCGCCGATTCGAATCTCCGCGCAGTCCAGAAAAACGCAGTTGGCGTTGGCGAAGGCCCGCGAACCCAGATGGATATTGACGCCATAGTCGCAGAAGAAGCCCGGCATGATGACAGCCTTGCCGTCGGCGGCGTTGACCAGTCGGTTGACCAGGGCGCTGCGACGGTCGCGATCCGGTTCGGCGTTGATGGCGACGGTCAGGCCCACGGCGCGGGCGCGACCGTCCCGCAGGTCCGCATCGCCCGGATCATAGGGCAGGCCCGCCAGCATCTTCTCGCGTTCGGTCATTGGGTCTCCGTCAGAGTGTCGGCCACGGCCTCGCCGATGGCGAGGGAACTGGTCAGGCCGGGACTTTCGATGCCGAACAGGGCCATCAGGCCGTCGATGCCGTGATGCTCGCGCCCATGCAGCTGAAAGTCCGGCTGCGGCTCGCCCGGACCATGCAGCTTGGGTCTGATGCCCGCATAGTCCGGCGTCAGGGCGCCATGGGGCAGGCCGGGCCAGAAACGACGGATGTAACGCGCGAACTCAGCGGCCTTGGCCGGATCGACCGAATAGTCTTCGACCTCGACATAGGCCAGATCGGGGCCGAACACCCCCTGCCCGCCCAGGTCCTTGCGGTAGTGGGTGCCCAGGGCGCCGGGGATGGGCGGCGGATAGATCAGCCTATCGAACGGCGCCTTGCCCATCAGCCGGAAATAGACGCCCTTGCCGAAATGGCCGACGGGAATGTCCTGGGCTGGATAGCCCTCGATGCACGCCGCGACGGCCTGCGCCGACAGGCCGGGCGCGGTGATCAGAAGGCGGCTGGTGACGGTCATCGCCCCCTCCCCGCCGACGCGGACGGAGAACCCGCCGCCCGACATCGGCTCGGCGCCCTCGAACGGGGCGGATGTCACGACCGACCCGCCCGCATCCTCGATCTCGCCCTGCAGGGCCAGCATATAGCCGTGACTGTCGAAAAGACCGCTTTCTGGCGACAGGATGGCGGCGTGGGCGTTCAGTTCCGACTCCAACGCCCGCGCCTGGGCGCCTGTCAGATGCGCCAGCCCCTCCACGCCGTTCGCCGTCGCCTGTTCGAAGATGGCTTCGATCCGTCCGACCTCGGCCTCCTCGGTGGCCACGACCAGCTTGCCGCATTTCCAATGGTCGATCTTGCGACTGGCCAGGAAGTCATACAGCGTCCGCCGCCCCTTGACGCAGAACTTCGCCTTTAAGGAGCCGGTCGGATAATAAAGCCCGCCGTGGATCACCTCGGAATTGCGCGAGGAGACTCCCTGACCGATTTGGCCTTCCTTCTCCAGCACCAGCACCGTCAGGCCGCGCTTCGACAACGCCCGACCGCAGGCCAGGCCCACAGCCCCGGCGCCCACGACAGTCGCGTCGAAATCGAAGTCTTTCAGCAAAACGCAGCCATCTTTGTACTCACGAACAGCGACAGCGGCCACAAGGGCAGGATCGCAAAACCCCACCATGCGCGCGGCTCGTTACGAACGACGAATGCTCTCCACCCATTTATGAGCACGCCGATTATTGCGATCGGCAAAGTCAATGCGCTCATGATGAAGAGGTGTGCCGGCCATCCTGCACATGAATCACTCGCCATTCCGGACATGGCCGCGAACAGCAACAGCATGGGAGAGGCGAGAACGAAGGCGCAGGTCGACAAAACAAGAACCGTGAGCAGAACCCAGCTGCGACGCTTGTACAACACGGGCCTCGACATCGACATCGCGCGTCCTCAGCGAAACCGTCTAGCGGCTTCGCTTTCGAAACACCCTATCAGCTTTTCAACGGCACGGTCGAAGTTGGCCGACAGCATCAGGTCCAGCATTCGCGACTTGAAGGCGAAGTCGATCATGAACTCCAGCCGGGTCCCCTCGGGATGCGGGAAGAACTCCCAGCGGTTCTTCAGGTGTTTGAACGGCCCGCGCAGCAGGCCGACCTCGACCTTCGGCGCATTGCGGTCGTGCCGGACCCAGGTCGAGAACCGCTCTTTCAGCACCGCGAAGCCGACGCCTGCCTCGGCGTCCACCACGGTCACGCCGTCGCCCTCGACCCGGTCGTTCCAGACGCGCATCGATGTGACCCAGGGCACGAAATCGGGATAGGCCCGCACATCGGCCACCAGATCGGCCAGCTGTTCGGGCGCATAGGGCAATATGCGCGTGACGCGATGGACAGCCATTCCAAGCTTAACGCTTCAGCTGCGCCTCGCGCGCGGCCTTCAGCCGGGCGAAGTCGTCGCCGGCATGGTGCGACGAGCGCGTCAGCGGCGACGAGGACACCATCAGGAACCCCTTGGCGCGGGCGATCGCCTCATAGGCCTTGAACTCTTCCGGCGTGACGAAACGGTCGATGGCGGCGTGTTTGCGCGTCGGCTGCAGGTATTGGCCGATGGTGATGAAATCGACGCCGGCGGACCGCATGTCGTCCATCACCTGCATGACCTCTTCCTTGGTCTCGCCCAGGCCGACCATGATGCCGGACTTGGTGAACTGCTCGGGGTCGCGTTCCTTGACCATCTGCAGCAGGCGCAGCGAGTGGAAGTAACGCGCGCCCGGCCGGATCTTCAGATACAGGCGCGGAACGGTCTCCAGGTTGTGGTTGAAGACGTCCGGCTTGGCGTCGATCATCACGGCGGCCGCCCCATCCTTCCTCAGGAAGTCGGGCGTCAGGATCTCGATGGTGGTGTTCGGCGCCTGAATGCGAATCTGGCGCACGACCTCGGCGAAGTGGGCGGCGCCGCCGTCGGCGACGTCATCGCGGTCGACCGAGGTGATGACGACGTGGTTCAGGCCCATCTGCTGAACCGCCAGGCCTACCTTGCCGGGTTCGTCCGGGTCCAGCGGCTGCGGCAGACCGGTCTTGACGTTGCAGAAAGCGCAGGCCCGCGTGCAGGTGTCGCCCATGATCATCAGCGTGGCGTGCTTCTGGCTCCAGCACTCGCCTATGTTCGGGCAGGCCGCCTCTTCGCAGACCGTGACCAGCCCCTTGGAGCGGACGATGTCTTTGGTGGCGTTGTATTGACCCGAACCGGGCGCCTTGACCCGCAGCCAGTCGGGCTTCTTCAGAACCACGGATTCCGGCCGGTTCTGCTTTTCTGGGTGACGCAGCTCCGACGGCTTGCGCTGCAGGGTGTCGATCAGGGTGACCATGGCCGGTATTTCGGCTTTCCGCGCCCGGAAGGCAAGGCACAGCCGGTTACAGACCGCGACCTTACGGGAACTCACGCGACGTTACGCATCTTTTCAAGAAGACGCGGGGTCATTAATGACAGACGCCGGAAAAACAGCGAGGGCTTCTTGCGCCCTCCATAGGAGACGCGCTTGCGCCAGGCCCTGGATCCGTCGCTTTACGAAGAAACCCTGATCGACGCCTTGATCGAGGCGCGCGCACGGTTCGGCGACAAGGAAATCCTTGAAGACCAGGACCGTCATCCCCTGACCTATACCGGCCTGATCCGCGCGGCCTTCGTGCTGGGCCGCAAGATCGCGCAGATGACCGAACGGGACGAACGGGTCGCCATCCTGCTGCCGTCGTCGATGGGGGTGGTGGTCACCTTCTTTGGTCTGCACGCCCACGGCCGCGTGCCCGTGATGCTGAACTTCACCGCCGGCGAGGCCAATCTGAAGGCGGCCATCAAGGCGTCGGGCGTCAGGAAGGTGCTGACCGCCAAGCGCTTCGTCGACCAGGCCAAGCTGGACGATCTGATCGTGGAGCTGAAGACGGTCGCCGACGTCGTCTGGCTGGACGATGTGCGAAAGACCATCGGCCTGGCCGACAAGCTGTATGGCCTGGCCGCCGGCGCCGCGCCCAAGCGGTTCCGCGTCAGGACCGACCCGGATTCGCCGGGCGTCGTCCTGTTCACCTCGGGCAGTTTCGGCACGCCCAAGGGGGTGGTGCTGAGCCAGAAGAACCTGGTCGCCAATGCCCGTCAGGTCGCGGCTCACATCGACCTCGATCCGTCCTGGGTCATGTTCAACCCCCTGCCGACCTTCCACTGTTTCGGCCTGACCGGCGGCGTCATCCTGCCGCTGCTGCAAGGGCTGAAGGCGTTCCAATATCCCTCGCCGCTCCACGCCAAACAGATCACAGACCTGCTGCCCCAGGTGAACGCCTCGATCCTGTTTGCGACCGACACCTTCCTGAGCCAGTACGCCCGCGTCGCCGAACCGAACGATTTCGCCACGCTGAAGTTCGCCGTCGCCGGCGCCGAGAAGGTGCGCGAGGAGACCCGCACCCTGTTCAACACCAAGTTCGGCGGCGTCGAACTTCTGGAAGGTTATGGCGCGACCGAGGCCTCGCCCGTCATCGCCGTCAACCACCCGGACCGCAACGCGCCGGGGACCGTGGGCCAGATGCTGCCGGGCATTGACTGGAAGCTGGAGCCGGTCGAGGGGATCGAGGGCGGCGGCCGCCTGTTCCTGAAGGGTCCGAACGTCATGAGCGGCTATGTGACTTCGGCCGAGCCGCTGGCCTGGGATGCGGTCGGCGACGACTGGCTGGACACCGGCGACATCGTGGACGTGGACGCCGAGGGCTATGTCACCATCAAGGGGCGCGCCAAACGTTTCGCCAAGATCGGCGGCGAGATGGTGTCCCTGACCGCGGTCGAGGGCATAGCCGGCGCGGTCTGGCCCGAGCGTCGCCACGCCGTCGTCGCCATTCCCGACAGCCGCAAGGGCGAGAAACTGGTGCTGGTGACGGACCACGACACGGCCGAGGTCGCGCCCTTGGCCGAATGGGCCCGCACCAACGGCGCGCCGGAACTGATCGTGCCCAAGAAGATCGTCAAGGTCGCCGAGGTGCCCGTCCTGGGCACCGGCAAGACCGACTATGTCGCCATCCAGAAGATGGTCGAGGCGGAAAAGGCGGTCTGATCGGGCCGCCTCTGGGCGTCAGCCGATCCGCACGCCGGTCATCGAGATTGAACCGCCGTCGATGTGGTCGTTGAAGAAGCTGACGGGCTCGCCCGGCTGCTGCTGGGCGGCGATATAGAGGACCGGCAGATAGTGTTCGTCGGTCGGCACGCTCAGTTGCGCGTCTTCGGCCAGGCCCACCCAATTGATCAGGGCGTCGTGGTCTCCCCGTTCGAACGCCGCCTTCACCGCCCCATTGAAGCCGGTCGCCCAGGCATAGGGCTCGGCCCCGCCCTCGCGCTTCCAGGTGCGCAGATTGTGCACGAAGTCGCCCGATCCGGCGATCACGATCCCCTCGTCCCGCAGCGGCGTCAGTGTCCTGGCCAGATCGTAATGCTGGCGCGCCGTCAGATCGCGATCCAGCGACAGTTGCACCACCGGCACGTCGGCCTCCGGCCAGACGTGGCACAGCACCGACCAGGTTCCGTGATCCAGACCCCACTGTTGGGTCTGGACCGCGCCGGTCAGCGCCGACACTCGGGCCGCCAGTTCGGGCGATCCGGGCGCCGGATACTGCATCTCATGCAGTTCACGCGGGAAGTTGCCGAAATCGTGGATGGTTTCAGGCTTGTCCTGCGCCGTGACGCCCAGCCCGCGCGTCTCCCAATGGGCGGAGATCATCACCACGCCCCGGGGCTTGCCGATGGCCTCACCCAGGTGGCGCCAGGCGGCCCCATAGGGACCGCCCAACGCATTCATGGGCGAACCGTGGCCGAAGAAGACGGCGGGCTGGCGCATGGGGTCAGCCGTGCAGCTTCTTGGCCAGTTCGGCGATGTGCTTGCCCTGGAAGCGCGCGCCGCCCAGGTCGATGTCGCTGGGCTGACGCGAGCCGTCGCCGCCGGTGATGGTCGAGGCGCCATAGGGCGAACCGCCGTGGATCGCATCCAGCGTCATCTGCGCCTGATAGGAATAGGGCAGACCGACCACCGGCATCCCGTGGTGCATGAAGAAGTTGTGCAGCCCCTGGAAGGTGGTTTCCTGGCCGCCGTGCTGGGTCGCCGTGGCCGTGAAGGCGCCGCCGATCTTGCCGATCAGCGCGCCCGAGAACCACAGGCCGCCGGCCTGGTCCAGGAAGGCGCGCATCTGCGAGGCGGCCGAGCCGAAACGGGTGCCGGCGCCGATGATGATGGCGTCATAGTCCTTCAGGTCGTCGATCTTGGCGACCGGCGCCTTCTGATCCAGCTTGTAGTGCGAGGCCTTGGCCAGTTCTTCCGGCACGGTTTCCGGTACGCGCTTGATGTCGACCACCGCGCCTTCGACCTCGCGCGCGCCTTCGGCGACGGCTTCGGCCATGGTTTCCAGGTGGCCATAGGTCGAATGATAGAGGACCAGAATTTTCGGCATCGGGGAGAGGCTCCATTGAATGACAGGGGCCGTTATTTGCAACAACGACCGTTGCTAACTTGGCGCGTCATCCGGCTTGGCGCAAGTCCCAGGCTCGGTTTCCGGCTCGAACGGACACACGGCCGCGTAGAAGTCCGCCGATCCCGGCGCGACGCGGCCGCCCTGGCGATGAAAGCGATGCTCCATCACCATGGCCTGCTGCTCGATGTTCAGGTCGTCCCAGCGACAGGTCGCGACCGCTTCATAGGCGTAGGAGGCGGCCGTGTCGCCGGCCTTCAGCTTGGCCCACAGCAGATTGACGCCCTGCTGCGCCTGCCAGACGTGGGTCAGTTCGTGGATCAGCACGCCCTGCGCGCGCACCGACACGGCGGTGAAATCCGCGATCAGGTCCCGTTGCGGCCAGACGATCCAGTCGCGCCCGAACCAGCGCCCGGCCACGAAGGCGCGCCGGAACGGCCATCCGATCAGCCGGACGGTGTCCAGCCGCAGCGCGGCGCCGAACGCCTCGCGCGCCAGCGCCGCCTCGGCCTGCGTCAGGGCGCGAATGAAGAATCCCACGGCCGCACATACTCCCAATGCCACGGTTCATAGACGTAGGGGACGAATCCGAATCGACCCGCATTCTCGACCAGCCAGCGATAGGTCGCCGTCCGCGCCATATATTCGCGGCTGGCCGGGGTTGTAGAGTCGACACCCAGCCCCGGCGCCTGACCGACGTACAGATCGACCGCCGTTCCGGTGCGATGCGGCGAACAGACGGCGCGGCGCAGGCCATCGCAGTTGCCCTGCTGGGCGCAGCGCGCCGCATCCGCCTCAGGATCGCGGAAGCCCGAGAAGATCTGCAGCAGTTCGGGGTCGGCCGCGACCTCTGGAGCCTCGGCGCGGGCGGCGGCGACCAGCCGGCGATAGGCGTCCAGCACGTCGCGCCGCAACAGCCGCGTCAGCCGGTCGGCGTGTTCCTCTTCCGCGACCAGATAGCCCAGTTGGTTGATCGGCGGCGGCTCGGGGCACAGGCCGCCGACGCGCGCCATCACGAACGGCCGCCGCTCCTGCCACAGACCGCGAAACACCTGAAAGGTCGCGGCGTCCAAGAGGCCGGTCGGCGCCAGCCCGTGCGTCTGCTGGAACCCCGCCAATTGCGAGGCGAAGATCGGCGTGCCCGCCCCGCAGCGCGTGTGAAGCTCCTGCTGGATCAGCGGCAGATAGGGCCGCCACCCCCATTCCATCGCCCCGAACGGCGTCCAGGGCATGGCGTAGGCCGCCTCGGCATTGGCCAGACCTTGCGCGCGCCAGACGTCGGCGTTGGTGTGGCAAGGCCCCGCCGCCCTGGCCTGCCCGGCGAAGAGCGTTCCCAGGACCAGACCAAACAGGGCGAACAGGCGAAGCGACATGACCTCAGAAGGCCCCAAGCCGGCCGTGAAGTCCACCATACCGCTGACGCGCCAAAGCTGCGATGGTGCAGGAGGTCCGACTCATCCGGGCCGTTTCGGACCCTCTTTCATGACCGCCCGATCCGCGCCCGCCCGCGCCACGCCCCGCCGCTCCAACGCCGTTCTGGCCGCCTTCTCCGGCCCCTGCCTGCCCCTGGCGGCCTTCGGCGTGGCCCTGCCCGTCACCCTGCCCGAGTTCTACGCCACCTTCGTCGGGCTGGAGCTGGGCGTGGTGGCGACCGTCTTCATGGCGGTGCGCCTGATCGACATCGTCTTCGACCCCTTCATCGGCTGGGGCATGGATCGGACCAGGACCCGGTTCGGGCGCTATCGTCCGTGGATGGCGCTGTCGACGCCCATGCTGATGCTGGCCGCCTATATGATGTTCGTCGTGGTTCAGCCGGGCGCGCCGCCTATCTACCTGTTCGGCTGGCTGCTGTTTCTCTATCTCGGCTTTTCCATCGGCACCCTGGGCCAGTTGGGCTGGGCCGCCGTCCTGGCGCCGCAGTACGATCAACGTAGCCGCGTCTATGGCTGGTGGCAGGTGTTCAACATCATCGGCGTGGTGTTGATCCTGGTGCTGCCGACCGTGGTGGTTCAGACGGGGATCGGGACCTATGCCGACGGCGTGCGGATCATGGGCTGGGCCATCGTGATCGCCCTGCCCGTCACAATCGGCCTAGCCATGGTCGCCGTGCCCGAGCCGGTCACGACCGGCGGCCAGCCGCACGGCAGCCTGGGCGCCTATCTCAGCCTGTTCAAAAAGCCGGTGGTCAGAAAGCTGCTGCTGTCGGACCTGCTGCTGGGCGTGGCCCCGGGCATCACCGGCTCGTTGCTGTTCTTCTTCTTCGGCCAGATCAAGGGCTACGATCACACCCAGGCCGGGCTGTTCATGCTGTTCTATTTCGTCGCAGGTCTGTGCGGTGCGCCCTTCTGGGCCTGGTATGCGACCCGCGTCGGCAAGGATCGCGGCCTGGCGGCGGCCAGCGTGGTGTCCGCCGTCCTCTACGTCGGCGCGACCCTGGTTCCGGGCGGCAACTTCGTCTTGACGGCGGTGGTCATGTTCATCGCCGGCCTGCCCTATGCGGCGGGCCTGTTCCTGACGCGCGCCATGATGGCCGACGCCGGCGACGAGGAGCGGTTCGAGACCGGCGTGGACCGCACCGGCCTGATGCTGTCGATCCTTTCGGCCACCACCAAGATCGGCCACGTCGTCGCCCTAGTGCCCTATCTGATCCTGCAGGGCGTCGGCTTCCGCGCCCTGCCTGGCCCGGCCGGCAACAGCGACCTGGCCCTGCTGACGCTGCAGATCCTGTTCATCGCCGTGCCGGGTGTTCTGCTGGTCCTGGCGGGCGTGGTGTTGAAGAACTATCCGCTGACCGCCAAACGCCACGACGAAATCCGCGCCGCTCTGGAAGCCCGAGACGCCGGGGCCAGGGTATGAGGCCGATCGACCGCCTGCTGGGCGTGATGGAACGACTGCGCGACCCGGACGGCGGCTGCCCCTGGGACGTGGAGCAGACCTTCGCCACCATCGCACCCTACACCATCGAGGAAGCCTATGAGGTCGCCGACGCCATCGAGCGCAACGATCTGACCGAACTGAAAGGCGAGCTTGGCGACCTGCTGTTCCAGGTCGTCTTCCACGCCCGGATGGCCGAAGAACAGGGGCTGTTCGCCTTCGACGACGTGGTCACAGCCATCGCCGACAAGCTGGAACGTCGCCACCCCCACGTCTTCGGCGACGAGGCCCAGCGGTCGTCCAGGGAACAGAACGTGGCCTGGGAGGTCATCAAGGCCGCCGAGCGCAAGGACCGCCAGAAGCCCGGCGTCCTGGACGATGTGCCCGTCGGCCTGCCCGCCCTGACCCGCGCCGCCAAGCTGACCAAACGCGCCGCTCGCGTCGGCTTCGACTGGCCCTCGACCGACGAGGTGTTCGACAAGCTGGCGGAAGAGGTCGAGGAGTTGCGTGTCGAGATCGCCGCCGGCGACCGGGCCAAGGCGCGCGAGGAGTTGGGCGACCTGCTGTTCGTCGTCGCCAACCTGGCCCGTAAGCTGGATGTCGAGCCCGAGGATGCGCTACGCGCCGCCAACGCCAAGTTCGTTCGCCGTTTCGGCTTCATCGAAGCGGCGTTGGCCAGCGAAGGCCGCACGCCCGACCAATCCACGCTCGAAGAGATGGATCGCCTCTGGGACGCCGCAAAGGTCTCGGAGAAGGCCGCGCTCCACAGCTGAACGGCCCCGCGTGACCTACGACCTGATCATATTCGACTACGACGGCGTCGTCGCCGACAGCGAGGTGCTGAACAGCACCGTCATGGCCGAACAGCTGACCGCCCTCGGCCTGCCGACCACACTGGACGAGGTGCTGGGCGCCTATATGGGCAAGCGCTGGCGCGACAATCGCCCGGCGGTCGAGGCCCGTTTGGGTCGCCCCTGCCCGGACGACTTTCATACCACCTGGTT
Source organism: Brevundimonas sp. ABV4_179 (assembly GCF_056311945.1). Lineage (NCBI taxonomy): Bacteria > Pseudomonadati > Pseudomonadota > Alphaproteobacteria > Caulobacterales > Caulobacteraceae > Brevundimonas > Brevundimonas sp. ABV4_179. The sequence continues at coordinate 2,526,045 of NZ_CM149976.1, forward strand.
CGCCACCTGCCGCCAGCGGGCGCCGCATCAGCTGACGCCCGTTCCCGGCATGATCGACTTCGCCTACGCCCGGCCAGAGGCGCGCTGCATCGCCTCGTCCAGCGGCCCGGACTGGATCGGCGTCGGACTGGATCTGTTCGGCCTGACCGATCATTTCGACGGCTCGGTCTTCACAGGCCTGGCGGTCGAGCGTGGCAAGCCGCACCCCGATCTTTTCTTGCACGCCGCCCGGACCATGGGCGTTGATCCAGCCCGCACCGTGGTCATAGAGGATTCCGAGGCGGGCGTCTCCGCTGGCGTCGCGGCGGGCATGACGGTGGTCGGCCTGCTGGCCGGCGGCCACGTGCGCGACGGCCATGCCCAGCGTCTGGCCGCGCGCGGCGCCCATCATCTGGCCCACAGCTACGCCGACGTGGCCGCCTTCATGGATCGCTGATCCCGATCAGGAGTAGCGCAGTTCCTGCAGGTCCACTTCGCGGATCAGCTTCTTGGCCGTCTCCTCGTCCAGTCGACGCAGGCGCGCCAGCCGCCCAAGTTCCTCGCGCTCGGCCGCCAGACCCGCCATCCGCAGATGCCGTTCAATGGCGTCGCTCAACCGCGCGGTCTCCACATCGTCCTCGTCGGTGCGGGTGCGGCTTTCGATCCGATGGCGGTACAGTTCCATGATCCGGCTGGCGACATCGGAATACAGGTCGGGATTGGCCTTGCCCTCGGCCATGGCGTGCGATGCATCCTCCACGGCGCGCAGGGCCGCGGAGGCCGCGGCGACCCGACCGCGATCCTCCTCGCGCTCATGCGAGGGTTCGGGCGGCAGCTCCACCCCCTTCAACAGGCGTGGCAAGGCGAAGGTCGCCACCAGCAGCGACACGATGATCACCGCCGCCGCCAGGAAGATGGCCAGGTTGCGCGACGGCATGGGCGATCCATCACCCAGCACGAACGGCAGCGTCAGAATGCCTGCAAGCGTGATCGCGCCCCGCACCCCCGCCAGCGACATCACCAGCGTCAGCCGCAAGCCCACGCGCGACGGCGGCTGGCGATTGCGGCGCCGATACAGGGTCAGCTTCAGCGAGGTCCAGACCCAGATGAACCGCAACGCCGCCAAGGCCGCCACAATGGCGATCACATAGACCGCCAGCCACCAGACCTCGGGCCGGCTTGTCCCGCGCACCACCTCGGCCGCGCGTGACAGGATCGACGGCATCTGTTCGCCCAGGATCACGAAGATGATGCCGTTGGCGACGAACTGCACCGTGTCCCACACCACGCTGCGCCGGATGCGGGTCATGGCCATGGACTGGCCGGGAATGCCGCCACGCTCGGTGAAGCTCATGGTGATGCCGGCGGCGACGGCGGCCAGAATGCCCGACGCCTCCAGCTCTTCGGCGATCAGATAGGCGGCGAACGGTATAAGCAGGCTGACCAGGATCTGCGCCCCGACATCCTCGCCCCAGCGCCGGCTGATGATGGTCTTGGCGTAGCTGATGGCCATGGCGCTGGCCACGCCGACCGCCACCCCGACAAGAGCCAGCCATAGGAAGGCGCCGATGGCGTTGCCGATGGAAAAGGCGCCCGTCGTCGCCGCGATCACCGCGATCCGCATACAGGTCAGGCCCGTCGCGTCGTTCAGCAGCGACTCGCCCTCCAGAATGTGGATCAGCCTTTTGGGGATGGGCGCGCGGGCGGCGATGGCCTGAACCGCGATGGGGTCGGTCGGCGACAGAATGGCCGCAAGCGCAAAGGCCACCGGCAACGGCATTTCCGGGATCATCCACCACAGCAGGAACCCGAGCCCCAGCACGGTGAACAGCACCAGGCCCAGCGCCAGTTCCAGGATCACCGCCCGGTCGCGGAACAGATCTTCCTTGGGGATGCGCCACCCGTCCAGGAACAGCAGCGGCGGCAGGAACAACAGGAAGAAGATGTCCGGTTCCAGATCGACCGTGGACCCGGTGATCAGCACCAGGGCGGCCCCCAGCGCGATTTGCACCAGCGGCAGGGCGATCCGGGTCATGCGCGCGATCGAACCCGACACCACGACAGCCACAAGCAGCAGCAGTATGGTTTCGATCAGATGCATTGGGACTTAACCGGCCAGATCGGGATACAGACGCTCGAATCGTCCAAGCGCCCCCGGATGCAGCCGCACCGTGACATGAGTGCGGCCAAGCTCATCCGTATCGCGCGTCGTCACCCGACCGTGTTCATACAGCCAGGCCAGCGCCTCTCCCTGATGCGGCGCCAGCGTCACCTGGGTTTCCGGGTCGTCGTCGATCAGGCCGGTGATTGCCTGGCGCAGAGGCTCGATCCCCTCGCCCGTCCAGGCGGACACGGCGACCGCCTCGCCTTCCTTGGCCAGGCGTTCGGCCTGACCCAGCACGGCCTCGCGCGTCTCGTCGTCCAGCAGGTCGATCTTGTTCCAGACCTCCAGCACCCGGCGGGTCTTGCCCTCGGGCGTCTCGATCTGTTTCAGCACCGCCTCGACGTCCTTGGCCTGGGCGTCGCTATCGGTGGAAGCGATGTCGCGAACGTGGAGGATCAGATCGGCTTCACCGACCTCTTCCAAAGTAGCGCGGAAGCTTTCGACCAGTTCGTGCGGCAGGTCAGAGATGAAGCCGACGGTGTCCGCCACGATGGCCGGGCGGCCCTGCGGCAGGCGGATCGTGCGCTGGGTCGTGTCCAGCGTCGCGAACAACAGGTCCTTGGCGAAGACCTCCGATCCCGTCAGCCGGTTGAACAGCGTCGACTTGCCCGCATTGGTGTATCCGACCAGGGCGATGGTCGGGAAAGGAACCTTCTGGCGCTGTTTGCGGTGCAGGCCGCGCGTGCGGCGCACCTCTTCCAACTCGGCCTTCAACCGCACGATCCGGTCGGCGATTAGGCGCCGGTCCAGTTCGATCTGGGTTTCGCCGGGGCCGCCGGTCGAGCCGGTGCCGCCGCGTTGCCGTTCAAGGTGGGTCCAGGTCCGCACCAGACGTGAACGCTCGTAATCCAGTCGCGCCAGTTCGACCTGCAGACGGCCTTCCTTCGTCCGCGCCCGGCGACCGAAGATTTCGAGGATCAGGCCGGTGCGGTCGATGACCTTCACCTCCCACGCCTTTTCCAGATTGCGCTGCTGAACCGGGGTCAGGGCGTCGTCGACGATGACCGCCTCGGCCTCAGCGGCGCGCACCAGGGCGGCCAGTTCCTCGACCTTGCCGGACCCGAACAAGGTCGCAGGCGTGGTCCCGCGCAGCCGCACGATCTCCTCGGCGCGCACGTCGAGATCCAGCGCGCGGGCGAGGCCCGCCGCTTCCTCAAGGCGCTCGCTCGCCAGCCGCGGGCTGTCGGAGCGTCGGTCGGGATGGAGGACGACCGCCCGGATCAGCGGGACGGCGTGGTCGATCAATTTTTGGGTCAATCAGTCTTCTTCGGCGTCGGGCTCGTACAGTTGCACGGGCGCGGACGGCATGATGGTGGAGATGGCGTGCTTGTACACCAGCTGGGACTGGCCATCGCGGCGCAGCAGCACACAGAAGTTGTCGAACCAGGTCACAATGCCCTGCAACTTGACCCCATTGACCAGGAATATGGTCAGCGGCGTCTTGGTCTTGCGGACCGAGTTGAGGAAGGTGTCCTGAAGGTTCTGGCGTTTGTCTTGCGACATGGCAGGTTTTTCCTGTTCTTCGTTGTTCGTCGCCGATTGACCGGCGCGGGGCCGATGCGGCCGGCCGCGACCTTAGCCGCCGGCCGCCCGCAGGGGCAACGGCCTAAATGGCCTCTCTGCGCGCCTGTTCAAGATAAACGTCGCGCAGACGCGTCGCGACCGGGCCCGGCTTGCCGTCGCTGATCGTCACGCCGTCCAGCGAAATCAGCGGCATGACGAAGGCGCTGGCGGCGGTGACGAACACCTCGCGCGCGCGTTTGGCCTCCTCGACCGAGAAGGGGCGTTCGTCCAGGGCGATGCCCTCGGCCGCGACCAGCTTCAGCACCGCTTCGCGGGTGATCCCGCGCAGAATATTGCCCTGGGTGTCGCGTGTGCGGAGACGGCCCTCTTCGTCGACGATCCACGCGTTGGTCGATGCGCCCTCGGTCACCAGACCCATATCATCGTACATCAGACATTCGTAGGCGCCGCGTTCGCGTGCGGCCTGTTTGGCCAGCACATTGGGCAGCAGTCCCACGGTCTTGATGTCGCAGCGGCCCCAGCGGATGTCGGGTTGTGTTACGCCCGCTGCGCCCTTCGCCGCCATCGCCTGGCCACGCGCACGGTCGACTGGCTTGGCCGTCACGATCACGCTGGGCGCCGCGTCGCTCGGAAAGGCATGGTCGCGCGCCGCCGTGCCCCGCGTAACCTGCAGATAGACGATGCCCTCGCGCACCAGATTGCGTCGAACCGTCTCGCGCAACACCAGACCCAGCGCCGCCGCCGTCATCGGGATCTCGATCTTCAGCGCCTCTAGGCTGCGGTTCAGCCGCGCCATATGGCCGTCGAAATCGGCCAGACGACCGTCCATCACCGACCAGACCTCATAGACCCCGTCGGCGAACTGAAACCCGCGATCCTCGATATGCACCACCGCCTGCCCATGCGGCCTATAGGCGCCGTTGACGTAGGCGACGCGCGACATCAGGCCGGTTCGTCCTCTTCCCCGCCCCGTGCAGGGGACACGCCTAGGGACTTCAACTTCCGGTGCAGGGCCGAACGCTCCATGCCGATGAAGGCGGCGGTGCGCGAGATATTGCCGCCGAACCGCATGATCTGGGCCGCCAGATATTCTCTCTCGAAAACCTCGCGCGCCTCGCGCAACGGCAGGGCGATGGTGCGCTCACCGCCCAGGTTCGCCCCCCCGCCGTTCGATGTCGCCACCTCCTGCGGCAGCATGTCAGCCGTGATCGTCTCAGCTGGATCGCCGGTCGCCAGGATCAGCAACCGTTCGATATTGTTGCGCAGTTGACGGATGTTGCCGGGCCAGGGATGAACCTGCAGCACCGCCACCGCATCGTCGCCGACGATCCGTCTAGGCAGGCCTTGAGAGGCGCTGATGGTGTCCACGAAATATTCCACCAGTTCGGCGATGTCCTCACGTCGCTCCGACAGGGCCGGCACGCGGATCGGCACCACGTTCAGGCGATGGAACAGGTCCTCGCGGAACCGCCCTTCGGCGATCTCCGACTTCAGGTCGCGCGAGGTCGAGGTCACGACGCGGACATCGACCTGCACATCCTGCTCGCCGCCGACGCGGCGGAACCGCTGATCGACCAGGACGCGCAGAATGCGGCTCTGGCTCTCGCGCGGCATGTCGCTGATCTCGTCCAGATACAGCGTCCCGTTGTGGGCGCGTTCGAACACGCCGATCTTGCGCGGCCGACCGTCCTGTCCCTCCTCGCCAAACAGCTCGACGTCCAGACGTTCCGGCGTCATGCCGGCGGCGGAAATGGCCACGAACTCGGCCCGCGCGCGCGGGCTGCCTTCATGAATCTGGCGCGCGACCAGCTCCTTGCCCGATCCGGCGGGGCCTGAGATCAGGACGCGGCTGTTGGCCTGGGCCACCTTGGCGATGGTGCTACGCAGCGCCTGAGCCGCCTGCGACCGGCCGATCAGGCCAGACGGCGTCATGGTCTGGGCGCGCAAGCGGCGGTTCTCGCGCTTCAGCGTCGCCGCCTCGATGGCGCGCTCCACCACCACCACCAATCGATCCGACTTGAACGGCTTTTCGATAAAGTCATAGGCCCCGCGCTTCAGCGCCGTCACCGCCGTCTCGATGTTGCCGTGTCCCGAAATCATAACCACGGGCAGGTCGGGGTCGAGTTCCTTGACCACCTCCAGCAACTCCAGCCCGTCCAGCCCCCCGCCCTGCATCCAGATATCCAGAATCGCCAGCGAGGGCTTCCTGGCCCGGATCGCGGCCAGGGCCTCGTCGGAGTTGGCCGCGACGCGCACCGCGTGGCCTTCGTCCTCTAGAAGGCCGGAGACCAGGTCGCGGATGTCGGCTTCGTCGTCGACGACCAGAATGTCGGAACCGGTAGGTCGCATCTTGCCTCGCTATTCGGCGGCGACGGTCTGGAGCCTGCGCTCCACGCCGTCGCCGGCCTTGCCGTGGGGGTTCAGGGGAAAGATCATGCACACGCGGGCGCCACGCAGCGTCTGAGCGTCGGCCAGCTTCAACTCGCCGCCGTGGTCCTCGCAAATGCGTTTGACAATGGCCAGGCCCAGGCCCGTGCCCTTTTCGCGCGTGGTCACATAGGGTTCGGTCAGACGGTCGCGGTCGCGCGCCGGCAAACCCACCCCGTCGTCCTCAATCACAAAGGTCGCGTGGCCATCCTCGACCACCAGCGAGGCGATGACGCCGGGATCGTCCGACGCTGCATCCTCGCCCGCCGCCGCCCGCCGCGCCGCGACGGATTCGCCGGCGTTCTTCAGGATGTTCAGCAGGGCCTGCCCCACCATCCGTCCGTCACTTTCCAGCACGACCGGCGGCAGCGGCTCCACGATATCCACCACGATGTCCGGCGCCGCGACCCGCTGGGCGAACACCGCCTCGCGCAACATCTCCGACGGGTTCGACGGGGCGAAGCGCGGCGCCGGCATTCGGGCGAAGGATGAGAACTCATCCACCATCCGGCCGATATCTCCGACCTGGCGGATGATGGTGTCGGTGCAGCGGTCGAAGATCTCGACATCCTCGCCGATGCGCGCGCGGTATTTGCGCTTCAGCCGCTCGGCCGACAGCTGGATCGGCGTCAGCGGGTTCTTGATCTCATGGGCGATGCGACGGGCCACGTCGCGCCAGGCGGCGTTGCGCTGGGCCGTGACCAGGCGGGTGATATCGTCGAAGGTCAGGACCATCTCGCCCCCCTGCCCGCCCTCGATGCGAACGCGCAGGCGCCGGGTGTCCCCGCCCCGGCTGACATCGATGTCTTCCTCGATATGGGCTTCCGCCCGGCGCACCAGATCGCTCAGTTCCGGCGACAGGGCGCCCAGTTCGTGCCCCAGCACCTCGGCTTCCTCGATGTGCAGCAGTTGCAGAGCGCTGTCGTTGATGGCGGACACCCGACCGCGCCGATCCAGGCCGATCACGCCGGCGCTGACGCCCGACAGCACCGTCTCGATGAAATGGCTGCGGTCCTGCGCCTCGTCGCTGGCCGCCTTCAGCGCGCTCTGCTGGCCCTGAAGATCGCCGGTCATACGGTTGAAGGCGTCCGACAGGGTGGCGATCTCGGCCGGGGCGCCGGCGCTGTCCACCCGCGCGGTGAAGTCCCCGCCCGCGATCTGGCCTGCCGCCTTGACCAGCCGTCCGATTGGAGCCGAAATGCTGCTGGCGGCCGACATACCCAGCCAGACCGCGCCCACCAGCACCAGCAGCGCCGTCTCCAGATAGCTGAGAATGAAGGCCGACTGGATTCGCGCTCGGCTTTCCTGCGCCTCTCGATAGGCCTGGATCGACTGGTCCGAGGCGTTCATCCGCGCGATCAACCCGTCTTGCAGCGGCCGGACCAGATAGAGGAAGGCGTCGCCATACGCCGGCAAGGCGATGATCGACCTAACAGTATCCGGGTTCTGCGTGACATCGGTCGGCGGCTTGCCGTCCTGGGCCGCCGCTTCAAGGTAAGTGCGCGGCGGCGCCAGATAGGGCGGCGCGCCTAGCTGCTCAGCTCGCGCCAGAACTTCGCCCTCGGCGTTCACGATGTAGATGGCGGGATAGCGAAAGATGTCGCCGACCTGAGCCAGGGCGGCGTTGAACTGAATGCGGTCCGCAAACAGGCCCTTCGCGCTGTCTAGCTGCTCCGAAATGGTGACTAGATCGGCATCCATCGAGTTGGCGACGTCGCGAACGTAAGCTCGACCGATGATGGCGCCGTTGTCGACCGAAGCGCTGACGTTTTCGCTGAACCACTGGTCCACCCCCCGATTGACCAGTACGCCGAACACCAGGGCGATCAGCACCGACGGGATCAGCGCCACCATAGAGAATAGGGCCACGAACCGCAGGTGCAGGCGCGAGCCCGCCTCTTCCGTGCTGCGCGCCAAGGTCAGCACGCGACGGCCCACGATGAAGGCCAGCCCGGCGATCAACACCAGATTGGCGACCAGTACGATCAGGGCGATTTCGCTGCTTGATCCGCGCGCCACCCCGCCTCCAGCGCCGGGAGCCACCGCCACCAGCCAGATCGCCGCCGCCGTGATCGCCACGGCCAGGAAATAGGCTACCCCGAACCCGGTCCGCGCCCGTTCCGTATCGACCCACCCCCAGAACGACTCGTCGTCCGGCGTTCGGCCGGGCGAAGGTGTCGTCGCTGAAGGCGTATCCGTCATGCCACAGCACTCTCCATTACCTGTGGCCTGTTTTCAACAACGGACTTGCTGATCTGCGACCGATTCGATCGCCATAGGTCTTGCATCGCGGCTTCGATGGCCTGCGGCTCATCCAACCGGCAAATTCTTGCCTTGGCTTCGCGGCGGTGTTGCGGATCGGCCGGCCACGGCGCCTGCTCGATGTACCAACCCAGATGTTTGCGGAACATCTTCAGGCCCAGAGGCATGCCGTAGAAGGCGATGGACGCGCGCAGATGCTCCACCACGATAGTCAGACGAGCCTCCGGGCCGGGCTCGGCCAGATCAACCCCGTCGCTCAACGCCCGATCCAGATGCGCCGCCAGCCAGGGTCGCCCATAGACGCCGCGTCCCAGCATCAGCCCGTCCGCCCCGGACTTCGCCAACGCCTCGCGGGCCGCCTCGGCCGTAACGATGTCGCCATTGACGATGACGGGGATGTCCACCGCCGACTTGACCGCACCCACCGCCGCCCAATCGGCATGGCCGGTATAAAACTGTTTGCGGGTGCGGCCATGAACCGTCACCGCCTTGACCCCGATCTGCTCGGCCCGCGCTGCCAGATCGGCGGCGTTGCGGCTTTCATCGTCCCAGCCCAGCCGCATCTTGACCGTCACCGGCCGCGCGGTCGCCTCGACTACCGCTTCCATGATCCGACACGCCAGATCCGGCGTCCGCATCAGGGCCGAACCGGCGGCCGAGCCCGTGACCTCCTTGGCCGGACAGCCGAAGTTCAGATCGACGATGTCGGCCCCGGCCTTCTCGGCCATGCGCGCGCCCTCAGCCATCTGTTCGGGGTCGCGTCCGACCAGTTGGATCACCGTCAGCGGCAGGCCCGCCCCGACCGCCGCCCGCCGCACCACATCGGGCCGCGCGCGCGCCAACTCCTTGGCCGCCACCATTTCGGTCGCGACATAGGCGGCGCCCAGCCGGGACGCCAGCACGCGGAACGGCAGGTCGGTCACGCCCGTCATCGGCGCCATCAGCACCTGGCCGGGCACGGTCACGTCGCCGATCTGAAGGGTCTTGGCCATCCGCGCCTTTCGCAGCATCACAGCCCCCTTCGTCAAGCATGACCGCGGCCGATTGATGGTTTCGCCCCGTCGCGGCGCGCACTATCAAGGCCGCCATGACTTTTTCGGGCATCATCGTCGCGGCCGGCTCCGGTTCGCGGGCCGGAGGCGACAAACAGTGGCGGCGGCTGGGCGGCAAGCCCGTGCTGCGCTGGTCAGCCGAGGCGCTTCTGCACGCTGGAGCCGCCGAACTGATCGTGGTCGTTGCGGCGGGCGCGGAAGGCCGCGCGGCCGACGCCCTGAACGGTCTGAACGGCTGGCGCGCCATCGCTGGAGGCGACGCCCGCGCCGATTCGGTGCGGGCGGGTCTGGCCGCGCTGACCTGCGGCCTCGATCAACCCATTCTGATCCACGACGCGGCGCGTCCGCTGCTGGGCGCCCAGATCATCGCGCATCTGGTCGCGGCGCTAGACGACGCCGACGGCGCCCTGCCCGCCCTGGCCCTCGCCGACAGCCTGCGTCGCGCCGAGGATCGGACGATCACCCAGGCGGTGGCCCGCGACGACCTATGGCGCGCACAAACCCCCCAGGCGTTCCGGCGCGGCGTGATCGAAGCCGCCTACGCCGCCTGGACCGACGCCGATCCGCCGACGGACGAGGCCACGGTGGTCCAGCGGGCGGGCGGACGCGTCGTTCTGGTTCCCGGCGATCCCCGCCTGTTGAAACTGACCTTCCCCGAGGATTTCGCCATGGCCGAGGCCCTGCTGTCGCAAGACGCCCCACGCTATCAGACCCGCATTGGCTCGGGCTACGACGTGCATCGCTGGGGCCCGGGCGGTTCTGTCTGGCTATGCGGGATCGAGGTGCCGCACGATCAGACGCTGATCGGCCATTCCGACGCCGACGCCGGGCTTCACGCCCTGACCGACGCCATACTGGGCGCTATCGCGGCCGGCGACATCGGCGACCATTTTCCGCCGACCGATCCCAGGTGGAAGGGCGCCTCGTCCGACCAGTTCCTGGTCCACGCCGCCGAACTGACGGCCCAGCGTGGCGGGCGGATCGTCAATGTGGACGTCACCCTGATCTGCGAACGCCCCAAGGTGAAGCCGCACCGCCAGGCCATGCGCGACCGCATCGCCGCCCTGCTGGACCTTCCGCTGGACGCCGTCAGCGTCAAGGCCACCACGACCGAGGGCCTGGGCTTCACCGGCCGGGGCGAGGGTCTGGCCGCGCAGGCCGTCGTCGCGGTGGAAATGCCCGTCCGCTAGCGCGAATATCGCATCTGGCGCACCAGCGACCCGAACAGATTGACGTAATCGTCCGTCCACGGACGAACGTCGGTCCTGTCCAGCACGCGCCAGCGGCCGTCGTCGCTATAGGGCTTCACCGCCGCCTCGCTCTTGCCGATCAGCAGGGCCTCGGTCGAGGCCTCTGCCATCTGGCCCTGCTCCGATTTCTCCAGATAGACCTGGTGCAGGTGGGGCGCGGCCAGCGCCTGCGCCGCCGCCTCGGCCGGCCGGGTGATCTCCAGGTTTCGGTTCGACAGGTGCAGGACCACCACCCCGTCCGGCGCCAGCAGCCGCAGATAGCCCTTGATCGCCTCGACCGTCAGCAGATGCGTCGGCACGGCGTCCGAGGAAAAGGCGTCGATGATCAACAGGTCATACGACCCCGCCGGCTCTCGATCCATGGTCAGGCGCGCATCGCCGATCACTGTGCGTACAGGCCCGTCGGCGCAGCCGTCGATGAAGCTGAACCAGCGCGGATCGCGCGACAGGCGGTCCACCATCGGATCGATCTCGAAGAAGGTCAGCCGATCCTGCTCGCGCTTATAGGCCGCCATGGCGCCCGATCCCTGACCGACCACCCCGACCCGCGCCCCGTCCAGATGACGCGCCTGGGTCTGCAACATGGCCTGGCCCAGCGGGGTGGAGGTGGCGTAATACAGGGTCGGCTGACAGAGGCGCGACGGTACTTGCGCTTGCGCCCCATGCAGGGTCGTGCCGTGCATCAGCACATGGACCGGCCCCCCCATCCGCGGGTCGTCGATCTGGGCCACCCGCATGACGCCAAAGAAGCTGCGCTCCGACAGGGCCCAGTCATAGCCTCTCGCCAGGTGATAGCCCGACCAGACGATGGCCCCCAGCACCACGGCGAACATCACCGCCCGGTTTCGCACCAGGAAGGCGAACATGGCCGCAATGCCCAGGATAGCTTGAGCTATGCGGATCAACTGCGCGTCAGGCACAGCCGCGCGGATGTCGGGGGCGTAACGCACCGCCTCCATCGACAGCGGCCCCAGGAAGGCGATCACGACGCCGGCGACGCCGCACATGATCTCCCACGGCTGCATCTCGCGCCGGCTCCACGGCCTTAGCAAGGCGGCGGCGACCAGGACCAGCGGGTATTCCCAGACCATGTTGAACACCATCGGCGCCATCAGGCCGTTGAAGGCCCCGCCGACCACGCCGCCCAGCGACAGCAGAAGATAGAATTCGGTCAGCCGATCCGGCGGCGGCCGCCGGGCCGCCAGCCGTTGATGGCACATCAGGGCCGTGAAGAAGAAAGCCGCCAGATTGACCGTAAAGACCAGCACCCACTCGCCAGTGCGAAAGGCGATCAGGGCCGCGAAGGCGGCCGCCATCGCGCCCTGCACGCTCAGGGCCAGAACCGGCGGAATGGCCGGCCGCGTCTGGAAGGCGATCACGAAGGTCAGCAGATACAGCGCCAGCGGGATCACCCACAGGAAGGGCGCCGAGGCCACATCGGTGGTCAGATGCGCCGTCACCCCCAGCATCAGGCTGGACGGCGCGGCCGCCAGCAGCACCAGCATCCCTTTTTCGCGCCACGGGATGGGCGCGCTGACCGCCAGGGGCGCGGGCTCGGCCGCCGCGGCCTCGCGCCGGCGCCAGACCAGCAATCCCAAGCCGATCACCAGGGCTACGAACAGGCCATAGCCCAGGCTCCACCCCAGCCGCTGCCCCGACAGGCTGGCCAGAGGTTCGATCAGGATCGGATAGGCCAACAGCGCCAGAAAACTGCCCAGGTTGGACGCGGCGTAGAGGACATAGGGGTTCTTGCCGTCCGCATGGCCCGCCCGCACCCGCGCGTACCAGGCCTGCAACAGGGGCGCGGTCGCCGAAAGCACCGCTAACGGCGCGCCGATCGAAACCGCCAGAGTGGCCAACAGCCACAGCGCTGGCTGCGTTGCATCGGGATCGCCGAACACCCCGCTGATCCTCAGCGGCAGGAACAGCGCCGCCAAGGCCAGCAGAACCAGATGCGTTCCCACCTGCGCCCTCAGGCTGGGCAGGCGCTGCAGCAGATGGGCGTAGGCGTATCCAGCCAGCAGCGCGGTCTGGAAGAAGACCATCGAGGCGTTCCACACCGACGGCGACCCGCCCAGCGTCGGCAGGATCAGCTTGGCCGCCATCGGCTGAACCACGAAGACCAGACAGGCCGAGGTGAAGATGGCGACCGCGAACAGGATCGGCGCCAGGGGGTCGGCCTTCCGGCCGGCGGTATGCAGCGGTTCGACGGCCTCGGTCATGCCTCTGGTTAGAACCGGGTTCGCGGCCTATGAAAAGACAATGTTCCCCCAAGACATCCAGCGCCTGGCGCAACAGATCGTCGCAACCGCGACGGAACGCGGCCTGATGCTGACAACGGCCGAAAGCTGCACCGGCGGCCTGGTCGCCGCCGCCCTGACGGCCGTTCCCGGATCGTCCGCCGCCCTGGATCGCGGTTTCGTCACCTACAGCAACGCCGCCAAGGTGCAGATGTTGGACGTGCCCGAAGAAACTCTGGCCCGTCATGGCGCGGTGTCGCAGCCGACTGCTCGCGCCATGGCGATGGGTGCGGCGGCCCGTTCTGACGCTCAGGTTTCAGTCTCCGTCACCGGCGTGGCCGGCCCCGGCGGCGGATCGGCGGACAAGCCGGTCGGACTGGTGCATTTCGCCGCTTCGGGGCCTTTGGGCGTCGTCCACCGCGAGATGCGGTTCGGCGACATCGGCCGCGACGCCGTGCGTCTGGCCAGCGTGCGCGTGGCGCTGGAGCTGCTGGCGGATCGGCTGGGGTGAACGATCCCGTCGTCGTCGATGCACGCGGCCACCGCTGCCCGGTCCCCAGCCTGAAGCTGATGAAGGCGATGCAGGACGCCGCCCCCGGCGCCCGGTTCGTTCTGTTGGCCACGGACCCGATGGCCCGGATCGACGTGCCGTTCCTGATGTCTCAGAAGGGCGGAAAGGTCCTCGCCATAGAAGAGGTCGACGGGATCTTGCGTCTTACGATCGAGATCGGCGGCTGGCCCGACGCTCCGACAGATTGACCACGCCGGCCGGCACGGCCTCCAACTCGGCCTGTTTCTTGGCGGCCAGCTCCATTTCCGTGGCGAAGGCCCCGCCATAGAAGATGGCGTTGACGTTCCACGACAGCCAGATCAGCAGCACGACCACCGCGCCCACCGACCCATAGGTGGCCCCCAGGGGCGCGATCTGCTCGACATAGATGGCGCACAGCCACGACGACACCACCGACATCAGCGTCGCGACCAGACCGCCCACCGCCGCCGGCAGCCAGGCGACCGGCGTCCGGTGGCTCATGGCGTAGCGATAGAGCAGCGTCATCCCGATCACCAAGCCGATGGCGGGCAGGAAGGAGTCCAGCGGCGCCATTGCCTTAGCCTGCGACTCGGCCGCCGCCGACGAGGCATGGGCCAGGATCCGTACCGTCACCACCGCGCCCGACACCACGGTGAACAGGGCGAAGGCGAAGACGGCCACAAAGAAGGCCAGCAGGTTGAATTTGAAGAAGCCATGCGGCTCCGTCTCATCATGGATCAGGTTCAACCCGGCCAGCAAGGCCTTGAATCCCCTGTGCGCCGCATAGGCGCCCACGAACAGGGCGAAGGCGCTCTGGGCCGAGACGGTCCGGGCTGAGGCGTTGCTCAACCGGGCGATCTCGTCCTGAAATATGGTCTGGGCGGCGTTGGGCAAGAGGTCCGACAGGGCGGCCGCCTGGGCGCTGACCTCGCTGATCGACAGGCCCAGCTTGTAGAATCCGATCAGGATGGCGATGGCCGGAAACACCGCAAGCAGGGCGAAGAACGACACCCCGCCGGTATAGAGCATGACGTCGCGCCCCCAACTGCGGGTGAAGGCCCTGACCGCCAGCCCGCCCCAGAATTTGGGCGCCTTCAGCACCGATCGTGTCAGCTGTTCGCTCAAGCCGGTCCCCACAACCGTTACTGCAAGCGGCGGAACCTAGCGGATTCCGCCGTCGGTTAAAGTCTCATCCGCGTGAGGACGGTCTTTCCACGATCCCGCCACGATGCGACGCGGCGTGACATTGCATCCTTAACACCCTCGTCGTTATGGTCCGCCCGCTTCTCGCCCAGCTTGGGCTTAAGGGGCTACGGAGACGACCGGCTTGGCTTTCGACGCGCGTGTATTGATCCTGGCGGCCGACGACGGCCGGATCGGGCCGCTCGCCGCCGGGCTGGACGCCTTGGGATGGCGCACGGTGACGGCGCGCGACGTCGTCTCGGGCGAGATGACGCTGAAGGATTTCCCGCTGGAAGCCGCCGTCGTCGACATCGACGGCATGGGCGAGGACGTTGCTCTGCGTCTGCGCGCCGCCGCCGAACCGCGTCGCCTGCCCATTCTGGTGATCGGCGCCCGCCCCGACAGCATCGGCGGCGCCGACATGACCATGTCCGTTCCGCCGCACCCGGCCCAGGCGGCGCTTCGGCTGGAGCAGTTGGGCCGCGCCGCCATCGCCGAGGAGGAGTTTCGCCTGCGCGTCACCACCTTCGCCACGCGCGGCGTCACCCTGGACGCCCGCACCCAGGACGACGGTCCTCTGCGCGTGCTGGCCGCCGGGGTGGCCGACCGCCGTTTCCTGGCCCTGTCCAACGCCCTGACCGCTGCCGGCGTTGAGGTGATCGCGGCCCCTACCCCCTACACCGCCTTCGACTATCTGCACGAAAGCCCGTTCGACGCCGCCGTCCTGTGGGGCGCCCAGGATCACGCGCCCGCCCTGTCCATTGCGGCGGGCATGAAGCGCAACACCCGCCTCTACCACATCCCGCTGATGCTCTATCTGCGCGGCAAGAACGAGATCAGCCTGTCGGAGCTGTTCAATCGCGGCTTCGCCGATGTCGCCTCGGTCGATACGCCGGAAGGCGAGACGGCCGAGCGGATCCTGGCCCTGGCCGGCGCCCACCGCACCCACCTTGGCATTCGAAAGACGCTGGATTCGGTGCGTGGTCTGGAGCTGATGGACCCAGAGACGGGCCTGTTCACGCCCGAACTGTTCGCCAGCCACCTGGCCCGCGTGGCCGAGGCGTCGCGCGCGCGCAAGCGCCCGCTTTCCGTCTGCGTCCTGCGGGTGCGAGAGACCGAGGCGGTCACCTGGGCGCGGCAGGGCGGCTGGCTGGACCGCGCCATGCCCCAGATCGGGGCCATGGTCTCGCGCCTTGTCCGAGTCGAGGATACGCCGGCGCGTCTGGCCAAGGAGGTCTTCGCCCTCGCCCTGCCCGCCACCCATGCCGAGCCGGCGCGCCTGGCGGCCGAACGGATCGCCGCCGTCATCGGCTGCACCGCTTTCGACGCTGGCCCTGATCGTTCGCCGTTCGTGGCAGAGTTCGACGTCGGCGCCGCCGAGATGCGCCCCGACGAAAGCGCCGCCGCCCTTCTGGAACGGGCATCCGCCGACCTGTTCGAGAAGACGCGCTGACGGCGGGCGTCTACACCCCCGCCACCCGCGCCAGATCGGCGGTGATCCGTTCCGCCACCTTCAGTCGATCTTCCGCCGTGGGCCAATCGCCCGACACCACGATCTTCTGATCCGGCCTGATCTTCCAGAAGGCCTGGTTCTTCTGGATCAGCCCCACCAGCCCAACGGGATTGGGGAAGCTGTTGTCGCGCAGGGTCAGAACCGCGCCGCGTGGGCCGATGTCGATCTTTTCGATACAGGCCTTGCGGCAATTGGCCTTGATGCCGACGATCTTCAGCAGTTGCTGCGCTTCGTCGGGCAAAGGTCCGAAACGGTCGATCAGCTCGGCGGCCAGGGCTTCGCGATCCTCGCTCCGCTCGGCGTCGGACAGACGGCGGTAAAGGCTCAGACGCACGTTCAGGTCCGGCACGTAATCTTCTGGAATCAGGACAGAAGCCCCAACGTTGATAGACGGCGACCAGCCGCGATCCACGGTCACGCCCTCGCCCTTCTCCTTCAGCTCGGCGACCGCGTCCTCCAGCATCTGCTGGTACAGTTCGACGCCGACCTCGCGGATATGGCCCGACTGTTCGTCGCCCAGCAGATTGCCGCCGCCGCGCTGATCCAGGTCGTGGCTGGCCAGTTGGAAACCGGCGCCCAGATTGTCCAGCGACTGCAGCACCTGCAGACGCCGCTCGGCCGACAGGGTCATGGGCTTGATCGGATCGGTGGTCAGATAGGCGAAGGCTCGCGCCTTGGACCGCCCGACCCGTCCCCGAATCTGATAAAGCTGAGCCAGGCCGAACATGTCGGCCCGGTGCACGACCAGCGTATTGGCCGTCGGAATATCCAGCCCGCTTTCGACGATGGTGGTCGAGACAAGCACGTCGTACTCCCCGTCGTAGAAGGCGCTCATCACCTCCTCCAGCTGGGTCGCGCTCATCTGGCCGTGGCCGACGACGAACTTCACTTCGGGGACCTGTTCGCGCAGGAACTTCTCGATGTCCGGCAGGTCTTTCAGGCGCGGCGCGACATAGTAGGCCTGACCGCCGCGATATTTCTCGCGCAGCAGGGCCTCGCGCACCAGCACCGGATCCCATGGCGTCACATAGGTTCGCACCGCCAGGCGGTCGACCGGCGGGGTGGCGATGATCGACATCTCGCGAATTCCGGTCAGGGCCATCTGCAGGGTGCGCGGGATCGGCGTGGCGGTCAGGGTCAGCAGATGCACGTCGGCCCGAAGCGTCTTCAGCTTCTCCTTGTGCTTGACGCCGAAATGCTGCTCCTCGTCCACGATCACCAGGCCCAGGTCGCGGAACCCGACCTGTTCGGCCAGGACCGCATGGGTGCCGACCACGATCTCGACCGAGCCGTCCTTCAGGCCCGCCCGCGTCTCCGTCGCCTCCTTGCCCGTCACCATCCGCGACAGCTGACGCACCTTGACCGGCCAGCCGGCGAACCGTTCGGTGAAGGTCTTGAAGTGCTGACGCGCCAGCAGGGTGGTCGGGGCCACCACGGCCACCTGTTGCCCCGTCATGGCCACCACGAAAGCCGCCCGCAGCGCAACCTCCGTCTTGCCGAAGCCGACGTCGCCGCAGATCAGGCGATCCATCGGCACGCCCTTGCCCAGGTCTTCCAGCACGTCGCCGATGGCGTTCAACTGGTCGTCGGTCTCTTCATACGGGAAGCGCGCGCAGAATTCGGCGAACAGACCGGGCGGCGGGGTGACGGCCTCCGTCTCGCGCAGCGCGCGCTTGGCGGCCAGGGCGATCAGCCCCTCGGCCATGGCGCGCAGCCGCTCCTTGGCCTTGGCCTTGCGCGCCTGCCAGCCCGCGCCCCCCAGCCGATCCAGCTGAGCCCCTTCGGAATCCGAGCCGTAACGGGTCAGAAGGTCGATGTTCTCGACCGGCAGATACAGTTTGCTCTCCCCGGCGTACATCAGCTCCAGGCAGTCGTGCGGCGCCTGCTGGATATCCAGCGTCTTCAGGCCCTCGTAACGGCCGATGCCGTGATCCAGGTGGACGACCAGATCGCCGGTCGTCAGGGCCGAGGCCTCGGCCAGGAAGTTCGAGGCCCGGCGCTTCTTCCGGGGCCGCGCCAGACGGTCGCCCAGGATGTCGGTTTCGGAGATTACGGCCACATCGTCGGTGACGAAGCCATGTTCGACCGGCAGGACGCCCCGCAGATACAGGTCCTCGGGCGCCGACTGCACATCGGCCCAGTCGCGCACGGCGACGATGTGATCCAGCCCATGGTCGGCCAGCATGGTCGCCAGTCGCTCGGACGAGCCTTCGGTCCAGCTGGCGAACAACACCCGCTTGCCCTCGCCTTTCAGCGTCTGGGCGTGGGCGGCGACAGCTTCGAACAGATTGACGCTGTCCTGCGCCCGTTCGGCCGCGAAGGTTCGGCCCAGCCGTCCGCCCGCGTCCTCGCTGCCGTTAGAGAAGGGCGTGAACCGCCGCACCGCCCGGCCCGCCAGCGCCTGATTCCAGTCGCCCGCGTCCATATAGAGTTGCTTCGGCGGCAGGGCGCGATTGGCGACTGCGCCCCCCTTCGCTTTCGCCGCCTCCGCGCGCGCCTCATAGGCGTCGGCGATCAGGTCCCAACGCTCGCCACGCGCCGTCTCGACCTGATTGTCCAGAAACACCTGCGCCTGATCCGGCAGATAGTCGAACAGGGTGTCCAGGCCGTCGTAGAACAACGGCAGCCACTGCTCCATGCCCTGACGCCGCGCGCCCTCGCTGATCGTCGCATACAAAGGATCGTCTCCCGGCGCCCCGAACAGGTTCAGGTATCCGGTGCGGAAGCGCGAAATGGCGGCGGCGTCCAGCAGGGCCTCCGACACCGGCGCCAGCGACACGGCCTTCATCTGCCCCGTCGAACGCTGTGTCTCGGGATCAAAGGTGCGGATCGATTCCAGTTCGGAGCCAAACATATCCAGCCGCACCGGCTCGGCGAAGCCGGGCGGATAGACGTCCACCACCCCGCCGCGCACGGCGAACTCCCCGCGTTCCGAAACGGTGGAGGCGCGGACATAGCCGTTGGCGGCGAAATACCGCTCCAGCGCCTGAATATCCAGGTCGCGGCCGACCTTGGTCTCGAAACCGGCCTGAAGGGTCACGGACCGGGGCGGCGTGCGCTGCATGGCTGCCGAAATCGTCGTGACGACCAGCACCGGCGCGTCGTCCGGCTTGCGTTGCGCCAGCCGCGTCAGGGTCGCCATCCGCTGCGCCGCAATGCCCGCCGTGGGGCTCAGCCGGTCATAGGGCAGGCAATCCCAGGCCGGATACTCCAGCACTTCAATATCTTGCGAGAAGAACTTAAACGCCTGAACGAAGGCGCCCGACCGCTGATAATCCCGCGCGACGAACAGGGCGACGTCGCCCGCCGCCTTCAGACGCTCGGCCGTAATCAGGGCGTCCAGCCCCTCCGGCGCCCCGCCCAGGTCGGCGTCGGTCCGCATCACCTGCTGATCCATCAACCGATACCCTTGCTGACTTCGGCGGCGACATGGGCGCGCATGAAGGCGCGCACCTTGGCCATCACCGGCGTCTCGAACTCGGGCGGCGTCGGCTCACGCTCGATGATCCAGCCATAGAGCCACTGATCCTCCTCCTCGATCAGCCGCTCGAACAGGTCCAGCTCGGCGTCGGTCAGGGTCGGCGCCACCTGGTCCGAGAATGGACCCAGCACCATGTCGGCCTCGCGGAACCCCCGGCGCCAGGAGCGGAATTGGATGCGGCCCAGGCGCTGCTTGCGGTCCTGGGTCATTTCGCCTTCGGGGCGCGCGTCGATTTCGGCCACAAGAATCCTTGCCCGTTGAATATGCCGGTGCGCTCAAGCAGCGATCCGCCGCGTGGCGAGCGATGGCGCACCCGAAATGGAAGAAGCGCAGATAGCGTTCCTCGCCCTGTTTCGCCACCCGTCATGGTCACGCTATGTTCCCCGCGATGCGCCCGCCGAGTCTCTTTCCCCTGTTCGCCGAGGTTTCGACCCTGAAGGGCGTGGGTCCGCGCGCCCTGCCCCTGGTGCAGAAGGTCGCCGGGCCGCTGGTGCGCGATCTGGTCTTCCTGTCGCCGTCGGGCGTCATCGTCCGCCGTCCGATGCAGGCCGCCGACGCGGTGGACGGCGAGGTCGGCGTCTTCGAGGTGACCATCGACCGGATGTTCGTCCCCAGCCGGCCAGGCGCCCCGCTGAAGGTGCGGGCGACCGACCCCACCGGCTTCGTCCACCTGGTCTGGTTCGGCGGATCGGCCCAGCACATCGACCGACTGCTGCCGCGTGGTGAGACGCGGCTGGTCTCGGGCAAGGTCGAGCGCTTCAATGGCGAGGTCCAGATCGTCCATCCCGACATCGCCGCGCTGGACAAGGCCGCCGACATCCCCGCCTCCGAACCCGTCTATCCGGCGACCCAAGGACTGACCTCGCGCCAGCTTCGCAAACTGGTCCAGGCCGCCCTGCCCGCCGCGCCGAATCTGGCCGAATGGCAGGATGCGGCCTGGCTGAAGAAGCAGGGCTGGCTGTCCTGGCGCGCCGCGCTGGACGCCCTGCACGCCCCCGCGGGCGAACCTGACCTGTCGCCCGAAGCGCCTGTCCGTCAGCGCCTGGCCTATGACGAATTCCTGGCCCACCAGTTGGCCCTGGCCCGCCGCCGTCGCGCGAGAGAGATCAAGCCCGCGCCCGTCATCGCGCCGGGCGCGGCGTCCGACCATCTGCTTCAGGCCCTGCCCTTCCAGCTGACAAACGCTCAGGCCCAGGCTGTCGCGGAAATCCGCCGCGATCTGGCCGGCGGCAAACAGATGGGCCGTCTGCTGCAGGGCGATGTGGGTTCCGGCAAGACCGCCGTCGCCGCTCTCGCCCTAGCCGACGCGGCGTCCAGCGGTTTCCAGTCCGCCCTGATGGCGCCGACCGAAATTCTGGCGCGCCAGCACTACGAGAAGCTGGGTCCCCTGCTGGGAAGCGCGGGCGTCGACGCTGTCCTGCTGACCGGCCGCGACACCAACGGCCAAAGGCGCGAGAAACTGGCCGCCCTCGCATCGGGCCAGGCCCAGGTCGCCATCGGCACCCACGCCCTGTTCCAGGACGCCGTGCGTTTCGACCGGCTGGCCCTGGCCGTCATCGACGAACAGCACCGTTTCGGCGTCAGCGAGCGCCAGCGTCTTCAGGCCAAGGGCGACCCGCGTCTGGGCGCCGTTCACCTGCTGACCATGTCAGCCACCCCCATCCCCCGCACGCTTGAGTTGACGCAGTACGGCGAACTGGAGGTCAGCCGCCTGATGGAAAAGCCGCCCGGCCGCACCCCCGTCACCACCGCCGTCCTGCCCCTGGCCCGCATCGGCGAGGTCGCCGCCCGTTTGAAGACCGCTGTCGAAAGCGGCGCCCAGGCCTATTGGATCTGCCCCTTGGTCGCGGAATCGGAAGCCATAGACCTCGCCGCCGCCGTCGACCGCGCCGACGACCTTCGCCGCTTGCTGGGGGTCGAGGTCGGCCTGGCCCACGGCCAGATGCCCGGCGCCGAGCGCGAGGCGGTCATGGCCGACTTCGCCGATGGCCGCCGGCCGGTTCTGGTGGCGACCACGGTGGTCGAGGTGGGGGTCGATGTCCCCAACGCCTCAATCATGGTGATCGAACACGCCGACCGTTTCGGCCTGGCCCAGTTGCACCAGCTGCGCGGTCGCGTCGGTCGCGGCGCCAAGGCCAGCGCCTGCATCCTCCTGTATGGCGGACAGGACGGGGGCCTGGGTGACACGGCGAAAGAGCGGCTCGACACTCTGCGCCGCACCGAGGACGGCTTCGTCATCGCGGAGGAGGATTTCCGCCTGCGCGGCGGCGGCGACCCGCTGGGCCTGAAACAGAGCGGGTTTCCCGCCTACCGTTTCGCCGACCCGATCAAGCACCGCACCCTGATGCTGGCCGCAGCCGACGACGCCCGACTGATCCTGAACCGCGACCCCGATCTGACCTCCGAACGCGGCCAGGCGGTGCAGGTGTTGGAGGAGCTATTCGACTGGAAAGGCCATAAGGCGGGGTCGGACTGACAGGCGGCGCGGCTCTCCATCCTAATCGGGTAGGAAAAGCCGAATCCAGTCAGGGACGTGCGCCGCAGCAGCGTCATTCGACCCAACCTAGCCCCAGGCCGTGTTAGTCTTGTGGATCGGTCTTTGACATCGTTGGTAAGTTGGACTCGTTGGACTGTTTTTTTGGGTTCAACTTCGCGCCTGGAAACGATCCGGTCCTTAACCGATTATCCCGCTCCACCCATCGAAACCAACTTCGACATTCGCCGGAACAAGCGCCGACAACGCCTTGTAATCCATGTCGATATGCAGGTTGGTCAGCACCGCCTGCTCCACATCGGCGGCGGCGATCCATTCCAGCGCCTGGTCCAGATGGGCGTGGGTCGGGTGGGGCGTGTACCGTAGGGCGTCCACGATCCACAGCTGGCAGCCCGCCACAGCTTTCAGGGCCGCCTCGTCCAGGTCCGACACGTCGCTGGAATAGGCCATGTCGCCCAGCCGGTACCCTACCGACCGGATCGGTCCGTGCGCCTGATCGAAGGTCGTGACCGGGACCGCGCCGCCCGCCCCCTCGACCGACCACGCTTCGCCATGCGGCGGAATCGTGTGCGCCTCCAGCAACGGCGGATAGCCCAGCTTGGTCGCGAAGATATAGTCGAACCGATGCGTCAGCGACGTCCGCGTCGCCGCGTCCATCCAGGCTGGAATCCGCTTTCGCGCCCGCGCGGCGAAGGTGCGCAGATCGTCGATCCCATGCGTCTGGTCGGCATGATCGTGGGTGTAGAGCACGGAGTCGACGTGCATAGTCCCGCTCGCCAGCATCTGCTCGCGCAGGTCCGGCGAGGTGTCGATCAGGACATTGGTCACGCCGTCCGCTCCGGCTTTGCGGGCCAGCATCGAACAGCGCGTGCGACGGTTCCTGGGCTCGCCCGGATCACAGGCGCCCCAGTCGCCGTCGCCGCGCGGCACGCCGCCTGACGATCCGCTACCCAGGATGACGACCTCGAAACTCATGCCGATCTCGGTATCCGGTCAAAAAGGCCGAAGAAGGCCTCGGTCGTGATCCGGTCCGCCTCCTCGGCGGTCCAGCCCCGAATTTCAGCCAGCTTGTCCATCACATGACCGATATAGGCCGGCTCGTTGCGCCGCCCCCGATGCGGAATGGGCGCCAGATAGGGGCAGTCGGTCTCCACGATGATCCGGTCGCCCGGCATGTCGCGAATGACCGCCCGCACATCCTCGGCCGCCTTGAAGGTGGCGATGCCGGACACCGAGAACCACGCCCCCATTTCCGCAGCAAACTTCGCCAGTTGCGGCCCGCTCGTGTAGCAGTGCATCAACATCTTGAACCGCCCGGCGGCGCATTCCTCGCGCAGGATATCCGTCATCACCTCGTCCGCCTCTCGGGTATGGATCACCAGCGGCAGACCGGTTTCTCGCGCGGCAGCCACATGCTGGCGGAACACCGCGGCCTGAATCTCGCGCGGGCTGAGGTCATAGTGGAAATCCAGGCCGCACTCGCCGATCCCCACCACCTTGGGCCGCTGCGCCAGTTCGATCAGGGTCGCCGCCGTCAGGTCCGCCGCATCCTTGGCCTCGTGCGGATGGACCCCCACCGTGCACCAGATGTCGTCATGCGCCATGGCGATCCCATGGGTCGCCTCGAAGGTCGTCAGCTTGTCCGAAATCTCGACCATCAGCCCGACGCCCGCCTCGCGCGCCCGCGCGATAACGGCGTCCCGGTCCTCGTCGAACTGCGGCGCATGCAGGTTCACATGGCTGTCGATCAGCATCAGCCCATCCCCCCCTGTTGGACCTGAACCCGGCGGATGTCCGCCAGGGCGCCGGCCAGCACGTCGCCGCGATCCAGGTTCAAACCCGCCGTCCGTTCCGGCAGGGGCTGCAGCCGCTCCCACAGATCGGCCCAGCGATGGCCGCCGGACCCGCCGCCCAGCGCCCGCATCTTCACCGCCGAAATCAGTCGGTCCATCAGCACTTCGAACCGTTCCTGCCCTTCGGCGCCCCGGAACTTGTCGGCGACCGCAAGGGCCTCGGCCCGGTCGATGTCGCCCTCCACCCAGCGCCGCGCCAGTTGATCCATCTCGAACGTCCCGCCCGAAGCCAACGCCAGGGCCGCGCCCGGCGATCCGCCCGCCATGGCCGCCGCGTGTTCGGCGTCCTCGCGCTCAACGCCCGTCCGGTTACGAACCAACGCCTCCAGCCGATCCGGCGTCCAGATCGGGAAACTCAGCCGCCGACACCGCGAGCGGATGGTCGCCAGCAGCCTTCCTGGCGCATGGGTCACCAGAAACAGCACCCCACGCTCGGGCGGCTCTTCAAGAACCTTCAGCAAGGCGTTGGCGGCGTTGACATTCAGGTCGTCCGCGGCATCGATGATCGCCACCCGATGTTGGGCCTGAGACGGGCTCTTGGAGAAGAACTCCGGCAGTTCGCGCGACTGGTCGACCGAGATCGACTTCTTGGTCTTGCCCCCTTCGACCAGCCGCTCCAGCACCAGGAGATCGGGGTGGGCCTGGGCCGAGATCAGCCGACTGACCGAATCGTCGCGCCGCGCTCCCAAGGGCCCGCGCGCTGGATCGGCCGCAGCCCCCAGCAGACGCCGCGCCGCGCGATAAGCGAAGGTCGCCTTGCCCACGCCCTCGACCCCGCACAACAGCCAGGCATGATGCAGCCGCCCCCGCTCCCAAGCGTCCAAAAACGCCGCCTCGGCCGCCGCATCGGGGACCAGATCGAATCGGTCGCGAGGATGATCCTCGCTCACAGCAGCCGGTCCTGAACCGCCCGCCAGACCCGCGCCTCCACCTCGTCCAGCGAACCGACCGCATCGATCAGCACGCACCGTTCGGGATGCGCCTCTACGATCCTCAGGAACCCTTCCCGCAGACGCTGATGGAAGGCTAGCCCCTTGGATTCGAACCGCGTCTCGAACAGGCCGCGCCCGAACGCACGCTCTAGCCCCACCTCGACCGGCAGATCGAAGATCAGGGTCAGGTCCGGCTGGTCCGCGCCGACCACGCCGGCGTCGATCTGTTCGATGAAGCTCTGGGCCACGCCGCCGCCCGCGCCCTGATAGGCGCGACTGCTGTCGGCGAACCGATCGCACACCACCCAGTCGCCGGCCTCCAGCGCCGGTCTCACCGTATGCTCCAGATGATCGGACCGGGCCGCATACATCAAAAGGGTCTCGGTCATGGCCGACCACGGCTCGGCCTCGTTGGCCACCACCAAGTTGCGGATCACCTCGGCGCCCTTCGATCCGCCGGGTTCGCGCGTGCGCACCACCTGCCGGTCGCCCAGCACGGGTTTCAGCCGCTCGACCAGTCGCCCGACCTGGGTCGACTTGCCGGCGCCCTCGCCGCCTTCGAAGCTTATGAAACGTCCACGGGTCACGGGCGCACTAATGGCGTCCCGGGCGCGGGTGGCAAGCCTTAGCCGCCGGATATCAACAGGGCGTCGGCATATCCGCGCGCCATGACCGCCTGACGGGCGCTCTCGGCCGCCGCCTGATCGATCCAAGGTCCGACCAGAACCCGGTATCCGCCGCCGGTCTCGTCCACCTTGGCCCGCGCGCCCAGCCGTTCGGCGATTCGCTGGGCCGCACCCGGATCGCGGAAGGCGCCCGCCTGCACCCAATAGGATCCGCCAATGGGGGCGACCGGCGTCGGAACGGCCTGCGGCGGCGCATAGGCCGGCGGCGGCGTATAGGGTGGTTGTGGCGTGTAATAGGGTTGAGGCGTCGTCTGGATCGGCGCGGGCTGAACATTCGCCATCTGCACGGTATGCGGCTCGCCCGTCCTCGGGGCCTCGGCCCTCAGGACCGTGCCGCCGCCCAAACGCGGCGCCTGGCCCAGATAGCGCACCCGCACCCGCGCCACGCCGTCGCGCCGCATATCCAGTTCGTCCGCCGCTTCGCGCGACAGGTCGATGATGCGCCCATCCACGAACGGGCCGCGGTCGTTGACCCGCGCCACGATCCGCCGCCCGTTGTTCAGATTGGTCACCTCCACCAGGCCCGGCAGCGGCAGGGTCTTATGCGCCGCGGTCAGGGCGTGCATGTCGAACCGCTCTCCGGTCGAGGTCGGGCGGCCGTTGAAGGCGTCGCCATACCAGGACGCCATGCCCACCTCGTCATAGTTCGGCTGGTCCTTGGGCGTGTACCAGCGCCCGCGCACCTGATAGGGCCGCATCGTGCCCGAAACGATAGGCGCCGGATCCTTGACGACCGGGATGCCGCCCGCCCCGCGCGCGCCCCCCAAGCTGGAACAGGCCGCCAGCAGCGAGAACAGCCCCAGCACCAGGGCGCCGCGCATCCATCGTCCAGCCGTCATCCGCCTCGCCTCGTCTCCGTCGCTGTTAAAAACAGGATGAACGAAGACATTTCCGCTTTGGTTAACGTCCCCTTCCCCTGCTATGGCGTCCGCTCCGCTCGACGCGGCGAGGAAGTGTGGCCGAGTGGTTTAAGGCACTGGTCTTGAAAACCAGCGACGGTGTGAGCCGTCCGTGGGTTCGAATCCCACCGCTTCCGCCGTCTCCCATGTCTTAAGCCCTTGCGTCTGCCCGCCCGGACGTTAGGAACCGGCTCCCCTTTCAGGAGCGCGGCCATGACGGCGACGAAACCGATGACCATCGGCATCGACTTCGGCACGACCAATACGGTCGTGGCCTTGAGCGATGCGGACGGCGTCGCCCATCTGGCGACGTTCGACGCGGTGGAAGGTCAGACCACCACCTTCCGTTCGGCGCTCAGCTTCCAGACCCATCCCGGCGTGGACGGCCAGCCGCCCGAGCGGGTGGTCGAGGCCGGGCCCTGGGCCATCGCCGCCTATGTCGAGGATCCGCTGGACACACGGTTCATCCAGTCGTTCAAGACCTTCGCCGCCAGCGCCGCCTTCACCGAAACCCGCATCGACAACAAGCGCTACGCCTTCGAGGATCTGCTAGCGGCCTTTCTGCTGCGGCTGCGTCATCATGCGGGCGACGCGCTGGACGCCATGCCGCCGGCCGTGGTCGTGGGTCGTCCGGTCACCTTCGCCGGCGGCAATCCCGACGAGGCGCTGGCCTTGGGACGCTATCAGGCGGCCTTCCAGCGGCTCGGCTTCACCGACATCCGCTACGCCCATGAGCCGGTGGGAGCCGCCTTCTACTTCGCACGCAAGCTGACGCAGGACGCCACGGTCTTGGTCGCCGATTTCGGCGGCGGCACCAGCGACTTCTCCATCATCAGGTTCGAGCGGACGGACGACGGTCTGCGCTCGACGCCCCTGGCCCGTTCGGGCGTCGGCGTGGCGGGCGACGCCTTCGACTATCGGATCATCGACCAGTTGGTGTCGCCCGAACTGGGCAAGGGCGGATTGTACAGCTCGGTCGGAAAGCAATTGCCGATCCCGCAGCGGTATTATTCCGCCTTCGCCCGCTGGGACCAGTTGGCCCTGTTGCGCGCATCGCGCGACATGCGCGACATCCGGGCCCTGGCCCGCACCGCGCTGGAGCCGGAGAAGATCGAACGCCTGATCGAAGTGCTGGACGACAACCACGGCCACGACCTGTACCGGGCCGTGTCGACCCTCAAGATGGCCCTGTCCGCCAATGACACGGCCACCTTCCGCTTCCACGCCGGTGACGTGCACATCGAAAAGCCGGTCGCACGCGTGGAGTTCGAGGGCTGGATCGCGCCGGAACTGCACGCCATCGAAGGCGCCGTGGATCAGGCGATGGCGCGCGCGGGGCTGGCGCCAGACGGCATCGACCGGGTCTTCCTGACCGGCGGCACCTCGTTCGTGCCAGCCGTTCGCGCCATTTTCCAGAACCGTTTCGGCCAAGACCGCATCGAAACGGGCGGCGAATTCGAATCCATCGCCGCCGGTCTGGCCCTGATAGGCCGCGAACCCGATCTGGACCTGTGGAGCGAAAAGGTCGTCTAGAACCGAACCTAAAACCCCTGCGCCCGCGCCACCCGTTCGGCGTGGAACCCGGGGTCTCCCAGCAGTTCGTTCAGCACCCGTACCCGCTTCATGAACAGACCGACGTCGAACTCGTCGGTCATACCGACGCCGCCGTGCATCTGCACCGCTTCCTGCACCGCCAGTTCGGCGACGCGGCCGGCCTTGGCCTTGGCGATGGACGCGGCCAGCGAGGCGTTATCCCGCCCCTCGTCGATGGCCAGTTGCGCACCCAGCGTCGCCGCCCTCGCCAGTTCCAGTTCCGAGAACAGATGCGCCGCCCGGTGCTGCAGCGCTTGGAACTCGCCGATCAGCTTGCCGAACTGCTTGCGGGTCCGCAGATAGTCCATCGTGACCTTGAACGCCTGGTCGCCCGCCCCGGTCAGGGTGGAGGCCGCGCAGGCCCGGCCCAGCGTCAGGGCGCCGTCCAGCAGCGCCTCGCCCTGCCCCACGTCGCCGATCACCGCATCGGCGTCGACCGACACGTCGGTCAGGGTGATGCGCGCGGCGTTGTGCGCGTCCACCATGGCCGTGCGTTCGACCGCCACGCCCGCCGTCGCCGGATCGACCAGAAACAGGGTCACGCCCTCCTCCGCCCTGGCGACCACGATCAGGGCGTCCGCCACATGGCCGTCCAGCACGAACGCCTTGGCGCCGTTCAGCCTGAAGCCGTTGCCCGCCCGCTCGGCCCGCGTGGCGATGCGCGACGGCGCGTGTTTGGCGCCCTCGTCCACCGCCAGGGCCAGGATCGCTTCGCCCGCCGCGATCCGGGGCAACCAGCCCTGCTGCGCCTCCGATCCTGCGTCCATCAGAACCTTGGCCGACAGGACCGACGACCCCATGAACGGCGACGGCGTCAGGGTGCGCCCCAGGCTCTCGGCGATCACTCCGGCCTCGACGGCGCCCAGCCCCATGCCGCCCATCGCCTCGGGGATGATGACGCCGGCGAACCCCATCTCTCCGAACGCGCGCCACAGGTCGCGCGACACGCCGTCGGGATTGCGGTCGTCCCTCAGCCTTCGCAGATGGGCGATGGGGGCGTTCTCGTTCAGGAAGCCGTCGGCGGCGTCCTGCAACATCGTCTGTTCTTCGGTCAGGATCAGGGGCATGGGTTCAGTCTCCTGACTGCGCAGCGAAGTATGAGAAGGCGAGATAGATCGCCTGATAAGCGGGTGACGCCAGGAGGGCGACTTCCTGCGATGGTGACGGTCGTGGCGAGAATTTTGCCAGCCCGGCGACAATTAAAGCCACCCCGGGCGCGAGAAAGAAAAACTTGGCGCTCCAAGTCGGTGCAAGTTCGCTCCAAGACATGCCCCATCCCATAGGCGTCAGCATGAAGAAGCTCAGCATCCCGCTGAGAACGACGCCGACTACCGCGATACCGAAAGGCAAAGGCCGTTCTATTACGCCTGTCACCTTCACGCTCCCGGCAGCTGCAGCAGGTGTTTGGCGATGATGTTCAACTGAACCTCGCTGGTCCCGCCCTCGATGGAGTTGGCCTTGGTCCGCAGCCAGTCGCGCGCCGCCTTGCCGTCATGCGAACGCTCGCCCTCCCATTCCAGCGCATCGGCCCCGCCTGCCGCCATCAGCAGTTCGTGCCGCCGCTTGTTCAGCTCGGACCCATAGTATTTCAGCATGGAGGCGATGGCCGGATGCGCCTGTTTGGCCTTCACCTGATCCCCGACCCGCTCCATCGCCAAGCGGAAGGCGGCGGCGTCGAT
Source organism: Brevundimonas sp. ABV4_179 (assembly GCF_056311945.1). Lineage (NCBI taxonomy): Bacteria > Pseudomonadati > Pseudomonadota > Alphaproteobacteria > Caulobacterales > Caulobacteraceae > Brevundimonas > Brevundimonas sp. ABV4_179. The sequence goes on from NZ_CM149976.1 coordinate 2,555,787, forward strand.
CTCCAGGTCCGCGATTCGGGCGCGCAGCATCGGCTCGTCCAGTCGCCCGGCTTCGTCGGCCCCGATGGCGTCCAGCGCCACCTGCCCGACCGGCCGCCCGCCGCCGACCTCGCCCATCGCGCCGATCATGGTCCGTTCGTGCGCCAGCAGATATTTGGCCACATCCCAGCCCCGGTTCAGCGTCCCGACCAGGTTCGCCTTCTCCACCCGCACATCGTCGAAGAAGGTCTCGCAGAAGGGCGACTTGCCGCTGATGAGGGTGATCGGCCGCGTCGTCACGCCCGGCGTCCTCATGTCAAACAGCACGAAGCTGATGCCCAGATGTTTAGGCGCATCCGGGTCCGTCCGCACCAGGCAGAAGATCCAGTCGGCCTTGTCGGCATAGGAGGTCCAGATCTTCTGGCCGTTGACGATCCAGTGGTCGCCCCGATCTTCAGCTTTCGTCTGGATCGACGCCAGGTCCGACCCGGCGCCCGGCTCGGAATAGCCCTGGCACCAACGAATCTCGCCGCGCACGATCTCGGGCAGGAACCGCGTCTTCTGTTCCTCGGTCCCGAAGGCCAGCAGCGCCGGGCCCAGCATCCAGACGCCGAAACTGGCCAGGGCCGGCTGCGCCTTGATGCGCCGCAGTTCCGAGGCGAGCACCTTGGCCTCCTCGCGGCTGAGCCCCCCGCCGCCGTATTCCTTCGGCCATTCCGGCGCGGTCCAACCGCGCGCGCCCATCCGCTCCAGCCATTGTTTGTGCGCCGGGGTCTTGAACGTCGGATTTCGCCCGCCCCAGATCATCTCGTCGTCGGCCATCGGCCCGCGACACTCGGCCGGGCAGTTGTCAGCCAGCCATGCGCGGGTCTCGGCGCGGAAGCGCTCCAGGTCGGTCATGCATCGTCTCCCTTTCGTCCCCGCTGACGGCCTCAACCGCCGCGAAAAGATCGTTGGAAACGAGCTTATCTTCGAAATCGCCCGCTTAGGAAGCGAAACCTGAATGCCGATCACCTAGAGCCTGATCCGATGAGATGGAATCGCTTCGCGATTTCATCGATGCGGTGAATCAGGCTCCAGGTTTCGGCGAGAGCCTGATTCTGGGTTCAGTCGGAACTGCAAGGCGGTTCCGTCTAAAACGACCATTCTCTGGCTGACATAACGTCAGATCAGCCCATGCCCCTTGGGCAGTTCGGCATAGCGGTGGACGCCCGTGGCCATGACCAGCCCAAAGCCGATCATCACCGTCAGCATCACCGTGCCGCCATAGGACAACAGCGGCATCGGCACCCCGACGACAGGCGCCAGCCCCATCACCATCGCCCCGTTGATCAACACATACAGGGCGAAGGTCGCCGTAACCCCCGACGCCGCCAATCGTCCAAAGTGACTGTGCGACAGCGACGCGATCCTAAGCGAGATCAGGATGATGGCGGCATAGCAGGCCAATAGGGTGAAGGTGCCCACGAAGCCGAACTCCTCGGCGAAGGCGGCGAAGATGAAGTCGGTCTGGCGTTCGGGCAGGAACTCCAACTGGCTCTGGCTGCCCAGACCGAAGCCGCGCCCCAGCGGCCCGCCCGACCCCATGGCGATCTTTGACTGCACGATCTGATAGCCCTTGTCCGCCATATCGGCCTCGGGGCTCAGGAAGGTCAGCACGCGGTGGCGCTGATAGTCGTGCATCCCGAACATGACATAGGGCGGAACCAGCACCGCCGCCGCTACGATCAGCGGCACGATGATCCGCCAGCTCAGTCCCGCCACGAACATCATCGCCGCCCCCGTCAGGCCGATCAGCATGGCCGAGCCCAGGTCCGGCTGGTGCGCGACCAGAAGGAACGGCAGGCCGATGATCCCGACCGGGAAGATCAGCTTCCAGTGGAAGCTGGCCTCCTTGGCCGAGGCGCCGTGATACCAGCGGGCCAAGGCCAGAACGACGCCGATCTTCATGATCTCCGACGGTTGGATGCGGGTGAAACCCAGATCCAGCCAGCGCGTCGCCCCCAACGCATGATACCCCAGCGGCGTCTCCACCAGCGCCAGCAGAACCAGCGCCAGCCCATAGATCGGATAGGCCAGGGCGAACCAGTAGCGGATGGTGATCAACGACAGCGCCAGCATCAGCGCCAGGCACATGCCGAAGCGGATCAGGTGTTTGGCCGCCCACGGCGACCACGATCCGCCCGCCACCGAATACAGCATCAGGGCGCCGGTGCCGGCGACCACGCACAGCAGCGCCGTCAGCCGCCAATCGATCTGACCCAGCTTGGTCGAGACGCGCTCGCGCTCGCCGGGTCGCGACAGGGCCGAGGCGGTCAACGGCCCGGCTCGGACAGATAGGGGCGCGGGCCGCTGGTCGCGCCGGGGGTCGTGCGCGTCGGCTCAGGGGCGGCGACCACGTCCGGCTCGGGCGCCGCGCCCACCACCCCGTCCTCGACGATGGCGTCGCCGGTCGGCTCGGGCGGCAGGGGCCGTTCGATGCGGGCGCGCATGTCCGGGTCCTTCAGCAGGACCGTGCGCATCACCTCGCGCGCGCGCGGCGCGCCGGCCGTGGCCCCGCCCTTGCCCCCGTGTTCGACGATGACCGCCACCGCATAGCGCGGCGCATCCACCGGGGCGAAGGCGACGAACAGATTGTGGTCCTTCAGCGCCCAGATGTCGCTCTTGCGCGAGCCGGTGCCATAGTTGCGCACCTGGGCCGTGCCGGTCTTTCCGGCCATCTGGATATCGCCCAGGCCCAGCTGACTCTGGCGATAGGCGGTGCCGGATCGGTCGTTCGCCACCGCGATCATGCCCTGGCGCACATATTCGATATGTTCGGGCTTGAACGGCAGGTCGGGCGCCTCGGCGCCGCTGGGCTGTTCCACCCCGCCGATGGACTTGATCAGACGCGGCTGCAACGCCTTCTTGCCGTTGGCCAGACGCGAGGTCATGACCGCCAGTTGCAGGGCGTTGACGGTGATCGCCCCCTGGCCGATGGCGACAGAGGTCGTCTCGCCGGGGTGCCAGACCGGATCGCGCGGGAAGGTCCGCGCCTTCCATTCGGTCGAGGGCAGCAGCCCCTTCTTCTGATTGTCCACCCCGATGTCGAAGGTGTGTTCGAACCCGACCGCCAGCGCCGCCTTGCGGATATTATCCACGCCCGCCCGGTTGCACATGGCGTAGAAATAGACGTCGCAAGAGTTCTTGATGGCGTTGTGCATGTTCTGCACGCCGTGGCGGCCCCAGCAGCGCTGCACCCGGTTGCCGGTGCGATAGGCGCCGGTGCAGACCACGGTGATGTTGGGATCGACCCCGGCTTCGAGCAGGGCCAGCGCCGTTGTCGGCTTGAACGTCGATCCGGGCGGGAAGGTGCCGTTGATCGTCTTGTCCAGCAGCGGCTTGCGCTCATAGTCGGCCAGGGCGCGATAGGTCTTGGTCGGCACCCCGCCGACGAACAGGTTCGGATCGAACGACGGCGCCGACATCATGCACAGGATGTCGCCGTTGCGCACGTCCATCACGACGCAAGCGCCTGATTCGTCGCCGAACACCTCCAGCGCCCGGTTCTGCACGTCGGCGTCCAGCGTCAGCACGACTTCCTTGCCGGGGACGGCCGGGCGCGATCCGCCGATGTCCTCGGCGACCACGCGCCCGCGCGCATCGACCTCGACCCGGTTGCCGCCCGGTTCGCCGCGCAGCGACAGGTCCAGCGCCTTTTCTACGCCTTGGCGCCCGATGCGGAAGCTGGGGTTGAACAGCAGCGGCGGCGGCTGCTGGCCCTTGTCGCGCAACGCCTTGACGTCGCGGTCCGACACCTTGGCCACATAGCCGACGACGTGAGCGAAGGCCCCGCCGAACGGATAGTAGCGGGCCTCGTTCATATCCACCATCACGCCGGGCAGTTCGTTGGCGTACTGATTGACCTTGGCGAACTCCTCCCAGGTCAGGTCGCTCTTGACCGGCACCGGGTTGAACTTGGACGCCGCATTGACGTCGCGGATGATGGCGCGGCGGCGCTCCAGCGTGTCGGGCAGAACCTGACCCAAGAGGTCCAGCGTCTGGTCCAGATCCTTGGTCTCGTCGCGCACGACCAGCACGCGGAAGCTGGGCCGGTTGCCGGCGATGACGACGCCGTTGCGGTCCTTGATCAGACCGCGCGGCGGCGGGACCATGCGGAAGTTGAACTGGTTTTGGGACGACAGGGTCGCATATTCCTGGGCCTGCACGACCTGCAGTTGGCCCAGCCGGCCGATCAGCGCCGTGATCCCCAGCGCCGTGGCCCCGCCCACGATGAAGGTGCGCCGCAGGAAGGAGCCCTGCCGCTCGTTGACGTCTTCGAAGAAGATGGAGGGTTCGCCGCTCATCGGAACCGAATATCCCCGTCATCGAACCGGTCCAGCATCCAGTTGGCCACTGGATACAGCATCAGCGTCGGCGCGATCTGCGCGATCAGCGGCACGATGGCCGGCGCATTGGCCGCCCGCACCGCCACGATCATATAGGCCAGTCCAAAAGCGCCCAGCGTGCACGCCGCATAGGCGCCGAACCGGATCAGCCCCTCATGCCCCGCCATCAGGCTGCGCGACATCAGGACCGTGAAATAGACCGCCATCAGGCACAGCGCCCACAGCCCCAAGGGCGCGTTCCAGAACAGGTCCAGAAACAGGCCCAGCGCGAACAGCACCGCCGGCGCCGTCATCGACGGCCGGATCAGCGGCCAAGCGAAGGCCAGGATCATCGGCGCGACCGGCTCGGGCAGATGCAGACCGAACACCTGCACCGGAGTCGCCAGAACGACAGTGGCGGCCACGGCGGCCAAGGCCGGATAGACGATCCACTGCAGGGGCCCGACGACACGAACCGCGACCGGCCGTCTCACAGCGCCCCCCCCGGCGCCGGCGCGGGCGCGGGCGTCCCTGCCGGGACAGCGGGGTTGGCGGCCGGCGTCTGCGGCGTTCGTGCAGACGGCCGAGGCGTTGACGGCGCCGTACGGGTCGTGGCGGCCGCAGGCGGAGCGGCCGGAGGGGATTCAGCGACGGCGGCGGCGGCCCTCGCCCGCTCGGCCTGTTGCTGGGCCTGGGCCTGTTGGGCGGCCTGACGACGCGCAGCGGCGTCGCGAATGGCGCTCAGTTCGGCCGCGTTCGGCTCCGGCGCCGTGGTCAGGCCCGCCAGCGGCGGCGCGTTCAACGCCTCGGGGCTGACCAGCTGGCCGAAGCTCTGGAACAGCAGCACCCGCACATAATCCACCGCGCCGTGGTCGCTGAACAGTTTGACGCGCCAGGCGCCGTCCACGCCCTTGGCCGCCACGCCGATCGGCAGGCCGCGCGGCAGGCCGCCGCCGTCGCCCGAACTCAGGATACGGTCGCCTGCCTGCACCGCCCCGGCGCCACGGATGAACTCCAGACGCGGGCTGTCGCCGCCGTCGCCGGTCAACATGGCGCGCGCGTCGGTGCGTTCGATCATGACCGGCGTGCGCGACGCCACGTCGGTCAGCAGAACCATCCGACTGACGCGCGGGGTGACGCCCGTGATCCGTCCGACCAGGCCGTGTTCGCTGATGACCGGATTGCCGATCCGCACGCCCTGGGCCGAACCGACGTCCAGCAGTTTGGCGCGATTGAACGGGCCGCGCGCGTCAGAGATCGCCCGCCCCGTCGCCATGGCCACCGCCGGTTCGACCCGCAGGCCCAGCATGGCTTCGTAGCGGCTGTTGACGTTCTTCAGGGCGATCGCCTGGTCGCGCCATTCACGCAGTTCGGCGTTTTCGGCCTTCAATCGACGGTTCTCGCCGATCGCGAAGAAATAGCCGCCGATATAGTCGCGCACGCCTCCGGCCCAGCGCACGGGCGCCGCCAGAACGCCGCCGACCGGCCCGGCGGCCGTCTCGAACCCGCCGCGCGCCGCGCCAACGCTGGAGCCGCCCTCGGCCGTCGGCCGGTCGCCCAGCAACAACACCACGGCCCCGACGATGGCCACGACTGCGACCACCGCGGCGGTCCAGACCAGCGGCACCTTGATGTTCTCAAAAGGTCCGTCGCGAAACGCCACGGGCGACCTTTCACTCAAAAGGATTGGAATCGGCGGGACGCCACCCGCCGCACGCCCTGCCTATCGCAAAATCAAGGCCGGAATGGAACCGTGATCGTGCAGGTCGGGCAAGGATTTGCGGCCAAGCTTTCACCCGGCCGCCATGGGGTCGAACCGCGAGATCAGAGCGCGGAGTCGAGCACGCCCTTCATCCAGCGCGGATGTTCCAGCACGCGGCCGCAGCCGATGGCCACGCACGACAGCGGATCGTCAGCCACCGAGACCGGCAGGCCGGTATGGTCGCGGATTTCGACATCCAGGCCACGCAGCAGAGCGCCGCCGCCGGTCAGCATAATGCCCTTGTCGGCGATGTCGGCGGCCAGTTCCGGCGGGGTGGCTTCCAGCGCGACCTTCACGGCCTCGATGATCTGCGTCACCGGCTCGGCCAGGGCTTCGGCGGCCTGGCGCTCCGAGATACGGACTTCGCGCGGCACGCCCTGCATCAGGTCGCGGCCCTTGACCTCGATCGACAGGCCTTCGCCGTCGGCCGGGATCCGGGCGGTGCCGATGTCCTTCTTGATGCGTTCGGCGGTCGTTTCGCCGATCAGCAGATTATGGTTGCGACGCATGTAGCTGATGATGCTGTCATCCATCTTGTCGCCGCCGACGCGGACCGAACGCGAATAGACGATGCCCGACAGCGACAGCACGGCGACTTCCGTCGTGCCCCCGCCGATGTCGACGACCATCGAGCCGGTCGGCTCGTGGATGGGCAGGCCGGCGCCGATCGCGGCGGCCATCGGCTCGTCGATCAGGCCCACGCGGCGGGCCGAGGCGTTCAGGCAGCTGTCGTTGATCGCGCGGCGCTCGACCGCCGTGGCGCCCGATGGCACGCAGACGATGATCTTGGGGTTCACGAAACCCTTGCGGTTATGCACCTTGCGGATGAAGTGCTTGATCATCTCTTCGGCGACTTCGAAATCGGCGATGACGCCGTCGCGCATCGGGCGGATGGCTTCCATGTGGCCCGGCGTGCGGCCCAGCATCTGCTTGGCCTCTATCCCTACGGCGTGGACCACCTTGCGGCCGCCAACGTTTCTCAGCGCCACGACGGAAGGCTCGTTCAAGACGATGCCCTTGCCCTTCATGTAGATCAGGGTGTTGGCGGTGCCCAGGTCCATCGCGATGTCATTCGAAATCGCGCCGAAAAGGGAAAAACTCATGGGAATCGATACCGTTGTTAGCTGGCCAGGGCGTCTTCAGTGTTCGCAGTCGACTTGGCGACGCCCCAACTGCCCCGACATCCCCACGCCGGACAGTTCCTGATCTTCGCCACGCCTACCGACGGCGGGTTTGCCTGTAAGAAAACGGGAATACAAGCCCCGATGACAGTCTCGTCATAACAGAAACCCGCAGGGACCTTGCGCGCCAAAGAGCGGCGGACCGCCCTTGCCCCGCTCGCGGTCCCCGGATCGTCAGACGGCGGACAATCCTTCGGCCTCCAGCACCCGCTGCACGGCCGGTCGGGCCTGCATCCGGTCCAGGTGATCGTTCAGCTTGGGGAACCGCGCCAGGTCCAGGAAGCCGGCCTGCCGCCCCCAGCGCGTGAAGACGCTAAGATAACCGTCCGCCACCGTATAGGCGTCGCCCATGACCCACGGCCCCTTGAACAGGGCGTCTTCCGCCAGCCGGTATTTGACCAGGGCGGCCTCCAGCGCCGCTGCCTTGGCTTCGCCCTCCAGCGGCGGCCGCGCGAACAGGGCGCGCGACACCGCCGGATGCAGCGACGCCCCCAAGAAGCCGTTGAAGGATTGCATCTTGCCGAAGTTGAAGCTGGAATTGTTGTCGGCCAGATTCGCCTCGGGATGGGTCTGGGCGACATAGCCCATGATGACCAGGTTCTCGGTCAGCACGCCCTCGTCCGTCACCAGGGCCGGGGTGACGCCCGCCGGATTGATCGCCAGATAATCGGGTGTCTTCTGCTCGCCCTTCTTCAGGTCGATCCTGATCGCCTCATAGTCCGCGCCCGCCTCTTCCAGGGCGATGTGCGAGGCCATGGCGCAGGCGCCGGGCGAATAATAGAGCTTCACCATCGTCTTCAGTCTCCTCTGGCGGCTTCTCGCCGCTTGACCAGTTCCCGCACGACCAGCATCAGCGCCAACCAGGCCAGGGCCACGCCCGCCAGTATGGCCGACGTCCAGATTCCATCGCCGCTGACCGCGGTCATGAAGGACCCGCCGAAGAAGGCCACCAGGGCCGTCTTGGGCAACACGCCCAACGCGCAGCCGGCCAGAAAGCCCATGAACGACGCCCGCGCCGCGCCGAACGCCATGTTCACGACGATGAAGGGCGCCGACGGCACATTGCGTATCATGAAGCTGGCGTAGAAGGCGTTCTTGCCGACAAACCGCGTCAACCGTCCGACCGTCTTGCCGCCGTGCCGTTCCAACAGCCTTGCCGTCGGCCCACGCCCCAGCCAATAGGTCACGCCCGCCGACACCACGGTCGCGATCCAGCTGTAGAGAAAGCCGAACCAGGGTCCGAACGCCACCACGCAGGCGGCGATCAGGATGAACTGCGGCGCGCCGAAGAAGGCTGAGACGGTGAAGACAACGACGGCCGCGACCAAGCCCCATGGCCCATGGCGGAACCCGGCCAGCCAGGCTTCCAACTGCTCCTCGGCGTCCAGACCCAACTGGCTCTTTCCTACCGCGAACAGGGCGATCATGGCGCCCAGCAGCAAGGCCGTCGCCAGCACCGCGCGCCAGCGACGCGCCTCCATGTTCGACAGGAAATCGATGATCCAACGCATCAGACCGGCCGCTTATCACCCGTCGGCTGCATTAGCGAGCGCCAGCGCATTGTCCCAGGCGGCGACGGCGCGTAAACAACCCCGCCTCCCCGGCATGAATCTTTCAAATCGACGGGATTATGATGTCCAGCCTGCAATCTTCCGCCCTCGCCCGCGTCAAGCCTTCGGCCACCATCGCCGTCACCGCGCAGGCCCGGAAGCTTAAAGCAGAAGGCCGCGACGTGATCGGCTTGGGCGCCGGCGAACCCGACTTCGACACGCCCGACAACATCAAACAGGCCGCCATCGACGCCATCAATCGCGGCGAGACCAAATACACCGACGCCGACGGCATGCCCGAGCTGAAGGCCGCCATCGTCGCCAAGTTCAAGCGTGAAAACGGCCTCGATTACACGGCCGCCAACATTCACGTCGCACCGGGCGGCAAGCCGGTCATCTTCAACGCCCTGGTCGCCACCCTGAACCCCGGCGATGAAGTCATCGTGCCTGCCCCCTATTGGGTCAGCTATCCCGACATGGTGCTGCTGGCGGGCGGCGAGCCGGTCATGGTGGTCGGAGAGGAGAAGGACGGCTTCAAGCTGCTGCCCGCCACGCTTGAGGCCGCGATCACGCCTAGGACGCGCTGGCTGATCCTGAACAGCCCGTCCAACCCGACGGGGGCCGCCTATACCCGCGCCGAACTGGAGGCCCTGGCCGAGGTGCTGCGCCGCCACCCCCACGTCTGGGTGCTGACCGACGACATGTATGAGCACCTCGTCTATGGCGACTTCGAATACACCACCATCGCCCAGGTCGCGCCGGACCTGATCGACCGCACACTGACGGTCAACGGCGTGTCAAAGGCCTATGCCATGACGGGCTGGCGCATCGGCTATGCCGGCGGCCCCAAGGGCCTGATCGACCTGATGCGCAAGGTGGCCAGCCAAACCACCTCCAACCCCGCCAGCATCAGCCAGTGGGCGGCGGTCGAAGCTTTGAATGGCCCGCAGGGATTCATCCCTGAGCGCAAGGCCGCCTTCGAGAAGCGCCGCGATCTGGTCGTGTCGATGCTGAACCAGGCAAGCGGCATCACCTGCGCCACGCCTGAAGGCGCCTTCTACGTCTATCCTTCCATCGCGGGCCTGATCGGCAAGACGACGGAGAGCGGCGCGGTGATCGATGGCGACTCGACCTTCGCCGCCGAACTGCTGAACGCCGAGGGCGTGGCCGTGGTCCAGGGCGAGGCCTTCGGCCTCAGTCCCTATTTCCGCATCAGCTACGCCACCTCCGACGCGGTGCTGGAAGAGGCCTGCACCCGCATCCAGCGCTTCACCGCCTCGCTGCGCTAATCCTGGTCGTCAGGCCGTCGCAGGTCCGAAATCGGATGTGCGGCGGCCTGGCCCCTGGCGTGGTCCCTGGCGCAGGGCGGACTGAACCCGGTTGATCAGTTCGCTGCGACGGTAGGGTTTGCCCAGCACGTCCATCGCCTCCGCCTGCGGGCCGTCCAGCGCCATCTGATCGTTGTAGCCCGTCGTCATCAGGATCGCGGCGGCCTCGCTGCGCTCCCTGATCTGGTTTGCGAACACCAGGCCGTTCATGCCGCCCGGCATCACCACGTCGGTGAAGACCAGATCGAACGGGTTGCCTTCCCTCAGGGCCGTCTCGAACAGGGTCAGCCCCTCCTCCCCGCTCAGCGCCACGGCGACCTCATAGCCGGTCTCGACCAAGGTGTCGCGCGCCAGGGAGGCGATCTCGGCGTTGTCGTCCACCACCAGGATGCGCGGCGGGGCGGCGTCGTCGACCGCATCGGGCCGATAGCGCGAGGTCGGCGCCTCGGCCCCATCCTCGTTCGTCACGGCGACGGGGAAGATCAGACGAACGGTCGTGCCGTCGCCCGGCTGGGATTCGATCTCCAGACGACCGCCGGACTGCTGGGCGAACCCATGCGCCATGGCCAGCCCCAGCCCGGTTCCCTGCCCCGTCGGCTTGGTGGTGAAGAAGGGTTCGGTCGCGCGCGCCAGGACATGTTCGGCCATGCCGTCGCCGTCGTCCGCCACGGTCAGCGTCACATAGTCGCCAGGCGTCAGATCGCGCGAGGCCGCATCGCCGTTCAGCGTAAGCGTCTCGGTGCTGACCGTCACCGCGCCGCCGTGACCCGAGGCGTCGCGCGCATTCACCAGCACGTTCAGCAACGCCATCTCCAGATGGACCGGGTCCACCATCACGCGCGGCAGGCGCCGACGCAGGTGCAGCGACAGGTCGATCTTGGACCCCACGGCGCTGTCCAGCAGGTCTGAGATGGAGTTGACCAGTTCGGTCAGATCCACGCCATTGGGTTCCAGCCGACTGCGACGCGCAAAGGCCAGCAGTTGCTGCGTCAGCTTGGCGCCCCGGTCGGCCGCCGTCGAGGCCACGCCGACGAACCGCTTCACCCGCTCCACATCGTCGGGCGCGGCGGCGATCCGCTCCAGACTGCCGCCCACCACCTGCAACAGGTTGTTGAAGTCGTGCGCCAGACCGGCGGTCAACTGGCCGATGGCCTCCATCTTCTGGGCCTGACGCGACACCTGCTCGCTTTCGCGGCGGCGCGTCACATCCAACTGGCTGGCGAAGAAATACAGCAGTTCGCCATGCTCGTCGAAAATCGGCCCCATGAAGACCGCGTTCCAGAACGGGCTGCCGTCCCGGCGATAATTCAGGATCTCGACCGCAATCGCCCGCTTGGCCGCCACCGCGTCGCGAAGCTCGCCAACCGTGTCACGGTCGGTCTGGGCGCCCTGCAGGAAACGGCAGTTGCGCCCGACCACCTCAGCCTCTTCATAGCCCGTCAGGTCCAGCAAGGCGTTATTGGCGAAGGCGATGGGATTGTCGGGCTGACGCGGGTCCGAAATTATCATCGGCATCCGCGTCATCTGGATCGCCGCGAAGAAGACGTCGCCCTGATCGCCGAACCCCGGCTCGGTGATGGTGCTTTGGCGCCAGTGGCTCAGATGCGGCCCCTCGTGCGCGCCCGTCGTGTCCTTGCTTTTGTCGGTCATGATCGGAGCAACGCGATGAGGGGCCGTGGGTTCGTCACGGCCGGCTGGCCATGCCCAGTTTGACCGGCTTGGCGTCGTCGGACGCCCCGCCCCCGCGCCGTACGCCCCACAGCAGGATGATCGGCGCGCCGACGTAGATCGACGAATAGGTGCCGATCACGATGCCGAACATCAGGGCGATGGAGAAGCCGAACAGGGCCTCGCCGCCGAAGATAGCAAGCGCCGCCAGCACCATGACGGCGGTGACGCCGGTGATGATGGTCCGCGACAGGGTTTCGTTCAGCGACAGGTCGATCACGTCGCGCAGCGGCATGGTCTTGTATTTGCGCAGATTCTCGCGAAGGCGGTCGAACACGACGACGGTGTCGTTCATCGAATAGCCGATCACGGTCAGGACGGCGGCGACCATGTTCAGGCTGAACTCCAGCTTGAACAGCACGATCAGGCCGAACGTCAGGATCACGTCGTGCAACAGGCCGACCACGGCGCCGAACCCGAACTGCGGTTCGAACCGGAACCAGATGTAGAGGAACATCAGGCCGATCGCGACGCCCAGGGCCAACAGGCCCGAGGTGAACAACTCGCCCGAAACCTTGGAGCCGACGACGCTGACGCCGGAATAGGCGACCTGGCCCACCGCATTGCTGATGGCGCCTTCGACCTGCTGGACCACCTGCGTCTGGTCGCGGCCTTCCGGCACCTGGAAGCGAAGGATTGCGGTCGATCCGTCATCGGCGTTGGTGTCGCGTCGCGCGATGCCCTGCACCTGCACGTCGCCCAGGTTCAGGCCGTTCACGGCCTCGCGCACACGATCCAGCTGGATTTCCTGGCCGGCGGGCTTGGACACTTCCATCGAGGCGCCGCCCCGGAAGTCGATGCCCATGTTCAGGCCCGGCACGAAACAAGACACGATCGAAGCCACGCACAGCAGGATTGAAACCACGCCGGCCGCGCGGGAATATTTGACGAAATGGAAGTTCGTCGTCTGCGGCAGCAGTTTGATAAGGGGCCATCCACGCATCGACGTCACTCCGCGATCGGCAGTTTTTTGGGCTTGGCCTTCTTGAGCCAGTAGCCGAGCAGGACCTGGGCGACCAGGACCGAGGAGAAGACCGAGGTGAACACGCCGATGGTCAGGGTCCAGGCGAAGCCGCGCACCGGCCCTTCCCCGAACACGAACATGATGCCGGCGGCGACCAGGGTGGTCAGGTTTGCGTCGATGATGGTGCCCATGGCCTTGTTGAAGCCGGCGTCCATCGAGGCGATCACGCTGCGACCCGCGCGGGCCTCGTCGCGCATCCGCTCATAGATCAGCACATTGGCGTCCACGGCCACCGCGAAGGTCAGGATCAGACCCGCGATGCCGGGCAGCGTCAGCGTCGCCTGCGTCAGCGACATGGCCGCCACGATCAGCACGCCGTTCAACACCAGGCCGACCACCGACACGCCGCCGAACAGCAGACCGTAGGCCAGGATCATGAACACCACGATGATGACGAAACCGACCGCCGTGGACAGGGCGCCGGCGGCGACCGCGTCCGCGCCCAGTTCGGCCGTCACGGTGCGGCGCTCCTCCACGTTCAGCGGCGCCGGCAAGGCGCCCCCGTTCAGCAGGTTCACCAGGGTCGAGGCTTCCTGGATCGAGAAGTTGCCGGTGATCTGGCCGGAGCCCGAGGTGATCGCGCTCTGGATCGTCGGGGCCGAAATCACCTTGCCGTCCAGGATGATGGCGAAGGGTTTCTGCAGGTTGGCGGCCGTCGCCTCGCCGAACCGGCGCGCGCCGGCGCCGTCGAAGCGGAAGTCGATGGCCGGACGCCCGCTCTGGTCCGAACCAACGCCCGCGCGGGTCAGGTTCTCGCCCGAAACCAGCACGCGCTTCTTGACCAGATAGGGGGTGCCGTCCTCGCCTTGCAGCAGTTCGGAATCCGGCGGCACGCGGCCGGCCAGGGCGTCGTTCACCGAGTTTTCGACATCCACCATCTGGAAGGTCAGTTGCGCCGTCTGGCCGATGACCTCCTCCAGCTTGGACGGATCGCTCTCGCCCGGCGCCTGGACCACGATCCGGTCGGCGCCCTGGCGGGTGATGGAGGGTTCACGCGTGCCCAGGCTGTCGATCCGGCGGCGCACCACCTCGATCGACTGGTCCACGGCCGTCGCGCCCATGCCGTTCAGTGCGGCGTCGGTATAGGCGAAGCGGACGCGGCCGTCGCCCAGGCGAGTCGCGGCGCGCTCGACCTGACCGCCCGGTCCGGTCTGTCCGCCCAGCTGCTGCAGCGCCTTGAACGCCGCGTCGGTCTGGGCCGGATTGGCCAGGGTGGCGACCACGCCGCCGGCTTCACGCTGGAAGCCGTTGGTGGCGATGCCCGCGCCGCTCAGCGTTACGCGCACGTCCTCGATCAGGTTGGTGACGCGCTTTTCGCGCATCTTCGGCACGTCGACTTCCAGCAGCAGGTACGACCCGCCCTGAAGGTCCAGCCCCAGGTTCAGCGCGTTCCTGGGCAACCAGCCTGGCAGCGCCTCTCGCTGGGCCGGGCTCAACAGGTTGGGATAGGCCAGCAGGCAGCCGATGATCGCCGAAGCGACGACGAGGATGACTTTCCAGCGCGACAGCTGAATCATGAGGGCGGTCTCGGTTCAGCGATACGCGAGCGTATCAGGCCTTGGAATCGTTGGCGGCGATGGCGGTGCGGTTGCGCACCTCGGCGATCATGGACTTGACCACGCGGACGTTGACGCTGGGCGCGATCTCGACGTTGACCTCGGCGTCCTCGACGCGCGTCACCTTGCCGATCATGCCGCTGCCCAGAACGACGGTGTCGCCGCGCTTCACGGCGCCGATGGCGGCGGCGTGTTCCTTGGCGCGCTTCTGCTGCGGACGGATCAGCAGGAAGTAGAACAGGATGAAGATGCCGATGATGGGCGCAAAGCCGATCAGTTGCGCCATCAAGCCGCCGTCAGCTGCTCCGCCCATGGGTAGTCTCCGAATACCAAAAGGGCGGCCCTCGTCGGCGCGCCCATTAAAACGAGGCGCGGAACCTAGTTCTGGTCATTGCAGAATGCAACGCGGCTAAAGCGTCAGCGCGGCAATACGGTCAGGGGATCGACCGCGACGGGGTCGTCGCCACGCATCTGGCGCGTCTCGAAGTGGATAGAGGGGCGCCCGTCGCCAGCCGTCAGGCCCACGGTGCCGACCTGCTGGCCCGCCCGCACGTCGTCGCCATCCTTCACCGTCGCCGAGCCCAGATGGCCATAGACGGTGCGCCAGCCGTTGGCGTGGACGATCAGGACCGTCAGACCCTGACCGACCAGATCGCTGCCGACATAGGCCACACGGCCGGGCGCCGAGGCGCTGACCGCCGCGCCGGCCGAGGCGCCGATGTTGATGCCGTTGTTGCGCTCACCCATGCCGACGGGGCCGAAGCGGCGAACGATGTCGCCCCGCACGGGCCACAGCAGATTCGGCTGGCCGGCAGCGACGGCGCTCTGCGCGCCTGGCGCCTGGGCGGCGCCCGACGAAAACGGCTGCGTCACCGGCCTTGTCTGCACCGGCAGCGCCGCATTGCCCGAGGGCGGCGGCGGCGGCGGCGGGACCACGCCGTTGTTGGGCACCAGAACCCCGACGGGCGAGGCGCCGGTCGCATAGGGATCGCTTCCCGTATCCACCGCCGCTTGCGGCAGGATGATTCGCTGACCCGAAGTGATGGCGCCGCGCGGCCCCAGGCCGTTCAGGTCGATCAGGGTCTGCACCGGGGTCTGGAACCGACGCCCCACGCCCGAGATGGTGTCGCCCGGCTGAATCACATAGGCCGCGCCGGGTCGAACCGGCCCCGACGGCGCAATGGACGGCGCAGGGTATGAAGGCTGAGAGGCGGCCGGCGTAGAGGTCGGCTGGCCGTGCGTCACCGTGACCGGCGGCGGAAGGGCCCCGCCCTCCACCTGACCAACGGGCGCCGTCGCTGGCGGCGGCGATTCATAGGGCGCAGGACGTGCGGGCTGACCCTGCGCCACGCCCGGATAAGCCGACTGCCCGGCCCCTGCGGGCGGATAGGCCCCGCGATCCGGCGCCGGCGCGGGCGCCGCATGGGTGGAGTACCTCGGTTCGGACGGATAGGTCATGCAGGCCGCCGCGCTCAGCGAAGCTCCCGCGATCAACGCCGCTCTCATCCAGCCCGAAATCACCGCCACCGGCCGCTCCTCGCATGGTTAAACTCGCCCGCCCGGTGTGCCCGCTCGCGCCCCTTAAGCCAACCCCGCAATCGTCGCGGAATTGGGGCGTGAAGGTTAATGCGCTACAAGTTCACATCCACGGTGACACGCCGGTTGAGCGGCTCGCGCACATCTCGGTCGGTCGGCTTGGCCAGCGCGCGCGTTCCATAAGGTCGAATCTCAATTCGAGCAGGCTCCAATCCGAGCCGGACCAGCTCCGTCGCCATAGACTGAGCGCGTCTCGCGGAAAGCTCGTCGCTAAACGCCTGCCCCTCTGCTGTGTCCATGTGAGCAGCGATCACCACACGATAGCTGTCAGGTCCATAACGCTGGACGTAGCCGGCTACCTCCCTGGCCGTTTCATATCCCTTGGGCGAGAGATCGGCCTTTCCATAGGGAAAATAGTCCAGGAACGGGTGCGCCATCGCCGGTGACGACAAGGCGATGCTCGACGATGCGAGGACTGCCAGCGGCCATTTCATGTCCGCAAGGTTCGCCCGAAAGAGCCTTAGAGACAAGTCACCCTTCCTTCGCCGTTCCCTCGACCAGCGGCACGAACCGCACTTCGGTCAGGCTTTCGCGGCGGAAGGAGCCGTCGCCCTGGCCGACGTAGCGATGCAGCATCTGCACCGAGGTCCGGCCCACCGGCGCGACCAGCACGCCGTTCGGCTTCAGCTGTTTCAGCAGTTCGGTGGGCTCGGTCGGCGAGGCGGCCGTGACCATGATCCGGTCGAACGGCGCCTGTTCGGCCCAGCCCAGGCCGCCGTCGCCATGTTTGGTGATGACGTTTTCGATGTCCAGCGCGCGCAGCCGCGCTTCGGCCTCGACCAGCAGGCTGCGGTATCGCTCGACGGAATAGACATAGCGCGCCAGGCGGCTGAGGACCGCGCACTGGTATCCGCTGCCGGTTCCGATCTCCAGCACCCGGTGCCGGGCCTGGACCTCCAGCGCCTGGGTCATCAGGCCGACGATATAGGGCTGGCTGATCGTCTGGGCGCAGTCGATGGGCAGGGCCTGGTCCTCCCAGGCCTGATCCAGGAACTTCTCGTGCACGAAGACCGCCCGGTCGATGCTCTCCATCGCCTTCAGCACGCGCGGGTCCGTCACACCCTGCTGACGCAGCGACAGGATCAGCCGGCCGGCGCGGTCGTCGTGCAGGTTCATGCGGCGGCGGGCGCCGTCTTGGGCGGCGCCCCGCCCAGCACCTTCTTCAGGTCATAGACGCTGGACATATGCGTCAGGTCGATATGCAGCGGCGTGACCGATATCCGCCCCTCGTCGATGGCGCGCAGGTCCGTGCCCTCGGCGTGTTCGCGCTTTTCGCCGCGGAAGCTCATCCAGTAATAGTCGCGTCCGCGCAGATCGGTGCGGCGCACGGCGTGCATCTCGCCCACGTCGCGGAACCCTTGCGTCGTCACCTCGACCTGATCCACATCCTCGGGTCGGCGGTTGGGGAAGTTCAGGTTCATCACCACGCCCGGCGCCCATTTCTGCGCCAGCAACCGGCCGATGATGGCGGGCGCAAAGGCTTCCGCCGTCTCCCAATGCGCTACCACCTCGTCGTGGAACCGCTCCAGGCTCTGGCTCAGAGCGATGGAGCGGATACCGAAGGCCATCCCCTGCAGCGCGCCGGCCACCGTGCCGGAGTAGCTGACGTCCTCGCCGATATTGTGCCCGCGATTGACGCCCGACAGCACCAGATCGGGCTTCTCCGGCATCAGGTCGTTGACCGCCAGCACGACGCAGTCGGTCGGCGTCCCGGTCACGGCGAACCGCTTTTCGCCCGGGTTCAGCACGCGCAGCGGCTCGGTCAGGGTGATCCCCCGCCCCTTGCCCGACTGTTCAACGGCGGGCGCGCACACCCAGACATCGTCGCTGATCGTCCGCGCGATCCGCTCCAGACAGGCCAGACCCTCGGCCTCGATCCCGTCGTCGTTGGTCAGAAGAATTCGCACTCTAAACTCCGCTCATCCCCGCGAAGGCGGGGACCCCGTTCTGTCGCTCGGCAGTGCGTTGGATCGAAGGCGCGCGAACATCATCCGCCCCTCGCCCAAAGCACTGGGTCTCGGCTTTCGCCGGGATGAGCGGAAAGATCATTGACCGCCGCCAACGAACTGAAGACCGCCCATATAGGGCTGCAGCACCGCCGGCACCGCGATCCGCCCGTCGTCCTGCTGATAGTTCTCCATGATCGCCACCAGCGTCCGGCCGACCGCCAGGCCCGAGCCGTTCAACGTATGGACGAACTCGGTCTTCTTCTCGCCGGCCCGCTTGAACCGCGCGTCCATGCGTCGCGCCTGGAAGTCGCCGCAGTTCGAGCAGCTGCTGATCTCGCGATAGGTCCCCTGGCTGGGCAGCCAGACCTCCAGATCGAAGGTCTTCTGCGCCGAAAAGCCCATGTCGCCCTTGCACAGCAGCATCCGCCGGAACGGCAGCTCCAGCGCCTTCAGCACGGCTTCCGCGCACTGCGTCATCCGCTCATGCTCGGCGTTGGAGTCCTCCGGCCGCGTGATCGACACCATCTCGACCTTCGAGAACTGGTGCTGACGGATCAGCCCGCGCGTATCGCGCCCCGCCGACCCCGCCTCGGCCCGGAAGCACGGCGTCAGCGCCGTCATCCGCATCGGCGTCGCCAACTCGTCCTCGGACAGGATGGTCTCGCGCACCAGATTGGTCAGGGAGACTTCGGCGGTGGGGATGAGCCAATGGTGCGTGCGATTTGCCAATTGCTCAATCATCGCCGCACTGAATTCGGCGTCGGTCTTACCTTCGGCAGATAACCCTTTTTGCCAAATTGCCGGATCAATCACAGTGGATGCGTTGAAAAGGTCTTCGGCAAACTTCGGCAGTTGCCCAGTCCCAAACATCGCATCGTCACGCACCAGCAGCGGCGGGTTCACTTCCAGATAGCCGTGCTGATCCGTCTGCAGGTCCAGCATGAACTGGCCCACGGCCCGTTCCAGCCGCGCCAGCTGCCCCTTCAGCACCGCGAACCGCGCGCCCGACATCTTGGCCGCCGCCTCGAAGTCCAGCATCCCCAGGGCCTCGCCCAAGTCGGCGTGATCCTTGGCCGGACCGGTGCGACGCGGTTCGCCCCAGGTCGAGACCTCAACATTGCCCGCCTCGTCCTCACCGTCCGGCACATCCTCGGCCGCCAGGTTCTTCTGCGCCGCCAGCAGGTCGCGCAGTTCCTTGCCGACGCGCGCCTCGACCTCGGCCGCCGCCGCGATATCGCCCTTCAGCGCCTCGACCTCGGCCTTCAGCCGATCCGCCTCGGCCATGTCCTTGCGCCCCATGGCGGCGCCGATCAGCTTGGAGGCAGCGTTGCGCTTAGCCAGGGCGTCCTGCCCCGTCGTCTGGGCGTTACGCAGTTCGCCGTCCAGCCGCAGGATGTCGGCCGTCAGCCCGTCGGCCTCGTCCACCCCGCGCGACGACCAGCCCGCCACGTAAACCTGGGGGTTCTCGCGAATGGCTTTGATGTCGTGCATGGTCTGAAACTTCGGTCAGGCGGGAGAAGCCGAACGCTCTACCCGCCCGCGCCGTCACGGGCAACGCGGAAGCCAATGCACCCGGCGCAGAATCAAGCCTACAACCCCTGACATGGCCACGGTTCGTCCCGATACGCTGGCGGCGTCGCTCGCGCGCATTTTCGAAGGTCGAATGATCTACCGGGCCAGCTGGTTCGCCCTGACCGGCGGAGAGCCGCTGTTTGCTCAGGGCGATCCGGCCGACACCCTGTATCTGCTGCGCTCGGGCCGCCTGGGCGTCTTCAAGCTGGAGCCGGACCAGCCCGCCCAGTTGCTGGGCGTGGTCAAGGCGGGCGAGCCGGTGGGCGAGATGGCCATGCTGGCCGGCACGCCCCACACCGCCACCGTCGTCGCCCTGCGCGACAGCGAGATCCTGGCCCTGCCGCGCGAAGCCTTCTTCGAGGCGGCCCGCACCGAACCCGACCTGATGGTCGAGCTGTCGCGCCTGATGATCCACCGCGCCCGCGAACGCACCGCCGGCGCATCAGAGCCCAGCGTCTTCGGCTTCGTTTCGGCCCGCCCCCGCCCCATCCGCGCCTTCGTCGAACGGATCGGCGCGGCCATCCAGGCCATGGGCTTCACCTGTCAGGTCATCGACCAGTCGGCCCTGGCCTCGGCGTCCGAATGGTTCAGCCGGGTCGAGGGAGAACACGACTACGTCCTTTATGTCGCCGAACAGGATCAGCCCGGCTGGGCCAATCTGTGCGCCCGTCAGGTGGACCGCATGTTCATCGTCGGCAGCGGGCTTCTGGCCCCGCCGTCTTCCGTGCCGCGCCGTCATGGTTTCGGCGACGGCCGCCGCCTGACCGATCTGATCCTTCTGCGCGATCCGCGCATGCATCACCCGGCCAACACCCGCGTCTGGCTGGACGCGCTTCAGCCCGACCGCTGGTTCCACTGTGTCGAAGGGCTGGCGACCGACGCCGAGCGGATCGCCCGCGTCGTCACCGGCACGGCGGTCGGTCTGGTGCTGTCGGGCGGCGGCGCGCGCGCCTATTGCCACATAGGCGCGGTCAAGGCCTTGCAGGACGCCAGGGTCCCCATCGACTTCGCCGGCGGCGCCTCCATGGGCGCCGTGGTCGCGGCCGGCCCGGCCCTGGGCTGGGATCATGAACGGTTGGATTTCGAGATCCGCCGCGCCTTCGTGGAATCCGACCCCCTGTCCGATCTCGCCGTGCCGATCATCGCCATGTCCCGCGCCCGCAAGGTCGCGGGCCTGTTGCAGCGCGCCTATGGCGACATCGACCTGGCGGACCTGGCCCTGCCCTTCTTCGCGGTGTCGTCCAACCTGACCTCGGGCCGGATCGAGGTGCATCGCACCGGCCTGATGCGCCGGGCCATGCGCGCCTCCATCGCCATTCCCGGCGTCCTGCCGCCCGTCGTCATCGACGGTCAGGTGCTGGTGGACGGCGCCGTGCTTAAGAACTTTCCCACCAGCGTCATGCGCCAGCTGAACAGCGGCCCCATCGTCGGCGTGGACATGTCCCAAACGCGGGGCGTCGATCCGCAGGCGCTTGAGAACCCGCCGTCCTGGTGGAAATGGATCCTGTCGGGCGCCTGGAAGAGCGGGCCGCCCATCGTCTCCATCCTGATGCGCTCGGCGACCATCACCACCGACACCGAAATGGCGCAGGCCCGCGCCGACGCCGACGTCCTGGTCCTGCCCCAGGTCGCCGGCGCCGACATCCGCGACTGGAAGACCTACGACGCCCCGGTCGCCACCGGCTATTCGGCGATGAACGCAGCGCTCGACGCTCTACCCTGTCCCGTCTCGCAGATCAGGCATTGTCCCAAGGACGCTCTCCTGTCGGACGAAACGGAGGTCTAAAGCGGCGCGCAGGCCGCCTTCAGCCAATCGCCCGCCGCGCCGTCCACCAGCGGCCCGACCTTGGCCATGGTCTCGGCGTGATAGGCGTCGACATAGGCCCGTTCGTCCTGGGTCAGCATCTCGACGGCGATCAGCCGGCGGTCGATAGGCGCGAAGGTCAGCTGTTCGAACCCGTGCATCGGCCGCTCGCCGCCCTCGGGGACCACGGCCGGCGTCACCACCTGCAGGGTCTCGATACGGATGCCCCAGTGGCCTTCGCGGTAGTAGCCCGGCTCGTTGGACAGGATCATCCCTTCCAGCAGCGGCTGGCTGGTGCCCCATTTGGCGATCCGCTGCGGCCCCTCGTGGACGCCCAGATAACTGCCGACGCCGTGGCCCGTGCCGTGATCGTAATCCAGCCCCGCCGCCCACATCGGCGCCCGCGCGATGGCGTCCAGCGCCATGCCGCTGGTCCCGGCGGGGAAACGGATCGTGGCCATGGCGATATGGGACTTCAGGACCAGGGTGAACTTGCGCTTCTGATCCTCGGTCGGCTCGCCGATGGCCATGGTGCGGGTCACGTCGGTCGTGCCGTCCAGATATTGGCCGCCGCCGTCCACCAGCAGCAGCGAGCCCTTCTCCACCTTTCGGATCGTGGCGCCGACCGGCTTGTAGTGCGGCAGCGCCCCGTTCGGCCCGGCCCCGGCGATGGTGTCGAAGCTGAGGTCCTTCAGCGCGCCGGTCTCTTCGCGGAACCGCTCCAGCGTTTCGACCACCTCGCGCTCGTTCGGCAGGGTCTCCTGTGCAACCGTATCCACCCAATGCAGGAACCGGCTCAGCGCCGCCCCGTCGCGGATATGGGCCCGGCGGCTGCCCTCGATCTCGACCGCGTTCTTGGCGGCGCGCGGCACGGCGCATGGGTCCATCGCCCGCACCACCGTCGCCCCCGCCGCGTCCAGCCGGTCGAAATACCAGGCCGAGGACAGGGCGGGGTCGATCATCACCCTGCGCCCGGCCAGACCGTCCAGGGCCTCGCCCAACCGCTCCGGCGCCTCCAGCTGAACGGCGTCGCCCAGCCAGGCCGGCAGGGCGTTCGTCACCTTGGCCGGATCCAGGAACAGCCTGGCCCGACCATCCGCCTCGACCACGGCCTGGCCGATGGGCAGGGGCGAGCGGATCACGTCCCCGCCCCGCACATTGAACAGCCAGGCGATGGACATGGGCGCGGTCAGCACCACGGCGTCCGCGCCTGCCTCCGCCACCGCCTTGCCGATCCGCGCCCGCTTGGACGCGTGGTTCTCTCCTGAATAGACATCCTCGTGCGAAACGACCGGCGCCGTCGGCTGGGCCGGGCGATCCGCCCCCCAGGCCAGGTCCAGCGGATTGGCGTCCACCGCCCGCAACTCGGCCCCCGCCTTCTTCGCCGCCGCCTTGAAGGCGACCAGAGCGTCGGGGCTGTGCAGACGCGGATCATAGCCGATCACCGCCCCCCTGGCCGCCGTTTCCAGATAGGCGGCGACCTCGGTCAGCTCTCGCCGTTCGAACAGGGCCGGATCGGTCTGGGCCTTCACCTGCACCGTATAGCGGCCGTCGGTGAACATGCTGGCCCGATCCTGGAACACCACCGCCGCCCCGGCCGAGCCGGTGAAGCCGGTCGCCCAGGCCAGACGCTCGTTCGCGTCCGGCAGATACTCGTTCTGATGCTCGTCCTCGTGCGGGATCAGAAAGCCGTCCAACCCCTGCTTGGCCATCTCGGCGCGCAGCAGCGGCAGGTGTTTGGCCCCAAAGGACGGATCGGTCGTTTCGTCAAAGGTCTGGCGCATCATCTTTCCCTCAGGCCTTGCGTAGCTGCAGGGCGCTCCAGGCGTCGTGGTGGATGGTCTGTTCGACTGTGAAGCCCAGCGGCAGATAAGCCTCCAGCACCCGCTCCTCCTGCGTCCGCAACAGGCCCGACAGGATGGCGACCCCGCCCGACTTCAGGGCCGCGCCGATCTCGGGCGCCAGATGAACCAGCGGCGCGGCTAGGATGTTGGCGAACACCAGATCATAGGGCGCGTGCCGGGCGATGCGCGGATCGCTCAGACCGTCGGCGAAATAGAAGTCGCACTTGGCGTCGTTGATCTCGGCGTTCTCATTGGCGATGCGGGCCGAAGGTTCGTCGATGTCGGTGCCGACAGCGATGGGCGTGCCCGTCTTGGCCGCAGCAATGGCCAGGACCCCCGTGCCGCAGCCGACGTCCAGCACCTCGTCGAAGGTCTCGGTCTCCAACAGTTTGTCGAACGCCTCCAGACAGCCGACCGTCGTGCCGTGGTGGCCCGTGCCGAAGGCGGCGCCCGCGTCGATCTTCAGGTTCACACGGCCTTCCGGCACCTTGCCCTGATCGTGCGCGCCATAGACGAAGAACCGCCCGGCCTCGACCGGCGGCAGGCCCGACAGCGACATGGCGAGCCAGTCGGCGTCGGCCAGTTTCTCGACCTCCACCGTCACCGCATGGTCGGCCAGAACCGCCTTCAGCCCCTCCACCTCGTCGTCGGTCGTGGGAAAGGCGTCGATGCGCCAGATCCCGCGATCCTCGTCCTCTTCCAGGATGGAATAGGTCGCGCCCTCCAGCCGGGGATCGAGGTCGATGGCGGCGGCGGCGGCCTCGGCGGCGGCTCGGGGGCCGCGGGCGATTATCTGAAGAGCGGACTCGGACATTTCTCAAACACCGGTATCATGGCGAATCATTGCGGCCCGGCGCTGTGCTGGCCCGTTTGTCGCGTTCGTCTAAACCGAGGGGTCGGGGAAATACATGGCCAAAGCACCATCCGCGTCTAAACCTGCCGCCGAAAAGCCGGCGACCGCCAAACCGGCGGCCAAGAAAGCCGCCGCTCCGAAAGCCGTGAAGCCCGCAGAACCGGCCAAGGCTGCGCCCAAGACCGCAGCCGCCAAGGCCCCGAACGTCAAGGCTCCGACCGCGAAGGCTGCACCCGCCAAGACCGCTGCGCCAAAGACTGCAGCCCCCAAGGCGGCTGCACCGAAGGCCGCCACGCCTGCCGCGACCAAGGCGGCCGCACCCGCTAAGAAGGCTGCGCCCGCCAAGGCCGCAACGCCCAAACCCGCCGCCAAGGCGCCTGCGGCGAAGTCGGCCGCTGCAAAGCCGGCCGCCAAGACTGCGCCCAAGGCCGCCGCGAAACCTGCGGCGAAGACCACCGCACCCAAGGCTGCCGCTCCGAAGACCGCCTCGCCGAAGGCCGCTGTAGCGCCCAAGGCCGAAACCAAGGCTCCGGTCGCCGCCGCGCCGCCCGCTCCGGCTCCCGCGCCCGATCCGAAGCCCGTCGAAACGCCCAAGCCGACCGAAGCCGCCAAACCCGCAGAGGCGGCGAAGCCCGCTCCGGCTGCCACGCCGAAGGCGGAAGCGCCCAGGGCGGAAGAGAGCAAGGGCTTCTTCGCCAAGCTGGGCGACATGATCTTCGGCAAACGCTGATTTCGGACATCCCGCCAACCGGATCGCCGGACGGAGCCACCGTCCGGCGATTTGCGTTTAAGCTCACGCCCAGGCGCTAGTGCGCCGCACCGAAGTTGAGATGGAGATCGCCCGTGGCGGGACTGAAGGACAAACGCGGCTTCATCGACAAGGACCGGCTGGACCTGTCCGAACGTCAGGCGGTCGAATACTGGATGAAACGCTGGGGCGTGACGCGCGATCAGATCACAGCCGCCCACCGCAAAGTCGGCCGCATGACCAAGGATATCGCCGCCGAACTAGGCAAGAAGCGCTGATCCAAGCTGCCGATCACTCCAAGGATATCGATCGGACCCAGCCCGCCCTACCCCTGCTGGGCCGCGCGCAAAAACCATGAATACTTGACTTTGGCGCAGGGGCTTCTATATGCCCCCCAGCCTCGGGACAGGTCTGCGATACGCGCCGCCCGCTCGCCCAAAGAGGGGCGGTTCCGTCGCTGCTATGCACGCAGACGCTTTATCTTCCCTAGGATTCATGACCGAATTTTCCCAACTGGGCCTTTCGCCCACGACCCTGAAGGCCGTCGCAGAGACGGGCTACACGACCGCCACCCCCATTCAAGAACAGGCCATTCCGGTCGCCTTGGCCGGACGCGATGTTCTGGGCATCGCCCAGACCGGCACAGGCAAGACCGCCGCCTTCACCCTGCCCCTCGTCGAGCGGCTGGCGACGGGCCGCGCCCGCGCCCGGATGCCCCGCGCCATCGTCCTGGCCCCCACCCGCGAACTGGCCGACCAGGTCGCCGAGAGCTTCGCCAAATACGCCAAGGGCACCAAGCTTAGCTGGGTGCTGCTGATCGGCGGCGTTTCCATGGGCGACCAGGTCGCGGCGCTGAACAAGGGTGTCGATGTGCTGATCGCCACGCCCGGCCGCCTGCTGGACCTGTTCGAGCGCGGCAAGATGCTGCTGACAGGTGTCGAGATCATGGTCGTCGATGAAGCCGACCGCATGCTCGACATGGGCTTCATCCCCGACATCGAGCGCATTTTCAAACTGACGCCGCCGCGTCGCCAGACCCTGTTCTTCTCGGCGACCATGCCGCCCGAGATCACCCGCCTGACGACCGCCTTCCTCAAGGATCCGACCCGGATCGAGGCCTCGCGTCCGGCGATGACGGCCGACACCATCACCCAGTATCTGGTCCGCATCCCGACCAGCGACCCCAAGGCCAAGCGCACTGCTCTGCGCGTCCTGATCGAACGATCCGACGTCAAGAACGGCATCGTCTTCTGCAACCGCAAGTCCGAAGTCGATATCGTCGCCAAGTCCTTGCAGAAGCACGGTTTCGACGCCGCCGCCATCCACGGGGACCTGGATCAGGCCCACCGGATGAAGACTCTAGCCGACTTCCGCGCCGGCAATTTGAAAATCCTGGTCGCCTCCGACGTCGCCGCGCGCGGTCTGGACATCCCGGACGTCAGTCACGTCTTCAACTACGACGTCTCGCACCACGCCGACGACTATGTTCACCGCATCGGCCGCACCGGTCGCGCGGGTCGCCTGGGCCAAGCCTTCATGATCGTGACCCCGTCCGACGACAAGTCGCTGGATAAGGTGCTGAAGCTGATCAAGAAGGACCCGGAAGAACTGGTCTTGGACGACATCGACTTCGCCGCCATCAAGGATGGTCCGCGCCGTGACGACAAGCGCGGCGGTCGTGAACGGTCCGGCGAACGTGGGCGTGGACGCGCGCGGGGCGCCGAAACCCCGATCGTCGAACCGACCGAAGTCGCCGTCGCCGCCGACGCTCAGGACGCCGAACCCACGCGCAGCCGCAGCCGCCGCAAGGCGCGCCCCGACGCCAAGGTCGAGGTGGAAGCCCCATTGGCCATGGTCGAGGCCTCAGCCCCGGTCGAGACGCCGCGCGCCGCACGCGCCGACCGCGAACCTCAGCTGCTTCAGTCCGACCGTCGCGGCGACCGCAAGCCTGTCCGCGAGGACAACGGGCGTCAGGGCGTGCGGGGTTTCGGCGACGACATACCGGCTTTCCTGCGCCGCTCTGTGGTTGTCCGCGCCTGATTTGACGACAAGAAACGGCGTGCAGAAAATCCGCGCCGTTTACCCTGCATTACGGAACAGCCCTTAGTCTCCACCTCCAAGACGTTCCCAGAACGGGGCCGGGGGAAAGACGAATGTCCAAACAGGTCGAGACGGCGCTACGGGGCCCGCAAGCTTACGCCCTGGCGCGCAACGTCATCGCCGAGATGGAAAAGGCGGGCGTTTGGCCCACGCCGCTGAACTTCGAACTCTGGCTCCATTACGTCAGCGATCCCGACGGCGCCCTGGCGCGTGAGATTCGCCTGCTTCTCGAACAATCGGTCGCCATCTCCGACAAGACCGCCGAAATGCTGGCCGCCGAATTCCTGCCGCGCGGCCGTCTGCCGGACCAGATTCGCGATGTCGGCGCCGTTCTGGACCGCGAGCTGGCCAGCGTCGCCAACGCCATCGCCATGGCTCACAAGACCCAGGCCGATTACGGCGAGACCCTGGCCGACGCCTCCCACACCATGGAAAACGCCGAGGATCCGACGGCTCTGAAGTCCCTGGTCGGCGGCCTGACCACGGCGACCAAGCGGGTGCGCCGCGAGACGGCCATCCTGGAGAAGCGGCTGGAGAAGTCGAACAAGGAGGTCATTCGCCTGCGCGAGAACCTGGAGCAGGTCCGTCGCGACGCCATGACCGACGCCCTGACCAACCTGGCCAACCGCAAGGCGTTCGACGAACGGCTGGAAGCCGCCTGCGCGCCTGACGACGCTTCGCCGCTAGGTCTGGCCATCCTCGACATCGACCATTTCAAGCGTTTCAACGACACCTGGGGTCATCAGACGGGCGATCAGGTTCTGCGCTACGTCTCCACCGTCCTGTCCATTATCTGCGGCAATCACCGATTCGCCGCGCGGTTCGGGGGCGAAGAGTTTGCGATCATCTTCCCGGGCGAGAGCGCCGGCGTGGTGATGGCCGCCCTTGAAAGCATTCGCAGCGACGTGGCCTCTCGCGCTCTGCGCCGGCGCTCGACCAACGACGACCTGGGCTCTGTCACGATATCGGCTGGTTTCGCCCAGCGCCGCAAGGGCGAAACGGCCGCCAGCCTGCTGGAACGCGCCGACGCCGCGCTTTACGATTCCAAGCGCAAGGGGCGCAACTGCATCACCGCCGCCCCTGCGGCGGACCCGGCGCAGCGACAAGTCGCCTGATAACGGGCCTGACAAGGCCAAGCTTTCTGCCATAGTCGCCCGATGCGCAGCTTCGCCTTCAACATCGCCTACTGGATTCTTTCGATCGGCTATGGCCTGACCGCCGCCTTCGCGGCGCTGGCGCCTGGTCGCGGGCCGGCCAGCTGGGTCATCCGCCGCTATGTAAAGCGCATGGTCCAGGCCATGGCCCTGTTCGCCGGCATCCGCCTGCGGGTGCTGGGCAGGGAGCGACTGCCCGAAGGGGCCTTCATCATCGCCTCCAAGCACCAGAGTTGGGGCGACGGCTTCGCCACCTATGATCAGTTCGACGACCTGGCTTTCGTCACCGGCGACCACCTAGAGAAGTTTCCTTTGCTAGGCGGGGTGCTCAAGAAACTGGGGGCCATCGTCGTCAACTCCTGCGGCGGCCACGAAGCCCGAAAGGCCCTGGCCATGCGCGCCGCCGAAGCCCGCGCCGAAAACCGGAAGATTCTGATCTATCCCGAGGGTCACCTGGCCCCCGTTGGCCAGAAGTTCAAATATCGGTCGGGCGTCTGGCACATGTATCGCGACTTCGACATGCCGGTCGTTCCGCTGGCCACCAACCTCGGCCTGTTCTGGCCTGAGGAGAAGTATGAGAAGCACCCAGGCACGGCCACGCTCGACTTCCTGGAACCGATCCCGACCGGCTTGAAGAAAGAAGAGTTCATGGCTCATCTGGAAGCGGTGATAGAGGCCCGCTCCGCCGAGCTGGTCGCCGAGGCCAGGGGTCAGCCCGTTTCGCCTGCCGTGCTGATCGACACCCCGGCTAGGTAGCGGGTCTCGGCTTCTTCCCCGAGACCTTCTTCAGCGCAACCTCCAACGACCGCCGCGCCCAGGCGACCGCTTCCTCGGGATCGTCCAACGCCGTTTCCGGCAGAGTCCAATAGCTCATGCTCAGGGTCCGACCGTGCTTGGTCGGAAAGGTGAAGGGCCGCGACCCGGCCGCCACGAACGCCTCGCCCAGAGCGTCATCGCCCTTCAGCCAGACCACGCCGTGGTCCAACAGAGCGAAGATCACGCCAGAGGCATAGACCCCCGCGCCGCCGAACATCCGCTTGATCTCCAGCCGCGCCAGGCCGGCGAAATGCTCGCGCACCCATTCGCCGAAGTCCGCATCATAGGCCACGTCAGGCGCTGGCGGCCGGCACGATGGTCACGCTCTCGCCGCAGCCGCAGGCGTCCGTCTGGTTCGGATTATTGAACACGAATTTGGACGAAAGCCGCGTCGTCTCGTAGTCGATCTCGGTGCCGATCAGGAACAGCACGGCCTTGGGCTCGATCAGGATGGTCACGCCCTTGTCCTCGACCACCTCATCCAGCGGCTCGACCGCATCGGCATAGGCGAAGGTGTATTCTTGCCCCGCGCAGCCACCGTTCTTGACGCCGATGCGCAGACCGATGTGGTCATTCTCCGCGTTGTCCAGGATTTCACGCACGCGCTCGGCGGCGGCGTCGGTCAGGGTGACGGCCTTGGGGCGCGGACGACGCGGGCGGGATGTGGCTTGAAGCTCGGTCATCAGAACATATTCAAGGCGAGTTTCGCCTCGTCGCTCATCTTGGAGGAATCCCACGGCGGGTCGAACACCAGATTGGCCTTGGCGCTACGCACGCCCTCGACCTTCTCCACCGCCGTCTCGACCCAGCCCGGCATCTCGCCCGCGACCGGGCAACCGGGCGCCGTCAGGGTCATGTCCACCACCACGTCGCGATCGTCGTTCACGTCCACGCGATAGATCAGGCCCAGCTCATAGATGTCGACCGGGATTTCCGGGTCATAGACGGTCTTCAGCGCCTCGATCAGGTCTTCGGTCAGCTTGTCCAGCTCACCCTGCGACAAGGCGCTCTTCTGGGGTTCGTCCCAGGCGGTCTGGAAGGCGTCGCTGTCTTGAAGGGTCTCGTCGGTCATCGGGCTTTACACAAAGAAGTTCCGCGCCTTGATCAGCGCGTCCACGAAGGCGTCCGTATCCTCCAGGGTGTTATATAGGGCGAAGGAGGCGCGCGTGCTCGACGTCACGCCCAATCTTTTCGCCAGCGGCTCGGCGCAGTGGGTTCCGGCCCGCACGGCGACGCCGTAGCGGTCCATGATCTGGGCCACGTCATGGGCGTGCGCGCCTTCTACGGCGAAGGTTAGAAGTGCGCCCTTGCCCTCGGCCTGGCCCAGAATCCGCAGCCAGTTCTGACCCTGAAGCCGATCCAGCGCATGCTGATACAGGGCATGTTCATGCGCCTGCACCGCCGCGCGGTCATATTGCGCCAGCCAGTCCAGCGCCACGCCCAGACCGATGGCCTCCAGGATCGGCGGCGTGCCGGCCTCGAACCGATGCGGCGGCTTGGCGTATCTGATCTGATCCTGAGCCACCGTCTCGATCATCTCCCCGCCCCCCTGATAGGGCGGTAGAGTCTCCAGCGCCTCGGCCTTGCCATACAGGGCGCCGATGCCGGTGGGCGCAAACAGCTTGTGGCCCGTGATCACATAGAAGTCGCAGCCGATGGCCTGGACATCCGGCGTCGCATGGACCGCGCCCTGACAGCCGTCGATCAGCACCTGCGCACCAGCCGCATGGGCCAGTCGCGTAATCTCGGCGACCGGATTGATGGTGCCCAGCACGTTCGACATATGGGTCACCGCGACCATGCGCGTCCTTGGGCCCAACAGGTCGACGTAGGCCGCCATGTCCAGCGCGCCGTCGTCCTTGATCGGCGCCCATTTCAGCACCGCGCCGTAGCGCTCACGCAGAAAATGCCACGGCACGATGTTGGAGTGGTGCTCCATCTCGGTGACGATGATCTCGTCGCCCGGCTGGATCGACAGGCCCAGCCCGTTGGCCACCAGATTGATCGCCTCAGTCCCGCCCTTGGTCCAGACGATCTGGTCCGAGGTTTCCGCATTCAGGAACCGCGCCACGATCTCGCGCGCCTTCTCGAACGCCTCGGTCGCTTCGTTCGACAGGGTGTGCAGGCCGCGGTGGACGTTGGCGTAGCCGCCCTCCATCGTCGCGACCAGAGCGTCGATCACCGCGCGCGGCTTCTGCGCCGAGGCGGCGTTGTCCAGATAGATCAGCGGCTTGCCGTTCACCTGTCGCGACAGGATCGGAAACTGCGCCCGCACGGCGTAGGGATCGAACGTGGTCACAAGCGCGCCGTCAGCCATTCCCGCGCCACCTCTCTTGCGCCCTCGTGATCAATGCGGTCGATGACCTCGATCAGGAAGGCCTGGGTCAGCAGGGCGCGGGCCTCGTCGGCCGGAATGCCGCGCTGCTGCATGTAGAACAGGGCGCTTTCGTCCAGCGTCCCCACCGTATTGCCGTGCGCGCACTGCACATCGTCGGCATAGATGATCAGTTCCGGCTTGGCGTCGATCTCGGCCCGTTCGGAGGCGATCAGGGCGTGGTGGCCCATCCGCGCATCAGTCCCGTCCGCCCCGCGCTCAACTACGATCTTGCCCTGGAAGACGCCGCGCGCGGTATCGCGCGCCACGCCCTTGATCAACTGGCTCGTCGTGCCGTCGGCGGCCAGATGGCTGACGACCGAGGTCACGTCCGCATGGCGCGAACCGTTCAGCAGATACAGACCGTCGACCTGTGCGTGAGCGCCTTGCGCGAAATGCTTCACGCGCGTTTCCAGCCGCTGCAACTTGGCGCCGGTCGTTAGGACCGTCTGGCGAAACACGCCGCCCGCCTCGACGCGCACATCGGCCTCGGTGATGGAGATGGCGTCCTCGGGCTCCTCGACCAGAACCACGCGCGTCACATCCGCCCCCGCCGCCACATCCAGCTCCAGCCGGTTATGGGCCACATAGGCCGAGCCTGAGCCCTCGTGCGTTTCCAGGAGCAGCAGCCGCGCCCCTGCCCGCGCCGACACCCGCGCGCTGGCAGTATGGCCCGTGCCGACGGCGTCAGACACATAGCGAAGGCGCAGCGTCTGCTCGCCCGAGGCGATGAAGTCGGTCACGCCGATCGCGCGACCGTTGGCGAAGATGATCGCCTCGCCGCCCAGGTCGTCGAACACGCCGGGCGCAGACGCTTCCGCCTGCGGCGACGGCTGCGGCGCTTCGCGAAGATACCGCTTCAGGTCGCTGTACTTCCACGCCTCGACCCGCCTTGTCGGGAAGGTGGAGGCGTCCGTCAGGTCAATCCGGGAAGCGGGCGTCATGCGGCTTCGGGCAGATACTTGTCGTACCCTTCCGCCTCCAACTGCAGCGCCAGTTCCGGCCCGCCCGAGGCCACGATGCGACCGCCGGCCAGCACATGCACCCGGTCGGGTTTGATGTAGTCCAGCAGGCGCTGATAATGGGTGATGACCAGCATGGCGCGGTCGGGCGAGCGCAGCGCGTTCACCCCTTCCGACACGATGCGCAGGGCGTCGATGTCCAGGCCCGAATCCGTCTCGTCCAATATCAGCAGCGACGGCTCCAGCAGGGCCATCTGCAGGATCTCCATCCGCTTCTTCTCGCCGCCGGAGAAGCCGACGTTCAGCGGCCGCTTCAGCATCTCAAAATCCATCTTCAACGCCTTGGACGCCTCGCGCACCAGCTTCAGGAAGGCCGGCGCGGCCACCTCCTCCTCGCCCCGCGCGCGCCGCTGGGCGTTCAGGGCCGTGCGTACAAACGTCAGCGCCGGCACGCCGGGAATCTCGATCGGATACTGGAAGGACAGGAAGACGCCCTTTGCCGCGCGTTCGGCGGGTTCCAGCGCCAGCAGGTCGTCGCCCGCCCATTCGACCGCGCCTTCGGTCGCCTCATAGCCCGGCCGACCCGACAGGGCGTAACCCAGCGTCGACTTGCCCGCCCCGTTCGGCCCCATGATGGCGTGCACCTCGCCCGCTGGAACATCGAGCGTCAGGCCCTTGAGGATCGGCTTTTCGCCGACGGAGACGTGGAGGTTGTTGATCTTCAGCATTGTTCTTCTTTACCCGACCGAGCCTTCAAGGCTGATCGCCACTAGTTTTTGCGCCTCGACGGCGAACTCCATCGGCAGCTTCTGCATGACATCGCGGACGAAGCCGTTGACCAGCAGGGCCACCGCCTCCTCCTGCGACAGGCCGCGTTGCTGGGCGTAGAACAGCTGGTCGTCGGACAACCGAGTCGTCGTCGCCTCGTGCTCCAGCTGAGCCGAGCCGTTGCGGGCCTCGATATAGGGGATGGTGTGCGAGCCGCACTCCTTGCCGATCAGCAAGCTGTCGCACTGGGTGAAGTTGCGTACCCCCGTCGCCTTCGGATGCACCGAGACCAGACCGCGATAGGTCGAGTCCGACCGACCCGCCGACACCGCCTTGGCGATGATCCGCGACTTCGAGTTCTTGCCCAGGTGGATCATCTTGGTGCCGGTGTCCGCCTGCTGATGCCCGTTGGTGATGGCGATGGAATAGAATTCGCCCGAGCTTTCCTCGCCCTTCAGGATGCACGAAGGATACTTCCAGGTTACGGCCGAACCCGTCTCGACCTGGGTCCACGACACCTTGGACCGGTCGCCCCGGCAATCCGCCCGTTTGGTGACGAAGTTGTAGATGCCGCCCTTGCCCTCGGCGTCGCCGGGGTACCAATTCTGGACGGTCGAGTATTTCACCTCGGCGTCGTCCAGCGCCACGATCTCGACCACCGCCGCATGCAGTTGGTTCTCGTCGCGCATCGGCGCGGTGCAGCCCTCTAGGTAGGAGACGTAAGCCCCCTTGTCGGCGATAATCAGCGTCCGCTCGAACTGCCCGGTCTGGCTGGCGTTGATGCGGAAATAGGTCGACAGCTCCATCGGGCATTTCACGCCGGGCGGGATGTAGACGAACGAGCCGTCCGAAAAGACCGCGCTATTCAGGGCCGCGAAATAGTTGTCCGAGACCGGCACCACCGACCCCAGATATTGACGCACCAGATCAGGATATTCGCGCAAGGCCTCGGAAATCGGCATGAAAATCACGCCGACCTTGGCCAGTTCCTCCTTGAAGGTGGTAACCACGGACACGCTGTCGAACACGGCGTCCACGGCGACCTTGGGCGCGCCCTGCACCCCCGCCAGCACCTCCTGCTCCTTCAGCGGAATGCCCAGCTTCTTGTAGACTTCCAGTATCTCGGGATCGACCTCGTCCAGAGACTTCGGGCCTTCCTTCTGCTTGGGCGCCGCATAGTAGAACAGGTCCTGATAATCGACCAGCTCATACTTCACGGCCGCCCAGGTCGGTTCCTCCATCGCCAGCCAGCGCTCATAGGCGGCCAGACGCCATTCCAGCATCCATTCCGGCTCGCCCTTCTTCTCGGAGATGAAACGGACGATGTCGGCGTTCAGGCCACGCGGCGCGAACTCCTGCTCGATGTCGGAGGTAAAGCCGTGCGCGTACTTCTCCAGCGCGGCGACGGCGTCGATGGTTTCCTTGACGGCGGCCATCAGGCGACCTCTCTCACGCGCTCGGCGGCGCGTGTCTTATGCTTGTTGTAGGCGGCGACCCAGGCGTCGGCGAACCTTGCCCAGTCATTTTCACTCGTCCCCCAGCCGCCGGAGACGCGCACGCCCCCGGTCGCCAGGGTGTTCAGGCCCATGGCGCTGATGGTCTTGGACGGCTTGACCTTGCCAGAAGAACAGGCCGAACCCGCCGACACCATGACGCCGGTCATATCAAGAATGATAAGTTGTTGCGGGCTGTCCCAGCCTTCGACCGCCATGAACAGGGTGTTGGGCAGACGCGGAACCGCGCCGCCAATGATGACGGCGCCCGCCGCCACGACCTTGGCCTCGGCTGCATCACGCCAGGCCACGTGCGATTCCATCGCCTCCAGATCACGCGCGGCGCAGTCGGCGGCGACGCCGAACCCCGCTATGCCTGGCACATTCTCGGTTCCGGCGCGCAGGCCCCGCTCCTGTCCGGCGCCATGCAGAATGCGGACGCCCGACACGCCTTCCTTCAGGATCAGCGCGCCCACGCCCTGCGGCCCGCCGAGCTTGTGCGCCGAGAGCGTCAGGCTGTCGGCGTCCAGCACCCGAATATCGACGCCGATCTTGCCCGCCGACTGGATGGCGTCGACGTGCAGCCAGCCGCCGGCCGCCCGCACCAGCGCAGCCGCATGACTAATCGGCTGGATCACGCCGCTTTCATTGTTTGCATGATGGATGGCGACCACGGCCCGGCCCGGACGGCTCAGCGCCTCAGCCAACCACTCCAGATCGACAACGCCATTGGCATCGACCGGCAGCACTTCGACCGGCGCACCCGCGTTCGCCGCCGTCTCGGCCACGCACGGATGCTCCGTCGCCGATACGATCAGACGCTCGCAGCCCGCCGCCAGCGCACTGGCGACGCCCTGGGCGTTGGC
Organism: Brevundimonas sp. ABV4_179; assembly: GCF_056311945.1. Taxonomy (NCBI): domain Bacteria; kingdom Pseudomonadati; phylum Pseudomonadota; class Alphaproteobacteria; order Caulobacterales; family Caulobacteraceae; genus Brevundimonas; species Brevundimonas sp. ABV4_179. The sequence continues at coordinate 2,591,161 of NZ_CM149976.1, forward strand.
TTCGGTGCCGCCGCTGTTGAACACCACCGCCGTCGGGTCCGCCCCGACCAGTTCGCCAACCTGCGCCCGCGCCGTCTCGACCCGCGCCCGCGCGCGGCGGCCCGCCGCATGGACCGCAGAGGGGTTGCCGTTGTCGGCCAGGGCCTTCGCCATAATCTCCAGCACTTCCGGTCGCACCAGGGCTGAGGCGTTGTAATCCAAATAGACGCCGCTCATGCCGCGACCCCCACGGCCGAGGGCTCCACATTGCGCCGGCGCTGGCCCGTGCGGTTCATCACCACATCCTCCAGCGACACGCCGGCCAGATAGCGATGGATCTCGTCGCCCAGGTCTTCCCACAGATTATGCGTAATGCAGCGTTCGCCAGCCAGCATGCAGCCCTTGGGCGAGCCATGCGCCACGCAGCGCGTCGCCCGGATCGGCTCATCGACTGCCAGAACGATTTCCGCCACCACCGTCTCGTGCGCCGCCTTGGCCAGACGGTATCCGCCGCCCGGTCCCCGCACGCTCTTGACCAGTTCGCTTTTGCGCAGCCGGGCGAAAAGCTGCTCCAGATAGCTCAGCGAAATCTCCTGGCGCGCGGCGATTTCGGCCAGCGACACGGCCCGGATTTCGCCGCCCTCGCCGCGTCCGTTCTTGGCCAGATCGGCCATCGCCATCACGGCGTATCGTCCCTTGGTCGACAGACGCATTTCGCACCTTCAAAAATTGCGCGCTTTTCGGGGCTCCTGTGCTAGAACCCGCGCCTTCGCAAAGGCGGCGCGCTTGCGGAGGGACTTATAAAGTCCCACCTCCGCGGTCAAGTATTACGCACTCGCGAAATGACAGTTGAACGGATTCCAGAGCCCCTATGCCTGAAGTCATCCTGCCCGGCGCCTCCGGTCGCATCGAAGGCCGCTATTCTCCCGGCAAGCGCCCGAACGCTCCGATCGCCCTGATTCTGCACCCGCACCCCAAGGCGGGCGGGCATATGAACAACCCGGTCGCGGTCACCCTGCACCAGCTGTTCCAGCAGCGCGGCTTCGCCACCCTGCGCTACAATTCGCGCGGCGTGGGCAAGTCGCAGGGCGAGTTCGATAGCGGCATCGGCGAGCTGGCGGACGCCGCCACTGCGCTGGACTGGCTGCAGTCAAACAACCCCGGCGCCAGCCAGACCTGGGTCGCCGGCTATCAGTTCGGCGCCTATATCGGCATGCAACTGCTGATGCGCCGCCCCGAGACGGATGGCTTCATCTCGGTGTCGCCGCCGTCGAACATGTACGATTTCAGCTTCCTGGCCCCCTGCCCGGCGTCCGGCCTGTTCCTGCACGGCACCGCGGACACGATCGTGCCCCCGGTCGAGGTCGAGCGCGTGGTCAACAAGCTGCGCACCCAGAAGGGCATCGTCATCGACTACGAACTGGAAGAGGGCGCCAGCCACTTCTGGCAGGACCACATGAGCGCGGTCGAAACCCGCGTCGGCGCCTATCTGGACAAGCGCCTGGAAGAAAAGCCCGCCTGACCCTAGATACGCGGTCGCCTTCAGGAGACCCCGTATGCGGCACGACATTGTCATCATCGGCGGCGGCGCGGGCGGGTTGGAGCTTGCCTCCCGTCTGGGTCGCCGGTTTGGCCCGCGTGAGGGGCGCCGCCGCGTCCTGCTGATCGACCGATCCATTTTCCACCTGTGGAAGCCCAGCCTGCACGAGGTCGCGGCCGGATCGCTGGATTCGCACCAGGAGGGTCTGTCCTATCCGGTCTTGGCGCGCCGCAACCATTTCAGCTTCGCTTTCGGCGACCTGACGGGGCTGGACGCCGACGACAAGACCCTGACCCTGGCCGAAATCCGCGACGACGACGGCGAGGTGCTGGTCGCGCCCCGCACCCTCGGCTTCGAGACCCTGGTTCTGGCCATCGGCAGCGGCTCGAACCTGTTCGGGACGACGGGCGCCGCCGAACACGCCCATCTGCTGGAGAATGTCTCCGACGCCGAAGCCTTCAATCGACGCCTGACCTCAGCCTTTCTGGCGACGGCCTATTCGGACGAGCGGACGCTGAACATCGCCATCGTCGGGGCCGGCGCGACGGGGGTGGAGCTGTCCACCGAACTGATCGAGGGTCATGACGAACTGTCCGCCGGCCTGACGTCGGACCAGAAGTTCGATCTGGCCGTCACCCTCGTCGAGGCTGCGCCCCGCATCCTGGGCGGCCTGCCCGAGCGCGTCTCGACAAAGGCAGCCCATGCGCTTCAAGCCAAGGGCGTGCGCCTATTGACCGACGCCAAGGTCAACGCCGTCCATGCCGACCGGCTCGATACCTCGAAGGGCGATGTACCCGCCGACCTCATCGTCTGGGCCGCCGGCGTCAAGGCGGCCGACACCAACCCGGACCTGGGACTGGCGACGGGGCGGCTGAACCAGTTCGTCGTGGACGACCATCTGCGCACCTCGGCGCCGGGCGTATACGCCATGGGCGACTGCGCCGAGGCGCCCGGTCCAGACAGCCGCCCCGTGCCCGCCCGGGCCCAGGCGGCGGCCCAACAGGCCGCCTATCTTGCCAAGGCCCTTTCCCATCCCGGCCGCGATCCCGGCCCCTACGTCTATCGCGACAAGGGTTCGCTGGTGTCGCTGGGCGGGGACAAGGGCGTGGGCGCCTTAATGGGCGGCCTGGGCGGTCAGAACTTCCTGATCGAGGGCCTGGTCGCCAAATGGGCCTATATGGCGCTGCATCTGGATCATCACCGCGCCATTCTGGGGGTGCGCCGCACGATCCTGCTGGCCCTGTCGCGCCTGCTTCATCGCCGCGTTTCCGGGCGGCTGAAACTGCACTGATACGGGCGGTTAAGGCTTGATCGTCATGATCGCGCCGAAACTGTCGCGAGCCGTCCCATGCGTCTGATCCCGCCCACCCTCCTCGTCGGCGCCCTTCTGCTGTCGTCGCCTGTGGCGGCGCAGGATCGGGTGCAGCGCGAATTCTGCGCCGACCGTCCGGGTCAGGGGACGCCCGCCTGTGTCCTGGACCAGGGGCGCTGGCAGGTCGAACTGGGCCTGTTCGACGCCAGCCGCCAGAGCGACGACGGCGCCAGGATCCGCGCATGGGACGCGGGCGACCTGCTGGTCCGTTACGGCCTGACCGGCCTGACCGAACTGCAGATGGGCCTGACCAGTTGGAATCATGAGACCGTCACCGACCGCGCCAGCGGCGCGCGCGAGGTGTCGAAAGGGGTCGGCGACCTGACGCTCGCGCTGCGTCATTCGCTGGCCAATCCCGACGGTTCGGGCGTGTCCGCGGCGGTTCAGGGATTCGTCACCGCACCGACCGGCGCCCGCGACATCCGCGCCGACGGGTTCGAAGGCGGAGTGATCTTGCCCGTTTCGCTGCCGCTCGACGCCGATTGGAGCCTCAGCCTGTCGCCTCAGGTCGGCTGGGTGTCCAATGCGGACGGCGAGGGTCGCCATGCGGCGTACACGATGGTCGCCGGCCTGGGTCGCGACATCGGTCAGTGGAACCTGGGCGCCGAACTCTGGATCAGCCGCGACGACGATCCCGCGCAGCCGACCACCCAGTCCACCTTCGATCTGACCGCCGCCTGGTCGCCCCCCGCCCTGCCCGACGCCCAGTTGGACTTCGGCGTCAACCTGGGCCTGAACGACGATAGCCCCGATGTGGCTTTCGGCGTTGGTGTCGCCCGGCGGTTCTGAGACGATTGCGACAGTTGCGTTCCACGTGACAGATTGTCTTGTCCAAGCCGCAACCATCGCTGGCGGCGTCGTCAATGATCGGCGGGCCGTGCAAAGCCCCTTCGCACGGCCCCGATCGCTTACGCCGCCTCGACGTCCTCTTCGGCCGGGACGGTGCGGATCATATAGTCGAAGGCGGACAGGCCCGCCTTGGAGCCTTCCCCCATGGCGATGACGATCTGCTTGTACGGCACGGTCGTCACATCGCCGGCGGCGAAGACGCCCGGCTGGCTTGTCTCGCCGCGATGGTCGACCTCGATCTCACCGCGCGTCGTCAGGGCGACCGCGCCATGCAGCCATTCGGTGTTCGGAACCAGACCGATCTGCACGAAGACGCCCTCCAGATCGACGTCGTGATGGGCGTCGGCGTTGCGGTCCTTGTAGGACAGGCCCGTCACCTTCTCGCCGTCGCCATGCACTTCGGTCGTCAATGCAGATGTCACGATCCGCACGTTGGGGAGGGTCGCCAGCTTCCGCTGAAGCACCGCATCGGCCCGCAGTTCGCTGTCGTATTCGATCAGGGTCACATGGGCGACGATGCCGGCCAGATCGATGGCCGCCTCGACGCCTGAGTTGCCGCCGCCGATCACCGCCACGCGCTTGCCCTTGAACAGCGGGCCGTCGCAGTGCGGGCAATAGGCCACGCCCTTGTTCTTGTACTGATCCTCGCCCGGCACGTTCATCTGGCGCCAGCGGGCGCCGGTCGACAGGATCACCGTCCGCGACTTCAGCGACGCGCCGTTCTCCAGCACCACCTCATGCAGACCGCCCGGAACCTTGGACGGCGCCAGCTTGGCCGCCTTCTGCAGGTTCATGATGTCCACCTCGTACTCGCGGACGTGCTGCTCCAGATGGGCGGCCAGCTTCGGCCCCTCGGTATGGGGCACCGAGATGAAGTTCTCGATGGCCATGGTGTCCAGCACCTGCCCGCCGAATCGTTCGGCCGCGATGCCCGTGCGGATGCCCTTGCGCGCCGTATAGATGGCCGCCGCCGCGCCGGCGGGACCGCCGCCGATGACCAGCACGTCGAACGGATCCTTCGCCTTGATCTTCTCGGCGGCCTTCGCCTCGGCGCCGGTGTCGATCTTGGCGACGATCTGCTCCAGCTCCATCCGGCCCTGACCGAACAGTTCGCCGTTCAGGAAGACGGTCGGCACGGCCATGACCTTGCGGGCCTCGACCTCGTCCTTGAACAGGCCGCCCTCGATGGCGACGTGCTTGATGCGCGGATTGATGACGCTCATCAGGTTCAGCGCCTGCACCACGTCGGGGCAGTTCTGGCAAGACAGCGAGAAATAGGTCTCGAACAGATAGTCGCCCTCCAGGTCCTTGACCTGTTGGATCACCTCCTGCGCCGCCTTGGACGGATGGCCGCCGACGTGCAGCAGAGCCAGAACCAGCGAGGTGAACTCGTGGCCCAGCGGAATGCCCGCGAACCGCACGCCGATGTCCGTGCCCTTGCGGCGGATCAGGAAGCTGGGCTGCCGTTCGTCGTCATAGTCCCGGCCCATCTCGACCTTGCCGTGCGAGACCGAGACGATGTCCTCCAGCAGGACCTTCAACTCCTGCGACTTGGGTCCCGCGCCCAGCGAGGCGACCAGTTCCACCGGATGGACGATGTTCTTGAGGTAGCCCTCGAGCTGAGATTTCAGATTGGCGTCGAGCATGGGGGTCCTCGTGAATTCTGGGATTGGACGTCGCCCTCAAGCCGCCTCGGCGAGGGCTGGACGCAAAAAGGCCGCAGGGTTGAAACGCTACGCACCCCACGGCCTCTGCGGGCGCCGGATCTTGTCCGGCGCCGATGATCGGCGGCGTTTGAACCGCGCCGCCGATCAAACCTGGGGTCTTAGATCTTGCCGACGAGGTCGAGCGACGGGGCCAGGGTGGCTTCGCCTTCTTCCCACTTCGCCGGGCAGACTTCGCCGGGGTGCGAACGCACATACTGGGCGGCCTTGACCTTGCGCAGCAGTTCCGCGGCGTTGCGGCCGATGCCTTCCGAGGTCGTCTCGGTGAACTGGATCACGCCGTCAGGATCGACCAGGAAGGTGGCGCGGTCGGCCAGGCCCACGCCCGGACGCATGGCGTCGAAGTTGTTGGTCACCACGCCCGAGGGGTCGCCCAGCATGGTGTAGGTGATCTTGCCAATGGCCGGCGACGAATCATGCCACGCCTTGTGCGAGAAGTGGGTGTCGGTCGACACCGAATAGATTTCGACGCCCAGCTTCTGGAACTCGGCATAGTGGTCCGCCAGGTCTTCCAGTTCGGTCGGGCAGACGAAGGTGAAGTCGGCCGGATAGAAGAAGAAGATCGCCCACTTGCCCGCAACATCGGCGTCCGTGACCGTCAGGAACTTGCCGTCCTTATAGGCTTCGGCCGTGAACGGCTTGAGGGTCGTGTTGATGAGGGCCATGCGGAAAATCCAATGCAAGTGGTTGGGAGGCCCCTTCCTACCGCACCGCACCAAATAAGCCCAATCACTTATTTGCAGGTGCGTGATAGATTTTAGTTATACAAAATGATGCGCCCTAACCCGTCATTCTCGGCCTTGCCTCCAGGATGACGAAGACCAGCGTCAATACAGAAGGAACGGCCGCCTGGTCTCCTCCCACGCCCCCTCGTCCGGTTTGGTGGCCGCATCCAGGTCGGCCGGCGTCGCGCCCGCGTCGTCCGCCCATTTCCGCAAACCGGGCCCGCCGTTGATCACGTCGATGGGAAGCTTGCCGAACGCATACTCATACGGAAAATCACGCCACAGATCGTAGTCTGGGTACAGCCGCCGGATCGCCTTGAACCCCAGCGCCTGAACCCGCCACGGCCTGAACGCCGCATGGTCGTAGGCCGGATCGTCGACGTGGATCTGGACGCCGCTGCACAGTTTGCCGACATGCTTATGGAAGGTCGGCTCGAACCACATGGGTCGCAGCACGCAGCCCGCCAGCCAATCCGGCGCCAGCGCCTTCATCTCGGCGATCACCGCCCGCGCGTCGATGTCGGGCGCCCCGAACAACTCCAGCGGCCGCGTCGTACCCCGCCCTTCCGACAGGGTCGCCCCCTCCAGCATCACCGTCCCGGCATAGGCCCGCGCCATCGACAGGTTCGGGGCATTGGGGCTGGGGTTGACCCACGACCGTTCGCCCAGCGGCCAGCCGAAGCCCGGCCCCTGCTCGGGCGCCCAGCCCTGCATCTCGATCACCCGATATTCGACGTCCAGCTTGAAGTGATCGATGAACCACCGTCCCAGTTCGCCCAGGGTCATGCCGTGGCGCATCGGCATCGGCCCGGCGCCGACGAAACTCTCGTATCCCGGCTTCAACGTCAGCCCCTCGACCGGCCGTCCCGCCGGATTGGGCCGATCCAGCACCCAGACCGCCTTGCCGCATTTCGCAGACGCCTCCAGCACATAGAGCAGCGTCGTCACATAGGTGTAGATGCGGCAGCCCAGGTCCTGCAGGTCGATCAGGATGACGTCGAACGTCTCCATCCATTCGTCCTTGGGCCTACGCACCTCTCCATACAGGCTGAAGACAGGAATGCCGTGGACCGGATCGCGATAATCCGGGCTCTCCATCATATTGTCCTGCAGGTCGCCCTTCATCCCGTGCTGGGGTCCGAAGGCGGCGCTCAGCGCGATCTCGGGACAGGCGGCCAGCACATCCACCGCATGGGTCAGGTCCTTCGTCACCGACGCCGGATGCGCCAGCAACGCCACGCGCCGCCCCTTCAACGGCGCCCGCAGCGCAGCGTCGGACAAAAGGCGGTCGAGACCGAAATTCATGTCAGCTCCAGCGCGAACGAGTCGGGATGATGAAAGTCGGGCTTATCCGAAGGATGCGCCAGCGCCCAATAGCCCATCGCCCCGTCCAACCCTTGGATCACCGCCGTCAGCCCCACGGGCTTGGCCGCATCCTCGGGCAACGTCACGTCGGCCGTCAGCACGAACCGCCCCGGCGCCGTCCGCGTGACGATGAAAGGCGCCGACATCTCCAGCGCTTTCATCCCCTCGCGATAGCCGTCGAATCGATAGGCCGCCCACGCCCCCGATGGCGACAGATTGTACTCCACATAGCCATCCGCCGTCCGCACGAACGCCTCGAAACAGGTCGCCCGCCACAGATCGTCGGTCCGCACCCGTTCCGCGCCTTGCGGCCATCGCAGCATTTCGACCGGCCCGGCCAGCACATATTCCAGGCTCAACACTCGCCCCGCCCGCCGCGCCGCGACCTCCAGCGTCAGCCCCGCAGGGCTGGATGTCGGGTGCGGGATCAGGGGCAGGCGCATACCTCTTCGTATCGCAAGCCCGGCGCCGGTCAACGGCGTCTCCATCCCATTGGTCGGCGTCAATCCCTTTGCCCACAAGGCTTTGCGCCCGGCATCATGGCTTTTGGCGCCCGCTTTTCAGGTCCGGTCTATAATGCCGGCTCCCGCCATTTGGAGCGCGCCGCCCAATTACACCTTCTTGCACATTGCACTGTTTTCTACGGTGCAGTGCAATTTCGCCCGACCCGTATTTCAGACTATTCAGACTATTCAGACGGTGTTTTCTCGCCCGACCGTCCGAGCCCCTCGTCTCTCCTAACCCGCCAGCAAAGGGCAGACGCCTGTCGGCATCTTTGCTAACGGAGCTTCGCCATGACCGAACACACTTTCAAATCCGACTTCCTCCGCACCATGCAGGCGCGCGGCTATATCCATCAGATCACCCACCCGTCCGAGCTGGACGAGGCGGCGACCACAGGCGTGGTGATGGGCTATATCGGCTTCGACGCCACGGCGGCGTCGCTGCACGTCGGGCACCTGATCCAGATCATGCTGCTGCGCCGTCTTCAGCAGGCGGGGCACAAACCCATCGTCCTGATGGGCGGCGGCACGACCAAGGTGGGCGACCCCAGCTTCAAGGACACCCAGCGTCCCCTGCTGACCGAGGAGCGGATCGCCGAGAACATCGCCGGCATCAAGGGCGTGTTCGAGAAGTTCCTGACCTTCGGCGACGGCCCGTCCGACGCCACCATGGTCGACAATGACGAGTGGTTGTCCAAGCTGGGCTACCTGGAGTTCCTGCGCGACTACGGCACCCATTTCACCGTGAACCGGATGCTCAGCTTCGATTCCGTCAAGCTGCGCCTGGAGCGCGAGCAGCCGCTGACCTTCCTCGAATTCAACTACATGCTGATGCAGGCCACCGACTTCCTGGAGCTGAACCGCCGCTATGGCTGCACGCTACAGATGGGCGGTTCGGACCAGTGGGGCAATATCATCAACGGCGTCGAACTTACCCGCAAGGTGGACCAAAAGGCGGCCTTCGGCCTGACCACGCCGCTCTTGTCCACGGCCTCGGGCCAGAAGATGGGCAAGACCGTGGGCGGGGCCGTCTGGCTGAACGCCGACGCCCTGTCGCCCTATGACTACTGGCAGTACTGGCGCAACACCGAGGACGGCGACGTAGGCCGCTTCATGCGCCTGTTCACCGACCTGTCGGACGACGAGATCGCGGGATATGAGGCGCTGGAAGGCGCCGCCATCAACGACGCCAAGAAGGCGCTGGCCGACGCCTGCACGACCATGCTGCACGGCGCCGAAGCCGCCGCGACCGCACGCGCCGCCGCCGAAACCGCCTTCGAAAAGGGGCAGGTCTCGGCCGACCTGCCGACCGTCGAACTCTCTGCGTCCGAGGTTTACGGCGCCATGATCGCCGCCGTCGTGACCAAGACCGGCCTGACGGCCTCCAACGGCGAGGCCCGACGCCTGGCCCAGGGCGGCGGCCTTCGTCTGAACGACGCCGCCGTGTCCGACGGCGGCCAGCTGCTTACCGAGGCCGACCTCAAGGACGGCGTCATCAAGCTTGCCGCCGGCAAGAAGAAGATCGTGTTGGTGAAGCCGGTCTGATCCGCTCCCTAATCCCGCTCATCCCCGCGAAAGCGGGGACCCAGAGGGTGTCAAAGCATAGCCTTCTTCACCTACATCGTCGCCAGTCGGCGAAACGGTACCCTTTACACGGGTTCGACCGACGATCTGATCCAGCGCGTGGACCAGCACAAGAACAAGACCTTCGCCGGCTTCACGGCCAAGTACGACGTTAATGTGCTGGTCTGGTTCGAGGTTCACGAGACTCGCGAAGGCGCTTTTCGTCGCGAACGGCAGATCAAGAAGTGGAACCGCAGTTGGAAACTCGAACTGATCGCGAAACAGAATCCAGACTGGCGTGATCTCTTCGACCATGTTCGCCTTGGCGATTTGAAGGACGCTGAAGACTGGGTCCCCGCTTTCGCGGGGATGAGCGGAAATAAAGAAGGCGCTTCCGATGATTGAACAAGGCCTCCTCGCCCCCGCCCTGGACCGGCCCGCCGACAACGGCGGCCACGTCTCCCTCGCCGCCCTCAAGGGCAAGCCCGCCGTCGTCTATTTCTACCCCAAGGACGACACGACCGGCTGCACGCGAGAGGCGCAGGACTTCACCGCCCTAGCCGCCGAGTTCGCCGCCCTGGGCGCGACCGTCATCGGCGTGTCCAAGGACACGGTGAAGAAGCACGACCGCTTCAAGGCCAAATACGACCTGGCAGTCGTCCTGGCCTCCGACGAGGACGGCGCCGCCTGCGAGGCCTGGGGCGTGTGGGTGCAGAAGAAGCTGTACGGTCGCGAGTATATGGGCATCGAGCGCGCGACCTTCCTGGTCGATGCGGATGGCCGGGTGGCCCGCGTCTGGCGCAACGTCAAGGTCGCCGGCCACGCCGCCGAAGTGCTGGAGGCCGTAAAGGCTCTGTGATCGGCGAGCGCCGTTCGGAAGCGGCGCTTGACCTGGGCCGCCCGCCCACGGCCTAGTGGGCCTGAGGGCTATAGGGGCTTGGCCGGCCTTGGCTGGCAGATGCGGAGCGCACCATGTTCACCAAGAGCAAATCCTACGACAACGGATCACAGGGGCTGGGCATCCCCCCGGCGCCAGAGCCCACCCCGGCGCCTGCGCCCGCCCAGACGCCCCTGCCGACGGCGGCGGCGGCCCCGCGCGCGCCAGAGCCTGCACGGACGGCGCCGCGATCCAGCAACCTGTCCACCCTGTCGGCAGGCGTGAAGTACGAAGGCAACATCTCCGGCGCCGGCGAGCTTCAGGTCGACGGCTCGCTGAAGGGCGACGTGCGCGTCTCGCGCGTGGTCATCGGCGAAGGCGGCTCGGTGGAGGGCACGGTCCATGCCGACGTGCTGGACGTGCGCGGCCGCGTCTCGGGCGCCATCGTGGCCAAACAGGTCAAGCTCTACGCCACCGCCCGGGTCGAGGGCGACATCACCCAGGAGCAGTTGGCTATCGACCAAGGCGCCTGGTTCCAGGGCCGCTGCAACCAAGCCAAGCGCGACACCCCCGGCGCCGCCATGCTGGAAGCGCCAAAAACTGAAAAGGCGGACAAGGCCGAGACCAAGTCGCCGGCCTGAACCTGCAATCGACGCGGGCTCAAGCAGGGCCAAAGGCTGGTAGCCTAAAATGAAAGGGGCGGTCCATCGGACCGCCCCTTTTGCCTAATCGACGCTGGATCCTCGCGTCTCGCCGACCCGGGCCGCAAGCGCGGCGCCCATGAAGGCGTCCAGATCGCCGTCCAGCACCCCCTGGGTGTCCGAGGTCTCAACCTCCGTCCGCAGGTCCTTCACCATCTGATACGGCTGCAAGACATAGGATCGGATCTGGTGGCCCCAGCCGATGTCCGTCTTGGCGTCGGCCAGAGCCTGGGCCGCCGCCTCGCGCTTCTGCAACTCCAGCTCGTACAGGCGCGCCCGCAGCATCTTCCAGGCCATTTCGCGGTTCTGGTGCTGCGACCGGCCTGCCTGGCAGGCCACGACGGTGTTGGTCGGGGTGTGCGTCAGGCGCACGGCCGAGTCTGTCTTGTTGATGTGCTGACCGCCCGCGCCGGACGCGCGATAGGTGTCGGTGCGCACGTCCGAGGGGTTGATGTCGATTTCGATGGCGTCGTCCACGACCGGCGACACCCCGATGGACGCGAAGCTGGTGTGGCGCTTGGCCGCCGCGTCGTAGGGGCTGATGCGGACCAGCCGGTGAACGCCCGATTCGGACTTCAGCCAGCCATAGGCGTTCGGCCCCTCGATCAGGATGGTGGCCGACTTGACCCCCGCCTGTTCGCCCTCTTCGTGCGCCTCGATCGTGACCTCATAGCCGTGCGCCTTGGCCCAGCGGGAATACATCCGCAGCAGCATTCCGGCCCAGTCGTTCGACTCGGTGCCGCCGGCGCCGGAGTTCACTTCCAGATAGGCGTCGTTGCCGTCGGCCTCACCGGACAACAGGGCTTCCAGTTCGGCGCGGGCGGCGCGGTCCTTGATGCCGCGCAGCGAAGCACGCGCGTCTTCCAGCGCGCCCTCGTCGCCTTCCTCATCCGCCATCTCGGCCAGCATCACCCCGTCCTCGAGGTCCTGCTCCATCGCCTTGACGGTGTTGATCTTGCCTTCCAGCTGCGAGCGCTCGCGGCTGACGGCCTGGGCCTCGTCGGGCTTGTCCCACAGCGTCGGATCCTCGACCCGCGCGTTCAGCTCATCGAGCTTTCTTAGAGCGACATCCCAGTCAAAGACGCCTCCTGAGCAGAGCAACGCTCTGCTCGATGTCGGCCTTCATGGCCTCGACATCCGGTCTCATCGCAATCTCCGCGACACAACGCCCTCAAGTAGCGAGGCCCGCAGGCCGCGCGATAGGGCAGGATTAATGGAAAACGGCGCGCCACGAGGACGCGCCGTTCGATGGGCCTACCTAGAGCCTCAGTACAATCCGCTCAAGTCCTCTGCCGGCGCCTTCTTCGGCGGCGGCGGGGCCGAGGGAGCGGGCGCAGACGCCGGTGCGCCGCTGGCGGCCTCCTGCTCGCGCCGGATCACGTCATAGTAGTTCTGGGGTCCGACGGGTTGCGCCGGGCCAGTCGGCGCCGATGGCGGGGCCTGACGTTCGGTGCCCGGACGGAAGGCTTCCTCGATGCCGTTCACGGTGCGGAAGATGGCGTTCTTGGGCCGCACGAACGGGCGAGCCGGCCGTTCCTTCAGCGCCGTCTGCATGAAGTCGGTGAACACCGGCACGGCGGCGGACGCCCCGGCTTCGCCGGAACCCAGCGAGCGATTGTCGTCGAAGCCGATGAAGACGCCGACCACGATGTCGGTGGTGAAGCCCACGAACCAGGCCGAGCGATATTCATTGGTCGTGCCCGTCTTGCCCGCGACCCACGGCCCGAGGCCCCGGGCGCTGGCGGCGGTGCCGCGCTGAACCACGCCTTCCAGCATGGAGCTCATCTGATAGGCGGTGATCGGGTCGATCACCTGCGTCCCGCGCTGTTGCAGGCGCGGGGATTCCTGGCCCGAGAAGCCGCGTCCGCACTCGCGGCAGCTACGGTTGTCGGCGCGGAAGATGGTCTCGCCGTCGCGATCCTGCACATAGTCGATCAGATAGGGCGTCACCCGTCGGCCGCCGTTGGCGAAGGCGGAATAGGCGGCCGTGATGTCCAGCGGCGTCACCTCGCCCGCGCCCAGCGACACCGAAAGGTTGGGCGTCATGCCCGGCAGACCCATCCGATCCGCCTGTTCCACGATCTTCTTCATGCCAACCGACTGGGCCAGGCGCACCGTCATCACGTTGCGCGACAGTTCCAGCCCGCGCCGCAGCGTCTGCGGGCCGTAATACTGGCGGCTGTAGTTCTCGGGCGTCCAGCGCTGGCCGTTCGGTCCGCCGGCGAAGCTGATCGGCGCGTCCAGGACGATGGAGGCGGGGGTGAAGTCTCCCTCCAGCGCGGTCGCATAGACGAAGGGCTTGAACGCCGATCCCGGCTGGCGCTTGGCCTGGGTCGCGCGGTTGAAGCTGGACAGGGCATAGGAGTAGCCGCCGACCATCGCCAGCACCCGGCCCGACTGCGGCTCGATCGCCACCAGGGCGCCGTTGACGCGCGGGACCTGTTTCAGAGCGTACTGGCCGCCCTTGGGCTCCACGAAGATCAGTTCGCCGCGTTTCAGTTGGCGATTGGCGTTGGCCCAGGCGGCGTCGGCGGCCAGCAGGGTTCCGGTCTTGTCGGTCTTGGCGGTGCGGATGCGAACGGTGTTGCCGCTGACGCTCTCGATGGCGGCCGCTTCCCAGGAACGGCGCTCGGGCGGGATCTGGCCCCGCAGGGCCTCGGCCTGCCAGCCCGGCTCGAACTCGGTCGTGCCCCAGCCGCCGCGCCAGCCGTGACGCCGGTCATAGTTCTCCAGCCCCTGCATCAGGGCGCGGCGCGCCGCCGTCTGCAGCGTCGGGTCCAGCGTCGTGCGCATATAGAAGCCGCCGGCGCGCAGTTGTTCGCCGAACTGAGGATTGGCGGCCGCCTGACGACGCGCCTCCTCCACGAAGAAGTCGGCGTCCTTGTAGTCTGAACGCTGGGGGGCGTCACGCGTGACCAGCGGCTTGGCGCGCGCCTCGGTCAGTTGCTGCGGGGTCAGCCAGCCGCTCTGCTCCATCTCGCCCAGCACCCAGTCGCGCCGCCCCTTGCCCGCGCCGGGGCGGCGTTTGGGGTGATAGTTGTTCGGCCCCTTGGGCAGCGACGCCAGGAAGGCCGCCTCGTCCGGCGTCAGCTGGGCCAGCGACTTGCCGAAATAGTTGTAGGCCGCAGACGCGATGCCGAACGACCGATATCCCAGGAAGATTTCGTTCAGATAAAGTTCCAGGATCTGCTGCTTGGACAGGGTCGCCTCCAGCCTGTTGGCCAGGATGGCTTCCTTCAGCTTGCGGTTCAGGCTGGATTCGTTGGTCAGCAGGACGTTCTTGGCCACCTGCTGGGTGATGGTCGAACCGCCTTCAAGCCGCCGGCCCGAGGCCAGGTTGAACACGTTCTTCAGCGACGCCCGGCCGATGCCGCCCACGTCGATTCCGCCGTGCTGGAAGAAGTTCCGATCCTCGGCCGCCAGGAAGGCGTGGATCACCGTCTGCGGAATCTGATCGTAGGAGACATAGATTCGGCGCTCGTCCGAAAACTCGCCGATCAGGGTGCCGTCGCCGGCATAGACCCGCGTCGCGGTCGGCGGGCGATAGTCCGCCAGTTCCGAAGCGTCTGGCAGGTCGTGGAACAGCCACGCCGCATAGACGGCGACGACCAACCCCGCCAGGGCGATGGCGCCCAGCAGAACCATGCCCGCCCACACGAACCAGCGTTCGGCAATCTTCACTGCGTACTCCGACGACGCGCCTCGAAAGGCTGCTTTAGCCCGCGTCGCCGGTGGATTGCTAGAGCGGGGATGCAACGCCCCCTTCCCGTCTGCCGTTTGCCCCCTATCTCAAGCCCTCACCCTCTAGGAGCCCACCATGGAAGTTCTGTATCGCGCCCAGTCCACCGCGTCCGGCGGAGGCCGCGAGGACGGCCGTTCCGCCACCGACGACGGCAAGATCGACGTTAAACTGTCCACGCCCAAGGAAATGGGCGGCAAAGGCGGCGACGGGACCAATCCTGAACAGCTGTTCGCCGCAGGTTACGCCGCGTGCTACCTTGGGGCCCTGCGCCTGGTCAGCGGCAAGGCCGGCACACCCGTCAGCCCTGACACCAAGGTCACCGCCGGCGTCGGGTTCGGCAAGAACACCAAGGGTGAAGGCTTCAACCTGGATGTCGATCTGACCGTGACCGATCATGGGCTGGACCAGACCGTCATCGACGACCTGATCGAAAAGGCGCACCAAGTCTGCCCCTACTCCAACGCCACGCGCAACAACGTCGATGTTCGCCTGAGCGCGAAATAACCGACGCCAAGGGCCGCGCGCGTGTTGAGCCGCGCGCGCGGCGCCTCTAGATGAGGTCCATGACCTCCCCGCTCGACGCCTCCCCCGATCCCCTGCTGACGCTCGAACCGCATCGCCGCGTGACCCTGCGCGAAGCCTTCGGCGTGGACAGCGACATGACCGTGCCCGCCTTCGACGAGCGCGACAGCCATGTGCCCGAGATCGACGAGGCCTATCGCTTCGATCCCCAGACCACCATCGCGATCTGCGCCGGCTTCGCCTTCGACCGCCGCGTGATGGTTCAGGGCTATCACGGCACGGGCAAGTCGACCCATATCGAACAGGTCGCCGCCCGCCTGAACTGGCCTTTGGTCCGAGTGAACCTGGACAGCCACGTCAGCCGGATCGACCTGATCGGCAAGGACGCCATCGTCCTGAAGGACGGCAAGCAGATCACCGAGTTCCGCGAGGGCATCCTGCCCTGGTCGCTGCAACGCCCCGTCGCCCTGGTGTTCGACGAATATGACGCCGGTCGTCCTGACGTGATGTTCGTGATCCAGCGCGTGCTGGAGGCGCAGGGTCGCCTGACCCTGCTGGACCAGAACCGCGTCATCCGCCCGAACCGCTATTTCCGCCTGTTCGCCACGACCAACACCATCGGCCTGGGCGACACCACGGGCCTGTATCACGGCGCGCAGCAGATCAATCAGGCCCAGCTGGACCGCTGGAACATCGTCACGACGCTGAACTACCTCGACCATGACGTCGAGGCCGAGATCGTCGCCGCCAAGGTGCCCGAGTGGAAGGACGCCGAAGGCAAGCGCCGCATCGCCGCCATGGTCCGCGTCGCCGACATGACCCGGAACGCCTTCATGAACGGCGACATCTCCACCGTCATGTCGCCCCGCACGGTGATCACCTGGGCCCAGAACGCCATCATCTTCGGCGGCGACCTGGCGCTCAGCTTCCGTCTGACCTTCCTGAACAAGTGCGACGAACTGGAACGCGCCACCATCGCCGAGTTCTACCAGCGCGCCTTCGGCGAAGACCTGCCCGAAGCGGCGACGCGGGTGAAGGTGGGCTGACCTCTATCGGCGCGCCTCTTCGCCGCCGCCGATGAAGGCGCCGGCGATCCAGCTGACGACGCCGGTCACGATGGCCGCGCCGATGCCGGCCCACAGGCCGTCGATCACGAAGCCGCCCAGGAAGACCGACGTCAGGCCGATCATGGCCGCGTTCACGACCAGCAGAAACAGACCCAGGGTCACGACGGTGATCGGGAAGGTCAGCACGACCAGGATCGGCCGCACGAAGGCGTTGACCAGGCCCAAGATGATGGCCGCTGCGACCAGCGAACCGGTGCTGGTGAAGGCCACGCCCGGCACGACCTTGGCCGACAGCCACAGGCCGGCCATGGTGACCAGGGCCTGGATGATGAAACGGATCATGACGTCCCTCGCGGTGTTCAAGCGTGACCATAACACATGACGCAGACGAAGGCTCCCCCTTCGACCTGCCCGCTGCTATCGAAAGCCATACCGCACGGAGACCGCCCATGAGCCTGCACGGCGCCTATGACCCGAACAACATCTTCGCCAAGATCCTACGCGACGAAATCCCCTCGGTGCGAGTGTGGGAGGACGACCACGTTCTGGCCTTCATGGACGTGTTTCCCCAGTCGGAAGGCCATGTTCTGATCATCGCCAAACAGTCCAAGGCGCGCAATCTGCTGGAGGTCGAGCCAGAGGTTCTGACCCGGATGACCGCCGCTCTGCAGCGCACAGCCAAGGCGGTGGAAAAGGCGCTGCAGCCCGAAGGTTTGGCCGTCATGCAGTTCAACGGCGATGCGGGCGGTCAGACGGTCTTCCACCTGCATTTCCACATCGTGCCGCGCTGGGCCGACCGGGAGATGAAGGGCCACGGCCATGCGCCGATGGCCGATGCCACGACCCTGCGCGCCCTGGCCGACCGGATCGCGGCCGAGTTGGACTGACGTCTCAGTTCACGCGGCGCTTTTCCAGCTTCCGGGCCAGGGTGCGGCGATGCATTCCCAGCCGGCGCGCGGCCTCGGAAATGTTGAAGTCGGTCTCGACCAGGGTCTCGTGGATTCGCTCCCACTCCAGGGTCTTGATCGAGGTCGGCCGGGCGCCCAGCGGCGTTTCGGCGTCGCCATCGGCGCGGGCGAATGCGGCCTCGATGTCGTCGGTGCCGGCGGGCTTGGCCAGATAGTGACGCGCGCCCAGCTTGATGGCTTCGACCGCCGTGGCGATGCTGGCGAACCCCGTCAGCACCACGATGTTCATGGCCGGGTCGAAGGCGTGCAGCGCCTCAACGCAGGTCAGGCCCGACGCCCCGCCCAGCTTCAGGTCCACGACCGCATAGCCCGGCCGATGCACCTTCAGCACATCGGCCATCTGATCGGGGTTGGCGGCGCTGACGACCGTATAGCCGCGCCGCTCGAACGACCGCCGCAGAGTGGCTGAAAAGGAATCGTCGTCCTCGACGATCAACAGCAGGCGGTCGTGATTGTCGGCGTCATCGGTCATGGGCGATCCTTTGGCGACAGCGCCGACAGCGGCAGGGTCAGACGCACCTCTGCGCCGCCAGCGGGCGGATTGGAAGCATCGACTTGTCCGCCCAGCGAACGGACCACATTCATCAGCAGAAACAGGCCCAGGCCCGCGCCGGCCCTCGGCTTGGTGGAATTATAGGGTTTGCCCCACGACTTCAGCACGACGGGCGCAAAGCCCGGCCCATCGTCGCGCACGGCGATGACCAGATCGTCGTCGGTTTGGGCGCTGGTGACCAGCACCCGCCTCGCCCCCGCCTCGACCGCATTGTCGAACACCACGCCCAGCACCTGTCTCAGGGCCGGATCGGCGATGATCAACGGGTCGTCGTGCAGTTCGTCGCGAATATCCACCGCCACCCCGTCACGGCTCCAACTGGCCACGACGTCGGCCAGAAAGGTGCGCACGGTCGTGCGCTGGGGCGCCAGCCCCCTCGCCTCGCCGGCCGACAACAGTATGCCGGTCACGATGGCCTTGCAGCGTTCCACCTCGGCCCGCATCGTCTCCATGTCCTGGGTCAGATCGGCGTCCTGCGTCAGGGCCGGCATCCGCTTCCAGTCGCTGAGAATGACCGACAGCGAGGCCAGAGGCGTGCCCAGTTCATGCGCCGCGCCAGAGGCCAACAGGCCCAGGCGAACGATGTGATCATGTTCGGCCGTCTGCTGGCGCATGGCGGCCATGGCGGCGTCGCGGTCGCGCAGGTTCTGGCTGATCCGGGTGACGAACAGCACCAAGAGCACCGCCATCAGCACGAAACAGATCAGGCTGCCCTGCAGATAAAGGCCCAGCAGCGACCCCTCGCGCGCCGACGGCAGGTTCAGCGGCAAGGAATGCAGGCCGAGCCCGGCGAAGCACAGGGTCGTCACCGCGATCAGGGCCCAGGCATAGACCGGCGCCAGCAGCACCGCCCCCAACACCACCTGCAACAGATACAGCGCCGCGAACGGATTGGCGGCCCCGCCGGTCAGGAACAGCAGCCAGGTCAGGGCCGCAACATCGGCCAGCAGGGCGATCATCAGGGCGCGGTCGTCGACCTCCGCCTGCCGCGCCGCTAACGGCGCGCTGACCAGATTGACCAACACCAGACCAGCCGGCGCCGCCAGCAGCCACAGGATGGGCAGCGGAATGCCCATCACATATTCGACCATCATTATGGTCGCCATCTGCCCCGCCACCGCCAGCCAACGCAGCTGGATCAGCAGCAGCATGTTGCGGCGGTTTGCCCCGCCGTGGCTCGCGACCTCGCCGCGCGGCCCGCCCAGACCGAGCAGACGCTGGAGCGAGGTTGTCACGCCTCGCCCCGATCCGCGGACCGCCGCCACTCGCGCCGGAACAGCGCCAGGCCGACCAGGGTCAGCAGCGCCATGCCGAACCAGGTCAGGGCGTAGATCAGATGGCTGTTGGGAAAGCGAATGACGGTCAGTCCGCCCAGCGGCCAACCGCCGGGATTGGGGGTGGCGTCGGCATCGACGAAATAGGGCGCCACGTCGCTCAAGCCCCGCCGCGCCGCGATGGCGCCGACGTCGCGCGACCGCCAGCGGTCGTGCTGAGGATCGTTGGCGCGAAGGAACCCGCCCTTCGGCTCGGTGATCCGGAGCAGTCCCACGACTGTCTGCGGACCGGCGTTCTGACCGTCGGCGCGCGTTTCGGGCGTCTTGCGCCCCGGCGGCGCAAAGCCGCGATTGACCAGAACCGTGAAGCCGCGCGCATCGACCAGCGGCGTCATCACCCAGAAGCCCGCCCCCGCGTCGGTCACGGCCTGAACTAGGGTCTCCTTGTCATGCAGATAACGCCCGCGCAGGACCACGCGGCGGTATTGATCGTCCTGACGGGTGACGGCGGGCCATTGATCCGGTCCCGGCGCAGGGGTCGGCGCGGCATGGACGCGCGCATCGACCTGGGCGATCAGCGCGGTCTTCCAGGCCAGGCGCTGGACCTGCCAGACGCCTAGGGCTGCGAAGCCGGCGAACAGAACCAGCAGAGCGACCGACACGGCCAGCCGCATCGGTCGTCGGGTCTTGTCTGGAGAAAGCGCGCGGATGTCGCCCCCGTCAGCCGATCATCTGCGTCATGTCGTGCGTCGCCGGCATCATGTTGGTGTTGAGGTGGTACATGACCCACAGCGAACCCGACAGGGCGATGACCACCACGATGATGGTGAAGATCAGCGCCAGCATGGTCCAGCCGCCTTCGGACTTGGAGTTCATGTGCAGGAAGTAGATCATGTGGACCACGATCTGCACCACGGCGAACGCCATGACGATCAGCGCCGTCGCCTGGGCCGGCAGGGCGCCGGTCATGACCAGGGCGAACGGAATGGCCGTCAGGATCACCGACAGCACGAAGCCGATCATATAGCTCTTGAACGAGCCGTGATTGTGGGCCTCGTGACCCAGGTGATCGGTCTCGTGCGAGTCCGGGCTGTGGTCGTTCTTGTCAGCGCTCATCGCACCATCCCCAGCAGATAGACGAAGGTGAAGACGCCGATCCAGATGACGTCCAGGAAGTGCCAGAACATCGACAGGCACATCAGCCGGCGCTTGTTGGCGGGGATCAGCCCCTTCATGCCGACCTGCACCATCAGCGTCACCAACCAGATGATGCCGAAGGTGACGTGCAGGCCGTGGGTTCCGACCAGGGTGAAGAAGGCCGACAGGAAGGCGCTGCGTTGGGGCGTGGCGCCCTCATGGATCAGATGCCCGAACTCATAGAGTTCGATGCCCAGGAACGCCAGGCCGAACAGGCCCGTGATGGCCAGCCAGACCAGGGTCTGGCGCGTGTTGTTCCGGTCCATCGCCAGCATGGCGAAGCCGTAGGTGATCGACGAGAACAGCAGCATGGCGGTGTTGACCGCCACCAACTCCAGATCGAACAGCTCCTTGGGCCCAGGCCCGGCGGCGTAGTTGCCGCCCAGCACGCCGAACACGGCGAACAGCATCGCAAAGATGAGGCAGTCGCTCATCAGATAGAGCCAGAAGCCCAGCATGGTGCTGGAGCCTTCCTCGTGGTGCGGCTCCTCTTCCAGGTGGAAGACGGTGGGGTCGTCCAGCTTGATCGCGGTCGCGCTCATGATCAGGCCTCCGTTCCGGCCAGGGCGCGCGTGCGCGCCTCTTCGGTCGCGCGCACCTCATCCGCAGGGATGTAGTAGTCGCGCTTGTAGTTGAAGGTATGGCCGATCGAGACCGCCAGCACGCCGACGAAGCACAGGGCCGCCAGCCACCAGATGTACCAGACCAAGGCCAGGCCCATCACCAGGCAAAGGCCCGAGATGATGATCCCCGCCCCCGTGTTCGACGGCATGTGGATCGCCTTGTAGCCGGTCAGCGGACGCTGATAGCCCTTGTTCTTCATGTCCCACCAGGCGTCGGCGTCATGGACGACCGGCGTGGAGGCGAAGTTGTAGTCCGGCGGCGGCGACGACGTAGCCCACTCCAGGGTGCGGCCGCCCCACGGATCGCCCGTCGTGTCGCGCAGCTTGTCGCGGTTGATGATCGACACGGCGAACTGGATGAACATGGCCGCGATGCCCAGAGCGATCACGCCCGCGCCGATGGCGGCGATCACGAACCAGATCTGCAGCGACGGATCGTCGAACGCCCGCATCCGGCGCGTCACGCCCATCAGGCCCAGGACGTACAGCGGCAGGAAGGCCAGCCAGAAGCCCGGCACCCAGCACCAGAAGCTGACCAGGCCCCACTTCTTGTCCAGCTTGAAGCCGAAGGCCTTGGGCCACCAGAAGTTGATCGCCGCGAACAGGCCGAACAGCACGCCGCCGATAATGACGTTGTGGAAGTGGGCCACCAGGAACAGCGAGTTGTGCAGCACGAAGTCGGCCGGCGGCACCGCCAGCAGCACGCCCGTCATCCCGCCGATCACGAAAGTCAGCATGAAGGCGATCAGCCACATCATCGGCAGTTCGAACCGGATGCGCCCACGATACATCGTGAACAGCCAGTTGAAGATCTTGGCTCCCGTTGGGATCGAGATGATCATCGTCGTGATGCCGAAGAAGCTGTTCACCGAGGCGCCCGACCCCATGGTGAAGAAGTGGTGCAGCCACACCAGGTACGACAGCACGGTGATGACGACCGTGGCGTAGACCATCGAGGTATAGCCGAACAGCTTCTTGCTGGAGAAGGTCGAGGCGATCTCGGAGAAGACGCCGAACAGCGGCAGGATCAGGATGTAGACCTCGGGGTGGCCCCAGATCCAGATCAGGTTCACGTACATCATCGGGTTGCCGCCGAAGTCGTTCGTGAAGAAGTTGGTGCCGACGTAACGGTCCAGCGTCAGCAGGGCCAGGACGGCCGTCAGGACCGGGAAGGACGCCACGATCAGCACGTTGGTGCACAGCGAGGTCCAGGTGAAGACGGGCATCTTCATCATGCCCATGCCCGGCGCGCGCATCTTCACGATGGTGGCGATCAGGTTGATGCCGGACAGGGTCGTCCCCACCCCCGCGATCTGCAGCGCCCATATGTAGTAATCGACCCCAACGCCGGGGCTATAGCCAATGCCCGACAGCGGCGGATAGGCCAGCCAGCCGGTGCGCGCGAACTCGCCCACGAACAGCGAGGCCATGACGATGATCGCGCCGGCCGTGGTCATCCAGAAGCTGAAGTTGTTCAGGAAGGGGAAGGACACGTCGCGCGCGCCGATCTGCAGCGGCACCACATAGTTCATGATGCCCGTCACCAGCGGCATGGCCACGAAGAAGATCATGATCACGCCGTGGGCGGTGAAGATCTGGTCGTAGTGGTGGGCGTTCAGATAGCCCTCGGACCCGCCAAAGGCCATGGCCTGCTGGATTCGCATCATGATGGCGTCTGCGAAGCCACGCACGAACATGATCAGCCCCAGGATCATGTACATGATCCCGATCTTCTTGTGATCGACCGTGGTGAACCACTCTTTCCAGAGATAGCCCCACAGTTTGAAATAGGTCAGCGCGCCCAGCAGGGCGACGCCGCCCAGGGCCACGACGATCATGGTCACGACCAGGATCGGCTCGTGCAGGGGCAGAGCCTCAAGCGTCAGGCGCCCGAAGATCAGCGGAAGGATTTGGTCAGCGTTCATCGAACTCGATCGCTCAGGCGTTGGGTGCGGAGCGGACGCCGGTCGGCGCCGCAGCGAAGGCGCCGGGCGCCACGGGGGTCAGGGCGGCCAGGGAGGCGCGCTTGGGCGACAGCCCCTGCCCGGTAAGCCGATCCAGGCTGGAAGGCGCGACGACCGTGTCCAGCGCGGCGCGGCGAACGCGGTCGGCGGCGGCCGCCTCGGCCTGCAGCGGCGTGCAGATGGTCATGACGTAGCTGTCGTTGGAGCCGAAATAGGCCGGCGACTTACCGCGACCGGCGTATTTGTCATAGACCAGAGGCATGGTGTTGCGCACAGAGGCCATGGTCATGCCGCCCTGTTTGTCGATGGCCATCATCTCGCCCATGCACATCTTGCCCGGCTCGACGCACATGTTCAGGATCGCGTCCCACAGCATCCCGTCGACGCTGGCGAAGTGCATGGCCGGGACCTTCTCGCTGGGCTTTTCCAGCTCCAGATAGCGGTCTCGGTCCAGCGTTTGCGCGCCCTGACGCACGCCGGAAATCCAGCGGTCGAACCCGGCCTGGTCCAGGCCATGGAAGGCGAAGCGCATGTGCGAGAAGCCGTCGCCGGAATAGTTGGCCGAGAAGCCTTCGTATTCGCCCGCGCGGTTGATGACGGCGTGCAGCTTCGTCTCCATGCCCGGCATGGCGTAGATCTGGCCGGCCAGGGCGGGGATGTAGAAGCTGTTCATCACCGAGGACGAGGTGATGTGGAAGCGGATCGGGCGATCCACCGGCGCGGCCAATTCGTTGACCGTCGCGACGCCGTACTGCGGATAGATGAACATCCACTTCCAGTCCAAGGCTACGACATTGACCTGCAGCGGCTCGACGTTCTCGGGGACGGCCTGGCCCGGCTTGATCCGGTCGATGGGACGATAGGGGTCCAGCAGGTGGGTGCCCGCCCAGGTCAGGGCGCCCAGGCAGATGATGATCAGCAGCGGCGCGGCCCAGATCACCAACTCCAGCGATGTCGAGTGATCCCAGTCCGGCTGATACTCGGCATCCTTGTTCGACGCGCGATACTTCCAGGCGAAAAAGACGATCAGCGCCATCACCGGCAGAATGATGATCAGCATCAGCAGGGTGGAGACCATCAGCAGGTCGCCCTGCTGGGCCGCCACGTCGCCGGCGGGTTTCAGGACGACCAGGTCACAGGCCGACAGCAGGGCCACGACGGGCGCGAGCAAAAGTAGGCGCAGACGGCGCAAGGCGGATCCAATCGGAAAGCGTCGGGCAAGGGGGAGGCGCCGCGACGGTTGGCGTTCGAACTGCGCCCGATAGTCAGCTTCGATCTGGAACGACATTGGACAATCTGTCCTATCCTCTTGAGGCCGCTTTCATCGCAAAGGGCGCCCGTTCATAATGCGGCGATCCGCCGTACGCCTTTCCAAGCCTACTGTCTCACACGGAGCGACCAAGCCCATGTCCGCCTCGACGACCCCTTCGTCCGAGTCGCTGGAACGCGACGCCGCAGCCCTTCACACGGGCCACGGCAAGGTTGACGCCGGCGAGATCGCCATCGGCGTCATTATCGGCCGAACGTCGGAGTTTTTCGACTTCTTTGTTTACGCCATCGCCTCGGTGGTCGTTTTCCCGCAATTGATCTTCCCCTACGCTGGCGCCGTGGGCGGCACGCTGCTGTCGTTCGCCATCTTCGCCCTGGCCTTCCTGTTCCGTCCGCTGGGGACGGTGCTGTTCATCGCCATCGACCAGAAGTTCGGTCGCGGCGCAAAGCTGACGACCGCCCTTCTGCTGCTGGGCACCTCTACCGTTTCGGTGGCCTTCATCCCCAGTTACGATAGCATCGGCATATGGGCGCCGATCCTTCTGGCCTTGACCCGCATCGGCCAGGGCGTGGCGCTGGGCGGCACCTGGGATGGTCTGGCCTCGCTGCTGGCCTTGAATGCGCCGGAGAAGAAGCGCGGCTGGTACGCCATGATTCCGCAACTGGGCGCGCCCATCGGCCTGCTGGTCGCCTCGGCCCTGTTCGCCTTCTTCCTGAACACCCTGTCGGCGCCCGACTTCTTGGACTGGGGCTGGCGCTATCCGTTCTTCGTGGCCTTCGCCATCAATGTGGTGGCCCTGTTCGCCCGTCTTCGCATCGTTGTGACGCCCGCCTTCCAGAACCTGTTCGAGACGCGCGAACTGCAGCCGACGCCCGTCGGCCAAGCCATCCGCGCCGAAGGGCCCAAGATCGCCATCGGCGCCTTCGCCCCCCTGGCCAGCTTCGCCATGTTCCACATGGTCACCGTCTTCCCGCTGTCCTGGGTGTTCCTTTTCACCAATGAGACCCCCGTCCGCTTCCTGCTGATCGAGATGGTCGGCGCCGTGTTCGGCCTGATGGCCATCCTGGCGTCGGGGGTTCTGGCCGACCGTTACGGCCGCCGCACCCTGCTGGCCATCACCGCCGCCGGCATCGCCGCCTTCTCGGGCTTTGCGCCGCAACTGCTGGATGGCGGCGCCGTCGGTGAACTGGTCTTCATGATCTCGGGCTTCATCCTGCTGGGCCTGTCCTTCGGCCAGGCCTCGGGTCCGGTGGCGTCCAGCTTCAGCCTGACCAACCGTTACACCTCCTCGGCCTTGACGTCGGACCTGGCTTGGCTGTTCGGCGCCGGTTTCGCCCCGCTGGCGGCCCTGTGGATCTCCAGTCAGTTCGGCCTGATCGCGGCCGGCGCCTATCTGCTGTCTGGCGCGATCTGCACCCTTATCGCCCTGTGGCTGAACCGCGAGCTGGCGCGCAGCTCTTCGGACAAGACCCGCGCCAAGCCGGTCTGATCCCGGTTCAGACGCCACGCAAAAAAGAACAGGGCCCGCAACGACTGCGGGCCCTGTTTTCGTTTCGGGGTCGTCGCCTTGGTCAGGCTTCGGTCAGATCGCCGTCCGGCGTGACGACGAAGGTCTTCAGCCGCTTCAGCTCATAGGGTTTGGCCATGATGGTGGACACGGCCCATAGCTCGCCCGTCATCCGCTCGCGCGTGACGGTCAGCAGCACATAGCCCTTGGCCGTCTGGTCGCAGAACTTGACCTCCGGGTTGGCCGCCGACAGCGCTGCGCCCAGCGGCAGACCGCCGACATGATCGCCCGGCGAAGGGCTTGAGATCGAGGAGGTTCCGAACTCGATCGCGCGACGCGCGCCGGCCCTGTCGTGCAGTTCGTTGACCCAGAAGGCGTGACTGTCGCCCGCCAGCACGACCGGCGAGACGCCCGCCGCCGCAAACGTTTCGTACAGGCGCTCACGTCCGGCCGGATAGCCGTCCCAACTGTCCAGATTGAACGGCAGGCCCAGTTTGAACAGCTGGATCGCCGCCTCGACCTGGGGCCGCACATCGGCGGGCAGGGTCGCCATCATCTGCTGCACCTGTTCGGCCGGCATCATGCGCGAGATATCCGGCCCCTTGACCCGCGCCATGATCACCTGATTGCCGATGATCTGCCACGGACGACCGGCAGCCTTGGACCGGCTCAGCGTCTCGCCGACCCAGCGCCGCTGCGCCTCGCCCAGCAGGTCGCGATCCGGCGCCTGACGCAAGGCCTCGAACGCTGCGACATCCGGCGCACCCTCGGCGGTCTTGGGAATATCGGCGAAGGTCATCTGCTGGCCGCGCGCCAGCAGCCGTGTCTCGACCATCGTCAGACTGGCCAGATCGCCGAAGTCGAAGCTGCGGTTGATCGCCTCCTTCAGCGTGCCCGCCTTGGGCTCGCGGATCGGCATCCATTCGTAATAGGCGCGAAGCGCGGCGGCCTTGCGCGTGGCGAAGTCGCCTTCGGTCGCGGGTTGATGGTTTTCCGCGCCCGTCATCCAGGTGTCGTTGGCGACCTCGTGATCGTCCCAAACGCAGATGAAGGGCGCACGGGCGTGGGCGGCCTGCAGGTCGGGATCGGTCTTGTACTGGGCGTGACGGGTCCGGTAGTCGGCCAGGGTCACGATCTCATGCGGCGGCTGGGGCGCGCGGTCCAGCGCCGCCCCGGACGTCATGCCGTAATCATCGGCCGCCGCACCGTACTCATAGATGTAGTCGCCCAGGTGAACGACCGCGTCCAGCCGCTCCAGTTTCGACAAGGCGTCATAGGCGTTGAACAGCCCGCCCGGATACAGCTGGCACGACACCACGCCCAGCGTCAGATCGGCCGTCGCCCCTTCCCGCAGGGTCCGCACCCGGCCGACCGGCGAGACGACCTCGCCCGCGACGAAGCGGTAGAAGTAGTCCTGGCCCGGCGCCAGTCCGTGCCCGTCCAGGTCATGTTTGACGGTGAAATCCCGCTCGGCCGAGGCTTTCAGACCCGATGCCCGGCGAACGACATCGCGGAAATCCGCATCGCGCGCGACCTCCAGCACCACCGCCACCTCGCCGCTCGACGCATCAGCGGGGGTGACGCGCGTCCAGAAGACGGCGGAGCGGGTGTCGGGATCGCCGCTGGCCACCCCGTGCAGAAAGGCGACCCGGCCTGTGGCGGCGGCTTGGGCCAGGGCGGGCGTCGCGGCCCCCGCCCCCATCAGGCCCAGAAGACTGCGGCGATCCAGTTTCATCGTCACGCCCTCAGAGCTTCAGCTTGAACGTCAGGCCGTACGACGCCGGCCGTCCGGCGATGAAGGTCGGCATGCCCAGGCCGTCGCCGGTGTTGCCGGCGTCCTTGATGTATTTCTCGTCGAGGATGTTGTCGCCAAAGGCCTCCACGCCCCAGTTGGCGCCGTTCGGCGTGTAGCGAACGCGCAGGTTCAGCAGGCCGTAGGCGCCCTGATATTCGTCCTGGATCAGGTCGGCGACGATCGACCCACTGGCCACGGTCTGCAGGTCCGGGCGGTCGTTGTCGTCGTCGAAGAAGATCTTGGACTGCCACGTATAGGTCGGCTGAACCTCGATCTCGCCGCCGGCCGTGGGCAGGCGCCAGGTCGCGCCGATGGAAGCGGCATGGTCGGGCGACAGGCGGAACTGATTGCCGTCATATATGCCGTTCTCGAACCGCGAATGGTTGTAGGCATAGGTGGCGAACAGGTCGAACGTGGGCGACAGGGCGAAGTTGGCCTGGCCTTCAAAGCCGTAGGACTTGGCCTCGCCGGCGTTGGTGGTCACGAAGGTCGTGCCCTGCTGCACAGTCGTCTGGAAGTTCTCGTAGTTGTAGAGGAAGACCGCCCCGTCCAGCCGTAGCCGCCCGTCCATCAGGGCTGACTTGGCGCCGACCTCGTAGCTGTCGACCGTCTCGGCGTCGACCGGGGTGAAGCGCGCAGCCCCGCCGGGCGCGGACGGCGGACCGGCGCTGATCACCTCCGGCCGGCGACCCCGCGCATAGTTGGCGTAGACGTTAGTGGCGTCGGTCAGGGCGTATCGCGCCGTGACGCGCCAGGTCACGCCGTCGTCCTTGGAGTTGAAATAGCCGAAGTCGCCGTTGTTCGTCGTCGGTTGGGAGGTAAGGCCGAACAACGGGAACAGGTTGGCCGGCAGGGCCAGATAGGCCGGATTGGCCAACGCTCCCAAGAAGGCCGGAACCTGCGCCGCCGGAATGGCGCCCGCCTGAAGCGCTAGCATACCGCCCAGGGTCGAGCGGCTCTGCACCGAACTGGCGAAGCCGGTCGTCTTGTCGTCGCGGGTATAGCGCACGCCCGCCGACATCTCGAACCGGTCGGTGAAGGCGTAGGTCACGTCGGCGAAGACGTCATAGGACGTCAGTTCCGAGCTGTTGATCGGCGTCTCGATGTGTGCGGGCTTCAGATTGGCGGCGATAGGGCCTGCGAAGGCGCCGGCGCCCAGCGGCGTCAACAGACCACCCAGCGCGGCCTGGGCGATGCCCGGATAGAGGGACAGCGGCAGGGTGCGATCTCCGACCGTCGTGGCCGAGCCGTCCAGCAAACCGGCCAGCTGGACCAGCAGCAGCCGTTCATCGAACTGCGTCGGCGCGCGCTGATAGCCCTTTTCATGGAACCAACCCGCGCCGACGAAGCCGCCGAGCCGCCCGCCATTGTCGAAGCCCAGGCGCAAGTCCTGGCTCCACTGTTCGCCATGCGTGTCCTCGGCCGCCGTCAGGATCGGCAGGGAGACGCCGTCCGCGTCGAAGGTCTCGTAGTTGGTGAACTCGCGATAGGCGGTGGTCGAGTTCAGCGTCCAGTCGGCGTTGAGATTGAAGCGCGCCAGCCCCGTCACGCCCCAGACCTCGCGGTCCAGACCCAGCGCCTTGCCGCCGTCGAAGGCCGCGCCCGGCGTCAGGGCCGCCCCTTCCCACGGCGCCTTGCCGCCCAGGATCGCGCCGGTGTTCGGATCGGCCGGAGCATAGGCGATGGATTTGAACGAGGTGCCGGAGGCATTGTCCTTCTGATAGTTGCCGATCACGTCGAACCGCGTGGCGTCGGACGGCGCCCAGGCGCCCGATAGACGCAAGCCGCGGGTCTCGATGGCGTTATAGTCCTCGCCGCCCAACAGATTGTCGACCGAGCCGTCGCGGGTCTTCAGTCGCGTGGCCAGACGCAGGCCCGCGGTCTCGCCGACCGGCAGGTTCAGGGCGCCCTCCACCATGCGATAGCCTTCGTTGCCGGCCTCGATATTGGCGTAGGCGTCGGTCACGCCGGGCCGCGCGCGGTTCTGAACCAGGTTGACGGCCCCGATCAGAGCGCCACGTCCGTACAAGGTCGATTGCGGCCCCTTGGCCACCTCGACCCGCTCCAGATCGAACAGTTCGACGTAAGAGCCGCGCGACTTGGAGATCGATACGCCATCCTGGAAAACCGACACGCGCGGCTCGGCGGTGGCCGATCCCGAGTCGGAGGTGATGCCGCGCATCACGAACCCCGGATTGTTCGGCGACTGGTTCTGCACCAGGAAGCCCGGCACGAAGGCCGACAACTGATCGAACTCCTGAATGCCCAGGTTCTCCAGGAACTGACCGGAATAGGCGGTCAGGGCGAAGGGCACGTCGATGGTCTTCTGTTCGCGCAGCTGGGCGGTGACGATCACCTCGTCCACGGTGCTGACCGGTGCGGCCTCCTGCGCCCAGGCGGCGGTTCCGCCCATCATGGCGCCCGTCAGGGTCGCGGCGGCCAGCAGGCGCGCCTTCAGCGTGGTCTTGAACATTGGATTCCCCAGATTCGGCTAAGCTGGGGCCGTGCCTACGCGCCGGCCATGTCGGCCGAACGACGCCGCCGCGTCGTCTTCGCAACGTGGCGAAGACACATCGGCGACGATTGATCCGCCTACCGACGAGGCGACGCGACGTCCGTGGAGGGATGGAAGTCCGGGTCGAAGTGGCAGCCGCCATCATAACGCGGCGCCGCCGCCTGACACAGGACCGCGACGCTGGCCGGCGTCGGCTTCGCCCCATCGTCCAGCCAACGCATCATGGCTTGGAACAGGCCGACATATTCCGGGGTCGCCAGACGGCTGTGCTGATCCTCGTCGGTGAAGGTCTGAACCAGCAGGTCGGACCGACCTGCGGCGGCGACCGTATCGCGATAAAGCGCCTCGTTCGACACAAAGGCCGTCGGGTCGTTCTTGGCGTGGATTGTCAGGGTCGGCGCCGCGATCAGACCGCTGAGATCGGCGTCATAAGCCAGGCGCGCAACGCCCATCGGATCGGCCATGAATCGCGTCACCCCGGCGTTCAGCGCCGCGTCGTCATGCGAGCCCTGATAGACTGTCCGGCTGTTGTCGAACGGGTTCAGCCCGTCCAGCCGGCGTTGCACCATGTCGCGGAACAGGAAGGTGGCCCAGGCCAGGTGCGCGACCAACTGGTCCTCGCGGATGCCGGTCACGTCCAGGATGTCGGCCAGATTGCGTTTCTGCTCGGCGGTGCGCCGGGCTTCCGGCAGGCCGACGCCCGTGCAGGTCCGGACCCGCTCGGCCAGTTGCGCGCGGGTCATGTTGCTGTCCGCCGGCAGGCCCTGCCACAGAGGATATTGCATTTCGTCCGGGCGCGGATGGTTGCGGCAGTAGAACTGATAGACGGCCCTCAGATCGGCGCGGAACCGATAGGTGCGCGTGCCCCCGCCGATCACGCCGTTGGTAAGGACCACGCCGTCCCAGACCCCCCGCCCCTCGGCGTCGCGGGCATAGAGTTCAGCCGCCTTAGCCGCGACATTTCCGCCCCAGGACTGACCGTGGAGCAGGGTGCGGCGCGGCCGGCCGAAGGCGTCCCAGAAGATCTGGCGCAGATCGTCCGTGTCCTCGGCCGCCATCCGCACGCCATAGCCGCCGCGACGATAGGTCGATCCAGCCCAGGCGAAGCCTTCCTGAACGGTCATGGAGAACCGCTCCAGATCCTCCAGCGGATCGTTCGCTTCCGGGGCACCGGTGCGCGGCCCGCCGTGAGCGTGAACGATCAGGGCGCCGTTCCAGGTCTTGGGAACGGCGATCCAGTAAAAGCCCCCCTTGGCCGCCCTGCCCGTCCAACACCGCGTTTCGGCGGGCAGGAAGTCGGGACAGGTCGCCGTCGTCGGCACGGGATCGGCGGCGACGGACGCCGCCAGCGACGACGTGGCCGGCGCGACGACTGCGGCGACCAGGGCCGCCAGGGTCCGAACAGCAAGAACCTTCATCGCGCCGACCTTCCTCAGAACGTCTTGGAGACGTTGACGTACCAGTAGCGGCCCCACGGGCTGTGCACCGTGCCGCGATAGCCGTTGTCGGCCAGCGGCGGACCTTCATTGGTCAGGTCGCGTGCGCCCAGACGGACACGTGTCTCATCGGGGAAGGCGTAGTCGACATAGCCGTTGATCGTCTGGCGGCCGTCGACCTCCCACGGCGAGCCGGAGCGTCCCAGCAGGCTGGCCTGTTCAAACCCGCTGACATACTGACTGGATGCGCCCGCACGCCACGGGCCCTTGCGCCAGGTCAGGCTGGCGTTGACCCGCCATTCGGGCCTCCCGTTCTGCCCGATCAGCTGGCTGGGGTCCGGCAGGGTCGTACCGGCGTTGATCGTGCCGGCGGCGCGCGCGGCGAACAGCTCGTTGACGATGTCGCCGGGGTCGCGCGTGAATTTCTCGAGCTTGGAGGCGTTCACATTGACGATGAAAGTGCCGTAGCGCGTGCGGCGCAGCGACCAGTTCATCGCCAGGTCCAGACCGCTGACCGTTTGCGGTTGCAGGTTTATGAAGCGGTCGTTGATCGAGACCACATCGCCTGCGGGCGCCAGGCCGGTGCCATCGAACAGCTGGATATCCTCCAGCGACGGCGCACGGCGGTTCACCAGAGGATTGGTCTGGCCCTGCACACGGTACAGATAGTCCAGCGCGACGGCTGTCTGGGCGCCCAGGAGGCCGACGATCTTCTGCTGCTCGATCCGCCAGCGATCGATGGTGAAGGTGAACTCACCGAAGCGGCGCGGGATGAAATGCGGCTGCAGCACAAGCCCGTACGATGAGTTGGTGCTCTCTTCCGGCTCCAGATCCGGGTTGCCCGCGACCAGAAGCGAGACGCTGGACAACGGCCGCGAACAATCCGCGAAGTTGTTGATGCGTCCCGCGCGCAGATCGGCTTCGCAGCGCACATAGTCCACGCCGCTGGCCAGACGGCCATACTCGGTGGCGTTGGTCTGTTCCAGGTTCGGCGCGCGGAAGCCCTGCGAATAGGACCCGCGAACACGCACGCCGTCGATCACATCCCAGGCCGCGGCGATCTTGGGTTTGGCGACCGAGCCGAAGTCCGAATAGTGTTCATAGCGACCGGCCAGTTGCAGATCGACGCGCTGGACCAGCGGGATGTTCATCTCGGGCGAGATGACAGGCACCGCGAACTCGATATAGGTCGAAAAGACGTTGCGGCTGCCCTTCGTGTCCGGGTTGGGGCTGACGGCCGAGACATTCGATGCGTTCTTCTCGCCCGTCACCATATCGGTGAAGGTATAGGCTCCGTCCAGATTCGCGTCGCGGTCGTCGCTCTGGGTCTCGCGACGCGCTTCAAGCCCGAAGGCCATGCCCACCGGCCCGGCGGGCAGGTTGAACAGATCGCCGCGCGACAGCTTGAAGTCGGCCAGGCTCAGGGTGGTCTTGGACACACGGCGCATGTCGAAGACGATGGCGTCGATCGCCGCCTGCGAACTGGGCGAGCAATCTCCATAGCTAGTGGTGGTCACGCAACCGCCGCCGAACGGATTGTAGGCGTCCGGGGTGGACAGGGCCAACTGCTTCTGCAGCGCCGTCATATTGATGTTGGGCGAACTGTCGGTCGCCTTGGCTTCAGAATACAGCAACGCCGTCTCCCAGTCGAAGCCGCGCCACTCGCCGCGCAGCCCGCCCAACAGGCGCGCCTGATAGTTGTCGACCTTGACGATCTGGAATCCGGTGTCGACGAACCGATAGTTGGTCAGCAGGACGGGCAGGCCGCCCGTCGGCACGCCCGTCAGGCCGGGCAGACGATTGGGATTCAGCGCGCCATCGGCGAAGCGAACAGGACCGAACGGGTTGTAGTAGTTGCTGGCGGGAATCCAGATCTGGTTCAGATTCACCACCGGCGGCTGCACCGCGCGGCTGCTGGCGCTGTAGTACCCGATCTCGCCAAAGGCCTCGACGTCAGGCGTGATGTCGTAACGCCCCGTCAGGAAGACGTTCATCCGTTCGACGGATGGCCGCACCGTGGTGCCGACGCGGGTGTCGTAGCGCATATCGCGGTTGGTGGTGTTGAACGCATGGTTCCCGCTGGCGATGCAGATGTCGTTGCCGACGCTGACGCCGCAGCCGAAGCTGGTCGGCTGATAGCGGAAGGCGCCCTGCGCATTTGTCACCGCCGCCCCGTTCGAACGGATCGCAGATCGCGCCCCAACCGACAGGCGCGCCCACGGGGTGTTCGATGATCGACCATCGAGCGTCTGCACACCCGCGAAATCAGGATAGCCCGCGAACAGGTCGCGAATGTCGTCAGAGCGGGTGAAGTCCTGATCCGACGCCCACAGCGCAGAGCGCGAGGCATAGTTGGCGAAGATCGAGAGGTTGCCGCGATCGAAATTCTTGCCCGCGAACAGGTTGGTTTCGAAGTCGCGCATCTGCGTGCCCTCGGCGCCGCCGTAACGGGCGCTGATGGACAGCCCGTCGATGTTGTCGCGCAGCACGGTGTTGACCACGCCCGCCACGGCGTCCGCGCCATAGATGGCGGCGGCGCCGTCCAGCAGCACCTCCAGACGCTCCAGACCTGCAACCGGAATGGCGTTGGAGTTGTAGCTGAGGACCGGCACCGTGCCGGTGTCGGACGTGCCCTGGCTGGTGGGGTGCTGCACCACGCGGCGGCCGTTCAACAGGACCAGAGTGTTGCCCACGCCCAGCGAGCGCAGATTGACCGAGTTCACGTCGCCACGGGCCGAGTTGGAGGTCTGGGCGCCGCTGGAGCTGTCGAACTGAACATCCCCCATCTGCGGAATGGTGCGCAGCAGTTCGTCGCCTGTCGAGGCGCCGGTGGCCTCGATCTGCTCGCGGTCCGCGACCACCACCGGCAGGGCCGCCGTGGTGCGGGCGCCGCGGATGTTGGTGCCGACGACGACGATGTCATCGACCTGAGCAGGCCCTTCGGCGGCGATCGGTTCGGCCTGCGCCCAGGCGCCGCCAGCGGCCATCAGCGTCACAGCCGAAGCCGTGGTCGCCAGCAGGGCGAATTTCGAGTGTCTGGTCATTCCTGTTTCCTCCTCCTGGGCCGTCGTTGATCGACGGTCCCGTCTCCTGTTGGTTGTCGTCCTCGCGCCTTTAGTCCTTGGCGAGGACCAGATCGTCTCCCGGCCCGGCCGCCGGATCGGGGCCGACGGCGATGGGTTGGGGTTGTCCATTCAGCGCCGCGGCCAGGGCGTCGCGATCCAGCGCGTTCTCCCAGCGGGCCACCACGATGGTGGCCACGGCGTTGCCGATGAAGTTGGTCAGGGCCCGGCACTCGCTCATGAAACGGTCGATGCCCAGGATCAGCGCCATGCCGGCGACCGGCACGTCCGGCACGACCGACAGGGTCGCCGCCAAGGTGATGAAGCCGGCGCCCGTGATACCCGCCGCACCCTTCGAGCTGAGCATGGCGACCAGCAGAAGCGTGATCTGCTGCCAGATGGTCAGGTCGATGTTCAGCGCCTGGGCGATAAACAGGGCCGCCATCGTCATATAGATGTTGGTGCCGTCCAGATTGAACGAATAGCCGGTGGGGACCACCAGGCCGACGACAGACTTGGCAGCGCCCGCGCGCTCCATCTTCGAGATCAGGCTGGGCAGGGCGGCCTCGGAGCTGGACGTGCCCAGAACCAGCAGCAGTTCTTCCTTCAGATACCGGATCAGCTTCAGGATCGAGAATCCGTTGGCGATGCCCACCAGCCCCAGCACGCCGACGACGAAGATGATGGCCGTGACGTAGAAGGTCACGATCAGCGCCGCCAGATTGGCGATGGAGGCGATGCCATAGGCCCCGATGGTGAAGGCGAACGCCCCGAACGCCCCGATGGGCGCCGCCTTCATGACGATGGCCACCAGTTTGAACACCGCCACGCTCAGCGTCTCGAACAGGTCGAGCACCGGCTGGGCGCGCTCGCCGATCAGCGCCAGGGAGACGCCGAACAGGATGGAGACGAACAACACCTGCAGGATGTTGCCGGTTGAAAAGGCGCTGACCAGGGTGTCGGGAATGACGCCCATCAGGAAGCCGACGATGGTGCTCTCATGGGCGGCGGCGGCGTATTGTTCGACCGCGCCCGCGTTCAGCGTCGCCGGATCGATGTTCAGCCCTTGGCCGGGACGCACGATGTTGGCGATGATCAGGCCCACGATCAGGGCCAGGGTCGAAAAGACCAGGAAATAGGCGAAGGCCTTGGCCGCCACGCGCCCGACGCTGCCGAGGTCGCGCATCCCGGCGATGCCGGTCACGATGGTCAGGAAAATCACCGGTGCGATGACCATCTTCACAAGCTTGATGAAGCCGTCGCCCAACGGTTTCAGCCTCTCGCCGAACTCGGGCCAGAAATGGCCGATCAGCGCACCCAATGCGATGGCGATCAGCACCTGGAAGTACAGATGCCGATAGAACGGCCGGCGCACGACCGGCGCGGTCTCTGATGGGACTGGGATCACGAATGGCTCCTGATGTGCGGCCAGGCCGCAGTCTCCTCGATGGGCGCGATCTTCGCCGCGCTCCGGTCCGCCAGACCATTCCCCATGCCGCCATCGATGCAAAGCTGCACGATGATGATGGGCCATTTTGTTGTTTTTATTGAGCTATAAGGCGAAGCCCACGACAGTGTCACCGGCTATCGTGCGATATTTCGCGCGGACGACTAGCATCACAGTGCGATTATCCGCACAGTCGCCATCATGACGTCCTCAGCCTCAGTTGGTGTGGAATGCCGCAAGCGCTCACGAAAGCCTCTTCGGCTGGCGCTGGCCGCATGGCTGGCGGCCGCCGTCTTCGCCGCGTTGGCGACAGGCGAAGCGGCGCGTCGTGGCGCGCAGGCGGAGTTGGCGCGTCAGGCGCAGTCGGCGGCGGCGCTTCATGCCGCCGTGCTCCGTAGCGAACTGGAGAAGCACCGCTCCCTGCCACTAGCCCTGTCCGGCGATCCGGACATAGCAAACCTGCTAAGATCGCGCGCGAACGCCGCCGATCCGGTCAATGCGAAGCTGGAGGGTCTGGCGCGTCAGACCCGTGCGGCGGCGATCTATGTCATCGACGCAGGCGGGCGCACGCGCGCGGCCAGCAACTGGCGCCTGGCGACCAGTTTCGTCGGCGCCGACTACGGCTTCCGGCCCTATTTCATCAATGCGATGAGAAGCGGCCAGGCCGAATTCTTCGCCCTGGGCACCGTGTCCGGCCGGCCGGGTCTTTATCTGGCCCGGCGCGTGGACGCCGCCGATGGCCGGCCGCTGGGCGTCGTTGTTGTGAAGGTGGAGTTCGACGCGCTGGAGGCCGAATGGCGTGCGTCGGGCGAACCGGCCTATGTCGTCGATCCAGCCGGCGTCGTCCTGATCACCAGCGTCCCGGACTGGCGGTTCAGAACGCTCGACCCTCTGGATGAGACGCGCCGTCGCCTGACCCTGACCGGCCAGACGCTTCGCGCCGAGGCGCTGCGTCCCCTGCCCTTCGATACGCCGCCGGACGACCAGCCGCGTCTGATGCGGACAGCGCCCATCGGCGGAGAGCAGCGCTGGATGCACGCCGCCGTCGGGACCGACACGCCGGGCTGGACCCTGCACCTGCTTTCGCCCAGTCGCGGCGCGGTCGAAGCCGCCGTAGCCAGCGCCCGCGCCCTGGCGGCCCTGATTGTGACCCTGCTGGCGGGGCTGATCGCGTTCCTGCTGCGCCGACGTCACCAGGCCCTGGTCCGGGCCCGCGCCGAGGAGGACGCCCGGCACGAGCTTGAGCGGCGCATCGACGAACGCACCCGCGAACTCAGCGACGCCAACGTCGCCCTCAGCGGCCAGATCGAGGAACGCCGACGCGCCGAGGCGGCTCGCGAACTGCTGCGCGACGAACTGGTGCAGGCCAGCAAACTGGCCGCCCTTGGCCAGATCGTGGCCAGCGTGGCCCATGAAATCAACCAGCCGGTCGCCGCCATCCAGACCCAGGCTGAAACCGCCGCCATCCTGCTGGATCGTCAGGACGCGGCCACGGCGCGCACCGCCCTGTCGCGCATCGGCGATTTGACCCAGCGGATCGGGTCGATCACCGAGAACCTGCGCACCTTCTCGCGCAAGACCGACCCCAAGATCGGCGTGGTGCGGTTGGAGGACGCCATCCACGGGGCCCTGCTGCTGACGCGCGGCCGCCTGGACGAGGGCGGCGTCGTTCTGGTTCGCGAAGGCGACGCCGACGTGGCCGTGCGCGCCGACCGCTTCCGCCTGGAGCAGGTCATCGTCAATCTGGTCAAGAACGCCGCCGAGGCGTTGGAGGGGCGTCCCGGCGCCCGGTTGACGCTGCGGGTGGAGCGATCGGAGGATCGCGTGCGCCTGATCGTGGCCGACAACGGGCCGGGCGTGCCCGCCGAGGTTCGCGCCCAATTGTTCACCCCCTTCATCACCACCCGCGCCAACGGCCTGGGCCTGGGTCTGGTCATCTGCCGCGATCTGGTCGCCGGGTTCGGCGGCGAACTGGATCTGGCCGACACCAGCGAAGGCGCCGCCTTCGTCGCCACCCTGAGGATCGCCTGATGCAGTTCGCCCGCCTGACCGCCGTCGCCCTGATCGAGGACGACGCCGATTTCCGCCAGGCCCTGGTCGGGCGGCTGACGCTGGAGGGTCTGGACGTCCATGCCTTCGCCAGCGCCGAAGCGGCGTTGAAGGCTGTCGATGCGGACTTTCCAGGCGTGGTCGTGACCGACCTGCGGATGCCCGGTCTTGACGGGCGGCAGCTGCTGGATCGGCTTCAGGCGCTGGACGCGGCCCTTCCGGTCATCATGATCACGGGCCATGGCGACGTCGCCGATGCGGTCGCGGCCATGCAGGCCGGCGCCTATGACTTCGTGGCCAAGCCCTTTCCCTTCGAACGGCTGCAGGACAGCCTGAACCGGGCGCTGGAGAAGCGGGGCCTGGTGTTGGAGAACCGCCGCCTCCTGGCCATGGCCTCCGACAGCGGTCAGGAGTTGCCGCTGGCCGGGGCCTCGCGCGCCATCACCGCCCTGCGCGCCACCATCGCCCAGATCGCCGACGCCCGCATGGACGTGCTGATCGAGGGCGAGACCGGCACGGGCAAGGAGGCCGTCGCCCGCGCCCTCCACAACGGCGGGCGGCGTCGGCTGGCGCCCTTCGTCGCCGTCAACTGCGGCGCCCTGCCCGACGGCCTGATCGAAAGCGAGCTGTTCGGCCATGAGCTGGGCGCCTTCGCCGGAGCCCTGCGTCGCCGTGTCGGCCATGTGGAACGCGCCCACAACGGCTCGCTGTTTCTGGACGAGGTCGAGAGCATGCCGCTGGCCGTCCAAGTTAAGATGTTGCGGGTGCTGGAGGAGCGCGAGGTCCATCCCATCGGCGCCAACGAGCCGCGCGCCCTGGATCTGCGCGTGCTGGCTTCGTCAAAGATCGACCTGGAGGCCGGCGCGCGCGCCGGGACCTTCCGCGAAGACCTCTATTACCGGCTGAACGTGGTGCGACTGCGCGTGCCGCCGCTGCGCGAACGGCGCGAGGATATTCCCCTGCTGTTCGCCCACTTCCTGCGCCGCGCCGCCGACCGTCATGGGATCGAGCCGCCCGCCGTCTCGGACAGCGTGCGTCGTCGCCTGGTCGAGGCCGACTGGCCCGGAAACATCCGCGAACTGGCCCATTTCGCCGAGCGGGTCGCCCTGTCGCTGGACGACGCCGCGCGCCCGGCCGACGACGGCCTCAGCCTGCCCGACCGCCTCAACCGGTTCGAAGCGGAACTGTTGCGCGACGCCCTACAGACCCACCAGGGCGACATCGCCGCCGTCCTGGCCGAGATGCGTGTTCCGCGGAAGACGCTTTACGACAAGCTGGCCCGCCACGGCCTGAAGCCGGCCGCCTTCCGCTAGCACCTTCAGCCGGCCGGCGCCTGAACGTCTCCGGTGCGCTTCAGCTTGCCCCAGGTCTGGCCCAGGCCGGACAGGGCCCGCTCCAACGCGCGCCAGACGACCACATACATGATCTGGCGATAGACAAACCGCTGGGTGGGCAGCAGCCACAGGTCGCCGCGCTTTTCCCGATCAAAGCCAAAGGCGACCCAGCCCGCCGCCAGCTCCAGCAGGGTGAAGGCGACATAGACACCCAGGGTGAACCACAGGGTCGGATTGGGCGCCGCGTCCACATCGGCGTGCTGCGCCGCCGCCAGCCAGGCCAGGCCCTGCATCAAGATCGCCGCCGCCAGCTGCAGGTCGATCAGCGGCGCCAGCACCTGGCCAACGATCTGGAACAGCCACAGGCTGGGCAAGGCCAGCCCGCCGAACCAGCCGTGCCGGAACGTCGAGCGCCGGTGTTTCCACAGGCATTGCAGGGTGCCGAAGCTCCAGCGGAAGCGCTGCTTCAAAAGACCGCCTAGCGACGACGGCGCCTCTGTGAAGGCCAGGGCGGTCGGCTCGTTGGCGATGACCCAGCCCGCCTCGCGCACCCGCCAGGTCAGGTCCATGTCCTCGGCCAGGGTATCGGAGCGGTAGCCGCCCAGGCTTCGCAACGCCTCGGCGCGCCAGGCCCCGATGGCGCCCGGCACCACAGTCACCGCATTAAGCAGGGCCAGCGCCCGCCTGTCGATGTTCTGGCTTGTGATGTATTCGATGGATTGCCAGCGCGTGACCAGGTTGCTGCGGTTGCCGACCTTCACATTGCCCGCAACGGCCCCAACCTTGGGATCGGCGAACCAGGCGGCCAGTTTCGCCAGGGCGTCGCCGGACAGCTGGGTGTCGGCGTCGACGCCCACCACCACCGGGGCCGCGGCCTCCGTCAGCGCCAGGTTCAGGGCCGAGGCCTTGCCGCCGTTTGGCTTCCGCTTCAGCCGAACGCGCGGATCGTCGCCGAAGGCCGCCTTCACCACATCATAGGTGCCGTCGCTGGAACCGTCGTCGACCACGATGACCGATACGTCGACGTCGCGGCTGGACAACAGGCTGTCTATGGTCCGACGGATCACCGTGGCCTCGTTGTAGGCGGCGACCAGCACGTCCACGCGCGGCCTTGGCGCGGCCAGATCCAGCGGCTCTGCCCGGCGCCTGCGCCGCGACGCCAGCGCCAGCATCAGCACGATCCGGGCCAGGCCCAGGCCGATGGCCAGGTTGAAGCCGACGAACAGCACAACCCCGACCGCGTGCGAGAAGCCGAACGCCGCCGAATCCGCCGCGATCAGCGACCGCTCGCCCTTCGGCAGGGCCGGCATGGTCTGATCCGGGGTGCGCCCGACCAGGCCGCCGATGGTCGTCAGGCGATAGCCGCGCGCGCGCAGGGCGTCGATCAGCACCGGCAGGGCCTTGACCGTGGCGGACCGGTCGCCCCCGGCGTCGTGCAGCAGGATGGCGTGGCCTGCATCGGCCTGGGCCAGCACGTCCGCCACGATCTCGTCGGGCCGCAGGCGGTGCGTGCCGCCATCGGGGTTGGGGCGGCTCAGGTTCCAGTCGTTCGGGTCGATGGACTCGCCGGCCGTCGTATAGCCCAGCTTGGACGCCACCGCGATCGGCAGGATTTCGCCATAGGACTCCGGCTCTGAGTCGGCGTTGTAGGGAGGGCGGAACAGGGTGACCTGACGCCCCAGAATGCTTTCCAGCGCCCGGTCCGTCGCCGTCAGCTCCAGCCGCACCCGCTCCTCGTCCACATGGGCCATGTTGGGGTGGGTGAAGGAGTGGTTGCCGATCTCATGGCCCTCGTCACGCACAC
Organism: Brevundimonas sp. ABV4_179; assembly: GCF_056311945.1. Lineage (NCBI taxonomy): Bacteria > Pseudomonadati > Pseudomonadota > Alphaproteobacteria > Caulobacterales > Caulobacteraceae > Brevundimonas > Brevundimonas sp. ABV4_179. The sequence continues at coordinate 2,632,488 of NZ_CM149976.1, forward strand.
GCCGAACAAGGGCGGGGTTGGCCGCCGCATTGCCGCCGATCATGAAAAAGGTCGCCTTTACGCCCTTGGCCTTCAGGACATCCAGGATTTCGGGCGTCCATTCGGGATCGGGGCCATCGTCGAATGTCAGGGCCAGGGTGCGGTCGGGCGCCCCGGTGCGACGCACGGTCCAGGCCGAGGGCCAACGGGTCCAGACCTCGTCGCTGATCAGGCCGCTGACCGGGTCGACGGCGATGCGCCGTTCGCCCGCATGGGGGGTGTCGATCACGTTCAGCAGTTCACCCTGGCCGGTGAAGGCGATCTGCTGGGTCAGGGCCACGTGCTCCAGCGCGGGGATCACCTTGATCGCAGGCGCGGCCTGACGCCCAAACACCTTCCAACTGGCGGGATCTTCCTCTCCCAGGGCCCACAGGGCTGCACCGCGCAGCCCCCTGCCCCGGCCCATCGTCATGGCGTTGGCGACCGAGGCGGCGTCCTGCATCCAGACCTCGTGCGCGCGGCCCTGATCGTCGGTGTAGCGGAAGGTCGGCTGCAGAGCCTGGGGGTCGAAATCGACCACATTGGCGGGATTGTCCTCGGGCCGATAGCCGCGCGCCGTCGCCAGCGCCGCCGTCGTGGTCAGGGATTCGGCTGAACGGTCGCCATCGCGCCAGTCATAGGAATAGGCCCCGATCCCCAGGATCAGCTTGTCCGCAGGCACAAGCTGGGTGAAGCGCGTCAACGCCTTGTCCACAAACAGGGCCGAAGAGATCGGGCCCGGCAGGCTGTCTTCCCCGTGTTCGTCATAGGCCATGATGGCGGCGTAATCGACGACGCTGGACAGGGCGCGGATGTCGTGATCGCTCAGCCCCACTTCCAGTGCGATGGACAACTCGCCCCCCTGGGCGTGCAGCCGCTGGCGCAACTGCGCCAGCCATGGCGTCAGCCGTTCGATCTGCTGCGGCGTCACCTGTTCGAAGTCGATCTGCAGACCGGCGAAGCCGTTGGCCTGAACGAAGCCGACCAGCTGATCCATGACGTGTTGTGCGTTGGCCGGCGACAGCATGCGGTCGATACGGCCGGCGTCGAAACGCCCTTCCGTGGCGTTGCCGACCACCGGCACGATCTTGACCCCATGCGCGCGAGCCGCCGCGATCAGCGGCTTGGTGGTGGGGTTGCGCGTCGGATCCCAGTCCTTGGTCAGGATATCGCCGCCGTCGTCACGCAGCTCGATCCAGGTCGGATAGACATGGGTCAGATCACCCGCATGGCGCGCGAAGGAATCCAGCGCTCCGTCCTCCCACGGCGCGAACCAGGCGCCGGCGATGGGCGCGCCATTGGTCGAGGCCGCGCGGCTCGCCGGCCGCTGTCGGTGGGCGATGTAGTTCAACAGGGCGCGCTCGGCCCCATGGGTGCGATGGGCTGCCGCCGACGCAGCAGGCGACACGACCGACAGACCCGTCAGACTGGGCAGGATCATCAGACTGGCCACGAATCCCGCCAGCACGACCCCCGCGACGATCGCCGCCGCCAGCGCGGCCATCCGCATCCGCCGCGCCCGACGCCCCGTCGCGTCCAGAAACACCGCCGGCCCGTCGCCCTGCGGTTTAGAAGCGTCCGACGTCATCTCAGCCCAACCCCGTCGCGGCCAATCCCGCGTCACGTCGTCGCATATCGATCAAGAACGGCGGGATATGGGCGAAGCTGCGCCCGGGACGGGGCCTGCGGAATTTCACGTCGCAGTTGTCCAGACAGATCGCGAGGGCGCGATTGTGGACGCGGCCCTGCGTCGGCAATGCTGTCTGTCCATTTTTTTGAAAGAGAGAAAAAATGGCGGAGACGGAGGGATTCGAACCCTCGGTACCGGTTACCCGGTACGACGATTTAGCAAACCGTTGCCTTCAGCCACTCGGCCACGTCTCCTGCGAGGGCGTCGATAGCGGAGGCTGATGCGTCGCGCAATCCGGTTCGCGCGAAAGGTTTCATGTTAACGCGACATAGAGGCCGAAGCGGCAGAATGGCGTTTCGTCAAACGACCCTGGACCCCGATGCTCGACTGCCCCGAAAGTCTCGCCGCCCGCGCGCCGGGCCAGGTCCGCGGGGCGCAGCGCCAAGGCCGCGCTGCGCGGGGACCGTTCCGGCCCGAGGTCTGGCTGAACGCCCGCCAGCGTTCGGCGGTTCGTTTGTCGGCGCATTATTTCAGGCTGATCGATGTCCTGGTGGTGATCGGCGTGACCCTGGCGGCGGTCTTGGCCGCCCGCCCCGCCGCCTTGGGCGAGATGACGATGGCCGACATCGCCCCGTTGGCGCTGGGTTCGGTCTCGGCGCTGGCGGCGCTGAGAGCGTTTCAGCTTTATCGTTTCGCACGCAAGACGACGTGGATTCTGCATCTAGCCGGCGTCGCCGCGTGCGGCCTGATCGCCGGAGGCGCCGCCTTGCTGGCAGGCCTGGTGGTTGGGACCGATGATCTCAGCCTCGTCGGCGCCTGGGCGGCTGCGGTCGCCATCGGCCTGATCGGTCTTCATGGCCTGTGGCTGGGTCTGATCGCCCGTTGGCGACGGCAAGGCGCCCTGTCGCCCAATATCGTCGTTGTCGGCGCGACCCGAAACGCCCAAGCCCTGATCGAACAGGCGCTGGAACGGCGCGACATGAATGTGCTGGGGGTGTTCGACGACCGGCTGGCGCGCGCGCCGCAAAGCGTCGCCGGCGTCCCGGTGCTGGGGGACGCCGACGCCCTGATGACGCATCGGATCATGCCCTATGTCGACCGGATCGTTCTGGCCATAGATCCTGAGGCGGGTCAGCGGGTGCGCGATCTGATGCAACGTCTGCAGACCCTGCCCAATCCGCTGACGGTTCTGGTCGATTCGGAACTGGGCCGCGACGGCGTGTTGAACCGTTTGGCCAATGCGCCGCTGGCCGCGCTGGACGGACCCGCCGACCACGACCGGCGCGCCTTCAACAAGCGGATGCAGGACTTGCTGGTGGGCGGACTGGCCCTGATTGCAGCGGCGCCCGTCATGGCCCTGGTCGCCTTGGCCGTGCGTCTGGACAGTCCCGGCCCCGTCTTCTTTCGCCAGCGTCGCCACGGCTTCAATCACGAGAGCATTGTGGTGTGGAAGTTCCGGTCCATGCGCCATGCGGCCGCCGACGCCACGGCGTCGCGTCAGGTCTGCGCGCACGACGACCGCGTGACCCGCGTGGGCCGCTTCATCCGCGCCACCAGCCTGGATGAGTTGCCCCAGATCTTCAACGTTCTGTCGGGCGAGATGTCCCTGGTCGGTCCGCGCCCCCACGCCATCGGCATGAAGACCGGAGAAACCGAGTCCGCCCTGCTGGTCGCCGAATACGCCCATCGCTGCCGCATCAAACCCGGCATGACCGGCTGGGCCGCCATCCGGGGATCGCGCGGCCCGGTCGATACCGAGGCCCAGGTGCGCGAGCGCGTGCAGTTGGACATCGAATATGTCGAGCGCCAATCCTTCTGGCTGGACCTATGGATCATAGCCGTGACCATCCCCGTGCTGCTGGGCGACCGGGCGGCCGTGCGTTGAGCGAGCAGCGCATGTTCTGGCGCGGCGTCTGGGGCTATCTGCCGGCCCAGATCGTTCAGGGGGTGGTCGGTTTCCTGACCCTGTATGTCTTCACGCGCCTACTCAGCCCCGCCGACTTCGGCCATTACGCCCTGGCGTTTTCGGTGACGACCCTGGCCCATACGGTGACCTTCAGCTGGCTGGAGGCGTCGATGGCGCGGTTCTGGGCGGCCGAGCGGACGCCCGAGGGTCTGGCGGCCCATTTCGCCAGCCTGTATCGCACCTCCTTCACCATCATCGCCGTCTTCATGCCCATCGCGGCCCTGGTCGTGTGGCTGGCGCCGCTGACGCCGGCGTTCAAGGTGGCGGTCGCCTTCGGTCTGGCGGGCGCGCCGGTGCGCAACCTGGCCAAGCTGGCCCAGGAGCGGTTCCGCGCGGCGGGTGAGGTGTCCAAGGCCGCCTGGGTCGACATCCTGGTCGCCGTGCTGGGCTTCCTGGTTGGGGCGGGGTTCGCCTTGGCGGGCGCCGGCGCGGCCTCGCCGCTGCTGGGCCTGGCCATCGCGCCTCTGTTCGCCCTGCCCTTCATCCTGCCGGGAGAGTTGCGTCAGACGACGGGCGGAACGGTGGATGGCGCGCGGCTGCGAGCCTACGCCGCCTATGGCTATCCGATCGCGGCGTCCCTGACCTTGGCGCTTGTGCTGGCCTCGACCGACCGTTTCCTGCTGGCCGCCTTCATGGATGCGGCGGCGGTGGGCGCCTATCACGCCAGCTACAGTCTGGCGAACCGGACGCTGGACGTCATCTTCATCTGGTTGGGCGCCGCGGGCGCGCCGGCCATGGTCATGGCGCTGGAGCGCGGCGGGCGCGAGGCGCTTCGCAAGACGGCGCTGGAACAGGGTTCGACCCTGATCCTGATCGGCCTGCCCGCCGCCGTAGGCCTGTCGCTGGTCGCGCGACCAATGGCGGAGCTGATGATCGGGCGTGATCTCAGGGACGCCGCCGCCCTGGTCACGCCGTGGATAGCGGCCTCGTCCTTTCTGTCGGGGCTGATCGCCTACTATTTCGGTTTCGGCTTCACCCTGGGCAAAAAGACAGGGTTGCTGCTGATCACCATGGCCATCCCGGCGCTGTGCAACGTCGGGCTGAACCTGATGATGATTCCGAGACTGGGGGTGGTGGGAGCCGCCATCGCCACCGCCGCCAGCTTCGCCATAGGTCTGATCGCCTGTTTGGCGCTCAGCCGTCGCGCCATCGCCCTGCCCGTGCCTTGGGACGCGCTGGCGCGCTGCGGCCTGGCGTCAGCGGTCATGGCCGCCGTGGTCCTGATGCTTCCGCCGCTGGGCGGTCTGGTTGAGCTGATCCTGGATGCCGGCATAGGCGGCCTGGTCTATGCCGGCGCCGCCCTGGCGCTGAACGCCGCCGGGGTTCGCGATGTGCTGAAACGCTTGGTCCAGGCGCGCCGTGGGGCAGCCGCATGACCGGGGCCGCCATCCACGACAACGCCGCCTGGGCGACCGCCCGACCGACGATTTCGGTCCTGATCCCCTTTCTGAGAGACGATCCTCAATCGCTGATGGAACTGCTGGATCGAGAGGCGGATGCCTTGAACGGCGCGGTCGAGTTGATCCTGCTGGACGACGGCACGGCGGACGCGCCCCTAACCGATCGGCTTCAAACTTCCGCCGACGCCTCGCACCTGCCGGTTCGGCTGATCACCCTGCCTGCCAACGAAGGCCGCGCGCGGGGACGCAACCGCCTGACCACCGCCGCGCGCGGACAGGCCTATCTATTTCTGGACAGCGACATGCGGCCCGACACGCCGCACTTCCTTCAGACCTGGCGCGCCTTGGTCGCCGAGACGGATCCGGCAGCGGCCTTTGGCGGCTTTTCGCTGGATCAGGCGCCGACCGACGCCCGCTTCGCCGTTCACCGCGCCCTGTCGGCGGCGTCAGAATGCGTGCCGGCCGCGACCCGCGCCCTAACGCCCGAGAAATACGTCTATACGTCCAACCTGCTGGTGCGGCGCGACGTCTTCGCCGCCGAATCCTTCGATCCCGGCTTCACCGGCTGGGGTTGGGAGGATGTGGAGTGGGCCATGCGCGTCTCGCGCCGCTTCGCCGTCGTTCATATCGACAATCCCGCGACGCACATGGGCCTGGATACGGTTGAGGATCTGGCGCGCAAATTCGACCAGGGCGCAACCAACTTCGCCCGCGTCGTCGACCTGCACCCCGCCATCGTCCAGACCTACCCCAGCTATCGCGCCGCGCGGGCCTTGAAGCGTATGCCGCTGCTGCCTGCGGTTCGCCGGGCGATGAAACAGGCCGCCCTGACGTCCGCCCTGCCTGTAAAGGCTCGCGCCTTTGCGCTGAGGCTCTACCGCGCCGCCGTCTATGCGGATGCGATCTGATGGCCGCCGACGTCGCCGTCATCATTCCCACCCTGCGCCGGCCAGAAGGTCTGGAGCGGGCTCTGCGCTCGGTCTTCGCCCAGGTCGGTTCGCTGGACCGCATCGCCGCCGTCGTGGTCGCAGACAATGATCCCGACGGCTCGGCTGCTCCGGGGGTGCAGCGGCTGCGGGCCGACGCGCCAGTCCCGCTGATCTACGCTCATGCGCCTGTTCCTGGGGTGGCGACGGCGCGTAATGTGGGTCTAGCGGCGACCGATGCGCCTCTGATCGCCTTTCTGGACGATGACGAAGCGGCCTCGGCCGGCTGGCTGGCGGCCCTGCTGGACGCCCAGATCCAGACCGGCGCCGACGTCCTGTTCGGTCCCATTCGGGGCCGCGTGCCGGAAAACACCGGCTGGACAAGCGCCTATCTGGAGCGGTTCTTTGGCCGGGACGGGCCGGATGTCACCGGCCTGACCGATCATATCCACGGCTGCGGCAACAGTCTGATGGTGCGCGCGGCCGCCCTGCCCGGCGCAGCGCCATTCGACGTGGCCATGAACGAGACCGGCGGCGAGGACGACCGACTGTTCACCGACCTGATGGCGCGCGGCGGCCGTTTCGGCTGGGCCGCAGGCGCTTGGGTGGACGAGTTCGCCCCCCCGCGCCGCGCGACCCTGCGCTACGCCCTGACCCGCGCCTTCGCCTATGGTCAGAGCCCCAGCCAGATGGCGGCTGACCGTCGTGATTGGCCGGGCGTCGTCAAGTGGATGATGGTCGGCGCCGTTCAGACGGCGATCTGGGGCGTCGCGTCGCTCGTCTCCCTCCTGCTGCGCCGTCCTGATCGGGCCGAAACCTATGACAGATGCGCCCGAGGCCTCGGCAAGGTGTTCTGGACAAAGGGCTTCGAGCCGAAGCTGTACGGCGCGGCCATGCTGGCGCGCACCGACTGATCCAGCGTCACCCCGTTAGACGCTGCAGAAATCCGGGGACGCGATAGGTCGAGCGGTTCATCACCACCCCGGCGATCCGCCCGCCCACCGCCTCGATTTCGTCGCGCAGGATCACCGGCGCGCTGGCGGCCGTGCTTTCGGCGGCGACCACCAGTACGGTGGTGTCGACGAAGGGGGCCAGGATGATGGCCATGTCGTTGCGGTCGGCCGCCGGGGAATCGATGACGATGGTGTCTGCATGGGGACGCAGCGCCTCCCAGTATCCCGGATCGCCCAACGCCTCGACCCGATGCCCGGACCGCAAGGCCTCCATGTGGAAGTGGGTCACCCACAGCCTGCCGCCCAGACACGACCGGGCGGTCATCAGGCGCGCGTCCGGCACAGGTTTGCCGTCGCGCCCCGTCACGCGCGGCGTCACGGCGTAGAACGTCGACCCGTCGGGCGAGGCCTGGGCCGCCTTGCCGATCTGGCCGAACCGATCCGGCTCGGCCGACACAGCCTCCAGCTGCCCCTGCTGCGCCAGATCGCCGTCGATCAGCCAGACAGGTTTGCGCGCCCGCACGGCCGCCAGACGGGCGAACTCGCGCGCGACGGTCGAGACGCCCTCTCCGGTCGCGGCGGCCGCGAACTGGATGACGCGCGCGCGGTGCGCCGGCGCGGTTCCCAGCGCGGCCCACAAACCCGCCATTTCAGACGTCAGATCGACCATCGAATCGCCAAGGCGCTCCCTCGAACCCCTAGCCTAGCACGGCATCGGTCAGCCCGCCTTCGCCGGGGCGACGGCCAGGACGGGCATGTCCAGCGTCCGGCCGACAGAAGCCGGCGTGGTGAAGCCTCGCCGCGTGAAGACCCGCAGCAGACCCACGCACAGAGCCGTGAAGGCCGCGAACAGGAAGACCGCCGCCAGCAGTGGAATCTTCAGGCTTTTGCCCGTCGCCGGAGGCTGAGCGCGCTCGATGACGGTGACGTTGTCGGCGCCCGCCGCGACCAGGGCGTTGTCGGCCCGGCTCTGCGTCTCGCGCTGCTGGAACTCGCGGATCGACGCGCTGAGAACCTCGCGATTGCCGGCCAGGGTCGTATTCTCGGATTCCAGCGCCGTGAGTCGCGCCTGACGGCCGCGAAGATCATTCAGCTGCCGATCCAGGACCGACAGGCGCGCCGCCAACGAATCCCGCTCGGCGCGCGTGTTGATGCGGTTGGTTTCCAGCTCGGTCCAGACGGGGTTGGGCCCTGTCCGAACTTCCTTGGCGCCCACCGCCGTTCCGGTCGAGACATAGGCCTGAAGCTGGTTGATCCGCGCCTCGATGTCCTTCACCGGCTGTGCGTCGGGCTGATAGCGCGACAACAGCTGTTCGCGCTCGGTGCGCAGCTGCAGCACCTGGTCCTGAGCCGAGATGTTCAGATCCTGTTGCAGCGCGACCTCGGCCGGCGTTCCCGCCTGTTGCGCCGTCAGGGTGTTCAGCCTCTGGCTGGTCTGGTTCAGCTGGCTCTGGGTCGACATCCGGTCGGTGAATACGCTCTGATAGGTCGCCGCCAGCGTGGCCTTGGCCGCCGCGAAGTCGCCGATCTGGTTGGAGGTCAGAAAGGCCTCATAGGCCCGGTCCGCATCGCCCAGTTCGTCCTCGAAGGCCACGCGCTGGCTGGCGATGGCCGGCGTCTTGTCCTGGAACACTTCGCGGCGATAGATCAGATACTGTTCGATCACGGCGTTCAGCACCCGCGCGGCGCGCTCGGGATCGTCGGCCTTGTAGGTCAGATGGATCACTGCGCTGCCGGGCGCCGTGGCGACGCCCAGGCCGCCGCCTATCGCCTTGGTCGCGGCGGCCTGCGCCTTCTCCGCCCCGCCCTTCGGCGCTTCACCCAGGATTGCGGCGGGGCCCAAGGCCTGGACCACCTTCTGGCGCACGGCGCTGGAACCCAGGATGGCGGCTTCGGAGTTGGCGACCTCGTCGCCCTGCGGCGCCTGTCCCCGTTCCGCCGTGCCCACGCGCGGCTGATAGACATATTCCTGGCCGACGCCGGCGAAGACCGATCCAGTGGCGGTGTAGCTCTTCTTCAGGGTCATCGCCGCCGCGAATCCCAGCCCCAGGATCACGACGAAGACCAGGATCATCAGCAGCAGTTCGCGAAACAGCAGGCCGATCACGTCCAGCACGCCGTAGCGCGGTCTTGCCGTGACGTATGCCGTGGAACGCATCGAACGCGCCGAATCCCTAGAAAGACCTGTTGCAGCCACCCTTCGCCCACCGGCGTTAACCGATGATTACCCATAACCGACGACCCTGCCTCCAACCGCTGCTCAAGGGCCGACCGATTCTCATGCCGACAGATCGCCGCCTGTTCCTGCTGACCCTGGGTTCGGCCTCTATCGCCTCGTCGCTGGCGGCGTGCGGGGGCGGCATGGGCGCGCCGCGTTCGTCATTCGACGGCGGCCGGGCGCCAGACCGCGATCTGAACGGCCTGGCCTTCGCCGACTGGACGGACCGCCAACCGGAATATCTGCTCTATCCCGGCGACGAGATCGAGGTGGCGACGCCCACGGCGTCCGAGTTGACCCGCACGGTCAAGGTCGGGCCGGACGGTCGCATCGCCCTGCCGCTGATCGGGTCGGTCATGGCGGCGGACCAGACGCTGCCCCAACTGCAACAGAACCTGGTTGGCGCCTATGCGTCCCAACTGATCCGACCGGTGGTCGAGGTGACCCTGCGCCAGGCAGGGCCGATCCGCGTCTGGGTGGACGGCGAAGTCCGCACGCCGGGCGTGTTCGAGATGGTGGGCGAGTTGGACGCCTATCAGGCCATCATCCAGGCCGGCGGATTCGCCCCAACATCGCGACCGGACCAGGTGGCGTTGATCCGTCGGGGTCCGGGCGGATCGCGCATGATGCGCGTCGTGGATCTTCGGCCGCGTCGGGGCGAGGTCGTGGCCTTGCGGCGTGGCGACATCCTGTTCGTGCCGCGCTCGACCCTGGGCGAACTCGCGGCCTTCTTCACCCAGGTCCGCGCCGCCCTGCCCATCGGCTTCAGCTATTCGATCAACGGCACGCGCGGAAACGGCTTCGCCCAGTTCTGACGGGCTGTCGCCTGGCGGGTCAGGCGACCAGCTGAACCACGCCCTGGTCGATGTAGCGGCGCGCGGCCTTTTGCGCCTCGGCGATCTCCTCGCGCTCCATCTCCATGCTCATCTCGCGGCGATAGACGCGCGCTTCGACCGAGCCCTTCATGGCCGCCAGGTTGAAGATCATGTGAGCCGACACCCGGTCCATCGGGCAGCCGCCCGATCCAGCCGAATACATCATGCCCAGTTTGAACAGGTCGTCGCCGGACATGTCCGGCGTCGGCAGCGGCAGCCCGTCGTTCTGGGCTTGCAGATCATGCGCCAGTTCTTGCGCGTTCATCACCGTATCTCCTGAACGGGCGCCGTTCTGGACCCGCCTCATGAGACCTCATCAAATACCGGCGGTTTGAAGTTAAAGTTAACGGCGAACGGCGTGACGCGGGGTTTTCAGTAAAGCAGGAATGAATACTCGCCCGGTGATTCACAGCTCAAAAACCCGATTGCGAACGGCTCTGAGAACCTGACTGCGCCATTCAGCAGGCATTCAGCCGCCAGTGGCGAAGCTGGCGGTCATCAACGGGTCGATCCGGCGTCTTCGTCGGCCGCCCCAGAAATGGAGCACTTCTGATGAACCGCCTCACCAAGGCCGCCGTCGTCGCCCTCGCCCTGTCGACGACGGCCGTGCCGATGCTCGTTCAGGCCCAGGACCGCGACCGCCGCGAGTATCGCCAGGATCGACGCGACGACCGACGCGACTTCCGCCACGAGCGGCGCGATGATCGTCGCGACTGGCGCGACGGTCGATACGCGAATCGCGGCGATTACTGGCGCGACCGCCGTGATGACCGCAGGGACTATTGGGCCGAGCGTCGCGACGACCGCCGCGATTGGCGCGGCGACCGCTGGGATCGCAACAATCGCGACTGGTGGCGTGGCCGCGCCGACTTCCGCGGCTACAACGGTCCGCGCGCGGGCTACTGGTATGCGCCCAGCTACGGCTACTATCGGGTCGAACCGCGCTACTATGGCTACCGCTGGCGCACCGGCGGCTATCTGCCGTCGCAGTATCGGACCTACTATGTCCGCGATCCCTATGTTTATGGCCTCCGCGAAGCGCCGCGCGGCTATCGCTATGTTCACGCCGGCAACGACATCCTGATGATCGCGGTGGCCACCGGCCTGATCGCCAGCGTCATGTCCGGCGTCTATTGAGCCGGTTTGACGCGAGTATCGAGAAGCCCCGCGGTCGTCTGCGGGGCTTTTTTCTTGGCGGCCGCCAGCTGAAAACCATGTTCAGTCTGGGTTCATCGACAGGGCCGCATCGTCTGCCCAAGCCGCCGGAAAACCGGCGTGCAGGAACGCAAAGACCATGAAACGCCTTCTGATGGCTTTCACCGCCATCGCCGGCGTCGCCGGCCCCTTGGCCGCTCCACTTCAAGCCCTGGCGCAGGATGCGACGGAACAGCCCGCGCCGCGCCGTGAACGTCCAGATCGCCGCGCGGATCGCCCCGACCGGCCCGCGATAACTCGCGAGACGCAGCCCCGCTTCGAGCGGCCCGCGCGTCCCGAGGCTGGCGGTCCTCGCCCTGAACGGCCAGAGGGTGGTTGGAACCGGCCTGACCGGCCGAACGGCGGCCAACGGCCCGACCGACCGGAAGGCGGTTGGAACCGGCCCGACCGTCCGAACCCTGGCGGCACGCGACCAGAACGGCCCGAAGGCGGCTGGAACAGGCCTGACCGCCCCAACGGGGGCGGCACGCGTCCTTATCGCCCCGACGCCGGTGCGCCGCGCCCGGACCGGCCTACACCCGGCGGTCAACGCCCTGACCGGCCGGAAGGCGGCTGGAACAGACCGGACCGGCCCGGTCCTGGCGGACGCCCGGATCGTCCCGAAGGGGGATGGAACCGGCCAGATCGTCCGAACCCCGGCGGCCCGCGCCCTGGACGTCCAGATGGCGGTTGGAACCGCCCCGACCGGCCCGATGGCTGGAACCGGCCGGATCGCCCCCGCCCGGGCTGGAACAACGACCGCGACCGCGAACGTCTGCGCCGCGAGTTCCGTCAGCGGTTCGACGCCGAGCGTTGGCGGCGCGACTTCTATCGCGAACGTCGCGCCGACTGGTGGCGCAACGACAACCGATTCCGGGGCTATGACGGCTTCCGGTCGGGCTTCTACTTCGCGCCAGGCTGGGGCTACTACAGCGTGCCACGTTCCTATTGGGGACGGAGTTGGTCGGTGGGGCAATATCTGCCTGACGCCTTCTGGCGCTATCAGCTGCAGGACTGGCGGACTTATGGGCTGGGCTATCCGCCGCCCGGCACACGTTGGGTCTCGGTCGACAACACCCTGTATCTGATCGACGAATTCGACGGCTACATCATCGATGTCGTTCGCGACGCCTGGCGCTGGTGATCGCCAACCGGTCTTGCTGACTTGAGCCCGGCTGCCGGGCCTTTCATTAAGAAGGCCCCTATTGAAAAGCCCCCGCAGAGCGATCTGCGGGGGCCTTCGCCGTTCACGCGACCTTGGTCGTCACAGGCCCAGCTTGGCCTTCAGGATGTCGTTGACCGCCGCCGGATTGGCCTTGCCGCCTGTGGCCTTCATGACCTGCCCGACGAACCAGCCGATGGCCTGGGGCTTTTCGGCCACGGCCGCCGCCTTGTCGGGGTTGGCGGCGATGATCTCATCCACGGCCTTTTCGATGGCCCCGGTGTCGGTGACCTGTTTCAGGCCGTGCTTCTCGACCACGTCGGTCGGCGAGCCTTCGCCGTTCCAGACGTGGTCGAACACCTCCTTGGCGATCTTTGACGAGATGACGTTGGTCTCGATCAACTCCACCAGTTGCGCCACATGCGCCGCCGGCAGGGGGTTTTCGCTGAAGTCCTTGCCGTCGGCGGCCAGACGCGCCGAGACCTCGTTCGTCACCCAGTTCGACACCAGCTTGGCGTCGCGGCCCTTGGCCGCCGCCTCGAAATAATCGGCCTTGGCCTGCTCCGAGATCAACACGATGGCGTCATATTGCGACAGCCCATAGTCGGCCATCAGACGCTTGCGCTTGTCGTCCGGCAACTCGGGCAAGGACGCCTTGATCTCGGCGATCCAGGCCTCTTCCAGATCGAGCGGAAGCAGGTCGGGGTCGGGGAAGTAGCGATAATCCTGCGCCTCTTCCTTGGACCGCATCGAGCGCGTCTCGCCCTTGGTCGGATCGAACAGGCGCGTCTCCTGCGTGATCGAACCGCCGTCCTCCAGAATCTCGATCTGGCGGCGCGCCTCATACTGTATCGCTTGAGAAATGAAGCGGAAGCTATTGACGTTCTTGATCTCGCAGCGCGTACCCAGGTAGCTGAAATCGCCCCTGGCCTTGAACTTGTCGTAGTTGCCCGCACGGCAGACGGACACGTTCACGTCGGCGCGCAGATTGCCCTTCTCCATGTCCCCGTCGCAGGTGCCGAGGTAGATCAGGATGGTCCTGATCTTCTTCACATAGGCCACAGCCTCTTCCGGCGTGCGCAGGTCGGGACGCGACACGATCTCCATCAGCGCGGTTCCGGCCCGGTTCAGGTCCACATAGCTTTCGGTCGGCGACAGGTCGTGGATCAGTTTGCCCGCATCCTGCTCCAGGTGCAGCCGCTCGATTCCGACGTTGAAGAAGCTGCCGTCCTCGGCCTCCACCTCGACCAAGCCTTCACCCACGATGGGGTAATAGAGCTGGCTGATCTGATAGCCGGTCGGCAGGTCGGGATAGAAGTAGTTCTTGCGGTCGAACTGGCTGCGCCTGTTGATCTGGGCGCGAAGGCCCAGGCCCGTCTTCACCGCCTGTTCGACGCAGTGTTTGTTCAGCGTCGGCAGCATGCCGGGGAAGCCCGCGTCCACCAGCGACACCTGCTCGTTCGGTCCCGCGCCGAAGCCGACTGCGGCCCCGGAGAACAGCTTGGCCTTGGACGCCACCTGGGCGTGGATTTCCAGCCCCATGACGATTTCCCAATCGCCGGTGCGGCCCTTGATCGTTTTCGCGGTCGAAACAGTGTCGGTCATGCGCCCGTCCTAGCGCCCTCGTCGGCGGCGAGAAAGGGGGCTGTCTTGATGATGTCGCGAAAGGCGATCAACTTCCGCCTCTCAAAGGAGATTTCGATGACCAAGACCCTGTTCGCCGCCGCTGCGGCCTCTCTGCTCGCGGTTGGCGCCGCCTCGGCGCAGACGGAGCCCGCCCCTGCCCCCGCCCACGACCATCACGCCGTGGATCACCAGGCCGCCCATCCGACGATCGACAGCACCATCGAGGCGCTGGTCGCCGATCCGGCGACCAAGGCCGTGCTGGACAAGCATCTGCCCGGCATCGACCGTCACCCCGCCTACGCCCAGTTCAAGGGCATGACCCTGCGTCAGGTCGCGCCCTTCTCTCAGGGCAATATCACTGACGCCAAGATCGCGGCCATCGACACGGATCTGAAAGCCATCCCGGCCGCCTGATCCATTTTTCGCGCAAAGGAACAGAGGCGGCCGGTTCGCCCGGCCGCCCGCCGACGACCACCCTGGTCCCGTTCCGGCGCCATGTCGAAGATCGACACCAGAAAATCGCCGGACGGACGGACCGAAAGCAGGACATCGGCCCGCCCGCCGGAAGTTTCACTCGCCGTGGGAGTTGGCCGGCGGGCAAGGCACAGGATGGTCGATCCGAGGTCGACCATCCTTGATTCAGATCAGAAGAAGCCCAGCTTGTCGGGGCTGTAGCTGACCAGCAGGTTCTTGGTCTGCTGATAGTGGTCCAGCATCATCCGGTGGTTTTCACGCCCGATGCCCGACTTCTTGTAGCCGCCGAAGGCCGCGTGCGCCGGATACTGGTGATAGCAGTTGGTCCAGACCCGTCCGGCCTGAATGGCGCGGCCGGCGCGATAGGCGGTGTTCATGTCGCGCGACCACACCCCGGCGCCAAGGCCGTATTCGGTGTCGTTGGCGATAGCGATGGCTTCTTCCAGCGTCTTGAAGGTGGTCACAGCCAGAACGGGGCCGAAGATCTCCTCCTGGAAGATTCGCATGTTGTTCGTGCCCTTGAACACGGTCGGCTCGACGTAGAAACCGCCCGACAGATCGTCCTTCAGCACGGCCTGTTCGCCCCCGGTCAGAACCTCTGCGCCCTCGGCCTTGCCGATATCCAGATAGCTCAGGATCTTCTTCAACTGCTGGTCCGACGCCTGGGCGCCGACCTGGGTTGCGGGGTCGAGCGGATCGCCCTGTTTGATCGCCTTCACCCGGGCGATCGCCTTCTCGATGAAGGCGTCATAGATGTCCTCGTGCACCAGGGCCCGGCTGGGGCAGGTGCAGACCTCGCCCTGGTTCAGGGCGAACATGGCGAATCCTTCCAGCGCCTTGTCCAGGAAGGCGTCGTCGTGATCCATCACGTCCTTGAAGAAGATGTTCGGCGACTTGCCGCCCAGTTCCAGCGTCACCGGGATGATGTTCTGGGTGGCGTATTCCATGATCTTCTGACCAACGGCGGTCGAGCCGGTGAAGGCGATCTTGGCGATGCGCGGATTGGTGGCCAGAGGTTCCCCGACTTCGACGCCCGTGCCCGAAACGATGTTCAGCACGCCGGCCGGCAGCAGGTCCTGGATCAGTTCGACGACCAGCAGGATGGAGGCCGGGGTCTGTTCGGCCGGCTTCAGCACGATGCAGTTGCCCGCCGCCAGGGCCGGAGCGATCTTCCACGCCGCCATCAGGATCGGGAAGTTCCACGGAATGATCTGCCCCACCACGCCCAGCGGCTCGTGGAAATGATAGGCGACCGTGTTGTGGTCCAACTCCGAAATCCCGCCTTCCTGGGCGCGGATGCAGCCGGCGAAATAGCGGAAATGGTCGATGGCCAGGGGGATGTCGGCCGCCAGCGTCTCGCGCACCGGCTTGCCGTTGTCCCAGGTCTCGGCCTCCGCGACGGCCTGCAGATTCTGTTCGATCCGATCGGCGATGCGGTTCAGCAGCAGGGCGCGCTCCGCCACGCTGGTCTGGCCCCAGGCGTCCTTGGCGGCGTGGGCGGCGTCCAGCGCCTTTTCGACGTCCGCCGCGTCCGACCGGGCCACCTCGCACAGGACGCGGCCGTTCACCGGGGAGGTGTTCTCGAAATAGCGGCCGTTGACCGGTGGGACCCACTGTCCGCCGATGAAGTTGTCATAGCGCGCCTTGAACTTGGGGGTGGCGGCGCGACTGAATTCGGGCTTGGTCATGATGGCTTCCTGACGTGCTTCTCGGGCGTCGCTTATCGACGTCGTTGGGACCGGAAGCTCGTCCTAGGGGCGCGTGGGCGCCAGACCGGCCGTTCATGGTGCGCTGCAAACCTGTCGCAGGTTTGCGACAGTCGCGATCAGTGGGCGGCGCCGGCAAGGCCCAGCCGGTGCAGTTTGCGATGCAGGGTCGCCCGGCTAACGCCCAAACCTCGCGCCGCCGCCGACACATTGCCGTTGTTCAAAGCCAGGGCCCGCCGGACCGCTCCGCGCTCGGCCTCCAAAAGGTCCGCCTCGATGGAGCCGCCGCCCAGAACCTCCCAGGCCGCCAACTGCCCCGCGATCCGCTCGTCCGTGATCGACAGCGCCAGTCGCGCCGCACGGGTCGCCCCGATGACTAGGTCGTCGCGGTCCACGGCCAGCAGGGCCGCCGTATTACGTTCGGCCACGTCGCCGGCCAGGACGATCCGCGCCTCGGAAAAGGCCTTGCGGAAGGTCTGGGCCTCGATGGCGCGCGCCGCATCCGCCACGGCGGCGGTGATCAGCCCAAGCATGGCCTCGGTCTGATCCGCCCGGCAGGACGACACGTCCAGCGCCCCCGCCAGCCGCCCCAGATGATCGTAGATCGGATGGCTGGAACAGCTCAGCCCGGTGTTTCGCGCATGGAAATGCTGGTCGCGGTGGATGGTCACCGCCCTCTTTTCGGCCAGGGCCGTTCCGATGCCATTGGTGCCTTCTACCGCCTCGGACCAGACCGCGCCGGGCCACAGTCCCCAGCGATGGAAGGTGTCGTCGTCGCTGGCCATGCCGCGCCGCTCGACCGGCACGCCCGATGCATCGCACAGCAGAACACAACATCCCGCGTCGCCCACGGCCAGGAACAGCCTATCAAGCACGCCCTGCGCCGCCTGCGTCACCGGCTCCATCGCCTCGCGCGCGGCCCGCAGTTGGCCTTCGGTCAGGGTGACCACCTGGCCCCGACTTTCAGGATCCAGGCCATAAAGCGTCATCGACCGTCGCCACGACGCCGCCAGCGCCGACCGCGCGGGCCCTGCCCCATCGTCCAGCACCTGTTTGATCAGGCTGCGGTGGTCGTTTCCCGTTCGCTCGTCCATGGTTGGCTCCCAGGTCTTGCAACTGGAGCCATCAGACGCCCGCGGCCCGCGGGCGTCAATGCGACCATCCTACGCTGGACGGCCTACCACCAGCGGTCCGGCTTGGCGGTGAAGCCCGCCGCGCGTTCCAGCGCCGCGCCGACCTGGAACACCGTCGCCTCGTCCAGGGCCTTTCCGATGACCTGAAGGCCCAGCGGCAGACCGCCCGAATCCACCCCTGCCGGCACGGAAATGCCCGGCAGACCGGCCAGATTGGTCGTCACCGTGAAGACGTCGTTCAGATACATGGTCAGGGGGTCGATCTGCTTGTCGCCCAGGGCGAAGGCGGCCGACGGCGTCGACGGCGTCAGGATGGCGTCCACCTGACCCCAGACATTGTCGAAATCCTCGGCGATGCGGCGACGCACCTTCAACGCCTTGACGTAATAGGCGTCGTAGAAACCGGCCGACAGCACATAGGCGCCGATCGTCAGGCGACGCTGCACTTCCTTGCCAAAGCCCTCGGCGCGCGAGGTGGCGTACAGGTCGTCCAGCGACTTGAACTCCTCCGCGCGATGTCCGAACCGCATCCCGTCGTAACGGGCCAGGTTCGACGACGCCTCGGCAGGCGCGACGATATAGTAGGTCGGCAGGGCGTATTTGGTGTGCGGCAGGCTGATCTCGACGATCTCGCAACCGGCGTCCTTCAGCCAGGCCACGCCCTGATCCCACAGCGCCTGGATTTCCGCCGGCATCCCGTCCACGACATATTCGCGCGGCACGCCGATGCGCAGGCCCTTGACCGACTGGCCGACCGACTGGGTCCAGTCAGGCGTCGGGATATCCAGGCTGGTCGAATCCTTGGCGTCGAACGAGCACATGGATTGCAGCAGCAGGGCCGCGTCCTCGACCGTCTTGGTGATCGGTCCGGCCTGATCCAGCGAACTGGCGAACGCCACCATGCCGAAGCGGCTGGCGCGGCCATAGGTCGGCTTGATGCCGACCGTGCCGGTGAAGGCGGCGGGCTGGCGGATCGAGCCGCCGGTGTCCGATGCGGTGGCGGCCAGACACAGGTCGGCGGCGACCGCCGAGGCCGAACCGCCCGACGAACCGCCCGGCGTCAGCTCGGCGTTCGAGCCCGTCGATTTCCACGGGTTCTTCACCGGCCCGAAGGCCGAGGTTTCGTTGGAGGAGCCCATGGCGAACTCGTCCATGTTCAGCTTGCCCAGCATGACCGCCCCGTCGCGCCAGAGATTGGCGGTCACGGTCGATTCATAGGGCGGGACGAAGCCGCGCAGCATGTTGGAGCCTGCCGTCGTCTGCACGCCCTCGGTGCAGAACAGGTCCTTGATGCCCAGCGGCGCGCCTTCCAACACGCCGCCCTCGCCTGCCGCCAGACGGGTGTCGGACGCCTTGGCCATTTCCAGCGCCTTGTCCGCCGTCACCTCGACATAGGCGTTCAGCGTCGGGTTTGAGGCTTCGATATTGGTCAGGAAGGCTTGGGTGATTTCAGCCGAGGAGAATTCCTTGGCCTTCAGGCCGTCGACGGCCGCCTTCAGTGTCAGTTTGGTCAGGTCGCTCATGATCAGTCGACAACCTTGGGCACGACGAAGAAGCCGTCAGCCGACTTCGGAGCATTGGACAGGACGGCGTCGCGCTTGGCGCCGTCCGTGACGACATCGTTGCGCAGGCGCAGCGGCTGGGCCACGTTCGAGGTCATCGGCTCCACGCCTTCGACATCCACCTGATCCAACTGCTCGATCCAGTTCAGGATGCCGTTCAGCTCCTGCGCCAGCGGTTCCAGCCGGTCCTCGGGGGTCTTGATGCGGGCGAGATGCGCAACCTTGCGCACCGTCGCAGCGTCGATGGCCATGCGGCCCTCCAATACACGTCGATAAGGAATGTATCGGCGGGATAGCCTTCCGACCTCGGATTCACAAGGCGACGCCTTTGACTTCCGCCGGTTTGCGGCCTACCGCCCGGCCGTGCCCGTTCTCGACCTCCTCGACCTGCCCGCCGCCTGCCCGCCCGACACGCCGTGGATGGGGCTGGACCTGGGCGAGAAGACCATCGGCGTCGCCGTGTCGGACTCCACGCGCCTGATCGCCTCGCCGCTGGAGCTGATCCGCAAGTCCAAGTTCACCGTCGAGGCCGAACACCTGTTCAAGCTGATGAACCACCGCAAGGTCTCGGCCCTGGTCATCGGCCTGCCCGCCAACATGGATGGGACCGAAGGCCCCCGCGCCCAGTCCTGCCGCGCCTTCGCGCGCAATCTGGAGCGGCTGCGCCCCATCAATATCGCCTTCTGGGACGAGCGATTGTCCACCAGCGCCGTTGAACGCTTCCTGATTGAAGACCTGGACCTGAACCGCAAACGTCGCGCCCAGGTCGTCGACCGCACCGCCGCCGCCTGGATTCTGCAAGGGGCGCTGGATCGGGTGCGGGATCAGGCGACCTGGATTTGACAGCCCTGACCGCGGGCATCCTGCCCGTCTTTCTGATGATCGCCCTGGGCTACGGCCTGCGCAAATCGGGCTTCCTGCCCGACGAAGCCTGGCGGCCGATCGAGAAGCTGTCGATCAACATCTTCTATCCCAGCTTTTTGATCCCCGCGATCTGGCACGCCGATCTGGCGGGCGGCGGCGCGACGGTCGCAGGTTCTGCCGCCGTGGGCGCAACCCTGATCGTGGCGGCGGCGACGCTGGCGGCCAAGCCGCTGATCAAGCTGGACGGCCCCGCCTACACCAGCGTCTTTCAGGGCGTGATCCGCTGGAACAGCTTCGTCTTCGTGCCGGTGATCCAGTCGATCTATGGATCGGAAGGCACGGCCCTGGCCGCCGTGGCCATCGCCTTCATCATTCCGGTGACCAACATCGCCTGCGTCGCCGTGCTGGCGAAATGGGGCGCCTTGCACCGCGAACCGTCAGTTCTCGGTTTGCTGAAGTCGATGATCGCCAATCCGATCCTGCTGGCGTGTCTGATCGGTCTGGCGCTGAACGTCCTGCGCGCGCCGCTGATCCCCGGCCTGTCCGAGGTCATGAACCTGCTGGGCGCCGCCGCCTTGCCGCTGGGCCTGATCGTCGCTGGCGCAGGCCTGTCCTTCGCCGAGGTGAAACGCCGCCGCAAGACCATCGCCGCCGTCACCTTGGTCAAGCTGGGCGTCATGCCGCCGCTGATGTGGTTCATCGCCTGGGCGCTGGGCGGCGACAGTCTGGCGCAAGGCATCGCCCTGATTTGCGGGGCCGCGCCGGGCTCGGCGGCCTCTTATGTGCTGGCGCGTCAGATGGGCGGCGACGCGCCTCTGATCGCGGGTGTCATCGCCCTGACCACCGTGGGCAGCGCGGTCGTCATCCCCATCCTGCTGGCCCTGTTCCACTTCACCTGACTGGCTTTCAGGCCGAGTCGCGCCTATAGCCGCGTCTCGATGACCCAGCCCGCTCAAGTCACCGATCAGACCATCCGCGACCGGCTGATCCCGTTCCCGAAATCCCACTTCCTCGCGGCATCTGACCTCAATCCGTTCGTGACGCCGCAGTTGCTGGAGCTGGGCGACGCCTTCGTCGCCTTCAACCGCCAATCCTCCAAGGCGCTGGACGTGCTGCACGGTCGAACGGTGGTGAACCTGTTCTTCGAGAACTCGACCCGCACCTCATCCTCGTTCGAGATCGCGGCCAAGCGTCTGGGCGCCGATGTCGTCACCATGCCGGTCGCCTCGTCCTCGGTGAAGAAGGGCGAGACCCTGATCGACACGGCGGTCACGCTAAACGCCATGAAGCCCGACATTCTGGTCGTGCGCCATTCGGCCTCGGGGGCGGCTGAACTGCTCAGCCAGAAAGTCGGTTGCGCGGTGGTCAATGCCGGCGACGGCCGCCACGAACACCCGACCCAGGCCCTGCTGGACCTGTTGTCCCTGCACCGCGCCTTTGGCGATGTGACCAGTCTGACCGTCGCCATCTGCGGCGACATCACCCACAGCCGCGTGGCCCGCTCCAACGTCGCCCTGCTGCAGATGATGGGCGCGCGCGTCCGCCTGATCGGCCCGCCGACACTGGTGCCCGGCGACGCCGACCGCTGGGGCTGCGAGGTCTTCCACGACATGCGCGAGGGGCTTCAGGGCTGCGACGTGGTGATGATGCTGCGCCTGCAGCTGGAGCGGATGGCGGGGGCCCTGGTCCCCTCAACGCGCGAATATTTCCGTTTCTGGGGCCTGGACCGCGAGAAGCTGGCCTGGGCCAAGCCCGGCGCCAAGGTCATGCACCCCGGCCCGATGAACCGCGGCGTCGAGATCGATTCCGAGGTCGCCGACGACCTGAACGTTTCCCTGATCCAGGATCAGGTCGAGATGGGCGTCGCCGCCCGCATGGCCGTCCTCGCCTCCCTCTCCGCCCGTTGGGGAGACGCCCGATGACCACTCTGGCAATCGTCAACGCCCGTCTTCTGGACCCCGCCAGCGACTATGACGGTCTGGGTTCGGTCCTGATCGAGGACGGACGCATGGTCCGCGTCGTTCACGGCGCCGCGCCTGATCTGGCCGCCGATCAGATCATCGACGCTGATGGCCTGTGCCTGTCGCCCGGCCTGATCGACATCCGCGTCAAGACCGGCGAACCCGGCGCCGAGCCCAAGGAGACGTTGAAGTCCGCCAGCTTGGCCGCCGCCGCCGGGGGCGTGACGACCATCGTCGTCCAACCCGACACCGACCCCGCCATCGACGATCCGGCGGTGATCGACTTCATCCAGCGTCGCGGCGCGGCCCTCAACCTGGTCAATGTCCGCGCAGCCGGCGCCGCCACCAAGGGGCTGGACGGCCAACGCATGGCCGAGATCGGCCTGATGGACGAGGCGGGCGCCCTCTATTTCACCGATGTGGACAAGGTCGTCGTCAACAGCCGCACCCTGCAACGTGTTATGAGCTACGCCGCCGCCTTCAACGCCCTGATCGCCTGCCGCCCGGCCGATCCCTGGCTGACCGAAGGCGCCGTCGCCGCCTCCGGCGAACTGGCCACGCGCCTGGGCCTGTCAGGCAGCCCGGCCATCGCCGAGCGCATCGGTCTGGAACGCGATCTGGCCCTGGTCGAGCAGACCGGCGCCCGTTTCCTCGTTGACCAGATCTCGACCGAAGGCGCGCTGGAGACGCTGGCCCGTGCCCGCGCCAAGGGGCTGGAGGTCGCCGTCAGCGTCTCGATCAACCACCTGTGCTTCAACGAGGTGGACATCGGCGACTATCGCACCTTCTATCGCATCGACCCACCGCTGCGTTCAGAGGCTGATCGTCAGGCCCTGATCGAGGCCGTGCGCGAAGGCCTGATCGACGTCATCACCTCGGCTCACGCCCCCGCCCCGGCCGAGGACAAGCGCCGCCCGTTCGCCGAGGCCGCGCCTGGCGCCATCGGGCTTGAGACCCTGCTGCCCGCCGCCCTGACCCTGCATCACGAGGACGGTCTGGAACTGCTGGACGTCCTGCGTCCCCTGACCCAGGGTCCCGCCGCCCTGCTGGGTCTCGACGCGGGCGTCCTGGCTGAGGGCGCGCCCGCCGACCTGATCCTGTTCGACCCCGGCGCGCCGGTCATCATTGACGCCGACGCCCTGCACTCCAAATCCAAGAACTCGCCGTTCGATGGTCGCCGGTTACAGGGCAAGGTCGTCGGAACTTGGGTGGCGGGGCGCAAGGTTCACTGACGCTCCGGCTTTCCGCCACATTCCGCCCTGAGGCTCGACGAAAGTGAGGCTTGGGAGGAGTGGGGCATGACTCTCTGGAAATGCGGCGCGGGCCTTGGGCTGGTTTTTGTCGCCGGCGCCGTGATGGGCTGTTCGCAACCGGCGGACGCCCAGTCCTCGCCGGCGCCGGGCGCCACCGAAGGCGCGCCTTACGTTTTGGCCGGCACCCAAGTCTGGACCGTACCCGACCCCGTTTCGGGCCGTGACTATCAGGTTTTTGTCAGCCTGCCCGCCAGTTATCAGGCCAATCCCCAACGCCGCTACCCGGTCCTCTATGCGACCGACGCCGACTACGCCTTCCCGATCATCCGCCAGATCGCCCGGCGGGTGAACCTGGATGGCCCGGTGATCGAAGAGTTCATCCTGGTCGGCCTGTCCTATTCAGGTGGCGACAGCGGCACCGTCAGCCGCAACCGCGACTACACGCCGACGCCAAACGGCCCCAGCAGGGCGAGTTCAACACCCCATGGCGGCGGCCCCGCCTATCAAGCCTATCTGAAGACCCAGGCCCTGCCCTTCGTCGAGAACCGTTTCCGCGCCGATCCTGCCCGCCGCGTGTTCCTAGGCCATTCCTACGGCGGTCTGCTGGGCGCGCAAATCCTGTTCACCGATCCCGGTCTGTTCCAAGCCTACATATTAGGCAGCCCGTCCTTCTGGTACGACAAGCGCCACATCATGGGGATGGAGGCGAACTACGCCCGCACCCACCGCGACCTGCCCGCCGACGTCTTCATGTATATCGGCGGCTGGGAGGTTCCCAGACCCGACCGCCGCAACACCTCTGGCGCGGATATGGTGGGCGACGTTCACGCAATGGAGCGCACGCTGCAATCGCGCAGCTATCCGCATCTGACCGTCCGATCCGTCGTCCTGCAGGACGAGGACCATCTGACCGTCGCTCCGGTCGGGTTCACGCGCGCGCTCACGGCGGTGCTGCCGGCCCGTCCCTGACGTCGGGCTAGGCGGTCAGCATCCGCTTCACCACCGCCTTGAACGGCGTGGTCGACTGACTGGCGCGCAGCATCGCGCCTCTCGCCAGTCGGGCCGGCGGGGCTTCCTGGGTGAACAGGCGCGCAAGGGCGTTCGTGCACCGATAAAGCGGCCAGCTGGCGAGGCGATGTTCATGCTGATAGCGCGCCAGCAGACGTCCCGAACCGATGTCCGAGCGTCGCGCCTCCCGCACCACCCTGGCCAGAGTCTCCTGCCCGCGCAGACCCAGGTTGAAGCCATGGGCGGTGACCGGATGCATTCCCACCGCTGCATCGCCGATCAGGGCGAAGCCGTCGCCCGCGAACCGATGGCTCCAGGTCGTGGCCAGCGGATAGGCGTGGCGCCCACCGACCAACTCCAACCCGGTCAGCCGCCCCTTCAATCGCCGCTCCATGGACGACGAAAAGGCCTCGGGCGATTGCGCCATCAGGTCGGCGATGGCGGGGGCCGCCAGGGTCATCACCACCGAGGACACCCGTTGCTGAGCATCCGAAACGGGCAACAGGGCGATAGTCTGGCCGTGGTCGAACCATTCGGTCGCCACATGACCGTGCGCCTGATCGTGCCGCATCCGGCAGACCATCATCGAACGACCCAGCCGATTGATCTCGGCCCCCACGCCCAGTTGGTCACGCATGAAGGAGAGGCGCGAATCCGCCGCCACGATCAGTTCGGCCCAGATCGTCGCGCCGTCGTCCAGCGTCAGCCGTCCGCGCGGTCTGTGAGGCTCGATCCGACAGTCGGCCACCCGCCGTCCGGCCATCAGATCAACGCCTGCCTGACCCTCGACGACCTCGAAAAGGGCGCGCCGGATCAGATGATTGGGAATCAGTACACCCAGCCGGTCCGCATTCACGCCGCCGAAGGTCAGGGCGAAGGGCGAGCCGCCGTCCAGCACCCTCGCCTGACGCAGGTCCGAGATGTCATCGGCCGGTATCCGGTCCCAGACGCCCATCGTCTTCAGCAGGCGCATAGAATGGTGCGTCAACGCGATCTCGCGCCCGTCGAACGCGGGATCGCGCAGGCTCGCCTCGGTCTGCCCCTCGATCAGGGCGACGGACAGCCCGGCTCCCGCCAGCGAACGGACGAAGGCCAAGCCTGCCGGCCCGGCCCCGACCACGGCGATATCGAACGTCAGATCCTGGTTCATCGGCGCGCTCCTGCCTGATCGCAACGCCAGCGCCCTTGATGCAGCGCAAACCTGGGCGAGGTCAGCGCGGACGCGGACAGGTGGCGGCCTTGGCCACCTCGGCGCCCAGCACCGACTTGACCGCCAGCGGCGTGTCGGTGGCGATCACCGTCACGCCCTGGCCCACCAGATCGCGATATTCCGACACGTCGCCGTCGGCGGCATAGCGGTCGTCGCGCCGAACACCCTCGGCGCCCAGGGTGCCAAACTGAACCTCGACACCGGCTTCCCGGAGGGCGCGCCACAGCGCCGGACGTTCCTCGCGCGTGCCGGTCCAGGCCAGGATTTGCGGCGCGTTCAACCCGCGCAGGTTCGCCACGCTGCCCAAGCCCGCCGAAATCATCATCTCCGGCGCCATGGCCGCCACCGCCCGCGCATCGGCGTCGTTGTAGGTGATCAGGATGACCCGGTTCGCCGCACCGGACCGCCGCACCTGGTCGATCACCGCTCGCGCCAGATCGACGGTCGTACCGCCCTCTGCGGGTTTCAGGTCGATGCTGGCGATGGCGCCCACGCGACCGGCGGCGTCCAGCGCCTCGCCCAGTGTCGGCGGCGCGGCGCGGGTCAGGGCGCCGTTCGACCCCTTTAGCCTGGCCCGCTTCACCTGGGCCAGGGTCAGGTCCGCGACCCGTCCGCGCCCGGTGGTGGTCCGCTCCATCGTCTCGTCGTGCATCAGCACCAGATGACCGTCGCGCGTCAGAACCGCGTCCAGCTCAAGGATCGCATTGGGGATGGCCCGTCCCGTCGCCTCGATGGCGGCGATGGAGTTTTCCGGCTGGTCCGGCGCCGAGACCGCCCGGTGCGCCGAGATCGCCACGCCGCCCTCTCGCACACAGTCGAAATAGGCGGCCATGGCTGGTCCACCGGCGGGCGTCGGCGCGCCAGGCGCCGGCGCGCCGACGCAGGCGGCCGTGGACATCAGCAGGGCGACGGCGGCGGCAGTCGAGATTTGGCGCATCGAACTCTCCGGCAGGGCGGGCGGACCAGACGCTGCGCAGATCGCCAGGTCAAGAGGTCGGATCGCCCTTGCTCCGCGCCGTGCGCCGACGCATTTTGCCGCAACGACACGCGGGGAGCGAATCAAAGTGCAGGATCTGGCGGGCCCAGCGGTGGGAACCTTGGCGCTGGTCGCCCTGGGCGGCTATCTGCTCGGCTCCATTCCGTTCGGCGTGGTCATCACCCGCGCGGCGGGCGCCGGCGACGTGCGCAACATCGGTTCCGGCAACATCGGCGCGACGAACGTGCTGCGCACCGGCCGCAAGGACCTGGCCCTGGCCACCTTGCTGCTGGACGCCGGCAAGGGCGCCGCAGCCCTTCTGATCGCACGGCATCTGTTCGGCAGCGAACTGGCCGGCGCCATCGCCGGCGGCGCGGCCTTCCTGGGCCATCTGTTCCCTGTCTGGCTGGGGTTCAAGGGGGGCAAGGGCGTGGCGACCTTCTACGGCCTGCTGCTGGCCGCCGCCTGGCCTCTGGGCCTGATGGCCGGGGCCGTCTGGCTGCTGTCGGCCTTCCTGTTCCGCTACTCGTCGCTGGCCGCCCTGATCTCCTCGGCGGCGGCGCCGTTGCTGGCGCTTCTGCCCTTGGCGGCGGTGGGCCTGCCGGTCGGAAGGCCGATCCTGATCCTGACCGTTTTCGCCGCCGTTCTGATTTGGGTGCGCCACCACCAGAACATCGCCCGGCTGCTCAAGGGCGAGGAGCCGCGCATCGGGGCCAAGAAGGCGTGAGCCTGACCCCGGCCGAACGATTCGCCCGGTTGCGGCTGGCCCGCACCGATCGCATCGGCCCTGTCGCCTTCACTCAGCTCGTGGGACGCTACGGCTCGGCCATCGCCGCGCTGGACGCCCTGCCCGGCCTGGTCCGCAAGTCCGGCGCCGCCTCCACGCCCCCGCCGGTCCAGGCGGTCGAGCGCGAACTGGCTGCTGGCGAGGCTATCGGCGCGCGGCTGCTGGTGCTGGGCGACGCCGACTATCCCGAAATGCTGGCCGCGCTCGACCCGCCGCCGCCGATCCTGTGGACGCGCGGCGACGCCGGACTGCTGAACCGCCCCTGCGTCGCCATCGTCGGCGCCCGCATCGCCTCGGCGGGCGGCCAGCGGATCGCGCGCGGTCTGGCCCAGCAGTTGGGTCAGGCTGGCCATGTCGTCGTGTCCGGCATGGCGCGCGGCATCGACGCCGCCGCCCACGAAGGCAGTTTGTCGAGTGGGACCGTCGCGGTCCTGGGCGGCGGGGTGAACGATATCTATCCGTCGGAGCACGCCGACCTCTACGCCCGCCTGACAGAGCGCGGCTGCATCGTGTCCGAAAGCCCCATTGGCGCCCGCGCTCAGGCCCGCGACTTTCCACGTCGAAACCGCATCATCTCGGGCCTGTCGAGGGGCGTGGTGGTGGTCGAGGCCGAGATTCGCTCCGGTTCCCTGATCACCGCGCGCCTTGCCGCCGAACAGGGCCGCGATGTCTTCGCCGTGCCCGGCTCGCCGCTGGATCCCCGCGCGCGCGGCCCGAACGAACTGCTGCGTCAGGGCGCAATCCTGTGCGAGGGCATAGAGGACATCGAGCGCGCGTTCGACACCCTGCGCACCCTGCGCGAACCGCCGTCCGAGCCTTTGCGTTACGATGACGAACTGGATCAGGCGTTCCTGGAGCGAGTAGCCGGCCTGCTTTCACCGACACCCACGCCTCGCGACGAGATCGCGCGCGCCCTGAACGCCCCGGCCGCCCAGGTCGCCGCCGCCCTTCTGGAACTCAGTCTGGTCGGCCGCGCCGAACTGCTCCCGGGCGGCTTGGCGTCGAGTTAGAGTCTGTCTATCCGGGCGGCAGCGCCGCCGCGCCGGCTGCATCCTCCAGCAACCCCGCCAGGCGGCCGTCGCCTTCCTCTCGCGCCATCCGCGCCATTTCCAGCGCCATGGCCCCGATGTATTCGCGCGTCGGAAAGACCCCCGCCTCAATGTCGTTCTGATCGTCGGGCGAGGTCGCCGGATCCTTCACGCTAGCCATGATCGCCTCCGTTGTGACGACTACAATCTAACCGCGCTTATGCAGAATACAACTATCTAAGGCTGTAAGGCGACGGGTGCGATTGACACACGGCTCCGCTCCAACCACGTTCGCGCCCCTTCCCGAGACCGGACCGATATGAACCTCGTCATCGTCGAGAGCCCCGCAAAGGCCAAGACCATCAACAAATACCTGGGCTCGGACTATGAGGTCCTGGCTTCGTACGGTCACGTGCGCGACCTGCCGTCCAAGGACGGCTCGGTCCTGCCCGACGACGACTTCTCTATGCATTGGGAGGCCGACGCCAAGGGCGCCAAACGCCTGTCCGAAATCGCAGAGGCCGCCAAGCGCGCCGACCGCGTCATCCTGGCGACCGACCCCGACCGCGAAGGGGAAGCGATCAGCTGGCACGTTCTGGAAGTCCTGAACAAGAAGAAGGCGCTGAAGGACACGCACGTCGAGCGGGTCACCTTCAACGCCATCACCAAGTCCGCCGTGCTGGAGGCCATGGCCAATCCGCGTCAGTTGGATATGGAGCTGGTCGAGGCCTATCTGGCCCGGCGCGCGCTGGACTATCTGGTGGGCTTCACGCTGTCGCCCGTCCTGTGGCGCAAGCTGCCGGGCGCCCGTTCAGCCGGGCGGGTGCAATCCGTCGCCCTTCGCATCGTCGTCGATCGCGAAATGGAGATCGAGAAGTTCAAGCCTCAGGAATACTGGTCCATCGAGGCCGACCTGAACGCCGACAGCCCGCCCTTCACCGCCCGACTGGTCAAACATGCCGGCAAGCGCGTGCAGCGTCTGGACATCAAGGACGAGGCGACCGCCAGCGCCGCGCGCGCCGCCATCCTGGCCGGCGACTTCACCATCAACTCGGTCGAGAAGAAGCCGGTTCGCCGCAATCCTTCGCCGCCCTTCACCACCTCGACCCTGCAGCAGGAAGCCTCGCGCAAGCTGGGCTTCACCGCCCAGCGCACCATGCAGGCGGCGCAGAAACTGTATGAGGGCGTCGACGAGACCGGCGGCCTGATCACCTATATGCGGACCGACGGCGTGTCGGTCAGCCCGGAAGGTCTGGCTCAGGCGCGCGAGGTGATCGGCAAGGAATACGGGCCCGCCTATGTCCCGGCCGAGCCGCGCTTCTACAAGGTCAAGGCCAAGAACGCCCAAGAGGCGCACGAGGCGATCCGGCCGACCAATATCGCCCGCCACCCCGATTCCGTGCGTCTCGATTCGGATCTTCAGCGTCTCTACGAACTGATCTGGAAGCGGATGGTCGCCTCGCAGATGGAGGCCGCGCGCCTGGACCGCACCACGGTCGAGATCGAGACGCCCGACGGCCAGACCGGCCTGCGCGCCACCGGCCAGGTGGTCACCTTCGACGGCTTCCTGGCCGTCTATGAGGAAGGCCGCGACGAGAAGCAGAAGGGCGCGGAGGGCGACGAGGGCGAGGACGACACCAGCCGCCTGCCCGCCCTCAAGGAAGGCGCCAAGGCCAAGGTCGACGCCATCCGCACCGACCAGCATTTCACCGAACCGCCCCCGCGCTATTC
The DNA here is from genome assembly GCF_056311945.1 of Brevundimonas sp. ABV4_179. Taxonomy (NCBI): domain Bacteria; kingdom Pseudomonadati; phylum Pseudomonadota; class Alphaproteobacteria; order Caulobacterales; family Caulobacteraceae; genus Brevundimonas; species Brevundimonas sp. ABV4_179. Next base: position 2,662,149 of record NZ_CM149976.1, read on the forward strand.
GGAAGCCACCCTGGTCAAGAAGCTGGAAGAACTGGGCATCGGCCGCCCGTCGACCTACGCCTCGACCCTGTCGACCCTGCGCGACCGCGAATATGTCCGGGTCGACAAGAACCGCTTCTATCCCGAGGACAAGGGACGGCTGGTCACGGCCTTCCTGGAGCAATTCTTTAAGAAGTGGGTCGAGTACGACTTCACCGCCGCGCTGGAGACCCAGTTGGACGAGGTGTCCGCCGGCGAACTGAACTGGAAGGTGCTGCTGCGCCAGTTCTGGCAGGACTTCCACGCCGCCACCCAGGCCGCCGGCGAACTGCGCACCACTGCGATTCTGGACGCTTTGAACGAAAGCCTGGGCGCCCACATCTTCCCGGACAAGGGCGACGGCTCCGACCCGCGCGAATGCCCCCTGTGCCATGAAGGCCAGCTAAGCCTGAAGACCAGTCGGTTCGGCGCCTTCATCGGCTGCTCGCGCTATCCCGACTGCAAATACACCCGCCCCGTCGCCAGTCCCTCGGCCGAAGATGGCTCGGCCGAAAGCGGCGATCGCGAACTGGGCCTCGATCCGGCGACCGGGCAGCCCGTGCAGCTGAAGATCGGCCGCTTCGGACCCTATGTCGAAATCACGCCGCCGGATGGCGAGAAGCCGAAACGCTCGTCCCTTCCCAAGGGCTGGTCGCCCGCCTCGCTTGATCTGGACCGGGCGCTGCGCCTTCTGGCCCTGCCGCGCGAGGTCGGGGTCCACCCCGAAGACGGCAAGATGATCACGGCGGGCCTGGGACGTTACGGTCCCTTCGTCCTGCACGCCGGGACCTACGCCAATGTCTCGGACATCGACGAGGTGTTCGAGGTGGGGCTGAACCGCGCCGTCGCCCTGCTGGCTGAAAAGCGCGCCGGTCGTCCCGGACGCGGCGCCGCCGCAGCGCCGCTGAAGGACCTGGGCGCCCACCCGGAAACGGGCGAGCCGATCCACGTCATGGCCGGCCGCTTCGGCCCGTACGTCAAGTCGGGCAAGATCAACGCCACCCTGCCCAAAGGCACGGCGCCCGAAGACCTGACCCTGGAAGACGCCCTGCCCCTGCTTGCCGCCAAGGCCGGCGCCGCGCCCAAGAAGAAGGCGCCCGCCAAGAAGGCCGCCGCGCCGAAAAAGGCCGCTGGCAAGAAACCGGCGGCCAAGAAGGCTCCGGCGAAGAAGGCTGGAAAGTCCAAGACCGAGGACTGATCCGTGGTCGCCTTTCCGTCACGCCGCGACGGAAAGGCGCGTTCGGCGCTGCTGCGTCAAAGCGGGTCGTGATTCCCCGCCTTAACCCTTTCGGCCCGCTCCGCCCGGCGCGCGGTGATCCAGGCGATCACCCCGGCCAGCGCCAGGACGAGGGCCGAGATGTAGAAGCTCAGGCCCGGGCCGTGGACGACGGCGTCGATGATGCCCAGGCCATGCCGGTCCAGCCAAGTCGTCAGGGGCGCGAACCCGCCGCCGACCGACAGCGAATAGATCCAGCCGAAGAACAGCGGCGAGGCGACGCCGGCGATGGAGGCCACGCTCATGGTCGCGCCCTGAAGTTGGCCCTGTTCGCTCTCGGACACCTGTCGGGTCATCAGCGACTGCAGCGTCGGCATGGCCAGCCCCCAAAGCGCGTTCGGCAGCATGGCGGCGACGAACATCCATCCCGTCGGCGCCCAGCCCATCAGGGCGATGCCGACCGTGCCCCCGACCAGCCCCAGCAGCATGGTCTTGCGATCCCCCAGCGCCTTGGTCACCGGCCCGACGACCAGTCCCTGCATCCCCATGTCCAGCGCCCCGACCATGGCCAGCAGCAGCCCCACCTCGCGCGGTCCCCAGCCATAGCGGTACTGGGCGTAGAGGACGAAGACCGCCGAAAAGACGTGGTGGGCGAAGTGCAGCAGGAAGGTCACGCCGGCCAGCCCCGTCAGCTCCGGGTGACGACCCAAAAGCACCATCGCCCCGACGGGGTTGGCGCGCCGCCAGCTGAACCTCATCCGCTTCTCGACCGCCAAACTCTCGGGCAGGATGATCAGGCCGTAGAGGAAGGCGATCCCGGACATCAGGGCCGCGGCCCAGAAGGGCGCGCGCGGGCTGATCTCGCCCAGGAAACCGCCGATCACGGGACCCAGCACGAAGCCCCCGGAAAAGGCCGCGCCGATCAAACCGTAAGCCTTGGCGCGCCCTTCGACCGGGGTGACGTCAGCCATATAGGCGTAGATCGTCGTGAAGCTGGACGATGTGACGCCCGCCACGATCCGCCCCACCGCCAGCCACCACAGGTTCGGCGCCACCGCCATCAACACATAGTCGATGGCCAGCCCCGCGCAGCTCAGCAGAATCACCGGCCGTCGCCCGTACTGGTCCGACAGCGACCCGATGATCGGCGAGGCGACGAACTGCATCCCCGCCCACAGCGCCACGAACACGCCGTTGATCACGCCCGCCTGGGCGTTGGAGCCGACGAAATCCTCGATCAGCTGGGGCAACACCGGGATGATGATGCCCATGGCGACGATATCGAGCACCGCCGTCACGAAGATGAAGCCGATGGCCGCCTTCAAGCGTCTGTCTGAAATCGCGGTCATGGGCAGGTCTCGGCTATTTGGTCAGGCTCAATACGCGCGCTGTCGTGGTTCGCACAGCGCCGAATGGGCGTCTTGGCCGGCCTGCCCGCCGCTCGCCTCATTTGCTCTCGGGCGTCAGGATCGCTACATCCGCGCCATCCTCCCATCCGACGAACCCGAAGGGCGACACCGCACCTCATGGCGCAGCAATATATTTTCCAGATGCAGGGTCTGACCAAGACCTTCCCCGGCGGCCGCAAGATCTTCGAGAACATCTGGCTCAGCTTCTACAACGACGCCAAGATCGGCGTCGTCGGCGTCAACGGCTCGGGTAAGTCCACCCTGCTGAAGATCATGGCTGGCCTGGACACCGAGTTCACGGGCGAGGCCCGCGCCGCCGATGGCGTCAAGCGCGGCTATCTGGAGCAGGAGCCCCAGCTCGATCCCGCCCTGAACGTCCGCCAGAACGTCGAGGCCTGGTGCGAGGAGAAGCAGTGGGTCAACCGCTTCAACGAGGTCGCCGCCGAACTGGGCGAAAACTACACCGACGAACTGATGGAGGAGATGACCTCCCTTCAGGAGAAGATCGACGCCGGCGACGTCTGGGACATCGACAGCCGCATCGACCAGGCCATGGGCGCCCTGCGCTGCCCGCCCGACGACTGGGAAGTCACCAACCTGTCCGGCGGTGAAAAGCGCCGCGTGGCCCTGGCCCGCCTGCTGCTGTCCAAGCCCGACATGCTGCTGATGGACGAACCGACCAACCACCTGGACGCCGAATCCGTCGCCTGGCTGCAGCATCACCTGGAGAACTTCCCCGGCTGCGTCATCCTGGTGACCCACGACCGCTACTTCCTGGATCAGGTCACCAAGTGGACGCTGGAACTGGACCGCGGCAAGGGCCACCCGCACGAGGGCAACTATTCCTCGTGGCTGGAAGCCAAGACCAAGCGGGTCGTGCAGGAGCAGTCGGAGTCCGAAGCCCGCCAGCGCGCCCTCACCCGCGAACTGGAATGGGTCCGTTCGGGCGCCAAGGCTCGTCAGGCCAAGTCCAAGGCCCGTCTGGCCGCCTACGAGCGGATGGTCGAGGAACAGGAATCGATGCGCGGCGCCCAGACCCACGCCCACATCCAGATCCCGCCCGGCCCGCGCCTGGGCAATGTCGTCCTGGAAGTCGAAGGTCTGCAGAAGACCTATGGCGACAAGGTTCTGTTCGACAACCTGACCTTCAAACTGCCGCCCAACGGCATCGTCGGCGTCATCGGCCCCAACGGCGCCGGCAAATCGACCATGTTCAAGCTGATCACCGGCCAGGAAACGCCTGACGGCGGCACGATCAAGGTCGGCGAAACCGTCAAGCTGGCCTACGTTGACCAGTCGCGCGACGACCTGAAGCCGGACGAAACCATCTGGCAGGCCATCTCGGGCGGCACCGATGTGATGATGGTCGGCAAGCGCGAGATCAACACCCGCGCCTATGTCGGCAGCTTCAACTTCAAGGGCGGCGACCAGCAGAAGAAGGTCGGCCAACTGTCCGGCGGTGAGCGCAACCGCGTCCACCTGGCCAAGACCCTGGCGTCCGGCGGCAACCTGATTCTGCTCGACGAACCGACCAACGACCTGGATATCGAAACGCTTCAGAACCTGGAAGAGGCTCTGGAAGAGTTCGCGGGCTGCGCCGTGGTCATCTCCCACGACCGCTGGTTCCTCGACCGTCTGGCCACCCACATCCTCGCTTTCGAGGGCGACGGTCATGTGGAATGGTTCGAAGGCAACTTCGAAGCCTACGAACAGGACAAGATGCGCCGGCTGGGCGCTGACAGCATCATCCCTAAGCGCATCCAGCACCAGAAGTTCGGTCGGTAATCGACTGATCGATAAAGAGGAGCCGCTGCATGACCCAACGCCCCGCCGTTCTCATCATGCAGCGGCATCTCGCCCCGCTCTCGGGCTTTCTCGAGAGCGCCTACGATGTGTACCGCTTCTGGGAAGGCCCGCCGGTCGAGGCCGCCCACGACATTCGCGTCATGGTCGTCGCCGGGGAATACCCGCTCGATAAGGCGTTGATCGAACAACTGCCCAATCTCGGCCTGATCGCCTGTTTCACCTCGGGCTATGACGGGATCGACATCGAATGGTGCCGGGGGCGCGGCCTGCCCGTCACCCACGCCCCGGGCGTCAACCACGAAGACGTCGCCGATCATGCGCTGGGCCTGATCCTGGCTGCACGGCGTCAGATCGCCTCCGGCGACCGTCAGGTCCGCAGCGGCGAATGGACCATCGAGACCCGCACCATCACCGCCTCCATCGGCGGTCAGAAACTGGGCATCGTCGGCCTGGGTCATATCGGCAAGGCCGTGGCCAGACGCGCCGAGGCCTTCCATATGGCCGTAAGCTGGTGGGGACCGCGCTCGCACGAGGCCGACTGGCCCCGCGCCGAATCCCTGCTCGCCCTGGCCAGGGCCAGCGACATCCTGGTCGTCGCCTGCAAGGCGGATGAGACAAATATCGGCCTGATCTCACGCGAAATCCTTGAGGCGCTCGGCCCCGACGGCCTCCTGGTCAATGTTTCGCGCGGACAGGTGGTGGACGAGGACGCCCTGATCGCCGCCCTGAAGTCAGGAACGCTGGGTCAGGCTGCTCTGGACGTTTTCATCACCGAGCCGACCGACCCCGCCCGCTGGGCCGACGTGCCGAACGCCCTGCTGACCCCTCATACCGGCGGCGCCACCACAGCGGGGGTTCAGGGCATGCTGGTGCTTCTGATCGAGAATCTGCAGGCGCATTTCGCCGGCCAACCACTGAAGACCCCCGTCCATTAGCCGGATTTTGCTTGCCAAATCATATAAGGATATCTTTATATGACTAAATGAGCCTTTCCGCCGATCAGACCGTCGAAGCCCTGCGCGCCGCTGGCGAGCCCACCCGCCTGCGGATCCTGTCCCTGCTGGCCGGGGAAGAACTGTCGGTCATGGAGATGTCGCGGATTCTGGACCAGAGCCAGCCGCGCGTGTCGCGCCATCTGAAGCTGATGACCGACGCCGGCCTGATCGAACGCTTTCCCGATGGCGCCCGCGTCTATTACCGCCTATCGCACGACGCCCAGGCGCGTCGCCTGATCGACACCGTGCTGGACATCCTGGCCGAGGACGCGGGTGAGGCCGATCACCGTCGTCTGGACGAGGTTCGCAAGGACCGTGAAGAAGCCGCCGTCAGCTATTTCGAGCAGGTTGCGCCTCAGTGGGACCGCCTGCGCAGCCTCTACGTCAGCGAAAGCGCCGTCGAGGCCGCGCTGGAGAAGGCCGTCGGCCCCGGCCCGTTCCAGCGCGTCGTCGATCTGGGCACCGGGTCGGGCCGGATGCTGACCCTGTTCGGCAAGAAGGCCAAGATGTCGGTCGGGCTGGACCTCAGCCAGAACATGCTGAACATCGCCCGCACAAACGTCACCAAGGCGGGCGTGGAGCAGGTCGAACTGCGCCACGGCGACATCTTCGCCACCCGCCTGCCCGCCGCCAGCGCCGATCTGGTGATCGTGCATCAGGTGCTGCACTACCTGTCCGACCCCGCCGCCGCCGTCGCCGAGGCCGCGCGGCTGGTCAGCCCCGGCGGCCGTCTGGTCATCATCGACTTCGCCCCGCACGACTTCGAACACATGCGCGAGGCGCACCAGCATCGCCGCCTGGGTTTCGCCGACAGCGAGATCAACGGCTGGCTGCAGGACGGCGGCCTGACCCCGTCCGCCCCCATCGCCCTGCCGCACGACGACGAGGGCCTGACCGTGACCATCTGGACCGCCGAGCGCCGCGCCCAGGACAGAAAGACCGCCTGATATGGCATCGCTTGCTGAAGCCCGCGCCCTGCTGCTGTCCCCGCTCGGCCCCGTCGCCCGCGCCGGCTCGAACCGCGACGCCGTGCGCGTCTCTTTCGAATTCTTTCCGCCCAAATCGGACGAGGCCGAAGCCAATCTGTGGAAGGCCATCCGCCGCCTGGAGCCGCTGAACCCCGCCTTTGTCTCGGTCACCTATGGGGCTGGCGGATCGACGCGCGAACGGACCCATCGAACGGTCCAGCGGATCATCACCGAAACCCGCCTTCGCCCCGCCGCCCACCTGACCTGCGTCGACGCCAGCCGCGAAGAGGTTGATGAGGTTATACAGGGTTACAAGACCATCGGCGTCGATCACATCGTCGCCCTGCGCGGTGATCCGCCCGGCGCCTCCGGCATTGGCGGGGCCTATCAGCCCCGCGCCGACGGCTACGCCAACGCCACCGAACTGACCGCCGCCATCAGCCGCATCGGCGGCTTCGACGTCACGGTCGGCGCCTATCCCGAACGCCACCCCGAAAGCCCCTCCATCGACCATGACATCGAGGTGCTGAAGGCCAAGATCGACGCTGGCGCGACGCGGGCGGTCAGCCAGTTCTTCTTCGACATCGACGCCTTCCTGCGCTTCCGCGACCGGGTGCGGGCGGCGGGCGTGACCATTCCGCTGATCCCCGGTGTCATGCCGGTGTCCAACTTCAACGGCCTGAGGCGGATGTGCGGATCGTGCGGCGCCTCGGTGCCCGACTGGCTGGCCGGACATTTCGACGGGCTGGACGACGACCCGGAGACCCGCAAACTGCTGGCCGCCTCGGTCGCCGCCGAAACCTGCGCCCGCCTGCAGGAAGAGGGCTTCTCGGACTTCCACTTCTACACTCTGAACCGCGCGGATCTGGTCTATGCGATCTGTCGCGTGCTGGGCGTGCGTGAAACCAAGGTTGCGGCGTGATGACCTCTCCCCTCACCCGCTCGGAACGCATCGCCGCCCTGCATCAGGCCGCCAAGGACCGCATCCTGGTCCTCGACGGATCGTGGGGCGTGATGATCCAGCGTCGCGGACTGGACGAGGCCGACTTCCGCGCCGATCGTTTCGTCGCCGCCAACGGCTATGACGAGAAACACCAGATGAAGGGGAACAACGACATCCTCTGCATCACCCGCCCCGACGTCATCGCCGACCTGCACGACCAGTATTTCGCCGCCGGCGCCGACATCAGCGAGACCAACACCTTCTCGGGCACCACCATCGCCCAAGAGGACTATGCCCTGGACGCCCAGGCGGTGTGGGACATCAATCTGGAGGGCGCGCGACTGGCCCGCGCCGCCGCCGACCGCTGGACCGCCAAGGAGCCGCACAAGCCGCGTTTCGCCGCCGGCTCCATCGGTCCGCTGAACAAGATGCTGTCGATGTCGTCGGACGTGAACGACCCCGGCGCCCGCAGCGTGACCTTTGATCAGGTCTATGAGGCCTATCGCCATCAGGTGAAGGCGCTGAACCAGGGCGGCGTCGACCTGTATCTGATCGAAACCATCACCGACACGCTGAACTGCAAGGCCGCGATCAAGGCGATCAAGGATCTGGAAGACGAGGGCATGGACGCCCTGCCCATCTGGATTTCGGGCACCATCACCGACCGTTCGGGCCGCACCCTGTCAGGCCAGACGGCCGAAGCCTTCTGGAACAGCGTGCGCCACGCCAAGCCGTTTGCCGTCGGCTTCAACTGCGCGCTTGGCGCCGACCTGATGCGCCCCTTCATCGCCGAATTGAGCCGCGTCGCCGACACCCTGGTCGCCGCCTATCCCAACGCCGGCCTGCCCAACGCCATGGGCCAGTACGACGAGGAACCGCACGAGACCGCCCATTTCATCGAGGAATGGGCGGCGTCCGGCCTGGTCAACATCGTCGGCGGCTGCTGCGGCACGACGCCGGACCACATCAAACACGTCGCCGAGGAAGTCGCGCCGCTTAAGCCCCGCGCGATCCCGGAACGGCCGGTGGCCTTGCGTCTGTCCGGCCTCGAACCGTTCGAGATGGTGGCGTGACACACTCCTCTTCCCGCTCATCCCGGCGAAAGCCGGGACCCAGTTCTTTGGGCGATGATCGTCAGCCCGACGTCACCGCCCCCGATCCCCAGCACCGTGCCTCCCAAAAGCACTGGGTCCCGGCTTTCGCCGGGATGAACGGAGTTTTTGCTTGAGACCCACCTTCATCAACGTCGGCGAACGGACCAACGTCACCGGCTCGGCCAAATTCCGCAAACTGGTGGTCGAGGGCGACTATTCGGCCGCGCTGGACGTCGCCCGCCAGCAGGTCGAGGCCGGCGCCCAGATCATCGACGTCAACATGGACGAGGGCCTGCTGGACGGCGTCGTCGCCATGCGGACCTTCCTGAACCTGATCGCGGCCGAGCCCGACATCGCCCGCGTGCCGGTGATGATCGACAGTTCCAAATGGGAGGTGATCGAAGCGGGCCTGAAGTGCGTTCAGGGCAAGCCCATCGTCAACTCGATCAGCATGAAGGAGGGCGAACAGGCCTTCCGCGACCATGCCATCAAATGCCTGCGTTACGGCGCCGCCGTCGTGGTCATGGCCTTCGACGAGGTGGGTCAGGCCGACACCGCCGCGCGCAAGATTGAAATCTGCACCCGCGCCTATGACATCCTGGTCAACGAGGTCGGCTTCCCGCCCGAGGACATCATCTTCGATCCCAATATCTTCGCCGTGGCGACGGGGATCGAGGAGCACGACAACTACGCCGTCGACTTCATCGAGGCGGTCAGGGTCATCAAGGCCACCCTGCCCTACGCCCGCATCTCGGGCGGGGTGTCGAACGTCTCGTTTTCGTTCCGTGGCAACGAGCCGGTGCGTCGGGCGATCCACAGCGTCTTCCTGTACCACGCCATCAATGCGGGCATGGACATGGGCATCGTCAATGCGGGCGACCTGCCCGTCTATGACGACATCGACCCTGTGCTGCGCGATGCCGTCGAAGACGTCATCCTGAACCGCCCCCAGCGGACCAACGTGTCCAACACAGAGCGGCTGGTGGACATGGCCCCGTCCTACAAGGGCGAAAAGGGCGCGGCCAAGGTGGTCGATCTGAGATGGCGTGAAGGCACGGTTGGTGAGCGCATCACCCACGCCCTGGTCCACGGCATCACCGAATATATCGAGGCCGACACCGAAGAGGCCCGCCTGTCGGTCGAACGCCCCCTGCACGTCATCGAAGGTCCGCTGATGGACGGGATGAACGTGGTCGGCGACCTGTTCGGATCGGGCAAGATGTTCCTGCCCCAGGTGGTGAAATCCGCCCGCGTGATGAAACAGGCCGTCGCTTGGCTGGAGCCTTTCATGGAGGCCGAAAAGGCCGGCAAACCCCGCGAGCAGGCGGGCCGGATCCTGATGGCCACCGTCAAGGGCGACGTCCACGACATCGGCAAGAACATCGTCGGCGTCGTGCTCCAGTGCAATAATTACGAGGTCATCGACCTGGGCGTCATGGTCCCGGCCGACCGCATCCTGGACGAAGCCAAGGCCCATGACGTCGACATAATCGGCCTGTCCGGTCTGATCACGCCGTCCCTGGACGAAATGGTCTTCGTCGCCGCCGAAATGGAGCGGCGCGGCTTCGACATCCCCCTGCTGATCGGCGGCGCAACCACCAGCCGCACCCATACGGCGGTCAAGATCGAACCGGCCTACAGGCGGGGATCGACCACCTATGTCATCGACGCCAGCCGCGCCGTCGGCGTGGTGTCCGGCCTTCTGTCCCCGACCGAAAAAGCCCGAAACGAAGCCGCCACCCGCGACGAATACATCCGCATCCGCGAGCAATACGCCCGCGGGCAGGAGGTGAAGGCCCGCGCAACCCTGCAGCAGGCGCGCGATAATCGGTTCCGCACCGATCCCACCCAGCCCATGCCCGGCGCCCCGTCCTTCATCGGCGTGAAAGCGTTCGACGCCTGGGACCTGCAGGACCTTGCCGACCACATCGACTGGACCCCCTTCTTCGCCAGTTGGGAGCTGATCGGCCGCTATCCGCTGATCCTCGAAGACGAGACCGTCGGCCAGGCCGCGCGCGACCTGTTCCAGGACGCCCAGGCCATGCTGAAGCGGATCGTGCAAGAGAAATGGTTCACGGCCAGGGGCGTCGTCGGCTTCTGGCCGGCCCGTGCGGTCGGCGACGACATCGCCGTGTTCAGCGACGCGACCCGGTCCGAGGAAATCGCCCGTTTCCACACCCTGCGCCAACAGATCAAGAAGTCGAACGGCAAGCCGAACCTGGCCCTGTCGGACTTCATCGCCGAGGACGGCGACGACTATATCGGCGCCTTCGCCGTCACCGCAGGGCACGGCGAACTGGAGATCGCCAAACGGTTCAAGGATGCGGGCGACGACTACTCATCCATCATGGCCACGGCCTTGGCCGACCGCCTGGCCGAAGCCTTCGCCGAACGCCTGCACAAGGAAGTCCGCACTGAGCTGTGGGGCTACAAGGCCGACGAGGCCACCAGCGTCGATGACCTGATCGCCGAACAGTATCAGGGCATCCGCCCTGCCCCCGGCTATCCGGCCCAGCCCGATCACACGGAAAAGGCCACCCTGTTCCGTCTGCTGAACGCGGGCGAGAACGCTGGCATGGCCCTGACCGAAAGCTACGCCATGACGCCGCCTGCCTCGGTCTCCGGCCTCTACTTCGGCCATCCGGGCAGCCACTATTTCGGCGTCGGCAAGATCGACCGCGATCAGGTCGAGGACTACGCCCGCCGCAAAGGCATGACCCTCGCCGAAGTCGAGCGCTGGCTGGCGCCCATCCTCAACTACGATCCCCACGCGGCGCCACGCGAAACGGCGGCCTGAGCCCGGGCTCCGGCCGCCGTTCTGGATCGGACCGGCAGAGCCGTCGTCGACTTAGTTGATGCCGACGCTTTCCAGCGTCGCCGGCGGCGTCGTGATGTTCTCGCGGATGCGGCGCGCGGCGTGTTCGCACCGCCCCGGCAGGCCGAAGAACAGACCGAACGACTGGCTGCGGGCCTCGGCGTCCGGGTTTTCGATCAGCGTGGCCCACTGCGCCTTGACCGCAGCGACGGCCCGATCGGCCTCAGCCTTGCTGGCGGCGGACTGACGCGGCGCGGCGGCGGCCAGGGCGGTTCGGAAATCCTGGGCCTCAAGCCGCCCCAGGCGAACAAGTTCGACATCCTCGGGCGCATGAGCTGGCAAGGTGTCGCCCAGATCGGCGTGACCGCTGACCAGCGCATCGCACCAGGCCACCAGGGCGTAATCCGCGCTGGGCGCGCCTCGCGGCAGCGGGCGCGCATAGGCGATCGCCTCGCGTGTCTTCAGCGCGTCAGCGCTTTCCACCGAGCGATTGCCCGTGACGATCGGACCGTCCTGCGATTGCGCCATGACTGACCCGGCGGCCAGCACGGACAGAACGGAGAGAGCGGGAGCGAGCAGTTTCAGCATGATCTTCCTTCGATGCGACGCGAACGAGCGCCGATCACCAACGCTCGCCCGCCCCGATGGTTTTTCTACGGCGACGCTCAAACGAAAAAGGCGGCGGAGCGTGGCCCCACCGCCTCAGTTTCAGTGATCCTGTCGAGATTTAGAAGGTGTACTTCAGGCCAAAGCGAAGCGAACGCGGAGCCTGATAACCACGCGGCATGCCATAGTACGGCGACCGAGCGGTAAGCACATTGCCGGACGTACGGATCAAACCTTGCTCAACGACACGGGTGGCCGCGTCATTGTCGAAGAGATTGAACACATCCACCGAAGCAGTGACATTGCCGCGAGCAGATTCCACCACCGTGTAGGATAGGTTCAGATCGGTTTGGAAGACCCAGTCGGTCTCACCTTGCGATCCACGCGGCGTTTGGATGGTCGTGTTGCCGGGGCCGAACGGGCAATACCACCCCGAAGGCGTACCAGATTGCGGCGCGAGCGGATCAACTGACAGTGGAACCCGCCCAATGCAACCATACTTGCGGCCCGACTGAGCGGTGAAGTTGGCTCCTACATTGAACCGATCAGTCAACGCCCAGTTTCCGTACAGTTTAATCGTATGGGCGTGGTGGTTCGGCAGATACCCGAACGAACCAAGTTGGTTTGCAACGTGGTCGTAATCTTGCGTTGCCGATGTATCGGTCTGACCTATATCCGACTTGACTGCCCCCTCATAGTTGCCCTCGGACTTGGCAAGCGTATAGGAACCTGCCAGGCCCCACTTACCGTCAAACTCACGACGGAATGTGAACTCCAAAGCCTTGTAAGTACGTTCGACCTTGTCAAAGCCCAAATCTGCGGCGGTCAACTCGATCGTTTGAGGGTTATAGGCCGGATTTGGATTGCCCGCCGCATCCGTCCGCGTGTCGCCTTGCAGATCGACAAAGACCGTCGCACCGTCGCCCGGATTTATCAGGACATAAGGGAATAACGATGAGAAGGCGGCATCGCCCGGCCCAGACTGACCGCAGGCGATATTGTTGCGCACGCAATAGCGCACCACCGCATCACCGATGGCGGTATCTTCGATCGCGCTTTCCAGATTCCGATAAATACCGCGCACGCCCAAGGACCAGTCTGCGAAACGCCCATCGGTGATCGTGTGCTCGTAACCGAGAACGAATTCGCGCTCATACATGGGCTTTAGGTCGGCTTCGACCACAGAACGCGGATCAGGAGCGCCTGGCGGGCTCAGATAGTCGAACTGATACAACGCACCATAGGTCGGGTAGCCGCCAGCGTTCAGCACCACATTGCCAGAGGTGTCACGGTTCGGTCCAGCATAATAGGCGTCAGTATACACTTCACCTGATGAGCCTCGAATCGATGTATTTGTGGCGATAGGCAGATAATAGTCACCCATCGACCCATATACTCGGTCAACCTTGTTACCAAATGGATCCCAGTTGAAACCGATGCGTGGAGCCCATTGGTCTTTCAGATCAATGTAGGGTTCGCCGGCAACATTGTTGTAAACGTATTGATCGTTACGAACGCCCAGTTGCAGGCTCAGGTTATCGGTTATGTCCCACGAGTCTTGAATGTAGAAGGCGGATTGTTCACCGGTGAACGAGCCGTCATTGGCAAATGTGACGATATTCAAGCAACCCAGCCCCGCCGGAGCGATCCCCGCACACTGGGCTGGTGTAAGGACGTTGTACAGAGCGCCGCCAGAGTATGCGGTTGTTGCGGAACTCACCAATTCTTCGCGATCATAGCCGACGCGAAGATGATGTTCGCCCAGAAGGTTAAAATAGAAGTCCGCATCGACCCGATAGGTTTTACGAGTATCCTCGCCCGCCAAATTATAGGGCCCTGCCTGGCGGCCGACACCTACATAGCCAGCTCCGCCCGGACGGGCGTAGTCGTAAACTCCGGGCAAGCTGATGGGATTTCCGTAATCAAGATAGCTAGCTTCATTTCGGCCATATAGAGCCGACAAGGTAAACCAGTCCGTGAATACGCCCGTGTATTTGTAGATCTGCGTCAATCCGCCGGCATCGGATGAAAGCGGATCTGTGACCGCAGTAAGACCCGCCGACGTTGTCGCGCTGTAGGTGCGCGTTTGGCTCTCTGTGGTCGTTTCATCGTTCAACCATGTAGCCTCAATACGATGCTTAGGATTAATGACGAAATCGAGCTTCAAAGCCCAACGTGGGTCGTCGTAAGACGAAATACCTTGGCTGTAGGTAGCGCCGGGCGTAATCGCGCCATTCGCAGAGTTATAAGCAAACGAGCGTGAAAGCGCGCCCTCGCTCTTTACATCCCGGATGTTATAGACACCAAAGAAGAACAAGTGATCTTTGATGATGGGTCCGCCCAGAAACGCCGAATAATCAGTGGTTTCTGCGTAGCTATACTGGTTATAGACCTCAATACCCGCAACGTTGTTTCCGCCCTGCTGATAAGACGTGCCACGCGAGCTACGCAGTTTATCCGGTGTATAATAAACGCTTAACCCGCCTGTAAACTCATTAGTACCTGATCGGGTGACAATGTTAACAATACCGCCGGTGGCTCTGCCATACTCGGCTTGATAGCCGCCCGTCTTCACATCGATCGACTGGATGAAATCGAACGGTACTTCACCATAGCCTAGGAAAGTCCGTTGGTCCGTAAGGTTAAGGCCGTTAACATAGTAGGCGCTTTCGGCAGCCGACGTACCGGAGAAGGACGCCAAACTCTGGTTCCGTCTAGAGCTAGCGCCGATCGTTGCATCAGGCAGGCTAGCACCAGGAGCCAAAAGGGTGACGGCGTTGATGCTGCGGCCAACGGGAACCTTGTTCGCCAGATCTTGGACGTCAACTCTCAACCCAGTGTCCGTCGCATTGAAGTCCTGCACGCGCCTCGCGGCGGTGACGACGATATCGCCCAGGTCCGAAGCCTGCGATGAGCCGCTGGATCCCAGCACGAAAGCATAGGAAGAGCTGCCCGAACTGACCGACGCTCGTTGCGAAATCGATGCGTAAGACGGGTGGCTAATGCTGATCTCATAAGAACCGACCGGCAGAGCCGGCATGCGAAATGCGCCGTTGGCGTCGGTCGTCGCCGACCGCACCGAGCCCTGGCCCGACGTCGCATTCACGATAGCGCCCGAGATCGGCGCCCCAGCATCGTTAGTTACTGTGCCGGTCAACACGCCGCTGGTGTAGTCTTGTGCTGTTGCCGACGTCGCCGACAACATAATCGTCGTAGCTGGTATTGCCACTGCCACAGTCAGGGCAAGGCCGCTGATCATCGTTCCCGCCAACAGGCGCTGACGTATTGTCTGGATACTCAAAACTGAACCCTCCCAATGCAGGTCCGACAACGCTGAAATCGTCGGCGCAAGAATACCCTACGCCACGATGCGCGTAGATCGGAAAGAAGGATAGCCGCGTACAAGCCGAGCGCTAGCCATATTGCGACAAGTTGACGCCATCGGCGCCAAGTTGTCGCAATATCGCCACATGATCGCGAGAGCCCCCTCCCTTGATGCGTTAAGGCCGCTTCCGCGCCAAAACCGCGAGGACCAAGACAGAAGACGCGTGGGTATTATATGTAGGGAAAGCGAACTTTATAGTAGTGAAAAATATTACACTCTTTTATTAGGTACGTATCTAAATATACAATTCCATTATATTACCCAAATATAAATAAGTATCCATTATTTTTACGATGCCTTCTGTCCAGGACTATTTTTTTAATGCCTACCGCGCCATCTACCGATGGTAATCAATCCAAAAAAAAGCGGCGAAGCAAACGCTTCGCCGCCTCAAACTTGGCTAGAAGATAATCAGAACTTGGCGGTCAGGCCGACATAGTAACGACGACCCAGGACGTCATAGGTGGAAGGATCGGTGTTGGCCTGGACACCCGGAGAATAGGTGTTGGGGTCCTGATCCGTCAGATTGTTGACGCCCGCCCGCAGAACGACGGTGTCGTTTACAGCCCACGACCCGTTCAGATCGAAGTAGTGAACGGCGTCCAGCGTATTCGTCGTGCCGAACTGGGTCATTTCACCCACCCGACGCCAACGGACGCCCGCACCGAACGGACCGTTCTTCCAGTTCAGCGACGTCAAGAGCTTCCATTCGGGGAAGGTGTTGCCGAAGACGCTGTCGATGGTGCCCGTGCGATTGATGAACGGGCCGCCTTCGGTATCCTGACGCTCCCAGTTCTCCAGCCAGCCGACCACAACGTTCAAGTTAAGCGACCCGAAGTCCGGCAGGCCAACCTCGCCCGTCTGGATGCGATAATCCAGTTGGGCATCGATGCCTGACGTTTTCAGCGTCGCCAGGTTCTGGTTGAGTTCGCGCGCCTGCACGACGTTACCGGTGTTGGGGTCACGCTGGAACAGCTGGCAGTAGCCATTGTTCGGATCATAGGTCGGGTTTTGACCTTGAGCGTTGTAGCAGCCCTGCAGCTGGGCCGAGGCGCCAACCGTACCGATCACGTTCGTGATTTCGATGTTGTAGTAGTCCAACGACGCGGAGAAGCCCGAGAGCCAGGGGCTTTGGAAGCGCGACTGATAGACAGCCCCAACCGACCAGGTGTCGGCCGTTTCTTCTTCCAGGTTCGGATTGCCGCCGGTGATCCCGGTGACTTGGTTGTTGGCGAACTGATAGGTGCCGATCGCGCCTGCCGAGATGCCTTGAGCTACGCAGAGGTCACGCACCTTGGTCGCATTGGCGCCGGCGCGATAGCTGCTGCGAATGTCGCAAGGATCACCCGACAGCCCCGTTGCCGAAACAGCGCCGATCGAGGGGAAGCTGGTGTTGGTCGGCGCGAACAGTTCGCCGATGGAAGGCGCCCGGACGGCGCGGTTGGCGCCGCCGCGCAGACGGAAGCCGTCGAAGACGCCCCATTCCAGATCAGCCTTATAGGCCGACACGCCGCCGATCGAGCTGTAGTCCGAGTAGCGGTAACCCAGTGTCAGGTCGAGATCCTGAATGAACGGCATGTCGCTTAGCAGCGGCAGCAGAACTTCGGCGAACAGTTCCTTGGAATTGGTCGTCCCGGTCAGACCTTGAGAGGCGTTGAAGCCCGCGATTTCCGACCCGCCGATCTCGCCGCCGTCCGCCAGTCCGTTCGCGCCTAGGTGAGGCGTGCGGGGGTTCTGTTGAGCCAGCGCAGCGTCGGGGCGGAAGATGTAGTCGTCTTGACGATATTGTACGCCGAACGCCCCACGGGCTTCCCCGGCGGGCAGTTCGAACAGCTTGCCTTGCAGCGAGCCTTCAACGATCGTCTGCTCGGAGATCGTCGTGTTCTGTCCGCGACGCGCGATGTAGTTGATGCACTCGGCCGACAGGTTGGATTGACCGAACGGATTGAACCCGCCAGCGCAAAGGCTACGGCCGCCGTCTGGTGCGTCCAGCAGGCGCTGAACGGCCGAACGCGACACGTTGCCGGTTTGGGTCGTGGTGTTATCGACGCGTCCATATTGGGCGTAGATATCGTAGGTCCATTCGCTTTGCGGAACGCGCCCACGAACGCCCGTGGTGAGTTGATAGACAGTGTAACGATCATTGCCGACCCGGCCGCCCAGCTCGTTGAACCGCTTGTTCAGCAGGAACGATCCGTTCGGGGTGGCGCGGGCGTTCAGGAAGCTACGCAGCGTGGCCCCGATAAACGGATTGGTCGCGGGCACGCGGAACCCGGTGCTAGGCACGTTGCCCGCGGCCGGGGTCGCCGCCAGTTCCTGCTCTGCCGTGTATTGCGTGAATAACAGGCTGCCGTAAACTTCGGCGTTTTCGTTGATCTTGTAACGGCCACCCGCATAGGCGTTGTAACGATCCAGCGGCAGCTGAAGCGTGTTCAGAGCGCCGGTGTTATAGGTGTAGGAGCCGGCGCCGGGCGTTGCAAAACCGTCATAGTCGATGCCGCCCGGGCTTTGGAAGTTGCGCGTCAGCACGTAGCTGTACAGCGAGCCATTATTGTTGAAGCCGAATTGTCCCGAGTTGGCGACGCATGGCGCCGTGGGGTTTGGCGTTGTGGGGCAGACGGTCGGCGCGCCGAAATAGCTGTTGATGAAGGCTTGACTGGGCAGGTTTGAGGAGTCGAACGTCGTCGATCCCAGCGGCGACGTCCCCGAGGCGCCCGAGATGGCCGCCCAGTCACGCGCAGCATTGTAGATCTGTGCGCGGGTCGATCGGCCCAGCGACAAGACCATGTTGCCGCGGTCGTCGGCAAAGTTGCCGCCAAGGGTGACCGAATAGGATTGCGTGACGCCGTCGCTACGGTCGGTTTCGCCGTATTGGGCGTCGACCTGCACGCCTTGGAAGCTCTCGTCCAGAATGAAGTTGGCCACGCCGGCCAGAGCGTCCGAACCATAGGCCGCCGACGCGCCGCCCGAGATCACTTCCACGTTCTTGATAAGCGCGGTCGGAAGAATGTTCACGTCCACAACGCCGGATGCGTTCGACGGCACGACGCGACGGCCGTTCATCAGAACCAGCGTACGGCTGGTGCCAAGACCGCGCAGGTTCAGGTTCGCCTGACCGCCATTCGAAGGGTTGTTCGATGTCGCGTTGATGGACGGAACAAACTGCGGCATGTCGTTCAGCAGACTGTCGATCGTCACCGAGCCTGTCGCCTGGAAGTCCTCGGACGTGACCGTGACGATGGGGCTGGCCGAGCGATAATCCTGACGCGCGATGCGCGAGCCCGTCACGACGATCTCGCCAACTTCGGTCGCTTGATCATTTGACGACTGGGCGAACGAAGGCGTCGCCGCCAGGGCCATTGCAGCTCCGCCGATGATCGTAGTGGCGAGCAGGCTGCGGCGATACTTGGTGTTATTCAAAATTTAATTCTCCCCGGAGAAGAGCCAGCCCGTGAAGACGGGCGCCCTCGACATGGCAATTTACCGACCTGAAAGTCAGTTGAAGAGGAAAGCACAGGAAAGATGCTCGCAAGTCCAGTGACAAGACAGCGCTTTCACCGCATTCTCGACACACCTGTCGTAAAGACGACACACTCCTGTTGCCCGACCGCTGCTGGGCGGGCCCGAATATTCCGCCATATAGCTGCCCGATACTTCCAGGTGAGATGAAAAAAATGCGCTACAATTTCTTGGCTGTTAGAAACAAGCTTGTCGCCAGCTGCGCTGCAGCAACATTTTTCATCGCCTTCCCGGCGTCGGCTCAAGACATAAATGCTTCTGCGTCAGCCAACATGATCGCCGCTTTGACACAATGCCGGTCGATACGGGACGACGGTGCCCGCTTGGCCTGTTTCGACAGCGCGGCGGCGATCTTGGCTGCTGCAGGCGAAGTTGCAATCGTCACTCGACAGGACGTCGCGCAGAATCAGCGGCGGCTTTTTGGATTCAGCGTGTCGGCTTTGAATCCTTTCGACAGCTCAGGTCGTAGTGACAACCTGCAATCCATCTCCGCGACGATGACCGGGGCGCGGGATCTGGGGCGGGGCGAGTGGCTGATCACGCTGGACGATGGATCGGTGTGGCGTAAGACCGACAGCGCAGACGTCCAGTTTTCGACGCGGCGTCAGTATCCGGTCACGGTGCGACGGGCCAGCTTGGGCAGCTACATGATGAAGGTCGGCGACGCCCCGCCGTTCCGCGTCAAACGCGAATAGGCTTCAGCGCTGGATCGCCGCCCGCGACGCATAGGGCGCAGGTTCGGGGGTGCAGGAGGCGGCGAGTTGGATCGCGGCGAGACACAGCACGGCGGCCGCGACGAGCGCGGGCCGATTTGATACAGCGGCGAGGACCGAACGGGCCATGGCGGGTGCTCCGGCAATGATGACCGAAATCCTAACGCAAGCGGCGCGCCAGATGGACGAAGGTGCGGCGGCATGATTCCGTTCGTGCGGACGTTCGACTTCGCCTATGGGCGGCGCGACCAGGTTTCGGCCCTGGTGCAGCGGGTGGTGGCGGACAATCCGGGACCGTTCACCTTCACCGGCACAGGGACCTACATTGTCGGGCGGGCGGAGCCGGGCGCGGCCGTTGCGGTGATCGATCCGGGGCCGATGGATATGGCGCATCTGGAGGCGCTGCTGGCCGCGACGGCGGGGCGGCGGGTCAGCCATGTGCTGGTGACCCATACGCATCGGGACCATGCGCCGCTGGCGCAACCGTTCGCCGAGGCGACGGGCGCGCCCATTCTGGCGGCCCGGCCTCCGGCCCGCGAAACCCATGCGTCCGGCACGCTGGACGAGGAGGAGGACGGCGATTTCGCGCCCGACGTCGTACTGAATGGCGGCGAGGTCATCGCGGGCGAAGGCTGGACGTTGGAGGCCATGTTCACGCCCGGCCATGCGTCGAACCACATGGCCTTCGCCCTGCGCGAGGAGAACGGCCTGTTCTGCGGCGACCATGTGATGGGCTGGTCCACGACCGTCGTGGCGCCGCCGGACGGAAACATGCGCCAGTATATGGCCAGTCTGGACGCCGTGATCGCGCGAGACTTCGACGTGCTGTGGCCGACGCACGGGGCGCCGGTCACCAAGGTTCGGCCGTTTCTGGCGGCCTATCGCGCCCACCGGCTGGATCGCGAGGCGCAGATCGCAGCGCGTCTGGCAGCGGGCGACCGAACCATTGCCGAAATGGTGCCGGACCTTTACGCCGCCGTCGATCCGCGCCTATGGCCGGCGGCGTCCCTGTCTGTGCTGGCCCACCTGACCAAGCTGGTCGAAGACGGGCGCGCGATCTGCGACGGCGAGCCCGATCTGGCGGCGCGGTTCCGGCCCGTTTGATCCGAAAGGTCAGCGAGCGGCGGCCAGTTCGCCTGCGATGCGCGCGGCCAGGCGGCAGGTCGCGCCGCCGTCGGGACGGGCGTCGCGGGCGGCGACGCGGATGTCGGTGCGGCCGGGGCGGATGCGAACGACCGCATCGCTGACGAAGCCGAACCAGGCGCCTTCATGCGCGGCCTCGACCTCGAACGTTGTAGCGCGGTTCACCACAAAGCCGGCGTCGACCAGGGCCGACGTCGCCTGTTGGGCCAGGACCTGGCTGGGAATGGCGACCACCGCCTCGCAGGCGGCCGGGGTCGATCCGCGATGCAGGGCGGCGACGGCGCGCGAGAAGGCCGGCGGCTCCTCCACATTGGTCGTGACGTCACGCGGCTTCGGCGTCGCGTCCCGGCCCTGACGCTCGATAAATCCCACCACCGCCGCGCCGGCGAACACCAGGGCCGCGAGGGCATAGCCCCCCCTGCCCCGAATGTCCCGCAGGGCTAGCACGACCGCGACCAGCCCCGCCGCCAGCCCGATCCAGGCCAAGGTGCGCGCCACCGTCCAGGTCAGCAGATCATAACCGACCGAAAGATCGACCCCGCCGAACCGGGTCGCCGCAATGGCCGCCACGATCAGCACCAGCGGCGACGCCGCAAGCGCCGTCAGCCACGGCAGGATGGCGGGAACAGGCTTTCGGATCGGCATTCAGGCTCCGGTTCGGCTCAGACGCCCATCAGGCGGCGGTCGGCAGACGGTAGTCCTTGAACCGTTCGCGCAACAGCTTCTTGTCGATCTTGCCGGTGGCACCCAGAGGGATTTCGTCCACCGCGACGACATCGTCGGGCATCCACCATTTGGCGATCTTGCCCTGCAGGAAGTCCAGATGCTCCTGCGGATCCAGCGTCTGGTCCGGCTTCAGCTTCAGGATCAGAACCGGTCGCTCGTCCCATTTGGGATGGGCCGCGCCGATCACGGCGGCGATCTCGACCTTGGGGTGGCCGACGGCGATGTTCTCGATCTCGATGGAGCTGATCCATTCGCCCCCCGACTTGATCACGTCCTTGGCGCGGTCGGTGATCTGCATGAAGCCGATTTCGTCCACCGTGGCGACGTCGCCGGTGTCGAAGAATCCCTCGTCGTCCAGGATCGAACTGTCGTCCTTGAAATAGCCCTTGCTGATGGTCGGCCCCTTGACCATCAGGCGGCCGAAGGTGACGCCGTCGTGGGGCAGTTCCACGCCCGCCTCGTCCTTCAGCTTCAGTTCTATGCCCAGCGGCGGCACGCCCTGTTTGAGCCGGTACTTCATCTGCTCGTCAAAGGGCAGTTTCAGGATTTCCGGCGGCAGGTTGGCGACCGTGCCGATGGGCGAGGTCTCGGTCATTCCCCAGGCGTGGGTGACCTCGACGCCGAAATCGTCCTGGAAGCCGCGGATCAGGCTTTCCGGGCAGGCCGAACCGCCGATCAGAACCCGTTTCAAGGTCGAGAACCCAAGGCCGTTCTGCTTCATATGGGCGAACAGCCCCTGCCAGACGGTGGGCACGGCGGCCGAGAAGGTGACGCCTTCCTGTTCGATCAACTCATAGATCGACGGGCCGTCCATCTTGGCGCCCGGCATGACCAGCTTGGTCCCCGCGGCGGGCCCGGCGAAGGCGATGCCCCAGGCGTTGGCGTGGAACATCGGCACGACCGGCAGGATCACCTCCTTGGGCGTGGCGCCCATGACGGTTGCCTGCAGCCCCATGAAGGTGTGCAGGAAGTTGGAGCGGTGCGAATACAGCACCCCCTTGGGATTGCCGGTCGTCCCCGAGGTGTAGCAAAGCCCGCAGGCGGTCTGTTCGTCGAAATCGCCCCAGACCACGTCGGTCGATTGGCCGGCGATGGCGTCCTCATAGGCCACGGCCTTGGGCAGTTTGGTCTGCGGCATATGGGCGGCGTCGGTCATGACGACGACGCGCTCGACCGTGGGGATGTGCGGCAGGATGGCGTCCAGCAGCGGCACGAAGGTCAGGTCGACGAAGATGATCCGGTCTTCGGCGTGGTTGATGATATAGACGAGTTGTTCGGGGAACAGGCGCGGGTTCAGGGTGTGGCACACCGCCCCGATGCCCATGATGCCGTACCAGGCCTCGATATGGTTGGCGGTGTTCCAGGCCAAAGTGGCCACGCGGTCGCCCGGCTTGATTCCCCAGTCCTTCAGGGCGTTGGACACGCGCTTGGCGCGGTCGTGGATGGCGGCGTAGGTCGTGCGGACGATGGGCCCCTCGACCGAGCGGGTCACCACTTCGCGCTCGCCATGCCAGTTCCTGGCGTGATCGATGATCTTGTCGACCGTCAGCGGCCAGTCCTGCATCAAGCCCAGCATATCGTTTCCTGTTCCTTGGGTGCGTCTGATTGGATGCGACGCTTGGGTGGACGCTAACATTGGTTATCAGCGATAAGCAACGTGCCGCGACGTCATCTGCGGCGCGACGGATCGTCCCCGTGGCGCTGGCGGCGCGAGCGCTCTAGAAGGCGCCTCATGACCATATTGATCGCGATCACGGGCGGCTCCGGCTCGGGCAAGAGCACTCTGGCGGAGGCGCTGGTGTCCGCCTTGCCGGGCGGCGCGGCCGTGCTGGTGCGCGAGGACAGCTATTACAAGGACGCGGCCGCCCTGCCCGGCTTCGACGCCGCGACGTTCGATTTCGACGACGTGTCGGCGCGCGATCACGACCTGATGATCGCCGATCTGAAGGCGCTGAAGGCCGGACGCGGGGTGACGGCGCCGGTCTATTCCTTCATCCACCATGGACGAGAGCCGGGCGGCGAGCCGATCCCGCCGTCCCAGGTGGTGATCGTGGAGGGCACCCATGTCCTGTGCACGCCGGACCTGACGGCCCTGTTCGACATCCGGGTTTTCGTGGACACCCCCGCCGACATCCGCTTCATCCGCCGCCTGCTGCGCGATCAGGCCGAACGCGGCCGGTCGGCGGATTCGGTCGTGGCGCAATATCTGGCCACAGTGCGGCCGGGCCACGAGCGACTGACCGAGCCGTCGCGCACCCATGCCGACTTCATCGTCGCCGACGCCACCGCCGCCGTGCGCCTGGAAGACCCCCAGGCCGTTGTGCGCTTGGCCGCGCCGGTCTTGGCCCATCCTCTGCTGCAGGCCCTGCTGGACAGTTAGGGCCAAGGATTTCGATCCCGTCGATACGGATACCAGACTTGGCGTCACTCCTCGATCCCGCCTTACGGTTTCGGATACGACCATCCACCGCTTCGCAATCCCTCCCCGCACAGCGAGGAGAAGATGCCGTCGATCACCCCTTCAACAACCCCAGCAGCGACTCGGCCGCCGCGCGTGACGACCCCGGGTTCTGGCCGGTCACCAGCTTGCCGTCGGTCAGCACGTATGACCCCCAGTCCGGCCCCTTGGAATAGTCGCCGCCGTTGGCGATCAGCACATTCTCGACCAGGAACGGAACCACGTCGGTCAGGCCCACGGCGTCCTCTTCGGAGTTGGTGAAGCCCGTCACCTTGCGGCCCTCGACCAGCGGCTTGCCGTCCGGCCCGTTCACCGACTTCAGCACGCCCGGCGCGTGGCAGACGAACCCGGTCGGCTTGTCGGCCCTGGCGAAAGCCTCGATCAGAGCGATGGAGTCCGCGTCATTGGCCAGGTCCCACAGCGGCCCGTGGCCGCCCGGATAGAAGACGGCGTCGAAATCTTCGGCCTTCACCGACGACAGGACGACGGTCGCGGCCAGGGCGGCTTGCGCCTCGGCGTCGGCCTTGAAGCGGCGCGTGTCCTCTGTCTGGGCGCCCGCGTCGTCGCTCTTGGGGTCCAGCGGCGGCTGTCCGCCCTTGGGCGAAGCCAGCACGATCTCGGCCCCCGCATCCTTCAGCGCGTAATAGGGCGCCGCCAGTTCTTCCAGCCAGAAGCCCGTCTTCTTGCCCGTATCGCCGAGTTGATCGTGCGACGTCAGCACCAGCAGGATTTTCATGAAACAGGTTCCATCTCGTGGGGCGTCCACAGATGGGAAGGCTGCGCGCCCGCCTCAAGGCTGGTCTGCGCGCGCGAAACGTCCCAACCTGCGTGTTTGAGTCACCAGAGGCGGAACCCGATGAAACGTTTGATCGGCCTGATCGCGGCCCTCGCCGGCCTTTGCCTGTTCGGCCAGACGGCCCAGGCGGCCGCGCCGTGCGGCCTGGGCCAGCCAGGCCAGACCCAGGCGGTCGCCATCGGCGGATCGGGTCGGACCCTGCTGCTGCACATCCCGACCGGGTTCGACCCCGCCCGTCCTGCGCCGCTGGTCTTCCTGCTGCACGGCAGCGGCGGCACGGGCGCGTCCATGCTGGCCTCGTCCCGGCTGGCCGAGGCGGCGGACAGGCATGGATTCATCGTCGCCGCCCCCAACGCCGGCATTCCGGTCGAGCGGGGCTTCGTCTGGAACATCCCCGGCGTGCCAACCATCACCGGCGCCGTGCCCGGCCCCGGCGACGCCGACGATGTCGCCTATTTGACGACCACGATCCGCTATCTGGCGGAACAGGGCTGCGTGGACGACAGCCGCGTCTATGCGACAGGCCTGTCGGGCGGCGGGCGGATGACGTCCTGGCTGGGGTGCGTCGCCGCCGATCGCTTCGCCGCCATCGCCCCGGTCGTGGGCCTGCGCGCCGGCAATCCGAGGAAGGATCGCCCCGATGAGCCCGACCCCGCCACCTGCCGCCCCTCGCGCCCCATGCCGGTCATCGCCTTCGCCGGCGACGCCGACACGACCAATCCCATCCAGGGCGGCGGCGCGGGCTACTGGAGCTACACCATGCACGCCGCCGAACAGCGCTGGGCCCAGTTGAACGGCTGCACCCAGGTGCGCGACACCCGGTGGATCGCCGATAAGATTTATGAAGAGGGTTACGCCGCCTGCCGCGACGGCGCGGACGTGGTGGGCCGCATCACCTCCGGCGGCGGCCACAGCTGGGTCGCCGACAACGACGCCCTTTGGGCCTTCTTCGCCGCCCATCAGCACGCCGCCGGTGCGCTTTAAAAGGGGGATAAGGACCAGCGTCTTGGCCGCTCGCGCGATGGCTTCTCGACCAAAATCCATCTCCGCTGCAACGCTCAAGGCCTGTATTCCCTCAAGCCGCAGCCGCGAGACACCTCTATCGAACTTGCCAAAAGGTCGAGAACCTGTTCGCCTGCCTCAAGGTCTGTGCGCATCGCTATCCGTTACGACCGATGCGCACAGACCTTCATTGCCGCCGATCGCGGCAATCCATGATCTTCTGGATCAATAGGTCCTAAGCCTTGGTCAGGCCGATCAGCG
Source organism: Brevundimonas sp. ABV4_179 (assembly GCF_056311945.1). Taxonomy (NCBI): domain Bacteria; kingdom Pseudomonadati; phylum Pseudomonadota; class Alphaproteobacteria; order Caulobacterales; family Caulobacteraceae; genus Brevundimonas; species Brevundimonas sp. ABV4_179. The sequence goes on from NZ_CM149976.1 coordinate 2,688,022, forward strand.
ACCTGTCGGAGCCGGGGGCGCAGGCGGGGTGCGGACGTCGACAGGCGGGGGCGGCAGGATGCCAGGGAGCGCAGGCGGCGGGGCGACACCGGCTGAAGGCGGAGGCGGCGGCGGACCACCTTCGGGTCCCAAGGCCTGAGCCAGGGCACGCCCATCGGGTCCAGGCGGCGGGGGCGGAGGCGCGGGTCGACCTTCGGGGCCCGCCACGCCGGGACGCGGCGCGGGACCACGCGGCTCGGCCTGCCGACCGAAGAGACCTCGACGATGATGGGGCGGGGGCGGCGCGGGCGCAGCGACGGGCGGCGGCGGCGCGGCGACGGGCGGCTGTTGCTGCGACGGGACAGCCTGGGCCTCGGCGCCGGACGCCGCGCCCAGCGCCGCGAAAGTCGCGACGGCGGCCAGCAGTCTGCGGTTCAGGGGACGGGAAGAACGCATAGATCTCTATCCTTGGGTTGACGGAGACCGAGGCGGCGACGCCCCTCGGCAAGGCCCTTGTTCTCGGCCCGCCCAAAGGCGCCGCTGAGACCCGGACGTATCGGCGTGTATCCAGCGGCGCCTGAGTTGTGTCGGCATGTGTCGATGCGATGGACGACATGAACCGACACGAGAAACCCCGCGACAGACGCATCGCGACACGCCACACAGACGCGATGAACCCGTCCGCCACGCTCCTGGTCGTCGATGACGATCGCGACATTCGCAGCCTGCTGGCCGAACGGCTGGAAGGCGAAGGCTACGGCGTGATTCAGGCCGCAGACGGCAAGGCCATGCGGCGCGCCCTGTCAGACAAGACCGTGGATCTGGTGATCCTGGACCTCAACCTTCCGGGCGAGGATGGCTTGACCCTATGTCGCGACCTGCGCGCCAGCTCGGCCGTTCCCGTCATTATGCTGACCGCGCGCGGCGAGGCCATCGACCGGATCGTGGGACTGGAGATGGGCGCAGACGACTATCTGGCCAAGCCGTTCGAGCCGCGCGAGCTGTTGGCCCGTATCCGAAGCGTTCTGCGACGCACCCGGGCGCTGCCGGCCAATCTGGAGCCCACGACGCAAACCCGCGTCCATTTCGCTGGTTGGACGCTGGACCGCGAACGCCGCCTGCTTAGCGCGGCCGACGCACGCTTGGTCAGTCTGTCCAGCACCGAGTTCGACCTGCTCGACGCTCTGGCCGCCCACGCCGGCCGGGTGCTGAGCCGGGAGCAGCTTCGCGCTCTAGCCGCCGCGTCCGACACCGACGACCGCGCCATAGACCTCAGGGTCAGCCGGCTCCGTCACAAGCTGGGCGACGACGCCCGGTCGCCCGAACTGATCAAGACTGTGCGCAATCTCGGCTATATGCTTGCTGCGACGGTTTCGAGCCCTGACGCGGCGCCCGAGGGATGACGCGCGACACCCTGGCGCGTCGAATCTTCCTGATCCTGCTGATCGGGGCCGCCCTGTCGGCGGCGGCGGCGCTCTGGCTGTCCGACAGCCTCTATCGCCAGCGACAGGCCGACCAGGATCGCAGCCAGGCGGCGGCGCGCATCGCCGCCGCGCTTCCCGTCCTGAGGTCAGGCGCCGATGTCAGGGGCGTGGCGCGCGCGGCCGAAGGGATCGTTCCGGGGTCCGCCGACGTCGCCCTGACGCGACGATTGGCCGAAACCCTGGGCCAGGGCCAGGCCGTGGCCTATCAGACGCGAGCGGCGGATTGCGTGCCGCCTCCGCCTGCTCATCTGCCCGGCCGGACGCCGCCCGGACCGCCCCTGCCCCCGCTGTCCGTAGCGCCCGGAAGCACGGCGCCCGCCGCGCCCCACCCGCCTGTCGGTCCCGCCGAGCAGAACTGCCGCCTGATCGTCGCGCAGACGGGGCAAGGAACGCTGGCCTTGACCACCGCCCTACCCCCGCCGCCCGCGCCCCTGGCCGCCGACCGCTTGGGACTGGTGTTTCTGGGCGTGATGGCCCTGGCCGCCGCCCTTCTGGCCTGGATCGCGGCCCGACTGGCGGTTCAGCCCCTGCGCAGCCTAAGCACGGCCGCAGCGGCGCTTGGAGACGACCTGGACCGTCCGCCGCTTCCTCTCGCCGGCCCTGAGGAACTGCGCGATGCGGCCGCAGCCTTCAACACCATGCAGATGCGCCTGAAGGCCGCGCTTTCCGACCGCACGCGAATGCTGGCCGCCATCACCCACGACCTGCAGACGCCGCTGACCCGGATGCGGCTTCGGCTCGACAAGGTGACGGACGCCGAACTGCGCGCGCGTCTGCTCGCCGATTTCGCCGCCACACAGGTGCTGATCCGCGAAGGTCTGGACCTGGCGCGCGAGGTGGAGGCGAGCGAGCCGACCGGACAGGTCGATCTGCCCTCCCTGGTGTCCGCCCTGGTGGAAGATATGGCCGACGCCGGCCTGCCGGTTCGCGTAATCGAAACCTGCGCCGCCGTCGCGCCGACCCGGCCTCAAGCGCTTCGTCGCGCTCTGGGCAATCTCATCGACAACGCCGTTCAGCACGGGGGGGCGGCGGACGTCGCCCTGATCCGTGACCCGAGCGGAGATATCGCCATCACGGTGCGCGATCACGGTCCGGGCGTACCGGAGGATCAGCTAAACGCCGTGCTGGAGCCATTCCATCGCCTGGACGCCTCGCGATCACGCGACAGCGGCGGCGCGGGCCTCGGCCTCACCATCGCCCAGCGCATGGCGGCCCGCAGCGGCGCCAGGCTGACGCTGTCCAACCACCCCGACGGCGGCCTGGAAGCGCGTCTTGTGTTCGCGCAACTCGGCCCGCAGAATCAGGTTTGACGCCAGCCGTGATTGCGGAAAGCCTTCGTGTCTCCGAAGGAGCCAGGATCAGTTAACCGCCGTAACCCCGGCCGCCGCCGCCGAAACCGCCGCGCGAGACGACCGTGGTGCGGCTCTGCACCCGCGTCGGAGCCTGGCGCGCCACATCGCCGTGTTCGCGCGCATTGGTCAGGGTCTTGCCGGTGCGATAGTCGCGATAGGCGTAACCGCCGCCGTAGCCGTTCGACAGCCGCCCCTCCCGGTCGCGATACAGCGGTCCCCCGCCGCGATAGCCGCCGTTCAGCATCTGGCTGACGATGAAGCCGGTCAGCAGCGGGCTGAAGAAGGAGCCCCCGTTATTGTTCGGCTGGCATTGCGAAGGCCCCCACTGGCCCTCGCATTCCTCGCGCGTGGCGTAACGGGGCGCGGTCTTGGCGGCCTCCCGCTGGGCCTTGGCGAGGGCGGCGTCGCACTCGTTATCGGGAATGTCGTTGGCGGCCTTGCACTCGTCCAGCGATTGATAGGCCAGGGTCGGTTCAGGTTCGGGCGCCGGAACGCGTTGAGGCGAGCCGCAGGCGGCTAGCGAAAAGCTGGCGGTCGCCATCAGGCTGCTGACATGAAGCACGCGCGAGCGTTTCAGTCGGCGCATGGTCTCGGTCTTGGGCAGGTCCTTGGGATCGGTCATGGGTTCACGACGTCATGCAGGCGGCGTTGAGCAGGCCGACGCAGATGGAGATGGAGGCCAGATAGACGGCCGCGGCGATCTCGCCCGCCTCGATGCGGGCGACCAGGTTGCGAAAGGCCATGCGGCTGATGGTGACGAACACCACGATCTGGATCACGCCGGCCAGCAAGGCCCAGGCGGCGAACTCCATCAGGCTGACGGTGTGCGAAAGGGCCGAGGCCAAAGGCAGGACATAGCCGATCAGCGCGCCGCCCAGCGCGATGGCGGCGGCCGTGTTGCCTTCGCGGATCAGCGTATGCTCGTGATAGGGCGTGACCCACTGGTAGATCAGTTTGAAGGCCAGGGTGAAGGCGCCCGCCATGGCGAAGGCGATCAGGAAGGCGATCGCCCCCTGCTGAAACACGAACCAGTCGAACATCGGTCTTGCCCCTCGGATTGCGCGGTCAGGCGCGGAACTCGGCCATTTCCAACGGAATGCCGATCATGATTTCATGCGTGGTGTCGCCGCCGTCAGGCTGCTGCTCCAGAGCCAGCATCAGTTCGCGGCCGCCGCCCAGTTCGCGCGCATACAACATGCAGGTCTGAAAGATCTTGGCATAGGGCGTGGTCGCGGCGCGGTCGTCCCAGATCGTCTCCCATAGGGTGACGGGCGGCTGGATGGCGTCGCTCTCGGCGAACCAGAAGCGGGGATAGTCGGGCAACTCTTCGGCCGCGCCGTGAAACACCGGCGCCGACAGCCGGTCGCGCCAGATTCGGCGTTCGCGCTCGCCCGGCGGATAGGCTGAGGTCCATGGCACGAACAGGCTGAAGTCATAGCTTTCCAGACCCGCCTCGTCATCGCTCATGGCCTGAAGCATGACGTGGTCGTCGGTGTAGAAGCGATGCACGAACTGACCGCTGTCCAGACTGACCAAACCTTGCGCCGAGATGTCCAGCACGTCGCGATCCAGGGTGAAAGGCGTCTCTCCGCCCAGCCGGCGCCAGGACAGCGGGTCCAGCGACACGGTGCGGCCCACTGTGATGTTGCGCACCGTCGCCAGCCGATTGGCGGGCGCGGCCTTCTCCGACGATCCGAAAAGCTTCTTGAACATGGGCGACTATCTAGGCCCGATCCACGCCGACGGCGAGCGGACAGCGACGATGCGACCGAATGAGGCGGTTCATGGCGTGACATTCCGTCCGATCTTGCGTCAAGTCAAGCGTTCATGTTACACGTTACATGTAACGATATGCCAAACGACACCTTGCCCTCTTCCGCCGCCACCGACCGCATCCGAGCGTGGCGACAGGCGCGCCGTGAGGCGGGCCTGGTGAAGCTGGAGCTTTGGGTGCCAGCGGCCGCCCGCGACGACGTCAAGGCGGCCGTGCGCGCCATCGTCACAGATTCCACGCGCGGGCCGCAGCTTGCCCAACGCCCGCGCCGCCCCACTTCCGATTCCATCACCCCCGGAGACGACCATCAAATGGACGCCGTGATCGAAACCCCCTGGACCGTGCCGACCATCAAGGCGGCGCTGGACGGGTCCACCCTGTTGCGCGAGGGCGAAATGACCCTGCGCGTGGTTGAGGGCGCCGAGCCCGTTCTGTTGGCGACCATGCATGAGTACGGCGACCTGCCGGTCTATCTCAGCGTCGGCGGCGCCCAGATCGTCTGCTCCGTGCTGCTGTGGCCCGTGTCGGAACAGACCGACCGCCACGCCTTCAACGAGTTCCTGCTGAAGGCCCAGCGAGTAGTGCCCCTGTCCAACTTCGCCATCACCAACGTCGGCGGCGAGGATGTGTACGAATTGATGGGCGAACTCTCTTGCAAGACGACGCTGCAGACCATCCTGATCGAACTGCGCACCCTGGCCGAGAATGCGATCGACGCCACCGAACTGCGTGAAACCTTCGGCGCCGACGCCGCCTGATCCCGGAAGACCGACCATGTCCATGCTCAGAAAACTGTCCGCCCTGTTTCGCGGCACGGCCCACGATGCGGCCCAGGGCGTCGTCGACGCCAATGCGCTGAAGATCCTCGACCAGGAAATTCGCGACGCCGACAACGCCCAGGGCAAGGCCCGCGATGATCTGGCCGGCCTGGTGGCGCGCCGCCGCATGGCCGAAAACGAAATGACCAGCTTCCGCGACCAGATCGCCAAATACGAAAGCTCGGCCCGCACCGCCCTGGGGCAGGGCAAGACGGACCTGGCGCGCGAAGTCGCCGGCCGCATCGCCGAGCTGGAGGTCGAGATCACCAGCCGCGCCCCCCTGATCGAGGACATGAAGACGGCCGAGACGCGCCTGCGCACCGCCATCGCCTCTACGGACCAGAAGATCGAGACGCTTCGTCGCGAGATCGACATCGTCAAGGTCAACGATTCCGTCCAGCGCGCCCAGACCTCGGTGGCCTTGAACTCGGCCGGCGCCCAGTCGCGCATCGGCTCGGCCGCCGACAGCCTGCAACGTATCAAGCAACGTCAGGCGATCCAGGAAGAGAAGCTGAACGCCAGCCAGGCGCTGGAAGATCGCCGCACCGGCGCCGACCTGGACGCAAAGCTGCGCGAGGCCGGCATCCTGCCCGGTCATTCGTCGGCCGACGACGTCCTGGCCCGCCTCAGCCAGCCGGACGTGACGGTGGTCACGCCGCGGATAGGCCAATCTGCGCCCGACAAAGACCAGGCCTGATCCATGGAGCGTCTGCGCTTCGATCCCCGCACAGACTGGGACGCCAAGGCCGAGGAGCTCGGCTTCACCTGGCGCCACACCGACGGCAAACCCTATTGGGACGAGACGGCGGCATACGCCTTCTCCTTGGCCGAGATCGAAGAGGGGATCGAGGCGCCGACCGAGGAACTGCACGGCCTGTGCCTGGAACTGGTCAACGAGGCCGTCCAGTCCGAACGGCTGATGGAGCAACTCGATATTCCCGAGACCATGCGGGACTATGTGGCCGACAGCTGGAAGCGGGGCGATCCCTCCCTCTATGGCCGGTTCGACTTCGCCTACGACGGCGCGGGTCCGGCCAAGCTGTACGAATACAACGCCGACACCCCGACCAGCATCTATGAGACGGCGGTGTTCCAGTGGTTGTGGCTGGAAGATCAGATCAAGGCCGGCGCCCTGCCCGCCGATGCGGATCAGTTCAACAGCCTGCATGAGAAGCTGGTCGATCGATTCCGCGCCATCTTCCCGGACGGCGGCTTCGTGCATTTCGCCTCGGACGCCGACTTCGTCGAGGACCGTCAGACGGTGCGCTTCCTTGAAGACCTGGCTCAGCAGGCCGGGCTGGAGCCCCAGTTCGTCGCCATCGACCAGATCGGCCTGAACGCAGACGGCCGGTTCGTGGATCACGACAACTGGATCATCCAGGCGCTGTTCAAACTGTATCCGTGGGAGCAGATGCTGCGCGACGAATACGCCGCGCCCTTGCCTACCGCCGACGTGACGGTGTTGGAGCCGGCGTGGAAGAGCATCCTGTCCAACAAGGCCATCCTGCCCCTGTTGTGGGAACGCCATGCCGGTCACCCCAACCTGCTGGAATCCTATTTCGAGGGCGATCCGGCCGAAAGCGCGCTGGGATCGTCCTATGTCCGCAAGCCCCTGTTCTCGCGCGAAGGCGACAATGTCGAACTGATCGACCAGGGCCAAACCGCCGCAGAGGTCGTGGACGGCGGCTATGGCGAAGGCCGCTACATCCGCCAGGCCCTGCACAATCCGCCGAACTTCGACGGCAACCACGTGATCGTCGGGTCGTGGGTGGTCGGAACGGCACCGGTGGGAATCAGTCTGCGCGAGGATATCGGCCGCATCACCCGCAACACCTCCCGCTTCGTACCGCACTTCATTCGGGGCTGAGGTCGAGCCGTCCGCAATAATGCGCTTTCGGGCCGAAAGGTCGATTTGTCCGCTTACGGCGCAGGCTCGTCTTGCGTCGCGGCTTCGGTCTGGACATAAGGGCGAAACCGCACACGCGGGCCGGCTTAGCTCAGTTGGTAGAGCGCCAGTTTTGTAAACTGGATGTCGCGGGTTCGATTCCTGCAGCCGGCACCACCTTCTTTCGACCAATGGGGCGATGCCCGACACCACCAACAAGCTGGGCCACAAGATCGGCGCGCGCGGCGGCAGAACCCGCCAGGCGATCCTCGATGCGACCCGACGCCTGTTGAACGCAAGGCATTACGGCGAGATTCGGGTCGCCGACCTGGCCTCGGAAGCCGGTGTGTCGCCATCGAATTTCTATACCTATTTCAAGACGGTCGAAGAGCCGGTTCTGGCGTTGTGCGAAGTTGCGGCGACCGATTTTCAGGGCTTGGCGACCTATTTTCAGGCCGATTGGCCGGGCGACAAGGCCTTCACCATCGCCCGCGCCTTCATCCTGGACGTCATGGCGATCTGGCGCAGCCACGGTCAGGTTCTGCGGGTCGAGCATATGCTGGCGGACAATGGCGACGCCGCCTTCGTGGAAAGCCGCGTGCGCCGTCTGCGCCGGCTGCACCTGGCCATTGAGCGCCGCGTCGCCCAGGCCCACGCCAGCGGCCTGCACCCCAAGGACTACAATCCCCGCCTGGCCTCGTACCAGATCGCCTCCATCGCCGAATCGACCGCGGCCAGCTTCGATCTGTTGCGCCGAGCGGATACGCCGGAGGCCATCCTGGACACGGCGGCGATCATCGTCGTCAAGCTGACGACCGGGCGCTAGAGCCCCAGCGGGCCGTAAAGCCAGGTCAGCCAGATCCCGACCGCCAGGAAGACGCCGAACGGCAGCCTGTCCGTCGCACTGACAGATCGCCGCACCACCAGCATTCCGAACACCAGGCTGAGACCCACGGCGCAGGCCCACAGCAGGACGCTGGGCAGGCCGATCCAACCGACCCAGGCCCCGGCGCCCGCGAACAGGAAGGGATCGCCGCCCCCCAGCCCCTGACGCTTACGGACGGCCTGATAGAGCCAGCCCACCAGCCACAGCCCGCCGAACCCCGCCGCCGCTCCGATCAGGTGCGTCAGGGCCACGTCCCAGCCAGCCCCCATGGCCACGACAAGGCCGGTGGCGATCAGCGGCAGGGTCAGGATGTCGGGCAGCCAGAAGTTTTCGCCGTCCACAATGGCGATCAGCAGCAACTGCCAGCCCAGGACCGCCGTCGCCAACGCCATGAACAGCGACGCTTCCTCCCCGATGGCCCACAGCCCCGCCCAAACGCCGATGCCGGCCGCCGCCAGTTCGATCAGCGGGTAGCGCCTTGAAATCCGCGTGTCGCAGCGCGCGCAACGGCCGCGCAAGGCCAACCAGCTGACCAGCGGAACCAACTCCCACGGGCGCAGCGGCTGGTCGCAGCCCCGGCATCGCGACCGGGCCATGACGATGTCCTCGTCACGCGGCAGGCGAACACTGGCGGCGGCGATGAAACTGCCGAAAACCAGGCCCAGGCCGCCCATGACGGCGGCGGCGATCACAGGGTTCATGAGCGGGTCCAGACGGCGACGACCGTCGTGGCTTAACCGCCTCCGAGCGCCACCGCTACATGATAGGTCACCAGCGACGCCAGATAGGCCAGTCCGAACATGTAGCCGATCATGATCCAGGTCCACTTCAGCGAGTTGGTCTCGCGCCGCACCACGCCCAGCGTCGCCACGCACTGGGGCGCGAAGATATACCAGGCCAAGAAGGACAGCGCCGTGGCCAAGGACCAGTGGGAGGCGAGCGTAGAGGCCAGCAGGCCCGTCGCATTCTCCGCATCCGCAATGGCGTAGGTAGTGCCGAGCGCCGCCACCGCGACCTCACGCGCCGCCATGCCGGGGATCAGGGCGATGACCATCTGCCAGTTGAAGCCGATGGGCGCGAAGATCGGCTCCAGCGCGCGGCCGATCATTCCGGCGAACGAATAGTCGATGGCGGGCAAAGTCGCATTCTCGGGCGGATAGGGGAAGGTCGCCAGAACCCACAGAATGACCACGGCGGGCAGGATGATTCGCCCCGCGCGGTTCAGGAAGATCTTGGCCCGGAGCCACAGGTTGAAGCCGACGCTCTTCAGGTCAGGGACCTTGTAGGTCGGCAGCTCCATCATGAAGGGCTCCACCGCGCCGCGCCAAAACACCTTGCGGATCACCAGCGAAACAGCGAGCGCGCTGAGAATGCCGGCCGCGTAGAGGCCGAACATCACCAGTCCCTGCAGATTGGCGAAGCCCCATACCCGCTCGTTCGGGATGAAGGCGGCGATGATCAGCGTATAGACCGGGATGCGCGCGGAGCAGGTCATCAGAGGCGCAACCAGAATGGTGGTCAGGCGATCCCGCTTGGAATCGATCACCCGCGCCGCCATCACGCCCGGAATGGCGCAAGCGAAGCTGGACAGCAGGGGAATGAAGGCGCGCCCATGCAGCCCCGCACCGCCCATGATCCTGTCCATCAGGAAGGCCGCGCGGGCCATATAGCCGAAGTCTTCCAGCGCAATGATGAACAGGAACAGGATCAGGATCTGCGGCAGGAAGACCAGCACGCTGCCGACCCCGGAAATGATCCCGTCCACGATCAGGCTTTGCAGCAGGCCGTCCGGCAGCACATTGGCGACCAAGCCGCCAAGCCAGCCAATGCCGGCTTCGATGCCGTCCATCAGGGGCGCGGCCCAGCTGAACACCGCCTGGAACATGACGAACAGCAGGGCCAGCAGAATCAGAAGGCCGCCGACTGGATGCAGCAGCACTGAGTCGATCTTGCCCGTCAGCGTATCGGGCCGCTCGGGCGGGCGCACGCAGGCCTTCATGATCCGCTCGGCCTCGCGCGCCGCGCTGCGCAGTTCAGCGGCGTCGGGCGTATGCCAGGAATTTTCGCCGAGCGCAGCGGCGTCGGCCTGAATCTCGATGGCGGCGATCAACTCGTCGACGCCGCGCTTTCGCGTGGCCACGGTGGTGATGATCGGCACGCCCAGTTCGGCGCGCAGCGCCTCCAGATCGATCCGCAGGCCCTGACGCTGGGCGATGTCGTACATGTTCAGCGCCAGAACCATCGGTCGGCCGACGGCCTTCAGCTCGAGGATCAGGCGCAGCACCAGACGCAGGTTGGTGGCGTCGGCGACGCAAACCACCACGTCTGGCGGCGTCTCTCCGGCCAGGCGCCCCAGCACGGCGTCGCGTGTCACCTCCTCATCCGGGCTGCGGGCGCGCAGGGAATAGGTGCCGGGCAGGTCCAGCACCGACATGGTGCGGCCGGACGTGGCGCGGATCAGCCCTTCCTTCCGCTCCACCGTGACGCCTGCATAATTGGCGACCTTCTGATGCGCGCCGGTCAGGGCGTTGAACAGGGCCGTCTTGCCGCTGTTGGGATTGCCGACCAGGGCGACGCGGGCGGTCTTCAGGGCGACGTCCATCAGACGACGTCCAGCTTTATTGTGAGGCTCTCGGCCTCATGCCGACGCAGGGCCACGCGCATGTCGTCCACCTTCATGGCGATCGGATCGTGACCGAACAGGCCTTCATGCAGCAGTTCGACCTGGGCGCCCTCGACGAAGCCCAGCTCCAGCAGACGGCGCTCCAGCTCCACGGCCTCGCCCTGGTGATGACAATGGGCGCCCACCTGGACAATGACGCCGCGGTCGCCGCGTCGGGCCTGGCTCAGCTTTATGGTGTCGGTCAAAGTTTACGCTCGCACGGGCGAGGCCGCTCCCCGACGGCTCCGCGTTTCCTTGACAGTGATTATCAGGTGCGGACACCCCTCGTCCAGCGGGACAGCTTGACCAATTGCCGCGCGCGCGCATTGCGCTATCAGACCCAGGAACAGGAGCCGTCCATGTCCCGCCTCGCCCTCGCCGCCCCGCTTCTTCTGGCCCCGATCCTGGGCCTGGCCGCCTGCGGACAGGATGCGCCCTCTACGCCGGCCATGACCCCGGCCAAGCCGGCTCATGTCCTGACCGAAGCCGAAAAGGCCAGTCTGCTGGCCGCCCTGCCCGCGCCTTACAACACCGGCGATCTGGAAAATGGGCGACGCGCCTTCGCCCGCTGCCGATCCTGCCACACCATCGGCGAAGGCGGCGCGGACATGGCCGGGCCGAATCTGTACGGCGTGTTCGGCCGCAAGGCGGGCGACCGACCGCGCTACAACTACTCTAACGCCATGCGGACGGCGAACTTCGCCTGGGATGCGGAGAAGCTGGATCACTGGCTGCAAAACCCGCGCGGCTTCCTGCCGGGCAACAAGATGACCTTCCCCGGCCTGCCCGACGCAAAGGACCGCCGCGACGTCATCGCCTTCCTGAAGGTGGAGACGGGCTACAAGCCGGAGCCTGCGCCCGCCTCCTGATCGGTCAGGCCTCCGCTATCGGCTTTTCGCCGCCGTCGCGCATCTCCTGGGCTTCCCATTCCTCGATCTTGCGCGCCGTCCATTCGGGCGACTTGGTGAAGCGCGCCAGGACGCCATAGATCACCGGCACCACGAACAGGGTCAGGACGGTGGCGAAGATGGCTCCGGTGAAGATCACCACCCCGATGGTCTGGCGGCTTCCGGCGCCCGCACCCTGCCACAGCACCAGCGGCAAGGCGCCGAATGCGGTGGCGATGGAGGTCATGATGATCGGGCGAAGGCGCAACGACGAGGATTCGATGATCGCCTCGCGGATCGACCGGCCCTGATCGCGCAGCTGGTTTGCGAATTCCACGATCAGAATGCCGTTCTTGGCCGCCACCCCGATCAGGATGATCAAACCGATCTGGCTGTAGATGTTCAGGCTGGACCCCGCCATCAAAAGGCCGAACAGACCGCCCGCCGCCGCCAGCGGCACCGTCAGCATGATGACCGCCGGCGTGATCCAGCTTTCGAACTGCGCCGCCAGCACCAGGAAGACCAAAAGCAGCGCCAGGCCGAAGGCCGCGACGACCGCCCCGCCCGCTTCCTGCTGGTCGCGCGCGGCGCCGCCCCACTGGACCACGACCCCGCCTTGCGGCTGTTTGGCCGCCTCGGCGCCCAGGAACTGCACCGCGTCGTCGATGGTCGTGCCGGGGTTCAGATCGGCCTGAAGCGTGATGGCCCGCTGGCGATCCAGACGCCGCCGATCCGGCGTGTCGCCGCTGGTCTTTGTCGTAACCACGGCCGACAGCGGCACCAGCTGTCCGCCGCCGGTCGCGACATAGAGAGCCTCCAGGTCCGAAACCTCGCGCCGGTTCTCCCGCTCGGTCTGCAGGATGACGTCATACTCCTGACCGCCCTTGATATAGGTCGTGGCGCGGCGAGAGCCGAACATGGTCTCCAGGGTTCGGCCGATGGACTGTGACGATACGCCCAGCGCCGCCGCCTTCTGCGGATCGACGTCGACCAGCAGGCGGGGCGAGTTGGGCTCATAGTTCAGGCGCGGACGCGAGAAGCCAGGGTTGCCTTGGGCCGCCGTCAGGATCGGCTGAAGCCAGTTGTAGATCTGCTGATAATCGCTGCCCGTGGCGATCAGCTCGATGGAGTTGGAATTGCCGCCGCCGCGCTGGAAGGCGCCGGGCGTGGAGGCGTTGACCTGGGCGTCCGTCTGGCCGCGCAGCTTGCCGTTCAGCTCCTGCGCGATCTGGGCGGCCGAACGGTCCCGCTTGGACCAGTCAGCCAGGGTCAGCACCGCATTGCCCGAGTTGAAGCCGCTGCCGCCGAAGCCCGGCGCGGACACCAGATAGCTGTCCGCTTCGCCGCTGGCCTTATATTCGGCCAGCAACGGCTCCAGCCCCAGCATGATCTTGCGGGTGTAGTCGAAGCCCGCGCCTTCCGGTCCGGCGACGCGCACGGTGACGCGCCCGCGATCCTCGTCCGGCACCAGTTCGTTGGGCAGCAGCAGGAATATGCCCCCCGCCCCCGCCGCCACCAGCAGGATCAGGGCGCCCACCCCGATCACGGCGATCCGACGCCCCAGCAGCATGTCCAGCGAGCGTGAGTAAGACGACTTCAGGCGATCCATGCCCCAGTCGACCCGGCGCGCGATCCAGCCGCCGGTCTGGGCCGGCTTCAGAATCTTGGACGCCAGCATCGGCGACAGGCTCAGCGCCAGGAAGGCCGAGAAGGCCACAGCCGCCGCGATGGCCGCCGCCAGCTCCACGAACAGACGCCCGACGTATCCCGGCAGGAAAAGCAGCGGCGCGAACACCGACAAGAGCACGATGGTCGTGGCCACCACGGCGAAAAACACCTGACGCGCCCCGCGCTCGGCCGCGACCAGCGGCGGCTCGCCGTGATCCAACCGCCGCTGGATATTTTCGACCACCACGATGGCGTCGTCCACCACCAGGCCGATGGCCAGCACCAGGGCCAGCAGCGTCAGCAGGTTCAGCGAGAACCCCAGCGGGGCCAGCACGATGAAGGTCGCCAGCAGGCAGATGGGCGCGACGATCGACGGGATCAGCGCAGCCCGCAAACTGCCCAGGAAGATGAAATTGACCAGGGCCACCAGCGCCATCGAAATGCCGATGGTGATCCACACCTCGTCGATGGCGTGAGAGGTGAAGACAGAGTTGTCCGAGCCGATCTCGATGGTCACGCCGGGCGGAAGGGTGGGCCGGATCTGATCGATCATCTTGTGAACGCCGTCGGAGATGGCCAGGTCGTTCGACTGGGCCTGGCGCGTCACGGCCAGGCCGATCTGATCCATGCCGTTGCCCCGGAAAAGGCGACGATCCTCTTCGGGCGCCTCCTCGACCCGCGCGATGTCGCCCAACCGGGTGACATAGGTGGGCTGGCCCTGGATGATGGCCGAGGAACCGCTGCCCGTGCCGGTGGCGACCGAAGCCGAGGCCGAGGCCGACCCGCGCGTGCCGATGGGCAACTGGCGAAAATCGTCGGGCCGGGCGTAGGTGCGCGCCACGCGCACGGTGTAGTTCTTGGCCGTGGATTCCAGCGATCCGGCCGGAAGCTCGACGTTCTGGTTGGTCAGGGCCATCTCGACGTCGTTGACCGTCAGTCCACGCGCCGCCATGGCCGCCGAATCCAGCCAAATCCGCATCGAATAGCGCTGCTCGCCATAGATGTTCACCTGGGCCACGCCCGGCACCGTCGCCATCCGGTCGACCAGATAGCGGTCGGCGTAGTCGGTCAGCTGAAGCCGGTTCATGCTGGTCGAGCGCAGGAACACGATGATGATCGGCTGGCTGTCGGAATCGGCCTTGGCCACCTCGGGCGGGTCGGCCTGGTCCGGCAGTCGGCCGACCACGCGGCTGACACGGTCGCGCACGTCGTTGGCGGCGTCGTCGATGTTTCGATCCAGAGAGAACTCGATGTTGACGCTGGAGCGACCGTCGCGGCTGGTGGAGTTGATCCGCTCCACCCCCTGGATCCCGGCGATCTGTTGTTCCACCGGCTCGGTGATACGGCTCTCGATCACTTCAGCCGAGGCGCCGGCGTAGCTGGTGTTGACCGACACGATGGGCGGATCGACATCGGGCAGTTCGCGCACAGGCAGGAAGAAGAAGGCCGCCGCGCCGATCACGCACAGCACGATGGCGGCGACGGCCGCGAAGACCGGCCGCCGGACCGAGACATCGGACAGCATCATTGGGCGGCGCCCGACTTGCGCTGCGCCCCGGCCACGCTGACGGGCGCGCCTGGCTGGATGCGGTTCAGGCCCGAACCCACGATCCGCTCGCCGGGCTCGACGCCCGACAGGATTTCCACAAAGCCGTTTTCGACAGCGCCGGTCTCGACCTCGACCCGCTGGGCGGTCGAACCGTTCTGACCGGGCGCGATGCGATAGACGAAGGCGCCGGAGCCCTCATACTGCACCGCCGCTTCCGGCGCCGCGGCCGTCTGGCGCTGGCCCTGCTGCACCACGACACGCAGCAGCATTCCGGGTCGTATACGGCCGCCGGGATTGGGGAATTCCGCGCGGGCGGTGGCGGCGCGCGTCGCCTCGTTGACGCGCGTATCGATAAGGGCGATCCGCCCCTGGAACGGCGCATCGCCATAGGCGTCGGCCGTCGCGGTGATCGCTGCGCCCGGCTGCAGCAGGTTCAGATACCGCTCGGGCAAGGGGAAATCGACGCGAATGGTCGAGGTGTCGTCTAGGGTCGCGATCACCGCGCCCGGATTGATCAGGGTGCCGGGCGTCACGGTCGTCAGGCCCATCCGACCGGCGAACGGGGCGCGGATCACCCGGTCGCCGCGCCGCGCCTGCGCCGCCTGCAGCGAGGCGCGCGCGGTCTCCAGACCCGTCTCCGCCTGCTCCAGCATGACCTGAGGGGCCACGCCGCGATCAGCCAGCGCCTTGTAGCGATCATATTCGCGCTGGGCCTGATTGACGTTGGCGCGCGCCTCGATGATGGCGGCGTCCTCTTCGCGCGCCTGCAACTCGACCAGCGGCGCGCCCGCCGACACCAGCTGACCATCGGTGAACAGGACCCGCGTGATCAGTTCCGTAGTGGACGATGTGACATTGACCGAGCGCTGGCCGCGCGCCACGCCCAGCACCCGGATCTGATCCGAGAACGGACGCTGGGTCACCACGGCTTCCGACACCTGCTGCCCCCCCCTGCGTCCGCCGCCCGCGCCCGGCCCTTGGGCCGACTTGTCGTTGGAGGTGGCCACCTTGACCACGGCGGCGACGACCATCAGCGCCAGAAGAATCGCGGCGGCGACGAGGAAGAAGTGACGTTTGATCACGCGGCGGAACTCTCGATCAGGGGACGCCGCATGCATTACCGGCTAATGCGGCTTGCGCAACGTAATCCGACACTAACGCGCCAGGCGCAGATTTCCGTCGCGGAAATCCGCCCTTAGAACCGACGCCAGATCGCGATGACCGGGCCATGGGCGACCGGCGTCTCGCGGCCTGCGACGGTTTGCCGCCATCCGCCCTGCAGGCTCCAGGCCCCCAGGTCGCGCACCACCGACGCCTCCATCGACAGCCAGCGGGCGCCGCCGTCCGCCGCCCCGCCAAAGACCTGGCCAAGCGCCATCCAGCCGCGGCCGAACCGCGCGCCCGCCGTGGCGTCGATCCGCGTCTCGTCGGGCAGACCGTCGCGCAGACGCCGCGCGGCCTGAACCTCCACGAACGACTGCTGCATCCCCCATCGCGGCCCCAGCGACCGGCCCGCCGACAACCGCGCCTCCCAGTCGTGTTCGCCCACGCCCGGCGGTGCATAGTCCGCGTTCCGCCCCTTCCCGGCCCGGCTGTAGCCGCCGTAAAGGCTGATGGCGTTTCTGTCGTCGCGAAACACCTGCCAGGTCGCGCCGATCTCGATGGGACCGCGCCCCTCATACTCGACGAAAGCGTCCTCGCCCTCCTGCCAGTCGGCCTTCAGCTGCAGGGTGAGCCGATCCGTCGCCCCGTATTCGGCGAACAGGCCCAGGCGCGCATCGCGTCGCACGGCCGCCAAGGCCATCTCGTCGCCGGACGGATCGAAACCGCTGTCGGCCTTCAGACGCTCGTATTTGACAATGGCCTGGCCCTGCCCCTTGGGCTGGACCCAGGCGCCGGCATGGGCCGTCTGGGCGACGCCGAGGGACAGGACGCCCCCCGCCGCCGCCAGGATCAGGCGTCGTAGCCCGGCGACCTGCGCTCCAGTTGCCGCAGCGCGCCCGGCCAGGCCAGCGCCGAGACGAAGCCGATCCCTCGTCCCTGCTCCTTGGTCTCCTCCTGCGCCGCATCCGGGGCCAGCAGCACGTGCTCGCGCCCGCCCGACAACGCCGCCACCTGCTGCGCGCAGGCCCTTTCCAGGAAGAAGATGCCGATCCATGCCTGCGCCGCCGTCTCCCCGACCGCCAGCGTGCCGTGGTTGCGCAGCAGCATCAACGGTTTATCCCCCAGGTCGGCGACCAGACGTTCGCGTTCGTCGTGATGCAAGGCCAACCCCTCGTACCCATGATACGCAACCTGATGCTGCAGTAAACAGGCGTTCTGGCTGATCGGCAGCAAACCCTCCGCCTGGGCGGCGACGCCGACGCCGCCGACTGTGTGCAGGTGGATGACGAACTTGGCGTCTTCGCGCGCGGCATGGACCGCCGAATGGATGGTGAAGCCGGCCGGATTGATGAAGCTGGTCGTGTCCTGAACGATATTGCCTTCCAGATCGACCTTCACCAGCGACGAGGCGGTGATCTCGTCGAAGTAGAAGCCGTAGGGATTGATCAGGAAATGATGTTCCGGCCCCGGTACGCGCGCCGAGATATGGGTGAAGATCATGTCGTCCCAGCCGTGCAGCGCGACCAGCCGATAGAGGGCCGCCAGCTCGACCCGCACCTGCCATTCGGCCTCCGACACGCGGGACTTGATCGAGGGATTTGCACCGTCCGCCATGGTTTCCTCCTGCCTCTGCATGGGCGTTTGGACAGACCGTCTCCCTCGCGGCGCGCGGCGTCAAGTGCGCGCGCCAAGACTGACGCAGCGTCATCTTGACCGCCCGAACGTGGTTAACCCGGTCTTTACGACGCCAGCTTAAGGGTATGCGCGTCCATCGACGGTTCGGGGAGCCGCTGTGTCTGTCGTTCAACTCGAGCCGGCCCGCGATGGCTGGGACGACCGCACCGTGGCGCAGCTGCTGACCCTAGCCAGCAGCCGCTCGGCCGAGGATCGCCAGCGCCTTCTGCTCAAGGTGACCGGCCTGTGCGAGGCCGCGCCGCCGCCGCCCAGCGTCGCGCCGCTTCTCGCCGACATCTTCCTGACCCTGACCGCCCAGGCCGAACGCGACATCCGGCTGGCGCTGGCCGAACGGATCGCCAGCGCGGATTGGGCGCCGCCCGCCCTGGTCAACATGCTGGCGCTGGACGAGATCGAAATCGCCCGCCCCGTCATAACCTCCAGCCCCCTGCTGAAGGACGCCGACCTGATCCGCCTGCTGATCGAGGCGACGCTGGAGCATCAGATCGCCGTGGCCCGCCGTCCGCGCCTGTCGAGCGACATCTGCGACACCATCATCGACCGCGGCGAGGCGGTGACCATGACCGCCCTGGCCTCGAACCGCACCGCCCAGCTCAGCGAGGCGGCGATGCGCCGGCTGGTCGATCAGTCGCGCCGCGTCGCGGGCTTGCGCGCGCCCCTAACCCGTCACCCCCGCCTGAACCAGGATTTGGCGCAGGAACTGTATCAATGGGTGGGCCAGGCCCTGCGCCAATCCATCGGCGAACGCTTCCGCATCGACGACACCCAGTTGAACGCCGCCGTGCAGCAAGCCGCCGCCGTCGCGGTCGGCACGCCGGAGTGGCGCGCCGCTCCAACCAGCCGCCTGGCCGAAAACCGAGAGCGTTCCGAGATGGAGCGCCGCCTGGTGGACAAGCTGCAAGCCGCTGGCCAGCTGCGTCCCGGCCTTCTGGTCCGCGCCCTGCGCGAGCAGCGTTTCGAACTGTTCGAACAGGCCCTGGCCGTATTGGGCGGCTTCAGCGACGGCCAGGTCCGCCAGGCCATGCGCGCCCCCACCGCCGAGCCGCTCTATCTGGCCTGTATCGCGGTCGGGGTGGACAAGGCCGTCTTCTCCTCCCTGCTGATAGAGGTGCGAAAGCTGACCGGCGGTCTGCCCGGCGACGGCGGCTGGACCGCCACGCCGATGAACGCCCATTCCGCCGCCCGCGCCTTCCGTCAGATGATGCAAAACCCCGCGATCGTTTGACTTCGCCGCCAAGCTCGGCTCACGTCGCGCCGTGACCCAGATCCGGCCTTCTCAGACCACGACTACCCCCGCACTAGCCTTCGTGGCCAGCGACCGACCTGAGGCTCAGGAGGCCCGGGCGGCCCTGACCGCGCGCTATGGCGCCGTGCCGGAAGAGAACGCCGACGTCATCGTGGCCCTGGGCGGCGACGGCCAGATGCTGGAGACGCTGCATGGGAATATGCGCCGTCGCACCCCGGTCTATGGCATGAACCGCGGTTCGGTCGGCTTCCTGATGAACGACTACGAGGAAGACGGGCTGCTGGAGCGGATCACAACCGCCGAACGCACCACCATCCACCCCCTTCAGATGGACGCCTGGACCGAGGCGGGCGAGGTCCACACCGGCCTGGCCATCAACGAGGTCTCGCTGCTGCGCCAGACCCGCCAGAGCGCCAAGCTCAGAATCACGGTCGACGATCGGGTGCGGCTGGAGGAACTGTCCTGCGACGGCTGTCTGGTGGCCACCCCCGCCGGATCGACCGCCTATAACCTATCGGCCCATGGCCCGATCATTCCGCTGGACGCCCGCATTCTGGCCCTGACGCCGATCAGCGCCTTCCGCCCCCGCCGCTGGCGCGGGGCCCTGCTGTCCCACGGCGCGCGCGTGCGATTCGACGTGCTGGAGGCCGATAAACGCCCGGTCTCCGCCACGGCCGACAATTTCGAGGTCCGGCGCGTCGCCCGGGTCGAGGTGCGCGAGCGGCGCGACGTGGCCCTGACCATGCTGTTCGACGCCGGCCGGTCGTTCGACGAGCGCGTGATCGCCGAACAGTTCGCCAACTGACTGGTGACGGCTTCTTAAGCCAAGCCCGTTAGCGTCCGCGAAAGACCTATGGAGCCCGCCATGAGCAACCCGGCGCAAATCACCCCTCCGACCAACGCCCTGCGCCTGAAGGTCGGCGGCGGTTTCGGCATCAACGCCGACGCCATCGCCAAGGCCGAAGAGGCGCTGAAGGCCATGTCGGCCCAGTTCGGCCAGTGGCTGAACGACGAGATCGTCAAGCTGGACCAGGCCCAGGCCGACATCCGCGACCAGGGCTACACGCCCGCCACCGCCGAGGCCCTGTACTTCCGCGCCCACGATCTGAAGGGCCTGGGCACGACCTATGAGTATCCGCTGGTGACCCGGATCGCCGGTTCGCTGTGCAAGATGCTGGACGACGCAGAACGTCGGATGTCGGCGCCCCTTCCGATTTTGGACGCCCATATCGACGCCATTCGCGCCGTGGTCCGCGACCAGATCAAGACCGACGAACACCCCACCGGCCGCGACTTGGCCGAAACGCTGGAGCAGCGGGTCGCCCAGCATCTGGCGGGCTGACCGAAGCCGAAGACCGCAAGTAAAAAGGCCCGCCGTTCGGCGGGCCCTTTGTCGTTGGCGATCAGGCGGCGGTGGCGGCGACGTGGCCGGCGGCGGGCGAATGGTCCAGCCGCTCCATCAGATAGGCCAGGTCGTCGCGCAGCACGTTCGGGCGCTGCGTCAGGAACCGCTCCAGCATCTGTTCGCGGAACAGGGTGCTGGACGTGTCGATCCCCTCGGCCGCCAGCGCCCGCCAGGTGTCCACGCCGGCGCGGAAGGCGGGGAACAGGCGCGGCGGCAGGCCCGCCCGATCATAGATGGCCTTCAGCCCCAGCGGCCCGGCGTCGTGCACCATCAACCAGGCGCGGTGATGGGGCGTATTGGCCAACTCCGCCAGACCATATTCGAACATGGCCATCTGCCCCCGCGCCAGGCCCCGCAGCAGCAGCGAGGCGTTCAGGACCCGCCGCGCATTCAACTGGGTCATGAACGCGCCTAGGTCCGCACTGACGCCCGCCTGATCGACCAGATCGACGGTCGTGCGCTCTCGCGCATACTGGGCCAGGCGGATGGCGGTCTCTGGCGCCACGGCGTGGCGGCTGATCAGATGTTCGCGCACCGTGTCGCTGGCCAGTTGGATCAGCCGCTCGGTGATCTGCAACGGCAAAACCTGGCGATAGGCGACGGCGGTCAACACCTTCGGCGCCTCGACGAACCGCTCCAACAACACGGCCAGCGAGCCTTCAGACAGATCGGCGTTGTCGTTGGCCGCCAGAACCCGCACTGCCTGCTCGCAGCCCTCGCCGGCGAGAACATCGGCGACGTCGCGCGACACCCGCGTCCGACCCGCCACCGCCACCTGGCGCACGACCGATCCGGCGCGCACGATCTCGATCAGGTCCTCGTCGCTGAACGCGGGCGAGGCGGCGATGATCGGCAGGGCGATGCTGTCCAGGTCGCCGGCCAGCTTTCGCGCCACATCGTTGGGGATCAGGTCCGACGCTTTCAGCGTCACCGCCATGGCGCGCCGCACCAGTTCGGCCGCGTCGTTAGCCAGCATCCGCAGAATCTTCTGCGCCGCCGCCCGGTCCTCCTCGCCCAGTTCGGCCCGCTCCATGTTGCGACACAGCTTGTGCGCCGCCTCCGCGCGCTCGTCGTCGTCCGCAGCCTTTATCAGGCGACGAATGTCCACTTCGGTCAGGCGTGCGCGATAGGCGGTCATGGACGGCTCGTCAGGGAATCGGGCGTTGATCCCAAAATGAGACTGCCATGCTTAACGGGCGGTTTACCACCGGTTGAAGTTCACCGACTCAGGTGGATTCCTTGCCCATCGGCGAGAATGCGCCGCCGAAACCGCTGCTTGACGACCCGTCCTGGCCCAGCAGCAGGGCCAGAAGGCCCTGATCCTGTTTCAGCCGATCCAACCGCGCCGCCAACATCTGGTCCTTTTCGCTCAGACTGGGCGTCGAAAAGCGCGTCTCTCCTGCTCCCGCCGCCGGCGCGCCCTCGCCCGCCGTACGCTGAAGATTGGCGTGAACCTCGGCCACAGTCGCCGCGCGTCCATCGCGATAGAAGATGCTGCGGTTCGCGCGCGCCGCCTGGGGAAACAGGGCCGCCGCGCTGCCGCCAGGATTGCGGTCCATCGCCTGCATCAGATCCGCCGCCCCCGCCGGTCCCAGGAAGTGAGCGGCGTAAAGATCGCCCGCCCCCGGCTCCTTGCCGGTGCGCCCGCGCAGATAGGCGGCGTTGGACGCCGTCAGCTCCGCCGCCATGGTCGACGCGGCGTGCGGATCGAACCGCAGGTCCAGCACAACATTGCGCGCCGAACCCTCCACCCGCCAGCGACCGTCCGATCCGCGATGGATCAGGTCGGCGTATTGCCCATAGCCATGCTGGGCGCCGTGTTGCTTGACCGTGCCCAGCCAGGTCTGTTCGATGAATTGAAACAGACCCGCAGCCGATGATGTCGGGGCCTTGGCCGAAGGGTTCATGGCGCTTTCGCGACGCGCGGTCTTGACCATGAAGTCATAGTCCACGCCCACGGCGGAAGAGGCGCGCCTGATGGCCGCCTCCACGCCGCCTGCCGATGGAATCGCTCCGATGCCCATGCGCGCAATGGTCGGCGAACGTGGTTAACCAATCCCTAATCCTTAACGGCGGTGTTAACGGATCGACGTTGGTCGAACGCACACGCCTCGCCGCAAAGCCGCCACAACCTGCGCGCTCAACTTCACCTTACGGGAGCTGCGGGGGCGGCGAACGAGGGAGTTAGGCCATGATGATGCAAACCGCCGGGGGCCCCGGCTTGATCAGCCCCATCGACTTCGGGGAACGCAAGAAACCCATCCCGCGCTGGATGCTGGTCGCCATCGGCGTCTCGGTGGTCCTGCACGTCGCGGCGGGCGTGGTGCTCTACAATCAACGGTTCGAGCTGAGCGGCTTGGCCGAACCGACAGAGCCTGACAAACCTATCGACATCTTCTTCCAACGGCCGCCTGAGCTCAAGCCGCTGCCGCCGACCGTCACGGCGGCCCCGCCGACGCCGATCCACAAACCGACGCTGACGGTGCCGGTCGATGTGCCGACGGTGGCGCTGACCCCGCCCGATAACCCCACGACCACGGCGCCGCCCGGACAGCTGATCGTCAGCACGGCGCCCACGGGCGTCGAGGGCGGCACGGCCACGGTCGAGACCCCGCCCCGCGCGCCCTCGGTGATCAACAACCCGACCTGGGCCAGCCGTCCGTCGGCGGCCCAGATGGCGCGGGCCTATCCCTCTCGCGCGGCCGACAACGGGACGCCGGGTTCCGCCAGCCTTTCGTGCATGGTGCGGGTCGACGGCGGTCTGACCGGCTGTCGCGTCGTGGGCGAAACGCCCAGCGGTCAGGGCTTCGGTCGCGCGGCGCAGAGCCTGACGCGCGACTTCCGCATGAATCCGCGCACCGTTGACGGCCGCCCCGTCGACGGGGCCACGGTCAACTTCACCGTCCGCTTCGCGATGGAGGGCTAGAACCGACCGGGGTCGAGGGCGCGGGCGTGCGGCGACGCCGCCCGCCCCTCGATCGCATCGGCGACCACCTGGCCGACCAGCGGCCCCAGCAGCCAGCCATTGCGGCGCGGCGCCAGGGCCAGGAACAACCCCGGTCCACCTGGCGCCGCGCCCGCCAGCGGCAGACCGTCCGCCGTCGCCCCACGCACGCCGGCGCGCCATTCGATGTCCAGCGGCTCGGGCGTGCGACCCAGAACGCGCCACGCGGCCTGAACCAGCCGCTCGCCCGCCGCCGCGTCCGGCGCCGTGTCACGACGTCCCGGCTCCATCGTCGCACCCACGACCACGCCCGTCCCCATCGGCGCGACATAGGCGCCGGGACCGCGCACCACATGGGCCGCCAACCCCTGCGTCGTTATGCCGATCTGACCGCGAATCGGCTGGATCGCCTCCACCCGTTCGCGCACCGCCCGGGGCAGGCCAGAGACCGCGCGCTCGGCGCCCGTCGCCAGCACCACGGCGTCGGTCAGCAGTTCGCCCCGATCCGTCTGGACACGCCAACCGTTGCCCACGCGCGCGACCGCCTCCACGCTGCCGGTTAAGACAGCATCGCCCAAGACCGCCTTCATCGCGGCCATCGCCTGGTCGGGATCGACCTGATAGTCCTCGTCCGTGACGGCCCGGTCGCCGTTCAACCGCGCCTGGAACCCCAGCGCCCGCATCCGCGCGGCGATCCCCGCCGCATCCGCGCCGCGCCATTCCGCCGATCGCCGCGCCAGAGCGATCCCGGCCGCCTGGGCGAAACCCGGCCACAGATCGCGCGACGCGCGGAACAGGACGGCCCGTTCGGGCGAGGCGTCGTCGATCGCCGCCTCCATCGCCGGCGCGATCATGCCCGCCGCGACCGCCGAGGCGTTCGCTTCGCCGGGATCGACCACCACGACGGACCGCCCGCGCCGATGCAGTTCAAACGCCGTGCACAGGCCCAGCACGCCGGCGCCGACGATCACGATGGAGGAGGAAGACGTCACGGCCCGTTTGATCGACCCGCGACGCCCTCAATGCAAGGGCCGGCGACCTATTCCGCCGCCATCGAGGCCCCTGCAGCCCGGTCGAGCCGCGCGACCAGCGCCGCGTGCTGGCCCCACAAAGCGGCCGGCAGCCGCTCGCCGAACCGCCGATAGAAGTCGGGGATCAGCGCCGCCTCCTCGGCCCACACGCCGGCGTCCACCTCGAGCAGGATGGACAACTGCGCCGGCGTCAGGTCCAGGCCCGACAGGTCCAGCGCCTCGGGCGGCGGCACCCGTCCGACGGCGGTGTCCACGGCCGACGCTTCACCGTCGATCCGTTCCGAAATCCACTTCAGCACGCGCGCATTGTCGCCGAATCCGGGCCAGACGAACCTGCCGTCCTGATCCTTGCGGAACCAGTTGACGAAGAAGATGCGCGGCAGTTTCGCGGGGTCGCGCCCCTGCCCCATCTTCAGCCAGTGAGCGAAATAGTCCCCCATGTTGTAGCCGCAAAAGGGCAGCATGGCGAACGGGTCGCGGCGCAGTTCCCCGACCTTGTTCTCGGCCGCCGCCGTGCCTTCCGACGCCACGGTCGAGCCCATGAAGACCCCGTGCTCCCAGTCGAACGCCTCTGTCACCAGCGGCACCGCGCTGGCCCGACGTCCGCCGAACAGGATGGCGTCGATGGGAACGCCCCTGGGGTCTTCCCACTCCGGCGCAATGGCCGGGCATTGACCGGCCGGCGATGCGAAGCGGGCGTTCGGATGGGCCGCCGGCTCGCCCGAAGCCGGATCGTGCGGCTGACCCTTCCAGTTGGTCAGGCCGTCGGGCGCAGTCTTGGTCATCCCCTCCCACCACACATCGCCATCTTTGGTCAGGGCTGTGTTGGTGAAGATGGTGTTGGACGCCAGGGTCTCCAGCGCATTGTGATTGGTGTCGCGGCTGGTGCCGGGCGCGACGCCAAAGAAGCCTGCCTCCGGGTTCACGGCATACAGCCGCCCGTCATCGCCGAACCGCATCCAGGCGATGTCGTCGCCGATGGTCTCCGCCTTCCAGTCCGACAACGTCGGTTGCAGCATGGCCAGATTGGTCTTGCCGCAGGCCGAGGGGAAGGCGGCGGCGACATATTTGGCGCGTCCCTTGGGATCGGTCAGCTTCAGGATCAGCATATGTTCGGCCAGCCAGCCCTCGTCGCGGGCCATGACCGAGGCGATCCGCAGCGCATAGCATTTCTTGCCCAGCAGGGCGTTGCCGCCATAGCCGGACCCATAGGACCATATCTCCCGCGTCTCGGGGAAGTGCACGATCCATTTGTCGTCGTTGCAGGGCCAAGGCACATCGGCCTGCCCCTCAGCCAGCGGCGCGCCCAGCGTATGAACGGCGGGCACGAACACACCCTTGTCGCCCAGCTGATCCAGCGCAGGCTTGCCCATGCGGGTCATCACCCCCATCGACAGGGCCACATAGCCGCTGTCGGTGATCTCGACGCCCAGGGCGCTGATCTCCGACCCCAGCGGCCCCATGCAGAAGGGCACGACATACAGGGTCCGCCCCACCATGCAGCCGTCGAACAGCCCGTCCAGACGATCGCGCATCTCGACCGGATCCGCCCAGTTATTGGTCGGGCCGGCGTCGGCCTCATTCTCGGAACAGATGAAGGTGCGGCTTTCGACCCGCGCCACGTCGCGCGGGTCTGACGCGGCGGAGTAGCAGCCCGGACGCTTGGTCTGATCCAGCGCCTTCAGCGTGCCCTTGGCCAGCAGGTCGGCGACGATGGCCTGCTTCTCAGCCTCGGACCCGTCGCACCAGTGGATGCGGGCGGGTCGGGTCAGGGCGGCGATCTGCTCGACCCAGGCGATCAGCCCGGCATGATGGGTGGGCGCCGGACGCAATCCGGGCGTGGAGGGAATGGACAATGGACGTCTCCTGAGCAAAGGAGGTCTGGCGATCTGACGCCGCCATGACCCGAAAACACTACGATCACGCACTGTTACAGACGAAATGCGCCGCAGCGGTTTCGCCGTCAAATCGCGCACGAAATGGACGCATCGCCCGGCTTTCTCGGCAAGAAATCGCAGATGATCAAAATCCCCGTCGGGAGTATTCAGGACGTATGAACAGCCTGGATTTCATCGCCGCCCTGCCCGACGGCGCCCTGACCTCGCCGGCCGCGCGGCGCAACGCCCAGGCCATCCTGCGGGTCCTGCGCGCCCATCTGCCGGCCGCTGGATCGGTGCTTGAAGTCGCCTCGGGATCGGGCGAACACGCCGTCGCCTTTTCGTCCGCCCTGCCGGGCCTGCGCTGGACGCCCAGCGACCCCAGCGCCGAGGCGCGCGACAGCATCACCGCCTGGAGCCGCACGGCGGCGCTGCCGAACCTGCAGCCGCCGCTGGCCCTGGACGCGCAGAATCCCGCGACCTGGCCGACGGACACTTTCGACGCCCTCTATTGCGCGAACATGACGCACATCAGCCCCTGGTCGGCGACCGAGGGGCTGATGGATCTGGCCGGCCGAACCCTGCGGCGGCCAGGCGGGCTGCTCATTCTCTACGGCCCCTATCGCGAGGCGGGCGCCGCATTGGCGCCGTCAAACGCCGCCTTCGACGACAGCCTGAAGTCGCGCAATCCCGACTGGGGCCTGCGCGACCGCGACGCTGTCCAGACCCTGGCCCGCGCGCAGGGCCTGGTCGCCACGCTCAGGGTCCAGATGCCGGCCGAGAACCTGATGCTTCTGTTCAGGACCGCCTGATCAGGACAGGGCGGCGACCGCCCTGGACAGGTCCGTGCGTTCGTTCAGCACGGTCGGCTGTCCGCCGCTGAAGATCGCCGCATCGGCCTGGACCGTCGCGCCGAACCGTTCCCCCGTAAGGGCGACGCCGTCCGCAAAGGCGATGATGATCAGGTCGTTGGCGCGCGCCAAGTCGATCAGCGCGCGCACGGCGGCCAGCGACGCCTCGTCGGTCGACCCGCCCGGAACGACCAGCCCTTTCAGGCGCCCTTCTGCGATGTCCTTGGCCGTGGCGGTCGCCAGCACGGTCACCCCGCCCGACACCAGACTGGCCTCGCCGGTCGACATCGGCGCCAGTCCCACGCCCTCGGCCCGCAACGCGCCTTCCACATCGCCCAGCGCGCCAAAGTCCATATTGCGCCGCATCACCAGCCCCATGCGCAGACGGGTCGGAACAGGGCGATTGTAACCGGTGCGGCGGGGTCCAGCGGAAGATTTGTTTTGAGCGTACAAGACGTATCCTTTTTCAGTTTCAATAATGTCTTAGATTCACGGCCTCGGGCGCGCAAATCCTTCACCCATGACGCCAGAAAATAGAAATCGACGGGTTCGACCGGCGTCGTCCCGCACTCTGGCTTATCTGGGGTATGCGGACGGATATAGTGCGGACGCCTTCCGCATCAACCCACGCGCCTGCAAATCGGCCGCTTTCGTTTTCTGAGAATGAAGGCCGGCTTGCCCGCCCAGATGACCGGCTCTAGAGAGCGACATCGACTGGACGACGGAATCGCATGGCCTTCACCCGCACCTATGATGGCGACGAGCCCGTTCGCGTGAACAAATGGCTGGGGCAGACCGGCGTCTGTTCTAGGCGCGAGGCCGACAGTCTTATCGCCAACGGCCTGGTCTCCATCGACGGCGAAACCATCGGCGACGCGGGCCGCAAGATTCAGCCGGGCGAGACCCTGACCCTGAACGACACCGCACAGGCGGCCCTGGCGTCCGGCATGACCCTGGTGCTGCACAAGCCGGTCGGATACGTCTCGGGCCAGCCCGATCCCGGCAAGATCCCCGCCGTGCGCCTATTGAAGACGCCCAACCGCATCGGCGAGGGCGAGACCCCCGCCCGCGACGCCTCCCTGCCCCCCATCGGCCGGCTGGACGAGGACTCTCGCGGCCTTCTGCTCCTGTCGTCCGACGGCGTGGTGGCCAAGGCGGTGATCGGCCCGTCATCCGAGCTGGACAAGGAATATCTGGTCGTCGTCGATGGCCAGATCACCGAGAGCAAACTGGGTCTGCTGCGTCACGGCCTGTCGCTGAACGACAAGCCGCTTAAACCCGCCCGCGTCACCCAGACCGGGCCCCAGGGCCTGCGGTTCATCCTGACCGAAGGCAAGTATCGCCAGATCCGCCGGATGTGCGAACTGGTCGGGCTGGAGGTCGTGGACCTGCACCGCATCCGCATCGGTCCGTTGCTTCTGGGCGACCTGCCCGAGGGTCGCTGGCGCCACCTGACCGATCAGGAACGCACGGCCCTGATCGCCGCCTCTACGGCCTCGGCCTGACGCCCTAATCGAGCGCCCTGAACCACCGATCCAACAGGTCCGCCTCGTCGCGGCGCGCCTGGGTGCGTTCGGCCGCCTCTGCGTCCACGCCCCACTGGTCTTCCTGGAACGCCTCGTCGATCCGCGACAGATCGAAGGCCTCGCCGCCCGCCAGCGCGCCCTGCTCGACCGCCAGCGCCAGCACAGCCGACCCCAGCAAAGGAACGGCCGTCGCGAGGCCCGTCAGGCGGAAGTCATCCAGCGTCAGGGCGTGGGCCTTCACCCGCGCGATAGCCTCGGGCGACTGGGGCCGATGGACGATGCCGCTGGTCGGCTCCAGCACCACACCCATCTCGCGCGCGGCCCAGGCGCGCCACGGCCCCCATTCGCGGTCCTGTCGCTCGACCAGCGCCGTGGGATGCTCGGCCAGGTAACAGACCACGTCCGATCCGGCATAGGCCGCGATCTCGTCGGCCACCGCCTCGCGCGCGCCGCCGATCCGGTCGATGGCGGTAGAGGCCAGCCGGGTCGCCGGCATGGTCGAGGGATCGAGAAACTGCCCTTGCGCCGCCCATTCGTCAGCCGCCATCCTCGCCGCCGCCTCGGTCGGCAGAACCAGCGGCGTCTTGTCCGGCGTCTTGGGCGTGCGGCCATCCAGCAGCACGGCCCAGCCGCCCTCAGTGTGCGCGCCCACGCCCGCCTCGGTCCAGAAGCGGGCGATGCGGTCGGGCGAAAGCTCAACGAAGCGCGGGCGATGCGGGGCGGGCTGGTCGGTCATGGGGGCTCCGTAGAAAATCAGGCCGGCACGACGTCGAACGCCAGCGTCAGGCGCGACGCCTCGCCGCCGAACGGCTGGGTGCCGTGCCACATATAGGAGGGAAACAGCACCAGCGTCCCCGCCTGCGGTCGCACATGATGCTCGGCCGGCAGGTGCGGCAGGCCAGGCGGCGCCCCGAACCGCAGCCAGCCCTCGCGCCCGTCGCCCTCCACCGAGGGCGGAACCTCGATATGACAGGCCGAGGACAGCCACCCGTCCGAATGAATATGATCGGCATGAAACCCATTGGGGCGCAGCCGCACCGACCAGCTGCCCTTGATGCGATAGTCGCCGGTGTTATGCGCCCTCAACGGATCGTCGCCCTGGCCCAGCGCCGCCATATAGGCCCGGATCGGCGCGTCGATGGCGGCGAAGAAGGCGCGGATCGCCGGATCGTCGCTCTGCGCCAGCGGCGCGGCCGTCTGCGATCCGCCACGCAACGACTGACCGACCGGATGGGTCTTCAACCTGTGCAGCCGGTTCAGCGCGGCCGCCAGATCGGTCAGATAGTCCCCAAGGGTCGCCCAACCGTCCGGCGTCGCCAGCCGAAAGGGCCGCACAAAGGCGTCATAGTCATAGAGCTGCGCATAGCGCGCATCGCCCAGCATTCGCCATGCCGTCGCCTGGTGCGCCAGAACGTGCTGGTTCAGCGGCTCCTGGGCCCTGAGCGCCCTGATCGGCTCCAGCGCCGCATCCGGTCGACCGAGCGCCAGCAGGCATTCCGCCTGGGTCGCCATCACCGCCGGCGCGGCCGCCCCTGCCAGCGCCGCCGCCCGGTTCGCATGATCCAGCGCCCGCTGCGGGTCCAGCCCCAGACAGGCCTGCGCCGCCGCCAACTCGCCCGGCGCGTCCAGCGGCCCAGCGACCAGGGTGCGATACGCCCCCTCGACATCGCCAGCATACTCTAGCAACCGCGCCTTGATCCGGCGCAGCCCCGCATCGCCCGGCGCCGCCGCGATGGCGAGATCCAGCGGCGCGCTGGCGGCCGCAAGGTCTGCGTCACGCATCCAGATCAACTGGCTGAGGTCTCTCAAGACCTCGCCATAACCGGGGCGGCGCGCCAAGGCTTGGCGATAGGCGCCCTCGGCCGGTTCGAACCGGTTCTGGGACTGCAGCGCCCTTGCCAGCACCAGCCAGGTCTCCGGCGCATCCCCGCCCAGCGCCATGGCCTCGCGACAGACCGCCTCCGCCTCGACCGCGCGTCCAAGGTCGCCCAGCGTCGAGGCCAGATTGTGCCGCGCCGGCACGCTGGTGGGACGCGCCGCGATCAACCGTCGCGACAGCGCCAGACTGTCGTCCAGACGCCCGGCTTGCTTGGCCATGTCGGCATGGATGGACAGGGCTTGCCACGGCGCATCCGCCCGCTCCGTCACGGCCGCCAGCACAGCCAGCGCCGCATCCCGCCGACCGACGCGGGCCAGGGCCTGGGCGCGTTCGACCTCGGCCTGGGCGCCGATGGTCACCTGATCCTCTTCACGCCCAGGAAGGGATCGTCCTCGGCCTCGTCTTCCGTGAAGCCAAAGTGGGCGAAACCGGCCTTCATCTCAGGGCTCAACGGCGCCGTGACCTTCAGGACGCCGCCGCGCGGGTGGTCCAGCTCGATGCTGCGCGCGTGAAGCTGCAGCTTCAGCGGCCCCGACAGTTCACGTGATTTCTCGTCGCCGTATTTGGGATCGCCCAGGATCGGATGGCCGATCCCCGCCATGTGCGCACGCAGCTGGTGCGTCCGCCCGGTAAAGGGCCTCAGCGCCATCCAGGCCGCGCGTTGGGACGCCCGGCTGATGGTCGAAAACGCCGTCTCTGCCGGTTCGGCGCGCGGGTCCTTGCGTTCGGCCGGGCGCATCATCTCGAAGTCGTTGATGCCGGTCTTCTTCAGCGGCATGTCGATCTGGCCCGAATAGGGTTTCGGATTGCCGATGACGATGGCCCAATAGGTCTTCTTGGCCTGACGCCGCGCGAAGGCCCCCGCCAGACGCTTGGCCGCCTCGGGCCCCTTGCCCAGCAGCAGGACGCCGGAGGTGTCGCGGTCCAGACGGTGGACCAGACGCGGGCGCTCCAGCCCCTCGCCCCAGGCCGACAGCAGACGGTCGACGTGGCGGCTGGTCTTGGTCCCGCCCTGCACCGCCAGGCCGTGCGGCTTGTTGATGGCGATCACCATGTCGTCTTCGTACAGGACCAGCGACTTGGCGAAGGCGATGTCCTTTTCCGACAGCGTATGCGCGTCGCCCGCCTGACGCGAGGTGTCGTCCGGGATCGGCGGCACACGCACGGCGGCCCCGGCGGTCAGGCGGCCTTCGGGCTTTATGCGGGCGCCGTCCACGCGAATCTGGCCGCTACGGGCCATCTTCTGCACCTGAATGTTGGACAAATGCGGCCAGCGTCGGCGGAACCAGCGGTCCAGGCGAATGCCGTCCTCGTCCTCGGCGACGTAGATCGTCAGGACTTCACGCTTTGGGGCGTCGGCTGCGGGCGGCTGGTCGGTCAAGCGGATACTCCAAAGGCGCGGCGGGCGATCATCAGGCCCACGAACAGGGCCGCGATGGCCAGGACGACCGAGCCGACCACATAGGCGGCGGCCAGGCCGATCTGGCGACGCTCGATCATCTGCACCGCCTCCAGCGAATAGGACGAAAAGGTCGTGAACCCGCCCAGCACGCCTACGGCGGCGAACAGGCGCACCGCCTCCTGCTGCGCCGCGCCCCGAAACGCCAGCCAACCGACCAGCAGGCCCATCAAAAGGCCGCCCGCAACGTTGGCGGCGAATGTGCCCACCGGCCATCCGGCGTTCGGCGCCCACCGGCCGGCCGCGACGCCCAGCCCATAGCGCGCCACCGAACCGATGGCGCCGCCGGCCGCGACGAGAAGAAAACGTGTCATCGTGCGGCCTTCTATACGCGGTCCGCAGCGAAAGCGATGGTCAGCGCGGGATCGAGCCCTGCACGGAGCGTGCATCATAGGCATAGGGGCTGTTGGGCTTGGCGCCCCGGCCCATGACCACCTCCAGGGTGGTGGAGGTCGGCTGCGGCCCGCTGAAGTTCAGACCGACGCCAACGCCCACGCCCGAGGCGGAATAGCCGCCGTACCGGCTGCTTCCGCCGCCAATGGAGACGCTGGGGCTGACGCCGCCCGCCCCGCCGGCACGGCCGTCTGTCCAGCTTTGCGTCACCTCGAACCAGTCGTAACCCTGTTCGGTCGTCAGATCCGCCGCGCGCACCAGCGCCCAATCGGCCACGCGACCAGCCGCGCCCACGCCGTTGTAGGTCACGCGGTAGCGGTTGCTCTCGATCCTCTGCTCGGAATAGCCCTGCCCGCCCGGTCCGCGTTGGGCTGCATAGGGCGCCAAGCTGGCGCAGGCGGTCAGGGCCAGGGCGGACAGGCCGGTCAGGGCGATGGCGAGGCGCTTCATCAGATAAATCCTTTCAACGACATAGCGTCGCAACCGGGTTGGCGTTCCCTCATAGACGCAGCGCCAGCGCGATCAGGGCCAGGGTCGCAGGAACCGCCTGCACCAGCAGGATCTTCCTGCTGACCGTCGCCGCCCCGTAAAGCCCCGCGACCAGCACGCAGGCCAGGAAGAAGACCTTGATCTGAAAGCCGCCCGCGCCCAGCCACAGCCCCCACGCCAGACCGGCGACCAGAAAACCGTTGTAGAGGCCCTGATTGGCGGCCAGCACCTTGGTCAGTTCGGCTTTTTCCACGCTCATGCCAAAGGCGTTGCGCCCGCGCGGGCTGGTCCACAGCGCCATCTCCAGCACCACGATATAGGCGTGGATCAGCGCGACGATGACGATCAGCACGGTCGCGATCACAGGCGGCCCTCTGGGTTCGACCGATCTTATAGACCCAGGGCGGTCCGCAGGGTGTGGAAATCTTCAGGCGGCGCGGCCTCGACCGTCGTCGTCCCGCCCTCGGGATGCGGAAAGCTCAGCTTGGCGGCGTGCAGCATCAGGCGCGGCGCGGCCCCGACCGGCGTGGTCAGGGCGCCGCCATACCGCACATCGCCGATCAGCGGCCGGCCCAGATGCGCCATATGCACCCGCAACTGGTGCATCCGTCCGGTCAGCGGCTCAAGTTCCACCACCGCTCCGTGATCGCTGGCGGCCAGGGTGCGGTACCGGCTCTGCGACCCTTGCGCGCCCGGCGCGTCGAAGGCGACGACCCGCATATAGGATTCACGTCCGATTTCTTCGCGGCGCAGCGGCGCATCGACCGTGCCGGCTTTCGGTTCCGGCGCCGCCGACAGCAGGGCCAGATACGACTTCCTGAACCGCCGCATCTGCAACGCCTTGCCCAGAAAGCTCGCCGCCGGCTTGGTCTTGGCCGCCAGGATCACGCCCGAGGTGTCGCGATCCAGCCGATGCACCAGTTCCGGCCGCTTGCCGTTCGACCGCGCGAACGCCCACAACAGATCGTCCAGCGTATGCGCCTTGATCCGCCCCCCCTGGCTGGACAGGCCGCTGGGCTTGGAAAAGGCGATGACGTGCGCATCTTCGTGGATCACCCACGAACGGACGGCGGCGATTTCGTCGTCGGACAGGGCGACGGGCTGGCGGTCGGTCATCCGGGGCTTCTAGAGGTCAGTCGCCCGCCGCGTCCACAGCGCCGTCCACCGCCATCCTCGCCCGCATAGCGGCCCAGCGTTCCAGCCGCAGCTTTACCTTCTCCTCATGCCCCTCGCCCTTGGGCTTGTAGAAGGTGCGGCGCTCCATCTCGTCGGGGAAGAAGTTGGCGCCTGAGAAACCCTCGGGCGTGTCCGGGTCGTACTGATAGCCCTTGCCGTAGCCCAACGACTTCATCAGCTTGGTCGGGGCATTGCGGATATGGGCGGGCGGCATCAGAGAGCCGGTCTCATAGGCCGCCTTCTTGGCCGCCTTGAACGCCTCATACACCCCCACCGACTTGGGCGCCGTGGCCAGATGGACCACCGCCTGGGCCAGGGCCAGTTCGCCCTCGGGACTGCCCAGAAAGTCGTAGGTGTCCTTGGCCGCATTGGCGACCAGGATCGACAGAGGGTCCGCCTCGCCGATGTCCTCCACCGCCATCCGCACGATCCGCCGCGCCAGATACAGCGGATCCTCGCCCCCGTTCAGCATCCGCGCCAACCAGTACAGCGCCGCATCCGGGTCCGACCCCCGTACCGATTTATGCAGGGCGGATATAAGGTTATAGTGTTCTTCTCGACTCTTGTCATAGGCGGGCGCCCGCCGTTGCAGAACGCCCGCCAGCCCCTGCACGTCCAGCCTTTCGCCTAGCGGCAGGTCGAACAGCACCTCCGACATGGTCAGCAGATACCGCCCATCTCCGTCGGCTAGGGCCAGCATCGCCTGACGCGCTTCGGCCGTCAGCGGCAAGGTTCGGTCCATATGCGCCTCGGCCCGGCTCAGCAGTTGATCCAGCGCCGCATCGTCCAGCCGTTTAAGCACATAGACCTGGCTGCGCGACAGCAAGGCCCCGTTCAGCTCGAAACTAGGGTTCTCGGTCGTGGCGCCGACCAGCGTCACAACCCCCGCCTCGACGAAGGGCAGGAAGCCGTCCTGCTGGGCGCGGTTGAAGCGATGGATTTCGTCCACGAACAGCAAGGTCGATTGCCCCGCCGCCCGACGCATCCGCGCCGCCTCGAACGCCTTCTTCAGGTCCGCGACGCCCGAAAACACCGCGCTGATCGCCTGATATTCATAGCCCGCCGCCTGGGCCAGCAGCCTGGCGATGGTGGTCTTGCCGGTCCCCGGCGGCCCCCACAGGATCATCGAGCCCAGACGTCCAGCCTCAATCATACGCCGGATCGGGCCGCCGGGGCCGAGCAGATGATCCTGTCCCACCACCTCGTCCAGCGTGCGCGGGCGCAGGCGGTCGGCCAGCGGGGCGTCGGGGGGCAAAATGCCGGAGGCTTCGAAAAGATCGCTCATGAGTGCGACCTATGTAGGCGTTCGCCAAAGGCTTTTCACGCGCTAGTATGGCGCCCTGCCACGGAGACCGCCTTGATGACCGACGCCAACCCCGCCCAGGGCCCGACTTCCGGCGTGACGCCCCACCTCACCATCCCGTCGCGCGGGGCCTCAGCGGCGGTCGATTTCTACATCATCGCCTTCGGCGCAGAGGTGCTGCACCGCAGGCTGGCCGACGACGGCGAGCGGCTGATCCACGCCCATCTTCTGATCAATGGCGCCAGCGTCATGCTGGCCGACGAATTCCCGGAACACACTGGCCAGTCCAATATCCGCCCCGTCGGCGTCAGCCTGCATCTTCGGGTCGCTGATCCCGACGTTTGGTGGACCCGCGCCATGGTGGTGGGCGGCGCCGAGCCGGTTGTGGACATGGCCGACCAGGTCTGGGGCGACCGCTACGGCCAGCTCCGCGACCCCTTCGGCCACACCTGGTCCATCGGCGGGCCGACGAAGGGCTGAGACGAGCCTAGTTGCACACTACTGTGTTAGAGCGGGCGACGTTCTGACGCCGAAGGGCGCGTCGACGGGATTCGCCCAACCACTCGCCGCGTCGGTCGATCTGGTATTCCACAATGGTGTTCGGCAGGCAGGACCTGGCCATCGTTTCCTCGACAAGCCAGGCTTTGGTGTTGGCGTCGAAGTCTGCCCAGGCTCCATCTAGCCGTTCGACCGCAGTCGAGCCAGCCTCGCGATACAACAGCCATCCGGGATTGATCCCGTTCCGATTCATGAAGGCTCGCTGTTGTGCGGCTATGGCCTCCAGATCGACGCCAGAGTCCGCCATGCCGTTCGCGGCGGCTTGGGTCCGCGAGATCAGACTGGGATCGATACCACCATGGATCACGATGACCGCGCCGGGCTCGACAATCAGTCGCCTAGCTAGCGGCAGAAGGTAGTTGGCGCAGGACGAGTTGCACTCGCCCACAACCCGCATCGTCAGCCCCCGCCCTTCGAACCGCTCGGCGATGCGCATCGCCTCACCGGCCGACCCGCCGCGACTGGTCAGCACCAGTTCGGTCGTGGTCGGCACAAGAGCTCGCTCGACACAGGTTGCCAAATCCGCATCAATCAGACCCGAGATAACGAAGGTCGACGGAGTGAGTTGACGACAAGGTCCGCTCCGCTCATTAGCTGCCGCTGGCCCCACCGCAGCAAAAATAATCAATGCCAGCAGCCCGGTACAGGCCAGCCATTCTGTATGGTTCACAATCATCAGCCGTCCGAGGTCGTTCAACAAGGATGACCTGAGCGAGCGTAATGTCAATCCAAGGTAACCATCGAGCGACTGATGGCAAGCAGCCTTCCTTATCTCATCACGCCGCGCACCTGACGCCCGCCCCGGTTGATGACGACCTCCCAAGGGCCAGGTCCCGCCCCTGCGGCTTCGATGTCGCGGGCCGAGGCGATGGCGCGGCCGTTGATGCTGACGATCAGGTCGTTCTGACGGAAGCCTGTCAGTCCTTATTACGGGCTTTCGCCGCGTCTCGATTTTCGACCGACACCTTTTCGATCTTCGTCATCTGGTGATCCATCAAACTAACGGGGCGGATGACGCAACCTCGCTGGGCAAGCCACGACGCCAATTTCCAGGCGGCGATAAGGACGGCGGCAAGGCCGAGCGTTCCGATGAAAAGTCCGACGGTTGTTGGCTCACTCATGGGTTACAATCACCACAATCGAATACTGTGTCCAACCCTATCTCAGCACGCCGCGCACCTGACGCCCGCCGCGGTTGATGACGACCTCCCAAGGGCCACGTCCCGCCCCTGCGGCTTCGATGTCGCGGGCCGAGGCGATGGCGCGGCCGTTGATGCTGACGATCAGGTCGTTCTGACGGAAGCCTGCACGCGCGGCGTAACCGCGACCGGACACGCCTGTGACGATCACCCCCGTCGCGAAGGGATCGCCGCCCAGCCGGTCGGCCAGGGCCGGGTTCAGGGCCACGACCTCGGCGCCCGCGAACGGACCGGACGCGATGATCACGCCGCCGTTGGGATCAGCGTCGCCCGGCAGAGGCTGGACCCGCGCGTTCAGCGTCTGGGCCCGACCATCACGCAGGATGGCGACCTGCACCTGATCGTTGGGATTGCGAGAGCCGACGCGGTAATTCAGCCCGCCCTGGTCGTTGATCTCCTGACCATCGACGGCGGTGATGACGTCGCCCTGGCGCAGGCCCGCGCGCGCGGCGGGCCCGTTGGCGTAGACATCGGTCACCACAATCCCTTGCGGCCGGCTCAGACCCAGGCTGCCGGCGATGTCGCCGGTGACGGTGTCGCCCTTCACGCCCAGCCAAGGGCGCACCACCTGTTTGGCGCCGCCCAGCGCCGAATCCACGACCCGCTTCACCATCGCCGCAGGCACGGCGAAACCGACGCCCGCCGACGAACCCGAACGCGAGAAGATGGCGGTGTTGATGCCGATCAGATCGCCGTCCATGTCCACCAGCGCCCCGCCTGAATTGCCGGGATTGATGGCCGCATCGGTCTGGATGAAGGAGCCGCTGTCGGAAATGCCGGTCTCTGTCCGGTTAAGGGCCGAGATGATGCCGTTGGTCACCGTCTGGCCCACGCCGAACGGGTTGCCGATCGCCAGAACCAGATCGCCGACCTGCTGTTCTTCCTTGTCGTCGATGGCCAGCACCGGCAGGCGCTCGCCCACATTCTCCAGCCGCAGCACGGCGATGTCGCTACGCTCGTCCGCCAGGATAACGGTGGCGGGGAACTCGCGCCGGTCGTTCAGCACGACCTTGATCTGCTGGGCGCCCTGGATGACGTGGTTGTTGGTGACGACGATTCCGTCCGAACGCACGATAACGCCCGACCCAACGGATTCCGCCACCCGCGCCTGGGGAACCCCGCCGCCGAACAATTGCCAGAACGGATCGGCCTGCACCCGCTGCACGCTGCGCGCCGAGATGTTGACCACCGCCGGCGCCGCCGAGCGGACCACGGGGGCGAAGCTGGACTTCATACCCCCGGCGTCGCTGGGCACGTTTCGCGTCGGCTGGGCGAATTCGCCCTCCTGCGCCTTGGACGGTTGAGGGTTGCCACAGGCCGACAGGGCCAGTGTGGCGGCGAGCACGATCGATCGGGTCTTCATGGTCATCCGAGAAAGGTCAGGCGGTCAGCCGCGCCATTCCGCACCCGGTTTCGGGCTGGATCAAGGCGCGCCATCAGCAGAACGGTCAAGCTGTCGAGGCGTTCCCCGCCGGTCGAACGCCAGATGGCGCGAATCCCCCGCGCGCCCTATCTTCGCCTGCTCATGCCCATCCGTCGCCTTTCCCCCGAAACCGTCAACCGCATCGCCGCCGGCGAGGTGGTCGAGCGGCCGGCCAGCGCCATCAAGGAGCTGGTCGAGAACGCCCTGGATGCGGGCGGCCGCAATATCGAGATTCAGGCGGACGGCGGGGGCCTGTCGCGCATCCTGATCGCCGACGACGGCAAGGGCATTCCGCGCGAGGAACTGCCTCTGGCCATCGAGCGCCACGCCACCTCCAAGCTGGAGCCGGACGACGCGGGCGACGTGGACCTGCTGCGTATCCACACCCTGGGCTTCCGGGGCGAGGCCCTGCCCTCCATCGGCTCGGTCGCCCGTCTGTCCATCACCACCCGGTCCCGTGACGAGACCGACGCCTGGGCCATCACGGTCGAGGGCGGCGAGACCCGTCCCCTGGCCCCCGCCCCCTTCCCCGGCCCGCACGGCGCGCGGGTCGAGGTGCGCGACCTCTTCTACGCCACCCCCGCCCGGCTAAAGTTCATGAAGTCCGAACGGGCCGAGGCCATGGCCATTTCGGAAGAGATCAAGCGTCAGGCCATGGCGCATGAGGCCGTCGCCTTCACCCTGTCGCTGGACGGCAAGACCACCCTGCGCCTGCCCGCCGAACATCCCGGCGATGAAGGCCGGCTGAAGCGCCTGTCCGTCCTCCTGGGCCGCGACTTCGAGGCCAACGCCCTGCTGATCGATCAGGAGCGGGACGGCGTGCGCCTGTCGGGCTACGCCGGCCTGCCCACCTATTCGCGCGGGAATGCCGCGCATCAGTATCTTTTCGTCAACGGCCGCCCGGTGAAGGATCGCCTGGTGCAAGGGGCCCTGCGCGGCGCCTACGCCGACTTCCTGGCGCGCGACCGCCATCCGGCCGCCGTTCTGTTTCTCGACATCGATCCGCTCTATGTCGACGTCAACGTCCACCCCGCCAAGGCCGAGGTCCGGTTTCGCGACCCGGCCCTGGTGCGCGGCCTGATCGTCGGCGCCCTGCGCCACGCGCTCCACGCCGCCGGCCACCGCGCCTCCACCACAGTCGCCGCCGACGCCCTCTCGGGCTTCCAGCCCCATACCGGCGTCGCATCCGGCCCAGCCTACAGCCCCAGCGCCCGCTCGGCGCAGGGTTTCAGCGGCTGGACCGGCTGGTCCCAGCCCGCCGCCGCCGCCCAGGTCCTGCCCGGCCTGAACGAACGCAGCGCCCGCGTCGAACCCAGTTGGGACGGTCCGTCATGGCCTCAGCCTTCAGCCGAACACGACGGGTCCACTCACGACTCACGGCTCACGGCTCACCCTTCGCCCCAAGACCCCCTCGACTATCCGCTGGGCGCAGCGCGAGGACAGCTTCACGCCAACTATATCGTCGCCCAGACCCGCGACGGTCTGGTCATCGTGGACCAGCACGCCGCGCACGAGCGGCTGGTCTATGAGCGGATGAAGGCCCAGATGGCCGAAGGCGCCGTGACCCGGCAGGCCCTGCTGACGCCTGAGGTGGTCGATCTGGACCCCGCCGAGGCCGAGCGCGTCGCCTCGCGCGCCGAGGAACTGGCCGAGATGGGCCTGATCGTCGAGGCCTTCGGCGCCGGGGCCGTCCTGGTGCGCGAAACCCCGGCCATGCTGGGCGATACCGACGTCCAGGGCCTGATCCGCGACATCGCCGACGATCTGTCCGAACACGGCCAGGCCCTGTCGCTCAAGGAAAGGCTCGCCGCCATCTGCGGCACCATGGCCTGCCACGGCAGCGTTCGCTCGGGCCGCGTCCTCTCGGCCCCCGAGATGAACGCCCTGCTCCGCCAGATGGAAGCCACCCCCCACTCCGGCCAATGCAACCACGGCCGCCCCACCTATGTGGAGCTGAAACTGCACGATCTGGAGAAGCTGTTCGGACGGCGGTGAGTGATGAAACGCAGCCGTAAGCCTGCTAGATAACGATAATGTCCGCCCTCGTTCTCATCGCTGCTCTGGCGTGCGCCTCGCCCGATCCTGTCGCGTACGGCCAAGCCGCTCAGGCGTCCTGTGCGCAACCCGCCGCCCTGCTTCCAAACGCCAGAGAACGCCGCGCGATTCTAGGCGCGCTTCGTCCTGTGGTGGAGCGGGAGTTAGGCGGGCCGATCGAGTTCGTGGTCACCCAGATCCGCGTGATCGGCCCCCACGCTTTCGCCATCGTGACGCCCCAACGCCCCGACGGCGGCGCGATCCGTCCCACCAACGACGAGATGGACGGCGTGCGTACCGAAGCCATCCTCGCCAAACGGAACGGTCGCTGGCATGTCGTCAAGCATGGCATCGGCGCCACCGACGTCTGGTATGCTGGCGAGATCGACAACTATCCCGTCAACCTGATCCCGGCATGTTGAAGCCCTCCGTCCTCTTCGTATGCCTCGGCAACATCTGTCGCTCGCCTCTGGCGGAGGCGGCCCTGCGGGCTGAGGCGCAGCGGTTGCGTAGGGATTTGATCGTGGATTCCGCCGGGACCGGGGACTGGCATGCGGGCGAGGCGCCGGACCCGCGGGCGCAGGCGACGGCGCGACGTCATGGGGTCGAAATTTCGGGATTGAAGGCGCGCCAGGTGACACCGGCGGACTTTCGCCGCTTCAATCATGTGATCGCCTTGGACCACGAGAATCTGAAAAACCTGCGCCGCCTGCGTCCCGACGATGCGACCGCCGAGCTCAGCCTGCTGCTCGACCATGTTCCCGGCCGCGAGGGCCAGGCGGTGGCGGACCCCTATTTCGGCGACGACGACGGGTTTGAGATCACCTGGGCCGAGGTGACGGCGGCGGCGCGCGGCCTCGTCGCCAAACTGTAACCCGCTCCCGTCGGGAGAGGGCTTGAGCGCACGCGCAGCGGCCGTCTTGGCGCGACCCCAAGCGCGGCGCGAGGCAGCCGGGGGATGAGGGTCGGATGCTTGACCTCTGTCCTGCGACGGCTCACGCTGACCGATGGAGCCGACGCCCCCATCCGGCCCCACCTTCTCCCACCGGAAGAGGGAAAGCATGACGCCACGTCCGCGTTTGACGTAGCGGCGGTTTACGGCTGCGGTCATGACCGATGTTTATCGCATCCGCGCCGCTCAAACCTGGGCCCAGGCCCGCGCCGACTATCTGTCGGGCCTAAGCGCAGAGGCCGTGTGTCGCCGCCACGACCTGGGCCTGTCCGCCTTTCGGCGTCGCGCCCGCAAATATGGCTGGCGGCGCAGCGATCAGGTCGAGCCCCCGCCCGGCGAGACCGATCTGAGCCTTTACGACGATGTGGACATCAACGACCTGGCCCAGACAGCGCGGCTGCGTTTCATCGAGGCGACGGAGGGCGGTCGGGCCACCGACGCGCGTCGCTGGCAGCGCCTGTGGCTGGACCTTCGCGACGCCTCCCGCGAAGCCGACGCCGAATTCTTCAAGGGCATGAGCCGTGAAGAGACCCGCGCCCTGATGGAGTTGGAACGCCGCGAGATCGAAGAGGAGGACGAGGCCCTGCTGGGTCCGCCGCCTGCGGACTGATCCCGCTGCGACCCGCTCGCAAAAATCTGCACGAAAGTGCACTCAAAAAAGTTCTGAGCGCAGTTTTCCAGATCAGGCGGTCGGGGCCAGCACCTTCAGGAACAGCACCCGCGCCGCGCCATAGTCGCGCGCGTCCAGCCGCTCATAGCCGGGCGTGTCGATCTCCGGCTCGTCCGAACCGCGCTCGAACACCACGATGGCGCCGGGCTTGAGCCAGTTCCCCTCCAGCAGGCGCGCCAGCGTCTGTTCCCCCAGCCCCTTGCCGTAGGGCGGGTCCAGAAAGGCGATGTCGAACGCCTCCGCAATGGGGCCTGGCCGCACGCCCAAATCGGTTGCGCTGCGTCGATGCACCCGTGTGCGCCCCATCAGTCCATAGGCGTCGGCGTTCTCGCGGATGGCGCCGCGCGCGTCATCCTCGATCTCCACGAACAGGCAGAAGGCCGCCCCCCGGCTGACCGCCTCGAACCCCAGGGCGCCCGACCCGGCGTACAGGTCGATGACCCGCGCGCCCTGCAAGCCTTCGCCCCAGGCGGCGTGTTCCAGAACGTTGAACACCGCCTGGCGCGCGCGGTCAGAGGTCGGGCGTGTGCCCTTCCCTTCCGGCGTGACGATGGAACGGCCCTTAAGGCTGCCTGCGACAATCCGCATCCTTCGTCAGGCCTCTGGCGGAGCGAACTGAGCGTACAGTTCGTCGGTGGTCAGGCGGGGCCGATCCCCCGCCAGGGCATAGGTCTCGGGCTTGCTGTCGATGCAGAACTCGTCCTCCAGCACGAAGGCGGACGGATCGTCGAACGCCTGGGCCGACACCATGGTCAAGGCGCCGTCGTTGGAGCGCCAGAACAGGCCGGTCCCGCACGCCGGGCAAAACTGGCGCGTCGCCCACTCGGACGAGGCGTAGGTCGCCACCGCCCCCTGAACCTGCACGCTGTCGCCGCAGTCCACGCTGAACAGGATGCCGTCCGACAGGCGCCGGCACATGCCGCAATGGCAGGCGTGCATCCCGCCTCTGGGCATGGCGCTGAATGTCACGGCGCCGCACAGGCACCGGCCGGTGGAAGACGACGTCATGCCTTAGCTCTCCTCGGCGGCGCGTCTCAACGAGGCGCGCGCGGCTTGCCGCCGGGGCCACGCCCGCTGGTTCCCGATGGCCCAGCCGGCTTGGCGCCGGAACGCGGCTTGAAGTCGCGCCCTCCCGAGCCCGCGCCAGGACCAGCACGCCCGGCAGGCTTGGCGCCGGGCCTTGCCCCTGCGGGCTTCCTGCGGTCGTCAATGAACTGGTCGTCGCGCGGCTTGAAGGCGCGCTTGGGCCGGTCGCCGTCCTCCCGCGCCGGACGCTCCCCGACGGGAGCGGTGCGCTCGCGCGGCTTGAAGGTCTTGGAATGTTCGAACCTGGGCGCGGCCTTGGCCCAGCCCTCCTTCTTGGCCGGGCGCTCGCGGCGTTCGACGGCGTCGGCCTGGGCGGTTTCGGCG
This sequence comes from Brevundimonas sp. ABV4_179, assembly GCF_056311945.1. NCBI lineage: Bacteria > Pseudomonadati > Pseudomonadota > Alphaproteobacteria > Caulobacterales > Caulobacteraceae > Brevundimonas > Brevundimonas sp. ABV4_179. The sequence continues at coordinate 2,731,590 of NZ_CM149976.1, forward strand.
GCGCGCACGCGGCTGGGCTTGCGCGACGGATCCGACATGGCCGAACCCGATCGGCCCTTGACGATGGGCGTGGACACGCGGCGGCCGGGGATGGGCGCGGGCGTCTCGACCGTATTGCCGGTGGGCAGGTTCTCGGGCCGGATGTAGTCGGCCAGCAGTTCGCGGATCACGCGCGGCCCGACCTCCTCCACCGCCCCGACGGGCAGCACGTCCAGGCGGAACGGGCCATAGGCCAGACGGATCAGGCGGTTGACCGTCAGGCCGACCGATTCCAGCACCTTGCGGACCTCGCGGTTCTTGCCCTCGGTGATCGAGACCGAGATCCACAGGTTGGCCGGGGCCTTGCCGTCCTCGGCCTTGCTTTCCTTGGCCTTGTCCAGCTTGGCCTCGATGGGACCATAGGACACGCCGTCCACGACCACGCCGTCCTTCAGCGCGTCCAGCTGTTCCTGAGTGATCTTGCCGCGCGCCCGCGCCCGATACTGACGCACCAGCGAGGTGGACGGCAGTTCCAGCGCCCGGCTCAACTCGCCGTCATTGGTCAGCAGCAACAGGCCTTCGGTCGCCAGGTCCAGTCGCCCGACCGAGATCACGCGGGGCAGGCCCGCAGGCAGGGCGTCGAACACCGTCGGCCGCCCCGTCGGATCGCTGTGGCTGGTCAAAAGGCCCGCAGGCTTGTGGTAGCGCCAGACGCGCGTCGCCTGGGTCGAACCGATGGGCTTGCCGTCCACGGTGATCACGTCGTCGCGCGTCACCAGCGTGGCGGGCGTGTCCAGGATGCGGCCGTTGACCGCCACCTTGCCCAGGCCGATCAGCCGCTCCACCTCACGGCGCGAGGCGATGCCGGCGCGGGCCATGGTCTTGGCGATTCGCTCGGCGCGCAGCGGGGTTTCGGGCGTCTTGGACTTGCCGTCCTTGCCGCCCTTGTCGGTGCGCGGCTTGTCGCTGCGGGGGCGGTCGGCCTTGTCGCCGAAACGCTTTGCGCCGTCGTCGCGAGGGCCGCGCGGCTTGTCGCCGAATGATTTCGTCCCGTCGCCGCTCTTGCGGGGACCGGAGGATTTAAAGGGCCGGGGCGACCGTTCGTCTTGACGGGCGCGGGGCTTCTTGTCGTTGTCGTCTGTATGGCGGACCATGATGAGCGGTTCATGCGCATGGCGCTGGACCAAGCGCAAGCGGCGGCGGACGCAGGAGAGGTGCCCGTGGGCGCAATTCTTGTCGATCCCGCCTCAGGTGAGGTAATTTCGACCGGCGCCAATGGCCCGATTGCGTCCCGCGACCCCACCGCCCATGCCGAGATCGTCGCCATGCGGCGCGCGGCGACGGCGCTGGATAACTACCGCCTAACCGGCCTTACTCTCTATGTAACGCTGGAGCCCTGCGCCATGTGCGCCGGCGCCATCAGCCACGCCCGCATCGGCCGCGTGGTCTGGGCCGCCGACGATCCAAAGGGCGGCGCCGTCATTCACGGGCCGCGTCTGTTCGAACAGTTGACCTGCCACTGGCGCCCAGCGACCGACTCAGGTCTCCTGGCCGATGAAGCGTCGTCGCTGCTCAAATCCTTCTTCCGTCAGCGGAGGGGAACGGGGGCAGGCCGCGCACGTTAGACCGCCGCGAAAGCGGCGCCGTTGGGCGACGCCGTGGAGGAAAAGACCTTGTTCAAGCCGGATCTGCCGCAGTCGATCGTGTTCAGCGGCCTGGCCGCCCTGGCCCTGCTCACCGCCTGCGGCCCGGACCCCGACAAGGCGCCCCGCAGCGGCGATGAGGTCAAGGATCGCGCCGTCGCCGCCCAGACCGCGCGTCAGCGCACAGGCGCCGAGATTCAGGACCGCACCCTCAACCGCGTCGTCCACACCGTCTATCTGTGCGACAATGGCGAGCGCCTGTCGGTCGATTTCGACAATCCGCGCCAGATGGCCACCGTCCGCAACTCGTCCGGCGAGGCGGTGGACCTGTATCAGGAACGCGCCGCCGACGGGATCTGGTACCGCGCCTCCAACGTCGAACTACGCGGCAAGGGCGTGCTGGCCACCTGGTCGGTCGAGGGCCGCCAACCGACCGACTGCCGCGCCGTCGACTGACGCCGTTGCGGCGGACGCCAACGGCGCCTAGCTGGAGCCCATGTCCCTGATCGACCGCCTCGGTCTGAGCGTTCCCGTCATCCAGGCCCCGATGGCGGGCGTCTCCACGCCACGGATGGCGGCGGCCGTCTCCAACGCTGGCGCCTTGGGCTCCATCAGCGTCGGCGCGACCGATGCGGTCGGCGCGGGCCAGATGATCGCAGACACCCGCGCTCTGACCGACCGCCCCTTCAACGTCAATCTGTTCGTCCACGCCGCGCCGCGCCGGGATCCTGTCAATGAGGCGGCCTGGCTTCAGGCTCTGGCGCCCCAGTTCGCGGCCTTCGGCGCCGCGCCGCCGGCCGGTTTGGGCGTGATCTATCGCAGCTTCGCCGACGACGACGCCATGCTGGCCCGATTGCTGGCCGATCCGCCTGCGGCGGTCAGCTTTCATTTCGGCCTGCCCGACACTACCCGCATCCGCGCCCTGAAAGCGGTCGGTTGCCTGCTGTTGGCCACCGCCACCACGCTGGACGAAGCCCTGACCTGCAAGGCGGCCGGCGTGGACGCCCTGGTGGCGCAAGGCTGGGAGGCTGGCGGCCATCGCGGCATGTTCGATCCCGACGCCGAGGACAGCCGCCTGGGCGCGATGGCCCTGACCCGACTTCTGGTCGCCCGCGCCGGTCCCGTCATCACCGCCGGTGGGATCATGGACGGACAGGGCGTCCGCGCGGCGCTGAATCTCGGCGCCGTCGCGGTCCAGATGGGCACCGCCTTCGTCGCCTGTCCCGAAAGCGCCGCCGACGCCGGATACCGCGCCGCCTTGGCTGGCGACGCCGCGCTCCATACCGTCATGACCCGCGCCATATCCGGCCGCCCCGCCCGCTGTCTGGCAAATCGCTTCACCGCTTGGGACGCGACGACCGCGGCCGTCCCGCCCGACTATCCGGTCGCCTATGACGCCGGAAAGGCGCTGAACGCCGCCGCCAAGTCCGCTGGTGAGTTCGGCTTCGGCGCCCAATGGGCCGGTCAGGGCGCCGCCCTGGCCCGCACCCTGCCCGCCGCCGACCTGATCGCGGCGCTGGTCGCGGAGATGGACGTCTAGCCGAACGCCGCCAGCCGCCGCTCCAGGCGGTCGCGGACCTCGGGCCAGTCGTCGTCGATAACGGCGAACATGGCTGTGTCGCGGGCCCGGCCGGTCCAGGTGGTCTTGTGCTTTCTCAGCACCCCCTCGGGCTTGGCGCCCAGTTTCAGGATGGCGGCCTGGCTCCGCGGGTTGAGGGCGTCGGTGATGATCTCGACCCGCACCGCCCCGGCGTCGAAGGCATGGGCCAGCAGCAGTCGCTTGCACGCCGGATTGATGGGGCCGCCCCGCGCCTCGGGTCGATAGAAGGTCGAGCCGATCTCGCAGCGGCGATGGGCGGGATTGATCTCGTAAAGGCTGGTCGTGCCCACCACCGCCCCGTCCGAGCGCCGCCGCACCGCATAGGCGATCCGCGTCCCGGTCCGCATCGCCGCCAGCGCCGCCTCCCACCAACCGTCGAAATGGTCCCCATAGGCGGGCCCCACCATGATCTCCCAAGCGTCAGGATCGCAATCCAGCGCCGCACGGATCTCGGCCTCCAGCCCGTCTTCGAACGGCTCCAGCCGCACGAAACCATCCTCCAGCGGCCCCATGCCGATCCGCATCACGCGGTCGCGCCTTCTTCGATCAGGAAGGCCCGAACCTTGGCCGCATCCACACCCTTGGCCACGAAAGCCTCACCGATTCCGCGCGCCAGGATCAGTGTCAGCGCCCCGCCCTCGGCCTTCTTGTCCCCGGCCATCAGGGCCAGCAGACGGTCGGCCCCGAACGCGCCCGCCTGTTCCAGCCGCGTCGGCAAACCCGCGGCGGCGACCACCGCTTCGACCCGCGCGACATCGGCGGCCGAACACAGACCCTCGCGCGCCGAATAGCGGAAGGCCATGCAGCAGCCCAGCGCCACCGCCTCGCCGTGCGCCAGCGCGCCTTCGTCAAAGCCCACTTCCGTCTCGACCGCATGGCCGAAGGTGTGGCCCAGGTTCAGCAGGGCGCGCCGCCCGGCCTCTTTTTCGTCTTCACCAACGATGGCGCTCTTGATCTCGACCGAGCGGATCACCGCCCGTTCCAGCGCCGCCGGATCACCGTTGGCGCCCACAGCGCCCTCGCCCGCCAGCCAGTCGAAGAAGGCCGCGTCGCAGATCAGCCCGTGCTTCAGCACCTCGGCCCAGCCCGAGCGCACCTGACGTTCCGGCAGGGTCGCCAGCACGTCGATGTCGGCCAGCACCAGACGCGGCTGATGGAAGGCGCCGACCAGATTCTTGCCGCGCGGCGTGTCGATGGCCGTCTTGCCGCCGACCGACGAATCCACCTGGGCCAGCAGGGTCGTCGGTATCTGCACAAAGTCGATGCCGCGCATGTAGAGCGCCGCCGCCAGACCGGCCAGATCGCCCACGACCCCGCCGCCCAGGGCGATGACCACATCCTTGCGGTCCAGCCCGATCTCCAGCAGCCGATCCAGCACACGTTCCAGCTGGGCGAAAGACTTCGACCCCTCTCCCGCCGGCACGGCGACTATCTGGGTGTTCACACCCGCCGTCGCCAGCGATTCGGCCAGGGCCGCGCCGTGGATCGCCGCCACAGTCTCGTCCGTAACGATGACCGTGCGCCCTTTCGCCAGGGGCGCGATGCGCCCGCCCGCCTGGGCCAGCAGGCCGCGCCCGACCACGACGTCATAGGCGGCGAAGGCGCCGCCGCTCACGGCAAGGGTGGTCATGTCCGGGTCTCCGCGCGTCTTCGATTGCGCCAGTGCCGGCGCAGGTTCTTGTGAATGGCGTCCACCGCCTGGCCGTGCGAGCCTTGGCCCACGTCCACCGTCACGTCCGCCTCGCCATAGATGGGATAGCGCGCCTCGGCCAAGGTGGTCAGCACCGCCAAGGGGTCCTTGCCGCGAAGCAAGGGCCGCGTGTCGCGTCGCGCCACGCGCTCTGCGATCACGGTCAGATCGGCCCTCAGCCAGATGGTGTCGGCGCGATCCTTCAGCAGGGCCCGCGTTTCGGCGTTCATCATCGCCCCGCCGCCGGTGGCCAGCACGATGGGCGGACCCTCCAGCAGGCGACGCATCACCCGCGCCTCGCCCGCCCGGAACTCGTCCTCGCCCAAGGCCGCGAAGATTTCCGACACTGTCATGCCGGCCGCCGCCTCGATCTCCACATCGCCGTCGGCAAAGGGCAGCTTCAGTCTATTGGCCAGCCGGCGCCCGACTGACGATTTGCCCACCCCCATCAGCCCGACCAAGGCTATGATGCGCGTCGGCGCCGGATTCGCGCGCCGCCTCATCCGGCGGCTCCGGCGGAACGGACGGTCGAAGGAACGGCGAAGGCGAAGGCGCAGGCAGGCATGATCCCTGAAACCTCTACACCAAGCCAGACCATGCGCCATCCGTTCGGCGCGCGGATCGTGCGATGACGCCTCAGATCGAGGCCTTTCTGGAGATGATGGCGGTCGAACGCGACGCCTCGCCCCACACCCTGTCGGCCTATGGTCGCGACCTGGCCGATGCGGAAACTGCGCTGGCCGAGGCGGGCGGCCTGATGCAGGCGGACGCCGAGGCGGTGGAAGCCTGGTTCGCCGATCTATCCCGACGCGGCTTGTCGGCCGCCACCGCCGCACGCCGCCGGTCCGCCGCGCGTCAGTTTTATCGATTCGCCCTGGCCGAGGGCTGGCGCGCGGACGATCCATCGCGCCGCCTCGACGCGCCCAAACAAGGGCGGTCCCTGCCCAAGGTGCTGAGCCGCGCAGAGATCGACGCCCTGCTGGCCGCCTCGGCCGCCCGCGACGCGGCGGCGGGCCTGCGCCTAGTCGCTCTGGTCGAGATGGCCTACGCCTCGGGGCTGCGGGTGTCCGAACTGCTGGGGCTCAAGATCGAGGCGGTGCGGCGCGATCCGGCCTATCTGATCGTGCGCGGCAAGGGCGGCAAGGAACGGCTCGCGCCCCTGAACCCCGCCGCCCGCGAGGCGATCAAGGCTTGGCTGACCGCCCGCGACGCCAAACTCAAGGGAAAGGATGGGCGCAAGCCTGACGGACCCGACAGCCCCTGGCTCTTCCCCTCCTTCGGCCGCAGCGGCCACCTGACCCCGCGCCGCTTCGCCCAGTTGCTGGACGAGGCCGCGATCACGGCCGGCATCGACCCGGCCCGCGTCAGCCCCCACGTCCTGCGCCACGCCTTCGCCACCCACCTGCTGGAAGGCGGCGCCGACCTGCGCATCGTCCAGACCCTGCTGGGCCACGCCGACATCGCCACCACCCAGATCTACACCCACGTCGCCACCGACCGCCTGGCCCAGGTCGTCCACCAGAACCACCCCTTGGCGCGCGACGACTGAACCGCCGCTTGCCGGGCGGCGTTGACCTCTCTAGTTTCCCCTGCCTTCCCCAAGGGCGCTCTTGCCCGTTTGCAGTTCCCGGACGCCTTGATGGCCACGCACTATCTCGACTTCGAAAAGCCGATCGCCGATCTGGAAGCCAAGATCGAGGAACTGTCGCTGCTGTCCGACACCTCGGGCGATTTCGACAATGAGATCGAGGCCCTGCGCAAGAAGGCCGATCAGCTGCGCAAGAAGACCTATGCCGGTCTGGATCCCTGGATGAAGACCCAGGTCGCGCGCCACCCCCAGCGTCCGCACTTCGTCGATTATGTCGAGGGTCTGTTCACCGACTGGAACGAACTGCACGGCGACCGTCAGTTCGGCGACGACCAGGCCATCCTGGGCGGTCTGGCGCGGTTTCGCGGTCGGCCGGTGGTCATCATGGGCCACGAAAAGGGTCATGACACCACGACCCGGATCACCCACAACTTCGGCATGGCGCGCCCCGAAGGCTATCGCAAGGCCGTGCGCCTGATGGACATGGCCGAGCAGTTCGGCCTGCCGGTCCTCAGCTTCATCGACACGGCCGGCGCCTATCCGGGCCTTGGCGCCGAGGAGCGGGGCCAGGCCGAGGCCATCGCCCGCTCGACCGAACGCTGCCTGACGCTGGGCGTGCCTTCCATCGCCACCATAACCGGGGAAGGCGGTTCGGGCGGGGCCATCGCCATCGCGGCGGCCAGCCGGGTTATTATGCTGGAGCATTCGATCTATTCGGTCATCTCGCCCGAGGGCGCGGCGGGCATTCTGTGGCGCGATGGCGCGCGGGCCAAGGATGCGGCCATGGCCATGAAGATCACCGGCCCCGACCTGATGCAGTTGAAGATCGTGGATCGCCTGATCGAGGAGCCGACCGGCGGCGCTCACACCGACCGCGAGGCCGCCATCGCCAAGGTCGGCGACGTTCTGGCCGAGGAACTGAGGGGCTTCGCCGGCCTGTCGCCGCAGCAGATCAAGACGCAACGCGCCGAACGCTTCTACGCCATCGGCGCACTGTAGGGCGCCAGCGCCAGCGTTAACGCAGCGTCCATCATCGTCTGACAGGCTGACGTCCTATCCACAACGGTTGCGGGGCGCACGGCCGGCCATGATAACGAGGGCGGGTTCGATCCGGGGCCGAACGGCATGAGCGGCGGCGAATCTCTGCGTGAAAGCGCCGTCTTCAATCTGACGGGCGCGGTTACGATGATCGTCGATGATTCGCCCTTTTCGCTGACCCTGACGGCCAACGCCCTGGCCGGTTTCGGCATCAGACCCAGCTTCGCCATCGGCAGCGGGGCCGAGGCCAAGCGGCTGCTGGCCGAAAAGACGGTCGATCTGCTGGTCATCGACACCGACATGCCTGACATTGACGGGTTCGAACTGGTCCGCTGGCTGCGGCGGTCCGGCCCCAACCCGAACGCCTTCATCCCCGTCATCATGACCGCCAGTCATATCCGGCGCGGCCGGGTCGCCGAGGCGCGCGACTGCGGGGCCAACTTCGTCGTGACCAAGCCGTTCAGCCCAGCGCTGTTGCTGGAGCGCATTCTTTGGGTGGCGCGCGACACCCGGCCGTTTCTCGAGGTCGGGGACTACCTTGGGCCGGATCGGCGCTTCCGCCACACCGACTACGAAGGCGTCGAACGTCGTGCGGACATGTTGCGCCGCAAGACCGCGATGGAGAGCGTGGCTCTATGACCGTCATCACCCACAACCAGAAACGCTCGCGCCTGGCCGAAATGATGGATCGGCCCGGCGGGATCAGCGTCGGCGTCGCCCTGGCCCAGGCCAGATCCAATCTGGACGCCCTTCAGAGCCAGGCGCGCGACATCATCGCCCAGAACATCGCCGTCCTGCTGACCAAGCCCGACCCCGACCTGATCGAGCCGTTGCGGCTGGATGCGGCCTATTCGGCCTCCAGCCAGATCATCGACGCGGCCAGCCCCTTCTCGATGGACGACCTGTGCACGGCGGCCAAGGGACTGTGCGACCTGCTGGACGCCGCGCCGCGCCAGGGCGGCTTCGACTGGCGCATCGCCACCGTCCACGCCCAGGCCATGAAGGTGCTGCTGTCCCTGCCGGCAGAGGAGCAGGCCGCCCGCACCGCCATCCTGACCAATCTGCACGAAGTCCTTCGTCGCAAACTGCCGGCCGCCGATCAGTCTGCGGTCTGAGCCGCCTTTCCGGCGCGGGTCTGCTTCTTCCACAAGGCGGCGTATTCCCCGCCCTGACGCGCCACCAGTTCGTGGTGGGCGCCGCGTTCGACGATCCGCCCGGCCTTCAGGACCAGTATCTGATCGGCGTCCGCCACGGTGGACAGGCGGTGCGCGACGACCAGGGTCGTGCGGCCATTCCGGGCCTTGCGCAGGGTTTTCTGGATCGCCGCCTCGGTTCGACTGTCCAGGGCGCTGGTGGCCTCGTCCAGGATCAGGATGCAGGGGTCGGCCAGCAGGGCGCGGGCGATACCGACCCGTTGACGCTCGCCGCCCGACAGCTTCAGCCCACGTTCGCCGACCTTGGTCTGCATTCCTTCGGGCAGGCCCCGGATGAAGTCGGCCAGTTCCGCCGCCTCGGCCGCCGCCCAGACCTGGACTTCGTCGGCGTCTGGGCGAGCGAAGGCGATGTTGGCCGCCAAGGTGTCGTTGAACAGGGCCACATCCTGCGGCACCAGGGCCACCGCCGCCCGCAACGACGCCTGGGTCACATCGCGCGCGTCGCGACCGTCGATCAGCACCCGCCCTTCCTGGGGGTCCAGAAGGCGCAGGGCCAGTTTGACGATGGTGGACTTGCCCGCGCCGGACGGCCCGACCATGGCCGTGGTCGTACCGGGCGGGGCGAAGAAGCTGACATCCTCCAACCCGTTGGCTCGCGCGTCGTGGCGGAAACCCACATGCTCGAACCGCACGGCCGCACCGCGCGCATCGGCCGGGCGCGGCAGGGCGACGGCGTCGGGCGCATCGGCCACCTGCGGCGTCTGGCGCGTCACCTTCAGCATCTCCTCCATGTCGATGAAGGACTGGCGGATTTCCCGATAGGCGAAGCCCAGGATGTTCAGCGGCGCATACAGCGAAATCATGATCAGGACGGCGGCGGTCACATCGCCCGGCCCCATCCGTCCTGCCGCCGCCTCGAACCCGGCCATCACCGCCATGACGCCCAGTCCCAGGTTCATGACCAGGGCCTGCATCCCGTTCAGCAGGGCCAGCGAGCTGTTGGCCTTCAGCGACGCCTGGGCGTAGTCGCCCAGCGCTCGCTCATAGGTCTGCGCCGCGCGCGTCTCGGCGCCAAAGGATTTCACCGTCTCATAGTTCAGCAAAGCGTCCACCGAGACGCCGGCGGCCTCGGAATCGGCGGCGTTCATGATCCGCCGATGCTCCAGCCGCCAGTTGGACATGGCGAAGGTGGCGATGGTGTAGATGACCACGACCGCCACGGCGACGGCGGCGAAGCGCCAGTCGTATTTGCCGCCCAGCACAGCGGCGGCCAGCACCAGTTCGACCCCGGTCGGGACCAGGTTGAAGGCCAAGATGCGCAGCAGGAAATCGACCGCGCGCGATCCGCGATCCATCGTCCGCGACAGGGCGCCCGAGCGTTTGGTCTGGTGAAAATCCAGCGACAGGCTCAGCGCATGCGCAAAGGCTTCGGCCGCCGTGGCGCGCTGGGCGGCTGCGCGAACGGGTGCGAACACGACGTCGGAAATCAGCGGCGAGGCCGCCGAAAGCAGCCGCACCAGGGCCCAGCCCACCGCAAAGGCGGCGAAGCCCCAGCCGACGGCGACCGCCGCCCCCTGCCCGGCCGCCAGCCGATTGACCGCCGCGCCGAGCACCAGCGGCGCCAACACCCCAAGCCCCTTGCCCGTCAGCGTCAGGGCGATGGCCGAGATCAGCCGCAGCCGAAGCTGCGGCGCGCCCGAACGCCCCACCAGCCGCGCCAGATCCGCGAGCGCCGTCAGCGTCGCCGGTCCGTCCGCCTTGTCATCCATGCTCCCGGCCTGCTGCGCCTTGACCATCGGGTCGCGCCGGCCGCCTGAGCGCTCTCCACGCATCGCCATCCGCCGCATATGGAAAGCCATTGCGACCGGGGAAAGGCCACGCTGACGCGCGGCCGGGGATTAGTCGCTCAATCCAGCCCGACGATGGCGTCCAACAACTCGTCCACCGCCGCCGCTTGGGTGGCCCAGGAACAGACGAACCGCACCGACCCGTCGTCGAACGGATAGCAGGCCCAGCCCAGGTCGATCAGACGCGCATGCGCCTCGGGCGACATCCGCACGAAAACGGCGTTGGACTCCACCGGATGGGCCAGAACGAAGGATGATCGTGTGGCGATGCCCGCCGCCAGCCGCTGCGCCATCAGATTGGCGTGGGCGGCGCCCGTTTCCCAGTCGCCGCTTTCCAACAGGCCCAGCATGGGCCCGGACAGCAGTCGCGTCTTGGACGCCGTCTGCCCGGCCTGCTTCAGTCGGTTGTCCAAACGCCGCGCCAGGGTCTTGTCGAACAGCACGATGGCCTCGGCGCAGTTCGCCCCGGCCTTGGCCCCGCCGAACACCAGCACATCCACGCCCAGGCGCGGAATATCCTTCAGGTCGAACCCCGCCGCCGCCGCATTGGCCAGCCGCGCCCCGTCCATATGCACGCGATAGCCCCGCGCCTTCACGGGCTCGATCAGGTGGCGCAGTTCCTCCTCGGTATAGATCCCGCCATATTCCGTGGCCTGGGTCAGGGACAAGGCGGCGGGCGGCTGACGATGGCCGACCTCGGCCTCGGCCAACTGCGCCTGCAGGGCCAGGGCGTCGATCTTGCCCGAAAAGCCTGGCAGGCCGATCAGGCCGACGCCATGACCGAAGAAGCCCGGCGCGCCCGTCTCGTCGGTGCAGATATGCGCCGCATGATGCGCCATCACCGCCTCATAGGGCTGGGCCAGCATCGACAGGGCGATGGCGTTGGCGGCCGTGCCGCTGAACACGAACCGCACCTCGGCGTCCGCATCCAGCCGCTGCCGGATCTGATCGGCGGCGCGCGTGGTCACGTCGTCGCCGCCGTAAGCACGGGCGAACCCCTTGTTGGCGCGCACCAGGCCTTCGATGGCGCTCAGCGCCATGCCCGCCGTATTGTCGGACCCGAAATCGTAGCGCATCAGCCGGCCTTGCCCGGAAGACTGCGAACCGGCGCGTCGATGGTGTCGTGACCGGCGTCGCCATAGGGTACGGCGACCTGATGCGGGAACGGAATCTCGATCCCGGCCCCGTCTAGCGCTTCCTTGCCGCCCTGCATCAGATCGGCCTGGGTCTGCCACCAGTCGCCGACCTTGACCCAGGCGTGCAGAGTGATCTGGACCGAACTGTCCAACAGGCCCGTCACCCCCGTCCACGGCTTGGGATCGTGCAAGACCTTGTCGTGCGACCCGGCGACGTCAGCCAGCACCTGACGCGCCTGGTTCAGGTCGTCGCCATACCCGACAGTGAAATGAATCTCGATCCGCCGGGTCTGCTGCCCCGTCAGATTGGTCAGGGAGTCGCTCAGGACCTTGGAGTTTGGAATGACGATCTTGTGGTTGTTGGCGTTCGACAACTGGGTCGTGAACAGGTCCAGCCGCTGCACCGTGCCCGACATCCCGCCCACGTCCACCACGTCGCCGACGCGATAGGGCCGCAGCACCAGCAGCATGATACCCGACGCCACGTTGGACAGCGTGCCCTGCAACGCCAGACCGACCGCCAGCGACGCCGCGCCCAGCACCGCGATGATCGAGGTCGTCTGCACCCCCAGCCGTTGCAGCACGGCGATCATGCCGACGATTATGACCACCACCCGCACCACCTGTACGGCGAAGCTGAGGACCGTCGGGTCGTGCCGGAAGCCGCGCACCCGCGACAGGGCCTTGCGCGCCGCGCTGGACGCCCATTTGGCCGCAAACAGGGTCGCGACGAAGATCAGGATGGCGATGGTCAGGTTGACGGCGAATTCGCCGGCCAGTTCGGTCAGTTTGGCGATCATGACCGCATCGACCGCAATGGCCTTGCGGCCGGCGGCGACCGCTTGGTCCAGGGAGGCGACGTCAAGAGAGAGGGTCGAAGACATGGGCCGGGTCTAACGCTTGACGCCGCGATTGGAAGCCCCGAGCGCCCGTTTTCATGCCTTGGCGATGCGTCCGCCGCCGCTTTCTATGGCGTCCAGCAGGTTCATCACATTGTCCAGGGTGTCGGCCTCGCGCGCGGGCTTGTCCCAGCGGATGCGGCTGACGCGCGGAAATCGCATGGCCACGCCCGACTTGTGCCGGGTCGAGCGGTTCAGCCCCTCGAAGGCGATCTCCAGAACCAGGCCGAAATCCCGCTCGGCCCGCACCGAGCGGACGGGTCCGAAACGATCCACCGTGTGATCCCGTACGAACTTGTCCAACTGCTTCAACTCCTCGTCGGTGAAGCCGAAATAGGCCTTTCCGACCGGCGTCAGCACCCCGTCATCGGTCCAGACGCCGAAGGTGTAGTCGGAATAGAAGCTGGATCGCTTTCCGTGCCCGCGCTGGGCGTACATCAACACCGCGTCGATGACGTGCGGGTCGCGTTTCCACTTGAACCACGGCCCCTTGGGCCTTCCGGCCAGATAGGGACTGTCCCAGCGTTTCAGCATCAGCCCCTCGGCCGCCGCCCCGACCGGCGGATCGGCCCTCAGGCGCGCCAGCTCGTCCCAGTCGGCATAGTGGACCAGCGGCGACAGATGCAGCCGCTCGCCCGCATGATCGGCCACCAGCGTCTCCAGCCGCGCGCGACGCTGGCGCAGAGGCAGACTGCGAAGGTCTTCGCCGTCCTGCGCCAGCAGGTCATAGGCCACCACCGCCGCCGGAAAGGCCTGCATCGCCTTGGCGTCCACCGTCTTGCGGTTCAGCCGCTGCTGCAGATCGCCGAACGGCGCCACCGCCCCCTCGCGCCAGACGATCAGTTCGCCGTCGATGGCGCCCTCAAACGCCAGGGCGTCCATCACATCGGGGAAGGCCGCCGAAATCTCGTCGCCGGTGCGGGAGTAGAGTTTGCGCACCTCGCCCTCCAGCACGGCCTGGACGCGGATGCCGTCCCACTTCCATTCGGCGGCGTAATCGGCGGGCGACAGTTTGGGCAGATCGACCGCCTCGTCGATGGCGACCGCCAGCATGACGGGCCGGAACCGACCGGGCGCATCGGGGCTTGGCCGCTCGGCCCGCCCCTCCAGCCAGGCGAACAGGTCGGCATAGGGCGGCTCCACCGCGTGCCAGACCTCCTCGATGGCCGAGGCGTCCAGCGCCTCCAGCGTCGTCTCCCCTTCGTCGCCGTCCGGCGACGGCGGCGTGGGCGCGACGTCGGGGCGCATCATCGCCGCCGCCGTCTTGGCCAGCCGCGCCGACAGGCCGACCCGCAGGGCCCCGGTCATCAGCTTCAACAGCGCCCACCGCCCCTTGGGCTCCAGCGCATCCAGCCAGTTTTCCAGCAGGCCCCGCACCTCGACCCGGCTGGCCGTCCTCAGCGCCTCGACCACCTCGGCCAGTTCCGGCTCGCGGTTGGGGCGGCGGTCCGGCGTCACCGGCCAGATCAGGGCGACCGTCTCGGCCAGATCGCCCACATAGTCGTAGGACCAGCCGAACAGCACGCTGTCCACCCGCCCCTCCACCGCCTTTCGGATCATGGCCGGCTTGGCGGCGTCGAAGGTCAGGTCGCCGGTCAAGGCGGCCAGCGCCCACCCCCGGTCCGGGTCCGGCGTCGCCCGCAGATAGTCGCGCACCAGCACCAGTTTGGCGTTGCGCGACGCCGTTAGCGACAGGCGATCCAGAAGTTCGGCGAAGGCGCGCATTTCCATCCCTGTCCTGGCGCGCCAACCGTCGCCGCTGGTCTCAAACGAAAAACGCCCCGGAGGTTTCCCTCCGGGGCGCTTGTCGCCGGTGCGACGGCCTAGTTGAACAGGCCCGCGATCACGGCGGTGATCAGACCACCCGCAACGGCCGCCAACACGACGTCGTTGCCGCTGCGGACATATTGATAGCCGTGGGGCGGGGCGCGCAGACCGTAGCGGCCGTAGTCGCGCACAACATAGTCGTTGGTGCGGTAGTAGGACGGCATCCGCTGACCATATCGCCACGACCGGACCTCATAACCGCGCGGCGGCACATAGCGCGGCGCCTGATAACGGCGCTGGGCCTGCTGCCAGCGGGCGTAGGCGCGCTGTTCTTCGCGATAGGCGTGGCGCTCGCGCCGTTGCTCGTGGCGGAAGTCGCGGCGGTCATGTCGCTGCTCACGACGGAAATCGCGGTGATCCGGGCCGGGCCCATGGCGCGCGGCGGGGCCGTGCGGACCATGCGGGGGCATGGGCTGTGCCGAGGCCGCACCCGCGGCGCCCAGGGCGCCGGCGGCCATGACTGCAGCGATCGCGGCGGTGAGTGTCTTTCTCATGGTCGTGTCTCCATCTGCGGCCGAAACGATTCGACGCTTTGCCTTTATGGAGGGGGCGGCCTGAGGCCAGTCTGAACCGCGTCGTTCGGCCGAGGTTCATCGCACGGCCGCACTCTGGCCGTAATGGATCGTACGTCAGGCGGCGGCCGAAGCCTCCGAGGGCTGCTCGAAGGCCATGGCGACCGCGTCGCGCCCCCCGCCGACCCGGCCCATCAGCAGGGCCAGGGCGCTGAAGTCGATCGGCTTGTTCAGATAGGCGTCGGCTCCGGCATTCAGGCCCGCCTCGTGATCCTCCGACCGCGCGGAGGCGGACAACACGACGATGGGCGTGTCGGCGTTCAGACCGCCGCTTTCGCGGATCAGGCGTGTCGCGCTCAATCCATCCATCACCGGCATGTTGACGTCCATGATGATCAGGTCGAACGGCTGGCTGGCGGCGCTATCGACGGCGATCTGGCCGTTTTCGGCGGTGGCGGTGATATGGTTGGCCGAACTCATCCACGCCTCCAGGATCATGCGGTTGACCGGATGGTCCTCGACCACCAGCACGCGAAGCGACTCGCCGCCCTCGATTTCGGCACGGACTTCTTCAGCCATGACCGGCTTGGCCCATTCCACCACCTCGGCCTCGATATCCAGGGTGAAGCACGAACCTTCCGCCAGTTTGGAGGTGACGGTGATGTCCCCGCCCATGATGTTGGCCATGCGCCGCGCGATGGTCAGGCCCAGACCCGTGCCGCCGAACCGGCGCGTGGAGGAGCTGTCCACCTGGGTGAACGGCAGGAACAGCCGCTCCAGATCGGCCGCCGCGATGCCGGCCCCGCTGTCCTGGACGATGAACTGGAAACGCACGCGCTGATCCGAAATCCGGTGCGAGCGCACGGTGTAGTGGATGCGTCCCGCCTCGGTGAACTTGACCGCGTTGGACAACAGGTTCTGCACGACCTGGCAGACGCGCAACGGGTCGCCGCGCACCACGGTCGGCGTTTCGCCCTCGAAGGTGGAGACGAACTCCAAACCCTTCGCCTCGGCCTGGGCCTCGAACGGGCCGGTGATGCGCTTGTGCAGACTGTCTATTGAGACATCTACGACCTCGAAATTCATCTTGCCCGCCTCGATCTTGGTCATGTCGAGGATGTCGTTCAGCAGCGACAGCAGATTGTCGCCCGAGTTGCGAATGATCGACAGATACTCCCGCTGGGTCGTCTCCAGTCGTGTCGCGCTGAGAAGTTGGGCGGCGCCCAGCACCCCGTTCATCGGCGTTCTAAGCTCGTGCGAGATCACGCCCAGAAAGTTGGACTTGGCGTCATTGGCGGCGTTGGCCTTGTCGCGGGCCGCCTCAAGCTCTTCAATCAGATGCGCCTGGTGCGCCTGGAAGACGCGAATACGTTCTTCGCGCAACAGGGTCATGGTCACCAGAACAAACAAGCCGGCGGCGGTGAACGGCAGAACCGCCAGCATGGACCAGAACTCGGCTCCGCCCCACAGGCTCATCAGGATGATCGCCGCTGAGGCGCCATAGGGTGATGAAATGATCAGGGCCTGTCGCGGCGAACTGCGAAGCTGAGCGAAAACCAGCACGTAGCCGGAAATGATCAGGGCCAAGGCCAGCGGCTGACCAAAGCTGGCGCCGGAAAACCACGCCAGCAACGGCGCCGTCGCCCACGCGCCGGTGGTGACGGTTGCGACAGTGGGAAAGACCAGCCCCCAGCCGCCTTCAACGCGATGGCTGACTCGACGCTCGACCACGCCGCGAACCGACCCTGCCACGACAGTCAAACCAAACCAAAGCGTCGCCTTGAACCATCCGATCGTGCCCAGCAGTCCCAGGGCCCAGGAGGCGATGATCATATAGCGCAGATATTGCGTCTGCAGGATGGCCGTCAGGGCCTGGGATGCATCCCCGGCGCGCTGATCGCCTGGCAGCGCCTTCGCAACGCCGTCTGATTCCACCATAGCCCAGAGCCCCACCTTCTGTTTGGTGGCGTGACGCTATGACGAAGATTCTAAGACGATGTGAACGCTGGTTTTTACGCCTGCGCCTCGTCCGGGGTCAGGGCCTTGATCGACAGGGCGTGGACCGGCCCGGCCAGTTCGGCCTTCAACAGGGCGTTGACCGCGCGTTGACGCGCCACGCGCGACTGGCCCTGGAAAGTCTCCGACACGATCACCAGATTGAAGTGGCTTTCGCCGCCAGGCTTGGCGTCCATCCCGCCTTCGTGATGGTGGCCGGCGTGCCGCCAGCTGTCATCTTCGATCTCCAGCCGTCGGGGGGCCAGGCCCTCCGTCAGTTTTGCACGAATAATTGCCGCGACCGGGCCTTCCGACATGATCGATTCCTTGATGCCGTCCAATTCGGCCCTACACTTCGGCTGATGTCCGCCTCCTTTCAATACAAGCCGCGCTTCACCGACATCCGCGTGAAGCCGCCCAAGCCCGAGGAAGAGGCGGCCCAAGCCGACGTTCTTCACCTCAAGCCGGGCGAAAAGCCCTGCCAGTGGCCCGATTGCCGCAAGGCCGCGACGGCCAAGGCGCCCAAGTCGCGCGACCGGCTGAACGACTTCTACGAGTTCTGTCAGCCCCACGCCGGCGAATACAACAAGGGCTGGAACTTCTACGCCGGCATGAGCGAGGGCGAGGTCCGCGCCGCCCAAGAAAATGAGGCCATGACCGGCGGCCGCCCGACCTGGGAGATGAAGGCCGGCAAGTTCACGCGCGAGGCCGCCGCCTTCGCCTCCAAGATGGGCACGTCGAACACCACCGGCGCCGGCTCATGGCGCGACAGCTTCGGCCTGTTCGGCCGCAAGGGCGATCAGGCGCCGCAGTCCCCGACCGAGGATCGCCGCGTGGGCAAGCTGGAACGCGCCGCGCTCGCCGACCTGGGCCTGGATCCCGGCGCCGACAAGGCCAAGGTGAAGGCCAGTTATCACGAGATGCTGAAACGCTTCCACCCGGACACCAACGGCGGCGACCGCGGCGCCGAGGCCAAGCTGCAGCGTGTCATCAAGGCCTGGAAGACGCTGAAGAAGGCCGGGTTGGCCTAAGACCTGCCCGGCGCCTTGGAGATCAGTTGATCCGCGATCATTTGCTGGGCCTTGGCGTTCATATAGATCAGCGCCTGTTCCGCCGCGGCGCGATCCGCCCGGTTCGCCGTCGATAAGCCGAGCGACGCCAGAAAAGTCGCCCCCGCGCGTTGATCGGGGCAGGCCGGCCCTTCGATGCCGAACGGTTTGGCCGCGTTGTTGAAAACGCAACTGCGGGCGGCCTCGCTGGCCTCATCCCAGGCCCGATCCAGGCTCGCCCTGCTCAAGCCTTTCTCGCGTTCGACCCGCGCCGAAGCTCCCAGTTGGATCACATGGGAAGCAATGGCGGCATGGATCCAACGAGGCGGCAAATCAGATCGGCCCGTACAGTCCTGTGAGATCGCCAGAAGGTCGGCGCCGCGTTGCGACAGGGCGCGCATCCCTTGCGACATGCTGCGGTCATAGGCAGTCATCACCGCCTGCTGCTCCGCCTCCGGCAGGCGCGACCAAGCACAGGCTCCCGTCGCCAACGGCACGTCCGTCGCAGACAGGATCGCAAGCGCAGCGACAACCTGAATCATGGACACCCCCTACGTCCCAACCCGTGACTGTTACTGGCACAATCGAGAGGACAACGGCAAGCGGTCGGGGTGTCACTCTGCGTAGATCATCTTGCGGGTCATCCCGCCGTCGACGGTCAGGACCTGTCCCGTCACGAAGCTGGCCTGGGCAAGATACAAGACCGCCTGGGCGATGTCGCCGGGACGGCCGACGCGGCCGACCGGGTGCTGATCGTAATCGACCGGCCGCAGGCCTTCGCCGTCGGAAATCCAGCCCGGGGCGATGGCGTTGACCCGAATCTTCGGACCCAGGCTGATCGCCAGCGCATGGGTCAGGGCCACGAGCGCGCCCTTCGACGCCGCATAGGCTTCGGTCTCCGGCTCCGACATGAACGCGCGGGTGGAGGCCATGTTGACGATGGCCCCGCCCTCCCTGAGCAAGGGAATGGCGGACCGACACATCAGGAAGGTGCCGGTCAGGTGGCTGTCGACCACCTTGCGCCAGTCGGCCAGCGACAGATCGGCTAGCGGCCCATTGACCGGATCGGCGACCCCGCCGTTGTTGACCAGCAGATCAAGCTGCGACCAGCCCAAGGTTTCGAAGGCGCGCGCGACCGAGGTCTCGTCTCCCAGATCGCAGTCGATATGGCGCGCCGCGCCCTTCCCCGCTTTCAGGTCGAACGAGGCGACGTCCCATCCCTGGTCGATGAGCGACTGGCACAATCCCGATCCGATCAGGCCCGATCCGCCCGTGACGATGGCTTTCTTCATGGGCCTCACAACTGGTCGGACCCGGGTTGGTTGCGACGGTCAGGGTTGTCCGGCGGCCAGACCGTTCGAAGCGGTCATCATCGGCGCGGCCGGTTCGCGGAAATAGCGGTCGATGCCGTCCGCGACCGTCTTCATCAACCGGCGGCGGGCGCGCTCGTCGGTCAGCATCCGCTCGTCCTCGGGATTGGTGATGAAACCCATCTCCAGCAGCACCGCCGGCACGTCGGGCGCCAGCAGCACGGCCAGACCGGCGTCGCGGTGGCTACGGCGCAGCAGCGGCGTCTCGGAACCTTCCAGATGGGTCAGCAGAACGCGCGCGAACTGGGCCGATCGGTTCTGCGTCGCGCGCTGGGTCATGTCCAGCAGTATGCGGTCCACCGAGGGATCGCGTCCCGGCAGATGCAATTCGCGGTGCCAGTTGTCGCCGCGCGTGAACTCTCGCACCGCCCGACCCGCCCCCTGTTCGGACAGGGTGTAGACGCTGGCCCCGCGCAGAGCCGGATCGGCGCCGGCGTCTGCGTGCAGGGAGATGAACAGGTCCGCGTCCGCCTGGCGTGCGATGGCCACGCGACGATACAGATCGACATAACGGTCGTCCTCGCGCGTCAGTCGCACGCGATAGCGCCCAGTCCGCTCCAGCTCGCTCTTCAGCGCCAGGGCGGCGGCCAGGGTCACGGTCTTTTCGCGTGCGCCGGCGCCGCTGGCGCCGGGATCGTTGCCGCCATGGCCTGCGTCGATGACGATCAGCGGCTTTCCTGACCGACGCGGCGCGGGCGGGGGAACCGATGGCGACGGCGCACGGGCGGCCGCGACGGCGCCGCCCACCGCCTTCAGGTCGATGACATAACGATAGTGGCTGACCCCGTCGCCGGGCGGCAGCAGAAAGCGCCGCTCGATCTCGCTGCCGCGCGCCAGCTCCAGCTGGATGCGCGACGATCCGCCCGAAGCCGACACGGCGTAGGATCGCACCAGCCCCGAACCGTCCCCGTTCAGCCCACGGCCCGGCGCCACGCCGTTCAGCGCCAGGGTGACACGCCCCTGCCCGCCGGCGTCGACCACCCGGCCCTGCGCCGCCTTTTCCAGATCGATGACCACGCGGGTCCGGTCGCCGTCCGCGCCGAAGCGCACGCTGAGCACATCGCCCTGAGCGCCCCAGGCGAAGCCGCGCGTGCCGAACAGCCCCACGCCGCAGATGACCACGAAGGCCAGGGCGGTCATCGCCCATTCCTTCGCGCCCCAGCGCATCAGACCTGTCAAAACGCGACCGCTCATTTGCGCCGACGAACCTACTGAAAGCCTACTCGACCCTCAGGATGCCAGACGCTCGTATTCAGGGGGTTAAGGCCAACGCCTTTTAATTCGCGAATTGCGTGACTATGCTGTGACCGCTCGCGAACCGATCGCGCCGATTTCGCCCTTTGCGAAGCCTGGCGCGCCCTCCTCGCGGCGATGACTTTCACCAATCCTAGAATCTCCCGGCATCGCCGAGGATTCGAAGAGCGGACCAGGGACGCGGCCTTCCCAAGGGATTGGCGCGCCCGGTTCAGGACCGACGACTTCCATGGGCCTTAACGCCTGCGCACCCCAACGGCTTGATCAAGCCTGCTTCGCCGTTCTCGGCGAGGGGATGTCGCGCGCGCCGGCCCTCACCTTCATTCGGCGAGCCGCCATGACCCTGTTCCGCCATCCGGGACGGTCGGCCTGCGCGCGCCAGAGAGAGACCTTCCATGTCAAAGACCATGCTGATCGACGCGGCCCACCCGGAGGAAACCCGGGTCGCCATCGTGGACGGACGCCAGATTGAGGAATTCGATTTCGAATCCCGTGCGAAGCGCCAGCTTCGCGGCAACATCTACCTCGCCAAGGTCACCCGCGTAGAGCCCAGCCTTCAGGCCGCCTTCGTCGAATACGGCGGCAATCGCCACGGCTTCCTGGCCTTCAACGAAATCCACCCGGACTACTACCAGATCCCCGTCGCCGACCGCGAAGCCATCATGGCCGAGGCGCACGACGACGACGACGAGGACGATCTGGACCGCGAATCGACCGGCGACGACGTCGATCCCGACGCCGCCCTGGCCGATGAGGAGCGGCTGAAGCGGCGCCTGATGCGTCGCTACAAGATCCAGGACGTCATCAAGCGTCGCCAGATCCTGCTGGTCCAGGTCGTCAAGGACGAACGCGGCGCCAAGGGCGCGGCCCTGACCACCTGGCTGTCGCTGGCCGGCCGCTACTGCGTGCTGATGCCCAACACCGGCAAGGGCGGCGGCATTTCGCGCAAGATCACCAACACCTCGGACCGTCGTCGCCTGAAGAGCGCGGTCGCGGCTCTGGACGTGCCCACGGGCATGGGCCTGATCATCCGCACGGCCGGCGCCAAGCGCACCAAGGCCGAGATCAAGCGCGACTACCAGTACCTGCTGCGCCTGTGGGCGACGATCCGCGAGACCACGCTGGCCTCTCACGCCCCCTCGGTGATCTACGAGGAGGAAAACCTGGTCCGCCGCGCTGTGCGCGACATGTTCGACAAGGACTTCGACGGCATTCAGGTCGAGGGCGTCGAAGGCTTCAAGGAAGCGCGCGACTTCATGCGCGTGCTGATGCCCGCCCAGGCCAAGAAGGTTCACCTGTATCGCGGCTCGCGGCCCCTGTTCGCGGCCAACGGCATCGAGGAGTTGCTGACCCAGATCCACCAGCCGGTCGTGCCGCTGAAGTCGGGCGGCTATCTGGTCATCAACCAGACCGAGGCCCTGGTGGCCATCGACGTCAACTCCGGCCGCGCCACCAAGGAGCGCAACGTCGAGCAGACGGCGTTCAAGACCAATATGGAGGCGGCTGTCGAGGCTGCGCGCCAGTTGCGTCTGCGCGACCTGGCCGGCCTGGTCGTGATCGACTTCATCGACATGGACGAGGGCAAGAACAACCGCGCCGTGGAGAAGGTGCTGAAGGACGCCCTTTCGTCCGACCGCGCCCGCATCCAGATGGGCCGCATCTCGCCCTTCGGCCTGATGGAGATCAGCCGCCAGCGTCGCCGCCTGGGCGTGATCGAGGGCGCGACCGAGGCCTGCCCCCACTGCCAGGGCACCGGCCGGATCCGCTCGGCCGAATCCGCCGCCCTGATGACCCTGCGCGCGGTCGACATCGAGGCCGGCAAGAACGGCGCAGGCGTCGTTGTGCTGAAGGTCTGCACCGCCGTCGGCCTGTATATCCTGAACCACAAGCGCGCCTATCTGCAGGCCCTGCTGGAACGTCGCGGCCTGAACGTCATCGTCCAGATCGACGACAGCCTGGGTCAGGGCGAACACAGTATCGAGCGCACCGAGACCAACGAGGACTTCGTCGCGCCCGAGATCGAAATGCCCGATCTGGACGACGACTTCGACGCCTCGCTCTATGAGGACGAAGAGGACGACGAGGACGAGGAAGTCGTTGCCGACGACGAGGACGACGACGAGGACTCGCTGGAGCGCGAGGACACCGACGACGACGAACCACGCGAGCGGTCGGAGCGTCACGACGGAAACGGCCGCGGTCGCAACCGTCGCCGTCGTCGCGGCGGTCGGCGCGACGAGGGGGCCGTGGACGCCGTGTCCGCAGACGACGCCTCTGACGACGAGGAAGACGAGAACGGCCGTCGTCGCCGTCGCGGCCGTCGCGGCGGTCGCCGGATGCGCGAGGACGGGGATCGCGACGTCTATACCTGGGTGCGCGGCCGCACGCCCTCGCTGGACGAGCCCTATGTCTGGTTCGACCCGCTGAACCCCGGTCGCGGCGAGGGCCGCAGCGAGCGCTTCGAACGCGCCGAACGTCTTGAAGCCGACGCCAGCGTCGAGCCTCTGACCGCGACAGTTGACGAAGCCAATGCCGAAACCACGAACGAGGAAGGCGGCCGTTCGCGTCGCCGCCGTCGTCGCGGTCGCGGTCGTGGCGGCGAGGCCGGCGCGGCGCACGAGATCAAGGTCGAGAACCGCGCCACCAACGAAGGCATGCCGCCCGACGGCTCGCCCGAGACGCCGATGGCGGTCATGATCCAACCGACCAGCGAAACCGTCGAGGCCGCCGCGCCGGCACTTGCGCCCGAACCGCAGCGCCGCCGCGTGCGTCGCAAGTCGGCCAGCGCCAGCCTCGAGGTCGCGACCGAGCCGCACCCCGACACGGCCATCGAGCCGAACGAGGCGACGGTGGAAGGCGAACCGGCCGATCTGGACGTCACACCGCACGAGGCGCTCGTCTCGGAGACGGTCGAGATCGCCCCGGTCGAGCAGCCCGCCGCGCCTGCTCCGACGCCGATCGAGCCCTCGCCCGCCGTCTTGGCCGAACCCTTCGTTGCGCCAAAGCCCGAGATCGATGTCGAGGCCATCATCGCCGAGGATCCCAACCAGATCGTCGCGCCGCCCGAAAAGCCCAAACGCGGGTGGTGGCGCCGCTGATCGGTCAAGATTATATTGTCAGGATGCAGGCGGGGGCCGGTCGCTATTGGAGTTCAGCCATGAGGTGGCTTCCCCGATCTGCATCCCGTCTTCTGGCGGCGGCGGCGACGGCCTTTATGGCCTTGTCCGTCGCCGGCCAGGCCGCCGCACAGAGCCTGATCCGCGACACCGAGATCGAGGGCATCGTGCGCGAATGGGCCGACCCGGTCTTCACGGCCATGGGGCTGAACCCGTCCGACATCCAGGTCCTGCTGGTCAATGACGACGAACTGAACGCCTTCGCCACGCGCGGGCGGATCATGGGCGTCAACACCGGCCTGATCCTGCGCACCAAGACGCCCAACGAACTGCTGGGCGTGATGGCGCACGAGGCCGGCCACATCAAGAACCGCCACACCCTGCGCGACGGCGCCCAGAACGCCGGCAAACAGCCGATGTTCATGACCATGGCCCTGGGCGCCCTGGCCATCGCGGCGGGTGCGCCGGACGCGGGCGTGGCCTTGCTGGGGTCCAGCCAGTATTTCGGCGCCCTGGGCGCCCTGCGCTACATGCAGGGCCAGGAGGGCGAGGCCGATCTGACCGGCGCGCGCGGCCTTGAGGCGGCCGGTGAATCCGGCGCGGGCCTGGTGTCCTTCTTCGACAACTTCCGCTCGCAGGAAGTCTTCTCCGACGCCCGGCGCTATCCCTACTTCCGCAGCCACCCCCTGTCGTCGCAGCGCATAGAGACCCTGCGCCGCTATGTGCAGGAACAACCGCACTACGACCACCGCGACAGCCCCGAGCGTGTGGCTCAGCACGCCCTGATCCTGGCCAAGATCCACGCCTTCATGGACGCGCCGACTGCGACGCTGCGGGACTATCCCTCCACCGACGTCTCCCTGCCCGGCCGCTACGCCCGCGCCATCGCCTGGTATCGCGACGGCCAGACGGACAAGGCCTTGACGGCCGTGGACGCCCTGATCGCCGGCGATGTCGCGAACCCTTATTTCCAGGAACTGAAGGGCCAGATTCTCTTCGAGGAGGGCCGCCCCGCCGAAGCCGTCGCCTCTCACCGCGAAGCCGTGCGACTAAAGCCCGACGCTCCTCTGCTGCGCGTCAACCTGGCCCACGCCCTGATCGAAACCAACGACAAGGCCAATCTGGACGAGGCCATCGACCAGTTGAAACGCGCGGTCGTCGCCGAAAAGGACAACACCATGGCCTGGCGTCTGCTGGCCCAGGCCTACGCCGCCCAGGGCAAGGAGGGCGAGGCGCGCCTGGCCTCGGCCGAATACTATTTCGCCGGCGGCGACGAGAAACAGGCGACCCAGTTCGCCCTGCGCGCCCGGTCCATGCTCGACCCCGGCTCCATCGAATGGCGCCGGGCGGTGGACATCGTCCTGGCCTCGGGCGCCACGCCCGACGATCTGCGCGACCTCGACCAACGCGAGGCCGCCCGCCGGCCCACGACCCTGAACTGACTTTCCCCGACTGCGAGCCTTCATGACCGACGACGCCCCCGCGCCTGCACCCGAACCCCACGCCGCCGCCCAGCCCAGGACGGCGGGGCTGCTGAGCGGCGGGCGCGCCGGCTACATCGCCCTGGGCCTGTCGGTCGTCGCCCTGGGTCTGGCGGCCGCCCCCTATTTCACCGGCGGCTCCAATGTCCGCACCTATTTGCTGAACCACCCCGAGGTCTTGCAGGAGGCCAGCCAGGCGCTGCAGGCCAAGGAAGGCCAGGCCCGCGTTGACGAAACCAACGCCGCCGCCGCCGCCAACGCCGGCCTTCTGGCGCCCGACAGCCGCGATCCCGCCTTCGGTCCGGCGGACGCCAAGGTCACGGTGATCGAATTCTTCGACTTCCGCTGTCCCGGCTGCAAGGCAGTAGCTCACGACTATCGCGCCCTGATGGCGGCCCACCCTGAGGTTCGGTTCGTCTTCAAGGATTGGCCCATCCTGGATCGCGGCGACGACATCACCTCGCAATACGCCGCCCGCGCCGCCCTGGCCGCGCATCAGCAGGGCAAATATCTGGAGGTGTACGACGCGCTGATGAACGAGCGCGCCCTGACCCTTCAATCCATTGACGCCATCCTGGCCGCGCATGGCGTGGACATGACCCGCGCCAAGGCGACCCTGGCCTCGCCCGAGACCACACGCCACATCGCCGACATCCACACCACGGCCGCCGCCCTGCGCCTGCAAGGCACCCCGACCTTCTTCGTCAACGGCAAGGCCGCCGCCAGCATCGACCCTGCCGAGATCGGCAGGATGATCGAGGCCGCAAAGAAATAGGCCCGCGATGCTGAACCGCCTGCCCTGGGCTTTGGTCGTCTTCCGGCTGCTGTGCGCGCCTGCGCTGGTCGGCTTGGCGATCATCGCGCCTCAGGCGGGCGGGACCGCCGCGATCCTGCTGTCCCTGGCGGTGTTGTCCGACATCTTCGACGGCGTCATCGCCCGTCGGCTGAAGGTGGTCACCCCAACCCTTCGACGCTGGGACGGTCGGGCGGACGTGATCTTCTGGTTGAGCGCCGCCTGGGCCCTTTGGCTGATGCATCCGGCCCTGGCGGCGATAGTGGGGCCGCTGGCCTTGATCCTGCTTGTCTTGGAGCTCGCCAATCACGCGGTCAGCTTCGCGCGCTTTCGGCGCGAGGCTTCGCCGCACCACTGGCTGTCCAAAATGTTCTGCCTGTGTCTGTGGGCGCTGTTCGTTCAGCTGTTCGTATCTGGCCAGACGAGTTGGCTGCTGTGGCTGACCTTCGGCCTGGGCGTGCTGTCGCAGATCGAGGCTTTCGCCATCACGATGCGGCTGAGGGCGTGGCGCTGCGACGTGCCGTCCGTTTTCGCCCTGGGGCGTTAGGCCTCGGCCAACGTCATCTGACCGCCGATCCATTCGACGCCCGCGTGGCGCAAGGCGTCGTTCGCCGCCGCCTCGTCGCCCATCGCCTGTTCGGCGCGATAGAGGACATAATAGCTGTAGGGGTCGTTGGGCCAGTCCTTCAGCAGTTCGCCGATCTTGGCCTTGGCCCCCGCCGCATCGCCCGACGCCAGCAAGGCGGCCGCCACGCTGCGGCGGGTCGGATACCAGATCATCGGCGGATCACCCCCTTCGGGGTTCATCGCCTGGATTTGCGCGGCACGGCCATAGGCGGCGATGGCGGCGGGATAGTCGGCCTCGATCATGGCCGCCCGCCCCTCCAGCACCTTCTGGAACAGTTCGGCGAAGCCGGTCTCGCGATCCGCCATCGGTCCCTTGAAAGCCTTATCGGCCAACAGCGCGGCGATGCCCGCCGCCTCGGCCCGCACCGCCCGCGCGTCGTCGCGACGCGCCGCCGCCTCGCCCCGCGCATAACGCCAGCCCACCCGCATCAGCGGCCGACCGGCGTCCGGCTCCGGCAGGGCCGCGACCTGAGCCGCCGTTCCGAACCGGCCGTATAGGGCATAGGCGTCGGCCGCCATGATCTGGCGATAGGCCCAGTAGTCGTCCTCGCCCGCCTGGGGCGCGCCCAGCAGCGTCGGATAGGTCGCCATATACCAGTCGGCCAGCTCCAGCCCCTTTTCGGCCCCGCCCGCCATCAGGGCGCCGCCCATGCCGAAATGGATGTTGTGCGCGTGCAGTCTCATGCCGCGAATGCCGCCGGGCGGTCCGACCAGCTGATCGTAATTCTTGTCCAAGGCCACGGCCTGGACGTTGGACATCATCGCCTCCTTGTAGCGCCCCACGCGATAGAAGGTGTGCGACGGCATATGCACCAGATGGCTGGCCCCCGGCGCCAGCAGGGCCAGCCGTTCGCCATAGGCCAGGGCCCGGTGCGGGTCGTCCGACCATTCGGTCAGGTGGATATACAGGTGGATGGCGCCGGGATCGTTCGGCTGGACCGTCAGGGCGTGTTCCAGGATCGCCATGGCGCGGGTCACGGCCGGATCGGCCGCCTTGCCGTTCTTGTCCCACCACTCGCCCTCGGGCTGCAGCATCCAGGCGTCGGCGGCGATGCTGGCGATGGAAACGTCTTCGGGATGGCGTTTGGCGATCCGGTCCATCGCGCGCGCGAACCGCAGGGAGCGCGTATCTTCCTTGCCGGAATAGCGCTGGATCAGCGCGTCGATCATCTGGCGCTGAACCGGCGTCGCGTCGCGGGCCAGCTGACGCGCCTCGCGCGCGACCCGTAGGCCGGTGGCGATAGAGTCAGGGTCGCCCCCGCCCCCGTTCAGGTTCGGCCCGATGGCCCAGGCCTCACCCCAGGCGCACATGCCGCACGAGGGGTCCAGCTGACGCGCCTTTCGAAACGCCCGCACCGATTCGGAATGTTCGAACGCCCAGCGCAGCCGCACGCCATAGTCGAACCACGCCTGGGCCTCGGGCGTCTTGGCGTCCACCGGAAAGCCGTCGCTGCCGAAACCGGGCGCCATGACCATGTCCGCGGTCGGTTGGACGTCGCCGACCGCCCCCACCCGGCCGCAGACCTGCGGATTGGCGATCAGGGCCAGGGTGGCCGCCGTGGCGGTGGCGTCGGCGACGGCCACCGGCGCAATCAAACAGGCGATCGAAACCGTCGCCACCCACAGGCCCTTACGCATCGCCGCCTCCCCGCGTTTGCGACGGCTATTGTGCGCCGGAATCGCGGACGCGCCAATGCGCAGCCGTTCAGGGCCGGGTGACGGCCAGGGTATCCTCGGGCCGACCGTCACCCGCCGGCGCCGTAAGACCCAGCATCCGCGCCAGGAAGGGCTGAACGTCCACGCTGTCCAGGTCGCTCAGCCGCCGCCCCACAACCACGCCCGGACCGTGGGCGATGAAGATCGCGGCCATCTCGGGCGCCTGGTTGTCATAGCCGTGGGCCCCGCCCGGGCGGGTCACGGGCCGGTCCCGCGTCGCGGTCAGCCAGCCGGTCTCGACCATGCAGACGATCTGGCCCACGCGCGGGTTGGACCCATAGACCAGCCGCGCCGGCACATCGGCCTTGTTCCAGCATTCCATGTGCGGATGCCGGCCGACCAGCTTCTGCTGCACCTCCGCCTCGCGGCCCGGAGCCGGGTCGGCGGTCAGCACCGCCCCGCCATAACCGATCTTCAGCGCCGCCGGGTCGATGATATCGTCGATCCAGACCACCCGGTCGGGGGAAGTCGCCGCCATTCCGTGATCGGACACCACCACCAGCAGGGTCCGGTCGTACAGGCCCCTGGCTTTCAAGCCCTCTATCAGCCGCCCGATAGACGCATCGACCGAGGCCGCAGCCGCGCGCGTTTCCGGCCCATCCGGGCCGTTGCGGTGGCCGGCGGTGTCGACAATGTCGAAATACAGGGTCTCCAGCCTGGGTCGCTGATCCGTCGGCAGGTCCAGCCAGGACAGCAGCCGATCCACCCGCGCGTCGCCCGGCATGCCCTGATCGAACGGCGCCCACTGGCTGGGACGCACGCCGTGGATCTCGACCTCCGATCCCGGCCAGAACATGGTGCCGGTGCGCACCCCCGCCTTCTCGGCCGTGACCCAGATCGGCTCGCCCTGAGCCCAGAAGCCGCTTTCCTTGCTGGCCATGGTGAAGACGCCCAGTTGCGCGTCGGTGAAGCGGTTGGCCACCACCCCGTGATGGTCGGGGTGCAGACCCGTCACCAGCGTATAGTGGTTGGGGAAGGTCACGCTGGGGAACGACGGCCGCATCGGCCCGAACGCGCCCCCGGCGACCAGCCCGTCCAGCACCGGCGTCTGGCCCTTGCCCATATAGTCCGGCCGGAAGCCGTCGATGGAGATCAGGATCACCCGATCCGGCAGGGCGGCCTGAACCGCTGCGCCGGCCACGCCCTGCTGCGTCTGCACAGGCGGCGTCCCGGCGCAGGACGACAAAGCCAGGGCGCCGGCGGCGATCAGACCGGCGAGCGGGAAACGAAACATGGACGACCTCGGATACGACACGAAACCATTGCCTAAACTTAATGCGCGACAGGCGCACGACGGCTTGTCGGAACGTCGTTCTCGCGCCAAGCTTGCATCATGGACACCGTCATCGAAATCCGCAGCCTCACCAAGACCTATGGGGCGGTGAAGGCCCTGGACGGTCTGACGCTCTCGATTCCGCGCGGCGGGGTCTATGGAGTGCTGGGCCCCAATGGGGCGGGCAAGTCGACCCTGTTCCGCACTCTGCTGGGCCTGATTCGGCCGACCGAGGGCGACGCCACGGTGATGGGCGGCCGCATAGGCGATCCGGCGGCGATGCGCCGCATGGGCTCCATGATCGAGACGCCGCGCTTTCCCCCCTTCATGACCGCCCGACAGGTGCTGGTCTGGCTGGCCCAGGCCCATGGCGGCGTCAGCGGGACCGAGATCGACAACTGGCTTCAGCGCGTGGGTCTAGCCGAGGCCGCAAACCGTCGCGTGCGCGGCTTCTCCGTGGGGATGCTGCAACGTCTGGGCGTCGCCGCCGCCCTGATGACCAAGCCCGATCTGGTCATTCTGGATGAACCGACCAGCGGCATGGACCCCCCCGGCATCCAGGAAATGCGCGCCCTGATCCGCAGCCTGGCGGACAACGACGGCGTGACCGTCATCCTGGCCAGCCACCAGCTTCAGGAGGTTCAGCGCGTCTGCGACCGCGTGGCCATCTTCAACAAGGGCAAGGTCATAACCGAGGGCCGGGTCTCGGACCTGACCGCCTCAGGCGAGCGTCTTCGCCTGTCCGTCACCCCCCTGGCCAAGGCCATGGCCGTGCTGGGCCAGCGCGCCGCCCTGGACGGGGACGCCGTTCTGGCCACGGCGCCCCGCGCCGAGGCCCCCGCCCTGATCAAGGCCCTGGTCGAAAACGGCGTCGACATCGAGGAGGCCCGTTGGATCGGCGCCGACCTGGAAGACGTCTTCATGAGCGAGACCGGCTGGACCGGCGTGCAGGAGCAAAACCGTGCTGGCTGACGCGATCCGATCCGAAACCTATCGCCTGTCGCGCAACCGCACCGCCCTGTTCTGGAGCGTGCTGTTCGTGCCGGTCATCAGCCTGGTGCTGGCCACCATCGGCTTCGTGGTCGCCAAGGCCAATGAGGCCAAGTTGGTCGGCAAGCTGCCGCCGGAACTGATGACGGGCGGCCCCCTGGACCTGGGCCTGACGCTGGTCAAGAGCGCCGGCGACTTCGCCAACCCCGCCATCCTGATGTTCGTCCTTATCGGCGCGGCGACTATCTACGCCGGCGACTATCGGTGGGAGACCTGGCGCTTGATCAGCGCCCGCAACACCCGCTCCAACCTGCTGGCGGGCAAGGTCGTGGTCACCGCCCTGCTGATTGTCGCCGCCACCTTCGCCGCCCTGGTGTCCGACCTGATCGCCAGCTTGATCCAGGCGGCGGTGTTCGGCCGGCCCCTGACCTTCTCTATGACGGGCGCCGCCGCCGCCGACTTCGGCCTTCTGGCCCTTACCGGCTGGGCGCGAATCCTGCAGTTCACCATGCTGGGCCTGTTGGCGGCGGTCATGACCCGCTCGCTTCTGGCCGCCCTGTTCGCGCCGCTGGTGATCGGCATCGGCCAGTTCTTCCTGCCGCAGATTCTGATGCCGATGGGCGTGACCCCCGACGGCTGGCTGTTGCCGCTGCTGTCGCCGGGCATGGCGACCGACCTGCTGAAAGCCGTCATCCAGGGCGGGACGGCGGCGGCGGACCTGCCGGATCATGCGCTGTTGAAAGGCGTGCTCGGCCTGGCCCTGTGGATCGTCGTTCCCTTCGCCGCCGCCGTGGCCTGGTTCAACAAGCAGGACCTGTCAAAGGAGTAGGCGGCGGCGGACTGCGTTCGCCTTCCCGCACCAGCCAATCTCGGAAGGCGTCCACGGCGGGGTCGCGCCGCCCTTCCGGCCGCAGGAAGGCGAACCACGACGCGCGTTCCACAAAGCCGAACGGCGCGACCAGCCGCCCGGCTAGGACGTCGGGCGCCACGAAGGCCCAGGGCGCAATGGCCACGCCCAGGCCAGATGCGGCCGCCTCGACCAGCGAATGGTTGTGGGCGAACTCCCGCTCCGGCGCGTCGCCCTTCAACGTCACGCCCGCCAGGTCCGCCCACACCGTCCACGCCTGCCGGAAGGTGGCAGAGCGCAGACGCGGCGCCGCTCCGACCGCCTGAAGCGTGGGCATCTTCGCCATCAAGCCCGGCGCACCGACCGGCCCCTGGTGCTGTGACAGGAAGCGCGTGCTTTCGGTGCGGACATGGCGCTGATCCGGCTCCACGATGCGAATGGCGCCATCGAACCGATCCCGGCGAAAATCGACCGGCAGATAAGATTCCGACAGCCGCACCCTGACCTCGGGATGCGCCTCCAGAAAGCTCGGCAGGCGCGGGATCAGCCATTTCAGCGCAAAGGTGCCCAGGCAAGAGATTTCGATTTCTCGCACCGTCTCACCCCGCGCCTCGGCCACCGCCTCGGTGATCGCCCCGAAGGCGGGCGTCAGAGCCTCCGCCAACCGACGGCCGGCCTCCGTCAGGACCAAGGCATGGCGCGGTCCGCTGACCAGCCGCACGCCCAGCGCGGCCTGCAGCGCCGCGATCTGGCGGCTGACCGCCCCGTGGGTGACGCACAGTTCGGCGGCCGCCCGCGTCATGCTGGCGTGGCGGGCGAACACCTCAAAGGTTCGCAGCGCATTCAACGGCGGCGGCGCACGGCCCGTCATGTGACCTCCCCTCACACAGACCTCACCGCATAATCGATATCGCGGCGCGCGCCTATCGGCTTCAACCTGGCTGATGTCGCACTTCGATCCGCCGCCCCGCCCGCCCCGCCGTCCAATGCAGGACCAGATCGCCTATGGGCTGTGCATATTGCTCATATGGATAATGGCGCTGGCCGCGATTTTGGACGCCTAGAGCCGCTTTTCCATGAAGACGTCGGCTCGGGCATAGGGTGTCGGCCGGGCAGGCAGATGCGCGAACCCAAATCGTTCATACAGGCTCACCGCCGAGGTCAGTCCGCTGTTGGTCTCAAGGTACAGACGCCCCACGCTCATCCGACGCGCCGCCGCCTCGCAGGCCTCCAGCAGGCGCCGCGCCAGCCCCTGCCCCCGCGCCCCTGGCGTCACAGTCATCTTGCACACCTCCACGCCGCCCTCGATCGGCAGGATGGCGCAGCAGCCGATGGCCCGCCCGTCCTTCTCCACAATGAAGATACGCCCGCCCCTGTCCAGAAACGCCCCTCGCGGATCGTCCATGGCCAGTCTGTCCTTGGCCTCGATCTCGAACCCGCCCTCGGCCAACCAGGCCGCGTTCAGCTGCGCCCAGGCGGCGGCGTGGTCGGGGCGGTAATCGACGATGGCGGCGGTCATGGCCGCCTGATGCCCGATCCGCCGGCCAAACAAAAGGGCGGCCGGATCGCTCCGACCGCCCTTTCGGCGTTTGGTCTGTCGACCGGGTTTTAGTCTTCGTCGCCTTCATAGGCCAGGACCGGACCGGAGTCCTTGCCCTTGGCTTCGACGTCGCGATCGACGAACTCGATCACAGCCATCGGGGCGTTGTCGCCGTGGCGGAAGCCGGCCTTCATGATGCGGATATAGCCGCCGTTGCGCTCGCTGTAACGCGGGCCCAGCGTCTCGAACAGCTTGCCGACTTGCGGCACGTCGCGAACCTGGCTGATGGCCTGACGACGCGCGTGCAGATCGCCCTTCTTGGCCAGGGTGACCAGCTTCTCGACGAAGGGACGCAGTTCCTTGGCCTTGGGCAGGGTCGTGGTGATTTGCTCGTGCTTGATCAGCGAGGCGGCCATGTTCGCGAACATGGCGGTGCGGTGGCTGGTCGTGCGACCGAGTTTACGATGGGCGGCGCCGTGGCGCATCTGGGTCTCTCCTACTCCGGGTCCGGTATCTCCTGATCGGAGACCTAGGCCCGTAATCTTCTAACCGCCCCGTCATTCTCCTCGAGAGGAGACGGGCGGAGGGTTGAACTTAGATCTGGTCGTCGAACTTCTTGGCCAGGTCTTCGATGTTTTCGGGCGGCCAGTTCGGCACGTCCATGCCGAGGCTGAGGCCCATCGTCGTCAGAACTTCCTTGATCTCGTTCAGCGACTTGCGGCCGAAGTTCGGGGTGCGAAGCATTTCGCCCTCGGTCTTCTGGATCAGATCGCCGATGTAGACGATGTTGTCGTTCTTCAGGCAGTTGGCCGAACGGACCGACAGCTCCAGCTCGTCCACCTTTTTCAGCAGCGCCGGGTTGAAGGGCAGGTCGGGCTTGCCGTCCGACTGCTCGACAGCCTTCTTGGGCTCTTCGAAGGTGATGAAGATCTGCAACTGGTCCTGCAGGATGCGCGCGGCGTAGGCCACGGCGTCCACAGGCGTCACCGCGCCATTGGTTTCGACTTCCAGCAGCAGCTTGTCATAGTCCAGCGACTGGCCCTGACGGGTCGGCTCGACACGGTAGGCCACCTTCTTGACCGGCGAATACAGCGCATCCACGGCGATCAGGCCGATGGGCGCGTCTTCCGGGCGGTTCAGTTCGGCCGCGACATAGCCCTTGCCGTTCTGAACGGTCAGTTCCATGCGGATCGAGGCGCCGTCGTCCAGCGTGCAGATGACGTGATCGGGGTTCAGAACCTCGATGTCCGCCGGCACGTCGATCTGGCCGGCCGTCACCGCGCCGGGGCCCGTGGCGCGCAAAGTCATGCGCTTGGGACCTTCGGCGTGCATACGCAGCGCCAGTTGCTTGATGTTCAGGACGATGTCGACCACGTCTTCGCGCACGCCTTCCAGCGACGAGAACTCATGGACCACGCCGTCGATCTGGATGGCGGTGACCGCCGCGCCTTGCAGCGAGGACAGCAGAACGCGACGCAGCGCGTTGCCGAGCGTCACGCCGAAGCCACGCTCGAGGGGCTCGGCCACCAGGCGCGCCTTGCGCTGGGCGTCGGAGCCGGTCTCGATCTGGGGCTTCTCGGGACGGATCAGCTCTTGCCAGTTTCTTTCGATCATTTTGTCCCTCGAACGGGTTTCGTCGGCTCCGGCCTTGTCGACGAGGCCATGGTGGAGCCGACGGAGATGGGGTGTGCCTGGAACGAAGTCGCGATTAGACGCGACGACGCTTGGGCGGACGGCAACCGTTATGCGGCATCGGCGTGACGTCGCGGATGGTCGTGATCGTCAGGCCGACCGACTGCAGCGCGCGCAGGGCCGATTCACGGCCGGAACCCGGACCCGAAACGTTCACCTCCAGCGTCTTCACGCCGTGTTCCTGCGCCTTCTTGCCGGCGTCTTCCGCAGCCATCTGGGCGGCGTAGGGGGTCGACTTACGCGAACCCTTGAAGCCCATGTGACCGGCCGAAGACCACGAGATCGCGTTGCCCTGGGCATCGGTGATCGTGATCATGGTGTTGTTGAACGAAGCATTCACGTGGGCGACGCCCGAGGTGATGTTCTTGCGCTCGCGCTTCTTTACGCGACCCGGTTCCTTGGCCATGTGTCTGTCTTACTTCTTCTTGCCGGCGATCGGCTTGGCGGGACCCTTGCGGGTGCGGGCGTTCGTATGGGTGCGCTGGCCGCGGACCGGCAGGCCCTTGCGGTGACGCAGGCCGCGATAGCAGGCCAGATCCATCAGACGCTTGATATTCATCGACGTCTCGCGGCGCAGGTCGCCCTCGACGGTGTGATCCTTGTCGATCGTTTCGCGGATCGACAGGACTTCGGCGTCCGTCAGCTGGTTCACGCGACGGGCGGGCTCGATGCCTACCTTCTCGGTGATGTCCTTGGCGGCGGCGGGGCCGATGCCATGGATGTACTGAAGCGCGATTTCCACGCGCTTGTTGGTCGGGATATTGACGCCAGCAATACGGGCCACGAAATTCTCCAGATACGCGTTAGTCAGACGCAACAAACGCTCCGGTTAACAAACCAGGAGCGTGGCGCCCTTCGCGGGAAGGCGCCCTTATACAGATGATTCACAGGCAGTCAATGTCTGCCGTGGATCAGCGAGGCGGTCGCCCGAAATCCACGCCGACGGTGACGCGCTGGCCCTCGACCGGGCGGCCGTTTTCGGTCGGCGGCTGGAAGCGGAAAAGGCCCGACACCTGCAGGCCCGCTGCGCCGAAGCCCAGGCCCGGCGGGGTTTCATCCACGACGCGACAATCGTCAAGCCGGCTGTCCAGCCGGATGAGGCACGACAATTCGGCCCGGCCATAGCGACTGCGCGCGGCCGGCGGGTGGTTAGCGCGGATCTGGCCCATCGTGGGGCCCGTCACCAGGCGCGGTCCGGTCGAGCCGCCGCCCAGACCGGACCCCGGCCCGACGCCTGAGCCGCTGCCCGCCCCCTGCCCGCCCTGGCCGAAGCCGGGATTGGGCGACGGCGCGGGCGCGACGCCGACGACGGGCGCAGGAACCGGCGCCTGTTTGGGCGGGGCCGGCAGTTCGGGCGGTCGCGGCTGTTTCGGCGGCGGGGGTGTGTGGATACGTGACGGGGCGGCGGGCGCGCCGCCGCCGGTCTGCGGCGCCGGCGGCTGTTCTGACACCGGCGGCGGCGGATCGTACAGAACCACCTCAAACGGCTGCGGCTCAGGGACGGCCGGAACCTGCGGCGCCCGGCCGTCGACCTGGCCCAGCAGCAGAAACAGCCCCGTTTCCGCCCCAGCCACGGCGCAGAAAACGGCGAAGGCGCGCCAGCGTTTGCGGGCGCGCCTCTTGTCGGGATTGGCGTCGTCGTCGTTCATCGGACGTCTAACGCCCGAGCCAGGCTTTGGTCACGCCAAGGCTTCGTCGATCGCCTTGGCGACGAACTCGATCGAGCCCATGCCGTCGGCCTCGGTCAGCTTGCCCTGCTTTTCATAATAGGGAAGCAGCGGGGCGGTGTTGCGGTTGTAGGCCTCCAGCCGCACCTTGAACGATTCGGGATTGTCGTCGGGCCGCCCCTGGTCGGCGAAGCGCTTGGCGATCCGTTCGGTCAGGGCGGCGTCGTCCACCTTCAGCCGCACCACGGCGTCGATCTGGGCGCCGCGCTTGGCCAACATGGCGTCCAACGCCTCGGCCTGGGCCACCGTGCGGGGAAAGCCGTCGAAGATGGCGCCCCCCGCGGCCTCGGCCTCGGGCAGGCGGTCCTCGATCAAGGCGATGACGATCTCGTCAGTGACAAGATCGCCGCGCGCCAGCACGTCCTTGACCTTCACGCCCAGTTCCGAGCCCGAGGCGATGGCCGCCCGGAGCATGTCGCCGGTGGAGAGCTGGACCATGCCCTTCTCTTCCACCAGCCGCTTGGCCTGGGTGCCCTTGCCCGCCGCCGGCGGTCCGAACAGGATCAAGTTCATGCTTCAGCCCTCCCCTGGGCGTCTGACAACCTAAGACTTAGCGGCGAACGGGCGTGGGAGCGCCGCGACCGCCACGACCACGCAACTTGGCCTTCTTGATCAGGCCTTCGTACTGGTGCGCCAGCAGTTGTGACTGAATCTGGGCCACAGTGTCCATCGTCACAGAGACCACGATCAAGATGGACGTTCCGCCAAAATACAGGCTGTTGCCGAATTGGCTGACGATGAATTCCGGCAGCAGGCAGACAGCGGTGATGTAGGCGGCGCCGATCACCGTCAGGCGGGTCAGCACATAGTCCAGATATTCCGCAGTACGTTTGCCCGGCCGGATACCCGGCAGGAAGCCGCCGTATTTCCGCAGGTTCTCAGCCGTGTCCTCCGGGTTGAAGGTGATGGAGGTGTAGAAGAAGCAGAAGAAGACGATAAGGGCGGCGTACAGCGCCATGAACAGCGGCTGGCCGTGCGTCAGCTGCGCCGTCACCAGCGGCAGCCAACTCATCCAGCTGGGCAGGTCGGCGTTGGCCGTCATGGTGGCCACCGTCGTCGGCAGCATCAGCAGCGACGAGGCGAAGATCGGCGGGATCACGCCGGCGGTGTTGACCTTCAGCGGCAGGAACGAACGCTCGCCTCCCGCCATGCGGTTGCCTTCCTGACGCTTCGGATACTGGATCAGAAGACGGCGCTGGGCGCGTTCCATGAAGACGATGAAGACCACGGTGGCCACGGCCAGAACGGCGATGAACAGCAGGGCGAAGGCCGACATCTGACCTTGTTGGGCCAGCCCCAGCAGGCGGGCGACAGTGGACGGCAGGACCGCCACGATGCCCGCGAAGATGATCAGCGAAATGCCGTTGCCGACGCCGCGCGCCGTCACCTGCTCACCCAGCCACATCAGGAACATGGTGCCGCCGGTCAGGGTCACGACCGTCGAGACGATGAAGAAGACGCCGGGATTGTCGACCAGACCGGCCGTGCTGTTCAGGCCGGCGGCGATGCCGAACGACTGCGCCAGCGCCAGGAACACCGTCAGATAGCGGGTGTACTGGTTCAGCTGCTTGCGGCCGCTTTCGCCGCCTTCCTTCTTCAGCTTCTCCCAGGGCGGATACACCGTGCCCATCAGCTGCACGATGATGGACGCCGAGATGTAGGGCATCACGTTCAGCGCGAAGATGGCCATACGCTCGACCGCGCCGCCCGAGAACATGTTGAACATGTCCAGGATGCCGCGCTGGCCCGAGGGGTCCTGGAAGAACTGCAGGAAGGCCTGCGAGTTGATGCCCGGGATCGGCACATAGGTGCCGATGCGATAGACCAGAAGCGCGCCCAGCGTGAACAGCAGGCGCTTGTGCAGCTCGGTCGCTTTCGCGAACGAGCCCATGTTCATATTGGCGGCGAGTTGTTCTGCGGCCGAAGCCATTATGCGTCCCCACGACTGATTGAGTCGTCAGATAGGCGAGAAGCGGCGCTCTTGCGAGGCCGCTTCCGTTCTTTCGTCGTCGCAGGTGTAATCAGGCCACGGCCTAATCGCCGCGACGACGCGTTGCTTAGGCCTTGGCGGCGGCGCGCTTGGCGCGGGCCGAGATCTTGTTCTCGTCGCCGCGCGGAGCCTTGGGCGCCGGGGCCTTGCCCTTGGCGGCGTTGCGCTTCTCGACGCGCGCGGCGGCCTTGGCTTCGGCTTCGATGCGTTGTTCGACGACCGAACCGCCCGCCGCTTCGATAGCTTGCTTGGCGCCCGACGTCGCCGACCATACGACGAGGTTCAGCGCTTGCTTCACTTCGCCGGTGCCCAGCAGGCGCACGCCGTCCTTGACGCGGCGGATCACGCCGGCGGCGACCAGGGCGTCGCCCTTGATTTCCGACTTGGCGTCCAGCTTGCCGGCGTCGATGGCGTCCTGCAGGCGCCACAGGTTCACTTCAGCCAGCTTCAGGGCGTTGGGATTGTTGAAGCCGCGCTTGGGCATACGCATGTACAGCGGCATCTGGCCGCCTTCGAAGCCCAGCAGGCTGACGCCCGTACGCGACTTCTGACCCTTGACGCCGCGACCGGCGGTCTTGCCCTTGCCCGAACCGGGGCCACGGCCGACACGCATGCGCTTCTTGTGCGCGCCTTCGTTGTCGCGGATTTCGTTCAGTTTCATGTGCCTGATCCTTTCGGGTTCTAGCGCCGGACACGACCTCGAGAATGAGGCGGCCAGACTCGGCTCGGAAAAAATGAAGGGCCGCTCATAGGCGACCCCCGAAACATAAGCAAGATGCGAAACGCCCTCCCCCGGTGTTCCGAGGGAGGGCGAAAGGCTTACTTCTCGACCACTTCCACCAGATGGTGGACCTTGGCGATCATGCCGCGAACCGAAGGGGTGTCCTCCAGGGTCGCTTCACGACCCATGCGGTTCAAGCCCAGGCCCACCAGGGTGGCGCGCTGGTCATTCTTGCGGCGGATCGGCGAAGCGATCTGCTTGATGGTGACGGTCTTGTTCTCGGCCATGACTTAGGACTCCACAGCTTCCGGCGTCGAGGCGCCGTCGTTGCGGCGGCCCATCAGGTCGGCGACCTTCTTGCCACGCTTCGAAGCGACCTGACGCGGCGACGACTGGACCTTCAGGGCCTCGAACGTCGCACGGATCATGTTGTAGGGGTTCGACGAGCCGGTCGACTTGCCCACGACGTCCTGGACGCCAAGGGTTTCGAGGACCGCACGCATCGGACCGCCGGCGATGACGCCGGTGCCGGGAGGGGCCGCGCGCATCATGATCTTGCCGGCGCCCCAACGGCCGTTGCCGTCGTGGTGCAGGGTGCGGTTCTCGCGCAGAGGAACGCGGATCATCGTCTTCTTGGCTTCTTCCGTCGCCTTGCGGATGGCTTCCGGCACTTCACGCGCCTTGCCGTGACCGAAGCCGACCCGGCCCTTGCCGTCGCCGACGACCATCAGGGCTGCGAAGCTGAAGCGACGGCCGCCCTTAACGGTGGCGGCGACGCGGTTGATGTGGACCAGCTTCTCGACGATGTCCGAATCCGGGCCATCGACAGCGGGAGCGTTGCGGTTGTCACGACGGTTGCGATCGTTGCCGCCGCCGCCGCGTTGGGGTTGTTGCGCCATCTGTCGCGTCCCTTAGAAGTTCAGGCCGGCTTCACGCGCGGCTTCCGCCAGCGCCTTCACCCGTCCGTGATAGATGTACTCGCCGCGGTCGAAGACGACGTCCTTGACGCCTTTCTCGATGGCGCGTTCGGCGATCAGCTTGCCGATCGCGGCGGCCGCGGCCGTGTCCGAACCCCGCTTGCCCTTGCCGCCTTCCAGCGACGAAGCGGCGGCGATCGTCACGCCCTGGGCGTCGTCGATGATCTGGGCCGAGATGTTCTTGTCCGAACGATAGACCGACAGACGCAGACGACCGTTGGCGACAGCCTTCAGGCGACGGCGAGTGCGCTCTGCGCGGCGCTTGGCTTGTTGTCGAAGAGAGAGAGCCATGACTTACTTCTTCTTGCCTTCCTTGCGACGCACGGTCTCGCCGGCGTAACGGACGCCCTTGCCCTTGTAGGGCTCCGGCGGACGCAGCTTGCGGATGACCGCGGCGACCTGACCCACGGCCTGCTTGTCCGAGCCCGAGATCTTGATCTCGGTCTGCTTGGGCACAGCGAAGCTGACGCCGGCCGGCGGATCGATATCGACTTCATGCGAGAAGCCGAGTTGCAGCGACAGGGCGTTGCCCTTCATCGCGGCGCGGTAACCCACGCCGACCAGTTCCAGCGACTTCTCGAAGCCCGAGGTGACGCCGGTGACCATGTTGTCGACCAGGGTCCGCGACAGACCCCACATCGCGCGGGCGCGAGGGGTGTCCGAACGCGGGGTCAGCGACAGTTCCTCGCCTTCCTGCTTGACTTCGATCTCGTCGGCGACGGTCCAGGCGCGTTCGCCCTTGGGACCCTTGACGGTGATGTTCTGGCCGTCGAGCGTGACAGTCACGCCCTTCGGCACGGCGATGGTTTTCTTGCCAATACGGGACATATCAGTAGACCCTGCAGAGGACTTCGCCGCCGACATTGGCGTCGCGAGCGGCGGCGTCGGACATGACGCCCTTCGAAGTCGAAAGGATCGAGATGCCGAGGCCGTTCTTGATCGGCTTCAGATCGCCGATCGCCGAATAGACGCGGCGGCCAGGCTTGGACACGCGCGCGA
Organism: Brevundimonas sp. ABV4_179; assembly: GCF_056311945.1. NCBI lineage: Bacteria > Pseudomonadati > Pseudomonadota > Alphaproteobacteria > Caulobacterales > Caulobacteraceae > Brevundimonas > Brevundimonas sp. ABV4_179. The sequence goes on from NZ_CM149976.1 coordinate 2,772,660, forward strand.
TCTCGGCGATGACGGGTTGGCCGTCGAAGTACTTCAGCTCGATCTCGAACTGCGGAAACTCACCCGGGTTCTGAACCAGGTTGTAGCCGCGGATGTAGCCTTCGTCCTGCAGCACGTCCAGGACGCGCTGGCGAAGACGCGAAGCGGGGGTCAGCACCTTGGAACGCTTGCGGGTCGCCGCGTTCTTGATGCGAGCGATCATGTCGCTCAGGGGATCGTTGATCATCATGTCTGTTCGCTCCCCTTACCAGCTCGACTTCGTCAGGCCGGGAATCTGGCCCAGGTTGCCCAGTTCACGCAGCGCGATCCGGCTCATCTTGAGCTTGCGATAGAAAGCACGCGGGCGACCCGTCACTTCGCAGCGGTTGCGAATGCGGCTCGGCGCGGAGTTGCGCGGCAGGGCGGCCAGTTGCAGGCGCGCCTCGAAGCGCTCCTCCAGCGGCAGGTTTTCGTCGTTGGCGGTCGCCTTCAGGGCGGCGCGCTTTGCGGCATACTTCGCAACCAGGGCCTTGACGGCTTCGTTGCGGTTTACGGCGCTCTTCTTAGCCATTGTTCTCTTCCCTTCCCGCTCAGTTCTTCACGAACGGGAACTTGAACTCGGTGAGGAGAGCCTTGGCTTCCTCATCGGTCTTGGCCGTGGTGCAGACGACAATGTCCATGCCCCACATCTGATCGATCTGGTCGTAGTTGATCTCGGGGAACACGATGTGTTCCTTCAGGCCGGTGGCGTAGTTGCCGCGACCGTCGAAGGACGTGCCCTTCAGACCACGGAAGTCCTTCACGCGCGGCAGGGCGATCGTGATGAACCGGTCCAGGAACTCGTACATCTGGTCGCCGCGCAGCGTGACCTTGCCGCCGATGACCATGCCTTCACGCAGCTTGAAGCCGGCGATGGAGTTGCGGGCCTTGGTGGCGACGGCCTTCTGGCCGGCGATGGCCGTCAGGTCCTTGAGGGCGGTGTTCACCTTCTTGGAGTCCGCGACGGCTTCGCCGATGCCCATGTTCAGGACGATCTTGTCCAGCTTGGGCACCTGCATTTCGTTCGTATAGCCGAACTTGTCCTTCATCACCTGGCGGATGCGCGAGTGATATTCGCCTTTAAGGCGCGGAGCGTACTTTTCGGTCGCCATCAGATGACGTCTCCCGTCGTCTTGGCGATGCGGACCTTGGTGTCCCCATCGATCTTGAAGCCGACGCGGGTCGCCTTGCCGTTGGCGTCGGCGATCGCGACGTTCGACAGGTGAAGCGAGGCTTCCTTGTTCTTGATGCCGCCTTGCGGGTCAGCCTGGCTCGGGCGCGTGTGGCGCTGAACCATGTTGACGCCTTCGACGACGACGCGGTTTTCGGAAGGCAGGACCTTCAGCACATTGCCCGTGCGGCCCTTGTCCTTGCCGGTGAGGACGACGACGCGGTCGCCCTTCTTGATCTTGGCGGCCATGTTACAGGACCTCCGGAGCCAGCGAGATGATCTTCATGTGGTTCTTGGCGCGCAGTTCGCGGGGAACCGGGCCGAAGATCCGCGTGCCAACCGGCTCGTTCGCCTTGTTGACGATGACGGCGGCCGACTTGTCGAAGCGGATGACCGAGCCGTCCTTGCGTTGGATGTCCTTGGCGGTGCGCACGACGATGGCGCGAACGACGTCGCCCTTCTTCACGCGACCACGCGGGATGGCTTCCTTCACGGAGGCGACGATGGTGTCGCCGATCGAGGCGTAGCGGCGCTTGGAGCCGCCCAACACCTTGATGCACATGACCCGGCGGGCGCCCGAATTGTCGGCCACTTCCAGGTTAGTTTGCATCTGGATCATAAGATCAGATCCTTCTGATTACGAGGCCGAGGCCGGGGAGATGACTTCCCAGCGCTTCAGCTTGGACTTCGGGGCGCACTCGACGATGCGAGCGATGTCGCCGACCTTGAGCGCGTTGGCTTCGTCGTGCGCGTGGTACTTCTTGGAGGACCGGACGGTCTTCTTCAGAAGCGGGTGGAGCAGCGTGCGCTCCACCTTCACGACGACGGTCTTTTCGCCCTTGTCGGACACGACCACGCCTTCGAGAATTCGCTTGGGCATATTCGTTTCCTTACGAGGCCGCACGCTTCTCGCGCAGAAGCGTCGAGATGCGAGCGATGTCTTTGCGCACTTCACCCACGCGGTGGGTCTTTTCCATTTGGCCGGTGGCCGCCTGGAAGCGCAGGTTGAACTGTTCCTTCTTGAGCTTCAGCAGCTCGTCGGCCAGTTGGTCGGTCGTTTGCGACCGCAGATCGGCGATCTTGGTCATTAGGCGGCTACCTCGACATGAGCGACGCCGGCGTCGATGCGGGTCACCACCTTGGTGCGGACCGGCAGCTTGGCTGCGCCGAGACGGAGCGCTTCGCGGGCGACATCGTCCGGAACGCCGTCGATTTCAAACAGGATGCGGCCAGGGTGGCAGCGCGCGGCCCAATGGTCCACGGCGCCCTTGCCCTTACCCATCCGGACTTCGGCCGGCTTGCCCGTGACGGGCAGGTCGGGGAAGACGCGGATCCAGACGCGGCCTTGGCGCTTCATCTGGCGCGTGATCGCGCGGCGAGCCGCTTCGATCTGACGCGCGGTGATGCGTTCCGGCTCCAGCGTCTTCAGGCCGTACGACCCGAAGTTCAGCGAGAAGCCGCCCTTGGCCGAGCCGTGGATGCGGCCCTTGAAGGCCTTGCGGTACTTGGTCTTCTTCGGTTGCAACATGACTTAGTTCTCACGTCCCCGGTCGCGACGCGGACCGCGGTCGCCACGGGGGCCGCCGCGTTCGCGGCCTTCGTTCGAGGACGGACCCGAAGCTTCCTGGGCCCAACGCTTGTCCTGCGCCATGGGATCGTGCTCCAGCACTTCACCCTTAAAGACCCAGACCTTCACGCCGATGATGCCGTAGGTCGTCTTGGCTTCGTAGAAGCCGTAGTCGATGTCGGCGCGCAGGGTGTGAAGCGGCACACGGCCTTCGCGGTACCATTCCATACGCGCGATTTCCGCGCCGCCCAGACGACCCGAGACATTCATACGAATGCCCTTGGCGCCCAGACGCATGGCCGACTGCATCGAACGCTTCATGGCGCGACGGAAGGCCACGCGGCGTTCCAGCTGCTGCGCGATGTTCTCGGCGATCAGCTGTGCATCGGTTTCCGGCTTGCGGACTTCGATGATGTTCAGGTGAACTTCACCCTCGGTGCGCGCCGAGATGTCCTTGCGGAGCTTCTCGATGTCGGCGCCCTTCTTGCCGATCACGACGCCAGGACGGGCGGCGTAGATGGTGATGCGGCACTTCTTGTGCGGGCGCTCGATGATGATGCGCGACACGCCGGCGGCGGCCAGACGTTCCTTCAGCCACTCGCGCAGCTTCAGGTCCTGGTGCAGCAGGCGGGAATAGTCGGCGCCGGCGGCGAACCAACGGCTGTCCCACGTGCGGTTCACGCCGAGGCGCAGACCGACCGGATTGATTTTCTGTCCCATCAGGCGGCCTCGCCGGCTTCACGGACCACGATGGTGATCTCGCTGAACGGTTTCAGGATGCGCGACGAACGACCGCGAGCACGGCTCGCGAAACGCTTCATCACCAGGTTCTTGCCCACGAAAGCCTCGGCGACGACCAGGTTGTCGATGTCGAGGTTGTGGTTGTTCTCGGCGTTGGAGACGGCCGAATACAGGACCTTGCGGACGTCGCCGGCGATGCGCTTACGGCTGAACTCCAGCTCGTTCAGCGCCTTCTGAACCGGCATGCCGCGGATCGAAGCGGCCACCAGGTTCAGCTTTTGCGGGCTGATGCGCACGTTGACCAGCTTGGCGCGGGCCTCGGTCGGGGCGACCCGACGCTCGTTTTTTGTCTGGGCCATCGGTTACTTCCTTTTGGCCTTCTTGTCCGCCGCGTGCCCCGGGAAGTTCCGGGTCGGGGCGAACTCGCCGAGCTTCATGCCGACCATCTCTTCCGAGACCGACACGGGCACGTGCTTCTGACCGTTATGGACGCCGAACGTCAGACCGACGAACTGCGGCAGGATGGTGGAGCGGCGCGACCAGGTCTTGATCACGTCCTTGCGGCCCGACGATTGAACGGCGTCGGCCTTCTTGAGCAGATACCCGTCGACAAACGGGCCTTTCCAGGAGGAGCGGGCCATTCTTAGCGAGCCTTCTTAACGTGGCGGGTACGGATGATGTACTTGTCCGTAGCCTTGTTCTTGCGGGTACGAGTGCCCTTGGTGTCCTTACCCCACGGCGTGACGGGGGTGCGACCACCAGAGGTCCGGCCTTCACCACCACCATGCGGGTGGTCGATCGGGTTCATGGCGACGCCGCGAACGTGCGGACGCCAGCCCATGTGACGCTTGCGACCGGCCTTGCCCAGGTTCTGGTTCATGTGGTCGGGGTTCGAAACCGCGCCCACCGTGGCGATGCAGCCGTCCAGGACCATGCGCAGCTCGCCCGAGCCGAGACGGATCTGGGCGTAGCCCTGATCGCGACCCACCAGCTGGGCGTAGGCGCCGGCCGAACGGGCCAGTTGAGCGCCCTTGCCCGGCTTCATTTCGATGTTGTGGATGATCGTACCCACCGGCATCGAACGCAGCGGCATGGCGTTGCCAGGCTTCACGTCGGTCTTTTCGCCCGCGATGATCGTGTCGCCCGCCTTAAGGCGTTGCGGCGCGATGATGTAGGTCTTCTCGCCATCGGCATAGGTGACCAGCGCGATGAAGGCCGTGCGGTTCGGGTCGTATTCCAGACGCTCGACCGTGCCGACCATGTCCCACTTGCGACGCTTGAAGTCGATCTTGCGGTACAGGGTCTTGGCGCCGCCGCCACGGAAGCGGACCGCGATGCGACCGCCCTGCCCGCGTCCGCCCGACTTGGTCAGGCCTTCGGTCAGCGACTTTTCCGGACGGCCCTTGTGGAGTTCCGAACGGTCGACCAGCACGAGGGCGCGACGGCCCGGCGAAGTCGGATTGTAGGTTTTCAAGGCCATCTGATCAGAGCCCCGTGGTGACGTCGATCGACTGGCCGTCGGCCAGCGTCACGATCGCTTTTTTGATGTCGACGCGACGACCCAGGATGCCCCGGAAGCGCTTGGTCTTGCCCTTTTGGACCAGGGTGTTGACCTTGACGACGTTGACTTTGAACAGGCTTTCGACCGCGGCTGCGATCTCGTCCTTGGACGCCGTGTCGGCGACGCGGAAGACGACCTTGTTCTGCTCGGACAGGATCGTGGCCTTTTCGGTGATCACCGGGGCCAGGATGGTGTCGTAGTGCTTGGCGGTAGGTTGAGCGGCCATTACGCGGCTTCCTTATCGCTGAAGCGGGCTTCGATCGCCTCGATGGCGGCCTTGGTCAGCACCAGCTTGTCCGCGCGCAGGATGTCATAGACGTTCAGGCCGGCGTTCGGCAGCACGTCGATGTGCGGGATGTTGCGTGCGGCCAGGCCGAAGTTCGTGTCGACTTCGGGACCCGCGATGATGAGAGCCTTGGTCCAGCCCAGCTTGCCGAACGTCTCGCGCAGGGCGGCCGTCTTGGCCTCCTTGACCGAGACGGTGTCGACGACGATCAGGTCGCCGGACTTGGCCTTGGAGGACAGGGCGTGACGCAGAGCGAGCGCGCGGATCTTCTTCGGCAGCGAGAAGCCGTGGTCGCGAACGACCGGACCGAAGGCGCGCGAGCCGCCGACGAACTGCGGGGCACGGCGCGAACCGTGACGAGCGCCGCCGGTGCCCTTCTGCTTGTACATCTTCTTGCCCGTGCGAGAGTTCTCGTTACGGGTTTGAACCTTGTGCGTGCCGGCGCGGCGCTTGGCCAGCTGCCAGTTGACGGTGCGAGCCAGGATGTCGCCGCGGATGGCGTCGATGCCGAAGACGGCGTCCGACAGCTCCACGTCGCCAGCAGCCTTGCCGTCGAGTTGGATGACAGAGAGTTTCATTACGCTTCACCGCCTTCGGTCGCTTCGACAGGGGCTTCTTCAGCCGGCGTCGAGGCGGGTTGAGCAGCAGACTTGCTCGACTTAAGCGCGCCAGGGAACGGAGCGTCAGCCGGACGAGCCTTCTTGATGGCGTCGCGAACCTTGACGTAGCTGCCGTCGTGACCCGGGACGGCGCCCTTGATCAGGATCAGACCACGCTCGGCGTCCACGCGGACGACGGTCAGGTTCTGGGTGGTGACGGTTTCCGTGCCGTAATGGCCGGCCATCTTCTTGCCGGGGAACGTGCGACCCGGGTCCTGACGGTTACCCGTCGAACCGTGCGAACGGTGCGAGACCGAGACGCCGTGGGTGGCGCGAAGGCCGCCGAAGTTCCAGCGCTTCATGGCGCCGGCGAAACCCTTACCGATGGTCTCGCCCTGGATGTCCACCTTCTGGCCGACCAGGAAGTGTTCGGCCGACAGTTCGGCGCCCACGTCCAGCAGACCGTCCGCATCGACGCGGAACTCGGTGACATAGGCCTTGGGCTCGACTTCCGCCTTGGCGAAGGTCTCGCGTTGAGCCTTGTTGGTGTTCTTGGCCTTCTTCGTGCCAGCGCCCAGCTGGAGAGCGACGTAGCCGTCACGCTCCTGGGTACGTTGGCCGACGACTTGGCAGCCGTCGAGCTGCAGCACAGTGACCGGTACGTGCGCGCCGTCATCGGCGAACACGCGGGTCATGCCCAGCTTCTTGGCGATCACGCCCGTGCGCATCGGATCCCGCCTCTTTCTACTTTAAATCTTGATCTCGACGTCCACGCCGGCGGACAGGTCGAGCTTCATGAGCGCGTCCACGGTCTGCGGGGTGGGGTCGACGATGTCGAGCACGCGCTTGTGCGTGCGGATTTCAAACTGCTCACGCGACTTCTTATCGACGTGCGGAGAGCGGTTCACGGTGAACTTTTCGATCAGGGTCGGCAGCGGAATCGGACCGCGAACGGTCGCGCCGGTGCGCTTGGCTGTATTGACGATCTCGCGCGTCGAGAAATCGAGGACGCGATGATCAAAGGCCTTGAGCCTGATGCGGATGCTTTGATCCATATCGGTGCTTACTTCCAATGCGGTCGGAGGACCGCGTCCCTGTGAACCATTTCAAAGACCGAAGGCCTTCGGGCACGAGGCCCTCAGGATACGCAAATCCGCAAAAACGATCGGCCCACGCAGTTCCCCGCGAAGGCCGCTGAAGTCCCAAGAAGCTGCAAAGAACAGTGACTTAGGTCGTTCTTGCGAACCGCGTCTGCACCGAAGTGCACAGCCGGTCCAACAAGAGTGGTGGCTTATGCCTACCGATTCCGATTTCGTCAAGCGGCGAAACCAAGGCGCAGACAGGATTCTGTTGTCACTCGGCCCTGTCGTGCCCCACCCCGGATGCGCGCGGTCCGGCCGGCGGATTCCACGACATATATATGTGTAGATCATCGGGCCAACGTCATGGGCCAAAGAACGCCGGCCGGCGTTCGAACAAGGGAACGGTCGAGGCGCCTGCAGACCAATGGCGAGCGTGAGGGCATGCTTTAGCCGTTCCGGGTTCACGTTAACCACCTGCCACCGCTTCTCCGTGTTGCCGACACATTCCTGCCGCACACCGTGACAGTCGCGCAACAATTTGGCGACAGAGACTTATCGAACAGCGGTTTGATGCTGCACCTCGGCCTTATGCTGATAGCAGGCGCCCCTCCCTGGACCCCCATCCGGGCAAGACTGCTAAGGACAAGACAAAATGAAGACGATCCTCCTCGCGTCGGCCGCCGCCGCCACCCTGTTCGCCGCTCCGGCCTTCGCCCAAGATGCCATCGGTTCGGTCGGCCTGGGCTACACCCACACCGACACCGAGGGCTTCAAGACCGACGGCGCGACCCTGGACGGCGTGACCGCCATGAAGGTCGCCCCGGAATGGACCGTGACCCTGAACGGTTCGGTCGCCTACTCCGACAGCGACCTGGGCGACGACACCGTCGGCGCAGCCGCCGCTCACCTGACCAAGACGTTTGGTTCGGATCTGCGCGCCGGCGCCTTCGCGGGCGTTTCGGACCTGGGCGGCGAGAACTACTTCTCGGTCGGCGGCGAAGTGCAGAAGTATCTGGCCTCCGCCACCCTGACCGGCGTTGTCGCCTACACCGATCTGGACGGGGCTGACGCCTGGACCTTCGGCGGCGACTACGCCTACTACGTCAACCCGTCGCTGCGCCTGAACGCCGGCGTGTCGTACAACAACATCGACACCGACGTGGCCGGCAAGGTCGACGCCTGGGCTTACGGCGTCGGCGCCGAGTACCAGCTGGACAACAGCCCGATCAGCCTGTTCGGCTCGTGGCAGCGCGTTTCGCTGAACGATGTGGACGTCGATGCCGACAACTTCGTCATCGGCGCACGCTACAACTTCGGCGGCGCGCTGCAGACGCTGGACCGCGCCGGCGCCAACCTGGGCCGCACCCTGGCGGGCCTGCCGGGCATCCGCGGCTTCTGATCGAGCCGCTGGCGAGAGCCGGAAGACAAAGAGGCCCCGGCGGAGCGATCCGCCGGGGCCTTTTCTATGGGCGAAAGGAAAAGGCCCCCGGGGTTCCACGACCGGGGGCCTTGCCTTTAAAGCGATGAGGCGGACCTCAGCGCCCGATCTGCAGCGTGCCCGATCCGACCACGGTGCGCGACACCGCGCCGGTGGCGGAGGCGACGCGGACATTGCCAGATCCGGCGATGGCCACGCTCAGGTCGCGGGTCGCGCCGCCGTAGCGCACGTCGCCCGATCCGCCGATGGCCACCGACAGCTTGTCCATCCGCCCCTGGCGAACATTGATCCCGCCCGATCCGCCAATGGACAGGTCGCCGTCGCCCCCGGCGCTGGCCACCTCGACATTGCCCGATCCGCCCACGGCCGCCTTCAGGTCGCCGGTGGGGCCGGCGTAGATGCTGCCCGACCCGCCCACATTGGCTTCCAGCGCGCGCGAAGAGCCGGCTCGGATCGAGCCGGAGCCGCCGACGCCCAGCGACACCCGCCCGTCGACATTGGCCACGTTCCACGCCCCGCAGCCGCCGCTGTTCAGCTCGACAGAGCGCGCGCCGCGTCCGACCGAGCCGAAAACAGCCCCGCCGGCGCTGACATCCACGTCGCGCGGCGTGCGGATCACGATCATCGGCGCGTCCTCCAGGCGCACGCGGCCCAGGTTGCCGACCTCGACGGTCGCGCCACGGCCCGGCTGGCTGGCGTCGGCCCGGCTGGTGTTGCAGCCGCCAATGCGATTTCCGCCATTGGCCCAGAAGCCTCCGTTACGGCCCAGGCCGCCATCGATGCGGACCCCGCCGCCTTCGCGGCGCACCTGCACGGCCGGCAGCCCCGAGGCGCCCTGCGTCACCTCGACCCCCACATCCTGGCGATCCTCCACGATCACGACGACCCGCGCCACGAGGTTGCGAATCTGGACCTCTGCGGCCGATGCGGGGGCGGCGGCCAGCCCCGTCAGGGCGGCGGCGGCGGCGGCGGCGGCGATCAATGCGGTCTTCATTCGGCTGTTCCCTTCCCGTCTATGCAGGGGAAGGTGCACGCCGCGCGCCGCCAAGTCATTTTAACTTCAGGTCATGAACGCGATTTAACCCGCGGGCCTCAGCGTCCCCGCGCCGTCCGCGGCCCCGACCTCGGGTTCGAAATCACGCTCGAAATGGGCGATTCGGCTCTTCATCGCGCCGGCCTTCTTCAACGCCAGGGATGCGGCCCAGCGCGCGGCCAGTTCCGGCGTGGCCATCTCGTCCGTCTGGCGCGGCCGACCGCCCCGGCTGCGGATCACGGCATTGGTGAACAGCGCCCCATTTCGGAACCGCGACGGCCAGGTCTGAAAATCCATCGACAGGCTGACGCAGAACCGATCCAGATTCTCCACCCGGTGCGGCGCATACAGGGGCCAGGTCAGCGCCCGTCCCGGCTCCAGATCCATGATTTGGGCGTCGTCCTCGAACGCCAGCGTATAGGGCAGTTCCTCAGTCGTCTGGCGCGTCACCACCTGTTCCATGTTGCGCTCTGGCAGGTGACGTTCGTCGCCCGGATAGACGAACAGCCGCTTGCGCCCGCGCAGGTGAAACAGCACCACCCCCGCCGCATCGAAATGATACGGAACCCGCGCCTTGGGCGACGACAGGATCAACTGCCCCGCGTTCCGCACCGCTCGCATTCCCGGATAGGTCGCCTGGATGGCCGCAAAATCCTTCATCGCCGCCGCCCATAGTTCAGGCCAGCCACGTTCGACCTCGCGCAGATTGACCCACAGTCGGCCCTGTTTGATCGCCTCCAGCAGGTCTTTCCCCGACAGACGCCCGCGCGCCCCGGTGCGCAGCGACACCTGTCCCTCATCGTCGTAGTCGTACAGATTGATGTCGAACAGGTCGGCCGGATACCGGTCCAGCACCGCCGCCAGGGCCGCGTCCTCGGCGAAGCCCTGCGCCACCAAGGTGTGCGGATGATCTCTGGCCTCGACGATCGGGCCGGGATAGCGGGTGCGGCGTGTGGTCATGACAGCCTCTCCTTCACGCATGGGCGACGCGCGCCGGCGTCTTCTTGCGGGCGGCCAGTTTCTGCGCCATCGCGCGAGCGGCCGCAGCCGTGCCTTTCAGCCGTCCGGCCGACGTCGGCTCGCACGCCTCGATCGTGGCCCAGCGGCGGCGCAAGGAGGTTCGCACCTTCTCGCCCTTGTCCCCCGCCTTCGCCAGCGCGCCCACGGCCATGTCGCCCAGCGCCTGGCTCAGCCCCGGCTTCAGCACCACGGCCTCGCGCACCGTCTGGCGGGCGTTGACGAAATACTTCTTGTAGGGCTCGCCCTCGAACCCGAAGTCAAACACCCGGAACTCCTCCGCTGAGGCCAGCCGCATCGTGTCCATGCTCAGCAGGATGCCCGGCGAACACCGCGCCAGCCCCGGCTCATAGACCGGGAACCAGAAATGGTAGTGCCGCCCGGCATGGAGCGAAAACTCGACCGCCACCAGCTTGTCGCCCGCGTGCATCGCCGCCATCGAGGCGCCGAAGTCCTCGCGCCGCTCGGCCATCAGGGCGTGCAGCAGGTCCCGCGTCCAACCGCACGCGAAGATGTCGTGCAGGCCCGAGCGCCGATACTGCGCCGCCTTCAGGTCGATCAGTTGGTTCAACAGCGCGGGGTCGCGCAAGCCTCTCTCGACCCGGACCGGCCCCAGCTCGGCCTCCAGGCTGCGACGCGCCCGCTCCTTGTCCTTGAAGTATTTGCCATACGTCGTGCGCCGCTCGGCGTACCAGGCGTCATAGCCGTCTTCCGGCATGGCGGCCTGCACCGTCTGGCGCGTCTGGCCCGCCTCGCCCGCGCCGATCCAGCCCGGCACGTTCAGCCTGCGCGCCTTCAACAGCCGCGCGACATCCTCCAGCGTGATCGTCTCGCCCGCCGGCGCGATCACCCCGTGATAGTCGTTCATCGGCGCGCCCAGCGGCTGCAACGCCCCGCCGCGCCGCTGATGCGGGAAGAAGCCCACGATCCGGCCGTCGCGGCGGAACACCGCGATGGCCGCGCCGGGGCAGACGCGGCTGGCGATCTGGGCATAGTCCCAGCGGAAATAGGGGCTGGCCAGATCCGGGTTCTCGGCTGTCCAGGCGCGCCACAGGGCGACAGCGGCGCCATCCAGCGCTTCGGCCTCCACAATCTCGACCTGCAGGTTTCCGCTCATGCTCATCCTTCGTCGGGCCGTGCGCCGCAAGGTCCGTTTCTCAGCCTACCCTTGCACGGCGCGCGTTTCAGCAGGGTTGATCGGCATGGTGAACAAGCGTTGACGGAGCCGTCGCCCTCCCCGTGCGTTTCCTGACCTCCAAGGAGATGACCATGACCGACAGCCGCCCCGACGACCGCAAGGTCGAGAACGAAAACCTTCGTCCCGACAAGCCCGGCGAGCCCCCGCGGCCGGCGACCGAACCGCAGGGGTCGAAAGGCTCGTCCAACTCCGGCGAGACCGAAACCGATCCCGCCACGGGCAAGCCGAACTGAACACGCCCCTCTCCGACCGCCTGCCGAAAGCCATTCGATGAACCGTCCCGCCTACCTCGCCGCCTTCGCCGTCCTGTCGCTCGCCGCCTGTTCGCCCCAGCAGGAGGCCAAGGCCCCCGCCGCCCAGGTCGGACAGACCGGCCCCCTGTCGCGGGACGCGATCGAAAACGCCGCCTACGCCCCTCCGGCCCAACCGACGCCCCAGCAAGGAAGCGCCCAGCCCCCCGCCCAAACTCAGGCCCAGCCCGATCCCGCCCTGATCCGCGCCCAGGTTCTTCTTGAACGGGCGCGCTTCTCGCCCGGCGCCATCGACGGCCTGGCCGGCTCCAACATGAAACAGGCCATCTCCGCCTTCCAAAAGGCGCAGGGCCTGCCGGTCAACGGCCAGTTGGACGCCGAGGTCATGGGCCGCCTGCGCGCGGTCGGCGCCGGCGCGATCACAACCACCTACCAGATCACCCAGCAGGACATCGCCGGCCCCTATCTCGGCGCCGTGCCGACCGATCTGGCGGCTCAAGGCCAGGCGGAGCACATGGGCTACGCCAACATCGTGGAGGCGCTGGCCGAGCGGTTCCACGTCACCGAGGCCCTGCTGCGCGCCATGAACCCCGGCGCGGACTTCAATCGCGTCGGTCAGTCGCTTCTGGTCCCCGCCGTCAATCACACGCCTCTGCCGGCCGATGTCGATCATATCGACGTCGACAAGTCCGAAGGGTCGGTCCGCGCCTTCGACGCCGACGGCAAGCTGATCGCCTACTTCCCCGCGACCATCGGCAGCGGCGACAACCCCACTCCGACCGGCACGGTCAAGGTCAATGGCGTGGCTCGCAATCCCGACTATACCTACGACCCATCCAAGCTCAGCTACGGCGACGGCAAGGAGAAGGTGGTGGTCAAGCCGGGCCCCAACAATCCGGTCGGCGTCGTCTGGATCGACCTGAACAAGCCCAGCTACGGCATCCACGGCACGCCAGACCCGGAACTGGTGGGCAAGACCGCCTCTCACGGCTGCGTCCGCCTGACCAACTGGGACGCCTGGACCCTGGCCGACAAGGTCAAGCCCGGCGTGACCGTGCGCTTTATCTAGGCGTCAGTGGACCGCGCCGAACGACGTCCCGTCCCAGAAGGCGCAGTGGTGACGTTCGAAGAAGTCGTGGTCCATCCGGTCGCCTTCGGGCGCGAACACCCGCACCGGCCCCGCCCCCTCGACGCGGGGCCATTCGGCGCCAAAGCCCGGCGCGCCGAACGCCGCCCAAAGGCGCTGCATCCGGTCCGACAGCGCCTTCTGCTGCGGGGTGAACCGCTTCACATCCGCGAAGACCCAGCTGGTCCCGAAGACATAGGCCAACTCGCTGGCGTGATAGGCGCCCAGGTCCAGCCCCACGATCCAGGCCGGCAGAACGAACGGCGCCTGGCGATCCGCGAACTCATAGCCCCAGACCGGCACATGGGCCGACAACACGCGCCGCAGGGCTTGGGACGGACAGGCGAACCTCTGGTCGGTGAAGTTCGCAGCGATGGCGTAGGCGGGCCCGTCCTCTCCGACAGGATAGCGCTCCAGCACCCGCGGGCCCTCGTCGCCATACATCCACATCGTCTCCTTCCTATACCGATCCATCGTCTTGACCTCGTTGGCGAACAGCCGGCCTTCGTCCAGATTGGCGCCGACCAGCACCGGGACCTGGGTGAACCGCCCCTCGCGCAGCGCGTCCGCCGGGCTTTCCGGCACGGTCGCGTCCGTATGCACCGGCCCCCACGACCCCGGCCCGTTGATCCCCGCCCTCAGCGACGCCGCCCGCGACAGCCGCCACGCCGGAAGAGCCTTCAAACAGGCGATCTGATCCCCTTCGTCGCACCCCAGCCGTTCGGCGAACATCGGCCCCGACTGGGCGGCGTCCTGCGCGCTGATCAGGGATGACGGCTCCAGACAGCCGCCGCTCTGCATGATGACCCGCTGATACAGCCCCTCCGACCCCGGCGACGCCATCAGATAACAGGCCGTCCAGGCCCCCGCGCTCTCCGCGAACAGGGTGACATTGGCGGGATCGCCGCCGAAGGCCGCGATATTGCGATTCACCCATTTCAGCGCCGCCTGCTGGTCCATCAGGCCGAAATTGCCGCCGAAACCCTCGCCGGTCGCCTCAAACCCCGGATGGGCCAGCCAGCCCAGGGCGCCCAGCCGATAGTTCATCGTCACCACCACCCGCCCCTGATCGCGGGCCAGCTTCGAAGGGTCGTAGTTGGCGCCTGCCCCCACGGTGAAGGCGCCGCCGGGGATATAGACCATCACCGGTCGGGCCTCTTCCGGCTGACCGGCCGGTGCGTAGATATTCAGATAAAGACAATCCTCGGACCCGACCACGATCCCTCCGCCACCGCCCAGAATGGCGCGCCGCCCGATGGCCTGGGTGCAGTCCGACCCGATCCGCGTCGCATCGCGCACGCCGGCCCATGGCTGGACAGGCTGCGGCGCGCGCCAGCGTCCGTCGCCCACCGGCGGCGCGGCGAACGGCACGCCCAGGAACGCCCGCGTTCCATCCCCCTCGACCCCGCGCACCGCCCCGTCCTCCGTCGACGCCAGCACCGTCTTCCCATCGCTGGCGAACCGGACATGATCGACTTTGCCCGGATGGGTGGCGCAGGCGGTCAGCGCGATCAGGCACGCAAGCAGGGGTATCAGGCGCATCGGGAACCTTGGCTGTTCGGCAGTCCACCCGAACGCCTGAACACGCAACCCGTTGCGGACCGGCGCTATGTCTCGCCGCAAAGCAAAAGCGGCCCCCGGATCGCTCCGGGGGCCGCTCTGTACGCTACTCGGTCAGCCGGTGGGCTGGGTCGTGTCGTCGATTACTCGACGATCTTGGCCACGACGCCGGCGCCGACGGTGCGGCCGCCTTCACGGATGGCGAAGCGCAGGCCCTGGTCCATCGCGATCGGCGTGATCAGCTCGACGCTCAGCTCGGCGTTGTCGCCGGGCATGATCATCTCGACGCCTTCCTTCAGGTGCACGATGCCGGTCACGTCCGTCGTGCGGAAGTAGAACTGCGGACGATAGTTGGTGAAGAACGGCGTGTGGCGGCCGCCTTCTTCCTTCGTCAGGATGTAGGCTTCGGCCTGGAACTTGGTGTGCGGGGTGATCGAACCCGGCTTGCACAGAACCTGACCGCGCTCGACGTCTTCGCGCTTGGTGCCGCGCAGCAGAACGCCGACGTTGTCGCCCGCCTGACCTTGGTCCAGCAGCTTGCGGAACATTTCCACGCCCGTGCAGGTCGTCTTCTGGACCGGACGGATGCCGACGATCTCGACTTCCTCACCGACCTTGACGATGCCCTTCTCGACGCGGCCCGTGACCACGGTGCCGCGGCCCGAGATCGAGAACACGTCTTCGACCGGCATCAGGAACGGCAGGTCGACCGGACGTTCCGGCTGCGGGATGTAGGCGTCGACGGTTTCCATCAGGGCCAGAACGCGCTGTTCGCCGATTTCCGGGTTCACGCCGTCGGTCGCGGCCTTGGCCGAGCCCTTGGTGATCGGAATGTCGTCGCCCGGGAACTGGTAGCTGCTCAGCAGCTCGCGCACTTCCATTTCAACCAGTTCCAGCAGTTCTTCGTCGTCGACCAGGTCGACCTTGTTCATGAAGACCACCAGGGCCGGCACGCCGACCTGACGGGCCAGCAGGATGTGCTCGCGCGTTTGCGGCATCGGGCCGTCGGCGGCCGAAACCACCAGGATCGCGCCGTCCATCTGCGCCGCGCCCGTGATCATGTTCTTCACATAGTCGGCGTGGCCGGGGCAGTCGACGTGGGCGTAGTGACGGTTGGCCGTCTCATATTCCACGTGCGCGGTGTTGATCGTGATGCCGCGGGCCTTTTCTTCCGGCGCAGCGTCGATGTCGGCGTAGTTCATCGCCTTCGCGCCGCCAGCCTTCGCCAGCGTCATCGTGATCGCCGCCGTCAGCGTCGTCTTGCCGTGGTCAACGTGACCGATCGTGCCGATGTTGCAGTGCGGCTTCGTGCGTTCGAACTTTTCCTTGGCCATTCTCTAGCTCCTAAGGTCCCCGAACCGGGGTTCCTGCAGTTTGGGGGTTAAGGGCGCCCGGCCGACGGCCGACCGGGCGCTATTTAGGTGCGCTTTTCCAAAAGGAAAAGCTTAGGCGTACTTCTTGATCACTTCGTCGGCGACGTGTTGCGGCACCGGCTCGTAGTGGTCGTATTGCATGGTGAACTGGGCGCGGCCCTGCGACATGCCGCGCAGCGTGTTCACATAGCCGAACATGTTGGCCAGCGGCACGAAGGCGTTCACGACAGTGGCGTTGCCGCGCATGTCCTGACCCTGGATCATGCCGCGACGGCCGTTCAGGTCGCCGATGACCGAGCCGAGGTATTCCTCGGGGGTCACGACTTCCACCGCCATGATCGGCTCGAGCAGCTTGGGCGCACCCTTCTCCTTCAGTTCGCGGAAGGCGGCGCGCGACGCGATTTCGAACGCCAGCACGCTGGAGTCGACGTCGTGGAACTTGCCGTCCGTCAGCGTCGCCTTGAAGTCGATCAGCGGGAAGCCGGCCAGCAGGCCGTTGTCCTTGGCCGAGTTCAGGCCCTTTTCGACGCCGGGGATGTATTCCTTCGGCACCGCGCCGCCGACGATCGAGTTCTCGAACACGAAGCCCGAGCCCGGCTCGCCGGGTTCGAAGGTGATCATGACGCGGGCGAACTGGCCCGTACCGCCGGTCTGCTTCTTGTGGGTGTAGTCGATGTCGACCTTGCGGCCCAGCGATTCACGATAGGCGACCTGCGGCGCGCCGATGGTGGCCTCGACCTTGTAGGTGCGCTTCAGGATGTCGATCTTGATGTCCAGGTGAAGCTCGCCCATGCCCTTCAGGATCGTCTGGCCCGACTCGTGGTCGGTCGAGACGGTGAAGGACGGATCTTCCGAAGCCAGCTTGGCCAGGGCGACACCCAGCTTTTCCTGGTCGGCCTTGGTCTTGGGCTCGACCGAGATCTCGATGACCGGGGCCGGGAATTCCATCTTCTCCAGGATGACGGGCGACTTCAGCGGATCGCACAGGGTGTCCCCGGTGCGGGTTTCCTTCAGGCCGGCCAGGGCGACGATATCGCCGGCGTAGGCTTCCTTGACGTCTTCGCGGTTGTTGGAGTGCATCTGCAGCATCCGGCCGACGCGCTCTTTCTTGTCGCGGCTGGAGTTCAGCAGGCTCATGCCCGTTTCCATCTTGCCCGAATACAGGCGGCAGAAGGTCAGCGAGCCGACGAAGGGGTCGTCCATGATCTTGAAGGCCAGAACCGACAGGGGCTCGTCGTCCGACGCCTTGCGGGTGATGGGTTCTTCGGTCTTGAAGTCGATGCCCGGGGTCGGCGGGATGTCCAGCGGCGACGGCAGATAGTCGACCACGGCGTCCAGCAGCGTCTGCACGCCCTTGTTCTTGAAGGCCGAGCCGCACAGGATCGGATAGAAGGCGCCGGTCAGCACGGCCTTGCGGATGCACTTCTTGATGGTGGCTTCGTCGGGCTCGTTGCCTTCGAGGTAGGCTTCCATCGCCTCGTCGTCCAGCTCGACAGCGTTGTCGATCAGGTACTGGCGGGCTTCGTTGGCCTTGTCGACCAGGTCGGCGGGGATCTCTTCGTCACGGTAGGACGCGCCCAGGCCGTCGTTGTCCCAGACCACGGCCTTCATGCGGACCAGGTCGACCAGGCCCTTCAGCGAGCTTTCGGCGCCGATGGGGAATTGGATCGGCACGGCCTTGGCGCCCAGACGGTCGCGGATCGATTCCACCGACTTGTCGAAGTCGGCGCCGATCTTGTCCATCTTGTTGACGAAGACGATGCGCGGCACCGAATATTTGTCGGCCTGGCGCCAGACGGTTTCGGTCTGCGGCTCGACGCCGGCGTTGCCGTCCAGCACCGTCACGGCGCCGTCCAGAACGCGCAGCGAACGTTCGACCTCGATGGTGAAGTCCACGTGGCCGGGGGTGTCGATGATGTTCAGGCGCTTGTTCTGCCAGAAGGCGGTCGTCGCGGCCGAGGTGATGGTGATGCCGCGTTCCTGCTCCTGGTCCATCCAGTCCATGGTCGCGGCGCCGTCGTGGACTTCGCCGATCTTGTGGGATTTGCCGGTGTAATACAGGATCCGCTCGGTCGTCGTCGTCTTGCCCGCGTCGATGTGGGCCATGATGCCGAAGTTGCGGTAGTCCTCGAGCTTGTGCGTACGAGCCATGAAAACGTGCCTTGGAAGTAGTGCAGGACGCGAAGCGCGCCCTCGGGGATGATCGTCGATGCGGCGGATAAGCGAGCGCGGGCGATTTAGCTCAAACCGCCCGCGCCGGATAGTCTCAGATAGTCGCCGCAGTTGGCGCTTTTAAGACGCTTACCAGCGATAGTGGCTGAAGGCGCGGTTGGCTTCGGCCATCTTGTGGGTGTCTTCGCGCTTCTTGACCGCGGTGCCGCGGTTGTTCGAAGCGTCCAGCAGCTCGGCCGCCAGCTTTTCCGTCATGGTGTTCTCGCCACGCTTGCGCGCGGCGTTGACCAGCCAGCGGATGGCCAGGGCGCGGCGGCGGTCCGGGCGGACTTCGACGGGCACCTGATAGGTGGCGCCGCCGACGCGACGCGAACGGACTTCGACCGACGGGGCGACATTGTCCAGGGCGGCGTGGAAGGTGGCGACCGGCTCTTGGTCCTTCTTCTTGTCGGCCAGGATGTCGAAGGCGCCGTACACGATGTTTTCGGCGACGGCCTTCTTACCTTCGTACATGACGTAGTTCATGAACTTGGTGACGACCAGGTCCCCGAACTTCGGATCCGGCAGAACTTCACGCTTCTGGGCGCGGTGACGACGCGACATGGGTTATTCCTTGCAGTGCCCGGCCTGCGCCGGGAATATCTAGAAAAGGCGTCCGGGCGCGACGGCCCGGAAGCGAATGGCTTACTTCGGACGCTTGGCGCCGTAGTGCGAACGACGCTGCTTGCGGTCCTTGACGCCTTGGGTATCCAGAACGCCGCGCAGGATGTGGTAGCGAACGCCGGGCAAGTCCTTCACGCGGCCGCCGCGGATCAGAACGACCGAGTGTTCCTGCAGGTTGTGGCCTTCGCCGGGGATGTAGCACACGGCTTCGTAGCCGTTCTTGGCCAGACGGACCTTGGCGACCTTACGCAGAGCCGAGTTCGGCTTCTTCGGGGTCGTGGTGTAGACGCGGGTGCAGACGCCGCGACGCTGGGGCGAACCCTCCAGGGCCGGCACCTTGTTGCGGGTGGGCTTGGGCTTGCGCGGCTTGCGGATCAGCTGGTTGATCGTAGGCATTCGAAACTCGTCTCGACTTCTGATGGAGGCGTGTGTCTTTCGACCGAAGCGCCTCTCGCCTTCTTGTGAACGGGGGACCATCCCCTCGCCCGGGTGTCATCGAGACTGAGGGCCTGACCCGAACGCCCCCGGTTTGCTCCGGTGAACCGGAAATACAAAACACAAAGGGCCGGAACGCGCGCTTTGGGCGTTCCGGCGGGCACAGCCCGTCCGTTCGATTGTCACGCTCTCGGCAACCGGCGAACCGGCCACGCCTCGAGAGTGCGCGGCTTCTACGCGGGATGGGGCCTCAGGTCAAGAACGCCCGTTAACCCCTCGCTCCGCACCGCATTACGAACGAGCGCGACCGTCTTCATTAGAGCGTCGTTCGGCCTGAAACCCGCCACGCTTCGCGTTCAGCTTGATCGAACGACCAACCGGGGATGGTTTATGGCGGGGCTGGCCAGAACAGGGGCGATTACGCTCTCGCTTGCGATCAATGCAAGCGTGCTGGCGCTGCTCGACCTTGAGGATCGACGCCCGGCCTCACGACGAATCCCGGCGTCGTCTCCCATCTACGTCGATATCGAGCCCGTCTTCATCAAGCCCCCAGTCCAGCGACAGCCACCCCCTGCCATGCAGGCGGCGGCAGACCGCCCGGCGGCGCCCTCCCCGCAACTTCTCGGGGATCGACCTTCGGCGCCGACCAAGCCGCCGAAGTCGGATGTTGCTGCGACGCCCGACTACGATCCGCGCTGGACCGTCCGCCCCCGCGCCTCGGCCAACCTCGCCTGGCCGCCGGGCGCTGCGGCGCGGAGCGAAGGGCCGGATTGCCGCCCCGGTGAAGCGCGATCTTTGCAGGACAGGCAGACCTGCCGCGCGCTGGCCATGGCGGCCGCGGAGCCCTCCGCGCCGATGGTGCGCTCCAGTGACGAGGATCGGACAGCGGCCTTCGCCAAGGAGGCCGCTGTCAAGAAACGCTGGCGCGACTACCGCGAGGGAGACGGCCCCTACCCCGGCCTTCGATCCTTATTCGGCTTGAACTGACGCATGGCGGATTCGATGTCGGACCTGACGCGATGAGGGCGAACGCGACCGGCGCCCGTCTGGCTTGGCGCAAGGCGGGCTTTGCAGCGGCGTCCGTCGGCCTGAACGCGGGGGCCGTCGCGCTTCTTTGCATGACCGATGTGAAGCTGGGCGTCCGGCCGCCGTCCGCCGGGTCGATAATCGTCTATCTGGACGACGCCTGGCCGACCCTTGCCCGCGCGCCGAAGTCGGCCTCCGCCCCTCCATTGGAGGAAACACTCGCCGCGACCCGCCGGCCGCAGGCGTCCCCGACGGATGCGTCGGACAGCGGCGGAACGGCCATGTCGCCGCGCCAGGCCCTGACCGAGGCGGCAACGCACGACGGGATCGACGGCCGCTGGCGGGTCGATGCCGCCGTTCCGGGGCAGAGGGTCCCCCTCCTGTCGTGCGACGCCCCTCACCGCCTGTCGCTCGACGCCCGCCGTGTCTGCGAAGACCGCTGGGCCGACGCCGAGGCCGTTCCCGTCATCCGGGGCACGGGCGATGCGGAACGCGACGCCGCCTTCGCTCGTCAAGGCGCGCGCCGTCT
Organism: Brevundimonas sp. ABV4_179; assembly: GCF_056311945.1. Taxonomy (NCBI): domain Bacteria; kingdom Pseudomonadati; phylum Pseudomonadota; class Alphaproteobacteria; order Caulobacterales; family Caulobacteraceae; genus Brevundimonas; species Brevundimonas sp. ABV4_179. The sequence continues at coordinate 2,793,506 of NZ_CM149976.1, forward strand.
GGCGGAGTGGGAGGCTCAGCGGGCCGATCCGTCGCGCGTCAAAGGGTCGTGCGAAGACCCAAACCCCGTGGCAGGATGCCCCGACGTGAATATTCGGATCGATCTCTTCTCCTCGCGGGACGGCTTCCTGCCCAACCTCAGAAAGCGTCGCGAATGACCGCTGCGTCGATGTTTCCGCCTGGCCCCTGGTCGCGACGGCGCCGCCCGGACTGGCGAAAGGTCGCCCTGGCCTCCGCCTCGGTCGTCATCAACGCCGGTCTGATCGCCGTCCTGTCCCTGACGGCCCTGGGGATCGACGCGCCGCTGACCGCGCCGGAACAGCGGCCCGTCTATGTGGACATCACGCCGCGTCCCCTGCTGCCGGACGAACGGCCGCGCCCGGCGATCCAGCCGCCGGCCCCGGCGCCCGCCGCCGCGCCGCGCGACGCCCGCAACATTCAGACCCCGGCCACGCCCCAGGCGTCGCCCCTGCCGGATGCGCGCCCGGCGCCCCTGCGTCCCCGCCTCGCCGCGCCCGCGCCGCAGGGCGTGCCGGTCCCCGCCGATCCGTGGCGCGTCGATCCGGGCGACCGGACCAACGCCATGGCCCGCGCCCTGCGCCAGGGTTTGATCGGCTGCACCACCCCGGATCGGTTGAACGCCGCCGAGCGCGCCCATTGCCGCGAGGACGCCATGCGTCGCGGCCTGAACGCCGCCCCGATCACCGGCACCGGCAACCCCGAACGCGACGCCCGCTTCGCCCGCGAGGGCGCGCGACGCCTCGCGGAATGGGAGATGATGAACCGCCCCTTGTCCGGGGGCGTCGGCGTAGTCGGGCCGGGCGACTGCCCCGGCTCCAACTTCGGCACGGGCTGCGCCGGGGCTCACCTGGGCGACGTTCCCGGCGTGGAAATGCGCCAAGGCGCGGAGTCGACGATCAACCGAGGCGAACGCCACCGTCAGGGCTTCTCGGCGAGCATCGGCGGATTACGCATTGGCGGTAAGGACTGACAACGACGTCAGCGATGATCCTGACAGTGGATATCGTGCATCACCTGCCCAAGATGCATCGCGCCCATGGCAAGACCGACGTAGCCCACCCCGCACCACAGGACGACGTTCAAGGCGATCGCAGCGGGCGACGCCCGTTTTTCCTTGGTCATGATGCGCCCCACACACGCCTTGGGCAGCCGAGCGGCTGGTTCATCCGTGGTCCTGGCAATGGGCGTCGTGCATGGCGGCGCCGAGATTGAGCATCATCGTCTTGGCCTCCACCCAGACGAACAGCGACAACACCAGGGCCGTCAGCCCCCACAGCACCTTGTCCGATTTCGTCACGGCGGCCTCCCGAACAACCTCGAACTATCTCCGCACAACCCGACGCCGCGTCAAGCCACAAGAAAAAGGGCGGCGCCGTCGCCGGCGCCGCCCTCTTCATGTCGTTGGTTCCGAACCCGGAGATCAGCCTTCGCTGCTCTCCAGCTCCAGTTGCAGATCGGCCGGCAGCGGCTCGATCGCATCTTCGCGGGCCTGGGTCAGTTCCGCGTCGCGCTCGTTGGCGATCTTCTGCAGGCTGCGCAGATAGGCGCCCGTGCCCGCCGGGATCAGACGACCCACGATCACGTTCTCCTTCAGGCCCTCCAGCATGTCCTTCTTGCCGTGGACCGAGGCCTCGGTCAGGACGCGCGTGGTTTCCTGGAAGGACGCCGCCGAGATGAAGCTGCGGGTCTGCAGCGACGCCTTGGTGATGCCCAGCAGGACGGGCTGGGTGGTGGCCTGACGACCGCCGCGCTTCTCGACCTTGGCGTTCTCCAGGACCGCTTCGGCGACTTCGACGGTGTCGCCGCGGATCAGGGTGGTTTCACCCGCGTCCAGGACTTCCACCTTCTGCAGCATCTGACGCACGATGACTTCGATGTGCTTGTCGTTGATCGGCACGCCCTGCAGGCGATAGACCTCCTGCACCTCGTTCACCAGATATTCGGCCAGCGCCTCGACGCCCTGGATGCGCAGCAGATCGTGCGGATCCGGGTTGCCGTCGATGATGTAGTCGCCCTTCTGGATCAGATCGCCGTCGTGGACGGAGATGTGCTTGCCCTTGGGGATCAGGAACTCGACCGGCTCGCCCTGCACGCCGTCGGCGTTGACTTCCGGCGTGATCTTGATGCGGCGCTTGTTCTTGTAGTCGCGACCGAATTCGACGCGACCATCCATCTCGGCGATGACCGCGCAGTCCTTGGGACGGCGAGCTTCGAACAGTTCGGCGACGCGCGGCAGACCGCCGGTGATGTCGCGGGTCTTGGCGCCTTCGGTCGGAACGCGGGCGATGATCTCGCCAGGCTTGACCTCGTCGCCGTTCGACACGGACAGAACCGCGCCCACCGGCAGCAGATAGCGGGCGTCAGAACCGGACGACAGCTTGGCGTAGGCGTCGCCCAGGGTGACGCCCATGGCCGGACGCAGGTCCGAACCACGCGGGCTGGCGCGCCAGTCGGAGACCACGCGCTGGGCGATGCCCGTCGCTTCGTCGGTCTCTTCCTTGACGGACAGGCCTTCCACCAGGTCCTCGAAGCGGACGACGCCGCCCACTTCGGTCAGGATCGGGGTGGTGTAGGGGTCCCACTCGGCCAGGCGTTGGCCGCGCGCGACCTCGCCGCCGTCCTTGACGCGGATGCGGGCGCCGTACGGAGCCTTGTGGGTCTCGCGGTCCTTGCCGTCGACCACGACGGTCACGGTGACGTTGCGGCTCATGGCCACCAGGTCGCCGTGCGCCGCGACGACGGTCGGGCCGGCGATGCGGGCCGTACCGGCGTTGGTCGCCTCCATGAAGGAGGTTTCCGCCACCTGGGCCGTGCCGCCGATGTGGAAGGTCCGCATCGTCAGCTGGGTGCCCGGTTCGCCGATCGACTGGGCGGCGATGACGCCGACCGCTTCGCCGATGTTGACGTTGGTGCCGCGCGCCAGGTCACGGCCGTAGCAGTGGGCGCAGATGCCGGCGTCGGCTTCGCAGGTCAGGGCCGAGCGGACCTTGACCGACTGCACGCCGGCGGCGTCCACGGCCTCGACCACTTCTTCCACCAGATAGGTGTCGGCGGGGAACAGGACCGTATCGGTGCCCGGCTCCTTGATGTCCTCGGCCGCATAGCGACCCAGGATGCGCTGACCCAGCGAGACCAGCACGTCGCCGCCCTCCATCACCGCACGCAGGGTGATGCCGCGCGTCGAGCCGCAATCCTGCTCGGTGACGATCGAGTCCTGCGCCACGTCCACCAGACGGCGGGTCAGATAACCCGAGTTGGCGGTCTTCAGCGCGGTGTCGGCCAGACCCTTGCGGGCGCCGTGGGTGGAGTTGAAGTATTCAAGGACGGTCAGGCCTTCCTTGAAGTTCGAGGTGATCGGCGTCTCGATGATCTCGCCGGACGGCTTGGCCATCAGGCCGCGCATCCCGCCCAGCTGCTTCATCTGCGCCTGCGAACCGCGGGCGCCCGAGTTGGCCATCATGAAGACCGAGTTGATGTCGGGGTTCTCGCCCTCGATCAGCACGCGCGGCTGCGCGATCTCTCCCATCATGGCGTCGGCGATCCGGTCCGTGGCCTTGGCCCAGGCGTCGACGACCTTGTTGTACTTCTCGCCGCGCGTGATCAGGCCGTCGGCGTACTGTTGTTCGTACTCCTCGACCTGGGTGCGGGTCTCGGCGACCAGTTCGACCTTTTTGGCCGGGATCACGATGTCGTCCTTGCCGAACGAGATGCCTGCCTTGGCCGCCTCGCGGAAGCCCAGGCCCATCATCTGGTCGGCGAAGATGACCGTCGCCTTCTGACCGCAGTGGCGATAGACCACGTCGATCAGGTTCCCGATCTCCTTCTTGGTCAGGTTCTTTTCGAGCAGGCGATAGCCGACGTTCGGGTTGCGCGGCAGCAGGGCCGCCAGCTTCATCCGGCCGGGCGTGGTGTCGATGACCTTGGTCACCTCATTGCCTTCGGCGTCCTGCTCGGTCCAGCGCGCCTTGATGCGGCTGTGCAGGGTCACGACCTTGGCGTCCAGCGCGGCGTCGATCTCGCCGATGTTGGCGAACAGCTTGCCTTCGCCCGGCTCGCCGTCCTTGACCAGCGACAGATAGTACAGACCCAGGACGATGTCCTGCGACGGCACGATGATCGGCTTGCCGTTGGCGGGCGACAGGATGTTGTTGGTCGACATCATCAGCACGCGCGCTTCCAGCTGGGCCTCAAGGCTCAGCGGGACGTGAACGGCCATCTGGTCGCCGTCGAAGTCGGCGTTGAAGGCGGTGCAGACCAGCGGGTGCAGGCGGATGGCCTTGCCCTCGATCAGCTTGGGTTCGAACGCCTGGATGCCCAGACGGTGCAGCGTCGGCGCGCGGTTCAGCAGAACCGGGTGCTCGCGGATGACCTCGTCCAGGATGTCCCAGACGGCGGGCTGCTCGCGCTCGACCATGCGCTTGGATTGCTTGACGGTGCCCGACAGGCCCTTGGCGTCCAGACGCGCGTAGATGAACGGCTTGAACAGCTCCAGCGCCATCTTCTTGGGCAGGCCGCACTCGTGCAGCTTCAGTTCCGGTCCCACGGTGATGACCGAACGGCCCGAATAGTCGACGCGCTTGCCCAGCAGGTTCTGACGGAAGCGACCCTGCTTGCCCTTCAGCATGTCGGCCAGCGACTTCAGCGGACGCTTGTTGGCGCCGGTGATGACGCGACCGCGACGGCCGTTGTCGAACAGGGCGTCGACGGATTCCTGCAGCATCCGCTTTTCGTTGCGGATGATGATGTCCGGCGCCCGCAGCTCCATCAGGCGCTTCAGGCGGTTGTTGCGGTTGATGACGCGGCGATACAGGTCGTTCAGGTCCGAGGTCGCGAAACGACCGCCGTCCAGCGGCACCAGCGGACGCAGTTCCGGCGGGATGACCGGCACGATGGTCAGGATCATCCATTCGGGCTTGTTGCCGGACTCGAGGAAGGCCTCGATCAGCTTCAGGCGCTTGGAGGCCTTCTTGGCCTTCATTTCCGAGGGATTGTCGGCCAGCTCGCCACGGTGCTTTTCAGCCTCGGCGTGCAGGTCGATGCCCATCAGCAGGTTGCGGACGGCCTCGGCGCCGATCTCGGCGGTGAAGCCGTCGTCGCCGAACTCTTCCTGATAGCGATAGAACTCGTCTTCCGTCAGCAGTTGGTTCTGCTTCAGCGGAGTCAGGCCCGGCTCGGTGACGATGTAGTTTTCGAAGTACAGGACGCGCTCGACGTCCTTCAGCGCCATGTCCAGCATCAGCGAGATGCGGCTGGGCAGCGACTTCAGGAACCAGATGTGGGCGACCGGGGCGGCCAGGTCGATGTGGCCCATCCGCTCGCGGCGAACGCGGGCCAGCGTGACTTCGACGCCGCACTTCTCGCAGATGATGCCCTTGTACTTCATGCGCTTGTACTTGCCGCACAGGCATTCGTAGTCCTTGGTCGGGCCAAAGATACGGGCGCAGAACAGGCCGTCACGCTCGGGCTTGAACGTGCGGTAGTTGATGGTTTCCGGCTTCTTGATCTCGCCGAACGACCACGACCGAATCTTCTCCGGCGAGGCCAGGGCGATCTTGATCTGGTCGAAGGTCGGGGTGACCGGGACCGGGTTGAAGATGTTCAGGACTTCCTGGTTCATCTTGGTTTCCTTCTGCGGCGCGAGGGCCGCTTAAAAACTTCGTCGATGGAGAGCGGCTCGTGATCCGTGAGCCGTGAAGCGTGACGGGATCGGCCCACTCACGATTCACGGCTCACCATTCACGCCTCAGCTGTTCTCCAGCTCCACGTTCAGACCCAGCGAACGCATTTCCTTGATGAGCACGTTGAAGCTCTCGGGAATGCCGGCCTCGAAGCTGTCGTCGCCGCGGACGATGGCCTCGTAGACCTTGGTCCGGCCGGCCACGTCGTCGGACTTCACCGTCAGCATTTCCTGCAGGGTGTAGGCGGCGCCATAGGCTTCCAGAGCCCAGACCTCCATTTCCCCGAAGCGCTGACCGCCGAACTGCGCCTTGCCGCCCAGCGGCTGCTGGGTGACCAGCGAGTACGGGCCGATGGAGCGGGCGTGGATCTTGTCGTCGACCAGGTGGTGCAGCTTCAGCATGTAGATGTAGCCCACCGTGACCGGGCGCTTGAACTGCTCGCCCGTCTGGCCGTCGTACAGGATCGACTGGGCCGACTTGTTCAGCCCCGCCTCTTCCAGCAGACGCTCGATGTCGCCGATGTGCGCGCCGTCGAAGACGGGGGTCGCGAACGGCACGCCCTTGGACAGGTTCTTGGCCAGCTCGATCAGCTCTTCCTCATCCTGCGGCAGAGGGGTTTCCTCGCCGTAGATTTCGGTCAGCCGCTCGACCAGGGCCTGCTTCTGCCCGCCCTGCTGCCAGGCTTCCAGCAGACCGGAGATCTGCTTGCCCAGACCCGCTGCGGCCCAACCCAGATGGGTTTCGAAGATCTGGCCGATGTTCATGCGCGACGGCACGCCCAGCGGGTTCAGAACGACGTCGACGTGGGTGCCGTCTTCCAAGTGCGGCATGTCCTCGATCGGCAGGATCTTGGAGATGACGCCCTTGTTGCCGTGACGGCCGGCCATCTTGTCGCCGGGCTGCAGCTTGCGCTTCACCGCCACGAAGACCTTGACCATCTTCATCACGCCGGGGGGCAGTTCGTCGCCGCGCTGCAGCTTCTCGACCTTGTCTTCGAAACGACGGTCCAGTTGCTTGCGGGCGTCTTCGAACTGGCGCTTCATCGCTTCCAGCTCGCCCATGGTCTTTTCGTCGTCCAGGGCGATCTGCCACCACAGACCACGGCTGACCTCGGCCAGCTTCTCGTCGGTCAGCTCGCCGCGGCCGATGCCCTTGGGCCCCGACACGGCGTTCTTGCCGACGATCAGCGGCTTCAGGCGGCCATAGACGTTGCGCTCCAGAATCTTGAGCTCGTCGTCGCGGTCCTTGCCCAGGCGTTCGATCTCGGCGCGTTCGATCGCCATGGCGCGCTCGTCCTTGTCGACGCCGTGACGGTTGAAGACGCGAACGTCGACGATGGTGCCGGCGACGCCGGGCGGCAGGCGCAGCGAGGTGTCGCGCACGTCCGAAGCCTTCTCGCCGAAGATGGCGCGCAGCAGCTTCTCTTCCGGGGTCATCGGGCTTTCGCCCTTCGGCGTCACCTTGCCGACCAGGATGTCGCCCGGCTGGACCTCGGCACCGATGGCCACGATGCCCGCTTCGTCGAGGTTGCGCAGGGCTTCCTCGCCGACGTTGGGGATGTCGCGCGTGATTTCTTCAGGCCCGAGCTTCGTATCGCGGGCGGCGACTTCGAACTCTTCCAGGTGGATCGAGGTGAAGACGTCGTCGCGCACGATGCGCTCGGAGATCAGGATGGAGTCTTCGAAGTTGTAGCCGTTCCAGGGCATGAAGGCGACCAGGGCGTTGCGGCCCAGGGCCAGTTCGCCCAGGTCCGTCGACGGACCGTCGGCGATCACGTCGCCGCCCTTCACCTGATCGCCCACGCGCACGATCGGGCGCTGGTTGATGCAGGTCGACTGGTTCGAACGCTGGAACTTCGACAGACGATAGATGTCGACGCCCGAGCGGGCGGCGTCCACGTCGCCTGTGGCGCGCACGACAATGCGGGTGCCGTCGATCTGTTCGACGACGCCGTCACGACGGGCGACCACGACAGCGCCGGAGTCCACGGCGACGACCGCTTCCATGCCGGTGCCGACCAGCGGCGCGTCCGACTGCACCAGCGGCACGGCCTGACGTTGCATGTTGGCGCCCATCAGCGCGCGGTTGGCGTCGTCGTTTTCCAGGAACGGGATCAGGGCCGCAGCGACCGAAACGACCTGTTTCGGCGACACGTCCATCATGTCCACGGCGTCCTTGTTCAGGAGCTGGGATTCACCGTTGATCCGGCCGGGGACTAGGTCCTCGACGATCTGGCCGTCCTTCAGTTCGATATTGGCCTGAGCGATCGTGTACTTCGACTCTTCCATGGCCGAGATGTAGACCACCTCGCCCTGGGCCTGGCCGTCCTTCACGCGACGATACGGGCTTTCGATGAAGCCGTACTTGTTGACCCGCGCGTGGGTGGCCAGCGAGTTGATCAGGCCGATGTTCGGGCCTTCCGGCGTTTCGATCGGGCAGATGCGGCCATAGTGCGTCGGGTGCACGTCGCGGACTTCGAAGCCCGCGCGCTCGCGCGTCAGACCGCCCGGGCCAAGCGCCGAAAGGCGACGCTTGTGGGTGATTTCCGACAGCGGGTTCGTCTGGTCCATGAACTGCGACAGCTGCGACGAACCGAAGAACTCGCGAACCGCGGCGGCGGCCGGCTTGGCGTTGATCAGGTCGTGCGGCATGACTGTGTCGATATCGACCGACGACATGCGCTCCTTGATGGCGCGCTCCATCCGCAGCAGGCCGACGCGGTACTGGTTTTCCAGCAGCTCGCCGACCGAACGGACGCGGCGGTTGCCCAGGTTGTCGATGTCGTCGATCTCGCCCCGGCCGTCCTTCAGGCCGACCAGAATCTGCAGCACCTTCAGCACGTCTTCCTTGCGAAGGACCCGGATCTCGTCGGAGACCTCGGGGCTTTCCAGACGCATGTTCATCTTGACCCGGCCGACGGCCGACAGGTCGTAGCGTTCGCTGTCGAAGAACAGCGAGTTGAACATGGCTTCGGCGGCTTCCGGGGTGGGCGGCTCGCCCGGGCGCATCACGCGATAGACGTCGAACAGGGCGTCCTCGCGGTTGTCGTTCTTATCGACGCGCAGGGTGTTGCGCATATAGGCGCCGACCGTGACGTGGTCGATGTCCAGCACCTCGATGGTGGTGAAGCCGTTCTGCTCCAGCACTTCGATGGTCGGGGCGTCCAGTTCGTCGCCGGCCTCGGCGTAGATTTCGCCGGTCTCGAAGTTCACCGCGTCATTGGCCAGATATTTGGTCAGCAGGGCGTCGGCGGCCAGCGAAAGCGACGTCGTGGTGTCGCCCAGCTTCTTGGCGGCGCGCGCGCTGATCTTCTGGCCGGCCTGGGCGATCACTTCGCCGGTGTCGGCGTCGACCAGGTCGAACTCCGGCTTCACACCGCGCCAGCGCTCGGCCTTGTACGGCGTGACCCAACCCTCGCCGCGCTTCTCGTAGGGCACGGTCTCGTAGAAGGTCTTCAGGATTTCCTCGCCGTCCATGCCCAGCCCCATCAGGAAGGTCGTGGCCGGCAGCTTGCGGCGGCGGTCGATGCGGACATAGACCACGTCCTTGGCGTCGAACTCGAAGTCCAGCCACGACCCGCGGTACGGGATCACGCGGGCGGCGAACAGCAGCTTGCCCGAGGAGTGCGTCTTGCCCTTGTCGTGATCGAAGAAGACGCCCGGCGAGCGGTGCATCTGCGACACGATCACGCGCTCGGTGCCGTTGACGATGAAGGTGCCCTTGTCCGTCATGAGCGGGATGTCGCCCATATAGACGTCCTGCTCCTTGATGTCCTTGACCGAACGGGCTCCCGTTTCCTCGTCGGTCTCGAACACGATCAGGCGCAGCTTGACCTTCAGCGGCGCGGCATAGGTCATGTCGCGCTGAATGCACTCCTCGACGTCGTACTTCGGCTCTTCGAACTCGTACGAGACGTATTCCAGGATGGCGCGTTCGTTGAAGTCCTTGATCGGGAACACCGACTTGAAGACCGCCTCGATGCCCTGCTCCTTGCGCTGGCCCGGACGGACCTCACGCTGCAGGAACTGTTCGTAGGAGGCGCGCTGAACCTCGATCAGGTTCGGCATCGCCACCGCTTCGGGAATGCGCCCGAAGGATTTGCGGATGCGCTTCTTGCCGGTGAACGAGGTGGCGGAGGCGATCTGACCGTTGATGGCGAGATCGTGGGCGACGTCAGTCATTCAGTGTTTCCCATGACGCACGACCCGGGAAAGCCGTGCGTGAAATGCAGCAGCCACGGCGCGCCTTTCAGCGTCCGCAGCCAGGTTTTCGGCGCCCACCCTCGGCCCGCTGCCGGGCCAGGACGCCTGAAATGTACCGGCTCCCTGGGGAAGGAGCCGCGCCTTCGCACGGTCGGAGGGCGACGGACCGGGCCTCGGCGCTTGCGCGCAGACTCATATGGAGTGGTGCGGGAACGCGCACATATACGCGCATTCGCGACGAAATAAAGGCCCCGGGCCAAATCTTGCGCGGGCGAACTTCAGTTCGGCGTTGGCCCGCTTGTCTCGAACCGTGTCGATCCATCCGATTGAACGGTCATGACAAGATTCAGGGACGTATTCAGACCGCAGGCGGTCCAGGTCCAACGCTCGGTCCATTGCGTCGGATTGAGCGGATCGCCGGTCAGGGAGGTCATTTCCGTATTGGTCAGTCGGCCGGCGGGCTGAGGAACCCGGCCCCTGCAGGATCCGCTATCGGCGTTGAGCACGGGGATCAGCCGAGGCGTGACCTGCTGGAGAATGTCCATATAGAGCCTGGGTCCGGTCATGGTGCCGCCCACGCTCATGTTCAGTCCGCGCCACTGTCCGCCATGAAAGAAGACCAGGACATTGATTTCCCGGTCGGCCCCGCACCAGGGAACGACCGTGCGGATCAGCGCCTCTCCTCGTTCCACCTGCTCACCGTTCGGCGCCACCTTGATCGGCAAGCTCTCCATGGCGCTGCGCGCCACGATGCTGTCGGGGGGCGCGCTTGTGTCGCTGCAATCCGGCGACACGCCCGCCGCGGCCCAGGACGCCAGAACATCCCGAACGACCGGCTTCCAGTTTCGGTCAGCGGTCGCCTTGATCAGGACGGCAAGCGGCTCGGTCGGGCTCAGAACCTCCACCGGACGATAGATGGGCGCGGTGGCGACGACCTGCGCCGGCGGCTCGGCGGCCTGGATCATGACTGGCAAAACGTCGCTCCCCGTGTCCGCGACATCTCTCAAACCTCACGGGTTTGGGCAAGCTCTACATCTGGCGGCGTTGCGTTCGCGTTGCTAGACGTGCTCGCATGATCCGCATCGCACTTCCCCTGTTCGCCGTCCTCGCCCTGTCCGCCTGCGCCACACGCCAGCCCGTGACCTATGCCGAGACGGCGTCCGCCGCCGCCCGCGCCGCCGCCCAGGTTCAGGGCGAGGCCGGCCTGACGGCCCAGCAGCTGTGGGACCAGGGCAACGCCGACTATCTCGCGTGGAACGGCGCGCGGCGCGGCTGGACGACCACCGAGAGCGGGCTGCAATACCGCCGCGTCGGAAAGGCTCATCCCGACGGCGCCCAGCCCTCCGGCTCCGACACGGTCAAGGTCCACTATCGCGGCACCTTCATCGACGGGCGCGAGTTCGACAGCTCCTATTCCCGCAACGAACCGGCCGAGTTCCCGCTGAACCGCGTCATCAAGGGCTGGACCGAGGGCGTGGCCCTGATGCACGTCGGCGAGATCTACGAGTTCGTCATCCCCGCCTCCCTGGCCTACGGCTCGCGCTGGGTCGGCGGCGACGAACTGCCGCCCAACTCCACCCTGCGGTTCTCGGTCGAACTGCTGGAGGTCAAGCCCGGCTGAACCCTGGAAATAGGATGGTTGGCGCCCGCTCTCCATCCTATGTGCGGACAACGCAGCCCGTGGTTTCAATGCCTTGCAGGCCGCCAGCGTCAATTTTCCGGCCATAGGAAGCGGCGCGCGCATCATGGTCGGCATGACCGATGACCGCTCCGATCCCCAACCGAACGCCCCCGACTGGACCCGACGGTCCGCTGCGACGTGGGCCGCCGCCCGCAAAGACTATCTGGCCGGCGGTTTCGCCGTCGAGGTATGCGAGCGTCACGGCCTCAGCCTCTCGACCTTCCGCTGGCGCGCCCGCACCGAGGGGTGGCGCAGATCGGATCAACCCCATGGCGCAGTGTTCGAGCCGCTCGCGGACTACGAACTGGACTTCATCGATCAGCGCCTGCCCTGCAACGCCGCCGACATGGCGCGATTGGCTTGGGCCAACGCATCCAAGGCGATGATCGACGGAAAACTGATCGAGGCGCGGGGCTGGTCGCGACTGCACCGGGATCTGGAGGCCATAGCCAAGATCGACGACCATGCCGTACGCTACTATCGCGGCATGGCGAACGACCCGAAAAGACAACACAATCTGCCAACCACGCCGCCTCTTCGTCCGATGGAGGAAGACTGAGCGAAATTGCACTTTCTTGTACATTGCACGCGTTTTCGGAAGTGCAGTGCAATTTCGGATCACCGCTGACGCTTGACGCCCCCGCTCCTGCGGCGGACTGTCGCGCCTCCCCCCGGAAGGCTTTGAGAGTCCGTGATGATCCCCACCCGTCTTCGCGTCGCCGGTCTGGCGCTTCTGCTCGTCTCGGCCGCCCCTGCCGCCTTGGCGCAGCAGGCCTCGACCTACGCCCCCGCCCTGCCCGCGCCCCTGCCGCCGATCCCGGACTCCCAGGACGTGGCCTATCCCGGCGTGATCAAGCTGGATATCGACGCCACCAACCTGTCGCAGCGCATCTTCTCCGTGACCGAGACCATTCCCGTCGCCCAGGCCGGGCCGATGGTGCTGTATTTCCCTGAATGGCTGCCCGGCAACCATGGCCCGGTCGGCCCTATCCCCCAGCTTGCGGGAATCGAGATCACCGCCGGCGGCCAGCGGGTGGAATGGGTGCGCGACACCCTTCGCCCCTTCGCCTACCACATCGTGGTTCCCGCCGGCGCGACCGCGCTTGAGGTGAAGCTGCAGCACCTTTCGCCGACCGCCGGCGCCCAGGGCCGCATCACAATGACGCCTGAGATGCTGAACCTTCAGTGGGAGAAGATGCTGCTCTATCCGGCCGGTCACTGGTCGCGAAACATCATGGTCCAGCCCACCGTCAAACTCCCGACCGGCTGGCAGTTCGGCACGGCGCTGGAGCCGCTGGAAAAGAACGGCGACGTCCAGACCTTCAAGCCGGTCGATCTGGAAGTCCTGATCGACAGTCCCATCTTCGCCGGCGTCCACTATCGCCAGATCGACCTCGATCCCGGCGGCCGCTCGCCCGTGCGGGCCAACATCGTCGCCGACGAGGCCGACAGCCTGAACGCCACGGACGAGCAGATTCAGATTCTGCGGAATCTGGTGACGCAGATGGACCGCCTCTATGGCGCGCGTCACTTCGACCACTACGACTTCCTGATCGCCATGACGGACAAGCTGGGCGGCATCGGGCTGGAGCATCACCGCAGTTCCGAAAACTCGGTCGATCCCGCCTTCTTCACCGGCTGGGCCACGCACCTGTCCGACCGCGACCTGCTCAGCCACGAGATGAACCATTCCTGGGACGGCAAATGGCGCCGCCCCGCCGACCAGTATGTGCCCAACTTCAACTCGCCCCTGCAGAACAGCCTGCTGTGGGTCTATGAGGGCCAGACTCAATACTACGGCCAGGTCATCGCCGCCCGTTCGGGTCTTCTGACCGCGCAACAGGCGATGGACGCCCTGGCCCTGACGGCGGCGACCTATGACGCGCGCGTCGGCCGCCAATGGCGCGCTCTTCAGGACACCACCAACGACCCGATCATCAGCCAGCGCCAGGCCAAGGGCTGGCTGTCGTGGCAGCGCGACGAGGACTACTATTCCGAGGGCCAGCTGATCTGGCTCGACGTCGACACCCTGATCCGGGAGAAGACGAATGGCCGCAAGTCGCTCGACGACTTCGCCCGCGCCTTCTACGGCGTCCAGGATGGCAGCTACGCGCCCGCCCCCTATACGTTCGAGGATGTAGTCGCGGCCCTGAACGGCGTGGTCGCCAGCGATTGGGCCACCTTCCTGCGCACCCGTCTGGACGCCGATGGTCCGAACGCCCGCGCCCCGCTGGACGGCCTGGCGCGCGGCGGCTGGCGCCTGGCCTTCGCCGACAAGCCCACCGACTATATGAAGACCCTGTACGCCGAGCTGAAGCGCAACGACTTCACCTATTCCCTGGGCTTCCAGACCGGCGAGGGCAACAAGATCCGCAGCGTCCAGTGGGACAGCCCGGCCTTCAAGGCGGGCCTGGCCGTGGGCATGGAGATCGTCGCCGTCGACGGTCAGGCCGCCACGCCCGACAGGCTCTCCGCCGCCGTCACCGCCGCCAAGGACCCGGCTGTCCCCGTTGCGCTGATCGTCAAGGACGGCGACCAGTTCAAGACCGTCGTCCTCGACTACCACGACGGCCTTCGCTACCCCCGCCTGGAACGCATCCCCGGAACGCCCGACCGCCTTACCGACATCCTGACGCCAAGGCGGCGATAAAAATATCCTTCTCCCGCTGGGAGAAGGCGGCCCCCCAAGGGGTCGGATGAGGGTCGGGTCGCGGGCCAAGTCGCACCACCCGACCCTCGCCCTTTCGCCTTGCGGATCGCCTGCGGCTCTCCGAGGCTCAAGCCCTCTCCCAAAGTGAGAGGGTTTAAGTCGCGGCCATCTGTCCCTTGACGCATCGCCCGACGTCCTCGACGGTGCGCGCCTGCCTTCATGCCTGGATGACCGAATGCCGCGTACCCGCCTGACCGCCGCCTGCCTCGCCGTCCTGATGACGACCGCCGCCGCACCTGCGATGGCTCAGACCTTCCGGTCCACCCCCGTCATCACCGACGCCGCCCAGGCGCCGCTGGCCCTGCCCCGCGCCCAGCCGGCCATCCCCACGCCGCAGGACAAGCCCTATCCCGGCGTCATCCAGTACCGCGCCGACATCACCGATCTGGACCGCCGCATCATCCGGGTGCGCCAGACCATCCCGGTCGCCGCCGCCGGTCCGCTGACCCTGCTCTATCCGAAGTTCCTGCCCGGCAACCACGCCGCCACCGGCCCCATCCAGCTGCTGTCCGGCCTGACCGTGACCGCCAATGGCCAGCGGATCGAATGGCTGCGCGACACGCTGGACCCCTACGCCTTTCACCTCGACATCCCGGCAGGCGTGACCAGCATCCACGTCGCGTTCCAGCAGTTGACCCAGCCCGACAGCTCCAACTGGCGCGTGCTGATGACCCCGGCCATGGTCAATCTGCAATGGGAGAAGGCCATCCTCTATCCGGCCGGCTATTTCAGCCGCCAGATCCAGGTCGCCCCCTCGGTCGTCCTGCCCGCCGGCTGGAAATACGGCACGGCCCTGACCACGGCGTCCCAGGACGGCGACGTGGCGACCTTCGCCCCCACCGACCTCTACACCCTGATCGACAGCCCCATCTTCGCCGGCGCCCATTATCGCCGCGTGGACATCGACCCCAGCGGCGCCCCGTCTGAATCAAGGGTCCACCTGAATATCCTGGCCGACGAGGCCAAGGGTCTGGCCGCCACGGACGACCAGTTGAAGCTGTTCGAGAACATGGTCCAGCAGGCCGACCGCCTGTTCGGCGCCCGCCACTTCGACCACTACGAGTTCCTGTTCGCCCTGACCGACCAGATGGGCGGCATCGGGCTGGAGCATCATCGCTCGTCCGAGAACACCGGCGCCCCCGACTTCTTCACCAACTGGGCCAAGAGCGCGGGCGACCGGGGCCTCCTGCCCCACGAATACGCCCACTCCTGGAACGGCAAGTTCATGCGTCCGGCGGACGAACTGACCGCCAACCACAACGTCCCGACCCAGAACACGCTCCTGTGGGTCTATGAGGGTCAGACCGAATACTGGGGCGACGTGCTGGCCGCCCGCGCCGGCCTGCATTCCAAGGGCGTCGCCCTGGCCACCCTGGCCAATGTGGCGGCCTTCTACGACCAGCAGCCGGGCCGCCAGTGGCGCGCGCTTCAGGACACCAACAACCACAACCTGCTGGGCTATCGGGTGACGGGCCAGTATCCGTCATGGATGCGCGGCACCGGCGACTATTACCGAGAGAGCCTGCTGGTCTGGCTGGACGCCGACACCCTGATCCGCGAAGGCACGAACGGTCGCAAATCCCTCGACGACTTCGCCCGCGCCTTCTTCGGCCACGACGACGGCCAATGGGCGCCGCAGGGTTATACGTTCCAGGATGTGGTCGCGGCCCTGAACGCCGTCTATCCGCACGACTGGGCCGCCTTCCTACGCAGCCGCCTCGACGCCGTCGGCCCAGACGCCCGCGCGCCGCTGGACGGCCTGGCCCGCGCCGGCTGGCGCCTGACCTACACCGACACGCCCAACGCCGACGAAAAGGCGGTTCAGAGCGGCTGGGCCAACGACTTCCAGTATTCGCTGGGCTTCACCCTGTCGGGCGACAAGCTGACCAATATCCGCTGGGGCGGCCCCGCCTTCGAACAAGGCGTCGGCGCCGGCTGGACGCTGGTCGCCGTCAACGGCAAGGCCGCCTCGGCCGAGGTCCTCCGCAACGCCGTCACAGCCGCCAAGGGAACGGACGCCCCTCTCGAACTGCTGCTGAAATCCGGCGACCGTTTCCGCACCGTCGCCTTCGCCTACCACGACGGCCTGCGCTATCCGCGCCTGGAACGGATCGAGGGAACCCCCGACCGCCTGTCCGACATCCTGGCGCCCCGGCGGCGCTGAGGCTGTCACCCGGCGCCCGATATCGGAAGGTCAGATCAGCCCCGCCAGCGGCGACGACGGGTCGGCGTACATCCGCTTGGCCATCCGACCGGCCAGATAGGCGTCGCGGCCGGCCATGACCGCGTGTTTCATGGCCCGGGCCATGCGGATGGGATCTTTGGCCCCGGCGATGGCGGTGTTCATCAGCACGGCGTCGCAGCCCAGCTCCATCGCGCGAGTCGCGTCCGAGGCCGTGCCCACGCCGGCGTCGACCAGCACCGGAACCTTGGCCTGCTCCACGATCAGGCGAACATTGACCTCGTTCTGGATGCCCAGACCCGAACCGATCGGAGCGGCGGCAGGCATGATGGCGGCGGCGCCGGCGTCCTCCAGCCGTTTGGCCATCACCACGTCGTCCGTGCAATAGACCATGACGTCGAACCCGTCCTTGATCAGCAGGTCCAGCGCCCGCAGCGTCTCGATCATGTCGGGATACAGGTGGGCGGTGTTGGACAGCACCTCCAGCTTGACCAGGCTCCATCCCCCCGCCTCGCGCGCCAGACGCAGGGTCCGCACCGCATCCTCGCCGGTGAAACAGCCGGCGGTGTTGGGCAGGAAGGTGAAGCGGTCCGGCTTCACATAGTCGACCAGCATCGGCTGGGTCGGGTCCAACAGGTTCACCCGGCGCACGGCCACGGTCACGATCTCGGCCCCCGCAGCCTCGGCGGCGGCGGCGTTCTGGGCGTAGTCGGCGTATTTGCCCGTGCCCACGATCAGGCGCGAGGTGAAGGTGCGGCCCGCGACGGACCAGGTTTCGGAGGCTGTATCGGTCATGGGGCTGACCTAAGCCTCCGATGGCCTCAGGGAAAGCCGTCGTTGCCCGATTTGATCGCGATCAGCCCCCGCCCACGAACTGGACCAGTTCGATGTGGTCGCCGGGCGCGATGGGGGTGGAGGCGTGGAGCGAGCGGGGCACGATTTCCAGATTGCGCTCGACCGCCACCTTGCGCGGGTCCAGCGCCAGTTCCTCGACCAGGGCCAGGATGGTGGCGGCCTGGACCAGGCGGGGTTCGCCGTTCAATTGGATCTGGTTCATGGCGGCTCTCCGTCTGGCGTGCTGCGCAGATAGACGGCGGCGGGCGACTTCGCCAGAGTACGGCGCCCGGCGAACCCCATCCGACACCCCTGCCTCGGCGTAAACTTCGATACGCCGACCGTTTGACCCAAGCCCAGCGTCCGCTAAAAGGCCCCTCTTGCGCCGCACTGCGCCGGATCGATTCCTGGGACCATGGCCGAAACGCCCGTCATTCATGTGCTGAACGGCCCCAACCTGAACCTGCTCGGGGTTCGGGAGCCTGACATCTATGGCCGCGACACCCTGGCGGATATCGAGCAGCGGTGCGTCAAGGCGGCGGGCGGCGCGCAGGTCGTGTTTCGCCAGACCAATCACGAGGGCGCGCTGGTCGACTGGATTCAGGAAGCGCGAGAGGGCGCCGACGCCCTGATCATCAATCCGGCGGCCTACAGCCACACTTCGGTGGCCCTGCACGATGCGTTGAAGATGCTGTCGATCCCGGTGATCGAACTGCATCTGTCCAATCCGGCGGCGCGCGAGACGTTTCGCCATCACTCCTATGTGTCGTCCGCGGCGACCGGCGTCATCGCCGGTTTCGGCGCGACCGGCTATGAACTGGCCGTCCAGGCGGCCCTGACCCTGATCCGGGAACGGCCCTGAGGGCCGCCCGTTCGCTTACACACACGAAAGACAAGGCGCATTCCAATGGCCGATGACAAGAAACACGCCGAAATCGACGCCGCTCTGGTTCGCCAGCTGGCCGAGATTCTGAACGAGACCGACCTGACCGAGGTCGAGGTCGAACGCGGCGAACTGCGCATCCGCGTCGCGCGCGAAATCACCGTCAACGCCGCCCCGGTCCAGTACGCCGCCGCACCCGCTGCGGTCGCCGCCGCGCCCGCCGCCGCCGCTGCTGCGCCTGCCGCCATGCCCAGCGATCCCGCCGCCATCGTCGCCCGCGCGGGCGAAGAGGTGAAGTCGCCGATGGTCGGCACCGCCTACCTTCAGCCCTCGCCCGAGGCGCCGGCCTTCGTCCAGCCGGGCGACAAGGTCAAGAAGGGCCAGACCCTGCTGATCGTCGAGGCGATGAAGACGATGAACCCGATCCAGGCCCCGCGCGACGGCGTGGTCGCCGACATCCTGGTCGGCGACGCCCAGCCGGTCGAGTTCGGCGAAGCCCTCGTCCTGCTCGAGGCGTAAGCCATGTTCACCAAGGTTCTGATCGCCAATCGCGGCGAGATCGCCCTGCGGGTCCACCGGGCCTGCAAGGAGATGGGCATCTCCACTGTCGCCGTCCATTCCGAGGCCGATAGGGGCGCCATGTGGGTGCGACTGGCGGATGAGAGCGTCTGCATCGGCCCGGCCTCGGCCGCCAAGTCTTATCTGAACATCCCCTCGATCATCGCGGCGGCCGAGATCACCGGCGCCCAGGCCATCCACCCCGGCTATGGCTTCCTGTCCGAGAACGCCCGCTTCGCCGAGATCGTCGAAGCGCACGGCATGACCTTCATCGGTCCCAAGCCCGATCATATCCGGGTCATGGGCGACAAGATCAGCGCCAAACAGACCGTCAAGGACGCGGGCATCCCCGTCGTCCCCGGTTCCGACGGCGAGGTCGAGACGGTCGAGGCCGCCATCGAGGCGTCCAAGTCCATCGGCTTCCCGCTGATCGTCAAGGCGGCGGCGGGCGGCGGCGGACGCGGCATGAAGGTGGCCCTGACGCCCGACGACCTGGTCGAGGCGGTCCAGACCGCCCAATCCGAGGCCAAGGCCGCCTTCGGCAACGGCGCCGTCTATATGGAGCGCTACCTCCAGAAGCCGCGCCACATCGAGATTCAGGTCATCGCCGACAGCCACGGCAATGTCGTCCACCTGGGCGAACGCGACTGCTCGCTGCAACGCCGTCACCAGAAGGTGCTGGAAGAGGCCCCCTCGCCCGCCCTGTCGGCGGAAGGTCGCAAGAAGATCGGCGAAACGGTCAACAAGGCCATCGCCGCCATCGGCTATCTTGGCGTCGGCACCATCGAATTCCTGTGGGAGGACGGCGAGTTCTTCTTCATCGAGATGAACACCCGCCTGCAGGTCGAACACCCGGTCACGGAAATGATCACCGGCGTCGATCTGGTGCGCGAACAGGTGCGGATCGCCGCCGGTCTGCCGCTGTCGTTCACCCAGGACGACATCGAGTTCAAGGGCCACGCCATCGAGGTGCGGATCAACGCCGAGAACCCCGAGACCTTCACCCCGTCGCCGGGCAAGATCACAGACTTCCACGCCCCGGGCGGCCTGGGCGTGCGTCTGGATAGCGCCATCTACGCCGGCTATTCGATCCCGCCCTATTATGACAGCCTGATCGGCAAGCTCATCGTCCACGGTCGCGACCGCGAGGAGGCCATCGCACGCCTGAAGCGGTCGCTGGGCGAGGTGGTCATCGGCGGCGTCGACACCACCATCCCTCTGTTCCAGAAGCTGCTGGCCGAGCCGGACATCCTGTCGGGCGACTACGATATCCACTGGCTGGAGAAATGGGCTGCCCGTCAGAAGGGCGACGCCTGACGGACCCCGATTTCAGCGCCAGCGGGCCTTTCGGCGGTTTCGGCCCCGAGGACCTGCTGGCCTGCTACGCCCGGGGCGTGTTTCCGATGGCCGAGGCGCGCGATGATCCGCGCGTCTTCATCATCGAGCCGAACCAGCGGGGCGTCATACCGCTGGACGCCTTCCACATCCCCGCCCGCCTGCGACGCACCGTGCGGGGCGAGCCGTTCGAGGTGCGCATCGACACCGCCTTCGAAGCCGTGCTGGACGGCTGTGCGGCGGCGCAAGGACCGGATCGCGAAGACACCTGGATCAACGCGCCGATCCGGCGGCTGTATGCGGCCCTGTTCGCCATGGGTCATGTCCACTCCATCGAATGCTGGCGCGACGAGCGGCTGGTCGGCGGACTTTACGGCGTATCCCTGGGCGGCGCCTTCTTCGGCGAGAGCATGTTCAGCCGCGAGCGCGACGCATCGAAAGTGGCGCTGGTGCATCTGGTCGCGCGGTTGAGGAAGGGCGGCTGGACCCTGTTGGACGCCCAGTTTCTGACCGATCACCTCAGCCAGTTCGGCGCGGTGGAGACGCCGCAGGCGGCCTATCTGAGGCGGTTGGCGCCCGCGCTGAAGGTCACGGCCGACCAGGCGGCGCTGCTCGCGCCGCTGACCGGCGCCGAGGCGGTTGAGGCGGCGCTCGCTCCAGGCGCATCCCCCAGCTGAAGCCGCCTGCCGGGTGCGGGGTCGTCCTGGGCCGCTACGGAATGACGAATGGTGCAGGCTATAGGGCTTGTCCGGACACGATTTCGGACCTGTCCCGACACGGATCCGCTGGCGTCGGTTCCGCGTGTCGGCCTCGATGGCGCCATGACCGACACATCGACACCCCCGCCCCGCCCGTCCGCCTTCAAAGAGGCCCGCGAAATCGTCCTGACGCTGGTCGTCGCCCTGATCGTGGCGACGCTGTTGCGCCTTCTGCTGTTTCAGCCCTTCACCATCCCGTCCTCGTCGATGGAGCCGGGACTGGTGACCGGCGACTATATCGTCGTGTCCAAGTTCGCCTATGGCTGGAGCGAAGCGTCGCTGCCGCTGGCGTCGTCGATCAGGCCGGGACGGCTGATGGGGGCCCAGGCGCGTCGCGGCGACGTGGTGGTGTTCCGCCTGCCGCGCGATCCCAGGCAGGTCTGGATCAAGCGGGTCGTGGGCCTGCCTGGCGATACGGTTCAGGTGCGGGGCGGCGTGGTCTTCGTCAATGGCGCGGCCGTGCGCCAGACGCGGCTGGATTTCGTCGCCGATCACGATGCGCCGCAGCGCCGGGTGCAGCGGGTGCGCGAGACCCTGGCCGACGGTCGCAGCTACGTCACCTATGACGGCGGGCCGGGCCTGCCCGGCGACGACACGCCGCCGCGCCGCGTGCCGCCGAGCCATTATCTGATGATGGGCGACAATCGCGACAACTCGCTGGACAGCCGCTGGCCGCCGGAGATCGGCGTGGGCCTGCTGCCGGCCGAGAACATCGTCGGCCGCGCGGCGATGGTGCTGGCGTCCTGGAAACCCGGCGCCGGCCTGTTCAAGCCGTGGACCTGGCTGAACCTGCAAGGGGACCGCTTCCTGGTTCCGGTGCGATAGACCGTCCCCCAAATGGCGACGGAGACGACGGCCTAACCCGCCCGATACTCGTCGAAGCTGACCACGCCGTCGTGGTTTCGATCCAGACGGTCGAAGGCGGCCCGGCTGGGGGCGGCCGACCGGGATTGAGCCAGGGCGGGGACCGCGACGGCGCCCAGAGCCAGGCCGGCCAAGGCGGCGGCGGCGAGCTGACGCCAGCCGGTGGGGATTGAGCGTCGAGCGGCGGTCTGGTTCAGTTCGGCGTCGATGAAGCGGCGGATCGCCTCGCTGGCCGTGCGGCCCTCGGCCTGGCAGCGGGCCATGAAGGCGGTCTTGGCGGCGTGTGACAGACGGACTTCCACCGTCTCGTCCTTCTTCAACGGTCGTTTGCGATCCATGCCGATTCTCTCGCCAGTCGATCAGTTCTTACAGCCGACCACCCATGCGTCGTAATAGGGGTTCTGCACCCCGCTGACCGCCGGTGACGAGGCGAACATCCAGCCCCGGAAGATCTGGCGCGACGTGGTCTGGCCTCGCGGCTGCAGCGAGACGTCCATATAGGCGATGGAATCTTCGGTCAGTTCGTCCGGCGTCGTCACCTCGCAGGCGCGGGCGGCGAAGACCAGGTTGCGGTTGAAGCGCACAGGCCGGCCCCCGACCTCGACCTCGAACTTCATCGTCTCGGCCGTGACCTTGTCGATGGCCTGGATGACCGCGAACTTGCGTCGCTGGCGACGGCCGGGCGTGGCGGGCTGGTCGATGGCCTTTTCAGCGACGGGGCGTTCGGCCTTGACCTCTTCCTCGGCCTTTTCCTCGACGGCGGCGTCCTCGGCGATGATGACGGCCGGGGGCGGCGTCACCGCGACGGGCGCGCGCGGGGCGGGCGCGCCGGCGGGCGGCGTCTCGGTCGGCACGTTCGACGCCGGCTGCGCCGGAGTCTTTCGCAGAATGTCGCCGATGGGATCCTGGACCGGGCGCGCATCGCGCGGCGCGTCCTGAAGCACGCTGGCCGTGACGGCCCCCGCGCTCAGCACGCCGATCAGGGCGCCGGCGCCCATCAGGATCCGGCGGGTTTTCACTCGGGCGTCCAGGCCTGATAGTCTCCGGTCGCGGCCGGGCGCTTGGCCTCGTTGGCCAGCGAGCCGGGCGGGCGCCAGGCCAGGGGGGTGCCGGTCAGGTTGGGCAGATGCTCCTTCTCCCATGCGCGACGCGGCAGCGGCTGCTCGGTCGGCGGCAGATCGAAGGTGTAATGCAGCCAGCCGTGCCAGTCGGGCGTGACCTTGGACGCCTCGGCATAGCCGTCATAGATCACCCAGCGACGCTTGCGGCCGTCATAGCTGACGTTGTCGCGGCTCTCGTAATATCGATTGCCGTTCTCGTCCTGACCGACAAAGCGACCGCGCTTGGCGATGGTGAAGCGGGTGCCGATCGTGGCGCCCTCCCACCAGCCGAAAATCTTGCTCAACACGTCGTGAAATCCAACCGTAAGGGTTCGTCGGACTCAGGGCCCGACGCTCGCGCGGATCATAGAAACCCGCGTCCTCTTCGTCCAGCGTTCAGGCGGCAGCGCCGGGGTCAAAGGTCGAATCGATATCTTGTGGGCAACCTGGCCCTGCGACACCAGATGTATTGGACAAGTGCGGTCTTGGACCTAGGCTGGCGCGAACCCATCGGAGAGACCGCCATGCGCAATCAATCCGTCTTCGCCCCTCGCGCCCGGCGAGTCGCGATGGAGCACCACGTCGTGGAGCGGCCCGCCGGCGTGCGGCCGGTGCTGGCCCCCGTCGGCTGGTCGGAGGCGCAGATCGAGGCCTGGCTGGACTGGATCGCGGCCCAGGGACCGTCCGACGACACCTGCGGCGACTGGCTGGATGGGGGCGTGGACGCCTGGTCCGCCCTTCTGGCCAGGACCGGCGTGGCGGAGGGTGTGTTCGATGCGGCCCAGGCCGCGGTGTTCGCCGATGAGCTTTCGGCCGTCATCAGGCTGGGGCTGGCGGCGCCGGCGCGATCGGGCGCGGCGGCGACGGGTATGGTGGACCTGAACGATCCGGGCGCGGCCGCCGTCCTTGCCGATCACGGCGGACGCCGCTCCGCCGCGCGCCTGGGCGCCCAGGCGGCCCAAGCCCTGGCCGACGCCCTGGCCGGGGTCGCCGATGCGGTGGGTCGGTGCGAGGGACCGCGCGGCGACTGCGGCGATCCTTCGCGCAACCCGGCTCTGGGGCGGGCGGCGGCCCTGGCCCGGCGTTGCGGGGCGTCGGACGCCGACATCCTGCGGGCGGTGGACGGCGAACGTCCCCTGCCCGACCTGGGCCCCGCCATAGAGGCCGCGCCCCTGGTGGCGCTGGCCGACCGGACGCAGATCGCAGCGGGCGCGCCAGAGGCCCTGCTGGCTGCCAGGGCGGCGCTCGATGGCGGGCTGATCCTGGCCTTCGATCCGCGCGATGCGGAGACGGCGACGGCCCCGACCACCGCGCGCATGGTCATCGACCTGCCCGCCGTGATGGCGCTGGACGGCGAGACCGCCGACGATCTGGCCGCCCTGACGCGATTGCTGATCACGGCGCTGGACCTGTCGAGCCCCACGCCTGGCGTCCTGGCGCTGGGGCTGGAAGGGCTGCTGGAGGCCGTGGCGCCGTTGGGCGAGGCGCGGACGGCGCAGGCTCAATCGTTGGCGGCCCTGGTCGCGGCGACCGCGGGCGAGACCTCGGCCGATCTGGCCGCCCTCCGGGGCGCGGCGCCCGACTGGGACGAGGTGCAGGCCGCCGCCCAGGAGACCCGGGCCGCCCGACGCCGGGCGCTGCAGGGCGAAAACGATCCCGTTGCGGAGGCCGCGCTGAAGGCCCTGAAGGCGAAGCCCCGTCCGCGACGGCATTCGGCCATCGGCCTGTTTGTGGACGATGCGGAGGCGCGGCTGCGGCTGGGCCGGGGGCGCATCGCCGCCGTTGATGTGTTCCAGACGGCGGACGGCGAGATCGGGCGGCGGCTGCATCCGGCGCTGGCGGCGGCGCTGGGCGCGGCGGGCGGCGACGTCCAGGCGGCCGAACGCCATGTGTTCGGACGCCGCACCCTGGTCGAAGCGCCGGGCCTGGATCATGCCGCGCTGCGGACGCTGGGCTTCACCGACATCGAACTGGCGGCCATCGAGCACGCCCTGGCCTGGGCCGAGGATTTCGACGCCGTCTTCTCCGCCCCCGTCCTGGACGCCGGCTTTATCCGCGACGTGCTGGGCGTCGAGGACGGAGACGGCCTGCTGCTGACGCTGCTGGGGGTGTCGGACGAGGCCGAGGCCGCCGCCGCGCGCTGGGTGTTCGGTCACGGCGACCTCTCGACCTGGCCCGAGGCGCCGGCGGCCGTCGCCGCCCTGCTGGCCGATCCCGAAGGGGCGGCGGCCGAACTGCGCCAGGCCATCACGCCGTTCAGCGACCTGGCCGACATCGCGCCCGAGACCACCCATTGGCGCACCACGGCGGGCCAGGCGGCGCGGCTGATGGGTCAGGCGGCGCTGGACGGCCGCCGCGCCATCCGGCTGCAACGCGCCGAGCCGCCGGCCCGCCCGCTGCTGACCCTGCCCGCCGTCGAGACGGCCGCTCGGCCCGAACCGGCGCGCGAGGCGCCGCGTGCGACCGAACGGGTGGTGGAAAGGGTGGTCGAGCGCGAGCGCGCCCGCCGCAAACTGCCCGACCGCCGCAAGGGCTATATCCAAAAGGCGGCCGTGGGGGGCCACAAGGTCTATATCCACACCGGCGAATACGAAGACGGCGAACTGGGCGAGATCTTCATCGACATGCACAAGGAAGGCGCCGCCTTCCGCAGCCTGATGAACAACTTCGCCATCGCGATCAGCATCGGCCTGCAATACGGCGTGCCGCTGGACGAGTTCGTGGACGCCTTCGTCTTCACCCGGTTCGAACCGGCGGGCCGCGTGACGGGCAACGATTCCATCCGCTCGGCCACCTCGATCCTGGACTACATCTTCCGCGAGTTGGGCGTCTCCTATCTGGACCGGCATGAACTGGCCAATGGCGAGGCCGAGGCCCTGGACGGCGACGGGCTGGAGGGCGGCGCGCCGCAGGGCGAGGCCGTCCCCGCCGCTCGCTTCATCTCCAAGGGGTTCGCGCGCGGGTCCGCGCCCGACAATCTGGTGGTCCTGCCGTTCGGCAAGAAGACCGAGCCGGACGCCCGCGCCTCAACGTCGGGCGAGGCCGTGGCCTGCCCCGCCTGCGGCGACTTCACCCTGCAACAGCGCGGCGGCGGCTGGACCTGCGACACCTGCGGGGCCGCGCCGGCGCTGAAGGGCGGGGATCAGGGCTAGGTTAAGGGTTATGGCCTAGGGTTTGCTTCAGGACGATCAAACGTCGGAGCCCGGTCCATGAAACGCACACTCTCTCTCGGTCTGATCGCAACCGCCTTGCTGGTCGTGGCGACCCCCGTCCTGGCCCAGAACGCCGGCCAGATCGCCAGCGTCCGGCGCGGCGCCTCCTGCGCCGGCTGCAACCTGTTCCAGGGGGATTTCTCGGGCCTGGAGGCGCGCGGACTGAACCTGGCCGGCTCGCGCCTGCGCCAGTCGGACATGAGCCTGAGCGTGATGAACCGCACCCGCTTCTCCGGCGCCGATCTGCGCGACGTGGAAGGCTATGGCGGGGTCTTCTCGGGCTCCAACTTCACGCGCGCCAACCTGACCAACGCCAGTTTCGTGGGCGCCTATCTGGAAGGCGCGAATTTCTCGGGCGCGACGCTGGCGGGCACGAACCTGTCGGGCGCCCAGTTGGCGCGTGCCACCGGCCTGACGCAGGGTCAGCTGAACCAGGCGTGCGGCGACGGCTCCACCGTCTTGCCGCGCGGCCTTCGCATTCCCGCCTGCTGAGGGCCGCCGATCTTGCCTCGATTTAACGAAGTTACCTCGATTTAAGTAGGTCGCGCGGGGCTTTCGGGGCATTCAGGTCTCGTGAAACAGATCGCTGAACATATCCGGTTTCGACCCTCCTTGGCCCTGCTGGCGCTGGGCGCGGCGCTGATGGCGTCTCCCGCCATGGCCGGGGTCGAGATGTCGATGCAGGACCGGGACGTGGCCCGAACCGTGTCGCTGGGCGGATCGTGCAACCGCTGCGAACTGTCGGGTCGCAACCTGTCGGGCGCCACCTTCACGGGCGCCAGCTTCATGAACGCCACCCTGGTCGGGGCCAATCTGCGCGGCGCCGAGATGATGGGCTCCAACTTCTCGGGCAGCGACTTCAGCCGCGCCAATCTGTCGGGCGTCCAGATCATCGGGGCCAACTTCAGCTCGACCAACTTCACCAGCGCGGTCCTGACCGGGGCCGAGGCTCAGGGCGCCGGCTTCGTGCGCGCCAATATGAGCCGAGCCGAAATCTCGGGCGCCCAAATGCACGGGGTCAACTTCAACGGCGCCACCCTGTCCGGCGCCAAGTTCATCGGCGCGGAACTGTTCGGCGCGACCCTGGCCAATGTCGTCGCCGTGGGCGCCGACTTCACCGGCGCCGAAATCCATGCCTCCAACCTGTCGTCCGGCGATTTCAGCAATGCCCGCTTCACCGGATCGACGCTGGACGGCGCCCGTCTGACCGGCGGACGTTTCTCCCGGACAGACTTTTCCGAGGCGTCGATGCACCGGACGGACATTCGCGGCGCCGACCTGTCCGGCGCGCGCGGCCTGACGCAGGGCCAGATCAGGACGGCGTGCGGCGACGGCTCGACCCGCCTGCCCGGCGGACTGACCGCCCAGGCCTGCCGCAGCAGTGCGATCACGGTGATCCGCACCCCGCCGGCTCCGCCCGTGCCGCCTCGGGTCAGGAATTTCGTCGCGGTCGCCGGGAACTGAACAGCAAAAAGGGGACGCCCGCCTGGCGTCCCCTTCTTCGTTTCAGCGATGACCGCGCCGATCAGACCTTGATCGGCGGGGCGGTGCGGATGTGCACGTCCTTCAGCTGGCGCTCCTCGGCCTCGGTTGGGGCGTTCATCAACAGGTCCTCGCCCTGCTGGTTCAGCGGGAAGGCGATCACTTCACGGATGGCCGTCTCGCCGGCCAGCAGCATGACGATGCGGTCGATGCCGGGGGCCAGGCCGCCGTGCGGCGGGGCGCCGAAGCGGAAGGCGTTCAACATGCCGCCGAACTGCTCCTCCACCACCGAGGCGTCGTAGCCGGCGATCTCGAAGGCCTTCAGCATGATCTCGGCCTTGTGGTTCCGGATCGCGCCCGAGCACAGCTCATAGCCGTTGCAGACGATGTCGTACTGATAGGCGCGGATGGTCAGCGGATCCTGATTTTCCAGCGCCTCCAGCCCGCCCTGCGGCATGGAGAAGGGGTTGTGGCTGAAGTCGACCTTCTTCTCTTCTTCCGACCATTCGAACATGGGGAAGTCGACGATCCAGCAGAATTTGAACTGGTTCTCGTCGACCAGCTTCAGCTCGGTCCCGACGCGGGTGCGGGCCAG
Organism: Brevundimonas sp. ABV4_179; assembly: GCF_056311945.1. NCBI lineage: Bacteria > Pseudomonadati > Pseudomonadota > Alphaproteobacteria > Caulobacterales > Caulobacteraceae > Brevundimonas > Brevundimonas sp. ABV4_179. Next base: position 2,821,600 of record NZ_CM149976.1, read on the forward strand.
GCCGGCGAACTTGGCGAAGGTCGCGGGCAGGCCGGCGACGAAGAAGGCGGCGTCGCCCTGGCCCAGGCCCAGCGACGACATCAGGGCCTGGGTCGGCTCCTGACCCAGGTTCTTGGCGATCGGGCCGCCCCAGACGCCCTGATCCTCGGACCAGAAGATATAGCCCAGGCCGGGCTGGCCCTCGCCCTGCGCCCAGCTGTTCATGCGGTCGCAGAAGGCGCGCGATCCGCCGGTCGGCGCCGGGATGGCCCAGACCGCGTTCTTGTCGTCCGCGCCCAGGATCTTGGCGAACAGGCCGAAACCGCCGTTGCGGAAATGGTCCGACACCACCTGCATCTTGATCGGGTTGCGCAGGTCCGGCTTGTCCGAACCGTACCAGGCCATCGACTGGGCGTAGGTCAGGCGCTCGAAGCCCTTGTGCTCGAACGTCTCGCCGAAGTCGTTGGTGAAGACGTGCGGCTGGTCGATGGGCGAGACCGGCTTGCCCTCGCCGAACTCCTCGAACACGCCGTGCATCAGCGGTTCGATGGCGGCGAAGACGTCTTCCTGGGTCACGAAGCTCATCTCGACGTCGAGCTGATAGAACTCCAGCGAACGGTCGGCGCGCAGGTCTTCGTCGCGGAAGCAGGGCGCGATCTGGAAATAGCGGTCGAAGCCCGAGACCATCAGCAGCTGTTTGAACTGCTGCGGCGCCTGGGGCAGCGCATAGAACTTGCCCGGATGCAGGCGCGACGGCACCAGGAAGTCGCGGGCGCCTTCCGGCGACGAGGCCGTCAGGATCGGCGTCTGATATTCCAGGAAGCCTTGGCCGACCATGCGCTGACGGATCGAGGAGATCACACGCGAACGCAGGACGATGTTCTTGTGCAGACGCTCGCGGCGCAGGTCCAGGAAGCGGTTGGCCAGGCGGATGTCCTCGGGATACTCCTGATCGCCAAAGACCGGCATCGGCAGTTCGGCGGCCTCGGACAGCACCTCGACGCCCTGAACGCGGACTTCGATCTCGCCAGTCGGCAGATTGGGGTTCACCACCGAGGCGTCGCGGGCCACGACCTCGCCGTCCACCTTGATGACGCTCTCGGCGCGCAGGCGTTCGACGGCGGCGAAGCCGGGCGTCTCGGGGTGCAGCACCAGCTGCGTCAGGCCGTAGTGGTCGCGCAGGTCGATGAACAGCAGGCCGCCGTGATCGCGCTTCCTGTGCACCCAGCCGGACAGGCGGACGGCGGAACCGGCGTCGGAGGCGCGAAGCGCGCCGCAGGTGTGAGAGCGATAGGCGTGCATGGAACGAACCGTCTGGAGACTTTGGCGGTGGAATCCGTCGCCGTCGGCGCCGGAAATCGAAGCGGCGTAGGGCGCATCATCGCCCCGGAAAGTCAAGGTTTCAGCCGTTGCAAAGCCCCGCGCGGCGAACGATATCTGGCGCCCATCGCGTTGTAGAGGCCGCCATGTTCATCGTCATCATCACCTACACCCAGCCGATCGAAGCCATCGAGGCGCGGACGGTCGAGCATCGCGAATGGCTGGACCAGCACGTGGCCAGCGGACTGGTGATCGCCGCAGGGCCGATGGTTCCGCGCACCGGCGGGGTGCTGGTCGTGGCCAGCCGGGTCGCCAAGGAAGAGCTGGAAACCCTGCTGAAGGACGACCCGTTCCACGTTCATGGTCTGGCCGACTATTCAGTGACGGAGTTCAAGGCGGGCAAGCTGAACCCCGCCATGGTTCCGTTCGCCTGATTTCATCCACAGCGACGCGGCTTCCCTCCCCGGAACCAACAGAGGGGCGCCGACGCGGTTAATCCCGGCCTCTGCTATGACGGGGGCATGACCGCGCTGAGCGCCCCGTCCCGTCCGACCGCCGAACAGCTGCGTCTGCCGCTGGAGCGCCACGCCGTGGGCGAGGCCTTCGTGGTGTCGGACAGCAACGTCGAGGCGGTCGCCTTGCTGGGCCGCTGGCCGGACGGGGTCGCGCCCGTGCTGGCGCTGCATGGCCCGGCCGGATCGGGCAAGAGCCGCCTGGCCGCCGACTGGGCCGAACGGGTCGGGGCCGCGCCGCTGACCGGCGCGGAGGCGGCCCTGATCGATCCGCGGGAGTTGGAAGGCCGCCCGGTTCTGCTGGACGACGCAGATCAGGCCGACGACGAGAGCCTGTTTCACCTGATCAACCTGGCCGGTTCGGTCGGAGGGGCGTTGCTGATGGCGTCGCGCCTGGCGCCGCGCCAGTGGTCGGTCGCCCTGCCCGACCTGCGCTCACGGCTGGACGCGATGCGGACCGTGGCGGTCCAGGCGCCCGACGACGCGGTGCTGTCGGCCATTCTGCGCGCCCGCTTTTCGGAACGCAGCATCACCCCGGCCGACGAGGTGATCGACTATCTGGTGCGCCGTCTGGACCGATCCGGCGACGCCGCCGCAACGGTGGTGGAGCGGCTGGACGCCCTGCATCGTCCGGTCACGCGCGTCCTGGCCCGACAGGTGCTGGACGCGATGGACGCCGGCTGACATCCCGACATCCGGGATATGCACAACATCGCATTTGGAATCGTGGCTGAATTTTGAACGCTTAGCTTTGCCTTGGCGTTGAGCCGCCGGAGCGACCATGCGCTCCAGCAAACGGGAAACGTCCAAATGCGTGTTCAGCTTGTCATGATCTCCGCCGTCGCCCTGCTCGCGGCCTGTTCCAACGGCGACGACGCCAAGACGGCCAAGGGCGAAACCACCGCGCCGGCAACCGCCTCCATGCCCGCGCCGCAGCCGGGCCTGTGGCAGCAGACCGTTTCGGGCCCGCAGATGCCGCAGCCGACGACGATGAAGATCTGCATCGGCGAGACCGCGCCCGGCTCCAACCCCTTCAACGCCCCCCAGCAAGGCGTGACCTGCAGCGAGAACAGCGTCAAATCGGTTCCCGGCGGCGCCGAGTTCCACGCCGTCTGCAACGCCCAGGGCATGACGGTGACGTCGGACGGCAAGGTGTCCGGCGACATGCGCACGGCCTATAAGGTGGACATCACCACCAAGACCACCGGCCCCAACGTTCCGCCGGCCATCGCCGAGATGAAGATGACCATCGACGCCAAGCGCTTGGGGGACTGCCCGGCCGGCACGGCGCCCAACACCATCGTTCAATAAGCCACACAGCCGGGGCGGCCGCTGCGTCGCCCCGGCGCTTCACGATTTTCGCCGCGCCCGCTTGCGGCCGTCACAGACGCGCGCGAGAACCGGGTCATGACCGACGCCGCGATCCACGACGACACCCGAGGCGAAGAGGTTCCCGCCTCTCGCGCCCCCCAGCTGGCCCTCAGCGAAGAGCTGTTGGCCTCGCCCAGCCGGTTCTTCAATCGCGAGACCTCTTGGCTGGCCTTCAACGAGCGGGTGCTGGAGGAAGCGGCCAACGCCAACCATCCGCTGCTGGAGCGGCTGCGTTTCCTGTCCATCTCGGCCAATAATCTGGACGAGTTCTTCATGACCCGCGTCGCCGGCCTGAAGGGGCAGTTGCGCGAGCGGGTGCGGGTTCTGTCTTCCGATGGTCTGACGCCCGCCGAACAGCTGGAGCGGATCAATGTCGCCGCCGGCGAACTGATGGCCGAGCAGCAGTTGCGCTGGCGTCAGCTGAAGAAGGAGCTGACCGTCGCCGGCATCGAGGTCGTCGATCGCCAGCGCATCACCAAGACCGAGCGCGAGCGGCTGGAGCCCGAGTTCCTGAACCAGCTGTTCGCGGTGCTGACGCCCCTGGCCATCGACCCGGCGCACCCCTTCCCCTTCCTGCCGAACCTGGGCTTCTCTCTGGCGCTTAAGCTGAAGCGCAAGGGCGAGACCAAGACCTTCTACGCCCTGGTGCCCGTGCCGACCCAGGTCCGCCGGTTCTGGGAGTTGCCCACCGACGGCCGTTCCACGCCGGGGCACAAGCGGTTCATCACGCTGGAAAACGTGCTGCTGCTGTTCATCGACCACCTGTTCCCCGGCTGCGAGGTCCAGGAAAAGGGCGTGCTGCGCCTGATCCGCGATTCAGACATCGAGATCGAGGAAGAGGCCGAGGATCTGGTGCTGGAGTTCGAGGAGGCGCTGAAGCAGCGTCGCCTGGGCTCGGTCGTGCGGGTCAAGATCGAGGCCTCCATGCCCGCCGATCTGCGCGACTTCATCGTGGGCGAACTGGAGGCGGCGCCTCAGGACGTGGTTCTGGTGGACGGTATGCTGGGTCTGGCCCAGCTGTCGGACCTGATCGGCGGCGGCCACCCGGATCTGAAGTTCAAGGGCTATGAGCCGCGCTATCCGGAACGGGTGCGCGACAACGGCGGCGACGTCTTCGCCGCCATCCGCGAAAAGGACATGCTGATCCACCACCCGTTCGAGAGTTTCGACGTGGTGGTTCAGTTCCTGCGTCAGGCGGCGCGCGATCCGAACGTGATCGCGATCAAACAAACCCTGTACCGCACCTCCAAGGACAGCCCCATCGTCGCCGCCCTGATCGAGGCGGCCGAGAACGGCAAGAACGTCACCGCCCTGGTCGAACTGAAGGCCCGGTTCGACGAAGAGGCCAATCTGCGCTGGGCGCGGGCGATGGAGCGGGCCGGCGTCCACGTCGTCTTCGGCTTCGTCGAATACAAGACCCACGCGAAGGTCAGCGTGGTTGTCCGCCGCGAAGGCGATGCGCTGAAGACCTATTGCCACTTCGGCACCGGCAACTATCACCCGGTCACGGCCAAGGTTTACACAGACCTGTCGCTGTTCTCTTGCGATCCCGTCCTGGGGCGCGATGCGACAAAGGTGTTCAACTACATCACCGGCTATGCGACGCCCGACCATCTGGAAGCCTTGGTGGTGTCGCCGCTGAACATGAAGTCCACGCTGATCGAACTGATCGGCAAGGAGATGTCGGCCGCCGCCATGGGCAAGCCCGCCGCCATCTGGGTCAAGCTGAACTCGCTGGTGGACGTGGAGATCATCGACGCCCTCTATCGCGCCAGCCAGTGGGGGGTGCGGATCGACCTGGTGGTGCGCGGCATCTGCTGCCTGCGGCCCGGCGTGACGGGCCTGTCGGAGAACATCCGGGTCAAGTCCATCGTCGGCCGCTTCCTGGAACACAGCCGCATCGTCTGTTTCGCCAACGGCAAGGACCTGCCGCACGACAAGGCCAAGGTCTTCATTTCGTCCGCCGACTGGATGACGCGCAACCTGGATCGCCGGGTCGAGCTGATGACGCCGATCCGCAACGCTACGGTCCACGACCAGGTGCTGGACCAGATCATGGTGGCCAACCTGAAGGACGACGCACAAAGTTGGGTGCTGGACGCCGAGGGGCGCTATACCCGCGTCGCGCCCGCCGATCCTGAGCGGCCCTTCTCGGCCCACAAATATTTCATGACCAATCCCAGCCTTTCGGGACGTGGCCGCAAGGCCAAGAGCCTGCCCGCCGTGCTTCGATACGAGCGTCCCGGCCGCTGATGCCCGACGCCGTGCTGACCGACCGCGACATCGCGGCCATCGACATCGGCTCCAACTCGGTGCGGCTGGTGCTGTACCGGCTGGAGGGCCGGGCGATCTGGACCGTCTATAACGAGAAGGTGCTGGCCGGCTTGGGCCGCGACCTGCCGACGACGCGCAAACTGTCGCCGGAGGGCGTGGTCATGGCCATGACGGCGCTGCGCCGCTTCGCCGCCGTGCTGGAGGGCGTGCGGCCGGACGCGACCCTGATCGCCGCCACCGCCGCCGTGCGCGAAGCCCTGGACGGGCCTGAGTTCTGCGAGCGTGTCGCCGCCGAGACCGGTCTGAACATCCGCGTCCTGTCGGGCGGGGAAGAGGCAAAATACGCCGCCATGGGCGTGCTGGCCGGCGCGCCCATGGCGCACGGCGTCTCGGCCGACATGGGCGGCGCCAGCCTGGAGCTGACCCGATTGAACGGAGACGGGGTGGAGCACGGACTGACCCTGCCGCTGGGGCCCTTCGCCCTGGCCGAGGGCAAGGGATTCGACGCCGACCGGATCAAGACCCGCATCGACCAGGCGCTGAAGCCCGTCGCGGCCCAGTTCAAGAGCGATCGCCTCTATGCCGTGGGCGGCGCGTGGCGCACCCTGGCGCAGGTGCAGATGACGCTGAAATCCTATCCGCTGCGGGTCGTGCATCAGTATCAGATGTCGGCCGAAGACGCCCTGGAGACGGCGCGTCTGGTGGCGCAACAGTCCGTCGCCGGCCTGGCCAAACTGCCCGGCGTGTCCAAGAAGCGCGCCGAGACCCTGCCCTACGCCGGCCTGGTCCTGGAGGCGCTGATCAAACATCTGGGCCTGAAACAGATCGAGATGTCGGCCTGGGGCGTGCGCGAGGGCCTGTTGTTCGAGACACTGGACGAGGCGACGCGCACCGCCGATCCGCTGCTGGCGGGCTGTTCGGCGCTGGGCGGCCGCCAAGGCGTGGCCCCCGCCCTGCCCGGCGCGCTGAACGGCTGGATTTCCGAGATCGTCGCCGCCTTGCCCGAGGTGTTCGGAAAGGAACGTGACGCGGTCCTGGTCGGCGCCGCCTGTCGGCTGGCGGACCTGGGCGCTCGTCTGCACCCGGACCACCGGCTGGAGCTTGTGTTCGACCAGGTGCTGCGCGCGCCGGTCGCCGGCATCAGCCATGTGGAGCGCGCCTTCCTGGCCAGCGCCCTGAACGCCCGCTACGGCGGCGCGCCCGCCACGCCCCAGCCCGAGGTCATCGACCGGCTGCTGGACGGCGACGCGGCCAAACGCGCCCGCGCCCTGGGCCTGGCCATCCGGCTGGCCTGCGACCTGTCCGGCCGATCGCCGCAACTGCTGGCCAACGCCACGGCGCGCGTGAAGGGCGGCGACCTGCGCCTGACCGCGACGGAAGGCTACGCCGACGTCCTGCTGGGCGAACAGACGAAGAAGCGCGCCAAGGCCTTGGCCGAGGCGATGGAGCTGGGGCTGAGGATTTGAGGCCAAAGGCTCCTCCCCACTGAGTGGGGAGGTGGGGCGGCGCGCCTTCCGCGCCGTGACGGAGGGGCTCTAAGCCGCGTCACGGGCGCCTGTGGGACTTCAAGAGCCCTTCCATCGCCTCGCGGTCCCCCTCCCCGCAAGGCGGGTAGGAGACGTTCAGGCTACTCGATCTCGACGACTTCCACCCGCGCGCCATTCAGCACCAGGGCGATCTCGCCGCGTTTCAGCTTCAGTGCATCCTCACCGAAGATCTGGCGACGCCAGCCCTTCATGGCGTCGATGTCGGCGTCGTCGCTGATGGCGATCTTCTCCAGGTCCGCGACCGTGGCGATCAGTTTGGAGGCCACGCCGGCGTTGTCGCTCTTGGCCTTCAGCAGCACCTTCAGCAGTTCGACCACCGATGGCGGGGCGGGCTGACGGTGGGCCGGGCGCTCCATTTCGGGCGCGAAGGCTTCAGGATCGGCCAGGACGCGCTTCAGCTCCTCGGCCAGCTCCAGCCCCAGGCGCGAACCGCCGAATCCCTTGGGCACCGAACGCAGACGGTTGAAGGCGTCCGGGTCGGTGGGGGTCTGCTGGGCGATCTCGTCCACGCCCTCGTCCTTCAGGATGCGGCCGCGCGGCTGGTCCCGCTCCTGCGCCGCGCGCTCGCGCCAGACGGCCACGGCCTTGAAGGCGGCCAGATATTTGGCCGAGAACTTCTTGGGCTTCAGCCGCTTCCAGGCGTTCTCGGGATTGGTGTCGTAAAGGGCCGGATCGGTCAGCCCCTCCATCTCCGACATCACCCAGTCCAGCCGCCCTTCCTTCTGCAGCCGGTCGCGCAGCTTGGGATACAGGGCCGCCAGATGGGTCACGTCGCCCAGCGCATAGACCAGCTGGCTGTCGGACAGCGGCCGACGCGCCCAGTCGGTGAAGCGGCTGCCCTTGTCCACCTCGATCCGCAGCGTCTGCCGGACCAGCGAATCATAGGCCACCTGCTCGCCAAAGCCCGCCGCCATGGCCGCGACCTGGGTGTCGAACAGGGGTTTGGGCATGGCGCCCAGCCGCACGAAGATTTCCACATCCTGGCGACAGGCGTGGAAGACCTTGATGATCCTCTCGTCGCGCAACAGGTCAAGGAACGGCTCCAGGTCCAGCCCCTCGGCCATCGGGTCGATGATCGCGGCATGGTCGGCCGACGCGGCCTGGATCAGGCACAGCCGGGGCCAATAGGTCGTTTCCCGCATGAACTCGGTATCGACCGTGATGAAGGGGGCGGAGGATACGCGGGCGCAGAACTCGGCCAGCGCCTCATTGGTGGTGATCGGCGTCATTCCGGTGCTATAGCCCCCCGCAACCCATGTGTGGCAAGACCCGCGCTGCATTTCCGCCCCGATTCCAGGCCCAAGATCCATGAGCGACACCCAAAAGCCTCTCGAAAACGGCCTGACCTACGCCGATGCGGGCGTGGACATCGACGCCGGCGAAATGCTGGTCGAACACATCAAGCCCTTGGCCAAGTCCACGGCCCGCCCCGGATCGGAGCCTTCGCTGGGCGGTTTCGGCGCCCTGTTCGACCTGAAGGCCGCCGGGTTCGAGGATCCGCTGATCGTCTCCACCACCGATGGCGTGGGCACCAAGCTGAAGATCGCCATCGAAACGGGCCGCCATGACGGCGTGGGCGTCGATCTGGTCGCCATGTGCGTCAATGACCTATTGGCCCAGGGCGCCGAACCGCTGCTGTTCCTCGACTATTACGCCACGGGCCGGCTCGAGATCGACGCCGCCCGCCGCGTCGTCGCCGGCATCGCCGAAGGCTGCCGTCAGGCTGGCGCGGCCCTGGTCGGCGGCGAGACCGCCGAAATGCCGGGCATGTACACCGACGGCGACTATGACCTGGCGGGCTTCAGCCTGGGCGCCGTCGAGCGCGGCCACGCCCTGCCCTATCTGGATCGTCAGGCGGCGGGCGACATCATCATCGGCCTGGCCTCCACCGGCCCGCACTCCAACGGCTATTCGCTGGTGCGTAAGGTGGTCGAGAAGTCCGGCCTGGCCTGGGGCGACGACGCCCCCTTCGCCAAGGACCGCTCGCTGGCCCAGGCCCTGATGGAGCCGACCCGCATCTATGTGAAGCCGGTCCTGCCGATCATGAAGGCGGGCCTGGTCAAGGGCGCGGCCCACATCACCGGCGGCGGCCTAATCGAAAACCCGCCCCGCTGCATCGCCGAGGGTCTGCAGGCCAAGTTCGACTGGGACGCCTGGCCCATGCCCGCCGTGTTCCAGTGGTTGGCCGAAACCGGCGGCATAAGCGACCACGAGATGCGCCGCACCTTCAACTGCGGCGTCGGCTTCATCCTGATTGTCTCGCCCGAAAACGCCGAGCCGGTCCTTGCCGCCCTGCTCAACGCCGGCGAAGTCGCCTTCGTCTGCGGACAGTTGGAAGCGGCCTGAGCCGCTTCCAACGCCTTTGCATCTACCGCGCGCCGCCGTTCGCCGTCTGGGCGTAGAAGCGCGATAGATCGGTGTGAAGCTTCACCAGGGCGTCGTGGCTCAGATACATCATGTGCCCGCCCTCGTAGTAGGTGAACTCAAGGTTCGGCCGGATGCTGGGCTCCAGCATCATCTGCGCCAGGTCGAACTCTGTCGAGAAGAAGGGCGTGGCGGCGTCGTAATAGCCGTTCAGCGACATGACCTTGAGATACGGGTTGCGCCGCATCGCCGTGGCCAGGTCGACGGCGGTGTTCGGCGTGGTCTGCGGCCCGCCCACCGGCGGACGGTGGCTCCAGTTCCAGTTGAAGCCCGGCAGGCCCCGCGCCGACATCCGGTATTCGACGTCGGTCTTGTAGTTCAGCTGATTGGCCACATAATCGCGGAAGACGCCGAAATAGGCCCCGGTGACGGCCGAGCTGGACGGATCATCCTCGGGCTCCCCGCCTGAAGCGTCCTCGTCCAGACCCAGGTAGCGGGTGTCCAGCCGGCCGATGGTCTGGCGCCGGTCGCGCAGCAGCTCCTTGCGGAAGCTACTCAGGTCCACGCGCATATTGGCGTTGTCGATGAAGGTGGTCGACAGGCCGGTCAGTTCGCTCATCTGGCGCACGATGTCGGCGCGCTCGGCCTGAGAGATCATATGCCCCTTGGCCAGGGCCGAGGCGTAGGGCCCCAGCGCGAAGTCGCGGGCACGCTGAACCTGCTCATCGACCGTGGCGGCCGGATTGGCCAGCTTCCTGTGATACCAGGCCGTCGCCGCATAGGTCGGCAGCAGGGTGACGAAGTTCTGCGGATAGCCCGGTTGGCGCACGCCATAGTTCATGATCGACGACAGCAGAACGACCCCGTTCAGCGACATCCCCCGATCTTCCAACTGGAAGGCCACGGCCCCGGTGCGCAGCGTGCCATAGGATTCGCCGATGATGTATTTCGGACTGGACCAGCGGCTGAACTTGGTCGTGTATCGCATGATGGCGCGGGCGAAGGCGTCGGCGTCGCCGTCCACGCCCCAGAAGGTCGAACCGGGCGTCTCGCCCAGCGGCCGCGAGAAGCCGGCCCCGACCATATCGATGAAGACCAGATCGGTCTGGTCCAGCAGGGTCTGGTCGTTGGGGCCGAAGGCGAACGGCGCGGGGCGGACCACGGTCGGCCCGTCGGTCTGAACCCGCATCGGCCCGAACGAGCCCATGTGCAGCCACACGGTCGGCGAGCCCGGCCCGCCGTTGTAGAGATAGGTCACTGGCCGCGTTCCGACCGGCTGACCGTCCAGCGTATAGGCGGTGTAGAACAGGCTGGCGGTCGGCATCCCCGCATCGTCGCGGATCGTCAGGGTGCCCGCCGTCGCGTGATAGCGCAGGGTCTTGCCGTGGGCGTTGACCGAATGGGCGGTGACCACCTCGGTCTCCTGCACCGGGGCGCGGGCCCAGTCCTTCTCGATGGCCTCAGCGTTGGCGTTGCGGAATCGGTCGGTCGCGGAGCGCATCGACGCGCCCCCGCCGTTGTTGCTGCTGCTGTTGTTGGCGCCGCTCTCCTGCGCCAGCGCCGCCACGGGCGCGCCCAACATCGCGGCGATGGCCGCGAGGCAGATCAGTCTGTCCATACGATAGTCCCCTGTACGCGCCGACCCGCAACCCCTCGCCGCGCGGCCGACGTTACAGGCTAACGTCCCGGTGGAGCCGACCACAAGGGTCATTCGCGTTTCGTCTTGCCAACCGCCGCCCGCCCGGCCAATGCGAGGCCATGTCGTCCTCCCCCCTACCGCCCGTCCGCGTCGCCGTCCTGATTTCCGGCGCCGGGTCCAACATGGCCGCGTTGATCGATGCGGGGCAGCGGACGGACAGCGGCTACGAAGTGGCGCTGGTGGTGTCCAACATCGAGGGCGCGGGCGGTTTGGCCATCGCGGCGGCCAAGGGCGTGACCACGGCGACCGTGGCCCACAAGCCGTTCAGCAAGGACCGCGAGGCGCATGAGCGGGCGGTGGACGGCGTGCTGCGAAGCGCCGGGATCGAGGTCGTGGCCCTGGCCGGCTATATGCGGGTGCTGACGCCCTGGCTGGTCGGCGGCTGGCGCGGACGGATGCTGAACATCCACCCCAGCCTTCTGCCGCTGTATCCAGGTCTAGACACCCACGCCCGCGCCATAGCCGCCAGCGACGCCGAGGCGGGCTGCACCGTGCATCTGGTGACCGAAGGCGTCGATGAAGGCCCGATCCTGGGTCAGGCCCGCGTGCCGATCGTCGCGGACGATACGCCGGAGGCCTTAGCCGAACGGGTCAAGACGGCCGAGCATGAGCTGTATCCGCGCGTGCTGGGCGCGTTCTGCAGAGATTTGGGGCGGGGTTAGGCCCCGCCCCCATTCGTCATCCTGGGCACGAGACCTGGGATGACGGGCTCAAGAGCAGCCTTCGCTTCCCGACCGAACCGCCCCGAAGATTACAAAAACGTCATGCGACAGACCGCCGCACCGGCGCGATGGTGCCGCCGATCAAAATCGGGACCCTGTCTTCCATGAATCGCATTCGTCTGATGGCCGCCTGTTCGGCCTGTATCGTCGTCGCCCTGACCGGCGGCGCGGCCTCGGCCCAGGAGCATTCGCACGGTCTGCCGGGCGCGCCTTCTCCGTTCGGAACCTGGGGCTTCGACCTGACCGGGCGTGACACGACCGTGAAGCCAGGCGACGACTTCAACGAATACGCCAACGGGACCTATCTGCGCACCACCGAGATTCCGGCGGACAAGGCCCGCTTCGGCCCGTTCGACGTGCTGTACGAAAACGCCCAGGCGCAGTTGAAGGCCATCATCGAGGCCAGCGCCGCCAATCCGGCCAACGCCAACGCCCAGAAGGTCGGCGCCCTTTACGCCAGCTTCATGGACGAGGCCCGCGTCAATCAGTTGGCGGCGACTCCGCTTGCCGCCGACCTGGCGGCGGTCAAGGCCGTCACGGACCACGCCGGCATGGCCCGCCTGATGGGGCAGAGCCACGAAGGCTTCGGCGCCTCCCTGTTCGGCCTCGACGTGTTCGAGGACCTGCAGAAGCCGGACATGAACTCGGCCTATCTGGGTCAGGGCGGCCTGGGGCTGCCGGATCGCGACTACTATCTGAAGCCGGACTTCGCCGCTCAGCGCGAAGCCTATCTGGCCTATCTGACCCGGACACTGACGGCCATCGGCTGGACCGATCCGGCCAAGTCCGCCGCCGACATCCTGGCCTTCGAAACCAAGGTGGCCGAAAAGCACTGGACCACGGTCGAGCGCCGCCAGATCGACAAGCTGTACAATCCCGCCAAGGCGGCGGACCTGCCGACCCTGGCCCCCGGCGTCGACTGGGCCGCCTTCCTGTCGGGCGCCAAGGTGACGGACGTCGAGACCCTGGTGCTGATGGAGAACACCGCCATCCCCGGCATCGCCCAGGTGTTCGCCGACACCCCGATCGAGACGCTGAAGGCCTGGCAGGCGTTCAACGTGGTCGATCAGGCCAGCCCCTATCTGTCGCAGGCCTTCGTCGACAGCCGCTTCGAGTTCCGGGGCAAGACGCTGCGCGGCCAGCCCGAGAACCGCCCGCGCTGGAACCGGGGCGTGGCCCTGGTCGACGGTCAGCTGGGCGAGGTCTTGGCCCAGGAATACGTCCGCCTGCACTTCCCCGCCTCGTCCAAGGCGCAGATGGAGGCCCTGGTCGGCAATATCCGCGACGCCATGACCGAGCGGCTGAAGCACGTCGACTGGATGAGCGAGCCGACGCGCGAACAGGCGCTGTACAAGATGTCCAAGTTCGGGGTGAAGATCGGCTATCCCGACAAATGGCGCAGCTATGACGGGCTGGAGCTGAAGCCTGACGATCTGTACGGCAACGTCGAACGCTCGGCCGCCTTCGAATGGGATTACAAGCGCGGCAAGATCGGCAAGCCCGTCGATCCGCTGGAATGGGGCATGACGCCCCAGACGGTGAACGCCTATTACAACCCGCCGCGCAACGAGATCGTCTTCCCCGCCGCCATACTGCAGGCGCCCTTCTTCGATCCGAACGCGGACCCGGCCGTCAACTATGGCGGCATCGGCGCGGTGATCGGTCACGAAATCACCCACGGCTTCGACGACCAGGGCCGCAAGTCCGACGGCGACGGGGTGCTGCGCGACTGGTGGACGCCGGAGGACGCCGCCCGCTTCGAGGAGCGCGCCAAGGTGCTGGGCGCCATCTACGACAAGCTGGAGCCGATCCCCGGCGTGCACGTCAACGGCGAGCTGACCATGGGCGAGAACATCGCCGACCTGGGCGGCCTGCTGCTGGCGCTGGACGCCTATCACAAGTCGCTGAACGGCCAGCCGGCGCCGGTCATTGACGGGCTGACGGGGGATCAGCGCGTCTTCCTGGGCTGGGCGCAGGTGTGGCGCGAGAAATCGCGCGAGGCCGCGCTGAAGGAGCAGTTGACCACCGATCCCCACTCGCCCGGGCCGGTGCGTGCGGCCACGTCTCCGCGCAACATCGACGCCTGGTACGCCGCCTTCGGCGTCTCGCCGGACCAGAAGGAATATATCGCGCCGGACGCCCGCGCGCGCATCTGGTAAGCGCGCTCGACGTCAGACGCAGAAAAGGCCCAGAGCGTACGCTCCGGGCCTTTTTGTCATCCGGCCCTGAGGCCCTGGATTTAGCGGGGCTTCGTCGCCGCGCCGGCGACGGCCCCGATGGCGGCGCCCGCCACGGTCGAGCCGGTATTGCCGCCGATGGCCTGGCCGGCGACCGCGCCGCCCAGGGCGCCGGTGGCGGCGCGTTGTTCCATGGTCTGGCCGCAGGCGGCCAGCAGGGCCACGACGCCGACGACGGGGGCCAGTTTGATGAGGGTCTTCATAAGTCTTCTCCGAGACAGCGAGGGGGACGATGCTGACCGAACGGAAAAGGCCCGCGTCCGGTTCCGAACGCGGGCCTTTCATTCTAGGTGTCGCTATGCTCGGGACGCGGTCCCTCGCGCGGCCTCGGGCCTTAGCCGACGATCTGGTCGTCGGTGAAGAACTGAGCGATCTCGATCTTGGCGTTGTCCTGGCTGTCCGAACCGTGGACCGAGTTTTCGCCGATCGACAGGGCGAACTGCTTGCGAATGGTCCCTTCGGCGGCCTGTTCCGGGTTGGTGGCGCCCATGACTTCGCGATAGGCGGCCACGGCGTTGTCGCCTTCCAGCACCTGAACCACGACCGGCTCGGCCGTCATCTGCTCGACCAGTTCGCCGTAGAACGGACGCTCGGCGTGGACTTCGTAGAATTTCTTGGCCTGGTCGGTCGACAGCTTGACGCGGCGCTGGGCCACGATGCGCAGGCCGGCGCCTTCGATCACGGCGTTGATCGCGCCGGTCAGGTTGCGGCGCGTGGCGTCGGGCTTGATGATCGAGAAGGTGCGTTCGGTCATGGGATGTGACTTCTTGTTCAGTCGATTGAAGGTCGCGGGCTTATAGCGACGCGCCGTCCCCGCGCCAAGCCGCCGTTTCAGCAGGCGACGGCGCGCACGTGACCCGCCGCCGCATAGGCTAGGATGGCGCGGTCGCGGGTGATGAGCGTCAAATCATGAGCGCGTGCTGTGGCGATCAGCATTCGATCGGTCGGGTCTCGATGGGTTAGATCAGGCAACTCGTTCACATCAAGCATCAGATCAACGTCAAGAGACAGCAGATGCGCGCGCGTGGCCCTTACCGCCTTGGACAGCCAGCCCCTGACGTCTCCACCGATCACGACCTCCAACGACCGTTTCTGGCGGATTATTCCCAACTCCCATGCCGTCGCAGCGGACACGTGGACACCGCCGTTGGTGCTGGCCGCCACAACCGCAGCGGCAGCTTCTTCACGAATGGACGCCCCCAAAACGATCCAGATCAGAGCATGGGTGTCGAGCAGCACACCGTCGCTCATTCCTCGCGTAGTCCGAGCTTGAGGTCGTGTTCAGGATCGTCCACCCCCATATCGGCCTCGACCGTCGTTCCAAACACCTGTTCGTAAATGGGTTTCGCCAAATCGATGCTTGGGTCGATCACGAGCGAGCCCTTCATGCTCCCGAACATGCTGTGGGGATTCCAAGGCTCTTCGGCCGCTGCTTCTGGAGCAACCAGAACGGCAGCCTCCTTGCCCCGTTTAGTGATGTGAACCTTCTTCACAGCGCCCGAGTTCACGCGGTCCAAAAGGTCCAGACACTTGGCCTTGAACTCCGTCGCCGTTATGACGACCTCGCCGCTTACAAGATCATACGTCATGACTGGTCATATAGAGATGACCAGTCAGAAAGTCCATGCGCCGACCATGCTCCAGATCACCGACCTGACCTTCAACGCCTGGGGCCGCAAATTCCTCGTCGACGCCTCCGTCAGCCTGCCGCCCGGCGCCAAGGTCGGTCTGGTGGGGCGCAACGGCATCGGCAAATCCACGCTGTTCAAGCTGATCCTGGGCGAATTGAACGCCAATGGCGACGAGATCAGCCTGCCCAAGACCGCACGGATCGGCTCGGTCGATCAGGAACACCCGGCCACCCCCGTCAGCGTCATCGACACCATTCTGGAGGCCGACGTCGAGCGCCACACCCTGCTGGGTCGGCTGGAGACGGCGGAACCGGAGGAGATGGGCGAGATCTGGTCGCGCCTGATCGAGATCGACGCCGACGCCGCGCCCGCCCGCGCCGCCGAAATCCTGGTCGGCCTGGGCTTCGATCAGGAGAACCAGGCCCGGCCGATGTCGGAGTTCTCGGGCGGTTGGCGGATGCGCGTGGCCCTGGCCGCCGCCCTGTTCGCCGAACCGGACATGCTGCTGCTGGACGAACCGACCAACTACCTCGATCTGGAAGGCGCCCTGTGGCTGGAGGCGCGGCTGAAGAAATACCCGCACACGGCCCTGATCATCTCCCACGACCGGGAAATGCTGAACGAGGTCTGCACCCATATTCTGCACCTCGCGAACCACACCCTGACCCTCTACACCGGCAACTACGACGCCTTCGAAAAGGCCCGGGCGGAAAAGGCCCGGTTGCAGCTGTCGGCCAAGGCCAAGCAGGACGCCGAACGCGCCCACCTTCAGGCCTTCGTGGATCGGTTCAAGGCCAAGGCCTCCAAGGCCGCTCAGGCCCAGTCGCGCATGAAGCGGCTGGAGAAGATGCAGCCGGTCGCCACCACCATCGAGGAACGGGTCGCCCCCTTCACCCTGCCCTCGCCGCCGCGCCCGCTGGCCCCGCCCCTGATCCGGCTGGAGCGGGCCAATGTCGGCTATGAGACCGGCAAGCCGATCCTGCGGAACCTGAACCTGCGGATGGATCTGGACGACCGGATCGGCCTGCTGGGCGTCAACGGCGCGGGCAAGTCGACCTTCGCCAAGATGATCGCCGGCGCCCTGAACGTGTCGGAGGGGGAACTGCACCGCGACAAGAAGATGAAGGTCGGCTGGTTCCACCAGCACCAGATCGAGGCGATGGACCCCACCGACACGCCGCTGGAGATCGTCCGCCGCGCCATGCCGGACGCGCCCGAAAGCGCCCGCCGCTCCAAACTGGCCCAGTTCGGCCTGGGCTATGAGAAGCAGGAGACCACGGTCGACAGCCTGTCGGGCGGCGAACGCGCGCGCCTGCTGCTGAACATGGTGGCGATGGACGCGCCTCACGTCCTGATCCTCGACGAACCGACCAACCACCTGGACATCGACAGCCGCCGCGCCCTGCTGGATGCGCTGAACGACTACACCGGCGCCGTCATCCTGATCACCCACGACCGTTCATTGATGGAAATGGTGGCCGACCGGCTGTGGCTGGCCGCCGACGGCACGGTGAAGCCGTTCGACGGCGACATGGACGACTACGCCAAGTTCGTCCTGGACCGCGCCAAACAGGCCATCGCCAAGCCCAGCCAGATCAAGAAGGACGAAGCCAAATCCGCCGCGGGCGCCCCTCAAGCAGCGAGCGCCAATTCTTCGAAAGGCGGCGGCGCGAGCGATAGGAGCAACAAAAAACGATCAGGCCCTTCCCCCTCGACGCTGCGTCATGCGGTGAAGAAGGCCGAGGAGACCATGACCCGCCTGACCGCCGAGATCGCCCGCATCGACGACGACATGGCTTCCGCCTCGGTCAGCAATCCAAAAGCCCTGGAAGGCCTGACCCGCGCCCGCGCCAAGACCGAGGCCGATCTGGCCGCCGCCGAGGCCGCCTGGGTCGCGGCGGAGGAAGCCCTGGCCGAGGTCGCATGACGCCCATCCGCTTCAGCCGCGAGGAGGTCGCCGCCGTCACGGCGAAGCTGCGCCCCTATTTCCGGGACGAGTTGGACGTCGAACTGCGCGATCTTCCAGCCGAGATGCTGATCGACTTCCTCGCCCGCGAGATCGGCCCCTTCTTCTACAACCGCGCCCTCTATGACGCCCAGGCCGTGCTGAAGAAGAAGGCCGACGACATCGGCGAAGCCATCGCGGGGCTGGAACGCGCGGAGTGACGGCGGGGCGCGTCACGCCACCCCGCCCCATCGCCTCAGCCGCCGCTGTTGGCCTGCATATAGGTTTCCTCGTAGGGCTGGACCACGACCCAGCCCTCGCCGGCGAACTTCATTTGGATGCTCTCGCCCGAGCCGCGTCCGACCAGGGTCTTCAGCGAGATGTCGGTGGCGATTTCCGGCGACAGGCTGCCTGACCAGGCCACGGTGGCGTTGGGGTCGGTGAAGACCGGGCCGGTCGCCGCGCTGACCTTCAGGATCAGCGGGTCGTAGTGGGAGGTGATGGCCACGATCCCGCTTCCGCTCAACTTCACGTTGAACAGACCCCCGGACATCATCCCCGCGACCCGCTTCATCATGGTGATCTGGTTGCTGATCCCCGTCTCCAGCGCCAGCACGTCGTTGCCGTTGACGAAGATGGTCTCGTTATCCAGCCGCAGCAGAGTGATCTTCTTGCCCGTGTCGGCCAGATAGACGCGGCCCTGGCCCTCCATCTTCATCAGGACCATGCCCTCGCCGCTGACGGCCTTCTTCAGCAGGTTGCCCAGGCCCTGCTCCATCAGACCCTGGCGCGTGAACTTCACCTGGCCCGTGCGCGCGACCATGGCGCCGGACTTGGCCCAGACAGATCCGTTCAGCCGAACCTCAAGCAGATAGGCGTTTTCCAGTTCAAAGGCGTCCGGGCTGACGTCCTTCTCTCTGTAGGCGGCGACGAATTCGGCGACGGTTTTCACGGGCATGGCGACCTCGATCGGTGTTTCACGGACGCTCAGCCTGGCCGCACATCGTCGTTTCACGCAAGGCCATAATATTGCAAACGCCTCGCAATATTATATGATTGAACGGACGCAAGAGGCCGAGCATGACAAGACCCATCCTTCACGCCAGCCTGCTGGCCAGCCTGCTCGCCGCATGGGGCGCCGGCGCCGCCCAGGCCCACTCGCCCTATCTGCGGCCGAACGTCTTCGACGCGACCAACCGCGACCATGTAACGGTCGAGGCGGCCTTTACCGAGGATGTGTTCAACGCCGAGGTTGTCATGCGCTCCGACCATTTCCACGTGGTCGGGCCGAACGGCGACACGCCGATCACCACCGTCACCTATCTGCGCGACCTGACGGTGTTCGAGGCGCCGACGCCGGTGGACGGTCTGTATCGCCTGTCGTCCGGCGCGCGCGAGGGGCGGGCCGCCAAGATGTATCAGACGCCATCCGGCTGGAAGATGGTGGGCGAGGAGGACGCGCCGCCCCCGCCCGGGGCCGAACTGGTCGATGTGCAGAGCATCACGGTCGCCGACGTCTATGTGGTGCGCGGCGCGCCCGACGACGCGGCGCTGAAACCCTCGGGCCATGGGCTGGAGCTTCAGCCCCTGATACAGCCCGGCGACATCGTGGCGGGCGAGGACGCGCCCTTCCGCCTGCTGTTCGACGGCCAGCCGGTCGCGGGCGGCGACGTGACCGTCTTTCGCGAGGCGGGCCAGTACGACGGCCGCAAGATCGAGACCGAAACCCGCACCGACGCCTCGGGCCGGATCACGCTCAGGGTCGCCGAACCGGGCGCCTATATGACCCAGGTGCGTCACCGCATCGCCGCCCCGGCGGGCGCGCCGACGCCCTATCGCAGCTACACCCACACCCTGACCTTCATCGCCCACGCGGGCTGAAGGTCAGGCGAGCCTATCGTCGTCTCAGTCCGGGAGGTCTTCGGCCAGGATGGCCATTTCGAACATGAAGGAGCCTTCCTCGTCCTCGTCCTCGAAGACGATGCCGATGAACTCATCGCCGACATAGACCTCGGCCGAATCGTTTTGCTTGGGGCGGGCCTTCACGATGATGCCGCCGGTGTTGAAGGTGCGCTTGAGGTGGCCCTCGATGCGCTTCAGGTCGGTGTCTTTCACGGATGGCCTCATGGTCTTGGATTGGCGGCGGACCCTAGAGAAGTCCGGGGGTCAGGGGAACCGCCGCCCGTCATTTTCCACACCCGCGACCGGCTGAACGGAAAATGTGCGGCGTCGTTCATTTTCCTTTACGGCCCCCGACGCGCGGCGACGTCAGATAAGTGTCACCGTTCGTTTCGGGGGAAACGCAGATGCTGTTGTCGATCATGGTCGGCGAAGCGCTTTATATCGCTCACCGCTGTCGGCGGGCGCTTCTGGCCTCGCCGGTCGTCCTGGCCTGCGCCATGACGGCCATGGCCCTGTTCCATCACGGGCCGGCGTCGCCGCACGGCTGACGCCCGCTCAGATCACGAAGTCATAGACCACGTCGGCCAGGGTGTGATCCATGGTCCGCGCCGGCTCGGCCCCGGTGGGGCAGTTGACCAGACGCGCGGGCACGCCCGCCACGGTGCAGCCGGTGGGCACCGCCTTCAGCACCACCGAGCCGGACGCCACCTTGGCGTAGTCGCCGATGTGTATATTGCCCAGCACCTTGGCCCCCGCGCCCAGCAGCACGCCCTTGCCGATCTTGGGGTGGCGGTCGCCGCGCTCGGCCCCCGTCCCGCCCAAGGTGACGTTGTGCAGCATGGATACGTCGTCGCCGACCACCGCCGTCTCGCCGATGACGATGCCGGTGCCATGGTCCAGGAACAGCCCCTTGCCCAGCCGCGCGGCCGGGTGGATGTCCAACTGGAACAGCTCCGAAATCCGGCTCTGGAAGTGGAAGGCCAAGGTCTCGCGTCCCTGCCCCCAAAGCCAGTGCGCCACGCGCCAGCCCTGCAAGGCCTGGAAACCCTTGAAATACAGGAACGGCTGCAACAGGTTGCGGATCGCCGGGTCGCGTTCGGCCACGGCCTGCAGGTCCGCTTCCGCCGCCTCGACGATCGACGGATCGGCCTTGAACGCCGACAGGCAGACCTCGCGCACCGACATGGCGCTCATTTCGCCGTCCGCCAGCTTGCGTGCGATCTGGAAGCTGAGCGCGCCGGCTAGGTCGTCGTGCGACAGGATCACCGCATTCATCTGCGAACCGAGTTGCGGTTCCTCGCGCGAGGCGGCCTCGGCCGAGGCGCGCAGCTGGCGCCACACGCTTTCGGTTTCGTTTTCCGCGACGACTTCAAGCTTGGCCATGACCGGCTCCTTCGCGCTCATCCTACCCGCCTCAGCATGGCCTGCGCCAGCGCCTGGGGCAGTTCGCCGACCATCGCCATATGGTAGGCCCTGTAGGCCGTCGCCACCGTCAGCCCGTCGCGCACCGTCCCCCGCCCGATCTCGTCCAGCAGATCCTGGAACGGCACGCGAACCACGGCGATCACTTCGGTCGGATCGGGCGCCGTCGGGGCGGGCGACAGGCCCCAGGCGATCCAGGTCATGCCGATCTCATCGGTGATGGAGTTGGACATCTCGACCTTCAGCGCCGGCGCCCAGTGTTCGGCGCGCAGCCCTGCCTCCTCGGCCAGTTCGCGCCGCACGCCGTCGAACGGGTCTTCGTCAAGCGGCGCTCCGCCCTCGGGCATTTCCCAGCTATAGTTGGCCAGGGCGAACCGCTGCTGGCCCACCAGGGTCACGGTCCCGTCGTCATGCACGGGCAGGACGCCGGTCCCCACATTCTTGAACCGCACCACGGCGTAGTCGGCCTTCATCCCCGTCGGCGCCGTCGCCGGGTGCCGCGTCAGGGCCATCCACGGGCTGTCGAACACCGTCTCGGTTCCGTCGCTGCGCCAGGCCGGCGGCTTGGCCAGACCCTCGGCCCATTTCGGTTCATCGGAATTGCGCATGGACGACCTATGGCGGATGGGCGGTCGAAAGCCTAGCTAGACGGCATGACCGCGCTAAACGAGCCCCTTCCCCCGCCCGTTCCGTCCAAGGCTTTCCTGGATCGGCTGGCCCAGCGCCGCTCGGCCCCGGCCCAGGCGCTGGTCGCGCCCGGCCCGTCGCCGGCCGAACTGGATCACATCCTGGCCCTGGGCGCCCGCACGCCCGATCACGGCAAGCTGTTTCCCTGGCGCTTCGTGGTCCTGGGGCCTCAGTCGCGCGCCGAGATCGCGGGCAAGCTGGCGGTGCTGGTCGAGCTGAGGAACGGCCCGGCCAAGGACCAGGCGGTGCTGGCCAAGCTGACCGCCGCGCCCGTCACCATCCTAGTCGTCTCCACCCCCGTCCCCAACGCCAAGCCGATCTGGGAGCAGCAGTTGTCGGCCGGGGCGGTGTGCATGAACCTGGAGCACGCGGCCGGCGGCTTCGGCTATTGCGCCAGCTGGATCACCGACTGGTACAGCTACGATCCGCAGGCCCTGCCCCTGTTCGGGGTCAGCGAGAACGAGAGCGTCGCGGGCTTCATCCACATCGGCACGCTGGACGAACCGGCGCTGGAGCGACCGCGCCCGGATATGTCGACCAAGGTCACACGCCTGCCGTAAGCCGGTGACATAAGGTCGCCCTGCGTCGGTTCGACCTCTCGACCGACCCCGCCTTTCTCCCCCAAGGCCTTCGTATGGATTCCCTGTTGCAAGCCGTGGGCGACTTCATCGCCCGCAACCATATGTGGGCCGGCGTCCTGTTGGGCCTGGTCACCTTCTTCGAGTCGCTGGCCGTCATCGGCGCCTTCGTGCCCGCCACCGGCCTTCTGGTCGCGGCGGGCGGCCTGATCGCGGCCGGGGTGCTGGACCCCGTCAATGTCATCGTCGGCTGCGTCATCGGCGCGGTGATCGGCGACGCCGTCTCCTACTGGGCCGGACGGCGCCTTGGCGTGCGGTTCCTGCAGCGCCCGATGTTCAAGGCCCACCGTCGCCGCATCGCCTGGACGCGCCTTTACTGCCGTCGCTACGGCGTCATGTCGATCTTCGTGGGCCGTTTCTTCGGCCCCTTGCGCGCCTTCGTGCCGCTGACGTTGGGGATGCTCAGGATGCGTCAGCGCGCCTTTCAGTTCGGCAATGTCACCTCTGGCGTCGTCTGGGTGCTGGCCATGCTGGCGCCGGGGTATCTGGCCGCGCAGGGGCTGGCGCGGATGGAACTGCTCAGCGAGGCCCACGGCCCCACCCTGCTGATCGGCGCCGTCGCCCTGGCCATCCTGATCGTGGCCGTCGCCTACCGCCTGCTCAAGGCCCGCATGAGCCGCAAGTCCGCCGTGATGCGCGGGGCTCTGGAGAGCCGTTAGGGCCGCCGGTCCGGCGCGCGCGGAAGTCCTTGCTAAGGCGACGGTTTCCTCCATAAGTCACAAAGACATGTCGCCAGCCGAGCCCCCGACCGCCGCGCCTCTGGAGCCTTCGCTGCGGTTTCTCGCGGGCGGAGGGGCGGCGACGCGGTTGATCCTTGATCGCGACTGGTCCGACCACCCCCTGGGCCCGCCTCAGGACTGGCCGCCGGCGCTCAAGACCGCGCTCAGCCTGGTGCTGAATTCGCCCGAATCGATGATCCTGGCCTGGGGCGAGACGGAACTATGGTTCTTCTTCAACGAAACCTATTTTCCCTTGCTGGGTCCGCGCCTCGGCTGGGCCATGGGATCGGCCTTCATCGAGGTCTGGGCCGACGGATGGGAACAGGCCAAGCCGATCATCGACGAGGCCTTCGCCGGCCGCAGCCGCCGGTTCATCGACCTGCCGTGGAAACTGGCCACAGACCGGGGTCTGGCCGACACCTGGTGGACCTTCTCCTATTCGCGCGTGCTGAACGCCGAAGGCGGCATCGACGGCCTGTTCATCTTCACCAATGAGACTACCAGCCGGGTTTTGGCCGACGCCGCCCGCCTGCAGGCCGAGGATCACAACGCCATCCTTGCGGCCGAGACGACCCACCGGCTGAAGAACACCCTGGCCATGGTTCAGGCCATCGGCCGGCAAAGCCTGAAGGGGCTGGATCGCGACCGCATCCAGGTGTTCGAGGATCGCCTGATGGCCCTGGGCGCCGCCCACAGCGCCCTGACCGAACAGAACTGGCAGAGCGCCGATCTGTCCGTCCTGGTCTCGAACGCCCTGGCCAATGTGTTGCCGGGAGAAAGCTTCAGCCTGAACGGTCCGGCCTTTTCGGTGTCCGACCGCTCGGCTCAGTCGATCACCATGCTGATGCACGAGATGGCCACCAATGCCCTGAAGCACGGCGCGGCCTCCACCCCTAACGGCCGGGTCGAAATCGACTGGCGGTTGGATGGCGACCATGTCGTGCTGAACTGGCGCGAAGTCGGCGGACCGGCGGCCGAACCGCCCGCCCGGCGCGGCTTCGGGTCCAAACTGATCGAACGCGGGCTGTTCGGCACCGGAGGCGCCGATGTGCGCTATACGCCGCAGGGGCTTCTAGCCACATTCACCGCCTGCGCCGACAGGCTCGCGCCCGGCTCTCAGCCGTCCTGATCGGTCAGCCTCGGCCGCGATAGGTCGGCACGCCCTGATCCGGCAGCCACAGTCCCTCAGGCGCCGCCCCCGTCTGCCAGAAGACGTCGATGGGAATGCCGCCGCGCGGATACCAGTATCCGCCGATCCGCAGCCATTTCGGAGCGAGCAGGTCCGCCAGCCTGCGGCCGATGGCGACGGTGCAATCCTCGTGGAAGGCGCCGTGGTTGCGGAAACTGGTCAGGTACAGCTTCAGGCTCTTGGATTCGACCAGCCAGTCGCCCGGCGCATAGTCGATGACGATGTGGGCGAAGTCCGGCTGGCCGGTCACCGGGCACAGGCTGGTGAACTCGGGCGCCGTGAACCGGGCCAGATAGAGCGTGTCCGCGTGCGGGTTCGGCACCCGCTCCAGCACGGCGGTCTCGGGGCTGGTCGGTGCGGCGGTCTGGGCGCCGAGCTGGCTCAGATTGTCGGTGTAGTGGGTCATGCCGGGCATTTAGGCCCTTGCGGCGCGTCTGAAAATCCTCCCGCATCTAGCGAAGACTAAAGACACCCCATCCATCCTATCTCTCGACAACTTCAGTCGCCGTTTCAACGTCTTTATGCCAGGCAGCGTCAATCGACCGACCGCCCCCGCAAACGCCCGTATAATGCGCCGTTTCGAACAGCAGGACGAAGGGTTGGACCCACTTGAACTCGCTGGACTGTTTTTTTCCAAGTCCAACTTCACCCGCACAATTGCACGCCCTTGGACTTTGCACGCCCTTCCCGAGTGCAGTGCAATTTCACGACCACCCGACTTCAGACGATTGAGACCCTGTTTTTCGCGCTCATGTCTCAAATCTAGATTGGACCACCGATGACAGCAGGGCTCGGTCTTGGACAGGCCGGCATCCACGTCGTGCAGCGCGGCCGGCTGGATCCGGCAAGTCTCGGCCCAAGCGACGAGGACCGGACCTTCACGGTCGGCGTGCCTTTCAACGCACCGCCGCGCTGACGATTGCCTTCCCCCGCAATAGCCCGCTAAGCGTAGCGAAAGAAAACCAAGGAGATGCCCGTGGCCATTCCCACCTCGCTGCAAAAAGGTCTGACCCTGCCGATCATCTCGGCGCCCATGTTCCTGGTCTCGGGGCCGGACCTGGTGGTCGAGGCGTGCAACGCCGGGGTGATCGGCACCTTCCCCTCGCTGAACCAGCGCACGACCGAGGGCTATCGCGAGTGGGTCCAGGACATCAAATCGCGGCTGAAGCCAGAGGCCGCCGCCTTCGGCGTCAACCACATCGTGCACCAGACCAATCCCCGGCTGATGGCCGATCTGGAGGTGTCGGTCGAGGAGAAGGTGCCGCTGATCATCACCTCCTTGGGCGCCGTGCGCGACGTGGTCGATGCGGTGCATGGCTATGGCGGTCAGGTCTTCCACGACATCGCCAACATCCGCCATGCGCGAAAGGCGGCCGAGGCGGGCGTTGACGGCCTGATCCTGGTGGCCAACGGCGCCGGCGGCCACGCGGGCATCATCAACCCGTTCGCCCTGGTTAATGAGGTCCGCAGCTTCTTCGAGGGCACGATCATTCTCTCGGGCGCCCTGTCGACGGGTCAGGACGTGGCCGCCGCCCTGATGCTGGGCGCCGACTTCGCCTATATGGGCACCCGCTTCATCAATACGAACGAGGCGATGGCCGTCCCTGCCTACAAGCAGATGATCATCGACAGCGGCTCGACCGACATCGTCCATACGCCCGCCGTCTCCGGCATTCCGGCCAACTTCATGAGCAAGTCGCTGATCGAGAACGGCGTCGACCCCAAGCAACTGCCGGACCACAAGCTGGACATGGGCGCCGAGGCCAAGGCCTGGAAAACCGTCTGGTCGGCGGGCCAGGGGGCGGGCGCCATCCACGACGTCCTGCCGACCGCCGAACTGGTGGCGCGCCTGCGACAAGAGTTCGCTCAGGCCACGGATCAATTCGCCATCAAGACCGGAGCACGTTAAAGGCGCCGAACCGCATTTCGCGCGTTGGAGCCGTCATGATCCGCACCGCCGCCCCCATGTTCGCCGCCGTCGCCGTCACCGCCGCGCTGGCTGCACCGGCGGCGGCCCAAACCGCCTCGGCTCCGTCGTGGAGGGACGCCTGGTCGTTCGAACTGGGCGCCGGCACGGACAATCGGTCCAAAAATGCGTCGAAGTCCGGCAATGACGGCTACGCCTTCGGCTCGGCGACGTGGCAGAGCGCGGACGGCCTGTTCTACGCCGGCCCCGGCTTCGAGACCGTCCAGTCGGGCGGCTCGAATGTCGAGGCCGAGTTCGTCATCGGCTATCAGCCCGAGGCCTTCGGCTATCAGTTCGACGTCAACCTGGCCTACAAGAACCGCCTGGGCGCCGAGCGCGGCTATGACGAGGACGCCTGGGAGTTGACCGGCAACATCAGCCGCTCCATCGGCCCGGCCAGCGCCCGACTGCAGGTCCAATATTCGCCCGACGCCGCCAACTCGACCCAATCCTTCACCTGGATCGAGGGCCAGATCGGCTGGGACTTCACCCCCCGGCTGAACGGCGCGGCGGCGGTGGGGCGGCGCGACCAGACGGGCGGACCCGACTACACCGGCTGGAACGCCGGCGTGACCTACGCCCTGACCAACGCCCTGTCGCTCGATGTCCGCTATCACGACACCGACGCCGACACCTTTGGCGAACAGTACAAACAGGCCCTGGTCGCCAAGGTGTCCTACGACTTCTGACGCCACCCTTGCAGAACGGGGGCGTGTCGATCCCTCTCAGCGTAACGCCGCTGCTCTTGTCACGCACCGAGGTCCCAAAGCCGATCCAATTCAGACCCGACCGGCCGACCAGGGTTCCCTGCCTGCGGCCAACGCCAGACGGACGTGTCGAGATGGCTACCGGCTCTGCTAAATGTTGCAATCCCACCAAAGGCTGCGGCTTCATCGCGCCACATGACGGCGGCAGGATGTCTTTGTCCACGGACACGCTCCAGGCGTCCAACGCGAACGCGCCTAGCCCCGAAAAGGCCGGCGTCATCGCCTTCGACGGCGAGCTCACCAACCTGCGCGCCAACGCCGCCTGGTGGAACACGGCCCCTTGACCCAGGTGATGGCCGCCAGCGACATCCCCCCGATCATTGACGTCGAGATCGCCGTGCCGCCCTGCCCAAGCCCGCAAAGGCGCCAGTGAAACGCCCCGCCCCCGAGAAGAAGCTGCCGCCCGTCACCGGCCACCAGACCGTCCTGGCGGGCTGAGGGCTGGCCGCGTCCCGAAGGCAGTTGCTAAGGAAGGCGTCATGACCAATGACGCCCTTCAATCCTACCTCCGCGATCATATCCCGCTGTCCCAGGCGATGCAGGTCGAGGTCATGACGGTCGATGCCGACGCTCTGACGCTGCAGGCGCCGCTGGCCCCCAACATCAACCATCGTGACACGGTCTTCGGCGGCAGCGCCTCGGCCCTGGCCATCCTGTCGGCTTGGTCGCTGGTACATACGAAACTGAAGGCCGAGGGGCTGACGGCGCGACTGGTGATCCAATCCAACACCGTCCACTATGACCAGCCTATCGCAAGCGCGTTCCAGTCCACCGCCGTGCTGGCCGATCCCGACAACTGGTCGCGCTTCCTCGCCCTGTTCAACCGCAAGGGCAAGGCGCGGATCACAGTCGCCGCGACCTTGACCGAGAACGGTCAGGCCGCGGGCCGTTTCGAAGGCAGATTCGTCGCCCTCAGGATGGACGACGCCGGGGGTCAGCCCAGCGCTTGATCCAGGTCCGCGATCAGGTCCTCGACGTTCTCCACGCCGACTGACAGGCGGAACAGGTTGTCGCTCACGCCCCCCGCCTCGCGGACCTCCTTGGGGACCGAGGCGTGGGTCATGATCGCCGGGTGGTTCACCAGGCTTTCGACGCCGCCCAGCGATTCCGCCAGGGTGAACACCTGAACCCGCTCCAGCACGCGCTTGGTGCGCTCCAGATCGCCATCCAGGATGACCGTCACCATGCCGCCGAAGCCGCCGTGCATCTGGCGCGCGGCCAGCTCATGCTGCGGGTGGGCGATCAGGCCGGGATAGATGACCCTGGCGATGCCCGCCCGCGTCTCCAGCCAGCGCGCCACGGTCAGGGCGTTTTCGCAATGCGCCTTCATCCTGAGCGCCAGGGTCTTCAGGCCGCGATTGGCCAGGAAGGCGTCGAACGGCCCCATGATCCCGCCGACAGAGTTCTGCAGGAACTTGATCCGCGTCGCCAGCTCAGCGTCTGCGGTCGCCAGCACCCCGCCGATGATGTCCGAATGGCCGTTCAGATATTTGGTCGCCGAATGCATCACCACATCGGCCCCCAGGCTCAGCGGCTGCTGGCAGAAGGGGGTGGCGAAGGTGTTGTCCACGATCAGCAGCAGCCCGTGCGCCTTGGCCACTTTCGACAGGGCGGCGATGTCGGCCAGCTTCATCAGCGGATTGGTGGGCGTCTCGACCCACAGCATCTTCGTCCTGGGCGTGATCGCCGCCTCGACCGCCGCGATGTCGCTCAGGTCCACATAGGCGAAATCCAGACCCATGGTGCGCCGCCGCACCCGCTCGAACAGCCGCCACGAACCGCCGTACAGGTCGTCGCCTGTAACGATATGATCGCCCGCGTCCAGCAGTTCCAGCGCCGTCGACGTCGCCGCCATGCCCGAGCCGAAGCCGAACCCGTGCGTGCCGCCCTCCAGGTCCGCGATACAGGCCTCGAACGCCTCGCGCGTCGGATTCTTCCCGCGCGCGTATTCGTAACCCTTGTTCACGCCTGGGCTTTCCTGGGCATAGGTCGAGGTGGCGTAGATCGGCGTCATCACCGCGCCCGTCGTCGGGTCGGGATGCTGTCCGGCATGGATGGCGCGGGTCGAAAACCCTTTGCTGTTCTTCTTGTCAGACATGGGCTTAGCGATTCAGGCTGAGGTGGTTGATCAGGTCGGTGCGCGTGATCAGGCCGACGAACTTTTCGCCGTCCAGCACGATGGCCACGCGGTCGCGGTCGAAGACGGGGATCAGGGCGTCCAGCGGCTCCTTCACCTGAACCGTGTCCAGATCGCGCGTCATGGCCGAGGACACCGGCTTGGCGAACCGCTCCTTGCGCGTGATCTCGTCGGTGTTCATGACCTGGATCAGATCGCTTTCGTCCAGGATGCCGACCAGACGGCCGTCCTCTATGATCGGCAGTTGCGACACGTCCGCGCCCTTCATCCGCTTGAAGGCGGTGTCCAGGGTGTCGCCGGGGCCGGCGACGACCACGTCGCCCTTGTCGTATTTGCGGTTGATCAGGTCCGACAGGTCGCCGTGGATTTCCCGCTCGCCCAGACCCTGATCCGCCAGCCA
This sequence comes from Brevundimonas sp. ABV4_179, assembly GCF_056311945.1. Classification (NCBI taxonomy): domain Bacteria; kingdom Pseudomonadati; phylum Pseudomonadota; class Alphaproteobacteria; order Caulobacterales; family Caulobacteraceae; genus Brevundimonas; species Brevundimonas sp. ABV4_179. The sequence goes on from NZ_CM149976.1 coordinate 2,851,028, forward strand.
GGCGTCGTTATAGACCTTGGACAGATATTTGGCGCCTGTGTCGCAGACGAATGTGACGCAGGTCTTGGCCTCGGTCTGCTCTCGGCACCAGCGCACGGCGGCGGCGATCAGGGTGCCCGACGACGACCCCGCCAGAATCCCTTCCTTCAGCAACAGTTCGCGCGCCGTGGCGATGGCCTCGACGTCAGGGATGGAATAGGCCCTGTCGATCAAGCTCATGTCCGCCGTGTCGGGCACGAAATTCTGACCAATGCCTTCAACGGTATAGCCGCCCTCCGGCCCCGGCACGCCGTCGTTGACGATGCCCGCCAGGGTCGAACCGACCGGATCGGCCAGGATGATCTCGGCCTTGGAGCCGACGCTTTTCAGATACCGGGCCGTGCCGGTGATGGTGCCGCCCGAACCGATGCCGGCGACGAAGGCGTCGATGTCGCCGCCCGTCTGTTCCCAAATCTCCGGCCCTGTCGTCTTCACATGGGCCTCGGCGTTCGATTGGTTGGCGAACTGATTGACGTAATAGGCGCCGGGGATGGCCTGCGACAGGCGCTCGGCCATATCGGTGTAATATTCCGGGTGGCCGTGCGGGACATCCGAACGCGTCAGGCGAACATCGGCGCCCATAGCCCTGAGATGCTGGATCTTTTCCTTGGACATCTTGTCCGGGATGACCAGAAGCACCTTATATCCCCTTGCGCGGCCGACCAGCGTCAGAGCCAGGCCCGTATTGCCGGCCGTCGCCTCGACGATGGTTCCACCTTCCTTCAGCCAGCCTTCCCGTTCGGCGGCGTCCAGCATCTCGATCGCGATCCGGTCCTTGATCGAGCCGCCGGGGTTCTGGGACTCCAGCTTGAGCAGCAGGCGGCATTTCCCGGTGTCGATCTTCGTCACCTCCACCATCGGCGTCTTGCCGATCAGATCCAGCGGCGACGATACGGTCGCGCTCAGGGCGGGGGCGTTGAGGGACATCGAAGACTCCATTCGGGATCGGCGGAAGCTGAAGCCCCACATCCACCCGGTCAAATCACGCAAGATTTGACCCAAACGCGCGGTTCCGCGCTACGTAAAGACCTAATGACCAAATCATCCAAGAGACCGCCCGCCGGTCTCCCCGACAAAGACACCCTCGTCGCCTTCCTGCGCGAGGCCGGATCGGCCGAGAAGACCGATATCGCGCGCCACTTCGGACTGAAGGGCGGCGACCGCCGGGCCCTGCGCGAAATGATCCGCGAGCTTGAAGCCGAAGGCCGGCTGGGCAAGCGCGGCCGCAAGGGCTTTTCCGAAGCCGGCGCCCTGCCCCCCGTCGGCGTCGCCGATGTGATCGAGCGTGACGGCGACGGCGAACTGCACGTGCGCCTGGTCGAGGCCAGCCCCGACGCCCCCCACGCCCTGCTGATCCCCGACAAGACCAAGGCCGCCCCCGGCCTGGGCGACCGACTGCTGGTCAAGTTCCAGCGCGGCGCCGAAGGCTGGGAAGCCCGCCTGATCAAGAAGTTGGATATCGGCATAAACCGCGTCCTGGGCGTCATCCGCAAATCGGCGCGCGAAACCCGCGTGGAGCCGGTCGACCGCCGCTCCAAGGACGTCCTGCTGGTGCCCCAGGCCCAGTCCGGGAGCTTACGCGACGGCGATCTGGTCCTGGCCGCCATCGAAAAGGGCGACCACCGCTATGGCCCCAAGCGCGGCAAGATCCTGGAGCATATCGGCAAGGAGGACGATCCTCGCGCCGCCTCACTGATCGCCATCTACGCCCACAGCATCCCCACCGGCTTCTCCGAGGCGGTCGAGCGCGAAGCCGAGGATCAGGAACTGCCGACGCTGAAGGGCCGCGAGGACCTGCGCGAGGTTCCCTTCATCACCATCGACCCCGCCGATGCGCGCGACCATGACGACGCGGTCTATGCGGTGCGCGACGAAGATCCAAAGAACCCTAGCGGCTGGATCGTCTGGGTCGCCATCGCAGACGTCGCCGCCTATGTCCGCCCCGGCTCTCAACTGGACCGCGAGGCGCGCGAAAAAGGCAACTCGACCTATTTCCCCGACCGCGTGGAGCCGATGCTGCCGGAGGTGCTGTCGAACGGCCTGTGCAGCCTGAAGGAGGGCGAGAACCGCGCCTGCCTGGCCGTGCGGATGGTCTTCGACAAGGATGGCCGCAAGACGGGCCACAGGTTCGTGCGCGGCCTGATGCGGTCGCACGCCAAACTGTCTTACGAACAGGCCCAGGCCGCCATTGATGGCCAGACCGACGACACGACCGGCCCGATCATGGAGGCCATCCTCTATCCGCTGTGGAACGCCTATCACGCCATGCTGAAGGGTCGCCTCAAGCGCAGCCCCCTGCAGATCGAATCCGCCGAACGCCGCATCCGCATGGCGCCGGACGGCGGCATCGCCTCTATCGAGAAGCGCACCTCGCTGGAGGCGCACCGGCTGATCGAGGAGATGATGATCCAGGCCAACGTCTGCGCCGCCGAGACGCTGGAGCAGAAGAAGACCCCGCTCATTTACCGCATCCACGACGCGCCCAGTCAGGAGAAGATCTTCAATCTGGCCGACTTCCTGTCGACCATCGGCAAGCCGTGGAACAAGGGCGAGCCGGGCACGACCAAACGGTTCAACAAGCTGCTGGACGAGACGCGCGACACCGAACACGCCGATGTCGTCAACGAGGTCGTGCTGCGCACCCAGATGCAGGCGATCTACAGCCCCGAGAACGTGGGCCACTTCGGCCTGAACCTGGACCGCTACGCCCACTTCACCTCGCCGATCCGACGTTACTCCGATCTGATCGTGCACCGGGGCCTGATCCGCGCTCTGAACCTGGGCAAGGATGGGCTGACCGACCGCGAAATCGCCGAACTGCCCGCCATCGCCGAACAGGTGACGACGACCGAGCGCCGCTCGATGGCCGCCGAACGCGACGCCATGGACCGCTATATCGCCGCCTTCCTTGAGGAGCATATCGGCGCGACCTTCGCCGGGCGCATCACCGGCGTCACCCGCTTCGGCCTGTTCATCCGACTGGAGGACACGGGCGCGGATGGTCTGGTCCCGGTCTCGACGTTGGGCAGCGAATATTTCACCCACGACGACCGCGCCCACGCCCTGGTCGGCGAACGCACCGGCAAGCGCTTCACCCTGGGCCGGATGGTCGAGGTCAAGCTGCGCGAGGCCACGCCCGTCACCGGCGGTCTGGTCTTCGAGATGCTCAGCGAACCGGAACCTCGCGATCCCAACGCTGCGGCCCCGCGCTATGGCGTGCGCGGGCGGGGCGGCGACGGCCCGCCGATGCGCGGCAAGAACCGCCCCGGCGGCCCCAAGCCCCGCAACGGCGCCAAGCCGTCCGGCGGCCTGAAAGGCGTCCGCAAGGGCAAGCGGAAGTGACCCCAACATCCGCTCATCCCGGCGAAAGCCGGGACCCAGGTCTGCGGGCGAAGAGCGCTGGTCGCGAGACACAAACGCCAATCCCGACCGCCGGTGCGAACGAAAGCACTGGGTCCCGGGTTTCGCCGGGATGAGCGGGATGAAGGATCAGCCTTTCGACGCCGCACTCGCTCGCCTGAACGCAGCCGAGCGCGAACTGCTGATCCTTCTTGGGCAGGGCCACACGGCCAAGTCCATCGCCGTCCTGAAGGGGCTGTCCGAACTGGCGGTGAACGAACGTTTCCGGTCCGCACGACGCAAGACCGGCATCGGCTCCAGTCGTGAAATCGCCCGCCTGTTGGTCGCCCAAGAAAATCGTGACGATTTAATCGATCTGGCGCCGCTCCCGACAGACGCCTCAAAGCCTCCGCGTCCCGACGCGCCGCCTCTGGGCCGCGCGTTCCTCACCCGACGTTGGAGACCGATCATGATCACCGCCGCCCTGCTCGCCGCCAGCCTGCTGTCTTATGAGACCGCGAAGTCGCCCACTGAGCCGAATCCGGCGCCGACAACCTTGTCTGCCCAGAACGCGCCGGAACGCCAGACGCGCCCTGATCCGGAAGTCCTTGAGGCCGAGGTGGCGAACGGCCCTCGAGACGCAGCCTGGTCGCCACGAGCCGAACAGGCGCTTTCACAGGGCTATCACGATGTATCCGCCTTCGACGAAGACATTACGTCCGTAAAGGTCACCTGCGCGTCTACCCTCTGCGAGGTGTCGGGCGAAACCCGTCCGAACCTTTCGAACGCGGACCGCGACCGACTGATGGCCGCCTTCCTGACACTGCGACCGTCGGACGAAAAGATTCGCCTGACATCGGTCACTCATCGCTTCGGCTACCGGCCCGACGAGCAGGAAGCGGGGACCTATGTCGCGTACTGGCGGCGCAGAGACTGACGTCCGCCGGGAGGTCAGGCGGCTTGCCCCATCTTTCGTCCCGGTTCATTGATCGGGCATGTCTGCCGCCCCCTTCGACGCCACTCAGGACCTGGCCGACGCGCCGCGCGTGACAGGCGTGCGGCAGAGGCCCAAGGACGCTGCGACCCTGATCCTGACGCGGGGCGGGTCGCGGCCCGAGGTGCTGATGGGGCGTCGCGCGCCCGGTCATGTGTTCATGGCGTCGAAATGGGTGTTTCCGGGCGGGCGGATCGACCGCAGCGACTTCACCGCCGCCTCGACGGGCGATCTGTCGTCCGACGTCGCGCGGAGGCTGGAGATCGAGTTGCCCGCGCGCCGCGCGCGAGCCCTGGCCCTGACCGCCGTGCGCGAGACATTCGAGGAGACGGGTCTGATCCTGGGTCGGCCCGCGCCGTCAGCCAGCGTCGCCGGACCGTGGCGCGAGTATCGGCAGGCGGGCGCCCTGCCCGATCTGTCGGTCCTGTCCTATATCGCGCGCGCCATCACCCCGCCTGGCCGCGCACGTCGGTTCGACGCGCGTTTCTTCATGGCGCAGGCCGAGGCCCTGCTGACGCCCGAGCCGACGGCGGGATCGGGCGAACTGGACGAGATCGCCTGGCTGCCGCTGGATCAGGCGCGCGCGCTGGACCTGCCGGCCATCACCCGATTCGTGCTGGGAGAGTTGGCCGAACGATTGACGCAGCCGAACCGTCCCCTGCCCTTCGTGCGTATGGCGCACGGACAGCACCGCGTCGAACACAGGGACTGACCCCATGGCCGCCGCCATCACCCTGCGCCTGACCATCGCCGCCCCGGTCGCGGGCGTCGCCTACAGCCTGCAAGACAAGGCCAATATGCCGGTGGGGGCGCGCATCGCCGGCGACGGCCCGATCAGTTTCGACGCGCCGATCACCCTGTCCGACGACGGCCGCCTGACCGGCCCCTTCGTGCGGCGCGAGGGGTCGACGCGGCGGTTCGTCTATATCGCCATCGGAACCTCGGCTGGTCAGCACGCCAGCGAATGGAGCCGCCGCGCCAAGATCGACGTTCACGACATTTCCGCCGATATGCTGACCCAGGCGCGTCAGGGACGTGTGCTGGAGATCATCCTGCCCGGCCGCGCCCGGAACGGCGGCCCGGCCTGCGCCACGGTGCGGCCGCTTCAGGCCTGGCGCGCCATCTGACCTTAGTCCGCGATCGGCTTGCTCAGGTCGAACTCGACGCGGAAATGGCGGTTGGGGCGGCGCAGTTCATAGGCGAACATCCGGTCGGGATAGACCTCCATCGCCCAGACATTGGTGGTCGAGACCGCCGCGTCATTGGCGTTGAACAGAGCGACAGATTCGGCGTCCACCGGGAACTCCTGCCGCTCGGCCGTGCCGGCGTTGGCCGTGTCGCCGCCGTACCAGTGCAGCACGTCGGTTGTTCCGTCGGCGTGCCGATGGTCGTGCTTCAGCCGCAGACCGGCGCCCATCTTCGTCACGACCCAGGTCCGCGAACGATCCGCCCCCACGGCGAAGGGAATGCGCACCTCGTCCGACGAACAGTCGCGGACGTGCATGATCAGCCGCTCGCTGGCGAACCTGGCGTCGGCGGCGTCGGTGGTGACGACACGGCCTTCGAATCGCTGGCCGCACAGGGCGTTCAACCGCGCCAGGAAATCGTGCTGCGCCGGCGCGGGAGACGCGGCCGCCACGCCGGCGGACGCGAGGGAGATCAGGGCCGCAGCGGCCAGCAGGGATGCGATTTTCATGCGGTCAGACTATATGTGCGCCCCGCCCCATCAACGCGTCATCGCGCCCGTTGACTTTGGGGCGATCCTGAGTATGTTCCGCGCCTCTTATTTTAAGCGGCTTTCGCCGTCGCAGAGGTAATTCCGATGGCCAAACCGGCTTCCATCAAGATCCGCCTGAACTCCACGGCCGACACCGGCTTCTTCTACGTCACCAAGAAGAACGCCCGCACCATGACCGAGAAGATGGTCGTCAAGAAGTACGACCCCGTCGTGCGTAAGCACGTCGAGTTCAAGGAAGGCAAGATCAAGTAAGCACTTGATCGGCTGAAAATCGAGGACGCCCGGCTGGTCTCCAGCCGGGCGTTTTTCGTTGTCGGGGCCTGACCTCAGGCCGCGCGGGCGATCACCCGATTGCGGCCGGCGGCCTTGGCCTCATAGACCCCTTCATCGGCGCGTTTCAGCAGACCTTCGGGCGTGTCGCCGTCGCCGACCGTGGCGGCCACGCCGATCGAGATGGTGATGGTGATCTGCTCCTTGCCGCCCATGACCCGGAACGGGGCGGAGGCGACATCGCGGCGGATGCGTTCGGCGACACGGCCCGCGTCCTCCAGACTAGCGCCCGGCATGACGACGACGAACTCCTCGCCGCCCATGCGGCACGGCAGATCCACGGCGCGGACGTTGGTGGCCAGGCGCACGGCGAACTCGACCAGCACCTCGTCGCCGGCATCGTGGCCGAAGCCGTCGTTGACCGACTTGAAGTGGTCGATGTCCAGGACCAGCACCGCCACCTGGGCGCCGCCCTGGGCCGCACGGCCTACCAGGGCCTGCAGCTGGCCGGTCATGTAGCGCCGGTTATGCAGGCCGGTCAGGGCGTCCGTGACGGCCATCTCCATGCTGCTGTCCAGCTTATGACGCAGGAAGTCGGTGTAGCGTTTGCGGCGGATCTGGGTGCGGACCCGCGCCGACAGTTCCTCGGTGTCGATTGGGCGCGGCAGGATGTCGGCGGCGCCCAGCTCCAACGCCTTGACCATGCGCGGCCGTTCGGCTGCATCGACTATGGCCAGGATCGGCGCTCGGCGGGCGTCGCCCGACTTGGCCTGGGCCACGATCCGCAGACCGTCGAAGCTGGTCGCCGCCACATTGACGATGATCAGGTCCAACACGCCGCGCGCCGCCGCCAGGGCCGCATCCGGGTTGGATTCGATGGTGACGCGGTGTTCCGAACCCAGTTCATGTGCGATCTTCTCGGCCTGTCGCAGGTCATCGTCCACGATCAGCACGCGGCCGCCCTCGCTGCGCAGCCGGGTCGCTCCGTCAGAATCGACGCCCAGGCGCCGGCCGCTTTCCTCGCGCTCGCGCAGTTCGTCCATCACCTGTTTCAGCCGGGTCAGCGACTTGACCCGCGCGAACAGGATCACGTCGTCGATGGGTTTGGTCAGGAAGTCGTCGGCGCCCGCCTCCAGCCCGCGAATACGGTCCTGACGCCCGTCCAGGGCGGTGACCAGCACGACCGGGATGTGGCGGGTCGCAGCCTCAGCCTTCAGCCGTCGGCAGGTCTCGAACCCGTCCATGCCGGGCATCATGACGTCCAGCAGGATCAGGTCCGGCTGATGCTCAGCCGCCAGAGCCAAGGCCGTGACCCCGTCGTTGCAGGTCAGGGCGTCGTAATATTCAACCGTCAGCTTGGCTTCCAGCAGGCGGACGTTCACGTCCACGTCGTCGACCACGAGGATGCGCGCGCTCATCCCAGGTGCTGCCGGATTGTGTCGAGGAAATGCATGACCGAGATCGGCTTGGAGATATAGGCCTCGCAGCCGCCCTGGCGGATCCGCTCCTCATCGCCCTTCATAGCGAAGGCGGTCACGGCGATGACGGGGATGTGGTTCAGTTCCTCGTCGTCCTTCAGCCATTTGGTGACTTCCAGCCCCGAGATTTCCGGCAGCTGGATGTCCATCAGGATCAGGTCGGGGTGATGGGCGCGGGCCAGGGCGAGCGCCTGCAGCCCTTCACGGGTCTGCAGGGTCTCATAGCCCTGGGAATCGAGCAGATCATGAAACAGCTTCATGTTCAGCTCGTTATCCTCGACGATGAGGACTTTCTTGGACATCATCACCTGACCTGCGCGCCCCTCTGACGCGGGACGCCTCGTTGGTCGCATTCGTAGGCGGGCAGTCTTAAGTTGGGGTGAAGCCAAACTTACGGAGACCTTAAGCGTGGCCATGAAGGCCATATGTCGCGACTGCCTTTGGACCGGCGAAGACCCCGCCGGGCCGCCGGATGGCCGATGTCCGGCGTGCGGATCGCGACGGATTGTCGCCGATCCCGAACTGGACCAGCTGTCCATCGCCCACATGGATTGCGACGCCTTCTACGCCTCGGTCGAGAAGCGCGACCGGCCGGAACTGCGTGACAAGCCGGTTATCGTCGGCGGAGGCAAGCGCGGCGTTGTGTCCACCGCCTGCTATGTCGCGCGCCAGTACGGCGTCGGCTCGGCCATGCCGATGTTCAAGGCGCTGAAGGCCTGCCCGGAGGCCGTGGTCATCCGGCCCGACTTCACGAAATACGTCTTCGAATCCCAACGTATCCTGGGCGCCTTGGGACAACTGACGCCGCTGATCCAGCCGCTGTCGCTGGACGAGGCCTGGGTCGATCTGTCGGGAACCGAACGACTGAACGGCGGGCCGCCCGCGCTGCAGTTGATCCGGTTTCAGAAGCGGATTGAGGAGGCGACCGGCCTGACCGTGTCCATCGGCCTGGCGCCCAACCGCTTCCTGGCCAAGATGGCGTCGGAGATGGATAAGCCGCGCGGCTTCTCCGTCGTGGGGACGGCGAATGCGCAAAGCCTGCTGGCGCCCCGCCCCGTCACCGCCCTGCCCGGCGTCGGCCCGGTGTTCGGCAAGGCGTTGCGCAGCGACGGCTATTCCACCATCGGCGACCTGGCGCGGGCGGACGTGCGCGATCTGGTCAAACGCTACGGCGAATCGGGTTTGCGCCTGCACGACCTGGCCCACGCCCGCGACGCCCGCGCCGTGAACCCCGAGCGGGACCGCAAGGGGATGAGCGCCGAGACCACCTTCAACGAAGACCTGACGTCGGCCGAGGCGCTGGAGGCCGAGCTGTGGCCGCTGTGCGAGAAGCTGGCGTCCAAGGCCCGCCGCGACGGGGTGGCCAGTCGTGTCCTGGTGCTGAAGCTGCGGCGCGCGGATTTCAAGATCGTGACCCGCCGCATCACCCTGCCCGATCCGGTCCAGACCGCGCGCGCCCTGTTCGCCGCCGGGCGGGACCTGTTGAAACCGGAACTGGGCCGCCCCTATCGCCTGATCGGCATCGGCATGGCCGATGTTCAGGACGCGGAGGACGCGCCCGCCGGCCTGTTCCAGACACCCGAGACCCGCGCCCTGAAGACCGAACGCGCCATCGACGTGCTGCGTGAGAAGTTCGGCAAGGACGCCGTGGTGGCGGGGCGGGCGCTGAAGGGGTGAAGAGATCCCCGCCTCGTCATTCTCGGGCTTGACCCGAGGACCGGGGTTTCCGCCGCATTGCGCCCGAACTGACGCACAGTCCGTCCAACATCCGATCCTCGGGTCAAGCCCGAGGATGACGGAGGAAGAGGCGGAAAAAACGTGCACTCCCCGGTCCCATCGGCTCAAATGCCGTCATGGATCTCGCCAAACGCGCCTATGACCACGGCTTTCGCCTGGACCCGATCGTCCGCAGCCTGCTGGACACCGACTTCTACAAGCTGCTGATGCTGCAGATGATCTGGCGCGAGCATCGCGACGGGCCGGTCACCTTCCAGGTCATCAACCGCACCAAGACCGTGCGTCTGGCCGAAGAAGTCGACATCGCGGCCCTGCGCGAACAGTTGGATCACGCCCGCACCCTGCGCTTCACCAACAAGGAGTTGGTCTGGCTGGCGGGCAACAGCTTCTATGGGGTGAAGCAGATCTTCTCGCCGGATTTCATCGCATGGCTGACCGACTACCAATTGCCGGAATACGATCTGTCGGTTCAGGATGGTCAGTATGTGCTGACCTTCTCCGGCGCCTGGGCCGAGGTGACGCTGTGGGAAATCCCGGCGCTGGCCATCCTGAACGAGTTGCGCTGCCGGGTCGGGATGCAGCGGCTGGGTCGCTTCGAACTGGACATCCTGTATTCGCGCGCCAAGACCCGGCTTTGGTCCAAGGTGGAGCGGTTGCGGCTCCTGCCCGATCTTGCCCTTTCGGACTTCGGCACCCGGCGACGGCACGGTTTCCTGTGGCAACGCTGGTGCATTCAGGCCCTGAAGGAGGGTCTGGGCCGGTCCTTCATCGGCACATCGAACGTGCTGCACGCCATGGAGAACGATCTGGAGGCCATCGGCACCAATGGCCACGAGCTGCCGATGGTGCTGGCCGCCCTGGCGCCCGACGACGCGGCCTTGGCCCAGGTCCCTTACGCCGTGCTGGACGAGTGGCGCAGACATTATGCGGGCAATCTGCTGATCGTCCTGCCCGACGCCTTCGGCACCGAGGCCTTTCTGGATCAGGCGCCGGAATGGGTGGCCGACTGGACCGGCTTCCGTCCCGATTCCGCCCCGCCCATTCCCGCCGGCGAGCGGTTGATCGGCTGGTGGACAGCGCATGGGCGCGATCCGAAGGAGAAGCTGCTGATCTTCTCGGACGGCATGGACATCGACAGCATCGAGGCGACCCACGCGCACTTCCACGGTCGCGCCCGTCTCAGCTTCGGCTGGGGCACCAATCTGACCAATGACTTCCGCGACTGCTCGCCCGCCTTCGCGCCTGAACTGGAGCCTATTTCTCTGGTCTGCAAGGTGGCCGAGGCCGGGGGGCGACCCGCTGTCAAACTGTCGGACAATCCTGAAAAAGCCGTGGGCGATCCGGCCGAGATCGAACGCTATCGCCGCGTCTTCGGCGTGCGCGGCGTAACGGCGCAACCTGTCACCGTCTGAAACCCGACCTTAAGGCGGCTGTGGGATAAGGCCGGTCATGAGAGCCTTCATCGACAAGATGCGCCGCCGCGCCGGCCGCTATCTGGACGTCCGCCCCGTCGATATCCGACCGGCGCGCGGGGTTCTGAGCCTGTCGTTCGATGACATCCCCGCCAGCGCCTGGACAGAGGCCGGACCCATTCTGGCCCAGCATGGCGTCAAGGCGACCTATTATGTGTGCGGCGGTCTGGCGGGCGGGCGGAACCTGGACCTGCCTCAGTTCGAGGTCGAGCATCTGCAGGCCCTGCACGCGGCGGGGCATGAGGTCGGCTGCCATACCTACGAACACGTCTCGACCCTGACCCTGTCGCCGGCCGAACTGGACGCCAGCCTGGCGCGCAACGCCGCCTGGGTGGCCGAGCGGCTGAATGGTTATGAAATGCAGACCTTCGCCTATCCGTTCGGCGACTGCGCGCGGACGGCCAAGCCAGTGATCGACCGCCGGTTCCTGTGCGGACGCGGGGTGCGCGATGGCGTCAACACAGGAACTGCGGACCGTAATCTGTTGCAGGCCATCGGTCTCGAGAGCCGCCGCCTGCCGGGCTATGATCTGGAGAAACTGATAGAGCAGACGGCGGAGTCAAAGAGTTGGCTGATCGCCTATGGCCATGACGTCAGCGACGCCCCGACGCCCTATGGATGCCGGCTAGAGGACATCGATCGTCTGATCCGCCTGGCCAAGGCGGCAAACCTGGACATTCAGCCGGTTGCGGCGGCATGGCGGCTGGCGACGACCTGAATCGCTGAACTGAGGCCGCGCCGCAGGCCGGTCAGCCTTTTCCTCGCCTTCTCAACAGCCCGATGGACCATTCCCCCAGTCCGAGCACCACAGCGGCCGCCAGCGCGACCAAGGCAATCTGGCCGTGTGACCATCCCAGAAACACCGTGGCCAGCGGGTGTTCGCCTTGGGTCGGCGCATCGAACACCCAATGCACGTCTCGGCCCCGCACGCCGGCCCCGGTCACGACCTGTTCACCCCCTAATCGGTCGGCCATCACCGGCCTTATGACGGCGTTCAGCAGGACGCCGACGAACAGCGGGCCGATAAGCCAGAGATTGGCCGACAGGACCTTGGGGCGTCGTGGCTTCAGGGTCAGGCGACGCCTCCGGCCTTGCGCCGATCCGCCCAGGCGATCAGCTCTTTCCTCGGCCAGATCATCAACCACGACCGCGCGGTGTATTCGCCACTGTCGATCAGCGCCTTCCTCGACGGCGAAGCTGTACCTGCCCGTTCGGTGTGGATCGGCGCCGGGCCCTGATGCACCATGAAGGCGCCGCCGTTCAGAGGGTTCAGTCGCAGGTGGGCCAGACGCGGGCTGATCTCGGTCAGGGGCGGATCGTAGAACCAGCTGGAGCCGATCATGCCCGCGAGTTCGGGGCGCGCGCGGCACAGTTCGGCCGCCGTGGCCCAGGCCGCATTCCAGCCCTCCTCGTTGAAGCCGCGCAGCCAGCGGCTTTCGGTATGCACCTCCAGCCACGGCTCCCTCTTCGCCCCCGCCGCAAGATATCGGAACAGCGGCTTCAGACCCCAGCCCTGGCGCACATGGGTGATGATCTGGCCCGGCCCAACCGGCGAGCTCAGGTCGATCACCTGACTTTTGGCCGCAGGCACGCTGAGCGCCAGCGAGAACCGCACATCCTTGGACCAGTGATCGAACTCATAATCGCCCTCGGCCTTGCTAAGGAAGGCCGCCAACTGGTCGACCCAATACGGATAGAGGGCCATCACCTCGGCAGGCAGGCTCATCGTCCGCACACGGTCGGGCAGTTGCAGCGTCCACGCCGCCACCAGCCCGCGTCGCACGTCGTTGGACGCATCCGCCCCCAGCACCTGATCGACCGCCTTGGCTGGCGCCTCGAAATCCCAGTGCGGCGCGGCCTCCGCGGCCTTGGCGGCGGCGGGCGCCAAGGCCGCGTCCACACGGGCGTGGTCCTCGGGAGAGAGCCTGTCCAGCACGGCCTGGAAGGCGGCGACATCGGGCGTCAGGTGCATATCCATGTTCGCCAACGTCGCACACAGCAGTTGGCGAACCTTTAAAGCCCGCCGAACGGGTGACGCCGCCCTTGCCGCACGCTAAACCCGCGACCAGATAAAAGGAGCCCCCATGACCGTTGAAGCCCGCATCGCCGAACTCGGCATTACCCTTCCGGAACCGGCCAAGCCGGTCGCCAGCTATGTGTCCTTCGTCCGCTCCGGCAACCAGATCACCATTTCGGGCCAGCTGTCGAACGACGCCAATGGCGGGATCAAGGGCACGGTCGGCGTCGATGTGACCCCGGAACAGGCTGTCGTGGCCGCCCGCCTGTGCGGCATCAACCTGATCGCCCAGATCAAGGCCGCCGTCGATGGCGACCTGGAGCGCGTCGTCCGCATCGTCAAACTGGGCGCCTTCGTGCAGGCGGGTCCTGAGTTCGAAGCCATCCCCGCCGTCATCAACGGCTGCTCGGACCTGATGGTCCAGGTCTTTGGCGAGGCCGGCAAACACGCTCGTTCGGCCGTGGGGGTCTATAAGCTGCCGCTGGGCTTCGCTGTCGAGATCGACGCGATCGTGGAGATCCGCTGATCTTTCAAATCTCGGTTCACGACGGGATCGCCGACATCGGCCGCGAGGCCTGGGACGCCTGCGCGCGTCCGACCGGCGATCCTTTCGTGTCCTACGACTTCCTGCACGCCTGCGAGGCGTCCGACAGCGCCACGCCGCGCCAGGGCTGGGCCCCGCGACATCTGGCGCTGCGCGATGGCGACAACGCGGTGCTGGGCGTGACGCCCCTCTATCTGAAGGGCGACAGCCAGGGCGAATATGTCTTCGACCACAGCTGGGCCGACGCCTATGAGCGGGCCGGCGGCCGTTACTATCCCAAGCTGCTGTGCGCCGTGCCGTTCACGCCCGCGACCGGACCGCGCTTCCTGAACCACCCGGACGCCGACGCCGCGACCGTGCGCCAGGCCCTGCTGCAAGGCGCCCTGACGCTGGTGGAAAGGCTGGGCGTCTCGTCCCTGCACGTCAACTTCCCCACCGCGCCGGAGTGGGAGGCCATGACCCAAGCCGGCCTGCTGCCGCGCCAGGACATCCAGTTCATCTGGCGCAACGAGGGCTATCAAACCTTCGACGACTTCCTGGCCGCCCTGTCGTCCAATCGCCGCAAGTCGATCCGGCGCGAGCGGCGCGAGGCCCAGGCGTGTCTCGATATCCGCATCCTGACCGGCGCCCAGATCGAACCTGCCCATTGGGACGCCTTCTTCGCCTTCTATATGGACACCGGCTCGCGAAAATGGGGTCGGCCCTATCTGACGCGCGACTTCTTCGACCGCATCGGGGCGACGATGGCCGACCGGATCGCCCTGGTCATGGCGTTTCGCGACGGCGCGCCCATCGCCGGCGCCCTGAACTTCATCGGTCGCGACGCCCTCTATGGCCGTCAGTGGGGAGCGCTTGAGGACGTGCCCTTCCTGCATTTCGAGCTGTGCTACTATCAGGCCATCGACTTCGCCATTTCACGGGGCCTGTCCCGCGTCGAGGCGGGCGCGCAAGGCGAACACAAGATCGCGCGCGGCTATCTGCCCTCCCCCGTCTATTCCGCCCATTTCATCGCCGACCCCGCCCTGCGCGACCCCGTCGCCCGCTATCTGGAGCGCGAAGGTCCGGCGGTCGAGGAACAGAGGGTCGCGATGACGGCCGAATTGTCGCCGTTCAAACAGGCCTAGCGGTCAGCTGATCCAGCTCTCTTCGCAGCGGCTATTTCGCCATCCCTTGAGCGTTCGAGTATAGAAGCAGGTCTGGCCCCCGCCGCCCAGCATGATCCACTCCTGACCGACCGACAGCGCTGCGCGTGTTCTGAACAGCGAATAGGTCGGGGGTTCGACAGAAAACCACGGGTGAAAATCTCCGATAGGATACCCCTGATCGACGCCCGGCTCAGGAAGTCCAAAAGAGCGCCAATCGCAGTTCGCCTTCGCCTCCAGACGCATGCCGCCGGCCACGCCCTCCGGCGAAAATTCCTTCAAAGCCTGAGCCATCAAGGCGCAGTCATCAGCCGTGACACGGCCTACCCTGACGACCGGGACGGTGAAACCCGCCCAGAGCGACGCAAAAACCACCAAGATCGCTGCTGCAATGGCCGTGGGCTTGATCCACCTGTCGGACGAATCAAGCCTTCCCCGCCACATCAGATCGAAAGCCACCCAGGCGACAGTCGTCACCAGCCCCAAGCCGGCCATCCATCGATAGATCGAGGCGCGGTTGTCGATATTCAGACGAATCATCAACTCCGCAGACACGAAGGCGCAGATCATCAGGACTGTCGCCGCCGACGAATAGGCGCCTATGCGGCTGGGAGATCGCTTCGAAACCCAGTCGTAGGTCCGGTCTGCCGCCAAAAGGCAGATCGCGAAGATGACCAGGAAGATCACGTCGCCATTAAATCGGAAACCCTGAAACCAGACGGCTATGACGATGACAAGAACGGCCAAGACCGACGCTGCCACGATCAAGGCCCTCACGACCTTCAGGTTCATTGCACACCCCCCACCCCCACCCACCAAGTTCCACAACAATCTGGGAAACAAAAAAAGCCCGGACGGCGACGTCCGGGCCTGTCCTTTCGTTGCCTGCTGGCGATCAGGCCGTTTCTTCTTCCTCCTCAGACTTCGCCGGGGCGCCCGAGGGGCTGGCGATGTCGAAGTCGATCTTGCCGTCTTTGAGCTGGACCTTGACGTGTCCGCCGCGCGTCAGGCGGCCGAACAGGATGTCGTCGGCCAGCGGCTTCTTGATCGAGTCCTGGATGACCCGCGCCAGCGGACGAGCGCCGTACAGTTCGTCGAAGCCGTTCTTGGCCAGCCAGTCGGCGGCCTCGTCAGTCAGTTCGATGGTGATGTTGCGGTCCGCCAGCTGGGCTTCCAGCTGCAGCACGAACTTGGTCACCACCGAGCGGATCGTATCGGCGCCCAGCGACTTGAAGGCCACGATCGCGTCCAGGCGGTTCCTGAACTCCGGCGCGAATAGGCGCTGGATGGCCTTGTCGTCCTCGCCCTCGACCTTGCCCCGACCGAAGCCGATGGAGGCGCGAGCGTTGTCGGCGGCGCCGGCGTTGGTGGTCATGATCAAGATGACGTTCCTGAAATCGACCTTCTTGCCGACCGCATCGGTCAGCATCCCGTTGTCCATCACCTGCAGCAGGATGTTGTAGACGTCCGGGTGCGCCTTCTCGATCTCATCCAGCAGGATGACGGCGTGCGGATGCTGGTCCACGGCGTCCGTCAGCAGGCCGCCCTGGTCATGACCGACATAGCCCGGAGGCGCGCCGATCAGGCGGCTGACCGTGTGACGCTCCATATATTCGGACATGTCGAACCGCTGCATCTCGATGCCCAAAGTGGCGGCGAGTTGCTTGGCCACCTCGGTCTTGCCCACGCCGGTCGGGCCGCTGAACAGGAAGCTGCCGATCGGCTTGTTCGGGTCGCGCAGACCCGCCCGCGCCAGCTTCATCGCCGCCGAAACCTGTTCGATGGCCTGTTCCTGACCGAAGACGACGCGCTTCAGATCGGTCTCCAGCTCGCGCAGGCTTTCGGTGTCGGACTTGGACACCGACTTGGCGGGGATGCGGGCCATCTTGGCGATGACGGCCTCGACCTCCTTCTGGCCGATGACCTTCTTGCGCTTGGATTCGGTCAGCAGCATCTGGCCGGCGCCCGCCTCGTCGATCACGTCGATCGCCTTGTCCGGCAGTTTGCGGTCGGTCATGTAGCGGGCCGACAGCTCGACCGCCGTGCGGATCGCGCTGTCAGTGTAGCGGACCTTGTGGTGCTGCTCGTAATAGGTCTTCAGACCCTTCAAGATCTTCACCGTATCCTCGACCGTCGGCTCGTTGACGTCGATCTTCTGGAAGCGACGCACCAGGGCGCGGTCCTTCTCGAAGTGCTGGCGATACTCCTTGTAGGTCGTTGACCCCATGCAGCGCAGCGTGCCCGACGCCAGGGCCGGCTTCAGCAGGTTGGACGCATCCATCGCCCCGCCCGAGGTCGCGCCCGCGCCGATCACCGTGTGGATCTCGTCGATGAACAGGACCGCGTTCTCGTGGTTCTCCAGCTCCTTGACGACCTGCTTAAGCCGCTCCTCGAAGTCGCCGCGATAGCGAGTGCCGGCCAGCAGCGCGCCCATGTCGAGCGAATAGATGGTGGCGTCCTTCAGGACGTCCGGCACCTCGCCGTTGACGATCTTGCGGGCCAGGCCTTCGGCGATGGCGGTCTTGCCGACGCCAGGATCGCCGACCAGCAGCGGATTGTTCTTGGTCCGGCGGCACAGGATCTGGATCGAGCGTTCGACCTCGGCCTGGCGACCGATCAGCGGATCGACCTTGCCCTGACGCGACTTCTCGTTGAGGTCGACGCAATAGGCTTCCAGCGCCTCGCCGCCCTGTTTGACGGCCGACTGGTCCTCGGCCTCTTCGGGCGAGGCCCCCTTGGCAGGTTTGGCCTCGGAGGCGCCGGCCTTCTTGGCGATGCCGTGGGCGATGAAGTTGACCGCGTCATAGCGCGTCATGTCCTGCTCCTGCAGGAAATAGGCGGCGTGGCTTTCCCGCTCGGAGAAGATGGCGACCAGCACGTTCGCGCCGGACACCTCTTCGCGGCCCGACGACTGGACGTGGATCACCGCGCGCTGGATCACGCGCTGGAAGCCGGCGGTCGGCTTTGCGTCCTCGCCATCGGCCGTGGCCAGGGCGGCCAGGTCGTTGTCGACATAGAGGGTCAGGGCCGCCTTGAGCGCGTTCAGATCGACATTGCAGGCGCCCATGACGCCGGACGCATCCGGGTCGTCGATCAGCGCCAGCAGCAGATGCTCCAGCGTGGCGTATTCATGCCTGCGCGCATTGGCGTATCCCACCGCGCGGTGCAGGGTTTCTTCGAGAGGACGGGAAAATGAAGGCATCGGGAGGCTCCTCTCAGTCCTTTTCCATCGTGCATTGCAGAGGGTGCTGGTGGCGACGCGCCGTCTCGATGACCTGCGCGACCTTGGTCTCGGCGACCTCATAGGTGAAGACGCCGCAGACCCCCACGCCATGCTGGTGCACATGCAGCATGATGCGGGTCGCTTCCTCGCGGCTCTTCTGGAAGAACCGCTCCAGCACATAGACGACGAACTCCATCGGCGAATAATCGTCGTTCAGGATCAGCACCCGATACAGCGAGGGCTTCTGAAGTTTCGGCTTGGTTTCGGTGACGACGGCGGTTCCTTGACCGCCGCCCGTCTCGCCGGGCCTTTGTATGGGCATTCGTGTTCCGTAATCGGGGAGTCGTCTTGGCTAACAGATAGGGAATGATGGCCTGATTTGAAGCGGCGTCCAGTCACGGATTGCGTGAATGGCAAATCACGGATGCCGAACGAAAAAAGGCCCCGGAGCGAACTCCGGGGCCTTTTCGATCTACAGGGTCGCTGCGACTTAGCGTGCGGCCTGGAAGCTTTCGACCGAGGCGGTGACGCGCTCGTTGAGCGGCTTCAGGCTGTCCTTGACCGTGGCGGCGACGATCTCGTTCGTCTTGGTCATTTCGGCGACGTAGCGTTCCATGGACTTCTTGGCCCAGGCGGTCTGCAGTTCGAAGAACTCCTGCACCGAGCGGGCGGTCGACAGTTCCTTGGAGGCGGCGACGCCGTCTTCCCAGGAGGTCTTGGCGAAGCCCAGAGCCTGTTGCGACAGGGCCTCGGCGCCCTTTTGGGCGACGGTGGCCGACTCGACCATGGCGTCCAGGTTCTTCTTGCCGTGGGCGTTCAGCTCGCCCAGCGAGGCGACCGACTTGTCGATGCCTTCGCGGAAGGCCTGGGTTCCGGCGGCCTGCAGGGTCTCGGCCTGGGCCTTGACCCTGGCGCCGGCCGAAGCGGTGGCGGCGGCGGCTTGATCGGCGGTCTTCTTCATCGTCTCGGCGGCGTCGGCCATGATCGTCTCTCCGGTGTTTGCCCGCCCGGGGGCGGCGGTGCGGAAAATCTGACGCGAGGCGAACCCTCGCAGAACCACAATATGCTGCAAGTGCGAAAGGAATGCAAGGCCGCATTGTGCGCTGCACAATGTGATCGCCGATAAGCTGATAGGCATAACCCCGATAGACGGTTCAAATTCGCGTTGACGGGCGGTTAACCACCATGAAACCCCAGGTTCCTATGCTAACCCTTTCGTCGCGTCGGCCGGGGGGCCTGCCGCACCCTGCTCGCCAAGGGCTTGATTACCAAAGGGTTGTATCACCCATGATCGCCTTCCTCCGCCGCGGCCTTTTCGCCCTCCTGGCCGCCTCGCTGGTGCTGGGCGTCAATGTCCGCCCGATCGTGGCCCAGTCTCAGGAAAGCAGTCGCTATGCCGCCATCGTGATCGATGCGGCGACCGGAGAGGTGCTGTTCGCGCGTCATGCCGACAGCCGTCGCTACCCGGCGTCCCTGACCAAGATGATGACCCTGTATCTGACGTTCGAAGCGCTGTCGCAGGGCAAGGCGAACCTGAACGACGTATTGACCATCTCGCCGCGCGCTGCATCCCAGCCGCCATCGAAACTGGGTCTGGCGGCGGGTCAGACCATCACCCTGGACAACGCCATGCGCGCCACCGCCGTCCGATCGGCCAACGACATGGCCTTGGCCATCGGGGAGCATATCGGCGGGTCCGAGGCGCGCTTCACCAATATGATGACGATGAAGGCGGAACAGCTGGGCATGACCCAGACCCGCTATGTCACCGCCAACGGCCTGCCCGATGCGCGCCAGCTGACCTCGGCGCGTGACCAAGCCATCCTGGCGCGGGCCATCATGCGCGACTTCCCTCAGTATTACAGCTACTTCGGTCTGCACGACTGGGCCTATAACGGCCGCAACTATCGCAACACCAACGGCCTGCTGCCGACGGGACGCGGCTATGACGGGATGAAGACCGGCTACACCAACGCCTCGGGCTACAATCTGGCGGCCTCGGCGGTGCGCGACGGGCGTCGCCTCATCACCATCGTCCTGGGCGGTCGTTCGACGGCCAGCCGCAACGCCCATGTCGCCGAACTGATGGACACCGGATTCGAGGTCGAGCGCCGGCGGGCGCAGGGCGAACGGATCCAGGTCGCCCAGACATTCTTCGAGCAGCGCGGCTTCGGCGTGGGCGGGGAGTCCGCGACCGGCGACGCGCCCATCGCTTACGCCTCGATCCGCGACGACGAGGATGGCGAGGCCCCAGGCTCCACCGCCGTCGCCTATACGGCCGCCCCAGCGCCGGCCGTTCCGCCGACCCGCGTAACGCCGGCGCCGTCCGAACGCGCGGCCAGCCAGCGCGCGGCGGCGACCGTCCAGGCCGCCGGTCAGGCCGCCGCGACGAATGCGCGCGCGCCGCATAACGTCACCGCCTCCTTGAACGGCGCGCCGGCGAGCGCGACCATCGCCCCTTCGACCACGCCGCGTCGCGCCACGCCCCCGGCGCCTGCACGGGAATCGGCGCGCACGGCCGCCCGCGCGCCCGCCGGACGCTGGGCCGTTCAGGTCGGCGCCTTTCGCGACGAGAAAGTCGCCAACGACTGGCTGACTGAGCTGAATCGTCGCTTCCGCGCCCAGTTCGCCAGCGCCGAGCGCAACGTCCAGACCGCCGGCGACTGGTATCGTTCGCGCTTCACCGGCCTGACGGAGACGGCCGCCAAGGGCGCCTGCGAGGCCCTGGCCGAACGGCGCGTGACCTGCATGGTCATCGGCCCCGACTGATCCATACGAACGAGCAGGGACAAATGTTCTTGCTTTGTTCCGATTGATGAAGCATCATCCTTCCCATGGAAACCGCCAAGGGAAGAGGCGCGCGTTCGAATGCCACCGGCCGCTACGAACCTGAGCAGCACCTGTCGTTCGACGACGGCTGGACGCGCGACGACGCCGAGGCCGCGCCCCTGCGCACCACCCTCACGCCGGAACACGCTCGCACGATCATCGCCCGGAACGACAGCCCGGACATCGGATTCGACCGCTCCATCAACCCGTACAAAGGTTGCGAACATGGCTGCATCTACTGTTACGCCCGTCCGTCCCATGCCTGGATGGGCCTATCCCCGGGCCTGGATTTCGAGAGCCGCATCTTCTTCAAGCCCCAGGCCGCACGTCTGCTGGAACAGGCCTTCCTCGCACCCCGATACCGATGCAAGCGAATCCACATAGGCGGCAACACAGACCCCTATCAGCCGATCGAGCGTGAACTGGGATCGACCCGTTCGATCCTGGAGGTGATGCAGCGGTTCAACCATCCGTTCAGCATCATCACCAAGTCGGTGCTGATCGGGCGCGACGCCGACATCCTGGGACCGATGGGCAAGGCGGGCCTGGCCTCGGCCTTCGTCTCCATCACCACCCTGGATCGCGGACTGGCCCGCGCGATGGAGCCGCGCGCCTCCACCCCCGCCAAACGGCTGGAGGCCATTTCCAGATTGGCCGAGGCGGGCTGTCCGGTCGGCGTGGGGTTCGCTCCGGTCATTCCCGGCCTGAACGACCACGAATTGGAATCGATTCTCGAAGCTGCCGCCAAGGCGGGCGCGACGCGCGCCATGTATGTGACGCTGCGCCTCCCGCTCGAGATCAAGGATCTGTTCCGCGAATGGCTGGCCGACGCCCGCCCGGATCGGGCCGCGCGGGTCATGTCGCTGATCCGGCAGACGCGGGGCGGAAAGGATTATGACGCCGACTGGTCTCAGCGGATGAAGGGCACGGGCCCGGTCGCCGAACTGATCGGCGCGCGCTTCAAGGCGGCGGTCAAACGCTATGGTCTGGATACGCCTCACCGTCTGCTGGACGAGACGCAGTTCCGTGTGCCCGCCGACGCCCGCCCGCAGATGGATTTGTTCGACCTGCCGCAGGCCGCCCCCGAAGTCAGGATTGCCTAAAGGCCACGCTTGGGTTTAGCGTCCCTCGTCCTTGGGGAATGGCATGATCAAACGTCTATCGACGCTCGTCGGCACGGCCGCTCTTCTTGCCGGCTGCGTCACCGTGGAGGTGCCCGAGGGCCAGTTCTTCTATCCTGACGCGCGTGTGAGGGCCGAGAAGATGGTTCTGACGCCCGGCCCCGCGGTGGCGGGCGGCGAGACCCTGTCCCTGCCCTATTCCGGCGGGGCGGTCGCCGCGACGCGGGTCAGGACCGGCCGGCCGGATGCGCCCTTGATTCTGTACTGCGGCGGCAACCTGTTTCGGCGCGGCGTCAACGGGGCGGCGGTCTCGCGCGAACTTGCGCCGTTCGGCGACGTGCTGATGTTCGACTATCCCGGATCGGGCGACACGCCGGGTCAAGCCGATTTCGCCAGCTACCGCGCCGCCGGAGAGGTCATCGCGGCCAGCGCCCGCGCCCAGGCTGATGCGGAGGGACGCCGGCTGATCGCCTGGGGCCACTCGCTGGGCGGTCCGGTGTGCGCGGATGCCGCACGCCTCATTCGCGCCGACGCCGTCGTGCTGGAGGCCACGACGCCGACCGCCCGCGCGGCCGTGGACCAGATGCTGGGGCTGTGGCGGCCCCTGATCCGCGTCCAGATGGCCGACACCCTGGCCGCCATCGACGTGCCGGCCACGCTGGACGGCTATCTGGGGCGGGTCGTGGTGCTGGAGGCCGGGCGCGACCAGACCCTGCCGCCCGCGCTGAGCCGCAACCTGGCCAGGGATTTGGAGGCGCGCGGTGTGGATGTCCGGCGCCTGGTCTTCCCGCGCGCCGACCATGGCGACATTCCCGACCAGCCCGACTTCGCCGGTCGGGTCGCGGCCGCTTTGAACTAGGTTCAATAGGACTACAGAGTCGTTGCTCGACACGTTCAGCGCCGTAGCGTGCCCCGCTGATTCCAGGTTCGTCCTACGGACGCCCCGGACTGACGGTTTAGGGCCGAATATCGCCTAGCCGTGGTCGTCGGCGTCCGAGAGATCGATGGCGCGGGTCACCAGATCGCGCCAGGTGGGATCGCTGTCGTCGACCAGATCGACATCCTCCATCAGGGCCACCGCCCCCTCCCCGTCCGGCAGGATCAGGCCCAAGACCTCCATCTCTTCACCGTCGGCGCCCAGGTGGCTTTCGGCCTGGACCGCGACGGCCGCCTGTTCGCCGTCCTCGTCCCACCAGATCACCGGCTGCGGCAGGTCCATGGCGATGGGGCGTGGATCGTCGGTGTCGCCCAGCGCAAAGATGGCGCGGCGCGCCTGCACGTCCTCCAGCGTCGCGACCGCCCCGGTGAAGGCCTTCAACCGTCCCCAGTCGTCGGCGTCGAAGCCGCCGCCATCTTCCTCTACAAGGTCGTCGGTCATCTCGGTCATGATCGTCCTATCGGGTGAAAACGCCGACCAGTTCAACGTGGGCGGACCACAGGAACTGGTCGATGGGCGTGACCGTCTCCAGCCGGAACCCGGCGTCGATCAGGACGCGGGCGTCGCGCGCGAAGGTCTGGGGATTGCACGACACCCCCACGACGACGGCCGCCTTGGTCGTGGCGATCTGGGCTGTCTGTTCGACGGCGCCGGCGCGGGGCGGGTCGAACACGATGGCGTCGCACCCCTTCAGGTCATAGGGCGTCATCGGGCGGCGGAACAGATCGCGCGCCTCTGCCGTGATCGCCTTCATGCCCTTGGCCGAACCCACGGCGGACTTCAGGGCGTCGATGCCGGGCCTTGACGCATCGGCGGCGATCACCGGGGCGACCGTCGCCAGGGGGAAGGTGAAGGTTCCCGCCCCGCAGAACAGGTCCGCGACCTTCTTGGCCCCCTTCACCGCCGCGACCGCGCGCGATGTCATGGCCAGTTCGGCCGGCGGCGCCGCCTGCAGGAAACCGCCGGCCGGCAGGGCGACCGTCGCCGGTCCGAAAGCCACCATCGGCTGGCGCGCCATCACCAGGGTTTCGCCCGCCAGGCTCAGTCGCGCCAGGTCGGCCCGGTGCGCGGCCTGAACCGCCTGGGCGCGCGCGTCGGCGGACAGGCCGCCGCCCGATCGCCGCTCCACCCCCGTCACATCGACGTCCAGCCCGGCAAGGGTCCAGGTGACGTGCAGCGTCGGGGCGGATTTGGGATGTTCGAAGAAGGCCGCCGCCACCTGCGTCAGGGCGGGAATGGCCTGAACGATGCGGGCGTCCGCCACGGGACAGGCCATGACCTCGACCAGTCGCCAGGACCGCCGCGCCTTGAACCCCAGCACGACGCGGCCATCCGCATCGCGACGGGCGTGCAGGGCCACGCGGCGGCGGCTGCCCGGCGGCGTGGCGATGGTCGCCTCGACCTCCGTCTCGATCCGTTCGCGGGCCAAGGCCAGCCGGACCTGATCGCGCTTCCAGTTCAGATAGGGCTGTTCGGCCCAATGCTGCAGCGAACAGCCGCCGCAGTCGCCGTACTGGGGCGAGACCGGCGCAATCCGATCCGGGCTGGGGGTGACGATCTCCACGCCTTCCAACCGACCGTCCACGAGTTGGCCGCGCACCGTCTCACCGGGCAAGGCCAGGCTGGCGAACACGGGGCCCGCGGGCGTGCGGGCGACGCCGTCGCCCTGGCCGCCGACGCGGTCGATCGTGAAAGTCTCCATCGCAGGGCTTCTAGCCGCCGCCGAAAGACCGCTCAAGTCGCGCCAGGATCAACGCCCGTCCACTCGCCTGAAAGATGAACGAAGATGAACAGACCGCTCAAATGCCGTTCAGCTTTGCTGTCTTAAATCGGACTGCAACGAGACACGAGGCTTGCCGTTAACCGTTGACGGAAATCGTTCGGTCCTCGGAAGGGTTGAAAAATGCGTCTCTCCAAGTCTTCGCTCGCCGCCGCAGCCGCCCTGGCGCTCGGCGTCACCGCCGCCCCGATGGCGGCTTCGGCTCAGAATTATTATGGCTATGGCTACAGCCAGAACTACGGCACCGGCGCCTATGCGCCTTCGTATAACTACGGGCGCGGCTACCCCTCCTACGACCCCTGCTCGCGTGAGCGTCAGGGCCGCACGGGCGCCGGGGCGGTGATCGGCGGCGGCGCGGGCGCCGTTATCGGGTCGCAGTTGGCCGCGCGCGGTCGTCGCACTGAGGGCAGCATTCTGGGCGGCGTGCTCGGAGCCGTGGTTGGCTCTCAGGTCGGCCGTTCCAGCTCCGACGCCTGCCGCACCTATCAAAGCAGCTATGGCTCCAGCGGCTATTACAACCAGGGGTACAGCCAACCGACCTACGGCTACTATGACAACCGCTATACGGGCGATCAGGGCTATCGCTACGACGACTACGACCGTCGTTCGGACTACGCCTATGACAGCGGCGGCTACTACGACGACCGCTCTCGGCCGGTCGATTCCTATCGCAACTCCGACGGATGCCGCCTGGCCGAAAGCCAGATCCGTCTGCCCGATGGTCGCACGGACACGCGCTACGTCCGCACCTGCCCCGACCAGTATGGCCGCTATCGCGTCGTCGATTAATTTTCAGCCCCCCTGTCGATCGACGATGTGACGGGAGCCGCCGGAGGATCAGTCCTCCGGCGGTTTCTCTTCTGGGGGAAACGCGCGTCGGATCAGTGGCGCACGGCCCAGAGCAGGAATTCGATATTGCCGTCGCCGCCCGTGATGGGGCTGTCGGTCACGGCCTGAACCGCCCAGCCCAGGTCTTCCAGCCAATCACGTACGCGCTGCACAGCGGCGGCATGAGCGGCCGGATCCTTGACCACGCCCTTCTTGCCGACCGACCTGGGGCCATCGCCCTCGAACTGGGGTTTGACCAAGGTGATCAGGTCCGCGCCCGGCCCGGCCAGAGCCAGGGCGGCGGGCAGAACCTTGGACAGGCTGATGAAGCTGGCGTCGCAGACGATCAGCGACGGCGCCACGGGGATCAGTTCGGGGGTCAGGTCGCGGGCGTCGGTCCGCTCCAGGTTCACGACGCGGGGGTCGGCGGCGACCTTTGGATGAAGCTGGCCCGTTCCGACATCGACCGCGAAAACTTGCACTGCACTGCGGTTCAGACAGACCTCGGTGAAGCCGCCGGTGGAGGCCCCGACGTCCAGCACCGTGCGCCCCTCGACCGCCACCGGCCACAGGGCCAGGGCGTGATCCAGCTTCAAGGCGCCCCGCCCCACCCAGCGATGGGCCGGTTCGGCCTGGATATCGGCGTCTTCGGCGATCTGTTCGGACGGCTTGGCGACGAGGCGACCATCCGCCCTGACCCGCCCCGCCTCGATGGCGGCGCGGGCGCGGGCGCGGGTGTCGAACAGCCCGCGCGAGACGAGCAGCTGGTCGATGCGGGATTTCACCCGATCTCGCTGAGGCGGGCCAGGGCCGCCTGCAGCTTGGCCTTGCCAGCCTCGGCTTCGGCCAGTTTGGCGCGCTGTTCCTCCACCACGTCCGGCGCGGCGCGCGAGACGAAGTTGGGATTGCCCAGTTTCTTGTTCACATGGCCGATGTCGCTGTCGAAGGCGGCGATCTCCTTCTCCAGACGCGCCCGTTCAACGGTCAGGTCGATGACGCCCGCCAGCGACAGGGCGACGGTCGAGGCGCCGGACACGAAGGTCACGGCGCCGGTCGGCGCCGCATCGGCCGAACCGACCTCGGACACGCGGCCCAGGGTCAGGATCAGGTCGCGATGACGGGCGATCCGCTCGGCCGTAACAGCATCGGGCGCAACGAAGGCCAACGGCGGCTTGGCCGACGGCGGTACGTTCATTTCGGCGCGCAGCCCCCGGATTTCACCGATCAGATCGACCAGCCAGCCGATCTCGGACTGTGCCGAAGCGTCGATGAAGGCGTCCGGCAGAACGGGCCATTCGGCGCCGATCAGCAGGGTCTCGCGCGCCGGACCTTCCTTGCCCAGTTCGGCCCAAAGCTCCTCGGTGATGAACGGCATGACCGGATGCAACAGCTTCAGCGTCTGATCCAGCGTCCAGGCCGTCATGGCGCGCGTCTCCGCCTTGGCGGCCTCGTCCGATCCCTGGAACACTGGCTTGGCCAGTTCCAGATACCAGTCGCAGAAGACGTTCCAGACAAAGCGATACAGCGCGCCCGCCGCATCGTCGAACCGCCCGCCTTCGATGGCGTCGGACACGGCGCGTTCGGCCTTGGTCAGTTCGCCGCGAATCCAGCGGTTGATCGTCTGCTCGACGGTCGCGGGATCAAAGCCTTCGACGCGGCGCGCCTCGTTCATCTGGCTGAAGCGCGCGGCGTTCCACAGCTTGGTGCCGAAGTTGCGGTATCCCTCAATGCGTTGCTTGGACAGCTTGATGTCGCGCGTGCCCGACAGGATGGCCATGGTGAAGCGCAAGGGGTCGGCGCCCAGCTCGTCGATGATGCCCAGCGGGTCGATGACGTTGCCCTTGGACTTCGACATCTTCTGGCCCTTCTCGTCGCGGACCAGACCATTGATGATGACCCGCTTGAACGGAACCTCGCCGTCCATGAAGTGCAGGCCCATCATCATCATCCGGGCGACCCAGAAGAAGATGATGTCCGCCGCCGTTACCAGATCGCTGGTCGGATAGAACCGCTCCAGATCCTCGGTCTTCTCGGGCCAGCCCATGGTCGAGAACGGCCACAGGGCCGAGGAGAACCAGGTATCCAGAACGTCCTCGTCCTGGGTCAGAGCGACCTCGGAATCATAGTCCGCCATCGCCTGTTCGCGGGCGTCCTCTTCCGTTTCGGCGACATAGATTTCGCCGTTCGGGCCGTACCAGGCCGGGATGCGGTGGCCCCACCAGAGCTGGCGCGAAATGCACCAGGGCTCGATATTGCGCAGCCATTCGAAATAGATCTTTTCGTACGACTTCGGCTCAAACACCGTATCGCCCTGCTCCACCGCCTTCAGCGCAGGCTGGGCCAGGACCTTGGCGTCGACGTACCACTGGTCCGTCAGCCACGGCTCGATTACCACGCCCGAGCGGTCGCCGTGCGGGACGACGTGTTTGGTCTTCTCGATCTCGCGCAGCCAGCCCTCTTCCTCGGCGCGGGCGACGATGGCCTTGCGCGCGGCGAAGCGGTCCTGACCCACATAGTCCGAGGGCACGTCCGGCGTGTCGGCGTCGGTGACGCGGCCAAACGCATCCAGAATGTTCAGCGACGGCAGACCCGCGCGCTTGCCCACGCCGAAGTCGTTGAAATCATGCGCAGGCGTGATCTTGACCGCGCCCGAGCCCTTGGTCGGATCGGCGTAATCGTCGGCGACGATGGGGATGCGACGGCCGACGATGGGCAGGGTTACGAACTTGCCGACCAGACCGGCATAGCGTTCGTCCTCAGGATGCACCGCCACGCCTGTGTCGCCCAGCATCGTTTCCGGCCGGGTCGTCGCCACGACGATGAAGTCGCGCGTTTCCCATTCCGTCGCCTTGCCGTCCTCGTCGAAGGCGACCGGGTGTTCATAGGTCACGCCGTCGGCGAGCGGATAGGCGAAGTGCCAATAGGCGCCGTCCATCTCGCGCTGTTCGACTTCCAGATCGGAAATCGCCGTCTGGAAATGCGGGTCCCAGTTCACCAGCCGCTTGTCGCGGTAGATCAGGCCCTCCTTGTGCAGCTGCACGAAGACCTTGCGGACGGCGGCGTTCAGCCCTTCGTCCAGGGTGAACCGCTCGCGCGACCAGTCGCACGATGCGCCCAGGCGGCGCAGCTGGCGCACGATGGTGCCGCCGCTCTCGGCCTTCCATTCCCAGATCTTCTCGATGAAGGCGTCGCGGCCCATGTCGCGGCGGCCGATGTTGCCGGCCGCGCCCAGTTGACGCTCGACCACCATCTGGGTGGCGATGCCGGCGTGGTCTGTGCCGGGCAGCCACAGCACCGCCTTGCCCTTCATCCGGTGATAGCGGGCCAGGATGTCCTGCAGCGTATTGTTCAGCGCATGGCCGATATGCAGGCTGCCCGTCACATTCGGCGGCGGAATGACGATCGAATAGGCGCCCGCCTCCCCTTCCGTGCGGGGCGCGAAAAGGCCGCTCTCTTCCCACTGGGCGTAAAGGCGGGGCTCGGCGGCCTGGGGTTCGAAGGTCTTCTCAAGCATTTGGGTATCTCGGAATGCAGAAAGGCGGCCCCTTTTCGGAGCCGCCCCTCGGATTAGTCTGGGTTGAGGCGAAGGGCTAGGCGCTGCGCGCGATGCGTTCGACTTCCTTACGTACCTGGGCCTCAACGATGGCCGGCAGATTGGCGTCCAGCCAATCCTTCAGCAGGGGCCGCAACATTTCGGCGACCATGGCCTCCACCGTATTGCCGCTGACGAAGGGCAGATCGCCGGTCGAGGCGGCGGGCGCGGGTTCCGGCTTCTTGAAGCTGGCGGCCAGGCCGGCGAAGGCCGAGGCGGCGCTGGCGGCGGCGCTTTCGCCGACCAGGGTGTCGTAGGCCTGTTCCCGCGCCGGCTGCGCGGGGGGCTCCGGCGGCTGATAGGTTTCGGTCGGCGTCACATCCAGGTCGCCGATCGTCTCGACCGGGGCCGCGTCGTAACGGTCGGTCAGCTCCAGCACGTCGTCCTCCACCGACGAGGTCGGTTCGGGCTCGAACGGGGCGGCGAAGACGGCCTGCGCCGCTGCGGGCTGGGGCGCGGGTTCAGGCTGGGCCTCGATCTCAGGCGTCGCGGCGGCGGCCGGGGTTTCGGCCGGGGCCTCGTCTTCGGAGATGATCCGGCGAATCGACGCCAGGATCTCTTCCATGGTCGGTTCCTGGGCGGACTGATCGGTCATGGCGCAACCTTGGGCGTGGCCTGGGAAGAAACTGGCTCACGGAACGATCCGCGCGCCGCGAACGGGACGACGCCAGACGACGGATCGTCTGGAATCTATGTGTTGTCGTCGCATCTTCGCCCGATTGAA
Organism: Brevundimonas sp. ABV4_179; assembly: GCF_056311945.1. Lineage (NCBI taxonomy): Bacteria > Pseudomonadati > Pseudomonadota > Alphaproteobacteria > Caulobacterales > Caulobacteraceae > Brevundimonas > Brevundimonas sp. ABV4_179. The sequence goes on from NZ_CM149976.1 coordinate 2,880,832, forward strand.
TCAACGGGCGCGTTCGCAGCGGCCGGTTCGTGGTCCGCTAAGGATCAGTTCCGGGGGGCGGTGCGAACGACCTCGCCCTTCAACTGGGCGTCGATGGGCGCGTCAGGCGCGTCCACGGCCCCGACGATGGGCGGCGAGGCCACGCGGTCCAGCGTTTCAATAACGCCATCCCACGGCAGGCCGCCGCGACCCTTGACGCGATCATAGTTGGTCACAGGGTCATAGACCTCGACGGTCGGGTTCAGCGCCGGCCCTTCCAGCTGGCCCATGGCGGCGAGCAGCGAGGCGCGCGCGACATATTCGGCGGCGCGGGCGCTGGCGACGGCGGTCTGTGACGCGCGCAGCGTCACTTCCTGGTTCAGGACGTCCAGCGTGGTGCGCAGGCCGACCTGCGCCTCCTGACGGACGCCCTCGGCGGCGACGGATGCGGCGCGCACAGCCTCAGTCCCGGCCGTCACATTGGCGCGGGTCGACAGAACCTGAGCATAGGCCGAGCTGACGTTCTGCAGCACGGTTCGACGTTCGCCCTCGATGGCCATCTGGGCTGCGTTGGCGCGCTCCAGCGCCTGGGCGACGCGGGACTGGTTCAGTCCGCCGGTGAACAGGGGCACCGACAGGGTGGCGCCGGCGGTGAAGCTGCGACGGTCGGCCAGCTGGCCCAAATCACCCAGATCGTTGGACGATCCGCCGTAGGAGGCGGTGGCGCGCAGCGACGGCATATATTCCGAGCGGGCGGCGGCGACGGCGGCCTCGGCTCCCTGAAGCTGATAGGTGGCGGCCAGGACGCTCGGATTGCGTTGCAGCGCCGTCTCCATGGCGACATCGAAGTCGGTCGGCACGGCCGGCAGGGTCGGCGCGGCCTCCAGATCGGTCGGCGACTGACCGACCACGGCGGCGTAGGCGGCGCGCGACGTGGCCAACTGGGCCTGGGCGTTGGCCAGATCGGCCTCGGACTGGGCCTGGGACGCCTCGGCCTGGGCGACGTCGGTGCGTGTGATCTCTCCCACTTCGAAGCGGGCGCTGGTCTCTTCCAGCTGGCGTTGCAGGACGCTGAGGTTCTCCTGGCGGATGCGCAGGATCTCCATGTCGCGGGTCACGTTCACATAGGCCTGGATGACCGACAGCATGACCGATTGTTCGATCTGGCGCAGATTCTCGCGGCCAGCCAGCACGCCGGCCTGCGCCTGGTCGATGGCGCGGGCGGTGCGGCCGCCGGTCCACAGGCTCTGGCTGACGCTGACGCCAAGATTGGCGCCTTGGGTCTCGGACGATTTGGTCGAAATCTGGGTGTCCGGGATGCCGTCCCCATTTGTATCGACGAACTGGGTCACGGCGGGGAAATCGCTGCGCGTATAGTCCACGCCGGCCGAGGCGCTGAGCGTCGGCCGCAGGCCCGAACGCGCCTGGACCACCGATTCGTCCAGGGCCCGCTGATTGGCGCGCTGGGCCAGAAGGTTGGGATTGGTGCGATAGGCCAGGGCGATGGCGTCCTGAAGCGTCTCGGCCCAGGCCGGCGCGCCCAGGCCGGTCATCACGGCGACCACTGCGGCCGAAGCCAGCACACGCGAGCGTTTCAACATTGTCCGTCCTTGCCCGACGCCCCGAAAGAACGCCCGAATGTTTTCTCAAGCGTAACTGCGGCCTGACTGAACCACACGCCAGTTAAGTTTTCTTCACGGTTGCGGTCGCGCGATCCGTCGCCCCACCGATCATGTTTCTACAGCGCGAAGGTAGGCGCCGGCGTCAACTCGGCAAGGACCGCCGGCGACGAATCGAACAGTTCACGCCGCGACAGTCCCTCGGGCGTCTTGACGAACAGGGCCGCCTTGCCGATGGCGCCGCGACGTTCCACCACCACGATCCGCCCGCCGGGCCGCAGGGCGGCGCCCCACGAATCGGGCAGGGCCTGGATTCCACCCTCGGAAACAATCAGATCCCAGTTCTCGCCGGTCGGCTGCGAAAGCGGCTGAACCGCCGTCGCGACGCCTTCAGCGGCCAGGGCTTCGCCGACCACGCCGAACACCGCCTCGCCTGATTCCTGCGCCGTGACGGCCAAGCCCATGCGGGCCAAAAGGGCGGCGGCATAGGGGGCGGCGATGGCCAGGGCCTTCTCGCCCTCGCGCGCATCAGCGGCCTGCAACAGCTTGGCCACGTCGCGGGCCGGCATCAGACGGCGATCCCCGGCGATGGCTAGGGCCTCTTCGGAATAGGCGGCGAAGGCGCGATCCGGGGCGCAGTACTGCTCGCGCGGCACGGCCATCATGGCCAGGTGAATCGCGCGATCCGTCACGTCGTTCACCCGCACCTGCGAGTCGACCATAGCCTTGCGCTCGGCGGTGAAATCCATCTGTGGGCAGCCTTCAACGATAATCCGGGAGGAAAACTCGCGCGCTTATAGTTCCGTGCGTTGCAGCGGACAATCCGATCTGATAGCGAACGCCCCTCGCGATGACCGCCCCCGAGAAATCGGGGACAAAAAGCGGCCTGATGGCGGAGTGGTGACGCAGAGGACTGCAAATCCTTGCACCCGGGTTCGATTCCCGGTCAGGCCTCCATCGCGACAGACCAACGAAGGCCGTCCCTCGGGGCGGCCTTTTCGTTTCACGGTTCCAAGGCCGTCGTCGTCAGATGATGCAGGGCCACGGCGCTGGTCGCGGCGACATTCAGCGAATCGAACCCGCCCGCCATGGCGATGCCTATGGGACGACAGCGGGCGATCACCGCCTGGGGCAGCCCCGGCCCCTCCGATCCCAGCACCACCGCGACCGGCCCCTTGCGACGATAATCCGCCAGACGCGCGCCCGCCGAGGGGGTCAAGGCCAACACCTCGACGCCCGCCTGGGCCAGGGCGTCCAGAGTTTCGGACGATTCGGCGACGGCGAAGGGCGTGCGCAGGACCGCCCCGACCGACACCCGGATGGCCTTGCGATAGAAGGGATCGCAGCAGGTCGAATCCAGCAGAACCGCCTTGGCCCCGAACGCGGCGGCGTTACGGAACAGGCCGCCCATATTGTCGTGATTGCCGATGCCGCTGGCGACGACGAAAACATCGTCCCCCACCACGTCCGACAACAGGCTCTGCACGGACGGGCTCGCAGGCTTCTCGCCCAAGGCCAGAATGCCTCGGTGAAGTTCGAACCCGGCGATCCGGTCCAGCACGGCCTGGCGGGCAACATAGACCGGCGCATGCGCCGGCAGCGCTCGGATTACGTCGTCCAGAGCCGAAACGCGCTTCTCCGCCAGCAGCAGCGACCGGGGCCGACACCGCGAGGCGCTGGACGCTAGACCACGAACCACCACCTCCCCTTCCGCGATGAAGAGCCCTTGGCGCCCTGTCAGATCGCGCTCGCGAATGTCGCGATAGGCGGCGACGCGCGGGTCCTCGGGGTCTTCGATAAATATCGGCTCGATGGTTCGATTTCCCATTGCAAGATCGGAACGCCCGCTGCTATACGCCCGCCTCCCGAGCAGATGTTCCGCAGTAGCTCAGTGGTAGAGCAGCCGACTGTTAATCGGCTGGTCGTAGGTTCGAATCCTACCTGCGGAGCCACTCTGGTGTAAAGGTCGACAGGTTTCGAAACCTCGACCTTAAAACCTTCAAGTCGCTTGAGTATTCGGTTCTTCATTTGCGGAGACCGTCGGACCAAAGCCGCGCATTGTCTGGCGGATGTGGGCTCGACGCCTCTTGATGCCCCGCCACGCCGCGCTGTGGTGTCGCTTTGACGCGCTGCTTTTCGGTCCGTAGGTGAGAACCTTGGCGAACCTTGAGCGTTCGCCAAAGCCCCATGCGATCACCCGGAGAGACGCGCCGCCTCTATGTCCATCAGCTTTCTCCTTCTGATCATCCTGATCCTGCCCTTCATGGGCGCGATCGCTGCGGCCGGCTTGCCGCGCCACGCCCGCACGGCCGCCGCCATCCTGTCTTGGATCGTGGCCCTGGTCAGCCTGGGGTGTCTGGCGGCGCTGTGGCCGATGTTCCAGGATGGGGAGACGCTGAAGTTCGAGATTCCCTGGCTGCCCTCGCTGGGGGTCAATCTGGTGCTGCGTCTGGACGGCCTGTCGTGGCTGTTCAGCAGCCTGATCCTGGGCATCGGCGCCTTGGTGGTGCTTTACGCCCGCTATTACATGTCGCCGAAGGATCCGGTGCCGCGCTTCTTCTCCTTCCTGCTGGCCTTCATGGGCGCGATGCAGGGTGTGGTGCTGTCCGGCAACCTGATCCAGTTGGTCGTTTTCTGGGAGATGACCAGCCTCTTCTCCTTCCTGCTGATCGGCTACTGGCACCAGAATCCGGCGGCGCGCGAAGGCTCGCGCATGGCGCTGACGGTCACGGCGACGGGGGGAATCGCCATGCTGGTCGGCATGATCCTGATCGGGCGGATCGTCGGCAGCTATGATCTGGATGTCGTCCTGGCGTCGCGAGAGGCGATCCAGGCCAGTCCGCTGTATATGCCCGCGCTGCTGCTGCTGCTGGCGGGCGCCATGACCAAGAGCGCCCAGTTCCCCTTCCACTTCTGGCTGCCGCGCGCGATGGCGGCGCCCACGCCGGTCAGCGCCTATCTGCATTCGGCGACCATGGTGAAGGCGGGCGTCTTCCTGCTGATCCGTTTCTGGCCGGTCTTTGCGGGAACCGAGAGCTGGTATCTGATCGTCGGCGGCATGGGTCTGGCGACCCTGTTGCTCGGCGCCTGGTGCGCCATCTTCCAGCACGATCTGAAGGGCCTGTTGGCCTATTCGACCATCAGCCATCTGGGCCTGATCGTCCTGCTGCTGGGGCTGGGAAGTCCGCTGGGCTGTATCGCCGCCGTCTTCCACACCGTGAACCACGCCACCTTCAAGGCGTCCCTTTTCATGGCCGCCGGCATCATCGACCACGAAGCCGGCACGCGCGACATGAGGAAGCTGAGCGGCCTTTTCCGCTTCATGCCCTTCACCGCGACCCTGGCCATGGTGGCGGCGGCGGCCATGGCGGGCGTGCCTCTGCTGAACGGCTTCCTGTCGAAGGAGATGTTCCTGGCGGAGGCGGTGGCTAGCGTGAACACCCACGGCCTGAACCTGGTCCTGCCCGCCCTGGCCACATTGGCTAGTGCGTTCAGCGTTCTGTATTCGCTGCGTTTTATTCATACGACCTTCTTTGGCCCGCCGCCGACCGAACTGGACCGCGTCCCGCACGAACCGCCGGCCTGGATGCGTCGTCCGGTCGAGGTGCTTGTGGCCTTGTGCCTGGTCGTCGGCATCTTCCCAGCCGTGACCGTCGGGCCGTTCCTGAAAAGCGCGGCGGTCTCGGTCCTCGGCTTTGACCTGCCCTATTACAGTCTGGCTCTGTGGCACGGCTTCAACCTGCCGCTGGTGCTGAGTTTGATCGCCCTGGGCGGCGGGGTGGCTCTGTATGTGGCGTTCGGCGGCCGCATCAACGCCAATCCGCGCGGCGGACCGTGGGGCTGGAAGCGGCTGAATGGCGGCTGGCTGTTCGAACGTAGCATGACCGGCCTGTTCAACGGTTCGGCGGCGGTTGTCCGCCTGTTCGGAGCCACGCGCCAGCAGCCGCAGTTGCGCGCCATCGTTCTGGTCGCCCTGCTGGCGGGGGGCCTGTCCGCGATCGGCGCGGGGCTGATCATTACGCCGATCATGCCGACGCCGACCCTGGCGAACTGGGCCTTTGCGGGCCTGTGGTTGGTCGGGGCCAGTTGCGCCGTCGCGGCGGCCTGGCAGGCCAAATACCACCGGCTGGCGGCCGTCGTGCTGATGGGCGGCGCCGGTCTGGCCAGTTGTCTGTCCTTCGTCTGGTTGTCCGCGCCAGACCTGGCCGTGACCCAATTGCTGGTCGAGGTCGTCACCACCGTCCTGCTGCTGCTGGGCCTGCGCTGGTTGCCAAAGCGGCTGGAGACCATCCGCCTGCCCCCGGCGATGGAGAAGCGTTCGCGTCGCCGTCGCCGTATCGACCTGATCGTCGCCGCAGCCGTCGGAACGGCGCTGGCCGCCATCGCCTATGCGGTCATGACGCGCCCGTCGGTGGAAGGAATTTCGCGCTTCTTCGTTGAGCACGCCTACAAGGACGCGGGCGGCCGCAACATCGTCAACGTGATCCTGGTCGATTTCCGCGCCTTCGACACCTTCGGCGAGATCACTGTGCTGGGCGTCGTCGGCCTGACGGTCTTTGCGCTGCTGCGGCGGTTCCGTCCCGCCGACGACACTCTGTCGGGCCCCAGCCAGCAACGGGTTCAGAATGCGGCCGACAGGGATCGGCAAGACCGTTCCGAAGGCGACACGCTGAAGGAGACCATGCTGATCCCGCGCGTCGTGATGCGCTGGCTGTTCCCCTTCATCATTCTGCTGGCCGTACACCTGTTCCTGCGCGGCCATGACCTGCCGGGCGGCGGGTTCGCGGCCGGGGTGGCGCTGTCGATCGCCTTCGTGCTGCAATATATGGCCTCCGGCGCGCGCTGGGTGGAGGAGCGGTTGGCGATCCGGCCGATCGTCTGGATCGGCGCGGGCCTGGTGATCGCGGCGCTCAGCGGCGTCGGGTCGTGGCTGTTCGGCTATCCGTTCCTGACCTCCTGGTTCCAGTATGCCGAGTTGCCGATCCTGGGCCGCGTCCCCCTGGCCAGCGCCGTGGTGTTCGACCTGGGCGTCGTGGTGCTGGTGGTCGGCGCCACCGTCCTGACCCTGGTCGCCCTGGCGCACCAATCGCTGCGCAAACCGAAACAGATAGACGCCGAGGAGGGAGAGCCGTCATGATGGAACTGGTTCTCGCCCTGGCCATCGGCGTTCTGGCCGGATCGGGCGTATGGCTGCTGCTGCGACCACGCACCTTCCAGGTCATCATGGGGCTGTCGCTGCTGTCCTATGCGGTCAACGTCTTCATCTTCGCCATGGGGCGGCTGAAATCGGGCGCCCCGCCCGTGCTGGCAGGCGAGGTGTCCGATCCTGCGCGCTATACCGATCCGACGCCCCAGGCGCTGGTCCTGACGGCCATCGTCATCAGTTTCGCCCTGACGGCCCTGTTCCTGGTGGTCATCCTGGCGGCGCGCGGCATCACCGGCAGCGACCATGTCGACGGCAAGGAGCCTGACGCATGACCGACTGGACCGCTCATCTGATCATCGGCCCCATCGTCCTGCCGATGATCATCGCTTCGGCCATGCTGCTGATCGACGAGCGCCGCCGCGTTCTTAAGGCGGTGCTTAGCCTCGCCGCCATGGCGGCCATACTGGTCATGGCCCTGATCCTGCTGCACGAAAGCGCCAACGGCGCCCTGGACGGCGGCGACACGGCGCGGGTCTATCGCCTGGGATCTTGGGCCGCGCCCTATGGCATCGTTCTGGTCGCCGATCGGCTATCAACAATGATGGTGGCCTTGACCAGCGTTCTGGGCGGTTGCGCCCTGATCTTCGCTCTGGCGCGTTGGGATCGGGCCGGGCCGCGTTTCCACGCCCTGTTCCTGCTGCTGATCATGGGTGTGAACGGCGCCCTTCTGACCGGCGACCTGTTCAATCTGTTCGTCTTCTTCGAGGTGATGCTGGCCGCGTCGTACGGCCTGGCCCTGCATGGTTCGGGCGAGGCCAGGGTGCGGGCGGGCGTGATCTATATCGCCGTCAATCTAACCGCCTCCCTGCTGTTTTTGATCGGGGTCAGCCTGATCTACGGGGTGACAGGCACGCTGAACATGGCCGATCTGGCGCTGCGCGTGCCGGCCATCGCGGCGGCCGACCTGGGCCTGTTCCACATCGGGGCGGCGGTGCTGGGCACGGCCTTCCTGATCAAATGCGCCATGTGGCCTTTGGGCTTCTGGCTGACCTCGACCTATTCGGCCGCCAGCGCGCCGTCGGCGGCGGTCTTCGCCATCTTGTCCAAGGTCGGGGTCTATGTGGTCATCCGCCTCAGCCTGCTGCTGTTCGGCGCGGGGGCCGGCGCCTCGGCCGGGTTCGGCCTGACCTGGCTGATGGCCGGCGGCCTGGCGACCATCGCGTTCGGCACCTTCGGCCTGATCGCCTCGCGTGACCTGTCGCGCGCCGCGGGCTTCGGCGTGATGATCTCTTCCGGCACCGTGCTGGCGATCCTGGGCGTCGGCGATACGGCGGCCCTCAGCGGCGCGCTCTTCTATCTGATTGGATCGACCCTGGCCTGCGCGGCCCTCTTCCTGCTGGCCGAGATTCTTCAGCGCGGGCGCGAGGCCGATGTGGGCGAGGCCCGCGCCGTCTTCGACGACGAATATCGCGATCCGTTCGACGACGAGGAACGCAACGAGCCCGGCTTGGTCATTCCGGCGGCGGTGGCAGCCCTGGGCGGGGCCTTCCTGATCTGCACCCTGATGGTGGCGGGCATGCCGCCCCTGGCGGGCTTCGTCGGCAAGCTGTCGATGATCGACGCTCTCGTGCGTGTCGGCGGACCGGCGCAATGGACGCTAACGGCGGTGTTGTCCATTTCCAGCCTGGGCGCCCTGATCGGTCTGACACGCCTGGGCGTCGGAGCCATCTGGACCCGCGAAGAGGATGCGCCGGCGCCGGTGGTGGGCGCGGCGGAACTGACGGCCGTCGCCGGCCTGCTGGGCGCCTGTGTTCTGTTGGCGGTCTTCGCGGGGTCCGCCCTGATCTACACCGACCATACCGCCGCCTGGCTGGCCGAACCGAAGGGCTATATCCACGCTGTCATGGGCGGAGGCGGCCGATGAGACGCATCCTGCCCTACCCTATCCTGTCGCTGGGCCTTTTCGTCGCCTCGATCCTGCTCAGCGCCTCGGTCGCGCCGCCGTCCCTCGTGCTGGCGCTGCTGCTGGCCCTGCTGGCGCCGATCGTTATGCTGGCGCTGGGCGTGGATCGCGTGCGGCTGAAGTCGCCACGCGCCATGATCCGCCTGGCCGTCGATGTCATCGGCGATGTGGTGCGTTCCAACTGGGCGGTGTCGCAGATCATCCTGGGGCGCAGGCGGCATGAGCGCACGTCCGGCTTCATCCATATTCCGCTGGATTTGCGCGACCGATACGGCCTGGCGGTGCTGGCCATCATCATCACCTCGACGCCCGGCACCCTGTGGGTCGAGTATGAAGCCGCCACGGGCCGCCTGCTGCTGCATGTGCTGGACCTGGTGGACGAGGAAACATGGGTGCGGCTGATCAAGGACCGCTACGAGCGCCGACTGATGGAGATCTTCGAATGACGGCGGCGGTGCTGACCTGGGGCCTGGGTCTGGCCCAGTTGATGCTGGTCTGCGCCATGGGCCTGGCGGCGTGGCGGATCATCCACGGCCCGCGCGCCCAGGATCGCGTCTTGGGCATGGACACTCTTTATCTGAACGGCATGCTTCTGGTCGTGGTGTTCGGCATCCGCACAAGCAGCCAGCTCTATTTCGAGGCCGCCCTGGTCATCGGCATGCTGGGGTTCGCCGCCACCGTGGCCCTGGCCAAGTTCCTGATGCGCGGCGAGGTGATCGAATGATCCAGGCTGACGTCCCTGCATGGGCCGCATTCGTCGTCGTCGGTCTGGCGCTCTCTGGATCGACCCTGTCGCTGCTGGGCGCGGTTGGTCTGACGCGGTTGAAGACTTTTTACGAGCGGGTCCACGCCCCCACCCTGGGCGCGACACTGGGAATGGCGTTGATCCTTCTGGCGTCCATCGTCTGGTTCACGACGGCCGAGCGGCGGTTCATGCCGCGGGAACTCCTGATCGGCCTGTTCCTGACGGTGACCACGCCGGTGACGCTGATCCTGCTGGCCCGCGCCGCCCTGTTCCGCGACCGCACCGAAAACGGCGAAGGTAAAAAGAAGCCCGACAGGGGGCTGCCGGGCTGAAACAAGGTTCGGTGATGGCGTCCCTGAGGACGAGCCCCATTCGTTAACCGAATTGGTTTCCCAAGCCTTAACGCCCTGCTCGATCCGGCAGCCAGGCGCTTTGATGTCCGTCCGGCGCTACGGGCCATACGATACGCCATCCCTGCCCCGCCCGCGAGATGGCGAAGCCCCCGCCCCCCGCGTCGCCCGGATAGTCGAAGGTCTGACCGTCTACGGTGATGGCGGCGGCCGCCGCTCGGCCGACCATGGCCCGCCATTGCCCTCGCGGGGCCGGGGCGGCGTTGGTTTCCGCGCCGCCGATGGCGACAACCGGCGCCTTGGGCCCGGCCGGCCCCGAGACAACCAGGGTCGAGCCGTCCGAATCGACCGCATTCAACACGCCTGATCCATCCAATCTGAGGGTCGGTTGGCCTGCGGCGATCAGGGCGACCGGCCCTGCCCCGCCCTGGATAACCACCAGCGTCTCGGGCGAGATGGCGGCGTCCTCGCCTACCTGGACCTCCGGCGTCAGGCGCACGTCGCCCTGCAGCGGCGGCAGTCTGAGTTCGAAACGCCCCGCCGCATCGGCGTTGACCGCCACCGCCGCCACATCCGGCGCCCGCAACACCACGCGGGCGTTGGGGTCGGCCGCGCCGCGCACGATCAGCACGGCGCCGTCGCGCATCACCCCGTCGATCATGGGGGGCCGCACCCAAGGGGAAGCCTTCTCCGCACCGGCCGGTCCGGCCACCCCGCCATCGCTGCGCGAACACGCCGACAGCACCAGACCCGACGCGGCAAGGCCCGCGACGATCGTTACGTTGATCCGACGTTTCATCCTTGGCCTCGACGATATAGGACTGGCGACCCAGCGGCTCGCGCTGGTGTTAGCGCGAGCGCCGCCGGTTTGGCCATGGGCCAGGCCGGCATTCGTTTTGTTAGAGGCCCCATGTCCCTGCCCCCCGTTTCGTTTCTGCCCTTCCACGGCTCTTCCGTCTGCCTGTTCTGCGGCGCCTCCGAGACCGCTGATCCCGCCTATACCGAGGCGGCCTACGCCTTTGGCCGGGCGACCGCTCAGGCGGGCTGGCGGTTGGTCTATGGCGGCGGCGGCGTCGGTCTGATGGGCGCGTCTGCGCGCGGTGCGCACGAGGCGGGCGGCAGGGTCGTCGGCATCATGCCGGCCTTCCTGCGCAGCCGCGAACGCCTGTTCGACGAAGTCGAAACCGTCGTCGTCACCTCGATGCACGAGCGCAAGCAATTGATGTACGATCAATCCGACGCCTTCGTCGTGGCGCCCGGCGGCATCGGCACGCTGGAAGAGGTGGTCGAACTGCTGTCATGGAAGCGGCTGGACCTGCATCACAAGCCGGTCGTCTTTCTGAACCTGAACGGCTTCTGGGACGGCTTCTTCGCCCTGATGCGCCACAGTGTGGACGAGGGCATGACCCCGCCGTCCTTCCTGGACGCCTGGACCGTCGCCGATACGGTGGAGGAGGCAATGCGGCTGATCCAGTCGCCCGAAGCTGCCCAGCCTCAGAAACATGATCGCCGGTAAGTGATCGCCGCTTACATTCGCGCCTATACGTATTGACAGTTTTTATCCGAAACTGACATTGGGGCGCGGCGGCACGACGCCGTTCTTCTTATCGGACAGTTTCTCATGCGCGCCCTGCTTATCGCCGCCGCCCTTTTCGCCGCCGCTCCGGCCATGGCCCAGCCCCCGGCCGCCACCAGCCTGACCCTGGCCGACGCGGCCAAGGCCCCCGCACGCGCCACCATCATCGACGGCGCGCGCTGGTCCTGCGAAGGCGCGGCCTGCATCGCCTCGGGCGGCACGGAACAGCCCGCGACGCGCGCCTGCCGCCGCGTGGTGCAGAAGTTCGGTCCCGTGACCGCCTTCTCCTACAAGGGCGTCGCCCTCAGCGCCGATGAGTTGGCCGTCTGCAACGCCTGATGTCGGGGCGGCCTGAGGCGGCTTAGGCCGCCTCGCCTCTCAGGCGCCGTTGGATGGTCTCGCGACCGATCAGGGGGGCCAAGCCCGCCATGTCCGGCCCGTGCGCCTGTCCCGTCAGCGCCAGACGCAGCGGCATGAACAGCGCCTTGCCTTTGGCGCCGGTTTCGGTCTTCACCGCATTGGTCCAGGTCGACCAGGCCGTTTCGTCGATCACGTCCGGCAGCAGACCAGCGGCCGCGTCGATGAAGCCCGCATCCTCGATGACCGGCTGGATCGGCCCCTGAACGATTCTCGCCATTTCAACGACGTCGCCGAACTTATTCAGATTGCCTCGCACCACGGACCAGAATGTCTCGCCAAGGTCCACGCCCAGCGCCTGAAGCCGAGGCTTGGCCGTGTCGTAATCCATGACGTGCAGCGCCTGGGCGTTCAGGCGGTCCAGATCCGCCGTGTCGTAGCGCGCCGGCGAACGGCCCATCTTGGAGAAGGCGAAGCCCGCGCCCAGCGCCTCGATCGATGCGCCGACCTCCAGCGGATCTGACGTGCCGATCCGACCCAGGTGGCTGGTGATGGCGATAGGCTCATAGCCCTGGTCGCGCATGTCGCTGATCGACAGCGATCCCAGACGCTTGGACAGGGCGGCGCCATCCGCACCGACCAGCAGCGGCATATGGGCGAAGCCGGGGACACCCGCCCCAAGCGCCTCGAATATCTCGATCTGGGCGCCGGTGTTGGTGACGTGATCCTCGCCCCGAATGATGTGGGTGATGGCCATGTCGATGTCGTCCACAACCGACGGCAGGGTGTAGAGGAACAGGCCGTCCTCGCGGATCAGCACGGGGTCGGACATGGAGGCGGTGTCCACCTCGGCATGGCCGCGCGCCAGGTCTTCCCAGGATACGCGCTTGCCTTCCAGCTTGAAACGCCAGTGCGGACGCCGGCCTTCGGCCTCGTAGGCGGCCTTCTGGTCGTCGGTCAGGTCCAGCGCGGCGCGGTCGTAGATCGGCGGCAGACCGCGCGACAACTGCACCTTGCGACGACGGTCCAGTTCGTCGGCCGTCTCATAGGCGGGATACAGCCGGCCGGAAGCCTTCAGCCGTTCCGCCGCCTCCTCGTATCGGTCGAACCGCTTGGACTGGTTGTACCGCTCGTCCCACAGCATGCCCAGCCAGGTCAGATCGTCCTCGATCCCCTGTTCGAACTCCGGCGTAGAGCGAGCCAGGTCGGTGTCGTCGATACGCAGCACGAACGACCCGCCCTGCCCCTTGGCGAACAGCCAGTTCACCAAGGCGGTGCGGACATTGCCGACGTGCAGCTTTCCCGTGGGCGACGGGGCGAAACGAACCTTGACGGACATGGGAAGACGACCTTGAAAGCGAGGCGGCTAGGTCGCGCCGCAACCGGGAGAAGTCAAGGCGCGGGTTGGATTGCGGCCGTCGTCATGATAGATTCCGACCAATCATGAACGCACCTGTACAGATCAGAAAGCCAGAGGTCGTGGAGCGGTTGCGCGAAATAGCGCGCCTGGAAGGCAGGTCCATTACCGACTTGGTCGAAGACATGGTCAGGGAGCGCGACGAGCGCCTGATTGCCCGACGCGAGGCCGAGATCGAGGCCAAGCTCGCAGCCGTCGAAGAAATCGTGGCGCATTTCAACAGCCTGCCGATCATCGGCCCCTTGCTTACCGACGATGACCTCTACGATGAAGACGGCCTGCCCAAATGATCGTTGTGGATGCCTCCGCCTTGGTTGCGGTGCTTCTCCAAGAGCCGGAAAGCATGGTGTTCCGTCGGATGATGGCGCGCGAAAAAGACTTAGTCTTGTCTCCTGTCGGCTATTGGGAAGCTGCGACCCGTCTTAGGTCGCTACGCGGCGAGCCCGGTGTAGTAGATTTGGATCTCGTGATCGCTAAGCTGGGCATACGGATCGCCCCAGCCACCTCGCGAACGGCATCCTTGGCTGCAAGCGCTGAACGAGACTTCGGCAAGCGAACGGCCGCCAAACTCAATCTCGGCGACTGTTTCGCCTACGCCCTGGCCAAGGAAAGCGACGCCCCATTGCTGTTCAAGGGCGACGATTTCGGCCGAACGGATCTGACGCCCGCCCTGTCCGACTGATCGGGCCGAGCAGTCAGGCCGACGATCAGTCGTCGCGGTGAACGCGCTCGCGGCGCTCGTGCCGTTCCTGGGCCTCGACCGACAGGGTTGCGGTGGGACGGGCTTCCAGACGACCCAGGCCGATGGGCTCGCCCGTGTCCTCGCAATAGCCGTAGGAACCGTCCTCGATCCGGCGCAGAGCGTCGTCGATCTTGGAGATCAACTTTCGCTGGCGGTCACGGGTGCGCAACTCCAGCGCGCGGTCGGATTCGGACGAGGCCCGGTCCACCAGATCGGGGTGGTTCTCGGTCTCGGCCTTCAGATTGACCACCGTGCCCTTGGACTCGCGAAGGATGTCCTCCTTCCAGTCCAGCAGCTTCTTCTTGAAATAGGCCTGCTGCCGTTCGTTCATGAACGGCTCGTCGTCGGACGGGCGGTATGGGCCGGATTCGTCGGTCACAACGGACGCCAAAGCGTTCATCGATCTCACGCTCTCTAACACGCCCCCCTGTGGCGCAGATGGCCGTATAGTCAGCCTGACGAGTCGCGGCAACGCGGTTCTCGATTCCGTGATGCAAATAAGGCGAACGACCTCGCCAGAGTGACAAATGTCACTCACCCTTCAAGCTTAGCCGTCTGACATCTGTGGATTTTTCGGCGTCAGCCGCGCGGACGGCGCATTTCCGCCTTTGCCAATTCGACCGAGGCGCGCAGGTCGATCTGGTCCAGCACGGCGTTCAGGCCCGGATCACCGTCATCCGCCCGTTCCTCGCGCAGACTGCGCGCCAGTCGATCCAGCGAGGCCTCGTCCGCATCACCATTGAGAAGCGCCAGTTTCAGTTCGTCCAGACGATCCAATAGGCCGCCGCCGCGACGGATGGCGCGACGCCGACGCTCCAGCGGCCCCTCTATCCCCTGCAATGCCATCAGGGCCGAGACGTCCGACACGCCGCTCGCGGCGGCGCTGGCCGTCGCGGCCGTCGGCGCTGGGGCAGAGGCCGCTTGGCCCAGCGAAAAGCCGCTGGCGGATCGCGTCGCGCGCGTGCTGGTCGGCGTGCTGACGCCGTTTGGCCCGACAACCTTCATGCCCACGCGCTCCGCATCATGGGATCATGGATGGCGCCCCGCGATGACTGTTTAGTTAACGCCCCGGCAAATCCTGCCGTCTGTTCATCGTTCTAGCGAAGCCGCACGTTGATTTCCCTGGGTTAATCGTACGGCACGATCCTGGCATGAACGGGGGACGTAAAGCCGCGTGGACGTTCGACCGATGCAAAATCTGCTTGCCCGCCTTGCCGCCTGCGCCGTCGCCGCCCTGACGGTTTCGGCCGGTCCGGCCCTGGCCCAGATGCAGTCGCGCATCAAGGACATCGCCGCCGTCGAGGGCGTGCGCGGCAACCAGTTGGTCGGCTACGGCATGGTCATGGGCCTGAACGGCACGGGCGACAGCCTTCGCAACTGCCCCTTCACCCGTCAGTCTCTGGAAGGCATGACCGAACGGCTGGGCGTCAATATTCGCGGCTCCAACGCCAACACCAAGAACATGGCCGCCGTGATGGTGACGGCCGACCTGCCGGCCTTCGCCACACCCGGTTCGCGCATCGACGTGTCGGTCGCCTCCATGTGCGACGCGAAAAGCCTGCTGGGCGGCTCGCTGGTCGTGACCAGCCTTCAGGGCGCCGATGGTCAGGTCTATGCGGTGGCGCAAGGGTCGGTTCAGACCGGCGCCGTCTCGGCCTCGGGCGGATCGGGCTCGTCGGTCACGCGCGGGGTGCCGACCGCCGGCCGCATCGCCTCGGGCGCCCTGGTCGAACGCGAGACCGGCTTCCAGATGGCGAACATGAACGAGGTGCGACTGAACCTGCGCAACCCTGACTTCACCACCGCCCAGCGCGTCGCCGCCGTCGTCAACGCCGCCTATCCGGGCGCGGCCCTGGCCGAAAACGGCACTGTGGTCGCCCTGCGCGCGCCGGCCCAGCTGGGCATGGCGGGCTTCATCAGCCGCATCGAGAACCTGCCGGTCAGCGTCGACACACCGGCCAAGGTCATCATCGACGAGGTCAATGGGGTCATCGTCATGGGCGACGCCGTGCGTATCTCTCGCGTGGCCATCGCCCAAGGCAATCTGACCATATCGGTGGACGAACAACCTATCGTCAGCCAGCCCGCACCCTTCAGCCAGGGCCAGACCGCCGTCGTCCCCTCAAGCCAGGTCAATGTCGAGGAGGAACTGGGCACCCAGATGCGTCTGGTCGGCGGAGGGGCCAACCTGTCCACCCTGGTCAACGGCCTGAACGCCCTGGGCGTCAGCCCGCGCGACATGATCAGCATCCTGCAGGCCATCAAGGCCGCCGGCGCCCTGCAAGCCGATATCGAGGTGATGTGACATGACCGACCTGACCGTCTCCGCCGACCTGCTTCGTCCGACCGCCGCCGCGCCCACGGTCGCCAATCGCGACAAGATACAGGAAACCGCCAAGGCCTTCGAGGCCACCTTCATCTCTCAGATGCTGAAACCGATGTTCGACGGCCTGTCGACCGACGGCCTGTTCGGCGGGGGTCAGGCCGAGGGGACCTGGCGCAGCTTCATGCTGGACGAGATGGCCAAGACCACCGTCGCAGCCGGCGGGATCGGCCTGAGCGGCCCGGTCATGTCCGAAATGTTGAAGATGCAGGAGGGCCGGCGATGAGCGACAGCGAACTGGCCCAGGCGCGCGTGCGCCAGCTGATCGTCCTGACCAAACGGCTCACCGATCGGCTGTCGGCCGAAACCCAGGCCTTTGCGGACCGCCGGCCTCAGGATGTCGCGGCCGGTCTGGCCGAGACCCAAGAGATGGCCAATCTGTATCGGCGCGACACGGCCCATGTGAAGGCCAATCCCGCCCTGCTGCGCGACGCGCCTTTGGATGACCGCAAGGCCTTGGTCGAGGCCACGCGGGTCTTCGACACCGTGCTGAACGCCCATGCCCGCGCGGTCGAGGCGGCGCGCCAGATTTCTGAGGGGCTGGTCCGCACCATCGCCGCCGAAGTCACAGCCGCCCGCACGCCGCCCAGCGCCTATGCCGCCGACGGCCGCGCGGCCCTGGGCGACGGACGCGCCGTCGCCTTCAACAGGATGGCCTGATCGGGCATTGCCGATTTTTTAAGCGCATGTGGATCAGCATGGCCTCATGACGCTGACGACCCGTCTTCTTGGCCTGGCCTTCGCATCCGCCGACACCCTGGTCGAGGTGGCCCCGAACGGCGTCGTCGCCTTCGCCATCGGCGCGGGCGCGGCGGCGGGCGAGGACGCCGGCGCGACATGGACCGGGCGGCCGCTTGCCGACCTGCTGCACGACGGCTCCGCGATCCTGGCGACCCTGCAGGGGATGAAGGCTGGCGTGCGGATCGCGCCAACCTGCATTCTTGTTTCGGCTGGCCCCGACCGCGTGAGGCGCGCGACCTTCCGCGCCTTCGTCCTGCCGCAGATGGCCCCCGCCGTGTCCTGCGCCATTTCCTACGACGGCCCGGCTTTCGCCGTCGCCGATCTTGAAACTCGCCCCCTGATGGACCCGGATGCGTTCCTGGCCGATGCAGGACGCGTGCTGGAAGCCAACCCCGACCTGGCCCTGTCCTTCCTGGACATACAGGGGATGGAGAACGTGGGCGACGATGTGGTTGATCGGCTGAACCGACGCATCGAGGCCACCCTGCAATCGGCCGCTATCCAGGGATCGGGCGCCGCCCAGTTGACGGCTGTGCGCTTCGCCCTGTTGCGCCCCGCCAATGACCGCCGCGACATCGCCGCAGAGATCGTCGAGGCGGGCCGCGCCGAAGGGCTGTCGCTGGGGGCCGAGGCGTTCAACTCGCCCGTGCCGCCCGGTTCGGATTCTCTGTGCGTGCTGCGCGCCATGCGTTTCGCTATTGAGGGCTGCTTGAAGGGCGACGGCCTGGCCAATCCCCAGATCGCCTTCGCGGACTCGCTGAAACGCACCTTCCGCGACGCTGAAACCTTCCGCAGCGTGGTGAAGTCGCGCGAATTCCAGGTCCACTATCAGCCGATCGTTCATCTGGACTCGCGGGCCGTCCATCACTTCGAGGCCCTGGCGCGGTTCAAGGGCAATAACGGCCCTGCCGACGCCATCCGCATGGCCGAAGAGTTGGACCTGATCGAATCCTTCGATCTGGCCGTGGCCGAAAAGGTGCTGAGACGGATGCGACAGCCCGGCGCCGGTCTGCTGAAGATGGCGATCAACGTCTCGGGCGCCTCTCTGGGCGACGACACCTATGTCGAACAGCTGCTGCGCATGACCGCCGGCGCGCCCGAGGAACGCCGCCGCCTGATCGTCGAAGTCACCGAAACCTCGGCCGTCGCCGACATCGAGGCGGCGGACCGCCGTCTGGCCAGCCTGCGCGAAGCCGGGATCAAGGTCTGTATCGACGACTTCGGCGCCGGCTCCGCCGCCTTCGACTATCTGCGCAAACTGTCGGTCGACGCGGTCAAGATCGACGGCGCCATCGTGCGCGACATCGAAACGGACGACCGCTCAAAGGCCATGCTGCATAGCATCGTCGAACTGTGCCGCTCGATGAAGCTGGAGACCATCGCCGAGATGATCGAGACAGACCGCGTCGCCAACGAGCTCAAGACGGCGGGCGTCGAATACGGCCAGGGCTGGCTGTTCGGCCGCGCCGAGGCCGAGCCCCGCACCCAGCTCAACACCCCTTCGATGGTCCGCCGCAAGGGCGCCGTGGAAGCCTGGGGCTGACGGCTGAACGTCGCGTTTGCGACTTAGCCATCTTGTTTCCGTCGGTAAAGCCATGACGGATCAAGGACTTGAACTCGACCGTCGTCAATCGACCTATCATAGGGTTAAACCACGCGACGATGATCCGTTCGGTCTTTGAAAACTCAAACCCACCCAGAAGTTGGACTTGTTGGACTGTTTTTTCTGACTTGGAGTCCAAGTCCGATCACAGGGCCAGGGTGCGCGTGACCTCCAGCGCGGCCAGGAAGTCCGCATCATGGCTGACGACGACAAGCGCTCCGTCGTAAGCTTTCAACGCCGCCTCGACCGCTTCGACCGACTCCAGGTCCAGATGGTTCGTGGGTTCATCCAGCACCAGCAACTTCGGCGGGGTCGGACCCGTCATGACGCAGGCCAGCGCCGCTCTCAGCCGCTCGCCGCCTGACAGGTCTCCGACCCGGCGATGCGCCGCCGTATTGCGAAACAGGAACCGCGCCAGCGCCGCCTGGGCGTCGTTCGCGGACCCGTCGGGGTTCAGCCGTCGCCACGCTTCGACCAGCGTCTCGTTCCGATCAAGGATCGCCGCCTCTTGATCCAGCAGTGTCGCCCGTACCGGCCGCTCGACCGAACCCCCGTTCGGCTCCAGATCCCCGACGATCAGCCGCAGAAACGTCGTCTTTCCCGATCCGTTCGGTCCGGTGATCGCCAGCCGCTCCGGCCCGACGATCCTCAGGTCGATCGGTCCGACGACGGCTCGGCCCTGCGGCGTCGCCCATGCCGCCCGGTCCAGCGCCAACACGGTGCGGCCGGCCGCCAGACCCGTCGCAGGCATCGGGATCGACAGGGTGCGTGTCCGATCGACCCGCTCTCGCGCCGCCGACAGCGCGGCCTGGGCCTCTTCCGACTGGCGAACGGCCAGCAGCCGGTCGCGCCCGCCGCTGTTCTCGGCCCGCTCGGCGCGCGCGCCCAGCAGGACCTTGGGCATATCGCCCTTGGCCGCCTTGCGTCGGCCCGCCGCGTCGCGCCTTGCCTTGGTTACCGTCCGCTTCTGCGCCTCGGCGCCCAGGCGGGCCATGTCGCGCTCGGCGTCGTCCAGCCCCCTCGCCGCCGCCTCCCGCTCGACCGCCTTGCGCTCGGCATAAAGGTCATAGCCGCCGCCATAGATCGCCACGCCCAAGCTCGACATCTCGACGATCCGATCCATCCGGCGCAGCAGGTCGCGGTCATGGCTGACCGCCACGACCCCGCCGTCCCAGCGCCCGATCACCTCGGCGACCAACGCCCGCGCCTCCGCATCCAGATGATTGGTGGGCTCGTCAAGCAGGATCAGGTCCGGTCGCGCCAGCATCAGACCGGCCAGCCGCAACCGGGTCTGCTCCCCACCGCTCAGGCTGGCGGTCGGCCGATCCAGCGACAGATCGGCCAGTCCGACGGCGCTCAGCGCCTCGTGCAATCGCACCTCCAGCGTCCAGTCGGCGTTCGCCAGATCGTCGGCTGAACCCTCGCCGGCCACGACCCGCTCGATGATCGCCAGCCCCTCGGCGGCGCCCAGCGTATGCGCCGCCGTCTCGTCCGGCGCTGGGTCATGGCGCTGATCCAGAACCCCGACCGACCCGGCAAGAGACACCGCCCCCTGGGCCGGCGCCGAGGCGCCCGAGATCAGGCGCAGCAGGGTGCTCTTGCCTGCGCCGTTACGGCCGACGACGCCGGTTCGCTCAGCCCCGAACGTCAGGCTCAGATTGTCGAATAGGGTTACGCCCTCAGGCGTCCTGGCGGCGACCTTGTCGAGTGTCGCGCGTGCGGACGGGGACGCGTTTCGGCTTGGGCTGGTTGGCATTGAGGAGCACGAGCAGCATGGCGGACAGGGCGGAACCGGTGGCCAATGCGATGATCATGATCTTCTTACCTTCTGCAAAAACGCTTCAGAACACGGAGGATGGGTCCAGATCGGACGATGCGCAAGCCCGACGACGAACACGGCCGCGTGAGCCGGGGCGGAACGTCCGATGGCCAAACCCGGGCGCCCGCCCTATCTGACCGCCATGCCCAGTCCGTTCCACATCGAAGACGCAGCCGGCGCCGCCGCCCGCCGCGAGGCATCCGTTCAGCGTCTGCGCGACGAAACCGGCATAGACGAGGCCATGATCGACGCCCTGGTCGAGCGCTTCTACGCCCGCGTCCGGGACGACCATCTGATCGGCCCCATCTTCGCCGACCACATCACGGAATGGGCGCCGCATCTGGCGCAGATGAAGCTATTCTGGTCGTCCGTGGCCCTTTCGACCGGCGCCTATCAGGGGCCCCCCATGCCCAAACACCTGCCCCTGCCGATCGACGCCCGCCACTTCGACCGCTGGCTGGAGTTGTTCGTGGAAACGGCGCATACGCTGTGCCCGCCCGTCGCCGCCGCCCATTTCATCGAACGCGCCCGCCGTATCGCCGAAAGCCTTGAGTTGGGCGTCGCCACCGCCAGCGGCGCGATTCTGGCCAAGGGCGAGCGGTTCATCCGCAAGGCTGAAGCCTGGACGCCGGAATAGCAGCCGCAATGTTCTCACATTGTTCTTGCTGAATAGCGCGAATTGATCCCCATATAGCGTCGTCGCGCCGGAGCCGTCCGGCCCTCCCCGCGTTCCCGGACTCCATGACTGAAAAGCACAACTTCATCCGCGTTCGCGGCGCCCGCGAGCACAATCTCAAGGGCGTGGACCTGGATATTCCGCGAGAACAGCTGGTGGTGATGACCGGCCTGTCGGGCTCGGGCAAATCCTCTCTGGCGTTCGACACCATCTATGCCGAGGGCCAGCGTCGCTATGTCGAGAGCCTGTCGGCCTATGCGCGCCAGTTTCTGGAGCTGATGGGCAAGCCGGACGTGGACCTGATCGAGGGTCTGTCCCCGGCCATCTCCATCGAACAGAAGACCACGTCGAAGAACCCGCGCTCGACCGTCGGCACGGTGACCGAGATTCACGACTATATGCGTCTGCTTTGGGCGCGCGTGGGCATCCCCTATTCGCCCGCCACCGGCCTGCCGATCGAGAGCCAGACCATCAGCCAGATGGTCGACAAGCTGACCGCCCTGCCGGACGGAGAGCGCATCCTGCTGCTGGCCCCCGTCGTGCGCGGCCGCAAGGGCGAATACAAGAAAGAGATCGCTGAGTGGCAGCGTCAGGGCTTCCAGCGCCTGAAGATCGACGGACAATTCTACCCCATCGACGAAGCGCCGACGCTGGACAAGAAGTTCAAGCACGACATCGACATCGTCGTGGACCGGATCGTCACCAAGCCGGATCAGGAAGGCCGCTACGCCGACAGCCTGCAAACCGCTCTGAGCCTGGCGGACGGCGTCGCCAACGCCGAGTGGGCGTCCACGAACGAGGGCGAAACCGCGCCCCAAACCATCCTGTTCTCGGAACGGTTCGCCTGTCCGGTGTCCGGCTTCACGATCTCCGAGATCGAGCCCCGCCTGTTCTCGTTCAACAACCCCTTCGGCGCCTGTCCGGTGTGCGACGGGCTGGGCGTGAAACTGGCCTTCGACGCCGATCTGGTCATCCCGGACCGCGACAAGACCCTGCACGCCGGGGCCGTCGCACCTTGGGCGCGCGGGCCTTCGCCCCTCTACACCCAGACGCTGCAGTCGCTGTCGCTGCACTATGGCTTCTCGATGGATGTGGCGTGGCGCGAACTTCCGGCCCAGGCGCACAAGGCGATCCTGTACGGAACCGGCTCTGAGAAGATCAAATTCACCTACGACGACAACGCCCGCAAATATGAGGTGTCCAAACCGTTCGAGGGCGTCCTGCCCAACCTTGAACGCCGCTGGCGTGAGACGGACAGCGCCTGGGTGCGCGAGGAACTGGGTCGCTACCAGTCCGAAACCCCATGCGACGCCTGCCACGGCAAGCGGCTGAAGCCTGAAGCCCTGGCGGTCAAGGTTGGGGGCGAGGACATCGCCGACATCTCCATGCTTTCGATCTCCAAGGCCTATCTGTGGTTCTCGACCATCGAAGAAAGCCTGACGGACAAACAGGCCGAGATCGCCCGGCGGATTCTGAAGGAGATTTGCGACCGGCTGCGGTTCCTGAACAATGTCGGCCTGGACTATCTGAATATGTCGCGCTCATCCGGCACCCTGTCGGGCGGCGAGAGCCAGCGCATCCGCCTGGCGTCCCAGATCGGCTCGGGCCTGACCGGCGTTCTGTACGTGCTGGACGAACCGTCCATCGGTCTGCACCAGCGCGACAACACACGCCTGTTGGAAAGCCTGAAGGGTCTGCGCGATCTGGGCAATTCGGTGCTGGTGGTCGAACACGACGAAGAGGCCATCCTGACCGCCGACTACGTCATCGACATGGGGCCGGCCGCGGGCGTTCACGGCGGCACGGTCTGCGCCGAGGGCACCCCGGCCGAGGTCATGGCCAACCCTAACTCCCTGACCGGCAAATATCTGACCGGCGAACGGGAAATCGAAATCCCCGCCGATGGCCGACGCCCGATCAACCGCAAGCGGATGCTGAAGATCAGCGGCGCGACCGGCAACAATCTGAAGAATGTCACCGGCGAAATCCCGGTCGGCGTCTTCACCTGCATCACCGGCGTCTCGGGCGGCGGCAAGTCGACCTTCACCATCGAGACCCTGTACAAGGCCGCCGCGCGTCGCCTGAACAATGCGTCCGAAGCCCCCGCCCCCTTCGACCGGATCGAGGGGCTGGAGCATTTCGACAAGGTCATCGACATCGACCAGTCGCCCATCGGCCGCACCCCGCGCTCTAACCCCGCCACCTACACCGGCGCCTTCGGGCCGATCCGCGACTGGTATGCGGGCCTGCCGGAATCCAAGGCGCGCGGCTATGGGCCGGGCCGGTTCAGCTTTAACGTCAAGGGCGGGCGCTGCGAGGCGTGTCAGGGCGATGGCGTCATCAAGATCGAGATGCACTTCCTGCCCGACGTCTACGTCACCTGCGACGTCTGCAAGGGCAAACGCTACAATCGCGAAACGCTGGAGATCGTGTTCAAGGGCAAGTCCATCAGCGACGTGCTGGACATGACGGTCGAAGAGGCGGCCAGCTTCTTCAAGGCCGTGCCGCCGATCCGCGACAAGATGCTGACGCTGGAGCGGGTGGGTCTGGGCTACGTCAAGGTCGGCCAGCCCGCCACCACCCTGTCGGGCGGCGAGGCCCAGCGGGTCAAACTGTCCAAGGAGCTGTCGAAACGCGCCACGGGCCGCACCCTGTATATCCTCGACGAGCCGACCACCGGCCTGCATTTCGAAGACACCCGCAAACTGCTCGAGGTGCTTCAGGAACTGGTCGAGGCGGGCAACACCATCGTGGTGATCGAGCACAATCTCGATGTCATCAAGGTCGCCGACTATCTGCTGGACTTCGGCCCGGAAGGCGGCGACGGCGGCGGCGAGATCGTCGCGGTCGGCACGCCCGAACAGGTCGCCGACAACACCGCCAGCTGGACCGGCAAATACCTCAAGGAAGTGCTGGATCGGCACGAAGAGCGCCGCAAGGCCCGCGTCGCGGCTCTGGGCGGCGACGCCAAGCCGGCGCGTAGGAAGGCCAAGGCGTCAGCCTGACGGGATCAGACGGTCCTCCTCGCTTTTGCGGCGAGGAGGACAGGTCGAGGCTCAACGGCCCTTCAACGCCCGAATGTCCTGCCAAGCCGCCGAAAACGGCGCGTATAGGACAGCCAACTGTAATGCCGACAGGAAGGCGTTGACGATCGAGGACAGCAGCAGCGCGGGCCAGGCGTTGGCCAGGACCTGGGCCAATCCCATGTCCGCATAACGCGACAGGCTCTGCACGCCCCCGGTCACCAGATCAGCCGCCGCTCCGATGATCATACCCAGGATGCTGACGATCAGGGACATGATGACGGCGATCACCGCCATGCCCAGCAGCGGCCAAAAATGCCCCTTGGTGGCCGAGAAGGATTCCAGGATCACGACCTTGCGGCGATCCACCGTCATCGGCACGGCCAAGCTGAACTTGACCGCCAGCCAGACAACCAGGGCGAAGGCGGCGAAGATCAGCAGCACACCGGGCAGGATCAGCAGCGGCTGACCCGAGGCGGCGCCGACACCGATCGCGGCGCCGACCACCGTCATGGCCACGGCGGACGACAAGCCGACGATCAGGGTGGTGGCGAGAGTGACGACGAGGACCCGCACTTCATCCATGCCGAGCCGCAGATAGCCCCAGCGCGACTCCTGCGGTCGCAGGACCGAGCGCGCCACAGCCGCGCTCAGAACCGTTCCGATGGCGATGCCAAGGGGCGCGGCCAGGAAGAAGGCGCTGGAGTAGAGGGGCACCAGGGCCTGGAAGTCGGCGATGGACGGATTGGCCGACTGTTCCAGCGCCTCGCCCGCCGCCATCAGGTTCGCCCATTTGTCCGCACCGAATCCGAACATGACGACGTACAGCAGCAGATAGGTCAGGCCCCAGACCAGGGCGACGATCGGATGACGGCGAACGACCCGGAACCCTTCGAAGGCCGCGTCGGTGGCGGAAAAACTCATGACAACTCCGGGTGCAGATTCGCCGTCACCCTAACGCATCCGCGAACCGGCGTCCCCTGGTGTGCGGGCACTGGCCCGCCTCACCGTCCCGACTGAATGGTCCAGTCCGCGATCTGGGTGTTTATGTCGCGCGTGGCGGTGTCGAAAGCCGCGACGATGGCGGAGACGCGGTTCTCTCCAGCCGGCTGGGTCACGGTGAAGACCCGCTCGACCGCACGCCCCTGCTCGGGCCGGATGGCTGTGCCGCTCGCCTGACGCTCAGGCGTCGAGCGCAACTGAGCACGGGCGGTGATCACCACATCCGGCGCGGCGCCCGGCGCGGCGTAGCGCGCCTCGAACGTCGTGACCGTAACCTGAAGCACCAACGGCGGCGTGCCCGGCTCGCGCCGACCCAGCACGCGGATGCGGTCCGCGCGGTTGGCGAAGGCGGCCTTCAGGCTGTCGTCGAACAGGGTGGAAGCGGGCGAGACCCACCGCGCGCCGCCGATATAGGCGGTCTCCAATCCCGTGACGCCCAGGATGCGGTCGTCGCCAGCCGCCTCCGGGAACTCGATTCGACGAATGGAGACGGTCAGGGGCGCAGGGGCGTCGCCGATGGCGGACGGCGCCTCCATCGGCAGGCCGAAGCGGTAGTTCTGCACCGGGTCAGGCGTGCGCAGCAGAGAACACCCGCCCAGCGCCGACAGGACGGCGACGCCCGCCGCGAGACGTAGGCCGGAACGAACGACGGGAAGGTTGATCACGGCTGAACCTCCAGCTCTTTGGATTGGGGACGCCCGATGAAGTCGCGCGGGCTGGCGCGAACCTGATCGATCAGGGACTGCAGCGACCGGGTGGCGTCCTGCAACTCTTCGATCGTACCGGTCAGTTGCGGCAGGCTGGACGTCGCGAAGTCGCCCAAGGGCCGTTCCAGACCGCTGATCGAACGGTTGGCCGAGGCGATGGCCGTACGGGCCTCCGCCGTGGCGGCGTTGATGTTGGCGATGGCCTGACGACCGTCGGTGTTGATGATCTGGCGGGTGTCGACGGCCAGGGCCTGATATTCCTTCACGGCAGCGTTGGCGTTGGTCACGGCCTCTTCCAACTGTTGGAAGATGGCCTTGCGCGCTTCAAGCTCGGTCGTCAGGGCCTCGACGTTCTTTACGCTGGTCGAGAAGCTGCGGATGTTGTCGTCGGACATGACGCGGTTGATCCGGTTCAAAGCGTCCACCGTCTGGGCCAGCACGGTGCCCGATCCGCTGAGCAGTTCGGCGATGGGCGACGGCTGGCTCTGCAGCACAGGCACCACATTGTCGGGATATTGGTCTCTCAGCAACGCGCTATTGGGCGAGCCGGCGGTGATCTGGATGTAGTTCAGGCCGGTGATGCCCTGCGGTTCCAGCTGGGCGCGCGACGTGACGCGGACCGGCGTCGTGCCGTCCACGCGGACGCGGGCGATGACCTGATCGCCGCGTTTGGTGTCGATATTCAGATCGGTCACCTCACCGACGCGAATGCCGTTGAAATGGACCTCTCCACCCTCCGACAGCCCGTTCACCGGTCCATAGAAGACGATGTCGTACAGGTCGTAGTCGCGGTTGAACTGCAGCCGGGCCAGCCAGATGGTGAACACCGCCAGCGCCGCCAGAAGGCAGACGGTGGCGATCCCAACGGCGGCGTAATGTGCGTCTCGTTCCATGCTCGGCTCTCCTCAGGCCGCCGTCTTGGTGGCTGCGCGACCGCGCGGCCCCAGGAAGTATTCCTTGATCCACGGATGGTCGGAGTGTTCCAGCTCCTGCACCGTGGCCTTTTCGACCACCCGCTTGTCCGCCAGGACCGCGACCTTGTCGCAGATGGCGTAGAGGGTATCGAGATCGTGGGTGATCATGAAGACCGACAGGCCCAGGTCGTCGGCCAGCTGACGGATCAGATCGTCGAAGGCCGCCGCCCCGATCGGGTCCAGGCCGGCGGTCGGCTCGTCCAGGAAGACAAGTTCAGGGTCCAGCGCCAAGGCGCGGGCCAGACCGGCGCGCTTCTTCATGCCGCCCGACAGTTCGGCGGGCTTCAGATAGTGGTGCTCGGGCTTCAGACCGACCATGGCGATCTTCAGCTCGGCCAGTTCGTAGATCACCGACTTGGGCAGTTTGGTGTGTTCGACCAAGGGCGAGGCGACGTTCTCCAACACCGTCAACGAAGAGAATAGTGCGCCCTGCTGGAACAGAATGCCGGTGCGGCGTTCGATATCGGCCGACTGCGCGTCTGTCAGGCTGGCACGGTCGTAGCCCAACACCTTGACCGAGCCGCCTTCGGGTTCCTTCAGGCCGATGATGGTGTTCAACAAGACCGTCTTGCCCGCACCCGACCCGCCGACCACGCCCATGACCTCGCCGCGTTGCAGGTCGAGGTCCAGGTTCTCATGGATGGTGCGCTCGCCGAATTGGCTCAGCAGGCCGCGAACCTCGATCAGGTTTTCCGGTTCGGATTTTGCAGTCGTGCTGTCGGTCATATGTTCAGCTCAAGGAAGATCAGAGCAAACACGGCGTCCAGCAGGATGATGGCGAAGATGGCCTGAACCACGGCCGCCGTCACGCGGCGTCCCAGGCTTTCGACATCGCCAGCGACAGACATGCCTTGGCGGCAACCGATGGCTGCGATGACCAGGGCGAAGACCGGCGCCTTCACCAGACCCACCATCATGTGTTGGGCCATGCTGCCGTCCTCGACCAGACGCTGGAAGAAGAAGGACGGGCCCAGGCTCAGGGAGCTCCAACACACGACCAGGCCGCCGACAAGCCCGCCGATCATGCCCATGAACGTCAGCAGGGGCAGCATCAGCACCAGGGCGGCCACGCGCGGCACTACCAGGGCCTGGAACGGATTGACGCCCATGACCTGCATGGCGTCGACCTCCTGGTTCATCCGCATGGAGCCGATCTCGGCGGCGAAGGCGGAGGAGGAGCGGCCGGCCAACAACACCGAGGCGATCACCACGGCGAACTCGCGGAACATGGCCACGCCGATCAGCTGCACCGCAAAGACCTGGGCCCCGAAATCGGTCAGCAGATCGACGCCGATGAAGGCCACCACCGCCCCGATGAAGAAGTTGGTGATCATGACGATGGGAATGGCGTCCAGGCCGGCCCGCTCGGCCTGGCTGACCCAGGCGGGCCAGCGGATGCCGCCGGGACGTCGCACAGCCTCGACCACCGCCGCCATCAGGCGACCCAGGAAAGTCAGGGACAGCATGGCCTCGCCGCCGAAGTCATAGACCCCGCGACCGATCTTGGCGAAGGTTCGCACGAAGGCGCTGGGCCGTTTCGGCGCCGGGGCGCTCTTGCGCTCCAGCAACTCGATCATGTGATAGATGCGACCGGCCTCGGGCCGATCCTTCCACTGGCTCTTGGACAGCCGCCCGCTGGAGGCCTGGACCAGGGCCAGCGCGCCGGCGGTGTCGAACCGGCCCAAATCGGACGTGTCGATGCTGGCGATCTCGCGCCCTTCCAGGTCGCGGCTCAGCTCCGTCGGCAAGCGGCCGAGCGCCGTTGTGGTCCAGTCGCCGGTCAGACGCAGCCTTGCCGCGCCATCCGTCTCCACAATCTCGTATTGCGCCTGGTTCATCGGACCTCGAACGACAGGTCGGACATCGCGATCATCCCCTGGCAGCCCTTCTGGGCAGCCGAAATCCCTGCCGCGCTAATGGTCAAGGCGGCATCCGATGTCAACGCGCGATGACATTCACGCGGATGATTGTCGCTGAACCGTGTCGCGGCCGCCTCCCCCAGGATCGTTTCGCCAAACAGTCACGCTGGCGTGGATGCCAAACGCGGCCGAACGGGATTCGTTCTCTGCTTCAGTCCATACGCGCGCGAACGGCGATCAGATCATCGATGAACAGCCGACGCGCCTCGGCCTTCGCCGCCACATCGGGCAGGCGGAGCAGATACGAGGGATGGACGGTCGGCAGGGCGGTTTCGCCGTCCGGCAGCGCCAAGGGGGCGCCCCGTTCGCTCATGACCGCCGGCTTTCGACCGAGCACCGCCAGCCCCGCCGTGGCCCCCAACGCCAGAATAACCTCTGGCTTGATCAGCCTGCGCTCGGCGTCCAGCCACCAGCGGCAGGCCTGAACCTCCCCGGCGTTGGGCGTCTTGTGCAGACGGCGCTTGCCGCGCGGCTCGTGTTTGAAGTGTTTCACCGCGTTGGTGACATAGACATCGGATCGGTCGATCCCTGCTTCCTCCAGGGCGATGTCCAGCACCTCGCCCGCCGGTCCGACGAAGGGGCGGCCGGCCAGATCCTCCTGATCGCCCGGCTGTTCTCCGACGATCATCAGCCGCGCCGTCTTGGGGCCCTCGCCGCACACCCCCTGGGTCGCATCGCGATACAAGGCACAACGGCGGCAGGCCTGAACCCCCTCGGCCACCTCGGCCAAGGTGCTGGGAACCGCCTCGGCGTCGGGTCGCGCGGCGTGTAGATCGGGCGCGAGAGCGCGGGCGAAGCGGGGGTTCGGAGACGGGGCGGGCGTGGCGACCATGACTTCGGTTCGAACCGACGAGGCGGCGACCAGTTCCGGGATCAGCGCGGCCTCCGGCAGGTTCTTCCAATAGCCCTTGGCCATCTCGCCCTGCATGGTCTTCACCTTCAGTCGGGCCGGATTGAAGGTCGAGGCATAGTAGGTCTTCCAGAAGTCCTCGATCTCATCCTCGGCCGGGGCCATGTCGCGCGTCGCGGGCGGGCCGAACCGCAGGCGCTCGCCATCCCAAAAGGCCGAACCGTCCGGCGTCAGGATCGACCAGCGCATGGTCGTGAACCGCCGCTGGAAGAAGGGGGCGGTTCTCTCCAGCACGCGATGCGGCGGCTCGAACCAGGCCACCCAGGCCTCGCCCCGATCGTCATGCACCTGCCGAAAGCGCACGAAGGCCTTCATCTTGTGCGAGGCGCGGCTGACGTTCTTTGCCCGCTCCAGCGCATCGGCCAAGTCGCGGTCGGAGATCACCCGGATGAGATCGGGGTCGTCCTTCAGCCGCCACAGCAGCCGATACATCAGATCGAACCGATCCTCGGAGCGGTGCAGGATGACGCTTTCCGCCAGTTCGACAAAGGCCTTTGGGACAGTGAACTCGGCCTCAACCGGCGCGCCTATGACATCCGAGCCTGACGCGATGTCGAACAAACCGCCCTGGCCGGCGCCGCCCGCGACCGCGAAACGCGCCGCAGCCGGCTCCACGCCTGCCAGCCGAAACGCCCTCGCGGCCTTCCGCCAGCCGTCGAAGTCCGTCTCATCGTTCAGGACCGCGACCGGCATCAGAACAGGCTCAACTGTTCCGGCGCGCGGCCGCCCACCTGCGTCTTTAAGTCGGCGGCGTCTGTCAGGGCGCCGGGCGTCCAGTCCAGCGCCGTGATGAAGGGCCGCACCTTGGCGACCGAGCGCGTCAGCCGCCCCACATCCTCCAACCGCAGCGTTCGATAGCGTCTGACCGACACGATCCGATCCACCGCCTTCACACCCAGTCCCGGCACGCGCAGCAGCATTTCACGCGGCGCGCGGTTCACATCGACGGGGAACTGCTCACGCTTGTTCAGCGCCCAGGCCAGCTTGGGATCGATGGCGAGATCAAGCATGCCGCCCGCCGCCCCCTCACCGATCTCCGGAGCCGAAAAGCCGTAAAACCGCATCAGCCAGTCGGCCTGATACAGCCGATGCTCGCGCATCAGCGGCGGCTTTGACAAAGGCAGGATTGCGCTGGAATCCGGGATGGGGCTGAAGGCGGAATAATAGACCCGGCGCAGGCCATATCCGCCATAGAGCGAGGCGCTGCGATCGAGGATTTCCGTATCCGGCGCGCCGTCCGCACCAATGATCAGCTGAGTGCTCTGGCCGCCGGGCGCAAATTTGGGCGGCTTGACCTTGTCGCGCCTGCCCGGTTTAGCCGCCTCGACGCCCAGCCGCACCTGCCCCATCGCCTTCTTGATGACCCCGACATCCTTCTGCGGCGCCAGTCGGGCCAGCGCCTCATCGCGCGGCAATTCGATATTGGCCGACAGCCTGTCTGCGTAGAGGCCCGCCATCTCGACCAATCGCGGGTCTGCCTCGGGGATCAGTTTCAGATGGATGTAGCCCCGGAAATCGTGGACTTCTCGCAGCGTCTTGGCCACCAGAACCAGTTGTTCCATCGTATAATCGCTGTTGCGGATCACGCCCGACGACAGGAACAGACCTTCGATATAGTTGCGCTTGTAGAAGTTCAGCGTCAGGTCGACCACTTCGTCCACATCGAACCGCGCCCGCTCCACATTCGACGACGCGCGATTGATGCAATAGGCGCAGTCGTAGATGCAGAAGTTGGTCAGCAGTATCTTTAACAGACTGATGCACCGCCCGTCCGGCGTATAGGCGTGGCAGATGCCCATGCCTTCGGTCGAACCGATCCCCTTGCCCCCGACCGAGTTTCGCTTCGACGTACCGGACGACGAACACGAGGCGTCATACTTCGCCGCATCGGCCAAAACCGACAGTTTTCGACGAAGATCGAGACGCGCCATAGTTCATGCTATGTTCTTATGTCCCATCAAGTCCAGCGTAGCCGTTTCTTTTTAGTTTCATAAGGTTCAGCGCAGGAGGTCGAGCAGCGAGGTGTTCCGCAGCGTATTGATGACCTGAGCCGACGCCTGGATCGCGACCTGCGCCTGCTGCAGGTCGGTGATTGCGCGGGCGGGATCGTAGGCCGTCTTGTCCTTCATCATCTTCTGCAGCGCGGTCTTCTGCCCCTGCTGGCCGTCGAGCGTGGCTTCCACATGGTTTTGCATCAGCCCGTTCTTGGCAGTCTGGTTGGTCAGATCGACGTTGGCCTTGTCCAATTCACCAAGCTGCGCCTTCAGGAAGGCGGTGACGTCGGCGCTGGGCTGGCCGGTCAGCGTGCCTGCACCGGTCGGCGTATAGGTCACGCCGTTCACCGTGACCGCCGCGCCGTTCTGGAAGGTCTGGATGTTGCGGAACACCTCGGTCAGGGGACCGCCGATCTCGCTGGCCAGAAAGCTGGTCTCCAACGTCGTCTTTTCGTCGATGCGCGACCTTTGCTTCAGGGTGTCGTTTGCGAAGGTCGAGGCGGTCGAGGTCGCCGTCGCCAGATCGGCCATGGTGACGGCGGTCGCCGGCGCGACATCGCCCTGGCCGCCCGCAAACAGATACGATCCCTGATATTGGGCGTTCAATCCGCCCTGAACGGTCTGATATTGCAGGCCCAGTTCGGTCATCAGATTGGTGATGTCGCCCGCCGCCAGGCTGTTGGCGATGGCTTCGCGCGCGCCGGTTCCGCCCTCGTAGATGCTGCCCATGGCCAGATCCTGCGCGCTCAGCCGTGCAGCGACCGTCTCGCCGGTGCTTATGAAGCCGTCTAGTCGCGCCTGGGTCGAGGTCAGGCTTGTCAACTGTTCGGCGCCCCGGCCATAGCCGGCCATGTCGGTGGCGATCTTTTCGCTGTCTATCCGCTCCTGCGCCTGCTGCGCGCGGCTTTGCGCGGTCATCAGGCTGAGCAGGGCCGACTGGAAGTTGCCGTTGGTGGAGACGCGGGTCATCGCAGAATTCCGATCAGGACGTCATACATGTCCTTGCTCGCCTGGATCAGGCGGGCCGAGGCGTTATAGGCTTGCTGGAACGTAGTCATATTGACCAGTTCTTCGTCCATATTGACGCCCTGAGCCGAGGCGCGGCGGCTGTCCGCCTCCTTGGACAGGGCGGCGGCCGTCTCGCTGCGGGTCTTGGCGGCCGAGGCCTTGCCGCCGATGTCGCCGGCGAAATCCGCCGCATAGGCCGACAGGGTCTTGGTTCCGCCCAGGCTGCCGCCCGCCGCCCCGAAGGCGACGCTGCGCTTTCCGACGTCGCCCAGGGCCAGACCGCCGCGACCGTCGCTCTTGCTCAGCGCCGGCGTGCCCGTGGCGGCCGACAGGTTCAGCTGCGCCAGCGCCAGCTTGCCGGGATCCTGCTGGATGTCGCTGCGAACGCTGTAGGCGCCGGCCCGCGTTGCGCCCGTGGCGCCCAGGCCGAACAGCTGGGACATGGACACGCCGGAGGGCGTCTGCGTCGTGCCGTCCGTGACGATGCTCATCGTCGTGGTGGCGGGATCATACGCCTTGAACGCCAGCTTGCCCGCCGCATCCAGGCTGAAGGCGCCGTATCGGCCGACGCCGGTGATGGGATCGTTCAATGCGCCCAGCAGTTCGCCCATCGTGCCGGCGCCTGCCGGGACGGCCACGGTGACGTCACGCTGGCGTGCGCCGGATTCGCCGGCGAAGCGGAAGGTCAGGCTCTCGCCCGCGTCGAAACCATGCTGTGATGACAGGGCCAGGCCCGTCTCGTAGAAGGTTGGGGTTGTGGTCGACACCAGGTCGTTCAGACCGAACCAGTGGGAGAAGCCGCGCCCGCCCTTGCTGCTGGGCGACGTCGCATCGTCGGCGATGGCCACGCCGTTTGCGCCCGCGCCGTCCAGCTGCAACCGACCGTCGGCGAAGCTGGCCGTGACGGTCCCGCCCATCTGGGCGTTCAACACGCTCAGGAAGGTGGAAGGATCGGCGGCAGCGCCGTTGATCGTCATCGTCGCGCCCGAAAAGACGATCTGGGCCGAGGCCTGGACTACGCCGGCGGCGTTGACGGCCGTGATGGTGGTCGCGCCCGCAAAGCCGGTCAGCGCGTTCTGCAGCGACTGCCCCGTGTTGCGGCCGGTCAGTGTGGTCGGCGCAGGCAGGCTGCTGCTGGCGTTGTGGGCGCGGTTCAGTTCATCCGCCAGCTTGGCCGTCAGTTCCCCCAGACGCGCGGCGGCGGCCGGCGCATCCACGTCGCGCATCTCGATCAGCCCACGAATCTGGCCCGACGACACGCCGTCCAGCAACGGCCAGCGGGTGCCGCTGGGTTCGGTGATCATGATGTCGGAAAAGGCCGTGGTCGCATCGACCGTCCCGGCTGTCTGATAGGACACGGTCGCATGGCCTTCGCCCACCAGGGTCGTGCCCGCATTGGTGCGCAGGGTCACGCCGCCGTTCGACCGGGGCTCGACCTTCACGTCCAGATATTTGGAGAGTTCGTTGATCAGGCCCAACTGAGCGTTCTGCGCACCCGTCACGTCCTGATTGGTGACCGACCCGCCGGCGATGGTCTTGTTCAGCTTGTCGATCTGCTCCAGCAGCGGATTGATCGTCTCGACCGCGCTTTGCAGCCGGCTATCCGCCTCCTGACGTGCGGACTGGATCTGGGAGGCGACGCCGGCCGCCTGATTGAACAACGACTGGGTCTTGTAGATCGTGTCCTGGCGTGCGGCCGACGACGTCGGCGTTTCGGCCAGCGCGGCGTAGGTGGCGAACAGCTTGTCGACCTGGGCGAAGAAGTTTGTGTCGCTGCTGGGATCGCCGAAGGGGTTCTGGATCTGAGCATATAGTTCGGCGCGCACGCCCTGACGCGCCGCGTCGGCGCCCGCGCTGAGCCCCGCAGCCTGGAGGAACCGATCAGTGGCCAGACGGACGCGCGTGATATCGACGCCGGAGCCGTATCCGTTGGTGACGGCGGCGGACTGATCGGCGACTTTGCGGACATAGCCGGGCGTGTCGACATTGGCGATATTGTCGGCGGTGACTCGCAACTGCGACTGGGCGGTCTTCATGCCCGAGGTCGCGATGTTCATGATCGAGTTCAGCGACATGGACGCATCTCCCCCGCCCTACCCGGCAAGCCCTGCACGGCCACGCGCAGTTCTTGCCCAGCCACGCCCCATCGCCGCTCGACCAGAGCGTTGTTTTTCCAAGGGTTCGTGGATTGGCCATCCGTCATGATCGATCAGACGGGCAAACGTCGGGCCAGTAGCGGAGGAGATCATACAGTCGGCGACCGGCATCCGCGTTTCGTTCGCGACAGCCGGGCAAAAAGTGGCGATAGCGCGGCAATAATCGACCGTCGCCCAGCCAGGTGACGCACTGTAGTCGACTCTTCTCATTGTTTTATATGGATTATTTCTCTGGCCCGCGCCTTGCGTTCAAGCGGATCGAACCCTTGGCGCGACAGGCGCCGTCGTCTCCGCTCCGAAAGCCGCCCCTCGACCATGTCGATCGCCCCCACCCTGTTCGCCCCTGCCGCGCCGGTTTCGACCGGAACGTCGGCGGCTGCGTCGGGTGCGCCATCGGACGCCGACCTGTTCTCGAACAAGATCGCCGCGCAGACAGCCGAGGACAGGCCCGCCCGCCCGACCCAGCCGACGGCCAAGCGTCTGGTCGCCGACACGACGCCAAGCGCCGACAATCCCGCCTTGATAGAAACGCCGGGCAAGCGCGACGGCTTCGGCGTCCTCAAGTCCACCACGGGCCCTGAAGACCAACCTAAGCCCGCCCAGCCGGACGACGCGACCGACCAGTCCGAAAACAACGCGGCGGCTTGCACGCCGACCGTCAGTATTGTCGTTCAACAGGCGCCCGTCGCCCCCGCCCCTTCGCAACAGCAAGCGTCGACGGCCAACGCGGCCCCCTTCACATCCGACGAACCGTCTCTGCCGACATCGGACGAGAAGGCCGCAGACGCGGGTGTTCGCCCCGTCGGCAAAACCTTTGGCGGGCAGCAGGAAACCGTTCTTACGGCGAGCGCTGTCTCGACGCCGACGTTCGCCGCGCCCCCTGATCTATCCGCAGTGGGCGTTAAGATGTCCGCTATGGGCCAGCAATCAAAGGCCGACGACGCGATCAAGGCAGCCATCGGCAAGGTGATGGAGGACGCGCAGGTTCCGTCTGCTCAGGTCCAGATCGCAGTCGCGACCACGACACCCAAACCTGCCGCCTCGACGCCCGATGTGACCGCTGCGGTCACAGCCGCACTGATGGGCGACGCCGAAGCCGACGCCAGGCCTGACGATGCGGCCGGTCGACTGAAGACAGATCGGCCGACGACGCCTAGCCCCAGCCGCCACGAAGCAAGCCAACGTGCAGAATCTGGACTGGCCGACGCTTCGGCCACGCCAACCTCGACCGGCGTCGAGACCAAGACCATGACCGAGACGAATGCCGCCGCGACCCTGTCGTCCTCCGCCGCCGACGCCAAGGCCGAGTCCGGAGACCCGACGACTGCCGCAAGCGCCGCGCCTGACGGCGCCGACAGTGCGAGCCCGAGCGCCGCGAGCAGCGACACGGCGCGCAGCCAATCGGCGGCAACTGCCGACCACGGCCCGGCCCTGTCCACCCTGTCGCGGGCGACAGTCGAGACCACCGCCCATCTCGCGGCGCAGATCGCGCGCAAGCTGGACGGTCGATCCACCCGTTTCGACATGGTGCTGACGCCCGAAGACCTGGGCCGCGTCGATGTCAGTCTGGAGATCGGCAAGGACGGGCAGTTGTCCGCCCGCCTGGCCTTCGACAATCCCGCCGCCGCCGCCGACCTGCGCGGCCGCGCCGACGAACTGCGCCGACAGCTCGAGGCCGCCGGATTTCAGATGGCCGAGGATGCGCTGGACTTCTCACAGCGCGATCCATCGGCCGGCGGCGGCGCCTTCGAGCGTCAGCAGCAGCGCAACGCCCTGTTCGCCGGCGGCGGCCGCCTGGCGGTTCAGGCCGACATGCCCATTCTTCCAGGACCCGGCGCCTGGACCAACCATTCCCTGACGCCTGATCGCGTCGATCTGAAGGTCTGACACCATGGTCGACGCCGTATCCACCAGCACCGCCGCCGGCCGCATCACCAGCGGCACAACCGCCCTGGCCTCGAACTTTGAGACCTTCCTGACCCTGCTGACCACGCAGATGAAGAACCAGGACCCGCTGTCGCCGCTGGATTCCAACCAGTTCACCGCGCAACTGACCCAGATGGCCGGGGTGGAGCAGCAACTGCTGACCAACGACCTGCTGACCAGCCTGTTGAAGGCGCAGTCGGCCGGTGGTCTGGACAACGCCTCCAACTATATCGGCAAACAGGTCACCGCAGCCTGGACCGCGACCGAGTTCAACGACGGCAAGGCGACCTGGGCCTATGAACTGGGCAAAAACGCCGACAAGACCACGCTGCAGGTCGTCGACAGCAAGGGCGCCGTGGTCTGGGAAGGCGCCGCGCCGGACAAGACGGCCGGCCTGCACACATTCGACTGGGACGGCAAGATGAAGGACGGAAGCGCCGCCCAGGACGGCGGCGTCTATACGCTGAAGGTCGCCGCGACCGACTTCTCCGGGGCCTCCATCGACAGTCAGGCCCTGATCCAGGGCCGCGTGACCGGCGTCGAGATGTACAACGGCGCGCCCTACCTGGTGATCGGCAAGTCGATCCTGCCCCTCTCGACCGTGATCTCGCTGAACGAGAACACGGCTCAAGCCAACAATGACGATACGGAGAATCCGAAAGTCACCACCGAGGAGGCGGCCGCATGATGCGCTTCGCCGCCTTCCCGATGATTTCCTTGTAAGGAGCGTTCTTCCATGAGCCTCAACAGCGCCATGCTGGCCGGCGTGTCCGGTCTCGCCGCCAACTCCGCCGCCCTGGCGGCCATTTCCCAGAACATCGCCAATGTGAACACCGTGGGCTACAAGCGCACCGCGGGCGAGTTTCAGACCCTGGTCAACAGCCAGACCAAGACGGGCAGCGGTTTCTCCGCCGGCGGCGTCGCGGCCAATACCCGGTCCTTCATCAGCCAGGAAGGTCAGCTGCAACGCACGACCGAGAATACCGACCTGTCGGTCAACGGTCAGGGCTTCTTCGTCACCACCACCCAGCCCGAAGGCAACGCCGCTACGGACACGCGCCTGTTCACTCGCGCCGGGGCATTCCGCGTCGACAAGCTGGGCTATCTGAAGAACAGCGCGGGCCTGTACCTGCAGGGATGGCCCGTGGATTCCAACGGCGACATCGCGACCGATCCTTCCGACCTGTCGCGTCTGCGTTCGATCAACATCGGCTCGGTCGGCGGTACGGCCGAACCCACGACCCGCGTCCAGATCAACGCCAATCTGCGCTCGACCCAGAGCGTGTCCAGCGCGGCGGCGGCCCAATCCTACAAGGGTGTGGAGGACACCACCACACCCAGCCCCGCCAAGCACGACGTCGCCGTCAGCTATTCACGGATCGACGCGAACAACTATGCGGTGACGATCAAGACCGGCATCACCAAGATCACGGGAACGGCGACCTATGACGCCAGCGGCGCCTTGACCGGCTTTGCGCCGGACAACGCCAACAGCGCCAATGGTTCCGCGACCAGCACCGCCACACAGATGACCATCACGCCGACCAGCGCGGGGACGGCCGGCGCGCCCTTCACCCTGAACCTGTCGGACCTGGGCCTGACCACAAATGGGATGGCCAAGACGAAGTACGATCCGTTGGTCAACTCGATGGCGATGTATGACGCAGACGACGACAGTCCGGCGGGCGTTAAGCCGGACTTCAAGATGAACATCCCGGTTTCCGACTCCAAAGGCGGCCAACGCAATCTGGAAATCCGTTTCCTGAAGAGCGAACAGCCGAACCAGTGGTACGCCGAAATCGTCTCGGTTCCCGCCAGCGACGTCGTAACCGGCGCGCCCTATTCCAACGGCCAGATCAAGACCGGGCTAATCGCCTTCACCCCGTCCGGGCGTCTGGACGTCGATACGATGAAGTCCTGGCCGACAGGCAAGGGCCTGTTCGACGACCCGTCGAGCGCCAGCCTGTCCTTCCTGAAGTCGGACCCCAACAACACCATCGACCCCAACGATCCGACCGACAATGGCAAGATCAAATGGGCCGACGGCCTGGGCATCGCCGATCAGATCGTTAATCTGGACCTTAACACCTCCGCTGGCGGTCTCAGCCAGTTGAACACCGCCTCGGTGGTTCAATCCACCATCACCAACGGCACCGCCTTCGGCAATCTGAGCAAGATCGCCATCGATGAGAGCGGGTTCGTCACCGCCATCTTCGACAACGGCGTTATGCGTCGCATCGCCCAGGTCGCGGTCGCCACCTTCCCCAGCCCCGATAGCCTGAAGGAGGTGTCGGGCAACGCCTACGCCGTCAGCCTGCAGTCCGGCACGTTCAACCTGAAAACGGCGGGGACGGGGGGCGCGGGTTCGATCGCGTCCCAGCAGCTGGAGTCCTCCACCGTCGATCTGTCGGCGGAATTCACCGGCCTGATCACGACCCAACGGGCCTATTCCGCCTCGTCCAAAATCATCACCACGGCCGATGAAATGCTGGCCGAGCTGATCAACATCAAACGCTGATCGGCGAGTAAGTAAGCGTTAGTTTCGATGAATCGTCGCGAAAGCAAGGTTTACGGAGTCGTTCGTGCGGGGAAGGATTTTATCCGTTCCTTCACCACGACGCTTAAACGGGCCTTAGGCGAGGTCGCCTATTTTCATGACACTACGGTGTTGGTGAAAGAGGCATAGGACCATGTTGCAAGAGCGACGCCTTAATAGCAAAGGCGAACAATACGTGGTCGGACCGACTGGCACGCCCCTGACTCTGAACGACCTGCCGCCGTCCAATACCGACCGCTGGGTCATCCGCCGCAAGGCCGAGGTCGTCGCCGCCGTTCGCGGCGGCCTGATCAGCCTCGACGACGCCCTGGCGAAGTATCGCCTGACGGCGGAGGAGTTCCTGGCCTGGCAAAAGGCGATCGACAAATGGGGCATGCAGGGTCTGCGCACCACGCGCATCCAGACCTACCGCTCCTGAGGGTTTCCCCGAAGACGAAGAAGGGCCGCATCCGGCGACGGGTGCGGCCCTTTTCGTTTGCGGGCCTCGAAATCGCGCCGGTTCCGCACTAAATGGCCGCAATGACATTGGTCGAAGATTTCTGCCCCGTTCCAGATATCGCCCGTACCGACATGGATGCGGCGGTCGAGAGCGCGCGGGCGGCGGTGGGCCTGCCTGTCGGCGCGCGCGTCGTGGCGGCGATGTCGGGCGGCGTGGATTCCACCGTCGTTGCGGCGCTGCTTCACAAGGCCGGCTACGATGTCGTCGGCGTCACGCTCCAGCTTTACGATCACGGCGCGGCGCTGAAGAAGAAGGGCGCCTGCTGCGCGGGCCAGGACATTCACGACGCACGCCTGGCCGCCGACATGATCGGCATTCCGCATTATGTGCTGGACTACGAAAGCCGGTTCAAGGACGCGGTGATCGACCAGTTCGCCGACAGCTATCTGAAAGGCCAGACGCCGGTCCCCTGCATCCGCTGCAATCAGACGGTCAAGTTCCGCGACCTGCTGGACGTGGCCCGCGACCTGGGCGCCGAGGCCATGGCGACTGGCCACTATGTGCGCCGCGCCGTCGCCGGCAATCGCTCCCAGATGCGCAAGGCGATAGACCATTCGCGCGACCAATCCTATTTCCTGTTCGCCACGACCCAGGATCAGCTCGACTATCTGCGCTTCCCCCTGGCCGATCTGGAGAAGCCGCAGGTGCGCGGCGTCGCCGCCGAACTTGGGCTGAAGATCGCCGCCAAACCGGACAGCCAGGACATCTGTTTCGTCCCTTCCGGCGACTACCGCACCCTGATCGACCGCCTGCGGCCGCAAGGTCGCGAGGCCGGCGAAATCGTGCATATGGACGGCCGCGTGCTGGGCAAGCATTCCGGCATCACCGACTACACGATCGGTCAACGGCGGGGTCTGAACGTCGCCGTGGGCGAGCCGCTGTTTGTGACCAAACTGGAGCCCGAAACCCGCCGCGTCGTGGTGGGACCACGCGAAGCGCTACTGACCGCGTCCCTGACCCTGGAAGAAACCAACTGGCTAGGCGACGAGGCCACGATCCGCCAGGCGGCCGAAGCCAGCGTCCCCGTCCTGGCCCGCGTCCGCTCGACGCGCCAGCCCTCTCCTGCCCGTCTGACGCTGATCGACGGCGAGATTTCGGTCGCGTTCAATCAGGGCGAAGAAGGCGTCGCTCCGGGTCAGGCGTGCGCGCTTTACGACCCCGCCGACCCGGACCGGGTTCTAGGGGGCGGATTCATCCGCGACACGGCGGCGGCGGCGGCCTAGCCTCTATTCTAATCTTCACCCTGGCTTCCCTCATGAGATTTGTGGAGACTGTGTGGAGATTGGTTGGATTTTTATCGGACGTCGGGCTTAGCGATAGACATCAAACCTGCATCCCAGTGTCGCGCGCCTGTGAACTGCATATCGCAAAGGCGGCGTAATCCCCGGCTCGACTAAGCAGGGGATATAAATGCACCGTCAAACCAAACTGCGCCTTCAGCTGCTGCTGGGGACCGCGCTTCTCGCCGCGCCCGTCACCGCCCTCGCCCAGACCGCTCCGGCGCCCGCCGCCAATTCGCCCGTCGGCCTGGACGACATCGTCGTGACCGCCACCAAGCGCGAGACCAATCTGCAGGATACGCCGATCTCCATCTCGGTGGTGAACTCCGAGGCGCTTCAGAACCGCCACGTCCAGAGCCTGATGGATCTGGCCGACGGCGCGGTGCCGTCGCTGCGCGTGGCCACATTCGAGGCCCGTCAGTCCGCCCTGACCATCGGCATTCGCGGCATCGTGCCGAACGACGCCAACCAGCCCGCCCGTGAGCAGGGCGTCGGCGTCTATGTCGACGGCGTCTATCTGGCCCGCCAGCACGGCCTGGCCTCCGCCCTCCTCGACATCGAGCGCGTCGAAGTGCTGAAGGGTCCGCAAGGCACCCTGTTCGGCCGCAACACCGAAGGCGGCGCCCTGTCGCTGGTCACCAAGAAGCCCACGGGCGTCTTCGGCATGCGGGCCATCGCGGGCGTCGGCAATCTGGAATCCTACAACTCCGAACTGCACGTCGACTTCCCCGCCATTGGCGACTTCGCCTTCAAGGTGGACGGCGTGCTGCAGGTCCAGGGTCCGGTGACCGAGAACATCCTGCCG
Organism: Brevundimonas sp. ABV4_179; assembly: GCF_056311945.1. Lineage (NCBI taxonomy): Bacteria > Pseudomonadati > Pseudomonadota > Alphaproteobacteria > Caulobacterales > Caulobacteraceae > Brevundimonas > Brevundimonas sp. ABV4_179. The sequence continues at coordinate 2,922,708 of NZ_CM149976.1, forward strand.
GGCGAAACGGGCTTTGGCCAATACGACCGTCGCGGCCTGCGCTTCCAGACGCGCTGGACGCCCAGCGAGAACTTCACCGCCGACCTGGCCGCCGATGTCGGCAAGGACAAGAACACCCCGTTCTACAGCCAACTGCTGAACTTCAACCCGAACGGGCTGACCGTCGTGCCGTTCACTTCGGCCTCTGTGCCGTCTGGCAGCATCCGCGGCCTGTCGCCCCTGGTTCAGGTCGAAGGCTCCAAGCGCATGACCCAGGCCGACATCGGCGTGCCCCAGCAGTGGAGCGTGGACGACACGCGCGGCGTCGATCTGCACATGTCGTATCGTCCGACCGACGCCCTGGAAATCCGTTCGATCACCGCCTACCGCGATCTGGACGTCGAACAGTACGACAACATCGCCGGCGCCCACCGCCCGCCCGTCGTCGGTCCGAACGGCAAGTTCAGCCGCTATTCGCTGGCCGGCTTCTGGCAGCACCAGTTCAGCCAGGAACTGCAGGCCGTCGGTTCGCTGGGTGACAGCATCGACTACGTCGGCGGCGTCTTCTACTTCAAGGAAACGGTGTCCGACGACGCCTCGACGCCTTCGACGAACCAGTGGAACGCCGACGGCACGGGCTACACCATCCTGGATCCGACCCCGACCATCCGCGGCTTCCGCTCGATGGACCGCAAGTCGACCGCCCATTCGGAGTCCAAGGCCATCTACGGTCAGGCCACCTGGACCCCGGCCAGCATGGACGCCCTGCACCTGACGGTCGGCGGCCGCTACACCTGGGATGACAAGGACGGCGTGCTGGAGTTGGTCAACAATGACCTGCCGATCGTCAATGGCGTGAAGGGCGTGCTGCGGTTCAACTCCAAGGTCGATCGCTTCGACCCGCTGGTCACCCTGGCCTATGACGTCACCGACAGCATCAACGTCTACGGCAAATATTCGACCGGCTATCGCGCCGGCGGCGCCTCCTCGCGCTCGCTGACCTATCGTTCGTTCGATCCCGAAGAGGTGAAAGCCTATGAACTGGGTCTGAAGAGCGACCTGTTCGACCGTCGCGTCCGCCTGAACGCGGCCATCTATGCGATGAACCGCACCGACAGCCAGATCGACTTCAGCCTGGTCACCGTCCAGGGCGCGTCGACCCGCAACACGCTGGAGACGATCAACGCCCCCGGCACCACTAAAATCCGTGGTCTGGAGCTGGAAGGTCAGTTCCGCGCGACCGACAACCTGACCCTGTCGGCCTCCTACGCCTACACGGACGCCAAGGTGCCGGACACGGTGAACCCCTTCAACGGCCAGACCCAGAAGGTCTTTATCGCCTACACGCCGGAAAACGCCGCCAGCTTCGCGGCCGACTGGAACTCGCCCTTCATGGGCGCGACCCTGAAGGCCCACGTCGACGCCAACTACGCCGACGCCAACCACAGCTTCGAGCAGTTCGAGATCAAAAACGACTCGTCCTTCGTGGTGAACGCTCGCGTCGCCATCGCCGACATCACCACCCGTGACGGCGGCCCGCTGCTGGAAGTGGCCCTGTGGTCGCGCAACCTGCTTGACGAGACCTACGTCTATCGCCGCGACCCGTCGAACCGGAACACCCTGGGCGACTACGGCAACTTCAACAATCCGCGCACCTTCGGCATCGAGTTGCGCGCCTCCTACTGAGACGTTCCTCCCGAACGACCACTGGCCCCCTTCCGCCTCGGCGGGAGGGGGTTTTTCTTCGTCTGCGTGAAGCCTTTGCGACGGGGCGATGAAACTTGTCCGAAGGCGCCCGGTTTTGCTGGATTTCGGCGCGGACGCCGGTCATGGCGGCGACGGAGACCCCATGAGCAGCCTGATCCTGATCGCCGATGACGACCGCGAAAGCGTCGAGACGCTGGATGCGGCCCTGCGTCGCGAGGGTCTTCGCACCGTCGTCGCCGACGACGGGCAACAGGCCATAGAGTTGCACGCCGCTCTGAAGCCCGACCTGGTGCTGCTGTCGGTGGCTTTGCCCTTGCGCGACGGCTGGGACGTGTTGGGCGAGTTGCGGCGGCGCGGCGACACGCCGGTCGTCATGATCGGCGAACAGGATCAGCCCCATCATCGGCTGCAGGCGCTGCGCATCGGCGCCGACGACCATCTGACCCGCCGCTCCGATCCGGTCGAGGTGGCCGCCCGCGTGCAATCCATCCTGCGTCGCGCGACCGGAGGACGAAACGCCAAGGTGCTGCGTGTCGGCCCGCTGGAGGTCCAGTTGGAGAACTATATGGCGGCGGTGCTGAACACAGGGGGGCGGCGCCGGCTGGACCTGACCCTGACCGAGTTCCGCATACTGGCGCACATGGCCCGCACGCCGCTGCGCGTCTTCAGCCGAAGCGAGATCATGCAGGCTTGTTTCGACAACCAGGCGGTGCTGGAACGCACCATCGACAGCCATGTCAGCCACCTGCGCCGCAAGCTGGAGGGCGCCGACGCCGCCGGCCTGCTGACCAATGTGCGCGGCGTCGGCTATCGCCTGGAGGCGGAGGCCTGACGCCTTACGCCGGCGCGAACACCCGCAAACGATGTCCGTCCGGGTCGCCGGCGACGAAGCTGCGACCACATCCCAGATCATGAGGCGGCGTCAGTATGCGCGCGCCGCGATCCCACCAATCGATATGGGCCTGATCGACCGCCGCTACGCCGTCCATTGGAAAATCGATCTCGCGGACCGAACCGCCCTCCCCGCTGCGCCGCATCAGGCCCAGCGCACGACCCGAACTCAGCTTGAACAGCGCCCGATCCGGCCGCGTCACCAGCGGCTGGCGCCCCAACAGACCTGCATAGAAGCGCGCGCTGACCTCCGGGTCGGCCACGGTCAGCAGAATGTCCTCGATCTCGCCCATAGGCCCTCTCCCTCGTTTCGACAGAGGACAGACTATCGGCGGTTACTGCCAGTTTCCGTCAGCATGATGCCGCGCGTGGGCGCGCTCGTGCAATTCTTTCCAGCGCTTCATCAGGCCTTGGCGTCGGGCGGGATAGCGGCCCTCCATCACCTCGGCCTCCACGATCCGGTCGGTGCGGAAACTGCGGAAGTCGTCGCGCAGCTCGCACCAAGCGATCAGCAGGCGCACCCGGTCGAAGAAGGCCAGGGCGAAGGGCCAGACCAGTCGCTCCGACGCCGCCCCCGCCTCGTCGCGATAACACAGTCTCAGCCGCCGCTCCGTGCGGATGGCCTTTCGCAGCAGGGCCGGATCGACCGCATCGACAGGGAAAGGCGCACCCGGCACGACCAACAAGGCCGAGGTGTCCATCTCCTCGCGCAGATCGGACGGAAGCACCGCCGAAATCCGACCCAAAGCCGCCAAGGCCGCGTCGCGCATCCGTGGGTCGGCCCGGTCCGCCACCCACCGCGACCCCAGCACCAGGGCCTCGATCTCTTCCGGCGTGAACATCAACGGCGGCAGCATGAAGCCGGGCTTCAAAACATAGCCGACCCCCGCCTCCCCCTCGATCGTCGCCCCTTGCGCCTGCAGACTGGCGATGTCGCGATAAAGCGTCCGCAGGCTGACGCCCATCTCTTCGGCCAAGGCGCGTCCGCTCACCGGCCGCCGATGACGACGCAAGACGTCCAGCAGATCGAGAAGACGCTCGGAGCGGGACACCCGACGATCTTAGCAGACATCCTGCCGAGAACTGGCAGCAGAAGCGTCGATCAGGCCGCTTCCTTGGGCATGACGTCGCCGACGGTGGGTCGGTTTTCGGCCCGGGTCAGTTTGATGTCGCGCGGCTTCACGATTTCGCCGCAGCAGCCGCAGGCGATGCGGGGCGTCAGGGTGTGGCCGCAGGTCTTGTGAATCATGTCGATGCCGCTGTCGGCGTCGCCATAGACATGTTTGGCGCCCCAGCCGTGCAGGGTGACCAGCACACCGTACAAATCCTTGCCCTTGGCCGTCAGCACATATTCGTTGCGAGGCGGGCGCTCGGAATAGAGGCGCGGCTCCAGCACGCCATGCTGGACCAGGCTTTTCAGACGCGAAGCCAGGACGTTGCGCGCCACGCCCAGGTTCTCCTGCCACTGTTCGAAACGGCTGACGCCGTTGAAGGCGTCGCGGATGACCAGAAGGGTCCACGGATCGCCGATCACCTCAAGAGTGGCGGCGATGGAGCAGCTTTGGCGGCTGTAGTCGGCGGTGCGTCCCATGGATGGAAAGTGACCCCGCGTCAGCCGTTTGGCAAGGGTTGCAAATCCAAACCCTCTCGGTCAGTCTTGTTTGGCAACGGACGTTCGAGCCGCCCGGTTCGTTCGCCTGTTCCTTCGACTGGCGGAAGCTCTGGATTTCGGGCTTCCGCCGCTCTTTCGCCTGACGCAGGATCGCGCCATGTCCGATGTTCAATCGCCCGTGTCGCTCGACGCCGCCCTGGCTTTTCAAACGCTCGCCGACGGCGGCTTGTCCGCGCCTGTGCCGGGATGTTTTTCCAACGGTCCGTTGTCGCTGCCGCCCCAGAAAGGCTTTCCGTTCGGTGGGCTGCTTGCGGCGATGTGCGCCCGGTCCATGCGTGAGGGACTGGGCCTGAACCCCGCGCTGCGATCCCTGTCGGTGCAGTATCTGTCGGCGGCGACCTTTGACGAACAGGTCGCCTTTCGGTCCCGGTTGCTGCGGGGCGGAAGAAACGTCGTCTATGCGGCCGTCGAAGCCGAACAGGACGGGCGCATGACCCACCATGCCACCGGCACCTATGGCTTGGACGCCCAGACGCCAGCGGTGTCGCCGCTCCACCGCCCGCCCCCGCCGCGGGACAGTTTGAATCCCCGAGCGACCATTCACGGTCCGATGGCCCCGCATTTCTCTCGGCACGTGGAATATCGGTTCGACGGGGGTCCCAATATCCTGGGCGGGAATGCGGGCAAGGCGGCGGTCGAACGGACTTGGATGCGGATGGCGGATAAACGCGCGCTGGACGAGGTGGGGCTGTGCTACCTGCTCGACGCCCTCTATCCGCCCGCCTGGACCCTATCGAAGACGCCGGCGCCGATGACGACGGTGGACCTGCGGATCGATATCCTTAACGACCCCACTCCCGAGAACGCGCTGGACGGTTGGGCCTTTTTCGAGTTCAGGATGCTGGACCTGGGTCTGGGCTGGACGGTGGACGAGGCGACGGCCTGGGGCGCGGACGGCGTTCCGCTGGCCCTGTCTCGACAGCGGCGCAAACTGCTGCCGCAACGCAGCGGCTGAGCCGGGTCAGGCCTCGTTCATCATTATCGGCGACTATTCCGCATCTCTGGAGCCGTCCTCATGCGCCGTCGAACTCCCCTGTTCCACCTCTCTCAGGCCGTCCTGATCGCCGCGGGCTGTCTGTCGCTCCAGGGCTGTCTGGTCGGCGCGGTCGTTGGCGGAACCGCCGCCGTGGTCGGGGGCACGGCCAAGGCCACGGGCGCGGTGGTCGGCGCGGGCTTCGACGCCGTCACGACCTCGGACGAGGAAACCCGCTTGAAGCGGGAACGTGAGGCACGCGATTATGAACGTGAACAACGCCGTTGCGAACAGCGCCAACGCCAGGGCCGCAGATGCTGAGGCTGCGATCACGCCGCTGGTCCTGATCCCCGGCCTGGCCTGCACGGCCGAGATGTTCGTCCCTCAGATCGCGGCGCTCAGCCCGCACAGGCCGGTTACCGTCGCCTCGATTGTGGAGGGCGACAGCATGGCCCAGATGGCCGCCGCCATCCTGCGCGACGCCCCGCCCCGGTTTGCACTCGGTGGCATTTCAATGGGCGGCTACATCGCGTTTGAAATCCTGCGGCAGGCGCAGGAACGCGTGGAACGGCTGGCCCTGCTGAGCACCACCGCCCGTCCCGATGCGCCGGAACAGACGGTGCAGCGACAAGCCCTGATCGAACGGGTTGATGCCGGTGAACTCGAAGTCCTGCTGCGAGAAGTCTCGCCGCGTCTGGTGCATCCGCTACACAAGGACGATCAGACGCTGATCGACACCCAGGTCCGCATGGGGCTGGAAATCGGCGTTGCAGGCTTCATCCGCCAGCAGAAGGCCAGCATCAAACGGGCCGACTCACGCCCCGACCTGCCCGCCATCCGCATTCCCACGCTGGTTCTGGTCGGCGACCGCGATCCCCTGACCCCGCCGATCCGCTCGCGAGAGATGGCCGACGCCCTGCCCGACGCCTGCCTGGTCGTCGTCGCCGACTGCGGCCACGCCTCGACGCTGGAACAGCCGGCCGCCGTCAACAAGGCGCTGGCGGAATGGCTGGCCGCCTAAAGGCTCAGCGCACACCGCTCGTTGATGGTGGGACGCGCCACCTGAATGCGGCACAGGCCGGGCCATTCGGGCTTCAACTGCGCCACGAACCACAGGCACAGGTTCTCCAGGCTGGGCAGCTCCAGCCCCGCATGCTCGTTCAGCATCCCATGGTCCAGCGTCTCGGCCGCCGCCTTCAGCGCCCGGTCCAGCGCGCCCAGGTCCGCCACCCATCCGTGTTCGACATCCAGCACCTCTGACCGCACCGTCGCCTCGACCGTGAAGGAATGGCCGTGGACGCGGCGATAGATGCTGCCCTCGGGTTCGTTGGGGAAGTGGTGGGCGGCGTCAAACGTGGCCTGTTTGGTGATCTCGAAGACGGGCATTAGCGGACGCCGATATATTTGTGGGTCTGGACGCTGAGGCGCCATTGGGGATGGGTCAGGCAGTATTCGATGGCGGCGGCGGTGTTCGCGACCTGATCCGGCCCATCCATCGGCTGCAGCCAGAAGCGTTCGAAATCCAGATGCTCGAACCGGTCGGGCATGGCCTTGTCCTGCGGAAAGACCAGCTTCAACTCCTGCCCGCGCGTCTGGACGACCGGCGCATCCGCCTTGGGGCTGACGCAGATCCAGTCGATGCCGTCGGGCGCCGCAAGCGTGCCGTTCGATTCTATGGCGATTTCAAACCCGCGCGCATGCAGAGCCGCGATCAGCGGCGCATCCAGCTGCAGCAGAGGTTCACCGCCGGTGCAGACCACCAGTTTCGGATCGCCCTCGCGTCCACGCCACAGCGACGCCACATGATCGGCCAACAGGTCCGCCGTCGTGAACTTGCCGCCCCCGCCGCCGTCCACGCCGACGAAATCGGTATCGCAGAAGGTGCACACCGCATTCGCCCGATCCTGCTCGCGCCCGCTCCACAGATTGCAGCCGGCGAAACGCAGAAAGACCGCAGGCCGCCCCGCCTGTCCGCCCTCGCCCTGCACGGTCAGAAAGACCTCCTTGGCCGAATAGGTCATCTTGAGGCTATCCATTCCGCGTGACCGGCTGCGCGCAGTTCGCAAGCCGGGCATTCGCCGCAGCCGTAGCCCCAGGCGTGACGGTGCGTTCGGTCGCCCTGATAGCAGGTGTGGCTGTCCTCGATGATCAGCTCGACCAGATCGGTCCCGCCGATCTGCTGCGCCAACTCCCATGTCTGGGCCTTCGTCAGCCACATCAGCGGCGTCTCGATCACCACCGGCTTGTCCAGCCCCAGCGAAAGCGCTCGCGCCATCGCCACCATCGTCTCATGACGACAGTCGGGATAGCCGGAATAGTCCGTTTCGCACATGCCGCCGACCAGCACCTCCAGCCCGCGCCGGTCCGCCAGCGCCGCCGCCGCGACTAGGAAGATCAGGTTGCGACCGGGCACGAAGGTGGTCGGCAAGCCGCGAGCGTCCATCTCGATCTGGCGGTCTGCCGTCAGGGCGCTCTCGGCGATCCGGCCGTATCCGGTCAGGTCCACCACATGATCGTCGCCCAGACGATGCGCACACTGCGACAGCGCCTTCGTCATGCTGTCGCGCACCGTCTGGCGCGCCTGCATCTCGACCGCATGGCGCTGGCCATAGTCGAAGCCCACCGTCTCGACCCGGTCGAACCGCTCCAGCGCCCAGGCCAGACAGGTCGCGCTGTCCTGTCCGCCTGAGAACAGGACCAGGGCCGTTTTTGGGGTCTTTTCCAGGATGACGCTCATGACAAACCTGCGGTCGGCCGGTCGGCCGCGCGCATGGACAAAAGGATGGAGACCTAATTGGGTCGGGCGGGCCTCATACACCAGACCCTCGCCGGGGGCAAAAAGGGCGGATTTGCGTCGCGCTTGCCGCAGCTTAACCAATCGGCAAGCGATTTCAGGCTTATACTCAAAACGAGTAGGAGTTCCGGGCAGTATGCCGACCATCGAAACCCTTTCCGAGCGTCCAAAGCCGGTGGCTCCGACGACGCTTGGGTGCGAGGTGCTGGCGCGTTTCGAACGCGAACCAGACACGCTGGTCATACCCGTCGTCGATGGCGACCGCCCCGTCGGCCTGGTCGAGCGCACCGCCTTTCTGGAAAAGATCGCCGCGCGGTTCGGCCACGCCCTTTACGACCTTCGCCCCATCACCTTCGCCATGGACGCCGAACCGGCGGTGGTGGAAGCCGGCGTTCGCATCGACGCCTTTTGCGACATCATGCTGAAGGGCGGCCCCGCAGCCTTGCTGCGGGGCTTCATCGTGACCCGCAACGGCGCCTATTCCGGTGTCGGCACCGCCGCGACCCTGCTGCAAGCGGTCAATACGCGCCAACGCGAACAGAACGAACAGCTGGCCGAACAGGCCGCCATCCTCAGCGACACCCGCGCCCAGGCGATCGCCGCCGCTCGCGCCAAGAGTCAGTTCCTGGCCATCATGAGCCATGAACTGCGCACGCCGATGAACGGCGTGCTGGCGGTCGCCGAACTGCTGCGCCGCCAGCCCCTGACGGCCACAGCCCAGGCGCATGTCCAAACCATAGTGGATTCGTCCGAGACCCTGCTGCGCATCCTTCAGGACGCGGTTGACCTGTCCAAGGCCGAGGCGGGCGAGCTGGAGCTGGCCAGCACGCCGACGGCTCTGCGCGCCCTCATGGACGACATCCAGTCGATGTGGGAGCCCCGCGCCTCTCAGGACGGCGTGACCCTTCTGGTCGGCTATGAGGGCGACACCGAACTGGCGGCCGTGATCGACGGCGTTCGCCTGAAACAGGTGTTCAACAATCTGATCGGCAATGCGCTGAAGTTCGCCCGCAACGGCGTGGTCGAAGCCGGGCTGAAGGCCTGGGTCGAAGGCGACGGCATACGTATGGAAGCCCGCGTTCGCGACGACGGACCCGGCGTGGATGTCGACCGGGTCGATTCCATCTTCGAACCCTTCGTCCATGGCTCGGGGCCCGACGGCGCCGGTCTTGGCCTCTCTATCTGCCGCCAGGTCATCGACCGAATGGGCGGTCGGATTTGGGCCGAAAACAACAAGGGACGTGGCGCCACCTTCGCCTTCGACCTGACCGCCCCCCGCGCGGCGGTGGAGGCTGAGGTCCAATCGAATGTCGCCGACCTGGCCAGTTTCGACCTTACGGCGGCGCCGCACATTCTGATCGTTGACGACAACGCCACCAACCGCGTGGTCGCCCAGGCGCTTTGCGAAATGTTCGGCTGCAGTTCCGAGTTGGCCGAGGACGGGCTGGAGGCGCTGCAAGCCGTTCAGGAAAGCCGCTACGATCTGGTCCTGATGGACATCAAGATGCCGCGCATGGACGGGGTTCAGGCGACACAGGCTATTCGCGCCCTGCCCGCTCCCGTCGGCCGCGTGCCTATCGTGGCCCTGACCGCCAACGCCGACCCGGAAGACGCCAAACACTATCTGTCCATCGGCATGGCGGCGGTGGTCGAAAAGCCGATCAAGCCCGAACGCCTGCGCATGGCCATGAACGCCGCCTTGGCGGTGGCGCAGGACGTCGAAAACGAGGATGCATCGGGCCGATCAGCCGCCTGACCCGTCTCAATCCGGCCTGACGTCCAACGCCTCCTCGTCCTCCTCGTCATAGCCGACAAGACGTAGCGCTCTGGCCTTCTGTCCATTGATCTCCGCCCAGCGCAACAGACCCTCCTCGCGGCCATGGGTTATCCAGACCTCCTCGGGCTTCAGTTCGATGAAGGTCGCCGTCAGTTCGTTCCAGTCAGCATGGTCGGACACGATCAGGGGCAGTTCCACACCCCTCTGACGCGCACGGGCCTTCACCCCCATCCAACCCGAGGCGAAGGCCGTGACCGGGTCGGCGAACCGGCGCGCCCAGCGATCCTGAATGGCCGACGGCGGCGCGATGGCGACCTCGCCGCCCAAGGCGTTCCTGGGCAGGTCGCGCGTCGGCAACAGCGGCCCCAGGTCAACGCCTTCGCGTTCGTAAAGGGCGTTCAACCGCTCCATCGCACCGTGATAATATATGGGTCGCTCCCACCCTGCTTCACGCAGCAGACGAATGATGCGTTGCGCCTTGCCCAGCGCATAAGCCCCGACCAGATGCGCCCTCTCCGGGAACTGACCTAGGGAGCGCACCAGCCGCCCCACCTCCTCTTCGGCGGGCGGATGGCTGAACACGGGCAGGCCGAAAGTCGCCTCGGAAATGAAGACATGACACGGGATCGGCTCGAACGGCGCGCAGGTCGGATCGCGGCGGCGCTTGTAGTCGCCGGAAACGACCATGGTCAGTCCCTTCCAGCGCACCTCGACTTGGGCCGAGCCAAGCACATGACCCGCCGGCGCCAGCCTTAGGTCGACGCCGTTGATCGCCGTCGCCTGACTATATTCGACCGACTGGGCCTGGCCGGTGAAATCGGCGCCATAGCGCTCGGCCATGATCGCCAGTGTCTGCCGCGTCGCCAGCACGGCCCCGTGTCCCGCCCGCGCGTGATCGGAATGACCATGGGTTATCACCGCCCGATCCACCGGACGCACCGGATCGACATAGAAGTCGCCTGGCGGGCAATAGAGGCCCGCAGGCGTCGGGTGCAGCAGGTCTTCGGCTCGGATCATGGCTCCCTAACGCACTCGACGCCGTCCGGTCGCCGATCCATACAGGACCATCCGCAAACCGCGCCCGAAAGGCCGTCCTGCTTGATGTCCGACAGCTTCCTGACCTCCATCCTGCCCCAACTCGCGGCTGGCGCGGCCCATACCGGAGCGCTGGGCTTCGCCTTCGACGGCCTGCACGATGGCGAGCCGCGCATTCGTGTGCCCTGGCGCGAGGATCTGGTGGGCGATCCCGACAGCGGCGTGTTCGCCGGCGGTCTGGTCACGACCCTGCTGGATCATATCGGCGGCCTGGCCGTCTGGACGGCCCTAGACGCCTTCCAACCCGTCGCCACGGTCGACTTGCGCGTGGACTATATGCGCGCCGCCCGGCCGCATCGAGATCTGTTGGCTCAGGGCGTTTGCTATCGCATGACCCACACCATCGCCTTCGTGCGGGCCTGGGCCTTCGAGGACGATCCGTCCGACCCGGTGGCGGCGGCCCAGTCGGCCTACATCTTCAATCCGTCTCGCGAACGCCTCGTCGGAGCGGCCGCATGACCGATACCCTCGCCACCCTGCCCTACGCCCGTTTCCTGGGTCTGAAAACGCTCGTCAGCGGCGACGAGATCACTGTGATCATGCCGTTCGCGGACAAGTTGATCGGCAATCCGATGCTGCCGGCGCTGCACGGTGGTTCGACGGCCGCCCTGCTGGAGATGACCGCCATGGCCCAACTGGCCCTGGCCTTTCCCAGTGCGCGCCTGCCCCGTCCGATCAACGTCACGGTGGCCTATCTCCGCACCGGGCGGCCCATCGACGTCTTCGCCCGGGCCAGGATCAGCCGCGCTGGCCGCCGTCTGGCCCATGTCCAGGCCGAGGCTTGGCAAGAAGAACGTTCACAGCCCATCGCCAGTCTGACCGCACACTTCCTGCTCGACAACCGGAACTGATGGTCAGGGCGCGAAGAGGCGATTGGCGCCAGATGCCCTTCGCTCCTGACATTCAAGCGACAGCGATGACGCGCATCTCAACGCGCGATTGTCATGAGGTATGAACATACCCCTATCAAACAAGGTTAAGACGTGATAACCATAACACCTCTTTAACCACACCTTGAGGGGCTCTCATGGACCGGACTGAAGTCGTCACCAGCGTTGCTGGCGATCTGCATGCTACCGAACTCGCGATCGACGCCGCGATCACTCAGGCGACGACCCTGGTTCAATCCTTCATCGGCGCCCGCGCCGCACTTTCGCTGTCGCCGGTCAGCGGCACGATGTCTCAGGCCAAGGCCATGGAAACCATCGCCGCCTTGTCGGCCGCGCGCGAATCCATCGTCGCCTGCCACGCCGAACTGCAAAAGGACCACCGTCGCCTGGGCTACGGCACCTACGCCGCCGGCCCAATCGCCAAGCCTGACGATTGGCTGGACCCGAAGGCTGCCTTGACGCCGACGCACCTGCACCGCGTCGCGTGAATTGTTGGTAAGCTTAGCTCACCCCGACTTCCGTTTGTCTTGAGTTCGGTCATTATCGCCCCCGCGCATTTTTGCACGGGGGCGATTTGCCATGCTCAATATCGTCTACGTAGTCTTCGGCGCGGTCTTCATGGTCGGCATGGCGCTGTTCGCTTTCTTGAAAGGCGGACAAGCGGAGCGCTTCGGCGCGGGCGCATATCTTTTCGCTTGGTTTGCCTCGATCATTCTTCAAGAAAACAGCGGCTTTCGCGGAATGCCGGTCGGTCTTTTCTTGATCGACGTCGTCGCTCTTTTTGTTTTTGTCGGCCTTTCCTGGCGATATCGGCGATCATGGCCAGTATGGGTTAGCGGCATTCAGCTAATCACGGTGATGTGTCACATAATGATACTTACCAAGCAGCCAGTTTTACTGGCTTCGCTTATTACCGTGATGAATCTTAACAGCTATCTTATTATCGGCTTTATGATCGTCGGCACTTTCTTCTCATGGCAAGACCGCCACGCAGCGGAACTTAATAGGTAGAAATTCCTATCCTTAACGCCTATCCTGTGGCGAATCAGTCGTTGGGACGCCATGCCGCTGTCGCATGCCAAACTTTGGAAAGCCGTCGATAATCTGGCGCGGCGAGAAGGTCTGACGCCATCGGGCCTGGCACGGCGCGCGGGGTTGGACGCCACCAGCTTCAATCCCTCCAAACGGTTCGGGGCGGGCGACCCGCCGCGCCCTCGTTGGCCCTCGACCGAAAGCGTGACCCTGGTTCTTCAAGCGACGGGCGTGTCCTTGGGGGACTTCGCGGCCTTGGCCGAGGATGCGCCTGAGCGGCCCGCGACCGTTCCGTTGCTTGGCCTGGCCAAGGCGGGCGACGACGGCTTTTTCGACGATGCCGGCCTACCCACGGGCGACGGCTGGGACCAGACGGAATTGCCGCGCGCCAAGGACACCCTGTTCAGCATGACCATAGACGGCGATTCGATGTCGCCGCTCTACCGCGAGGGCGACCGGGTTCTAGTGGATCAGGAAGAAACCCGTGTCCGACGCGGCGACCGCGTCGTCGCGCGATTGATGACCGGCGAGACCATCGCCAAAGAGGTGGCCAGCCTGACCAGCCGCACCGTCACCCTGGCGTCCATCAATCCCGATTATCCGCCCCGGATCGTGCCCCGACGCGACATCGAATGGATGGCGCGCATTCTGTGGGTCAGTCAGTAGCGGACATGCAAAGGCCCCGCGCGGCGAACCGGCGGGGCCTCATCGAGCCGACTAGATCTTAGTTGGCCGTGACGTAGTGGGCGTTCACCCAGCCGCCGCCGGCGATCTGCACCCATTCGCCCTGCGAACCGATGGCGGTGAAGGGCTGACCCGCCGAAAGCGTGCCGGCGGTGCGATAGTTGGTGCCCGGGCCGCTGCGGATGCGCAGGTTGGACGAGGCGCGATATTGCGAGCCGTTCGACACCGAGGCCGCACGCGCGCGCTGCTGGTTGCAGCCGATGTAGGAACCGGCGGCCGCGCCGGCGCCGGCGCCGACGATGGTGCCGGCTGTACGTTCGTTACGGGCCAGGTTCGATCCGACCACGCCGCCGACGACAGCGCCGATCAGGGCGCCCGCACGCTGGCGACCGCCGGGGGCGTCGCAGTTGGTGACGCCGTTGGCCTGAGCCTGTGCAGCCATCGGGGCGGCGGTCACCATGGCGGCCAGAGCCGCAGCGGTGGCCAGACCGGTCTTGAAAATCTTGTTCGACATAACTCTTCTCCTGTCAGCGCGTTTGCCGATGGGTGGAGAATGCACGAACGAACCTGAAGGCTCCCGGAGCTTCGCCGTTATTTTCGGTTCATGTTGATAGCCGCCCAAACGATGTCAGGCGACCAGTTCGCCTTTCGCGCCCGCTTCGATCAGCGCGATCGTCTGCGGCAACCCGTAGATCGCGGCGAACGAGCCGAAACGCGGCCCCTGAGAGGCGCCCAGCAGAACTTCGTACAGCGCCCCGAACCAGGCCCGCAGCGGGTCGAAGGCGTGATCCTTGCCCACCGCATAGACTTCGTTCTGGATCAGTTCGCCGTCCGTCGTGTCGGCAGGCAGCCTCCTCAGACGCGTCGCCAAATCCTGCAGCGCCGCCTTCTCCTTGTCGTCCGGCAGGCGGTACGACTTGGAGGGCTTCACGAAGTCCTCGTAGTAGTTCAGCGCATGGTCCATCAACCGGTCCAGCAGCGGCTCGTTCTCGGGCGTCGCATCCGGCAGATATTTGGCGAAATAGGCCCACAGTTGCGCCTTGCTGGACGCATTGGCCACGCCCACTAGGTTCAGCAACAGGGCGAACGACACAGGCGACGTATGGGTCGGCGGATCGCCCGCGTGGATCGACCAGACGGCGTTGTCGATCCGCTTGGCCGGCTCCTGCGTCTTGTAGCTTTCGATGAAGGCCAGATAGTCGTCGATGGCGCGCGGAATGACGTTGAAGTGCAGGCTCTTGGCCGACTTGGGCGACTGGAACATGTACCTCGATAGGCTCTCGGGCGTGCCATAGCGCAGCCACTCGTCCATCGTCAGGCCGTTGCCCTTGGACTTGGAGATCTTCTTACCCTCGATGTCGAGGAAGAGTTCGAAGTTGAAGCCTTCGGGCGGGGTGCCGCCCAGTGCGCGGCAGACCTTGGAGCTTTCGCGCACGCTCTCGATCAGGTCCTTGCCCGACATCTCGTAATCGATGTCCAGCGCGACCCAGCGCATGGCCCAGTCGGGCTTCCATTGCAGCTTCACATGACCGCCCGTGACTGGCACCTCGGTGCGGTTGCCCGGTTCGCCGGCAGGGTCTTCGAAGGTGATCGTCCCCTTCTCGACATTACGCGCCAGCGTCGGCACCTGCAGCACATGGCCGGTGATGGGGCTGATCGGCAAGAAGGGCGAATAGGTCGCGCGCCGCTCTTCACCCAGGGTCGGCAGCATGATGGCCTGAACCGCGTCAAACCGCTCCAGCAAAGTCAGCAGGGTCGCGTCGAACCGCCCGGACCTGTAGGTCTCGGTTGAGGACATGAACTCATAGTCAAAGCCGAAGCTGTCCAGGAACGCCCGCAGACGCGCATTGTTGTGCGCACCGAAACTGTCATGGGCGCCGAACGGGTCGCGCACGCGGGTCAGCGACAGATGCAGGTCTTCGTGCAGAATCTCCGGGTTTGGAATGCCTTCCGGCACCTTGCGCAGACCGTCCATGTCGTCGCTGAAGGCGATCAGGCGCGTCTTCCAATGATCGCCGGTCAGGGCGCGGAAGGCGTTGCGCACCATGGTCGTGCGCGCCACTTCGCCGAAGGTGCCCATGTGCGGCAGACCCGATGGGCCGTAACCCGTCTCCAGGGTCACCGGCCGCTGCAGGGCCTCGAACCTGGCCAGCGCCTCGTCAGCCTTGCCCGCGTCGATCAGGGCCTTCGCCTCGGCGCGATCCGCCTCCGCCAGCCGTTTCTTCAGCACGTGGGCCAGAAGATTGCGGGCTTGTTCAAACGGCCAGGACTTGGCCTCGCGGGCGAGCGTTTCGAGGTTCTGTAGCATGGGCGGCGGTTTGCAGGCTGCAAACCCTGCGGTCAACCGTCCGCCGCCCTTTGCGGACGGGCTTTTAGCCCTTTGCGGCGGTGACGATGATCTCGACCAGATAGTCAGGCGACGCCAGCCTGCTTTCGCCCGTCGCACGGGCGGGCGGATTGGCGGTGTCGACCCAGGCGTCCCAGACGCTGTTCATCGCCTCGAAATCGCCGATATCAGCCAGCCAGATCTGGGCCATCAGAATCTTCGACTTGTCGCTGCCCGCCTCGGCCAGCAAGGCCTCGATCTCGTCCAGAGCCGTCTTCGTCTGAGCGACCACATCATCGCCCGGCTCGCCCACCTGTCCCGCTAGATAGATGGTGTCGCCGTGGATGACGGCCTCGCTCATGCGGGCGCCAGGCTGGATGCGGGTGATCATGATGAAATCCTCTCTGTCATCCCGCACCTATCGCCCTGCTCGTCCTGCTGTCGAGCCCCCTCAGCGGCGGTTCAGACCCGCGACGGTCAGGCCCACCACCAGCGCGCCCGCGCCGACGATCACAGCGTCCTCGATCAATCCGCTCTTGGTCTGGCCTATGCGCGCCATAGCCTTCTTGCGACCGGCCAGCGTCAGATAGGCCAAGGGAACGGCCGTCGCCACGGCGACGCCCGCGCCAAGCTTCTCCTTGCCGCGCGGCGCCAGGGCCGATCCGGCGATGCCCGCGCTCATGATCCGCGCCAGCAGGCCCAGAAAGACGGTCCTGTCCGGTGCCGATTTCATCTTGTCGCCGAACAACTCCCCAACGCCCATCAACAAGGCCCCAAACTTAAATAGGGGCTGGTTCAGCAAAAAGACCCGCCCAGGCATGGGCTTGTGCGCCAGTTCGGCGATGGCGATGGCCGCCATCGGGGTCATGGAGCGGGCGCTGGCGACGGCGCCGATGAGGGCGGAGGGAACAAGGTCGGTGGGCTTCATGCCATCTGAACACCCCAAGACGACGAGGGTTCAGCCCGCCGCCGCCAGCACATTGCGGATCGCCAGGCTGGAGTGGATGCGCGACACGCCGGGCAGGCGCGACAGCACGTCCTTGTGGATCACCTCATAGGCGGCGATGTCCGGCGCCACGGCCCGCACGATATAGTCCGCCGCCCCCGCCATCAGATAGCAGTCGCGGATTTCCGGGTGGTTCCTGACCGCCGCCTCGAACCGGCGCATGTGGTCGTCGGTCTGCTTCTCCAGCGTGATCTCGACATAGGCCACCACCCCGTCGTCGCCGTCATTGGCCAGTATGGCGGCGTAGCCCCGGATCACGCCCCTTTCCTCCAGCCGACGCACGCGCCTGAGACAGGCCGAAGGCGACAGGCCGACCGCCGTCGCCAGGTTCGCATTGCTGATCCGCCCGTCGGCGCGCAGGTGCCGCAGGATGCGTTGATCGACAGGATCGAGGAGGGTCACAATTTTCCGCCTTCTGACCGCAGATAATTGCGTAAACCGTCTATCAGCCGCCGACCATTGCGCAAACAGGCAGGATCATCGAACGCCGCACGACTAACTTGGCTGGAACGGGAAACAGTCGGCTTGGAAGCGTCACATGCGGGTTCTGGTGCTTGGTTCGGGCGTCATCGGCGTCACCACCGCCTGGTATCTCAGTCAGGCAGGCCATGAGGTCGTCGTGGTTGATCGCGAAAGCGGCCCGGCGCTGGAGACCAGCTTCGCCAATGCGGGTCAGGTCTCCCCCGGCTATTCCGCGCCCTGGGCCGCGCCGTCGATCCCGGTCAAGGCGATGAAATGGCTGCTGATGCGCCATGCCCCTCTGATCATCCGGCCGCAACTGGACATGGCCATGATCCGCTGGACGCTGGCCATGCTGCGCAACTGCACCCACGAACGCTATGCGCTGAACAAGGGCCGGATGGTGCGCCTGGCCGAATACAGCCGCGACCAGTTGGACCTGCTGCGCCGCCAGACCCGCATCGCCTATGACGGACGCGAGCAAGGCACGTTGCAGCTGTTCCGCACCGAAAAGCAGCTGGCCGACGTGCATAAGGACGTCGACGTCCTGCGCGCCCAGGGCGTGCCGTGCGAGGTTCTGGACCGTGCAGGCTGTATCGCTGCAGAGCCGGGCCTGGCGGCGTCGGACGTCCCCTTCGTCGGCGGCCTGCGCCTGCCGAACGATGAGACGGGCGACTGTTTCCTGTTCACCAATGCTCTGGCCAAGATGGCGACGGAACAGGGCGTGGTCTTCCACAATGGCGTCCAGATTCACGGCCTGACCGAAGCCAATGGCCGCATCGTCGGCGCCCGCACCAGCATGGGCGCGCTGCAGGCCGACGCCGTCGTCGTGGCCCTGGGCTCCTATTCGCCGCAGATGGTCGCGCCGCTGGGACTGAAACTGCCGGTCTATCCGGTGAAGGGCTATTCGATCACGGCCCGGATCACTGACGCCGACCGTGCCCCCGTCTCGACCGTGATGGACGAAAGCTACAAGGTCGCCATCACCCGTCTGGGCGACCGCATCCGGGTCGGCGGCATGGCCGAACTGTCCGGCTACAACAACAGCCTGCCCCTCCTGCGCCGCGAAACGCTGGAGCAGTCGGTCGGCAGCCTGTTCCCCGGCGGCGGCGATCTGAAGGGCGCCAGCTACTGGTCCGGCCTGCGCCCCATGACGCCAGACGGCACGCCCGTCATCGGCGCCACCCGCATTCCCGGCCTCTATCTGAACACCGGCCACGGCACCCTGGGCTGGACCATGGCCTGCGGCTCCGCTCGCGTCCTGGCCGACATGATCGACGGCGCCGAGCCCGAGATCGAGACACGGGACCTGGCATCGAGCCGCTATGGATCATGGGCGGGGGCGTTTGCGCCCGGGTTTGGGTGAAAGACTGGAAGGGCCGGACTTTTACGTGTCACGCAAGGACGCAAAATCTCGTATCCCGCCTATTGTAGACATCAGCTCCTTCGCTACGCTCGGCACATGCTGCTGATCATCGGAACCATTCGACTGCCCTCATCAAATCTGGATGCTGCTCGTCCAATCATGAAGCGTATGGTTGACGCCAGTCGCGCCGAGGAAGGGTGCATTGAATATGTCTATGCCGAAGACGTGTTAGAGCCCGGCCTTATTCACGTTAAAGAACGCTGGAATGGACAGGCAGAACTTGATCGACATTTCGCCTCCAAGCACATTGCCGAGTGGCGCGCAGCTTGGTCGGGCCTCGAAATAAGCGATCGGAACCTGTTCGTTTATGATGTGGACGAGCCCCGCCGCACCTAATCCGCAATTCGCTCTTCCCCTTCACGGGCATCGCGCGCGTCCGCTTCCAGCCGCACTCATTCAAATCATAGCGCACCCTGTCTGACGCTCGTATAGAGCGCCCGATGAAGACTGCTGATTTCGATTTCGACCTGCCCGAGGACCGCATCGCCCTGCGTCCGGCCGATCCGCGCGATAGCGCCCGCCTGCTGGTGGTCGATGGGAATGCGCTTCAGGATCGGGTCATCCGCGACCTGCCCGACTTCCTGCGTCCCGGCGACGCCTTGGTGTTCAACGACACGCGCGTGATCCCTGCGCGCCTGTCGGGCGTTCGCCAGCGCCCGAACCCCGTCGTCGGCGGGCCGGAAGGCGACACATTGACGGTCGCGGTCGAGGCCACCCTGCACCACCGCGACGCCCCCGATGTCTGGTCCGCCTTCATGAAACCGGGCAAGCGCATCAAGCCGGGCGACCGGATTCGTTTTGGAAACGAAAGTGACGCAGCCTGCGACCTGGGTCGTCTGGACGCCACCGTCACGGCCAAGGGCGACGACGGCCTGATCGCGCTGAAGTTCGACCTGTCCGGCCCAGTGCTGGACGACGCCATTCGTGATGTCGGGGTCATGCCCCTGCCGCCCTATATCGCCGCCAAACGGCCCGAGGACGACCGCGACCGTTCCGACTATCAGACCGTCTATGCCCAGCATGACGGATCGGTCGCCGCTCCCACGGCGGGCCTGCACTTCACCCCTGCCCTGCTGGACGCCATTCGGGCGAAGGGCGTCTCGACCCACGCCCTGACCCTGCACGTCGGCGCCGGCACCTTCCTGCCGGTCAAGGCCGACGATCTGGCCGATCACAAGATGCACAGCGAATGGGGCGAGGTGCCGCCCGAAACCGCCGCCGCCCTGAACGCCGTCCACGCCGCTGGCGGCCGCATCGTCTGCGTCGGCACCACCAGCCTGCGCCTGCTGGAAAGCGCCACGGCCGAGGATGGCGAGATCAAGCCCTTCCACGGCGACACGGCCATCTTTATCACGCCGGGCTATCGGTTCCGCGCGGTCGACGTGCTGATGACCAACTTCCACCTGCCCAAATCGACTCTGTTCATGCTGGTCAGCGCCTTCGCCGGACAGGCCGTGATGAAGGCGGCCTATGCTCACGCTGTCGCCGACGGATATCGCTTCTATTCCTACGGCGACGGATCGCTGCTGTTCCGCGCCTGATCGCGGCTCAGGGCCACAGGCGGCCCGAGCGCCAGTTGTCGCCGTCACGGTCGAACCGCAGTCGGTCATGCAGTCGGAACGGCCGGTCGCGCCAGAACTCGACCGATTGCGGCACGACGCGCCAGCCGGTCCAGTGGGACGGGCGCAGCACCTCCTGACCGTCGAACCGCGCCGTCTCGCGACCAACCGCCTCCTCCAACGCCGGGCGATCCGACAGCGGGCGCGACTGGTCCGAGGCCCAGGCGCCGATCCGGCTTTCGCGCGCGCGGCTGGCAAAATAGGCGTCGGCCTCGGCCGCCGTCACCGGCTCTGCCGCACCCCTTATCCGCACCTGACGCCGCAGCGACTTCCAGTGAAAGGTCAGGGCGGCGACGGGGCGACCCGCCAGTTCGACACCCTTGGCGCTCTCGCTGTTAGAATAGAAGGTGAAGCCGCGCGCATCCACGTCCTTCAACAATACGATCCGCGCATCGGGCAGGCCGTCCGCATCGACGGTGGACAGGGTCATGGCGTTGGCGTCGTTCGGCTCGTGCGCCCGCGCGTCGGCCAGCCATTCGATGAACAGCCCCATGGGTTCGGCCCGCGCGAAGATACTCTCGTCGCCATTGGCGGCCAGGGCGGCGGCGTAGTCGCGGGCGTATTCCTCACGCGACGGGCTGGGCGGGATCACGGATGCGGTCATGACGCCGATTTAGCGGCTAGGCTTTTCGGTGCAAATGATCGACGTCAAAAACGGCCGCATCTCGATCACGGTTAACCGACCATTGACCCTGATCGGCGAACGGTTGCGGCCATGAGCGCGCACCGTCCTTCATCCGACGTCTCCGGCGTCCGCGAAGCCTTAGCCGTCTTGGGCGTCGTAGCCGATGTGGACGCGCCAACCTTGAAGGCCGCCTTCCGCGAGGCGGTGAAGGCGGCGCGGCCGGATCAGGCGGGCGGCGACGCTGAACGTTTCCGGCGTGTGATCGCAGCCTATCGCCTGATCCAGGCGCACCAGCCTGGTCAGGCCGCCTTGGCCCCGCCCCGCATTCGCCCGGCGCCCGCGCCCGTCCTGGCCCTGTCGCCGATGCAGGCCCTGGCCGGCGGTAAGGTGGAGATCAGGCTGGGCGCCCGCACCGTGCGCGTCACGACGCCGAAAGGCTTGCGCACCGGGGACCATCTGCGACTGCGACGGGGGGCGGTGGACGGAGCGGACCTGTATCTGGCCGTGCTGATCCGGCCAGAAGACGGCCTATCCGCGATGGGCGACGACCTGTTCATGTCCTGGCCAGTCGAGCGCCGCCTGATGGCCGATGGCGGACGGGTGGAGATCGAGACCCATATGGGAACCCGCTCGGCCTGGATCACGGCGGATATGGCGCCGCCCATCCGCGTACGGTTGAAGGGACTGGGCCTGCCCGCGCGTGGATCGCGGGCGGCGGGGCATCTGTTCGTGACCCTGACGCCGTCGTCGGACACCCCGTCCGCAGCCGAAGACCTGCTGGTCCGGTTCACGCGGGTCTGGACGCAGGAACGTCTGGCGGCCTAAGTCGGGGCCATGTCGCACAACACCTTCGGCCATCTGTTTCGCGTGACCACCTGGGGCGAGAGCCATGGCCCGGCCATCGGCTGCGTCATCGACGGCTGCCCGCCCCTTCTGCCGCTGACCGAGGCCGACGTCCAGCCGTGGCTGGACCAGAGAAAGCCGGGCGGCAGCCGCTTCGTGACCCAGCGAAAGGAAAGCGACACGGCTCGCATCCTATCGGGCGTGTTCGATGACGGCGACGGCCCCGTCACCACCGGCACGCCGATCTCGATCCTGATCGAAAACGAGGACCAGCGGTCCAAGGACTATGGCGAGATCGCCCGGGCCTACCGGCCGGGCCACGCCGATTTCGCCTACCAGATCAAATACGGCGTGCGCGACCACCGGGGCGGCGGACGATCCTCGGCGCGCGAAACCGCCAGCCGCGTGGCGGCCGGGGCGGTGGCGCGCAAGGTGCTTGGCGAAGGCGTGAAAATCCGCGCGGGCGTCGTCCAGATCGGTCCGCACCGGATCGCGCCTGACCAGATCGACTTCGACGCCGTGCATGGCAACCCGTTGTTCGCCGCCTCGGCCGAGGTCGTGCCGACGTGGGAGGCCTATCTGGACGGCGTCCGAAAGGCCGGGTCATCGGTCGGCGCCGTGGTGGCGCTGGAGGTCACGGGAGTTCCGGCCGGGTGGGGCGCGCCGATCTACGCCAAGCTGGATTCCGAACTTGCGGCGGCCCTGATGTCGATCAACGCCGCCAAGGGCGTGGAGATCGGCGCGGGCTTTGACGCCGCCGAGCTGACGGGCGAGGAAAACGCCGACGAGATGCGGCTGGACCTCAACAAACAGCCGGTCTTCCTGTCGAACAAGGCGGGCGGCGTGCTGGGCGGGATTTCTACGGGCCAGCCCGTCACGGCGCGCGTGGCGTTCAAGCCGACCTCCTCTATCCTCACGCTGCGACAGACGATCACCCGCGACGGCGAGGAGACGGACCTGCGCACCAAGGGCCGCCACGACCCCTGTGTCGCCCTGCGCGCCGTTCCGGTGATCGAGGCCATGGCCGCCTGCGTCCTGGCCGACGCCTTCCTGAGGCACCGCGCCCAGGTCGGCTAGGGTTCAGCGGCTCGCGCGTCGGCGCGCAACGTCGGCGGGTTGAATGGGAGCAGCGCCCGGAACCGGCCGCACGACCGCCAGCGGTCGCTCCTCCCGCTGCATCAGGGCGACCAGGCCCGCCAATCCCGTGGTCATCACGATCACCGCTCGACTCCTGCAACTGCGAACCGTTTGCAGGTTTGCGCAAGTCGCGCGGTCGTGCAAGAGCCTGTTTTGGTGGCTTGGAAAACAGGAGATCAACCGTGCGTGAAGACGGGAAGCTAGACTATCTGGAACTGCCAGCCGCCGACCTGCCGGAAACCAAGGCCTTCTACAGTCAGGCGTTCGGCTGGACGTTCGTAGACTACGGCCCGACATACGCCGCCTTCGACCAGGGTCTGGAAGGTGGTTTCGACGCTGATCCGGCCGACCGGACGCCGGCGCCCCTGCCCGTTCTCTACGCTCACGATCTGCAAGCCATGCTGGCCCGCGTCGAGGCGGCGGGCGGGCGCATCGTCAAGCCGATCTACGCCTTCCCCGGTGGGCGGCGTTTCCACTTCGTCGACCCTGCCGGGACCGAAATGGCGGTCTGGTCCGAGACCTGAAGTCTCAGCGCGGATCGACCGACTGGCCGATCCGCTCGGCTAGGTCGCGGTCCGCGCCTACGACGCTGGCGATCCAGACGTGGATTTCCTTGGGCGTCGTGGCGCGCTGGAACAGATGCTCCATCGCCAGACGCCGGCCGCCCTCGTTGACGACGATGGAGGTCCGGCCGCCTGTGCGGATCATGTCGCCGTCATAGATGGGAAACTGCGACGAAGGCCCGGCGTAGATCATGGCCAGCGTCAGGTCGCCGCGCTGGATGCGATAGATGGCCGCGTCCGCGCCCGCGCGCGCCGGAACCATGACCACGCCAGCCGGAAGCTCGATTCGGAACGGCAGGGCGGCGATCCCCGCCGCATCCAGCGCGGCGGGGGCTGGCGTTGCGGCAGGCGCGGGCGACGCTGCAGCCGGCGATGCAGCAGGCGCGGTCTGCGCGGGCGCCGGCGTTGTCGTGGCGCGCGCGGAAGGTGGCGCAGCGCTGGGCCGACTGGGGATCGCTGTCCCCGGCGCGGGCGTCGGCGAAGTCGTCGTAGGACGAGCGGCCGGCGTGGACGCTGTCGGACGGCTGGCGCCCGGCGCTTGGGACGCCGACGCCGGGGTTTGGGTTCGCGTCGTCGCAGCAGACGGCGGCGCAGCGACGGGCGCTGGCGTCGTGGCGCGCGTGGTCGTCGATGCCGCGGCGGGGGGCGCGCTGTTCAGGTCGCGTGTCAGGTCGCTGCCGGCGCGCGGGGGCGAAGCGGCCTGACCGGACAGGACGACGGCGGTGGCGAGGGCGATCAGGGTCATGTCCGAACCATTGCGCGGCGCGGCCGGGTTCGCAAGCTCAGCTTCAAGCCTTGGGGATCAGAACCCAGAAGGTCGCGCCCTCGCCCGGCGCCGATATCACGCCGATGGAGCCGCCCTGCAACTCGACCAGCCGCTTGGCCAGGGCCAGACCGACGCCATGCCCCTCGACGGCCGAGCGTTCTAGCCCCAGGCGGTTGAAAGGTTCGAACAATTGCGCCTGTTTCTGCAGGGACAGGCCAGGTCCGAAGTCGCTGACCTCGATCCGCACGCAATCGTCAGCGCGCAGCGCGCGCAGGACGACGCGCCCGCCCGAAGCTCCGTATTTCAGCGCATTGACCGTCAGATTGGTGATGACCTGCGCCAGACGCTGGGAATCCGCCACGGCGACCAGTCCGTCCCCTTCGCACACCACATCGATCGCGATCTTGCCAGCGGGATCCGCCCGCAACAGGCAGGCGCGTCGCACATCCTCCAACAGGCCGGGAATGTCGGTGGGGCGCAGATCAACCCTTACCGCGCCGGATTCCGCCCGCGCGACATCCAGCAGGTCGTGCGCCAGGGCCTCGATCTGGCGCGCCGTGCCGACCAGCATGTCGGACATCTCGGCCTGCTGCGGCGTGACCGGCCCAAGCTGGCCCTGACGCCACAGGTCGCCGATGCCGATGATGCCCGCGACCGGGCTCTTGATCTCATGGGCGACATTGGCCAGCAGGCGGGACTTGGCCTCGGACGCCTTCTCCGCGCGTTCGCGGCCCACGCGCGCGCGCTCGGCCAAGACATCGCGCTCTTCCAGCAGGGATGCGACCAGCAGGATCGGCATATAGCCGATCAGCACCAGCATCTGGGCCATCATGACCTGTTCGGTCGTGTTGCCTTGCCTGTAGGGGCCATGCTCCATCATGGCCCCGCCGACCGAAAGCAGAGCCACCAGTACAAGAGTGAAGGCCGTGCCCGCAACGCCGAGCCGAACGGCTATGGCCATGAGCAGCGGCAGCAGGAAAAAGCGCGGCGTCGCGTAGCCGCTGAAGCTGACGTAGTAAAAGACGACCACACAGCCCAGCAGGACGCCCGCCTCGATCATCTTGGCCGGCCGCATCAACCGCGCCACGGTGGCGCGCGTCAACGAAAGCCCCATCGAGCCCAGCACCGCAATGCCCAGCGCATGACCGAACCACCAAGTCTGGAAGCCTTGCCATAGGTTCGGCTGGCCGCTCTGCCACTGGATCAAAACGCTGCACAGGGCGGCGGGGATGGGGGCCAGCACGGCCGCGAAGAGCAGGAAGCCGGCCGCACCGTTCAGCGTCGACAGGTTCAGCGTCGGGGCGAAACGCCGCGCCAACAGAACGGCGGAGACGATCTCGACCATGCCTGCGGCCGTGAAGGCCAGCGCGAGCAGCGGCTTGTTGCCCGCAATGATCTCGCCGATCAGGAGGCTGATCGTCAGAACGGCGGCGAACATCAGGTCGCCGGCGCGCCCCCGGCTTGTGCGCAGCCACACCGCGATAGCCACCCCGCTCGCGCCCCACAGAGCGGCGACCAGACCAGTCGAGCGCCCATACGTAATGGCCATGGCGACCAGCACGGCGACCGCCACACCGGTCAAAACCGGCGCCAGAGGCTGGAAGGCGTCAGGGCGATCGCGGTCAGATGAGAATTGAGCAGCCTTCGGCGCCGTCGTCGGGGAGGAGACGGGAGGGACGTCGCTGTTGAGCGCGCGGCTCATCATCATGAAAGCGTCCTGACCGAATGTCGTCAGGCGCACATGACCACAGGGTTCCTAACATCCCTTAAAGTTGGAAGTTCAACTTTTGATTGAACAGCTTAACCGCAGCGGCTGCGCCGCCGTGATAACTCCAAATTCCTCCGCTGACGGCCACGAAATCCGCGCCTGCGCGCGCCATGACCTCGGCCGTCTCGACGGTGATGCCGCCGATCGCGACGCAGGGCGTCTCGACCGTTTCCTGCCAGATGGTCAGAAGCTCCAGCGGGGGAGTATGCACCGTTTCCTTGGTCGTCGTTGGATAGAAGGCGCCGAAGGCGACGTAGTCCGCGCCGCCCTCCGCCGCATCCCACGCCAGATCGCGGTCGTCGTGACAGGTGACGCCGATCATGGCGTCTAGCCCCATGATCCGCCGGGCGTCGGCCAAAGAACTGTCCTCCTGACCAATATGCACGCCGTCGCAGCCGGTGGCGCGCGCCAGATCGGGCCGGTCATTCAGGATCACCGCCACATCGTATCGCCGCGCGATCGGGGCCAGCACCGCGACGGCCTGTCGGATCACCTCATCGTCCGCAGGCTTGAGACGAATCTGCAGCGCCGCCACGTCGCCAGCCGCCAGCGCCTGATCCAGCATCTTCGAAAAGGCGTCCAGATCGGGAATGGACGGCGGCGTGATCAGATACAGCCGGCACGGAGGGCGGTCGGGGACGTTGGGTGTCTTGGCCATGACTGTCCTTCCCTCCCCTGCGACGTCGCGTCAACGGTCACGGGCGACCGATGCCGTGAGAACGACTTGCAATCGCCAGATGAGATGCTATAGCGAACCATTCTCAGTCGGTGGATCGCGTAGAACACTCGTGTACGTCTGCAACTGCAACGGCCTTCGCAAACGGGATGTGGCCCAGTCCATCGAGGCGGGCGCCCAACGCCCGCGCGACATCTTCGCCAGTCATCAATGCCAAGCGCAGTGCGCCAAATGCGTCTGCGAAATGCGCCAGATGATCCAGGATAGTCGCGAAGCGTTCGCACTCGCAGCCGAATAGGTCTCGCCGCCCATCGCGGCCGAAAATCACTCGCACTATCAATGTAGTGATAAAAACTCGCAAATAAACAATGCGGGTTTTACTGTGGTATGCCCTCGCTCGACAGCGGCAGCGACGCCGCAGAGAGATCAAGGACCATGGCCATGAAGGGCGATCCCGCAATCCTGCGCACGCTGAACGCAGTGCTGACCAACGAACTGACGGCAGTGAACCAGTACTTCCTGCATGCCCGCATGTTCGAAAGCTGGGGCCTGGCCCACCTGGGCAACGTCATCTACGAAGAATCGATCGGCGAAATGAAGCACGCCGACATGCTGATCAAACGCATCCTTTTCCTGGACGGCCTGCCGAACCTGCAGGATCTGCGCAAGCTCAAGGTCGGTGAAGATCCCATCGAATGCCTGGGCGCCGACCTGCAGCTTGAGCTGGACAGCCGCGCGACCACCGCCGCCGCCGTGACCCAGTGCGAGGAGGCGCGCGACTACGTCAGCCGCGACCTCTTGATGAAGATCCTCGCCGACACCGAGGAACATATCGACTTCCTGGAAAACCAGCACAAGCTGATCCAACTGATGGGCGCGCAGAACTATCTGCAGTCGGCCATGAAGGAGATCGTGACCGACGGCGCCGCAACCGGCGCCTGACGGGAACCGTGATGCGCTCCGGTCATTAGCCTTCCGAGGGCAAGCTGGAGCGCACCATGACCGACATTGACGACGCCATCGACGACGTGCGCGACGCCGCCGCCGACCTGCTGAACAGCCAGGGTCGCAGCACCGGCCATGTGGTCGCGGGCATCGCCCTGACAGTGGGTTTCGCCCTGTTGGCGCATACAATCGCCTCGGGCGCGTTGAAGCCCCGTCGCAACCTGAAACAGGTGCGCGACAAGGATCTGCCGATCACCGAGAAGCCAAAGGGGGCCTTCAGCCTGATCCTGCCTGCGGTATTTTCGGCCACCACCCTGTCGGCCGTGCGTGTGTGGAACGCCCCGCCGCAAAAGGAACGCACCCGCGCCATGGGACTGTGGGTCGCCGCTCAGACGGTGAACGCCGTCTGGCTGGGCCTGCGGCCTTCTTCCATGGCGCGGCAGGTGATGGCCGCCATGTCTTCGGCCGGTCTCGCCGCCGCCTTCGCCCATGAGGCGCGAAAGCTGGACGAAGGCGCCGGCAAGATGGCCGCCCCGACCGGATCGGGCGTGCGTCTGGGCAACTTCCTGCATCGCAAGGCCGACGACGCCTCGCGCGAGCGCACCCTGCATTAGATCGCGTCGGCTTGGATTTTGCCCTGCCTTGCCCTTTGCGAGGGCTTCCTCTAGGGATCGCGCCCTTCGCCACGCTCCGGAACGGTCGCGCGGGCGCAACCCCAATTCCGATGTGACCCCATGAAGATCAACGGCAACACCATCAAGCCCGGCATGGTCCTGCAGCACAATGGCGGCCTGTGGGTCGTCACCAAGGCCAGCCACGTCAAGCCCGGCAAGGGCGGGGCCTTCGCCAACGTCGAGGCCAAGAATCTCGAAACCGGCAACAAGCTGAACGAACGCTTCCGTTCGGAAGACAAGGTCGAGCGCGTGACGCTGGAGCAGAAGGACTTCTCCTATCTGTTCGACAATGGCGAAAGCCTGGTCTTCATGGACGACGCCACCTACGAGCAGATCGAACTGCAGAAGGACTGGGTCGGCGAAGAGCGCATCCCCTATCTGCAAGAAGGCATGAAGGTCGTCATCGAGATGCACGAAGAGCGTCCCATCGGCCTGGAACTGCCTGATCAGGTCGTGCTGGAAGTCGCCGAGACCGAGCCGACCGTGAAGGGTCAGACCGCCTCGTCCTCCTACAAGCCCGCGCTGGCCTCGAACGGCGTACGCATCATGATCCCGCCCTATATGTCGGCCGGCGAGCGCATCGTCGTCGACACGACCAGCGGCGAATACGTCCGCCGCGCGGACTAATCCTGACCACGCCCCTGCGGGGGCCGTTCCCTTTTCTTGAACTTCTCCGCATATCCGGGCCAGAGCGCCTTTCAAGGACATGCGGACCAGGAGATCCGCCGATGGCCCTCGCTTCCGCCCTGCTCCAAGTCATGACCGACGCGGTGCGCAAGACCGCCCGTCCGATGCTGCGCGACTTCGGCGAAGTCTCCCAGCTTCAGGTGTCGCGCAAGGGGCCCGGCGATTTCGTCACCGCCGCCGACCTGAAGGCGGAAGACACTCTGTTCGAACTGCTGATGAAGGCCCGCCCCGGCTACGGCTTCCTGGGCGAGGAGCGCGGCATGGTCGAGGGGACCGACAAGTCCCACACCTGGATCGTCGATCCGATCGACGGCACCACCAACTTCATGCACGCCATGCCCCACTTCGCCATCACCGTCGGGCTGGAGCGCCGGGCGCCCGACGGCTCGTCCGAGATCGTCGCAGGGGTCACCTACAATCCGGTGATGAACGAGCTGTTCTGGGCCGAAAAGGGCAAGGGCTGCTATCTGAACGACCAGCGCATCCGCGTCGCCGGCCGTCGCGACCTGTCCGAAAGTCTGATCGCCACCGGCCTGCCCTTCATCGGCAAGACAGGCCATGCCCAGGCGATCAAGGATATCCACGCCGTCGGCCAGCGCGTCGCCGGCATACGCCGCCTGGGCTCGGCCGCCCTGGATTTCGCCTGGGTCGCGGCCGGTCGCTACGACGCCTATTACGAACGTAACTTGAAGCCCTGGGACGTGGCCGCGGGCATCCTGTTCGTCACCGAGGCGGGCGGGCGCGTCACCACCATCGACAACGACGGCGATCCCAAGACGGGTGCGTCGATCCTGGCGTCGAACACCGAACTGCACCCGCATCTGCGCAAGGTGCTGCAGGGGGCGTAGGCTGAAGGCCTCCGTCTCTCCGCTGGGAGGCGGAGCCTCTGGCGCTGTCATGCCCGCGTCGCGTGCCCGCCCTATCCAGCGGTCATGATCCGCGCCATCCTGACCGCCCTGATCCTGTTCACAGGAGCCCCCGCCGTGGCGCAGCCCCTGATCATCGCCCACCGCGGCGCATCGGGCGAACGGCCCGAACACACCCGGTCCGCCTATGAACTGGCCATTGAACAGGGCGCGGATGTGATCGAGCCCGATCTGGTCATGTCGAAAGACGGCGTCTTCATCGACCGGCATGAAAACGAGATCGGCGGCACGACCGACGTCGCCAGCCGCCCGGAATACGCCGACCGCAAGACCACCAAGACCATAGACGGCGTCGTGACCACCGGCTGGTTCACCGAGGACTTCACCCTGGCCGAGCTGAAGACCCTGCGCGCCGGTGAGCGCCTGCCTCAGGTCCGCACCGGCAATGTCGCCTATGACGGGCGCGACCCCATCCTGACCTTTGACGAGGTAGTGGAGATCGCGCGCGCGGCGTCGGCACGCACCGGCCGCACCATCGCCGTCGCGCCAGAGCTGAAACACCCGACCTATTTCGCCGGGATCGGCCTGCCCATGGAGGACGCCTTCGTCGCCGAACTGGAGCGGCTGAACCTGACGGGCGCCGACGCCCCCATCATCGTCCAGTGTTTCGAGGTCGGACCGCTGGAGCGGCTGTCACGCCGCATCAAGGCCCCGCTGGCCCAACTGATCGCCGCAGGCGGCGCGCCCCACGATCGCCCCGACCTGACCTATGCCCAGATGATCACGCCTGATGGCCTGAAGGCTGTCGCCGTCTATGCCGCATGGGTCGCGCCTGACGTGACGCTGGTCATGCCCCGCGACACCCAGGGCCGTTCGACCGCGCCGTCTTCATTGGTCGGCGACGCCCATGCCGCAGGCCTGAAAGTCGTCGTCTGGACCCTGAGAGCGGAAAACGTCTTCCTGCCGCTGGAGCGTCGTTCAGGCGCCCTGCCCGCCGCCCACGGCGACATGGCGGGCTATGTTCGCGCGCTGGCTGACACAGGGGTGGACGCCATCTTTAGTGATTTTCCTGCACTGGCGCGCGAGGGGCTGCGTTAAGCCCCTTACGTCGCCCGGAACTGCAGTTCAGCCAGACGTGCATACAGCCCGCCCTGCGCCACCAGTTGATCATGCGTACCTTCTTCGACCACCCGACCATCGTCCATCACCACGATGCGGTCTGCGCGTAGAACGGTCGCTAGACGGTGGGCGATGACCAGCGTGGTGCGCTCCTCCATCGCCTGATCCAGCGCGACCTGCACCAGACGTTCGCTCTCGGCGTCTAGGGCGCTGGTGGCCTCGTCCAGCAACAGGATCGGAGCATCGCGGACCAGGGCCCGGGCGATAGCCAGACGCTGGCGCTGACCGCCAGACAGGCTCTTGCCGCGTTCGCCCAGGGGCGTGTCGAACCCTTCCGGCAGGGCGTCGATGAAGCCCAGGGCCTGGGCCTTCTCGGCGACGATGCGGGCCTCATCCAGCGTCGTCTCCTCGCGGCCGAACTGGATGTTCTCCAAGGCCGAGCCTGAGAACAACGGCGTTTCCTGCGACACCCAGGCGAAGCGATTGCGAACGGCGACAGGATCAGCCTCGCGCACGTCCACGCCGTCGACCGACACCAGCCCGGTCTGCGGGTCATAGAAACGCAACAGCAGGCGGAAGACCGTGGACTTGCCCGCGCCGGACGGCCCGACCAGAGCCACCGTCTCACCAGGCCGCACGGTCAGGCTGAAACCCTTCAGCGCAGGCAGGTCAGGCCGTCCCGGATAGGAGAAGCCGACCGCCGACATCGAGACCTCGCCGCGCGGCGGCTGAGGCAGGGCTGTGGCGTGGGCGGGCGGCGCGATGCCCGGCACGGCGCGCATCAGTTCTTCGATCCGCTCCATGGCGCCCGCCGCCTTCTGCACGTCGCCCCAGCTCTCGCCCAGGGCGCCGACGGCCCCGGCGGCGAAGACCGACAGCAGCACGAATTGCAGCAAGGCGCCGGGCGACATGTCGCCCTTCACCACATCCTGCGCGCCCAGCCACAGAACCAGGGTTACGCCGCCGAACATCACGACGATGATCAGGGCCGTCATCCAGGCCCGCGCGGCCATACGAGTCAGGGAGGCGCTGAACGCGTCCTCCACCGCCGCACCGAAGCGGTCGATGGCGCTGCGTTCACGACCAAAGGCCTGCACCGTCTCGATGGCGTCCACGCTCTCACCGGCGAAACCGACGGCGTTGGCGAATCGATCCTGCGACTTGACCGTCAGCTTACGAACCCGGCGCCCGAAAATGAAAATCGGCCCCAACAGGAACGGCACGATCAGCAGGACCAGTCCGGTCAGCTTGGGGCTGACGAAGAACAAAAGGGCCACGCCCCCGATCAGCGTCAGGAAGTTGCGCAGCGCGTAGGACACCGACGTGGTCATCAGCGTCTCGACCAGAGCGATATCGGTGGTCAGGCGCGACAGCACCTCGCCCGTACGCATATGGGCGTAGAAGGACGGGTCCAGCGTCAGAATGCGTCCGAACAGCCCCTTTCGCACATCCGCAATGACCCGCTCGCCCGTCCGGGTGACGTAGTAATAGCGTGCGGCGGTGGCCAGCCCCAGGAACAGGGCGTTGGCGCCCAGCATCAGGAACCAGATGTTCAGGTTGGCGCCGCCCGCCTCGAACCCATGGTCGATGGCCCCCCGCGCCAGCGCCGTCAGCCCCAGGGAGGCGGCGGTGGACAAGAGCAGCCAGAAGACCGCCATCAGGGCGTGTCCCTTGTGCCGCAAGGCGAAGGGGATAAGGCGGGCCAGGGGGCGGATGTCGCGGCGCTTGGCGCGCTTGGCCCCCGCCTCGGACATCTGTTCGGCCAGAAGCGCGCCGGCGCTGGGCCGACCCTCGACCGAAGCCAGACCGGAGGCGCGATTGGAGGGGGAGGAAGCGGTCTGATCGGTCATGGTGCCCGCCTCTTGCCCCGGAACGCCCCCCGGTGTAAACGCCGCGCTCTTTTCCGCTGGACCTTTCAGCGGGATTCTCATTTTCACGCGCACAGACGGTCGGCATCGTCACCGCGCCAGAGACCGGACGACGACCATGAAAGCGGACACGCATCCCGACTATCACTTCATCACCGTGGTGATGACCGACGGCACTTCCTACCAGACCCGTTCGACCTACGGTAAGGAAGGCGACACGCTGAACCTGGATATCGATCCGACGACGCACCCGGCCTGGACCGGCGGCAACGCCCAGCTGATGGACCGCGGCGGCCGCGTTTCGCGCTTCAACAACAAGTTCGCCGGCTTCATCAAGAAGTAAGGCCCGACTTGAGACTTCGCTGCGACATACTGCAGCAAACAGGTCACCAAGAGCGTCGGTCGAAAGGCCGGCGCTTTTTGTTTGGCCGGAACGCCGATAATGTAGGGGCGTTCGGGTACCAGGGGCATCGGCCACGCTGGCCGAAGCGATCGAAGAAGCGGACAGGTTATGAATAGACGGCAACTGGGTCTGGGCGTCGCCACGGCGGCCATGGCCCTCGGTTCCACGGCGCGCGCGCAACAGGTCTTCGTGCAGCGCGGCCCGGAGGCGACCGCCTTCTACAACAGCTTCAACGACCAGATCTCTCGTCTGCCGCAAACCCAGCAGGCCGACGTCCGCGCCTTTTACGAGTTGAACAACTGGCGGCCCGTGTGGAACGCCGAACGGGTGCGGGCTCTGAATACGGCCGCGTCGCGTGCGGACAAGCATGGCCTGGCCGCCAACGATTATTTCGACTTCGTGGGCCTGGCGGCGGACCCCGCCAGCGCGGATTTGCGCACGACGGCGGCGGCCTTGGCCTATGCCCGCGTGCTGGCCGAAGGCAAGGTGCGGCCCGAGACGGTCGAAGACCTGTGGGAAATGCAGAAGAACCGCGTGGACCTGCCGCGCGGACTGACCGACGCCCTGAACCGTAATGTGCTGGCCAACTGGTACGATGGCCTGGCGCCGACCGACATCGGCTATCAGAACCTGTCGGCGGGCTATGTGCGCTATCGCCGACTGGCGGCCCAAGGCGGCTGGCCTCGTTTCGCGCAGGGCGCGACCATCGAGCCGGGCAATAGCGACCGCCGCATCCCCGCTCTGATCGACCGGCTGACCGCCGAGGGCGACCTGTCGGCCGCCGACGGCGCGCGGTTGAAGGCGCAGGGCCTGACCTACAACGCCGAGCTGCAGCGCGCGGTGCAAAGCTTCCAGAACCGGCATGGCCTAGGCGCCGACGGCCGTATCGGCGCGGGCACCCAGCGGTCGCTGGGCGCCTCGGCCGAGGACCGCGCGCGTCAGATCGCCCTGAACCTGGAACGCCGCCGCTGGCTGAAGCGCGAAGTCGCGCCCGAACGGATCGAGGTCAACACCGCCGCCGCCATCATGGTCTATTGGAAGGACGGCAAGCCGGTTCACTCCAACCGCGTCGTAGTCGGCTCGGCCGAGAACCAGACCCCCAGCCTGGAAAAGCCGTTCGCCTCGGTGGTGGCCAATCCGCCCTGGTATGTGCCGGCCGGCATCGCACGTCGCGAAATCCTGCCCAAGGGGCCGGGCTATCTGGCCGCCAACGACATGTATGTGAAGGACGGCATGGTCATTCAGCGCGCCGGTCCGCGCTCGGCCCTGGGCTATGTGAAGTTCGAACTGCGCGACAGCTACGCCATCTTCCTGCACGACACCCCCTCCAAGGCCGCCTTCAACCTGTCCACGCGCCAGCGCAGCCACGGCTGCGTGCGGGTTCAGAATGCGGTCGAGTTCGCCCGCCTGCTGCTGTCGCCCGATCCGACCAAGCTGGGACAGTTCGACGCCGCGCAGGACAGCCGTGAAACGACACGGGTGACGACAGGGCGCGAGATTTCCGTGCGCCTGCTGTACTGGACCGCCTTCGTCGACGGTCAGGGGCGTGTCGCGTTCCGCGAAGACGTCTATGGCCGCGACGACAAACTGGCCCAGGCGCTTGGCATTGGGGTCAACCTGCCCAAGCCCATCGACGACGGCCGCGCCGACGCCAACGACGTCGGCCCATAACGCTAGCGATCAGCCCCGGAAGGCGGCCTCCAGCATTCCCATCTGGGACAGCACGGGGTTCTCCGGGGCCTTCTCCTGGTCGTCGAGATACATGCGGCGATCCAGATACAGGGTCCGTTCGAACAGTTTTTCGGACCGCACCAGATATTCGACCAGGGCGATCGGCAGTTCGGCGTGGCTGGGTTCGGCCTCGACACGGCGATCGTTCAGGCGATAGCGCGGCTCGCAAGCCGTCTCGGGCGACATGTCGTCCTCCCGGACGGCGCGCTGGACCAGCAGCCAAGAGGCGATCTGCATCAGCCGGGTCGTCAGCTTCATGCTCTCGGCCGCATAGGCCAGAGCGGCGGCGCGCGACAGCATCTTGGAATCGCGACGTCCCTCCCCGTCCAGATAGGCGGCCGTCTCCTCCACCAGTTCCATGCCTTCGCGGAAGGTGCGGTCGAACAGTTCCGACCGGGCGAAATCGCGCACCGTGCGGCTGCGGTCGGCGGAGGCGTGGGCGAAGGTCATTTCAGCTTTGATCATTGGATATGCGGAACCGTCCTGCAATCGGTCCCTGACGGAGCCGTTCGACAAAACGATGCAACGCTCATGCCATGCCGCGACGGCTTTCGCGATCAGGATCCGAAGTTGAACAGGGCGTCAGCGGCGTTTTTCTTGGACCGTTTGGCCTCAATGGCGGCGCGAGTGCGGGCGATCTCGTCGTCCAAGGCGGCGATGCGTCCCTCCAGATCCTCGATGGAATAGACGTCCAGATCTTCGCGCGACAGGGCGCGCAGCGGTTCGCCGCGCCGGGGCCGGGGCTCCAAATCCTCGAACATCGTCTGCGCCTTTCGTTCCGGTGATGGCCAAGGCGGGCCGGGGCGCCTATCTGAACGCCCTGACACGGACGAAAGCAAGGCGAGTGCGATGCGGGTCATCCAGATCGAAGGCGGCGCTGGGCCGGCCGAGGCGTTGAAGGTCGCGCAACGTCCCGATCCCGTCGCCGGACAGGGACAGGTGGTCGTCCGCGTGCGGGCGGCGGGGGTTAACCGGCCGGACCTGCTGCAACGGACCGGCGCCTACCCCCCGCCGCCCGGCGCGTCCGACATCCTGGGGCTGGAGGTCGCCGGCGAGATCGCTCGGGTTGGGAAAGGCGTCACGCGCTGGCAGGTCGGCGACCGGGTCTGCGCGCTTCTGGGTGGGGGCGGATACGCCGAACAGGCGGTGGTGGACGCCCGCCACGTCCTGCCGATCCCGGAGGGACTGGATTTCGTTCAGGCGGCCGCCCTGCCCGAAACAGTCTTCACCGTCTTCGCCAATGTGTTCGAGGCGGGCGCCCTGAAAGCCGGCGAGACGCTTCTGATCCATGGCGCGACCAGCGGCATCGGCGTCACGGCGATCCAGATGGCCAAGGCGGCGGGCGCCACCGTCATCGCCACCTCTCGCGGCGCCGACAAGACGAAGGCGGCGGCCGATCTGGGCGCCGACGTCAGCCTGGACGCCCGAACGGACGATCTGGAAGCGCGTATCAAGGCTGCGGGCGGCGCCGATGTCGTGCTGGACATGGTGGGACGCGACTACGCCCATCTGAACCTGAACAGCCTCAAGGCCGGCGGACGCTGGGTGGTGATCGCGTCGCTGACTGGCCCGAATGTCGAGATGGACCTGCAGCGGATCATGCTGAAACGCCTGACCCTGACAGGATCGACGCTACGCAGCCGCTCTGCGGACGAAAAGGCGCGACTAGCCGCAGCGGTGGAGGCCAAGGCATGGCTCTGGATCGCATCCGGCGCGGTCAAACCGCCCATTGACGCCGTCTATCCGCTGGCGCAGGCGGCCGATGCACACGCCGAACTGGAGGCAGGCGGGCACATCGGCAAGATCATGCTGCAGGTCTAACGGCGGGGACGCCAGCCGCCGTCGACTGGACGCAACGACGAGATGCTGTCGTTGAATCCGCCGATCAGATTGCGGATGTCGCCTTCGACAATCCTGCAGCGCCCCCGGAACTCCGCGTCGGTGCAGACCTCCCACCGGCCCTGCACGCGCACGGAGCTGATGCGGTCGTTGAACGGGGTGCGGCCCAGGTTGCGATCCTCGCTGGTGAACTCGCGCGAAGCGCCCCGGAAGTTAGAGTTTTCATAGACGACGATCGAGGATCGGCCCCAACCGCCATTTCCGCCGCCCCAACCGGGGCCGCCCCAACCCGGCCCGCCATGGCCCGGACCGCCGTTGCCCGATCCCCAGCCGCCGCCGTCGCCAGGTCTCCAACCACCGCCAGGCCGCCCAGGCTGGCTGTCCTCATAGTCGCCACGAAAGCGACCGCAGACCAGCAGGCCGTTGTCGTTGTTGATCTCTTCGTTGCCGCACCGCGCCAGTTCGATGGATGTCCCACGAATCCGACCACGGACGTCACGACAATCGGCGTAAAGCCGACCACGATTTGTGTAGGCCTCGGTGCATGACTGGCTGTAGCCGCCACGGGGTGCGACCCGCTGGGTGCTGTAGTCCTGACCAGCCATCGCGGCGGCCAGGGCGGCCGAAAGTAGAATGGACATGGGGTTCTCCTCTCCCTGAGGCTCAAAGCCTTCACTACCGCAAGGGTTGCACCGGACGGATGAACCGTTGCTGTATGCGATTGTCGGGCGGCGTTTTCTTTTCGCGCGAATAGGCCTATATCGAAATCATAAGCGCCCGGTCGAAAGGCCGGGCGCCGTCGTATCCAACGCCAGCCGAAGCCTCATTCGGCGGCTCCTACAACACCGGGACGAACGCCCCATGAGCGACATTCTGATGCCCAAGGCCACCGCGGTCTGGCTGGTCGACAACACCTCCCTCAGCTTCGAGCAGATCGCCGATTTCTGCGGTCTTCACCCGCTGGAAGTCCGCGGCATCGCCGACGGCGATGTGGCGCGCGACATTCGCGGCGTCGATCCTGTGACCGGCGGCCAGCTGACGCGCGAAGAGCTGGACAAGGCGCAAGCCGACGAAAACTATCGGATGAAGGCCATCGTCAGCCGCCACGCCGAACTGCTGAAATCGGCCAAACCGGCGCCGAAATACACTCCCGTCTCACGTCGCCAGGACCGGCCGGACGCCATCGCCTGGTTCGTGCGCAACCACCCCGAGGTGACCGACGCCCAGATCGCCAAGATGCTGGGCACCACCAAGTCCACCATCGAGAGCGTGCGCAACCGCACCCACTGGAACTCGGCCAACATCAAGCCAGTCGATCCGGTGACCCTGGGCCTGGTCGGCCAGCTGGCCCTGGACGAGATCGTCAAGAAGGCCGCCGACAAGAAGGCCAAGGACGACCTGAAGAAGGGCGGCGGCACGATCCAGCCCGTGGAGGAAGTCGAGGCCGAGCCCGAGTTCGTCCCCGAAGCCCGCCAGCGCCCCAGCGCCGAGCCCACCGCAGAGTCGGTGTTCGGTTCGAAGAACTGACATAAGGTCTTCCAGAACAAAACGGCCCCGGAGAGCAATCTCCGGGGCCGTCGTCGTTCTAGGAAGCCTGACGCCGTTTAGTGGGTGCGGGCCTCCAGGCTGGTGATCTCTTCCTTGAGCCGAAGCTTCCTCTGCTTCAGCTCCCTGACCTGCAACGTGTCCACGGACGGCCGGGCGAGTTCCTTCTGGATCGTCTGATCCAGATTGCGATGACGGTTACCCAGTTCGCGAATACGAGCCTCGATGGTCATGGCTTGCGCCTCCTCAGGTTAGGGACCAGTAGAGTGAGCGCCCGGTTTGGCAGGCTGTGGAATCACATTCCGGTGACAGCCCGCTTCGTCGGACAGGTTGGAGGCTGACCGCAAAAATGGTCGATGATGTGAACGGAGCCATACGGAACCCGCCCGCCCGGATGGTGGTCGGAATTTCAGGGGCTTCCGGCGCGATCTATGGCGCGCGGACGCTGGATGCGCTGAGCGATTTGGGCGTCGAGAGCCATCTGGTGGTGACCAAGGCCGCCCTGCTCACATTGTCGCAGGAGACCGATCTGACGCCGGAGGCGCTGACCGCCAAGGCGTCCGTCGTGCACAAGCTGGCCGATGTGGGCGCGACCATCGCCTCCGGCTCGTTTCGCACCCTGGGCATGATCGTGGCGCCGTGTTCGGTCAAGACCATGAGCGAGATCGCGACGGGCGTGACCTCGACCCTGTTGACCCGGGCGGCGGACGTCACTTTGAAGGAACGGCGACCGCTGGTCCTGATGGTGCGCGAGACGCCGTTTCACCTTGGCCATCTTCGCACCATGACGGCCCTGGCCGAAATGGGCGCCGTCATCGCCCCGCCCCTGCCCGCCCTTTACGCCCGACCCGCCTCGATCCAGGAGATGGTCGACCAGTCGGTGGGCCGCGCGCTGGACCTGTTCGGCCTAGACTGGAGCGCCGTGCGGCGCTGGAAGGGTCTGAGCTGATGAGTTTGTGGGATTGGGCCGTCGCCGCCTATGGCGACCCGGGCGTTTCCGACGCCTGTCTGGCGCTGCAGGACCATCACGAACAGAACGTGCCGCTGCTGCTGTGGTCCGCCTGGGCCGCCGCTACGGGTCGGCGGCCGGACGAGGAGACGATAGAGGCCGCCTGCGACACCGCCCGCGCCTGGGACGGGGTGGTGGTGACGCCGTTGCGGGCCATGCGCCGCATCCTGAAAGCGCCTGTGTCCGACATCGACGACGGCCCGCGCGAGACGATCCGCAACCGCGTCAAGGCGGTCGAGCTTGAGGCCGAACGCCATCTTCTTCAGGCGCTGGAGGCGCTGGCGCCCGAGCCCAGCGCTCCGCCTCGTGCCGCCATCGAGGGCCTGGCCGCCACCGCCAGGATCTGGGCCGCCGTCACCCCTCGCCCGGCGCTGATCCGCCTGGCCGACGCCCTTCCGGCCTGAAGCCGGCGTCGCTATAAGCGCCTTCGGGGACCAGACGATGAACGACGACCTGCCTGAAATCAGCGAGGAAGAAGCGGCCCTGCACGCCCGCGTCAAACTGCTGCGCCAGGAGCACGCCGACCTGGACGCCTCAATCGACGCGCTCAGCCAGGCGACGCTGCCGGACCAGTTGATGATCGCCCGACTCAAGCGAAGAAAGCTGGCCCTGAAGGACGAGATCGTGAAGATCGAGGACGTCATCCTGCCCGACATCATCGCCTGAACGTCGGCACGGCCCGGTTCCGTCCTGCGACCATCCGCCGCCCAGACCAGGCCCCAAAGTCGCCCCAGCCCCCGGGCATAAGCCGGCCTTCCACGGAACGCCGTGCGTCGTCGAACGCCGCGTTCCTTAATTCCAGAGCGTAAATACGCTGGAGACGCCGCCGAATGCGACGCCTGCTGACCGACGCGCCGATGGCGCGCTGCAAGACCCTTTTGATCCACTCCGGCCAGACGGCCGCCTTCGCCGCCGTGGCCGTCTTCGCCGCCGCCGCCGCCCCGAACGTCGCCCCCGCGCCCGACCGCACGTCAAAGCCCATCGCCGCCCCCGTCGCCCCGCCCATCAAGGCCCAGGCGGAAAAGGCCGGCCCCGTCACGCGCCAGATTGTGTTCACCGCCCCGGTGCGCGGCTACGCCATCAACTCGGTCTTCGGCCTGCGAAAACTGGCCATCGAGGCCAAGGCCCGCGCCCACAAGGGCGTGGACATCGCCGCCCCCCAGGGCACCAGCGTCTTCACCGCCGCCGAGGGACAGGTGCTGCGCACCGGCTATGACGCTGGGGGCTATGGCAATTTCATCGAAGTGCGCCACCCCAACGGCATGACCACCCTTTACGGCCACCTCAGCCGCATCGACGTGGCCAGCGGCGATCGCCTGACGCCCGCACAGCGCATCGGCTTGGTCGGCTCTACCGGCTATTCCACCGGCCCTCACCTGCATTTCGAAGTCCGCCGCGACGGCGCCCAGGTCAATCCGACCAAGGTCATGGACCGCCACTTCGAGATCGCCGTCAAACCCAAGGCCTGACGACCTTAGCCTTGCCGCCCGCGGACCAATCGGCCTAACCTTCCCGCGCCTTGGGAGGGGCATCGGAAATGAACAGGTTCGTCGCCGCCGTCGTGGCCGGGATTCTGGCGCTGTCGCCCCTCGCCGTATCGGCGCAGGATTATGGTCGCTATAGCGACGCCGCCGCCCAAACCGAGCTGTCGCGCATCGCCGATGTGCAGACGGCGGTCATGGTGCCGATGCGGGACGGGGTCGGACTGGCGACAAATGTCTATCGGCCCAAGAACGCGACTGCGCCTTTGCCCACTGTCTTCGTGCGGACACCCTATAACGAGTTGGCCAACAACGCCCGCACGACACGGACGGCCCTGACCTGGGTCAGCCGAGGCTACGCCTTCGTGATCGAGAACGAGCGCGGGCGCTATTTCTCGGGCGGCGACTACCAGATCCTGGGCTATCCGCAGACCGACGGCTACGACGCCCTGACCTGGATCTCGGCTCAACCCTGGTCGAACGGCAAGGTGGGCACGCTGGGTTGCTCATCGTCCGCCGAATGGCAACTGGCCCTGGCGGCGCAGAACCACCCGGCCCACGCCGCCATGGTGCCCCAGG
This sequence comes from Brevundimonas sp. ABV4_179, assembly GCF_056311945.1. NCBI lineage: Bacteria > Pseudomonadati > Pseudomonadota > Alphaproteobacteria > Caulobacterales > Caulobacteraceae > Brevundimonas > Brevundimonas sp. ABV4_179. The sequence continues at coordinate 2,964,162 of NZ_CM149976.1, forward strand.
CTTCCGGCGCCGGCATCGGCAAGGTCGGTCGGTTCCAGGAACAGGGCAACTGGTACACCGGCGGCGTGCCACGCAACCTGTTCTTCGTCTGGCTGTACGGGGTGGACAATCCGCTGCGCGCGCAGGTTCCAGCCGACATCGATCAGAAGACCCGCGCACGGCTGTTCCTCTACAACGACCTGGACGCCAAGAAGCCCGAGGTCAATTGGCCCAGCCAGATTCGTCACCTGCCGGTCGATCAGATGCTGTCTGACCTGGGTGAGCCGCCCGCCACCTTCGAACAGTTGATCGCCCGCACGCCCGCCGATCCGGCCTGGCGCCAGGGCGGCCTGTATCACGACGACATGGGTTGGGGCGTGCCGTCCCTGTGGTTCAACAGCTGGTATGATGTGTCGATCGGCCCGAACATGGAACTGTTCAATCACGCACGGGCGTCGACGCAGGATCGCGAGGCGGCCGAGAACCAGTATGTGGTGGTCGGCCCGAACAACCACTGCGCCTTCGCCGGCCTGGGGCCCAACTATCGCTCCGGCGACCGGGCGCTGGGCGACGCCAGCTTCGACAGCGACGCCCTGGTCCATGCCTGGTTCGACCGCTGGCTCAAGGGCGAGCGCCGCGCCTTCCCGGAGAGCACGCCGCACGTCCAATATTTCAACATGGGCGAGAACGCCTGGCGCACCGCCGCCCAATGGCCGCCGGCTGGCGTACAGACGGTGCGGATGTATCTGCGCTCAGGCGGCGCGGCCAACAGTTTGAACGGCGGCGGACGGTTGAGCCTGGACGCGCCGCCGGCCGGAGAATCGGCCGACCGCTATCGCTACGATCCCATGAACCCGGTCCAGACCATCGGCGGAGGCGATTGCTGCAACGGCGGTCTGGTGACCGCCGGCGCTTTCGACCAACGCCAGATCGAGGCGCGCAACGACGTGCTGGTCTACACGTCCGAGCCGCTGACCCAGCCGATGCAGGTCACCGGCTTCATCGACACGGTGCTGAAGGTGTCGTCCTCGGCGCCCGACACCGACTTCGCGGTCAAGCTGGTGGATGTGGCGCCGGACGGGACAGCCTATATCCTGGGCGACACCATCATGCGGGCGCGATATCGGGACGGCTACGACAGGCCCACGCCTCTGACGCCCGGCCAGGTCGCCACGGTTCAGCCGACGCCGATGACCATCAACAACACCTTCCAGCCAGGCCACCGGATCAGGGTCGAGATCACCAGCTCCAACTTCCCGAAATTCGTCAGGAATCTGAACACCGGCGGACCGAACGAAAGCGAACGCGAGGGTGTTATCGCCGACAACGCCGTGCACCATGACGGGGCGGACGCCTCCTATATCGACTTGCCGGTTCTCAAATAGCTCTGGCGGCTGGCGTCCGGGCGGCGACGCCCATAGGCTGACGGCTGCAACATTAGGGGGCGACATGGCGGCGTTGACGCTGGAGAGCGTGAGCAAGCGATACGGCGATTTCGACGCGGTGCGCGATCTGAGCTTTCAGGTTCAGAAGGGCTCGATCTGCGGGTTTCTGGGTCCCAATGGGGCGGGCAAGACCTCGACCCTGCGGATGATCCTGGGGCTTCAACCGGCGACGGCGGGTCGGATCGAGATTTTGGGCGCCGCCGACGGACGTCAGGTGCGCGACCGCATCGGCTTCCTGCCCGAGGAGCGGGGTCTGTACAAGAAGATGACGCCGGTCGAGGCCATCGCCTTTTTCGGCGCGCTGAAGGGACTGCCCCCTGCGGAAGGTCGCCGTCGCGCCAAGACCATGCTGGAGCAGCAGGGGCTGGGCGCCGCGCAGAAAAAGAAGATGAAGGAACTGTCCAAGGGGATGGCGCAGAAGGTGCAACTGATCGCCTCGGTCGTGCACCAGCCTGAGTTCGTCATCCTGGACGAGCCGTTCTCGGGCCTGGACCCCATGAACCAGCAGGGGCTGGAAGCCATGATCCGCGATCTGGCGGCCAACGGGGCCACGGTCTTGTTCTCCACCCATGTGATGCAGCATGCCGAGCGGCTGTGCGACAAGGTCGTGCTGCTGGCGCGCGGGCGAAAAGCGTTCGAAGGCACGGTCGAGCAGGCCAAGGCGACCTCGCCCCGATTCCTTGATCTGGACGGCGCCATCGACGCCCAGGCGGCGGCGACCCTGCCTGGCGTAGCGGGGGTCGAAACCCTGTCCGAACAGGATGGCGTGCGACGGCTGAAAATCGCCCTGTCGCCGGGCGCGGCGGGGCAAGAGACGTTGAAGGCCGCCTTCCTGAACGGCCTGGACGTGCGCGGCTTCGCCTTAAAGGAGCCGACGCTGCACGACGCCTTCATCGGCCTGACCGGCGACCATCCCGACCAACCCGCCTCGCCGTCGGAGGCGGTCCAATGAAGCGCACCCTGCTGATCGCGCGCCGCGAATATGTCGCCTACGCCAAGACGGTGGGGTTCTGGCTGTCGTTGCTGGCCTTTCCGATGTTCGCCGTGCTGGGCGGGGGCATCCCGCTGCTGATCCGGTCGGCCGAGCCGATCAAGACGGTAGCCGTGATCGAACAGGGCCCCGCCGCCACGGGCTTGGCCGCCACGGTCCGCGACGCCTTGCAGGCCGATCTGGATCGGCAGGGCGAACGGCTGCGCATCGCCGCCGAGAAGGGTCAGGCCGGCGCCGGGCGCGCCATGGCCTCCATCAGCGCGCCAAAAATTCGTTTGGTCGCGGCGCCGGCCGCCATCGCCGATGCGACCGGCCCGGCGCGTGACGCCGCCATCAAGACGGCGCTGGACAAGCAGACGCCCAAGACCGATCGCCTGGACGCCGTGGTGTTTCTGAACCGGATCGACGGCAAGCCCGCCGCCCAGGTCTGGACCGCCCGCGCCACCGACAATGACGTGTCCGGCTTCGTCCGCAGCGCCCTGCGCGATGCGCGCCGCAACGAACTGCTGGCCGAGGCTGGCGTGCCTCCGGCCGTGGCCACCGAGATCCAGACGTTCCAGCCCGAGGTGAAGGCCTTCTCCCCCAACGCCGCCAGCGGAGCCGAGGTGTCGATGCGCGACCGCATCCCGTCCTTCGTGGGCCTGGGGGCCGGTTTCCTGCTGTGGTCGCTGGTCATCACCGGCGCCTCCATATTGCTGAACAGCGTGATGGAGGAGAAGTCGAACAAGATCCTGGAGGTGCTTTTGTCCTCGGCGTCGACGACCGAGATTCTGACCGGCAAGGTGCTGGGGGTGGCGCTGCTGACGCTGACGGTCATGGCGGTGTGGGGCGGGATCGGCGCATCGACCCTGATGTCCGCCTCGCCCCAGGTGGCGGCCAGCATCGGACAGGCGCTGATGCACGACGGCCTGATCTTCTATTTCATGGCCTATATGGTCGGCGGATATCTGATGTATGCGGTGCTGTTCGCCGCCATCGGCGCCTTCTGCGAGACGCCGCGCGACGCCCAGACGCTGATGGGGCCGATCATGATGATCTTGGTGGTGCCCATCCTGGTCATGCAGATGGCCCTGACCAGCCCGGACGCGCCGGTGGTCAAGGTGCTGTCGTGGATTCCCTTCTTCACCCCCTTCCTGATGAGCGCGCGGGCGCCCAGCGATCCGCCCCTGATCGAGGTCGTGCTGACCCTGATCGGCATGTTCGCCACGGCCGCCTTCATGGTCTGGATCGCCGGCCGCGCCTTCCGCGCCGGCGCCCTGTCGGACGTGAAGCTGAGTTGGAAAACGTTCGGCCGGGCGGTGACAGGACAGAACTAGGCAGGCGTCTATCCTCCCCGTCGCGAAAGCGGTGGGGAGGAGACACGAAAAAGGCCGCCTCCTTTCGGAAGCGGCCTCTAATCTTGTGGCTTTCGCCGAGGTCTTAACGACCGCCGGGAACGCGCGGCTTCGGCGCGGGCAGCAGGCCCTCGCGTTGAGCGCGCTTGCGCGCCAGCTTGCGGGCGCGACGGACAGCTTCAGCCTTTTGGCGGGCGCGCTTTTCCGACGGCTTTTCGTAATGCACGTGGCGCTTCATTTCACGGAAGCTGCCTTCGCGCTGCATCTTCTTCTTCAGGGCCTTCAGCGCCTGATCGACGTTGTTGTCGCGGACGAAAATCTGAACCAGGTTAAACTCTCCTTTGGCCGCCCGCCGCGTCCTGTGAGGGAGACGGGCGAACAAAATAAAATCGTCTTCCGGGAGCGAGGCCCTCGGATGAAGGCGCGCTGATACACGACCCACCCTGCCCTGTCCAGTTCAACGCGACCATTCTTGAAGGCTCGAAACCCCCGCGCGACAGGCGTATGTTCCCCCCATGACACAGAACCCCGACTGGGCCGACCGCACCGAGCAGACCGTGCTGGACGCCGCCATAGCCCGCGCGCCCGCCCTGGGCTGGAACGCGCGCCTGGTGCGCGAGGCGTGCGAGGCCAGCGGACTGTCCCTTGGCGACGAAGAACTGCTGCTGCCCAATGGCGCGCGTGATCTGGCCGCCCTGTTGTCGCGTCGCCACGATTCGCGGGCCTTACAGGCCTTGTCCGCCATCGACGCCAAGTCGTTGAAGATTCGCGAAAGAATCGCCCGCGCCGTGTCCGAGCGGATGGAGGCGGGCGCCGCCGACCTTGAGGCCACACGCCGATGCGCCGCCTTCCTGGCCCTGCCCGCCAACGCCGATCTAGGGCTGAAACTGGCCTGGGAAAGCGCTGACCACCTGTGGCGCTGGGCCGGCGACGAGGCGACCGATTGGAACCATTATTCGAAGCGAACCATCCTGTCGGGCATCCTGATTCCAGCCCTGACGATGCGCTGGTTCGACGGTCGTGAACGCGCAGAAGAATTCGTCGCCCGCCGCATCGAAAACGTCATGGCCTTCGAAAAATGGAAGGCAGGCAAGGATTTCGACGCGCCGTTCCGTAGGGTGAATGAGGCGCTGAGTCGGATGCGGTATGGGGCAAGAACCTAGGGCATCCCACGATTGCCGAAACCAACAACCTGTGCGACAATCGCAGTAAACGGAGGTTGTGAGATGCGGAAGACCATCGTCCTGAGCGGGATCGGAGTTTTAGCGGGGTCAGCGCTTTTAGGCGGGCTGTCTTATCAAGAGCCGCCATCGCGAACGAAACCAAAGGTCTGCTGGGTCGAAAGCAAACCGATCCCCAATGGCGTTCTCAACGTCGTGAGATGTGACGAAGTCAAATTCGGCTAAATCGAACCTAGCATCCGGTTCACATGCGCCATCTTGCGGCCGGGGCGCGCCTCGGCCTTGCCGTAGATGTGCAGCCGCTCGTCGGACTTGCCCGCCAAGTCACGCCACTGTTCGACCTCGTCGCCCAGCAGATTGGTCATCTCGACGCGGGCATGAGCGGCGGTCGGCCCCAGAGGCCAACCCGTCACGGCGCGGATATGCTGTTCGAACTGGTCGCAAACGCAGCCGTCCTGGGTCCAGTGACCAGTGTTGTGGACGCGCGGCGCGATCTCGTTGACCAGCAGGATGTCGTCGCCCAAGTCGAACAGTTCGACCCCCAACACGCCAACATAGTCCAGCCCGTCCAGAATCGCCTCGGCGATGGCGCGGGCGCGGACTTGGGTCTTGTCGTCCACAGTCGCGGGCGCCAGTGTCGTGCGCAGGACCCCGCCCTCATGGCTGTTTTCACCCAACGGATAGACCGCCATATGGCCGTCCCAGTCGCGCGCGGCGATAACCGACAACTCGCGCACGAAACTGGCCTTTGCCTCCAGGATCGCCGGACGACCACCTAGGCTTTCCAGCGCCTGCGCCGCATCGGCGATATCGCGAATCCAGACCTGCCCCTTGCCGTCATAGCCTTCGCGACGCGTCTTCAGCAGGGCCGGAACGCCCAGCACCGTCAGACCGTCGATCAGGTCCTCCAGCGTGTCCACCACCGCGAACTGCACCGTCGGCGCGCCGACAGCGTTCAGGAAGGTCTTTTCATCCGCCCGGTCCTGCGACACCCGCAGCGCGGTCGGTCCCGGCGCGACCAAGGCGCCGGCCTCGGCCAGTCTTTCGATGGAAGCGGCCGGCACATTCTCGAATTCGAAGGTGACGACGTCGGCGGCGCGGCCCAAGGCCGTCAGGGCGTCGGGGTCGTCATAGGCGGCGACGATCTGACGCGCCGACACCCGGCCCGCAGGGCTGTTCGCCTCAGGGTCCAGAATAACGACGTCAAAGCCCAGGCGCGAGGCGGCCTGACTCAGCATCCGGCCCAGTTGGCCTCCGCCGATGATGCCGAGGGTCGAACCGGGGGGAAGCGGAAGGCTGGGCACTCAGTCCTCGACGGATTCTGCGACGGATTCGGTCTGGGCGGTGCGGAAGGCGGTCAGCCGTTCGGCCAGGGCAGCATCTGCCAGGGCCAGGATTTGCGCGGCCAGAATGCCGGCGTTGGCGGCGCCCGCCTCGCCAATGGCCAGGGTCGCGACCGGCACGCCCGCGGGCATCTGCACGATGGACAACAGACTATCCATGCCCTTCAGCGCCTTGGACTTCACCGGCACGCCCAGAACAGGCAGTTCGGTCATGGAGGCCGCCATGCCAGGCAGATGGGCGGCGCCGCCCGCGCCCGCGATGATGACCTGGTATCCGGCGGCCTTGGCGCCCGTGGCGAACTGAACCAGACGGTCCGGCGTACGGTGCGCGCTGACGACCTTGGCCTGCCAGGCGACGCCCAGTTGGTCCAGTTTGTCGGCGGCCAGCCTCATCGTCGGCCAGTCTGACCGGCTGCCCATGATGATCGCCACCGGGGTTTCGGAAGTCGCCATGTCTGCAAGGCCCCTCGCGGAAAGGCGCCCGTTACAGCACCGACGGGGCGCCCGCAACCGCAAGCCGGCGGTTTCCGACGCGCGGCGACTTCAATGTCGCGGAATCACGCTCTACCATCGCTTCACCCTGCGCGACGCCTTGAGTGAGTCGCGCGACCGGAGCCCATCCTGCGCCGTGACCGACGTGGCCGAACACGACCTGACCGCCGAGATCGCACGCCTGCGCCTGGAGTTGGACGCCTGGAAGTCGCGCGCCGCCGCCGCCGAGGCCGCCGCCGATCACGATGTGCTGACGCCCGCCCTGAACCGGCGCGGCTTCATCGGGGCCTTGCAGCGGACCATGGCCTATTGCCAGCGGCACGGCGTGCCGGCGGTTCTGCTGTATCTGGACATGGACGGCTTCAAGAGCGTCAACGACACCCTGGGTCATGCCGCAGGCGACGCCGCCCTGATCGCCGTGGCCCGTCTGTTTCTGGCGAACCTGCGCGAATCGGATGCGGTCGGCCGAATGGGCGGCGACGAGTTCGCGCTTCTGATGCTGCACGCCGGACTGGACGAGGGCCGAGCCAAGGCGCGTCAGCTGGCCCAGGCGCTGCAGACCGAAGGCTTCGTCTGGGACGGCCAGAAAACAGAGTTGGGCGGATCGTTCGGCGTTCGAGCCTGGGACGGTCATACAGACGCAGAGGCGTGGCTGGCCGAGGCCGACGCCGCCATGTGGGTGCGTAAGAAAGGGCGCTGAGCGCGCCCCCTCCCCGCGCCGCTCCTTAGAGCGGCAGTTTCAACTGGATGCCGCCCATATGGCTCTCGGCGTGATCGCCGAAGCGACCGCGATAGCCGATCGTGACCTTGACCGGCCCGACCGCGCCTTCCACGCCCGCAGACGCCAGGAACTGACCGCCGAACGGATCGTCGATCTCGCGCGACAGGACCTGGGCCGGGTTGTTGTAAAGCCCGACGCGGACAGGATCGGAACTGTCGTCCAGCGCGTCACGATAGCCCCCTTCGGCGAACAGGCCGAAGCGCCCCATCTCCGCCTCGGCGCGCAGCGACACCTCGCCGGTCAGGGCTTTCACGGTGCGGTCGCCATACTGATACTGGGCCCCGACGCCCTGTTCGTAATAGCCGTCCACGTCGCTGGAGACATAGGCCAGGGCCGCGCGCGGCGACAGCGCGAAGCCGCCCATGTCGAACCACATCCCGCCCTGCAGTCGCGCGCCGGTGGTGAGCGCCCGTGTCTCGGCCATGTGGACGATGGGGGCCAGGCTGGTGGTGCGCTCGATGTCGTCGATATTGTCGCGCGCCACACCTACCGCCGCATTGACGAACACATCGCCCGAGCGCCAGCCGCCATAGACGTCCAGGCCGAAGCTTTCGACATTGAACCGCAACGCCTGGCTGTCCACGTCCGTCCTTCGCGCCGATCCGGCCAGGCCGAAGCGCCAGTTGGCGGACGGTCCCGCCTCCAGCGCGATCCGCGCGCCCCAGCCGTCGCTGGAGACGCTTGTGACCGGCCCACGCGCATCGGTGTCGACGCTGTCGATCAGGGCGGCGGTGGTGACGGCGACGCCCGCCTCCCACGGCTGACGACCCGACAGGGCGTCGCTTGCGGCGTCCAGCGCGTCCTCGCGGTGGCGATAGGTCGTTTCGCCCTGAAGCGTCGATTGGGCGCCGATGTCGCCGTAGTAGAGGTAGTCGGTTGCGAGCTGGGCGATGATCCGATGCCCGGCCGCCGTCGGGTGAACGCCGTCGAAGTAGAAATAGCTGTCGGGGTTCGAACAGACCGTGACCCCGTTGAAGCAGCTCTGAGTGATGTTGGTGATGCCGAACAGGCCTGGGTTGGCGGCCAGGGTGTCGCCGATCTTGAACAGGTCCATCATGATGATGTTGCTGCCCGGCCGCGCGCCGGCCGTGGTCGTCAGCCCCGTCTGCAGGGCGGTGTTGAAGGTCGTGACGGCGTAATCAGCCAGCGGCGCGGCGACCGTCCCCCGGAACTGGGGCGTCAGGCTGAGCTTGGGCAGGTTGGTGACCAGGATGGTCCCCGCACCGGCCCCCGCCACGGTGTTGATCAGGGTGGTGACATTGGCCGCTGCGCCGGTGGCGACGGGCGTGATCGCCGCGACCGGGCTGGCCGAGGCGCCGGCGACCGGCAGCCCCTGGAAGATGTCGTTGGCGCCGCCCAGGACGCTGACCAGATCGGTCGAGTTGAACCGCCCGCCCGCCGCCGTATAGCGCGACAGCTGGTTCAACATGCCGAACGGCACGCCGGTGGAGGCGTCGGTGCGCGCCCCGCCGAAGGCGTAGTTGATGCTGCCCGACACCGAGCCGTTGAAGTTGACGGCGTTGAAGCCCAGCAGTTCGACGAAGGTTGGCCCGTTCGAGAACCGACGGGCGTAGGGCGGCGACGGCGGCTGGGTCCCGCCCGAGATCAGATACAGATTGCCGTTGTCGCTAAGACTGTCGCCGAACACGACGAGACGGTTGTAGGTCTGGGCCGAGGCCGATCCTGCAAAGGCGCAGGCGGCCAGCGCCAAGGCGGCGACGGCGCCGCCGGTGATGAAGCGTGACATGTGAACCTCCCCAGCCGTCGTAGGTCGCGGCCGTTGCGGTGAGGATGCGCCAGTCAGCGCAGATGGCAAGATGCCGTAACGTCAGCCTTCGGAAGATTTTGCGCGGCGTGACCTAATGCAGGGTGCGGAACTTCAACGTGCCGGGCACGGTCTTCAGCACCCGCAGCGCCTCCGGGTCATAGTCGCGATCGACGTCGGTGATGACGTAGCCGGTGCGTTCGTCGGTCTTCAGGTGCTGGCCCAGGATGTTCAGACCCGCCGCAGCAAGCGCCCGGTTCAGCTCGGCCAGCACGCCGGGCTGATTCCTGTGGATGTGCAGGATGCGGTGCGCGCCCGACACATCGGCCAACTGCACGTTGGGCAGATTGACGCTGAATGTCGTGTCCCCCCGGTTCAGATAACCCAGTAGCCGCTCGGCCGCGAACTCGGCGATGGCTTCCTGCGCCTCTTCGGTCGAGCCGCCGATATGCGGCGTCAGGATCATATTCCTCAGCCCCTGAAGCGGGCTTTCGAAGGGATCGGAATTGGTGCGCGGCTCCTCGGGGAAGACGTCCACGGCCGCGCCGGCGACCCGGCCCGACCCCATGGCCTGGGCCAGGGCGCCGACATCGACGACATGACCACGCGACAGGTTCAGGAACAGCGCGCCCTCCTTCATCCGGCCGAACTGGGCCGCGCCGAAGATGTCGGCGTTCTCACGCCGTCCATCGACATGCAGCGTCACCACGTCGCTTTCGGCCAGCAGGGCGTCCAGAGACCGCATCCGCCGCGCATTGCCCAGCGCCAGCCGTTCCGACAGGTCATAAAACAGAACCCGCATCCCCAGGTTCTCGGCCAGCACAGACAACTGGCTGCCGATCGCGCCATAACCGACGATGCCCAGGGTCTTGCCGCGCAACTCCTTGGAGCCGGTAGCCGACTTGTTCCACTGGCCCACATGCATGGCCGCCGACTTGTCCGGGACGTCGCGCATCAGCACGATCATCAGGCCGATGGCCAGTTCGACCACCGAGCGCGTATTGGAATAGGGCGCATTGAACACCGCCACGCCGTGATCGGACGCCGCCTCCAGATCGATCTGATTGGTGCCGATGCAGAAGGCGGCGACGGCCATCAGCTTGTCCGCCTGTTCCAGCACCCGGCGCGACACCGTGGTCTTGGAACGGATGCCCAGCACATGGACGCCCTTGATGGCGGCGATCAGATCGTCCTCGTCCAGCGCGCCCTTCTGCGTCTCGACCGAATAGCCCGCCTCCTCCAGCCGTTCGACGGCGGCGGGGTGGATGTTTTCCAAGAGCAGCATCTTCATGCGGCTGCGCGGGAAGGACCAACGACCGGCCAGGCCCTCGGCGTGCAGCACCTCGTCCAGCGAGGCGGCTTCCGCGTCCGCGACTTCGACCACCGGCGCGCGGCGCACGACCTCGGTGAAGGCGTAAAAGGCGTCGGCCGCCCCGGCGATCTTGACCTCCGCATCGTTCCAGCCGTCACCGATCATGACGACGCGACCGGACAGGTTCAGGGCATGGATGGCGGCGGGCTTGCCATTATCGCGCGACAGAGGGTTGGCCTCATCGACGCCCGTCACACGCCCCTCGGCGTCATAGATCAGGTCGTTGCACAGCACCCGGTCCGGCGAAACGCCCAGTTCCTGAGCGACGGGGGCGATCACGTCGCGGAAACCGCCGGAAATGATGACGATCTTGCCGGTGTTCTGCTGGAAGAAGTTGAGATTACGCCGAACGGAGGCCGTCAACCGATCGGGCGCGGTCTGCGCCAGCGCCTGCACATGGTCGCGGGTCAGGGGGAGCAGCGCCAGACGCTGGCGCAGCGCCTGGCCGAAATCCAGCGTCCCGGCCATCGCCTTGTCGGTCAGCGATGCGATCTCGGCGCGGATCGCATCGGCGTCGGCCGAACCTGTCAGGGCGATGTCGGCCAGCGCCTCAAGGGTCTCGAAATCGACCAAGGTCGAATCGAAGTCGAAGATCAGAGTGGGGCGCGCAGTCATGTGGCGCGTCTTAGCCGCCTTCGCGCACGCAGCATAGCCAAGCCATGCTGATGACGGCGCACAGTTGCGCTTAAACCATGCCGCTCGGCGGGTGTTTCACCCACGGGGCGGCACGACTATGTCAGAAACGCACGATCCGGCGCACGCGGCTGTCAGGGCGGCGGCTTTCCAGCACGGCGGCGCCGACAGCGGCGGCGATGGTCGCGACGGCCAGAAGCGCCCCGCCCTCGCGCGCATGATCGCGGGCGTAGGCCCCGGCGTCGTCCGCATATCGACGCGCGGTCTTGCCGTGCTTCTTCATGGCCTTCTTCGACCCCTTGCGCGCCGAGCGGAACCAAGCATCGGCGCGGTCGCGGGCGTCATAGGCGGCGTCTGCGGCGCGGTGGCGGGCTTCGCGCGAGAAGTCGGCGGTCTGTTCGCCCACCTCTTCCGCACGATGACGGAAGGCGTCCACCGCATCGTGGAAACGGTCGCGCAGTTCGGCCGTATCGACCCATCCGCGCGGGTCGATGCGGGTCTTGATGCGCTGATAGCGGGTCGGCCCGGTGCGCTGCGTCAGATAGACGACAGCCGCCGCGCCGAGCACCAAGGCAGCCAGGCTGCCGGCCGTGATGCCGGGATGTTTGCGAATTTCTTCAATCGGATCGATGTCGCGGATCATCGGCGGGACCTTTTCCTCGAAATGGCGTGTCAGGCGGAGCGACGGCTCCGCTTGTCGGAAAAGAGCGAACCGCGCGGAAAAGGGTTCCGTCGACCGCGCGTCGCATGGCCCTGACCCCGCGCCGGATTGCCCCTTATCAACGGCCGCCTCGGCGCCTACATAGCCGCGATCCCGAAATGACGTCGCCAAAGGACCCCGCCGTGACCGATCACGCGCCCGAAACTCCCATTTCCGACGATCTGGCCGCCGCCTTCCAGATCGAGGGCTGGCCCGTGCGCGGTCGCCTGGTTCGCCTAGGCGCCGCCATCGACAAGATTCTGGCCGCCCACGCCTATCCCGAGCCGGTGGCCGCCCTGCTTGGCGAAGCCTGCGCCCTGGCCGCCCTGATCGGCTCCAGCCTGAAGTTCGACGGCCGGTTGCTGGTCCAGGCCCAGGGCGACGGCCCCGTGCGCTATGTCGTGGCCGACTATGGCACCGATGGCTCCCTGCGCGGCTACTGCCGCTATGACGAGGCCGAGGTCGGCGAGGCGTCCAAGGGCTTCTCCCGTCCCGGCGCCAAGTCGCTGCTGGGCCAGGGTGTTTTCGTCATGACTCTGGATCGCGGCCCCGACTTCGAGCGCACCCAGGGCATCACTCCTATCGAGGGCGAAAGCCTGTCGCTGGCGGCCGAACACTATTTCCAGCAGTCCGAACAGGTGCCGACCAAGGTGCGCTTGGCGGTAGGCGCGGTCGAAACGGAGACCGGTTCGCAATGGCGCGCAGGCGGGGCGATGATCCAGATCATCGCCGGCGACGAGACGCGCGGATCGACCGAGGAGGTCTGGGACCGCACCCGCGCCCTGTTTGGCACCCTGGCCGACGACGAACTGATCGACCCGACGATCTCGCCCGAGACCCTGCTGTTCCGCCTGTTCCACGAGGACGGGGTCCGGCTGGAAGGCGCGCGCGAGCTGACCGCCGTCTGCCGCTGTTCGCGCGACCGGATCGCTTCGGTCCTGGCTTCGTTCGACCCCGCCGAACGCGCCGATATGCTTGAGGACGACGGCAAGATTCGCGTCACCTGCGAATACTGCGCCACCGTCTATGCGCTGGACCCCGACGAGGTGGTCGCCGAGCAGATCTGAGCCAAAAAAGGGCGGCTCCGCGAGCCGCCCTCTCTTTTGATCTAGCCTTCCAGATCCAGCGAATAGCCCGCAGAGCGGACGGTGCGGATCGGATTGGCGCTGTCGTCGCCGATGGACAGGGCCTTGCGCAGGCGGCCGACGTGAACGTCCACGGTGCGGGCCTCGACATAGACGTCGGAGCCCCAGACGGCGTCCAGCAACTGCTCACGGCTGAACACCCGGCCCGGATGCTGCATGAAGTGGTCCAGCAGGCGGAACTCGGTCGGGCCAAGGTGAACCTCCTTGCCGTCGCGCTTCACGCGATGGGACACCCGGTCGATGATGATGTCGCCGTGGTTCAGCCGGTCGTCGGCCAGACCGGGACGAATGCGGCGCAGCACCGCGCGGATACGGGCGATCAGTTCGACCATCGAGAAGGGCTTGGTCAGATAGTCGTCGGCCCCGGTGTCCAGACCGCGCACCCGGTCGCTTTCCTCGCCGCGCGCCGTCAGCATGATGATCGGAAGGTTGCGCGTCTCGGCCTTGCCCCGGATACGGCGACAGACCTCGATGCCCGACAGTTTGGGCAGCATCCAGTCCAGCAGAACAAGATCAGGCTGGCGCTCGTCGATCTGGAGCATCCCTTCTTCACCGTCGGCGGCGACGGTGACGTCGTAACCTTCCTTTTCCAGATTGTACTGAAGCAGGGTCGCCAGCGCGTCCTCGTCTTCCATCACAAGGATATAGGGCTGCACGTCGGGTCTCCGGTCTCGGGTCAGTGCGTGGAAAGGTTTGGCGTCGGATCGGAATCCTCGGCCGTGGGCTGGGCGCGCGGGCGTTCGCCCACGATGTCGTCGCCGGTGATCTCGTAGTGGACGGTCTCGGCGATATTGGTCGCGTGGTCCCCTATCCGCTCCAGGTTCTTGGCCATGAACAGCAGATGGGTGCAGGCGCCGATCGTGCGCGGATCCCCCATCATGTAGGTCAGCAGTTCGCGAAACAGGGCGTTATAGTGCTCGTCCACCTCGTCGTCGGTCTGCCAGACGGCGACGGCGCGATCCAACTCGGAGGCGGTGTAGGCGTCCAGCACGTCGCGCAGGCGGGTCGACACCAACCGTCCCATACGCTCGATGGAGCGCGTGAGCGGCTGCATCGGCTCGCCCTCGGCCAAGATCAGGGCGCGCTTGGCGATGTTCTTGGCCAGGTCGCCTGTGCGTTCCAGATCGGTGGCGATCTTCATGGCGCCCAGGGTGCGACGCAGGTCGCTGGCGACCGGCTGACGCAAGGCGATCAGGCGAATGGCCTTCTTCTCGATATCCCGGTGCAGCGCATCCAGTTTCAGGTCACGCTCGACCACCGCGCGCGCCAGGGCGATGTCGCGCCGGGCGACGGAATCGATGGCGTCCGCGACCTGGGCCTCGGCTAGGCCGCCCATGCGAGCGACCTCGGCCGTGATCTGGTTCAGTTCGTCGCCATAGGCTTTGACGGTGTGCTGGTTCATCGGATTAGCCGAAGCGTCCCGTGATGTAGTCGAGGGTGCGCCGTTCGCGCGGATTCTGGAAGATGTCTTCGGTGTCGCCCGTCTCGACCAGACGGCCCATGTGGAAGAAGGCGGTGCGTTGCGACACTCGCGCGGCCTGGGCCATCGAGTGGGTGACGATGACGATGCAGAACCGCTCGCGCAGTTCGTCGATCAATTCCTCGATCCGCGCCGTGGCGATGGGGTCCAGGGCCGAGCAGGGCTCGTCCATCAGGATCACTTCGGGGTTCACGGCGATGGCGCGGGCGATGACCAGACGCTGCTGCTGACCACCCGACAGGCCCATGGCCGAGGATTGCAGGCGGTCGGCCACCTCGTCCCACAGACCCGCGCGCTTCAGGGCGCTTTCGACCACGCCGTCCATTTCGGACTTGGACGAAACCAGGCCGTGAATCTTGGGTCCGTAGGCGACGTTTTCGTAGATCGACTTGGGGAAGGGGTTCGGGCGCTGGAACACCATCCCGACCCGGGCGCGCAGCAGCACGGGGTCGATGGCGCGGTCGTTGATGTCCTCGTCGTCCATCGCGATCCGCCCGGTGACGCGGGCCCCGGCGATGGTGTCGTTCATGCGGTTCATTGTCCGCAGGAAGGTCGACTTGCCGCAGCCCGACGGGCCGATCAGGGCCGTGACGGTCTTGTCCGGGATGTCCAGCGAGACGTCGTAAAGCGCCTGCTTGCCTTCATAGAAGACCGAGACGTCGCGCGCGGCGATCTTGATCGGTCCCGTCGGCGGCGTGTCGACGGCGGTCGGGCCTGTCACAGGCGCGGCGTCTTCGGCTCGCAAGTTCGTCGGCGCGGCGTCGGACGCCGGCGCGACCTCGGGCAGGACCTGCCCGCCCATGCGCGGCGTCTGGGTCGGATCGACCGGCCCTGCGCCCGTCTGGTCCTCGGCGGAGCGGAAAATACGGAATTTCATTCTCTTACCACCGACGCTCGAAGCGCCGCCTCAGGATGATGGCCGCCGCGTTCATGATGATCATGAAGACCAGCAGGACGATGATCGCCGCGGCGGTGCGTTCGTGGAAGGCCCGCTCCGAGGCGTTCTCCCAGATGTAGATCAGCGACGGCAGGGCGCCGACGGGCTGGTCGATGGCGTGCGGCACGCCCGGCACGAAGCTGACCATGCCGATCAGCAGCAGCGGCGCTGTCTCGCCCAAGGCGTGGGCCATGGAGATGATGGCGCCGGTCATGACGCCGGGCATGGCCAGCGGCAGGACGTGGCTGAACACCGTCTGGGTCTTGGACGCGCCCATGGCCAGGGCCGCCTCGCGGATCGAGGGCGGCACGGCCTTCAGCGCCGAACGGGTGGCGATGACCAGAGTCGGCAAGGCCATCAGGGCCAGAACCAGACCGCCCACGATGGGGCTGGCGCGCGGCAGGTGCATCCAGTTGATGAACAGGGCCAGACCCAAGAGGCCATAGACGATCGACGGCACGGCCGCGAGGTTGTTGATGTTGACCTCGATGATGTCGGTCAGCTTGTTCTTGGGCGCGAACTCTTCCAGCCAGATGGCGGCGCCGACGCCCAGCGGAATGGCGATCAGGGCCGTGACCAGCAGCATCAGCGCCGAACCGACCACGGCGCCCAGCACCCCGGCCAGCTCGGGTTGGGTGGAATCGCCATTGGTGAACAGGGCGGTGTTGAAGTGGGCGCCGATGACGCCATCGGCCTTCATCTTGTCCAGCCAGGCGATCTGCTGATCGGACAGACGGCGCTGATCCTCCGGCGTGGCCTTGGAGATTTCGCCCTTCAGATAAAGGTCGGCGTCATCCGACAGCGGCACGGCCAAGGGCACGGTCTCGCCGATGACCTCGGCGCGCTTGGCGACCAGATCGGCGGCGACGAACTTCAGCTCCGACGAGAACAACCGCTTCATCTGGCCGGCCTTTGTTGCGGCCGCATCGTCGGCGACGCCCATCCGCTGAAGCTGCTGCTCGGCCGCCATCTGCTCGAAGTTGGAGCCCTGCGGATAGGCGCGGTCGATGCGGGCGGGGTCCATATAGACCGGCACCGTCACCGTGTGGGCGTAGAAGGCCGTATGGCCCTGTTCGACGATACGGACCAGCAGGATCGCCAGGAACAGCATGGCGGCCGCGATAGCCAGGCGGCCATACCATTTGAAGCGCGTTTCCTTGGCGTGGCGGCGCTTGAGCCCCGCACGCAGACGCTCCAGCCGCCCGTTGGCGGAAGCGCCGTCGATCCGATCGGGGGTCGCGTCAGTCATATTGTTCCCGATAGGTCTGGACGATCCGGTGGGCGATGATGTTCAGCGCCAGCGTCACCAGGAACAGGGTCAGGCCCAGGCCGAAGGCCGACAGGGTCTTGGCGCTGCTGAACTCCTGGTCCCCGGTCAACAGGGTCACGATCTGCACCGTGACGGTGGTCACCGTATCCAGCGGATTGAAGGTCAAGTTGGCGGCCAGGCCCGCCGCCATGGTCACGATCATCGTCTCGCCGATGGCGCGCGACACGGCCAGCAGCAGGGCGCCGGCGATGCCCGGCAGGGCGGCGGGCAGCAGCACGCGCTTGACCGTCTCGGACTTGGTGGCGCCCATGGCGAACGAACCGTCGCGCAGGCTCTGCGGCACGGCGTTCAAGATGTCGTCGGACAGGGATGACACGAAGGGAATGAGCATGATGCCCATCACGGCGCCGGCGGTCAGGGCCATCTGGTTCTGCACCAGCGCCAGATACCGGCCCAGTCCGTCCAGCGGCCCGCCGATCAGGAACAGGCCGATCTCGTTGAACATGACGCGCAGGAGCGGCCCCACGGTCAGGGCGGCGAAGAAGCCGTAAACGACCGTCGGCACCCCGGCCAAAATTTCCAGCAGCGGCTTGATGACCGCGCGGGTCGTGCGGCTGGCGTATTCCGACAGATAGATGGCCGACAGCAGGCCGATGGGCGCGGCCACGCACATCGCGATCACCATGATCAGCAGTGTGCCAGCGAACAGCGGCACGGCGCCGAAGGCCCCCGACGACCCCACCTGATCGGCGCGGATCGCGATCTGCGGGCTCCATTGCGTGCCAAACAGGAAGTCGAGAACCGGCACCTTCTGGAAGAAGCGGAAGCTGTCGAAGGCCAGGGAGGCGATGATGCCCAGCGTCGTCAGGACCGCGATGGCCGAGCACACGAACAGGGCGCCATAGATCCAGCCCTCGACACGGTTGCGCGCGCGGGTCTTCGGCTTGATCTGGGTTAGGGCGAACAGACCGCCCAAGATGGCGGCCAGGATAGCGGCGGCGCCCCCGCCCCAGGACAGGGTGCGCTCGATACGGACCATCCGACGCGCCTCGACCGGCAGTTGTTCGGCCAGCGGGCGCTCCCAGATCTGCAGGGCGGCCTCGCCGCGGCCAACGCGATAGGCGTCGGCGAAGAAGGCGTCGCGGCGGAAATGATCCAAGGAGGCGACCGCTTCAGGCGTGCCCGAGGCCGTCAGCTGACGTTGCAGCGGCGCTGAAAAAACCGAGGCCAGGACCAGCACCAGCAGCGCCGGCGCGGCCACCCAGATCAGGGCGTAGGCGCCATGCTGGCCTGGGCGCGAATGCGGTTTGGCGCCGATCGCGCGGCGACGCGCCAGCTCTCGACCGCCTAGAAAGGCGGTCGCGCTCAGCGCCATGAGGATCAGCAGATAAATCCAGATCATTCGAAGTCCGAAGCGACGCGCGCGAATCGGCGTGCGGCCCTGAACACCTGGACCGACGCGGCGCGACTACTGCCTGCGAATGGTCAGCGGATTAAGACGGGTCGATGACAGTTGGGTGACAGCGAAGGTTCCCCCCATCGCCGCCGACAGGACCTAGCGCCGCTCGCCCGGTTGAGGGAACCAGGCGGTGAAGGCCGCGCCCATCCCTGGCGCGCTTTCCACCACCAAGCCGCCCTGGTGGCGGTTCATGATATGTTTGACGATGGCCAACCCAAGGCCCGTGCCCTGGCGTTCGCCGCTCTTCTGCCCCTCGACGCGATAGAAGCGCTCGGTCAGGCGCGGCAGGTGTTCGCGCGCCATCCCCGGCCCGTGATCGCGCACCGTGACGGCGGCATACAGAACGCCCGCCGTCCGATCGGGCGTTACCAGCGGCAGGCGCGTGGCTCCCGGCATCCGCGAAGCCCAGGCCTCGTCGAATGACAGGTCGGACCGAACGGAAATCTCGACCGTGCCGTTGCGTGACGAATATTTGACGGCGTTGTCCAAAAGATTCTGGACCACCTGGAGAATCTCGTCACGGTCGCCGCTGACCGAGGCCCGCGCCTCTCCTTGGTCCAAGGCGATGGCGATTTCCTTTTCGCGCGTCAGGACGCTGATGGCGTCCACCACGTCGGACGCGGCCCGGTCCAGATCGACACGACCGGACGGCGGGATATGTTCATTCAATTCAATGCGACTGAGCGAAAGCAGGTCGGCGACCAGCCGCCCCATCCGATCCGCCTGCGCCGACATGATGTCCAGGAAGCGGTCGCGCGCCGCCACGTCGTCGCGCGCGTGCCCCTTCAGCGTCTCGATGAAGCCGCTCAGCGAGGCCAGCGGCGTGCGCAGTTCGTGGCTGGCGTTGGCCAGGAAATCGACCCGCATCATCTCGGTTCGCCGCGCATCCGTCTCGTCGCGCAGGATCAGCAGCGCCATCTCGCCCCCGGGCGCCACGCCGTCGGCGACCGACAGCGGCCGGGTCCAGGCCCGCCAACGCCGATCCCTCTGGCCGCCGGTGGTGTAGTCGGTGGTGCGCGAGGCGCCGCCGAACAGGGCCTCGTCTACCGCCTCCAGCACGCCGGGCTCGCGGATGACCTGGACCAGCAGCGCACCCTGTCGCTGGATGCGCAACAGGTCGCGCGCAGCGTTATTGGCCATGACGATACGTCGGCCCGCGATATCGTCCGGCTCGCCGCCGCTGACCACCAGCACCGGATCGTCCAGCGCTTCGAACACCCGATCAAGCAGTTCGCCGGCGACCGCATCGGTCGTCGCATCGGCGGTCGCCCCGTCTAGGGCGGACGGGGCGGCGTCGGCCGCGCCCGGCATGTTCAGCAACCAGGCCGACGCCGCCACGATCACCGCCCCGCCCAGCAGCCAGTCCGCCAGTTCGGGATGCAGGATCGCCAGCACCACCAGGATCAGAATGGCGACGCCGATGCTGGCGCCCACGGTCCACAGACGCGACGAGGACACCGGCGCGACGGGAGAGGGCGAGATTTCATAAGGCATGGAGGGGCGGCGACCTCAAAAATGCACGGCGACATCCGATCCTTGCACGGATTTTGTGACGGCGCTTCGACAGGGCGGCGCCCCATTCAAGCGTCACCGCACGGTTTATTTAGAATTCTAGGCCAGATTGTCTCAAAGGAGAGCGCTAGTGGACCGGATCGTCTTCTGCATGACTCGAGATCATGACTGGCGGGTCACCCTGCTGGCGGCGCTGATCTGCCTAATAGGAATGGGCGTCTCCACACGGTTTATGGAGCGAGTTCGACGATGTGATCCTGCCGGCAGACGACGCGCAGTCGCCATGGCCACGGTTGTTGGGGCCATGTCCATCTGGGCGACTCACTTCGTGGCGATGCAAGGATTCGTGGCAGGCGTGCCTGTTCGCTACGATCTGGGACTTACGCTGGCTTCGCTGGTTGTCGCCTTGGGCATGATCGGGCTGACCATTGGTTCAATTCAATTCGGCAAGGGGCGGGCATGGCGTGTTCTGGCGGCGGTCATCGCCGTGGCTGGCGTCGGCGCCATGCATTATCTCGGCATGGCCGCTATCAAAGGGCCGGCGCGGATCAGCTGGGATCCCAGTCTGGTCGCGGCCTCCCTTGGCGGGGCCATGATCGTCGGCGGCGCGACCGCCTTCTTTTATAAGCGCGGCGGTCTTCTCAACCTTTTGATGACGACAGTGGGCCTGTCCATGACAGTGATCGTGCTGCACTTCGTGGGTATGGCGGCGATAAGCCTGGTTCCGGACCTAACCGTGCTGGATACCCAAGGCCTGTCGCCCGGCGCGATCCGAGTACTTGTTGCCGTAGTGCTGTCGTTGATCTGCGGCGTGGCCGGCGTCCTTGCGGTCATGGCCTATGTCGCGCGCTCAACCGAACTGCGTCGCATACGCGAAGCGGTGGACGCCATGCCGGACGGGCTGGGTTTCTATGACGCCAAGGACCGGCTGGTGCTGTGGAATGCGCGCTACGCGGAGCTGAATCCGGAGCTCCAACCTCACCTCACGGTTGGAATGACGTTTCGTGAAATCTTGCAGATCGGGATCGAGCAGGGGCGTTACGACGAAGCCCTGGGCCGCGAAGACGACTGGCTGAACGAACGCATGGGGGCGCTGCGCCAGTTGTCCGCCAGCATCGAACAACAGGTCGGAGGCGGCCGCTGGCTCCGCGTCCAAGACCGTCGCACATCCGAAGGCGGCATGGTCATCGTCTGCAACGACATCACCGACCTGAAACGGGATGCTCAGGCCTTGGCCGAGGCGCGAGATGCGGCCGAGGCCGCCAACGTCGCCAAGAGCCAGTTCCTGGCCAATATGAGCCACGAGATCCGCACCCCGCTCAACGGCGTTCTGGGCTTATCGCAGGCGCTGGCCAGGACCGAACTGACCCCCGAGCAGCGCGAGATGCTGGATTTGATGCAGGCCTCTGGCAAGACGTTGCAGACCCTGCTCAGCGACATCCTGGACCTGGCCCGCGTCGAATCAGGCAAGCTGGAGTTGACCGAGGACGCTTTCGAACTGGCGGTCGTGGTGCGCGAAGCGGCGCAACTCTATGTCGAGAACGCCCGCCAGAAGCGCCTCGATTTCCATGTCGATATCGATCTGGAGGATGGGGTCTGGGTTATGGGGGACGCGGTCCGCGTCAAACAGGTGCTGACCAACCTGATCTCCAACGCCGTGAAATTCACCAGCCAGGGCTTCGTCGGGCTCGTGGTCCAGCAGGGCCAAGATCGGGACGGCCGGCCGGTGCTGCGTTTCACCGTCGAGGACAGCGGCATCGGCTTCGACGCCGCGACGCGCGACCGCCTGTTCACCCGATTCGAACAGGCCGACGGCGGCATCACGCGCAAGTTCGGCGGCTCGGGCCTGGGCCTGTCGATCTGCCGCCAGTTGGCGGACATGATGGGCGGCGATCTGGATTGCGAGAGCGAACCGGGCAGCGGGGCGGCCTTCATCCTGACCCTGCCGCTCAAGCCCTGCGTCGCCCCGACGCCGTCGGAACCAGCTGACACGGCGACGCAACATGCCGATGGCGCGCGCACGGTCAACGTTCTGGTCGCCGACGACCATCCGACCAACCGGCGCGTCATCGAGCTGATTCTGGCCCAGACGGCCGCCAAGATCGTCATGGCCGAGAACGGCGCCGAGGCTTTGGAGGCTTTCCGAGCCGACGTCTTCGACCTGGTGCTTATGGATATGCAGATGCCGGTCATGGACGGCCTGACGGCGACGCAGGAGATTCGCCTGCACGAGGCGGCGATGGGTATGGCGCGTACGCCGATCGTCATGCTGACAGCCAACGCCATGCCCAAACACGTCGCCGCCGGACGCGCGGCAGGCGCCGATCATCATTTGGCCAAGCCCTTCAACGCGGCGGAATTACTGACCCTGGTGGCCAGTCCGGCCGCCCTGACCAAGGATAGGGCGCAGGCGGCGTAGGCGCGCCTTTGAAGGTTGCGCCATCGGTTCGATGCGTGTAATAGCCCGCGCTCTTGAATTCGAGGGTTCATGACCCCCGCCGCGCGGGCCCAGGGTTGGCGCGGCGTTTCTGTTGTTGTTGAGGCGAGCCACATGGCCGAGATCATTCTGAACGTGGACGTCCGCGATGGCGTCGGCACCGGCGGCGCTCGCGCTGCGCGTCGCGCGGGTTTCGTGCCGGGCGTCCTTTACGGCGGCGACAAGGCCCCCGTCGCCATTTCGGTGAACGAGAAGGACTTCCGCAAGTCGCTCTACACCGGCAAGCTGCTCGGCCACCTGGTGACGCTGAAGTATGGCGAAGAGACCCAGCCGGTCATCGCCAAGGACGTGCAGTTCGACCCAGTGTCGGACCGCCCCCTGCACTTCGACCTGATGCGCGTCGATGAGAAGGCCCCGGTCAAGATCGAGGTTCCGGTGCACTTCCTGAACGCCGACGAAGCGCCCTTCGCTCGTCAGGGCGGTTCGCTGGAAGTCGTCCGTCACGCCGTCGAAATCCTGGTCCGTGCCGACCAGATCCCGGAAGAACTGGTCGTCGACCTGGCCAAGTCGCAGATGGGCGACACGATTCGCATCTCGGACATCACCCTGCCCAAGGGCGCGGAAGCCACCATCACCGACCGCGACTTCGTGATCGCCACGATCAAGGTCTCCTCGGCCGCCCTGTCGGCCGCCGCCGACGAAGCCGCCGACGCCGAGGCCGCGCCGGTCGAGAAGACCGAAGGCTAAACCTTCGTCGCTTCGACTAGATCACGCCCCGCCCGGCTCGCCGCGGCGGGGCTTTTCTTTGGGCCTGGCGCGAGGCATGAGAACGCCATGATCATCATCGCAGGCCTGGGAAACCCTGGCGCCAAATATGAGAAGAACCGGCACAACATCGGCTTCATGGCCGCCGACGAGATCTCGCGGCGGTGGCGGTTCGGGCCTGAGCGGGCCAAGTTCCAGTCGATCATCGCCGAGGGGGACGTCGAGGGGACAAAGATCCTGCTGATGAAGCCCCAGACCTATATGAACGAGAGCGGCCGGGCGGTCGGCGAGGCCGCGCGCTTCTACAAGATCAAGCCTAGCGATATCATCGTCTTCCACGACGAAATCGACCTGGCGCCCGGCCGTTTCCGTATGAAGACGGGCGGCGGCGCGGCGGGGCAAAATGGTATCCGCAGCCTGATCAGCCATCTGGGCGCCGACTTCCGTCGCGCCCGCATGGGCATCGGCCATCCCGGCGAGAAGGAGCTGGTCATGCCGCATGTGCTGGGCGACTTCCACAAGGCCGAACAGCCGTGGTTGAACGCCATGCTGCAGGCCTGCGCCGACGCCTTGCCTTTTGCAGTCGCAGGCGACGACGAACGCTATCAGGGCGAGGTCATGCGACTGGCTCCCGCGCCCAAGTTCAGCCCGCGCCAGGCGGCGCGTGGAGAGCTTTAACTTTCGCTGACGGTCGAAAGGCCGTAGAGGCGAAGCGTGACCCGATCCCAGGCCGACAACTGGTCGACTGCGAAATCGCTGGCCTTCCTGGCGGCGGTGTTCGCGCTCGTGATCGGCGCGCTGCTGCCGTTCGCGGCGTTGGCGGCCGTCCAGCCGGGCCATCCGCTGGTCATCTGCTCCGCCGAGGGACCGCAGACGATCCAGTCGGGCGGCATGGACGGGCCGATCAACAAGCACGTCGGGGCCAAGTGCGCCGCCTGCGTCACCCCGCCTGTCGCCGCCCTGCCCTGCCCGCCCGCGCCCCAGCCTGCAACGATCATCCGCACGGTCGAGACCGTAGTTTACGCACCTGTAAGCGTCGGCGCGCCGCCGCCCGCGCGGGCTCCGCCACGCCCGCCGTCCACCGCGCCGCCCCACCCCTGAATCCAGACTGCCAGCCCGCGCCGGTTTGAATCCTGCGCGACGTGTTTGCCCTGAACTTCAGGATTCCCATGTCTTCCAAGACGATCGCAGCGCCACCGCCGCTGCGTTCCGACCAGCCGGACGCCCTGTCCGGCGCCTATCGCGCGGTGTGGCGATGGCATTTCTACGCCGGCGTCTTCGTCATGCCGGTTCTGATGCTGCTGGCCCTGACTGGCGGCCTCTATCTGTTCAAGGACGAGATCGACGGCCTGGTCTATCGCGACATGATCCGCGCGCCGGTTGCCCAGAGCCAGGTCGGGCAGGCCCAGGCCGCGCCCGAGACCTGGGCGGCCCGTGCCGAGACGGCCGCCGGCGGCGGACGGGTTGCCAATCTGGTCTTGCCGGCTCGGTCTGACGAGGCCGTTCGGCTGCGTGTGGACCAGCCGGATGGGGCGCAGAAGACCGTCTTCGTCGATCCCCATACCGGGCGCGCGACGGGCGTGATCCCGGCCGGCGGAGTCATGGAACTGATCAAGAAGCTGCACAGCCTCACCCTGCTCGGTCGGCCGTTCAACATTCTGGTCGAGATCGTCGCCGGCTGGGCCATCATCCTGTTCGCCACGGGTCTTTATCTATGGTGGCCCAGAGGGCGCGCCGTGGCGGTCCTGAAGCCACAGACGACCGACAGCCGGCGTCGGCCATTCTGGCGTGACCTGCACGCCCTGACAGGTTTCTACGTCGGCGGGGTTGTGCTGTTTCTGGCGGTCACGGGCATGCCGTGGTCGGCGGTATGGGGCGAGCGCGTCATGGGCTGGGTCAAGGAGACCGGCTGGGGCCGGCCGCCCGCTCCGGTCGCGGGGGCCTGGCAGCGCGCCCAGCACCATGACGCGCCGGTCGGCGCCGGCTGGACCATGGAGGGCATGGTCATGACGCACGATCACGCCGGTCACGGCGCCCTGACGCAGGTGATGCACGCCGCCGACGCGGCGGGCTTGGCGCGCCCCTATGCGATCAACATTCCGGCGAGCGAGGGCACGGCCTATACGGTCACGACCCAAGCCCGCCGCGTTCAGGACAGCCGCTCCCTCTATATTGACGGCGCGTCCGGCCGGGTGCTGGGCGACATCGGCTATGACCAGTTTGGGGCCGGCGCCAAGGCTATCGAACTGGGCATCTACACCCATCAAGGCACGCAGTTCGGGCAGGCGAACCGCATCGTCATGCTGCTGGGCTGCATCGGCGTGTGGGTGCTGGCGATCAGCGGCCTGGTGATGTGGTGGAAGCGACGGCCGCCCGACCTGTCGCGCCGCCGCCTGGGCGCCCCGCCCGCCCCGCCCGGCCCCCGCGTGCGCGCCGCCGTCTTGGGCATCGTTCTTCCCCTCGCCATCCTCTATCCCCTGACGGGACTGAGCCTGGTCGCGGCCGTGTTGCTCGATCGAGCGCTACGACCGATGATCCGGCGCCGTCCCGTCGCCTTCTGAAAGGCTCATACAATGAAGATCAAATCCGCCCTGGCCGCCGCGCCCGTCCTCCTTCTGGTGCTGAGCGCCTGCAATCCGTCGCAGCCGGCCAGGACGCCCGCCGATGCGGGCCAGGCCGCGGCAGTGGTCGCCGCCGACGCCTGGTGCCGTCCGTCTCCGAACGGCGCCAAGGCGGGCGGCTGCTACATCACCCTGACCGCGGCGACCGACGACCGACTGACCGGCGGCTCCACACCGCGCGCGGGGATGCTGCAGGTTCACGAGATGAAGACCGAGAACGGCGTGATGACCATGGGCGAAATGGGCCAGGGCCTGCCGCTGCCGGCGGGCGAAGCGGTCGCCCTGGCGCCCGGTGGAAACCACCTGATGCTCATGGAGTTGACTGCGCCGTTGGTCGCCGGCGAAACCGTCCCCCTGACCCTGACCTTCGCCGACGCCGCGCCCGTGACGGTTCAGGCCAAGGTGCGTCAGCCGGCCATGGCAGGCATGGATCACGGCGCCCATTAAGCCCTTTTGAAGCGCGAGCCTGACAAACCCGTTCGAACGGGTTAAAGGCTCGCGCCTTCTCCAAGGAATACCCATGGCCCTTAAAGTCGCGATCGTCGGCCTGCCCAATGTCGGCAAGTCCACCCTGTTCAACGCCCTGACCAAGACGGCGGCGGCCCAGGCGGCCAACTATCCGTTCTGCACCATCGAGCCGAACACCGGCGACGTCGCGGTGCCCGAGGCGCGTCTGAACGCCCTGGCCGAAATCGCGGGCTCCAAGGAGATCATTCCGGCCCGCATCACCTTCGTCGACGTCGCCGGCCTGGTGCGCGGCGCGTCCAAGGGCGAGGGCCTGGGCAACCAGTTCCTGGCCAACATCCGCGACTGCGACGCCGTGGCCTTCGTGGCCCGCTGCTTCGTCGATGACGACATCACCCATGTCGAGGACCGAATCGACCCGATCGCCGATCTGGAGATCATCGAGACCGAGCTGATGCTGGCCGACATGGAAAGCCTGGAGCGCCGCCGGCCGCAGTTGGAGAAGCGCGCCAAGGGCGGCGACAAGGAATCGGCCCTGACGCTGAAACTGGTCGACCTGGCCCTGGCCCAGTTGAACGCCGGCAAGCCCGCCCGCACGGCCGAAGTGTCCAAGGAGGACGTGAAGGCCTGGCACATGCTGCAACTGCTGACGGCCCTGCCCGCCCTTTATGTCTCCAACGTCGAGGAAGGCTCGGCCGACAAGGGCAACGACCTGTCCGACAAGGTCGCGGCCCGGGCCGCCGCCGACAACGCCAACTCGGTCGTCATCTCGGCCCAGATCGAATCCGAGATCGCCGTGCTGGACGACGAGGAGCAGCGTGAGTTTCTGGAGACCCTGGGCCTGGAAGAACCCGGCCTGAACCGTCTGATCCGCGAAGCCTACAAGCTGCTGGGGCTGCAGACCTATTTCACCGTCGGCCCGAAGGAAGCACGCGCCTGGACCATCAATGTCGGCGACACCGCGCCCCAGGCGGCGGGTGTGATTCACACCGACTTCGAAAAGGGATTCATTCGCGCCGAAACCATCGCCTTCGACGACTTCGTGGCCCTGCGCGGCGAAGCCAGGGCGCGCGAAGCGGGCAAGCTGCGCGCGGAAGGAAAGTCCTATGTCGTCAAGGACGGCGACGTGATGAACTTCCTGTTCAACTAGATGGCGTAACGGGCGGGGTTTCGGCCCCGTCCTTCTTCATCATCTTTTCCAGAGGGTTGGCGGGGTCCGGCGCGCGCGGCGAGCCGGGGCAGCGCGCCAGCTTGGTCGTCAGCATGTCGCGATCCACATAGGTCAGGGTCAAGACATCGCCAGTCGTACCCATGTGGACGCGCTCGTTCACGGCCTTGCCCTGGGCCATGCAGGACAGCGCCGCGACATAACCTGATCCCCGCTCGTCGATGCTGCCGATGTCACAGTTGTGGCCATAGGCGTCAAACCGCATCGGCGTGATGGTGATCGGGCTGTTCGCCCCCTGCGGCCGCTCGCACCATGCCGGATTGGCCGCCCAAACCCCCACAAAACTGCGCGGTCCGCGAGACGCCAGAGACGACGGGCCCGGCGGCTCCACTGGCTGCATGGCCTCGGGCGTGCGAAGCGGCGCGGCCGGTTCGTTGGGCGGATTGACCTGATCGTCGCCGCAAGCCGCCAGCAGGACGAGGGCGGCGAGCGCCGGAAACAGGGCCGTTTTCATGTCCCCACAACGCAACGGCGAAGGTTCAGGTTCAAACCGACCATTCATTGCGGTTGATTCTAATAATCGTTCGCAGTAACACGCCGCCAATCACACAGCGGGGCCATTGATGCGCACTCTCCTCCTCCTTTCCACCGCCACAGCGGCCATCGGTTCGGCCCTGATCGTTCAGCCTGTCCGCGCCGAGGCGCCCGTCGCCGCCGCGCCCGCCGCCGAGGTCGATCCGGTCGTCGTGCTGGGCACGCGGTCACGGCGCCTGGCCTCCAATGTGCCTGGCACGGTCAGCGTCATCGACGCCGAGCAGATCGAGACGATTCTGGCGACCGACATCAAGGACCTGATCCGCTTCGAGCCGGGCGTCAGCGTTCCGACCTCGCCCGCCCGCTTCGGACTGGCGCTTTCGGGCGCCGGCCGCGACGGAAACTCGGGCTTCACCATCCGTGGCATGGGCGGCGACCGGGTCCTGATCGTCAACGACGGGGTGCGTCTTCCCGCCGGCTTCTCCTTCGGCGCCCAGGCGGTCGGCCGCGGCGGCTATAACGATCTGGACCTGATCAAGTCGGTCGAAATCCTGCGCGGTCCCGCTTCGGCCCTTTACGGTTCGGACGGCGTCGCCGGCGCCGTGGCCTTCACCACCAAGGATCCGTCCGATTTCCTGGTCGGCGAACAGACCTTCGGCGCCCGCGCCCGGGTGGCCTACAACTCCGCCGACGAAGGCTGGACCGAGGGGCTGGCGCTGGCGGGCCGTTCGGGTTCGCTCTCTGGGCTGCTGGCCTATACCCGCCGCGATGCTCAAGAGACCGAGAACAAGGGCTCAGTCGGCGGCCTCGGCGCGACGCGCACCCAGCCCAACCCTCAGGATTTCGGCTCCAACGCCTATCTGGGCAAGCTGGTGTGGGAGGTGAACCCTAACCACACTCTGCGCCTAACCTACGACCACCTCGATTCGGAAATGAACGGCGACGCACTCAGCAGCCGGTCTTCCACCGTCCTGGCCGTCACCGCCCATGACGAGACCCAGCGTGATCGCGTCAGCGGCGACTGGCGCTTCCAGGACTTCGCGGGCCTCAGCGACGGTTCGGTCTCCGTCTATTGGCAAGATTCCAACACGCGACAGTACACCTTCGAAGACCGCGCCACCCTGGCCGACCGGGTGCGCGACGTGACCTTCGACAACACCGTCCATGGACTGGCCGCCCAGGGCTCGCGCGTCTTCGGTCAGGGCGCGGCGGTGCAGCACCGCGTCACCCTCGGCGGCGACTGGTCGATGACGACGCAGGAGGGGGTTCGCGACGGCGTGGTCCCGCCGGTCGGCGAGACCTTCCCCCTCCGCGCCTTCCCCAAGACCGAATACCAGCTGGCCGGTCTGTTCGTACAGGACGAGATCGAACTGCTGAACGGCGCGCTCAGCATCATCCCGGCTGTCCGTTACGACTGGTATGATCTGTCGCCCAAGGTCGACGCCCAATTCCCCGCCGCCGCCTCGGGCCAGAGCGACGACCACATCTCGCCCAAGCTGGGCGTCGTCTATTGGACGGGGCCGCATCTCGGCGTCTTCGCCAACTACGCCCTGGGCTTCCGCGCGCCCTCGCCGATGCAGGTGAACAACTATTTCGAGAACCCGGTCTTCGGCTATCGCTCGATCCCGAACCCGAACCTGTCGCCCGAGACCAGCGAAAGTTTCGAGGCCGGCTTCCGTCTGCGCGATATCGATGTGGCGGGCGGCAAGATGCGGCTGAACACCACCGCCTTCGCCACCCACTATGACGACTTCATCGATCAGGTTTCGGTCAGCGGACGCGGCATTCCCGGCGTCGATCCGCTGGTCTATCAGTACGTCAACCTGACCGAGGTCGACATCAGGGGCCTTGAGGCGCGCGCCGACATCTATTGGGACAATGGCTTCAGCCTGATCGGCTCGGCCGCCTACGCCGAGGGCGAACAAACCACCGACGGCCGTCGCACGGACCTAGGCAGTGTCGATCCGGTGAAGGTGGTCGCGGGCCTGAACTATGCCGCGCCGTCGGGCGTCTGGGGCGGCTCGGCCACCGTCACCTGGTCGGGCAAGAAGGATGAGGCGACCTATAATCTATCGTGTGGGACGACCTGCTATCTGGGTGACAGCTTCACCCTGTTAGAGTTGACCGCCTATTGGAACGTGACGGAGCGGGCCACGCTGCGGGCCGGCGCGTTCAACGTCTTGGACGAAACCTATGGCTGGTGGAGCGACGTGCGCGGCCTGTCCGCCGCCTCGACCGTCAAGGACGCCTACACCCAGCCCGGCCGCAACTTCGGCGTTTCGCTGACGCTGCGGCTGTAAGCGACCATGCCCTCTCGAACCTCAAGGACACGCCCGATGCGCGCCATCCTGATCGCCGCCGCCCTGTTGACCGCAACCGCGCCGGCCGCCCTGGCCCAACAGGCCGCCACACCCACTGCGGTCGCAGCGCCCGCCAACGCCTTCGAACGGGATCGCCAGTCGATCCTGGCCCAGGCGGGCCAGTACCGCGTCCACTTCGACATGCGCGAGAACGTCAGCTTCCGCGCCGACTACGACCCGTTGGAGGAAAAGCTGTCCGGCGGCAGCGAGATCGTCCGCGTCGTCTATGACAAGGGCGACAGGATCAGCCTGCAGCACATCCTGGTCATGGAGCACGGCGGCCAGACCATCGTGGTCAAACACTGGCGCCAGGACTGGGCCTATCAGCCCGAGACGGTCCTGACCTACGCCGGGCCGAACCAGTGGACGCTGACGCCGGTGCCGGCCGACCAGCGCGCCGGCGCCTGGTCCCAGACGATGTGGCAGACCGACGATTCGCCCCGCTATGGCGGCGTCGGCCATTGGACCTACGACAACGGGCTGTCAGCCTGGACATCGAACCCGACCTGGCGGCCCCTGGCGCGGCGCGATGCGGTGCGCAATCCGATCTATGACCGCTATCTGGGGACCAACCGCCATATCCTGAAGCCGGACGGCTGGGTCCATATCCAGGACAATATGAAGATGTCGGGCAAGGCCGGCGGGGAACCCATCGCCATCGTTCAGGAAGACGTCATCAACACCTACGATCGCTCCACCAGCTATTCGCCCCGGGCCGGGGACGACTATTGGGCCAAGACGCAGGGCTTCTGGGCCGCTGTTCGCGACGCCTGGGACGCCGCTGTCGCCGCGCATAACGGCATCCATCTGGAGGAGGTCGGAGACACCGGCTCGGTCACCGGCACGCCGCTGATGGACCTGGCGCAATCCGTCGCCGACGGAAAGACCGCCGAGGCCGCCGCCATCGCCCAGGCGCGCACCTTGATCGAACAGGCCACGACACCCCGCTGACCCTTCCCCCAGCGCGGACGACTGAAACGGCGGCCGGGCGACCGGGAGCCGTTATTTTTGCCTCAACTCAGAACAACCCGGCCGTTTTCCATGCGGAAGGCGACTCCCGTCCGCTGGAGCAGCCGGGCGATGACGGCGGACGGATCGGCCGCCCCTTGATCAAGCAGCCGCTCCACGTCGCCACGCAGCGACGGGTCCCGCGACACCCGCGTCAGGCCGCTCAGCCATTCCTCGCGGCTAAGAACGCCGTCGGGCTGGCGCAACAGGGGCTTCAGGAAGTCGAACCAATCTCCGCCCGTCCGCTGGCGCTGCGCGCCTTCTGCCGCCAAGGCGAAGACGGCCCCGCAGGCGTAATAGGCCCGGTGTTCGCCGCGCGCGCCCGCCTGCGCTACCGGGCGTTTGGCCAGGTCGGCGCAATCATCCACCTCGGACTGCAGTTCGGCGCGGTCATCATAGGTCGCGTCCAGATGCTTCAGCGCCTGCACCGCCATCAGGTCCGCCCCGCCCTCGGTGATCCAGGCCTCGTCGGCGAACTGATAGCGGATGGTCTGGCCCAGCCAGAAGTGCGCGCCCTCATGGCCGATGAACCAGCGCGACCGCTCGCGGATTTCCGCCTGAGGCGTGGTCACGCCCCGCCCCTCGAACGACATCACGATCAGACCGGGCAGGACGCTGCCGCCCATGCTCGTCATCCTCTCCGTCGGGCCATTCCAGGCCGCCATGACGATGGGCGTATCCCCGCCGGCGCCGGGGGCGCCCAGCCGGTC
Organism: Brevundimonas sp. ABV4_179; assembly: GCF_056311945.1. Classification (NCBI taxonomy): domain Bacteria; kingdom Pseudomonadati; phylum Pseudomonadota; class Alphaproteobacteria; order Caulobacterales; family Caulobacteraceae; genus Brevundimonas; species Brevundimonas sp. ABV4_179. Next base: position 2,996,049 of record NZ_CM149976.1, read on the forward strand.
GCGATAGTATTGGCCCACATGGGGGGCGAAGTCGCGGATCTCCTCGCCGATCCACGGGGGCAGGTTCGGGTCGATCACGGTGGACAGGCCCTGGCCCGGCGTCACCGTGGCGTCGCCCAGCAGGACATAGCTGCGCTCGTCCGTGGTGGTCAGGGCGTCGCGGCGGCGGCCGTTGAACAGCACCGGCCCGCTGTCGTCGCGCCAGGTCACGCGCGCCGGGCCGCCGTCGACCTTCGTCCTATTCAGGTCATCCGGCACCGCCTCCGCCGCCTGGGGCGAGGCCAGGGCGAAGACGTCCATCTGCCGCGTCGGCAGGGCGACCGCGCCGTTGGAGAACAGCAGGGTGGGATATTCCGCCTCTAGGTCCACGGCCTTCGGTCGAACGCGGAAACGCACCTCGCGCGGCACGGGGCCGCCGTCAGCGTCGCGGATGATGTCGTAGTGGCCGCGCCGCTCCATCACCACGCCGGGCGTCTCCACCGTCCACTGACGCGGCCGCCAGGGCTGGCGGGAATCCGTCTCCAGCGCCGAATCCATGAAGGCCCAGACCGGGGCGTCGCGCCCGAACCGATAGTCGACCATCAGTTGATCGCCCTGGCGCGTCACCATCACCTGAGCCCCGGCGTCCTCGAGCGCTGCGGGCCGCGAGACGGTCGGTCCGGCGGCGCAAGCTCCGCCGGTCAAAACAACGGCGGCAAGCGCAGAGGCGGCGAAGACTTGGACGCGCAAGGGCGATCTCCTGGCAGTCTGGAGGAGCGAAAAGCTTAGCCGCCGTCAACGCGCCGGGTCAGCTTACGGTTTCGTCAGGCTGAGGTCCGATCCAAGGCGCGCGCGGCGGCCGCCAGCTCTGCGGCCATGACGGCCTTAAGCCGTTCGGGCGCCAGAATCGACGCCTGTTCGCCCCAGGTGAACAGATGCCAGGCCAGCTCCCGCATCCCCGAGGCGCGAAACCGCACGATCACGCCGCCGTCCGCCTGATCCTCAAAGCTCTGCGTCGGGTGCCAGCGCCAGCTCCTGGCCTCGGCTGCCCCTTCGGGCGCGATGCGGATAACCACATCCTCGATCTCGTCCTGATAGATGCCGAACGACTGGCTGGCGAAGACCGCCAGGTCGAAATCGGCGGGCGGAACAGCCAGCCCGTCCTGCGCGGCGACATGGCTCATCCGATCCAGTCGGAAGGTCTGGATGCGACCGGTCTCGCGGTCGGCGGCGACCAGATAGTTGGCGCGTCCGAACATGACGCCGCAGGGCGCCACGCTGCGCCGACGCGGCTCGGCCCCTGGTCGGGAATAGGTGAAACCCAGCGGCTGCTGGGCAAGAACCGCGCTGCGGATGGCGGTCAGCATCGCCTCGTCCGCCGATGGGCGCGGCCCCGCCTGGACCGCGATGGTTTCCGCCCGCACCAGCGCCTCCAGATCCGGCGCCATCCTGTTCAGGGTGGTGGATCGCATCGCCGCCTTCAGCTTGCGCTCCAGCGCCTCCAGGGCCGCCGCTCGCGCCGGCTCGCCCGCCGCGCGCAAGGCCGACGCCGCCTTGGTCAGCTCCAGCATCTCGGTGGCCGTCGGCGCCTGTTCGAACGCCGACAGCCCTCCGCGAATGCGCCAGCGCTTGGTGGGTGGGTCGGACACCTCCTCGACCTGGGGGAACAGCATCAGGACGGCGTCGCGCATCCGTTCGGCGGTGCGGCGGCCGGTGCGCATATCGCGGGCCATCTCATCCAGCGTCAGCCCCTCGGCGCTGGCGGCCATGCGCCGCGCCAGCTCGATCACCATGGCCGCCTTGTCGTGTCTCACCGCGCCTACCGAATGCTACGTCCGTTTCTGACGCAACAGTGGTGCAAAACACCATCATCGACAAGAGGCCCCCGCTTCCAGGAGATCGTCACATGGCCCGCTTTCAACCGACGTCCGCCGTCAACGCCAGCCGCTACATCATCGTGCCTTGCGAGGCCGACGGGTCGTCGGACCTGGCGGTGATCTGGGATCGGCTGGAGGAGCAGGTGGTCGATGTCATCTCGGCCGCCGCCAGCCGTCGCTACTCCGACGAGGACATGCTGTGGGACGAAGGCCGGGCCGCCGAGCCTGCGACGGAATGGCGGATCGCGGCCTGAGCCGATCAGGCGGTCTTGGGTTTGGTCCAGCGGTCGATCATGCGCTGGGCCGGCTGTTCGACCAGCCGGTGCGCGATGACGGCGACCGCCACGATCAGGCCGAACAGGGCGATGGCGAACAGGTCGTTCAGCCACACCGAACCGAAGTCGATCCGTCGCCCGTTCGGCAGCCAGTCCAGCTTTCGCCCGACGATCAACATGACCGTCAGGATGAACATATGGACCATGTAGATGGCGAAGGACCATCGCCCCAACGTCACCAGCGCAGGCCGGTCCAGCAGGCGTGACAGAGCCCCGTTCTCGCCCGCGAAAACCCAGACCAGCCCGACGAAGACCAGGGTCACCGCCACCGTGACCGGCCCCGTCGCCCAGCCGATGAAGACACAGGCTGCGACGACGGCCGCGACCTCCAGCCCGGTGGCCGCCGCGCCCTTCAGGCGGGGAATTCGGGTCCATACGCCCTGCAGCAGACAGCCCAGGAAGAAGCCATAGACGGCGCGCGGCACGGCGAAGTCGAACGTCGTGTTCATCCAGCGCCGGGCGTAGGCCAGAACCAGCAGGCCGCCTATGATCGCCAGGACCAGGCCGATCCAGCGGAACCGCCTGGGCGCGATCAGGACCAGCCCCGCGAAGATCAGATAGCAGGCCCACTCCGCGCTCAGCGTCCAGGCCGGCCCGTTCCAGGTCAGATAGGGGTGGACGTGCCACGCCTGGATCAGCGCCAGATTGGTGAAGATGGCGTCCACCGAACGATCGCGCGTGAACGGCGCCGCCCCGTCGAAATGAAAGACAAGTCGGGCCAGCTCCAGGCCCACGAAGGCGCCCAGCATCAGAAGATGTAACGGCCAGATGCGGCCGAACCGCCTCACCATGAACCGCCCCGCGTCCCGCCCCGACTTCAGACGCTCGGCATAGGCATGGGCGATGACGAAGCCCGACAGCACGAAGAAATAGTCCACGAACAGATAGGCGTGCTGAATGAACCCCCAGTCTCGCCAGTGGCTGGCCACGGGCATATGGAACATCACCACCAGAATGGCGCAGACCCCGCGCAGGGAGTCCAAGGCTTCAAATCTCTGATGTCCGGCCGTCTTCACGAGCGCGTGATATCGGGTCTGAAAGCGTTGCGATAGAGGGCTTGAACGGCGCGGCTGCTACGTTCTGGGCGCCATGTGGGCGACTGCCGCTTCTCGCCATGCCCCGTCGCGATATTGGATGCGTAGGCCACCGGACCAGCGGACCTTCGCCATCAGGTTGGTCGTCAAACCCTTGCCGAAAACCTCATAGGATGCATCGGCGTTCAAAGGGGCCGGCGGCGTCTCGACTATAAATCCACCTGGCGTCTCGCCATAGACGATATGTCCAACCATCTCGCATCGCACGCCGATGGCGCGCAAGGTCCACAGCGAACGCCCAGGCGCGGCGACATCGCGGACGTCCAGATAATCGACGCAGGCCGCGCGGCCGTCATCGAACCGCACCACGGGTCGGTCCAGTCCGCCGGAAATCGTCAGCTTCATCAGCGCGGAACAGGCTGCGAGGGCGAAAAAGGTCGCCAAAGCAACGATCTTGGGAAGAGAAGCCTTCAAAGCCCCTTCACGATCCCCTCGACCATCTTCTTGGCGTCGGCGAACAGCATCATCGTGTTGTCGCGGAAGAACAGTTCGTTCTCCACGCCCGCATAGCCCGCCGCCATGCCGCGCTTGATGAACAGCACGGTTCCGGCCTTCTCCACGTCCAGGATCGGCATGCCGTAGATGGCGCTGGTCGGGTCGGTCTTGGCCGCCGGGTTGGTCACATCGTTGGCGCCGATGACGAAGGCGACGTCGGCGGTCGCGAACTCGGCGTTAATGTCCTCCAGTTCGAACACCTCGTCATAGGGGACGTTGGCCTCGGCCAGCAGGACGTTCATGTGGCCCGGCATCCGGCCCGCGACCGGGTGGATGGCGTATTTCACCTCGACGCCCTCCTCCTTCAGCTTGTCGGCCATTTCACGAAGCGCGTGCTGGGCCTGGGCCACCGCCATGCCGTAGCCCGGCACGATGATGACCTTGGAGGCGTTCTTCATGATGAAGGCCGCATCCTCGGCCGAGCCCTGTTTGACCGGGCGCGTCTCCTTGGCGCCGCCGGGACCGGCCGCCGCATCGCCTCCGCCGAAGCCGCCCAGAATCACCGAGACGAAGCTGCGGTTCATGCCCTTGCACATGATGTAGCTGAGGATGGCGCCCGACGACCCGACCAGGGCGCCGGTGATGATCAGGGCGATGTTCTCCAGGGTGAAGCCCAAGGCCGCCGCCGCCCAGCCGGAATAGGAGTTCAGCATCGACACCACGACCGGCATGTCAGCGCCGCCGATGGGGATGATCAGCGTCGCGCCCAAAACCAGCGCGATCAGGAAGACGCCCCAGAAAGCCCATGTCGCCGCACCGGCGGTGCCGATCAGGATGCCGATCAGAAAGACCAGCGCCAGCGCCAGACCGACGTTGATCAGGTGCCGGGCCGGCAGGATGATCGGCGCCCCGCTCATGTTTCCGTTCAGCTTGGCGAAGGCGATCACCGATCCTGTGAAGGTGATGGCGCCGATGGCCACGCCAAGGCTCAGTTCGACGATCGACAGCGTCTTGATGCCCGCGCCGTCGTCGGACAGGATTCCAAACGCCTCGGGCGCATAGATGGCGCCGATGGCGACCAGACAGGCGGCCATGCCGACCAGACTGTGAAAGGCGGCGACCAGTTGCGGCATGTCGGTCATGGCGACCCGCTTGGCGATCAGCGCCCCTCCCCCGCCGCCGACGATGACGCCCCCCGCGATCAGGCCCAGCGTCACGGGATCAAGCGCCCCCGTCGTGCCCAGCGTCAGCAGGGTCACGCCGATGGCCAGGGCCATGCCGATCATGCCGAAGGTGTTGCCCTGACGACTGGTCTCGGGGCTGGACAACCCCCGCAGCGACAGGATGAACAGGACGCCCGAAACCAGATAGGCCAATGCGGCCAAAGATGCGTTCATCACGCCCCTCCCCCTAAGACGTGCGCGCCAGCCGCCACAGGGCGGCGGCGATGAACAAGGGGCCGATGAAGAACAGGGCCCATTCGAAGACACCCAGCGGCCGGTCCTGCGTCACCACGCGGACCAGGATGGCCGAAAAGACCAGGGCGATGCCGCAGTCATGCAGCCGCTGACGTTTCAACGGGATCTGCGTCCCGAACCACCCATACAGCCACAGGCCGAAGCCGATGCCGGTGCCGACCCATGAGCCGACGATGGCGATCTGTGCGGCGTCCGTCACGTCGTGACCTTGGGAGCTGGCCGCTCCTTCTTTTTGTACATGGCCAGCATGCGGCGCGTGACCATGAAGCCGCCGAAGATGTTGACGCTGGCCAAGGTGACGGCGACCACGCCCGCCCCCTTGGCGATCCAGGCGCTGGGGCCAGACACGTCACCCGACACCGCGGCGGCGGCGATCAGACCGCCGACGATGATGACGCTGGAAATCGCGTTGGTCACAGCCATCAGCGGTGTGTGCAATGCAGGCGTGACCGACCAGACGACGTAATAGCCGACGAAGATGGCCAGCACGAAGATGGCCAGGCGGAAGACGGTGGGATCGACGTGTTCCATGGTCAGGCGCGCCCTTGTTCTAGTCGCTTATCAATGTTGCAAAGGATAAGCAGCCCGCCTCCGACAGCCATATCGAAGACGGCCTGAGGAAGATTGTCGGCGATGGCTTTAATCATCACGGATCGGGCGAAACTGCTTTCCAAATCGACCTGCGCTTGAGCCACGTCCCATACCGCCAGCAAAAGCTGCCAAGGAATGCTTACGCAGAGCAGCACAAAACCAACCCCCGTCAAAACGGGGCGAACACGCGCGATCATCCCCTCACGCCCTCATGGACTATGGCCCCGCCGTGGGTGACGACCGACGCCTTGAGGATTTCATCCTCCAGATCCACGCTCAGCCCACCGTCCTTGATCAGCAGGCCGATGAAGGCGAACAGGTTGCGGGCGTAGAGGGCGCTGGCGTCAGCGGCGATGCGGCCCGGCAGATTGGCCCAGCCGACGATGCTGACGCCGTTCGGGGTGACGACCACCTCGTTCAGTTTCGAGCCTTCGACATTGCCGCCCGCCTCGACCGCCAGATCGACGATGACCGAGCCGGGCTTCATCGAGGCGACGTGGGCGGCGGTCAGCAAAACAGGCGCGGCGCGGCCGGGGATCAGAGCCGTCGTGATGACCACGTCCTGTTTGACGATATGGCTGGCGGTCAGTTCGGCCTGAAGCGCGCGGTATTCCGCCGACATCTCCTTGGCGTAGCCGCCTGCCGTCTGGGCGTTCTTGAACTCCTCGTTCTCGACGGCCAGGAATTTGGCGCCCAGGCTTTCGACCTGTTCCTTGGTGGCGGGGCGCACATCGGTGGCGGTGACCACTGCGCCCAGCCGTCGCGCCGTGGCGATCGCTTGAAGCCCCGCGACGCCGACGCCCATGATGAAGCATTTTGCGGCGGCGACGGTGCCGGCCGCCGTCATCATCATCGGGAAGCCCTTGCCATAGGCGTAGGCCGCCTCGATCACCGCGCGATATCCGGCCAGGTTCGCCTGCGACGACAGCACGTCCATCACCTGGGCGCGGGTGATGCGAGGCACGAACTCCATGGCGAATGCCGTGGCCTCGGCGCCGCGCAGGGCCTCGACCGTATCCTTCTCGCGATAGGCGTCCAGCATGGCCAGGACGATGGCGCCGGGTTTCAGGGCGCTGATTTCCTGCGCCGTCGGCCCGCGCACCTTCAGCACGATGTCGGCGCCGTCCAGCACGGCCCGCGTGTCCGGTTTCACCACCGCGCCGGCGGCGGTGTATTGGGCGTCGGGGATCGACGAGCCCAGCCCCGTCCCAGCCTCGACCGCCACGGTCGCGCCGAGGGCGATCAGCTTCTTGACGGTTTCAGGCGTGACGGCGCAGCGCGTCTCGCCTTCACGACGTTCACGGGTGACGGCGATAGCGACGGCCAAGCGAATCCCCTCGTTCTTGTGGTTGAACGAAGGTTAGGCCGTTCCGGCGCAGGCCGTCAAAGCACGGTTATGCCAAAGCTTGCAGCGCACCCTGCGATTTCCGTCCACGGAAGGCGCGAACGGCGCACGCCGTAAATCAGTGCGCGGCGCCGGGCTTGGACCGCAGGGCCACGAAGCCCACCCCGCCCAGGACGACCGCGCCGGTGAGCGCGACCATGAAGCTGCCGCCCGGATGGAACCACAGCGTCAAGAAGACCAGCAGAACCGCGATGGCCAGGCTGCCCCATTTGGCCAGGGTCAGGAACAGGCGGTAGGTCGAGACCTGCTCGCGCACCTCCATATGGCCGCGCATATAGCTTTGCGCGTCGGCGTCCGCAGGACCTGTAGCGGTGTGGTCGTGGTCGGCCATGGCGTTCTTCCCCTCGTCGTTCCTTGCGCGCGACTATACCCGCGCCGTCGCGCGGCTCAAGCCCGACCGGTCAGCCCAGGGCCTCGAACTGATCGACCAGTCTCTCCAGTCGCTGACAACCCACGCTCCAGAAGGCCGGATCGCGCGGGTCCAGGCCAAAGGGCTTCAGCGCCTCGACATAGGTGCGCGATCCGCCCCCGGCCAGCAACTGACGATACAGCGGCGTGAAGCCGGTCGGATCGTTGCGCCGCGCCTCCATCAAAGCCGCCACCAGCAGGTCGCCGAAGGCGTAGGCATAGACGTAGAAGGGCGAGTGGACGAAGTGGCTGACATAGGCCCACCAGTGTTCATAACCAGGGTTCAGCTTGACCGCCGGTCCCAGCGAGGCGCCCATCTCCTCCAGCCACAGTTGGTTGATGCGCGGCTGAGACACTTCGCCCTTCAGGCGTTCGTCATGGAAGCGGGTCTCGAAACGGTGGAAGGCGATCTGGCGGACCACGGTGTTCAGCCCGTCCTCGATCCGTCCGGCCAGCAGGCCGCGCTGCTCGGCCTTGGGCGCCGTGGCCAGCAGACGATCGAAGGTCAGCCCCTCGGCGAAGATGGATGCCGTCTCGGCCAGGGTCAGGGGCGTATCGGCCAGAAGCGTGCCCTGATCCGCCGCCAGGGTCTGGTGGACGCCGTGCCCCAGTTCGTGCGCCAGGGTCAGGACATCGCGCCGCTCGCCCATCCAGTTCAGGAAGACGTAAGGGTGGCGGTCGGCGGTGACGGGGTGGGCGTAGGCGCCGGACTGTTTGCCCGCCCGCGCCCGGCCGTCGATCCACGGCTTGTCGAAGAAACCGCCCGCCCGTTCGGCGAAGTCGCCGCCCAGGTCCGAGAAACTGTCCAGCACGATCTCTCGCCCCTGGCTCCAGGTAAAGGTGCGCGGGGTGGTGGTCTCGATGGGGGCGTTGCGGTCCCAGTGGTCCAGCCGGGTCTTGCCCATCGCCTTGGCCTTCAGGGCGTAATAGCGGTGCGACAGGCGCGGATAGGCGGCCGCCACCGCCTCGGCCATCGCGTCCACGGCCTCGCCATCGACCTCATTGCCCAGGTGGCGGCTGTCTGCGGGGCGTTTGAAACCGCGCCAGCGATCCTCCATCGTCTTGTCGGCGGCCACGGTGTTCAGCACCAGAGCCAGGGTCGGGGCGCGGGCGGCCAAGGCCTCGGACAAACCCTCGGCGGCGGCCTTCCGACGCGCCGGCTTGGCGTCCGACAGACGGTTCAGCGCTTCGGCCAGCGTCAGGCTTTCGTTTCCCGCCTTGGCGCGCAGGGCGGCCAGCTGCTCGTCGAACAGGCGCGGCCATTGGGCCGTGATTGGGCCGCGTTCGGCGATGAAGGTCTCCAACTCGGCCGACAGTTCGTGCGGCTTCATCGCCCGCACCCGGCGCAGCCACGGCCGCCAGCGGGCGGCGCCGTCGTGGGCGTCCAAGGCCGCCTCCAGCCGCGCGTCGTCGATCTGATTGATCTCTAGCGTCAGCCAGACGGTGGGGGTGGCGATGGCGGTGATCTTCTCGCGCACATCCGCCTCAAACCCTTGGGCCGCCGCATCGTCGCGCGCGGTCGAAGCCGACAGGAAGGCGTAGGCGCCCAGGGCGCCCAGCACGTCCGACGCCTGCTCATAAAGCCCGATCGCCTGGTCCAGCAACACGCCCAGCGCGGCCGCATCCTGCTCTGCGGCCAGCCGCCCCTGAAGGGCGTTCAGGCCGTCGACCAATCCCCTGGCCTTTTCCAGATCGGCAGCGACCCGCGCATCGTCGCGCGAGGCGTAGAGGTCGGTCAGGTCCCACAGGGGGGCGTCGGCGTTCGGCGTCTTGAAGGGAGCGTTCATGCCCCTGTTCTGGGGACGCCCGATGACAGGCGCAACCTCCGATGCCGTTAACCCGCCGCTCACCACGCCGCACAACGCGATTTTCACCTCATCGCCGCTAGAACCGTCCCGAAACGGGCCACCTGCGTTCTGGCGGCCGAGACGAAGGGCTGCCTGTCATGGCCAAGACCATTCTGGTCGTCGACGACGATCCGACCCAGCGCCGGCTGATCCAGGCCGTGCTGGAGCGGGATGGATACGCCGTGGTCCATGCGACGGGCGGCGGCGAGGCCATCGACCGGATGACCCAGGGCGGCGGGGCGGACCTGATACTGCTGGACATGGTGATGCCCGAGATGTCGGGCTTGGAATGTCTGGCCGAACTGCGCAGCGCGGGCGTCGCCGAGCCGGTGATCGTGCTGACCGCCAACGGCGGCATCGACATGGTGGTCAAGGCCATGCAGGCGGGGGCCCAGGACTTCTTCGTCAAGCCGGTGGGGCCGGAACGGCTGCTGATCGGGGTGCGCAACGCCTTGCAGATGAAGCGCCTGACGGCCGAGGTCGGACGCCTGACCAAGCGCGCCCAGGGCCGCACCAGTTTCGACGACATCGTGGGCGACAGCCCCGCCATGCGTATGGTCAAGGCGCTGGGCGCCCGGGCGGCCAAATCCTCCATCCCCGTCTTGATCACCGGCGAAAGCGGCGTGGGCAAGGAAGTGATCGCCCGCGCCCTGCATGGCGCCAGCGACCGCGCAGGCAAGCCCTTCGTGGCGGTCAACTGCGGCGCCCTGCCCTCCAATCTGATCGAATCCATCCTGTTCGGGCACGAGAAGGGCGCCTTCACCGGCGCCGTGGACAAGACGCTAGGCAAGTTCCGGGAGGCGGACGGCGGCACCCTGTTCCTGGACGAGATCGGCGAACTGCCGCTGGACATGCAGGTCAAGCTGCTGCGCGCCCTGCAGGAAGGCGAGATCGACCCGGTCGGCGGCAAGCGCCCGGTCAAGATCGACGTGCGCATCGTCTCGGCGACCAATCGCGACCCGGCCCAGCAGGTCAAGGACGGCGCCTTCCGCGAGGACCTGTTCTATCGCCTGAACGTCTTCCCGATCGAGGCCCCTTCCCTGCGCGAACGGCGCGAGGACATTCCGGCCCTGGTCGAGCATTTCATCGCCCGATTCAATGCAGAGGAAGGCAGGCGGATCGCCGGCTGCGCACCCGAGACCCTGGCCCAGCTGCAAGGGTTCGACTGGCCCGGCAATGTCCGTCAGCTAGAAAACGCGGTGTTCCGCGCCATCGTCCTAGCAGACGCGCCCTTCCTGCAACCGCACGATTTTCCCGCCATATCCGGGGTCGCCGCCCCCCTGCCCGACGCCCGCCCGCTTCAGGCCGCAACCGCCGCCAACGCCCAGACCGAGGCGGCCGCCGCCGGCGAACAGCCCATCCGCATCCTGGACGACCGCGGACATCTGCGGACGCTGGAAGACATCGAGCGCGACCTGATCCAGCACGCCATCGAGGTTTATGCCGGCCACATGAGCGAGATCGCCCGCCGCCTGGGCATCGGCCGCTCGACCCTCTACCGCAAGGTCCGGGAGCAGGGGCTGGAAGGTCAGTTGAAGGAGGCGGGGTGAGACCTACTCGTCCGTTTCCAACCGCTTCAAAAAGGCCGCCACACTTCCCTCTCCGTCATCCTCGGGCTTGACCCGAGGATCGGGCGCCAAGCCGCATAGACTGGGATAGAGGTCGATCCATCCGGGGTTCGTCCGTTCGATCAGTTCCAGCTTCCAAACGCGCTTGGCGCTGGTGACCAACTCCAACGGCTCGTACCAGACAAGAAGACCGCAACCGTAGCGGCTCGCAAAGCCCTCGACCGCGCCATCACGATGCTGACGGCCACGCTCGAAGAGATTGGCCGTCATCCCGACGTAGAGCACACCATGCGGGCGGCTAGACTGAATATAGGTCGCGATGAAAGGTCTGCGCTCACTCATCAATGCAGAGTTGCGGACAGCCCGATCCTCGGGTCAAGCCCGAGGATGATGGATCACGTTACAGGTCCCTCTTCCTGCCCCACCGCCGTTTCGGCTCTTCGCCCTTGGCCTTGGCGGTTATCTCTTTCAGCTTGCGGCCCTGCATGGCGGACAGGGCCTGGCCCGGCGCGCCTTTTTCGGGGTCGGCGAAGGCGCGACCGTGGGTCTTCACCCGCTCGCCGACCGAATCGAGGAACTCGCCCTCCCAGTCGGACAGAGAAACGCCCGCCTTCTCTGCCGAGCGGCGGGCGCGTTTCAGGGCGTTCAGGGCCGCGCGCTGAGCGGCCTTGCGTTGGGCTTCAAAGGGGCTTGGCGGCGGTTTTCGCTTCAAGCCGGGTCAGCCTCAGATCTCGCCCAGCGCCGACATATAGAGGTCCAGGATGGCGTCCTCTTCCTGGCGCTTGGCCTTGTCCTGCTTGCGGATGCGGATGACCTTGCGCAGGATCTTGACGTCGTAGCCCTCGCCCTTGGCCTCGGCGAAGACCTCTTTCATGTCGGTCATGACGGCCTGTTTGTCCTCTTCGAGGCGCTCCAGCCGCTCGATGATGGTGCGCAGGCGCCCTTGCGCCGTCGAGGTGAGAACGTCGGGACCACCGTCGAACGAAGCGTCGTCAGCCATGGGGAATACTCCAGAAATCAGGCGCGGACGCTAACCATGCCGGCCGGCGCGCGACAACCGCGAACACGAAAAAGGCCGCGGATGAAAATCCGCAGCCTGTGGATCGTCAGCAAGACGCTGCGCGCGCACGCCGCCGAAGCGGCGCGCAGGCCCGCCCGCTTAGCCCTGCTTGGCCTTGAAGCGCGGGTCGGTCTTGTTGATGACGAAGACGACGCCCTTGCGACGCACGACCTTGCAGTCGCGGTGGCGGGTCTTCAGGGACTTGAGCGAGCTACGGACCTTCATGGTCGGACGTCCTGAGAGAAACCAATAAGAAAGCCGCTGACCCGGTCGGATCGCGGCGGAGGCGGTCGTATAGAGAGAGGGGTTCAGAAGGTCAACCCGCCAAAGGCCAAAACCACATAGAACCCAGGCCCAGCCTGCACAGCGAAGGCTTTCCCACCGCGTGCTCAACTACCTCGCAGGGCGACAACACGGTCGAAAAAGGATGGAGGCCTGACCTCCGAGTCGAACGGAGGGTTTACGGGGTTGCACGCCCGTTGCGTCGCCACTCCGCCATCAGGCCGTCAGAGGACGGTGCGGTAATACGCCGCAGGCGTTAAGGCGTCGACGAAAAACAGGGTTAATGACGCCAACGAGCAAGCGGCAGGGCAACGCTTTCGCCTCACGGACGCTTTAATCGCCGTGAAACTGGGCATTCGCGCGGATGTCATTTCACGTCGGACCCTGGGGGCTTTAGTTTGAATCTCATGCGCTTTTCCTACCGCCTTCTTCTGATCGGCTGCGTCTCCGCCTGTGCGCCCATGTTGCCTGAGCCTCAGGTCGCCCTGCCGGCGCACCAGCCTCAACCGCAACCGGGCGCGCCTGTCGCGGCGCCCGCGCCCACCCCGCAGACCCCGCCTCTAGCCGCCTACGACCAGCAGGGATTCGAGGGCTGGAAACAGGGTTTCCTGGCGCGCAAAGGCGGCGCCCGCCGCGCCGAGTACGCACGTCAGCTGGAAGGGTTGACGCCCGACCCGACCGTGGTTCGGCTGGATCGGAACCAGCCCGAATTCTCCAAGCCCGCCGGCGCCTATGTACAGAACGCCGTGACCTCTGTGCGGATCGCCCAGGCCAAGCAGCGAATCGACCGCGTGCCGTGGTCGGTGGTCCAGCGCTTCGGCGTGCCCAGCGAAATCCTGGTCGGCGTCTGGGCGCAGGAAAGCGCCTTCGGTCAGGTGCAGGGCGACTATGACGTCATACGCTCGCTGGCGACCCTGGCCTATGACGGTCGTCGGCGCGACTGGGCAGAGGGCCAGTTGAAGGATGCCCTGGACATCGTGGTGGACGGCCGGCGCGAGCGTTCGGGCCTGAAGGGCAGCTGGGCCGGAGCCATGGGGCAGACCCAGTTCATGCCCGACAATTATCTGCGCCTGGGCGTGGACCAGGACGGCGACGGCAAGGTGGACATCTGGGGCGACGACGCCGACGCCCTGGCCTCTGCCGCCAATCTGCTGGCCCAGGCCGGATGGAAGCGCGGCCAGAGCTGGGGTTACGAAGTCGTCCTGCCCGCCAGTTTCGACTACGCCGAGGCGGAAGGGCCCAAGCACGACTGGGCCTACTGGGCGGCCAAGGGCGTGCGGCTGGCGCAAGGCGGAACGCCGAACGGCGCCGAGGCGCTGGAAGAGGCCACCATCCTGCTGCCCCAAGGCGCGAACGGACCGGCCTTCCTGGCCCTGCCGAACCACTATGTGATCCGCCGCTACAACAACTCGGTCAGCTATGCGCTGGCCATCGGCCTGACGGCGGACGGGATAATGGGCAAGCCCGGCCTCACCAAGGCCTGGCCCAACGACCCGTCGATGTCGCGCGACCAGCGGATCGGCGCGCAAAGGGCGCTGACCAAGCTGGGCTATGACACCCAAGGGGTGGACGGGGTGATCGGGTCCAACACCCGCGCGGCCCTGCGCCGCTGGCAGATCGCCACCGGCCGGACCGCCGACGGCTATCTGACGCCGACGCTGGCGGATGAACTGATCCGCCGGGCGGGCTGAGAGCGTAACGCCAGGAATGGTTCGACGCTCCTGCCGCTCACGGCGGGGGTTCTTCGACGCATCGCACGCGCCCGTGGGACTTAAAGAGCCCCTCCACCGCTTCGCGCCCCCTCCCCATTTCATGGGGAGGAGACGATGGTGCGAGTTCTTCTCCTCCGAGGGGAGAAGCGTTTTCGATCAGCCCTTCATCCGCCAGGTCGCACCGTCGGGGCCGTCCATGACGACGACATTTAGGGCGTTCAGGCGGTCGCGAATGCGGTCGGCCTCGGGCCAGTCCTTGGCGGCGCGGGCGGTGGCGCGTTGCTCCAGCAGGGCCTCGACCTCGGCCTTCAGGGCGGGATCGCCGCCTTCGAACCAGGCGTCTGGCGTCAGCGACAGCACGCCAAGCAGGCCGGCCGCTTCGACCAGGCTCCAGCGGGCCATGGCGACGTCGTTGATGTCGGCTTCGGCGTCGTTCAACAGATCCCGCAGGGCGCTTCCTAGCCCGAACAGCTGCGCGATGGCGCCCGGCGTATTGAGGTCGTCCTCAAGCGCGTCCAGCACCGGGTCCAGAGCGTTCTCAGCCAGCTCCATCTCGGCCTCGTCCAGCGTGGCCTCGTCGAAGTCGGCCAGGGCCGCGTCGGCGTCGCGCAGGACGCCGTAAAGCCGATCCAGGTTCTTGCGGCTCTGATCCAGCAGCCCCTGGTTCCAGTCCAGCGGCTGGCGATAGTGGGCGCTCAGCAGCGCCCAGCGGACGACCTCGCCCGGCATGGCCTGAACCAGGTCGTGCAGCAGCAGGACGTTGCCGACGGACTTGGACATCTTCTCGGCGTCCACGGTCAGGAAGCCGTTATGCATCCAGTAGCGGGCGTATTCGTCGTGCGCCTGATCGCCGTGGGCATGGCCGTGGGCGCAGACGCCTTGCGCGATCTCGTTCTCGTGGTGGGGGAAGACCAGGTCTATGCCGCCGCCGTGGATGTCGATCGGCAGACCCAGAGTCTTCTCGATCATGGCCGAGCATTCGATGTGCCAACCGGGACGCCCCTGTCCCCACGGCGATGGCCAGGACGGTTCGTCCGCCTTGGACGGCTTCCACAGCACGAAATCGTGCGGGTTCTTCTTGTAGGGCGCGACCTCGACGCGGGCGCCGGCGATCATGTCGTCCAGATTCCGGCCCGACAGCGCGCCATAGGATTTGTAGGACGAGACGTCGAACAGGACGTGCCCCTCGGCGGCATAGGCGCAGCCCGCGTCGACGATGGCCTGAATCTGATCGACGATGGCCGGGATATATTCGGTGACGTGGGGCGCGATGTCGGGCGGCGACACGTTCAGCAGGCCCATGTCGGCCAGATAGGCGGCCTCGTAGCGGGCCGTGACCTCGCTGATCGGCACGCCTTCGCGAGCGGCCTTCTGATTGATCTTGTCGTCCACGTCGGTGACGTTGCGGGCGTAGATGACCTTGTCCGCGCCATAGGTCCGGCGCAGCAGCCGCACCAGCACGTCGAACACCACGGGGGGGCGCGCATTGCCGATGTGGGCGTAGTCATAGACCGTGGGGCCGCAGACATAGAGGGTCACACGATCCTTGTTCCTGGGCTCGAACAGGCGCTTTTCACGGCGCAGGGTGTCGTGGATGTGCAGCGGCATGGCTCGGTCTTCAGCGGGTTTTCTTGCGGGACGGACGGTCTGTCCCATATAGCGGCCTGATATACAGTCCCGACGGATTGTAGAAGGTAAACCGGGCGACCCACCCGCCCCGGCCGGAAAATCGAGTTTCATGAGCCTCATCCCCGCCAAGCCCGTCCTCGTCAGCGATGCCGCCGTGCAGCGCCCCAGCCGCGAACAAGCGTTGGAAGCGGTGCGGACCCTGATCGCCTGGGCCGGCGACAATCCCGACCGGCCGGGCCTGGTGGATACGCCCAAACGGGTGGTGGACGCTTACGGCGAATGGTTCGACGGCTATGAGGCCGATGCGGCCAGGGAACTGAGCCGCACTTTCGAGGACGTGACCGGATACGACGACATGGTCATCCTGCGCGACATTGAGGTGGAGAGCCACTGCGAGCACCACATGGCTCCCTTCCTGGGCAAGGCCTATGTCGCCTATCTGCCCGGCGAGAAGGTGGTCGGCATCTCCAAGCTGGCCCGCGTGGTCGAGATTTTCGCGCGCAGGCTCCAGAACCAGGAGACGCTGACCAACGACATCATCGACGCCATCGAATCGCATCTGCAGCCACGGGGCGTGGCGGTGATGCTGGACGCCGAACACCAGTGCATGACCACCCGCGGGGTGCATCACCGGCACGTTTCGACCATCACCACCCGCTTCACCGGCGCCTTCAAGGACGATTCTGCCCTGATGGACCGTTTTCTGAAGCTGGCGAAGGCCTGACGCCGGCGGCGGCGGGGGACTGTCGCGTATAATTGACGTTCGGGAACGCCGGATCGTTTAGAACCGCTTTACAAGCGCGCATCGGGACGCCAAGAACCGAGCAAGCTTTCGGGCGATCCATAGGGAAATGCCGGCGCGGATTGCAGCCGGCGAGTAACGGAGACGATGCATGGCTGCCAAGCTCGGTGGTTCCGGCGGGGACAAGCACACGATCGAACAGACGGCGGATATCAACATCACGCCGTTCATCGACATTCTGCTGGTGCTGATGATCATCTTCATGGTCGCCGCGCCGATGGCGACCGTCTCGATCCGACTGGACCTGCCGCCGGCGCAGCCGCCGGTGAACCCGACCCAGGAAAAGGAGCCGGTGTACATCACCATCCAGGAAAACGGTCAGCTGTTCCTGTCGGACAAACAAACCTCGATCGACAACCTGCCCACCGACGTCTGCACCGCCCTGGGTGGCGGCGCCTGCCAGGAAGAGCGCGTGTTCGTCCGCGCCCAGCCGGAAGTGAAGTACAAGCAGTTCATGGAAGTCATGAACAAGATGCAGGAGAACGGCTTCTTCAAGGTCGGCCTGCTGAACGAAGACATCAGCTGATGTTCGCACTCAGGCGAAACGATCAGGGCCGCGTTCCGAAAGGGACGCGGCCTTTTTCTTTGGTCGCATGATCGTCCGATTGGGGCTTGCCGGATCGGCCGCACGCCTCCTTGATGCCGCATCGGTTGTTCGAGGAGTTCGCCCATGCGTCGTCGCACCTTCCTGTCCGCCCTGCCCGTCGGGGTTCTGGCGGCGAACACGGCTCAGGCGCAGCAGCCCGCGCCGACGACCGCCCCGCCCGCCCCTGCCCGCCCGGCCGACCCCTACGCCGGCGTGGCCATCGGCGACCGGATCTCGGGGCCCAGGTTCATGGGACGCTCCACCGTCTGGGGCGCGAACGGGGCGGCGGCGACGGCGCATCCGGCCGCCAGCCTGATCGGCATCGACACCCTGCGTCGTGGCGGATCGGCCATCGACGCAGCCATCGCCATCAATGCGGCCCTGGGCTTTCTGGAGCCGACAGCCAACGGAATCGGCGGCGACGCCTATTGCATGCTGTGGGACCCGAAACAGAAGAAGGTCGTCGGTTTGAACGGCTCGGGCGCCAGTCCGCGCGGGCTTAGCCTTGAGACGGCGCGATCCAAGGCCATCGACGGCTACCTGCCCCGTTACGGGGCGGTGACGGTCAATGTGCCCGGCGCGGTCGACGCATGGTGGAGCGCGCACCAGCGGTATGGGAAACTGCCGTGGAGGGACGTGCTGCTGCCGGTCGCGGAGCTTTGCGAACAGGGTGCGCCCGTGCCCCAGGTCATCGCCTATTATCTGGAGCGCAACATGGCCGCCTTCGACCGGGGGCAGATTCCGATCGAGGAGAACGACAACCGAAAGCGCATCTGGGCCGCCGGCGGCGCCACGCCCAAGGTCGGCGAACTGTTCGCCAACCGCTATCTGGCCAAGACCCTGCGGATGATCGCCGAGGGCGGGCGCGACGCCTTCTACGACGGTCCGCTAGCCGATCAGATGGAGGCCTATTTCAAGCGAATCGGCGGTTGGATGACTCGCGCCGACCTGTCGGCCCACCACACCGAATGGGTCGAGCCGATCCAAACCAACTATCGCGGCGTGGACGTCTTCGGCCTGGGGCCGAACACGCAGGGCCTGTCCACCAACCAGATTCTGAACATCTGCGAACAGTTCGATCTGAAATCCATGGGCTTCCAGTCAGCCGCCTCCCTGCACGTCCAGGCCGAGGCCAAACGGCTGGCGTTCGAGGACCGGGCGCGCTGGTTCGCCGACGACCGATTCTCCGAGACCCCGGTCGAATGGCTGAACTCCAAGGCCTATGCCGCCGAACGGGCCAGGCTGATCCGGCCGGATCGGGTGATGGATCGCGTCATGCCCGGCGACGCGCCGCACCACGGCGACACCACCTATTTCAGCGTCGCGGACAGCGACGGCATGATGGTCAGCTGGATTCAGTCCAACTATCGCGGCATGGGCTCGGGCCTGGCGCCGGACAATGGGTCGGAGCCGCTGGGTTTCATGTTCCAGGACCGGGGCGAGTTGTTCGCCCTGACCGATGGCCACCCCAATATCTATGCGCCTGGCAAACGCCCTTTCCAGACCATCATCCCCGGTTTCGCCGTCAAGGACGGGGAACCCTGGCTGGCGTTCGGCGTCATGGGCGGCGCCATGCAGCCCCAGGGCCAGGCCCAGATCATCATCAACATGGTCGACTATGGGCTGGAGCCCCAGGCGGCGGGCGACGCCCCGCGCTGGCAGCACTATGGCTCGTCCGAACCGACCGGGCAGCCGCAGGAGGGGAGCGGCGTCCTGCATCTGGAGAGCGGCGTGCCCGAGGCGACCAAGGCCCAGTTGCGCGCCATGGGCTGGACGCTGGGCGAACCGGACGGGGGGTTCGGCGGCTATCAGAACGTGATGAAACAGGTGAATCCCGGCGGCCGCTGGACCTATGGCGCGGCGACCGAGATGCGCAAGGACGGGATCGCTCTAGCCTATTGAGATCGGGCGACTGATGACCCACGACGAGGTCCGCGCGCTTCTGCTGTCGTTTCCCGGCGTGGAGGATGGCGTGTCCTATGGCGAGCCCTCGTTCAAGGTGGCGGGCAAGTTCTTCACCTGGATGCGCCCGGCGCTGGACGACAGCATTGTGGTGCATCTGGACAATCTGGATGAGCGCGAACTGCTGATCGGGATGGACCCGGCGACGTTCCATTTCACCGGTCATTATCGCGATCACGCCATCGTCCTGGCGCGGATCACCAGCGTCAATCCGGTCTGGCTGAAGGCCATGATGGAAAAGCGCTGGCGAAAGGTCGCGCCCAAACGGTTGGTGGAAGGCGTCGATCAGGCTTGACCTGACGCGACGGAAATCCAGCATGGTCCGTATCCAATAAGAACGGACATAGAGGCTGGGGGCGGGCCGTGACGGTAAGGGTCGAGGATCGGATCATCAAGTCCAGTGACGGCTGGCCGCTGGAGGCGACGTTGTTTCGCCCCGATGAGGCGCGGATGGCGGTGCTGATGTCGGCGGGGACCGGGTTTCCGCGAGGATTCTATGGTCGGTTCGCGCGCTGGATGGCCGCGCGCGGGGCGGCGGTCCTGACCTATGACTATCGCGGGATCGGCGGATCGCGGCCCGAGGATCTGGCGGCGATGCAGATGGATTACACCGACTGGGGGCGGCTGGACATGCCAGCAGCCCTGGAGGCGTTGAAGCGGGCGGCGCTCGGTCTGCCGGTCTTCCATGTCGGCCACAGCGTCGGCGGCCATTTCGTCGGCTTCATGCCGAACCAGGGCGAGATCGCCCGACACGCCTTCGTCTCGGTCGGCAGCGGCTGGTGGGGCGGGCATCATCCGACGTACAACCCGTTCGAGCTGATGTTCTGGCTGGTGCTGGGCCCGCGCGATCTGCGCAAACACGGCTATGTCCGCAGCGGCAAGCTGTGGCGTGGGACTGACCTGCCGCGCGGGGTTTTCCAGACCTGGAAACGCTGGTGCCTGAAGCCGAGCTATTTCCTGAAGGAACTGGCTGACGGCGCGCTTGACCCGCAGCAGTTCGACCGGGTCACCGCGCCGATCCGGTCGTGGGTCTTCAGCGACGATCCCATCGCCACGCCGACGACGGGTGCGCGCCTGTTGACCGCCTATTCCACAGCAGCGGCTGAAATCCTGTTGCGTCGGCCCGAAGACTACGGCGTCAAACGCATCGGCCACGAGGGGGCGTTCAGAAAGGGCATGGAGCCATTGTGGGAGGAAATCCTGGAGTGGTTCGAGGCTGAACGCGCGCACCCTTTCGAACCGGTGAAGCAGGATTGATACAGGCGAAACAGTGGCGAAGCCGGGTTCAAAACCTATATCGGGCGACACGACCCAGCAGGAGATGCGCATGGCTTACGGCGACCAACCCACGATCACCGTTGATGAAATCGAAATCCCGCTGCTGGGGTTCGGGACCTGGCAGCTGGAGCCCGACGATGCGCGGCGCATGGTCGCTGAGGCCCTGCGGATCGGCTATCGCCACATCGACACGGCCTGGATCTACAAGAACGAGAAGGCCGTGGGTCAGGGCATTGTCGATTCGGGCGTGGCGCGCGAGGACATCTTCCTGACCACCAAGATCTGGGTCGAACATTTCACCCACGACGCCCTGCTGAAACAGGCGAAGGAATCGGCCGGCAGCCTGGGGACGACCCCGGACCTGTTGCTGCTGCACTGGCCTAAGACGACGCCGACGTTCGAAGAAACGCTGGGCGCCCTGAACGAGGCTAAGGACCAGGGGCTGACGCGGGCGATCGGCCTGTCCAACTTCCCGTCCAAGGAATTCCATCAGGCGCAGGCCCTGTCCAAGGCCCGCCTGATCACCAATCAGGTCGAACATCACCCCTATCTGGGCATTGACCAACTGGTGGCGACCGCGGCCGAGTTGGGGTCGTCGATCACCGCCTGGTCGCCGCTGGCTCAGGGCAAGATCGCCGACGACGCCACGATCAGCGAACTGGCCAAGGCGCATGACAAGACCAACGGCCAGATCACCCTGCGCTGGCTGATCCAGCACGGGATCATCGCCATCCCGCGCACGACCAAGGAAAGCCGGGCGCGCGAGAATTTCGACATCTTCGACTTCGAACTGTCGGACGAGGAGATGCAGCGGATGGATGCGCTGGATCGTGCGGAACGGATCGGGGACTGGCTGGACCCGGCGTTCGAATGGGACAAGACTGACGCCTGACGTAGCGGAGGCGCGGATGCTGAGAGACCGGGACCGGCCGCGACTGTGGCGGGCGACCTTTGCGGTCGTGGGCTGGGCGACCCTGGGTCTGCAATACATCCTGATGGTCGGCCCCAGCCAGGGTTGGGACGTCGTCGAGCGGACCGTCAACTATTTCAGCTATTTCACCATCCTGACCAACATCCTGGTCGCCCTGGCCTTCACCGGCCCGCTGATCGACGCCGATCGCAGGCTGGCGCGCTGGAGCGCCAGCGAAGGCGTGCGGGCGGCGGTCGCCATGTACATCGTCGTGGTCGGGGTGGTGTACCACCTGCTGATCGCGCCGCACTGGCAGCCGGAGGGCCTGCTCTACGGGGTCAATCTGGTGCTGCATTACCTGATGCCGGTCGCCTTCGTGCTGGATTGGCTGTGGTTCACGCCCAAGGGTCGGCTGCGCTGGATCGACCCGGTGAATTGGCTGACCTTTCCGCTGATTTATGGCGGCTGGACGCTGGTTCATGGACTGGCGACCCACTGGTGGCCCTACGGGTTCGTGAACGTGGATGCGCTGGGCCCGGTGCGAGTGATCGCCGTGTTCGCCGGGCTGCTGGCCTTCTTCGGGCTGGTGGGGATGGCGTTGGTGGGGCTGGACCAGCTGTTCGGGCGAACGGCGCGTGACAGCGGGCCGAGAGCCGCCTAAGCCACCGCGCATGGCCTACAAATCCCTGCGTGACTTCATCCAGCAACTGGAAGCCGACGGCGAACTGGTGCGGGTGTCCGAGCCGGTGTCGACCGTGCTGGAGATGACCGAAATCCAGACCCGGCTGCTGCGGAACGGCGGCCCGGCGGTCCTGTTCGAAAAGCCGGTGATGCCGGATGGGACCATCAGCCCCATCCCCTGCCTGGCCAACCTGTTCGGCACGGTGAAGCGAGTGGCGATGGGGGTCACGCTGGAGGGCAAGGCGCGCACCACCACGGCGGAACTGCGCGAGGTCGGGGAACTGCTGGCCTTCCTGAGAAATCCGACGCCGCCGCGCGGCTTGGGCGATGCGATGGAGATGCTGCCGCTGGCGCAGACCGTCCTGTCGATGCGACCCAAGACGGTGAAGAAGGCCCCGGTGCAGGAGGTGGTTCTGAAGGGCGACCAGATCGACCTGACCGCCCTGCCCGTCCAGTCGTGCTGGCCCGGCGAGCCCGCGCCCCTGATCACCTGGGGTCTGGTGGTGACCAAGGGGCCGTCGGACGACCGCGAGGACGATTTCAACCTGGGCATCTACCGGATGCAGGTGCTGGGCAAGGACAGGGCCATCATGCGCTGGCTGGCGC
This sequence comes from Brevundimonas sp. ABV4_179, assembly GCF_056311945.1. Lineage (NCBI taxonomy): Bacteria > Pseudomonadati > Pseudomonadota > Alphaproteobacteria > Caulobacterales > Caulobacteraceae > Brevundimonas > Brevundimonas sp. ABV4_179. The sequence continues at coordinate 3,018,574 of NZ_CM149976.1, forward strand.
ATCGTGGCGGGGCGCAACACTATGCCCGGCACAAGAAGGCCGGAAAGCGCGAGCCCCTGCCCTGCGCCGTGGTTCTGGGCGCCGATCCGGGCACGATCCTGGCCGCCGTGACGCCGGTGCCGGACACCCTGTCTGAATACCAGTTCGCGGGCCTGATGCGGGGCGCCAAGGCCGAGCTTGTTCCCTGCAAGACCGTGCCGCTGATGGTCCCGGCCCAGGCCGAGATCGTGCTGGAAGGCCACGTCCTGCTGGACGAGTTCGAAGACGAAGGCCCCTACGGCGACCACACCGGCTATTACAACTCGGTCGAGAAATTCCCGGTCTTCCAGGTCAGCGCCATCACCATGCGCCGTGACCCCCTCTATCTGACCACCTTCACCGGCCGCCCGCCTGACGAGCCCAGCGTGCTGGGCGAGGCCCTGAACGAGGTCTTCATCCCCCTGCTGCGCCAGCAGTTCCCCGAGATCGTCGACTTCTGGCTGCCGCCCGAGGGGTGCAGCTATCGGATCGCGGTGGTGTCGATGAAGAAGGCCTATCCGGGCCACGCCAAGCGGGTGATGCTGGGCGTCTGGAGCTATCTGCGCCAGTTCATGTACACCAAATGGGTCATTGTCGTGGACGACGACATCGACGCCCGCGACTGGAAGGACGTCATGTGGGCCATCTCGACCAAGATGGACCCGGCGCGCGACATTACCCTGATCGAATCCACCCCCATCGATTATCTGGACTTCGCCTCGCCCGAGAGCGGTTTGGGCTCCAAGATCGGTCTGGACGCCACCGACAAGTGGGAGCCCGAAACCAAGCGCGAATGGGGCGAGGAGATCCGCATGGATCAGGTCGTGATCGACCGTGTTTCCGACATGTGGGACCGCCTGGGCCTGCCCGGCGACGGCAAGCCGATCTGGAAGTGAAGCCCATTCAACGACTTGCGAACTCATGGCAAGACGGCGGCGTTTTTTGAGAACCCAACCTTGACCGTGGCGTTGTCTTCCCGCTCCGGCGGAGGCTGAGCCTTCGCTTCATCAGGGAAGGGAAAATCCATGAAGTCTCGGACAGCGGTTAGCGCCATGGCCTTGGTCTGCGCGATGACGATGGGCCTGGCGGCCTGCGGACAGGGCGACGGAAAGAAGACGGAGGGCCGCCCGCAATCGATCGCCGCCGCCACGGGCAACGAAGCGACACAGCAGAAGCTGGGCCTCTACACCGAAGCCTTCAACAAGCTGATCGACAAGAACTGGGGCGTGCCCGAGAACTTCGACAAGTACCAGAAACTGGATATTCCGTCCGCCGATGCAACCGGTTCGATCTACTTCCCTGAGAACATCACGACGCTGGAACAGGCGATCGAGAAGCTGAAGGAAGGCAAGGCCCTTTCGGGCGGCGCGCAGAGCCAGCGGGCCGATGCGGCGGTGGACAAGCTGATCCCCCAATTGGAGGCCCTGCTGGCCCAGTGGAAGACGCTGGACCCCTATTTCGAATCCCGCGCCTATCGCGAAGACGGTCTGGCCAAGGCCAAGGCCGCGCACCCGGCGGTGATGACGGCCTATCAGGGCGCAGTCGCCGGGATCGGCGAACTGGACGCAGCCCTGTCGGAATATCAGCGCGCCCGAAACGCCGCCCAGATCACCGCCCTGAACAAGGCCGGCCACGCGGCGGAGGCCAATCTGGTCGACGCCATGCAGAAGGCCGACCACTTCACCACCGCCGTAATGGAGGACAAGGCGGAAGAAGCCGACCGCCTGCTGCCTGGCCTGGTGGCGGCGACGGCCAAGGTGCGCGAAGCCGAGGCGGCCATGGCCTCAGACGCCAAGAACAAGTCGGAGTTCAGCTCCATCGCCGACCGCCTGGATTCAATGGTCGGCTCCTGGCGCGACTACAAGCAGAGCAAGTCCGACTACGAGCGCGAAAGCATCGTCGACGACTACAACCGCGCCATTGAAGAGATGGGCGACGTGGAACTGCCAGCCTGACCAAGCGGCGCCGCCTTCGTGCATGACGGAGGCGGCGATCCCACGGTGCGGCAAAGGTTGAATGCTTGTCAGGGCGGACCAATCGGCTCACGAAAGCCGATATGAAATCCCATCTCGCAATCTCGGCCCTGCTGGCCGCCCTTGCCTGTAGCGTGAGCCCCGCCATGTCCCAGACGCTTCCCAACGCCGCCCCCTGGGACCAGGCCTTCCTGCCGCCCGTTCCCGCCTGGAATGGCGCATCCAAGGCCCTGCTGCGCGACGCCGGCGATCCGTGGGTCACGGCGTTCGAGGCCGATCCGGGCCATGACTTTTCGCCGAACTACGCCGACACCCGCGCCTGGTTCGACCGGCTGGATCAGGCCAGCGACCTGATCCGCATCGAACAGTTCGGCGTCTCGCCCGAGGGGCGGCCCATCTATGCGGTGATCGCCTCCAAGGATGGCGCGACATTTGATCCGGCAAAGCCGGTGCTGATGATCCAGGCGGGCATCCATCCCGGCGAGATCGACGGCAAGGACGCGGGCATGATGCTGCTGCGCGACATCGCCTTCTATGGAAAGGACGCCCTGCTGGATCGGGTCAATCTGATCCTGATCCCGATCCTGAGCGTCGATGGCCATGAGCGCGCATCCGCCTATTCCCGCCCCAACCAGCGCGGACCGCGCATTCAGGGCTGGCGTAACACGGCGACCAACCAGAACCTTAACCGCGACTATCTGAAGCTGGACCAGCCTGAGATGAGGGCGGTCCGGGGCCTGATCCTGAAATACCGGCCGGACCTGTATGTGGATGTGCACGTCACCGACGGCATGGATTACCAGTACGACGTCACCTACGGCTTCAACGGCGAGGACGGGGCGTTCAGCCGCTCACCCAACGGCTCGGCCTGGCTGGATTCGGTCTTCAAGCCGGCGATGAACGCGGCGTTGGAACGCGAGGGCCATATTCCCGGCGAACTGGTGTTCGGCCTGGACGACGACGATCCGAAAAAGGGCCTTTCGGACGGCGGGCTTGGCGAGCGATTCTCGAACGGTTGGGGCGCGGCCGCCCATGTGCCGACCATCCTGATCGAGAACCACAGCCTGAAACCGCACGAGCAGCGGGTCTTGGGCACCTATGTCTTCATCGAGGCGGCGATGCATTTGCTGGCCGACCAGGGCGCCGCCTTGCGGGCCGCCACCGATCAGGACAAGGCCCTGCGCCCGACGCAGATCCCCGCCAACTTCGAGGCTGACGACGCCCCGTCGTCCACCCGTCCGTTCAAGGGCATCCTGTACGAGATGTACGACAGCCCCGCCTCGGGCCGGAAGGAAATCCGTTGGCTGGGCCAGCCCGATCCAGACCTGTGGCAGATGCCCTTCTATGGCTCCAAGCCAACCCTGACCCTGACGCGCCCGGCCGCCTATTGGGTGCCGGGCTATCGCACCGACATCATCGAGCGGCTGCGCGCGCACGGGATCGAGATGGAGACTCTGACGGCGCCGCGCACGGTGAACCTGTCGATGCTGCGGCTGGTCGAGCCCAAGCTGGCCACGCGCGCCAACGAGGGTCACGTCCAGGCCTCGGTCAAATCGGTCGAGGTCGAGACGCGCGACTGGACCTATCCGCCCGGCTCGGTGCGGGCGCCGACCGACCAGCCGCTGGGCGACATCGTCGTGCTGCTGCTGGAGCCGCAGTCCAGCGAGAGCTTCTTCGCCTGGGGGATGTTCCCCGAGGTCATGAGCCGCGTGGAATATATCGAGGCCTACGCCATCGCGCCCCTGGCCGAGAAGATGCTGGCGGCGGACCCGGCGCTGAAGGCCGAGTTCGAGGCCAAGCTGGCCGCCGAGCCCGCGTTTGCGGCCGATCCACAGGCGCGTCTGGCCTGGTTCTATGAGCGCACGCCCTTCTACGACGACCACTATCTGCTCTACCCGGTCGGGCGCGAGGACTGATCGATGACCACCCCCCTCATGCTCGCCATTCAGGCCGCCGCCCTGTGGAGCGGCCTGCTGATCCTGATGATGCTGGTGTTGTCGGGCATCGTGGTCAGCGGGCGGCGCAAGCACATGGTTTCGCTGGGGGATGGCGGGAACGCCGATCTGATGGCCGCGAGCCGGGCCTTCGGCAATCTGGTGGAATATGCGACGCCCGGCATGATCGCCATGCTGCTGCTGGCCGCCGTGGGCGCGCCCGCCTGGATGGTGCATGGGGTGGGCGCGACCCTGCTGGTCGGGCGGATCGCCCATGCGCTGGGCCTGCTGTTCCAGACCGGGCCGTCGCTGGGCCGGGTCGTGGGGATGTTGCTGACCTGGGTGGCGCTGCTGACGGCCGCCGTGGGCCTGATCGCCTTCGCGGTGGTGTGAGGCGAGGGGCGCGACAGGTTGCGGTGCAGCAGGGCGTCCGCCATATCGGGGCATGACTGAAACCCTGGCTGCGCCCGTTTCCACCGATCTTCTTAACGACATCGTCAAGGCGGCTTTGAAGGCCGGCGCCGACGCGGCCGAGGCGGTCAGCGCCGACCGCCGGTCCCTGTCGCTGGGGGTGCGCAACGGTAGGCTGGAAGATATCGAGCGCGAGGAATCGCGCGACCTGGGCCTGAGAGTGTTCGTGGGTCAGCGTCAGGCATCGGTGTCGGCCTCAGATCTGTCGCCGGCGACGCAGGCCCGGCTGGTCGAACGCGCCGTCGCCATGGCGCGGCTGGCGCCGGAAGACCCCAATGCCGGCCTGGCTCCGCAGGAGCGGCTTGCGCGCGGCCCCCTGCCCGACCTGGACCTGTTCGACGCCAGAGAGCGCAGCGCCGAGGCGCTGGAAGCCGCCGCCGCAGAGGCCGAGGCCGCCGCCTTGGCCGTGACCGGCGTGGCGCGGTCCGAGGGTGGTCACGCCTCCTGGTCGTCCAGCCGTTGGCGGCTGGTGACGTCGCACGGGTTCGACGGCGCCTATGAGGGTTCGGCCTTCTCGCTGGGCGTCGGCGTCATCGCCGAAAAGGACGGGGCGATGGAGCGCGGCGGCGAAAGTCGTTCGACCCGCCACCTGTCCGACCTGCCGGGCGCCGACCAAATCGGGCGCACCGCCGGCGCGCGGGCCGTGGCCCGTGTGGGGCCGAGGAAGATCGCCTCGACCACCGCCCCGGTCATCTTCGACAATCGCATGGCCGGCCAGATCGTTTCGCCCGCGCTGGGGGCCATATCCGGCCCATCCATCGCGCGCGGCACTTCCTTCCTGAAGGATCGGTTGGGCCAGCGGGTGTTCGCGCCGGGCGTCACCCTGATCGACGATCCGTTCCGCCCGCGCGGCATGGGGTCGACCCCGTTCGACGACGAAGGCGTGGCGGTCGAGCGGCGCGCCCTGTTCGACGACGGCATTCTGACCACCTGGCTGCTGAACAGCGCATCGGCTCGTCAGTTGGGCCTGGAGACGACCGGCCATGCGTCGCGCGGCCTGGCGGGTCCGTCGGGCGTCTCGACCCATAATCTGCATATGGAGGCGGGCGAGCGCGATCTGGCGGGTCTGATGGCGGATGCGGGGTCGGGCCTGCTGGTGACGTCGATGTTCGGGCCGTCGCTGAACGGCAATACGGGCGACTGGTCCGCCGGGGTGTCAGGCTTCTGGTTCGAGAACGGCGCGATCGCCTATCCGGTCAGCGAAGTGACCGTGGCCGGCAAGCTGACCGACCTCTATCTGCGCATCCAGCGCGGCTCGGACCTGGAATTCCGGGGCGGATTCAACGTGCCCAGCCTGATGTTCGACGCGGTGGCCATCGCCGGCAAATGACGGACCTGAACGACGATCTGGAGCTTATCCGCCAGGCCGCCATCGACGCGGGCGCCCTGGCCATCGCCGAGCGCGAGGCGGGGCTGAAGATCGAATCCAAGCCGGGCGGTTCGCCCGTCACCAGCGGCGACCTGAAGGTGGACGCCATGCTGAAGGACCGGCTGCTGTCGGCGCGACCCGACTATGGCTGGCTGTCGGAAGAGACGGCCGATTCGCCGGATCGCCTGTCGAAACGGCGCATCTTCGTGGTCGATCCGATCGACGGCACGGTGGCCTATATGAAGCGGACGCCGTGGTGGTGCGTGCCCATCGCCGTGGTCGAGGACGGTGAGGTCGTCGCCGCCGTCATCCATGCGCCCGAGGTGGACGAGACCTATGTCGCCGTGCGCGGCGGCGGGGCGCGACGCAACGGCCGGGTCGTCACGGCCTCAGATGTCGATACGCTGGATGACGCCTCGATCCTGGGCGACGCGCGGCTGATCGAAGCGCCCTATTTCGACGAACCGTGGCCGGCGATGCGGTTTTCAAAGCGCAACGCCCTGGCCTATCGCATGGCCCTGGTGGCGTCGGGGGCGTTCGACGCGGCTCTGGCCCTGACGCCCAAATGGGACTGGGACGTCGCCGCCGGCTGGCTGATCGCCACGGAGGCGGGGGCCAGGGTCAGCGATCATCACGGCCGCGCCTGGGCCTTCAACCGGCCCGATCCGCGTCAGGCCAGCCTGGTTTGCGCCGCCCCTCTGATCCAGCCGATGATCGTGCGGCGCTGTAAAAACGTGCCGTTTTCGACCTGAGCCGGGGGCGGAAAAACCCCTCCCGACATTGATCCGAGGCCGTTCTCGGCCTATTGCGCGCGCAAAGCTCCCTCCCCCAATGCCTGGATTGTCGATGACCGATCAAAACACCGTTCCGCCCCAGCTTCTGCACATCGTCATCGGCGGCGAGTTGCGTCACCTGGGCGAGCCGACCTTCCGCGACCTGTCGCAGGTCGAGTTCGTCGGCGCCTTCGGCAGCTACGACGAGGCCAAGAAGGCCTGGAAGGCCCGCGCCCAGGCCACCGTGGACAACGCTCACATGCGCTATTTCATCCTGCACGCCCACAAGCTGATCGACCCGCGCGGCGACGCCTGATCCTGCGACATCGGGGCGTCCGAACCGACGCCCCGATCCGACGTTCACTCCGTATGCGAGGACGACGATGAACCTGGAGCCGCAACAGATTTTCCAACTGGTCAGCCTGCTGGCCGTACTGGCGCTGTTCAGTTTTTCGCTGCGCGGCCACATGAACTACGCCCGCTGGTTCAAGAAGTGGGAGGCCGACCGCAAGGCCCGACGCGAGGCCGAACTGGCGGCCGGGGCGCGTGAAAACGATCCCGGCGCGCCAAAGACGGGGCCCTGGGGCTGAGCCGCAGGGCTGCCCCCCCTAATCATCGGCTTGCCTATTTGGCGAGGAGTACGGCTCAAGGAGCGGCGCCCCCTACTCCCGCCGCAGCAGTCTGTCGGTCAGCAGCGTGCCCCACCATCCCGCCTTGAACTCGGCTCGGATCGCCTTGGGTTCATATTCAGGGCTGTCGATCCAGTCGATGAAGCTGATCCCTTTCGGCTCGACCTCAGCGACATATTTTTCCAGCGTATAGTCCAGCACCCCCGTCAGCCCTTCGCGCGAGTGCAGGTATTTCTTGGACAGCTGTTTCATCGCCACCGAGATCGGTTCGCCCAGATGGAAGTGGCGATAGAAGACCGCCATCATCCCCGCCCGGTCCGCACCCGACTTGCAGTGGATCAGCACCGGATACTCGATGGTCTTGAACAGATCGCGGGCGCGGTGGATGCGGTCGGGCTGCGGCGGATCGCGCGAATCCAGGGGGGCGTCGATCAGGGTCAGGCCCAGACGTTCGCAAGCCTGTTTCTCCAGCCAGTAATAGCCTTCGTCCCGCTCGCCGCGCAGGTTGATGACGGTCCTGATCCCCTTGGCCCTCCATCCGGCCAGCTGGCGCGGCGACGGCTGGTTGGTGCGCACCAGGTCCGGTCCCAGCCAGTGGGCGTTGGAAAAGGCCACGCGAAGGAACGCATGGTCCGCCCAGAAATAGTGCCAATGGGTTTTGAACCGGCCCAAGGCGGTGGTGAGATCGAAACGCGACATGGAGGCCAGATAGCGGTCAGGGGCCGCCGCGTCATCCTCCACCGACGGCTGGGGCCGCGCGCGCCTGCGGGGCGCGATTCTCGATCCAGAAGATGAAGACAGAGGCGGCGACGATCAGGGCCGCCCCCGGCCAGAACCAGGGCGACGGCGTCTGCCCCAGCAGCGACCAGCCGATCAGCCCCGCCAGCGGGGCCTTCAGGTCTGCGAACGGCTGCAGATAGGCCGCATCCGCGCGCTTGTAGGCCGAGGCCAGCAGATACTGCGCCGCCGCCGTTAGCCCGCCCAAGACCAGCAGAAGCAGCAGCCCCGTCCCTTGAGGCAGGGCGAACGGCAGGCCCGTCGCCACCCCCGCCGGCAGGACGAAGGCGAAGGCGTTGGCCAGCAGCAGGATGGCCAGATGGTTGGGCGTGATCAGCACCAGCAGCGACACCGTCAGGGTCTCGGGCGTCTCCTCCCGCGCCAGCGCCTTGGTCAGGACGTCGGTCGCGGCCCACAGGGCGGCGGCCAGGATCGGGGTCAGCGCGGGCCAGTCCAGACGCTCGGCCCCGACGCCCGACACCACCACCGCGCCGACGAAGCCGGCCAGCGCCGCGCCGAGCCGGGCGCCGGACACCCGCTCGGCCAGAAACAGCGTCGATCCGACGATGACGAACAGCGGCCCGGTGGCCAGCAGCGTCACCATCTGCCAGATCGGCACGCCCGAGGCGAAGCCGTAAACGAACACATGCACCCCCAGCGCCGAGGCGAAGGCGCGGGCCTGGTGCGCCAGCGGATGGCGGGTCTTCAGCTTGCCCAGCCCGATCCGCATCACCACCGGCGCCATAAGCACCGAGGCGATCAGATATTGCCAGAAGGCCATGCCGGTGGAGCTCATGCCGAACTGCTGCGGCAGCACCGATTGAAGCGTGTTGCCGGCCGCGAACACCAGGCTGGCCGACAGCATCAACAGCGCGCCCATTGAGGCGGAGCCGGGGTTAGACGAGGAAATCTGGTTCAATGGTCGTCCTTTCCGTAACCAGTTTCCTCAGGGTTACGGGCGACGACGCGCCAGCTCGCCGCCCGGCAGGGGGCGGCGAACGCCGACGAGGCGTTGGTCCCGTTCTCTTTCATCCGGACTATACCGTCGGCCCCGGAATCGCACCGGATCTGCTGACCTCTCCAATGCTGGAGAGCGCTCGCGGGCTTGGCGTCGCCGCCTTACCGCCGGTGGGGAATCTCACCCCGCCCTGAGAACACTGCGGGCGAACCCGCAGCCCCTAGTTAGAAAAGGCGGGTGGACTGTTCAACCACCCCGGCGTTCGGGCGTTGGATTTCCATGCCTGACAGACTGCTCCCGATGATGATCGCCGCCGCCCTGGCCCTGTCCGGTTCGTTCCCGGCGGCCGCCGCAGCCCAGGCCCCGCCGCCCGAAGACCCCGGCCTGATCGCCTATCTGCGGCAAAGGGCGCTCGGGGCGCTGGACACGACCCGCTACACCGCCGCCCTGACGCCGGACGGGCGGACAATGCTGGTCTATCTGACCGGACCGAGCTGGTGCGGATCGGGCGGATGCCGCCTTCTGGTGCTGGACCGGGCGGGCGGGACCTATCGGTCGGTCGGCGAGATCAGCGTGGCGCGGGCGCCCATTCGCCTACTGGAACGCCAGAGCCACGGCCGGCGTGATCTGGGCGTCCAGGTCGCCGGCGGCGGGATTACCGAAGCCTATGAGGCCGCCGTGCCCTTCGACGGTCGCCGCTACGCCCGCAATCCGACCGTGGCGCCCGCTGTCAGAATCGAGGATGCGCCGGGCGAGACCCTGATCCGCGCCGACGAACCGGGCCGCCCGCTGGTCCCGTCGCCCGACAAGCCTTGACTCGAGGGGCGGGTCGGACGACCGAAGGCCGATGAAAGACCCCGTCGACCAGACCATGCCCCTGCGCGTCCTGCTGGCGCGAATCTGGCGCGATTACCTGTCCCTACACCGCTGGACCCTGATCACGGCCGTCGTCTGCGCGGCCGTGACCGGCGTGCTGACCGTCACCCTGCTGCAACTGTTGCAACCCGCCGTGAACGGACTGTTTCTGGGCGGCGACCAGCCGATCACCCTGTTCAGATACATTCATGTTCAGGCCAGACACGCCTTGATCGCCATTCCCATCGCCATCCTGACAGTGGCCCTCATCCGAACCGGCGCGGCCCTATTGCAGGCAGCTCTAGTCAATCGGCTTGGCCACAGCATCGTCGGCGATATCCAGGTGCGGCTGTTCGGTCGCATGATCCGCGCCGACCTGGCGCGTCTGCGCAGCCAGCACTCGGGCGGGTTTGTCTCGTCGGTCCTGTTCGACGCCAATCTGGTGCGGGAGGCCTTCACCTCGGGCGTTGTCACCTACACCCAGAACCTGCTGATGCTGGTCGGCACCATCGTCTTCATGTTCTTCAACGACTGGCAACTGGCGATGGTGGTGCTGCTGGGCGTGCCGCTGGTGGCGCTGGTGCTGCGGCGGTTCGGCAAGCGGACGCGCAAGGCCGCGCGCGGCGCGATGGCCGAGACCGAAAACCTGTCCACCGCCCTCATGGAGAACATGGACGGGGTTCGGCTGATCAAGATCGAGAACCGCGAAGCCGCCGAAGAAGCCCGCGTCGCCGAAGTCGTCGCCCGCCGCCAGCGCCACGTCATCAAGGGCGCCAACGCCCGCGCCTTCGCCGGACCCGCGTCGGACATGGTGGCCTATGTCGTGGTCGCCGCCGTGCTAGCCTACGCCGGATGGCGGGCGCAGTCGGGGGCCATGACGGTGGGCGGGTTCGCCGCCTTCATCGCCATGCTGCTGGCGGCCGGCCAGTCGCTGCGTCAGGTGACCAATCTGGCGACCGTTATGGCCGAAGGCTTCACCGCCGCGCGTCGTCTGTTCACGGCGCTGGATATCGAGCCGGAAATCCGTGAAGCGCCTGACGCCGCCACCTTGCCCCCCGGCCCGGTCGAGGTGGTGATGGACCGGGTTTCCTTCGCCTATGCGCCGAGGACCGAGGGCGGCGCCCCGACGCTGGACGACGTATCACTGAGGGTCGCGCCGGGCGAGACGGTGGCCCTGGTCGGGCCGTCGGGCGGCGGCAAGAGCACGATCCTGAGCCTGCTGCCGCGCTTCTATGACGTGACGGACGGGGCGGTGATGCTGAACGACCGCGACGTACGCCAACTGCGGCTGCATGACCTGCGCGAACACATCGCCCTGGTGACGCAGGAGCCCTTCCTGTTCGACGACACCATCGCGGCCAACATCGCCTATGGGCGGCCCGGCGCGACACAGGCGCAGATCGAAGAGGCCGCGCGTTCGGCCGCCGCCCATGACTTCATCACCGCCTTGCCCCAAGGCTATGACACCCGTGCGGGCGAGGCGGGCCTGCGCCTGTCGGGCGGGCAGCGTCAGCGGATCGCCATCGCCCGCGCCTTTGTGAAGGACGCTCCGATCCTGCTGCTGGACGAGGCGACCAGCGCCCTGGACACCGAAAGCGAAGCCTTGGTCCAGGCGGCGCTGGAGCGGCTGATGCAGGGCCGCGCCACCCTGATGATCGCCCACCGTCTGTCGACCGTGAAGAACGCCAACCGCATCTATGTGATCGAGGCCGGGCGCGTGGTCGAGGAAGGGTCGCACGACGCACTGGTGGCGCAGGGCGGTCTCTACGCCCGACTGGCGCGGCAGCAGTCGCTGGACGGCGCCCAGCCCAGCGTGGAGACGGTGGCGTGAGGCCGCTGCGTAACCCGTTCGTCCAGTCGGCCCTGGCCTGGACCCTTGCGAAGTGGATGCAGTTCTGCTTCGCCACCATCCGTTGGACCCATGAGAACCAAGAGGCGGCGCAGACGGTCTGGTCGCAGGGCGGCGGGGTGCTGTGCGTCTTCTGGCATTCGCGCATCGGCCTGTCGCCGTCGTGTTGGCCGCTGGACCGCGCGCAGCCGGCCAAGGCCCTGATCTCGCTGTCGGCGGACGGCGAGTTCATCGCCAAGGCGGTGGCGCGTCAGGGTTTTCCCGCCGTGCGCGGATCGTCGGCCAACAAGGACAAGACGGAAAAGGCCAAGGGCGGAACACAGGCCCTGCGCGACGGTCTGAAACAGCTGAAGTCGGGCGCCCTTGCGATCACGCCCGACGGCCCGCGCGGCCCGGCCAATGTCATGGCCGAGGGTCTGCCGCTGATGGCTAAACTGTCCGGGGCGCCGGTGCTGTTCATAGGCATGTCGTGCAGCCCGGCGATCCGGCTGAACAGCTGGGACCGCGCCGTCCTGCCCCTGCCCTTTGGCAAGGGCGCCATCGTCTGGGACCGCGCCGACTATCCTGAAGGCGCTCAGATCGCCGATGTGGTTGCCGACTGGACGCCCCGCCTGAACGCGGTCGAGGCGCGGGCCGATGCAATCACCGGCCTGAAGCCATGACGCCCCTGCCGCTGATCGCCTATCGCCTGGCGACCCGCGCGCTGGAGCCCCTGGCCCCGCGCCTGCTGGATGCGCGTGCGCGGCGGGGCAAGGAAGACCCCGTGCGGGTGGACGAGCGGATGGGCTTCACCCGCGCCAAACGCCCCGCCGGCGATCTGGTCTGGCTGCACGGCGTCAGCGTGGGCGAGAGCCTGTCGCTGCTGCCCGTGGTCGAGCGGTTCGTGAAGGCGCGGCCCGACCTGAACGTGCTGGTGACCTCAGGCACCGTGACCTCGGCCCAAATTCTGGCCGAGCGGCTGCCGGCCGGGGTGATCCATCAGTATGCGCCGGTCGATGCGCCGGGCGTGGTGGCGCGTTTCCTGGAGCACTGGCGGCCGGCCCTGGGGGTCTTCGTCGAGAGCGAACTGTGGCCCAATCTGTTGCTGGAGGCGCATCGGCGCGGGGTCGGGCTGGCCCTGATCAGCGCGCGCCTGACCGAAAGGACGGTCGAGAATTGGGCGCGGTTTCCCGCCTCGGCCCGGGCTGTGACCGGCGCCTTCGATCTGGTCCTGCCACAGGACGCGGCCTCGGCCCGGCGATTGGAGACGATGGGCGCGCGCGTCGATGGGCTAGTGAACCTGAAACTGTCGGGCGAGGCCCTGCCGCACGATCCCGCCGCCTTCAGCCGCCTGTCGGCCGCCATCGGCGACCGACCGGTGATCGTGGCCGCCAGCACCCATGAGGGCGAGGAGATCGCCATCGTGCGCGCCCTGGACGGTCTGGACGAGCGGATATGCCTGATCCTGACCCCCCGCCACCCCGAGCGCGGGCCGCATATCGCACAGGCCTTGGCGCGCGAGGGCTACGCCTTCGCCATGCGTTCGCGCAGCCAGACGATCGGGCCGGACACCGATATCTATCTGGCCGACACCCTGAACGAGATGGGCCTGTTCCTGCGGCTGGCCGATGTGGTCGTCATGGGCGGATCGTTCGCCCCCGCGCTGGGCCTGCCGCCGGTCGGAGGCCACAATCCGCTGGAGCCGGCGCGGCTGGGTCGGCCGGCGATCACGGGGCCGGACGCCTCGAACTGGGCGCCGGTGACGGCGGCGCTGAGCAGCGCGGGCGGCCTGACCCTGGTGCAGGCGCCGTCAGACCTGGCGGCGGTCATCGCGCCCTTGCTGGCCGATCCGGCGTCGGCCAAGGCGATGGGAGAGCGGGCGCGTCGCGCCGCCGCCGAGGCGGGCGGCGGGCTTGATCGGCTGTGGGCCGCCCTAAAGCCGCTGACGCCCCCCCCGGCGCGGGCTGGACGATGAAGCTGAACACCCCCCGCTGGTGGTATGTGCGCGACAGCAACCACGCGCGCATGACCCGCACCATGTTGAAACCCCTGGGCTGGCTGTGGGCCGGCGTCACCGCGCGGCGCATCGCCAAAGCCGCGCCTGTCGATCCAGGCTGCGCGGTCGTCTCGGTCGGCAATCTGACGGTCGGCGGATCGGGCAAGACGCCGGTCGCGCGCGAAATCCTGCGACTGTTGCGGGCGACGGGCGTTGAGGCCCAAGGCCTGTCGCGCGGTTATGGCGGGCGGCTGGAGGGGCCGATCCGTGTCGATCCGGCGGCGCATACGGCCGCCGACGTCGGCGACGAGCCCCTGATGCTGGCGCAGGGATCGCCGGTCTGGATCGCGCGTGATCGTGTGGCGGGGGCCAGCGCCGCCGTCGCGGGCGGCGCCCAGGCCCTGGTTCTGGACGACGGCCATCAGAACCCGGCGTTGAAGAAGACCATCAGCCTGATCGTGGTGGACGGCGAGACGCGCGGCGACGAATGGCCTTTCGGGGACGGATCGGTCTTTCCTTCCGGCCCGATGCGCGAGCCCTTGAAGGCCGGGCTGGCGCGGGCCGACGCCGTAGTGGTCATGCTGCCGACCGATGTGGAGGCCGCCGATCCCGAACTGCTGGCGGTGTTCGGCGCCCTGCCCGTCTTCATCGCCCGTCTGACGCCCGAGGGGCCGCCGCCGTCGGGGCCGCAGGTCGGGTTCGCCGGCATCGCCAAGCCCTGGAAGGTCGAGCGGTCGCTGAAGGCGGCGGGCTGCGACCTGGCGGACTTCGTTCCCTTCCCCGACCATGCGGCCTACAGCGCCGAGAACATGAGTTTCCTGGCCGACCGCGCGGCCGTCTATGACGCCGGCCTGGTCACCACCGAAAAGGACTGGGTGCGGCTGACGCCCGACCAGCGCGCCCAGGTCGTCGCCTGGCCGGTCGTCGCCCGGTTCCAGGATCAGGCGGCCTTCACCGCCTTCCTGAACGATTGGCTTCAGTCGGCGCGATAGACGACGCCTGACTTCATCACGAACTTCATCCGCTCCAGTTCGGTGACGTCCGTCAGCGGATCGCCCGAGACGGCGACGATATCGGCGGGCATTCCGGGCGCGATTCTGCCGGCTTCGTTCGAAATTCGCAGGTGTTCGGCGGCGCCGACGGTGGCGGCCTGGACGGCCTCCAGCGGCGTCAGGCCGGCGCGGACCAGCAGCGCGAACTCCTGGGCGTTGTCGCCGTGGGCCGAGACGCCGCTATCGGTTCCGAAGGCGATCCGCACCCCGCCCTGATGCGCGCGACGGGCCATGTCCAGCATCTTGGGCCCCGCCTCCAGCGCCTTGGCCGTCTGGGCCGGGGTGAAGAAGTTGTCGGGCCCCGACGCGATGCGGGCCACGAAATCGCCGGCCAGCAGGGTCGGGATCAGCCAGGCGCCGTTCGCCTTGAACAGGCGGATCGACTGGTCGTCCAGATAGGTGCCATGTTCGATGGAATCGCCGCCCGCCCGCAGGAAGGCGTTGATGCCGTCCACGCCGTGGGCGTGCGCCGTCACCTGACGGCCCATGCGGTGGGCGCTGTCGACGATGGCGGTCAACTCGGGATCGCTGAACTGCTGGTTCAGACCGGCGGCGGTGTTGGACAGGACGCCGCCCGTCGCGGTGATCTTGATGATGTCGGCCCCGGCGCGAACCTGGGTGCGGACCGCGCGCATGCAGTCCTCAGGCCCCGAACAGATGCTCTCGGACGACAACAGATGCATGACGTCGTCGCGATAGCCGTTGATGTCGCCGTGACCGCCGTGGATCGACACCGACGATCCGGCCGCGATGATGCGCGGCCCCGGCACGTCACCGTTCTTCACCGCGTTCCTCAGGGCGAATATGGCTTCGTTGCCCGCACCTAGGTCCGCCACGGTGGTGAAGCCCGCCATCAGGGTGCGGCGGGCGTAACGGGCGCCGACCATGGCCCGGTCTGCATCGGACAGGGTGACCTGTTCCAGCCGCCCATTCGGGTTCTGCTGGCTGGTCAGATGGACGTGGCTGTCGATCAGTCCGGGCAGGACGAAGGCGTGTCGCAGGTCCAGAACCCTGCCCTGGGAGGCGTCGCCGACGAAGCCGTCGCGCACTTCAACGACTTGGTTCCCTCTGATCACGAGAGTTTTATCGCGCTGCACAACGCCGTTCGACGGATCAGCCAGCAACCTTCCGGCCTCGACGAACGTTGTCGTGGGTTGCGACGAAACCCTAGACGCCGTGGGGGTTTGCTGGGCATGCGCGCTCATGGCTGACGCCATCAGCGCCGCCAATGCGATTCCAAAACGCTTCATCGATGTCTCCCCCCGGCCCGTCGGCCGCAAAAATGCCCCACAAGGCTCAGGTTGCCTCGCCCGTAACCTTTTGAAACAACCACGGCCCAAGACCAACCGCAACGAGGGCGTCGCATGCGGCTATCGAGACGAGGGCTGATTCTGGGCGGTTCGGCCATGCTGGCGGGATGCGCCAGCGCGAGCGCCAGGGCGCCGCTGACCACGGCTCAGACCTTGTCCCCTGTCGCGCCGCCACAGGCCGGTCTGCCGACGATCCAGACCGCCTCGCTGACGCCGCCGCCGCTGGATCCGCGCGGCCACGTCCGCAAGGAGTTGATGGAGCGCGCCATGACCGCGCTGGACACCCATCACCGCCATCTGCCGCTGCGCGACCGGATGTATCTGGTCGATTTCAAGAAGTTCTCGGGCGAAGAACGCCTGTACGAGGTCGATCTGGTCGCCGGCGAGGTCAAGGTTCTGCGCACCTGCCACGGTCGCGGCTCCGACCCCAGCCACAGCGGCTACGCCCAACGGTTCTCCAACACCCCAGATTCCAACATGTCCTCGGTCGGCGCCTACGCCACCGCCGGCGCGAACTGGGGTCGGCAGCAGGGGCCGAACGTGCTGCTGGATGGGCTGGAATACACCAATGACAAGGCGCGCGAGCGGGCCATCATTATCCACGGCGCCGACTACGCCGACCCCGACTTCCTGGCGCGCGAAGGCAAGCTGGGCCGAAGCTACGGCTGTTTCTCGGTCGCCCACACCGACCTCCCAGGCCTGCGCGAGCGAATGGGCGAAGGCCGACTGCTGTTCGCGGCGGCGTAGGGTTTTCCAAGAGGATCTCAGATCGCGCCCTGGTGGTTTGACTGTCCCGCAAAGCGGGAATACGGTCACAGTCTCAATGGGAGGACGCCATGCTGACGATCATTCTTGCTGCGATGTTGGCGATCACCCAAGACCCCGCACCACAGTTTTCTTCAGACCGCATCTCGAGGGGTGAAGTTCAAGAACCCGTTCGGTTAGAAGATATCGATGTCGTCGGCAAAAGTTCCAACAGACTGATCCGAGACTTTGTCAATGAAGTCGCGGCCCCCAATCCCGGCCGGGGAATAGCGCGTTGGGACAATGCGGTCTGCATCGGCGCGGCCAATCTTCAACATGAGGCGGCGCAGTACATTGTCGACCGAGTTTCGACGGTGGCCGAAGACCTTGGGTTGTCTCCTGGACTTCCCGGGTGCCGCCCGAATGTCTTGATCATTGCAACCAACCAGCCTTCCGCACTGGCGACAGAACTTGTTCGCACACGTCTGCGCGCGTTTCGCACAGGCGGATCCGGCATGGATCGCGGCGCGACGGCTCTCAGGGCGTTTCAATCGTCAGAACATCCTGTCAGATGGTGGCAACAGGCCATGCCGATCAACTCCAGCAACGGACAGCGCGCCAATCGTATCCCTGGCGAGTGCAGCGACGACTGCAGTGACGCTTTTGATTACGCTCCCATCATCCCTGTGTTCGCCGCCTCGCGACTTTCCTCGCAGATCGTCGACAATATCTTTCGAACAGTTGTTCTGATCGACACGACACAGACGTCCGGCTTATCCGCTCAGCAGTTAGCCGATTATATCGCCATGATCACTTTTGCTCAAATCGACCCGCAGTCTGACACCCGCCCCTACGCGTCGATTCTCAACCTGTTCGATGCTCCCGAAACGACACAGGGACTGTCGAGCTGGGATCAAGCCTACCTCAAAGGTCTCTACAAGGCTCAGAGAACGCGCCAGAATACGCGGGCCGGGAACGGCGAAATCATCGCCTCTATCCAAAGAACGCGCCAACACCTTCGCTCATCGACTGACGACGAGGCGCTACCGCAACCGTGAATCGAGGCCAAGGCTGATCGACATCCAACCCAAAACCACCATTTCGAGGCGTCCATAGGACGAACCCGGAATGACCGTCTGAGATTTCGACCGGCTGAATGTCGACTGAACCTAGCCCCGCTCCAGCGCGCGCCAGCCGATGTCGGAGCGGTTGAAGCCGCCGGGCCAGTCGATCTGCTTGATGGCGGCATAGGCGCGTTCGCGGGCCTGGGCGATGTCGTCGCCCTCGGCGCAGACGTTCAGCACCCGCCCGCCGGAGGCGCACAGCTGGCCGTCGCCGCGGCGTTTGGTGCCGGCGTGGAAGACCTGGACGTGAGGACCGAAATCCTGGTCGGCGCCGCGAATGATCGAGCCTTCCAGCGGGCTGTCGGGATAGCCCTTGGCCGCCATGACTACGCAGATCACCGTCTGGGGCTTGAAAGCCGGCGCCGACAGGCCCGACACGTCGCCGCGCGCGCATCCCAGCAGATAGGGCACGATGTCGCCGGCCATCCGCATCATCAGCACCTGGCATTCCGGGTCGCCGAAGCGAGCGTTGAACTCAACCACCTTGGGACCGTCCTCGGTCGCCATCAGTCCGGCGTAGAGCACGCCGCGATAGGGAGCGCCCTCCTCGGCCATGTGGCGGATGGTCGGCTGGACGATCAGTTTGTCGGCCTGATGCACAAGGTCGGGGGTGAAGACAGGCGCCGGCGAATAGGCGCCCATGCCGCCGGTATTCGGCCCCAGGTCGCCGTCGAAGGCGCGTTTGTGGTCCTGAGCGCCGCCGAACAGCAGGGCCTGTTTCCCGTCGCACAGGGCGAACAGCGAGCCTTCCTCGCCGTCCATGAACTCTTCGATCACGACACGGGCGCCGGCCGCGCCGAACCGGCCGCCCAGCATCCGTTCGATCTCGGCCTCGGCGTCAGGGCGGTCGGGGCTGATCGCCACCCCCTTTCCGGCGGCCAGGCCGTCGGCCTTGATGACAAAAGGGGGACGGAAGGCGTTCAGCGCCGCCTTGGCGTCCGCGACCGTCTCATGGACGCCGTAGCCCGCCGTGGGGATGCCGTGCCGCGCCAGGAACGCCTTGGAGAAGGCCTTGGATGTCTCCAGCTGCGCGGCCTTGGCCGTGGGGCCGAAACAGGGAATGCCCGCTGCGGCCAGTCGGTCGGCCAGACCGGCGGCCAGCGCCACCTCGGGCCCCACCACCACCAGATCGGCGCGGATTTCGCGCGCCAGGGCCGCCAACCCCTCGGCGTCGTCGACCTTGACGGCGCGAAGCTCGCACAGCTTCTCGATGCCCGGATTGCCCGGTGCGGCGACCAGGCGTTTGACCAGAGGCGACTGGGCGATCTTCCAGGCCAGGGCGTGTTCGCGGCCGCCCGATCCGACGAGAAGAATGTTCATGAGACCGGGCAATGACCGGCTGGCGCGGGCCGGTCAAGCGCCCGGCAGGCTTAACACGGAATTCAGCGCGCGGGCGGCGTCCAGGCCGGCAGAGCCTGCAGCTGACCTGGCGTCAGATCGGTGACCAGATCCTTGCCGCCGTTGCGGTCGATAGGGGCCACGTCGGCGACGGGCACAAGCACCTTCATGTCGCCCGGCCCGTTCAGTTCGACCACCAGATGGGTCAGGGCGCCCGAGGCGTCCAACACCAGGGTTTCGATGTCGCCCAGATCCGCCCCGGCGCGCGATACAATGTCGGCGTCCTCCAGCTGGTCGCGGGTCATGCCGAAGGCCAGGGCGGCGTTGGTGGCGGCGACATCCGCCTGTCTGGCCGGCAGGCTTGAGGGCGTCGCGCCCGGCGCGGGCGCCTGCACTATGTCGTCGTCACGGTCAGAACAGGCCCCGACGGACGCAGTCATCAACAGGGCGGCGGCGAACGGAAGAATACGGGTCATGGGGTGTCCTGACGGCGTCAAAGCAGGGCGAAAACGACATAGGCGCCCACGCCCAGCAGGGCGATGCCGCCAATGATCAGCCACGGGCTCATGGCGCCGCCCGCGCCCGAGCGGCGCATCAGATCGCGCTCGTGCGGATCCCGGTCGGCAGGGTCTGTGTTCGGGGGATCAGCAGCCATGGTGGTTCAACGAGACAACGAAGCCCCCGTTCCCGGACGCATCGACGCAGGCTAGAGTGCCGCGCATGAGCGACGACTATGTGTTCGAAGGCCCGGCCGAGGCCCCTGCCCCGCGCGACAACAATCCGCCGCTGTCGATCTCGGAACTGTCGTTCGCGCTGAAGCGGACGCTGGAGGATCGGTTCGGCCATGTTCGGCTGAGGGGCGAGATCTCCAAGGTCAACCGCCACGCCTCGGGCCACATCTATCTGACACTGAAGGACGACAAGTCGGCCATCGACGGGGTGGTTTGGAAAGGCTCGACGCGTGGCCTGGGGGTGCAGCCCGAGGCGGGGCTGGAAGTCATCGTCACCGGCAAGATCACCTCCTATCCCGCGCGCTCGTCCTACCAGATCGTGATCGAGAGCATGGAGGCGGCGGGCGCCGGCGCGCTTCTGGCCCAGTTGGAGCGGCTGAAGGTCCGGCTGCGCGAGGAAGGTCTGTTCGAGCCGGGCCGCAAGAAGCCCCTGCCCGCCTTCCCGGCCGTCATCGGCGTGATCACAAGCCCGACCGGCGCGGTGATCCGCGACGTTCTGCACCGGATCGCCGAACGGTGGCCCTGCCGCGTGATCGTCTGGCCCGTGGTGGTTCAGGGCGAGGCCGCCTGCGGCCAAGTATCAAATGCGATTCGCGGTTTCGACGCGCTTACGCCGGACGGGCCGATCCCGCGCCCGGACATGCTCATCGTGGCGCGCGGCGGTGGATCGGTGGAGGACCTGTGGTGCTTCAACGACGAAGGTCTGGCGCGCACGGTCGCGGCGGCGCGCATCCCGATCATCTCGGCCGTGGGGCACGAGACGGATACAACCCTGATCGACTTCGTGTCGGATCGCCGGGCGCCGACCCCGACGGGCGCAGCCGAAATGGCCACGCCGGTGCTGGCGGACCTGCGCTACGCCGTGGCCGACATGGATCGGCGCATGGTCCAGGCGGGCGGGCGGCTGATCGAGGATCGGCGCACCCGGCTCCGGGCCGTGACGCGCGGCCTGCCGGCGCGGCCGGAGGATCTGCTGGCCCTGGCGCAGCAGCGGCTGGACCATGTGTCGAGCCGTCTCGGCTCTGGCCTTCAACGTAACATCGCCCTGCACGAGCGGCATCTGGCCGTGACGGGCGGCAAGCTGAGCCCGGCCTTGCTGCGCACCCGGATCGAACGGGGACAGGACCGGCTGCGCGGCGCGGGCGACCGGCTGGGCTCGGCGCTGCAGGCGGGCGTGGCGCGCGGTGAGCGGCGTTTGCTGCAGGTTTCGGCCCGCCTGTCGCCCGCACCGTTGCATCGGCGGCTGGACCAGCGAGAGGCGCGGTTGCTGGCGGCGACGACTCGGCTGGACGCGGTGCTGCCGCGCCGGCTGGAGCGGGACAAGGACCGCCTGGCGGCCCTGTCGCGAGCGCTGGCCACGCTGGACCCCGGCCGACCCAAGCCCGGCTTCGCCCGGGTCGAGGACACGGACGGCGGCTGGATCACCTCGGCCGCCGCGCTTGAGGCGGGTCAAGCGGTTCGGCTGGTGTTCGGCGACGGGGCGAAATCCGCCACGATCGACGGCGGCGAAGCCCGGGCGGCGCCTGCGCGTCCGCCGGCGAAACCGAAACCGCCCGTGGCGGGTCAGGGCGACCTGTTCTGATGCGCGGTTTTCCGCTTCGCCCCGGCGGCGCTTCCTGCTAACCGGCCCGGCATGAAGATCACCCGCCTCGCCGTCACCGCCTATGTCTTCGCGCTTCTGATCATCCTGCTGGACCAGGCGACCAAGGCCTGGGTCATCAGCGGCCTGACCCTGCACGAGGTCGGGCGCATTCCCGTCCTCCCGCCCATCCTGAACTTCAGCTGGGTGGAGAACACCGGCGTCAGCTTCGGCCTGTTCGGCGGGGGCGAGGCGCGCTGGGGCCTGGCCATCTTCTCCATCATCGTCTCGGCCGGCCTGGGCTGGTGGGCGACAAAGTCGGATCGCCGCCTTCTGATCACCGCCATCGGCTTCGTCATGGGCGGCGCGCTCGGCAATGTGATCGACCGCATCCGCTTCGGCTATGTGGTCGACTTCATCGACTTCTCCGGCACGGGCGTTTTTCCCTGGGTGTTCAACGTGGCGGACAGCGCCATCACCATCGGCGTGGTCTTGCTTATTCTCGACAGCCTGCTGTCGGATAAGCCCGCCAAAGCCTGAGCGGCTTTCCATTTTCTAGGCCCTGATTCACGATCTCGGCGGGATCGCCCGCCTCGAACGATCAGGCTCTAGGTTGGCGCGGCCCCCGAAAAGTCGTAATCACCCCGTCTTCACTATGCCAACGGCGCCGTCGCGGCGCTTCGTGCATAAGCCGATCAGAGCCTGAAACCATGCGTATCCGCAGCGTCGCCGTCCTGACCCTCGTCGCCTCCTCCGCGCTCGCCGTTTCGGCCTGCGGCAGCCTGAAGCAGGGCATCGGTCTGACCAAGGTGGTGCCGGACGAGTTCGTCACAGTCTCGACCGCCCCGCTCAGCGTGCCGCCGGAATACGGCCTGCGTCCGCCCGCGCCCGGCCAGCCGCGCCCGCAGGAACTGGCCCCCGAAAGCGCCGCCCGTCAGATCCTGCTGGGTCAGCGTCAGGCCGTCACCCGCACGCCGGGCGAGCAGGTTCTTGTGGCCCAGGCCGGCGGCGAACAGGCCGATCCCCTGGCCCGCTACGTCGTGGACGACGAGTTCGGCGACCTGGCGCACAAGGACGAAAGCTTCGCCAATCGCCTGATGTTCTGGCGCAAGAACGACCCATCGACCCAGACGGCGACCGTTCGCCAGACCGCCGAGGGCCAGAAGACCATAGACGCCGCCACCGAGGCCGAGCGTCTGCAGGCCCTGACCGGCGGCCGTCAGGCCATCACCATCCAGCCGCGCCGCAGCGGCGGCTTCAAGCTGCCGGGTCTGTAAGACCCGCATCGGATCGGACGCTTGCCACCGCGGCGTCCGTCCTTATTGTGAACGGACCTGATGGAGCCGTTCCCATGACCGAAACTCTCGATATCGCCGCCCTGTCCGGGGTCGAACAGCTGCGCCTGGGCCTGAGCGGCGGCTTCGTCGCCCCCATCGCCCGCACGGTCGGTTTCGAGCTGACCGAAGTTGAGGAAGGCCGGGTGGTGTTCGAGGCGGTGCCGACGGCCGCCGTCTATAATCCGCTCGGTTCTGTGCATGGCGGCTGGATCGCCACCGTGCTCGATTCGGCCTGCGGCTGCGTGGTGCATTCGACGCTGCGGCCGGGCCAGACCTATACGACGCTGGAGCTGAAGACCGTCTTCCACAAGGCGTTGAGCGCCGGCACGCCGGTCCGCGCCGAGGGGCGAATCGTCCAGGCCGGCCGCCGCGCCGCCTTCGCCGAGGCCGATCTGCGCGGTCTGGACGGGCGGCTTTACGCCACCGCGACCTCGACCTGCCTGGTCATGGAGCGATAGGCCGCCAGCAAGCGTTTGCCGCGCCTCGCTTTAGCCGCTATCAGCGGCGAGCGTTCAATGATCGGCCGCCGATTGTCGTGCGCCCCTTTTCGCTGTCGGAAATATAAGCTGATGCGTCGCGTCCTCACCGCCCTGGCCGCCTTCTCGATCGCGGCCTCCGTCCTGCCGGTCGCCGCCGAGGCCCAATCCCAGCGTCAACGCCAACGCGGGGGCCAACAGCAGCAGGCGTCGGGCGACGACGCCGCTCCGCGCCGCGCGCCGCGAATCGCTCCCTTGCGCCGCCGCGTCAACGCCGGCCCCTGCCCCTATGTGAAGGTGTTGTACGACGCCGCCCGTTATGTCGAGCTGGAAGGCGGTCGCGCCGCCGTGGCCAATGTCGGCTATACCGGCGAGATCGAGGGCGTGTCGTCCGATTGTGAATACCGTGAGAGCGATCCGATCCGCGTGGACATGAGCGTGCTGTTCAACCTGGGCCGCGGCGCTCAGGCCGCCGGCGACCAGCGCACCTATCGCTACTGGATCGCGGTGACCGAGCGGAACACCGCAATTCTGTCCAAGGAATATTTCGACCTTCCGGTGAACTTCCAGGGCCAGCGCACGGCGTCCGTGACCGAAGAGCGCACCATCGTCATCCCGCGCGCCGAGGCCACCACCAGCGGCAGCAACTTCGAGATCCTGGTCGGTTTCGACGTGACGCCGGAAATGGCCGAGTTCAACCGCTCGGGCAGCCGCTTCCGCGTCAACGCCGGAACGACGCCCGCACCTGCGCCCGCTGCCGCCGCACCCACGAGCGAATAAATGGCTGATCTCAAGACCGTCCTCAGCGAAGCGGTCGGCGCCGCCTTCGCCGCCGAAGGCGTGGAGGCGGCCCTGGCGCGCGTCACCCCGTCCGACCGCCCCGACCTGGCCGACTTCCAGTCCAACGGCGCCCTGGCCGCCGCCAAGGCGATGAAGGCCAACCCGCGCGAACTGGCGGGCAAGATCGCCGAACGCCTGAGCGCTGATCCGCGTTTCGCCTCGGTCGAGGTGGCCGGTCCCGGCTTCATCAACCTGAAGATCGCCGATGCGACCCTAGCCGAACGCGCCGAGGAAGTGGCGGCGGACGCCGATCACGCGGGCGCGGCGGTCGTCGCCGATCCGCGCAAGGTCGTCATCGACTTCGGCGGCCCGAACGTGGCCAAGCCCATGCACGTCGGCCATCTGCGCAGCGCCATCATCGGCGAGAGCCTGAAACGGCTGTTCCGTTTCCGCGGCGATGACGTCACCGGCGACGCCCACTTTGGCGACTGGGGTTTCCAGATGGGTCTGCTGATCGTCGCCTGCGGCGACGAAGGCCTGGCCGACGCCTTCATGGCCGAGGGCGACGGTCCCTTCCCGGCCGAAACGCCCGTGACCCTGGCCGATCTGGACCGGCTTTATCCGCTGGCCGCCGGCAAGGCCAAGGAAGACGCAGGTTTCCGCGACCGCGCCCGCAAGGCGACGGCCGAACTGCAGAACGGCCGCCCCGGCTACCGCGCGCTATGGAGCCACTTCGTCGCGGTCAGCCGCGAGGCGCTGAAACGCGAATATGGCGATCTGTCGGTCGATTTCGACCTGTGGAACGGCGAGAGCGACGCCGATCCGGTGATGCCGGAAATGCTGGCCCACCTGACGGATGCGGGCCTGCTGGTCGAGGACGACGGCGCCCAGGTTGTGCACGTCGCCAAGCCCGGAGAGACGCGCAAGAAGAAGCTGGCCGACGGATCGGTTATCGAAGCCCCCTCGCCCCCGCCCCTGCTGGTCATCAGCTCGGAAGGTTCGGCCATGTACGGCACGACCGACCTGGCCACCATTCTGGACCGCAAGAAGTCGATCGGCCCTGACCTGATCCTGTACGTCGTCGACGAACGTCAGGCCGAGCATTTCGAACAGGTGTTCCGCGCCGCCTATCTGGCCGGATATGCGCCCGAAAAGTCGCTGGAGCATCTGGGCTTCGGCACCATGAACGGTCAGGACGGCAAGCCGTTCAAGACCCGCGCCGGCGGCGTGCTGAAACTGCGCGACCTGATCGACCAGGCGACGGACAAGGCCCGCGAGCGGCTGCATGAGGCCAAGCTGGGCGACGATCTGTCGCCTGAAGCGTTCGAGGCTATCGCCCACAAGGTGGCCATCGCCGCCCTGAAGTTCGCCGACCTGTCGAACGCGCGCACGACCAGCTACGTCTTCGACCTCGACCGCTTCATGAGCTTCGAGGGCAAGACCGGGCCGTATCTGCTGTATCAGGCGGTTCGGATCAAATCCCTGTTGCGTAAGGCCGCCGAACAGGGCGTGTCCGCCGGACCCATCGTCATCGCCGAACCCGCCGAACGCGACCTGGCCCTAACGCTGGACGCCTTCTCGACCGCCGCAGCCGACGCCTACGACAAGCGGATGCCGCACCTGGTCGCCGAACACGCCTATCGCGTGGCCCAGTCCTTCTCGAAATTCTACGCCGCCTGCCCCGTGCTGGTCGCGCCGCACGAGGACACGAAACGGTCGCGCCTGGCCCTGTCGGCGGCGGCCCTGCGCCAGCTTGAAATCGCGCTGGATCTCTTGGGCATCGACACGCCGGAGCGGATGTAGGGTATAGACCGGGCGACATCCTCCCGGAGATCGCCCATGTCCCTCGACGCCTATATCGCAGGCCTGCCAAAGGCTGAACTCCACCTGCACATCGAGGGTAGTCTCGAGCCGGAACTGATGTTCGAACTGGCCCAGCGCAACGGCGTGTCCATTCCCTACGACAGCGTCGAGGCGGTGCGCGCGGCCTATGACTTCTCCAATCTGCAGGACTTCCTGGACATCTATTACGCCGGGGCGGCGGTGCTGCTGACTCGGCGGGATTTCGAGGATCTGGCCTTCGCCTATTTCCAGCGCGCGGCGGCGGACAATGTGCGTCACGCCGAAATCTTCTTCGACCCGCAGACGCATACGGATCGCGGCGTGCCGTTCGGCGTGGTGGTCGAGGGACTGATCGCCGGCATGGACCGGGCCAAGGCGGAGTTGGGCGTGTCGAGCGGCTTGATCCTCAGCTTCCTGCGCCACCTGACCGAAGATGAGGCCTTCGCCACCCTGGAGTCGGCCAAACCCTATCTGCATCACTTCATCGGCGTGGGTTTGGATTCGTCGGAGGTCGGCCATCCGCCGTCCAAGTTCCAGCGCGTCTTCGCCGCCGCCCGTGACCTGGGCCTGAAACTGTGCGCCCATGCGGGCGAGGAAGGCCCGCCCGCCTATGTGCACGAGGCGCTGGACCTGCTGCACATCGACCGCATGGACCACGGCAACCGTTCGATGGAGGATGAGGCCCTCATCGAGCGCCTGGCCGCCGAGCAGATGACCCTGACGGTCTGCCCGCTGTCGAACCTGAAGCTGTGCGTGGTCAAAGACCTGAAGGATCATCCGGTCCCGGAGATGCTGCGCCGGGGCCTGCACGTGACCCTGAACTCGGACGACCCGTCCTATTTCGGCGGCTATGTGAACGCGAACTACAGCCAGTTGGCGGCGGCGGTCGGCCTGACGCGGGACCAGGTGACGCAACTGGCCAGGAACAGTTTCGAGGGCTCGTTCCTGGGCGACGCCGAAAAGGCCACGCGGCTGGCCGAGGTCGAGGCCTACGCGGCGAGTGGGCTTTAGACCAGCAGCGTCGCCGCCTCGGTCTCCGTGACGCCCAGCGCGCGGAAACTGTCGTGGGCGGCCGCCGCTGTTTCCGGCGAGATCGCACGGGTGGCGTCGGTGACCAACACCGCCGCGAACCCCTCGCGCACCGCGTCCTCGGCGGTGAAACGGACGCAGTAGTCCAGCGCCAGACCCGCCAGGAACACCCGCGTCACCCCCAGTTCCCGCAACAGGCCCGCAAGGCCCGTCGGCGTCCGGTGGTCATTCTCGAAGAAGCCCGAATAGCTGTCGACCGCGGGGTTGTAGCCCTTGCGGATCACGGCCAGCGCCCGGGTCACCACCGGCGCGACGTCGGGGTGGAAATCGGCGCCGGGCGAGCCTTGCAGACAGTGATCCGGCCACAGCATCTGACGCCCATAGGCGACCTCGATCTCGGTGAAGGGCGTCGCGCCGGGATGGTTGGAGGCGAAACTGATCTGATTCGGCGTATGCCAGTCCTGGGTCACCACGACCCGGTCGAACCGTTCCGCCAACCGCACGATCAGCGGCATGATCCCTGCCCCGCCCGACACGGCCAACGCCCCGCCTTCGCAGAAGTCGTTCTGCGGATCGATGACCAAGAGCGCGTCGGTAGGCCCGATCCGCATCAGGCGGCGGCCAGGGCGTCGATTTCGTTCGCCGAGCCCAGAGCGACCGGGATGCGCTGGTGCAACTGCGTCGGCTGGACGTCCAGGATCGGCTGCACCCCGTCCGTCGTCGCCTTGCCGCCCGCCTGTTCGACCAGCAAGGCCATCGGATTGCCCTCGTACATCAGGCGCAGCTTGCCCGGCTTGTTCGGCTCACGGCTGTCCCACGGATAGATGAAGACGCCGCCGCGCATCAGGATGCGGTGAACGTCCGCCACCATGGCCGCGACCCAGCGCATGTTGAAGTTCTTAGCCCGAGGACCGTCCGCCCCCTTCAGCAGACCATCGACATAGCGCTGCACCGGCTCGGCCCAGTGGCGCTGGTTTGAGACATTGATCGCGAACTCCTTGGTGTCGCGCGAAATGGCGATGGTGTCGTGGGTCAGGAACCACTGACCGTCCTGCGCCAGGGTGAAGCCCTTCACGCCGTCTCCAATCGTCAGCACCAGCATGGTCTGCGGCCCATAGACGGCGTAGAGCGCCGCGACCTGTTGACGCCCCGGCTGAAGGAAATCGGCCTCGCTGGGACTGGCGGACGGCGACTTCAGCACCGAGACGATGGTGCCGACCGGCGCATTGATGTCGATGTTGGACGACCCGTCCAGCGGGTCGAACAGGGCCAGATATTCGCCCGCCGCATTCGTCGCGATCTCGGCCGTATCCTTCTCTTCGGAGGCCACGCCCGCGATGGCGGGACAGGCCAGCAGCGCCTGGGTCAGCATGTCGTCGGTGATGACGTCCAGCTTCTTCTGCTCTTCGTCCTGGACGTTGATCTGGCCCGAGGCGCCCAGGGCCCCGACCAGGGCGCCGCCCGCCACGACCCGGCTGATCTCGGCGCAGGTCCGGCCCACGACGGTCAGCACCGTCTTCAGGCCGTCCGCCACATCCAGGGCGGCGATATGGGCGTCTAGGCTGGTGCGGGTCATGCGGGTCGGTCCGATGCGGCTGAGGCGTACCGCGTTCTTGGCGGGCGGGACGCGCCGCCGCAAGAAAAACCCTCTTGTCACCCTACCCCGTCATCCCAGGCCCTGCGCCTGGGACGACGGATGTCATGGTGCAGGATCAGATCGGCAGGATCGCCGTGCCGAAGGCCCGCTTCAGTTCATGGGCCGCGAACGTCTGCGCCGCCGCCGCGTCGGGCACCACCATGGCCATGCCGAAGAACTCGTGCGTCGAGCCGTGGAAGGTCTTGTGGCGCACGTCAACGCCTGCCTGCTCCAGCTTTTCGGCCAGCAGTTCGCCTTCCGACCGCAGCGGGTCGATCTCGGCGCAGATCACGGTCGAGGACGGCAGGCCGCTGAGGTCGGCGTTCTCGACGATGTTGATGCGCGGGTCCTGCGCGTCGGCCTCGTTGGCGAAGATATGCTTCACGAACCATTTCATCATCGGCTTGTTCAGCGGCTTGGCGTCGGCGTTCTCGACGTAGGATTCATTGTCCATGTCCACGCCAGCCACCGGATAGACCAGCACCTGATGCACCGGCAGGGTCACGCCCGCGTCGCGCGCCATCATCGATACGCCGATGGCCAGGTTGCCGCCCGCGCTCTCGCCCATGACCGCCACCTTTTGCGGGTCGCCATTGAAGCTCTGGGCGTTCTCCAGCACCCAGCGATAGGCGGCCAGGGCGTCGTCGTGGGCGGCGGGGAAATGATGTTCAGGCGCCTGGCGATAATGGACCGAGACCACGATGGCGTCAGCCATCTTGGACACGCCGCGCGGCCCGCCGTCATAGACGTCCAGATCGGCGATCACGAAACCGCCGCCGTGGAAATAGACCACGACCGGATGCAGCTTGTCCTCGGAATGGTCGTGCGGCTTGTAGATTCGGGCCTGGATCGGTCCGGCGGCGCCAGGGATGGTGATGTCGGTGGTCTTCACGCCCAGATCGTCGGATTTCGGCTCCTTGCCGGCCTTGCGCAGCAGGGCGTGAACGGCGTCGGTCGGCGTGGGCTGCTGGCGCGCCTCCTCGGGCGACAAGGTCTCGATCGGCTTGCCGCCGAGCGAAGCCAGTTCATCCAGCACCTTCTGCATGGGGCCATCGGCCTTGGCGGGGGTGTCGCGCGGCTTGTCGTTGTCGCCGAACAGCTTGTCTATAATCGACATTTTCGTTTTCCTGGGTTGGGGTTGGGGGCTCGGGACGACAACCCGCCCCGGCAGACCTTGTTCCGCCGACGCTTGACTTGGCGCCGGAGTCGATGCCTTAGGTCGAACGCTCTCGCGGGAGAGTTCGGGGACGGGAAACCGGCCGCGACGCCGAAGGCGCAACCGCCCCGGAAACGCTCAGGCAAACGGACCGCGACAGCATACGGACGCTGGAAAGTCGCTCTTGATGGGCGCGCCGACGGAGCAAGGCGACATGATTTGGTCGCCGGAATCTCTCAGGCTTCAGGACAGCGGGGGCGCGAGGACCGGCGGAGCTCCGCCCCAACACGCGACCGCGAAAGCCTGAACCATGACCGACCAAGCTCTTAAAACCACGCCGCTGAACGCCGCGCACCGCGCCTTGGGCGCCCGCATGGTGGGTTTCAGCGGCTATGACATGCCGGTTCAGTACGAGGGCGTCCTGGCCGAACACCGCTGGACCCGCGAACACGCCGGTCTGTTCGACGTGTCCCACATGGGCCAGTGCAAGATCACCGGCGCGGACGCCACGGCGCAGTTCCAGCGCTTCGTCCCCGGCGACTATGAAATCCTGAAGGACGGCAAGCAGAAATACACCCTGCTGCTGAACACCGACGGCGGCATCATCGACGACCTGATGGCGGGCCGCCCCGACCACGACGGCCTGTTCGTCGTCGTCAACGCCGGCAACAAGGACGAGGACTTCGCCTTCTGGAACGCCAATCTGGAAGGCGACGCCAAGCTGACGGTGCTGGACCGCGCCCTGATCGCCATTCAGGGGCCGGAAGCCGCCGAGGTCATGGTCGCCCACGAGCCCGTGCTGGCCGAGATGGGCTTCATGGAGACGGCCCGGCTGATGCTGTTCGGCGTCGACGCTTACGTCTCCCGCTCGGGCTACACAGGCGAAGACGGCTATGAGATTTCCGTCCCGGCGGACCAGGCCGAACGCATCTGGAACACCCTCCTGGAAGACGCCCGCGTCAAGCCGATCGGCCTGGGCGCCCGCGACAGCCTGCGCTTGGAAGCCGGTCTGCCGCTGCACGGCCACGACATCGACCCGACCACCTCGCCGGTCGAGGGCGCCCTGACCTTCGCCCTGTCCAAGTCGAGGAAGGAACGAGCCGACTTCAACGGCGCCGACCGCATCCTGAAGGAACTGGCCGACGGCCCCTCGCGTGTCCGCGTCGGCCTGCACGTCAAGGAAGGCGCCCCGGCCCGCGAAGGCGCAGAGATCGCCGACGCCGACGGAAACATCATCGGCAAGGTCACCTCGGGCGGCCCCTCGCCCACCCTGGGCCACAACATCGCCATGGGCTTCGCGCCCCCGGCATTCGCCGCCCTGGGCACCGAGTTGAAGGTCATCGTGCGCGGCAAGTCCGCCGCCGCCGAGGTGGTCGCCATGCCCTTCGTGGCCCAACGCTATTACCGCAAGCCGAAGGCGTAACATTCAGCCTGTCACCCTCGGGCTTGACCCAAGGGCCGGGCGATCAACCGCTCGTGCGAAGACATCGACGCACGAACCGCACAACATCCGATCCTCGTGTCAAGCCCGAGGACCGGGACAGGAGAGAAAACATGAAGTTCACCAAGGATCACGAGTGGGTCAGCCTGGACGGCGACATCGCCACCGTCGGCATCTCCAAACACGCCGCCGACGCCCTGGGCGACGTGGTGTTCGTTGAAGTGCCCGAGGTCGGCAAGACCGTCACCAAGGGCGACAGCTTCGCCGTGGTCGAGAGCGTCAAGGCCGCCTCGGACGTCTACGCCCCCGTCTCGGGCGAGGTGGTCGAGGCCAACGACGCCCTGTCCACCGCCCCGGAAACCGTCAACTCCAGCGCCGAAAGCGACGGCTGGTTCGCCAGGATCAAGGTCTCGGACGCCTCGCAACTGGACGCCCTGATGGACCAGGCCGCCTACGACGCCTTCCTGACCACCCTCTGATTTCCCCTTCCGCTCAGCCCCGCGAAAGCGGGGACCCAGTTCTTTCGCGAGAACAGTGCTGGGATGGGCGGAAACTCCTCCGGCCACATTGGTCGCCCAAAGCACTAGGTCCCCGCTTTCGCGGGGATGAGCGGATTAGAAAATGCGCTACCTCCCCCTGACGCCCGACGACCGCACGGCGATGCTCGCCGCCATCGGCGCGAAATCCATCGACGATCTGTTCGTTGACGTGCCCGAAAGCGCGCGTCTGAACGGGCCTGTGGACCTGCCCCGCGTGGCGGGCGAACTGGAGGTCGAGCGCGCCCTGTCCGCCATGGCGGCCAAGAACGCCACGGCCGGCGCCGTGCCCTTCTTCTGCGGCGCGGGAGCCTACAAGCACCATGTCCCGGCGACGGTGGATCATGTGATCCAGCGGTCCGAGTTCCTGACCAGCTACACCCCCTACCAGCCGGAAATCGCGCAGGGCACGCTGCAATACCTGTACGAGTTCCAGACCCAGGTCGCGAACCTGACCGGGATGCCGGTCGCCAACGCCAGCCTTTATGACGGCTCGACCGCCATGGCCGAGGGCGTGCTGATGGCGACGCGCGTCACCCGCCGCAACAAGGCGGTGATCTCCGGCGGCGTCCACCCCCACTACGTCAAGGCGACCGAGACCGTGGTCCACGCTGTCGGCGTGGAAACTCAGGTTCTGGCCCCGGCGTTCGACGCCGAGGCCGCCGTCATCGACCAGATCGGCCCGGACACCGCCTGCGTCGTCGTTCAGACCCCCAATGTCTTCGGCACCGCCACCGACGTGACCAAGATCGCCGAGGCCGCCCATGCGGCGGGCGCCCTGCTGATCGTGGTGGTGACGGAAGCCGTGTCGATGGGCCTGTTGAAATCGCCCGGCGAAATGGGCGCCGACATCGTCGCGGCCGAAGGCCAGTCGATCGGCAACGCCCTGAACTTCGGCGGTCCCTACGTCGGCCTGTTCGCCACGCGCGAGAAGCTGATCCGCCAGATGCCGGGGCGCCTGACCGGCGAGACCGTGGACGCCGACGGCGAACGCGGCTTCGTCCTGACCCTGTCGACGCGCGAGCAGCATATCCGCCGCGACAAGGCCACCTCGAACATCTGCACCAACTCCGGCCTCTGCACCCTGGCCTTCACCATCCACATGAGCCTGCTGGGCGAGACGGGCCTGCGCAAACTGGCCCTGCTGAACCACGAAAAGGCCGTCGCCACGCGCGACGCCCTGGCCGCCATTCCGGGCGTGGACGTCCTGACGCCGCGCTTCTTCAACGAGTTCGCCATTCGCCTGCCGAAAAACGCGGCCGAGGTCGTGGACGCCCTGGCCGGTCATCACATCCTGGCGGGCGTGCCCTACAGCCGTCTGGCCCCCGACGCCGGCATGGACGACATCCTGCTGGTCGCCGCAACCGAGACGACGCTGGAGGCCGACATCCAAATCCTCGCCAAGTCCCTCTCCAAAGTCCTGGCCGCCTAAGGGAAACCGATCATGAGCACCATGAACACCGTCGGCCGCCCCACCGCTCCGAACCAGGTCCAGACCAAGCCCGCCACCCTGACCGGCGGACGCGGCCTGTTGCAGAACGAAGCCCTGATCTTCGAGGGCGACGGCTGGGGCAAGACCGGCGTCGATCTGCCGGAGCCCAGGACCGATGCGTCCGACCTGGGCGACCTGGTCCGCAAGGATCCGATCGGCCTGCCCGGCCTGTCGGAGCCCGAGGCCATGCGCCACTATGTGCGCCTGAGCCAGAAGAACCACGCCATCGACCTGGCCATCTATCCGTTGGGTTCGTGCACGATGAAGCACAACCCGCGCCTGAACGAGAAGATGGCGCGTCTGCCGGGCTTCTCGGACATCCACCCGCTGCAGCCGCAATCGACGGTTCAGGGCGCGCTGGAGCTGATGGATACGCTGGCCCACTGGCTGAAGACCCTGACCGGCATGCCCGCCGTCGCGCTTTCCCCGAAAGCGGGCGCGCACGGCGAACTGTGCGGCCTGATGGCCATCCGCGCCGCGCACGAGGCCAAGGGCGAGCATGAGCAGCGCCGCAAGGTGCTGGTCCCCACGTCCGCCCACGGCACCAACCCCGCCACCGCCGCCTTCGTCGGCTATTCCGTCGTCGAGGTCGCCCAGACCGAAGACGGCCGCGTGGACGTCGCCGATCTGGCGTCCAAGCTGGGCCCGGACGTCGCCGCCATCATGGTGACCAACCCCAACACCTGCGGCCTGTTCGAGCGCGACATCATCGAGATCGCGCGCCTGACGCATGAGGCGGGGGCCTATTTCTACTGCGACGGCGCCAACTTCAACGCCATCGTCGGCCGGGTGCGCCCCGGCGACCTGGGCGTCGACGCCATGCACATCAACCTGCACAAGACCTTCTCGACGCCCCACGGCGGCGGCGGTCCGGGCGCGGGTCCGGTGGTCCTGTCCGAGGCCCTGGCCCCCTTCGCCCCCGCCCCCTGGGTCGTGCATGACGAAGGCGGCTATCGTCTGATCGAGCGCGAGGAGGACGAGGCGGCCCAGGCTTTCGGCCGTCTGTGCGCCTTCCAGGGGCAGATGGGCATGTATGTGCGCGCCCTCAGCTACATGATGTCCCACGGCTCGGACGGCCTGCGTCAGGTGGCCGAGGATGCGGTGCTGAACGCCAACTACATCAAGGCCCGCCTGCAGGACCTGATGAGCCCGGCCTTCCCCGACGGCCCCTGCATGCACGAGGCCCTGTTCGACGACGAATGGTTGAAGGGCACCGACATCACAACGCTCGACTTCGCCAAGGCGATGATCGACGAGGGCTTCCACCCGATGACCATGTATTTCCCGCTGGTCGTCCACGGCGCCATGCTGATCGAGCCGACGGAGACCGAGTCCAAGGCCGAACTGGACCGCTTCATCCACGCCATGCGTCTGCTGGCCCAAGCCGCGAAGGCGGGCGACGTCGACCGCTTCAAGGGCGCGCCCTTCCACGCCCCGCTGAAACGCCTGGACGAAACCCGCGCCGCCCGCGCGCCGGTGCTGCGCTGGTCGGCGCCGGAAGGCTCCAACCAGGCGGCGTAAACACTCATCCCGTCATCCCAGGGCTTGTCCCTGGGATCCATACGCCCGGTGTTCGACAGCCGCGACCGCTGCGGACATACCCGGCGTATGAATCCTCGCCACAAGGGCGAGGATGACGGCGGATGGGTGCAGCCTCGCCCACCGCGCCCGCGACGCCGCCAAGCGCAGCCGATGCGCTGGTCCAAAACCCTTCACGATCCATCCATTCCGCTGCAGGATGGCGTCATGACCCAATGGACCACCCACGACATCCCCGATCAGACCGGCAGGCTGGCCGTCATCACCGGCGCGACCGGCGGGCTGGGGCTGGAGACCGCTCTTGTGTTGGCGGGCAAGGGCGCGGAGGTCATTCTGGCGGCCCGCAATCCGGCCAAGGGCGTCGAGGCCGAACGGCTGATCCGCGCCCGGCATCCTGGCGCCGACGTGCGGTTCGATCCGCTCGACCTGAGCGACCTGGCCTCCGTCGCGGCCTTTGCCGACCGGCGCCTGGTCGCCGCCCGGCCTATCGACATCCTGATCGACAACGCGGGCGTCATGGCCCTGCCCCACCGCAACACGACCGTGGACGGGTTCGAGACCCAGTTCGGCGTGAACTATCTGGCGCATTTCGCCCTGACCGGCCGGCTGCTGCCCCTGCTGAGCGCCGGCGCGTCCAGGCCGGCTGGCGCGCGGGTGGTGCAGTTGTCCAGCATCGCCCATCGCGGCGGGCGCATCCATCTGGACGACCTGAACTTCACCTCCGGCTATCGCCCCTTTGCGGTCTATCAGCAGTCCAAGCTGGCCATGCTGATGTTCGCCCTGGAGCTGCAGCGGCGCAGCGACGCCCACGACTGGGGCCTGACCAGCGTGGCCGCCCACCCTGGCGTGGCGCGCACCGATCTGGTGGCCAATGGCCAGGGCGACGGCGGCGATCCGGCCGCCTGGGCGTCCCGCCTGTTCATCCGTCTGTTCGGCCAATCCAGCGCCGCCGGCGCTTTGCCCAGCCTGATGGCCGCCACCCTGCCCCAGGCCCGGCCCGGCGGCTATTACGGCCCGCAAGGGTTCCAGGAGTTGGCGGGACCGCCCGGCGCCGCCCATATCGCGTCGCAGGCCAGGAAAGAGGCCGTGGCGCAGCGTCTGTGGTCGGAATCCGAAGCCCTGACCGGCGTGCGTTACGGCTGAGCCGCGCCGCGCCCCGGATCACCGCCCGATCATGAGCAAAGCTTAATCCGCATGACACCGATCCGCCATCGAAGCCGCGCCTGAATGGCGTGTGGCGCGGTCGTCACGGTCGCCCTTTCCTTTCCCGACGAGGGATCGCGCGATCGGGGCGGCCGTTGTCACACCGACTATGGCTTCCCATCTGGCGTGTTCGTGACCTCCCTGCCTGTCGCCCTCCCCCCGTTCGCCAAGCCCCGCAGCCGCACGCTGCGGGCGGTGCGACGCTGGGCGCTGATGATCGGCGGGCTTCTGATCGTGCTGCTGGGCATATTGATCGCCCCCCTGCCTGGCCCCGGGGGCGTGCCGGTCATCGCGGTCGGTCTGGTGCTGATCCTGAAAAGCTCGTTCTGGGCCAAGCGACAGTTCATCCGCGCCCAATACGCCCGGCCCAAATGGGTCTATCCCTTCCGCCGTTTGATGCGAAAGAAGCCCGAGTTCGCGCCCGTCTTCTGGCAACAGGCGCTGCGGGCCGAGAAGGCGGTCGTCAAACGGTCCGGTCGTCGCCTGTCGCGCGGCCGCAAACAGCTGCGTCGCTATTTCCGCAAGTTGGTCCGCTAGTTGACGTCTATCTCGCGGTTGCGTTGCTGCAACCGCTGACCACGGCATCGTGAACCCTGCCGCCCTCGGACAGGCATATCCTGACCCAGCGTTATCAGAGAACCACTCAAGGCGTTGGGAGGCGCTAAGGTCATGATGTCACGCGTACAAAAGGGTCTGATCGCCGGGGTTGCGGCGACCGCGGCCGCCTCGTTGCTCGAAATCCCCAATATGTTCCTGAACTGGTTCGATCCGTTTCAGGGCGTGATCGCCTCGATGATCGGCATGCCCGGCAATCTGGCGGTGGGCTGGGTGATCCACCTGATCAGCGGGGTCTTCATCCTGGGTCCGCTATTCGCGATCCTGTGTCCCCGCCTACCGACCGACACGCCCGAAACCAAAGGCATCGTCTTCGCGGTCGGCGCCTGGATCATCATGATGGCCGCCATCGTGATGTTCGGAAACTATCGCACCTTCACCGCCGGCGCCGGCTTCGGCACCTTCGCCTGGCTGCTGATCACCCATGCGGTGTTCGGCATCGTGCTGGGCAATGTCTATGCCCGGCTAGTCAGCCGCGACAAGCGGATGGGCGCGACCGTCATGGGCGGCGCCCCCGCCCACTAAGCCGCATCTGAACCGACCAGCAAAAAGGCCCCCGACGTCGTCGTCGGGGGCCTTGATGTCTTTGGACCAACCGGCCTCAGTTGAGGCGGTCGCCGATCTGCGCGATGGCGCCGTCCAGCAGCGGGTCCTTGGCGCCCGAGGCCAGGCGCGCGGCCAGGATCTGCTCGGCGGACCGGGCGGCCAGGTCGGCGGCGGCCGCCTTGACCTCTGCGGAGGCCTGGGCCTCGGCCTGGGCGATGCGGTTCTCGGCCATGGTCTGGCGGCGAGCCAGGGTCTCTTCCAGCTTGACCTTGGTCTCGGCCTCCAGGCGACGGGCGTCGGCTTCGGCCTGGGCCATCATCTCGGCGGCCTGGGCCTCGGCCTCGGCCTTCTCCTTACGGATCTGGGCCAGCAGGGCCTCGGCTTCGGCGCGCAGGCGGGCGGCCTCGTCAAGGTCGGCCTGAATCTTGACGGCCTTGGCGTCCAGCGCCTTGGCGGCGATCTTGGGCACGCCGGCGGCGACCAGGATGGCGAAGAACAGGATCAGGCCGATCCCGACCCAGATCTCCGCATTGGCGAAGCTCCAGATGCCGTGCTCAAAGATCAGGTTCATCAGGCGGCTCCCTTGACGGCGGCCAGTTCGGCGGCGGTCGCGCCCTTGCCGGTCAGACGCTCGACCATGGCGGCGGTCGTGTCGGCGGCGATGGTGGAGACATTGCTCATGGCGGCGTCGCGCGTCTTGCCGATGGCGGCCTCGGCCTCGGCGATGCGGGCGTTGACGACCGCCTCTTCCGAAGCCTGACGGGCGTTGGCCTCTTCGGCGACGCGGGCCTTGGCGGCGGCGGCCATGGCGCGGGCGTCGGCCCGGGCCTTGGCGACCTCAGCCTGGGCTTCGGCGGCCTGGCCGGCGGCCTCGGCCTGAACCTGACGGGCCGTGGCGACGGCGTTGGAAATGGTGTCGGCCCGCTCATCCATCACCTTGCGAAGGCGCGGAGCGAAGACCTTGGAGACCAGGACGTACAGGATGACGAACAGGATCAGCAAATAGCCGATCTGGCCCGCCCAGTGTTCGAACTGGAATTGCGGCAGGCCGCCCGAGCCGTGCTCGGCGGGGGTCGCCGTCTCGGCGTGCAGGTCCGCTTCGACCGAAGGCGGGACCGCGTCGATGGTGTGGGTGCTGGCCATGAACCGTCTGCTGCAGAATCAGATGAAGCGGCGCGCGGGCGAACCCCGCGCGCCGTGATCGGCTGATATCAGCCGAAGATCATCAGGATGCCGAGCACGAAGGCCAGGATGCCCAGGGCTTCGGCCAGGGCGGCGCCGACGAACAGGTTGCCGACTTGGCCGGCGGCGGCCGAGGGGTTGCGCAGGGCGCCGGCCAGGAATTGGCCGAAGATGTTGCCCACGCCCAGGGCCGAACCGATCATGCCCAGGGTGGCGAGACCAGCGCCGATGTACTTGGCGGCTTCAGCGTCCATGATTGTATTCCTAGATTAAAGTCGTTGGTGGTTGGGGTGAAGAGACTGGTCCGGCCCTTTAGTGGGCGTGGTCCAGGTTGACCACATCATTAAGATAGATGCAGGCCAGAACGGCGAAGACGAAGGCCTGGAGGAAGGCCACCAGGAACTCCAGCGCGGTCAGGGCGACGACCATGCCCAGCGACAGAGCCGCGACCGGGAAGGCCAGCAGACCGATGCCGCCGCCCAGACCCAACAGGCCCAGAGACACGACGAAGCCGGCGAAGATTTTCAGCGCGACGTGGCCGCCCAGCATGTTGCCGAACAGACGCAGCGCCAGGGTCACCGGACGAAGCAGGAAGGAGACGAACTCGATCAGGCCCACGACCGGGCGCAGCAGCAGCGGCGCGCCCATGGGCCAGAACAGCTTGAAGAAGCCCAGGCCGTTCTTGGCGAAGCCGACCACCAGCACCAGGCCGAAGGTGATCAGGGCGAAGGTGGCGGTGATGGCCAGCTGCGACGTCGCCGTGAAGGTCAGGAACAGACCCAGAATGTTCATGCCGAGGATCAGGATGAACAGGGTGAAGACGAACGGGAAATACTTGCGGCCGTCATGACCGATGATCGAATCGGCCAGATTGTCGATCAGGCCGAACACGCCCTCGCCCGCCGCCTGCAGGCGGCCCGGCACGATCTTGGCGTTCGACGTCACGGCGGTCAGGAAGCCCACGATCAGCAGGAAGGCGACGGTCATTGCGATGTGGGAATTGGTGATCGCCAGATCGACGGTCCCCACCACGGGCAGGGTCACGTCGCCAAGGTCGACGACCTTCTGAATCTGAAACTGATGAATCGGATCGGCCATGAAGCCCTATCGTTCCCCGTCTTCGTCGGCCTCGACATAGGGTTCGGCCGGAGCCGACGTTCCCAACGCCTTGGCCTGCGCCATCAGCCGGTTGGCTGTGCGACGCGCCATGTAAATCGACAAGGCGAAGCCCAGAAGGACCCCGCCGATCAAACCCCACGGGCGGGTCCCGAAGACCCAGTCCGCGATGAAACCGAACGCCAGACCCACGAAGACGCCGCCGAGCAGTTCGGCGATGATCTTATAGGCCTGACCCGACACCTGCTGGCCGGTCAGCTCGGCGGATTTCTCCACCGTGGTCCGCGCCTCCAATGCGGATGCGCTCTCTTGGAGGCGTTTGATCGCCTCTTCGCGCGATTCCGACATAAGGGACAGGACCTGTTTGCTCGACGTCCGGACGATGGGTCCGAACGGGTCTGAATTCGGCGCGGAAACTAATCGTGAGCGGCCATCAGGTCAAGGCGTCGTGATATCGACCTAAGTTGCTGGAAATGCTCCGCTTTCAGAACGCACGCACAAGCCGTGACGATGCGCCGCGATTGCGGACGACAGAATCCCGCCGCGTTTGCGCCGGCCGACATGGCGATGCGGTGCGGAAACGACTAGGTTGGCGCCATGAACGCCCACGTCCCGCCGCCCGCGCCCTCGCCTCGTCCGATCACCGTGCGCCTGGCGACGCCGCGCGGCTTCTGCGCCGGGGTGGACCGGGCGATCCAGATCGTGGAGCGGGCCATCGAAAAATACGGCGCCCCCGTCTATGTGCGGCACGAGATCGTTCACAACCGCCATGTGGTCGAGCGGCTGAAGGCCATGGGCGCCGTCTTCGTCAAGGAGTTGGACGAATGCCCGGACGACCGCCCGGTCGTCTTCTCCGCCCACGGCGTGCCCAAGTCGGTGCCCGCCAACGCCCGCGCCCGCGACCTGCTGTTCCTGGACGCCACCTGCCCCCTGGTGTCCAAGGTCCATGTCGAGGCCGAGCGCCACCACGCCGCCGGCAAGCACATCATTCTGATCGGTCACGCGGGCCACCCGGAGGTGATCGGCACCATGGGCCAGCTGCCGCCCGGCGCCATCAGCCTGGTCGAGACCGAGGAAGACGCCGAACGGTTCCAGCGGCCGGGCGACGCCCCCCTGGCCTATGCGACCCAGACCACCCTGTCGGTGGACGACACCGCCGGCATATTGAAGGTGCTGAAGCGCCGCTTCCCCGAACTGCCCGATCCGCACAAGGAAGACATCTGCTACGCGACCACCAACCGCCAGGACGCGGTCAAGGCGCTGGGCGAGGGCTGCGAACTGGTGCTGGTGGTGGGGTCCAAGAACTCGTCCAACTCGGCGCGCCTGGTCGAAGTGGCGATGCGCGCGGGCGCTCGCGCCGCCTATCTGGTGGATGACGCCTCTCAGGTGGACTGGGCCTGGTTCGACGGGGTGGATACGGTCGGCGTCACCGCAGGCGCATCCGCGCCCGAGCCGCTGATCGAGGCCCTGGTCGACGCCATCCGCGCCCGTTTCGACGCCACGGTGACCGAGGACGCCGGCGCGCGCGAGACCGTGACCTTCAAACTGCCGCGCCTGCTGACGGCCTGAACGCGCCCATGCACGGCGCAGACGTTCCGTTGCCATCAGCGGCAGTCCCCCATCAACGCGGGATAAACGCCATGATCAAACGCGCTGTTTCCATCGTGCTGCCCTTGGCTGCGCTGGCCGCCTGTGCGCAGCCGGTCGGCGACACCGGCGCGAAGCCGGTCGGCATGGTCATCCCGCCTCCAAATACTGCGGCGACATCGGCGGTCGGCTGGAGATCCGTACTGGCGCCGACGGCGGCCAGACCGGCATGTGCCACCTGCCCGACAATCGCGTCATGGAGGAATGGGCGCTGTTCCGCAGCGCCCACCCGCCGTCCTGAGCGCCCGGCGCTAGGCCCGCGCCAGCGGAAGCGGGACGCGGAACAGGCTGCCCACGCCCGGCGTGGACACAACCTCGATCCTGCCGCCCATCAGCACCGCCAACCCATGGGCGGCGGTCAGGCCCAGACCCAGACCCTCGGCGGTGCGGGTGCTGCTCTCGTCGCCCTGGGTGAAGGCTTCGAACAGGCGCGTCACATCGTCGGGCGTCATGCCCGGCCCGGTGTCCTCGACCTCCAGCACCAGATCATCGTCGGCTCGGGCGCGCAGCGTCACCTGGCCCGACCGGGTGAAGCGCACCGCATTGTCGGCCAGGGCGGCCAGCATCTTCTCGATATGGACCGGGTCGCCCAGCCATTCCCCTTCGACCGCCTCGACGTGCAGAGCCAACCCCTTGGTCGCCGCCGCGCCTTCGAAGTCATGCGCGACCCGCTGCAGCAGGTTGTCGGGGCGGAACGGCCGTCGCTCCAGCATCACCGCCCCGTCGCGCAGCCGCACCACGTCCAGCAACTCCTCGACCAGCCGCAGTTGCTGACGCCCCGAAGCCTTCAGGATTTCCAGCCGTTCGCGTTGCTGGGGCGTGATGGCGTCGGCGCCGATCACCTCGGCCATGCCCAGGACGCCGTTCAGGGGGGTGCGCAGTTCATGGCTGACGTTGGACAGGAACCGCGCCTTGGCCTGGTTCGCGGCCTCCGCCTTGTCCAGCGCCGCCGACAGGGCGGCTTCCGACGCGCGCAGGCGCCGGATGTCGTGCGCCACCCGCCACAGCAGGGCGCCGCCGCCCACCAGCAGCAGCGTCAGCAGCATCAGCAGCAGCGGCCCGGCCTGACGCAAGATATCCGCACCCGGCCGTTCCGGCGTCCAGACGATCCGGCCCAGCAGCACGCCGTTGGGATCGCGGATATCGACCGCCCCACGCCCCTGCGGCGGCGGCGCATCGCCGATGGAGAAGGCGGGATCGATCAGGCCCAGGCGGTCGTGAATCTGCGGAACGATGGTCTCGAATCGCCTGAACGACGCCACCGCCGGATCCGACGCCGGGACCTGCCCCTTCAGCGTGTGCCGCACGATGGTCGAGGTGCCCATCAGATAGACGGTCCCGTTCACCTTCACTATGGCCGGCTTCAGCGTCACGGCGTCCAGCGCCACGGTCGAACGGTCGCGCCGCGCCGCCGCCGCTCTCAGCGCATCGACGATGGGGCGCGCGGACTGGGCGAACGGGTCGGCGGCGTCGGCCCCGGCCGGTCCCCCGTTCTTGGAGATGCGAAACAGCCGCCCGGCGTCGTCATAGCCCAGGGTGACGGGCAGTTTGCTCTGCGCCTCGTAATAGCCGCCCAGATGCCGGTCCCACCAGGCGACGTCGCCGGCGCCCGTCATATGATCGACCGCGTCGTCCCAGACCGAGGCCGTGGTCAGATCCTCGCCTATGGCCTGCAGGGCCCGGGCGACGCGGCGCTCGACCAGCTTCTGCTCCTTGACGGCCTGGTGTGCGTCGATGGCCTGGCTGACGACCGCCAGAACCGCGATCATCCCCGCCATCGAACCGATCAGCAGGA
Organism: Brevundimonas sp. ABV4_179; assembly: GCF_056311945.1. NCBI lineage: Bacteria > Pseudomonadati > Pseudomonadota > Alphaproteobacteria > Caulobacterales > Caulobacteraceae > Brevundimonas > Brevundimonas sp. ABV4_179. The sequence goes on from NZ_CM149976.1 coordinate 3,061,401, forward strand.
TCGCCGCGATTCGGAAGGCGACCCACGCTTGCGGGCCGGATTTTGAAGCAACGCCACGAGACATGACGAACCGCTACCATTGGCCCGATAAGACAAGATGAACGCCCCGCCGATGCGCGGATCGGATCAACGGTCGTCGTTGACGAAGTCCTGGGCGAACTCGGGCGCCTCTTCGTCGATAGGCAGGGTTCCGTCCTCGTCGTCGGCCTCGGAGGCGCGGCTGGGGTCTGGAACCTCGAACCCGACCGGCAGCGACAGGTCCAACAGGCCCGCCGCCTTCATCTCCTGCACGCCCGGCAGGTCGTACAGGGTCGCCAGGCCGAAATGCTCCAAAAAGCGGTCGGTCGTCGCATAGGTCACGGGCCGGCCCGGCGTCCGCCTGCGTCCGCGCAACCGCACGAAGCCCATCTCCAGCAACAGGTCCAGCGTGCCTTTTGAGATGCTGACGCCCCGCACGCTCTCGATCTCGGCGCGAGTGACGGGCTGGTGATAGGCGATGATGGCCAGGGTCTCCAGAGCGGCCTTGGACAGGCGGCGCGGCTCTTCGCGCTCTTGGGTCATCATGAAGGCCAGGTCCGGCGCCGTGCGGAACCGCCAGCGGTCGGCGACGCACTCCAACTCCACCCCCCGTCCCTCGTAACGGGCGCGCAAGGCGGCGATGGCGCGCGCGACATTGCAGTTCTGGGGCAAACGGGCGGCGATCTCGGCGGCCGTCAGCGGGCCCGCGGCGGCGAACAACAGCGCCTCGACCCGGCGCTCGATCTCGGCCTCGTCGGGTTGGAACGACAGGTCAGACATCAAGATATCCGCTCATCCCCTCAGTTCCAGCGGCTGCCCCTGCCCGCGCCGTTTCAGATAAAGCTCGGCGAACGCCTGCGCCTGCCGGATGTCCATCGCGCCCTCCTTCACCAGCTCCAGACTGGCCGACAGGGTCGAGGCGGTAAAGCTGGCCTGGCTGGGGCCGGCCTCGTCCTGGCGCATCGGCGCCACCCTTTCCAGCGGGGTCCAATCGGCCAGTTTCGGCATAATCTCTCGCAGCCAGTCGCGCGCGGCCTCCAGCGGAAAGGCCTCGACCCGCTGACCGGGCGCATAGCGCCGGGCCTCCTCGCGCCGACGCTGCACCACATAGGCGCTCATCAAGTCGTACAAGCTGGCGTCGATACGGTCGGACGGCACGATCACCGTCGCCTCCGGGTCGCCGCGCGTGAAGACGTCGCGCTTCAACTGAGGCCGCGCCATCAGCTGTTCGACGGCCTTCCGCATCGCCTCCAGCTTCTGCAGGCGGAACGCCAGGGCGGCGGCCATCTCCTCGGCCGGCGGCTCCTCGGCCTTGCCCTTGTCGGTGCGAGGCAGCAGCAGGCGCGACTTCAGATAGGCCAGCCACGACGCCATCACGAGGTAATCGGCCGCGAGGGCGAAGTTCCTGCGCCGCGCCTCATGCACGAAGGCCAGATACTGTTCCGCCAACTGCGTGATCGACAGCTTCAGCAGATCGACCTTCTGGTTTCGCGCCAGAGCCAGCAGGACGTGCAGCGGCCCCTCGTATCCGTCCAGGTCGACGACGAAGGCCTCCCGCTCCTCGACCTCGGCGACGGCGGTGAAGTCCAGATTGGGCTGGAAGGCGTCGGTCATGCGGCGACTAGGCCTGGGCCTCTCCCACGTCCGGCCCCTTGGCGACATCCAGCCGCCCGCCCATCGCCTCGAAGAAGCGCTGATGCCCGGCCGCCGCGTCCAGCGGTTCAGGCGCGCGCACGATCCGCGCCAGCGCCGCCTCGGCCCGCGCCCTGGCCTTGCCCTTCAGCTTGCCGGTCGCCTCGGCCACCGCCTGCATCTCGGCCAGATCGCCGTTGCAGTGCAGGACCACGTCGCACCCGGCCTTCAGCGACATATCCGCCCGCTCGCCCAGCGATCCGCTAAGCGCCTGCATCGACAGGTCGTCAGTCAGGAGCAGGCCGGTGAAGCCCAGATGCTCGCGCATCGTCCGCACCGCCTTCTTCGACTGGGTCGCCGGCCGTTTCCGGTCCAAGGCGGTGAAGACGATGTGCGCCGTCATCGCCATCGGCATGTCCGACAGGGCCTTGAACGGCGCGAAATCCCAGCCGTCCAGCGTCTCGAAATCGGCATGGACCGTCGGCAGGTCCTTGTGGCTGTCGGCGAAGGCGCGTCCGTGGCCGGGCATATGTTTGAGGCAGGGCAGAACCCCGCCGGCCAGCAAACCTTCCGCCGCCGCCCGGCCCAGCAGGGCCACCGTCTGCGGATCGCGGCCATAGGCCCGGTCGCCGACGATGTCGTGCGCGCCCGGCACCGGCACGTCCAGCACCGGCAGCAGATCGACGGTGATCCCGACATCCCGCAGGTCATGCGCCATCAGCCGGGCGCCCCGCCGCGCCAGTTCGCGCGCGCGCATCGGATCGTTCGCGGCCTTAAGATAGGCGTCGCCCGGCGGATATTTGGGCCAGTGCGGCGGTCCCATCCGCTGAACCCGTCCGCCCTCCTGGTCGATCAGGATCGGGGCATCGGGGTCGCCGACGCAGGCCCGCAGGTCTTCGGTCAGCGCCCGCAGCTGCTCCGGCGTATCGATATTGCGCCGAAACAGGATGAAGCCCCACGGCCGCGCCTTGGCGAAGAAGGCGCGCTCGTCCTCCGTCAGCCGATGACCGGCGCAGCCGTAGAGGGCGGCGGACGTCACCGAACGATGCAGTCCCGGCCCGCCGCCTTCAGCGCATTGCAGAAGGCCGTGGCCCGTTCGCGCGACAGGCCCGAGAAGGCGGTGCGGTAAAGCGTCGATCCGCTGGAGGTCGTCACCTCGGTCACGCGCTTTTCGGCGCCCGACGCATATTGGCCAAAGCGGCCGGCCACGGCGGCGTATTCCCGGTCCGCGATCTCGGTCGAGGAGAAGGCGCCGATCTGGACCGAGGCCGAACCGCGCGCGGCGGCAGGGGCGGCCGGCGCAGGCGTCGTCGCGGCGGGCGCGGTCGCCGGGCGGGTCGCAGGCGTCGTCGGGGCAGGCGTGGTCGGGGCCGGGGCCGGCCTGGCGGGCGTCAGCCCCTGGCCTGTCGGGGCGACCGGCGCGGGGGCGGCCGGGCGCGGCTGGGGCGTTTCGGGCGGCGGGGTGAAGGTCACCGGCGCGTCCGTCGTCTCGGTCTCGTCGCGATAGACGCGCACGCCGGCGGCCGGGTCGATGGGCTGGGCGTCGATAGGTGCGGGCGTCTTCATTTCACCCACGGGCTGTCCTACCGCCGGCGGCGCGTCGGTCGAGGCGCGCATGCCCGAACGGTAGAAGAAGATCACCGCCACGATCAGCAGCAGCAGGACCACCGCGCTGACGATCAGCGTCACCGGCGGCGCCTTGCCCCCGCCCGAGCCGACATTGCGGCCGCTGCGCGGATCATAACTGTTGCGGCGGAACGGCAGGTCGTCGTCGGTGGGGGGCGTATAGGCGCCCCGGCCCGGCTTGTTGTCGTCTTCGAATGACATGGTCGCGCTCCGCCGTCTGTCCGGCGCGAATCGGGCGCCGAACGTTCACTTTACGCCCCCGCGTCCGTCTTTCGAATCACAGATCGAGCGCCAGGTCGAGGCTGAACAATTTCTGGTGGACTTCTATCGCATAGCGGTCGGTCATGCCGGCGATATAGTCGCAGACGGCCCGCGCCCGCCGCGTCCGGTCCTGCGTCAGAGCCGGCTCGCCCCATTCCGGCGGCATCACCTCCGGCTCGGCCATGAACAGTTCGAACAGTTGCGACAGCACCCGCCGCGCCTGGCTGCGCGTGCGGTTGACGCGGTAATGGCGATACATCCGCTCGAACAGGAACTTCCTCAGGATCGCCAGGTCGGCGTGCATCCCGGCCGAAAAGTCCACCATCGTCCGCTTGGCCGTTCGCACATCCTCGGTCGTGACGATCCGATCCTGCTCCAGCCGCGCCTGCGTCTCGGCCAGCACGTCCTCGACCATCACACCGATCATGCGCCGCACGGCCTCGATCCGCAGCATCCGCTCGTCGATTTCGGGCCAGTCGCGCCGCGCCTCGGCCAGCATCGGCCCGATCAGCGGCACCTGGGCCAGGTCCGCCAGGGTGAACAGCCCCGCCTGCACCCCGTCGTCCACGTCGTGGTTGTTGTAGGCGATGTCGTCGGCGATGGCGGCGCACTGGGCCTCCAACGAGGCGAAGGTGTCCAGCCGCAGGTCCCAGCCCGCCTCGCCCCCGGCCGCATAGGGCCGCACCACCGACCAGGCCAGCTCCTCCAGCCGGTGCGACACAGGGCCATTGTGCTTGATGACCCCTTCGACCGTCTCCCAGCTCAGGTTCAGCCCGTCGAACTGCGGATAGCGGTTCTCCAGCTCCGTCACGACGCGGAAGCTCTGGACGTTGTGGTCGAAGCCGCCATAGCTCGCCATCTGCACCACCAGCTCGTCCTCGCCCGCATGGGCGAAGGGCGGATGGCCCAGGTCGTGGGCCAGGGCGATGGTCTCGGCCAGATCGTCGTCCAGCCTCAGCGCATGGGCCAGCGACCGCGCGATCTGCGCCACCTCCAGCGAATGGGTCAGGCGGGTGCGGTAATGATCGCCCTCGTGCGCCACGAAGACCTGGGTCTTCTCCTTCAGCCGACGAAACGCCGTTGCATGGATGATGCGGTCGCGATCGCGGGCGAAGGGCGTCCGGGTGCGGCTGGGCGGCTCGAAGAAGCGGCGGCCCAGGGTCAGTTCGGGGCGTTCTGAGTAGGTCGCGCGGTCTGAATGGCTCAACGGATCAACTTTGCAGCGGGCGACCCTTTGCGATTGGCCGCACGCGCCTCATATAGACACGCGTGAGCACCGTCCAATCCACAGAACCATCCACACCCGCCTTCTCCGTCGCCACACGCGCGCCGGAGGGCATCACCCTGGCCGCCGGCGCCGCCAGGCGCCTGGCCAGGCTAGGCGCCGCCGAGGGCAAGACCCTGTTGCTGCGCGTCGCCGTGGACGGCGGCGGCTGCTCGGGCTTTCAGTATCGGTTCGAACTGGTCGAGGCGGCGCAGGACGACGACCTGCGCGTCGAATGCGACGGCCAGGCGGCCCTGGTCGATCCCGTCTCGGTCCCCTTCCTGAAGAACGCAGAGATCGCCTTCGTCGACGAACTGGCCGGCGCCCAGTTCGTCGTCAGAAACCCCAACGCCGCCTCCAGCTGCGGCTGCGGCGTCAGCTTCTCGATCTGACAGGCGCGCGGCCCACACACCGGCGTCATCCTCGGCCATGTGCCGCGCCGCCCCTGCCTCGTCATCATTTCAAAAAGCCTCCGCCAACCACCGATCCACGACTTGCATTTAGGCAAGTTCCTAATTAGGGATGAGCCTATGAACACCGTGTTCAAGGCCCTGTCCCATCCCGTCCGCCGCCGCATAATCGCGATGCTGCGCGCCGGCCCTCTGGCCTCCGGCGACATCGCCGCCGCCTTCGACATGAGTTGGCCCACCATCACCGGCCACCTCAACGCCCTGAAGGAGGCCGGCCTGGTCAGCCCCGAACGCGACGGCCAGACCATCCGCTATCGCCTGGAGATTTCCGCCGTCGAGGAGGCCATGGCCTTCCTGATGGACATCGCCGGCACGGGGAAACCCTCCGCCATCCCCATCACCAAGACTGAAGGAAATCGTGGATGAAGGACCGCCTGTCGCTGCTGGACTATCTGACCGTTGCGATCTTCACGCTTCAGGGCGCCTTCGCCCTGCATGTCGGTTTGAACGGCCCGACAACGCCGGTTCCGGTGCATTTCGGCCCGGACCTGCAACCGGATCGCTGGTCGGACCGGACCGAACTGGCCCTGACGCTGGGCGGGATGGCTTTTCTGGGGCTGATCGTGTGCGCGGGGCTGGGCCTTGGCGCCGTGCGGGCCGAAGCGACGGGCGATCAGCCTCGAAATCGGTCGCTCAGGATCGGACAGGGTATCGGCCTGTTCACCGTCACGGTCCTGGGCGTTCTCATCGCCTGGGCCAGTCTTGGGCAAACAAGTCTGGGGCAAACGGGTGTCGAGACGCGCGGCGGCGTCATGATGGGCGGCCTGTCGCTGGTCCTGGCCGGCGTCGGCGCCTTCCTCGGCCGGGTGTCGCCCAATCCCTTCGTCGGGGTTCGCACACCATGGGCCTACAAGAGCCGCCGGGCGTGGGATCGGTCCAATCGGCTGGCCGGAAGACTATTCTTCCTGATCGGGCTGTGCGGCCTGATCGCCGCCCCTGTCACGCCCCAGCCTTTCGGCCTCACCGCCCTGACCGTCGGCGCCATCGTCATCAGCCTGATCGCCGTCTTCGAAAGCTGGCGCGTCTGGCTCACCGATCCCGACCGCCAGCCCTTCTGACACCCTTCGCAAACGGACACCGATCATGTTGAGCCTGATCCTCGCCGCCGCCCTGACCAGCGCGCCTGTCGCGACCGCGATCACCCTGCCCGCCCAGCCTGCGCCGCTGCATGGCGTGCTGCTGACGCCCGAGAACCCCAGCGCGGTGGCGGTGATCCTGCCCGGATCAGGGCCCACCGACCGCGATGGAAACAGCCCGATGGGCGTCCGGGCTGGAACCTATCGCCTGCTGGCCGAGGGTCTGGCGGCGCAAGGGATCGCCACCGTCCGCATCGACAAGCGCGGCGTCGCCCAGAGCGCGGCGGCGGGCGGGGATGAGGCTGCGCTCCGCTTCACCGACTATTCCACAGACGCCCGCGCCTGGGCGGCTGAGGCCGCATCGCGCGCGGGCAAGCCCTGCGCCTGGCTGATCGGCCACAGCGAGGGCGCGCTGGTCGCCGTGAAGGCGGTCGAGGGCGGCGACGACAAGGTCTGCGGCCTGATCCTGCTGTCGGGCGCCGGGCGTCCGGCGGGCGTGGTCCTGCGCGAACAGTTGGATAACGGCCTGCCGGAACCGCTGAAGGCCCAGGCCTTCGCCGCCCTCAGCGAACTGGAGGCCGGACGCACCGTCGCCGATGCGCCGCCCGCTCTGGCGGCCCTGTTCCGGCCCTCGGTCCAGCCCTATCTGATCTCGTGGCTGCCGCTGGACCCCGCCGCCCTGCTCGCCGCCTATGACGGCCCCGTCTTCATCGGTCAGGGAACCACCGACCTCCAGATCGGCGTCACGGACGCCCAGACCCTGGCCGCCGCCGACCCCAAGGCGACGCTGAAACTCTGGGACGGCGTCAACCACCTCCTCAAGACCGCCCCCGCCGACCGCGCAGCCAACATGGCCACCTACGCCGATCCGGCCCTGCCGCTCGCGCCGGGCGTGGCGGAGGATGTGGGGGCGTTTATTCGGGCGAATGAAATGTGATGGAAGCAACGACTGGGTAGTCACTAGGCCCGCACGTCCAACCCCTCACTTGGCGTGTGCGCACATCGTATGTACCAGAAGCGAATAGAAATTTTGAGCTATCGAGCGAAAGCTTATCCTGATCCGCACGGAGCAAATGACGCCCCGCCGGGTAGTCCTCACTCGATGCACCCCTATAGAGACGAACACTGACTTTGGAGGTATCGGACCCAAGCCAAGGGCCGCTCACCATCCAAAGCAACCCTCGAATGTCATTCGCCCAGAACCAAGAAGTTGGCCGCCAACCATAGTACCGCGACGGCCAGCGTTCGACCGAGCCAATGCACGGGTCTTGCTCAAGCGACCGATCAATCTCATCGGCTAAAGCGCGGCTTGGGGGACGTGTGGTTGTCAGACTTAATGTCAGTAAGCCGACAATCATCAAAGCTGCTGTGACGATCAGCGCACGTTTCGTATTTCGTTTGATGGGCAGCGCCATGGCTTGACCATACCGATGGTCGCTTAATCTGCAACGCCCACCTCTCCCCGGGCCTCATCCGCCAGCACGAAGAACCGCTCCCGCACCTCGGCCGCGAACGGGTTGTCGCGTTCGATGGTGCGGAAGACGGCGGGGCTGTCGTAGCGGACCATGTCGACGGCCTGCATCAGCCGGTCGAAACTGGCCGTCGTCATCCGCGTCGGCAACGGCTCCATGTTCAGCAGGACCCGCGCGATCAGATGGGTCAGGCCCTGGACCACGGCGGCCTCGCGGTCATGCTCCTCCGGCGTGACCAAAAACACCTTCAGACCCAGCGCGAGGCGGCAGAAGGCGGCGACGCGGCGGGCGTCCGCAGCCTCTCGCACCGGACAGACGGCGATCCTCAGGCCAGCGATGCCGTCCTTGCCGCTTTGGGGGCCGAACAGCGGATGGGCGCCGACGATCCGTACGCCGGGCGGCAGCAGGGCGTCCATCGCCTGCGCCGGCTTCACCTTCACTGACCCCACGTCGATCACCAGGGCGTCGGGCGCCAGATGCGGGCGGATGGCGATCAGCGTCGCCTCCAGCGCCTCGACCGGCACGGCCAGCACCACCGTGGGACAGGCGGCGGCGGTCGCCAGGTCGGTCAGCGCAGCCACGCCCTCGCCGTCCGTCGCCGCCGGATCATGGGCGAGGATGTCGAACCAGGACGACAGATGCCGCGCCGTCAGCCGCCCGAAGGCGCCGAAGCCGATCAGGCCGAGCGTTTCCCTCACAGCGTCTCCATGAACCGCACCGGCCGCCCGTGCGCCGATCCGATCAGTTCGCCGTCCTGCATCACCACCCGCCCGCGCACGATGGTCGCCATCGGCCAGCCGGTCGCCTCCACCCCGTCGAACGGGGTCCAGCCGCAGCGCGTCGCCTGCTGGTCGTGCGTGATCGTCCGTTTCGCCTTCAGATCGACGATGGTCAGGTCGGCGTCATAGCTGACGGCCATCCGCCCCTTGTTGGCCGTGCCGAACACCCGCTGCGCGCCCGCCGAGGTCAGGTCGATGAAACGCTCCAGCGACAGCCGCCCGTTGGCCACATGCGTCAGCATCAGCGGCACCAGCGTCTGCACCCCCGGCATCCCGGACGGAGAGGCCGGATAGGGTTTGGCCTTTTCCTCCTTGGTGTGCGGCGCGTGGTCCGAGCCCAGCACATCGGCCACGCCCTGCTGCATCCCCCACAGCCACAGGGCGTCCACATGCTCCTGCGACCGGATCGGCGGGTTCATCTGGGCGTAGCTGCCCAGCCGCTCATAGGCTTCCGGCCCGACCAGGGTCAGGTGCTGGGGCGTGATCTCGACGGTGGCGACGTCCTTGTGGAAGCGCAGATACTCCATCTCGTCCTTGGTCGTGACGTGCAGCACATGGATGCGGGCGCCCGTCTCCTTGGCCAGACCGACCAGACGCCGGGTCGAGCGGATGGCGCTCTCGGCGTCGCGCACCTCGGGGTGGCTGGTCCAGTCGCCGGTGCGGGCCAGGCCCCGCCGCTCGACCAGCCGGTATTCGTCCTCGGAGTGGAAGGTGGCGCGGCGGCGCACATTGGACAGAACCTTCCTCACCCCTTCGTCGTCGGCGATCAGCAGGTCCCCGGTCGAGGCGCCCATGAAGACCTTGACCCCGCAACAGCCGGGCAGCCGCTCCAGCTCGGCCAGATAGTCGGCGTTCTCGTGCGTGCCGCCGACGTAGAAGGCGTGGTCCGTCCACATCCGGTCCTTCGCCCGCGCCAGCTTGTCGGCCATGGTGTCGGGGTCGGTGGTGTTGGGATTGGTGTTCGGCATTTCGAACACGGCGACGACGCCGCCCAGGGCCGCCGCGCGCGATCCGGTCTCCAGATCTTCCTTCCACTCCAGCCCCGGCTCGCGGAAGTGGACCTGGGTGTCGATGACGCCGGGCAGGACCGTCAGGCCCGTCGCGTCGAACACCTCTCCGGCCGAGGCCTGGCTCAGGTCGCCGATGAAGGCGATCTTGCCGTCGATGACGCCGACATCGGCCAGGCCGCGCCCGGCGTGATTGGCCACCTCGCCGCCACGCACGATCAGGTCATAGGTCGGGGTCATGGGGCGGGCTCCTGCGCAATGGGTGGCTGGGTTCTAACGCTCCGCACATCCGCGCGAAAGCCGGCGCCCAGACCTTTGGGCGCAAGATGCGGCACATTGCAGACCCGATCTCGCCCCCAACGGCTGTCTCAGGGAAAGCCGCTGGGTTCCGACTTTCGCCGGGATGAACGAAAAAGGGGATGCTTACCCCCGCGTCGCCAGCATCCGCATCGCGGTCTTCAGCACGCGCTCCCACGGCAGGTCCATCATGTGCTGGATGGCCTGGTTCAGGCGGGGGTCCAGGGCCTTGAACTCCTGATAGCTGCGCGGTCCGCGCACCGCCTGGCCCTTCCATGGGCCGCGTGTCGTCTCGTCCGAGGGCCCGAAAACGGCGATGGTCGGCGCGCCAGCCGCCACGGCCAGATGCGTCCATATCGAATCCGCCCCGATATAGAGCGCCGCCTGAGAGATCGCCGCCGCCGTCTGCAGTCGCGTCAGTTTCCCCTGCAGTTCGATCACCCGCGCGCGCGGCACGGCGTAGCGGATGGTGTGGGCCGCCTCGCGATCCACCTCCTCGCCCACGATCATCAGCCGCCCGCCGGCCAGCGGCCCGTCGTCGGCCAACAGCTTGGTCGCCACCTTGGCGTAGCGTTCGGCCGGCCAGCGCTTTCCCATCCATTCCACGCCCGGTCCGACCGCCAGGATCGGCCCCTCGCCCCCGGTCGCCGGGAACAGCGCCCTGGCCTCGGCCAATGTCTTGTCGGAGAAGAACAGGCGCGGGCCCGGCGTCTCCTCCGGCTCCAGCTTCAGCACCGCCGCCGCCGCCTCGACCGCGTGCAGGCCGGCCGGCGTCTTGCCGCGCACCGCCCGCCGCTCGCGCCTCAGCTTGCCCGACAGGTCCGAGCCGCGCATGTCCACGACCAGACCCCATTTGGCGCCCCGCACCTGGTTCCACAGGGCGATCCATTCGAAATGGCCCTCGCGCTCCAGCACGATGGTCCTGGCCAGGCGCGGCGTGTCGGCGAACAGCGGCGCGCTGGCGGCCGATCCGACGATGGTGAAGCTCGCCTGCGGCAGGCTGTCGACCAGATGCGCCAGGACGCCGGACGACAAGATCGCGTCCTCGGCGTCGGCCTCGGCGATATACAGGATGGGGAACCGCCCGATCATGAAATCAGGACTACAGGGATTCTATCTCAGGTTCAGCGCCAAACGACTGTTTCCACAGGCGGACGTCGTGCGTTACAGCGACGCGCATGAGCCAGACGCCCCCTTCCGCCGCCGACCCCGCCGCGACCGCCGCCCTGGACCGCTTCAAGGCCCAGCGCGTCACGGCCATCTACCGGCTGGACCTGATCGCCAAGGGCGCGACCCTGACCTACGAGGACGGCGCCCCCATCGACATGGCGTCGGAAAAGGCCCGACTTGAGCAGGTCGTCGCCGACATGGACCGCCGCATCGCCCAGCTTGAACGCGCGCTGGGGTGAGCCTTCCCCTCCTCCCCGGCCGGACCTGCGGCGGTTGCGTCGAATGCTGCCGGGTCATTCCGCTGGACCTGCCGGAACTGGCCAAGCCGACCGGCGAGCTTTGCGCCTATTGCGTCGACGGCGCCGGCTGTTCGGTTCACGAAATCCGGCCCAACACCTGTCGCATCTGGTTCTGCCTGTGGCGCGTGATCGAACTGGACGAGGCCTGGCGCCCGGACCGCAGCGGCGTGATCGTGCGGCCCGACGGGATCGAGGACGGGATCATCACCCTGTATGTCCTGCGCCGCTCGGACTTCCTGGCTTCTACCGACCTTTTCGTCACCGTGGCGGGCTGGATCGCCGAGGGGATCGAGGTCGCGCTCAGCGTCCCCGGCCCGGTCGGTGCCTATCCGGCGCGCGCCATCGTCACCGACTGGCTGCGCCCCGCCGTGGAAGCGGGCGATCCGCAGGACTTCGTCGCGCGCGTCATCCGATCCCTGGACAAGCTGGCCGAACACGACTTCCAGCCCGATGGCGTCACGGCGCGCTATGCGGTGGTTTGAGAAACGCTCTCAGCACCCTATCTAGCCGTCATGCCCATCGCCCGTCTCGACAGCCGCGCCCTGATCTCGATCACGGGCCAGGACGCCAAGCCCTTCCTGCACAATCTGCTGACCCAAGACGTCGAGACGCTGGCCGACGGCCAACTGCGGTTCGGCGCCCTGCTCTCCCCGCCCGGCCGGCTGCTGTTCGACCTGTTCATCTTGGGTCAAGGCGACGAGGTTCTGCTGGACGTGGCCGCCGACCGCCGCGACGCCCTGTTGCAGCGGCTGACGATGTATAGGCTGCGCGCCAGGGTTCAGGTCGCCGCCGACGACCGCCCCGTCTTCGCCGCCTGGCCGGATGCGCCCGCCGGCTTCATGCCCGACCCGCGCACCCCGCTGATGGGCGGTCGCCTCTATGGCGGCGACGCGACCGCCGACGCCGGTCAGGCCGACTATGACGCCCACCGCCTGTCTATCGGCCTGCCCGATCCGACCGGCGACGCGCCCCAGGACAAGACCTATCCGATCGAGGCCGATTTCGACCTGCTGAACGGCATCGACTTCCACAAGGGTTGTTTCGTGGGCCAGGAGACCACCTCGCGCATGAAGCGGCGAGGCGCGATCAAGAACCGGATGCTGCCGCTGGATTTCGACGGGCCGCCCCCCGCCTTCGGCGCCGAGGTGCTGAAGGGCGAACTGCGCGCGGGCGAGGTGCTGTCTGGTCGCGACGGTTCCGCCATGGCCCTGCTGCGGATCGACCGAATCGACGGCGACCTGACCGTGGACGGCCGCCCCGTGCGCTTGCGCAAACCCGCCTGGATGGGCGAGGACGTGCTTCCTTCCTCCCAGCCTTGAGTCGCCCCATGAAGATCGCCGACCAGATCGTCCTCGTCACCGGCGGCGCGCGCGGCGTCGGCGCCGCCTGCGTGCGCGCCTTCGCCCGTGAAGGCGCCCGCGTCGTCATCAACTGGAGGAACAGCGGCGAGGCGGCGAACGCCTTGGCCGCCGAGATCGGCGAGCGCGCCATCGCCCTTCAGGCCGACGTGACCGACCGCGCCGCCGTGGACGCCATGGTCGCCGCGGCTGAAGGCCGTTTCGGCGCCCCCGTCACCACCGTGGTCAACAACGCCCTGGACTACAGCTTCAACGGCGACGCCCGATCCCAGATGACCGCCATCGGCTGGGGCGAGATGGACCGGCAGTTCTCGACCGTGGTGCGTGGCGCCCTGAATCTGATCCAGGCTGCGGCCGCCGGCATGGCCGCTGGCCGGTTTGGCCGCGTCGTCAACATCGGCACCAACCTGTTCCAGAACCCGGTCGTGCCCTATCACGACTACACCGCCGCCAAGGCCGCGCTTCTGTCCCTGACCCGCACCGCCGCCGGCGACCTGGGGCCCGACGGCATCACCGTCAACATGGTCTCGGGCGGCCTGCTGCGCACCACCGACGCCAGCGCCGCCACGCCCGAGGCCGTGTTCGACCTGATCGCCGGCATGACGCCCCTGCGCTCGGTGACCACGCCTGAAGAATTCGCCGACGCCGTCCTGTTCTTCGCCTCCCCCTGGAGCCGCGCGGTGACGGGCCAGAACCTGGTCGTCGACGGTGGGCTGGTGCGGGACTGATCCATCCACACGTGCTTCCTTCTCCCATTGGGAGAAGGCGGCCCGCAGGGTCGGATGAGGGTCGGCCAGTGGGCCAGTTCGCACGATCTAACCCTGACCCTTTCGCGCAAGAACGCCGGCTATCGCCGCCGTGCGCTCAAGCCTTCTCCCAGCGAGAGAAGGGCGCCGATAGCGAATCTTCTGGCCGGCCATCCTATTCGCCGAAAAAATTCATCACGATTTCCGCAATTTATCCACCATCAGCGTCAATCAACCATCCCCTCCTCCCACCCCCCTTACAATGCGTGCTTCAGGACCGGAGGAGAAGAAAACTTGGACTCATTGGACTCGTTGGACTGTTTTTTTACCGTCCAACTCGGCCCCTCCCCAATTGCACCCTCTTGCACTTTGCACTGTTTTCCCAGGTGCAGTGCAATTACGCCCGCCGCCCCGATTTCAGACGATTGAGACAATTCAGACGTTCTTTTTCGCCGCCGCGTCTCCAACCCCGCCCTTTTTTCCACCGGAACAGACTGGCAACATGACGCCATGACCGATTCACATGCCGAAGGCCGCTGCGGCTGGTGCGGGACCACCGACCCGCTCTATATCGCCTATCACGACACCGAATGGGGCGTGCCCGAATATGATCCGCGCGCCCTATGGGAGAAGTTGATCCTGGACGGCTTTCAGGCCGGCCTCGCCTGGATCACCATTCTGCGAAAGCGAGAGGGCATTCGCGACGCCTTCGACGGCTTCGACCCCGAGATCGTCGCCCGCTATGGCGAGGACGACATCCAGCGCCTGCTGAACGACCCCCGCATCATCCGTTCGCGCGCCAAGATCGCCGCCGCCATCCGGGGCGCCCAGATCTGGCTGGAGATGCGCGATGACGGCGAAGACTTCTCCGCCTGGCTGTGGTCCTTCGTCGGCGGCGAACCGATTCAGACGACCCATGCCGACTATCGCCAGGCCCCGACCCAGACGGAACAGTCCCAAGCCATGGCCAAGGCCCTGAAGAAGCGCGGCTTCAACTTCTGCGGCCCGGTGATCGTCTATGCCTTCATGCAGGCGGTGGGCATGGCCAACGATCACCAGACGACCTGCTTCCGTCACGCCCAGGTTCGTGCGATGGCGGGCCATGGCTAAAGCCCACTCAAACTCCAAGGCCTTCCCCACCCTCGCGCTCGAGACGGTGCTGCTCCAGCGCGTCGAGGGCCATGTCTGCGGCGTGGACGAGGCGGGACGCGGCCCTTGGGCCGGCCCGGTTTCGGCGTCGGCGGTGATCCTGAACCCTGACGACCTGCCGCCCGGCATCGATGACTCCAAGGCCCTGACCGAAAAGCGCCGCGCCGCCCTGGAACCGGAGATCAAGGCCCGCGCCATCGCCTGGGGCGTCGGCTTCGCCTCGGTGGAGGAGATCGAGGAACTGAACATCCTGCACGCCACGGGCCTGGCCATGTGCCGCGCCATCGAGGCCTTGCAGGTCCAGCCGGTCGCGGCCCTGGTGGACGGCAACTACCGCTTCAAACTGCCCTGCGAAATCCAGACCGTGGTCGGCGGCGACGGCCTGTCCCTGTCGATTGCGGCGGCCTCCATTCTGGCCAAGACGGCGCGCGACCGTCTGATGGTCGAACTGGACGCCCAGTACCCCGGCTACGGCTTCGCCAGCCACAAGGGCTACAATGCGCCGATCCACCAGCACGCCTTGAAAGAGATGGGACCTTGCCCCGCCCATCGGCGCAGCTGGTCCCCGATCCGCGCCCTTTTGGCAGGGGTCTGACGCCCAGCGTCAGATGTGCATGAATCCGCCCAACAGGGCGCCCAGCAGGGCCGCAACGGCCGCGCCCGCCACCATCATCATCCAGCGCGGCGGCGGCGTCAGCTCTGGCTCCAGGTCGATGTGTTCGACAGGCTCCACCGCTTCGGCCGGGCGGCTGTAGCGGGCGGCGTTGTGGGTGAAGGTCGGGCGGTTGTCGATCGGCTTCGGCGCCCAGGTCCAGTCGGCGCTCGCCACGCGCGGCGCATCCGCCGTCGGCGCCCACGACCGCGCCTCGGCAGGTGCGATCCGACCGCCGCCCACGCCGTCAGCGTCGGTCCGGGGCTTGATGCGAGCGGTGTCGAAGCGCGGTTCCATCCCTCCAGAACGGCGGCCCGCGATTCGCGTTCCAGAGGAACGGCTGTTGTTTTTACAACACTTATGCGGCGACCGGCAGGGCCACGGGCCGATCCGTGACCACGAACAGATGCTCCACGTTCTTCAGCCGCCCGACCTGCCCCACCTTCTCGCCCTTGGGGTTATGGATGCCGATGCGGGCGCCGACATACCGGGGATGGGCCACCTCGATCACCTGCACATGGCCACGCGCGGACAGCATCTCGACCAGTTCGGCCCGGCTCAGATACCCCTCGTCGTTGAAGCTCACGATCAGGTTCGGCGCCCTGACCCGTTCGATCACCGACCGCAGCGCCGGGCCGATGCCGGGGCGGCTGTTGAAGGGGCTCTTGCGCGTCTTCACGTCCACCCGCTTGTTGGCCACCCCATAGGTCTCGGGCCGATCCCACAGCACCAGGCTCTCCCAGCAGTGGTAGTTGGCCAGGTAGGAATGCTGGTTATAGGGCGGGTCCAGATAGACCAGATCGGCCTCCACCTGATCGGCGATTTCGACCGCATCGCCCTGCGTCGCCCGACACGGGCCGCCCACCACCGCCGGGAGCAGATCGGGCGTCCTCAGCACCAGCGGCTTCAGCGCGCGCGGCGCCCACTGCTTCATATAGGCCATCTGCACGCCTGCGGTGGAATCGACCCGATCCGCCGCCTCCATCAGGCTGACCAGGGCGATGGCCTTCAGCTCGGGCTCCAGCCCCATCGCCTCGATCCGGTCGCGCACCCCGTCGATGCGGGCGCCGTTGTCGGGATGGAAGTAGCGGGCGTCGCGGCAGAAGGCTTGGGTGAACCAGCCGGCCTGCGGCGTGACGGTTCTCAGCTCCGCCAGCACCGCCTCCGCCCGCTCGATCCACCGCCCCCGATCCGCCTGCACATAGGTCGCGGCCAGGACGTGGGCATAGGCGTTGACGTCGTTCGACCAGACTTGGAACCCCTGCTTCTTCAGCGCATGACCGACCCGCGCCGTGCCCGAGAACAGGTCGCAGACCCGCCCGCCGTCCGGCAGGACGCCGGCGATCGCTCCCGTCACATGGCCTAGAAGGGCGCGCTTGGAGCCGATGTATTTGATCATGCCGCAGCCCGAGTCATGACCCCACCATAGCCGGTTCGGCGCGGGACGACAGATCGCAGGCAGCCGAACGCCATCCCGCGCATTGTTAAGCTGAACGGGACGCCTGGCGCGCCCCTCGATCACCAACCGACCCATCGGGAGCCGACCATGGCGATGACCGTCGCGGACCTTCTGGCCCAGACCCTGGCCTCGGCCGGGGTGAAGCGTATCTGGGGCGTCACGGGCGACAGCCTGAACGGCCTGAACGACAGTTTGCGCCGCTTCGACCAGATCGAGTGGATGCACGTCCGCCACGAGGAGACCGCCGCCTTCGCCGCCGGGGCCGAGGCCGCGGTCACGGGCGAGCTGGCCGTCTGCGCCGGCAGCTGCGGCCCGGGCAACCTGCATCTGATCAACGGCCTGTTCGACTGTCATCGCAACCGGGTTCCGGTCCTGGCCATCGCCGCCCACATCCCGTCGTCCGAGATCGGCCTGGGCTATTTCCAGGAGACCCATCCGCAGGAGTTGTTCCGCGAGTGCAGCGACTTCTGCGAGCTGGTGTCCAATCCGGCCCAGATCCCCGGCGTCTTGGCCCGCGCCCTGAACACGGCCGTTGGCAAGGGCGGCGTGGCGGTGATCGTCCTGCCCGGCGACGTCGCCCTGGCCCGCGCCCCCGACGGCGCCTCGCCCGACTGGTCCGCCCCCGCCCGGCCGCGCATCAGCCCCGCGCTCAGCGACGTGACCCAGGCGGCCCAGCTGCTGAACGGGGCGGACAAGGTGGCCATCCTGGCGGGCAGCGGCTGCGCCGGCGCCCATGACCAGGTTCTGGCCCTGGCCGACGCGCTTCAGGCCCCGGTCGTCCACGCCCTACGCGGCAAGGAGCACGTTGAATGGGACAATCCCTATGACGTGGGCATGACCGGCCTGATCGGCTTCTCCTCCGGCTATCACGCCCTGATGAACTGCGACGCCCTGGTCATGCTGGGGACCGACTTCCCCTACCGCAACTTCTACCCCTCGGACGCCAGGATCATCCAGATCGACCGCGACCCGTCTGCGCTGGGCAAGCGGGCCCATCTGGCGCAAGGGATCGTCGGCGACGTGGGCGAGACGGTTCCGGCCCTGATCCCGCACCTGAGGGCGGATCGCTCGTCGCGTTTCCTCGACGCCGCCCGCAAACACTATGCCGAGGCGCGAAAGGGTCTGGACGATCTGGCCCGTCCCGCCCCGGCCGACCGGCCCATCCATCCGCAGTATCTGACCGCCGTGATCGACCGGCTGGCCGACCAGGACGCCGTCTTCACCGCCGACGTCGGCACCCCCACCGTCTGGGCCGCCCGCTATCTGACCATGAACGGTCGGCGCCGCCTGTTGGGATCGTTCAACCACGGCTCAATGGCCAATGCGATGCTGCAGGGCGTCGGCGCCCAGGCCGCCGCGCCCGACCGCCAGGTGATCTCCTTGTCCGGCGACGGCGGTTTCACCATGATGATGGGCGACTTCATCAGCCTGTCGCAGCTGGGGCTGCCGCTGAAGGTGGTGGTCTACAACAACGGCTCGCTCGGCTTCGTGGCCATGGAGATGAAGGCCGCCGGCTTCCTGGACGTCGGCACCGATCTGAAGAACCCCGACTTCGCCGCCATGGCCCGCGCGATGGGCGTCACCGCCTTCCGCGTCGAGGCCTCGGATCAGGTCGAGGATGCGGTGGCCCAGGCCCTGGCCCATCCCGGCCCCGCCCTGGTCGACGTGGTCACCGCCGGCCAGGAACTGGTCATCCCGCCCAAGATCAAGAAGGAACAGGCCAAGGGTTTCAGCCTGTTCATGCTCAAGGCCATCATGAACGGTCGTGGCGACGAGGTTCTGGAGCTGGCGCGGACCAATCTGTGAGGCCGGCCCGCTTTTCCGTGATCGAGGCTTTGGTCGCCGTGATCTCGGTCGAGGCCATGCGGTCCCACATCTGGAAATAGAGGCCGTAGTTGCCGTTGAACCGCTTGTGATGGGCGTCATGGTGGGTGGCGGTGATCAGCCAGCGCAGGGGCGCCCGCCCAAGCCATGATGCGGGCCAGACTTCGCGGCCGGCGTGGTTCAGCACGGCGGTGGCGGTCATCAGGGTCAGCAGCGCCAGGGCCACGCCCCAATGGATCGGCAGGAAAAGCGCCAGGGCCGGCAGGAACCAGGCTGTGGCGACGGCCTCGGCCGGATCGAAGGCGAAGGAGGCGAAGGCGCTGGGATCGCGCGACCGATGGTGCTCGGCATGGGCCCAGGAAAAGATGCGCGGGTGATGCAGCCCCCGGTGCACCCAATAGTAGAAGGCGTCGTGGGCCAGCATGTAGACGACGAAGCTGGCTGGCAGCCACCAAATCGGCCAGGCGTTGATATCGTCATAGATGGCCGTCCCGCCCCGTTTCCAAAGCTCCAGCACCAGGGCCGCAGGCAGGGCGTAGATCGGACAAGAGATCAACGAGGCGATGATTTCGGCGCGTATGCGTTTCGCGGCGGGCGCCTTGTGGTTCAACTGGCGTCCCCGGCCCGCCCCCGTCCACAGCAGCCAATGGGTCAGAACCCCGACCAGCAGATAACGCAGGCCGATGATTAGGCTGAGCGCGAGCGTGGTGACGAGCAGGTCCATCAGCATGGCCGCACAGACGGCCAAACAGACGCTCAGGTCAAGTCGTGGCGGGCGTGGCTCAAACCGCCTATGATGCCCTGATGTCGATGCCGATGATGATCCTGCTTTTCCTGGCCGCCTTTCTGGGAATGGAGGCGTTCGCCTGGGCCATGCATCGCTATGTCATGCACGGCCTGCTGTGGACCTGGCACCGAAGCCATCATGAACCGCACGACGGGGTCCTGGAGAAGAACGATCTGTTCGCCGTGGTGTTCGCCGCCCCGGCGATCATTCTCATCGCGCTGGGCCTGCACGTCTGGGCCTGGGCCCTGCCGGTCGGCCTGGGCGTCACCGCCTATGGCATGGTCTATTTCTTCTTCCACGACGGCTTGGTGCATCGGCGTTTCCCGACGGGGATCGACGGGCGTTCCGGCTTCTGGACCCGTCGAATCCAGGCCCACCGCCTGCATCATGCCGTGCGGACCCGTGAGGGCTGCGTCTCATTCGGCTTTCTGTGGGTGCGTTCGGCGCGGGCGCTGAAGGCCGAACTGTCTCAGAAGCGCGGCTCTTCCAGCAACGGCGCCTGAGACAGGGCGGCCAGGTCCTTGGAACCCGTGCAGAAGCAGGTCAGCCGCAGCTGGGCCGCCATCAGGTCCAAATGCTCGACCACGGCCTCGGTCGATGTCAGGGCCGCTTCCAGCACCCCTGCCGCCTGACCGACCAGGCAGGCCCCCAACCGGATCGCCCGCGCCGCATCCAGGCCGTCCCGGATTCCGCCCGACCCGATCAGATCAAGCTCCGGCGCGGCCTGGGCGCAGTCCCTCAGACTGCGTGCGGTCGGAACGCCCCAGCCGGCGAAGGGCGCGGCCAACGCCTCGGCCCGGCCGCCCGTCGCCCGCGCGCCCTCGATCAGGCCCCAGTTCGTGCCCCCCGCCCCCGCCACGTCCAGCGCGGCGACCCCCATATCCGCCAGACGACGCGCCACAGCGCCCGACAGGCCGGCGCCGGTTTCCTTGACGATCACGCGGCCCGGATAGGCGGCGGCGATCTGTTCGATGCCGCGCGCCACCCCGCGCCAGTCGCGGTCGCCCTCGGGCTGGACGCCTTCCTGTAGGGGGTTCAGGTGAAGGATCAGGGCGTCGGCGCCGATCATCTCGATGGCGGCTCGGGCCTGGTCCACGCCGTAACCCAAGGCGAACTGCACGGCGCCCAGATTGGCCAAAATAATCGCATCGGGCGCCCGGCGTCGCAGATCCGCCCCCAGGCCCGACCCGCCGTCCGTTTCCAGCGCCACCCGCTGCGACCCGACGGCCAGGACGACGCCCATCGCCTGGGACGCCTCGGCCAGGCGCGCATTGACCGCCTCGGCTCGCGACGGACCTCCGGTCATCGAGCTGATCAGGAAGGGCAGCGCCACGTCTCGACCCAGAAAGCGGGCCGACAGGTCGATGGCGTCGTGATCCAGATCCGGCAGGGCGTCATGAACGAAGCGGACGGCCTCCAGCCCGGAAGTCGTCTGGCTGACGCCGCGCCCGGCCCGGACATGGTCGATGTGCTCGTCCTTGCGCCGGATCAGGGCGTCGGCGGCGGTGGGCATCAGAAACGGCTCCTGGCGGGTTGCATCCGAACCAGTCGTGATGCCGTATGCGATCATAGAGGTTCGGATCGTCGTCGCAACGCGATGGTCAGGCGACACCAGGAGATCTGTATGGCGATCGTCGACGTAAGGCCCCAGCCCCTTGCCTACGACCCTTGCACGCCCGACGATCTGCGGCTGCGGGTGCAGTCGCGTCTGAACGAGCTGGCGCCGTCGCAGGACGGCCTGTTGTCTCTTGCGGCGCGCGAAGCCTTGCTTGGACAGGGGAAGCGGGTCCGGCCGGTGCTGGCCATGTTGGCGGCGGCCCATGTCGGCGGCAGCCCCGACGACGCCCTGGATTACGGCTGCGCGCTGGAGATGGTCCATGCGGCGTCGCTGGTGCTGGACGACCTGCCCTGCATGGACGACGCGGCCCTGAGGCGCGGTCAGCCGACGCTGCATCGCCGCCACGGCGAGGATGCGGCCGTTCTGGCGGCGGTGGCCCTGCTGAACCAGTCCACCCGGCTGATCCTGCAAAGCCGACTGCCGGCCGAGACGCGGCTGTCCATCCTGGACCATTTGACGCAGGCCGTCGGGTTCGAGGGTCTGGCCGAAGGTCAGATGCGCGACCTGCGCGACGACCCTGACACGCGCGACGCCGTCGCCCTGCGCCAGATCAACAATCTGAAGACCGGCGCCCTGTTCGCGGCGACGGTGCGCGGCGGCGGTCTGCTGGGCGGCGGCGACGAAGACGCCCTGGCCCGACTGACCGCCTTCGGCGAGGCGGTGGGTTTCGCCTTCCAGCTATGCGACGACCTGCTGGACGCCTGTTCGACGACGGGCGCCCTGGGCAAGGACGTGGGTCAGGATCAGGACATGACCACCTTCGTCGATCTGTGGGGCGAAGGGCGGGTGCGCGCGGCGGTGCGACAGTCCCTGGCCAAGGCGGCGTCGGCGGTCGGCCACGACAGTCCCCTGTCCTTCTATGTCCTCGATCTCTTCCGGCAGGCCGATCTTGAAATCTAGCGTGGCGCCGGCGCTGGTGCTCGGCGACATAGACGCAGGCTATGACGACCGGCGGGTGCTGGAGAATTTCAGCCTGACCCTGAACGCGGGCGAGGTCTACGCCCTGTTGGGCGCGAACGGCGCGGGCAAGTCCACGGTGGCCCGCGTCGCCTGCGGTCTGCTGCCGGTGCGGCGTGGCCGCGTGGCGGTGGGCGACGGAACCCCGACGCGCGCGCGCATCGGCCTGGCCCCGCAGGACAGCGCCCTGTTTCCCGCCCTGTCGCCGCGCGAGAACGTCGCGGTGACGGCGCGGCTGTGCGGGGTCGCGCGCAAGGACCGTCGCGCGGCGGTGGATCGCGCCCTCGACCTGACCGGCTGCGGTCCGCGCGCGGATCAGCCGGTGCGCACCCTGTCCGGCGGATGGCGAAGGCGCGCAAACCTGAGCGCCGCCCTGGTCGGACAGCCGCGACTGCTGATCGCCGACGAGCCGACCGAAGGGGTGGACGCCGCCACCCGCGGCGTGCTGTCCGCCGCCCTGCGCGAAACGGTCACGGCGGGCGCCGGCTGCCTGTTGATTAGCCACGACGCGATCTTCGTGTCCGACACGGCGGACCGGATCGGCATTCTGGCGCAAGGTCGGCTGTTGACGGAGGGCGCGCCGAACATGCTGTTGCGCCAGGCGTTCGGCGCGGCGCAGTTGCTGAACATTCGCCTGACGCGACCGGCCTCGCCCGCCGCCATCCAATGGTTCGGCCAGGCCGGACTGACCCTGGCGAACGATGGACTGGAGTGGCGACGCCTCTGCGAGGACGCGCTCGCCGTCGCCCAGATGCTGGCCGCCGTGGTCGATGGCGAGGGCGGTGAAATCGCCGTTCGGCGCCCGGGGCTGGACGATCTGGTCGCACATCTGTCGGGGGTCCCGTCATGATGGCCGTCGCTGGCGCATGGGCCAGGGGATTCTGGCGTGACCGGGCCGGGGTCGTGCTGACCCTGCTGCTGCCGCCCCTGGTCTATCTGCTGTTCGCCGCCATCTTCGGCGCGGGCGCGCGGGGCGAGATCGACACGTCGGTGGTCCTGCACGATGCGGCGCGCACCCCGGTCACGGCGGCGATGCACGACGCCCTGGCGCGCGACATGGGCGCCCGGCTCCGCACCGTCGAGCGGGCAGAAGACCTGGAACGGTCGGTGATCGACGGACGGGCGGACGCCGGCGTCCTGATCCGCCCCTCGCCCGGACGTCCGCCCCAGATCGTGGTCTTGTCCGCTGCGGGTCGGGACGTGGCGGCGGCGGCGCTTCAGGCGCGGCTTGAGCCGATGGTGGCGGCCTTGTCCGGCCAGGTCGCGCCGCCGATGGCCCGCGTGGCGAGGGTTCAGGTGGGGCCGAGCGGCGATGTCCAGGCCGCCTATTACGCCGGGGCGGTCAGTGTCATGTTCGTCTTCTTCGCCGCCATGCACGGGGCGATGGGCGGTCTGGACGAGCGACGCTCGGGTCTGCAGGCGCGGCTGGCCCTGGCGAGAGGCGGCCTGGCGCCGATCCTGATGGGGCGGGCCGCATGGTTGACGGTCGTGGGGGTGATGCAATCGGCCGCTGTCTTCGTCGCGGCCTGGGCCAGACTGCCCGACCTCGCGCCCTGGCAGGTCGGAGCGGCGGTCGTGACGGCCCTGCTGGTGGGCTTCTCGGCGGCGGGTCTGGCCCTGGCGCTGACGGCGGCGTGTCGATCGCGCGAGCAGGCTCAGCCCCTGACCACCTTCGTCGTCCTGCTGCTGGCGGCGCTGGGCGGGTCGATGGCGCCGCGCTTCCTTATGCCCGAGGCCTTCCGCGCCCTGGGCTGGATCACGCCGCACGCCTGGGCCATCGAGGCTTATCAGGCCGTGATTTGGCGGGCTGAGTTCGCGCCCGGCGTGCTCGCCGGCTGGGCGATTCTGACCGGCCTAGGTCTGGCGGGTCTGGCGGCGTCCCTTGCTCTGGAACGGCGGCGGGCGGCGCGCTGACCCTTCAGACGTGGGTCCACAGGGCCGGACGCGGCGGCGGTTCTCGCCAATTGTCCAGCGTCTTGCACCACAGGGCGATCAGTCCCCCGCGCCCCAGCAGCATCAGCTTGCCCGCCTTGTCGACCGACGTCCGACCGTCCCAGGCCGCGGGCCCGGCGCGCGAGACATGGCGACCGATCGCCCGATAGACGCCGCGCGCCGTGGCGATCGCCCAGGCCGAGCGCGGATTCAGATCACGCAGCCCCCACCGGGCGGAGGCGTAGAAGGGCTCGGCCGCCGCGACCAGGCGCTGGGCCGTACGGGCGACGGCCGCGCGGTGCTGGGGCTGATCCACTTGGTCGCGCGGCACGCCCGCCTCGTCCAGCCAGGCGCCGGGCAGATAGACCCGCCCGCCCCTTGCATCCTCGACCACGTCGCGGGCGATGTTCGTCAGTTGGAACGCCAGCCCCAGGTCCTGCGCCCGCCGCAGGGTGGGCGCGTCCTCCACCCCCATGATGCGCGCCATCATCACGCCGACGACGCCGGCGACGTGATAGGAATAGTCCAGCGTGTCCTCCAGCGTGTCGTAACGCCGCCCCACCACATCCATCTCGAACCCCTGCAACAGGTCCATGGCCTCGTCGGCGGGGATGCCGTGGCGCGTGGCGACGCGCTGGAAGGCGGTGAAGACCGGGTCGGCCTGAGGTTCTCCGGCCAAGGCCGCCGCCGTGCGGACCCGTAGTTCCGCCAGTTTTTCGCCCGCCAGGACGGGATCGATGCCTACCGCGCCGTGACCCAGCACCTGGCCGTCGATCTCGTCGTCGCAATGCCGGCACCAGGAATAGAGCATCCAGGCGTCGTCCCGGATCGCCGCCGGGAAAAGCCGCGCGGCGGCGGCGAAACTTTTGGAGCCCTGCTCCATCGACTGGCGGCTGTGGTCCAGGACGGCGTCGGTCATGCGGGCTGCCTGGCGTCCTGGATCATCAGGCCGGCGGTGGCCTTGGCCGAGCCGACCACCCCCGGCACTCCGGCGCCCGGATGGGTTCCGGCCCCCACGAAGTAGAGATTGGGAATCTGATCGTCGCGGTTATGCACCCGGAAATAGGCGCTCTGCGTCAGGATCGGCTCCAGGGAGAAGGCCGACCCCTGGTGGGCGTTCAACTGGTCGCGGAAATCCACCGGCGTGAAGATGCGGCAGGTGTCCATATCCGCCGTCAGGCCCGGTATGTAATGCTGCTCCAGATAGGCCAGAATCCGATCGCGATAGCGCGGCCCCTCGACCGCCCAGTCGATATCCGCCGAGGCCAGATGCGGCACGGGCGCCAGAACATAGAAGGCGTCGCAACCGTCCGGCGCCAGCGACGGATCGGTGCGTGTCGGGGCGTGCAGATACAGGGAGAAGTCGTCGGGCAGATCCGGTCCCTTGAAGATTTCGCCGATCAGTTCGCGATAGCGCGGCCCGAACAGCACCGTGTGGTGGCGCACCTCGGGATGGACCCGCTTCAGGCCGAAATAGATGACGAACAGGGACATGGAGTGCCGCTTGCCCGCCAGGCGCGCCCCCTCCTTGCGGCCCCTCGGCTCCTGGCCCAGCAGACGCTGATAGGTGTGCACCACATCGGCGTTGGAGGCGACCATGTCGAACGCCAGCGTCTCGCCGCCCACGACCACGCCGGTCGCCCGGCCGTTCGCCATTGTGATGCGCTCGACCGGACTGTTCAGACGGATTTCGCCCCCCAGGTCCTGGAACAGGCGCACCATCGCCTGGATCAGCGCACCGGTGCCGCCGCGCGGGAACCATACGCCCCAGCGCCGCTCCAGCGCATGGATCAGGGCGTAGATGGATGAGGTCGCAAACGGGTTGCCGCCCACCAGCAGGGAATGGAAGCTGAACGCCTGACGCAGGTGCTCGTCCTGAACAAAGCTGGCGACCTTGTCATAGACCGACCGCCAGGCCTGCAGCCGCATCAATTCCGGCGCCGCCTTGACCATGCTGGCGAAGTCGAGGAACGGCACGGCCCCCAGCTTCAGATAACCTTCCTTCAGCAGATCCTGCGAATAGGCCAGGAACTTGCGATAGCCTTCCTTGTCGGCGGGATTGCGGGCGACGATCTGGCGATCCAGCGCATCCTGATCGTTGACGTAGTCGAAGACGTCGCCGTCCTCCCAGCACAGCCGATAGAAGGGCGCGACCGGCAGCAGCTCGACATAGTCCGACAGTTTGCGCCCGGCCGCCTCGAACAACTCCTCCAGGGCCGAGGGGTCGGTGATGACGGTGGGGCCAGCGTCGAACGTATAGCCCTTGTCCTTGAAGACATAGGCGCGGCCGCCCGCCATGTCGCGCGCCTCGAACACCGTGGTCTGGATGCCGGCCGTCTGCAACCGAATGGCCAGCGACAGCCCCCCGAACCCTGACCCGATTACTGCAGCTCGCATCACGCACGTCCTTTTTCGACCAGACAGGCCAGTGCGGCGCCGATGGGCACCGGGGGTTTGCCGCTGAGCACCCGCACCTTGTCGGCGACGGTTGATCCGGCGGCGTAGAAGCGTTCGATCAACGGCTGAGGCAGACGATAGAACCGCTCCAGCACCCTGTATCGTTCGTCAGGGCGCGCGGCGCGAAACAACATGCGATTCAGCAACCGATAAAAACCTCGTCCGGCCCATACGTCGGTGGCGTGACGACGGATGTCGGCGACGAGGGTCGTGGCCTGGAAATCATTCGCCAGGCGGTCCGCCAGGCGCACCGCGTCCGGAAGGGAATAGCCGGTCGTCGGATGAAACAGGCCGGCGCGCAAACCGCTCAGCGCCGTCGAGCCCATCCGCGTCAGATGGGCGCCGATGTCGCCGTCCAGGGCCACGGGCAGGACGCCGTCCTCCTCCCGCAACACGTCCTCGATGACCCAGCCCCGTCCGGCGGCATAATCCAGCACCCCTTGCCGGAACACGTCGCGATCCAGCTCGGGGCCGTCGGTGTAGCGCGTATCCTCGATCAGCAAGGTCCTGGCGTCGAACGGCAGCGTGTAGAGGAAACGATAGCCGCCGGCCTGATCGACGCGAGCATCCATGACGATGGGCGCAGTCAGCCCATGGGGCGCCGCCAATCGCACCTCCAGCCCCACGAACTTCTGGAACCCCAGCGCCAGATCCGGCGTCGCCGTCGGCCCACGCCCGTCGATCACGGCCCTCGCCTTCAACCGTCGCCCATCTTTCAGCACGACCTCTTTGGGCGACGCCGAGACCACCGGCGTCCCCAGGGCGATCTTTCCGGGCAGGGCCGCGCTCAACACCGCCGCGAACCGTTCGGCCGTGACGCTGCAATAGGGGGTCGAGAGTTCGCGCTCGAACTGTGGGAATCCGACGCTGTACGTCGGCCAGCGATGCACGACCAACGGCGCGATCCAAGCACGCTGGGCCTGGGTCACATCGCTTTCGAAAAAGGACCAGGTATGCACGCCACCCAGAGAGTCGGCTGCTTCGACGATGCGCACATCCAGATCCGGTCGAACCTGCGACAACCGCAACGCCAACAGCCCGTTGGCCAGTCCGCCGCCGACCAGCAGAAGGTCCGGCGCGGAAGTGTCAGAGGCGTCAGCCGGCATTTGCCACAGGTGGCACGCGGCGACCGATGCGGCAAGCGAACAGGATGTTTCCGGGCTCCAAATGCGCTAAGTGTCGCGCCATGGCCGTCGTGTCCTCAGAGCCCCGGACCGTTGCGCATCAGGCCCTTATCAGTCTGACGCTGGCGGGCTTGATCGCGACCGCCTGGCTGATCCTGCATATCTATGGCGTCTATTTTCATCGCTGGTCGGCTTGGAGTCTTTTGATCGCGCCGGTGATCGTCGCGATCCAGACCTGGCTGTCCGTCGGCCTGTTCATCGTGGCGCACGACGCCATGCACGGCTCGCTGGCGCCCGGCCGTCCCCGCCTGAACGGGGTGATCGGAAGCCTGGCGTTGGGGCTGTACGCCGGCTTTCGCTTCATGCCGTTGAAGACCGCCCATTCCGCGCACCATGCTGCGCCCGGCACGGCCCAGGACCCGGACTTCCATGCCGAGGCCCCGCGCGCCTTCGCCCCGTGGTTCTACGGCTTCTTTCGCACCTATTTCGGCTGGCGCGAGATGGGCGTCCTGACGATCCTGGTCTGCATCGCCGTCTTCGTCCTCGGCGCCGGCATACCCAATCTGCTGCTCTTCTGGGCCGCGCCGGCCCTGCTGTCCGCCCTGCAGCTGTTCACCTTCGGCACCTGGCTGCCGCATCGTCACACGGACGACGCCTTTCCCGATCACCACAACGCCCGCACCAGCGCCTTTGGCCCCATCCTGTCTCTGCTCACCTGCTTTCACTTCGGCCGCCACCATGAGCATCACCTGACGCCGTGGAAGCCGTGGTGGCGTCTGTCGCAGCCCGGACAATGAACAAAGGTCGCCCGCGACCTTATCCCCGACGCCAACGAGCGCGCCGCTTGCCGGGCGGGCCTTTGGCTGGCGTCAGCGGAACTTCAGCAAGCCGGATCGAGTGGGCGTCGCAGCGGGCGAGAAGTCGTCAACCGACCATCGGTAATCGGCGCCGTATTGCTGCGTGATGATCTGGGCGGGCGTTGAGACGCGCGATGCGACGGCGACCGCTTTGTTGGTCACCTTGACCTTGCCCGCCAAACTGACCGCGTCATCATAGCCCTTCATGGCCACGGGCGGGGCTTCCAGATAGGCGCCCGTCGCCTTGTCCGTTAGCGAGACAATCATTCGCGAAGGCTTTGGGAAGCCGATGGTGGTGGACACGTCGATGACGTGTTTCGCCGTGTCCTTGGACCGGATGAGGAACTGGCATTCGTCCCCGGCCTCGGCCGCGATCCGCGCCGCCTCGTCGATATGGGGCCGCTCATGCGGGGCCAGGGCCGATAGGGCCGCGACGATCCCTGTCGAAAGCCTCGGATCGCCGTCATGGGGAAGGAAGTCCGCCGGCACGCCGACATGAACGTCGCGCCACCACCAGTCCTCGCGAAAACTGTTCGGCGGGGCGATCTCGACCTGTCCGGCCGCGATCTCGGACGTGAAGTGGATATAGACTGCCGGGTGACTGCCGACGCTGACGTCTAGGCCGTTCAACCACCAGGCCAGTCGACGCCCGAAAGCCCAAGCGCCGGGACAATTCTTTAAGTACTGGTTGCGGCCGCCGTGAAACAGGCGAACATCGTGAACGCGAGAAGGTCTGCCATCCTTGGTCATGCCTGACCGATACCGGAGCGGGAGGTGAACCGGCAAGACGACTTGATGTCTCGGCCTCGTGGATGGCGTTTCAGCGGTTGCCATGGCGGGCCTGCAAGGGGCACCCTGTCGCCATGAAGAGCATTTTCCTCTGGGTCGGCGGCCTGTTTGGCGGGATCGGGCTGATCTTCTTGGCCGTTGCGGGCTTCCTGCTGGTCAGCGACCGGGGTTTCAGCGATCGGGCGGTGCGAACATCGGGTGTGGTTGTGGACCTGGTTCGCCATGTCGACCACGACCGGGACAGGACGCGATCGTCAGGGGTCAGCTATTCGGCGGTCGTCGCCTTCCGAACCGAGGACGGGCGGCGCCACGAGTTCAGCGAAACCGTCCGCACCAATCCGCCACGCTTCGCCGTCGGCGATACGGTTCCGGTCCTTTACGACCGGCGGCAGATATCTCACGCCACGGTCGACGATTTCTGGGGGCGACGGGGACTTTCGACCATCTTCCTGGGCATGGGGGCGATCTTCACCCTTCTGGGCGGCACGCTGCTGCTCATCGAGCTTCGGCGACGAAAGAAGGTCTCCCGTCTGCTGACGAGCGGAAGGCCCATCAAGGCCAGCTTCCTTCATGCGTTTCGCGATACGCGCCGCTCGCGCAATGGCGAGCATCCCTTCCGCGTCGTGGCGCAGGCGACCGACCCGGTTACAGGACGCCTTCGGCGGTTCGAGAGCGACCCGATCTGGGTCGACCCTTCCGAGAAACTGGCCGGGCGTGAACTGCGCGTGTTGATCGATCCCACGGACCCAAGACGGTATCATGTCGACCTGTCGCCAGTGGTCTAGGACGGCGAGCCTCGCTGAGAACCGCAGGCGGCGTGCAACCCATAGCGCCCCTTATTCGGCGCAAACCATGACGCGGGGCCGGCAGACCGGATCCAACTCAGCCAACGGCTGATGAACCGCCTATGCGCCGTCTGGTCCTGACCCCTCTCGCGAGATGTCGGAACCGCATCTTGAAAAGGGGCTGGTGCGGGCGGCCGGGGTCGAACCGGCAAGGGCTTTCGCCCGACGGATTTTCGTACCACTTCGGCTTTCGCCGCCGCCTGACGGCGTTCGTGGTCTGGACTATCCCTTCGCCATGGCCGGAGCTTTAGGCGCTGCCCGTCTAGTCTCTACACCTTCCCGACCAGTGGATCGGGCTTGGCTCGGGATCGCCATCTGACAGGGTTCCCCGACTTTGAGCAGTTCTACGTCCGGGGTTTCCCCCGGCGCACTCAATCCTTCAGCTTAAGTCCGTTGCGTCTACCAATTTCGCCACGCCCGCGTGCTGGTCCGGCTCGTATAGACAGAACCGGACCGATCTCCAAGCACTCTAGCGCGCCGGCGCGGTCGAGGCTGAGGCGGGCTTCATCGCGCGGAAGTCGACGTCGGAATCGGCGATCAGCCACAGCAAGCCGGCCCAGGCGGCTACGTTCTGGCTCAGTTGGGCTGGGTCGATCTTGTCCAGGGTGTCGTTGGCGGTGTGGTGCAGGTCGAAATATCGGGTTCCGTCCTGGGCCAGGCCGAAGAAGGGCACGCCAAGCGGTCCCATCGGGCCGACGTCCACGCCGCCTTCGGTCTCGATGCGATCCGAGGCCAGGACGCCGATGGGATAGAGGACGCGCGTCGCCGCCTTCTGGAAGTCCGACCCTTGCGCGCCGGCGGGCAGGCGCAGGGCATAGATGCGGTCGGCGCCGAAATCGCTCTCGCCGGCGATGATGTGCTTGTCCAGCGCCGCGCCCTGGCCGCGGGCGTAGACGGCGCCGCCGTTGCCCGTCTGAGGCGTGGGCTGCGACACCTCTTCCGAACCATAGAAGATCACGCGCAGGGTGCGCGCCGGGCGGCGGCCGCTGTCGGCGATGGCCTTGGCGGCGGCTACGGTGATGGCGCCGCCTGCCGCATCGTCGATGGCGCCGGTGCCCAGGTCCCAGCTGTCCATGTGCGAACCCAGGACGACGATCTCGTCGGGCCGGGTCGCGCCGGGCAGGTCGCCGATCACGTTCTGGCTGTGGGTCTGATAGGTGCGGGCGGTCGAGGTCAGGCGCATCCGCACCGGCTGGCCCAGGGCGACCAGGCGGCTGACCTGATCGGCGTCCGGCGCGGCCAGGGCGAAGGCGGGGATGGTCGGCTTTCCGTCGACGTAGCGGGTGGTGCCGGTGTGGGGCATCCGGTTCTCGTCCGAGCCGACCGAGCGCATGACGAAGGCCGCCGCCCCCTTGGCCGCCGCAACGCCGGGGCCGGCGCCGCGCACGCGGGTCTGGGGACCATAGCCAGAACCGTCCTGCATGGCGTGCATCTGGCCCAGGTCGATATAGACGATTTTGCCGCGCACGGCGGCGTCGGGCGCGGCCTGAAGGTCCTCCATCGAGGCGAAGCGCACGATCTCGGCCTCGACGCCACCGCGCGGCGTGGCGGGCGAATGACCCAGAGCGGCCGCGACCAGGGTCTGGGCATGGTCGCCGACGATGGCGGCCGAGCTTTCGCCCCGCTCCCAGCCCACCAGAGGGAACTCTTCGATCCGCACGTTCTGGAAGCCGTTGGCGCGCAGATAGTCGGCGGCCCAGGCGGCGGCGTTCTGTTCGGATTTGGATCCCGCCGGGCGGGCGCCGAACCGGGTGGTCAACTGGGTGACGTAGTCCAGCGCGATGTTGGAGCGCATCGCCGCGTCGCGCACCACGATGGCCTGCTGGACCACAGAGGCGTCTTGAGCGTGCGCCAGGGGCGCGAAGGCGGCGAGGCCCAGCGCTAGCGCGCTGGCGGTCATCAGACGACGGGACATGGGAACAGGCTCCTGGACGCGAAGGCCCGGACCCTATTCAGTGTCAGCCGTTCTGGAAATAGGGTTCGACCGGGCCCTGCAATTTGACGGTCAGGGCCTTGCCCTTGCGGTCCACGCGGTTGCCCAGCGCAAGGCGCACCCAGCCCTCGGACACGCAATATTCCTCGACGTTGGTCTTCTCCTCGCCCTTGAAGCGGATGCCCACGCCGCGCTGAAGAACCTCGGCGTCGTGATGGGGGCTGGACGGATCGACCGAGAGACGGTCGGGGGGCGTGTCGGTCATGATGCGGGCCTGGGGTCTCGGAAAGGCGCGGTGATAGCGGCGCCCGGCGCGGATGCCAACCGAAAGCGTGGTCGGCGACGCCCCCCTTACTGCACCGTCTGGCGCGGCTGGGCGTTGGCGGGGTTCGAGGGCTGATAGGCCTGAGGCCCGGCGGCGGGCGGCGGCGTCGCGGCGGCGGGACGGCGCGCGGGCGGCGTGGCCGGGCGCTGGGCGGGGCGTGTTGCCGCCGGGCGGGGCGTCGGCCGCGCGGCCGGGGTCGCGGCGGGTTTGGCGGCCGGCGTCGCGGTCGCCGCCACGGCAGGCGTCGCGGCGGCCGGGCTCGGAGCGGGCGTCGGCGCGGCGGCGGCCGGGGTCGCGGCCTCGGCGGCGGCGGCGCGGGCGGCCATCTGCTGGGCCTGGAAGCGGGCGGCCAGCTTCTCGGTCAGTTCGCGGGCCTGTGGGGCCGTCATCTGGGCCATGATGGCGGCCAGGGTGCGCGGGCGCATGGCGGCGGCGACAGGCAGGCGCACGCGATCCTCCAGCGTGGCCATGACCGGGGCGGCTTCCTTGGGCCGCATGGCCGAATAGACCTGAACCAGCCGGTCGATCTCGGCCTTCTCGCGCTCGTCCACCTGGCCCAGCATCTGCTTCATCTCGGCCTTCAGGGCGGCCATGGCCTGGATCTTGGCGTCCAGCTTCTGCTCGGCGGCGACCATCAGCGGCAGGGTGGTGGCGAAGTCCTGATCACGCGCATCCAGGGCCGCGCGGCGTTGCGACAGCGATTGGATGATCTTCAGCTCGGCAGGGGATATCCCGGCCTGCTGGGCCAACTGTTCCGGCGACAGGGCGGCGCAGGTTCCCGGCAGGGCGGGCTTGGCCGCCCCGGCGGCGGGCGCCGCCTCCTCGGCCCAGGCCTTGGCCCCGTCGAACAGGCCCGGCGCCACGCCCACGGCGCGCACGGCGACCACCCCGCCGATGGCGATGGCGATCAGGGGCAGAAGGCGGGGGATGCGGGCCATTTAATCGGGTTCCGAACTCAGGCGGCGAACAGGTCGTCGTCAAGATTACGACGCGCGGCGTTGAGGCTTTGTTTGGCGGAATGGTTAGCGGACCGACCGGCCGTCAGGGCCTGAACGATGGCGGCGACATTGTCGCGTCCGGTCGGCGCGGCGGCGGCGCGGCGGCTGGTCGCCGAGCCGGTCATGCCCTGGATGCGCTCGGCCAGGGCCGCCATCCGCTCGGCGCGCGCCTCGTCCTCTGTGGACGGCGCGACAGGCGCAGGGACCGGCGCGCGGCGCGTCGGCTCGACCCGCAGCGACAGATCTTCGTCGGCGACGCGGACGGGCGCGACGGCGGACGCGGGGGCGCGGGCGATCAGGGTCTCCAACTGCGCCTTGACCTCTCGCGCCTTGATGATGCGGTCGTGCAGCAGATCGGTCTCCTGGCCCGAGGCGCGCAGGGTCGCCAGGGCGTTCTCGGCCCGGCCGGCGGCGGCGTTCAAATCCGTGACGGCCTGGGCGAAGGCCAGCTGACCGGCGCGCAGGGCCGACAGCTTGCGCTCCAGCTTGACGCCGTAACCGACCGCCGCGACCAGCAGCAGCATCAGCACAGCGTCCATGATCATTCCGACCATCAGAGACCTCCTCCTAAGCGGGCGGCGGTCTCGGGGTTGACCGGCCCTTCCACGCGCACGGCGATATGCTGACCCTTGCGGCCCATGCGGCCTGTGGTCAGGGGGATGGAGCCGGCGCGGATGGACACTTCCGAATCCGGCGTGGCGTTCAGCATCAGCGTGTCGCCGACCTTCAGGTTCAGCACGCTGGACAGCGACATCTGCTGCTCGTCCAGCACGGCGCGAACCTCGGTCTCGGTGGTCCACATCTCGGTGGCCAGGTGGCCTTCCCAGATGTTGTCGCGGCCAAACTTCTCGCCCATGAACTGCTGCAGCAGCATCTTGCGGATCGGTTCCAGCGTCGCATAGGGCAGCAGCAGTTCGATCCGGCCGCCGCGATCCTCCATGTCGATCCGCAGCTTGATCAGGATGGCGGCGTTCGCCGGCCGGGCGATGGCGGCGAAGCGGGGGTTGGTCTCCAGCCGGTCCAGGTTGAAGTGGACGGGTGTCAGCGGCTCGAACGCCTGGCGGGCGTCGTTCAGCACCACCTCCACCATCCGCTGCACCAGGACGCGCTCGATGGTGGTGTAGGGGCGGCCCTCGATGCGCAGGGCGGCGGTGCCCCGGCGCCCGCCCAGCAACACGTCCACGATCGAATAGATCAGGTTGGAATCGACCGTCAGCAGGCCGTAGTTGTCCAGCTCCTCGGCGCGGAACACCGCCAGGATCGCCGGCAGGGGGATGGAGTTCAGATAGTCGCCGAACCGGATCGAGGAAATGTTGTCCAGCGACACCTCGACGTTGTCGGAGGTGAAGTTGCGCAGGGACGTCGTCATCAACCGCACCAGGCGGTCGAACACGATCTCCAGCATCGGCAGGCGTTCGTAGGACACCAGCGCCGAGTTGATGATGGCGCGGATGCCGGAGCGCTCGGCGCCGTCGTCGTCGCCTAGGTCGAAGCCCAGCAGACTGTCGATCTCGTCCTGGTTCAGCACCCGTTCGGACAGGGCGTCGCCGGGATCGCCCAGGCCGCCGAACGGGTCCAGTTGCGCCGCGTCGCTCATGCCTATTGCACCAGCATTTCTTCGATCAGCACGGCGTCCACCTTGCCGGGCGCGGCGATCAGATTGACGCGACGCAGGATTTCGGCCCGCAGCTGATAGGTGCCGGCCGACCCGCTCAGATCCTCGGGCCGCAGTTCGCGCACGAAGCCGGTGAACATGTCCTGCAGGCGCGGCATCTCTTCCTGAAGGTGGCTCGCCACCCCGGCGTCCTGCATCTCCAGCGTCAGTTTCAGCTTCAGGAAGGTGGGCCGGCCGTCGGCCGACTGAATGTTCATGACCATGTCCGGCAGGGTGTAGAAGGTCACGCCGTCAGGCCCGTCCGAGATGACGCCCAGCGACGGATCGGCCTCGCCTTCCTTGCCGCCGCCCCCGTGGCCGCCGCCCTTCTTGTCTTCCTTCTTGTCGGCTTTCTCGGCGCCGTGTTCGGCCTCGGCCGCCGCGCCATGCGCCTCGGCGGGCTTGGGCTTCAGCATGAAGAAGGCCGCCGCCCCGCCTCCGCCCAGCACCAGCAGCGCGACAGGCGCGATGATGAACAGCAGCGGCAGTTTTTTCTTCTTGGGCGCGGCGGCGTCCTCGCCTTCGACGGCGGCCTCGCCCTCCTTCACGGCAGGCAGATTGGCGTCCGCGGCCGGATCACCCTTCTTCTTGCCGAACTTGAACATGCGCGCACCCCGGAGACCCTCTCACCGTCAGATGGGCCAGTTTTGGTTAACGCGACGTTTACGATGGGCAGGATTTGCCGGGTCGTCCGTGAGGCGACAACGCTGAAACCCGCATTCCGCCTGGATTAACCCTGTTGGCACGGCTGTTGCGAGGCGGACAGCGAAGGAGCAAGCCTCTCGTGGAAAACGCCGCCTATATCGGACTGTCACGGCAGATGACGCTGCGTCGCGAACTGGACATCGTGGCCAACAACGTCGCCAACGCCAACACCACCGGCTTTAAGGTCGAGCAGTTGATGGTCAGCGCCGAAGTGGGCAAGCGCGCCCGCAACGACTCGATCAAGCCCTCGGCCAGCTTCGTGCTGGACAACGGCGTGGGCCGCGACTTCGGCCAGGGAGCGATGCAGCAGACGGGCCGCGGCCTGGACTTCGCCATCTCGGGCGAAGGCGCCTTCTTCACCGTGCGCGACGGGGCGAACGGCCAGGCCTACACCCGCGACGGGGCCTTCACCCTGGACCCCGAAGGCAAGCTGACCACCAAACAGGGCCAGGCGGTTCTGGGCGGCGGCGCCGAGATCGTGCTGGACCCCAATCTGGGCGCCCCCAGCGTCGGCGAGGACGGGACCATCACCCAGCAGGGCCAGGTCACCGGCCGCCTGTCGGTCGTTCGGTTCGAGACCCTTGGCGTGCTCGAAAAGGGCGGCGACAGCCTTTATCGCAACCGCTCCAACACCCAGCCGATCGAGGCGACGGACGCCCAGATCCATCAGGGGTCGCTGGAATCCTCCAACGTCAATCCGCTGGTCGAGATCACCAATCTGGTCGAGATCAGCCGCGCCTACGAAAGCGTGTCGCGCATGATCGACAACACCAACGACCTCAGCCGTCGCGCCGTCGAGCGTCTCGGCAAGGCCGCGTAAAGGGAGCCCCAAAGATGCGCGCACTTCGCACCGCCGCCTCGGGCATGGCTGCTCAGCAGCTGAACGTCGAGGTCATCTCCAACAACATCGCCAACATGAACACGGTGGGCTTCAAGAAGCAGCGCGCCGAGTTCCAGGACCTGCTCTATCAGAACGTCGAACGTATGGGGGCCCAGTCCTCCAGCGCAGGCACCGTGGTTCCGACCGGCATCCAGATCGGCGCTGGCGTCAAGGCTGGCGCGGTCTATCGCGTCACCGAACAGGGCACGCCCCAGGCCACCGGCAACCCCTACGACATGGCCATCGACGGCAAGGGCTATTTCCAGATCAGCCTTCCTTCGGGCGAGAAGGCCTACACCCGCGCCGGCAACCTGCAGGTCAACCCGGAAGGTCAGATGGTCACCGACGACGGCTATCTGCTGGAGCCGGCCGTCACCATCCCGCAGGACACCACAAAGCTGACCATCTCCAAGACCGGCCTGGTCCAGGTGACGCAGGCCGGCCAGCCCGCTCCGACCACGGTGGGCCAGATCGAACTGGCCAACTTCTTCAACGAAGCGGGCCTGGAGGCCATCGGCGACAACCTGCTGCTGGAAACCGCCGCCTCGGGCCCCGCCATCGTCGGCACGCCGGGCGACGCAGGCTTCGGCCAGGTGCTGCAGAACTACACCGAGGCGTCGAACGTGGATGCGGTTTCGGAGATCAGCGCCCTGATCGTGGCCCAGCGCGCCTATGAGATGAACTCCAAGGTCATCAGCACCGCCGACCAGATGCTGTCGGTCGCCTCGCAAGTGAAGAGCTGAGCCATGCGCCTGACCCGCACCCTGATCCTCGCAGCCGCCGCCAGCGCCTTCGCCGGCGCGGCCTTGGCCGGCCCGGTCGTGCTGCGCGCCAATCCGGTCGACGACGACGGCCGCGTCACCCTGGGCGACCTGTTCGAGGGCGCCGGGTCCGCCGCCGACGTTGTGGTGGCTCAGCGCGTCGGCCCCTCGGTCGTGCTGGAGGCTGGCCTGCTTCAGGCCCAGGCCCGTCAGGCCGGCCTGGATTGGGCCAATCCCGACGGCCTGCGCCGCGTCGCCGTGCGCCGCGCCGAGGCGCCGGTCCAGGGCGTGGCGGACGCCGCCTCGGTCCCTGCCGCCGCCCAGCCCGTCGCCCGCGCCGCCTATCGGCCCGCCGCCGCCCAGCAGATCATCGCCCGCAACGACATGGTGCGCGTCACCTATCAGGTCGGCGGCGTGAACCTGGCCGTGATGGGCAAGGCCATGCGCAGCGCTGGCCTGGGCGAGCCCGTCGCCATCATGAACACCACCTCCAATCGCGTCATCGACGCCGTGGCCTCCGGTCCCGGCCAGGCCGTCGCCGGCCCGGCCGCCGACGCCGCACGCGCCGCCCCTCAACAATTCGCCGCCCGCTAGGGAAACCTCGTCATGCGCAAGATTCTTCTGACCCTCGCCGCCGTCGCCCCCCTGGCCGCCTGCTCCACCGTCGCCGAGACGGTGCGTGGCCCCGAACTGGCGCCTATCGGCTATCCCGCCGCCCTGGTGCCGGTGCAGCAGACCTATCTTCCGGCGCCCGACACCGCCGCCAGCTCCAACAGCCTGTGGCGCGCCGGCGCCCGCACCTTCTTCGGCGACCAGCGCGCCCGCCACGTCGGCGACATCCTGACGGTCAAGATCGACATTGACGACCGCGCCCAGACCCAGAACTCGACCCAGCGTTCGCGTTCGAACAACATCTCCGGCGGCGTCTCGCACCTGTTCGGCCTGGAAAGCAGCCTGGGCCGGGCCTTCCCCGGCGGATTCGATCCGTCGAACATGGTCGGCATGGACGGGGCGTCCAAGTCCACCGGAACCGGCACCGTCAACCGCGCCGAGAAGGTGTCGCTGACCATCGCCGCCGTCGTCACCGACGTTCTGGCCAACGGCAATCTGGTCATACAGGGTCGGCAGGAAGTGCGTACCAACCGCGAGGTCCGCGAACTGACCGTCGCCGGCATCGTGCGGCCCGAGGACATTTCGTCCGCCAACGCCATCAATCACACCCAGATCGCCGAAGCCCGCATCTCCTATGGCGGCCGGGGCGACGTCAGCCGCATCCAGGCCCCGCCGGTGGGCCAGGCTCTTGTCGAGCGGTTCAGCCCGTTCTGACCTTACCGGCCGGTTGAACCGTCTGAGGATAACCGCGTTCTTTTCGACTGAGCGCCTGTCGGGAGGATTGCGGCTGTCTGATCTCTTGCGGTTTCACGCCGTCATGGCGACATTGCGCGCGACGCGACGGTGCGCGTCGTCGGCGGGGGCTGACGCATGACCCTTATCGCTTCGGCCCTGATGGCCTTGGCGCTGCAGGCCGCGCCTGCGAGCGGCTGGACGTGGAGCCTATATGAAGGCGAAGGCCCGCTGGTGCTGGCCAACGACATTCCCGACACGGCCGAACTGCGCTCGACGTTCCAATGCCAGGCCGGGTCGGGCGCGGTCTCGATCTCGATCTATGGCGAACCGGCGACGGCGGGTTTCGCCCGCATCACGGCCGGCGGAAACACCGCCGCCAGCGAGGCGAAGGTCGGGCGCGGCGGCAAGCTGGAGACGGGCATTCCCGTCGAACATCCCGCCTTCACCGCTTTCGTCGCCGACGGCCGGATGACCATCTCCGTAGGTTCTGACGTCCGAACCCTGACCGTCGAACGTCCCCATCTGGCCAAGCTGCGCCGCTTCGCCGACCGCTGCGCCGGATAAGAGAGGTCGCCCATGCGTGTGTCCCGCCTGATCCCCTCCCTGATGGCCGTTTCGGCCCTGGCCGCCTGCGCCACCCACACCCCCGCCCCCGACCCTTCGGCGGCCATGGCCGCCGCCCAGGGCGAGCCCATCGCCACGGCGGGTCTGGACTGGTTCATGAACCGCGACGGCCGGGAAGTCAGCCTGGCCTATGGCGTGGCCAATAGCGACGAGGTGAAGCTGCATCTTCTCTGCCAGGCCGGCTCGGGCGCGCTGGAGATCACGGCGGCCAGCGAGAAGCCCGCGCGCGAGATCCATCTGGAATCCGGCGGCGACACCGAACGCTATGCCGCCACGTCGGAGCCGGCCGTGGTCCACGAAGGCGAACTGTTGACCGCCCGCGCCAGGACCAAGGACCCGGTGTTCCTGCGGTTCCGTCGCCTGGGCTGGATCGCCGCCTGGTCGGACGACGCGCGTGAACTGTATGTCGCCCATCCGCCGGCCAAGGCCGGGATCGAGCAGTTCTTCGCCGTCTGCGGTTGACGCCGCGACGCGGCTCGGCTTGCACTGCGCCCTGCACTGGAGGGGCGCAAGAATGAAGATGTCACAGTTGGCCTTGGCGGCCCTGATCGCGGCGGGGTCGCCGACCCTGGTCATGGCTCAGACGCCGCCGACCGCCGTCTCCGCCCCTGCGGACGGGGCGCTGGACGCCCTGATCGCAGATTATGAAACCTATCTGAAAACGGTCGATCCCTTCTCGGCCAGCGGCGAAGGCGATGTGGAGGCCATGGGCCGCGTCCCGGACCTGAGCCGCGCCTTCGAACTGGCCCAGCGCGCGCCCTTGGAAGGGTTCGTGCGCCGACTGGACGCCATCGACCCGGCAAGTCTTTCCCACGCGGGCGCGATCAATCACGCCTTCCTGCTCTACAGCCTGAAACGCAGCATCGAAGGGCTGGATTACGACCCCAGCCGGCTGGCCTTCGACAGCGAGGGCGGGCCGGGGACGTGGGCGCTTTACGTCGGCGGCGGCACGCGGCTGAACTCGGTCGCGGAGGCCGAGCGCTATATCCAGCGCATACGCGGCTTCGGCGACATCTACGCCCAGACCACCGACAATGCGCGGCGCGGCCTGGACACCGGCATGGTCCAGGCCCGTTCGGTGACGCAAAGCGCCGTCGCCCTGGCCCGCAACGACGTGGCCATCGCGCCGAACGACGAACCGCTGCTGAAACCCTTCGCCACCCTGCCCGCGACCGTGCCTCAGGCCGAAAAGGACCGGCTGAGAACCGAGGGAGCCGCCGCCGTGGCCGCCGTCATCGCCCCGGCGCGCCAAGCCTGGTTGACCTTCCTTGAGACCGACTATCTACCCAAGGCGCCGGTCGAACCCGGCATCGGCAATCGCCCTGGCGGCAAGGCGCTCTACGCCTATCTGGTGCGCGGCCATACCACCACCGACCTGACGCCGGAACAGATCCACCAGATCGGTCTGGACGAGGTGGCCCGCATCCGCGCCCGCATGGAGGTCGAGATGAGAGCGGCCGGCTGGACCGGCGACTTCGCCGGCTTCCTCAACTTCCTGCGTACCGATCCGCAGTTCTATGCGACCAGCCGCGAACAGTTGCTTGAGAAAGCGTCGGAAATGGCGAAGCGGGCTGACGGCGGCCTCCCGGCCCTGTTCGCCACCCTGCCTCGCCTGCCCTATGACGTGCAGCCGGTCCCGGCCCAGATCGAGGAAAACTACACCACCGGCCGCTATAACTCCGGCTCGATGCAGAACGGCATTCCCGGCCACTACATCGTCAATACGTCCAAGCTGGACCAGCGCCCGCTGTACGAACTGCCC
Organism: Brevundimonas sp. ABV4_179; assembly: GCF_056311945.1. Lineage (NCBI taxonomy): Bacteria > Pseudomonadati > Pseudomonadota > Alphaproteobacteria > Caulobacterales > Caulobacteraceae > Brevundimonas > Brevundimonas sp. ABV4_179. The sequence goes on from NZ_CM149976.1 coordinate 3,102,315, forward strand.
GCCCTGACGCTGCACGAAGCCGTTCCGGGCCACCATCTGCAGATCGCGCTGCAGCAGGAAGGCGGCGGCCAGCCCTATTTCCGGCGTCAGGCCAATGTCACCGCCTTCACCGAGGGCTGGGGCCTTTATTCCGAATATCTGGGCGAGGAGATGGGCTTTTACCGCACCCCCTATGAGCGCTTCGGCCGCCTGTCCTACGAGATGTGGCGCGCCTGCCGTCTGGTCGCCGACACCGGCCTGCACTGGCTGGGCTGGAACGAGGAACAGGCCCGCGCCTGTTTCCGCGACAACTCGGCCTTGGCCCCACACAATATCGAGACCGAATTGCAACGCTACATCGGCTGGCCGGGTCAGGCCACGGCCTACAAGATCGGCGAGATACGCCTGCGCGAGATCCGCGAACGCGCCGAACGCGAACTGGGGCCGAAGTTCAGTATCCGCTCCTTCCACGACGCCCTGCTGGTCGAAGGCCCCCTGCCGCTGGCGCTGCTGGACCAGCGCATGGATACGTGGATCGCGGAGCAGAAGACGAAGTAGCGGAACCTGTCTCCTCCCCGCTTTGCGGGGAGGTGGCTCGTAGCGTAGCGAAGAGACGGTTGGGCTCTTGGCCGCATCACAAGCGCCTATGAGAGTTCAAGAGCCCCTGCACCGCTTCGCGGTCACCCTCCCCATTTGATGGGGAGGAGACGAGGCATTCACGCCCAATCCGGCTCCGGCAATCCCTTGGACCGCAGGAAGGCGGGATTGAACAGTTTGGACGCATAGCGCGAGCCGGGATCGCACAGGCAGGTGACGATGGTCTTGCCCGGCCCGATCTCGCGCGCCAGACGCACGGCCCCGGCGATATTCACGCCCGCCGACCCGCCTAGCGACAGGCCCTCGTGCTTCACCAGATCAAACAGGATCGGCAGGAACTCGGCGTCCTCGATCCGATAGGCGTGATCGGGTCGGAACCCTGCCAGATTGCCGGTGATCCGAGCGACGCCGATGCCTTCGGTGATCGACGATCCCTCGCCGGTCATCTCGCCCTTGTTGAACCAGTTGAACATGGCCGCGCCCGCCGGATCGGCCAGGGCGATGGTCACATCGGGCTTCTTCTCGCGCAGATAGGCCGAAACGCCCGCGATCGTGCCGCCAGACCCCACCGCTGAAACAAAGGCGTCCACGCGCCCCTCCGTCTGGTCCCAGATTTCCGGTCCCGTCGTCTGATAGTGGGCGTCGCGATTGGCCGTGTTGTCGAACTGATTGGCCCAGACGGCCCCGGCTTCCTCGCTGTCGTTCAGTTCGCTCGCCAGACGACCGGAATAGTGGACGAAATGGTTGGGGCTGGAAAAGGGCGCGGCGTCCACCTCGACCAGGCGCGCGCCCAGCGAACGGATGGCGGACTTCTTCTCTTCCGACTGGGTGCGGGGAATGACGATCACCACCGGGTGGCCCAAGGCCGCCCCGACCATGGCCAGGCCGATGCCGGTGTTGCCGGCCGTGCCCTCGACAATGGTTCCACCAGGTTTCAGCGCACCCGACGCCCGCGCGGTCTGAACGATGGACAGGGCGGCGCGGTCCTTGATCGAGCCGCCCGGGTTCAAGAACTCGGCCTTGCCCAGAATTTCGCACCCCGTCTGGTCGGACAGGCGGTTCAGGCGCACCAGCGGCGTATGGCCGATCAGGTCGATGACGGTAGGCGTGACGGACACGTTGAAGCTTTCAGGCGAGGTCGAGAAAAGGTCGGATCAGGCGGCGGCCTGACGTTTGCCTAGGTGGATGCCGCACTCGACCTTGTCCATACCCGACCAACGCCCGGCGCGCGCGTCCTCGCCGGTCTGGACCGCCCGCGTGCACGGCCAGCACCCGATCGAGGCATATCCCTGCTCGACCAGCGGATGGCGCGGAAGGTCGTTATCGGCCAGCCACGCCTCGACATCGTCGGCGTCCCAGTTCGCCAGCGGGTTGATGCGCAGCACGCCATCCAGCACCTCGAACGGCTTCAGCCGCGCCCGCGTCACGGCCTGATAACGTTTGCGGCCGGTGATGATCGCGTTGAACCCCGCCGTGGCCCGCGCCAGCGGCCGCACCTTTCTCAGGTCGCAGCAGGCGTCGGCGTCGGTGCGCCACAGGTCGTCGCGCGCATCCAGCGTCGCCTTCTCGTTCGCATCGGGCGTGACCAGCCGCACGTCGGTGAGGCCCAGCGCCTTGGTCAGTTGGGTGCGGTAGGACAGGGTTTGCAGGAAATGCTGCCCCGTCTCGAGAAACACAACTGGCGTCTCGGGCCGTTCATCGGCGACGATGTGCAGCAGGGCCGCCGATTCCGCCCCAAAGGACGAGATTGTTCCCACGCGCAGTCCGAGCGCAGGATCCAGCGCCGCCTTGACGATTTGAGGCGCCGACTTGCCCTCGGTCTCGCGGTTCAGCCGATCAGCCAGCGCCTCCAGGTCACGGTCGTTCGACGCCGCGCGGCGTCGCCGCCAGATGGTCGGCGCAGGATCGACGGCGGGCTGATAGGCGCCGCTGAACGCCTGATCCATCCGCGCCCAGGCCGCTGCATCGGCGCCCAGCGCCAGCTCCACCGCATCGAAGCCAGAGCGCCGCAGGTGGCGCGCCTGATCGGGCAGCACCTTGCCCGCAGCGATCAACCGCCCGGCGTATCCCCGCTCGCGCAGCACCGCCGCCAGCGAGAAGCCGCGCCCGTCGCGAAAGGCGTCGAACTCCAACACCAGCACATCCTCGGTCACAACCGCCGCCTCGACCTCTTCAAGCGGCGTCGTGACCGACAGCCGCAACCCGTTCTGAATCCCTTCAAGCGTTTGCAGCATCGAGCGTCTCATAGATGGCGTCGCGGAAGGGGTCGGGACCGACGCGGCGCACCGTGTCGATGAACCGCTCGCCGTCCGCGCGGATTTGCAGATAGCGGTCCAGCGTCCGCTGAATGGCGGGCGCCACTTCTTCGAACGGCAAGCTCTTGCCTACGATATCGCCCAGCGCCGCCTGTTCGTCGGGCGAGCCGCCGACGGTGATCTGGTAGTATTCCTCGCCCTTGCGATCGACGCCCAGCACGCCGATGTGGCCGACGTGGTGATGACCGCAGGCGTTGATGCAGCCGCTCATATTGATGCGCACCGGCCCCAGCGCTTCCTGATAGTCCAGGTCCGCCAACCGTTTCGACAGGGCCTGGGCGACCGGAATCGATCGGGCGTTGGCCAGGCTGCAATAGTCCAGTCCGGGGCAGGCGATGACGTCGGTCGCCAGGTCCGCGTTGGCCGTCGCCAAACCCGCCTCATGCAGGGCCCGCCACACGGTAGGCACGTCGTCCAGCTTCACATGCGGCAGGACCAGGTTCTGCTCATAGGCGGCGCGCAGCTCGTCGAACGAATAGCGCTCGGCCAGATCCGCCACGGCGTCCATCTGGTCCGCCGTGATGTCGCCAGGCACCCCGCCGACCGGCTTCAGCGACACCACCACCGAGGCGTAGCCCGACTGGCGATGACGGCGCACATTGTTGCGGGCGAATCGGGCGAAGTCGGGATCGGCCAGCAGGGCGCGGTCGTACGGGGCGCTGACCTTGGGCAGATCGGCGAAGGGCGGCGCGGCGAAATAGGCCTGGATGCGCGCGACCTCGTCTTCGGGCACGCGCAGGTCTTCGTGGCGCAGGGTGGCGTAGTGTCTGTCCACCTCCTCGCGGAAGACGTCGATCCCCAAGGAGGCGACCAGGATCTTGATCCGCGCCTTGTGGATATTGTCGCGTCGCCCCAGCAGGTTCCATGCCCGCAGGATGGCGGTCAGATAGGCCAGCAGGTGCGCCGCCGGCACCGCCGCCGCGATCTCCTGCGCGATATGGGGCAGGCGCCCCTGCCCGCCGCCCACGAAGACGCGGAAGGCCGTGCCGCCGTCCTCGCCCTTCACGATCTGCAGGCCGACATCGTGGGTGCGGATCGCCGCCCGATCCTTCTCGGCGCCGATCACCGCGATCTTGAACTTGCGCGGCAGGAAGGAAAACTCCGGATGGATGGTCGACCACTGGCGGATGATCTCGCACCAGGGACGCGGGTCTTCGATCTCGTCGTCGGCGACGCCGGCGAACACGTCGGTCGTGGTGTTGCGGATACAGTTGCCGCTGGTCTGGATGGCGTGCATCTCGACCTCGGCCAGATCGCTCAGGATCGCCGGCAGGTCTGTCAGGGCCGGCCAGTTGTACTGGATGTTGCACCGCGTGGTGAAATGGCCATAGCCCTTGTCATAGGTGCGGGCGATGTGGGCCAGCCGCCGCATCTGGCGACTGCTGAACGTTCCATAGGGAATGGCGACCCGCAGCATATAGGCGTGCAATTGCAGATAGACGCCGTTCATCAGCCGCAGCGGCTTGAACTCGTCCTCGGTCAGGGCGCCGGACGCGCGGCGCGCCACCTGATCGGAAAACTCCTCGACCCGTTCGCGCACCAGGGCGTGGTCGAACTCGTCATAGCGATACATCAGCCCACGCCTCCCACGACGCTGTGCCCCACGGTCGGTCCGGCAGAGCGGATGCGCTCCTTCAACCGGTCGCGGCCCGAGGGCGTGCGGTCGCTGACCTCGAACAGATAGGGATTCACAAAGACATCGGGCCGCCCGGCCACCTCGGCCAGCACGATCTCCGCCGCAGCATCATCCAGCACCGACGCCTGATCGATATGACCGACAGGCTGATTGTCCACACCCGCATAGATGACGCGGCCGTCCGACAGGCGGTTCGCGGTCACGACCTTCATGCCGCCGCCTCCGAAATATCCGCCTGCGCCGCCGAAAAGGCCGCCGTCTCACCGACGAACACCAAGGCCGGTCCCGTCAGATCAGCGCCCCGAACCAGCGCGCCCAGCCCATCCAGCCGCCCCATCAGAACCCTCTCATCCGGGCGGCTGCCGTTCTCGACCACGGCCACAGGCGTTGAGCCCGCACGCCCTGCCGCCATCAGCTTGGACGCCGTCTCCTCGGCGCGGTCCGTTCCCATATAGATGGCCAAGGTGTGGTTCGGCGCGGCCAGGCGCGACCAGTCGGCGTCCACGCCGCCGACCTTGCCCTGCGCCGTCACGAAGGTCACCGCCTGGGCGTGATCGCGGTGGGTCAGGGGAATGCCCGCAGACGCCGCGCAGGCCAGGGCCGCCGTCACGCCGGGCACGACAAAGACCGCCACGCCCGCCGACCGCATAGCCTCAAGCTCCTCGCCGCCGCGTCCGAAGACGAAGGGATCGCCGCCCTTCAGCCGCACGACCCGATGACCGGCGCGAGCCTCGGCGATCATCAGGGCCTCGATCTGGTCCTGCGGCACGGAATGGTCGCCGCGCGCCTTGCCGACATACAGACGTTTGGCGTCGCGCCGCGCCCGATCCAGCACCGCCTCCGGCACCAGCCGGTCGTGGATGATGACGTCGGCGTCCTGCAGCACCCGCAGCGCCTTCAGCGTCAGAAGCTCCGGGTCGCCCGGTCCCGCGCCGACGATATGGACCACGCCCTGTTCCGGCGCCGCCACGTTCAGCAGGCGCAGCATCTCACGCCGCGCCTCTGCCGTTCGTCCGGCCGCCGCCAGATCGGCCGCCGGTCCCCGGAACGCCTTCTCCCAAAACCGCCGCCGCGCCATGAAATCCGGCACGCTGGCCTTGACCGTGTCGCGCAGCTCGCGCGCCATCCGCGCCACATTGGCCAGACCCGCAGGCAGCACATTCTCGATGGCCGTGCGGATATCCCGGGCCAGGATCGGCGCCGAACCGCCCGTCGCCACGCCGACCACCACCTCGTCCCGGTCGATCAGGGCCGGGGTCTGGAAATCGCTTAGAGCAGGCTGGTCCACCACATTGACCTGCGCCCCCGCAGTCCGCGCCAGGTCCGCCAGCCGCCGGACCTTATCCAGATCACTCAGGGCGATGAACACCAGCCGCGCGTCCGCCAAATCCTCGACTTCCGGCGTGCGAAGGACCGGCGTCGGCGCCCCCTGCGGCGTCTCGATGGCCTCGGGCGCGCCATCGGGCGCGAACCACCGGACCTCGGCCGGGCCGTTGAGGAACAGCCGCAGCTTGGCCAACGCCGGCTCCCCGCCGCCGATGATCACGATTTTGGCGGCCTCCAGCGGAATGGAGGCGAGAAAGACACGCATCGTCTGGCTTTCCGGAGCGATCGATAAGGAAAAGCGCCGGTTTCAGGCGCAAACTCTGGATTGGAACCTTCGACGTCATCGCCGACGCCCGCAAACCAGATTGCCTTTGTCTCGCTGATAGGATTTCTAACGGCGATGGCCCGTTCCCTGCTCCCGCTCAACGCCCTGCGCGCCTTCCAGGCCGCCGCGCGTCACCTGAACTTCTCGCGCGCCGCCGACGAACTGTCGGTGACGCCGGGCGCCGTCAGTCAGCAGATCCGGCTGTTGGAGGACATCGTGGGCGGCCCCCTGTTCGTGCGCGAGGCGCGCGGGCTTCAGTTGACCGATCTCGGCCGATCCTCCGTGCCGCTGCTGCGCGAAGGTTTCGAACGGCTGATGGACGCCTCGGCCCTGCTGCGCGAGCCGCCGCGCAGGAAGCAGGTGTCGATCAGCGTGGCGCCGGGCTTCGCCTCCAAATGGCTGATGCCGCGCATGGACGCCTTCCACACCGCCCATCCCGAGATTGAACTGTGGATTTCCGCCGACATGGAGACGGCGGATCTATCGGAGGGCAAGATCGACCTGGCCGTCCGCTATGGTCCCGGCGACTATCCCGGCCTGACCGTCGATCGGCTGATGACCGAGACGGTCCTGCCCGTCTGCGCTCCGTCGCTCATGGACGGCGAACACCCGATTCGGAGGCCCGCCGACCTGATCCGCCACACCTTGCTGCACGACATGTCCAACGACGGCGACCCCAGCCGCCCGGACTGGGCCATGTGGCTGAAGGCGCGCGGCGTGCGCCATCCCGATCCGCGCCGGGGCTCGCGCTACAACCAGTCGGGCCTGTTGATCGAGGCGGCCATCGCCGGTCGCGGCGTGGCCCTGGCGAAACGCACCCTGGCCCAGGCGGACCTGGCGTCCGGTCGTCTGATCGCCCCCTTCCCCGATGGCTCGGAAGCCGTGGGTTTCGCCTATTATGTCGTTCAACCCCGCGACCGCCCGCCCTCGCCCAGCACCACCACCTTCGTCGGCTGGCTGAAGAAGCAGGCCGTGGACCACGACAATACGATGGGCCAACTCTAACCCGCCAAGGAGGCCGTCATGGCCAATGGAAAGCCCGCGCGCCTCGCCGTGCTGATCGACGCGGAAAACGCCTCGTCCCGCATCGCCGAGGCGCTGTTCACCGAGATCGCCACCCTGGGCGAAGCCTCGGCGCGTCGCGTGTATGGCGATTTTTCCAGTCCGCAGATCGCCGGCTGGACCAAGGTGCTGGCGCGCTGGGCCATCCAGCCGCAGCAGAACTTCGCCAACACCAAGGGCAAGAACTCCGGCGACATCGCCCTGGTGATCGACGCCATGGACCTGTTGCACTCGGGGCGGTTCGACGGCTTCTGCCTGGTGTCGTCGGATTCCGACTTCACCCGTCTGGCGGCGCGCATCCGAGAGGAAGGCGTGGACGTCTATGGGTTTGGCGAACAGAAGACGCCGGAAAGTTTCCGCCAGGCCTGCACGCGCTTCATCTACACCGAGAACCTGACCACCCAGGCCGAGCCGAACGAGGACGCCAGCAAAAAGGCCGCCGCCGAACCGGCGCCGGCCAAGCGCAAGCCCAGCGAGGCGACACGCCTGATCGCCTCGGTCATCGCCGACCTGGACGAGGACGGCGACGGCTGGGTTCTGGCCGGGGCTATCGGCAATCGGCTGCGCAACGCCTACCCCGACTTCGATCAGCGCACCTATGGCTACGCCAAACTGTCCGACCTGATCCGCGCCACGGGCCGGTTCGAGGTCGAGAGCAAGGGGCCGGGCGGAATGCGGATTCGCGACCGCGCCTAAGACCGCCTCAGGCCCTGGCGGCGCGTGGCGTTTCGATACCCAGGGCTGTCAAGGACGCCGCCGCGATATGTTCTGCGTTCAGCCCCGCCTTGGCGTACATGACGGCCGGCGCATCCTGATCCTGGAAGATATCCGGCAGGTTGAGGGTGCGAACCTTCAAGCCGCGATCCAGAGCGCCCTTCTCGGCCAGCAGTTGCAACACGAAGGCGCCGAAGCCGCCCATGGCGCCCTCCTCCACCGTGATCAGGCATTCGTGCTCGCGCGCCAAACGCAGGATCAGGTCGGCGTCCAGCGGCTTGGCGAAGCGGGCGTCGGCGACGGTCGCCGACACGCCCCTGGCCGCCAGCAGGTCCGCCGCCTTCAGCGATTCCTGCAGACGGGTGCCCAGCGACAGGATGGCGACCGAGGTCCCCTCGCGCACGATCCGGCCCTTGCCGATCTCCAGCGGAGCGGCCAGTTCCGGGATTTCCACGCCCACGCCGTCGCCGCGCGGATAGCGGAAGGCGCTGGGGCGGTCGTCGATGGCCAGGGACGTCGAGATCATCGCCGCCAGTTCGGCCTCGTCCGCCGCCGCCATCAGCACCATGCCGGGCAGCGCCCCCATGAAGCCGATGTCGAACGATCCGGCGTGGGTCGATCCGTCCGCGCCCACCAGACCGGCCCGGTCCATGGCGAACCGCACGGGCAGCGACTGGATCGCCACGTCGTGGACCACCTGGTCGTAACCGCGCTGCAGGAAGGTCGAATAGATGGCGCAGACCGGCTTCATCCCGTCCGCCGCCAGACCCGCCGCAAAGGTCACGGCGTGCTGTTCGGCGATGCCCACGTCATAGGTCCGCTCGGGGAAGGCCTGACCGAACAGGTCCAGACCGGTGCCTGACGGCATGGCGGCGGTAATCGCCACCACGGTCGGATCGACCTTGGCGTGTTTGATCAGCTCGGTCCCGAACACCTTGGTGTAGCTGGGGGCGTTGGAGATGGCCTTGGCCTGTTTGCCCGACACCACGTCGAACTTGACCACGGCGTGCAGCTTGTCGGCGCTGGATTCGGCAGGCGCATAGCCCTTGCCCTTCTGCGTCACGACATGGACCAGAACGGGCCGGTCCTCGATGGCGGCCGCCTTCTTCAGGATAGGCACCAGATTGTCCATGTCATGGCCGTCGATCGGCCCGACATAATAGAAGCCCAGCTCTTCGAAGAAGGTGCCGCCGGTCACCATGCCGCGCGCATATTCCTCGGCCTTCTTGGCCGCCTTCCGGAAGGGGCGCGGCAGGTGCTGAGCCACCGACTTGCCCAACCGTCGCACGTTCTGATAGGCGCCGCCCGACACCAGACCGGCCAGATAGGCGCTCATTCCGCCGACCGGGGGCGCGATCGACATGTCGTTGTCGTTCAGAATGACCATCAACTGGCCATTGGTCGCCTCGGCGGCGTTGTTCATCGCCTCATAGGCCATGCCGGCCGACATGGAACCGTCGCCGATCACGGCCACGACGCGGTTCTTTTCGCCCTTCTGGTCGCGCGCGGCGGCGAAGCCCAGAGCGGCGCTGATGGAGGTCGAGGCGTGGGCCGCGCCGAACGGGTCGTATTCGCTCTCGCTGCGTTTGGTGAAGCCCGACAGGCCGCCGCCCTGACGCAGGGTGCGGATGCGGTCGCGTCGCCCCGTCAGGATCTTGTGCGGATAGCATTGGTGCCCGACGTCCCAGATCAGGATGTCCTTGGGCGTCTCGAACACATGGTGAAGCGCCGTGGTCAGTTCGACCACCCCCAGCCCCGCGCCCAGATGCCCGCCGGTGACGGACACCGCGTCGATGGTCTCGGCCCGAACCTCCTCGGCCAGCTGTTTCAGCTGGGCGATGTCGAAGCCCCGCATATCGGCGGGAATCTTGACGGTGTCGAGCAGGGGGGTGTTGGGCATGGGCGGAACCTTGATGGTCTTCTTGTCGTAACCCGCGTTCGCGGGTCAGCTTTTCTATCAGGCCCGGCGCTTTAACACAAAGTCCACGCTGGCCTTGAGGATTTCGGCCTCGTGGCCGAACGGCTCCAGATGGGCGCGCGCCTGATCGGCCAGATGCGCGACCCGTTGTCGCGCCGCCTCGACACCCAGCAGGGTGACGAAGTTGGTCTTACCCAGGGCTGCGTCCTTGCCGCCGGCCGCCTTGCCCATTTCCTCGGGCGATCCTTCGACATCCAGCAGGTCGTCGACGATCTGATAGGCCAGACCTACATCGTGCGAGAAGCTGATCAGGGCGTGCTGATGCTGGGCCGTGGCGCCGGCGATGATCAGCGGAATCTCGAACGCATAGGCGAACAGGGCGCCGGTCTTCAACCGCTGCATCCGCGCCACCCCGCCCAGGTCGTCGCGCACGCCCAACAGGTCGATCATCTGACCGCCCGCCATGCCGCGCGCACCCGAGGCCAGAGACAGCCGCGCCGCCAGTTCGCATCGGACGGCCGCATCCTCATGCGTGTCCTCATGCAGCAGGATGTCGAACGCCGCCGTCTGCAACGCATCTCCCGCCAGCACCGCCGTCGCCTCGTCATAGGCGCGGTGGACGGTCGGGCGGCCACGCCGCACGTCGTCGTCGTCCATGCACGGCAAGTCGTCGTGGACCAGGCTGTAGGCGTGAACGCATTCCAGGGCGCAGGCGGCCCGCAGCACCGACCGTTCGTCGATATCGAACAGGCGCGCCGCCTCCAGCGCAAAGAACGGACGCAGCCGCTTGCCCGGCCCCAGGGCGGCGTAGCGCATCGCCTCGGTGAGGCGCGATTCCGGGCCTTCCGCGCGCGGCAGCAGTTCGTCCAGCGCGACCGTGACCAGATCGGCGACCTCGGCCACACGATCAATAACGGCCTGCTCGGGCGAGTTCGCAGCGATCACATGGGTCAAAACAGACGTCCGCCTAAAGGAAGTTCACGATCCACGCCCACCAGCACGACCTCGCCCTGCGCATCGGGAAAACCCAGGGTCAGAACTTCGGACTTCACAGGCCCGATCTGACGCGACGGAAAGTTGACGACGGCTGCGACCATCCGGCCTGCCAGCTGTTCCAGGGTGTAGTGGTGCGTGATCTGGGCCGAGGATGTCTTGACGCCGATCTCGGGTCCGAAGTCGATCTTCAGTTTAAAAGCCGGTTTGCGCGCCTCCGGGAAGGCGTCGGCCTTCACGATCCGGCCCACGCGGATGTCGACTTTCTGAAAGTCGTCAAAACCGATGGTTTCGGTGGCCCTGCTCATTCGAAAGACACGGGCTCGGCGCCCTGCGCCTGCCCGTCCGGCCCGACGACGATCTTCTCGACGCGAAGCTGGGCGGCCTTCAGCCGCGCCTCGCAGTGCGCCTTCAGCCGCGCACCCTCCTCATACAGTGCGATGGATTCCTCCAGCGGGGCCTGGCCGGATTCCAGGCGGGACACGATGGTCTCCAGCCGCTGCAGGGCGTCTTCGAAACTGAGGTCGGCGGGGATGGCGGGGGCGGCGTCGGTCATGGCGCGGACCCTAGAGGGGGTCGCCCCACGCTTCAACGGCAGAAGCGGCTATCGCTTCTCGTAGCGACGCTGTGACCAGTATTTGAAGCCTTGGTTCTGGACCAGTTTCCAGCCGTCGCCCTTCAGCGCACGGCCGACCATGTGGTTGAAATAGCCGTGGGCGAAAACCAGCACGTCCTGGCCGCTTTCGGCGCGGGCGATCAGCTTCCGGGCCGCCTGGTCGGCGCGGGCCTCGGCTTGGGCGCGGGTCTCCTGGCCATCGTGGTGGTCGAAAGCGTGCCACCAGAACCGCGACACCACGCCCCACCATTTGGGCGACAGCTTGATCCATTCCGGCACCGGCGGCGGCGGCAGCGGCGCCTCGATGAACATGACGTCCGACAGCACCTCACGCCCTGCCGAGACGGCGGCGGCGGTCTCCTGGGCGCGCTGGCGGGTGGAGGCGTAGATGGCCCCCGCGCCCTGGGCCGCAGCGACCAGCTCGGCGGGCGGCGTCTGGCCGGCCAAGAGGCCGCCAATCTCATATTTCGCCCACCAGTCGCCGTATTGTCGCGCGGTGATCAGGCATTTGCGCGACAGGGCCGGCTCGCCATGACGGGTCAGGATGATTGCGCCGGGACGGGTCGCGACCAGGCCGCCGACGGAGGGCGAGGCGGGTGGAACCACGGACGGTTCGGTCGAATCGAGGGACAAGGCGGGGACAGACATGACGAGCGGACGGGCCTTTGGTTTCAAGGCTTTGAACGTCCTCAGTCCTCCCCAAGCACGTGACATGTGCGACCGCAGAACGGCCTGATCCTTCAAGGTCGTAGCCCCCCTCGCGCGCCGACACAACCTCGCCTGAACACCTGGGTCGCGCGACCTCCGGAACGGCGACATCGGCAGGTCGGTCTTGCGGGCGGTGATTTCGCCGATGCGCCTTGCGCCGGGCGTTTTGCAAACCGATCTGGATGACGACGAACCAAGCCTCAGGAGCCCATCATGAAGGCCATCGGCACGACCGGACCCCGCCCCGCGACCGACCCCGCCGCCCTGATCGCTTTCGACGCGCCCGAGCCGACGTTACGTCCCTGGGACCTGCTGGTTCAGGTCAAGGCCGTCAGCCTGAACCCGGTCGACGCCAAGGTCCGAAACAGCCGTCAGCCCGAGGGCGGCCAGACCAGCATCCTGGGCTATGACGCGGCAGGCGTGGTGATCGGCGTCGGCGAAAAGGCCAGCCTGTTCAAGGTCGGAGACGCGGTCTTCTACGCCGGCCAGATCGACCGTCCCGGCTCCAACGCCGAACGCCAAGCGGTGGATGAGCGGATCGTGGGACCTAAGCCGACATCCCTGACGTTCCCAGAAGCCGCCGCCCTGCCCCTGACCGCCATCACGGCCTGGGAGCTGCTGTTCGACCGGATGAAGGCCGGGGCCGACGAGGACGAGACCCTGCTGATCGTCGGCGGCGCGGGCGGCGTGGGTTCAGCCCTGATCCAGATCGCACGGGCGACGACCCGGCTGCGCGTCGTGGCCACCGCCTCGCGCCCCGACACCCGCCAATGGTGCCTGGGCCTGGGCGCCCATGCCGTCATCGACCATTCCGGCGCGATCGACGAGGCCTTGGCCGCCGCCGGCGAGCGCGCGCCCCGCTACATCGCCGCCCTGACCCACACCCAATCCCATTTCGAGGCCCTGGCCCGCGCGGTTGCGGCGCAAGGGGTGATCGGCGCCATCGACGACTTCAAGGGCTTGCCGGTGGAACTGCTGAAACCCAAGGCCGCCGGCTTCGTCTGGGAGTTCATGTTCACCCGGCCGGTCCAGCAGACCCCGGACATGATCCGGCAGCACGAAATCCTGACCGAGGTTTCGCGCCTGGTCGACGCTGGCGCGGTCCGCACCACCTTGACCGAGAACCTGGGACCGCTCTCGGTCGAAACCCTTCTGGACGGCCATCGTCGGCTGGAGAGCGGCGCGACCATCGGCAAGATCGCGCTGGACGGTCTCTGACCCTTGCCCTCTAAGAGCGGACCATGACCGCGCCCGTGATCCGCCCTGCCCGCCCTGACGACGCCGCCGCGCTGGGGGCCCTGGGCCGCCAGACCTTCGTGGACACCTTCGTCAGCGGGTTCGGCATCCCCTATCCGCCTACGGATCTGACCGCCTTTCTCGACGCCAGTTTCGGACTGGAGCCGACGTTAACGAAGCTGGCCGAGCCGGGCTGCGCCTGGTGGGTGGCCGAGCGGGCCGGCGAACTGCTGGCCTTCGCCAACGCCGGTCCCAACGGCCTGCCGCATGCCGAGGCTAAGAGCGGCGATCTGGAGCTTCGCCGCCTCTATGTCGCCAAATCGGCGCAAGGCCTGGGCCTGGGCACGGCCCTGCTGACCCTGGCGCTGGACTGGATGCAGGCCAACACCTCCGGCCCGCTGTGGATCGGCGTCTGGAGCGGCAATGATAGGGCCCGGCGCCTCTACGCCGCCCACGGCTTCGAAAAGGTCGGCGAATACGACTATCCCGTCGGCGCCTGGCGCGACCGCGAGTTCATCTTGCGACGCGGATAGGTAGACGCCTACCGCAGCAAATGGTTCTGTGGTCGCCCGACACACCATTCAAAGCCACGCTGAATGCACACCCTTGTCCTTTCGCTGATGCTTGCTTTGCAAGCCGCCCCCACTTCGGACGAAGGCGCCGCCCGAGCGGCCGTCGCGGAAGGCGACCGTTTGCTTTCCGCCGCCGGCGCCTCCGACCTGTTCGACAACGAAAGCGCAACGGCTGGCGGCGCGATCATTCTGCGTCACAAGGCCAGTGGATATCGGTGCGTGCTCAATCCAGGCAAGACAGTGAACGCCGTTCATGTCTATCCCAGTGCACAGCGCGGAGACGACGTCGGCTGTTCGACCCAAACCATAAGCGATATTCGCACCCTATATTTGACGCGCAGCACAGGGACGACGGCGGAGGAAGCCGCCACCGCCGCTCTCGCGATCCAAGCGCGTTATCGCGGCGCTCGCCCGGCGGACCTGTCTCGCAGCCGCCCAATGTTCGAGCTTCCAGGCCGTGAAATCCCCGAACACAAGACGATCGGTTTCGAAACACCTGACAGCTACGAGCAGGCGACGGTCGGGGTAATCGATGGATGGGCCGTCAAGTACCGCTTTTCCTCTCCGCCAGGCACGGCGGGCAGAAGCGGCGTCTTCGACAGCTTCTGGATTACGACGATCCTGGAACCTGAACTCGCCGCGCGTCGTGCCGCCCAATCGACCGCCGCGCCCCAAGTCAATGTCGCCGCGCCCGGCGCCGACTAATGCTTCTGCCCTTCTTCTCCGCCCTGCGCGACGCCAAGGTTCCGGTGTCGATGAAGGAATGGCTCAATCTTATGGAGGCCATGGATCGCGATCTGGCGGGGCGAGAGGTCGAGGCCTTTTATCACCTGTCGCGCGCGGTTCTGGTCAAGGACGAGAAACACTATGACCGTTTCGATCAGGTGTTCGGCACGGTGTTCAAGGGCATCGAGACGGTCGGCGCGGGAGAGGACCTGACCACCGACATTCCCGAAGACTGGCTGCGGCTGCTGAACGAAAAATACCTGACCGACGAGGAGAAGGCTCAGATCGAGGCCCTGGGCGGCTTCGACAAGCTGATGGAGACGCTGAAACAGCGGCTGGAGGAGCAGAAGGAACGCCATTCCGGCGGCTCAAAATGGATCGGAACGGGCGGTACCAGCCCCTTCGGACACGGCGGCTATAATCCCGAAGGGGTGCGGATCGGCGGGCCGGGCAAGCATGGCCGGGCGGTCAAGGTCTGGGAGAAGCGCGAGTTCAAGAACCTGGACGACACGGTCGAACTGGGCACCCGCAACATCAAGGTCGCCCTGCGCCGTCTGCGCCGCTTCGCGCGCCAGGGCGCGGCGGACGAACTGGACATCGACGGCACCATCGACGGCACGGCGCGTCAGGGTTGGCTGGACATCCAGATGCGGCCCGAACGGCGCAACACGATCAAGGTGCTGCTGTTCCTGGACATCGGCGGCTCGATGGACGGCCATATCAAGATGGTCGAGGAGTTGTTCTCCGCGGCCAAGACCGAGTTCAAGAACCTGGAGTTCTTCTACTTTCACAACTGCCTCTACGAGGGGGTCTGGAAGGACAACCGCCGCCGCCATACCGAACGGATCCCGACCTGGGACGTGCTGAACAAATACCCTGGCGACTGGCGTGCGATCTTCGTCGGGGATGCGACGATGAGCCCCTATGAAATCACCATGCCCGGCGGCTCGGTCGAGCACTGGAACGAGGAGGCCGGCGCGGTCTGGATGAAGCGGGCGCGCGGTCAATGGGAGCGGTCGGTCTGGCTAAATCCGGTGCAGGAACGTTATTGGGGCTATACCGCCTCGGTCGGGCTGCTGCGCGAGGTGATGGACCAGCGGATGTATCCGCTTACGCTGGACGGGCTGGACAAGGCGATGCGCGCCCTGACAAGGTAAGGCCGGCGCACGGAGCGACGGGCACAGCGCCGTACGAGGGGTTCGACCAATGATCGCCGCCGCCTTCGCCTTACTGCTTCTGCAACAGACCGCGCCGACGGTGGTGTGGGAAACGCCCACCGCCGCGCCTGCGACCGCGCCGGCGCCGCCTGAGCCCGCCGCATCGCATTCCGTGCCGGCCTGGGGCCTGGCCGATCCCTTCGGGTTCGAGCGAGCGCGGTGCAGCCCCCTGGTCCGCGGCGACACGCCGATGCAGGCCTGCCAGGCCGAGGTGCGCGCGCAGTTGGCTGTAGCCATGGGACCGAACCTGCCCGAGGCGTTGCGGCCCACCGGCATGGCCGGCGACTGTCAGATGATGCAGGCGTCCGCCGGCGGCTCCGCCTATGCGGTCCAGTGCGGTCCGCAGTCGCGAACGATCAATGCGCCGTCCGGCCTTCGGGAAATGGACTGTCGCCCCCGTCCGAGCCAGGGAGGCTTCAGTTCGGAATGCCGGCCCGTGGACGGTGCGGACAAGAAGGGCCTGTCGCTGACGCTTTGGGGCGACAAGCCCGACTGACCCAAAGAAAACGCCGCCCGCTTTCGCGGACGGCGTTTCGCGCATTCAGTGAAGAGTAGACTTAGGGGTCAGTCCTTGTCGCGCAGGCTGTCCTTGACGCCGCCGACGGCGTTCTGGACCTTGCCTTCGACCTGATCGGCCTTGCCCTCGGCCTGCAGCTTGGTGTCGCCGGTCACCTTGCCGGCGGCTTCCTTAACCTTGCCGCCCAGGTTCTTGGCGGCGCCTTCGATACGATCATGATCGGCCATGCTTTGTCTCCTGATCCTGCGCGGCCGGTATGGCGTCACGCGTTGATCAAAAAACGAAATCTTAAAGGCCTAGTTCCGTAAGGCTCAGCTTGCGCGCCGCAGCCAGACCGCCACCGCCCAGGCGTGTGAATCGTGGCGCAGCCGAGACAGGGCGAAGGTGGGGTCCAACCAAACCAGAGTGTGATCTTCCTCGCATTTGGCGGTCGGATCTTCCGCCACGACGCGCGCCGTCCAGAAGCCGCCGACATTGTTCAGCGGCTCGTCGGTAGACCGTATGAAATACTGGCTGGCCTCGGCGATGCGGTTCAACGGCGTGATCGTCAGACCCGTCTCCTCGACAAACTCGCGCCGCAGGGCCTCGACCTCGGTTTCCTCCACGTCCACCCCACCGCCCGGCAGGTCGAAGTAGGGGCCGGTCGCTCGCTCCACGCGCACGCAGGCGATCAGGCCATCGCGTTCCACCACGCCGAAGGCGACGGCGCGATGGCGATAGTCGGTTGCGGGTTTTCGAACGCCGAACTGCAGCATGATAACGCCAACCCCTAAAGGTCGAAGGCCAGCCTGGCGCGCACGCCCTTGTGGGCGCCGTCGAACTCGACCGCCGAACGCAGGCCCGACGCCATGGCCGAGATGATCTTGGCCCCCAGACCCGTGCCCTTGGGCGCACCGTCGCCCATGCCCGGCCCATCGTCTTCGACGGTCAGGACGACGCGGCTATCCCCTTCGCGATCCATACGGATGCGGATTTCGCCACCCTGCCCCGGCGCATAGGCGTATTTGACCGCATTGGTCACCAATTCGGTCACGATAACGCCGATGGATACGGCCTGGTCGGTCGTGACCGACAGGGGCGCGGCCTCCAGCTTCAGGTGCGGCGAGCCGTCGTCCGGCCCAATGGACTTCGATAGTTCGTCCATCAGCCCTTCCAGATACTCGTGCATGGCCACCTGGCTCATGTCGCCGGACGTGTAGAGGCGGCGGTGAACGTGAGCCACGGCCTCGATCCGAGCCTGGGATTCCCGCAGCGCGTCCTTGGCGCCCTGGTCCGACACATGGCGCATCTGCAGCGACATGAAGCTGGACACCAGTTGCAGCGAATTGCCGACGCGGTGGTTCACCTCGCGCAGCATCGCCTCCGCCCGATCGCGCGCCAGACGGATTTCTTCCTGCGCCAGATCGTTCTCGCGTTGCAGGCGCCGCCGCAAAAGGGAGTCTTCCAGCGCCACACGCAGCAGGGAGGTGAAGTCCTCCGACACGTCCTTGATGACATAGTCAGCGGCGCCGGCGCGAAGGGCGGCCACGGCGATCCGCCCATCCTGGGCGCCGGTGACATAGACGACCGGCGGCGGCGCAGTCAGCGCCAGGATGTCCGGCAACACGTCCAGCCCGTCCCGTGACGGCATATAGTGGTCCAGCGCGCAAACATCGTAGTCGTGCTGCTGCAACAGCTCCAGCCCGGCGTCGCCATCGGGCGCGCAGGTCACAGCGTAGCCGTGACGCGCCAACTCCTTCTCGACCAACCGGGACAGGCCCCGGTCGTCGTCGATGTAGAGCAGACGAATGGGCTGGTCGGCCGCGATCACTCGATCTCCGGGGCCTGGATCACCGACAGGAACAGGCCCAGTTGGCGGATCGCGCCGGCGAAGGATTCATAATCGACGGGCTTGGTGATGTAGACATTGCAGCCCAGGTCGTAGCACCGCTGAATCTCGACCTTGTCGTCGGTGGTGGTCAAAACCACCACAGGCGCGCGGCGCAACCGTTCATTGCCCTTCACCTTTTCCAGGATGTCGGTTCCCGACATATCCGGCAGGTTAAGGTCCAGCAGGATCAGAAGCGGCCCGTTCTCCAGGATTTCGTCGCTGAACAGATACTCCAGCGCCGCGCCACCTTCATCGAAATGCTTGATTTCGTTATTGATATTCGCGCGACGGATGTTCTTTTCGATCAGCTTGGCGTGACCGTGGTCGTCTTCGACCATGATGATTTTGACGGGATGCGTCACAACGCGACTCCAGGTTCGGCTACAATCAGTCGTTTGGGGAATTTCAGCAGGAAAGTCGAGCCTTTACCCAGCTCGGATTCGACGTCGATGGTCCCGCCCAGCCGGCGAACGCTGTTGCGGACAAAGGCCAGGCCCAAGCCCTCGCCCGAGCGGTCCTGTTTGCCAGAGCGACGGAACAGTTCGAAAATTCGCTCGTGGTCGCGCGGCGCGATGCCCCGACCATTGTCGGCGATGCGATAGACGACCCAGCCGCCGGGCGTATCCTCTCCCGAGACGACAATCTCGCCCGGCCGACCGTGGTCCAGATATTTGACCGCATTGTCGATCAGATTGCCCACGATCTGCTCCATCGAAATCCGGTCGCTCTCGATTTCTGGCAAGGGCTGGACCTCGATGCGGGCGCCGGAAGCCTCGGTCTGGTGGTGGACGCTCTTGGCGATGTTCTCGGCCATGGCCGTCATGTCCAATGTCTCAGGCAGCAGATTGCGGCGGCCCTCGCGCGACAGCTTCAGGATGGCGTTGATCAGACGGTCCATCTTTTCGGTTGAGGCGCGGATGAAGCCGATGGCCTCGGGCATGTCTTCGCGCACGGCCATGACCACGTCGGCGTCGACCGCGCGGGTCTTCTCGGCATCGGCGATGGCCTTGTCGACCACCTTGCCGGCCTGCTCCAGCTCCGAAGTGTAACCCATGACATTCACAAGGGGCGCGCGAAGATCGTGGCTGACGATATAGGCGAACCGTTGGATTTCCTCGTTGGCGCGCATCAGGTCGCCGGTCCGTTCCTTGACCTTGTCCTCCAGACTGGCGTTGGCGGCGTCCAGGGTGGCGCGGGCGGTCTGAATCTCGCCGACGTAGCGGCGAACCATCCAGGCCGACAGAAGCGCCAGAACCACCACCAGAAGCCCCGTGATCGCGTTCATCACCACGGTCAGCGTGCCGTATCGTTCTGACTTGAGAGTACGGTCGGCGATGCGTCGGGACTTGATGTTGTCGAAGTCGTCCACCGCCGCCCGCAGTTCGTCCATATAGCGTTTGCCTTCGCCGGAACGGACCGACTGGATCGACTGACCGATGCGACCCTGCTGCGCCAGCGTCAGGGTCTTCTCCATCTCGCCCCATTTCTGATCGGCCAGCCCATGAATGCGGTCGATCGGCGCCTTCAGCGTGGGGTCTCGCGCGGCGCCCTCGTCCAGAAAGGCGACGGCGGGCGCGATCTCGGACTGCGCCTTGCGATAGGGCTCCAGGAAGTCGCTGCGCCCGGTCAGCAGGAAGCCGCGCTGGGCCGTTTCAGCGTTCAGCATGGCAATCAGGGTCGTGCGCGAGGCCCGGCGCATCTGCTGGGCATGCTCAATCGTGTCGTTCACCGCCGCCGTGCGCTGGATCATCACGAAGGTGGTCACATTGACCACGATCAGCAGGGCGAACGCCAGGACAAGCATCGCCGAGATCGAGCGGGCCAGAGACGGCGTGCGCGCGAAGTCTCTGAATCGTAAAAGGCTGCGTCGCGAAGTGGGGATCATAGCGCAGCTTTAGACCCGCAGGCGCTCGCGTCAAACGCCAATCTGGAGGCGCCGCCGAAGACGTCGGATCACACCTGCCCCAGTGTACGCAACCGCGCCTTGGGGTGGATTTCGTTCTGGCTCATGACCACCGTCTGGCCCCGGAACCGTTCGATGATGGAGCGGACATAGGGGCGGGTCATGGGGCCGGTCAGCAGGACCGGGTTCTCGCCCGTCATGGCGATGCGCTCGAACGTATCGCGCACGGCGCGGATGAAGTCCTGCAGGCGCGACGGGGCCATGGCCAGTTGCTTGTCCTCGCCATTGCCGATCAGGCTTTCGGCGAAGGCGGCCTCCCACTCCGGCGACAGGGTGACGATGGGCAGCGCGCCCTCCCCGTCCTTGTTCTGCCAGCACAGCTGGCGACCCAGGCGCGCGCGGACGTGTTCGACCAGAGTGGTGACGGACGCGCTGTGCGGCGCGGCCTCGGCCAGACCTTCCAGAATTGCAGGCAGGTCGCGGATCGACACCTTCTCGCGCAGCAGGGCCTGAAGCACGCGCTGCAGCGTGGTCACGGTGACGACGCTGGGGACCAGTTCCTCGACCAGCTTCTTCTCTTCGGCCCCCAGGTCCTTCAGCAGCTTCTGCACCTCGGCGTAGGACAGCAGATCCGCCATGTTCTCCTTGAGAATTTCAGTCAGGTGGGTGGTCAGCACGGTCGAGGGATCGACCAGCGTATAGCCCCGGAAAGTCGCCTCTTCACGCAGCCCTTCCTCGATCCAGGTGGCGGGCAGGCCGAAGGCGGGCTCGCGCATGTGTTCCCCCGGCAGCTCCACCTGACGCCCCGACGGGTCCATCGCCATCAGATGGCCCAGCCGAACCTCGCCCGCCCCGCTCTCCATCTCCTTGATGCGGATGGCGTAGCCCTGGGTCGGCAGGCGCATATTGTCCAGGATGCGGACCTGCGGGATGACGAAGCCGTATTCCTGGGCCAGCGACCGGCGCAGGGCCCGGATCTGATCGGTCAGCCGGCGGCCTTCCAGATCGTTGATCAGGCTGAGCAGCGAATAGCCCAGCTCGATCTTGACCTCGTCGATGGTCAGGATGTTGGCGATCGGCTCCTCGACATCCTCCTTGGGCTTGGCGGCGGCCTCGGCGGCGGCGCGTTCGGCCTCGGTCGGCTGAGGCTTCAGCCGGTTGCGACCCAGCTTCCAGGCCATGAAGCCCGAACCGATGGCCAGGGCGGCGAAGGGGATCAGCGGCATGCCGGGGATCAGGCCGATCAGGCCGGCCGCCCCAGACACTACGCCCAGCGATACCGGGTTGGTGGCCAGTTGCGTCACCAGGGCCTTGTCGGCCGTGCCCTCCACGCCCGCCTTGGACACCAGGAAACCGGCGGCGATGGAGATGATGATGGCCGGCACCTGCGTCACCAAGCCGTCGCCGATGGTCAGCTGGACATAGGTGTTGGCCGCGTCCGGCAGGGCCATCTTGTGCTGCAGCGTGCCGATCAGGATTCCGCCGATCACATTGATGAAGGTTATGATCAGACCGGCGACCGCATCGCCGCGCACGAACTTTGAGGCGCCGTCCATGGCCCCGAAGAAGGTGGATTCCTGTTCCAGCTCCTTGCGGCGGATCTTGGCCTGGTCCTCGGTGATCAAGCCCGAAGACAGATCGGCGTCGATGGCCATCTGCTTGCCCGGCATGGAGTCCAGGGTGAAGCGGGCGGACACTTCCGCGATCCGCGTCGAACCCTTGGTGATGACCACGAAGTTCACCACCAGGATGATGGCGAAGATAATCACCCCGATGATGAAGTTGCCGCCCATCATCAGCTGCCCGAAGGCGTTGATGACCTGACCGGCGGCGTCATGCCCCTCCTGGCCGTGGGTCAGGATCAGACGTGTGGACGCCAGGTTCAGCCCCAGACGGAACAGGGTTGAAACCAGCAGCACCGTCGGAAAGATGGCGAAGTCCAGCGGCCGCTTCATCATCACGGCCGTCATCAGGATCAGCACGGACGAGACCAGCGAGATCGCCAGCAGCAGGTCCAGCAGCATCTTCGGGACCGGCAGGATCAGCAGCATGATCACGCCGATCACGCCGACCGCCATCAGCACTTCGCCGCGGTTGACCCAGCCCAAGACATCGCGCCCGGTGGGGCGCGCCATCCCGTCCTTCATCATCACGGGCGTATCAGTCACGGCCCAACGCCTTGAAGGCGCGACGGGTCGCCTCGGCGATCACGGCGTCGCGTTGATCGTCGCTCGCCTGCGTCGCCCCGGTGAAATAGGTGGCCAGGATCACCGGCGCGCCAGACAGGGGGAAGGCTACACCGATATCGTTGGCGGTTCCATTCGCGCCCGTGCCGGTCTTGTGGGCGACGGTCCAGCCCTGCGGCGCGCCAGCCTTGATGCGGTTCGGGCCGGTCGGCGAGGCCGTCATCCAGCCCTGGATCATCTGATCGTGGGTCGGGATCAGCCGGTCGCCAAAGGCCAACTCGCGAATATTGGCGATGCTCTGATCCGGCAGGCAGGTGTCGCGCGGGTCGTCAGGCAGGGCGGTGTTCAGGTCCGGCTCCAGGCGCGAGATCAGGGTTGTGGTGTCGCCGAACGTGGGCCACCACGAACGCCATACTGCGATTCCACCCATTTCACGGATCAGGATATTGGCGGCCGGATTGTCGCTGACCTCCACGGCGGCCTGAATCAGCTCGCGGATGGTCAGGGTGCGGCCGATGGCCTTTTCGGTCACGGGGGCATGGGGGATCATGTCGGTGCGAACGATAGGCACGGCGCGGTCCAGCTGCTCCTCGTCGCGCTGCACCCGTTCCAGAATAGCGACAGCCAGAAAGGCCTTGAAGGTCGAGCAGAAGGGGAACCGCTCCTGCCCGCGCCAGGACACGCGGCGCTGGCTGCCCACGTCGAGCGCCGCGACGCCCAGCCGACCGCCGTGGCGCGCTTCCAGATCGGCCAGCAGAAACTCCGGCTGGTCGTCCTCGGCCTGAGGCTTCTCGCGCTTCGGATAGCAGCCGACGAGCGTCATCGCGCCCACGCCGCCGATCAACGTCCTGCGATCGAAACCCCGGCCCATCCGTCAGGCCGCATAGCCCGAGGCGGAAATCCCGCTCTGAGGCGCCGGGATGGCCGCGCCCTCGTCGGCGTATTCGTTCAGCTTGTTGCGCAGGGTGCGGATGGATATCCCCAGGATGTTGGCCGCATGGGTGCGGTTGCCCAGACAGTGGGTCAGGGTGTCCAGGATCAGGGTCTTCTCCATCGCCGCCACCGTCTGTCCGACGAAGCTGCGGGTCACCGCGTCGGCGGCCTGGGCCGCGCGGGCGGCCACCCCGCCCAGCGGCGCCTCATAGGCCTGGCCCGCCGTCATGGCGGCGCCCATGCCGCCCAAGGGCTGACCGTCCGGCAGGCGGATGGCGTCAACGTCGATCTCGGGCCCGACCGCCAGCAGCACCGCCCGGTGCATGGCGTTTTCCAGTTCGCGAACGTTGCCAGGCCAGCGATGGGCGACGATGGCCTGTCGCGCGGCGGCCGACATGGGGCGCACCGGAACGCCGTTGGCGGCGGCGTATTTCTTGATGAAGTGATCGGCCAGCACGCCGATGTCGCCGGGCCGTTCGCGCAGGGACGGCAGGCGCAGGTTCACCACGTTCAGCCGATAGAGCAGGTCTTCGCGGAACACGCCCTCCGCCACGGCCTTGGACAGGTCGCGGTTCGAGGTGGCGATGATGCGGATGTTGACGGAGACGGGCTTGGAGCCGCCGACACGGTCGATGACCCGCTCCTGGATGGCGCGCAGCAGCTTGGCCTGCAGCCGGGCGTCCATCTCCGAGATTTCGTCCAGCAGCAGGGTGCCGCCGTCGGCCTCTTCGAACTTGCCGATCCGGCGCGCGACGGCGCCGGTGAAGGCGCCCTTCTCATGGCCGAACAGTTCGGATTCCAGCAGATTGTCGGGGATGGCGGCGCAGTTGACGCTGATGAAGGGGCGTTCCGATCGGCGCGAATGCTCGTGCAGATACCGCGCCATCACCTCCTTGCCGACGCCGCTTTCGCCGGTGATCAGGATGGAGGCTTCCGAGCGGGCGACCTGATCGGCCAGTTGAAGCACCGCCTTCATCGACGGATCGGCCGAGATCATCGGCTTTTCGTCGTCGGCGACGGCCGACAGGACGGCGGCGATCAGTTCGGCGTCGGGCGGAAGCGGAATGAACTCCTTGGCCCCGGCCTTGATGGCGGCGGCGGCCTCACGCGCGTCGGCGTCGACGCCAAAGGCCACCACCGGAATGGTGATCCGCTCCGCTTCGTTGGCGGCGATCAGGGCGGCGATGTCGAGCTGATAATCGACCATGAGCAGGTCGGCGCCCTGCCCGCGCCGCAACTGTTCGGTCGCCTGATCGGCGCGCTCGACGTGATTGACCTTGGCGCCGTGCGCCATGGCCATCTTGACCGCCGAAGCCAGCTGGCCGCTCAGTCTGCCTACCACCAGAAGACGCATCGTTCTTCTCCTCTAATTCCTGTTTCGAGCGCGTCGCCGATCAGGCGCCGCTGTCCTCGCTCTTGATGATTTCCGTCATGGTCACGCCCAGCCGGTCATCGACAACGACGACCTCGCCGCGCGCGATCAGGCGATTGTTGACGAAGATGTCGATGGCCTCGCCGACCTTGCGGTCCAGCTCCAGCACCGACCCCTTGTTCAGCTTCAGCAACTGGGCCACCGACATGTGCGACTTGCCCAGCACCGCCGAGATGTTGACTGGCACGTCGAAGACGGTGGCCAGATCGGCGGCCGTCTTTTCGCCCGCATCTTCCACCGGCGGCAGATCGGACAGGGCGGAGAATTCCTCAAGGGCCAGGTCGTCGGACGCCATCAGAACATACTCCGGTCGACGGAAAGGGTTTCGGCGTGTCCGGCCTCGGCCGCCAGAGCGGCGGTCAGGGCCTCGGCGACGCGCTGGGCGGACATTTGCGGATCATGGTCGGCGCGACCGTCCGCCCATTCCAGCTGGAAGGCGGCGGCGTGCAAGCCCGGCTCTTCACGGAAGGCGACAGCCCCGGTGAAGCCGCTGTCGGCGCAGGCCTGTTCGATCAGGCCACGCGACGTCTCGTCCAGCCCCGAGGCGCGGACCACCAGACGGGGCGAGGCGTCGATCTCCTGCGCCAGCATTTCCAGCGCGGCCTTCAACGGCGCCTGGGGAAAGCGATCCAGCGCCGCGCCGGCGATGGCGCGGGCGGCGGCCAGGGCCAGGTCGGCCGACTGTTCGCGATGCGCCTGGGCCGCAGCCCGCAGGGTCGGCACGGCCGACGCGGCCGCCTGGGCGATGTTGGTCAGGGCCATGGCGCGGATGTTCTCGATCTCGTTCAACGCCTGCTGGCGGGCCTCCAGCCGCGCCTGCGCCACCAGGGCGTCCACCTCGGCGGGCAGATAGGCGCGCTTGGTCGGCGTCCAGGCGCTGGGGCGCACGACGGCGCCGTCTGCGTCGAACTCGGTGTCGAAGACGAAGGGGCGCCGATCTTGGGCGGAGGCGTTCATGTCAGTAGATCAACTCGTCGTCGGCGCCCTGACCGGCCAGCATGATGTCGCCCTTGGCGGCCAGGTCCTTGGCGACCTGGACCATGGCCATCTGTGCGGTGTCCACGTCCTTCAAACGCACGGGGCCCATGGACTCCATATCCTCGCGCATGATCTTGGAGGCGCGCTCGGACATGTTGGAGAAGAACATCTCGCGCAGCCCTTCGGACGCCCCTTTCAGCGCTAGACCCAGCGAATCCTTGTCCACACTGCGCAACAGGGTCTGCACCCCGCCGGGATCCAGCTTGGACAGGTCCTCGAACACGAACATCAGGGCGCGGATGCGTTCGGCGGATTCGCGGTTTCGTTCCTCGAGCGCGCCGATGAAGCGCGCCTCGGTCTGACGGTCGAAGCTGTTGAAGATGTCGGCCATCATCTCATGGCTGTCGCGCTTGGATGTGCGCGCCAGGTTGGACATGAACTCGGTGCGCAGGGTGGCCTCGATCTTGTCCAGGATTTCCCGCTGCACCGGCTCCATGCGCAGCATCCGCTGCACGCATTCCAGGGCGAAGTCCTCGGGCAGGCTGGTCAGGACGCGGGCGGCGTGATCGGTGCGAACCTTTGACAGAATCACCGCCACGGTCTGCGGGTATTCGTTCTTCAGATAGTTGGCGAGCACCGCCTCGTTCACATTGCCCAGCTTGTCCCACATGGTGCGACCGGCCGGACCCCGGATTTCCTCCATCAGCCCATCGACGCGCTCCTTTGGCAGGAAGGCGCTGAGCAGTCGCTGCGTCTGCTCATAGCTGCCCATCACAGAACCGGAGCCGGACAGACCCGACACGAACTCGATCAACAGCGCCTCGACCGCTTCGGCCGTGACATTGCCCAGGGTCGCCATGGCCTGGGAGATTTCCTTGACCTCGTCGTCGTCCAGCCGCTCCCAAAGGGCGGTGTGCTCCTCGCCAAGGGCCAGCAGGATGACAGCCGCCTTTTCGGGGCCCGACAGCTTGTTGGCGTCTTCGATCGAGGCCTTCTTGTTGACCAGCTTCGCCATCAGCCTTCCGCCACCCAGGACCGCAGGATGCCGGCCGCGTCGTCAGGATGCGACTGGACGAAGTCGGCGACCTTCTTGACCGAGGAGGCCTTCACCTGGCCTTCGATGCGGGCGATGTCGATCTTCTGCTCCATCTCGCTGGGCGACGGCAGCTGGACCAGTTGCGGCTGACCGTCCGGGCCGATCACCGTCGTCGTCACCGCCGTCACCGGCACGCCAGCCGGGGACGCCACCGCCGGCAGGTTCGTTCCGCCCGCCGCCGTCTTCAGCAGCGGCCGCAGGACGAAGAAGATCAGCAGGACGCCGGTGATCAGCAGGACCAGCAGTTCGACGCCCCGCATGATGTCGTCCTTGGAGAAGTCGAACATCGAGGAGGCGCCCTCCAGACCGCCGGCGATGCCGGTGTCGTGGTTGAAGCGGACGTTGATCACCTCGATCTTATCGCCCCGGCTTTCGTCGATGCCGGCGGCGGCGGCGACCAGGGACTTGATCTGGTTGATCTCCTCGGCCGAGCGCGGGGCGTAGGTCGCCTCGCCCTTGCCGTCCTTGGCGGGCGTCCACTTGCCGTCCACGGCGACGGCGACAGCCAGCTTCCTGACCTCGCCCGGCTCCTTGGTCGTGGTCGTGGTGGTGTTGGAGATTTCGTAGTTTGTAGTCTCGGCGTTCTGGGCGTTGGTCGAACCGGCCGGGGTCGTGGCGGGCGCGGCGCCGCCAGGGATGTTGTTGGTCGCCGTCACCCCGCCGTCCGGCTGGCCCGTCGTGTCGCTGGACTGGGAGCCGTTGGTGGTGGTCGAACGCACCACCTGACCGTCGGGATCGAATTTCTGCTCCTGGGTGGTCGAGCGGCTGTGGTCGATGTCGGCTGTCACCTGGACGCGGGCGGCGCCGACGCCGACGACGCCTTCCACGATGTCCTTGATGCGGGACTGAAGCTGGGCCTCCGTATTGCCCTTAGCCTCTTCGGCCGAGGCGGAGGTGAAGCCGTCTTCGCCGCCCGCCGCCAGAGTGCGGTTGTTCTGATCGGCGACGGTTACGCGGTCGGGCTTCAGGTTCGGCACCGAAGAGGCCACCAGGTTGCGGATCGCCCGCACCTGATCGCCGCTCAGATCACGCCCGCCCACGCCCACCAGAACGGCGGCGGTCGGCTCTCCGGCGGCGGAGGTGAACATTTCGCGGCGCGGCAGGGTGATGTGGACGCGGGCGGCGGTGATGCCGCGCATCGACATGATGGTGCGCGACAGTTCACCCTGCAGGGCGCGCTGTTCGTTCAGCTGCTGCTGGAACTCGGTCTGGCCCAGGACCGACTGGTTGTCGAACAGCTCGTAACCGACCGAGCCCGACGTCACCAATCCCTTGCCGGCGACCAGCATCCGCGCCGTGCCCACCTCGTCGCGGTTGACCATGATGGTCGAGCCGTCGCCCTTGGACGAATATTTGATGTTGGCCTGGTCCAGGGCGGCCGTGATTTCGCCGGCCTCGCGCAAATCCAGGTTGGAATAGAGCAGAGCGTCGGGCGCCTGGCCCATGCGCAGCATGACGGCGACCAGCACGGCGGTCACGCCGGCGGCGACGCCGAGGACCGCCGCCAGACGGCCGATCCCGAACTTCTGCAACGCCGCCGTAAAGCCGCCCACGCGATCCCGCCCCAAACTCACGGGAGATGCCTACGCCCCGCTAGGCAGAAAATGCCGCCTGGATGGTAAACGTCGCGTTAAGAGTGGCGGCCGGGCCGGCTGGACTGCGCCTCCAACTGGGGCAGAACCGCAGGCGCGCCGGACGGAAGCGGCCCCTTGGGATCGCGCAGCCAGGCGACCACGTCCCGATAGACGATCTCCGCATCCAGATCGCGATCCAGCAGATGCCAGCTGTGGGGATACCAGGCGGTCTGCAACGTCCCGCCTTCCGACTGGGCGCGCCGCAGGGCCGCGCGCATTTGGTTGCGTTTCACCACCTCGTCGTTGGCGCCGTACATCAGGAGGGCGTCGCCGCGAATGCGGCCCAGGTTCTGCGCCGAGGTCTCCATCAGATCGACCAGGCCGTAGATGGTGTCGAACCGCGTCGCCAGTATGCTGCGGGGATCGCGGCCGTTTCGCACCAGCTCCAGCGTGTTGGACGAGGCGTGTATGCCGCGCGTGATGAAGGACGGCGGCTCCAGCGCCACGTCGCCCAGCGCCCGCGCCGCCAGGATGATCGCCGCGCTGTTGAACGGCCCCTGCGACGACCAGCCCCAGACGCCGGGCGACAGCAGCACGACCCGGTCCGCATCCGGCGGATTGTCGGAGGCGAAGGCGGCCGCCGCGACCGAGCCGCCCATGCTCTCGCCCACCACGGCGATGACGGCGTTGGGATAGCGGGCGCGCGCCATGGCCACCGCCTCGCGCACGTCATCGGTCATGCGCTGCTGACCGGCCCAGACGCCGCGTCCCGGCGCGCCGCCGAAGCCGCGCTGGTCGAAGGCCCAGGTCTCGATCCCCTGCTCGGCCCACCACGGCCCGGCCAGGCGGAAGCTGGCCCCATGATCGTTCATGCCGTGCAGGGCGACGATCACCGCCCAGGGCTTCCTATCCTTAGGCCCCCATTGCAGAAGCGGAAGGCTGGCGCCGTCCGACATGACCAGGGCCTTGTCCTCGACATGCGGCCCGACAAACCCGGGTGGCGGGGTCAAGGGCGGCTGGATATGAGGCGTGGCGCAGGCCGACAGCGCCAGGACGGCGGCCAGCGGGATCAGCGTGCACGCCTTCGCCGCCGTTCGTTTCAGGCCCTGTTTCATCGAACACCCTGTTGCGCGCTGTCGACGCGACCAGCGAAAGCCAGAATTCCCCGCACTCGTTCCCGCAGATAGGGAACGACCTCGGCCTCGAACCACGGGTTCTTCCTCAGCCAGGCCGTATTACGCCACGACGGATGCGGCAGGACCAGAAGGTCCGGCGCATAGTCGCGCCAAGCGCGCACCGTCTCGGTCATGTTGCGCCCGGCCCGCTGGCCCAACGCCCAGGCCTGCGCATAGCCCCCGACCAGCAGGGTCAGCTCCATGCGCGGCAAGGCGTCAATCAGTTGCGGCCGCCACAGGTCGGCGCACCGCGTCGGCGGGGGATAGTCGCCGCCCTTCGGCGCCGTTCCGGGATAGCAGAAGGCCTGCGCCGCCACGCCGATCCGGCGGTCGGCGTAGAAGGTCTCGTAATCCACGCCCATCCAGTCGCGCAGCCGGTCGCCGGACGGATCGGTGAACGGCAGGCCGCTTTCATGCACCCGCCGTCCCGGCGCCTGGCCGCAGATCAGCAACCGCGTCTCGGGAAACACCCGCACCACCGGGCGCGGCGTGTGCGGCAGCACGCCGGCGCAGGCGCGACAGGCGCGAATGTCGGTAAGGATCTCTTCGAGATCAGTCGTCATCGTCCTGATCGACGACGGGCGGACGGCGGCTCAGCGCCAGGGCGGCCTCTTCTGGCGTGGCCTGACGCAGGCGCGTGACTCCCTTGAAATCGTCGGGATCGACGGCCTTGCCCTTCTTGGTGATGGTCAGCTTGCCCTGACGCATCAGGCCAAGAGCGGCGGCCCGCACCTTGGGCAGCATCCGCTGCCACTGTTCGGGCTGTAGCGTCTTGGCCACTTCGGCGGGCTCGATGCTCTTGCCCGGCTCAAGGGAGGCGATTTTATTCAGGATTGCGGTTTCGATCGGATCGCTCATTGCGCCTATATGCTGCACCGCACGCCCAGAAGTAAGGCCGAGTCTGCATGCCGAAGAAAATCACAATCACCGAGGGCGAGTTCGCCGGGTGGCAGACCTATGATCTGCACGACACCTTCGACACCGTGGTCGGCCCCTTCTATGGCCGGCCGGACCCCGACGGACACATGCGCTGCGCCTTCCGCGCCGAGCAGAAGCACATGAACGCGGGCGGGCGGATGCACGGCGGTTGCCTGATGACCTTCGCCGACATCGCCATGTTCCAGATCGCCTATCAGGAGATGGAGGGCGCCTCCGGCGTCACGGTGCAACTGGACTCGACCTTCATTGACGGCGGCTATGTCGGCGAACTGATCGAGGCGACGGGCCAGGTGACCAAGGCGGGCAAGAGCCTGATCTTCGTGCGGGGCCAGATCAACACGGGCGAGCGGCTGCTGATGACTTTCTCGGGCGTGATCCGAAAATTCACGCCGCGCGGCTGAACCGGGCCGCGACGGCCAGGGCGAAGGCGAAGGCCGCCGCCGGCCACAGCGCGGCCAGCCCCAACCGCCCGAACGTCAGGGCGCCCACGACCGCCCCGCCCGTCAGCCCGCCCCACAGGCCCAGATAGGGTGCGAAGGCCCAGCGCTCGCCGCCCGTCATGGCGGCGGCCAGACTCTGGCCCAGCTTGACCAGGGTTCCGGTCATATAGGTCAGGCTGACGGCCGCCTCGCCGTTTCGCAGGAAGACCGAGTTCTCGGCCGCCATCGCCATGACCATCAGGCCAATGGCGACAGGCTTGTACCCCATTCCAGCCGCCAGAGCCGCCAGCGTCAGCAGCACGCCCTCGAACGCCAGAACGCGGCTGCGCGATCGCTTCTCCTGTCCCCGCGCGATCAGGGCGCCGCAGAACGACCCCATGACGAACAGGATCAGAATGCCGGCCAGACCGCCCGCCGCCGCCCATCGCCCCTCAGCCAGGCTGGCCGCCAGGCGCGTGGAGTTGCCGCTCATGAAGGAGACGAACACCCCACCCAACTGCAGAAAGCCCAGGCTGTCGACGTATCCGGCCAGCACCGCCAGCGACAGGGCCAGCGCCTGATGCGACGGGGCCAAGGCGCGCATGATCGGCTCAGACGCCAGCCTTGGCCGCCGGGCGCGCCCGGCAGGTCTCCAGCCAGCGCGCCAGATGCGCGAACTCAGCCGGCGGGCTGTATTTGACCAGTCGCGCGAAATCCAGACCCACCACGCCCACGATGTCGGCGATGGTGAAACGGTCCAGCGCCAGGAAGGTGCGCGTCGCCAGATGGTCGTCCAGCGTCTTCATGAATCGCTCGGCGGACAGGCGGTTGTATTCTGCGATCTGGGGGGTCTGCGTCGCCTCGAGGGCCGCCAGAGCCGGATGGGTGTGGCGCACGTTCAGCATGATCGGCGTGGCCAGATAGAATTCGCACCGCCGCGTCCACATCTCGACCTCGGCCTGTTCCAGCGGATCGCGCCCGAACAGATTCGGCTCAGGGTGCAGCGCCTCCAGATAGCGGCAGATGGCGATGGATTCCGACAGGATCGTCCCGTCGTCCAACTCCAGCGCCGGCAGATGAGGCACGCCGACGCGGTCGCGGAAGGCTGGCTTCTTGTGCTCGCCCGCCATGATGTCGATCTCGACCATCTCGACGTCGGCGACGCCCTTCTCGGCCATCACCCAACGGACCCGGCGCGGGTTGGGCGCGCGATTGGAGGTGTACAGTTTCATTGCGCGACCCTCGCGGTCGAAGACGATGGGACCGAGAGGCTAGCTTCCGAACACCGCGGCGGGCAAGGCGCCCACGATTGCGGCGGTCATCAGGGTGGCCAGGAAGCCAGCGAACAGCCCCTTCCAGATCATGCCCAGGACCTCTTCGCGTCGCTCGGGCATCAGAACCGACAGGCCCGTCACCGTGATGCCGACCGAGCCGATATTGGCGAAGCCGCACAGAGCGTACGTCATCAGCATCCGCGTCCGCTCCGTCATCTCGCCGGCCGGCACCTTGCCCAGGTCGATGAAGGCGACAAACTCCGTCAGGGTCAGTTTGACGCCCAACAGCCAGCCGGCGACGTCGGCGTCCTTCCACTCCACCCCGATCAGCCAGGCGACGGGGGCGAAGATCCAGCCCAGCATCCGCTCGACAGTCAGCGGCGCATCGAACACCACGAAGCCGCCCAGCATGACGTTGACCAGGGCGACCAGGGCCACGAACACGATCAGCACCGCCGAGATGTTCAGCACCACCATCAGGCCGTCCGACGTACCCTTCACGATGGCGTCGATGGCGCTGTCGTACTTCAACGCGGAATCGTAGTCGGCGACCGCGCCGCCCATGCCTTCCTTCTCGGGAATGATGATCCGCGCCAGCAGCACCCCGGCCGGCGCCGAGACGATGGAGGCGACCAGAACGTGGCCCGCCGCATTGGGCAGAACCGGCGACAGGATGGTCGCATAGGCCACCATGGTCGAACCGGCGACGGTGGCCAGGCCCACGACCATCATCAGGAAGATTTCCGACCGGGTCAGCTTGTCCAGATAGGCGCGGATGACGATCGGGCTTTCGATCATGCCCAGGAAGATGTTGGCCGCGACGGCCAGGGCCGAGGCGCCGCCCAATCCCATCGTCTTCTGAAACAGGAAGCCGAAGCCCAGAGTGATCCACTTCAGAATCTTCCAGTGCCACAGCAGGGCCGACAGGGCCGAGATCACCAGGATCAGCGGCAGCACCTGGAAGGCGAAGGTGAACAGGGCGCCCTGATTCTGCACCGCATAGGGCTGGTCCCCGCCGGCCAAATAGCCGAACACGAACTTCGTCCCTTCGGTGGTCGCGACCGCCAGGCCGTCCACCGCCCCCGTCACCGCCGCCAGGACCCCTTGCGAACCTGGGATTGCGAACAGCGCCAGCACCAGCCCGGCCTGCACCGCGATGGCCCCGAGCGTCAGCCGCCAAGGAAAGGCGCGCCGGTTTTCCGAGATCGCCCAGCAGACCGCGACAATGACGACCAGGCCCAGCAGGCTCTGGAGGTTCAGAAGGCTGAACATGAAAGACGATCCCCGTACCCGGCGCGCCTGGCCGGTCTTCCTTCGCTTCAAGGACAAAGTGACGCGGCTGGCAAGCGAAACGAAAAAGGGCGATCCCTTAAGGGACCGCCCTCATCATGCCGTCGCGCGTCGACTTACAGTTGGCCGCGCACCAGCTTGCCGTAGTGATCCATCAGGTCCAGCGACAGGGCGCCGGGGGTGAAGCGATAGTCGCCCACCTCGGCGACCGGCGTCACCTCGACGGCCGTGCCGGTCAGGAAGCATTCCGAAAACTCGGACAGTTCTTCCGGCAGGATGTCGCGCACCGCCACCTCGATGCCCTTGGCGTGGGCGATCTCGATGACGGTCTGGCGGGTGATGCCGTCCAGGATATGATCAACCTTGGGCGTGTGGATGACGCCGTCCTTGACGAAGAAGACGTTGGCGCCGGTCGCCTCGGCGACATAGCCGCGCCAGTCCAGCATCAGGGCGTCGGCGAATCCACGACGCTCGGCGGCGTTCTTGGACATGGTGCAGATCATGTACAGGCCCGCCGCCTTGGCCGTCGTCGGGGCCGTCGCCGGATCGGGGCGGCGCCATTTGGACCATTCCAGCTTCAGGCCGCGCGCCTTGACCTCGGGGTCGAAATAGCTGGGCCAATCCCACACGGCGATGGCTAGGTGGACCTTGTTGTTCAGGGCCGAGACGCTGGTCTGCTCCGGCCCCAGATAGGCCACCGGACGCACATAGCAATCGGTCAGACCGTTCTTGGCGCAGGTTTCGTTACACAGGGCGTCGATTTCGGCGACGCTGTAGGGTATCTCGAAATCGAGCAGGTTGGCGGACCGCTTCAGGCGCTCCGAATGCTGGGTGAGCTTGAAGATTTCGCCGCCATACATACGCTCACCCTCGAATACCGACGAGCCATAGTGCAGAGCGTGGGTCAGAACGTGCGTTTTCGCTTCCCTCCAGGGAACGAAATCGCCATTCACCCAGATCCAGCCGTCACGATCGTCGAAAGGAACGAAGGCCATTGAAATACGTCTCCCGCGAAACTGACGGTCTTAGAGCCTCACGAATCGTTCAGGTCAACGCCCAGGGCGGGGGAAACGTCGCATGAGCATGACGGAATCGCGCCCCCATGGCCGATCCGGCCCCATCGCCGGCCCCGGCGTGGGCCGACATCTGCTGATCGTCGATGACGACGATCGCATCCGCGAACTGCTGAAGGAATTCCTGGCGCGCGAGGGCTATCGCGTCACCGGCGCCGCCCACGCCGCCGCCGCCAAGCGGATGATGGAGTTGATCGAGTTCGACCTGGTCGTGCTGGATGTCATGATGCCGGGCGAGAGCGGACTGGACCTGACGTCCTGGGTCCGCAACAAGGCCGAACTGTCCAAGACGCCGGTCCTTTTGTTGACCGCCAGGGGCGACGCGGAAGACCGCATCGAGGGTCTGTCGCGCGGCGCCGACGACTATATGTCCAAGCCGTTCGAGCCACGCGAATTGATGCTCCGCATCGACGCCATCCTGCGCCGCACGGGTGGCAAGCCCATCGGCCCCAAGGAGATCAAGCTGGGCGCCGCCGTCTTCGACATGGAGCGGCTGGAGCTGACGCGCGACGGCGCCCCCCAGCGCCTGACCGAGGCCGAGGCGCAACTGCTGAAAACTCTGGCCCTTCACGCCCACGCCCCGGTCGAGCGGATGAGCCTGTCGCCCGACACCGCCGACATCACCGGCCGGGCGGTGGACGTGCAGGTGACACGCCTGCGTCGCAAGCTGGAGGTCGACCCCAAGAACCCACGCTATCTGCAGACCGTGCGCGGCGTCGGCTATATGCTGGCCCCCGACTGAGGCGCGACGCGACGCCATGCGGCTTCTGCCTGCCTATCTGTGGCCGCGATTTTTGAAGCGGCGCCTGCCGACCTCGCTTTGGGGTCGGTCGCTGCTGATCATCGTCCTGCCGGTGCTGGTCATGCAGATGGCGGTGACGTGGGTCTTCTTCGACGCCCATTGGCAGACCGTGACCGCGCGCCTGTCCGAAGGGCTGGCCGGCGACATCGCCTGGGCGGTCCAAAGCTATGAGGACGACCCCACCCAGGCCAATCTGGACAAGCTGGCCGACCGGGCCGAACGTTCCATGTCCCTGTCCATCGTGCTGCAGGAAGGCCGCACCTTGCCGACCGAGACGCGGCGCGGCGCCATCGGCGTGGTGGACCGGGTGCTGGACCGGGCGCTGGATGCGCGGCTGGACCGGCCCTACTGGTTCGACACCACCCGCTATCCCGCCTATGTCGACATTCAGGTGCAGGAGCCGCAGGGCGTGCTGCGCATCATCGCCCCGCGCGAGCGGGCGGTGGCGACCCAGGCCCATATCTTCGTGCTGTGGCTGACCATCGCGACAGTCTTGCTGATGGGCGTGGCCATCCTGTTCATCCGCAATCAGGTTCGGGCCATCGAGCGGCTGGCCGACGCGGCCGAGGCCTTCGGGCGCGGCGAGACGGTGCCGCGGTTCAAGCCGCACGGCGCGCGCGAGGTCCGCGCCGCCGCCGTCGCCTTCATGGCCATGCGCGACCGCATCCAGCGCCACATCGACCAGCGCACCGCTCTGCTCGCCTCAGTCAGCCACGACCTGAGGACGCCCTTGACCCGTCTGCGCCTCGAACTGGCGCTGGCTCCGCCGTTCAAGCGTCAGGCCGCCATGCGCGGCGACCTGGACGAGATGGAGCATATGATCGACGAATACCTCGATTTCGCGCGCGGCGAGGCGGGCGAGCCGCCCAAACCCGTCTCCATCTCCGACCTGCTGAAGGCGGCGGCCGACGATGCGCGACGCGCCGGGGCCGTTGTCGATGTGTCCGTGCCGGAAGGCATGACCGCCTCGCTGCGCCCCCTGGCCTTCAAGCGGGCGGTGGTCAACCTGGCCGGCAACGCCGCCTCGCATGGCGAACACGTGCGGCTGTCGGCGCGCCCCCTGGCTTCAGGCGGCCTGGAGGTGGTGGTCGAGGACGACGGCCCCGGCATCCCCGAAGCCATGTACGACGAGGCGTTCCGCCCCTTCTCGCGACTGGACGAGTCGCGCAATCAGAACCGCAAGGGCGTCGGCCTGGGCCTGGCCATCGCCCGCGACGTGGCGCGCGCCCACGGCGGCGACGTCACGCTGGACCGCAGCGACCTGGGCGGCTTGAAGGCGACCGTACGGGTCCCCGGCGCGGTGTCCATTGTCGGAAACCTATAGGTCGCGCCGATTCCTGAGCGCCGCCCCTAGCGAAACAAGCGGTTCGGGATCATCTTAGGCGGGACAGGGCCAGGAGATCATAGTGATGCGTAAACTCGCCTTCTTCGCGCCGCTGGCGGCCACCCTCGCCGCCGCCGCCATCGCCCAGGCGCAAGCCCCCGCCCCTACCGTCAACGTCACGATCGGCCCCGAACTTCGGCGCGAGGTCGAAAAGCTGGGCGACCGCGACGTCAGCCAGCAGATCGCCGGTCTGCAATCCGAGGTCGGCAAGGCCCTGGCCCAGCGCTATCCGGGTGCGACGGCCAATCTGGTGCTGGTGGATCTGAAGCCCAACCGCCCGACCATCGAACAGGTTCGCCGCACCCCGGGCCTGGATCCCATCCGCAGCGTCTCCATCGGCGGGGCCGCCATCAAGGGCGAGATCGTCCTGGCGGACGGTCAGACCCGGCCGGTCGACTATTCCTATTTCACGCCCGATCTTCGCGATGTCTGGGGCTACAGCGTCTGGCGCGACGCCGACCGCGCCTTCGAGCGGTTCGGCGACCAGATCGAGCGCGGCCGCTTCTAGAGCCCTGATCTAACCGCCCATCTCGCGGTTGCGGCGGACCGCCGCCGCAACCGTGTCGTCCAGCATGGTCTGCAGCCGACCGTCCCGATCCAGGGCGTCCAGGCCCGCACGGGTCGAACCGCCCGGCGAGGCGATACGGCCGATCAGCGCGTCCAGCGCGTCGTCGGCCATTGAATCTGCGGCCGAACGTAGGGTGGCGCGCGCCAGGACATCGGCGGTCATCGCGTCCAGCCCCGCCGCCTCTCCCGCCCTCGCAAGAGCCTCGGTGAAGGCGTAGAAATAGGCTGCGCCCGATCCAGCCACCGCCGTCGCCGCGTCCATCAGGGCCTCGTCGGCCAAGACGACCGTCTCGGCCATCGCCGAGAACAGATCGCGCCCGAGCGTTTCCGCCTTCGGGTCGGCAGACCATACAGAGGCCACGCCGCGCCCGCGCGATACGCCCGTCGTCGGCATGACCCGCACGATGGGCCGGCCGCCGATCCCTTCAGCCAAACCAGGCGCCGTGACGCCCGCCATCACCGACAGGATCACCGCCTCATCGCTCAGGAAGGGGGCCAACGGGGCCATCACCGCGCGCCAGATCGCCGGCTTGACGGCCACAACGATCACCGCGGCTTCCGTCAGCGCCTCCAGCGGCGGATTGACCCGCGCTCCATTGGCCCGCGCGGCCTCGGCGGCTGGCTTCTCCGACGGGCTGAGAATGATCAGGTCCTGAGCCGCGACCGTGTCGGTCAGCAGCCAGCCTTCCAAAATGGCCGATCCCAACCGGCCGCAGCCGACCAGAACGACAGGTCCCGGAACGGTCATCAGGCGGTGCCGACGGTCTCGAACAGGCAGGCGTCGATGGCCTCCTGCGGTTTCTTGTTCCCGCGCACCATGAAGTCGAACGCGGGATAATAGCGGTCCGACGCCTCAATGGCCGCATCGATCATGGACGCCGCCTGGGCCAGGGTCGGGCGTTCGCCCATCGGCAGGGCCAGAGAGTGTCGGAAGACGATCTCGCCGTCCTCGGCCCAGACCTCGAAATGGCCCATCCAGGTGCGCTGATTGATCAGACCGACCAGTTCATAGGCCGCCGTCTTGCGGCTCTTGGCCACCTTCAGGTCCAGGGCGCAGCAAAGCTGGAGGCAGTCGCCCTCGGGCCGCCAGGCGAACCACAGTTCATAGTCCTTCCAGTCGCCGGCCAGGGCGAAGGCCAGGTCGCCGTCGTCGGTGCGGTCGAACGGCAGGTTCTCGGCCGTCAGGACATGCTCGACGACCTCAAGCGGGTCGAACGGCACGTCCATTTCCTCTGGCCGGGCGATATCCATCAAAAGTCTCGATTCGAGCTGCGTCCGCGAGAATCGCGGGCGTTAACAGAACGGTAAGCCTGTTCGCAGATTCGGCTCAACCGGCTGCGTCCCCGGGTTGAGTTCCATCTGTGGACGTTCCCTTCACAGGCTTCGCGGCCGGCGTCTTCGCGGCTTTCAGCTCCGCGATCTCGGCGCGCAGGGCGGCGATCTCGTCCTTCAGCACATCGAACTCGTCGCGGCGGACCAGGTCCATCTCGGCGGCGATCCGGTCGGCCTGCGCCCGCCAGGCGGTCCTGGCCTCTTCGCCCGCCGCCTGGGCCAGGCCCATGGCGCCGGTCGTCAGCTTGGCGAACTCGTCCAGGATGGGATTGCGGGTCTGCATGGCGGCCTCCGACCTCGACGTCGTTAACGAAGGTTCACCGACTATGGTGAACGAAACCTTTCTTTCTGCTGCTTCGGGTCCGCCATCAAGGCGTCGTGATGCGTCTTCACAGGCGACGCAGCCAGCGACCCTTGCTAAACCGCCTTCAGATCGCCCCTCACAGGAACGCCCCTTGCCCTTTCCCGAATTCGATCCGGTTCTGATCCACCTCGGGCCGCTGCCGATCCGCTGGTACGCCCTGGCCTATGTCGCCGGCATCGTGCTGGGCTGGTGGTACGCGGCGCGCCTGGCCAAGACGCCGCGTCTGTGGGCGCCGGGCAAGGCGCCGATCACCTCCAACCAGTTGGACGATCTGGTGCTGTGGATCGTGCTGGGCATTATCCTGGGCGGACGGTTGGGCTACGCCCTGTTCTACAAGCCAGTCATGTACGGCCAGCTGTTCACCGGCCAGACGCTGGGCGAACGGTTCGAGCTGTTCCAGCTGTGGACCGGCGGCATGAGCTTCCACGGCGGCTTCCTGGGCGTCTGCCTGGCCATCGTCCTTTACGCCCGCAGCCAGAAGATCGACATGCTGCGCCTGGGCGATCTGGTCGCGCCCGTCGTGCCGATCGGCCTGATGTTCGGGCGGTTGGCCAACTTCATAAACGGCGAGTTGTGGGGTCGCGAGACGACCGTCCCTTGGGCCATCCGCTTCTGCAACGCCCGCATCGAACAGATGTACGGCTTCTGCCCCGCCGGAACCGCGCCACGTCATCCCAGCCAGCTATACGAGGCGGGGCTGGAGGGCGTGGTCCTGTTCTCCGTCCTGTCCATCGGCATCTGGAAATTCGATCTGCTGAAGAAGCCCGGCTACATCACCGGCCTGTTTCTGGTCGGCTACGGCGTCTGCCGTGCGGCGCTGGAGAATGTGCGCGAGCCTGACTTCGGCATGCCGAACTTCCCGCTGGGCCTGACCATGGGGATGATGCTGTCGATCCCGATGATCCTGGTCGGCGCCTGGCTGATCTGGCGCGCCTGGAAGCGTCCTGCGGCCGTCGCCGAGGCATGAGCCAGGTCGAAACCCTGAAGACCCGCCTGGCGCGCGAGATCGCCCTGACGGGTCCGATGACGGTCGCCGACTACGTCACCCGCTGCCTGCACGATCCCAAGGGGGGCTACTATGCGTCGCGCCCGGCCCTTGGCGAAGGCGGCGACTTCATCACCGCCCCGCTGGTCAGCCAGATGTTCGGCGAACTGATCGGATTGTGGGCGGTCGAGACCTGGAACCGGCTGGGTGCGCCCGAGCGGTTCCGCCTGGTGGAGGTCGGTCCCGGCGACGGCACGCTGATGAGCGACGCGCTGCGAGCCGCCCGTCTGGCCCCCGGCTTTCTGGAAGCCTGCGACCTGATCCTGATCGAACCCAGCGCTCCTTTGCGCGATCTGCAGGCCAGGGCCCTGGCCGGCGCCGACCTGTCGCCGCGCTGGGTGAAGGATCTGACGCGGATCGACACCGACGCCCCCGTCATCCTGATCGCCAACGAGGTGCTGGACTGCCTGCCCGCGCGCCAGTTCGTGTGCACGGACGACGGTTGGGCCGAGCGTCGCATCGGCGTGGACGACCGGGGCGACCTGATCTTCGGCCTAACCGCCATCACCAGTGGTTTCAGAAAGCCGGCCTTCGACGTTCCGCCCGGCGGCGTGATCGAGATTTCGGGCCAGCAGGCGATCTTCGGCCGCGACCTGGGCCTGGTGATGAAGGCCGCGTCGGGCGCCGCCCTGCTGATCGACTATGGCCGCGCCCGGTCCGAGGCGGGCGATACGCTCCAGGCCCTCTATCGTCATCGGAAGGTCGATCCCCTGGCCGATCCCGGCGCGGCGGACCTGACGCAATGGGCCGACTTCCCCGCCGTGCTGGAGGCCGCCGTCCACACCGGGGCAGATGTCACCGGCTGCCTGCCTCAGGGCGAGTTCCTGCGCCGCCTGGGGATTCACGCCCGCGCAGAAGCCTTGAAGACCTCCCGTCCCGCCGCCGCGTCGGTGATCGACCGCCAGCTTCATCGTCTGACCGCCGACGACCAGATGGGCGTCCTGTTCAAGGCCGCCGCCATCTTCGCGCCCCGCGCCCTGGTCGTGCCCGGCTGGGACGTCTGATAGAAGGGCGGACATGACCGACCTGGCCCCCATCACCCATCCGCTGCTGACCGCCGCCGGCGTCGCCCACGGCTTCTTCACCCGCGCGGGCGGCGTCTCGACCGGCATCTACGAAGGGCTGAACGCCGGCGTCGGCTCGCACGACGATCCCGCCGCAGTCGCGGAAAACCGCCGTCGCGTCGCAGCCCATTTCGGCGCCGAGTCCGGCCATCTGAACGGCTGCTATCAGATCCATTCCGCCGTCGCGCGCGTGGCGGAAGCTCCCTGGAACGGTGATCGACCCGAGGGCGACGCTGTCGTTTCGGCCGAGCCTGGCCTGCTCTGTTCCGTCCTGACCGCCGACTGCGCCCCGATCCTGATGGCCGATCCCGAAACCCGCGTCGTCGCCGCCGTCCACGCCGGTTGGAAGGGTGCCTTGGGCGGGGTGGTCCATTCCGCCGTCTCGGCCATGCAAGCTCTAGGCGCCGACCCCCGCCGCATCCTGGCTGTGGTCGGCCCCTGCATCGGCCAAACCAGCTATGAGGTCGGCGTCGATTTCGAGGACCGTTTCGTCCATCACGATCCCGGCAGCGACCGCTTCTTCCAGCCTGGCGAGGCCGACGACAAGCGCCAGTTCGACCTGCCCGGCTTCGTCCTGTGGCGACTGCAGCAGGCCGGCGTCGGTCAGGCCGTCTGGACCGGCCACGACACCTGTGCGGACGCCGAACGGTTCTTCTCCAACCGCCGCGCCTTCCAGCAGAACGAGCCGGATTTCGGCCGATTGGTTTCGGTGATCGGCGCCTAGCCGGCCTGCGCCAGTTCCGGCACGCGCGTCACTTCGCGCCAGGCCTGGGGCGCGGCCAGAAGCGCGCGCACCAGTTTGTTGTTCAGGGCGTGTCCGGCTTTGTAGCCCTCGTAACGGCCCAGCAGCGGCGCGCCCAGCACATACAGGTCGCCGATGGCGTCCAGCGCCTTATGCCGCACGAACTCGCGCTCCATACGCAGGCCGCCGGGGTTCAGAATATCGTCGCCGTCGATGACCACAGCGTTTTCCAGCGAACCGCCACGCGCCAGGCCGGCCTTGCGCAACGCCTCGACCTCGTGGGCGAAACCGAAGGTGCGGCAGGCCATGATCTCGCGCCGGAAGGTCGCCTCGTCCACGACGAAGTCGATGACCTGATTGCCGATGACCTTGGACGGGAAATCGATCTCGAACCGCATCTCGAAACGGTCGCACGGCATCAGGGCGGCGTGCTTGTCGCCCTCGACCACATGGACCGTTTCCAGGATTTCGATATAGCGCTGCGGCTGCGGTTGCGGACGGAAGCCCGCCCTGTCCAACAGCTTGACGAACTCCAGCGCCGACCCATCGAGGATAGGCAGCTCCGGCCCATCCACCTCGACCACGGCGTTGGACACGCCCAGGGCCGAGAAGGCCGCCATCAGATGCTCGATGGTCGACAGGCGCACGTCTTCGCCATTGGCGATCATTGTGTTCAGGCGCGCATCCACCACCGCCTCGCCCGAGACCGGAATGCGGTTGTCGCGGTCGGTCACGTCGGTGCGCACGAAGATGATGCCCGTGCCAGAAGGCGCCGGACGAACCGCCAGCCGAACCCGGCGGCCGGTATGCACCCCCACGCCGGCGATGATGGCCGGCGCGACAATGGTGCGTTCGTGATGGTCGTTCCTGACCGACAAACCGAAAACTCGCTTCTTTCAATGCGTCCCGCACGTCGTGCGGACTACGCCCCGCCTTCCGTTTAGCGGTCGCGCCGCAACGACAAAACCAAAGTCCGGTTTCGGATTGTTTCGCTCTGAAACACCGACAGCTCGGCCTGAAACGTCGAACGCCCCGAGGCTTGCGGCCTCGGGGCGCCCTGACCGACCCTGGGTTCAGGATCGCGGGGTCTTAGTTCGCCAGCCGGCGGAGAAAGGATGGGATTTCCAGGTCGTCATCGGCCTGTCCCGCCTCCGGTTCCGGCTGATGCGCGGCCTGGGCCGAACCGCGCGTCTGAGGATTGTGCTGGGGCGCATAGCCCATGTCGGTCTGAGGCTGTGTGCGCTTGCCGCGGCCGAACAGG
Source organism: Brevundimonas sp. ABV4_179 (assembly GCF_056311945.1). NCBI lineage: Bacteria > Pseudomonadati > Pseudomonadota > Alphaproteobacteria > Caulobacterales > Caulobacteraceae > Brevundimonas > Brevundimonas sp. ABV4_179. Next base: position 3,145,475 of record NZ_CM149976.1, read on the forward strand.
CTCCAGCCGCTGCGACGATGGTCGCGGTCGTCATAACCGTCGTCGGCTTGCGGCTGCTGCTGCGGATAAGATGCGGCCCGCTCGCCGTACAGGTCGCCTTGCGGCGCGCGGGTCGCGGCTGGGGCGCGGGTTTCGTATTCCTCCACCCAAGGATCAACGATGGGGTCCAGGGTGCGTGCCTGCGGCTCGGCGACGCGGATCACCGGCTCGGGGCGCGGTTCCGGCTCCCGGGCGGGTTGGGCCTGAAAGGTCGGCACGACCGGCGCCGGTTCGATGCGCGGTTCGGGCGCGCGCGGCGCCTCGGCGCGAACCGGCTCGCGATAGCTTTCGCGCGTCGGCTCGGGCGCGCGCGACATCTGGGCGCCGTACTGGCCGCCGGCCGAACGACGCGCTTCATGGCTGGCCAGGGGCGCGGAGGCGGGAGTCTGCGGGGCGATAGGCTCGATGCGGCGCACCTCCCCCTCGTCCATGCCGGTGGCGACCACGGAGACGCGGATCTTGCCATCCAGCGCCGGATCGAAGGCCGCGCCGAAGATGATGTTGGCGTCGCCGTCCACCTCGGCCGAAATGGCGTTGGCGGCCTCGTCGACCTCCAGCAGGGTCATGTCCAGTCCGCCGGTGATGTTGACCAGCACGGCCTTGGCGCCCTTCAGGCTGGTTTCGTCCAGCAGAGGGTTGGCGATGGCGTTCTGGGCGGCCAGCAGGGCGCGGTCGTCGCCGGTCGCCTCGCCGGTGCCCATCATCGCCTTGCCCATCTCGGACATGACGGCGCGCACGTCGGCGAAGTCCAGGTTGATCAGACCGGGCAGGATCATCAGGTCGGTGATCGAGCGCACGCCAGAGTGCAGCACCTGGTCGGCCATGCCGAAGGCGTCGGCGAAGGTGGTGCGCTCGTTGGCGACCCGGAACAGGTTCTGGTTCGGGATGACGATCAGGGTGTCGACATAGCGTTGCAGCTCGGCGACGCCCGCGTCGGCCAAGCGCATCCGGTGACGGCCTTCGAAAGTGAAGGGCTTGGTCACGACGCCGACGGTCAGGATGCCGCGATCACGCGCGCATTTGGCGATGACAGGTGCGGCGCCCGTGCCGGTGCCGCCGCCCATGCCGCAGGTGATGAAGACCATGTGCGCACCTTCCAGGTGCTGATGGATTTCGTCGGCGGATTCCTCGGCGGCGTTCATGCCGACTTCGGGGTGGGCGCCGGCGCCCAGGCCTTGAGTGATGGTCTCGCCCAGTTGAATGCGGCGGTCCGTCTTGGCGAAGCTGAGGTGTTGCGCGTCGGTGTTGGCCACGACGAACTCGACGCCCTCAAGACCGGCGTCGATCATGTTGTTCACGGCGTTCCCGCCGGCCCCGCCGACGCCGAACACGACGATGCGGGGCTTCAGTTCAGTGTGTTGCGGCTTGACCAATGAGAGCGACATTTTCGTGTTTCCGACCTGCTGACCCGCCCCTTCCAACCAACCGACCGCCCCGCCGAATCGCTTTGGTTATGAGCGCGTTAAGGATTGCGCCCACGAAGGTTAAGAGAAGGTTACGGCGATAATGTGAGTCGGCCCCGACGCCACCCCTCGTCAAAAAGCTTGGCCGCAGTTTTCCTTGGACAAATGAAAAGGGCGGCCCCGAAGGACCGCCCTTTCCGCATTGTTGAAGGCCGGATTTACCAGGGACGGTAGTTCAGGCTCACGTTGAATCGACGACCGTAGGGATCGAAGTTAGAATATAGCGTATTGCCCAACCACGGAGCCGGCTCTTCCGCAAAGATATTCGTGACCTTGGCCCGCACTGTGACGGTGTCGTTCACATTGTAGCGCACGCCGAAGTCGTTACGGACGAAGTTTCCTGTACGAAGATATTCGATGGGACGGTCATCGATATTCGATACCTGAGTGCGGTACTGGTAGATGTCCTGCGAGGTTTGGAAGTCTGTGGTCCAGGTCAGCGCAAGTGCATCGTTCGGCATCCAAGTGAGCGTGTTTGCAAACCGCACGCGAGGGAACGAACCCCCCGTCTGCAGAAGGCTTGCATACTCTGTGAAATCACCTGGGTCGGCGATGTTGTTGAACTGCTTCTGTTCAATCAACCACGACCCTTGGATCGAGTTGGTGAAGGTGCCCAGGTTCCAGTTAAACGTTTCACGGGTGTCGATTGCGTAGTTCGCCGTGAAATCGACCCCTCGGGCCGTTCTCTTAGCATAGTTGATGGCACCCTGGATAAAGCCGCCAAACTGACCACCCGATCCCACCTTGAACGCTTCCGACCGATCAATGTTGTTGCCCGGATTGGCGACCGGGGTGTTCTGACGGAAGATCGTCGAGCAGGCCGCAGCATTCAGCGAAGGCCCGTTCACGCAGACATTCGCTGCAGTTTGGGGTGTCACAGATGCGATAACATTCGAAATTTCGATTTCATAGTAGTCCAACACCACGCTCAACCGAGGCGCGAAGCGAGGTTGGAAGACTGTCGAGAATGTGAAAGACTCTGACTCTTCCGGCTGAAGGAACGGGTTGCCGCCGCTCACACCCGGAATGCCACTGGTGTAGAGCGGCGTGTAATCGTCATCGCGGGATTCGGTTGCGCCCGCGAAGTCATATGTCAGGTTTTTGGCCGCGGCCAAAGCCGTGCAGTTTGCGATGCGATTTGCGCGGTATTCCGAGTTTGATGCGCTGTTGATCGACGTTGTTGCGCAAGGATCAGTGAAGTTGTTCGCGAACGTCTGAGTATAGGGCGAATAAAGTTCACCAAGATTGGGGACACGAACTGACGTATTGAAACTGGTCTTGAACGAAATGTCCCGAATGGGACGATAGACCAGGTTCACACCATAGACGTCCACATTTCCGACATTGCTATAATCGGAATAGCGATAGGATCCGCTAAGCTCAGCGTATTCCCCCAGCATGCTGTCCCGGAAGAGCGGCAGCGACACTTCCGAGAAGAACTCTTTGCTCTCATAAGACGCCGGCGCAAAATCGGGGCCGGTGTTCAAGAACAGTTGGCGATCACCGGTGTCAGCGCTGCGCCCGATGCCTTGCGTGAATTCTTTACGCCATTCAGCGCCGATGGCTACGCCAATTGGGCCGGCGCCCCAGAAGTCCCAGAACTGCCCGGAGAGCGAGCCAACGGCATCTTGCTGTTCGTTACGTTGGCGGACGTTCACAGACGCGTCGACGTACTTGAGAGCCTCAGCGCTTTGGTTGCCCTTGCCGAAGATGTTGAGCGGAACGCACTCATTGATGGCCGCGCGCCCTTCCGCGCGTGCACGGACATCGCCATAGGTGCCTGCCGTTTGTCCCGCCCGGTTGGAATAATCGCGAATTCCGCCCGCGCCGGTCTGCGCATTGGTTAGCGCGGGGTTCTGCGCATTCAGCAGCTTCACTCGGCAGACCACCTCGCCGGCCCGGCCATTGACGAGGCCGAGCGTGTCGATAACGGAGTCCGCAGCGAACACCAAGCGCTGCACATCTACGCCGCGCTCATTGTTCAGATTATCCATTCGACCATAGGTATAGCCGAGGTCCCACGAGACATTCTTGACGAAACCGATGTCGCCGTGATCGCCCTTGAAGCCAATGACATAGCGCTGCAACTCGCGCTCGTTAGTTTGATCGCGATTGGGACCAAACATTGTGTGGCGAGCCCATGGCGCAGCCGTGGCGGCCTGGGCTTGCCCGGGAGCGTTCAGCGTGGGCGCGCCGTAGTTTGTGACAGTATTCCCCGCAATCGCCGCCTTCAGCGCAGCAGGTATGAATGCGTTGTCGGAAACACGTAGACCATGGCTTTGATTGCTGGGAGCGCCGCTAGACAGATATGTGACCGGCGCGGCGCCAGCTCCATAAATAGAGTCGCTCAGATAGAAGTCGAAGAACGTCGGCTGTCCAACCGCATAGGTGTCCTCACGCGTGTACTTGGCCTCGGCATAGGCCGAGATCTCGTTGGTAACCTTGAAGTTTGAACCGACTTGGAAACGGTAGGCGTCTGTACGTGGCAGACGGTCGTCCTGACTGAACGTACCGATCGGCTCACCATCACCGCCGATATTGAGTGGGCGGTTTGACCCGGTGTTGCCAATCCGTTGACCGAAGTTGGCCAAACGTGCGGTCGTCCCGTCAAACCACCAAGTCTTTGCCGGATCGACACTATAGCACGCCGCTGCCGTTACGCCGGTGCAGTTGGCTTGAGGCACATTCGGGTTGCTCGTGGGGCTGGGCTGCTGTGCGTTCGCAAGCGTGGTCGATCCCCACCGCGGGCGATCCAGGCGGTATAGACCGGAAAACAGCATGTTGTCGTAAACGCCGTCGATCGCCGGGCCGATGGAGGCAGTGATCGGATCCGCGTCCACGCCCACCAGCGCCGTGCCGCGCGCGATCCACTTGAGGTCCATGCTGTCGACCTGCGGGATACGCTCGTATTCGCCGAAGCCGTACACATTCAATCGGTTGTCGAAGAAGTTCTGACCGATCAAGGCCGAGATGCGATACTGATCGTTACGGCCTTTTTCAGTGATCCGCGCATAGCTGGAGTCGATTTCCAGTCCTTCGAAATCTTTACGAAGCTGGAAGTTAACAACGCCGGCGACGGCGTCGGCGCCATATACCGAGGAGGCGCCGCCGGTGATGATCTCGATGTTCTGGATCAGCAGGCGGGGAATGGTGTTGACTGAAACGCTCAGCGTGCCTTGCTGAGAGCCCACATGGCGACGACCGTCAACCAGGGTAAGGGTCCGCGAGTTTCCGAGGGCGCGCAAGTTGGCGATCGCCAAGCCGCCTGCATTAAGGCTGGTGCCCGTGTTATCAGAGGGAACCTGCGAGTTCGAAAGCGCGGGAATCTGCGCCAGATAGTCGATGACCGTATTCTGTCCTGCACTCAGGAGCTCTTCGCGCGCGACCTGAATCAGCGGCGTCGGCGCGGTCGTGGGGTCACGACGGATACGCGACCCCGTGACGACGATTTCATCAACCTGCGTCGCGCTCGTCTGTTCGGCGTTCTGAGCCTGAGCCCATGCTGGAGCCGATATGGCCACGACCCCCGCCAGGATCGTCGACCCGAATAGATAATTACGCTTCAGCTTCATCATGGATAGCCCCCACTAAATACAAAACTTGCCCCGCCGAGTCGCAACGTTCGACGGCTTAGAACCCATCCGTCTAGCGAATTATGGCTCTGAAGCAACCATTGTGTCTCAAATCGGGCCGACCCAAGTCATTTATGTTACGGCCAGGACACAGTTATTTAAGCTGCAGGCGAGCAGAGTTAGCGCTCTAAGTGAGGCGCTGGCCTGTGCCCAAACGGGAAATCTGAGTTTTTAAAGATTATCCCGCAACCAGCCAGCCACACGCCCGACGACGTTGCCACGGTGGATTTTCGGGGCGTCCGCCGCCGTGATCTGGCGCGCCATTAGCTTGCGAGCCGAGACCGCTTCGCGAGGACCGTAGGCGGCGCGGAGGAGGACGCCGGCGGTGGCGCAGAAGGCGGGGCCGGAGGCGGCGTCGGCCAAATGTGGCGCCCGTTGGGGTTTTCCGAGGCGGACGGGGCGGTCGAAGACGCGGACGGCCAGCTCGCGCACGCCGTTCAACTGGCTGGCGCCGCCGGTCAGGACCAGGCCCGCGCCGGGCTCCAGGCCGACGCCGGCGTTTTTCAGACGATCACGGAGCAGTTCGAGGGTTTCCTCGACGCGCGGGGCGATCACGGTCTTCAGCATGGCGCGGGGCACGATGACGGGGCCGGCGGAGGCTTCCTCGCCGCGCGGCGGGGCCTCCAGCATTTCGCGGTCCTCGTTGGCGCTGGCCATGGCCGAGCCGTGCAGGGTCTTCAGCCGCTCTGCGCCGGCCTTGGACGTCGACAGGCCGCGCGCGATGTCGGAGGTGACATGGTCGCCGCCAACATTGAGGCTTTCGATATGCAGCAGGGAGCGGCCGCCCCAGACCGCGGCGCTGGTGGAACCGCCGCCCATGTCGATGCAGACGGCGCCCAGATCCATCTCGTCCTCTTCCAGCGCGGCCAGGGACGAGACGACGGGGGCGGCGGCGACGCCTTGCAGGTCCAGATGCGCCAATTCCAGGCAATGGCTCAGGGTCGTGAAGACGTTCTCGGCCATCGACACCACCAGGAGGTCCAGTCCCAACGAGCCCCCACGCATCGAGCGCGGATCATGCACCCCGCGTGCGCCGTCGACCGACCAACCGATCGGCAGCACATGGATCGGGCGGCGGTTGGGCAGGCGAATCTGCGCCAGGGCCATGCCGATGGCGCGCGCCAGATCGGCGTCCCCGACCGGATTGGCGCCCAGGGATACGCGGGCCTGGACCCGGTGGCTGGCCATCTGGCCGATGGCGGTTGTCACGACCACGCCGGAGACCGGGCTCTGGGCCGCGCGTTCGGCGCGTTCGACGGCGTGGCCGATGGCCTGTGCGGCCTCGTCCATATTGATGATGGCCCCGCCCCTGACGCCCTTGGACTGGACGTGGCTGGCGCCCGCGACACGGATGGTGCGGTCGGCGTGACGCACGCCGTCGGGCTTCATGATGAAGCATGAGACCTTGGACTGACCGATATCCAAAGCGGCGATAACGGGCGCGCGTCCGGCGCGGGGGTCCATGCCCCGACCCTGGTCATTGGCTGCGCGCGGCTTTCCCGACATCTGGTCCCGGTCCTTAAGCATCGCCGGTCGGTCGCACCGCGACCTCGTCCGGGGTTCTGAGGTCGACCCGGGCGAAACCCAGGTCGAGCAGGCGTTCGCGCTGATCCAGCGCATCGAGGCGGATCAGCGCCGCCTCCTGTTCCGTAGCGGGCAGCTGGATCAGGCTGCCGTCCTTGAGCCGAAGGTCCCAGCGGCGCTCGTCCACGCGGACGAGGGCGTCGATCTTGTTCATCAGGCGCGGGCGCTGGGCCAGAAGCGGCAAAATTTCCCCCGCCGCGACATCGGCCCCCTTGCCCACCACCAGCGGAAGGGTGGGATAGCGTCGGGCGTCGGCGCCCGTGATCACCTGGCCTCGCGCGTCGATGACCTTGATCTGTCCCGCTTCCTGCCAGACGGCCAGGCGGTCATGCTCCTTGACCTCGACGATCAGGGTGTCGGGCAGCAGGCGCACGATGCGCGCCGACTTGACCCATCCCACGCCCTGAACGCGGTCGCGGATGGCTTCGAGCTTCAGACTGGTGATCGGCTGGCCGGAATACAGACCCAGCGCCTGCCGGATGGCCGGCTCAGCTTCGGCCGAGGCGCCGGTGACATGCACGCGCTTCAGCGTCAGCCCCATGCCGGAGGTCAGACTGTCGACGCCATGCGAGACAGAGGCGCCGATCCGTTCGGCGCGCGCCCCGGTCGCCAGCACCCCGACCAGCAACAGGGCGCCAGCCCCCAGGGCGATGACCGCGGTGCGGGGAGAGATATCGACACGGCCGATGGCGGCCATCTTGCCCGGAATGGCCGAGGCGTTCTGGGCGCCGCCGCGCGAGCGCCCGCCGTTCCTGGGCGCCGCGCCGCGTCCTGGCGCTTGGCCCGAACCCTGTCGCCGACCGCCGCGAACTACCGCGGGCATGAGGCGTCCTCCACCATCCACCGAACCAGATCGTCATAGGTCATTCCGGCATAGGCGGCCTGCTCGGGCGCGAGCGAGGTCGGGGTCATGCCGGGCTGAGTGTTGACCTCCAACAGGACCAGATCGTCCTTAACATCGTCATAACGGAAGTCGGACCGCGAAACGCCTCGGCAACCCATCGCCGTATGGGCCAGTTCGGCCTGACGCAGCGCCGCCTCGAACACATGGGCCGGCAAGACGGCCGGCAGGACGTGGACCGACCCTCCCGGCGCGTATTTGGCCTCGTAGTCATAGAAGCCCTTGGTCGGGGTTATGTCGGTCACGGTCAGGGCGCGCGGTCCGGCCGCCTCGCCGATCACGGTGACGCACAATTCCTTGCCCGGAATATAGGGTTCGACCACCACCTGCTCGCCATAGGCCCAGTCCGGCTCGCCCACCTCGGCGACCGGGCGGTTCGCCCCCTCGCGGACCAGAAACACGCCGACCGAAGACCCCTCGGCGTTCGGCTTGACCACATAGGGCGGCTCGATGACGTGGCGACTGGCGACCTCGTGGCGATCATACAGGCCGCCGCCTGGAACCTTGACGCCGGCCATCCGCAGCACGGCCTTGGACTTGTCCTTGTCCATCGCCAGGGCCGAGGCGAGCACGCCGGAATGGGTGTAGGGAATCTTCAGCGTCTCCAGCACGCCCTGGACGCAGCCGTCCTCGCCCCAGGCGCCGTGCAGGCAATTCAGCACCACGTCGGGTTTGATCAGGCCGGACAGCACATTGGCCAGGTCGCGCCCGGCGTCCACGCGGCTGACCCGCACGCCCTGCCGCTCCAGCGCCTGGGCGCACTGTTCCCCCGAAGACAGCGACACCTCGCGCTCGGCGGACAGACCGCCCATCAGGACGGCGACGTGAAGAGATTGGAAGGGGCGGGTCATGGGCGGCTCCAGAACAGTCTGGATGCCGCGCAGGTCGTTAACAGCCCGTCAACCAAACCCTCATGAGGTCATTGAAGTGTGGACGTCGGGACGGTTTCCGGGGCCGGTTCAACCTCCTTGACCGCGACGGCTTGCGTGGAAGGCGATGGCGTCACCTCGATCGACTCCGCAGCCGGAGCGGCAGGGCGCAGGTCCAGCGCATAGAGATAGGCGCCTTCGCACGGCTGCCGGTCGCCATAGGTCCAATCGGCGGCGCGGTGCCGCAGGCCGGCGACGGCGGCGGGCGACGTGGGCGCGAACAGGTCGTCGAGAAGGGTCATGTCGGGGCGCATCTGCTCGCCCGACAGGTCAAACGCCCCAGCATAGACCGCCTCCCCTTCCCGCGCCTCGAACCCTGACGCGCCCAGGCAGAAGTGGGTGATGTGCTGGCCGACATTGATAGCGCTCAGCCGCCAGCGGCCGGGCGGAACGGCGAAGGTCTGGGTCACGGCGCGGGTGCGATCGCCCCGGGCCGCGCCGCGCGTCGGCAGGGTGACGGCGAACAGCGCTGGGCGGCCGTCGTTCTCCCACGGCTGGATATCCGGCGCCGGTCCCTGGCGGCTGAAGATCAGGGTCCGTCCGCCCTGTTCGGCCATGCCGGTCAGACGCACCGTCACCAGGGCGTCGCCCGGTTTGATCGCAACCTCTTCCGGTTTCAGGGCGCGGGGCGGACGGGCGGTGCGCGGAGCCTGGGGGCCTCGGCGCGACGGCGCGGGCGCGGCGTCGGACGGCGGCAGGGCCTGCAGGCTCAAGGACACCTTGTCCAGATCGCCCGCCCGACCGATCACCACCGTATCGCCACGCACGGCGTCATTGTCATAAACGCGAACGATCTGGCCTGCCGGCGTAGCGGCGCCCACGCGATCGGTCAGGGCGTCGTGAAGGGCCGGCTGCTCCATCGCATCCAGCGTCTTGCCCTCGGCCTCGTCCAGCCGCACCACGCGCCAGCCGTTCACGACCATGCAGTTTTCCATATTGGCCGCGACGCCCCGGCGCTCCTGCATGCCGTTCACCGCGCCCTGGATGACGCCGACCACCAATGCGCCCAGCAATCCGCCGGCCGCCGCCGCACCGGCGGCGCCGTTGTCGTCCGGCTGGCGCATCCTTCCCGCCTCGACCATGCAGGCGCGCAGGGCCTCGTCGTGCTGCGCCAGATCGGCGCCCGAGCGGTTGAAATAGGTGTAGCCGGCGCTGGACCGCGTCAGGTCGATGCGCTCAGCCCCCATCGCGGCCGCGCGTGTGACGATCTGGGCCTGGACCGGCTCTGCGGCCATAACCAACAGGCCGGCTGCGATTGCGATACGCTTCATCTGGATTCTCCCCCGAGAATCCGCCTCTAGGACGCGGCGTTTTTTCGCGCAACCTCAGATTTACGACAGAGCGCGCCCAATCCGTTTGATCTCCCAGTCCAGTTGGACGCCGGTCTTTTTCAGCACGTCGGCGCGGACGGCCTCGCCCAGACTCTCGATGTCGGCCGCGGTGGCCTCGCCCGGGTTGATCATGAAGTTGGAGTGCAACTCGCTGAACTTGGCGCCGCCGCCTGTCACGGCGTGCAGCCTGCCGCGCCAGCCCGCCTCGTCCACCAGCTTCCACGACGAATGGCCTGGCGGGTTCTTGAAGGTGGAGCCGCCGGTCTTTTCGCGGATCGGCTGGGTCGTTTCGCGACGGCTGGTGATTTCGGCGATCCGGGCCGCCACGGCGTCGGGGGCATCGGCGGTGCCGCGATAGGTCGCCTCCACCCAGATGATGTCGATCGGCGCCTGGGAATGGCGATAGGTGTAGCCGAAGTCGGCCAGGGCGTAGTCGACCCGCTGCCCCTGGCGGTTCAGGCCCCAGGCCGAGACCAGCACGTCCTTGGTCTCCGCGCCGTAGCAACCCGCGTTCATCGTCAGGGCGCCGCCGACCGCGCCGGGAATGCCGGCATAGAACTCCAGCCCGGCGATCCCCGCCTTGGCCGCCGCACGCGCCACCATGGCGTCCAGCGCCCCGGCGCCGGCCGTGATCGTCAGGCCGTCGGTCGTCACCTGGCCCCAGGCGCGGCCGGCTAGACGGATCACCACCCCCTTAACCCCGCCGTCGCGCACGATGACGTTGGAGCCGACGCCCAGCACCGTCACCGGAACGGCGGGATTCAGCGCCTTCAGAAAGTCCGACAGATCGTCGGCGTCCGCCGGGATGAACAAGGCCTCGGCCGCGCCGCCGACGCGGAACCAGGTGTAGGGCGCCAGCGGTTCGTTCGGCAGCAGCTTGCCGCGAACCGGCGGAAGATCGTGTTGCAAGGTCATTCCGACCCGATAACGCCAGCGGGGACGATGCGGAAGACACCTGTCTTCAAATCCAACTGGTCACGTCGCTGGCGCGTCGCCTAGGGTGGCGTCATGAAGATCAGGAACGCCTTCGCCATCATCGCGCTCGGCATGGGCGTGACGGCGGTCATCCTGTTTGGCTGGATCGGTGTCGTCTTCGCGATCAACACCTATACGCCAGTCGCGATGACGGCTGAGGCGGCGCTGAACCTCATTTTGGTCGTCCTGCTGGCGACGGTCGGGCTGCCGATCCTGCACGCGGCCGTCTATCGCTGGTTCTGGCATATCCGCCGCCGACGCGAGACGGGCGCCTATTCGAGGGGCGAGCCGATCCCCGCCTTCGGATCGGAGCCGACCGCCCCTCCCCCGGCCGCCGCCAAGACGACGAAGCAGCGCCTTCTTTATGTTGCGCTCTATGCCGTCGGCGTTCTGTCGCTGATCGCCGCCTATGCGCCGATCGGGCGTCAGGAAGGGCTGACGGCCTTTCTGGACAGGTTCAGCGCAGGCCGCGCCTCTTTCACGAGCCTGGCGACCTTGATCGTGATATTCCTGCCGATGGCCATCAGCTTCGCCCTCCTCGCCCCCTTGGTGGAGCGTGACAGTCGGCGACTGAACGCCGGCCTTGCCGATGAGACCGAAGCGCTGAGGCTTCAGGCGAAACAGGAGTGGCTGTTCAGCTTCGCGACCGCCTACGTCATGACGGGCTTCCTGGCCTTCTTCGCCGGAAACCTGATCCTGAGCTTCCTTTAGCCGCCCAGGGCCTCCAACTGCGCCGGCAGGGCGTAGGCCCAACTGGTGATGTCGCCCGCGCCCAGCAGGACGACCACATCGCCGGCCACCGCCTCGTCCTTGATCAGGCGGGGCAGGACGGCGGCGTTCTCCAGCGCCTGGACCTGACGGTGGCCATAGCGCCGCACGCCGTCTGTCAAGGCGTGCTTGTCCACCCCGTCGATCGGCTGTTCGCCGGCCGGATAGACGTCGGCGACGATCACGCTGTCGGCGTCCGAGAAGCTGGTCGAAAACTCGTCCATCAGGTCGCGCAGGCGGGTGTAGCGGTGCGGCTGAACCACGGCGATCACGCGCCCCTCGGCCACCTGACGCGCGGCCTTCAGCACGGCGGCGATCTCGACCGGGTGGTGGCCATAGTCGTCCACGATGCGCACCCCATTCACGACGCCGGTGGTGGTGAAACGGCGCTTGACGCCGCCGAATCCGGCCAAGCCCGTGCGGATCGCGTCGTCCGAGACGTCCAGCTCACGCGCCACGGCGATGGCGGCCAGGGCGTTGGAGACATTGTGCCAGCCCGCCATGGGCAGATGCAGCCCTTCGATCCGGTGCGTTTCGCCATTCTGGATCACGACGTCAAACCGGGCGCCATCCGGTCCCATCTGGCAGTTGTCGGCCCGCACCATGGCCTGGGGGTTGGTCCCATAGGTCACGATCCGACGGTTATCGATCGACGCGACCAGCTTCTGGACCTCTGGATGGTCCAGGCAGACGGCGGCGAAACCGTAGAAGGGAATGTTCTCCACGAAGTCCACGAACGCCTTACGCACCGCGTCGAAGTCGCCGTAGTGATCCAGATGTTCGGGGTCGATGTTGGTTACGATGGCCACCGTCGACTTCAGGCGCAGGAAGCTGCCGTCAGACTCGTCCGCCTCGACCACGATCCAGTCGCCGTCGCCCACCTTGGCGTTCGTGCCATAGGCGTTGATGATGCCGCCGTTGACCACCGTGGGGTCCAGGCCCGCCGCGTCCAGCAGGGTCGCCACCATCGAGGTCGTCGTGGTTTTGCCGTGCGTGCCGCCGACCGCGATGGAGAACTGCAGCCGCATCAGCTCGGCCAGCATCTCGGCGCGGCGGACCAAGGGGATGCGACGCTCCCGGGCCGCCTTCATCTCGGGATTCTCGGCCTTGACCGCCGTGGAATAGACCACTGCCGACACGCCCTCGCCCACATGGGCGGCGTCGTGACCGATGAAAATCCTGGCGCCCAGATGTTCCAGCCGTTCGGTGTTGGCGCTGGCCTTGGCGTCCGAGCCCTGAACCGAATAGCCGATCTTCAGCATGATCTCGGCGATGCCGCTCATGCCGATGCCGCCTATGCCGACGAAGTGGACGGGACCGAGGTCGAACGGAACGGGGCGAAGGCGTGCGATCATCGTCGCGTCATAAACGCCGCCTTGCGTCCTGCGAAGGGTGCGCCGCGTGCGGAGATAACTTTTCTGCGGTCGGCCTGTGCGCTCTCGCACAGAACCATCCCAAACCCATAGCGTTAGCAGGGTGATGCGCGCCACGCCCCGTGGTCGCCGGCTTCCCAAAAGGTTTTCAGATGGCCAAGACCCCTGCGCGCGCGCCGACGTCCACGCTGGGCGCTGGTGGCGAGTTGCACCAGACCGCCGCCACGCCCGAGACCCGCACCACCACCAATCACGGCGCGCCGATCAGCGACAATCAGAACTCGCTCAAGGCCGGGCCGCGCGGCTCGACCCTGCTGGAGGACTTCATCCTCCGCGAGAAAATCCAGCATTTCGACCATGAGCGCATCCCCGAGCGGATCGTCCATGCGCGTGGCTCGGCCGCCCACGGCTTCTTCGAACTGACCGACAGCCTATCGGACTTCACCACCGCCAAGATCCTGACCGAGGTCGGCAAGAAGACCGAACTGTTCACCCGCTTCTCGACCGTCGCCGGCGGTGCGGGCTCGGTGGATACGCCGCGCGACGTGCGAGGGTTCGCCGTCAAATTCTATACGTCCGAAGGCAACTGGGATCTGGTCGGCAACAACATCCCGGTCTTCTTCATCCAGGACGCGATCAAGTTCCCGGACCTGATCCATTCGGTGAAGATGGAGGCGGACAAGGGCTATCCCCAGGCAGCCAGCGCGCACGACACATTCTGGGACTTCATCGGCCTGATGCCCGAGAGCATGCACATGGTCATGTGGGCCATGTCGGATCGGGGCATCCCCCGCAGTCTGAGGATGATGGAGGGGTTCGGCGTGAACACCTTCCGCCTGCTGAACGCCGAGGGCGAAGCGACGCTGGTCAAATTCCACTGGCGGCCCAAGCTGGGAACTCAGTCCACCTGCTGGGACGAGGCGGTCAAGATCGCCGGCGCCGACCCCGACTACCACCGTCGCGACCTGTATGAGGCCATCGAGCAAGGCGACTTCCCCGAATGGGAGTTCGGCGTGCAGTTGTTCAGCCAGGAACAGGCCGACGCCCTGCCCTTCGACATTCTGGACGCCACCAAACTGGTCCCGGAAGAAGACCATCCGATCCGCGTGATCGGCCGCATGGTGCTGGACCGCAACCCCGACAACTTCTTCGCCGAGACCGAACAGGCGGCCTTCCTGCCGACCAATATCGTGCCGGGCATCGACTTCTCCGAGGATCCGCTCCTGCAGGGGCGGCTGTTCTCCTATCAGGACACCCAGCTGTCGCGCCTGGGCACGGTCAACTTCCATCAGATCCCGATCAACCAGGCCAAGGGCTGCCCCTTCCAGAACTTCCAGCGCGACGGCCATATGCAGATGGCCGTGCCCAAGGGCCGCGCCAACTATGAGCCCAACAGCCTGGCCCAGGCGGGCGAGGACGGCGGCCCGCGCGAGGACCCGAAAGGCGGCTTCCGCACCGGCCGCGTTCCGGTCGAGGGCGAGAAGGTCCGGCTGCGCGCCGAGACCTTCGCCGACCACTACAGCCAGGCGCGGCTGTTCTTCCGCTCCCAAACCGAGATCGAACAGGCCCACCTGGCCAGCGCCATCGTGTTCGAACTGTCCAAGGTCTCCCTGCCCCACGTGCGCGAGCGTATTCTGGCCAATCTGCAGAATGTGGATCAGACCCTGGCCCGGCGTGTGGCGGACGGTCTGAACCTGCCGCTGCCAGAGGCGTCCGAGCCCGGCGTCGCGCCCATCGATCTGGACGCCTCGCCCGCGCTTCGCATCGTCGGCAAATATCCTGAAACCTTGAAGGGCCGGAAGGTCGCGATCCTGATCGCGGACGGCTCTGACGGCGCGGTGGTCGATGCGGTGCGGGCGGCGGTCGAGGGCGATGGCGGCTCGGTCTTCATCGTCGCGCCCAAGATCGGCGGCGCCGAGCTGAAGGGCGGAAAGACCCTGCCCGCCGATGGTCAACTGGCCGGCAGTCCGTCGGTCCTGTTCGACGCCGTGGCGGTCGTGTTGTCCGACGAAGGATGCGCGATGCTGATGAAGGAGGGCGGGGCGGTCGATTTCGTCAAGGACGCCTTCGGCCATCTGAAGGCGGTTGGATTCACGTCAGAGGCCCAGCCGCTGCTGGACAAGGCAGGGGTCGACCCGGACGCGGGCGTGATCGACCTGTCAGAGAACGCCGACGGCTTCCTCGCGCCCGCCCGCACCCGCCAATGGGATCGCGAACCGAAGGTCCGCATACTGGCGTGAAGCGCCGTCGCACCCGTCATCCTCTCTCGCAAGAGCGAGGATGACGGGTGCGGGCGGATTTCAACACTGCCTTAACCGTAAGGATTCACCATGACGGCTCTGTTTGTTCCGGGGCCGCGTTTCCATGTCCGATCCGAAGACCGACGTCATTCACCGTGGCGACTGCATCGAGGTGCTGAAGAGCCTGCCCGACGCCTCGGTCGACATGGTCTTCGCCGACCCGCCCTATAATCTGCAGCTAGGCGGCGACCTGCTGCGTCCCGACAATTCCAAGGTCGATGCGGTCGACGACGACTGGGACAAGTTCGCCAGCTTCGCCGAATACGACGCCTTCACCCGCGCCTGGCTGGCGGAATGCCGCCGCGTTCTGAAACCGGAAGGCTCGATCTGGGTGATCGGCAGCTATCACAATGTCTTCCGCCTGGGATCGGCGATCCAGGACCTGGGGTTCTGGGTGCTGAACGACATCATCTGGCGCAAGTCCAACCCGATGCCGAACTTCAAAGGCACGCGCTTCACCAACGCCCACGAGACCCTGATCTGGGCCGCCAAGTCGCGTGATCAGAAACGCTACACCTTCAACTACGACGCCCTGAAGGCCTTCAACGAAGACACCCAGATGCGGTCCGACTGGACCTTCGCCCTGTGCACGGGCGAGGAGCGGATCAAGGACGCGGACGGCAAGAAGGCCCATCCCACGCAAAAGCCCGAGGCCCTGCTGCATCGTGTCCTGCTATCGGCCACCCGCCCTGGCGACGTGATTCTGGACCCCTTCTTCGGCACAGGCACCACCGGCGCCGCCGCCAAACGTCTCGGCCGCCACTATATCGGCATTGAGCGCGACGAGACCTATGCCGACGTCGCCGCCACCCGCATCGCCGCCGTCATTCCCGCAAGCGCCGAGGATCTGGTCGTCACCGGCTCCAAGCGCGCCGAGCCGAAGGTGCCGTTCGGCGCCCTGGTCGAGGCCGGCCTGCTGCAGCCCGGCGACCGCCTGTATTGCCCCAAGGGCGAGCGTGAGGCGCGCGTGCGCGCCGACGGGTCGCTGGTCCACGGCTCATTGACCGGGTCGATCCACAAGCTGGGCGCCCTGTTGGAGAATGCGCCGGCTTGCAACGGCTGGACCTATTGGCGCTTCAAAACCGATCAGGGGCTGAAATCCATCGACGCCCTGAGGTCCGAGGTGCGCGCGGCGATGTGATCCCTGATGCGGCACGTCGTCGCGACAATCACATCAAGCACTTAGCGGACCGGGGTACGATTTCGCACAGAGATCAGAGTTCAGCTTCACCGTAACTGCCAGAAACCGTTGTGAAAATTCGCCAGTCAGGGCGGAACCTCGCAGTTGCGAGAACATTGATGTTCACGGCCCGCCGTTGCGGTGTCGGAGCATCCTCATGAAAATCGCGCAGATCACCCCGCTGTATGAAGCCGTCCCGCCCAGGCTTTATGGCGGGACAGAGCGCGTGGTCGCCCATCTGACCGACGCCTTGGTCGATCTGGGCCACGACGTCACTCTGTTCGCCAGCGCCGACGCCCAGACCAAGGCTCGTCTGGTGCCCGTGCGCGATCAGGCCATTCGTCTCGACCCCGCGCCGCTTAAGTCCGATCTTGCCGCCCACATGTCCATGTTGGGCGAGGTTCTGGACCGCGCCGAAGAGTTCGACGTGATCCACTTCCACACCGACATGATCCACTTCCCACTGTTCCAGAAGTATGCGGACAAGACCCTGACCACCCTGCACGGCCGGCTGGACATGAAAGATCTGCCCGGCGTCTATGCGCGCTGGAGCGAGTTCGGCCTAGTCTCCATCTCCGACGATCAGCGCAAGCCGCTGCATTTCGCCAATTGGAAGGCGACCGTGCATCACGGCATGCCGGGCGAACAATATATCTTCTCTCCGAAATCCGAGGGCTATCTGGCCTTCCTCGGCCGCATCTCGCCAGAGAAGCGGCCCGACCGCGCCATCGAGATCGCCACCAAACTGGGCAAGCGCCTGAAGATGGCCGCCAAGGTGGACGCCGCCGACAAACGCTATTGGGAAGAGACCATCAGGCCGCTGGTCGAGGGCAACCCCCTGATCGAGTTCATCGGCGAAATCGGCGATCATCAGAAGTCGGCCTTCCTGGGCGGCGCCGAGGCGCTGCTGTTCCCCATCGACTGGCCCGAGCCTTTCGGCCTGGTGATGATCGAGGCCATGGCCTGCGGCACGCCGGTCGTCGCCTTCCGCTGCGGCTCGACGCCCGAGGTGATCGAGGACGGCGCCACCGGCTTCCTTGTCGACACCATGGAACAGGCCATCGCCGCCGCCGGTCGCGCGCATCTGATGGATCGCGAAGCCGTGCGCGCCCGGTTCGACCTGCGCTTTTCGGCCACCGCCATGGCCCGGCGTTACCTGGACGTCTATGGCGATCTGCTGGCGCGCCGCCCCTTCGCCGAGGCGCCGATCGATACGGTCGTCACGCCTTTGCGTCCCCTGGCGGAAGATCGCAGCTTCGCGGCCATGGTCTGATCGTCTTCGCCCGACGGTGGGCGAGCGCCTCATGATCTTGCAATAAAATAGAGGCGACGGAGGTGAACCCTGCGTCGCCTTCATCAGTTGACCATCCAAGCGGCCCCTCAGCGCCGTATTCGGGTGTGACACGTTCGGCCAAGGCCTCACAACGACGGGGAAGAGACCGCATGGACGACGCCTATTCCACCCAGCTGACCGCTGGCGAATCCGTCGAGGCCTCGGGCCTCGAACAGCTGATGGCGCTGAAGGACGGCGACACCTTCCTGGTCGCCGACGGCTGGGGCGACATGAAGGGCGGCGCCGACGGCCTGTTCGCCAACGACACGCGCGTCCTTTCGCGCTGGACCATGACCGTGGGCCTGCTGAAGCCGTCGCGCCTGTCGTCGGGCGTCAGCCAGGACAACGTCTTCTTCTCGTGCCACACCACCAACCGTCCCCTGCCCCCGATGGGCGGCCGGTCGGCGCCGGCCGGCGTGCTGCATATCGAGCGTCGCCGCTTCCTGTGGGGCCGGCGGATGTTCGAACGGGTGCAGATGGTCAACCACGGGGTGGAGGACATCCTGCTGCCCCTGGCCTTCGATTTCGGCGCCGACTTCGCCGACATCTTCCAGGTGCGCGGCACGCCGCGAGCCAAGCGCGGCGCCATCCATACCCCCACCACAGACGGGCGGCGCGTCACCTTCCGCTATACCGGGCTGGATGACGTCGAACGCCTGTCTTGCCTGGCCTTTTCCGAGCCGCCGGCCCGGCTCACGCATCAGCGCGCCGAGTTCATGTTCAGCCTGCCCAAGGGCCGGACCCTGGATCTCTATATCGAGTGCGGCGTGGATTCCTGCGAGGCCCCGGACGAACGGCGCTGGCGGCTGAACGCCATCCAGGCGCGGCTGGCCATGCGCGCGAAACGTCGGCGCGGCGCCTCTGTGCGCGGCCCCCGCAGCCCGCGCTTCAACGACTGGCTGGATCAGTCGCGCGCCGACATGGCCCTGCTGACCACCGACCTGCCGACCGGCCCCTATCCCTACGCTGGCACCCCTTGGTTCTCGACCCCGTTCGGGCGCGACGGCATCATCGCCGCCTGGCAGATGCTGTGGCTGGACCCGTCGCTGGCCAGGGGGGTGCTGACCTATCTGGCCAGCCGGCAGGCGACCGAGACATCGCTCTATCAGGACAGCCAGCCCGGCAAGATCATGCACGAGACGCGCGGCGGCGAGATGAGCGCCCTGCACGAGGTGCCGTTCGGCCTCTACTACGGCGGGGTCGACACCACGTGCCTGTTCGTCGCCCTGGCCGGCGCCTACGCCAACCGGACCGGCGATCTGGACCTGATCCGCAAGCTCTGGCCCAATCTGATCGCCGCCGCGAACTGGATGCGCGACTATGGCGACAGCAACGGCGACGGCCTGATCGACTATCAACGCGGCGCCGACACCGGCCTGTCCAATCAGGGCTGGAAGGACTCGGAAGACTCCATCTTCCACGCCGACGGTCGCTTCCCGAAAGGCCCCATCGCGCTGCTGGAGGTCCAGGGCTACGCCTACGCCGCCTGGAAGGCGCTGGGCGACCTGGGCGAGCGGCTGCACGACGACCGCGCGCCCGAATGGCGGATGCGCGCCGAACAGGTCCGCGCCCTGGTCGAGGACAAATACTGGATGGAGGACGAGGGCTTCTACGCCGTCGCTTTGGACGGCGACGGGGAGCAATGCCGCGCCATCGCCTCGAACGCCGGCCATCTGCTGTTCACCGGCCTGCCGTCGCTGGAACGCGCGCGGCGCGTTAGCAAACGCCTGCTGACGGCAGAGTTCCGCACCGGCTGGGGCATCCGCACGCTGGAGGTCGGCCAGGCCCGGTTCAATCCAATGAGCTACCACAACGGCTCGGTCTGGCCCCATGACACGGCCATGGCCGCCGCCGGCATGGCCAACTATGGCGAGCGTGACGCGGTCGCCGAAATCCTGGCCGAGATCTACGCCGCCGCCGCCCACTTCCACCTGCGACTGCCGGAACTGTTCTGCGGCTTCCCGCGCACGCCGGGCGAGCCGCCCATCGCCTATCCGGTCGCCTGCCTTCCCCAGGCCTGGGCCGCTGGTTCGGTCTTCCTGATGCTTCAGGCGACGTTGGGCCTGTCCATCGACGCCTGGAACGAGACGGTCGATCTGGCCGATCCGGTGCTGCCCGCCGGTCTGGATCGTTTGAAGATCACCGGACTGGAAGTCGGCGCCTCCGTCGTCGATCTGAACATCCAGCACCTGGAAGGCCGCGCCGTCGTGATCCCCCATCACAAGACCGGCAAGGTCGCAATCCGCACCCTGCGTTAGACGATCAGCCCAACAGGTCCGGCGCACCGGCGCGGTCCAGCGCCTTGGCGAATACGGTGGGCAAGGCTGCACGCGCCGCCTCGACCGACATCCAGCGCCACGTCGCGTGTGGCGTCGCCCCTTGCGCCGTCATCACCGTCAAGGTCAGGCTGAAGTGGGTGAAGACGTGCTCCACCGCCCCGGCCGTGCGCCAGTCCGCCGGCACAGGCGGCGGACCGGACGGTTCGTCGGCCGCCCAGCCGCTTGTCGGCAGGCCCAGCATTCCGCCCAGCAGCCCCTTGTCCGGGCGCGTCTCCACCGCCACCCGGCCCTGGTCGTCGAACACGACATAGGCCATGCCCCGGCGGTGCGGGCGGTCCGCCTTCTTGGTCTTGACCGGAAACCGCGTCGGCTCGCCTGTCGCCCGACCCCGGCATTGGTCGGACACCGGGCAGACCTCGCACGACGGCGACTTGGGTCGGCAGACGGTCGCCCCCAGGTCCATCAAGGCTTGCGCCCAATCCCCCGGCCGTTCATCGGCGACGAACAGCCCCGCCAGCCGCCGCAGTTCAGGGCGCGCGGCCGGAACCGGGGTCTCGACGGCGAACAGCCGCCCCATGACCCGCTCGACATTGCCGTCCACCACATTGGCCGCCCTGTCGAAGGCGATGGCCGCGACGGCGGCGGCCGTATAGGCGCCCACCCCCGGCAGGGCCAGAAGCCGAGCCTCCGTGTCGGGGAAGACCCCGCCATGCTCGCCCGCCACCGCCCGCGCGCAGGCCAAGAGGTTGCGCGCACGAGCGTAGTAGCCCAGCCCGGCCCAAGCCCCCATCACCTGCGCATCGTCGGCCGCCGCCAGGTCCGCAACCGTGGGCCAGCGCGTGGTGAAGGCGTGGAAATAGGGCGTGGCGTGCGGCACCGTCGTCTGCTGCAGCATCACCTCCGACAGCCAGACGCGGTAAGGCGCTGTCCGCGCCGCGCCCACGGCCGCCCGCCACGGCAGGCTGCGCGCATTTGCGTCGTACCAGGCCAGGAGCCGGGCGCGGATCAACAAGATGTCGGGAGAGACGTCGGCCATGGGATCGCGCTATATAGGCCCATGCGCCGCGCCCTGCCCACAGACGCCGAGGTTCGCGAGATCCTTTCTCGCCGCCGCACCCGCCCGGCGCCGCGCCCCGCGCCCCGCGCGGGCAAGGCGCTGACCCCGCTGATCAAGAAGCTGGACGCCCAGTTCGGGCGCGGCGCGGGCGCCCTGGAGCCGCGCTGGCGCGAGATCGTCGGCGACCGCCTGGCCCGCGTCACCCGCCCCCAGAAGCTGACCACGGGCAAGGGCGGAGCGCCCGGCGTGCTGGAGTTGCGCGTCGCCGGCGCCGCCGCCTTGTTGGTGCAGCACCAGTCCCAGGACATATTGGCCCGCGTTAATCTGTTCCTGGGCGCCGGATCGGTGGATCGGCTTCGCATCGCCCAGGGTCCGGTCGCCCCGCTGAAGGAGGCCGCCGCCCGCCCGAAACGCAACGCCAAGCCCGCCCCCCTGCCCGCCCAGGCCGAGGCCGATTTAGCCGCCTCAATCGCCGCCGCGCCGGAAGAGTTGCGCGCCGCCCTGGCCCGCCTGGGCCGCGTCGCGCTCTCGCGCACCGACAGGCAGGATTGACAAAACTTCGCCGCACCTGTTCTCGACTAGTTCAGGGTTGCGCCATTCCGGGGAATCGCGCCGCCATTCGCCAATGATCCGACCGAGGAAATCCCATGGCCGACACTGAATCCCGTTTCGCCCGCATGAGCCGCCGAGCGGCCATCACCGGCGCCGCCCTGGCGACCATGGCCCTGGCGGCGTGCGGCGGGGCCAAGAGCGCAGCCGAGGGCGACATGAGCCTGGGCGCGCCGGACGGCGCCAAGGTCACGGTGGTCGAATACGCCTCTGTCACCTGCCCCCACTGCGCCCTGTGGCAGAAGAACACCTGGCCCGCATTCAAGGCCAAATATGTGGACACCAACAAGGTCCGCTATATCTTCCGCGAGCTGCCGACCCCGCCGGTCGACGCCGCCACCGCCGGCTTCCTGGTCGCGCGCTGCGCCGGCAAGGACAAGTATTTCGACGTGGTCCACCAGTTGATGGCGACCCAGCAGGAAATGCTGACCTCCTCGCCGCGCGACTGGCTGCTGCGGACCGCCCAGGCGGCCGGTCTATCCGAGCAGCAGTTCAACGACTGCGTGACCGACAAGGAGGCCGTCGCCGCCATGGAGAAGCGCGTCCAGTTCGCCCGCACCCAGGGCGTGACCGGCACCCCGGCCTTTTACGTCAACGACCAGCAGATCCTGACCCCCGGCGGCGAGGGCGCCAGCCTGGCCGATCTGTCCACCGCCATCGACGCCGCCTTGGCCAAGTAAGGCGACGCCGATGATCCGCCGCGCCGTATTGGCCCTGTCCTTCGCCGCCGCCCTGTCGATGGGCGCGGCGTCGGCGTCGTTCGCGGCTGAGGCGCCGCCTCCCGTCACGGCCCAGGATCACGTCCTGGGCCGGGCGGATGCGCCGGTGACGGTGATCGAATACGCCTCCTTCACCTGCTCGCATTGCGCGGACTTCCACAACACGGTGCTGCCGGCCTTCAAGGCCAAATACATCGACACGGGCAAGGTCCGGCTGGTTCATCGCAACCTGCCGACGCAGCCGGCCAATGTCGCGGCCGCAGCGGCCGCTGTCGCCTTGTGCGCCGCGCCGGGCAAGTATTTCGACGTCGCCTCGGTCTTCATGCGCGATCAGGCGAACCTGGCCACGACCGGGGCTCAACCCTGGTTCGCCGCCGGCGTCTCCGCCAGCGGCCGGACCCGCGCCGAAATCGAGACCTGTCTCCAGGCCCCCGCCACCCGCACGGCGCTGGAGACCCAAATCGCCGGCGCGGAGGCGGCGGGCGTGACCGGTACGCCGACCCTGTTCGTCAACGGGACGCTGGTCGCGGACCATTCGCTGGACGCCCTGTCGGCCGCCGTCGACCCGCTGCTGCGCCGGTGACGCTCTAGGCCGATGCAGTTCCAGCGGCTCCGGCTGGTCGGCTTCAAGTCCTTCGTCGACGCGGCGGAGGTCCAGATCGAATCCGGCCTGACCGGCGTGGTCGGACCAAACGGCTGCGGCAAGTCCAACGTCCTTGAAAGCCTGCGCTGGGTCATGGGCGCCAACTCGGCCAAGGCCATGCGCGGCCAAGGCATGGATGACGTCATCTTTGCGGGCGCGGCGGGCCGTCCCCCGCGCAGCCACGCCGAAGTCAGCCTGACCATCGACAACGCCCAACGCCGCGCGCCCCAGCCCTTCACCGACAGTCCCATTCTGGAGGTGTCGCGCCGTATCGACCGGGGCCAGGGTTCGACCTACCGCATCAACGGCAAGGAGGTGCGCGCGCGAGACGTGCAGCTTCTGTTCGCCGACGCCTCGACCGGCGCCAACTCCCCCGCCCTGGTGCGCCAGGGACAGATCAGCGAACTGATCGCCGCCAAGCCCCAGAACCGCCGCCGCATTCTGGAAGAGGCGGGCGGGGTCGCCGGTCTGCACACCCGTCGGCATGAGGCCGAGTTGCGCCTGAAGGCCGCCGAGACCAATCTGGAACGCCTCGACGACATCGGCCGCGAACTGGAAACCGCGCTGAACCGCCTGAAGCGCGAGGCCCGTCAGGCCGAGAAGTATAAGAAGATTAGCGCCGAGATCCGCGCCCTTCAGGCTGCCCTGCTGTTCGTCCGCTGGAACGACGCCCGGCTGGCGGCCGAGGCGGCGGCCGCCGAACTGCGCGCAGCGGATGCGACCGTGGCTGAGACGACGACCGCCGCCGCCGCCGCCCAGACCGCCGCCCTGGCCGCTCAGGAAGCCTTGAAACCCGCGCGCGAGGAGGACGCCGTCGCCTCGGCCTTGCTGCACCGCGCCAGTCTGGAGCGCGACCGGCTGGACATGGCCGAACAGGCCGCCCGCGCCGAGGTCGACCGACTGAAGGCCGAGGCCGCCCGTATCGCGGCCGACGCCGCGCGCGAAGAGGGCATGGCCGCCGACGCCAAACGCGAACTGGACCGGCTGGACAACGAACTGGCCCGGCTGAAGGCCGAGATCGCCGCCGCCCCGGAACGCGGTCCCGAACTGGACAAGACGCTGCTGGCTGCGGAGGACGCCCGCAAGGCCGCCGACGCCGAGGTCGAACGTCTGGCCGGCACGCTTGCCGCCGTCGAGGCCCGCGCCAACGCCGAGACGGCCAGAAAACGCGACGCCGAGGCCCGGCTGTCGCGCGTCAGCGGCCAGCACGATCAGGCCCGGCGCGAACGCGAGGCTCTGGGCCCGCTTGAAACACCTGAACTGGATACGGCGCGTCAGGCGCTGGAGACCGCCCAGGCCGATCTGGCCGCCGCCCGAGAAGCCGTCGAAACGGCAGAGACCAAACGCGGCGAACTGGCCCGCGCCGAACAGGAATCCCGCACCGCCGCTCGCGCGGCGGAGGATCGTCTGGGCCGTCTGCAGACCGAGGCGCGGGGTCTGGCCCAACTGCTGGTGACGGGCAAGCGCGACCATCCGCCAGCCTTGGACAAGGTGCGCGCCGACAAGGGCTATGAGGCCGCTCTGGCCGCCGCTCTGGGCGATGATCTGGACGCCGCGCTGGACGCTCGCGCCGCCGTCTATTGGCGAGGCGCAGAGGCTCCCTCCCCGACATGGCCTACGGACGTCACGCCCCTGTCGGCCTATGTGCAGGCGCCGAATCAACTGACCGCGCGCCTCGCCCTGTGCGGCGTTGCGCCCAAGGCCGATGCGGCGAAACTGGCTGAGACCCTGCCGCCCGGCGCGCGTCTGGTGACGACCGAGGGCGACCTCTACCGCTGGGACGGCTTCGTCAGCCGCGCCGAGGCGCCGCGCCCCGCCGCCGTGCGTCTGGCCCAGCGCACCCGACTGGCCGAACTGGAGGCCGAGATCGACAAGGGCAAGCCCGCGCTGGAACAGGCGCAAGGCCAGCAGAAGTCCGCCACCGACGCCTTCCGCGCCGCCGAGGAGGCGGTCAAGGCCGCCCGGCTCAAACCCTTCGCCGCCGACAAGGCCGTGACCGGAGCCCGCGACCGGGTCGAAACCCTGGCCCGCGATCAGGCCCGACGCGAGGCGCGGGCGCAGGCCCTGGACGACACCGTGACCCGGCTGGCCGCCGAGGTCGCGGAGGCCCAAACTGCTCTGGACGCCGCCCAGACCACCGACGCCCCGTCCGAGACGATCGCCGGTCTGCGGAACGAACTGACCGCCGCCCGCGCCGCCGCGGACACCGCCCGCACCGCCGCCCAGACCGCTCGTTCCGACCGCGACGCGGAGGCCCGTGACCGTCAGGGCCGCGAACAGAGGCTGGGCGGCCTGACCCGCGCCCGCGACGGCTGGGTGAGCCGGTCAAAGGACAGCGCCGTCCGTATCGCCGCCCTGACGAAGGACGCCGACAAGACCGCAGCCCTGTTGAAACAGGCCGAAATCGCGCCTCAGGGCTTCGCCGAACAGCGGGGCAAACTGCTGGACGCGCTGACCGCCGCCGAACAGCGCAAACAGGCGGCGTCCGACGCCATGGCTCTGGCCGATGCGGCGGCGGGCGACGCCGACCGCGCCAGCCGCGCCGCAGACGCCGCCGCCGCGCAAGCCCGCGAGGCCCGCGCCGGTCTGGCCGCCCGCGCCGAGGCCGCCGCCGAGAAGCTGACCGAGGCCGAGACCACCCTGCGCGAAACGGCGCAGATGTCGCCGCAGGAGCTGGGCCAGAAGCTGACCGACGACGCCATCGCCCGTCCGCCCGACGCGGCCGGGGCCGAGAACCTGTTGTACGGGCTGGAGCGCGAGCGCGAGGCCCTGGGCGCCGTCAACCTGCGCGCCGAAGACGAGGCGGTGGAATATGGCGACCGGCTGAACAGCATGAAGTCCGAACGCATCGACCTGACCCAGGCGATCGCCAAGCTGCGCGACGGCATCGACGAACTGAACGCCGAGGGCCGCGAGCGTCTGGTGGCGGCGTTCGACGTCATCAACACCAACTTCAAGACCCTGTTCGAGGCCCTGTTCGGCGGCGGTCAGGCCGAGCTGAAGCTGGTCGAGAGCGACGATCCGCTGGAGGCGGGACTTGAGATCTACGCCTGCCCGCCCGGCAAGCGGCTGTCGGTCATGTCGCTGATGAGCGGCGGCGAACAGGCCCTGACGGCGGCGGCCCTGATCTTCGGCGTCTTCCTGGCCAACCCGGCGCCCGTCTGCGTGCTGGACGAGGTGGACGCCCCGCTGGACGACGCCAACGTCGACCGCTTCTGCCGGATGCTGCACGAGATGCGGTCGCGCACCGACACCCGCTTCATCGTCATCACCCACAACCCCGTCACCATGAGCCGAATGGACCGCCTGTACGGCGTCACCATGCCCGAACGCGGCATGAGCCAACTGGTCAGCGTGGACCTGCATCAAGCCGAGACCCTGGTCGCATGATCGCCCTGATACTGGCCCTGCTGGCCGATCCCGCCCCCGCTCTCGCGCCTGTCGGCGTCGGTCGTTTCGCCATCTACGCCGATGTGACCTCCATGGAGCGCGAAGGCGACATCGCCCGTATGCGCGAACTTCAGGTCGCCGAGACCGGCTTCAAGGTCGGCGACGTCGTCTATGTCGGCGGCTGGTCGCGCTGGGCCTTCGATTGCCGGGCGATGACGGCGGATCGGCTGGACTTCGCCTCGCTGCGCGCCGACGAAACCGAAGGCCCCGCCACGCCTGACCCGGCCCCCGCCTATCCCGCCGCTCCCGGCGGCGACGCCGCCGAACTGCTGGCCGCGGCCTGCGCGCCTAATAAGCCCGCCGAGACCCTGACGTTGGACGAGGCGATCAGGCGAGGCCAGGCGGCTCTGGCGGACTAAGGCCCTTTTCGGCGCCCTGTGGCCATTCGAGACGATCGCGCGGCAGGGCCTCGCGGCAGTGATCGCGCATATAGGCCATCAGTTTCTCGCGGATTTCGCAGCGCAGGTCGAACGCCACCCCGGCGGAGCGGGCGCTGGCCAGGCAACGGACCTGGAGCACGCGCTCGGTGATGTCGGTGACCTGCATCACCTGAACGTCGCCATCCCAGTGCTGGGACGCCTTGACGATACCCTCGAAGGCGGTGCGCAGCCGGTCGATCGGGGCTTCATAGTCGACGTAGAAGAAGGCCACGCCGATCAGGCGGGCGTTCTCGCGTGTCCAGTTCTGGAAGGGCGTAGTGATGAAGTAGGACAGGGGCAGCACCATCCGGCGCCAGTCCCACAGCTTGACCACCACATAGGTGGCGGTGATCTCCTCCACATTGCCCCACTCCTTCTCCACGATGACGGCGTCGTCGATGCGGATGGGCTGGGTAAGGGCGATCTGGATGCCGGCGACCATGTTGGTCAGGATGGGCTGGAGCGCCAGGCCGGCGATGATGCCGACGACCCCGGCCGAGGCCAGCAGGCTGACGCCCCACTGACGGAAGCCGGCGATGGTCATCAGGGCCAGGCCGACCGTGACGATGAACAGGATCACCTTTGCCACCCGCTGCAGGATGCGGGTCTGGGTCAGGTGCTTCCGGGCCAGCAGATTGTCCTCGACGGCGATATTGTACCGCTTCAGGTGCATGACGGACCACATGTCCAGCACCCCCGACGCCAGCCAGCCCAGCGTCAGGATGAACAGGAACAGCAGCACCGAACGAATGTCGGCCGAGGGCACGGGGTCCATCGGCGAAACGGTCACGCCCAACCCCACGCCCATGATGATGATCAGGACCCGCAGCTTGATCCGCGCCCGCTCGACCACGCCGCGCCAGAAGACGTCCTTCTTCCTGACCATGCGGCGCAGGATGGCGAAGGCGATCTTGTGCGTCAGCCAGCCCCCGCCGACGAAGACCAGCAGGACCAGGCTAGTCACCGCCCATTCGGGCAGCCAGTCGAACCGATGCCACAGGGCGCGGACTTGGCGGGTCAGGGCGATGATCTCGGGGGGCATGGGGAAGCTAACGCGCCACAAGCTGAACGGTTGACCTTTAGCGCGAGGCGGCAGTCGCCTCGGTCAGGTCGGCCAGGCGTTGGGCGGCGTCGGGGATGGCGACGGATCGGGCAGCGGCGGACATGGCCGACAGCCGCTGCGGATCGGACAGCACGGCGGCCAGGGTCGAAGACAGGCGTTCGACGGTCAGGTCGTCTTCCAAAATGACCTCGGCCGCGCCGGCGTCAGTCAGGGCCTTGGCGTTCAGGCGCTGATGGTCGTCGGTGGCGATCTTCAGCGGAATCAGGACCGACGGCAGGGCGGCGACGGCCAGTTCGGCGCAGGTCGAGGCGCCGGAGCGGCCCACGACCAGATGGGCCTTGGCCAGCCGTTCGGCCATGTCGCGGAAGAAGGGCGCGACCTCGGCCTCGATCCCGGCCTCCAGATAGATCTGACGGGCGGCCTCCAGCGTCTCGGGGCGCGACTGCTGCTGCACCTTCAGGCGACGACGCAGGGCTTCCGGCAGGGCCGCCAGGGCGCGTGGGGTGGTCTCGGAGAGGATGCGCGCGCCCTGGCTGCCGCCCGTCACCAGCACATGGATCGGGCCGTCATTGGCTGGGGCCAGATAGGGACGGTCGAAAAGGGCGCGAATCTCTGCGCGCACCGGCGAGCCGACGACATGCGAACGGCCCTGCACCTTGGGGGGCGCCCGCTCCAGCGTCGGGAAGGACGAGGCGACCTGGTTCACATAGGGGGCCAGGATGCGGTTGGTGCGGCCCAGCACGGCGTTCTGCTCATGGATCACCGTCGGGCGCTGAGCGGTGACGGCGGCGACCAGGGCGGGGGCGGACGGATAGCCGCCGAAGCCCACCACCACATCGGCGCCCAGCCGGTCGAAGGCGTCACGCGCCTGAATCACCCCCTTGAAGATGGCCACGCCCGCCTTGACCAGACCCAGCGGGCCGGAGCCTGTGGCCGCGTCCAGCGCCAGCCGTTCCTCGGCGGGAAAAGCGTGGGCGTATTGTTCGCCGCGATGATCGGTCGCCAGCACCACGCGCCAGCCGCGCGCCGCCATCTCGCGCGCCAGGGCCTCGGCCGGGAACATATGGCCGCCGGTTCCGCCGGCTGCGACGACGCAGAGCTTGGACATGGGGTCTCCATTCATGGGATCGCTTTCGACCCTGTCTCGCATTTACTCTTTCTCGTCATCCCCGGCCTTATGCTTGGGATCCATATGCCCGGCATCAGCAGTCGTGCGTGCAAGGTGAAGCCCGAGTTTATGGACCCAGGCACAAGGCCTAGGGTGACGGTCTCTTTATGGCGCCTACAGCAACCGTCGGCCCATCGTCAGGCTGGCCCCCGGCTCGTAGGCGCCGGGGCGGCGGCGCGTCAGGGCCAGGGCGAAGCCCATGGTAAGTCCCATGGCCAGCATCGACGAGCCGCCGTAGCTGATGAACGGCAGGGTCATGCCCTTGGTCGGGATCAGGTTCAGGTTCACCGCCACATTGATGCAGGCCTGAAGCCCGATCAGCATGAACAGGCCCGCCGCCGCCGTCTGTTCGAACGGATCAGTCAGCTTCATCGCCCGGCGCATCCCGCGCACGACGATGAAGGCGTAAAGGCCGATCATGATCAGGCTGAGGACCAGGCCGAATTCCTCGGCGCCGACGGAATAGATGAAGTCGGTATGCAGGTCGGGCACGTGACGCTTCATCACCCCCTCGCCCACCCCGCGACCCAGCAGGCCGCCGGCGCGGATGGCCTCGGACGCGCTGTCGATCTGGTGGGTGTCGGTGGTCTCGGGCGAGAAGAAGCGGCTGAGGCGGTCGCGCATATGGCCGAAGACGAAATAGAGCGAGACCAGCCCCGCCATACCCGCGCTAGCCAGGACCGCCATCCATTTGAACGGCACACCCGCCATGAAGAAGACCGCCATGAAGGTGGTGGTGATCAGCAGAGTCTGGCCGATATCCGGCTGGATCAGCAAGAGACAAACGGTCAGGGCGTAGAAGCCGAAGGCGATGGTGACGCCGGGCACCCCCTGTCCCTTCTGCGCCTCGGCGAACATCCAGGCGGCGAAGACGATCAGGCCGGGCTTGGCGAACTCGGACGGTTGCAGGCTGAACGGCCCCAGGTTCACCCAGCGCGCGGCGCCTTTCACCGTGTCGCCGATGAACGGCAGGGCGGCCATGACGACGATGGCGCCGAACAGGGCCAGAACCGCGATCCGTCGCACCCCGCGCGGCGACATCAGCGAGGTGGTCAGCATGACCGTCAGGCCGACGCCGGCGAAGACCATCATCCGCCAGGAATAATGGAACGGATCTGTGATCGATTCGTCGGCCAGGATGGCGGCGGGGCTGGACGCGAAGCTAAGCGAGACCCCCAGCGCCATCAGGGCCAAAGCCGCGCCCAGAAGCCCGCGATCCACGGTCCAGAACCAGCGCGCGATCAGGCTCTGATCGTTGCGGGAGAAGGCGGGGGTGTAATGGGCGCTCATGCCGCGCTCTCCGGGACGGAGGTCAGGTTCAGCACGGCGGCGCGGAAGGCCTCGCCCCGCGCCTCGAAGTCGGCGAACTGGTCGAAACTGGCGCAGGCGGGCGACAGCAGGACGAACTGGTCTCCCCCCGCTGCGGCAGCGTCGGCGGCCGCGGCGGCGACGGCGGCGTCCAGGGTCTGGGTGATGACGTGAGGCGTGTCGCCAAGGGTCTTGGCGAAGGCGGGCGCCGCCTGGCCGATCAGATAGGCTTTGGTTATGCGCGGGAAGAGGTCGGCCAAATCTTCGATGCCGCCGGCCTTGGGCACGCCGCCGGCGATCCAGAAAACGGATGGATAGCTGGCCAGGGCCTGACGCGCGGCGTCGGCGTTGGTGGCCTTGGAGTCGTTGATAAAGCGCACGGCGCCGACCTGAGCCACCGTCTCCATACGGTGAGCCAGGCCAGGGAAGGTCAACAGGCCCTTGACGGCGGCGGCATGGGAGACGCCCAGCGCCCGGCCGGCGGCATAGGCGAAGGCGGCGTTCTGGGCGTTGTGCCGGCCGGGCAAGGAACGGGCGGGCGCGAGGTCGGCGAGGGTTCGGCCCTCGGCTCGGATCGCGCCCGGCACAGCCTCGATACCGCTCATCCCCGCGAAAGCGGGGACCCAGTTCTGTGGGCTTTCCGGCGTGTCTAGGGAGGTCCGCTCGTGATCCGCGGCGCCCTGCCCGTGCGAAAGGACTGGGTCCCCGCTTTCGCGGGGATGAGCGGCGGAGGAAATCGTGATGACGCGGGAATTCAGGCCGGACGCGATCGCCTGCCCCCAATCCTCGTCCACGCCGATCAGCGCCACCGCGTCAGGCGCTTGGGCCGCGAAGATGCGCGCCTTGGCGGCGACATAGCCCTCCATGCCGCCGTGGCGGTCCAGGTGGTCGGGGCTGATGTTGGTCAGGATCGCAACGTCGGGGGCGAAGGTCGTGGTCAGGTCCAGCTGGTAGCTGGAGACCTCGATGACATAGACCGCGTCCGGCGTCGGCTCGGGCAGGGCCAGAACGCCGATTCCGATATTGCCGCCGACATGGACCGTCAGGCCGGCGGACTTCAGCACCCAGCCGATCAGGGCGGTGGTGGTGGACTTGCCGTTGGTGCCGGTTATGGCGACGACGCGGGCGCGCTGATCTGCAGGCCGGGCGGCCAGGGCGCGGGCGAACAGTTCGATATCGCCGATCACCGGCACGCTGGCCTCGCGCGCGCGATCGACGGTCCAGTGCGGCTTCGGGTGCGTCAGGGGCGCGCCAGGCGACAGGATCAGGGCGGCGAAACCGGACCAGTCGGCGGCGGTCAGGTCCTCGACCTGGAAGCCTTCCGCCTCGGCCTGCGTCCGGCCCGAAACGCCGTCGTCCCACAGGATGGGGATGGCGCCCCCCGCCTGGAGCGCGCGCGCGGCCGTGATCCCCGACCGTCCCAGGCCGAAGACCGCGACCCGCCTGCCCTCGAAACCGGGAACGGCGATCATCGGATCAACGCAGTTTCAGCGTCGACAGGCCGATCAGGGCCAGGGCGCCGGCGATGATCCAGAAGCGGATGACCACGGTGGACTCCGGCCAGCCCATCTTCTCGAAATGGTGGTGGACCGGCGCCATCAGGAAGATGCGCTTCTTGGTCAGCTTGTAATAGCCGACCTGGATCATGACCGAGGCGGCCTCGGCGACGAACAGGCCGCCGACGATGCCCAGGACCAGCTCGTGCTTGGTCATGACGGCGATGGCGCCCAGCGCCCCGCCCAGGGCCAGCGAGCCGGTGTCGCCCATGAAGATCTTGGCCGGGGGGGCGTTGTACCACAGGAAGCCCGCGCCCCCGCCGATCATGGCGGCGCAGAAGATGGCCAGTTCGCCGGCGCCGGGGACGTGGTGGATCTGCAGATACTGGGCGAAGACGAAGTTGCCGGCGAGATACGAGATCACCCCGAACGCGCCCGCCGCCATCATCACCGGCACGGTGGCCAGACCGTCCAGACCGTCCGTCAGGTTCACGGCGTTGGAGAAGCCCACGATGGTGAAGGCGGCGAAGGCCACATAGAACCAGCCGATGTTCAGCAGCACCGCCTTGAAAAAGGGGAATGCGATGGACGTCTCAAGCCCCGGCGAGGTGGGCGAGACGGTCATCCACAGAACGGTCAGGACGCCGGCGACCACGGCGACGACGGTCTGGGCCAGCAACTTCTGCTTTGACGTCAGGCCGGCCGAGGTCTGTTTGGTGACCTTGGCGTAGTCGTCGATGAAGCCCAGCACGCCGAAGGCGGCGGTGACCAGGCTGACGATCCAGATATAGGGGTTGGTCAGGTCGCCCCACAGCAGCACGGCCACGCCGATGCCGGCCAGGATCATCAGCCCGCCCATGGTGGGGGTGCCGACCTTGGACAGGTGGCTGACGGGGCCGTCGTCGCGGATCGGCTGGCCCCGGCCCTGTTTGGCGCGGATCCAGTTGATGAAGCGGCTGCCCATGGCGACGGCCACGATCATGGCCGTCGCCAGGGCCAGGGCCATCCGCACCGTCTGATACTGGACCAGGTTCAGCAGCGGATACTGGTGCGCGATGTCGGCGTAATAGAGGTAGAGCAGGTAAAACATGGGTGTCCCCTATCGCGTCGCGGGCGCCGTGTCGCGGCCTTGCAGATCCGCCAGGGCCTTGGCGACCAGCGAAGCCTTGGAGCCGTTCGATCCCTTGACCATGACGACATCGCCGGGCGCGACCAGAATGGCGGCTTCGGCGGCCAGTTCGGCGGCGGTCTCGCGCCAAAGGCCGCGACGCGACACCGGCAGGGCGTCGTAGAGCCAACGCATTTGCGGCCCGGCGGCGTGGACCAGATCAAGGCCAGCCGCGTCGATGGAACCGGCCAGGCCCTCGTGCAGGCTGCGGCTCTGGTCGCCCAGTTCGAGCATGTCGGTCAGAACCACGACGCGGCGGCCCGACACGGCGCGGGCGCCCAGGCTCTTGAACCCTGCGGTCATCGACAGGGGATTGGCGTTGTAGCTTTCGTCGATCAGGGTGAAGGCGCCGTCGACCAGGGCGACCTGGCGTGTCTGACCCCGGCCTGCCAGCGGCTGGAAGTCGGCCAGGGCCTTGAGACCCGTCTCCAGCGGCACGTCCAGCGCGTCCAGCATGGCCAAGACGCACACGCTGTTCAGGCCCCAGTGGGCGCCCGACTGAGCCAGGCGGTATTGCAGCGGCCGGCCGAACAGTTCCGCGGTGACGGTCGCGCCCTCCGCGTCCGGGCGGAAGTCCATCAAGCGGGCGTCGCAGCCAGCCTGGGTTCCGAAGACGACGAGACGGGCGTTCACAGCACGGGCGGCCTCGGCCAGCACGCCGGCGAAGGCGACATCGCCATTGGCCACCGCAGTCCCGCCGGGCACCAGGCCCTGGAAGATGGCCGCCTTCTCGCGCGCGACCCCGGCTTCGCCATCGGCGAAGGCCTCGATATGGACTGGGCCGACGGTGGTGACGCAGGCCGCGTGCGGCGCCACGAATCTGGACAGCGGCGCGATTTCGCCCGGCGCATTCATGCCGATTTCGAACACGGCGCGCTGGGTCTCGACCGGCATCCGCGCCAGCGTCAGCGGCACGCCGATATGGTTGTTGTAGCTCTTGATCGAGCCATGCGCCGGGCCCGCCAGATCAAGTCCCGCCTTGATCGCCTGGGTCACGCTGGTCTTGCCGACGCTGCCGGTGACGGCGCCGCGCTTCACCTGGGGCGCGCGTTGGCGGGCGGCGACGCCCAGCGCTTCGAGGCCGTGCAGCGTATCGGGGACGACGATGCAGGGCCCGCCCTCGACCGGATGTTGGACCAGGGCGGCGGCTGCCCCGGCGGCGAAGGCGTCAGCGGCGAACTCATGCCCGTCGCGGGCGCCCTTCAGCGCCAGGAACAGGTCGCCGCGCGCGATCTCGCGGCTGTTGTAGGTGACGCCCATGATCGGGCGGTTGTCGCCGTGCAGCACGCCGCCCGTGGCGGCGGCGACTTCGGCGGCCGTCCAGAGCGGGCGGGCGATGGCGTCAGGCATAAAGGGACAGGGCCTCGGAGACGACGGTGGCGTCGTCGAAGGGGTGGGTCACGCCCGCGACGATCTGCCCCTGTTCATGCCCTTTTCCGGCGATGACCACCACATCCCCTTCGCGCATCATTTCGACGGCGGCGGCGATGGCGGCGCGGCGGTCGCCGATCTCCAGCGCGTCGGGGCAGGCGGCGCGCACCTCGGCGCGGATGGCGGCGGGGTCTTCGGAGCGGGGATTGTCGTCGGTGACGATGGCGACGTCCGCCAGACGGCCGGCGATGGCGCCCATCAGGGGCCGCTTGCCGCGATCCCGGTCGCCCCCCGCGCCGAATACCGCGATCAGACGGCCGGTCGCATGGGGCCGCAGAGCGTTCAGCACCGTCTCCAGCCCGTCTGGCGTGTGCGCGTAATCGACATAGACCTCGCCCCGCCCAGTCTCGGCGCCGATGCGTTGCAGTCGGCCCTGCGCGCCCGTCAGCCCCTCCAGCGCGCCGATAACAGCGTCGGGGTCGTCGCCCGCCGCGATGCACAGCCCCGCCGCCACCAGGGCGTTGGAGGCCTGGAAGGCGCCGGCGAGAGGCAGCAGGATGTCGCGGACCTGGCCGCGCACGTCCAGGGTCAGGCGCTGCCCCTCCGGCGTCGCCTGGCGCCCGATCAGGGTCAGGTCGCGGCCCCGCTCGCCCACCGCCATCACGCCCAGACCCGCCATTATGGAGGCCGAGGCGAAGGCGGAATAGGCGTCGGAATCGGCATTCAGGACGGCGGTGCGGCCGCGCGGCAGCAGGGTCTCGAACAAACGCATCTTGGCGGCGCGATAATCCTGCATCGTGCCGTGATAATCGAGGTGATCCTGGGTCAGGTTGGTGAAGGCGGCGGCCTTCAGCGCCACACCGTCCAGCCGGCGCTGGTCGATGCCGTGGGACGAGGCCTCCAGCGCGACATGGGTCACGTCCTTCCTGGCCAGTTCGGCCATCAGGCGGGCGGCCTCGGCGGCGTCGGGGCTGGTCAGGCCGGGGCCGGTCAGGGCGTAGGTCTTGTCGCCCTTCTGACCGACGACGCCCAGGGTGCCCATGCTGGCCGACTTGTGCCCGACGCCCGCCCACAGCTGGCGGCAGAAGGCGGCGACCGAGGTCTTGCCGTTGGTGCCGGTCACGGCGACGCAGGTCTTGGGCTGGGCGCCGTAGAATCCGCGCGCGGCGATGGCGTAGGCGCGGCGCACGTCGCCGGACGTGACCAGGACCGGCGCCGCCGTATCGGGGGTGTCGGCGGGGGCCAGGACGGCGGCGGCGCCCTGGGCCAGGGCCTGGGGTATGAAGGCGCGGCCGTCGGCGGCCGATCCCGGCAGGGCGACGAACAGGGCGCCGGGCGCGACCTTGCGGCTGTCGGCGGTGACGCCGGTGATGACGGGATCGGAGGCTACGTCGCGGCGCAGCAGGTCGGACAGGTGAAGCGCGCTCACAGCCCGTCCCCCGCCACGTCCTGATAGGCGGGAACCTTCTCGCCCATGGCGGTGCGCCAGCGGTCCTCGCGCCGTTCCACGCCCAGGAAACCGGCGATGCGGTCGGCGATGTTGCGCACAGCCGGGGCGGCGACATAGGCGCCGGTCTTGGGATAGGTCCCCGGCTCGTCCATCACGATCAGGATGGCGTAGCGTTTGCCGTTCAGCGGACCATCGACTGGGAAGACCGCCGCGAAGGAGCCGAGGGCGTGGCTGGGGTCGTAGCGGCCGCCGACCAGCTTGTTGGCCGAGCCGGTCTTTCCGCCCACGCGCAGGCCGGGCGCATCGGCGAAGCCGCCCGAACCCTTGACCACATTGCGGCGCATCAGGTCCAGAATGGTGCGCGAGGTCTCTTCGGTGACGACCTGCTGGGGCTGGACGCCGCGCGCCCCGCCCTTGCGCAGGCTCAACGGGATCATCCGCCCGCCGTTGGTCAGGGCGCCCATGGCCTGTATCATCTGGGCCGGGGTGATCATGATGCCATAGCCGAACGACAGCGACGCCAGGGTCGAATTGTCCCAGCGGCGCGGCACGACAGGCTTGGCCGATTCCTTCAGCTCGATCCTGGCGGGGTCCAGCAGGCCCAGCCGCTGGAAATAGCTGCGCATCACGTCCGGCCCCATCTGCACCGCCAGTTGCGAGGTGCCGATGTTGGAGGAGTGCAGATAGACTTCCTCCAGGGTCATCACCCGGTTCTGGGCGTGGAAGTCCTTGATCTTGCGGTCGCCGATCTGGAAGGCCTGGGAGGCGTCGAACAGGGTGTTCATGTCGGCCCGGCCGGTGTCCAGACCGGCGGCGACGGTGAAGGTCTTGAACACCGAGCCCATTTCATAGTGGCCCGAGACGGCGCGGTTCAGCGTCGCGCCATCGGGCGCCGCGCCGCGATTGGCCGAGTTGAAGGTCGGCCAGGAGGCCATGCCCAGCACCTCGCCGGTCTGGACGTCGGTGACGATGCCCACCGCGCCCTTGGCCTGGGCCTTGATCGCTGCGGCGGCCAGTTCGTTTTCCAGCACGCCCTGAACGCGCAGGTCGATGGACAGGGGGAAGGTCTCGCCCCGCTGGCCCGCCGCGCGGATTTCGTCGTTGAAGGCCAGTTCGGCGCCGGACACCCCCTGCCCGCCCGTGTCGGCGTCGCCGATCAGGTGGACGGCCGAGGTTCCCAGCGGATAGGCGCGGCGATCCTCGGGCTCGAAGGTGACGCCGCCCAGAGCCAGGTCGTGGACGGCGGCCTTTTCCTGAGGCGTCAGGCCGGTCAGGGCGATCAGGCGGCGATCACCGGCCAGGACACGCTTCAGCCGGTCGCTGGAGATACGCGGCAGGGCGCGGCGCAGCTGGCGATAGGCCAGGTCGCGATCCCAGATCTCGGCCGGATCTATATAGAGGCCGTAGTGGACGATGTTGGTGGCCAGCAGTTCGCCGTTGCGATCCGTCAGATCGCCGCGCACGAGGGCGTCGGGATTGGCGCCGGCGCCGCGCCCGCCGCCGGGGGCCAGCAGCGCCTTATAGGACGCGCCCAGCGCCAGCCCAGCGAAGACGCACGAAAAGACGATCATGATCAGGAAGATGCGGACGCGCGTGTCTTCTTCCGGCCGGGCGTCGGCGCGGGCGCGTTCGAACCCATGCTCCAGCCTCCAGACCAGCTCGGACAGCCAGCGCCAGAACGGCGACAGACGGCCCTGCAACCGCTCCTGGAAGTCGCCACCCGGCGCGGGGCGGTGATAGCGATGGTCCTGAACGCTCATTGCTGCGTCTCATGAGCGGGCGCGGGCGCGGCGTCGTCGGCGATCGCGGGGGCGGCGGGCGTCGCGGCAGGGGCGGCGGCCGGCTTGGCGGCGGCGGCTGGCTTCAGGGCGGTCAACTGCCCCTCCCCCGCCTGGCGGTGGACGTCGACCGGGGCCATGCCGATCTGGCGCGACAGGGCCTCCAGCCGGGCGGGCTGCTCCAGTCGGGCGACCTCAGCCCGCAACAGGCGGACACGCTGACCGTTCTCGCGGATGTCCTGCTCCAGCTGGGCGATGCGGCTGCTTTCGCGCGCGGCGGCCGCCTTGGCGGCATAGACCGACACGATCATGATCGCGACCAGAGCCACACCGATGATCTCGACCCAGCGCACGCCGCGCACCTTCCAGTCGAACAGGCGCTGAAGGGCCGAGCGGGAATAGGTGAAGAAGGGCGCCGTGGTCATGCCGCAGCCTTCCCGGAAATCCCGCCCCAGGCCGGGGCGTCGGTTCGGATGGCCGCGCGCAGCTTCGCCGAGCGGGCGCGGGGATTGGTCGAACGCTCTTCGTCGCCCGCCTCGCGCGCGCCCTTGAACCGAAGCGTGAAGCTGGGCTTGCGCGGATCGACGGCCATGGGCGCGTGGCGCGAACCGGCGGGCGCATTGCCGGTGCGCTCCGTCAGGAAGGCCTTGACGATGCGGTCTTCCAGCGAATGGAAGGTGACGACGGCCAGACGGCCGCCGGGCGCCAGGGTCGCCTCGGCCGCCTCCAGCCCGCGCTCCAGTTCGCCCAGTTCGTCATTCACCGCGATGCGCAGGGCCTGAAACACCCGGGTCGCAGGATGAATCGGCGCGCCGCGACGACCGCCCAGAGCCTTTTCGACGACCTCGGCCAGATCCAGGGTCCGGGTGAAGGGTTGTTCGACGCGCCGGCGCAGGATGGCGGTGGCGACCCGGCCCGACTGACGCTCTTCGCCATACAGTTTGAAGATGTGGGCCAGGGGGCCGTGATCCCAGGTGTTGACGATGTCGGCTGCGGTTGCGCCGTCGTCGGACATCCGCATGTCCAACGGACCGTCGCGCATGAAGGAGAAGCCGCGCTCGGCCTGATCCAGCTGCATGGAGGACACGCCGATGTCGAACACGGCGCCGTCCAGCTGGGCCTCGCCGCTGTCGGCGAAGGCTTGCGCCAGACCCGAGAAGGGGGTGCGGATCAGTTGGAACCGACCGGGGAAGTCATTGGCGACCGCCTCGGCGTGCGGCTGGACCGTCGGGTCGCGATCCAGTCCGATCACCTGGGCGCCGGACTTCAGGATGGCGCGGGTATAGCCGCCGGCGCCGAAGGTGGCGTCGATCATCACATCGCCGGGCGCGGGCGACAGAGCCTCGATCACCTCGGCCAGCAGGACGGGGGCGTGCGGAGCGTCAATCACGCCCCACCTCCCGCCAGCTTCATCTGGGCCTGCAGCTTCAGGGCGCCGATCTGGGCCATGCCGGCCTTGGCCAGGGCGCGTTGTTCGGCGCGGCGGGCCGCCCATTTCTCGCGCGACCAGATCTGGAAACGGTCGTTCAGGCCGACGATGACGACGGTGTCGTCCAGACCCGCCTCGGCGCACAGGCTTTCCGGCAGGGTGATGCGACCGCCGGAATCATAGGCCAAACGCACCTGCTCGCCCATGACCTGCCACTCCAAGGCAGAACGCTCTTCGGACCCGAACGGCAGAGCCTCGATCATTTCGGCATAGACGGCGAACAGGCGGTCGCCGCCCGCTTCCAGGCAGTCGGCCTCGATAGAGGGGAAGATGAAAACGCCGCCGGCCGCGCCGTTTTCGGCCGTGCGGAAATCGTTGGGGATCAGGAGACGGCGCTTGCCGTCCAGCTGCTTCTCATAGGTCGAGAGAAACACGCCCTGCCCAATCGGACCCTTCCGGCCCGTCCCTAGATGCCTGACGAACGCCCGCCGCGCCCGCCTTTCAGCCCCAAATCATGATATTGGGATAGCATGGGACGAAATGGGCCTCAATGGGATCGAGACCAAGATTTAACCATGTTTTGACATGTGGCCACCTGAACACGCTCATAGAAGCGGAACATACATAGAACATCTTAAGTATTCACAGCCTGTGAAGCGTTCTAACCTTCGTTGGAGAGACAACAGGTTAACGAGCGCTGGACCGCGCATGCGCCATCAGAACGCTGAAATGCGGGGATAATCCGAATACGGACCACAGCAGAGCAACAGGCGTGCGAACCCAGACAGGCCGAGGGCCGACAGGCCCAGGGAAAATATGCCAGACGGCCTGTAAGCCGGGTTTTGTTCCGCTCCGAAAAGCGGCGACGATCATTCCTCTGGACCGACCATTGCTGATCGGTTCTCGCGACCTACCCGGACATCTGAGGCGGTGAACCCCGCGAGCGAGCCCGCGCGATGTCCCTATTTGGTCTTGCTCCAGGCGGGGCTTGCCATGCCGTCCCTGTTGCCAGGCACGCGGTGGGCTCTTACCCCACCCTTTCACCCTTACCGGCCTCGCAAGGCCGGAGGTTTGCTTTCTGTGGCGCTATCCCTCGGGTCGCCCCGGGCGGAAGTTATCCGCCGCCTCTTCACCGTGGAGCCCGGACTTTCCTC
Organism: Brevundimonas sp. ABV4_179; assembly: GCF_056311945.1. Lineage (NCBI taxonomy): Bacteria > Pseudomonadati > Pseudomonadota > Alphaproteobacteria > Caulobacterales > Caulobacteraceae > Brevundimonas > Brevundimonas sp. ABV4_179. The sequence goes on from NZ_CM149976.1 coordinate 3,185,844, forward strand.
GACGGGATCAAGTCCCGCCGCGACCGCCCAGCCGTCTGGCGCGCGCTAGATGCGCGTAACCGGGCCGAAGGTCAATCCAGCACGCCCGTCACGCTTTCGGCGCTGGCGAGTTGAAGCAGGCCGACAAGGCGGGCGCGGGTTTCGCCGTCGGCGACGCCGTCGATCCGGCTGGGGCGCCAGTGACGCTGGAAGGCGCGGACGGCGGTTTCGGCATCCGCATCATAATCGCCGCCGGGCTTCAGCCCGTAGCCCAGGCGATGCAGACCGGCGCGCAGGACGATGACGCCGATCCCCTGATCCCCTTTCTGCAACAGGCCGCCCAAGGCCTGGATACGCTCGGGGGCCGGTTCGAACCACAGGCCGTGGCCAGCCTCGGCCAGACGTTTCCAGGGGAAGCGTTCTCCGGGATCTTCCTTGCGGTCCGGCGCCAGATCGGAATGGCCGATGATGCGGTTGTCGGGGATGGTCCAGCGGCTGCGGATGTCGCCGATCAGGGCGATGACGGCCGCGACCTGATCTTCGGGGAAGTCGCGATAGCCGAACTCATGGCCGGGATTGACGATCTCGATGCCGATGGAGGCGGCGTTGCAGTCGTCTTGGCCCTGCCAGACGCCGCGACCGGCGTGCCAGGCGCGGCGTTCTTCTGGCGCGAGTTGGAAGATGCGGCCGTCCTCCTCCACCAGATAATGAGCCGAGACCTTGGCCTCGGGATCGCGCAGGCGCGCCAGGGCCGCCTCGCCCGTTTGCATCCCCGTATAGTGGAGCACCAGCATGTCGGGCGGCGCACGGCGCGCGTCGAAGTTGGGCGAAGGCGCGTCGATGAAGGCGATCATGAAGGCGTGGCCTCAGCGGCCGTTGCGTTCCCACCCATAGGCGACCCAGGCGCCGTCCACCTTGTGCGCCTCGATCAGGTCGGGATCGCCGGCGCGGCGGCGCGGCGTCATGGTGCGCCGGGTCCGCATCACCAGACCGACCAGGAAGACCAGCACCCCCGCGAACAGGGCGATCACCGCCACCGCAGCGGCGGTGAAGACGGCCAGCACCGCACCGACGGCCATGGCGGCGACGGCCGCGATCACGCCGGCGAGCCACATCACCGAGGCGACCAGGCCGTTGGGACGGCGGCGGGCGGCGAAACCGATAGTGGCGAGACGTTCAGGCTGGAACATGGATCATCCTTTCAGGCGCTCCGGGGAACGCCTGAACCGCAATGTCGGTCCATCGGGGCCTGCGGTCAATGGACTGCGGCGCACGGCCGCGCTTCGGCGCCTCCGTCAGAACATCGGCTGTTCGGCCAGGACCACGGCGCCCTGGCTGCGCATCCTGTCGCTGTCGATCCGCTGCATCACCGCCTGGGCCTGGGGATCGGCCATCACCCCGCCCAGCATGACGAGGGCCTTGGCGGCTTCGGTCTGGACGCCGAACATTTCGGAAATGGCCTGCCACGGCGACTTCTCCTTGGGGAAATGCTTGAAGCGGACGGACTGATCGGCGGGAATCTTGGCCAACTGCCTGGCCTTGGCCACCGCTTCGGTCAGGCCGCCCAGCTGGTCCACCAGCCCCAGCGGCAGGGCCTGGGCGCCTGTCCAGACGCGCCCCTTGGCGATCTCGCGCACCCGTTCCGCAGGCAGTTTGCGGCCCGTGGCGACGCGGCTGATGAAGTCGTCGTAGATACGGTCCATCTGGCCCGAGAAGGCCGCGCGCTGGGCCGGAGTGAAGCTCTGGCCGGGCGAGAAGGCGTCGGCGTATTCGCCGCCCACCGTCAGGCCGCGCATATCCACGCCGAAGCGGCCCAAAGCGTCCGCCAGCACGAACTTGCCGCCGAACACGCCGATGGATCCGGTCAGGGTGGTCGGCTGGGCCACGATCCAGTCGGCTTCGGAACTGACCCAATAGCCGCCCGAGGCCGCATAGGCGCCCATGGAGACCACCACCGGCTTGCCGGCCGCACGCGCCGCGCGCACGGCGGCCAGAATCTGTTCGGACGCCTCGGGCGAACCGCCGGGTGACGAGACGCGGAAGACGATGGCCTTCACGTCCTTGTCCTCGATGGCGTCATAGATGGCCTCGGCCGTGTCGTCGGAATAGATGGACGATCCGCCGCCGAAGCCGCCGCCGCCGCCTCGGCCGGTCACGATGGCCCCCTCGCCGCCCACGATGGCGATGGCGTTTCGGCCCGAGCCGGCGCGTTCGCCCTTCTGGTTCAGATATTTGCCGAACTCGACGATCTCGGCGCCCTTGCCGGCGCGGGCCTTGACGGCGATCTCGGCCTCCTCGACCTGGCCGACCTTATCGATCAGGCGGTTGGCCAAGGCCTGTTCGGCCGTATAGGGGCCGGCCTCGATCAGGGTCTTCAGCGTCGGAGCCGTCGTCTTGCGATCCTGAGCGGCGTGGCCCAGGGCGCTGTCGTAGATGGAGGTCATCCAGGCGGTCATGGCCTCGCGGTGCGGGCCGGTGTAATCGCTCTGGGTGTATTCGTTTACGGCGTTCTTGTATTCGTAACGCTGCTCGAACTCGGCCTTCACCCCGTATTTCTGGAAGGCGCGGCCCAGGAACAGGCTGTCGGCCGAGAAGCCCGTGGCCTGGAAGCCGGCGGTGTTCTGCATCCACAGCTCCGACGCCGACGCCCCGACCATATAGGTCGACATCACCGCCCCAGCGGGCGCGAAGCCCTGGCTGTGGGCGATGACCGGCTTGCCCGAGGCGCGGAAGCGATGGATGGCCTGGCGCAGTTCGTCGGCGGTGGCCGGGGTCATGCCGCTTTCCGGCAGGCGGATCAGCACGGCCTTGACGCTGCTGTCGCCCTGGGCCTGCTGCAGGCCGTCGACCACACGGGTCAGGGCCAGGCCAGAGCCGCCGAAGGCCGCGAACGGATTGGACGACGGCTGGTCGCTGATCCCGCCGCGCAGGTCCAGCTCAAGCACCGTATTGGCCGGGGTCGTCGGCTTGGACGTCGAGGCGACGGCGACCGTCAGCAGCACCACGGGAATCACGACCACGAAGAGGATCAACCCGGTGAAGACACCCAGGACCGTCAGAAAGAATTGCTTCATCGGAGGGAAAACGCGCGCTCGCAGGCCGGAAATGGCCGGGCCAGCATAGGGGGCGCTTCGCCGTCGTCAAATGAAGGTGTCGCAAGATCGCGACCACTGCGGCCGCTCATGTTGCAATGCAGCGGCGGCGATTGATGCAGACGGCGAAAATCCCTATATGAGCGGCCTGTCGGCGCGGCCTGAAATCGCGCGTGTATTACGAGGAGACCGGGCGATGCTGGTCACCCTGATGAAGTCCAAGCTGCACCGGGCCACGGTGACCCAGGCCGATCTCGACTACGAGGGATCGATCGCCATCGACATGGATCTGCTGGACGCCGCGGGCATCTATCCGCACGAGCAGGTCGATGTGCTGAACATCACCAATGGCGCGCGCTTCACCACCTACGCCATCGAGGCCCCGCGCGGCTCGCGCGTCATCGGCGTCAACGGCGCCGCCGCCCGCCTGGTGCAGAAGAACGACAAGGTCATCGTGGTCACCTATGGCCAGATGCCCCATGAAGAGGCTCGTCAGTGGAACCCGAACGTGGTCCTGCTGGACGACGCCAACGAGATCAAGCACGCGGGCTGAAGCCGTCTCCTCTCCATGAGATGGGGAGGAGGACCGCAAAGCGGTGGAGGCGCTCCTTGCCGCCCACCCACCAACAAAAAAGGCCCGCCGTCGCCGGCGGGCCTTTCTTCGTTTCAGCCGATGGGATCAGCGGGCGATGTCGTAAACGCCCGAGATATCGATCCGCACCGACAGTTCGCCGGCCGAGACTGGGGTGCTTTCGGCACGATCCATGGCCACCGCGCGGGCGGCGAACATCGGCATCGGCGGCTGCGGCGCATAGCCGCCGCCCTCGGTCAGGTTGCGGATGCCCGACAGTTGGACGTTCAGCGACTGGGCGTACAACTGGGCCTTGGCCTGCAGATTGCGGACGGCCAGTTGGCGCGCCTGATTCTCGGCCGCCGTGGGGTCCTTCAGGCCAAAGCTGATGCCGTCGATCTGGTTGACGCCGGCCGCGACCACGGCGTCGGCCGTCGTCCCCACCTTGGTCAGGTCGTTGATGACCACCGTCACGCGGTTGACCGCCTGATAGCCGCGCAGCTTGGGCGGCTCGTTCTGTTGATAGTCATACTGGGCCGACAGGTTCAGGCCCGAGGTCTGGATGTCGCGCTCGGCGATGCCTGCGCGACGCAGGGCGGCGACAACGCGCGTCATCTGGGTGGCGTTATCGCGCATGGCGGCCTGGGCCGTCGGCGCCTCGGTCTGGACGCCGAAGGTGATGGTGGCCATGTCCGGCGCGGCCTTGACCTCGCCATAGGCCGACAGGTTCAGCGACGGCGCGGGCTGCATCATATGCATGGCTCCCATGGACGGTTCGGCGGTCTGGGCCATGGCGCGCGGCGTGGCGGCGGCCATGAAGGCGGCGGCGGCGACCGCGCCGCCCAGGGCCAGCGTCTTCAGGGCGGGCGCGGTCAGGCGTTTGGCGGGGGCCGTCAGGGTGCGGGTCATGCGGTTTGTCTCCGTATTCGATCCAGAAGCGACGGGCTCGTCGATCCGTTGCAACGACCTTGGCCGTTCTCGCCTGAATGAACGCCCTTCGTGGCTTTGCAGTTTCCGTTCATCTTCATGAATTCGACGAAACACGACCTTCTGACGCGCCGCCGCTTGGCAAGCCGCGCCCGCGCCTGCTAGGCGAACCTCCTTCCGCCGAGGCGCGCCTTGGGGGCCTGTAGCTCAATGGTTAGAGCCGACCGCTCATAACGGTCTGGTTGGGGGTTCGAGTCCCTCCGGGCCTACCACTCTGTCGGGACCACTTAGAAGTGGCTCAAAACCACTTAAGAGTGGCTTAGCGGATAGATTCATCTCTCCAGTGAGCAGCAGGGTGTCCACGCTTGCGTCAAAGCGGCGGGCGGAAATGTCCGCTGTCGGGTGGATATTTGTGATTGTGTTTGCTGCGCGCGCAGCATCATCACAGGACCGCGCGCATCGTCATCAGATTTGAGCAGGCTTTTGCGGCCGATTGACCGATGTTAGTCGATCTCTTGGGCGCACGGGGGGCTTACGCCATGAAGAAACTGTTCGAATTTCGAGCGAAATTGTCTGGCTGGGTTGCATCCGTCGCGGATTGGCTTGCTCCCAATCCTGCGGCTGATGAGGACAAGTCCAGATTCGTCGACCTCGCCCCAACCGACAAAGCGGACGAAGCAGGCATATATTCAGCGGCGTTGACGGAGGCGACCAACAATCCCCGCGTGATGAACATCGCGCTTACCGGACCCTACGGGTCAGGCAAGAGCAGCATCGTAAAATCGTTCCTGAAACGCTATAAGCGCCCGGCATTGCAGATCTCGTTGGCGGCGTTCATGCCCGAGGCCGTACCCACTGGTATGGCGGTCGGAAGACAGGAAATCGAGCGCAGTATCCTTCAGCAGATGCTCTACGGCGCCGACGCCAATCGCCTGCCGCTGTCCAGGTTCAAACGCATCCAGTCGCCCGGCCGATGGTCCGGGATCATGAAGACGCGGAACATCATCTCGTCGTGGAGTAGAGAGACAGGCTTCTTCGGTGACAGCATTCGCATTAATTTATTCAGGAAATAGGTGCAATCGACCAAGGTGTGCGGATGCATCATGTTAGCTTGCGCCCGCCTGAGCAGCCCTTACGCCGAGGTTAGGCTAGGCTGATGCCGATGCGTGTGCCGGCGACAAGGGCAGTTTAGCTACGGTGGCGGTACGGTTGCCGCCAGAGCACGATCTCTGACCGTGTGAGTCAGTGAGGCGCTGACTCAGACCAAGCCAATGACGTCTGCTTGTCGGTTGGAAATCAATGTCCACTATTGGCGGATTTCGTTGAAAAGGCGGCTGCTGAGATCGCCGCCAGTGACGGACGCTGCGGTTTATTCTCGCCTCACGCGGTCGCCGGCGTCGTTGGTGGGATCAGTTTGGCCATTTTGCGCAGGTTCTGGGCGGTGGCGGCGAGGAGGAACTCGTCCTTGGCGCCGTTGGGGCCTCTCAGGCGCAGTCGGTCCAGCTTCAGGATGCGCTTGAGGTGGGCGAACAGCATCTCGACCTTCTTCCGTTCGCGCCGGGAAACGACGTAGGCGTCGGTCTTGGCGATGTCGCGGGCGAAGTCCCGGGCGCCTTCGTGGATTGAGCGCGTGACCTTGCGCATCGGCGTGTTGGGGCAGCAGCGAGGCTTGAGGGCGCAGGCCCGGCAGTCGGCCGTGCTGGCGCGATAGCGCAGGGTGTCATCAGGCGGCGCCTGGGTCCGGGGCGTCGAGAAGACGCGCCGACCGTGGACCAGCGTCTTGCCCGCCGGGCAGCGGTAGAGGTCCTGGGCGTGGTCATAGGCGAAGTCGCTGCGTGAGAAAGTCCCGTCGACCCGCTCGGATTTGTCGATGACAGGGATGTGGGGCTCGATGCCCTGATCGTGGACCAGCCAGTCCAGCATCTCGGCCGAGCCATAGGCCGTGTCCGCCGCCAGCCGGGCAGGCCACAGATCATGATGCTCGCGCGCACGCTCGATCATGGTGCGGGCCGCCGTCACCTCAGCCTGGCGCACCGCCGTGCACGGCTCGACATCGACGATGATCGCGTGGTCCAGGTCGATCAGATAGTTCGTCGCATAGGCGAAAAAGGCCAGACCCTTGTTGGCGCCGGTCCAGCGCGAGGCCGGGTCGGCTGGCGAGATGAACTTGGGCGTCACCGGGGTGGCGCCGCCGAAGGCTGCGTCGTCAAGCACGGCCAGATACTCGTCGATCGCGCGGCTGGCGGCCTCGGGCGGCAGACCTTCGTCGCCGGGCACGCAGCGCTGGCGGTTGGCGTCAGCCTTGATCAGGCTCGCATCGACGGCGAAGCGCTCACCGCCGACCAGACCCTCGGCCATGCAGCGGCGCAGCACCGTCTCGAACAGTTCCAGCAGCAAGTCGCTGTCGCGGAAGCGGCCATGGCGGTTCTTCGAGAAGGTCGAGTGGTTCGGCACGTCGCCGTCCAGGCCCAGCCGGCAGAACCAGCGATAAGCCAGGTTCAGGTGGACTTCCTCGCACAACCGCCGCTCCGAGCGGATGCCGAAGCAGTAGCCGACCAACAGCATCCGGATCAGCAACTCTGGGTCGATCGAGGGGCGACCGATGGTGCTGTAGAACGGCGCCAGATGCGCCCGCAGCCCGTCCAGTTCCACGAAGCGATCAATCGCCCGCAACAGGTGATCCGCCGGCACATGCCGCTCCAGCGAGAACTCGTAGAACAGGGCTGACTGATCGACCCGCCGTTCGCCCATCATCGCCGCACCTCCGGTCTCAACGACCAGAGTGAATCAGCGCGGCGCCCTCATGCCAATTGCCGGAGGCTGCCTTTTTCAACGAAATCGGCGCTTGGCAGACTTCGCTGCACGACCGTCGATCGGTCGTGAAACGCTACCGCTAACTTCAGCCCCTCCCCCGATCGTGCAGTGGCTTCGTGGCGCAAGGATTCAGCGACGTCCTTATCACGCTCGACCTACGCAGTTCGATGTTGAGCCATATCAACAGCTTTCGTCACTTGCCGGCTCGTTAGCGTCGTTGATCTACAGATAGCTGGAAAGTCGATCCGCCCATCCAGGCACTTCGAGACATGGATTTGGCCCTCCCGCACCGCGACAACTCGACACTATCAGATGTTTGACAAAAGATATGCTTCTAGGACGCCCTATGAGTGTCCGCTCTGAACAAACGCGCGCCGAACTCAATGACGGGATTGCCGCCAAGATCGCGGCATTCAAAGAGGTTTTCATACCTTACCCGATCCATATGTCGCTGCACGTCGAGCTGGACTACCTGCAAAAGCTCGGCCGACAGACCGTGGGTCAGCCACAGATGGGGCTGCGCGTATTGGGTCCTACGGGATCCGGCAAAACATCCGCCATTCTGGCCTATATCGCCGCTGTGGAGCGGAGACGGCCTAGAACAGCGACATTCGTCCCTGTCCTGAAGGTGGATTTGGAGCGCGGATCGACACCCAAAAAGTTCATGATGTCGATACTCCAGGCATATGGGGATCTGCACGCCGGTCATGGCAATGAGCTGGCCCTAAAAATCCGCGTCTTTGCCTGCTTCGAGCGGTTCGGGACTGAGCTGCTCATCGTGGATGAGTTCCAGCACCTCAACTATCGCAACGGGGTCAAAAACGATGTGACGGATACGCTGAAGGGCATGCTCGACGCCGGCATTGTCCCGATGGCCTTTCTCGGAACAGAGGAAGCCTCGCCCATGTTCGTGCGAAACCTACAGCTCAACGGACGCTTGCTGCCTCCTTGCGACCTGATCGACCCGTGTCCGGCGACGTCGTAATCTAGTGGCGTAACTGGCAGAGGCCGCCATGCGGCGATGGCCGCACGGGCCTCTTCAAGAACGTCTGGCGCGAACCGGCCGACTGCGTCGTCGCAGAGCTTCAGAAACCGCCGCTGCAGCCGCTCAAGGGTCAGGTCGCCATAGCCGAGGTCTTGGCTGTCCTTACTTACAAGGACCGGCGGCGTTGGGCAGGAGGCGATCCAGTCCCGATAGTCGTCCGGGCTCTCGCCTTGACTGAGGATCAGGACGGTGAATGGAGCGACATCCGGAATCGGTTGGGATCGGATCGCTCGAGGAGACTGGGGGTGGACCTCCAGCGGTGCCGTACCGCACAGACGTCGGGACAAAAAGCCAGCATGGTGCTCCGGCATGAAGTCAAGGATGGTCGTAGGCAGGCAGGAGAGCGCACCCAAATAGGGACTAGCTTCGCACAGCTGAAGCGAGAAACCCGCCAGAGGGGTCGCCTCTTCAGGCCGCCAATCAGGTACGGTCGGGACATAAACGATAGTCGTCAGAATGCGTTCGAGCATGGCCCAAGCCTAGCTGGACGTCCGGCATCGACAAAGCTGATGTGCGATTATCTCAGTTCGTTGCAACACATCTCGCAGACGCATCGAAGTCTAAGAGTTGGCAATATCTGGTGTTAGCGCTGACCTGCGACGACGTCCTCCCTAAATCCAAATCGACTGAGGCACTGTTAAGTGGTCAGCTAACATGCGGGCGGAAAAATTGAGCGGGTTTTCAACCAGCGCCTGAGCCAATCTTAAGTGGTCCCGACACACTCCCTGTCAAACGAAAACGGCGGCCCCGGAGGGCCGCCGCGTCGGTCTTGGAGCAATCCTGAAAGATCAGGTGACCTTCTTGGCGACGGTGACGCCGAGCACCAGGAAGACCGCGAAGACGATCAGGGCGACGACGAACAACAGTTTGGCGATGCCGGCGGCGGCGCCTGCGATTCCACCAAAGCCCAGCAGGCCCGCCACCACGGCGATTACTGCGAAAATCAAAGCCCATTTCAACATTGCGTTCTCCTTTGACTGCAGAACGACAGCGGCGGGACGGAGTTCCGGCGGCGCTCGCGAATCGTGGACAGAACGTCGCGGGGACGCAGGACGGGGATGGACGGCGCGCCTCCCCTCCCCTTCTGAGGGCGGTCCCCCTATATGGCGGGCCTAATCGCTTTCGGAGTTTTCACCATGGCCTATGTCGCCCGCACCGACCGACCCGCCGACAAGGCGGCGCGCTATCATGAGGTCGAGGCGGAAATCCTGGCCGTGCTGGATGGGGAGCCGAATGTCACGGCGCGGATGGCGACGGTCGCCTCGATGCTGGCGGATGCGTTCGAACACTATTTCTGGACCGGCTTCTATGCCGTGGCGCCGGACAGGGCGGACGAACTGGTGGTCGGGCCTTATCAGGGAACGCTGGGCTGTCTGCGGATCGCCTTCGGGCGCGGGGTTTGCGGGGCGGCGGCGGCGACTGGGCAGACGCAGTTGGTCGAGGACGTTCATGCCTTCCCCGGCCACATCGCCTGTGACAGCCGTTCCGCCAGCGAGATCGTGGTTCCGGTGCGGGATGCGTCGGGCGCCCTGATCGCCGTGTTCGACGTGGATGCGACGACCCCGGCCGCCTTCGACACCGAGGATCAGATTGCGCTGGAGCGTCTGATGGCGCGGGTGTTCGCGACCGGTTGATCGCGTGATGGGCGACTCTATGGTTCCTGGCGACAGGGAGGATGCGATGAGCCGGCGGACGATGGCGATTACGGGCGGACACGGCGTCCTGGGGCGGTCGGTGCTGGAAGCGGCGCTGAACGCCGGGTGGCAGGTCGCCGTCATCGACCATGCTGGAGGCCACGCTGTGCCGCACGGCGTGCTGGAGGTCGGCGGGATCGATCTGACCGACGCCGATCAGGCGCAGCGGGCCGTGGATACGGTGATCGCACGGTTCGGACGGCTGGACGCCCTGCTGAACATCGCTGGCGGTTTCGTCTGGCAGACGACCGACGACGCCGCCCCGGCTTGGGACCGTATGCACGCCCTGAACGTGACCACGGCGCTGAACGCCAGCCGGGCGGCTCTGTCGGCGCTGAAGGCCTCGCCCGAGGGCCGGATCGTAAACGTCGGCTCGGCCGCCGCGCTGAAGGCCGGGGCCGGCATGGGGGCCTATGGCGCGGCCAAGGCAGGGGTCCACGTCCTGACACAGGCGCTGGCCGAAGAGCTGAAGACCACATCCGTCACCGTCAATGCCGTCCTGCCCTCCATCATCGACACGCCCGCCAACCGAAAGGACATGCCCGACGCCGACCCGGCGACCTGGGTCGCGCCGGCCGATCTGGCGGCGGTGATCCTGTTCTTGGCCTCGCCCGAGAGCCGGGCCATGACCGGCGCCCTGATCCCCGTGACGGGCCGGGTCTGATGCGAAGCGAACGGGTTCGCAGCGTCCTTTATCTGCCCGCCTCCAATGCGCGGGCGATCGAGAAGGCGCGGACACTGGATTGCGACGTCGCCTTGCTGGACCTGGAGGATGCGGTGGCGCCCGAGGCCAAGGCCGCAGCGCGCGACGCCGCCGTCGCCGCGGTTCGGGGCGGCGGGTTCGGGCCGCGCCTGGGGGTGCGGATCAACGGGCTGGACACCGAGTGGGGCTTGGACGACCTGGCGGCGATGAAGGCGGCGGGGGCGTCGCTGGTGGTCGCGCCCAAGGTGGAGACGCCTGAGGCCGTCCACGCCCTGTCCTCCGGCCTCGCCAAGAGTTGCGCCCTGTGGGCCATGATCGAAACGCCGCGCGCCCTGATGGCCCTGGCCGACATCGCCACGGCGGACGGGGCGCTGGACGGACTGATGCTGGGGGTCAACGATCTGGCCAAGACGCTGGGGACCGGGGCATCGGCGGATCGCGAGCCGTTCAAACCCTGGCTGGCGATGCTGGTGGCCGCCGCGCGGGCCAACGGACTGCTGGCCATCGACGGCGTGTTCAACCGGATCGACGACACGGAGGGCCTGGCGGCCGAAGCGGCGCAGGGCAAGCTGTATGGGTTCGACGGCAAGAGCCTGATCCATCCGTCGCAGATCGCGGCCGCCAACGCCGCCTTCTCGCCGTCCGAAGCCGATATCGCGCAGGCCCGCGCGGTGGTCGCCGCCTTCGCCGAGCCGCAGGCAGAAGGTCAGGGCGCGATCCGCGTGGACGGAGCCATGGTCGAGCGGCTGCATCTGGAACAGGCCAGAGCTTTGCTGGCGCGGGCGGAAGGCTGACCACCGTCTGCTCCCCACTCGCGGGGAAGGGGACCGGCCCCGGGTCTAGCCAAAGGCGAGCCCGAGGACAGGCGACGCGGTAGAGGGGCTTTTGAGCGCTCGTGATGCGGTGAGACCCCCTCCGTCTCTTCGCTGCGCTTCGAGCCACCTCCCCATGAAATGGGGAGGTGACAATGGGATCGGACCTAGCGGGTGCGAGGCAACCGCCCTAAACCTCGCGTCGAACCTCAGCGGACCCGCCTTGCCCCTCCCCTCTGACACATCTGCAAGAATCCCGGCCTGGGTCTGTGCGCCCGGCGTGCTGAAGGTTCCGTTCCTAAACGTCTTCCTGGCCGACTACGACCTGCGGCGACTGCCGGGTGATGACATCAAAGCCGTGCTGGGCTGGGGGATGAAGCCGACGGCGGCGACGGGGCGAAGGTGGGCGCAGAAGAACGGGCGGCCCTATGTGGCGCTGGAGGACGGGTTCCTGAGGTCGGTCGGGATCGGCGAGACGGGGGCGACGAGCCTCAGCCTGATCGTCGATGATCTGGGAGTCTATTACGATGCGACGCGACCCAGCCGGCTTGAGCATCTGATCCAGACGGCCGACGACTGGTGCGACGCGGCGATGATCGCGCGGGCGGGCGGGCTGATCGACCGGATCGTGGCGTCAGGCGTGTCCAAGACCAATATGGGCGGGCCGCTGGATCCGGGCCTGCTGAAGCCCGGCCGCCGCGTGCTGATCGTGGACCAGACGTTCGCGGACGCCTCCATCGCCCACGGGCTAGCCACGGCGCAGAGCTTCGACGACATGATCGCCGCCGCCCGACGCGACGAGCCGGACGCCCAGTTGATCGTGAAACGCCACCCGGCCGTGGCGGCGGGCAAGAAGCGCGGCTGCGTGACAGACCTGACAAGCGTCACCCTGGTCGATACGGACGTGCGGCCCGCCGACCTGCTGGCGGCGGTGGATGCGGTCTATTGCGTCACCTCGGCGTTGGGGTTCGAAGCGCTGTTGCGGGGGCTGCCGGTGCGGTGTTTCGGGGCGCCCTTCTATTCCGGGTGGGGCCTGACGACCGATGCGGTCCAGACGGGACGGCGCGACGTGGCGCGGTCGATCGAACAGATCGCCGCCGCCGCCCTGATCGCCTACAGCCGCTATGTGGATCCTGTGACGGGCCAGCGATGCGAGGCCGAACAGGCGCTGGAGCGGTTGATCGCCCTTCGCGACCGGGCCGACCGGCTGGCGGGGTCCTGGTCCGCGGTGGGGTTCGCGCCGGCCAAGCGCCCCCCAGTGCGCCGTCTGCTGAACTCGCCCAAGGCGTCAATGCGTTATTTCATGTCGCCCTCGCGCGCCGCCGCCCATGCGAAGACGACCGATGGCCGCCTGATCTGGTGGGCGGGCAAGGAGAGCGAGGCGACACGTCAGGCCGCGGCGGCGTTCACCGGGCCCACGGTGCGGATGGAGGACGGCTTCATACGCTCGCGCGGGCTCGGGTCCGATTTCGTCGGCGCGCTGTCGGTCGCCCTGGACGATCAGGGCGTCTATTACGACCCGTCGCGGCCCTCGCGGCTGGAGACCCTGATCGAGACCTCGGACCTGTCGCCGCTCCAACTGGCGCGGGCCGCCGCCCTGCGGACGCGCGTGGTCGATGCGGGCCTGTCGAAATACAATCTGAAGGGTCAGGCGCCGACCGGGTGGCCGGTTGATCGCGATATCCTGCTGGTCGTCGGTCAGGTCGAGAACGACAAGTCGATCCTGCTGGGCTGCCACCCCGATCTCAACACCAACTCGGCCCTGGTGGAGGCGGCGCGGCGCGATCACCCGAACGCCTTTCTGGTCTATCGCAATCACCCCGACGTGCTGGCGGGCAACCGGCCGGGGCGGCTGGACGCCGGGGCCATGGCCTCGGTCGATGCGGTGGGTGACGGGCTGGACATCGTGGACTGTCTGAACGCATGTCGGCGAGTGGCGACCTTGACGTCCCTGACCGGGTTCGAGGCCCTGATGCGGGGCAAGGCGGTTTCGGTCTATGGGCGACCCTTCTATGCTGGCTGGGGCCTGAGCGACGACCGGCTGACGTTCAAGCGCCGCAGCCGCCGCGCCAGCGTCGATCACCTGATCCACGCCGCCCTGATCGCCTATCCGCTGTATGTCACGCCCGAGGGCTGGCCGTGCGAGGCCGAGGATCTGGTGGACCGGCTGATCGCCGCGCGCGAACAGCCGACGCCCAAGGCGCCGCGCGGTCAGGTGCAGCGCTGGGCCGCCGGGATCATCGCCAGTCTCGACCGCAGGCCGCCGCCGTCCTATTAAGGGGGTTCGTAAAGGAAACCCGCTTCCAGTGTCCAAAGCCGTCATCGCCGCCACCGGCCTTTTCACCCCCGAACAGTCGGTCTCCAACGCCGAACTGGTCGATAGCTACAACGCCTGGGCCGATGGCTGGAACGCGCGCCACGCCGCCCAGATCGAGGCCGGCGAACTGGAGGCCAAGGCCCACTCCTCGCCCGAGTTCATCGAGAAGGCGTCCGGGATCAAGAGCCGCTTCGTGCTGGACAAGGCCGGGATCATCGACCCCGAGCGGATGGCCCCGAACCTGGCCGAACGCTCCAACGACGAACTGTCGATCCTGGCCGAGATGGCGGTGAAGGCCGCGCGTCAGGCGATCGAAGCCTGGGGCAAGCCGGTGTCGGAGATCGGGGCGGTCCTGTGCGCCGCCTCGAACATGCAGCGCGCCTATCCCGCCATCGCGATCGAGGTGCAGCAGGCGCTGGGGATCGAGGGTTTCGCCTTCGACATGAATGTGGCCTGCAGTTCCGCGACCTTCGGCATCAAGACCGCGGCCGACTTCATCGGCGGGGGGGCGGTCAAGGCCGTGTTGATGGTCAACCCCGAGGTCTGTTCGGCCCACCTGAACTTCACCGACCGCGACAGCCATTTCATCTTTGGCGACGTGGCGACGGCGGTGATCGTGGAATCGTCCGAGACGGCCGGACCGGGCGGCTGGGACCTGCTAGGCACGCGGCTGAAGACGACCTTCTCGAACAATATCCGCAACAACTTCGGCTTCCTGAACCGAAACGCGCGCGACACCGCGCATCTGGACAGCCCCGTAGCCGACGACAGCGTCCAGAACGACAAGTTGTTCATCCAGCAGGGGCGCAAGGTGTTCCGCGACGTGGTGCCGATGGTGTCGGACATGATCGTCGATCATGCGGACGAACTGGGCGTCGATCCCCACGGCCTGAAGCGGCTGTGGCTGCACCAGGCCAACATCAACATGAACACCATGATCGGCAAGAAGGTGCTGGGGCGCGAGCCCTCCGCCGAGGAGAACGTCATCATTCTGGACGATTACGCCAACACCTCTTCGGCCGGGTCGATCATCGCCTTCCACCTGCACAACGACGGGTTCGAAGCGGGCGACACGGGCCTGATCTGCAGCTTCGGCGCCGGCTATTCGGCCGGCGCCGTCTTCGTGCGTAAACGGGCCTGAGGCGAAGAAATTGGGGTCAGCCGGCCGAGCGCGGCCGGTCGGATGGGCCGACTTGCATTCCCCGGCGCGCCGGATGCGGTCATGCGCTCTAAGGAATTTTTCGGAGCATTCTCGCTTTAGAGAACCAAATCGCCTGACCCGCGTTATGTCAGGTTAATTCGCATCCATGCTGATTCTCGCGCGGCGACGCTTGAAACTGTCACAAGTTTTTGTCACCCATTCGCCTGTCGAGAACAGGGGATATCCCAGATGGCTCACACGACGCCTAAGCAGGTGCTGGAAAGCTTGGCCAAAGACATCGCCGCCGTGCTGAAAAGCATGGGCGGTTCGGCGCATCAGAACATGGTGGTCGATTGCATCGCCGCCATGCGGCGCCAGCGCGGCGAGGCGGTCAATCCGCCCGACTTGCGCAACAAGATCATCGAAGCCTTTGAACAATATCGCGACTGGTTCGTGCGCCCGTTCGGCGAAGGCTCTCAACGCTGGGCCCTGGCCGGCGACTTCGCCTGACATCGCGGCCCTGAACGCAAAAGGCGCGCTCCTTGCGGAGCGCGCCTTCGTCGTTTTGGCTGACCCTAAAGATCAGAAGCGACGGATGTAGCTGACCGAATAGGCGTCGGCCTTGCCCGCGTCGTCGCGGTAGTCGCGGCGGGTCCAGTCGGCGCGCACGCCGTTCACGCCGTCCACGAAATAGTTGGCGCCCGCGCCATAGTTCCAGCTGTCGCCGCCGACGTCGGTATTGGCGCCCGGGAACTTCTGCTTCAGCTCGGTGTGGCCGTAGCCGCCGCGCGCGAACAGTTCCAGCTTGTCGGAGACCGGCACCTTGCCGACCACATAACCGGCCGCGTCCCACTCCTGCTTGATCTCGCCATCGACGCCAGCGACGGTGAAGTCGTCATGCTTGACGCCGACCGAAGCTTCGGTCTCGACGGCCAGGTAACGGTTGAGGTTCACGCCCAGACGACCCGTGACGGCGCCGGTCGTTGCATTGTCACCTTCAAGATGAGTGTAGCCCAGCGAGCCGTAACCACGCGGCTCGGGATTGGTTTGAGCAAATGCCGGCGCGGCGATTGCGGAAACGGCGACAGCGGCGAGAATAATGTTACGCATTGTTTCTTATTAACTCCTAGATGTGATGACCAGGCCGATCATCAGCCCCATCCAGCGAGTGCTTAAATAGGTCAGCCACTCATCTGTTCCAGAGGCCGTAAAACACTACCAACGCCTGTGGATGCCAAGACACATACGCCGTTCCGTCAAGGTTGGCGGTTTTGTGACAGAAAAAAGGGCGGCCTCCGCAGAGACCGCCCTTTATTTCTTTCCCCGTCATCCTCGAGCTCGAGCCGAGAATGACGGGTGTGTGAAGCCTCAGCGGTCTTTTTCCCGTTCGATGTCCAGCGCCGCCTGCGCTGCCGCCAAACGCGCGATCGGCACGCGGTAGGGTGAGCAGGAGACGTAATCGAGCCCGGCCTGTTCGCAGAAGGCGATCGACGACGGGTCGCCGCCGTGTTCGCCGCAGATGCCCAGCTTCACCTCGGGCCGCACGACGCGCCCCCGCTCGGCGGCGATCTCGATCAGGCCGCCCACGCCGTCCTGGTCCAGACGCACGAAGGGATCGGTCTCGAAGATGCCCTTGTCCAGATAGGCCTGCAGGAAGCGCCCCGAGTCGTCGCGGCTGATGCCGAACGTCGTCTGGGTCAGGTCGTTGGTGCCGAAGCTGAAGAACTGGGCGTATTCGGCCAGATCGCCGGCGCGGATGGCGGCGCGGGGCAGTTCGATCATGGTGCCGACCAGATAGTCCACGCTGTCGCCGGCCTCTTCGAAGACGGCCTTGGCCGTGCGGTCGGTCAGTTCGCGCAGATATTTCATCTCCAGACCCAGGGCGACCAGCGGGTGCATGATCTCCGGGATCGGCGCCAGACCGGATGTTTGCTTGACCTCCAGCGCGGCCTCCAGCACGGCCCGGACCTGCATCTCATAGATTTCGGGATAGGCCACGCCCAGGCGACAGCCGCGATGGCCCAGCATGGGGTTGGTCTCGTGCAACTCCTTGGCGCGGCGCTTCAGCTTGTCCGCGTCGATGCCCGAAGAGGCGGCCAGGGCGTCGATATCCTCGTCCGTATGCGGGATGAACTCGTGCAGCGGCGGGTCCAGCAGCCGCACCGTTACCGGCAGGCCCGCCATGATCTCGAACAGCTCCACGAAGTCGGACTTCTGGAACGGCGCGATCTTGGCCAGGGCCGTGCGGCGACCCTTTTCGTCGTCGGCCAGGATCATCTCGCGGACGGCGGCGATGCGGCTGTCGTCGAAGAACATATGTTCGGTGCGGCACAGGCCGATGCCCTCCGCGCCGAAACCGCGCGCGG
The DNA here is from genome assembly GCF_056311945.1 of Brevundimonas sp. ABV4_179. Taxonomy (NCBI): domain Bacteria; kingdom Pseudomonadati; phylum Pseudomonadota; class Alphaproteobacteria; order Caulobacterales; family Caulobacteraceae; genus Brevundimonas; species Brevundimonas sp. ABV4_179. Next base: position 3,203,305 of record NZ_CM149976.1, read on the forward strand.
TCTTGGCGTCCAGCGGGGTCTCGGCGTTGGCGCGGACCTTCAGGCGGCGCACCTTGTCGGCCCAGCCCATCAGGGTCTGGAAGTCTCCGGTCAGTTCCGGCTCGATCATGGCCACGGCGCCGTCCAGCACCTCGCCCTTCGACCCGTCGATGGTGATGACCTCGCCGGCCTTGAAGGTGCGGCCGCGCGCGGTGAAGACGCCCTTGGCCTCGTCGATATGGATTTCGCCGGCGCCGGAGACGCAGGCGCGCCCCATGCCGCGCGCCACGACGGCGGCGTGGCTGGTCATGCCGCCACGCGCGGTGACGATGCCGCGCGCCGCATGCATGCCGTGGATGTCTTCGGGGCTGGTTTCCTCGCGCACCAGAATGACCGCCTCGCCCAGACCGGCCAGACGTTCGGCCTCATCCGCATCGAAGACGATCTTGCCGGTCGCCGCGCCGGGCGAGGCGGGCAGGCCCGCCGCCACCACGCGACGTTCCGCATCCGGGTCCAGCGTCGGGTGCAGCAGCTGGTCCAGAGCTGCAGGCTCGACGCGGCTGATGGCCTCTTCCTGAGAAATGACGCCCTCTGCGGCCAGATCCACCGCCACCTTCAGCGCCGACTTGGCCGTGCGCTTGCCGTTGCGGGTCTGAAGCATCCACAGACGGCCCTGTTCGACCGTGAACTCGATGTCCTGCATGTCGCGGTAGTGGCTTTCCAGCTTGCCGACGACTTCGACGAACTGGCCGAACACTTCCGGCATGGCTTCTTCCATCGAGGGGGCGGTCTCGCCCATCTCCTCGCGGCCGATCTTGGTCAGGCTCTGCGGCGTGCGGATGCCCGCGACCACGTCTTCGCCTTGCGCGTTGATCAGGAACTCGCCGTAGAGGCGCGCCTCGCCGGTCGAGGGGTTGCGGGTGAAGGCCACGCCCGTCGCCGACGTCTCGCCCATGTTGCCGAACACCATCGACTGGATATTGACGGCGGTGCCCCAGCTTTCGGGGATGTCGTGCATCCGGCGATAGAATTTCGCCCGATCGTTCATCCAGCTTTCGAACACGGCGCCCACGGCGCCCCACAACTGGTCCTTGGGGTCCTGCGGGAAGGCGTGACCCAGCTCGCGCTCGACCACGGCCTTGTAGTCGGCGACCACCTTTTCCCAGTCGGACGCGCTCAGGTCGGTGTCGACGGTGACGCCCAGACGGTCCTTGTGCTGGTCCAGCACCTCTTCGAAATCGTCGTGGCTGAGGCCCAGCACCACGTTGGAATACATGGTGATGAAGCGGCGATAGGAGTCGAAGGCGAAGCGGCGGTCGCCCGACAGCTGGGCCAGCCCCTCGACCGTCTGGTCGTTCAGACCCAGGTTCAGGACGGTGTCCATCATGCCCGGCATCGACGCCCGCGCGCCCGAGCGCACCGAGACCAGCAGCGGATTTTCGACATCGCCGAACGTCTTGCCGACGATCCCTTCCACCTTCTCCAGCGCCGTCTGGACCTGGGCCTCCAGGTCGGCGGGATAGGTTTCGCCATTGGCGTAATAGTGGGTGCAGACCTCGGTCGTGACGGTGAAGCCCGGCGGCACCGGCAGGCCCAGCGACGACATCTCCGCCAGATTGGCGCCCTTGCCGCCCAGAAGGTTCTTCATCGACGCATCGCCGTCGGCGGAGCCTCCGCCGAAGCCGTACACCCACTTGGTCATCTTGCAGTCCCTGAGCTTTGTCGGATCATGCGGCGGGTTCTCCCCGCTCGCACATGCAGCATGATCTAGCGCGGGCGATCCGGCTTGGCCATGGCGGATGTAACAATGCGTGACCGGTCGGGCGGTTTCTTGACGTCATCGTCTCCTCCCCATGAAATGGGGAGGTGGCTCGGAGCGCAGCGGAGAGACGGAGGGGTTCTTGACGCACGAAGGCTCCGTCTCGCGCGCCCGCATTCTGCGTTGCGCCCTTACGCCACCCGAAGCGCGGCTTTGGATCCGCCTGCGTCGTCGCGCTCTAGCCGGCATGAAGTTCCGTCGCCAGCATCCGGTCGGCATCTATGTGCTGGACTTCTATTGCGCGGAGGCGATGCTGGCGGTCGAAGTGGATGGCGAAAGCCATGAGGGCCGGGGCGAGCACGATGCGCGAAGGACGCGCTGGCTTGCGACCCAGGGCATTGCGGTCATCCGCGTCTCGGCGGAACAGGTGCGGGTGGACTTAGGCGACGTTCTCGATTTCATCGCCGACAAGGCGAGAGAGCGCATTCAATGCTGACGCATCCGTCTCCTCCCCATTCCATGGGGAGGTGGCGCGGCGCGCTTGCGCCGTGACGGAGGGGTTCTTCACCCCATCGCAGCGGTGGGACGTCAAGAGCCCCTCCACCGCTGCGCGGTCCCCCTCCCAACAAGTGGGGAGGAGACGATGCGGCCCCTATCCCGCGATCTGACCGAAGTCGGCGACCTGGCCCATCACGCCGCGCACCTGGCCCAGCAGTTTCAGGCGGTTGTCGCGTTCCTCGGCCACGTCGGAGTTGACCATGACGGCCTCGAAGAAAGCGTCCACCGGGGCGCGAAGGGCGGCGAGCGCCGTCATGGCGGCGGCGAAGTCCTCGGTGTCCAGCGCCGCCTCGACGGCCGTGCGGGCGGCGCCGACGGCGAAGGCCAGGGTGATCTCGGCCTCGGGCTGGTTCGGCAGGCCGGTCTGGACCATTCCGGTCGGCAGCGGTCCCTTCTTCTCCTCGGCGCGCAGGATGTTGGAGGCGCGCTTGTAGCCCGCCAGCAGATTGGCCCCGTCGTCCGTGGCCAGGAAGGCGGCCAGCGCCTCCACCCGACGCACGATGCGGACCAGATCGTCGTCGCCCAGAGCGAAGACGGCGGCGACGAGATCGTGGCGCTGGCCTTGATCGCGAAGGAGGACGGTCAAGCGGTCGGCGAAGAAGGACGCCAGTTCTGACCCAAGGGACAGCTTATCGACCTGGCGATCTACCTTGCCCTGACTTGTAATGAGCGCAATCGCAGGAGCAAAAGCGTCGTCGGCTAGAGCAAGCCGGATCTTGTTATTCAGAATTAGACGAACCACCCCAAGCGCCGCACGGCGCAGCGCGAACGGGTCCTTCGATCCCGTGGGCTTTTCGTCGATGGCGAAGAAGCCGACCAATGTGTCCAGCTTGTCGGCCAGGGCGACGGCGACCGTGACGGGCGCGGTCGGGACCGTGTCGGCGGGGCCTTGGGGCTTGTAGTGGTCGCGCACGGCGTCGGCGATCGCGTCAGAATGGCCGGCGAGGCGGGCGTAATAGCCGCCCATGATTCCCTGCAGTTCCGGGAATTCGCTGACCATGCCCGACAGTAGGTCGGCCTTGGACAGGCGGGCCGCCATCTCGGATTCGTCAGCGTCGGCGCCGACCAGCGGCGCGATCTCACGGGCCAGGGCGGCGATACGCTCGACGCGCTCGGCCAGGGTGCCCAGCTTGGCGTGGAAGGTGACGCCGGACAGTTTGGCGTTCCAGGCGTCGAAGCCGACCTTCTGGTCTTCATCCCAGAAGAAGCGGGCGTCGTTCAGGCGGGCGCTCAGCACGCGGCTGTTGCCGGCGGCCAGGGCCTTGCCGCCGTCGGTCGCCTCGACATTGGCCACGACCAGGAAGTTGGGGGCCAGGCCATCTTTCGACGGATCGCGGACGGCGAAATACTTCTGATGCACCTTCATCGACAGTTGGATCACTTCCGGCGGCAAAGCCAGGAACTGCGGGTCCATGTCGCCAAGGATCGGCGTCGGCCATTCGGCCAGACCCGCCACCTCGTCCAGCAGGCCGTCGTCGTCGACCAGCACCAGCCTGCGCGCGGCGCAGGCGGCCTTGGCCTGTTCCAGGATACGCAGCTTGCGGTCGGCCACGTCGATCAGGACGAAATTCTTCTCCAGCTGGGCGCGGTAGTCGGCGAAGTCGCTGACCCGCAAGGGTGCGCCCGAACCCAGGAACCGATGGCCCTCCGTGATCGCATCGGACGCGATGCCGTCGATCTCGAACGGGACCACCGCCCCGTCGAAGACGCACAGGATGCGCTTGATCGGCCGCACCCAGCGCAGGGTTCCGACACCCCAGCGCATCGACTTGGGCCAGGGGAAGGCGCGCACCATCTGATCGACCGTCTCGGCGACCAGATCGGCGGTGGCGCGGCCCTTGGACGACAGGACGGCGAACAGGACGCCGTCGCGCTCCACCAGCTGTTCGCGGGTCAGGCCGGTCTTGCGCAGGAAGCCTTCCAGCGCCTGTTCGGGCGCCGAGGCCTTCGGCCCCTTGACCTCGTCCTCTCGGTCGGGCGTGGCGGCAGGCAGGCCGTCCACCACCAGCGTCAGGCGACGCGGCCCGGCATAGGTGGTCAGAGCATCCCAGGTCAGGCCAGCGGCCTTCAGACGCTCGGTCGCCATACGCTCCAGATCGCGCGCGGCGCCCTGCTGCATGCGGGCGGGGATTTCTTCGGAGAAGATTTCGAGGAGAAGCTGGGGCATCAGGCGGTTTTCCGCTCTTGTTCGACGTAAGCGAGGGCGCAGGCTTTGCAGAGTTCGCGGATGCGGCCGATGTAGCTCTGGCGTTCCGCCACGGCGATGGCGCCACGCGCATCCATCAGGTTGAACAGGTGGCTGGCTTTCAGAACCTGGTCGTAGGCGGGCAGGACCAGCGGCTGGCCCTGGGGTCCGGTCATGGCCAGAAGCCGCGAGACCTCCGACACCATGTCCTCGAACCGGCGCTTCAGACCATCCACGTCATAGCCGTGGAAGTTGGCTTCCGACTGCTGGCGCTCGTTCTCCAGGAAGACCTCGCCATAGGTCAGCCCCTCCTTGGTGAACTTCAGGTCGTACACATTGTCGACGCCCTGCACATACATCGCCAGACGCTCCAGCCCGTAGGTCAGTTCGCCCGACACCACGTCCACCTCGATGCCGCCGACGCCCTGGAAATAGGTGAACTGCGTCACCTCCATCCCGTCGCACCAGACCTCCCAGCCCAGGCCCCAGGCGCCCACGGTGGGGTTTTCCCAGTCATCCTCGACAAAGCGGATGTCGTGCAGTTTCGGGTCGATGCCGATGGCGGCCAGCGACCCAAGGTACAGCTCCTGCAGGTTGTCCGGGTTCGGCTTCAGGATGACCTGGTATTGATAATAGTGCTGAAGCCGGTTCGGATTCTCGCCATAGCGGCCGTCGCCGGGGCGGCGGCTGGGCTGGACGTAGGCGGCCTTCCAAGGCTTCTGGCCCAGGGCGCGCAGCACCGTCGCCGGGTGCAGCGTGCCCGCCCCCACCTCTATGTCATAGGGTTGCAAGATGGCGCAGCCCTGATCGCCCCAATAGCGGTGAAGGGTCAGGATCAGGTCCTGAAACGCGAGCGGCTCAGTCGGGGTGGTCAAATCGGGCTCGGGAGGGGCTGCAAAAAAGACGGCGGACCATAGGGCCCGCCGCCTCTCGCTTCAACACGCTGCGCCCGCCCATTTGGCGGCGGGCGAAACCCGGCCGGTCCTATTTCGGGTTCGGAGCGGTCTGGTCGCCGGCGTCCGGGGTCGGATCGACCTGGCCATCCGTCGGATTCTGGACCGGGGGCGAGGCGGTGGTGGTGGTGGTCGCAGCCGGTTCGCCAGTCGGCGCCGTGGGGGCCGCAGCGCCGTCGCTCGCTTCGGGCGGAGCGGCTGCGTCGGCCGGGGCGGCGGCTTCTTCGTCGCCCATGGCGGCCATGGACTGGGCCGGGTTCAGCACCTTGTCGATGGGGAAGACCGCGCCGTTGGAGGCGTCAAGCTCGGCGCTGACCACGGTCGCGCCATCCGCCTTGATGGCAGAGCCGGTGCCGTCCAGCAGGATTTGGCTGTCCGCGGCGGTCGGCACGCCGCCCTTCTTGCCCTGGATCTGATCGGGCGTCACATCAGCGACGATGACATGATAGAGCAGCAGCTGGCGCAACTCGGCCGCATTGGCCGGGTCCATCAGGCGGGTGCGATCCGCCTCGGGCAGTGCGGCGAAGGCCGCGTCCGTCGGAGCGAAGATCGAGATGGCCGGGCGGCTAGCCAGGGTATCGGTCAGTTGGGCGGCGTCCAGGGCGGCCAGAAGGGTGGTGAACTGACCGCTGGATTTCAGCACATCGACCACCGTCTCGGCGGCGGCGGGCGTGGCCTGGGTCGTGGCGGTTCGGGCGGGCGCGACCTCCTGCATCACGGGCGCGGCAGCGGCGGGCGCTTGATCCGGCGTCTGAGCCGGCGTTTCCGCAGGCGCCTGCGTCGGGGTGACGGGGGCGGTTTCCTGGGCGAAAGCCGGGGCGGCCATCAGGGTGGCCACGGCGGTCGCGGCAAGCAGTTTGGCACGAAGCATGACGATATCCTTTTTCTGTTTGAGGATCGTCATCGGCAGAGAGACGATCCGTTCCAGTCATCGGAACTGTCATGCCCAAGTCGGAGACCGGCGGTCCGGTTCCGAGATTTCGTTACAAACCGTAACTCCTGTGATCATCGCGGCGAGACCTGGGCGAATGCTGGACCAAATGCGTCATATCGCCAGCATTCGGCCATAAGACTGAGGCGTTACTGCACAGCCAGTCGGGTCGACTGAACCCAGGCGGTCGGATGAGCTTCGGCCAGAAAAGCCGACGCCGCCTCGGCGGCATCGACGTTCGGATAGAGGCCAAACACCGTCGCGCCCGAGCCGGACATCCGCGTAAGGGCGATATCTGGCGTGGTGGAGACCGCGCGCAGGGCGCCGGCGATGGCGGGCGTCAGGGCCAGAGCCGGCGCCTCAAGGTCGTTGCGCTGGCGCGACAGCCAATCGATCACGCCGCCGATGCTCCAGTCGATAGGCGGCGCCGGGCGATCCGCCGCCGCGACGGGCCCGGCGTCATAGGCCCGATAGACCTCGCCGGTAGGCGACGTAACGCCGGGATTGAACAGGACGGCCGGCAGCGGCGGCAGCCGCGGTTCGTCCGTCAGGACGTCGCCCCGCCCTTCGGCCCAGGCGGTGCGCATCCTGACGCACATGGGGCCGTCGGCGCCGACGACGGTCGCCACCGTCTCCAGCCCTGCATCGTCGATGTCGAGCGCCAGCACGTCGCGCGCCAGCTTCAGCGCCGCGCCGGCATCCGACGATCCGCCGCCCAGGCCCGCCGCGATGGGCAGGCGCTTGTCCAGAACGACCTTCAGCCCCGGTTCGCCCGCGCCGACCGTCTCGCCCAGTCGACGCAGCGCGCGCAGAATAAGATTGTCGTCAGCGCCCGATAGGCCAGCGGCGAACGGGCCGACGACGTCAAGCGACAGCCGCGCGGCCGGTTCGACGGACACCCGGTCGCCCACGTCGGCGAAGGCCACCAGACTGCTGAGCGGATGATAGCCGTCCCCGTCCAGGGGCCCGACATGCAGGAACAGATTGATCTTGGCCGGGGCCAAGGCGGTGCGGACGGTCATGGGCGCTGACTAACCCATGACCGGGCGCATTTCATCCGTTCATCCCCGCGAATGATCGGAGATCAGTTCGAGACGCCGCTGGTCGAAGCAGGCTTGTCCAACCCATCGGCGATCTTGCGTTCGACCTCGACGCGGCGTTCGTCGTCGGGGTTCAGCACCAGGACGCGGTTCCACAACCAGACGGCCTCGCGCTGGCGGCCGACCTTCCAATAGGCGTCGCCCAGGTGGTCGTTGATCTCAGCGTTGGCCGGCTCCTTGTCCACTGCCTCTTCCAGGGTGTTGACCGCGACGTCGTACTGGCCCTGTTTGAACTGGGCCCAGCCCAGGGAGTCCTGGATGTTGCCGTTGTCGGGTTCCAGCGCGTGGGCGCGGGCGATCATGGCGGCGCCCTCTTGCACGCGCAGCCCCTTGTCCACCCAAAGATAGCCCAGGTAATTCAGCATGTCGGCGTCGTTTGGCGCGGCCTGAAGCGCGGCCCACAGCTCGGCCTCGGCCTCGGTCGTGCGGTTCAGGGCCTCATAGGCGGCGCCGCGCAGGAAGTGGACGTTGGCGCCCTGATCGGCGGTGTTCAGCACCGGCCCGTCCAGCAGGGTCAGCGCCTCTTCATGCTGTTTCAACTGCATCAACTGCCCCGCCAAGACCAGGGCGATCTGGCGATTGTCGGGGCTGGCGGCGAAGGCGCGGCGCAGTTCGGTCAGGGCGTCGTCCGACCGCCCCTCTTCTTCCAGACTGACGGCCATCTGGGCACGGGCGGCGGCATAGAGCGCCGCGTCCTCGGTCCCGATGCGCGACAGGGCGGCGCGGGCGGAGCTTTTCAGCCCGGCGCGGGCCAGGACCTGGGCCAGCTGATATTCGGTCTCGTCGTCGGGATAGAGGTTCTGGGCAAGGCGCAGATAGACGGCGGCGAATTCGTTGCCCCGCTCGGCCGAGGCCTGGGCCGCGGCGGTGACCAAGGCCTGGGACGCGCCTTCGCGCAGATCAGGCAAGGCAGGAGGCCGACCGCCGGCTTCGGCCCGTTCCAGGGCGCGCGTCACGCCGGGATCGACCGGCTGAACCGCCGTCGCCGCGCGATAGAGGGTGATGGCGTCATCACGGCGACCGCGCCGCTCCATGAACTCGCCGTAGGGGCGTTTGAACAGGGCGCCGATGGTCGGCGCATCGGCCGCCGCTTTCAGCTCGACCTCGGCCCCGGCATAGTCGCGGCGGCGCTCCAGCAGGGATGCGCGGTTGATGCGAGCGAAGGCCAGGGTCAGCGGATCGCCGGCGGTCGGAGCGGGCTGAAGCGCGCGCGTCCAGTCATTGGCGGCGGCCGCGATCCATGGCGCGACCAGCAGACCCGCGCGGGCGTGGGGCGCGCCGATCGGCTTGGCCGCCAGGGCGGCGTTGGCGGCGCGGGCGTCGCCGTGGGCGTAATCCTGAACCAATCGAACCAGCCGCCCGCCCTCGACGAAGGCCGGAGACGCCGTGGCGTCGGTCGGGGCCAATGCCGCCGCCACGTCCAGATCGCCGGTCAGCAGCGCCGAGGTGAAGGCCTGTTCGCGCACGCGCGGCTGTTCCGGCGTCAGCCGCTCGGCCCGGGCCAGATAGTCGGAGCCTTGCGCGCCCTCCCCCTGCATCAGGGCCAGTTTGCCGGCCAGATACAGACCATAGGCGCTGCGGCCCTCGGCGTTTGTCGGGATCGGCGCCCAGACGGCCGGTATCGCCGGGGCGGCGGGCGTTTCGGTGATGACGATGTGGGGATCGGACGCGGCGCCCTGAGCCGGCGAGGTCGTCTGGCCGGGAATGGGTTGGCCCGGCTCCAGGATCACGGCCGGCGGATGGGTCTGGGGCGTTGGGGCGGCGGGCGCGGCGTCCTGCGCCCCCGCCTGTCCGGCCATGGCCAGGGCGACGACGGTCAGGGAGGCGGAAATCAGAGTCGAGCGGCGCGAACGAGAGGCGATCATGCCGCGACCCTTCACGCTTTCCCCCTCCCCCGCAAGAGGCTGGATGATTGCTCCTCCACTCCGCTCATCCCGAGGAAAGCCGGGATGGGCGGATAGGGGTGTTTACATGTTCGGATAGTTGGGACCGCCGCCGCCTTCGGGCGTGGTCCAGACGATGTTCTGCGACGGGTCCTTGATGTCGCAGGTTTTGCAGTGGACGCAGTTCTGGGCGTTGATGACGAAGCGCGGGTCAGCCTTGGCCGCCTCGTCGCCATAGACGACCTCGTACACCCCCGCCGGGCAGTACAGCCGCGCAGGCTCGCCGTATTCGGGCAGATTGACCCGGATGGGGATGGACGGATCCAGCAGCTTCAGGTGGGCGGGCTGATCCTCGGCATGGTTGGTGTTGGAGATGAAGACCGACGAGAGCTTGTCGAACGACAGCTTGCCGTCCGGCTTGGGGTATTTGATCGGTTTGTGGTTGGCCGCCAACTCGGTCGAGGCGGCGTCGGTCTTGGCGTGTTTCAACGTCGGGATCGGCGACCAGCCGCCCAGCAGCGTTCGGCACCACATGTCGAACATGCCCAGCGCCCCGCCCAGGGTCGTGCCGAACTTGCTGAGCAGCGGCTTGGCGTTTCTGACGACCGACAGCTCCTTATAGACCCAGCTCTTTTCGAAGGCGGTCTGGTATTCAAACAGTTCGTCGCCCGACCGCCCCGCCTGAACCGCCTCATAGGCGGCGTCGGCGGCCAGCATGCCGGTCTTCATGGCGTTGTGGCTGCCCTTGATGCGGGGCACGTTCACGAAGCCCGCCGAACAGCCGATCAGAGCGCCGCCGGGGAAGGACAGTTTCGGAATCGACTGCAGCCCCCCCTCGGTGATCGCCCGCGCGCCATAGGAGATGCGCGTCCCGCCCTGCAGGTGTTTGGCGATCTCGGGGTGGTGCTTGAAGCGTTGGAACTCGTCGAACGGCGACAGGAACGGGTTCTTGTAGTTCAGGTGAACGACATAGCCCACGGCCACGTAGCGGTCGCCGAAATGATACAGGAAGCTGCCCCCGCCGGTGTGTTCGTCCAGCGGCCAGCCGGTCGTGTGCTGGGCCAGGCCGGGCTGGTGCTGTTCGGCGGGCACCTGCCACAGCTCCTTCAGGCCGATGCCGTATTTCTGCGGCGACTTGCCGTCCTGAAGCTTGTGACGAGCGATGATGGTCTTGGCCAGGGAGCCGCGCACGCCCTCGGCGATGAAGACATATTTGCCGTGCAGTTCGATGCCCGGCTGGAAGTCGTCGGTCGGCTTGCCTTCGCGGTCGATGCCGAAGACGCCGGCGACGACGCCCTTCACCCGGCCCGTCTCTTCTTCCCAGACGACATGGCTGGCGGCCATGCCGGGATAGACCTCGACGCCCAGCGCCTCGGCCTGTTCGCCCAACCAGCGTGTGACATTGCCCAGCGAGGCGATGTAGCAGCCGTGGTTGTGCATGAAGGGCGGCAACAACGGCATCGGCAGCGGCGCCGACCCTTGCGGCCCCAGCAACAGGAAGCGATCCTTGGTGACGGGCGTCTCCAGCGGCGCGCCCCGTTCCTTCCAGTCGGGGAACAACTCGTTCAGCGCCTTGGGATCGATCACGGCGCCGGACAGGATGTGACCGCCGACCTCGGCCGCCTTTTCCAGCACCGCAACGGTGATCTCATTGCCGTCCTTCTCCGCGCGCTGCTTCAGGCGGATGGCCGCCGACAGGCCAGCCGGGCCTCCGCCGACGATCACGACATCATATTCCATGATCTCGCGCTCGACGCCGTTCAGCGCCTCCAGCGGCGGCAGATTGTCGATGATGGCTTCCTGACGGGCGTTTTCGGCGCCGCCCTCGATGGCGTCTTCGGCCATGATTTCCCCTGAATCCCGGTTGTCCGTGTGGTTATGCCGCTTATCGGAAGGTGACGCGAGGGCGGTCAAGGCCTATCGGTACCCGCAGACATGAACGCGCAACCCCATGACATCGCTGCAGTCGAAAGCCTGCTCGCCTTCTGGCGGGATGCGGGGGTGGACGCCTGCTATGGCGACGCCCCGGTCGACCACACCCATATCGCTCCGCCGCCGGCGGTGAAGGCGGTGCAGCGCGCGACCGCCTCTGTGGCCCCGGCCCTGGCCGGACACGCCGCCGAGGACGCCGTGTCCGAGGCCCGGCGTCTGGCCGCGGGCGCGGCGACCTTGCAGGATCTCGCCGCCGCCGTCGCCGCCTTCGAAGGATGTCCGTTGCGCGGCATGGGCGCGACCCAGTCGGTGTTCGGACGCGGCAATCCCAACGCCCCCGTGCTGATCGTCGGCGAAGGCCCCGGCGCGGACGAGGACCGGATCGGCCAGCCCTTCGTCGGCAAGGCGGGTCAGTTGCTGGACCGGATGCTGGCGGCGGCCGGCCTGACCGACCGGGTCTTCATCACCAACACCGTCTTCTGGCGCCCCCCCGGCAATCGCACGCCCACGCCCCAGGAGCAGGCGGTCTGCGCCCCCTTCGTGGAGCGCGCCTTCGCCTTGTTGAAGCCGCGCGCGGTGCTGCTGCTGGGCGCCGCCTCTGCGCGCGGGGTGCTTCAGGCCGAGGACGGGATCATGAAGCTGCGCGGCCGCTGGCAGGAGTGGCGGCTCGCGGAGGGCGGCGTTTCCGCCCCCGTCATACCGACGCTGCACCCCGCGTTTCTGCTACGTCAGCCCCAGGCCAAACGCCAGGTCTGGGCCGATCTGCTTTCGCTGGCGGTTCGCCTTGAAACGGACTCGGTTGAAGAACAAGGCTAACGGCGGCATTGTGACATGCTGACGACCATCGCCATACACGCGCCGCCTTTGTCCTGTTGACAGGCAGCCGTCGCCAACGAGGGGGCCGCCGCTTATGCACCTGTTCCGCCGCGCGTTCCTCGCGCCGACGCTGGCTGTCGCCGTCTGCGCCGTATCGTGCGCGGCGTGGGCCGAAACGCCCTACGGCGGTTCAACGGCGGATTCGAGCGCCGGTTCCGGCCGCCCCGTCGCCCTGAGCTCCGCCGACCGGATTTCCTACACCACCGCCTTCGACGCCCTGCGGCGCGGCGACATCGAGACGGCGCGGGCCTCCGCGCGCCAGGCCCAGGACCGGGTGCTGCTGGGCCAGGTCGAGTTCGAGAGCCTGTTCCACCCCGACCACATCGCCACCTATGAAGAACTGACGGCCTGGCTGGAAACCTATTCCGACCTGCCCTGCGCCGACCGCGTTTATACGCTGGCGCTGCGTCGTCGCCCGGACGGCGCGCCCGAGCCGACGCGGCCCGGCGGCGTGATCGGCCGGACCTGGAACAGCCTGGTGACGGCGGTTTCCGGCGGCGGCGGGGTCGACGATCCGGCCAAGGCGGCGCGCGTCGCCTACAACAACGACGACCTGACCGGCGCCTCGGCCATCGGTCGCCAGATCGGCGACTGGTGGACGGTCGGCTTGGCGGAATGGCGGCTGGGCCAGTTCCACGAAGCCTTCGCCGCCTTCGAGCGCGTCGCCAACGACCCGACCGAAGATCCGTGGGTGCGCGCCGGCGCCGCCTATTGGACCGCGCGCGCGGCCTCGCAGTCCGGCCGCCAGGATCGGGTCAACGACTATCTGCATCTGGCGGGACAATGGCCCGCCACCTTCTATGGTCAGATCGCCCTGCGTCAGCTGGGCGAGGAGCCGACCATCGAGAACATGGGGCCGCGCCCCTATGAGGCCGAGGCGCGCCTGCGCCGCGCGACCTATGTGCCCCAGAGCGCCAGCGTCGAGCCGACCGCGCTGGAGGCCTTCGTCCAGAGCGACACGCGCGCCAAGCGCACTGTCGCCTTCTACGAGGTCGGACGCCGGGCCGACGCCGAGACGGAGTTGCGATCCAACCTGCGCACCGCCGTCGGCGACGCCGCCAAGATGTGGACCGCCCTGGCCCGCGCCATCATGCCGGTGAACACCGCCGCTGAGGCCAGTCGCATCGATGCGACCCGCTACCCCATGCCGGACCTGGCGCCCGAGGGCGGCTTCGTCATCGAAAAGGCCCTGGTCTATGCGTTGGCGCGCAAGGAGACCGATTTCAACGCCACGGCGCGATCCAGCGTCGGCGCCTATGGCCTGATGCAGGTTATGCCGACGACGGCGGCGGAACTGAGCGGGGATCGGGGCTTCGTCAACGATCCGACCCGTCTGTTCAACCCTGCGGTGAACCTGCGACTGGGTCAGGCCTATATCAGTCGAATGCTGGCCCTGCCGGCCTTCCAGGGCGACCTCCTGCGGGCGGTGGCCTCCTACAACGCCGGGCCGGGGCCGATGCTGGCGGCGGTCAGGAAGCTGGGACCAGACGCCGATCCCCTGCTGCTGATCGAAACCATCGACGTACCCCAGGCCCGCGACTACGTCGAAAAGGTCGTGGCCAGCTACTGGATCTATCAGCGAATGTTCGGCGGGCCGTTGAAAACGCTGGACGCCTTGGCATCGGGCGCCCGGGCCGCGCCGATCGCCCTGGATTATGTCGCTCCGCCGCCTCAGGCCGAGCCGGTCCTGATCGCCCAGGCCAGCGCGGTCGGAGGCGAGCGATAGCCGCCTAGAAGATCGCCATCAGCAGGCTGGCCCAGAAGGCGGTTCCGATCAGGGCCGCCAGACCATAGCCCACGACCGGATGCATGGCGCGCGGCGCAGCGTCCGCGTCCGCGTCCGTTTGGGGCTGAATTGTCGGCATGGCCGTGCGGGGCATCTGACAGGTCCGAATAAGGGAAACGCCGTCCTTCAGGTAACGACGTCGGCTTAACGCGGCGTCTGCCGAAATGGTTCGCGTTCGTTTAGGATTTCGCCGCCGCCTCAAACCTGCAAGACCGTCAATGGCTGGAGGCCAGTTTCAGCACGATCAGGCCGGACGCCACCAGGGTCACGCCGACGAGTCTGAGAGGCGTCAGCGGCTCGCCCAGAAAGACCGCCCCGACCGCGAAGGCGCCCACCGCCCCGATGCCGGTCCAGATAGCGTAGGCCGTGCCCAGCGGCAGGGTTCTCATCGCCATCGACAACAGGCCGAACGACCCGATCATGAAGACGATCATCCCCACGGTCGGCCACGGCCGTGTGAAACCGACAGACGCCTTCATCAGAAAGGCCCAGATCACTTCGAGCAGGCCGGCGAAAAGAAGGAAAGCCCAGGCCATGACGTATCTCCCTGCATGGCGCCGGGTCGTCCCGGCGTTGATCCCATGTGGGGGAGGTCGTCCTCCTGAAAGCGCGCCTAATCTGGGACAGGGCAGCGCAAAGTCAAGGCTGGCGTCCGGCGAACCTTGACTCCGAGGCCCGTCAGACCGACACGAACCGCCCATGATCACGCGCTATTCCCGCCCCGTCGCCGCCGCCATCTGGTCCCAGGAAACCAAGTACAAGATCTGGTTCGAGATCGAGGCCCACGCCGCCACGAAGATGGCAGAACTGGGCGTGATTCCGAAGGAATCGGCCGAGGCCATCTGGGCCAAGGGCAAGGACGCGACCTTCGACGCCGATCGCATCGACGAGATCGAACGCACCACCAAACACGACGTCATCGCCTTCCTGACGCACGTCGCGGAAATCGTCGGTGAGGAAGCCCGCTTTCTGCACCAGGGCATGACCTCATCGGACGTGCTGGACACCTGTTTCGCGGTCCAACTGGCGCGCTCGTCGGACCTGCTGATCGAGGGCGTGGACCGGGTGCTGGCCGCGCTGGAGACCCGCGCCAAGGAGCATAAATACACCCCGACCGTGGGCCGTTCGCACGGCATCCACGCCGAGCCGGTGACCTTCGGCCTGAAGCTGGCCGGCTATCACGCCGAGTTCCAGCGCGCCAAACGCCGCCTGATCACCGCCAAGGAAGAGATCGCCACCTGCGCAATCTCGGGCGCCGTCGGCACCTTCGCCAATGTCGATCCGGCCGTTGAACAGTATGTCGCCGACCAGATGGGCCTTCAGGTCGAGCCGGTCTCGACCCAGGTCATCCCGCGCGACCGCCACGCCGCCTTCTTCGCCGCTCTGGGCGTGGTCGCGTCGTCGGTCGAACGCCTCGCGGTCGAAATCCGCCACCTGCAACGCACCGAAGTTCTCGAAGCCGAAGAGTTCTTCGACAAGGGCCAGAAGGGCTCGTCGGCCATGCCGCACAAGCGCAACCCGATCCTGACCGAAAACCTGACCGGCCTGGCCCGTCTGGTCCGTTCGGCCGTGACCCCGGCGATGGAGAACGTCGCCCTGTGGCATGAGCGCGACATCAGCCATTCTTCGGTCGAGCGCGGCATCGGCCCCGACGCGACCATCCACCTGGACTTCGCCCTGCACCGCCTGGCCAGTGTCGTCGAGCGGCTGAACGTCTATCCTGAGAACATGCAGAAGAACATCGACCGCCTGGGCGGTCTGGTTCACTCGCAACGGGTCATGCTGGCCCTGACCCAGGCGGGCGTTTTGCGCGAAGACGCCTATGCCGCCGTTCAAGAGAACGCCATGAAGGTCTGGCGCGGCGAAGGCGCCTTCATCGACTTCCTGAAGGCCGACGATCGCGTCACCCTGCCCCACGACCAGCTCGAAGCCCTGTTCGACCTGGGCTACCACACCAAGAACGTGGATGTGGTGTTCAAGCGGGTGTTCGGAGACTGAGTGTCTGACCAGCGCCGCATCGGCTTTGAACCCATTGTCGATGCGGGCGCCCGCCTGCTCATTCTCGGCAGTCTGCCGGGGGATGCGTCTCTGAAGGCGGCGCAGTATTACGCGCATCCGCGCAACGGCTTCTGGGCGCTGATCGGCGGCGTGCTGGGCGAAGACCTGCCTGCCCTGCCCTATGAGCAACGGCTCGAACGGTTGAAGGCGTGCGGGGTCGGGTTGTGGGACGTGATCGCCTCGGCGGAACGGTCGGGCAGTCTGGACGCCGCCATCCGCTCGCCCGAGGCCGCCGATCTGCGCGGACTGGTCGAAAGCCTGCCGGCGCTGCGAGCCGTCGCCTTCAATGGCGGCTTGGCGGCCCGGCTGGGGCGGCGGATCCTGAGCGGCGTGGGCGGCGTCGAACTGCTGGATTTGCCGTCATCCAGCCCCGCCCATGCAATATCCTTGTCGGCAAAGTCGACAACCTGGGCCATACTGGGGAAGTTTCTGCCAGATAAGCCTGCTGACTGATGATCCTGACCCTTTCCTGCCCTGACCGCCACGGCATCGTCGCGGCGGTTTCCTCGTTTCTGCTGGCGCGCGACGCCAACATCTCCGACGCCCAGCAGTTCGGCGACGCTTACAGCGACACCTTCTTCATGCGGGTGGTGTTCGAACCCGCCGACGGTGACGTCGAGGCCGTGATCAGGGACGCCTTCGCCCCTCTGGCCGCGCGGTTCGAGATGGACTGGACGCTGCGTGGGGCAGAACTACGCAAGGTGATGATCCTGACGTCCAGGTTCGATCACTGCCTGGCGGACCTGCTGTACCGCTGGCGCATCGACGAACTGCCCATGCAGGTGACGGCCGTCGTGTCGAACCATCCGCGCGAGCTGATCGGTCATGTCGATCTGGGCGACCTGCCGTTCCACCACTTGCCGCTGAAGGCGGGCGACGCCCCCGCCAAGGCGGATCAGGAAAAGACCCTGCTGCGCCTGATCGAAGAGACCGGCACGGAGCTGGTTGTGCTGGCGCGCTACATGCAAATCCTGTCGGACGACCTCAGCCGCGCGCTGGCGGGGCGATGCATCAACATCCACCACTCGTTCCTGCCGGGCTTCAAGGGCGCCAAACCCTATCACCAGGCCCATGCGCGCGGGGTGAAGGTCATCGGCGCCACCGCCCACTATGTCACGCCCGACCTGGACGAAGGGCCGATCATCGAGCAGGACGTGGAGCGGATCAGCCACCGCGACCGCCCCGAAGACCTGATCCGCAAGGGCCGCGACATCGAGCGCCGCGTTTTGGCCCGCGCTGTCCGTCGTCATTTGGAAGACCGCGTTTTGCTGCATGGTGCAAAGACGGTCGTGTTCGAAGACTGAATGGTGAAGCTGCGATTTCTTGTCGCGCGACATGCATCCTCTCGGCCTTCGTAAACGTAACGTTCCCGTTACCGCCTCGTGAGCGGGAAATAGGGAACGAAACACCATGAAAAATCTTCGCAATCTTATGCTCGTCGCCGTATCCGGCGGCGCGCTGATGGCGCTAGGCGCCTGCAACAACAACGAACCGGCAAAGACCGCGCCCGCGGAAACGACCGCCATGGCGCCAGCCGAAGGCGCGGCGATGGCCCCCGCGACCGATCCAATGGTCGGGGGCGCCGCGATGAGCCCGAACGAGACCATCGTCGCCAACGCCTCCAAGGCGTCGAATCTGACCACCCTGGTCTCGGCCGTCAAAGCCGCCGGCCTGGTTGACACCTTGCAGGGCGCTGGTCCCTTCACCGTCTTCGCGCCTGACAACGCCGCTTTCGGCAAAATCCCCGAGGCCACCCGCACCAGCCTGATGCAGCCGGCGATGAAGGCAGATCTGACCAAGATTCTGACCTATCACGTCGTCGCCGGTCGTCTGACGGCCGCCGACATCGCCGCCCAAGCTCGGGCCAATGGCGGCGTCGCCACGCTGAAGACGGTTCAGGGCGAAGAACTGAAGGTTTCGGCCGGCCCGAACAACACCTGGGTCATCACCGACGCCAAGGGCGGCAAGTCCACCATCACCCAGGCGGACGTGGCGCAATCGAACGGCATGGTCCACGTCGTGGACACGGTTCTGATGCCGTAAAAATAATTGGGTTTCGGCCTCTCGGCGCTGAAACCAAAATCTTGCGCCGGTGTTGTTTAGGGGCGCGAGACGCACAGTACGCCGGGTGAGACATCCCCCAACGTCCCCGGCAAAAAAGAAAGGGCCGCACTTTCCCCCGGGTGCGGCCCTTTCGAATTTCGATATCGACCCCGACCGAAGGCTTATTCGCCGGCGCGAATCTGCTCTCGAGCGATGGAGGCCAGTTCGTCGATCTTGGAGCGAATCTCGCCTTCGGACACGGACAGGCCCGAAGCCTTGAAGTCGCCGGCGACCTTGCGGAACACGTCCTCGTCGCCCGGCTGCTCGAAATCGGCTCGCACGACGGCTGCGGCGTACTGATCGGCGCTTTCGGCCGACAGGCCCATCTTTTCGGCGGCCCAGAGGCCCAGCATCCGGTTGCGCCGGGCGATGGCCTTGAACTCCTGCTCCTGATCGAGGGCGAACTTGGCCTCGAAGGCCTTTTCCCGATCGTCGAAGGTCGTCATTTCGCTCAGCATAGCTCCGTACGCCCCGCTAACGTCGGGGCAACGGCCGTCTATAGACCGCCCGGCCATGAACGCAACCTGAGTTCAGTCGTCTGGGACCGTCTGTCCTCATCCGGCGCATGTGTCACGCTGGGGTCAACAGGGCGCGACCGCCATCCTCATTTGTATCATAGCCCGGGTTCCGCTAAGGAGACGCCGAACGAGATTGACTGCCCGAACGATTCCGAAACGCGCCGCCAGGACCGGGTCTTGCCCTTCCATTCATGGCCGCGCGATTTTTGTTTCTGGAAGGCGCCCGTAAGCCGGGACCGGACGATGAACAGCAAGCGCAAGAAAATCTACGAGGGCAAGGCCAAGATCCTCTACGAAGGACCCGAGCCCGGCACCCTGATCCAGTATTTCAAGGACGACGCCACCGCCTTCAACGCGCAGAAGAAGGCCGTGCTGGAAGGCAAGGGCGTGGTCAACAATCAGATCAGCGAGTTCATCATGTCGCGCCTGAACGGCATCGGCGTGACCAACCACTTCATCAAACGCCTGAACCTGCGCGAGCAGCTGATCCGCGAAGTCGAGATCATTCCGCTGGAAGTCGTCTGCCGCAACATCGTCGCCGGTTCGATGAGCCAGCGCCTGGGCATCGAGGAAGGCACGCCCCTGCCCCGTTCAATCATCGAATTCTACTACAAGAAGGACGAGCTCAACGACCCCATGGTCACCGAAGAGCATATCACCGCCTTCAACTGGGCCTCGACCCAGGAACTGGACGACATGCTGGCCATGACGGTGCGGGTGAACGACTATCTGTCGGGCCTGTTCAGCGCCGTCGGCATCACCTTGGTTGACTTCAAGATCGAGTTCGGCCGCGTGTGGGAGAACGACTTCAGCCGCGTGCTGCTGGCCGACGAGATCAGCCCCGACAGCTGCCGCCTGTGGGACGCCTCGACCGGCGAGAAGCTGGACAAGGACCGCTTCCGTCGCGACCTCGGCAATGTGATCGAAAGCTACACCGAGGTTGCGCGTCGCCTGGGCATCATGAAGGGCATGCCGACCGTCATCCAGGGGGGACTGCACTAATGGCTAAGGTCAAGGTTCACGTCTTCCTCAAACCGGGCGTTCTGGATGTTCAGGGCAAGGCCGTCGAAGGCGCCCTGCAGGGTCTGGGCTGGCCCGGCGTATCGAACGCCCGCGTCGGCAAGCTGATCGAATTCGACCTGACCGGGGTCGAAGACCCGCAAGGCGAAGCCAAGAAGATGTGCGAGCAACTGCTCGCCAATACGGTGATCGAAAGCTACCGCATCGAGGCGGCCTGACGGCTCCTCCCCGACATATTGAGGTGGAGACGGTTGCATCCTTCGTCATGGGCGCCAGTTTAGCAGACGGCTTGATCGACGGAGCGCCCATGACCTTCACCCTCACCTCCACCGACATTCAGGACGGCGGGGTTTTGCCGGACGCCCAGGTTCACGCCAAGGGCAACACCTCGCCGCAGTTGGCCTGGTCCGGGGCGCCGGAGGGGACCAAGAGCTATGCGATCACCTGCTATGATCCCGATGCGCCGACCGGCTCGGGCTTCTGGCACTGGACAGTGGCCAATATTCCGGCGGATGTGACCCAACTGGCGAGCGGCGCCGGATCGGCGGGGGGACATCTGCCTCACAGCGCGATCCAGGGGCGCACGGACTTCGGCCAGGCCGGCTTCGGCGGCGCCGCACCTCCGGCCGGCCACGGCCCGCACCGCTACATCTTCACCGTCTTCGCGGTGGATGTGGAGAGCCTGGACGTCACGGCCGACAATTCCGGCGCCGTGTTCGGCTTCAACCTGCATTTCCACACCCTGGCCAAGGCGTCGATCACGGCGACCTACGAAAACCAGGGTTGATCGCGGGTTTGCCCTTGTCGGGTCATTAGGCGAGCGTATGTTGCGCCGCAACATGGCCCAGGCCGCTCTTCTTCCCGACTCGCCAACGCTCTCTCGCGGGGCAGTGGCGCTGGTTCTGGTCGCCCTGGCCATGGGCGGCTTCGCCATCGGCGTGACAGAGTTCGCGGCCATGAGCATCCTGCCCGACTTCGCCGCCGGTCTGGGTGTCGATGCCCCGACTGCGGGCCATGTCATCAGCGCCTATGCCGCGGGCGTCGTGGTCGGCGCGCCGATCCTGGCGGTGCTGGGCGCGCGCCTGCCGCGCTGGCAGTTGCTGATCGGTTTCATGGCCTTGTTCGCCATCGGCAATGTCGCCAGCGCCCTCGCGCCCACCTATCACTGGATGCTGGTGTTCCGCTTTCTCAGCGGTTTGCCGCACGGAGCCTATTTCGGCGTGGCGGCCCTGGTCGCAGCCTCGGTCGTGCCGCTTCATTTCCGCACCCGCGCCGTCTCGACCATACTGATGGGGCTGACGGTCGGGACCGTGCTGGGCGTGCCGGTGGTCAATATCATCAGCCACGCCCACGGCTGGCGCTGGACCTTCGCCATCGTGGGCCTGCTGGCCGTCGTGACCATGGCGCTGGTCGCCTTGTTCGCGCCGCGCGATCCAGCCCATCCCGACGCCAGCCCCTTGCGCGAACTAGGCGCGCTGAAGCGCAGTCAGGTGTGGCTGACGCTGGGCGTCGGCGCCGTCGGCTTCGGCGGCATGTTCGCGGTCTATGCCTATCTGGCCTCCACGCTTGAGGCGGTGACGGGCGTGAGCGCCGCTGTCATGCCCTGGATCTTCGCCGTGTTCGGCGTGGGAATGTTCATGGGCAATATCCTGGGCGCATGGGCGGCGGACCACATCGGGTTCAAGGCCGCAGGCCTGCTGTTGCTGTGGAGCGCGGCGGCCCTGGCGCTCTATCCGATCGCGACGCCGCATCTGTGGGCGGTGATGATCGTGATCTTCCTGATCGGCGCCGGCGGGGGGCTGGGGTCGATCCTTCAGACCCGGCTGATGGATGTGGCCGGCGACGCCCAGACCCTGGCGGCGGCGCTGAACCACTCGGCCTTCAACACCGCCAACGCCATCGGCCCCCTGTTGGGCGGCATGGCCATCGCGGCCGGCTATGGCTGGGCCTCGACCGGCTGGGTCGGCATGGGGCTGTCGCTGGGCGGCTTCGTCATCTTCGTCATCGCCTGGGTCACCGGTCGCAAGCACGCGACGGCCTGACAAGCCGAAAGAAGCCTGCTAAAGGCCCGCGCCATGAGCGCCGCCGTCATCGTCTTCCCCGGTTCCAACTGCGATCGCGACTGCAAGGTCGCCGTCGAACGCTCCACCGGCGAGCCGGTGTCGATGGTCTGGCACGCCGAGACCGAGCTGCCTCAAGGTCTGGACCTGATCGTGATTCCCGGCGGCTTTTCCTACGGCGACTATCTGCGCTGCGGCGCCATGGCGGCCCAGTCGCCGGTGATGCAGGCGGTCAAGAAGGCGGCGGAAGACGGCGTCGCCGTGGTCGGCATCTGCAACGGCTTCCAGATCCTGTGCGAGGCCGGACTGCTGCCAGGCGCCCTGTTGCGCAATCAGGGTCTGAAATACGTCTGCAAGCCCATCGCCCTGACCGTCGCCAACGGCCAGACCCGCTTCACCGCCGGCTATCAGGGCCAGCGCGAGGTGGTGATGACGCAGGGCAACGGCGACGGAAACTTCTTCGCCGACGCCGAAACCCTGGCCCGCATCGAGGGCGAGGGCCAAGTCGTGTTCCGCTACGTCGACAATCCCAACGGCTCGGTCAACGCCATCGCCGGCATCCAGAACGCACGCGGCAACGTCCTGGGCATGATGCCCCACCCGGACCGCGCCTTCGAAGCCGAACTGGGTTCCGCCGACGGAGCCGTGCTGTTCCAGAGCATCTACGCCGCCGCTTGACGGCAATCAGAAGTTGGTGCGGATTAAGGCGATGCACAATCGCCTTCGATTAACCGCCGCTCTCCTTTCTCTCGCCGCAGCTTCGCCTGTCCTGGCACAAGAGAGCACTCCTCAGGCCGAGGACTGGACGCTGACGTCCGTGCCTGAACGCAAGGCTGTGATGGCGACGATCGACTTCACATCGGGCCTTGCCATAGCCGCCCGCTGTATGGATGGGGTCTATGACGTCCTGATCACCGGCCTTCCCGACGCGCCGCGTCGCGACCTGTCGCGCGAACTTGGAATCCAGGCCGGCGACCAGACTGAACCCTACACCTCGGTCTGGACAGTAGGCACGCAGCGGAACACTGCGTTCAGTCGATTGCCCGCGGTCGTCGCGCGCGACTTGGCGAAGGGCGGCAAGCTTCAGGTCATCGTGCCCGCATCGCCCCCAAACGGTCGGCGGACGCGCTACGTCATGGATCTGGATACGTCCAGCACCGCGATCGAACAGACACTGACCGCCTGCGGCCGGCCGATGGTCGATCCGCGCGAAGCGAGGGCCCGAGAAATCGACGGCAATGGGCAGGACGGACTGCCTGACACCGTGCAATGGCAGACCGTGCCGCGCCCGACATTCCCAGAATCGGTAAATGGTCGAAGTCCGCTGGAGGGCTATGTCGTGCTGTCCTGCGTCCTGACCGATACCGGGCAGATGACCGATTGTCAGACGGAAAGCGAGCAACCTGCGGGCTATAATCTGTGGCGCTCGGTCGAACGTTCTCTGCCTCGCGCGCGCCTCAAGCTTTCGGAAGAAGCGGCCGCCGCAGGTCTGACGCTGGGCGGCCGGATGGTACGCTTTTCGGTCAACTTCAAGATGGAGCCCTGAGGCGCTCAGACATCCTTGATCTGGGCGCGCCCATCGGAAAGATCGGCGGCCGCATCGTCTTCGTCCTGGCCGTCGAACGCCTTTTCCCCCGCCTCGCGCTGGGCGGCCAATTCGCGCGCGCCGACGCCCAACCCCTGTTCGATGGCCAGGTTGGCCTCGACCTCTTCGGTCAGGTGCAGGTCTTCGTTGTCGGGGTCGGCCATGGGGTCATCCTCTATGCGGGTTCAGCCGAAAAACCACCTTCGGGCGTCTTGGGTTCCTATCGACCGAACAAGGGCTCCAGACTGGCGCGGGACAGGGGGCGGAACACCAGAAACTGTCCTCCGACCGTGATCGTGACCTCATGCGCCTGTGGCCGTTGCAGCAAGGCCGGATCGTCCAGGGACACTGCGCGCCCGGAGGCGATGTCGCGCGCGTCCATGGGCGGCAGGGTGGGCCGCCGTTCGTATGCCGCCAACGCGGACAGGAAGCCACGTACGGCGTTGGCCTGCTGGGCGGGCGTCAGGGCGGCGCGCACCTGGACCCAGGCGTCCTGAACCGAGGCTGGCAAGGGCGCCGTCTGAACCGACGGCTGCACCTGCGCGACAGTGGCGGTCGAAACGCCGACCGCCGATAGAAGGACCAGAATCGACACGACCAGAGGTTTCGAATCTTGCATCGAAACAGCAGAGGGCGCCGGCAGCGCGTAATGCAAGCTTCACTTTTCCGAGGAGTGGATGAACCTTCTTCCCGTCCTGCGCGTATGACCCGCACAAGCTTCGCAATGGAAAGCCAATGTCCTCCATCATCCGCCCTACCCCCGGTCAACGCACACGCCGCCTGGTTGTCCTGGCCGCCGCCGTTTTCGCCATCGCCGTGCCTCTGGTCCAGAATCTGGCCGGCCTGGGCCTGAACCAGGCCGAGTTCGCCGAAGACGGGAACAGCACCCTGCGCGTCGCCGGCTACGCCTTCGCCATCTGGGGGCTGATCTATGCGGGCGTGCTGGCCTATGCCATCCGCCAGGTCCTGCCGCAGACCGGAGAAAGCCCTCTGCTGACGCGGATGGGCCTGCCCTCGGCGGTCTCCTTCTTCGGCATCGGGTTATGGATCATCGTCGCCGCCCTGAACCTGAAGGCGGCCAGCGTGGTCGTGATCTTCGCATCCCTGGTGGCCTTGCTCCTGCCGCTGCTCAGCGTCGCCGGCCTTGTGCGGAGCTTGCCGCGTCTGGACCGCGAGCGGCTGTTGCTGGTCTGGCCGCTGGCCGCCCTTGCAGGCTGGTTGACGGTCGCCGCGCCGCTGAACCTGATCACCACCTTGACCGCTTTTGAAGCCCTGCCCACCGCCCTGTCGCCTGAGCTTTGGGCTATCGTCGCCATCGTGGCGGTGACGGTGATCGCGCTGGGCGTCACGGCGGTTCTGCGGACGCTGGCCTATCCGCTGCCGACGGCCTGGGGCCTGCTGGGCGCCTTCGTGGCGGAGCAGGCGGACAAGCCCGCCGTGGCCTTCACGGCCCTGGGCGGCGCGGTTGTGCTTTTGGTGGGCGGCGTGCTGTTGAGCTTCCGCCTGCGCCCCGGCGTCGAGCGCGCCCGCTAGAGTTCGGGAGCTTTTCCCGCTCATCCCTGCTGTCGTCGGGATGAGCGGGAAGCCATGGATCAGGCTTCAGGCTTAGCCGTGATCGCATCATCCTGGGGCTCGTGATCATCGGCCCCAACGTCGAAGGCGCCGTCTTGGTCGAATCCAACGCTGCCGACACCGGCAGCGGAACCCGTCAGGCGCTGGCGACTGGCCAGGGCGGCCTCTGGCGCGGCGGCGTCCAGTTCGGCCGTCGTCTCGGGGTCGTTCGAACGATCCATCTGCTGACCCGAAGCGGGGACGATGCGGTCGGTGTGAGGCTTGCTCACTTGTCGTCCTCCTCGGCGTCGTCTTCCGCCTTCTTCTGAGCGGCTTCGGCAAGGGCGGACGCGCCCGCGTCATCGGCGGCGATCTCGGGCCGGTCGTCGTCCTCGGGCGTGGCGGCCGGGTCTATAGGGGTGTCGGTCATGGTGTGCTCCTTGGAACTGTCGCCGAAATCAACCGCTCGCCGTGGTCGATGTTCCCCGATCTTGCGCCACGCGGGCTGACAATCGGCGCATCTGCGGCTAGAAGCGCCGCCCATGAGCGCTCCTGAAAAGACGATGTCCGAATTGGCCGCTGAATACGGCCTGGCCCCGAACGAGTATCAGGTCGTCCTCGACCGACTGGGGCGCGAGCCCAACCACGTCGAACTGGGCGTCTTCTCGGTCATGTGGTCCGAGCACTGCTCCTACAAATCCTCCAAGATCCACCTGGGCAAGTTCCCGACCACGGGCGAGCGCGTCATCTGCGGTCCGGGCGAGAATGCCGGCGTGATCGACATCGACGACGGCGACGCCTGCATCTTCAAGATGGAGAGCCACAACCACCCCAGCTTCATCGAACCCTATCAGGGCGCGGCGACGGGCGTGGGCGGCATCATGCGCGACGTCTTCACCATGGGTGCGCGCCCCGTGGCCCTGCTGAACGCCCTGCGTTTCGGCGATGTGAACCATGAGAAGACCAGGCGTCTGGTCTCGGGCGTCGTGTCGGGCATCGGCGGCTACGGCAACTGCGTCGGCGTGCCGACCGTGGCGGGCGAGACCAACTTCCACTCCGGCTACAACGGCAACATCCTGGTCAACGCGATGTGCGTGGGCCTGGCCAAGGCCGACAGCATCTTCTATTCGGCCGCGCCCTCGGCGGGCCTGTCGGTGGTCTATTTCGGGTCCAAGACAGGGCGCGACGGCATCCACGGCGCAACCATGTCCTCGGCCGAGTTCGACGACGAATCGGAATCCAAACGCCCCACCGTCCAGGTCGGCGACCCCTTCGCCGAGAAACTGCTGATCGAGGCGACGCTGGAGCTGATGGCGTCCGGCGCGGTCGCCGCCATCCAGGACATGGGCGCGGCGGGCCTGACCTCCTCCTCGGTCGAAATGGCCGGCAAGGGCGGCGTCGGCATCGAGTTGAACATGGACGCCGTGCCCCAGCGCGAAGAGGGCATGACCGCCTATGAGATGATGCTGTCGGAAAGTCAGGAGCGGATGCTGGCCGTCCTGAAGCCCGGCCGCGAGGAAGACGGTCACCGCATCTTCAAGAAGTGGGGCCTGGACGCCGCCGTCATCGGCGTGACCACCGACACCGGCCGTCTGGTGCTGAAGCATCACGGCGAGACCGTGTGCGACGTGCCGCTGGCGCCCCTGTTCGACGATGCGCCCCTGTATGACCGTCCGTGGGTCCAGCCGGAGCTTCAGCCGAAACTGAACCACGCCGACATCCCCGCGCCCGAGAACTGGGACGATGCGGTGATGAAGGTCGTCGCCTGCCCCGACATGGCCTCCAAGCGCTGGATCTGGGAACAGTACGACCGCCACGTCATGGCCGACACGCTGCAGGATTCGGCCACCGGCGCCGACGCGGGCGTGGTGCGGGTGCATGGTACGGACAAGGGTCTGGCCGTCACCTCGGACTGCACCCCGCGCTATGTCCAGAACGACCCCTATGAGGGCGGCAAACAGGCCGTGGCCGAGGCTTGGCGCAACCTGACCGCCGTGGGGTCGCGCCCCATCGCCATCACCGACAATCTGAACTTCGGCAATCCGCAGCGCCCCGAGATCATGGGCCAGATCGTGCGCGCCATCGACGGCATGGCCGAGGCCTGCCGAGAACTGGTCTTCCCGGTCGTGAGCGGCAACGTCAGCCTTTATAACGAGACCAACGGCGTCGCCATTCCGCCGACCCCTACCGTGGGCGCCGTGGGACTGCTGCCCAACTATGACGTGGTGACCGGCTTTGGCGGCATGGCCGAGGGCGATACGCTGGTCCTGATCGGCCAGACGCACGGCGAACTGGGCGCCTCCATCTATCTGCGCGAGGTTCTTGGCCGCGAGGACGGCGCCCCGCCGCCTGTCGATCTGAAGCTTGAGAAGCAAACAGGTGATTTCGTGCGCGGCCTGATCGAGGCTGGCGAACTGACCGTGGTGCATGATCTGTCCGACGGCGGCCTGATCGGCGCCGTCTCCGATCTGGTGCTGGCCTCGGACGTCGGCGTGACCTTGGACGCCTCCAGCGCCGCCCATGCCCACATCTTCCTGTTCGGAGAAGACCAGGCCCGTTATCTGGTCGCCGTGACCGACGCCGACGCCCTGATCGCCAAGGCCCAGGCCGCCGGTCTGCATGCCTCGGTCGTCGGCCATGCGGGCGGCGACGCCTTCGCCTCCAAGGGCGACAAGGGCGAACTGTTCAGCATCCCCGTCGCCCATCTGCGCGAATGGCACGAAGGCTGGATGCCAGGCTGGATGGGCGACGCCGCATGATCCGCACCGCCGCGCCCGTCGCCCTGGTCCTGTTGCTGGGGGCCTGTGACGGCGGCGGCGACCCGGTGCAGCAGGCGCTGCGCGACACCTCGGCCGCCAACCACGCGGCGGCGGCCCGGACCACGGCCGAAGTCGAGACGTCCCATAGCCCGGCGTCGGGCGTCACGCCGGGCGACCGGGCCTTCGCCGCGTCGGAAGCCGAAATGCACCGCAAGATGGCCGCAGCGTCGGGCCAGACGATCGACCAGGCCTATGTCGCCAAGATGATCGCCCACCACGAGGGCGCCGTCGACATGGCCAAGGTCGCCCTGCGCGACAGCCGCGACCCGGCCATCCGTCGCATGGCCCAGACCGTGATCGACGCGCAGACGCGCGAGATCACGCAAATGAAGGCCTGGGCACCCTCCACGCCGACGACGCGCTGATCCGCCTTTCGAACGTCACATCCCGCGCCTAGGGTTCGGGAATGGCTGACGGCGCAACGCCCTTTCGTCCCGCAATACCGCCCCGAAGGGCGGGCAAGCCTCTTTCTCTGCTGCCGTTCCTTTGGGTCAGTTGGCGTGATCCGATCCGCATGTGGTCGCAGCGGCATTTCACCGAGCCGCAGATTTACGGCCACTCGGCCTTTGGCGAGGTTCTGGTTGTCAGCCATCCCGAGGGGGTTCGGCACGTCCTGACCGAGAACGCCGCCAACTATGAGAAGGGCGAGTTGCAGAAGCGGGTGCTGGGTCCGATGCTGGCCGAGGGCTTGCTGTTGACCGAGGGCGACAAATGGCGCCGCGCCCGACGCATCCTGGCGCCCCTGTTCACCCCGGCGAAGATGGCCACGCTGAACGCGCGCATGGCCGAGGTCTGCCATGCGCGCGTCGCCGCCTGGGCGCTGTCGGCGCGAGGGCGAGTGCTGGACGTCGATTCCGAGATGTCGGGCCTGACCTTCGACATCCTGTCGGCCACCATGTTTTCGGACGAGCTGGGCGGCGAAGCGCGTGGGTTCGAGCGGGCGCTGAACCAGTTCCTGGCCAATGGCGCGCGCATCGACCCGCTGGATGTGCTGGGCGCGCCCGACTGGGCCCCGCGTCTGGGGCGGCTGGCCAGCTTCCGCTCGGCCCGGTTCTTCGAACAGCGGGTGACGCGGTTGGTCGAGGCGCGGCGGGCGCACATCCAGGCGGGCGACGCTCCGCCGGCCGATCTGCTCAGCGCCCTTCTGCTGGCCAGGGACGAGAACGGCGGCCCAGGTCTGTCAGATGCCGAGGTGGCCTCCAACATCCTGACCTTCATCCTGGCGGGGCATGAGACCACAGCGCGCGCCCTGGGCTGGGTGCTGCATCTGCTGTCGCGTCAGCCGGAGTATCTGGCCCGGGTGCAGGCGGAAGCCGACCAGTTCGACGTCGCCAATCCCAAATGGGCCGAGGCCCTGCCCTGGACCCGCGCCGTGCTGGAAGAGACGATGCGCCTGTTCCCGCCCGCCCCGACCATGGCGCGCAAGGCGCTGGCGGACGACGAGATCGGGGGCCAGAAGATCAGGGCCGGCGCGACGGTGATCGTGTCCCCGTGGATTCTGCAACGCCACACGCTTTGGTGGGACGATCCCGACGCCTTCAGACCCGAACGGTTCCTGCCCGAACATCGCAAGGCCATCGACCGCTACGCCTATATCCCCTTCAGCGCCGGGCCCCGCGTCTGCATCGGCGCGGCCTTCGCCCTGCAGGAGGCGATGATCGCCTTGGCCGCCATACTCCACGTGGCGGAGGTGGAGCCTTTGACGACCGCCGAACCCCGCCCTGTCCACCAGATCACCCTGCGCAGCCGCGAACCGATGCGGCTGAGGCTGCGAGCGCGGCGTCGCTGATCAGGGCGGCGAGGCGCCCGTCCAACCCAGCCTAGACGACCGGGATCGCCTGGGACAGGCGACCGCCGACCCGGATCGGCTCGACGCGCGTCGCCAACCCGGTCCGGTCGTCGGTCTCCACGAAGACGCCGCAGATAGTCGCCGGACCCGAGGCCGGGGTGTAGCGGCCGCCCGAAATTCTGGTGGTGAAACGGCGCAGCGGCTCGTCCTTTTCGTTGCCGATGACACTGTCATAGTCGCAGCAGCCACCGGCGTCGGTCTGATAGGCCGTGCCGCCCGGCAGGATCTGGCAGTCAGCGGTCGGGACGTGGGTGTGGGTGCCCACGACCAGCGAAGCGCGTCCGTCGCAGAAGTGGCCCATGGCCATCTTCTCCGAGGTCGCTTCGCAATGCATGTCCACGATGACGGCGTCGGCGACGGCGCCGAGCGGGGCGGCCGCCAGTTCCCGCTCCACCGCGCCGAACGGATCATCCATCGGGTCCATATGGACGCGCCCCAGCACATTCATGACCAGAACGGTTCGCCCGGTATCGGTCTCGAACAGATTGGCCCCGGCGCCCGGCGCATCCATCAGACGCGGATAGTTGGCTGGACGGATCAGGCGCGGCTCGCGCACGATATAGGTCAGGGCCTCGCGCTGGTCCCACGAATGGTTGCCCAGCGTCAGACAGTCGGCGCCCGCCATGAACAGCTCTCGCGCCGTGTTCTCAGTAATGCCGAACCCGCCCGCCGCGTTCTCGGCGTTGACCACCACGAAATCGAGTTTCAGGTCGCGCTTCAAGCCAGGAAGGTGATCGCTGATGCCGTCACGGCCGGACTTGCCGATGACGTCGCCGAAAAATGCCAGTCTCATTTGGAAGCCGTATAGCCGTTCTCGGTCAGAACGCCATGCAGCCGAATGTCGTGTTCATCCAAAATCAGCCGCTCGACCACCTGACCCGCATAGGCGAAGCCGATGCGCAGGGCGTGCGGCCGTTCCGCGAAGGTGCGGTCGTAAAAGCCGCCGCCCTGCCCCAGGCGTCCGCCCTGATCGTCGAAGGCCAGAAGGGGCGCCAGGATCAGATCGGGATCGACAGTCTGGGCCAACGGCAGGGGCGCGGGGCATCCGGCGGCGTCCAGCTCCAGCGGCTCGCCCGGCGACCAGGCGCGAAAGATCATCGGGGCGTCACGCTGGATCACCACGGGCAGGCAGAGACGACGGCCCTGGCGTGACAGGGCCTGGGCCAGGGCGTCCGTGTCCAGCTCCGACCCCATCGCGCGGTACAGGGCCACGAACTCACCCTTCGGCAACTGGTCCGCATGATCGGCGGCGCGCGCCGCCGCCTCTGGATCCAGCCCGGCCAGACGTTTGCGCAGCATGCGCATGTCCGAGCGCCGTTGGGACTTGTCGCTCATGGAAACAGTCTCGCGTCCCAATAGACAGGGATGTTCAGCCCGGTCGTGATCCGCGCGAAGTCGGAATGGTTGGGATTGATCAGGATGTTGCTGTCCAGCCGCGCCACGACGGAGGGAACGATCAGGATCAACGACCGCGCCGATCTGTGCCATTCGCAACCGAAAGCGCGGCTGACCGCGCCATTCGCCAAATCCCAGCCCGGATGGGCTGCGGGCTGAAACACCTCGTAGCTGACGCCTGCGGGGATGGCGATCTCGACATAGTGCTGGTTCGGCGGCAGGGCGCCGGAGCCGTGGACCAGCTTCTCCAGCAAGCTAGTGGAATAGTGTTGCGCCGCATAGATCAACGGATGCGTCGGGTCGTTCCAGCGGCCTGGATTGATGGTCGATCCTGTGGCGTCGAATATCGGATAGGCCGCCCCCTCCGGATCACCGATCCGGTAGGCGGTCAGCCCCTTGTCCAGCCGTTGCGCCGTCAAGCCGCCGAGCCGTAGCGCAATCGACCCAGAATATCGCAAACCAATTCGGCGCCCAGTTCACTGCCGATGGCCACCGTCATCGGGGCCTGATTTTCCAGCATGGCGTGGGGGCGGAACAGGAAGCCGCGCGCCGCGACATCGCCGCCCCAGACCGCCACCGCCTCGGCCCAGACGCGCGCGACGCGGGCGACCCGCTCGCTGGCGGCGGGAGACAGGACGCCGGACTTGTTGCGGGCCGCCGTGGCGCGCGGCACGACCTTGTGGCGGAAACCGTTGTCGTCGGGGCTGACGGCGTCGGCCACCAGCGTCAGGGCGCGTGTCGGCAGACCGGCGCTGACCGATCGGGCCAGATCCATAGGCGAAATGCTGGCGGCGTCCTTGACCCCCAGCACATAGGCGACAGTGGAATAGTCAGACATGACCGACCTCGCTCAACATAGACAGCATGTTGTCTCACATGAGACGCTTGTCAATGACAGCAAACAGCCGACGCTGAGTGGAATGACGAACGCGCGCTCAAGCAGCGAGCCGCCGCGCGGCGAGCGTTTGCGCCAGAAGGAATGAAAGGTGGCGGCGCCGCGCGAACCGTGAAGAACGTTTAAATCCTCTCGACCTGGGTAGCCAGGTGGGCTCCATATGCCCAGGCCCTCGAGCCCGGACAGGGACAGATCCCGTAGAGTGAATTAAGGTCAGAAGGATATGTTGTCTTCGACGTGAGCCGCAGCATGACCCGCCGCCAGACAAGATAGGGCCTTGCGCGCGAACACGCCAGCGGCCCGACGTCAGATATTTTGAGCGATCTTCTCGATCCGCGCGGCGACGGCGTTCAGGGCCTCGGCGACCCCGTCGGTCGCAGCGGGCGCGGGCGCGGCGGCCGGCGCCTTTCCTCCGCCCAGGCGGGCTTCGTGCAACTCATCGGCCAGAATCAGGGCCGACATCAAAAACAGGCGCAGATCGCCGACCTGACCGACATCCTGGGCCACGGCGCGAACCTGATTGTCGAACTGTTTGGCCAGGATGCGGACCCGCTCTTCCTGACCATCGGCGCAACCCACCGCATAAGGGCGGCCGTTCACCTCAACCGTCACCGTCGCCATCAGCGATCCTTGCCTTCGGTCATATCCTGCGCCTCTTCCAGAACCTCGCGCACGGCCTCGGCCGCACGACCCAGGGCCTCGGACGCCTCGCGGCCTGCGGCCTCCAACTCGGCGAGGCGCGCATCCGCGGGGCGGGGCGCGAACAGGTCGTCGTCCGCAACGGCGGGCGCCGAGGCGGGGCGCGCCTTCAGCTCCAGTATCTTGCGTTCGAGGTCGGCCAGGGCGCGGTCGATGCGCGCCCGTGCGGCCGTGGTGGCGTCTGCCATCGGTCGCTCCTTGCAAATTGCGTATAGAACCCGAGGACGCGCCGGGGTAAAGCGGCGCCGCCTCTTAAATTCCGCATCGTTCGAAAGGTCTCCGCCGTGACCGACGCCAAATCCGCACCCAAGGCCACCCCCGAACAGATGGCCAACGCCATCCGCGTCCTCGCGATGGACGGCGTGGAGAAGGCCAAGTCGGGCCACCCCGGCATGCCGATGGGCATGGCCGACGTCGCCACGGTGCTGTTTTCCAAGTTCCTGAAGTTTGACGCCTCGCGCCCCGACTGGGCCGACCGCGACCGCTTCATCCTGTCGGCCGGCCACGGCTCGATGCTGATCTACGCCCTGCTGCACCTGACCGGCTACAAGGCGGCGACCAAGGAAGAACTGTCGAACTTCCGCCAGTGGGGTTCCAAGACCGCGGGCCACCCTGAGTATGGCCATATGCCCGGCGTCGAGGTCACGACTGGCCCGCTGGGTCAGGGTCTGGCCACCTCGGTCGGTTTCGCCATGGCCGAGCGTCATCTGGCCGCCAAATACGGCGACGACCTGGTCGATCACCGCACCTGGGTCATCGCCGGCGACGGCTGCCTGATGGAGGGCGTGTCACAGGAAGCCATCGCGCTTGCCGGCCGCTACAAGCTGAACAAGCTGACCGTGCTGTGGGACGACAACGAGATCACCATCGACGGCAAGGTCTCGCTGTCCGACGCCGTTGACCAGAAGGCCCGCTTCAAGGCCGCCGGCTGGGCGGTCAAGGCCGTCGACGGCCACGACATGAAGGCGATCAAGTCGGCGATGCAATGGGCCATCCGCCAGGACAAGCCCGTCCTGCTGGCCTGCAAGACCAAGATCGGCAAGGGCGCCGCCACCATGGAAGGCAGCCACAAGACCC
This sequence comes from Brevundimonas sp. ABV4_179, assembly GCF_056311945.1. Lineage (NCBI taxonomy): Bacteria > Pseudomonadati > Pseudomonadota > Alphaproteobacteria > Caulobacterales > Caulobacteraceae > Brevundimonas > Brevundimonas sp. ABV4_179. The sequence goes on from NZ_CM149976.1 coordinate 3,236,876, forward strand.
ACGGCGCGGCCCTGGGCGCCGCCGAGATCGCCGCCACCCGCCTGGGCCTGGCCTGGGATCACGACCCATTCGAAATGCCCGAGACCATCCTGTCGGCCTGGCACAAGGTCGGCCGTCGCGGCGCCAAGGACCGCAAGAAGTGGGAGGCCCGCCTCGCCGCCTCGTCCCAGGCCGCCGACTTCACCCGCGCCATGAAGGGCGACCTGCCCGAGGCCGCCTTCGACGCCCTGAACGCCAAGATCGCCGAACTGGTCGAGGCTAAGCCCGCACAGGCCACGCGCCAGTCGTCAGGCGCTGCGCTGGACGAACTGTTCGCCGCCATCCCCGAACTGGTCGGCGGCTCGGCCGACCTGACCGGATCGAACAACACCTTCGTCAAGGGCACGCCGGTCCTGGACGCGCCGACCTATGAAGGCCGCTACGTCAACTGGGGCATCCGCGAATTCGGCATGGCGGCGGCCATGAACGGCCTGGCCCTGCACGGCGGGGTCATCCCCTACGGCGGCACCTTCATGGTGTTTTCGGACTACAGCCGTCCGGCGATTCGTCTGGGAGCATTGATGGGCGTGCGCGCCATCCACGTCCTGACGCACGACAGCATCGGTCTGGGCGAAGACGGCCCGACGCACCAGCCGGTCGAGCATCTGGCGGCCCTGCGCGCCATTCCGAACCTGCTGGTCTTCCGCCCCGCCGACACGATTGAGGCGATGGAGTGCTGGCAGATCGCGCTTCAGACCAAGACGGCGCCCTCGGCCCTGGCCCTGTCGCGCCAGAAGACGCCTGCCGTCCGCACCGCCGCCGCGACCGAAAACCTGTCAGCCAAGGGCGCCTATGAGATCAAGGCCGCCAATGGCGAGGCCAAGGTCACCCTGTTCGGCACCGGCACCGAACTGGCTCTGGCGCTGGACGCCGCGGCAACTCTGGAAGCCGAAGGCACGCCCACCCGCGTCGTCTCGGTGCCCTCGTTCGAATTGTTCGAGCAACAGGACGCCGCCTACCAGGCCGCCGTCATTGGTCGCGGCACCGTGCGCGTCGCGGTGGAAGCCGCCATCAAACAGGGCTGGGAGCGGTTCATCGGCGAAGACGGCGCCTTCATCGGCATGTCCAGCTTCGGCGCCTCGGCCCCGGCCGAAGTCCTGTACGAGAAGTTCGGCATCACCTCGGACGCCGTAGTGGCGGCGGTCAAGGCCCGGCTTTAGGCCTCAGATCCTCCCCCGCTGGCGGGGGAGGACTTCAGGAGCAGATGATGAAACTCGGCACCCCGCTTTCCGACACCGCCGTGCGCGTGATGCTGCTCGGCGCGGGCGAACTGGGCAAGGAGGTCGCCATCGAGCTGCAGCGGCTGGGCGCCGAGGTGATCGCTGTGGACCGTTATCCCAACGCTCCGGCCATGCAGGTCGCGCACCGCAGCCACGTCATCCCCATGACCGACGCCCAGGTGCTGAACGGCGTCATCCTGGCCGAGGCGCCGCACATCATCGTGCCCGAGATCGAGGCCATCGCCACCGAGGTTCTGGCCGATATCGAGGCGGCGGGCATGGCGCGGGTCGTTCCCACCGCCCGCGCGGTTCAGCTGACCATGAACCGCGAGGGCATCCGCAAGCTGGCCGCCGAGACCCTCGGCCTGCCCACCAGCCCCTACGCCTTCGCAGGATCGCCTGAGGAACTGGCGGCGGGCGCTGAGATCGTCGGCTATCCCAACTTCGTCAAGCCGGTCATGTCTTCGTCCGGCAAGGGGCAGTCCTTCGTCGAGAACCCCGACGAAATCGCCGACGCCTGGACCTATGCCCAGGAAGGCGGCCGCGTCGCGGGCGCGCGCGTCATCGTCGAGGGCCGGATCGATTTCGACTTCGAGATCACCCTGCTGACCGTGCGTTCGCTGCGCGATGGCGTGGTCGTCACCGACTTCTGCGCCCCCATCGGCCATCGCCAGGTCAAGGGCGACTATGTCGAGAGCTGGCAGCCTCAGGCCATGACGCCCGCCGCGCTGGCCGCTTCGCAGGACATCGCCGGCAAGGTGACGGAGGCGCTAGGCGGCCTGGGCGTCTTCGGCGTCGAACTGTTCGTCAAGGGCGATCAGGTCTGGTTCTCCGAGGTTTCGCCCCGTCCGCACGACACCGGCCTGGTCACCCTGGCCAGCCAGACCATGAGCGAGTTCGCCCTGCACGCCCGCGCCATCCTGGGCCTGCCGGTCGATGTGACCCAGCGCGAGCCCGCCGCCAGCGCGGTCATCTATGGCGGCCTGGAGGCTGAGGGCGTCGCCTTCGAGGGCGTGGCCGAGGCCCTGTCGGTCCCCACCGCCGACCTGCGCCTGTTCGGCAAGCCCGAAGCCTTCGAGCGCCGCCGCATGGGCGTGGCGACCGCGCGCGGCGCCGATGTGGATCAGGCCCGCGAACGGGCGCGCGAGGCGGCCGGGCGGGTGAAGGTCGTTCGGGGCTGACGCCGACCCTCCTCCACCTCTACGACTTTGGTCGATTGGCCTTGTCCCGCATTGTGGTGCAAACCATGGGCGAGGGCCGCGATCAGTCGGCTGGGAGGGAACTGTCGTGGGCAAGCTGAGCACACCCATAATCTTCGGCGCCATCGCCATCCTGGGGGCCGTGTCCCTGGGCGTCATCGCCCTGCATCAGGGCGAGAGCATCAGCGCGGTCTGGATGGTGGTCGCCGCCGTCTGCACCTATGCGATCGCCTATCGGTTCTACAGCCGGTATCTGGCCAACAAGGTCATGGGATTGAACCCCGCGCGCCTGACGCCCGCCATGCGTCGCAACGACGGGCTGGACTATGTGCCGACGCCCCGAAATGTCCTGTTCGGCCACCACTTCGCCGCCATCGCGGGGGCCGGGCCGCTGGTCGGGCCCGTGCTGGCCGCGCAGATGGGCTATCTGCCCGGCGTCTTGTGGATCCTGGTCGGCGCCGTGCTGGCGGGGGCGGTGCAGGACATGATGGTCCTGTTCATGTCCACGCGCCGCGACGGCAAGTCCTTGGGCGACATGATCCGCACCGAGATGGGGAATATCCCCGGCATCATCGCCCAGGTCGGCGTCCTGATGATCATGGTCATCATCCTGGCCGTTCTGGCCCTGGTGGTGGTCAAGGCCCTGGCCGAAAGCCCGTGGGGCACGTTCACCGTCGCCGCCACCATCCCCATCGCCATCTTCATGGGCCTGTACACCCGCTTCCTGCGCCCCGGCCGCGTGGGCGAGGTGTCGGTGATTGGCGTCGTCCTGCTGATCCTGGCCATCATCGGCGGCGGCCATGTCGCGGCTGATCCCTATTGGGGCCCGGCCTTCACCCTGACCGGCCCGACCCTGGCCATTCTGATGATGATCTATGGCTTCATCGCCTCGGTCATTCCGGTGTGGTTGCTGCTGGCGCCGCGCGATTACCTGTCCACCTTCCTGAAGATCGGCGCCATCGTGGCCTTGGCCGTCGGCATCCTGATCGTGCGTCCGCACCTGCAGATGCCGGCCATCACCCCCTTCATCGACGGCACCGGCCCGGTCTTCGCCGGGGCCCTGTTCCCCTTCCTGTTCATCACCATCGCCTGTGGCGCCGTGTCGGGCTTCCACGCCCTGATCTCTTCGGGCACCACGCCCAAGCTGCTGGAGAACGAAGCCCAGATCCCGATGATCGGCTATGGCGCCATGCTGTGCGAAAGCTTCGTCGCGGTCATGGCCCTGATCGCCGCCACGGTTCTGGACCCGGCGGTCTATTTCGCCATGAACAGCCCGGCCGCCGTGATCGGCAAGGATGCGGCCTCGGCCGCCGCCGCCGTGGCCCAGTGGGGCTTCCACATCACGCCCGGAGAGTTGGAGCAACTGGCCCGCGACGTGGGCGAGCACTCGATCCTGTCGCGCGCGGGCGGCGCCCCGACCCTGGCGGTCGGCATGGCGCACATCCTGTCCAGCGTGATCGGCGGCAAGGCGATGATGGCCTTCTGGTATCACTTCGCCATCCTGTTCGAGGCCCTGTTCATCCTGACGACCGTGGACGCCGGCACCCGCGTCTGCCGCTTCATGATCCAGGATCTGCTGGGCGTCGCGGTTCCCAAGATGCGCGAAACCAAGTCCTGGGCCGCCAACGTCGTGGCCACGGCCCTGACGGTCGGTCTGTGGGGCTATTTCCTCTATACCGGCGTGGTCGATCCGCTGGGCGGCATCAACAGCCTGTGGCCCCTGTTCGGCATCGCCAACCAGATGCTGGCGGCCGTCGCCCTGATCCTGGGGACCGTGGTCCTGTTCAAGATGAAGCGCGAGAAGTTCGCCTGGGTCATGGTCGTGCCAGCGACCTGGCTGCTGATCTGCACCCTGACGGCGGGCTTCCAGAAGCTGTTCCACCCCGAGGTCCGCATCGGCTTCCTGGCCCATGCCCGGAAGTATCAGGAGGCGCTGGGCGCCGGCGAACTGATCGCCCCGGCCAAGTCGGCGGCGGACATGCATCGGATCGTGGTCAACGACTACGTCAACTCGGCGCTGACGGCGGGCTTCCTGTTCGTGGTCATCACCATGGTCGTCTATGGCGTCCTGGCCTGCCGCAAGGCCTATCGCAACAACCGTCCGACCGTGCGCGAATATCCCGAAAGCCACGAACTGACCCCGGCCGACGAAGCCGCGGACGTGGCCCGTGCCTGACCCCTCGAACGAGGACCTGCTGTGCCTGTGCCGCGAAACCGCCCTGCGGTGGGGTCGCGGCGTCAGGCGCACGGCCGGGGCCATGATCGGCCAGCCGGACTATCAGGCCTATGTCGACCATGCGGCGGCGACCCATCCCGACCAGCCGCCGCTGGACAAGACCGCCTTCTTCCGCCTGCACGAACAACGCCGGTTCGGCGGGGCGGGCGGGTTCAAATGCTGCTGATCGCTCTTTGATCTTGCGCTCCTCCCGGCGAAAGCCGGGACCCAGCGCTTTGGACGTTCGACCCGGACCCAAAGCGCCAGCCGCCAATCCAACGTACCCATCTTGCAAAAGAACTGGGTCCCGGCTTTCGCCGGGATGGGGCGATAGAAGAAAATGAGCTAGAGCGGGCCGGGTCGGTCAGCGGCGCCCGCCCGATCCTGGCTGCGAAGCGCCGCAATGGCGGCCTCCAGCGTCGGGTCGTCGCCGGCGCGTCTTTGGGCCACCGTGCGAGGGGCGGCGATGTCTGGCGTCACCCCGCGCTTTTCCAGCCGCGTCCCGCCGGCGGTGACGAAATCCGCCCGGCTTAGGGTCAGCCGCCCTCCATCCGGCAGATTGGTCTCCTGCGCGATCAGCACCGACCCGCCGGTCCGTTCCCCCACCACGATGCCGCGTCGCGCCTCTTGCAGGGCCGCCGGCGTCAGTTCAGCCGCGCTGCGACTGCCCTGATCGACCAGGACGGCGACGGGGTTGGCCAGGGGATCGCGCCGGTCGCCACAGTCGCCCGCCGCCCTCAGCACCACCGCCCGCCCGGTTCGCCCCGTCCGCGTCGCCCAGGCCTGATTGCGAGGAAGGAAACAGGTCAGGACCGATTCGGCCTCCCACAATCGCCCGCCAGGATTGCCGCGCAGATCAAGCACCACGTCCACATCGGGCGGCAGTCCCTCCAGCGCGCTGCCCATCCACGGTCCCAGGCCCTTGTCGAACTGCTCGACCCGCAGCACCAGGACGCCGGGCCGCGACGTATCGGCGACGAAGGGCTGGACGGCATCCATGATGCGCGGCGTCAGGGTCGTCTCTCGCCGCTGGCCCGCCTCGTCGGTCAGGACCAGATGCACGGGTCGGCCGTCGAACGCCTCCACGTCCGGTCCCCACGGCCGACCGTCAACGGTTTTCAGCGCCCAGCCCAGTTGGATGCCCGCCTCCTCGGCCGGAGAACCGTGTCGGATGCGCTCCACGGTCCAGTCGTCCGGCGTCTGGCCCCGCATCAGGGTCATACCCATCACGGCCCGACGCGCGAACTGCATTTCCTGACGCCGGACGGCGGCCGGCGGGCTGGCGGCGGCGTGGCCGTCATCCAGCAGGTCCAGCATGGCGTTCAGCACCCGGTACAGCGCCCGCTCGTCCGGCGCCGCCATGGCCTGAGGTCGGAACTGGGTCCGCGCCGCGCGCCAGTCCACGCCATGCAATGAAGGGTCGTAATAGCCGCGCCGAACCTCGTCCCACACCCGGTCGAACACACGCTGATTCAACCGTTCCTGCGCGCGACTTGGCGCGACGCCTGCCGCGCTGACCGGCGCCAGGGGCGCAGCGACCGCCGAAGCCGCCGACCCGAGGGGCAGCCCCAGCAACACGACCCCGAACAGGCGAGACGAAAGAGATAGACGCATAGGCCGCATCTGACCTTGCCGCCCCGGTCGTCTCAAATCACGAATGCGCGTCATTGGCGCAGATGGGCCGCAACGCCGAACCGTTCATCGCGTCTCCCTTCTCGCCCCATGCCGTGATAGGGGCGCGGAATGAGCATCACCACGGTCGGCCTCGACGCCGACGACACCCTTTGGCACAACGAGACGATCTTCCGCCTGACCCACGCGCGGTTCGTCGATCTGCTGGCCGACCACGGCGACGAGGCGACCATCGAGGCGCGTTTGGCCGAGACCGAACAGCGCAACCTGCGTCTCTATGGCTACGGCGTGAAGGGCTTCACCCTGTCGATGATCGAGACGGCGATGGAGCTGACGGGCGGTTCCGCCCCGCCCCAAGTCGTGCGTGAGATACTGGCGGCCGGCCGCGAGATGCTGGCCCACCCGGTCGAAACCCTGCCCGGCGTGGACGAAGTCATCGCCGAACTGTCAGAGAAATATCGCCTTGTGTTGATCACCAAGGGCGACCTGCTGGATCAGGAACGCAAACTGGCCGCGTCCGGCCTGGGTGAACGGTTCAGCGCGGTCGAGATCGTGTCCGAGAAGGACCGCGCCACCTACGACCGCGTCTTCGCGCGTCACGGAACAGGCGCGGCCGAGGCCGTCATGGCCGGCAACTCCATGAAGTCCGACGTCCTGCCCGCCATCGCCGCCGGCGCCTTCGGCGTCCACATCCCTTACCACGTCACCTGGGCCCACGAATTGGCCGACGCCCCTGTTGACGAGCCCCGCTACGTCTCCCTGGCCCGCATCGGCGAACTGCCCGACTGGATCGCGGCGATCAATTGTTGAGACAGAGCCTACTTTGAAAGCCCTGGCGGTCCCGAGAAGACGGTAAGCCGGAAGGCCCATAATAAGTCTTGAATAACGTCATACGGTGCTTGAGCAGGCTAAAAGCTCAGCTTCCCATCAGGATGGGTAAGTGTGTCTATTCTAAAACAGTAAGAATGTATAACGTCGTTATTCGGTCTATAATCGCGACCTGCCTTGACGTCACCTTCTGTGTCAGGTTTGTGACCCGCAAGCGGCGGATCAACGACGTCTTTTGGCGTCTTGTCCCCCATCGGCCGCGCCATACGGAGTCCATATGCGAAATATTCTACTGTCATCAACGGTGCTCGCGGGCGCCCTGATCGCCACGACCGCCTTCGCTCAAGATTTGCCTGCCCAGACGACGTCCCCCTCAGACGCTTCGGCCACGCAACTGGGCGAAATCATCGTCACTGGATCGCGCATCCGTCGCAGCGCCGCAAATGCGCCGACGCCTTTGATCCAGGTGTCGCAGGATGAAATCCTGTCGACCGGCCAGACCAGCGTCATCGACTATCTAGCGACCATTCCGGCGCTTCAAAACTCGACGGTGCCCTCCGACACCACCGGACAAACCCTGAACACCGGCGGCCTCTCGCTGCCCAACCTGCGCTCGCTGGGCGCGGGTCGCACGCTGACGCTGGTCGACGGTCGTCGGCATGTCGGGTCTTCCGGCGGCGAGCTTTCGGTGGACGTGGACACCATTCCGCGCCTGCTTATCCAGAATGTTGAAATCATCACGGGCGGCGCCTCTTCGGTGTACGGCGCCGACGCGGTTTCCGGCGTTGTCAACTTCATCCTGAAGAAGGACTTCGAAGGCCTGGAGATCGACGCCAACTACGGCCAGATCAACAGTAACGGCGAAGCTAGCCGCCGCATTTCAGGCTTGGTCGGCAAGAACTTCTTCGATGACCGGCTGAACGTCTATGCACACGCCGAGTACGAAAAGATCGACAACGTCGATTCGATGGACATCAACTGGATCCGTCGCGCCCCGATCCGCCTGGCTATCGACGCCGATCCCACGACGGCGCCTTATGACGGCCGTCTCGACGCCACGGTCTTCTATGGCGTTAACCGTCTGGACATCCTGCCGTGGGGCCAAACCACGCTGGCCAACTTGCAACAGCCCAGCGACCTGACTAACCCCAACATTCCTTACCAAAACTGCTTTGGCGACAGCGGCTTCACCTATGCCGCAAACTGCTACGGAATCACGCCCGGCAAGACCTACGTCTATGACGGCGCGAACGGCCGTCTGGCGAACTTCGGTCAACGCGTCGGCAACGTCGGCATCAACCGCCCCTACAACATCGGCGGTGACGGCATGCCTTTGGGCGAAGTGGCCGGCTACAGCCGCGTGCCTGCATCGGAATCGCAGCGTTACCAGGTCGGCACCAACTTCAAGGTCACGGACGCCATCAGCTTCTTTGCAGAGGCGAAATACGTCACCGAAGACACCTTCATGCGGGGTCAGCGGACGTTCTTCGACATCGATCTGGACAATAGCTCCTATGCTGCGAACGACACGAATTCGATCTGGGGCACCTCGGCCTTCGACCTGCGCTGGGACGACAACGCCTTCCTGCCGCAGAACCTGAAGACGGCGATCGCCGCCAATCGCATCGATGTGTATGCGCCGCCGACGGCAGCAAACGCGGGCCAGTTGATCCGCAGCCAGGCGTTGCCGATCGCGCGTCACAGCTTCTTCGGCCCTGACCGGACGCAGTCGAACACCCGTGATATCCAACGCTATGTCGCTGGCTTCAAGGGCGATCACGGGCCGATGGGCTTCGCCAAGTCGCTGTCCTGGGACCTGGGCTACACCTACGGCAAGGCCGAGATCGAAAACATCGAGCGCGCTGTCGATTCGCAGCGCATGGCGCTCGCCGCCGACTCGGTCATCGACAGACTGGGTGTCGCTGGCCCGGCAGGCTCCATCGTCTGCCGCTCCAAATTGCTTCAGGCGCAAGGCGCGACCTTCATCGCCGACAAGCACCGCAGGGACGCAAACGGCGACCCCACCAACCTGCTGGACACGGAATACGGCCGCAACTCGATCGCGCAATGTGCGCCGCTGAACATCTTCGGCGCAGGCAATCAGTCGGCTGAAGCGCTGCAGTACGTGGACGCCGCCGTCGTTGTTAAGGAAATGAACGAACAGCAGCAGGCTGTCGGATCGATCTCCACCGAACTCTGGGATCTATGGGGCGCCGGCAACCTCGGCTTCGCCTTCGGCGGTGAATGGCGCAAGGAAACGACATCGGCCATCGGTCGTAGCGCAACGGCCGGCGACCGCCTGCTGTTCCTCAACACCGGAGCGGATTTCCCTGAAGTCAGCTATGAATCCAAGGAAGTGTTCACGGAGCTGTCCGTGCCGCTGTTCCGCGATTCCCGTCTTGGCGAATATGCCGAACTCAGCGGTTCGTACCGCTGGGCCGACTATTCGACGGTCGGCAATGTCGATGTCTACGGCGTGAACCTGGTTTATCGCCCGATCCGCGACATCACCTTCAAGACCAGCTTCAACTCCTCTGTTCGCGTTCCGAACCTCGGCGAGAACTACTCTCCGTTCGGCCAAACCTTCGCGAACAGCTTCGTTGATCCATGCGCGACCGCTAGCATCGCCGCGGTGAACGACCAGGAGACCAAGGCCAACCGCATCAAGAACTGCACGGCCCTGGCCGCGCAGAAGGGTCTGATGTTCGACTTCGCCGGCGCGACCGCCACCAACACCGACGACTTCCGCCCGGACTACACCTCGGGCATCGCCGGCGTCAGCGGCGGCAATCCGAACCTGGAGCCGGAAGAATCCGAATCCTTCACCTTCTCGACCGTGCTTCAGCCGCGCTTCATCCCCGGCCTGACCATGACGCTGGATTATTACGAGATCCGCATCGACAAGGTGATCGCCTCGGTCTCGGCTGAAGGGATCGCGAACAACTGCGTCAATGGCGCGGAACTAAACCTGGACGCCTGTAACTCGATCTTCCGCAACTCGCCGAACATTCCGTTCGGTGTCGGCGCACCGTCCGGCAATGCGATCGGCGGCTTCATCGAGCGGTCGTTCAACTACGCTGCTCTCGAGACCCGCGGGCTCGATTTCGGCGCCAACTACACGCTGGAAACGGCTGACTTCGGCAAGAATTGGGGCGCCTTCGACTGGCGTGTGAACGGGTCATGGCTGATCGAGCAGAAGCAATATCTGAACGAATCTGACCCGAGCGACTACGATGAACTGGCTGGAAGCATCGGTCTCAGCGGCACCAACGTCTATCCGCGTGTGCGTCTGAGCTCGTCGCTGGCATGGCGTCCGAACGACACCTGGAACATCAACTGGACGGCCGACTGGCAGTCGAGCGCCAACATCATTCGGGCGCGCGACTTCATCAACAACGCCGACGCCCGCTTGGTCGACCAGATGGAGACTGGACCGTTCGTCCGCCACGATCTGACCGTTCGCTACAAGGTGCGGGACGATCTGACGCTGCGCGCCGGGGTGGTTAACCTGTTCGACGCAGAACAGCGCGATATCCTGGGCACGACCATCTACTCCAACTACGATCCCTACGGCCGTCGCTTCTTCGTCGGCCTGAACTTCCGCCCCTTCTAAGGGAGGTTCGCTTCTGAGACTGGAGGGCGGCGTCGCAAGACGCCGCCCTTTTTCTTTGCTCAGAGGCCGCACCGCCTTGTCAGGCGTCCCCTGCCTCTCTAAACGGGCCGCTTAACCGACAACATGACGCGAACGTCGCATGGCCCTGCCGTGCGGGGGCTTCTCGCGCGCGTAGAGACCGAAGGAACAGGCCGCTCTTGCTCGCCACCGACATCAGTCATGACGAACGCGACGCCATGGTGCGCGCGGCGCTGGCCGAACAGGGCGACAGCGGCGTGACCCCGCGCCACACGCGGTTCCACTTCTATGGCGAAGGCGACCACGGCGACCTGAACGAGGTGGCGCGCCGTGCGGGCTTCCTGACCAGCGGCGCCGACGATTCCACCATTCTAGAGACCACCATGGCGGTGGACGAGGCGTCGTTTTCGGCGACCTCAGCCATGATGCAGACCTGGGCCGCGGCCTTCCAGCTGGACTATGACGGCTGGGACTGCGCGGTCGTGACCCATTAGCGTTCTATAAGAAGAAGAGCTGGCGATGCCCAAGCGCACAGACATCAAGTCCATCCTCATCATCGGCGCCGGCCCGATCGTCATCGGCCAGGCGTGCGAGTTCGACTATTCCGGCGTTCAGGCCTGCAAGGCGCTGAAGGCGGAAGGCTATCGGGTCATCCTGGTCAACTCGAACCCCGCCACCATCATGACCGACCCGGAGGTGGCCGACGCCACCTATATCGAGCCGATCACGCCCGAAATGGTCGAGAAGATCATCATCAAGGAAAAGCCCGACGCCCTGCTGCCGACCATGGGCGGCCAGACGGCGCTGAACACGGCCCTCGCCCTGCATGAATCCGGCGCGCTGGAGAAGCACGGGGTCGAGATGATCGGCGCCAAGGCCGAGGTGATCGACAAGGCCGAGGATCGTCAGAAGTTCCGCGACGCCATGGACAAGCTGGGCCTGGAATCGCCCCGCTCAAAGGCCGCACATTCGATGGAAGAGGCGTTGGAGGGACTGGAGTTCGTCGGCCTGCCCGCCGTGATCCGCCCGTCGTTCACCCTGGCCGGCACCGGCGGCGGCATCGCCTTCAACCGTGAGGAGTTCGAGGAGATCGTGCTTCGCGGACTGGACCTGTCGCCGACCACCGAAGTCCTGATCGAAGAGTCGGTGCTAGGCTGGAAGGAATATGAGATGGAGGTCGTCCGCGACACCGCGGACAACTGCATCATCATCTGCTCCATCGAGAACGTCGATCCGATGGGCGTCCATACGGGCGATTCCATCACCGTCGCCCCCGCCCTGACGCTGACCGACAAGGAATATCAGCGGATGCGGACCGGCTCGATCAACGTCCTGCGCGAGATCGGGGTTGAGACGGGCGGATCGAACGTCCAGTGGGCCATCAACCCCGCCGACGGCCGAATGGTCGTGATCGAGATGAACCCGCGCGTGTCGCGTTCGTCCGCCCTGGCGTCCAAGGCCACCGGCTTCCCCATCGCCAAGGTCGCGGCGCGTCTGGCCGTCGGCTATACGCTGGACGAACTGCAGAACGACATCACACAGGTCACGCCCGCCAGCTTCGAGCCGAGCATCGACTATGTGGTCACCAAGATCCCGCGCTTCGCCTTCGAGAAATATCCGGGCTCGGAGCCCCTGCTCGGCACCTCGATGAAGTCTGTGGGCGAGGTCATGGCCATCGGCCGCACCTTCCAGGAATCGATGCAGAAGGCCCGGCGGGGGCTTGAGACCGGCCTGTCCGGCTTCGACGAGGTGGAGATCGAGGGCGTCGCCGGGGCCGCCGACGATGCGACGGCGCGCGCCGCCGTGGTGCGGGCGCTGGGCGTCCCTACGCCGGACCGCATCCGCGTCATCGCCCAGGCCTTCCGCCATGGCCTGTCGGTGGAAGAGGTCAACGCGGCCTGCGCCTATGAGCCCTGGTTCCTGCGTCAGATCGCCGACATCGTGCGCGAGGAAGGCCATGTGCGGGTCAAGGGCCTGCCGACCGACCCGACAGAGTTCCGCCGCCTGAAGGCCAAGGGCTTCTCCGATGCTCGCCTCGCCCAACTGACGGGCGCGACCGAAAAGGCCGTGCGTCTGGCCCGTCGCGGCCTGAACGTGCGGCCGGTGTTCAAGCGGATCGACACCTGCGCCGCCGAGTTCGCCTCGGCCACCGCCTATATGTATTCGACCTATGAGACCGGCGCGCTGGGCCAAATCCCCGAGTGCGAATCCGAGCCGTCGGACAAGAAGAAGGCCATCATCCTGGGCGGCGGTCCGAACCGCATCGGCCAGGGGATCGAGTTCGACTACTGCTGCTGTCATGCGGCCTTCGCCTTCGACCAGATCGGCGTCGAGTCGATCATGGTCAACTGCAACCCCGAGACCGTCTCGACCGACTACGACACCTCCGACCGCCTGTATTTCGAGCCGCTGACGGCCGAGGACGTGCTGGAGTTGATCGAGGTCGAACGCTCCAGGGGCGACCTTATCGGCTGCGTCGTGCAGTTCGGCGGCCAGACGCCGCTGAAGCTGGCCCACGCGCTGCAGGACGACAATATCCCCGTGTTGGGCACATCCGTCGACTCCATCGACCTGGCCGAGGACCGCGAGCGCTTCCAGCAGATGCTGGAAGGCATCGGCCTGCGCCAACCGCCCAACGGCCTGGCCCGCAGCGCTGAAGAGGCCGCGCAGAAGGCGGAAGAGGTCGGCTATCCCGTCGTCCTGCGCCCCTCCTACGTCCTGGGCGGACGCGGCATGATGATCGTCCACGACCGCGAGCAACTGGACCGTTACGTCCATGAGGCCATGCGCGTTTCGGGCGATGATCCCGTCCTGATCGACCACTATCTGAACCGCGCCACCGAGGTGGATGTGGACGCCCTGTGCGACGACGAGACGGTCTTCGTCGCGGGCGTGCTGGAGCACATCGAGGAAGCTGGCGTCCACTCGGGCGACAGCGCCTGCTCCATGCCGCCCTACTCGCTGTCCGCCGAGACGGTGACGGAGTTGAAGCGCCAGACCACCGAAATGGCCAAGGCCCTGAAGGTGCGTGGCCTGATGAACGTGCAGTTCGCCATCGAGGAACCGCACAGCGAGAACCCGCGCATCTTCGTGCTGGAGGTCAACCCGCGCGCCTCGCGCACGGCGCCCTTCGTGGCCAAGACCATCGGCCAACCCATCGCCTCCATCGCCGCCAAGGTGATGGCCGGGGTTCCGCTGAAGTCCTTCGGCCTGACGGACAGGCCTTACGACCATATCGCGGTCAAGGAAGCCGTCTTCCCCTTCGCGCGCTTCGCGGGGGTGGACACCATCCTGGGCCCGGAAATGCGCTCGACCGGCGAGGTCATGGGTCTGGACTGGAAGCGTGAGGGCGAGGCCGATATGGCCCCGGCCTTCGCCCGCGCCTTCGCCAAGTCGCAGATCGGCGGCGGGACCACCCTGCCGACCTCGGGCTGCGCCTTCATCTCTGTCAAGGACGAGGACAAGCCGTTTATCGTGGATGCGGCCAAGACCCTGCTAGCCGAGGGCTTCAGCCTGATCGCCACCGGCGGCACCCACGCCTATCTGGTCGAACAGGGGCTGGAGGTGAAGCGGGTCAAGAAGGTGTTGGAAGGCCGTCCGCACATCGTGGACGCCATGAAGAACGGCGAGGTCCAGTTGGTCTTCAACACCACCTCGGGCAAGCAGTCGCTGCAGGACAGCTTCAGCCTGCGCCGCACGGCCCTGATGATGAAGATGCCCTACTACACCACCACCGCCGGCGCGCTGGCGGCGGCCCAGGCCATTGGCGCCATCAAGGCCGGTGATCTGGATGTGAAGGCGATCCAGGAATACTGAGCGATCGACGGGCGGAGGTTTCGACCTCCGCCCGTCGGCTTTTCGGGCTTAGCGGCTCAGAACTCTTCCCAGCCCGCTTCCTCGGCGACCGGCGCCGGACGCCGGACGGCGGCGGCGCCAGACCCGATGTTGCGCATCTGAACGACGGGCCGCGGGGCCTGACGGGCGGAAGGCGGCACCGGAGCCTTACGCGCGGCCGAAGGGGGCGCGCCGAGGTTGAACCGTGCGACGGAGTCCGCCAGTCCGAGGGCCTCTTGCGACAGAGAATGGCTGGCCGCCGTCGATTCCTCGACCATGGCGGCGTTCTGTTGGGTCACCTGGTCCATCTGGTTCACGGCGGTGTTGACCTGGGCCAGGCCGACGGCCTGCTCTTGGGCCGAGGCGGCGATTTCCGACACCAAGCCATCGATTTCCGCAACGCGACCGACGATGCGTTGCAGGGCCTCGCCCGTCTGGCCCACCAGATTGACGCCTGTGTTCACCTGGCGCGTGGACGCGGAGATAAGAGTCTTGATCTCCTTTGCGGCCTCGGCCGAGCGCTGGGCCAGGGCGCGCACCTCGGAGGCCACGACCGCAAACCCCCGACCGGCTTCGCCCGCGCGGGCGGCCTCCACCCCGGCGTTCAGGGCCAGGAGGTTGGTCTGGAAGGCGATCTCGTCGATCACGCCGATGATCTGGCTGATCTCCTGCGCCGATTTCTCGATATCGCCCATCGCCTGCACGGCGTCACGAACGATGACGCCTGATGTTTCAGCGTCGTTCTTGGCCGCCAGAACCGTATCGGAGGCTTGGCGCGCGCCGGCTGCGGTGCGGTTGACGGTGGCGGTGATCTGATCCAGCGCGGCGGCGGTTTCCTCCAGACTGGCGGCCTGTTGCTCGGTGCGGCGCGACAGGTCGTCGGCGGCGTGGCTGATCTCGCCCGAACCCGAACGGATGGCCGACACATTGGTCACCACAACCGACATCGTATCCTTCAACGCGGCCATGGCGGCGTTGAAATCGGAACGCAGCTTTTCGTACTCCACCGGCAGGCTGTCATTGACGTGATAGGTCAGGTCGCCCTGCGCCAGACGATCAAGCGCCACACCGAACGACTGCACGACCAGGGCCTGCTGTTCGGCGATGGCCGTTTCACTGGCGACGCGTTGATCGTGGTCGGCCTTGGCCTTGGCCTCGACCATGGCCGCGTCGGCCTTGATCTTGGCGATGGCGGCGTCGCGGAACACCACCACGGCGTCGGCCATCTGTCCCAGTTCATCGCGCTGCCCCACGGCCGGTACGACGATACCGTGGTCGCCGTCTGCAAGGCGCAACATGGCGCCCGTCATGGCCTGCAGAGGCGTGGAGACCCGTTTGACGATCACATGGGTGGCGAAGACCAGCAGGCCGACAGCCGCCAGAGCGATCAGAGCCATGACGATCATGGCGATCTTGAAGACTCCTGCGGCTTCCACGCCATCTTCGCGAGCTACGCGAACCTGAAGATCGACAAGCTTGGCCATGTTGGCGCTGACCGGATCGATTGCGGGATAAAGGTCGGTTCGGACGAACCGATCCAGCCCCGCAGCGTCGCCCGCGCGCAGCAAACGCTCCAGCTCTTCTACAGCCGCATTGGCGGCGGGCAGGGCGGCAGACGTGCTTTCGACCAAAGCGTGCTCATCGGCCGTCATGCTCGTGACGCGATAGGCGTTCCAGTTGCTGGCGATCGTGGACTTGGCGGCCGTGATGGCCTGGATGGCTTGATCGGATGTCATCGCGCCGTCGCGCGCCTTATGGGCGGTGTCGACGATGTTGACGGCATACATGTCGACGGCCGCCTTCAACTGCTGCATGGGGACCACGCGATTGGAGAGCACCGACTGCATGCGCTGGTTCATGACCGATGCAGAGACCCACCCGCTGAGACCGATGGCCGCCATGCCGACGGCCAGGGCGGCCAGACACAGCAAGAGCCGCGCTTTGATGCTCATAATCGCACTTTCACCTTGAAGGGGGATCGCGCGTGCCGATGCCGCGCCTGTCCTCGTTCACGGGGCGATTACAGAACGCCCATTAAGCAAGTCTCAATCGGCGCTTTTGAAATAAAGAATCTTCTCAACTTTCAGGACACGTGCCAGTTGCACCATTCTTTCCGAAAAGGAGAGAATAGTTTCGCGCCAGTTTCTTATGACGTCTTGGAATGCTCGAAATCGATTAGCTTCGCAGCCCTACCCTGCACGATCCGGGTCGCGGCAAGGTCGGCCGTGACATTGCCGACCGTGCGGAAGATGTCGGGAATCACCTCCACCGCCAGCAACAGAGGCAGGACACCCAGCGGCAGCCCCATGGCCAGGCAGATGGGGCCGATAGCGGCGAAGAAGCTGACCTGGCCCGGCAGGCCGACCGAGGCGATGGACACGGCGATGGCCGTCAGTCCGCCCGCGATCAAAACGCCGAGGCTTAGGTCAATCCCGTTCAGTTGCGCCACATAGAGACAGACCGCCAGGTTGGCGACCGGGCTGGTGATGCGAAACACCGCAACCGCCAGCGGCAGGATCAGACCAGCCGAGGTCTGCGGTACGCCCAGCCAATCGCGCGCCCGCTCGATCATAACCGGCAGGCTGGCCAGCGACGACTGGGTCGAGACGGCGACGACCTGGGCGGGGGCGACGGCACGTGCGAACCGGGCCAGCGATATCCGCCCCCAGACCACCGCCACGACATAGGTGATCAGGATCAGGCCGATCTGGCTGAGGCAGACGATGGCGACATAGTGGGCCAGCGTCCCCGCCACCCCCAGGCCCGCGCGCAGCCCCACGCCCAGCGCCAGGGCGAAGACGCCGAACGGCGCAGCCAGCAGCACCCAGTGGACGATGACCACCATGGTCTCGGCCACCGCCTCGAAGAAACCGGCCAGGGGCCGACGCAGTTCGGTCTTGATCCGGGTGGCGGCGAAGCCGAAGGCCACCGCGAATACGACCACGGCCAGCACCCCGTCGTCGGCGGCCGCCTTGACCACATTGGCCGGCGCCAGACTGGACAGGAAGGCGCGAAGGCCGTCCGTTCGCGCCGCCTCGCCCACCACGGCGACCGAATCCGCCGGGGTTCCCGCCAGCAGGGCCCGACCGGCCTCCGGGTCGATGGGCCAAAGGGCCAGCAGTCCCAGACCCGCCAGGATCGCATAGATGGTCGCCCCGACCAGCAACACGCCGAAGACCATCAGCGACCGCGCCGCGATACGCCCGGTGGCGGCCGCGTTGGCGATGGACACAATGCCGGTGACCAACAGGCTGAACACCAGCGGAATGACGGTCATGCGCAGCGCGTTCAGCCAGACCTGCCCCAGGCTTTCGACCACGCCCAACCCGCCCGTCAGCCATGGCGCGTCCGCGCCCTGGGCCATCGCCCCGACCACCACCCCGGCGACCAGGGCGGCGATGACGAAGAAGCTGAGCGAGGTGAAGAAAGCGGCGAGACGAGAAGAGCGCATCGACCAGAGCTAGCACCCCTTTTCGCCGCGCGCGCGCCAAACCTTCTGGCGGTCTTTGGCAGATCAGGTCGTCGCAGCACGAAACGCGAACTCCGCCGGTGCGTTGGAGACGAGAACAAGGAGATCGACCATGTCCCGTCTGCACAAACTGGTTCCCATGCTGGGCGGCCTCTTGCTGTCCAAGGGCGGACGCCGCCTGGCGGGGCGTCACGCCGGCAAACTGGCTCTGGCCACCCTGGCCTATGAGGTCTGGCGCAGCCGTCGCGAGAGCGCCCGACCCGGGACCGCCGCTCAGAACCAGGCCCAGACCCGGCCGCGTCCGCGCGCCAGGTGGAGCGGCCGTAAGCCGCATTAGGCCTCGACTTCACATCCTGCGGCGCGAATAGTCGCCATTCGCCTACCGGAGCCGACCGATGATCAAAGTCCATCACCTGAACGACAGCCGCTCGCAACGTGTCCTGTGGCTGCTGGAGGAGTTGGGGCTGGATTATGAGGTGATCCGCTACGAGCGGAACGCGGGCAACAGGCTGGCGCCGCCCGAACTGCTTAAGGTCCATCCTCTGGGCAAGTCGCCGGTGATCGAAGACGGCTCCATCACGGTGGCTGAGACCGGAGCCATCGTCGAATATCTGCTAGAGGCGTATGGCCAGGGTCGGCTTCGCCCGGCGGCGGGTACGGACGAGGCGCGTCGCTTCACCTATTGGCTGCACTACGCCGAAGGCTCGGCGATGCCGCCGCTGTTGCTGAAACTGGTCTTCTCAATCTTGCCCCAGCGCGCACCGGGCCTGATGAAGCCGCTGGTCAAGGGCGTGGCGAACAAGGCGCTGGCCAGTTTTGTCGAACCCCAACTTCGCACCCATGTCGCTTTCTGGGAGAGTGAGTTGGGACGCTCGGAATGGTTTGCCGGGGATCAGTTCACCGCCGCCGACATCATGATGAGCTTCCCCGTGGAAGCCGGGGCCGATCGCGCCTTTGACGCCGCCAGCAAGCCGCGCCTGAAGGCCTTCCTAGACCACATTCATGCCCGCCCGGCCTATCGCCGCGCCTTGGAGCGAGGCGGCGAATACAGCTATGCGTGATCGGATCGTGATCGGCTGATCGCAACTCGACAGGGCGCTAGGCGTTAACGGATCATGCGCCTTCAAACCATTCAGATCATCGCCGGGCTCGCCGCCGCCGTCGCCTTCGTCCTCGCCTTCATGGCTGCCGGAGCGGCGCTGGTTTCCGGCCTGTTCATGTTCGCCGGTCTGGCCGCAATCGGCTGGCTGGCCTACAGCTTGATCAAGGGCGTTTTGCGCCGCGATCATAAGTCGGAACCACCCGCGCGGGCCTGAAATATGGCCCGTGTGGGGCGGCGGACTTGATTTTAGGCGTGATTACCCCTAGCTTTGATGCCCGGCCGCGCCCGCCCCGCGGCCTTTTATGTGCCTACTTCCGCGTCTTTCCAGTCTCTGGGCGAACAAGAAAAATCACGACACAATGGAAAAAGTGCCGATGACGGCCGAGGGCTATCGCGTCCTCGACGATCAACTGAAGCAATTGAAGTCGGTCGAGAGGCCCAGCGTGATCGCGGCCATCTCCGAGGCCCGTGAACACGGCGACCTGTCCGAGAACGCCGAATACCATGCCGCCAAGGAGCGGCAGGGCTGGATTGAGGGCCAGATCGCCGAGATCGAGGACAAGATCAGCCGCGCCCAGGTCATCGACGTGTCCAAACTGTCGGGCGACCAGGTCAAGTTCGGCGCCACCGTCACCGTGGTGGACGAGGACACCGAGGAAGAGAGCCGCTACCAGATCGTCGGCGAGCACGAGGCCGACGTGAAACAGGGCCGCATCTCCATCGCCTCCCCCATCGCCCGCGCCATGATCTCCAAGGAGGTCGGCGATGTCGTCGAGGTCAACACGCCCGGCGGGGTGAAGGCTTACGAAATCGTCAAGGTCGAGTGGAAATAAGGCCATGACCGACGCCGCCGAAACACGCCCGCCCCTGGTGTCGCATGTTTCGGTGGGCGTCACGGACCTGGCCAGGGCTGGCGTCTTCTATGACGCGGTCTTCGACGCGCTGAGCATTGGGCGGGTGATGGAACACCCGATGGGTGTGGCCTATGGCCGCGCCTTTCCCGAGTTCTGGGCGTCCGTCCCTCAGGATCATGGAGCCGCGTCGGCCGGCAATGGCGCCCATGTTTGTTTCGCCGCGCCGGACCGACAGGCCGTCGATCGCTTCCATGCCCAAGGTCTGGCGGCGGGCGGCCATGATGCGGGCGCGCCCGGTTTTCGTCCTGAATATGCGCCTGGATACTACGCTGCATTCCTGCGCGATCCTGACGGCAACAAGATCGAGGCCATGACCTGGGTGCGGGCCGACGTGACCGGGGCGTGACCCCCATTCCGTCCCCCAGCCCTCTAAGCATCTGGGTCGTCTCGGACGGCCGCGCCGGGATCGAGAACCAGGCCCTGGGTCTGGCCGAGGCCGTCAAGCGGCTGACCCCCGCCGAAATCACCATCAAACATATCCGCTGGCGGCCCGTCTTCGACCGCCTGCCCTCCGCCTTGAAGACGGCGGCGATGCTGGACCCCGCGTCCGATCCGATCGCCGCGCCCTGGCCCGATCTGTGGATCGCGACGGGCCGCGCGACCCTGCCCCTGTCAACGAGGGTTAAGACCTGGAGCGCGGGCAAGACATTCGTCGTCCAGACCCAGGATCCGCGTTGGGCGAACCACCGCTACGACATGATCATCGCCCCCGCCCATGACGGCCTCTCGGGCGACAATGTCTTCGAAATCACCGGCTCGCCCCACCGCATAACGGCTGAACGCATCGCCGAAGCCGCACCTGCCTTCGCCGACCGCATCGCCCCCCTGCCCCATCCGCGCGTCGCGGTCCTGATCGGCGGCAAGTCCAAGGCGTTCGACCTGCCCGCCGAACACGCCGCCGACCTGGCCGACCGGATCGCGGCGGCCGTTCGGGCGTCGGGCGGTTCGCTGATGCTGACCTTCTCGCGCCGCACGCCCGAGACGGCCAAGGCGGCCCTGGCCGCGCGCCTGTCAGATTTGCCCGGCTGGATCTGGGACGGGAGCGGCGACAATCCCCTGTTCGGCTTCCTGCACTTCGCCGACCATATCCTGGTCACCGAGGACAGCGCCAACATGGCCGCCGAGGCCGCCTCGACCGGCAAGCCGGTCCACATCCTGCCGATGATCCCGCTGAAGTCCGGCGGCAAGTTCGCCCGCCTGCATGACGACCTTCAATCGCGCGGCGCGACCCGCCCCTTGGACGGGACGCTGGATAGCTGGACCTATGAGGCGCTGGCCGAAACCGACCGCGCGGCGCGGGCGGTTCTGGAGGCGATGCGGGCGCGATAAGGCGACGCTTCGTCGTCATCCGTCATGACCGCCATCGCGCAAACGGGAATCACCGCCTAAATAGGCGTCATGACCCAAGCTCGTACCGTTCGCGTCGCCATCATCGGATCCGGCCCCGCCGGCTGGACCGCCGCCATCTACGCCGCCCGCGCGTCGCTGAACCCCGTCGTCATCGCCGGCATCCAGCCCGGCGGCCAGCTGACCATCACCACCGACGTCGAGAACTATCCCGGCTTCGCCGACACCATTCAGGGCCCGTGGCTGATGGAGCAGATGCAGGCCCAGGCCCTGCACGTGGGGACCGAGGTCATCCACGACATCGTCACCTCTGCGGACCTGTCGCAGCGTCCGTTCCGCCTGACGCTGGACAGCGGTGAGGAAATCCTGGCCGAGACGGTCATCATCTCCACCGGGGCGCAGGCCAAATGGCTGGGTCTGGAGAGCGAGGCCGCCTATCAGGGGTTCGGCGTTTCCGCCTGCGCCACCTGCGACGGCTTCTTCTATCGCGGCAAGGAAGTGGTCGTGGTCGGTGGCGGCAACACGGCCGTCGAAGAGGCGCTGTTCCTGACCAACTTCGCCTCCAAGGTCACGGTCGTTCACCGCCGTGAAGAGTTCCGCGCCGAGAAGATCCTGCAGGACCGCCTGTTCGCCAACCCCAAGGTCGAGGTGATCTGGAACGTGGCCATCGAAGAGATCGTGGGCGTCGTCGACGGCATGGCCAGGAACGTCACCGGCGTGCGCCTGAAGAACGTCAAGGATGGCGCGACCCGTGAAATCCCGGCGGACGGCGTCTTCATCGCCATCGGCCACGCCCCGTCGTCGGAGTTGTTCAAGGGTCAGCTTGAGACGAACTCGGGCGGATATCTGCGCGTCAAGCCCGGAACAGCCTCCACTGCTATCGAAGGCGTCTGGGCCGCCGGCGACGTCACCGACGACGTCTATCGCCAGGCGGTCACCGCCGCCGGCATGGGGTGCATGGCCGCCCTTGAGGCCAGCCGCTTCCTGGCCGAGGAAGACCACGCCAAGGCCAACCACCCCATCAGCCACGCCGAGGCCGAGAAGATCGGCGTCTGGTAGGCCGCAACCCAAAAAGATCCGTCCTCCTAGGCCCTGCGCCTAGGATCCATAGCCTCCGTCGAAGACGGTTCGCACTCTCCGACACCGGGCGTATGGATCCTCGGGATAGCTCGGGGATGACGGATTTGAATGGGCGCGCGCGGCTTAAGAAGCCGAAGCCTCTGTCAGTTCCGCCACATCCTCGTCCGACAGCGCCAGGGTCGCGGCCTTTAGCGTATCGGACAGTTGCTCCAGCGTGGTGGCGCTGACGATCGGAGCGGTGACGCCTGGCTGCGCGAGAAGCCAGGCCAAGGCCACCTGAGCGGGGGTGGCCTCGTTCTTTTGGGCGATGGCGTCCAGAACGGCCAGAATGCGCACGCCGCGCTCGTCGAACTTGTCCTGCAGCGCGCTCTCTCGCTTGGCCCCGGCGATCTGGTCGACGGTCTTGTATTTGCCGGTCAGGAAGCCGCTTTCCAGGCTGAAGTAAGTGATGACGCCAAGCCCCTTCTGAACCGCCAGATCCTGCAGCGCCCCTTCGAAGGTGTTGCGGCTATAGAGGTTGTAGTGTGGCTGGAGCGAGGCGTAGGCGGCCAGTCCCTCGCGTTCGGATATCGACAGCGCCTCAGCGACCTGTTCGGCCGTGTGGTTGGATGTGCCGATGACCCGCACCTTGCCCGCCTGCACCAGACTGTCGAGCGCACGCAGCGTTTCCTCCTGTGGCGTGTCCGGGTCGGGCCAGTGGGTTTGGTACAGATCGATGTAGTCGGTCTGGAGCCGACGCAAACTGTCCTCGACCGCCTTCTCGATCCAGGCGGGGGACAGGTCTTTGCGGCCTTGCCCCATGTCGGAGCCCACCTTGGTGAAGATCTTGACCGCCTCGCGATTGCCGCGCGCGTGCAGCCATTCCCCGATGATGGTCTCGCTTTCGCCGCCCGAGTGACCGGGAACCCAGCGCGAATAGGCGTCGGCCGTGTCGATGGCGTCGAAACCGGCCCCCATGAACGCATCAAGCAAGGCGAACGATGTCGCCTTGTCCGCCGTCCAGCCAAAGACATTGCCGCCAAAGACGAGAGGCGCGACATCCAGACCACTGCCGCCCAAGGGACGTTTTGCGAGATTGTTCATGGGAGGCTCCATTTCGGGGAGCCTTGGACATAGGGGGCGGAGGAGCCGCCGCAACCGCCTATGAGTTTATCAGCCGAACAGTTGAAGACCCGGCGGCGCGTAATCGGTCGGCTGCCCCTGACGGCGGCGAAGAGCATAGTCCACGCCGGTCTGAACCGCGCGCTCATCGGTCGGTTTGGACAGGACGCCGATGGTGCCCGCGACGCCGTTGCGCACCATGCCCGGATTGGCCGTCATGAACAGGACGCTGACGCCCATGTCCTGGCCCAGTTCGCGGCCCAGATCGATGCCGGTCGCACCGTCAGACAGATGGATGTCGACAAGGGCCAGATCGACATCGTTCTCGCGGGCGATGTCGCGCGCGGCCTTGGCGGTGGCGGCCACGCCGATCACGTCGTGTCCCAGGTCCTCCAGCACAAAGCGGAGTTCCATGGCCACGAGGGCTTCGTCTTCGATGATGAGAATGCGAGCGGTCATGGCGGGGAAGGTTTGATCGTTGGCGTACGTAACGCGGTTTAGAAGGATGGGTTTCAATGAAAAGTTATAGCCCGCCCGAGATCGCGGCTCGGCGGCGCGACAGGGCGGTGGCGGGCAAATCCACGATGACCTTCAACCCGTCCGGGTTCCATTGCCGATCCAGCTTGCCGCCCAACTGCCCCTGCACCGACAGTGTCGCCAGCGACGATCCGAAGCCCGAGCGTGTCGGCGGTCCCTCGACACGCGGACCATCGCGCTCGGTCCAGGTCAGGATGAAGCGATCCTCGTCTCTGGTCGTGTTCAGCAGCACGGTCCCGGCCTTGTCGGACAGGGCTCCGTATTTTGCGGCGTTGGTGGCCAGTTCGTGGAACAGCAGGGCGACGGATGTCGCCGCCTGGTCGTCGAACACCGCATCGTCCCCGTCGATGATGACGCGCGGCAGGCCAACCTCGTCGGCATAGGCTCTGAACAAGTCCGCCAGGAAGGTGTGCAGGGTCGTGGCGCCGATCGTCGTCCTGGACGTTTCGGTGTGGGGGCGAACAAACTCGTGCGCGCGCGCTAGGGCGGCGATGCGCGTGCGCAGCGAGGCCGAAAAAGCCTTGGCCTCCGGATACTGGCGCGCAGACAGGGCGACCAGAGCCGCCACGACGGCGAAGATGTTCTTGATGCGGTGGCTCAGCTCCTGGCTGACCAGCTCGCGCCCCTGCTCCAGCCGTTTCAGCTCGTCGATGTCGGTGCAGGTGCCGAACCAGCGGGTGATCCGCCCCTCGTCGTCGTGGATGGCTACGGCGCGGCCCAGCGTCCAGCGATAGGCGCCGCTGTGGTGTTTCAGCCTGTACTCGATCTCATAGGGATCGCCGGTCGCCAAGGAATGGCGCCAGACCGTCCAGGCCCGCTGCTGGTCTTCGGGATGGAAGATGTCGTTCCAGCCCTCGCCGTCCGTCGAGCCGACCGGGACGCCGGTGAACTCGTACCAGCGGGCGTTGTAGTAGTCGTGGAAACCGTCTGGCAGGGTCGACCAGACCATCTGCGGCATGGCGTCGGCCAGGATGCGGAAACGGGTTTCGCTTTCGCTTAGCGCCCGCGTCGTCGCGGCCAGATCGGTCTCGATCTGCTTGCGCTTGGTGATGTCGACGGCGACGCCGGGCAGGCGTACGGCTGCGCCGGAGCGGTCGTACTCGACCTGACCGCGCGCCAGCACCCACCGTTCCTGGCCGTCCACGACCAGCCGGTATTCGCTGATGAAGATCCCTTCGTCGTCGAGACCGCGCTGGATGTCCTGACCCAGCCGATCAGCATCGTCGGGATGGACGCTGCCGCGAAACACCTCGATCGGAGCGCCGTCGCGGGCGGCGACGGGGTCGACACCGTACATGCGCGCGAACCGCTCGTCGGCGACCACACGGTTCGAAGCGATATCCCAGTCCCATGAGCCGACATAGGCCGAGGCCTCGATAGCCAGCTGAGCCGTTTTCTCGCTGCGGTCTCGGTCCAACAGGGCGCGGCGCAGCTCCAGCTGGGTCATGACCTGGGCCGCCAGAGTCCGCATGGCCGTGGCCTGAAGTTCGGTCAGCCCCTCTGGGCGCGGCCGGTGATCCAGCACGCACAGCGCGCCCAGGGGCGCCCCCTCTGGCGACTTCAGCGGATAGCCGGCGTAGAAGCGGATGTGGGGCGCGCCCGTGACCAGCGGATTGTCGGCGAAGCGACCGTCCTGTTCGGCGTCGGTCACGATCAGCGGCTGATCGCCGAGCATGGCGTGGGCGCAAAAGGAAACGGGACGCGGCGTCTGCGGAAGGCCCAGGCCGACCTCGGCCTTGAACCACTGCCGCTCGGCGTCCACCAGGCTGACGGCGGCCATGGGCGCGTCGCACAGACGCGCCGCCAGATTGGCCAGATCGTCGAATGCGGCCTCAGGCGTGGTGTCCAGCACCCCGTATCTGTTCAGCGCCGCCAAGCGATCCGCCTCGTCCCACCGGGAACACTCGACTTCTGGGTGGTTCAACGCGGCGTCCTTTCAGGCCGGGCCTGAAAGGGCCTGGTGCGTTTTTCGTAAGTGCCTCAATGCCTCGACCCGACAAAGCGTTGCAAGCCGGCTTTTCAGTTCGTCGGCCGTCCGACTTCCTCCACATCCATCGTCGTAACGCCGGCGGGCGCAGGCGTCGTGGTTTTCGGGCGTTCCAAGGCGGTCAGGCGGGCGTTGATGGCGGCGACCTCATCGCGGGTCGGCAGGCGCCGACCGCCCAGACTGGCCACGCCGACCACCCGTTGCTGGCCGTCGATCTCGACGGTCCGGATTGGCGCGTCCTTGGCCGCAGAGGCCGGAGCGTCGGGGTCGGGTCCGCCGGTCGCGGCGCCGGCCGCCATGACCGTGCGCGGGCGCGAGAAGCGCGCCTCGTCGATGGCCGGCTCGCGTCCCTTGTAGACGTTGCGGAAGGCGGCGGTCTCGCCATAGACGCCCTTCCAGCGATAGAAGATATGCGCTCCGATCTGCGTGACCTTGGCGACCGTCGGCGCCCACCAGGGATGCACATAGTCGGCGTGATAGTGGGTGGCGGTGCCGACCTGCTGCGCGACAGCGCCGTCCAGCGCCTTTTCCGCCACACGACGCGCCCGATCCCACGCCCAGGCGACCGGCGCCTGAGCCAGGGAGCCGTCGCAGGTGAAGCTGAACTGGCATCCCGTGGTCCGCTCGGCCCCCTCGAACACCACGCCGCAAACGGTGTTGGCGTAGTTGGGATCACGCACCCGGTTCAGGACGACCTGGGCCACCCCGGCCTGGCCGCTGTCCGGCTCGAGCGCCGCCTCGAAATAGACCGCCTGGGTCAGGCAGCGCAGGGCCCGGCGGCGATCCTCGGCGCTGCCCTTGAAGACGAAGGGCTGGGCCGGGCGCAACGCGCCGGATACCGGGGCCATGGCGGCGTTGAGACGCTGGGCCTCCAGACCACTCTTGCCAGGCTCCAGCCCTGGCTTGCCGGCCAGGGTCAGGCTTTCCCATCCTGGCGTCAGACCGTAGAGCGCCGGCTGCAGAAGATTGGGATCGTGCCGCATGGCCTCGGCCAGCTGCGCGGGGGTAAGCCGCGCCTTGATCGCCGCCAGCCCGTCCACCCCAAGGTCGCCGCCAGTGATGCGCGACACCGCCTCGGCCGTGCGGTCCGCGTCGGGGCGAACGCTGGAGCCGGCCGCCATGGCGACGCCCAGCACCGCGCCCGCCGCTGGCAGGGCCGCCGCCGAACGCCGCAGCGTCTTAAACATCGTCTTCCAGAGCGGCAGGGTCATTCAGGGTCCGACAGGGCGTTCGACAACGTCGCCAAGCGCCAGAGGTTCGCGCCTTTAACGACAAACCTAGACCAATTTCCGGCGACACGGCGACCGCCGTTACGTCGTGTATCGGCCGGCGCGGTTCAAGATGGGGTGGCCGGTGACGACGCAGGGTGTAAAGCTGTGGTCAGTTCGCCTGATCGAGACGGGACCGGGGATGCGTAAAACCAGGGACGACAAGGCGTCGTCGTGGCGCATAAGGGCCGCCGACCGGTGGCTGGTCGGACTGGCCCAGTTGTCGACCCCCTCCGTCGCTGGGCGTGTGATGATCGGCGGCGGTTTCGCGGCGGCGGCCCTGATCGCGCGTGCGGCGCTGTCGGTGATCTATGGCGAACTCACCGGCTTCACCATTCTGCTGCCGGCGGTCAGCCTCGCGGCGCTGGCGGGCGGCTGGACCGCAGCCTTGGTCGCGCTGGTGATCTGTATAGGCGGAGGCTGGGTCATTCTGGGCGTGACCGCCACGGGCAAGGACGGCGTGCTGAGCGCGATCGGTCTGGTGGCCACGGTCAACTTCATCATGGTCGGTCTCTTCATCGCCGCCGTCAGCGCGGCCCTGCGCGGCGCCTTGCTGCGGATCAGCGAGAGCGAGACCCGGTTTCGACAGTTGGCGGACACCACGCCCGCGCCCATCTGGCTGCGCAACGCCGATGGCGCGTTCCAATTCGCCAACGCCGCCGTCCTGAAACTGCATGGTCTGGATCAGACGGCGCTGGCTGAAGGCGGCTGGCGGCAGGCCATACACCCAGACGATTTGAAGAGGATCGACCTCTTGGAGGCCGAGGCCGCCAAGACTTGCCAACCCTACGAATTCGAGGTCCGCGTACGCGGAACGAACGACGACTGGCGCTGGATGCGCGCCATCGCGCGCCCGCGTTTCGACGATCAGGATCGGTTTCTCGGCCACACCGGGATCGCCTTCGACGTGACCGACAGCCACGCGGCGCTGGAGGCCTCGGCGCGGGCCGAGCGTCGCCACGCCTTCTTGCTGGGCCTCAGCGACCGACTGCGTGACCAGACCGATCCAGAAGAGATCATGGGGCAGGTCGAGAACGCCCTGGGCGGCCTGCTGGACGCCGAGCGGGTCGGCTATGGGGAGATCGATCAAGCGGCCGGCGTCGTAACCATGAGCCGCGACTGGACCGCCGGCGTCGCCAGCGCCCAAGGCCAGTTCGCCCTGGACGCCTTCGGCCCAGAATTGATCGCAGACCTTTCCGAGGGCCGCACCATCCAGATCGAGGATGTTCGCCAGGACCCCCGCACCGCCGACTCCGCCGACGCCTTCGACGCCATCCAGACCCGCGCGTTGATCCGCGCGCCCCTGATCCGCAACGGGCGACTGCGCGGCTTCCTTTACGTCCACGCCTCACAGCCGCGCGCCTGGACCGAGGCGCAGGTCAGCCTGGTCGAGGAGGTCGCCGCGCGGACCTGGGCCGAGGTCGAACGCGCCCGCGCCGAGCACGAGACCCGCGAGAGCGAGCAGCGGTTCCGCGTTATCGCCGACACCGCCCCCGTTCTGATCTGGGTGACGGGCCAGGACGGGCGCCGCACCTTCGTCAACCAGACCTATGTCGACTTCCATGGCGCAGACTACGAGACAGCGCGCGACCTGGACTGGCGCGTGGCGATCCACCCTGACGATCAGGCGCGCATCTTGGCCGAGTCCGTCGCCGGCGAGGCGTCGCGCGCGCCCTTTTCCCTGGAGGCCCGCTATCGCCGACATGACGGCCAATGGCGCTGGCTGAAGTCGTTCTCGCGCCCGCGTCTCTGCGGCTCGGAAGTGATCGGTTTCGTCGGGGTGGCCTTCGACGTGACAGAGACCCGCGCGGCCCAGGCCAGGCTTGAGGAATCCGAAAACCGCTTCCGCACCGTCGCGGACAGCGCGCCTGCCCTGATCTGGATGAGCGACGACGCGGCCCAGCTGATCTTCGCCAATCGGCGCTACCGCACCTTCTTCGGCGTGGAAGGCCAGACCCATCTGCCGGACAGCTGGCGGCGCCTGGTGCATGGCGACGACGAGACGGTCTTCTCGGCCGCCTTCATGCGCGCCTTCGAGGCGCGGGATCGGTTCGAGGCCCTGACGCGGGTGCAGCATCCGTCGCTGGGCCTGCGCTGGCTGCGCACCGAGGGGGTGCCGCGCTTCGACGCGTCCGGCCTGTTCCAGGGCTATGTCGGGGCCTGTCTGGACGTGACCGACGCCAAGCGGGCCGAGGACGACCTGAAGCGGATCAACGAATTGCTGGAGGAACGGGTCGACGAGGCGCTGATCGAAAAGGCCCAGGCCGAGGCCCAGCTGATGCACGCCCAACGGATGGAGGCGGTCGGGCGTCTGACCGGCGGGGTGGCGCACGACTTCAACAACCTTCTGACCGTGGTGATCGGCGCACTGGACATCATTTTGCGCAGCGACGATCCGGCCAAGCGCAGGAAGCTGGGCGAGGCCGCCCTGGCCGCCGCCCGCCGGGGCGAGAGCCTGACGCACCAACTGCTGGCCTTCTCGCGACGCCAGGCGCTGCGGCCCGAGCCCATCGACCTGAACGCCCTAATCCGCGAGGGAGAACCGTTGTGGCGGCGCGCGGTCGGCGAGGCGGTGGACTTCAAGGTCAAGCTGAAGCGCGGCGGGGCGCTCGCCAATGTCGATCCCGCCCAGTTCGAGGCGGCCCTGCTGAATCTGATCGTCAACGCCCGCGACGCCCTGGGCGACGTGACCGGACACAAGGGGCGCGGCGGGGCGCACATCACCGTGCAGACGCGCGAGGCCCAGGTCGCGGCCGGCGAAGTCGCCGAACTGGCCCCTGGCCGTTATGTCTGCGTCGCGGTGATCGACAACGGCGAAGGGATGTCGCCTGACATCGTGGACCGCGTGTTCGAACCGTTCTTCACCACCAAGGGTGTCGGCAAGGGCACCGGCCTGGGTCTAAGCCAGGTCTATGGCTTCGCGCGGCAGTCAGGCGGCGGGGCCCAGATCGTCTCGGCGCCGGGTCAGGGGGCGGAAATCCGGCTCTATCTGCCGGCGCTGTCGCGCGACGACCTGGCCGTCGAAGGCGCGCCTGTCGAGACGCACGCCAGCCGCATCGAGGGCGGCCGACTGCTGCTGGTCGAGGACGATCCAGGCGTGGCGGCGGTGGCGCTGGAAATCCTTGAGGAACTGGGGCTGGACGTCGATCTGGCGGAAGATGGCCAAGAGGCGCTGCGCGCGCTGGATCAGGCCGCGTTCGACATGATGCTGACGGACGTCGTGATGCCCGGCGGGATGAGCGGCGTCGATCTGGCGCGCGTCGCAGCCCGATCCTGGCCCGAGATGCGGATCGCCCTGGTGTCGGGTTACGTCGGCGACGATGTGGACGAGGTGCTGGCCGACACGCCTTGGCCGCTGCTTCGGAAACCCTATTCCTCGGACCAGCTTCGCGGCCTGCTGGAACAATTGACCGCCGCGCCTGTCGGCTGACCCGCAAAGAAAAACGCGCCGCAGAGCCTGCGGCGCGTCGATCATTCGAAAAGCCGATCTTTAGCGGCGCGCCTTTCGGGCGGCGTAGCGGGCGTCGCGCTTGGCCTTCTGCTCTTCCTTGGTCAGTTGCTTGCGGGCCTTGCGGTCCGCGCGCTTCTCGGCGTCGATCTCTTCCTGAGCGGCGAGTTCGGCGGCGATGCGAGCGGCTTCCTTCTCGGCCTTTTCGCGACGCAGCTCGGCCTTGGCCAGTTCGTGCTGCTGGCGCAGGGCTTCCTTTTCGGCGGCCCGCTTCTCGGCCAGCTTTTCGAACTCGGGATCAGGCGCGGCGGCCTTGGGCTTGAACTTGGCGAGCAGCGCCTTCTTGGCGTCCTGCTGGGCGGAGATACGGTCGGAGAATCCGGTCTTCAGATCTTTCATGCGAAAGCGTCAGGGTTCCTTGTGAGCGGCCAGGAGCGGCCGTCGGGGGTCAGGCGGCGAAGAAAACGCGCGGCCCGAAGCGGGGCGCACAAAGCCGATATGCGGGCGAAAATCAAGGTTCGCGGCGATGAAATCGACGGCCGCCAAGATTCGATTGGCGGTGGCGTCCTCGCCGCAACACCGCCATGCAGGCAGGAAGCTTCTGCCGGACGACAAGCGCCGCCGCCCGGCAGACCCGCCTTTTCAGGGCTTAGCGCGGCTTCTGCGACTGGCCGACCACTGTGCCGGCCGCGCCCCCGACGGCTGCGCCGACAGGGCCGCCGACCACGGCGCCCGCGACCGCGCCGCTGGCGGCCTTCTGTTCGATGGTGGTTCCGCAGGCGGCCAGGGCCAGGGTTCCCAAGACGGCAGCGGCGGTGATGGCGATTTTCATGGGCGTGTCTCCAAAAGCCACGCTTGAACGCCGAATCCGGCTTCGCGGTTCCAGCGGCTCGCCTTCAGTCGCGCATTACCTGACCGGTCACATTTCACAACCGCATCAGCCCGAACCTTTAGTCATCGACATCAACTACGCCCATTTATGACAAAGTTATCACAGAAAACAATACAGTATTGACGACATTGATTTCACCCTAATCGTCCGTTTTTGGCCACATCGTCGGCGACTGCTGAAAAATACCTAGGCGCTTCTGTCCCTTAACAGCCCGATTGCGAATCGACCACATTGCGGCCATAAAAGACTGGCTATAGGCCCGTCCTCGACGCCCGGGCCAGTGAGCCGAGCGCCGGATTCTGCAGGCTGGAAAGCGACCGAAAGTGTCGCCTGGCCGGCAAGACTACCCCGGGGGCCGCGTTTCTCGCCCTGCTGAACAGGACTACCTCGTTGTCGCATTCCTCGCAGACGCGCGCCCTTCTGCGCGCCGATCGTGTGGCCAGGATGAAGCCCATGACGGCCGCCGCAGCAATCGGGGGTCTGGTGGGTCTGGCGATCGGATGCGCCTATCTTGGCGGTACGGCTGCGCGCGCGACGACGCTGCGCGCCCAGGCCGAACGGATTCAAGGCGCCACCGCAGCCGGCTTCACCGAAGAAGCCCTGGCCGCCGCAGCAGGCGGCCTGGACGCCAGCGCCCTGACCATTGCACGTCGGCACGATCCCTATACCAGCGCCGGGTCCGCCCAGCGTGACCGCCAATCCGAATTGCTGGCCGCTCGTCTTGAACAGCTTCGCGCCTCGGACGGTTCCAGTCTTCGTCGCGCCAGCCTGACGGCGCCCGACCCCGCCCGACCCTTCCGCATGGACCACGCGCTGGACGCCAGCCGCGATCTGGATTGCCTGACGCAAGCCGTCTATTACGAAGCGCGCGGCGAAGGGTCTGACGGCATGAAGGCCGTGGCCCAGGTGGTTCTGAACCGCGTTCGCCATCCGGCCTTCCCCAAGACCATTTGCGGCGTGGTGTTCCAGGGCGCCGCGCGCAGCAGCGGATGCCAGTTCTCCTTCACCTGCTCCGGCGTGATGCGCGGCCGGGTCAACGCCTCGGCCTGGACCCGCGCGCGTTCTGTCGCCTCCAGCGCCCTGTCCGGTTCGGTCTTCGCCCGCGTCGGCAACGCCACCCATTTCCACACCACCAATGTCGCGCCCGGCTGGCGTTCGTCGCTGGTGCAGGTCAGCCAGGTCGGGAGCCATCTGTTCTATCGCTTCGGCGGGCGTTCGGGCGGCGGCAACGCCTTCACCTACGCCGCCCGTCCGTCGACCGAGGCCGAACGTCCGCGTCTGGTCCAGGCCAGCCTGAACCCCGTCGAGACGGCCCGTCAGGCCGGGCAGGCCGTGGCCTATTCGCTCGTTCTGGCGCAGGAGGGGCTCAGCGTCCCGACGGCCCACGGAGCCACGCCCCAGTCGCGCTCAGCGACCGCTCAAACCCCGACGCAGACTTCGGCCCAAGCCGTCGCTCGCACGACCGGCGCCGCATCGCCAGCCGCGCGCCCTGCCCGCCCCGCCGAGACGGCCACCAAGGCCGAGATGGCCGAAACGGCCGCCAGCCCCGCCTGATTGGCGGCGGCGGCGCGGCTCACAGCGCGTCCAGACCGATATCCAGCACCGGCGCCGAATGGGTTAGAGCCCCCACCGAGATGACGTCAACGCCCGTCTCGGCGATGGCTCGCACCGTGGTCAGATCGACGCCGCCCGAGGCCTCCAGCACGATGCGGCCGGCGACGCGGCTCACCGCCGTGCGAAGGTTGGCCAGGCTGAAGTTATCCAGCATGACGACGTCCGGCGCGGCGCCCTCATCGATCAAGTCTAGGACATCGTCCAACTGATCCAGGCCGTCGACCTCGACCTCGACCTTCATCAGATGCGGCGCAAAGGCCCGCGCGCGGCGCACCGCCTCGGCTACGCCACCGCAGACGGCGACGTGGTTGTCCTTGATCAGGATGGCGTCATCCAGACCGAAGCGATGGTTCATCCCCCCGCCGCAGGCCACCGCGTGCTTCTCCAGCGCGCGCAGGCCGGGTGTGGTCTTGCGGGTATCGGCGATGCGCGCCCCCGTGCCCTTGACCGCCTGGACATAGGCCTGCGTCAGGGTGGCCACGCCCGACAGCCTCCCCACCAGGTTCAGCGCCGTGCGTTCGGCGGACAGGAAGCCCCGCGCGTTCGCTTCGACCACCGCCAAAACAGCGCCCGGCGACAGGGCGTCGCCATCGGTCAGGCGCACGTCGATCCGGGCCTGGGGATCGAGCGCGAGGACAGCCAGACGCACCGCATCCACCCCCGCCAGAACGCCGGACTTGCGCGAGACGAAGGCCGCGGTCATCCGCGCATCCTCCGGGATGCAGGACATGGCGGTGACGTCGCCTGCCCGACCCAAGTCTTCGGCCAGGGCCAGACGCACGACCGGCTCGATCAGGATGTCGGGCAATCGTCTCATTCCGCCGCCTCCAGCGCCGCCGGGTGCGCCAGCCGCACGCGGGTATGAACGGCCTCCACCGCCGTTTCGGGATGGTCGGCGCGATAATGGCCGCCTCGGCTCTCGCGCCGGTCCAGCGCGGCCTGAGCGATCAGCCGCGCGGCCAGCAAGGACGCCGCGGGACCGTGCGCGGCCCGAAGCCGGTCGATCAGGTCGATCAACGTCGCCAGCCCCTCGGCCGTCCGCACCACGCCCGCATAGGCCGTCATGGCGCCCCGCAGTTTCGCCAAGCCGTCTTCCGGCAGATCGGACGCGATCTGAACCGCCAGCGGCCGCCCCCCACCCGTCTCGCCGGCTGCGGCCTTACCTGCCCGACGCCCGAAGGCGGCGGCTTCCAGCAGGGAGTTGGACGCCAGGCGATTGCCGCCATGCACGCCCGTCGCGGCGCATTCGCCCACGGCGAACAGGCCGGGCGTTGTCGTACGCCCGTCCGCGTCGGCGGCGACCCCCCCCATATGATAGTGGCAGGCGGCCATCACGGGGATGGGGCTAAGGCGCGGGTCCAGACCGGCGCGCATACAGGCGGCGAACACGGCGGGAAAGGCGTGAGGGAACTCCTGCCCGATTGCGGCGCGCGCATCCAGATAGGCGCCGCGCCCCTCGCTCCGCGCCGCGTGAACCGCGCGCGCCACAACGTCGCGCGGTTTCAGGTCGGCGTCGTCCGCCTCACCCAGCAGGAACCGCCCCTCGCCGTCGATCAGCCGCGCGCCTTCGCCGCGCAAAGCCTCGGTCGCCAGCGGCGCCGGGTCCAGGCCCACGTCGATGGCGGTGGGATGAAACTGCACGAACTCGGGATCGAGAATCGCCGCCCCCGCCAAAGCGGCCAGGGCCATCCCCTCGCCCTTCAGGCCCGAAGGCGTGGTAGTGGCGGCGAACAGGCCGCCCGCCCCGCCGGTGGCCAGCACCACCGCCGTCGCGGTGATCTCGACCAGACGAACGTTCGGTCCGCGCGCGATAACGGCGCCGACGACCCGCCCATCGGCGTCCTGCGTCAGGGCTTTAAGCCGGCCATCGTCCCAGACCTCGATCCGTTTTTCCGCTCGCACCGCCGCGACGACGGCCGACAGTATGGCGCGCCCAGCGCCGTCGCCGCCGACCCGCGCCACGCGCGGGGTGGAATGGGCGGCCTCCAGACTGACGACGAAACCGCCGTCCGCCTCGCGGTCGAACGGTGCGCCAAGTGCGGCCAGCCATTCCACCGTCTGACGTCCCACGCGGGTCAGGGCGCGCGCTGCTTCCGCTTCTACCAGGCCTGCACCCGCCGCCTCCGTGTCCCGGGCGTGGCGTTCGGGAGAATCGACGGCGGTCAGGGCGGCGGCCATTCCGCCCTGCGCCCAAGCCGAGGAACATCCGTTCAGCAGCGGCTCTGGCGTGATCACCAGAACCCTGACGCCCGCCCGCGCCGCCTCCAGCGCCGCCGACAGTCCCGCCAGGCCCGCGCCGACGATCAACGGCCCGTTATGTCGCATCCGGTTCACCGTCCGATCCCAAGATAGCTCAGCCCCAGACGCATCGCGCCCGCCGCGTCGCCCTCCGTCACCGGCAACAGGGCGCCGACCGTTGCCGCCGCGCACACCGCCAGGGTCAGAAGATAGAGGGCCAGGCTCTTGCCCGCCTCGGGCCAGTTCAGCGTGCCCCAGGCCGTGCGCCACACGCCGCGCTTCATGTGCGAAAAGACCGACAGCGCCAGGAAGGCGGCCAGGATGAACCGGCCCGTCGACAGCCCCCACCAGACCACCGCGACGCCGATCACCAGCAGCACCCCCTGCTCCAACCGGGGATGCACCCGCGTCAGCACCGGCCCCAGCGCTTTTGATCCGTCCAGCGGCGGGGCGGGAACCAAGTTCACCAGGTTCAGCAGGGCGATGAAGAAGGCGCCGGCCAGCCATTCGGGCCGACCGAGAACCAGGCCCACGCCCATGAACGGGATCATGGCCAGAAGACCGAACGCTGGCCCGGCCAGCGACACCAGAACGCCGTGCCACTCGCTCTTGGGCTCACGTCGGGCCTTGGCCAGACCGCCGAGGAACGGAATGATGTAGATGCGCGCCGGCCCCATGCCGAGCCGGTTCATGACCAGGGCGTGGCCCGCCTCATGGACGAACAGGCCGATCAGCACGGCCCCGGCGACGACGGCGCTGCCCGTGATCCACCACAGGAAGCCGCCCATCAGGGCGGTGGAGGCCAAGGCCCAGACCAGACTCTGGTCCTTTTCGACCGGCTGGTCGGCGCCGGGGGCCGCAGCGTCGGAAGCGCGCGGCGTTTCGGTGTGCTGGGACGGTTGGACGTCCCAGGGGCCAGGTGTGCGGGTGCGGGGTGTGGTGTCGATGTCGCTCATGGCGTCCAGATGGGCGCGCGCGTCGGGTCCGTCGCCGGGACCGAACGCCGCGCCTCAGATCAGCTCCACATCCACGTGATGACGCGCCTTTACGATGTCGTAACGAGCTGGAACGGCGGGCGGCGGCAGGTCGATCATCCGCTGGACGGCCAGACGCCCGCGCTCGATCATCTCCTCGGGCACGGTCACTTCGAATTGCAGGTTCACCAGGCAGTCGTGGATGTTCCGCAACGTGATCCGCTTCATGTGCGGGCACAAATTGCAGGGACCGACGAACTCGACGCTGGGCACGTCGCCCTTGATGTTGGACGCCATCGAGCATTCGGTGATCAACACCACGCGCTTGGGCCGGCGCTGCTCGACATAGTCGGTCATGGCCGCCGTCGATCCGGCGAAGTCCGAGGCCGCCAAAATCTCTTCCGGGCATTCAGGATGGGCCAGAACCTCGGCGTCCGGCCAGGCGTCGCGCATGTCCGCGATGTCCTGGACGGTGAAGCGCTTGTGCACCTCGCAATGGCCCTTCCAGGCGATGATCCCGACTGTCGTCTGGGCCGCCACGTTGCGGGCCAGGAACTCGTCGGGGATCAGGATGACACGGTTCACGCCCCATTCCTTCGCCGCCCATTCCACCACCTGAACCGCGTTGGCGCTGGTGCAGCAGATGTCGGTCTCGGCCTTCACCTCGGCCGTCGTATTGACATAGGTGATGACCGGCAGGTCGGGATAGCGCTGCTTGATCAGCCGCACGTCCGCCCCCGTGATCGACGAGGCCAGCGAACAGCCGGCCTTGAGGTCCGGGATCAACACGGTCTTCTCGGGAGATAGGATCTTCGACGTCTCGGCCATGAAGTGGACGCCCGCCTGGACGATCACTCTGGCGTCCGATCGCGCGGCCTCCTTGGCCAGGCCCAGGCTGTCGCCCACGTAGTCGCCGACCCCATGAAAGATTTCCGGCGTCATATAGTTGTGGGCCAGGATCACGGCGTCGCGCTCGCGCTTCAGCCGATTGATCTCGCTGATCAGCCGCGCCTGCTCGGGCCACTCCAGGGGGGTCACGTGGTCCTTGACCTTGGCCCACACCCCGTCGGTCTCCCGTTCCAGATCCTTCGTCAGACCGAACACGCCGTCCGCCATGACCGCCTTCTCCCTACCCTTATGCTCAAAGTTAGCATAAGCGGAACCAATGTAGGCCGATAGGGGCCGCGCGCAAGAGGAAACCGACGTCGGCGAGGCGGAAGCGCGTTTCGCGATAGGGACAAAGCGCAAAAACCTTTCCCAAAAGCGCCGCTATCGCCTAGACGAAGGCCCGTTTCGTTTCCGACCTCAGCGTCTTTTCGATATTTCCATGCAGGACACCATTCGCCGCATCCTGACCGCCCGTGTCTATGACGTGGCGGAGGAGACCCCGCTCGACCCTTTGAGTCGCCTCTCGGCGCGGATGCAGCGGCCCGTCCTGTTGAAGCGCGAGGACCTGCAGCCTGTCTTCTCGTTCAAGATCCGCGGCGCCTACAACAAGATCGCCGGCCTGTCCGAAAGCGAACTGGCGCGCGGCGTCATCTGCGCCTCGGCCGGCAATCACGCGCAAGGCGTGGCCCTGGCGGCGGCGCGTCGCGAGACGCAAGCGACCATCGTCATGCCGACCACCACGCCCGGCATCAAGGTCGCCGCCGTCCGGGCGCTGGGCGGCGAGGTCGTGCTGCATGGCGACAGTTTCGACGCCGCCTACGCCCATGCGCGCCTACTGGAGCAGCAGACCGGCGCGGTCTTCATTCATCCGTTCGACGATCCCGACGTCATCGCCGGCCAAGGCACGGTGGGACTGGAGATCGCTCGTCAGCACGCCGATCCGATCCAGGCCGTCTTCGTGCCCATCGGCGGCGGCGGTCTGGCGGCCGGCGTCGCCGCCATCGTCAAATTCCTGCGGCCCGAAACCCGCGTCATCGGGGTAGAGCCGGTCGATGCGCCCACCATGAAGTCCGCCCTGGACGCGGGCCAGGTCGTGACCTTGAAC
The DNA here is from genome assembly GCF_056311945.1 of Brevundimonas sp. ABV4_179. Taxonomy (NCBI): domain Bacteria; kingdom Pseudomonadati; phylum Pseudomonadota; class Alphaproteobacteria; order Caulobacterales; family Caulobacteraceae; genus Brevundimonas; species Brevundimonas sp. ABV4_179. The sequence goes on from NZ_CM149976.1 coordinate 3,275,438, forward strand.
GAGGTCGGCCTGTTCGCCGACGGGGTCGCGGTGCGTCGCGTGGGCGACCAGACCTTCTCGCTGTGCAAGACCCTGCTCGACGAGATCGTACTGGTGGACACCGACGCCATCTGCGCGGCGATCAAGGACATCTTCGATGACAGCCGCGCCATCGCCGAACCCTCCGGCGCGGTGGCCTTGGCCGGGCTGAAGGCCTGGGCGGCCGCCAACCCGGGGGATGGCTCGCTGATCGCCATCAACTCGGGCGCCAACGTCAACTTCGACCGATTGCGTTACGTCGCCGAACGGGCAGAGATCGGCGAAGGCGCCGAGGCCCTTTTGGCCGTGGCGATGAGGGACGACCGCGACGACTATCGCCGCTTCCTGAACAGTCTGGACGGCCGGTCGGTGACCGAGTTCAACTATCGCTGGTCCGGCGATGGCCAGGCGCAGATCTTCGTCGGGGTGGCGCTGAGGAACGGCCCGCACGAGCGTGACGACCTGATCGCCGCCCTGCGTTCGGGCGGCTACGCCGTCGAGGACATGAGCGACAACGAGACCGCCAAGCTGCACGTCCGATATATGGTCGGCGGTCGCACCGTGGGGCTGCCGCACGAGCGCATCCTGCGCTTCCAGTTCCCCGAACGGCCCGGCGCCTTCCTGCGGTTCCTGAACAGCCTGCAACCCGCCTGGGCCCTGACCCTGTTTCACTATCGCAACCACGGCGACGACGTGGGCCGGGTGCTGGCCGGGATCAGCGTGCCGCCGCAGGATCAGGATCGGTTCGCGGCCGCCCTGGCTGACCTGGGCTATCCCTATGTCGAGGAGACCGACAATCCCGCCTGCCGCCTGTTCCTGGACGGCGTCTGAGGGACCGGAAGGCGACGATGCGTCGCATGGGCAAGGAGCGATGATGACGAAACCGTCGCATCTTCGTCGCCGACCCGACATCCAGCGCCTCTAGCTGGCCCGGATCGATCCGGGGGACCGCCATGCGACTGTTTTCGACCATCGCGCTGTGCGCGCTCATCGGCGCGGGCGCGGCCCAGGCCCAGGTGGTCGCGCCGCCCGATCCCGATCCCCTGCCCCCGCCGACCCAGGCGCCGAACGGCCGCTACGCCGCCAAGGGCTGGGCCGACCGGATCGTTCTGTCGCCCGGCGCGGACGCCGCGCGCGAAATGGCCGTCGCCTGGCGCACCGACACACGCCAGACCAGCGCGCAAGCCCAGATCGCTCTGGACATCGCCGGCCCCTTGCTGGACCACGCGGCCCGCACCGTGGCGGGAAAAACAATCGCCGCGACGGCCGAGAACGGCCCAGCCAACCACCACCATGTCCGCTTTACCGACCTGACGCCGGGCGCCCGCTATGTCTATCGGGTCAAGGCCGCCGATGGCTGGTCGGAATGGCTGCCCTTCACCACCGCCAAGGCCGAGCCGGCGCCGTTCCGCTTCCTCTATTTCGGCGACACGCAGAACGACATCCTTGAGATTGGGTCGCGCGTCATTCGTCAGGCCTTCCTGTCGTCCGGCCCGGTCGCCCTGGCCGTCCACGCCGGCGACCAGGTGGCCCAGCGCGAGACCAAGGTGAACGACGACGAATACGGCGAATGGACCGAAGCAGGCGGCTACGCCTTCGCCATGATCCCTCAGGCCGTGGCCGCCGGAAACCACGAATACCGCGACGCCGCCGCCGCCGACGGTTCGGAGACCCGCGAACTGGGTCCGGGCTGGACGCCTCACCACGCCCTGCCCGCCAATGGCGCGCGGGGCGCCGAGTCGACCTCCTACGTCTTCGATTTCCAGGGCGCGCGGTTCGTGGTGCTGGACGGCACCTCGGCTCTCGACCTCGGCACGCTTGACAGCCAAACCGTTTGGCTGGAGCGCGTGCTGTCCGAAAGCATGGCGCGCTGGACCATCGTCCTGATGCACCAGCCGATCTTCACCTGCGCGCGGCCGAACGACACCACCGCCCTGAAGGCCGCCTGGAAGCCGATCTTCGAACGTCACAAGGTGGATTTGGTCCTGCAGGGCCACGACCACTGCTACGCCCGCGTTTCCAACGAGGGCGGCGCCGCGGCCTCTCGCGCGGCCTCGGATGCGGGACAGCCGGCGGGGCCGGTCTATCTGGTATCGGTGGTCGGCTCCAAAATGTATGGGCTGAACGACCGCGCCGACGTGCAGCCGGTTCGCGCCGCCGAGAATACCGAACTCTATCAGGTCATCGACGTCGCCGACGACCACATCGCCTTCCGGGCCTTCACCGCCGACGGCGATCTTTACGACGCCTTTTCCCTGAGGCGCGGGGCGGATGGTCGCAATCGTTTGGTCGAAACGGACGAAGCACTGCCCGCCGCCCGCCGTTGCGACGGCGTCGCCGGTCCAGACGGCCGGCCCTGCACCGCCGAAATCAAGGACTGACGACAAAAAGGGGGCGCTTGCGCCCCCCCTCTCTGCATGGTCATCGGATCGGAAGCATCAAGCCTTTTCGATGGCGGCCGCGATCTGGTCACTGGAATGGCCGGTCAGATCCTTGGCGATCTCACCGACCAGCTTGCCCTGCAAATCCTTGTGCCAATGCTTGCGCAGTTCGCCCAGCGTCTTGGGCGCGGCGATCACCAGCAGTTCATCGATCTTGTTGGTGACCGACCATTTGTTCAGCACCTCGGCCACGCCCATGGCGAAGCCGTCCTCGGCCTGGGTGTCGTTGTCGGGATTGGCTTCGTTGGAGCGCCGCCCGGCCGAGCCGGACACCCGGTCGGCGATGGGCGGGTTCTCCAGCGGGACCAGGGTGATGTCGGAACCATTCGTGTTCTTGAACAGAGCCAGCTTCTCGCCGTCCAGCACCGCCACCAGCGCGCCATTGGAAAGTTTCATCGTCGGTTCTCCAGTCTCTTTCGGGCTGGAGGTAACGAACCGGAGCCTGTGCCGTTGCCTTGGCGTGTCACGCACGATGTCGCACGACAAGGCGTCAAGACATTCGCGCTGGGGTCGGCTTCCGAATGCCGCGTAGCAACCACGTAAGGGGACCTCGTCAGCGACCGGAGGTTGTGATTAGACTGTGACCAAACGAGGGACGGATCGCCATGTTGAAGATTTTCGTCGCGACGCTGGCGCTTTCGACAGTCGCCATGGCGACCAGACCAGCGACGGCGCTTGCTCCAGCTGTCGCGGCCGCCTCGCCGCAAATGACGCGGCAGGAACGTCAGGACCACGATCTGTTCATACGGGCCAACGGCGAGTTTCAGCGTCGGGGCTATCCCGGCCTTGCGCGCCATCTTCCGGCGCTGCGCCAGGCGCTGGATCGGATGCCGGCCGACTATGGCCAGGTCGCCGAGCAGGATGGTCAGAATATCGTCCGACTGACCGATCCTGGCGATGTGGTGGTCATGATGATCGCACTGTCGGCCACGGCGCAGAAAGATGGCGCCGCCAAGGGCGCGACCGCCCTGCCGAACGTGTATGGCGACATAGCTCTTATGCTCGCCTCGGACGCGGTCGAAGCGCGGCGGTATGAGGAAGGGGTCGCCTATCTGGATCGTGTACTGAAGGCGCAACCCAAGAACTGGTTGCTGCTCGTCGAAAAGGCCGCCGCCCTTCAGGGGCTGGGCCGGTGGGACGAGGCGTTGGCCCTGTCGGACGCCGCCCTGGCCGACAACGACGTCATGATGGTCCTGCATCGCGGCCCGTTCCATCGTCGGCGGGGCTTCAGCCTGATCGAACTGGGCCGGTTGGATGAGGCCAAGGCCGCCTACGAGGCCGCGCTGCAGATCGACCCCGACGACGCAAACGCCAAGCGCGAGTTGGAATATATCTCCCAACTGAAAGCTGGCGCTGCGCCTGCCGCGCCCCAGGTGGTCGCGCCTCTGTCGTCGACGTCGGCGCGCCCAACCCGCTAGAGCAACCGACCGCCCGCTTCGTGGGCCAGCAGCCAGCGTTTGCGTTCGAGGCCGCCCGCATAGCCGGTCAAGGCGCCGTTCGCGCCGATCACGCGGTGGCAGGGCACGATGACGCCGACGGGATTGGCGCCGTTCGCCAGGCCCACCGCCCGGACGGCCTTTGGCGCGCCGATGGCGGCCGCCAGTTGGCCATAGGTGCGGGTCTCGCCGGCGGGGATGTCGCGCAGAGCCCGCCAGACCGCGCGCTGAAACACGGTGCCGCCGGTGCGGACCTCTAGCCCGTCGAAGGCGGTCAGCTCGCCGCCGAACCAGGCGTCGACGGCCTCGCGCACCGGCTGCGGCGCCCGACCTTCGCTCAGCACGACCGCGTCATAGTGTCGGGTCAGCAATCGCCGCAGCCGTGGCTCGTAGTCGTGGAAATCCAATGCTCGAACCGCACCGTCAGCGTCGGTCACGACCATCACCTCGCCGACCGGCGACGCCAGCCGGTCCAGCGTCAGGATCAGCGGATGCGCGTGGGCCATCTCAGCCTGTCCGGTCATGTCGAAGCTCCTTGCTCAGGGTCCAGTAGAGGGCGCCGTAGGCCCGCCACGGCCGCCACCGCTCCGCGCGCGCCAGCAGATCGCCGTCGCGCGTCACCAATCGGTCGCTGGGCGCATCCTCGCCCACGTCGATCCAGTCTCCTGCGGGCCTAAGCCCCGGCCGCACCTGAAGCAAAGGCTGCAGGAGGGAATCGGCCGACAGATCACGCGCGATCGCCTCTGGGTCGGCGGCAAGGTCGAACACGCGCCGCACGCGGGCCAGAACGCCCGGCAGGGCCTTCAGCGCGCCGATACGGGCCTGGACCTCCGCCTTACCGTTGGCGGCGGGGCGCAGCGTCACCGATCCGTCCGCGCCATCCACCGCTGCACGCAGCCGTCGCGTCCAAACGCCGTTCACCACCGTTTCGTCCGCCGCCCGGCGCGTCGCCAGCGCGCCCATCATGGCCGGCCAGTCATAGGGCGGGCGATAGGTCAGACCGAGCCTGATCGCCCCGCCCGCCTCGCCCCCGACTTCGCCGCCAGTCTTGCGTCGCCGCAGGTCCGACGGCGCCCGGCCATACAGGGCCTGAAACGTCTCGTTGAAACGCCGCACGCTGCCGAAACCTGCCGCCAGGGCCACATCGGCCATCGACAGGTCGGTCTCGTGGATCAGCTGTTTGGCTAGAAGCACGCGCCGGGTCTGGGCCACGCTGACCGGCGCGGCGCCCAGGTGCTGGCGGAACAGGCGTCGCAGTTGCCGCTCGCCTAGCCCCAACCGCGCGGCCAGGGCCTCCGTGTCGCCGGCGTCCAGCGCCCCCGCCTCGATCAGGGCCAACGCGCGGCTGACCGTATTCGCGGTGCCGCGCCAGGCGCCCCCGCGCGGCGTCTCGCCCCGCCAGCCGGCGAAGTCCGGCGCCGTCTCGGGCCGGCAGCGCAGACAGGCCCGAAGGCCCGACGCCTCGGCCGCCGCCGCCGTCGGGTGAAAGACCACATTCTCGCGCTTGGGCGTGCGCGCCGGGCAGACCGGACGGCAGTAGATGCCGGTCGAGACGACGCCGGTGAAGAACCGCCCGTCGAAACGGGCGTCCCTCGCCACCACCGCCCGCCAGCAGGCGTCCTGATCCAGACCTGTATTCATGACCTAAAGGATGCCCGCCGCGCCGCGCGATGTCTCGCGGTTTTCGGACATAGATCGATCAGATCAGTCCTTCAGGAAGAATAGGGCATCCACGGTGGTTTCCAGCGCCCGCGCCAAGTCCAGCGCCAGCAGGGTGGACGGGATGAAGACGCCGTTCTCGACCGTATTTATGGTCTTGCGCGACACCCCGGCCAGGTCGGCCAGCCCCTGCTGCGTCAAGCCGGCGGCGGTGCGAACGTTCTTGAGCCTGGAGCCCAGGCGTGGATCACCCATCGCGGCCGGCCTCGCGGTCCAGCCAGGCGAATCGCAACCCCGCCGAGGCGCCGCCCAGCGCCAGCACATAGGGCAGCGCCATCACCCCATAATCGGCCCGCCAAAGCCCCAGGCCCAGCGCCACGGTCACGCCGCCCATCAGCACGACGAAAGCCAGGATCATCGACTTCGCCCGCATGACCTGGGTCAGTTCGTCCTCCAGCAGGCGGCGGTTGCGCCGCGCGTGCAAGTCCCACCCCATCACCAGGACCGGGATCAACCAGCCGTACAGAATAGGCAACAGGATCTGCACATAGGCGCCCGCATTGTGATCGCCCCCCAATACTCGCTGCATCCCCATCTGCGCCTGGAACATGAACAGCAGCAGGACCAAGGGAAACAGCACCAGTTGGCGCGTCCGCTCGCGTTGCAGCTTTTCGCGGCGGGCGCCGTCGCGGCTGGCGCCGGGATTGAGCGGGCGACCAGGGCGGCCCCACCACATCGCCAGCCCGCCCACCAGGATTAGTCCGAACCCCATCCCGGCCGCGATCCCGGCGATCGTCGCCTGATCGCCGCCCGTTCCGTTCAGCAGGGCGAAACCCGTGCCGCCGATCAGCCCCATGCCCCCGACGACGGCCAGGGCGACGCCGCTCCACCAGCATCGCCCCCTTTGCGTCGTCATCCGCCGCACGGCATCCGCTTCGTTGTGGGTCATTGCAACCTCCTCAAGTCACCTTCAGGTTACATATCACCTATAGGTTACACGACGTCAAGCGGCCTTTTTGTCGGCCCCGGCCGCCAGGCGCGCTCCCGCCCGCACGATACGGGCCACTTCCACCGCAAAGGCCCAGACCACGACCACCATCAATATGGTCGCCAGACTGGCCTCTTGCCCGCCGGAGCGGTCGATGAGAATGCGGATTCGTTCGAAGAAGGCCGTCGCCGTCCCAACCCATATCACCGGCGATAAGGCCGACCAGAACCAGATCCACAGCACGCCCCAGGCCGCGGCCAGGCCGAACAGGATATCGCCGGCCGCTGTCAGGCGCGCGTTCGCGCCCGCGATCACCCGCATCAGATCGAACCCGATCCGGCACACGGCGAACAGGATGACCGGCCAGTATGCGACGGCGAACATCTGACCCAGAATACGGCCGTAGTTCACGCCGTCGACCACGCCGGCCCATTCCTCGGGCTGGATCGGACGGATCTGCAACAGGCCGGTCCACCACAACAGTATGACCGACCAGCCGATGGCGCTGGCCGCCGCGCGGGCGACCGGCGACATCTGGGCGCCCTTGCGCACTTCACGGCCCGATTTCGATGGGCGTTCGCGCCCCCTACTGAACCACTCGCCCCTGGCGATCCGGTCGCTGGTCCAGCGTTCGGCGTCGAAGTCGCGGCCCAGTTCGAACACGCCCAAATCCTTGACCCGCCATTGGGCGATGAAGTCCGGCTTCTTCTCCTGCCGCTCCAGAATGAATCCGGCGATGGTCAGAAGGCCGACCACGGTGACGGCACCGCTGAACAGGCTGGCGAAGGCCTGACCGACGGCCTGCCCCACATAGATGTCGCCGACCAGCACCCGCACCGCCAGCCCGACCAGGGTGAAGCCCGCCATGACCACCAGCCCGACCTTGGCCCCGAACAGCCACCACGGATAAAGTGTCGGCCCGATCAGCGCCTGCGGCCCTGGACGATAGCGCGCGGCGACGCTCAGCGGATGACCGACCTCGCGCAACAGCCCCTCGACCTCGTCGTCCGTCGCCGGCCGCCCCAGACGGGCCTCTAGCGCCTCCAACCGTCCTATGATCTCGTCGCGCAGTTCGGCGACGATGTCCTCGCGAACGGCCTTGGGCAGTTGCGCCGCCAAGGCGTTCAGATAGCGTTCCACCAGGTCCATATCGGCCCCTCCTTCAGTCCCGTTTTTCACAGCATCGCCTCCAGCGAGGCCGAAAGACCCCGCCATTCCACCGCCAGTCGTTTCAGCATCGTCTCGCCGCGCGTCGACAGGCGATAGAACCGCTTCTTGCGCCGTTCTTCCTCTCGCCATTCGCTGTCCAGCAGCCCCTGGCTCTCCAGCCGGCGCAGCAGCGGATAGAGGGTGCTTTCCTCCATCTCGATCCCCGCCTCGCCGAGAGAAACCCGCAGCGAATAGCCGTATTGCTCGCGCCTCAGGCTGGCCAGCACGGCCAGGATAAGCGACCCCCGCCGCAGTTCCAGACGCAGGCTCTCGAATAGCAGCGCCTCTTCATTCTGGCTCAATCTCAAGCCTCCGTGCGTCACATAGTGTGTGACACACAGTGTATGGGACATACTGTACGACAGAGTCAAGTCGGCCTTGAGGCGAAACCGCCCGCCCTGCGGCGCGCTATGGCGAGATACGCCCTCACGCACTAAGTTCTGTTCATGAACCGTTCTTCGACGCCGAAGCCCGCCGCCGCCAAGCCCGCCAAACCCGTCCACGTGCCAAACCCTGGCGTGCAGGAGGCGTCGGCCGCCTTCATCCGCGATACAGGCAAGATGCCGATGTTCGCCCCGGTCACCGGCCCGCGCCTGACGCCGGAGGAGCCGGTCGCCGCCCCCGCCGACTGGGTGCCGCACCGTCCCTCGCGCGAAGGGACCAAGAAAGGCGGCAGGTTCCGGCTGGAGACCAAATACACCCCTGCAGGGGACCAGCCCGCCGCCATCGCCGAACTGGTGGCCCAGGCGGACGCCGGCGACCGGGATCAGGTGCTGCTGGGCGTCACCGGCTCAGGCAAGACCTTCACCATGGCCAAGGTCATTGAACAGACCCAGCGCCCGGCCCTGATCCTGGCCCCGAACAAGACGCTGGCGGCGCAACTCTATTCCGAATTCAAGGCTTTCTTTCCCGACAATGCCGTTGAATACTTTGTAAGCTACTACGATTACTACCAGCCTGAAGCCTATGTTCCGCGCACAGACACGTACATTGAGAAGGACTCAAGCATAAACGAGCAGATCGACCGGATGCGCCACTCGGCGACGCGGGCGATACTGGAGCGGGACGATGTGATCGTGGTGGCGTCGGTCAGTTGCATCTACGGCATCGGGTCGGTCGAGACCTATACCGCCATGACCTTCACGCTGAAGGTCGGGGATCAGATCGACGAGGCCAAGCTGCGCGCCGACCTGATCGCGCTGCAATACAAGCGCAACGACCTGAACTTCGATCGGGGCATGTTCAGGAAACGCGGCGACGTGATCGAGATCTTCCCCGTCCACCTGGAGGATCGGGCGTGGCGCATCAGCCTGTTCGGGGACGAGCTGGAGGCGATCCAGGAGTTCGATCCCCTGACCGGCAAGAAGACCGCCGACCTGACCGAGATCACCGTCTACGCCGCCAGCCACTATGTCACCCCGCGCCCCACGCTGAACCAGGCGACCAACGGCATCAAGGCGGAGCTGAAGGAGACGCTGGACTGGATGGTCGAGAACGGCAAGCTGCTGGAGGCGCAACGCCTGGAGCAACGCACTCGCTTCGACCTGGAGATGATGGAGGCCACCGGCTCCTGCGCCGGCATCGAGAACTATTCCCGCTGGCTGACCGGCCGCGCGCCGGGCGAGCCGCCGCCGACCTTCTTCGAATACATCCCCGACAACGCCCTGCTGTTCGTGGACGAGAGCCACGTCACCATCGGCCAGATCAACGGCATGTTCCGGGGCGACTACCGCCGCAAGTCGACGCTGGCGGAATACGGCTTCCGCCTGCCGTCGTGCATCGACAACCGCCCGCTGAAGTTCGAGGAATGGGACGCCATGCGGCCCCAGACGGTGCACGTCAGCGCCACCCCCGGCCCGTGGGAGATGGAGCGCGCGGGCGGCGTCTTCGTGGAACAGGTCATCCGCCCCACCGGCCTGATCGACCCGCCGGTCGAGATCCGCCCCGTCTCCGGCAAGACCCGCAACCAGGTCGACGACGTCATCGACGAGGTCAAGGCCACCACGGCGCGCGGCTATCGCAGCCTGGTCACCACCCTGACCAAGAAGATGGCCGAGGACCTGACCGAATATATGCATGAGCAGGGCATCCGCGTCCGCTACATGCACTCCGACGTCGACACGCTGGAGCGGATCGAGATCCTGCGCGACCTGCGCCTGGGCTCGTTCGACTGCCTGATCGGCATCAACCTGCTGCGCGAGGGGCTGGACATCCCCGAGTGCGGCCTGGTCGCCATTCTGGACGCGGACAAGGAGGGCTTCCTCCGCTCGGAGACCTCATTGATCCAGACCATCGGCCGCGCCGCCCGCAATGTGGACGGCCGCGTCATTCTGTACGCCGACCGCATGACCGGCAGTATGGAGCGCGCCATCGCCGAGACCGACCGCCGCCGGGAACGGCAACAGGCCTATAACGCCGAACACGGCATCACGCCCGAAAGCGTCAAGCGCGACATCAAGGAAATCCTGGACAGCCCCTATGAGTCGCGCGACCTGGACCGCCTGACCAAGCCGGGCGTGGCTGAGGCTTCCAAACCCTTCGTCGGCTCCAACTTCCAGGCCGCCCTGCGCGATCTGGAAGGCCGCATGCGCGAGGCCGCCTCCAACCTGGAGTTCGAAGAAGCCGCCCGCCTGCGCGACGAGATCAAGCGCATGAAGCTGATGGACCTGGAGTTCGCCAACGAAGCCCTGACCGGCGCGGGCGAAGAGGTGGACCGGTCAGCCCCGAAGAAATGGCGCAAGGAGGCGGCGGCGGAAGCGCAGGAGCGGTTCAGGAAGGGGCGACTCTAAACCTCTCTTCCCTAGGGGGAGAAGCTGGCCGAGCGGAGCGAGGTCGGATGTTCAACCTGACCTTTGCCCAGATCGCGAATATGTGCGCTGACCATCAGCAGGCGCGCTCAGAGGCGCGTTAGATTACTCACGATCGCTGGGAGGTTATTGAGTCCATCATTCGCACCCAGATCAATAACTCTGCGACCTAGGCGTGAATATTGCTGACTTAAGACGCAGAGAAGCCGAAGCTAACGCTTACTCGCCGAAGTCCGCTGGGACGCGTCCACGATCTCGATAAGAGAAGCTGGTTCGTTTGCTATCACCGCCGCGTTGCGGAGGTCGGTGATCGCCTGGAGCTTCGCATCCCAATTGTCGCCAAACTCGATCACCAAAAAATATGCGGCATCGGTATTGGAGGCAGCTTTGTACACTTCAAGTTGCTTCTCGTACCCATGCTTAACCGCACCCATGGACCGTTTGACTTCGACTAGAACGCGGTTGGCGTAGCCAGATGAAAACTTGAAATCGACAGGCCCACCGCCGGGGTTCATTTCCGGGCTGATGTCCACGTTGTTGGCTTGGCAATATGCGTCGGATACGGCGAAAAAGAGGAGCTGAGCTGCGCGCTCTTTGCGCGGCCGACCGTTGCTCCAAAGCAACTCCCAATTATTGTTCTCCTCCACCAAGCGGCGAAAATGGACGATGATCTCGCCGACAATCCGGACAATCTCTTCTTTGGATTTTGTGCGGGGCGGCGCGATTCCCCCCCGGAAGGCATCGAGGTTTCCGCTGAGGACCTTTCTGAAAGCGTAAAAGCCGAGAATATCTTCATTAGGATCGTAGTTGGTGCTGCCACTCAGAACGGCTTCGAGCAGGGCGCGGAAATTCTCTAATGACAACATCGCTGCGCGCTTGATAGCGTGCTTCTTGTCGGAGACAGTGGCCTTGCTGATGTCACCGACAAAGCTGTTGAAGGCGTCGCGGATAAGCTGGTTTTGGAATGCCACCTCCGAAACGTCACTCCAATCTGTGGCAAGCGGTAAATCACGCAGTACATCGCTCGGGACAAGCAGTACTGGCGTGTTGGGCCGGTACGGATTGCTTGGCAGCGGCATTCCGAAGAACTGCGGGAAGTTTTTGACGGTAATGCCGTGGGCGACGGCGAATTCACTCGTGAGCTTAGCGAGCCCCTTGGAAATCGCAGTCGTCGTGAGATCGCTGATGGTATCCGGTCCCACGCCATCTTCGAACATCCCCATGAGAGAGATGATCTCCGGGTCATTCTCCCCGAGCCTGACGATTTCCTTGGTGGTCTTGAGGATTGTCGTCCGCAGCGCCTCGGGCCGAGAGCTGCCGCGAATCGAGCCGCCACCAAAGCCGAGGCAGGTTTCGGGGCGCTCGGAAAGATCGAGTTGGCGCTCCGCCGCTTTCCACGCGGGATCACCCGGATTTTGCGAGGCATCAAGGAGACGAACCACGTTGGCGAACCGCGCGCGGAGTTGATCGTAACATTCGCCGCTGGCGACTTCGTTCGAACTGGTTCTCAACAGAAGCGGGTCGACGAAAAGCGGCGTGTCGCAATTGAGGATCGGGTCGAATAGGCCCGCCATGTCGAGTTCGGCTGGATCAATATCGAAATGCGCCGAGAACAGCTTCGGTGATTGTAGCTTCCGGCTCATGCTCATTCTGGTAGGTTGATCACTGATACTCGAGCTTAGGCATTGACTAGCTTGCAATCCACCCTTGGCTCACGTCAACGGCGACGCTTTCCGATCTGGCGGGCCACGTCCGCTTTCGGCCCCAAGCCTAAGAGCAAATCGCCACCTTGAAGAAATCCAGAATAGCCGCTCATGGGCCGAGGCACCGCGAGCGGAACCCGGCCTAAAAGATGGCGGGGTTATCCTCATCCGTCCACGTGATACCCGCGCAGTTGGCGCGATGGTTCCCTCCTGGGCGGCTCCACTTGTCTCGAAATTCGCTAGCTGAAATAGTGACCTAGAAATCCACCTTCTCCCGCAAGGGGAGAAGGATCGGGCTTCACAGCTCATCCAGCGTCTTGTCCCATTCCTCCATCGAGATGACCCCGCGCGGGCGGCCGACGTAGAGGTCGAGGCCCTGGGAGATGCGGCGGTCGCGTTCGCGCTCGATGACGGGGTCGAGGCCGGCTTCGCGCAACTGGGCCTCAAGCGCGGCGATGCGGCGTTCCAGCTGGACGCGGCGGGCCAGTTGGGCGTGGCCCCATTCATTGTTGACGCGCTCCAGCTTCTGCTTTTCCCGCCAGTAGTGGCCGCGCAGTTCCCAGTCGCTCTTGTCGCTGGTGTTCATGGCGAAGCGACGCTCGGCCTCGTCCGGGTTGGTCAGGATGTCGAAGACCAGTTGCAGGGGCGCGGTCTTGAGCGTCAGGCGGGCGGCGCGTCCGCGCCCGTCGCCGTCGGCCAGCTTGCGATAGGTCTCGGCTAAAGCCGCCAAGGCGCGGGCCTGGGGGAAGTCCTGGGCGTGCAGGGCGCGGCCGGACGCCTGGGCGGCGGCGCGGGCCAGGTCGGCGGGGTCGTGGACATCGCCGTCCGACGCCGACAGGGCCTCCATCGCCGGGAGCGGCAGGGCGTCCGCAGACCCCTCGTCCAGAAGCGGCGCCGCCGCATTGCGGGGGTTTCGGGACCAGCCCTCGCGCGTGGCGCGGGCGCGAAGGGCGGCCTCGGTCACGCCGTGACGATCGGCGACAGTCCGGGCGTCATCACCCGACAGATAATCCTGGCGGATGCGGTTCCAGACCTGGGGCGGTTGAATCTTGTAGGTGCGTTTTGTCATGCCGACAGTATGGGCGCAGTCCTACCTCAGGCCGGATGATTGCCGAATTTCGAGGCTAAATGCCTGATTTTCCATATGTGGAGATGTCAGGTTAGACGCGCCAGCCATCCTAAATCACCGCCGGCGCCGCCTACGTCCGACTTTGGCGCAACGGCGTGCGACGACGGCGGGCATGAGCCAGGGCATTCATCGCAAGATCCGCTCCGACGCCGTCTGGGCCGAGGCGCGCAAGGCGTGGGAGGCCGGCGAAACCGCCCGGTCGGTGGCGCAACGCTATGACGTCGGGGTGCCGGCCCTGTGGAAGCGGCGCGAGGCCGAGGGCTGGACGCGGCCCGACCCGGCCGCCTCGGCCGCCCCGGTGGAGCCGGCGGAAGGCTGGTGTCGCCACATCCAGGCGCGGCGCGACGACTTTCACGCGCGGCTGGAGGAGGCGCGGGTGCTGGCCGAATGCCTGGTGAAGGCGATGCAGGACGAGCGGCTGAGCGCGGCGCCGGACTGGCATATTCCGTGGCTGTATCACTGGCGCGCCAAACACCTGGGGCCGGAGGCGGAGGCGCGGGACCGGGCGCGGGCGATCGAGATGAACCAGCCGTGGGCCGAACGGTTCTGGGACGCGGACGGGACGCTGAAACCCCTGCCCTGGCTGGATCGGGAGATGGCGCGGCTGGACCCCGAGGCTTGGCGCGAGGCGCTGGGCCTGCCCGACGGCCTGCCAGAGGCGGCGCGGCGATGGCTGGCCTGAACGGGGCGGCGGGTTGACTTATCGGCGATAAGCGCCCATTTGCGCCGCATCGCACACTCGCGATCTCCGGCGTCTCCAGCGCGTGTGGGTCCGTTTCGGACCTGACTGTAGCAGCCGCCGGTTCCTCAAGTTCATTCGCTGCCCGGACACGCGGGGCGGCGCCCGATCCACCCCGCAGGCCTCATGTCGAGGCTCCGTCGGGACTGGCGGTGCGCGGCCCGACGGCGTCATGCCATGGCTGAAAGCGCCCTGCCGCACGCGAAAGACATTGCTGTGAGCATCACCTTCGAATCCATGGGCCTGAACAAGGCCCTTCTCCAGGCTCTGGCCTCGACCGGCTATACCAAGCCCACGCCGATCCAGGAGAAATCCATCCCCGACGTCATGGCCGGCAAGGACCTGCTGGGCATCGCCCAGACCGGCACCGGCAAGACCGCCGCCTTCGCCCTGCCGATCCTGCACCGCCTGGCCGAGAACCGCACCCCGCCCGCGCCGCGCACCACGCGCGCCCTGATCCTGAGCCCCACGCGCGAACTGGCGACCCAGATCGCCGACAGCTTCAAGGCCTACGGCGCCCACCTGGGCTTCCGGGTCGCGGTGATCTTCGGCGGCGTGAAATACGGCGCCCAGGAACGCGCCCTGCAACAGGGTCTGGACATCCTGGTCGCGGCGCCCGGCCGCCTGCTGGACCATATCCAGCAGAAGAACCTAGACCTGTCCTCGACCGAAATCTTCGTGCTGGACGAGGCCGACCAGATGCTGGACCTGGGCTTCATCAAGCCGATCCGCCAGATCGTCAGCCGCATTCCGGCCAAGCGCCAGAACCTGTTCTTCTCGGCCACCATGCCGTCGGAGATCGGCAAGCTGGCGGGCGAACTGCTGAAAGACCCGGTCAAGGTCCAGGTCACGCCGCAGTCGACCACCGTCCAGCGCATCAGCCAGTCGGTCGTCTATATCGAACAGGGCAAGAAGCGCGCCCTGCTGACCGAGATGTTCAGCGACCCGGAATACAAGCGCTGCCTGGTCTTCACCAAGACCAAGCACGGCGCCGACAAGGTCGCCGCCTATCTGGAGACCGGCGGCGTCGAGGCCGGGGCCATCCACGGCAACAAGTCCCAGCCGCAGCGCGAGCGCACGCTGGAAGCCTTCAAGAAGGGCAAGCTGCGCGTTCTGGTCGCCACCGACATCGCCGCGCGCGGCATCGACGTGGACGGCGTCTCGCACGTCGTGAACTTCGAACTGCCGCACGTGCCGGAATCCTATGTCCACCGCATCGGCCGCACGGCGCGGGCAGGCAAGGACGGCACCGCCGTCAGCTTCGTGGCCGGCGACGAGATGAAGCTTCTGCGCGACATCGAAAAGGTCACGCGCCAGAAGATCCCGGCCGCCGACCGCCGCAACGACAAGCAGCTGGCGGCTCTGGACGCCTCCATCATGTCCGCCGGCGTGGCCAAGAAGGCGACCCTGCCCGAGCGTGAAGGCGGCGAGCGCAACGAAGGCGGCCGTGGCGGTCGCGGACGCCGCAATCCGCACCGCGACGGCGTGCGCCCGGAAGGCGGCGGCCAACCCCACCGCAAGCGTCGTGGCGATCGCGGCGGCGAGGCTGCGGCTGCGCGTCCCGAGAAGACCTACAATCCGATGGCGGGTGAAAAGACCACGCCGCGCGAACCCCGCCCGGCCGATACGCGCAAGAGCGAGCCGCGTCCCGAGGGTGAAATGAAGCGTCGTCCCCGTCGCCGCCCGTCGAACGGCGGCAAGGGCTATGGGGCCGCCAAGGGCTGACGTCCAGCCTGCGTCATCCTCGGTTCGAGCCGAGGATGACAGGTCGGCGATCGGCAAAAAAAACGGCGGCTCCTTCGCAGGAGCCGCCGTTCTCATGTCAGGCGTATGCGGACCTTAGAAGTTCCAGGTCGCGCCCAGCGAGAAGCCGACGCCGTTGCCCTTGGCCTCGCCCCGCAGGTTCGAGACGACCAGACCGTTGCCATAGACGTCGCGCGTGTCGTTGATCGCGGCGGTGTCGATGTCGATGTAGGTCACGGCGCCGTCGAAGGTCATCGAACCCATCGTCTTGGACAGACCGGCGGCGTAGAGCCAGCGGTCGCCGTCCGGGATGCGGGCGGTGCGGTGATCGTCCGGGGTCGGGGTCGGGTCGTAGCCCACGCCCGCGCGGAAGGTCATGGTCGGGTCGATCTTGTAGTCGAAACCGACCGCGCCGGTGGTGACGTCGTCATAGTCCTGAACGATGGTCGATGCGCCGGTGGCGCCATAGTTGACGCGGATGGCGTCGAACTTGCTCCAGCCGATCTGGTTGACCTGGGCGTTCAGGGTCAGGCGGTCGTTCACGGCGTAGCGGGCCGAGAGGGTGGCGTACCACGGCGTGGTGAACTTGGCCGTGCCGTCCGCCGAGACGTTGGCGCCGGCCAGGACGCCGGTCAGGCCCGAGATGTTCACCGTGCCGTCAAGCTCGTGCTTGATTTCCGAACGATAGGACAGGCCCAGGTCCAGCTTGCCGAAATGCATTTGGGCGCCGGCGTTCCAGCCGTAGTTCCAGCCGTCGCCTTCCAACTGATTGCGACCGTCGGTGGACGGCGAAATGACATAGGCGGGCGACAGGACGGCCGGGATCGGGGCGTTCGGCAGAGCCGAGGACAGGGTGGCCTTGGCGTATTGGGCGTCGAAGCCGGCGCCGATGTCCAGCCAGTCGGTGACCTTGGCGGCGGCGACCAGGCTGACATTTGCGGAACGCAGTTCCGAGGTCAGGGCGTCGTAGCGGGCGAAGTCGTCGGCCAGATATTTGGTGGTGAAGTTGTAGGGCGCCTGGACGGCCAGACCGACGTTGAAACGATCACCGATAGGGGTCGAGATGGCGAAGTTCGGCACGATGCCGCTTTCGACCACGTCATGGACGTGCGGATCGCCGTTGACCGGATAGGTGCGGCTGACCACGCCGACGCCGGCGACGGGCACATTGTAGGTCAGGGTCGAACCACGGTTGTCGACGCTGGAGTCCAGGATCAGGCCGTGCATGCCCGTATAGACTTCGCGCTGGGTGCCGGCGATGGCGGCGGGGTTCCACCACAGCGACTGGACGCCCTTGTCGGCGCCGACGCCGGCGTTGGCGCGGCCCTGGCCCCGCGTCGATTGTTCCTGAACATAGAACGAACCGGCCATGGCGGGCGCGGCGACGCCGGCCAGAAGCGCGGTGGTCAGGGCGATGCCGCCCGCGCGGGCGAGAGTCCTGGAGGTCATGTACCATTCCTAAGTGCAGCCCCCGCCATCAAACGCGGCGGTGGGGTGTCGGGGGAGAGACGTTGCCGCAGCGCTTTCGACCAGAAAGCGTTGCACGCATGGCCGCTCTCTGCTCCGATCCGGGCGAAACTGTGTCATCAAAGCTGCACACGATCACACCCGCGCGAGGTTCCGTTGCGGCAAGAAGCCGTCGTGGAATCACCGACTTACGCAGGGTAAGGCGCGTGGAACTCTGTTCCGCCGGATTTCCTTGCCCAGCCCTGTCGCCCCAAGATCGCCTTGTGCATCCGTGATATAAGGGCCATCTGCGGCGCGCCCCGCCATCAAGCCTGATCGAAGCCCATGTACGAAACGCCCGAACTGGAAACCGACGTCCTGGTCCGCTCCAGCGCCATCCGCATCCACAGCCCTGAAGATTTCGAGGGGATGCGCAAGGCCGGCCGGCTGGTCGCCGAGGCCCTGGACATGGTCTCAGCCCATGTGAAGCCGGGCGTCACGACCGGGGAGATCGACGATCTGGTGCGCGAGTTCACCCTGGACCACGGCGGCCTGCCCGCCTGCCTGGGATACAAGGGCTATGAGAAGACGGTCTGCACCTCGATCAACCACGTCGTTTGCCACGGCATCCCCGGCGACAAGGTTCTGAAGGACGGCGACATCGTCAACATCGACCACACCGTCATCGTCGACGGCTGGCACGGCGATTCCAGCCGGATGTATGCGGTGGGCGAGATCAACGCCCGCGCCAAGCGCCTGATCGACGTCACCTATGAATCGCTGGAGCTGGGCCTGGCGCAGGTCAAGCCGGGCAATACGTTCGGCGACATCGGCTTCGCCATCCAGAAGTTCGTCGAGGCCCAGCGCATGAGCGTGGTGCGAGACTTCTGCGGCCACGGCATCGGCCGGGTGTTCCACGACAGCCCCAACGTCCTGCACTACGGCCGCAAGGGCGACGGCGCCGTGCTGAAGGCCGGCATGTTCTTCACCGTCGAGCCGATGGTGAATCTGGGCAAGCCGCAGGTGAAGGTGCTGTCCGACGGTTGGACCGCCGTGACCCGCGACAAGTCCCTGTCGGCCCAGTGCGAACACACCATCGGCGTGACCGAAGACGGGCTGGAGATCTTCACGGCCTCGCCCAAGGGCCTGTTCCGGCCGAACTGATAGCGAGCGAGCGGGGTTCGTTCGGCCGCTCTTGCCAACCCGTCATTCCGGGGCTGAGCGAAGCGAAGAACCTGGAATCCAGGACTACAGTCACATCGTCGGATGCGTTCGACGCCAGATGCACGCCTCCTGGGTTCCGGGTTCGTCCTTCGGACGCCTCGGAATGACGGGGGTCTAGTGAGTGTCGCTTGTGCGGCGACGAAAGAGTTGGCGTTCTCTCGCTGCACCCAGCCACGTCGACCGATCGATCCAGCGAAGGTTGCGCACCGCAGAACAGCGACGCTAGGCTGCCGAAGCGCAATCTGGAGTCTGACATGAAGGGGGCCTATGTCGTCGTCGGCCTTTCGGCCGTGATGTCGGGGTGTGTGGCCGACCGGACGCCGCCGAAGCCCGCGATGACGGTTTCTGCGAACGTCTCGCCCGAAGTTCAGCGCTGCGTTCCGCTGCAGACCAAGGCGACCTTCAGTTGTTGGTGGTCGGGCCCGGACGCGCCGCTGACCCATTGCGTCAACTACTCCGATGACGCGCCCGCCTGTAATCTGAAAGTCCGTGGCGGCGCCTATCTGAACCGCGGGGCGCCGGGCGGCGGCAATATGCTCGAACAGCAAAAGCCGAAGTGGCAGGTCGTCAGCATCTTCGCAGACGCCGAGGGTCGGGTGGGGCTGGCGGCCGAACGGATGGACGGCACGCGGTTCCTGAGCCACCACGACCAATCGCCACCGCCGAACGGACGCTCGTCTGAGCCGGTGTGGCCGAGGTGGCCGGCCGGACTGGAGTTCGGTCCAGAACAGACGGTGCAGCGATGACGGACGAAGCCTTGCAGCCGTCGCAGCCAGACGCCGGCACGGCCAAGCCCAAGCCCCGCCACAGCGGCCATCGCGACCGGCTGCGCGAGCGGGCGGCCAAGGGGGGATTAGGCGCCCTGCCCGACTATGAGCTGTTGGAGCTGCTGCTGTTCCGAAGCGTGCCCTACAAGGACGTCAAACCGCTGGCCAAGGACCTGCTGGCGCGGTTCGGCGGGCTGGAGGGGATCGGGGCGGCCAGCCACGAGGCGGTGGAGGATCAGGTCGCGCGGTCGATGGGCTATGTGCCCGGCAAGGCGACACGGGCGGTGGCGCTGGACCTGCAGCTGATCTTTGACGTGACGCGCAGGATCGCGCGCGAACCGGCGGCGAAACGTGCGGTCATCTCGTCATGGACGGCGCTTCTGGCCTATGTGCGGGTCGCCCTGCAGCATGAGCCCCGCGAGCAGTTCCGGGTGCTGTATCTGGACAAGAAGAACCAGTTGATCCTGGACGAGGTGCAGAACCGGGGCACGGTAGATCATGCGCCCGTCTATCCGCGCGAGGTGGTGCGCCGCGCGCTGGAGCTGTCGGCCAGCGCGCTGATCCTGGTGCACAATCATCCGTCGGGCGATCCGACCCCCAGCCGCGCCGACGTGGAAATGACGAAACAGGTTGTGCAGGCCGGCCGCGCCCTTAACGTCGAGGTGCACGACCATCTGGTCGTCGGCCGCGACGGGGTGGCCAGTTTGAAGCAACTGGGGTTGATGTGACGACGACGCTGACGACGGAACGCCTGGTCCTGACCCCCGCCGGGCCGGATGACTTCACCGACATCGCCGCCCTGTGGAAGAACCTGGACTTCACCCGCTTTCTCATGGGCCGCGCCCTTTCGGATGAAGAGGTCTGGTTCCGGCTGCTGCGCGACATCGGGCATTGGTCCGCCCTGGGTCACGGCAACTGGTCGATCCGGTTGAAGGATGGCGGCGCCTATCTGGGCAGCATTGGGGTGCTGAACTATCGCCGCCAGATGACGCCCGCCTTGGATGCGCCGGAGCTGGGCTGGGGGCTGGACCCGGCGTTTCAGGGCCGTGGCTATGCCGCCGAGGCTCTGGGCGCCGCCTTGGACTGGGCGGAAAATGTTCTGGGCGTCCAGCGCACCGTCTGCATGATATCGCCGGACAACCTGGCCTCGTTGAAACTGGCCGCCCGTCTCGGCTATCGGCCCTATGCCGAGACGACCTACAGCGACCATGCCGTGCGGCTGTTCGAACGCCGCCGCCCCGTAGTCAGCCATTAAGGTTTATCGGTCACGCTGGCGGGGAAAGCTCCGAGAGTCTCGCCCATGCCCATGTCCGTCGAAACGCTGCGCCAGCATCTGGTCGAGGCCTTTCCCGACGCCGAGATCGCCATCGAGGATCTGGCCGGCGACGGCGACCATTACCGCGCCCGCATCGTGTCCAGCGCCTTTTCCGGCGTGCCGCGCGTGCGTCAGCACCAGCTGGTCTATGCGGCGCTGAAGGGTCAGATGGGCGGCGAACTGCACGCCCTGGCGCTGGAGACCTCTGCCCCGGTCCAGGAGGGGTAGGGTCATGCGCTATCGCCCGTTCGGCGTTTCCGGCTCCGCCATCTCGAACCTGACGCTCAGCTTCGGGGCGGCGGCGCTGGCGCGCGGGCGCGAGGCCGGGCTGGACCTGCTGTATTCGGCGCTGGAGGCGGGGATCAACAGCTATCGGCTGGAGACGGCAGACCCGGTGGCGGCCGAGGTGCTGGGCCAGGCCCTGTCGCACGTGGACCGCAAGCTGGTCTATGTCAGCGTGACCTTGGGCGCCGGCGAGGGACCGGGCGATGCGGGCGCTCGCGACTTCTCGGCCGAGGGGATGACCGGCGCCATAGACCGGGTGCTGCACTTCTCGGGCCTGGGCTGGATCGACATGGCCGTGCTGCACGAGCCCGGCGAGACGGAGCTGGCGCAGTCGTCGCTGGCGGCGCTGAAGGCGCTGCGCAAGACCGGGCGCATCCGCCTGTTGGGGATCGCCGGGGGTGGGCCGGTGATGGACGCCTATGTCTCGACCGGCGCATTCGACGCCCTGCTGACGCCGTTCGACATCAACGCCGGCTGGCCGATCCGCAACCGCATCCGCTCGGCGCGCGAACAGGACATGGCCGTCTTCGCCTACGACTTCTACATCGACCGGCGGACCCGCGAACCGGACGCCCCGGTGTTCAAGAAGGGGCTGTTCGGCCTGGGCGGCGGCAAACGACCCGCGGACACGCCCAAGAAGGACGCCTTCGGTTTTCTGTACCGGACCCCGAATTGGACGGCCGAGGCCATCTGCCTGTCCTACGTCCTGACCGATCCGTCGGTGTCCAGCGTGGTCGTGGGGCCGACCGACACGGACCGGCTGGCGGTGCTGGCCGCCGCGCCCGAGCGCGACATGCCGCCGGGCCTGGCCGCCCAGATCGAAATGGCGCGCGTCGTGGCGAACGCCGCCTGATAGACACGACGGATCGTCGCGCACGCCTTGACCGCGCCCCTCGCGCTCCCTAGCTGACGGGCTTCACGAAAGGCCCACCCCGTGACCGACACCGTTCAAGCCGCCGATCCCGTCCACGCCTTCATCGGCGACACCGTCGCCCAGCACGACGTGGTGCTGTTCATGAAGGGCACGCCCGACCAGCCGCGCTGCGGCTTCTCGTCCCTGGCTGTGCAGATCCTGGATCATGTCGGCGCCGCCTTCGTCGGCGTGGACGTCCTGCAGGACGAGGCCCTGCGCGAGGGCATCAAGAGCTTCACCGACTGGCCCACCATCCCCCAGCTGTATGTGAAGGGCGAGTTCGTGGGCGGATCGGACATCATCCGCGAGATGTTCCAAGCCGGCGAACTTCAGGCCCTGATGGTCGAGAAGGGCGTTCCGCTCGGCGAGGCCTGATGGCCAAAAAGACCCTGACCCCGCGCGGGGACCGGGAGGTCTTCGTCGTGCCTCTGGACGTGCGGCCCGAGCACATCGACGCCAACGGCCATGTCAACAACGTGGTCTATGTCGGCTGGCTGCAGGACGCGGGCACGGCCCACTGGAATGCGCGGTTCGATGAGACGACGCGGGCGAAATGGTCGTGGGTCGCGACCCGGCACGAGATCGACTATCTGCGCGGCATCGAGCCAGGCGCGATCGGCGTCGTGGCCCGCACCTGGGTCGGAGAGCCGCAAGGGCCGCGCTTCAACCGCTATGTCCGTATCGAGGACGACCAGGGCCGCGTCTGCGCCCAGGGCGTGACCGAATGGGTTCTGGTGGACGCCAGGACCCTGAGGCCCCAGCGCATTCCGCCAGAGATGCTGAGCGTGTTCGAGGCGGCGGCAGGCTGACCTCGCCAATGATGCGTCATCCTAGGCCCTGCGCCTGGGATCGATAATCGCGCTGTCCGACGTCAGCGCACGCCCTGGACATACCAGGAGTAAGGATCCTCGCCACACGGGCGAGGATGACGAGGCTGGATGGGCTCTAGGCTCAAGCGACCTTCAGCTCCACGCCGTTATTCCGGGGCGTCCGTAGGACGAACCCGGAATGACGATCAAAGATTTCGGCCCACTGAATGCCGATTGGCTCCGGCCGTTACTTCAACGGATTGAGGATGCGGGCGGGCGCGCCGGCCTCCAGGCCGAGGTCGGCGTAGGTCCAGCGCAGCTCGGCACCGTCGGGGACCAGGGCCTTGCACAGGTCCTGTTTGGTGCGGCGCAGGGTGATCTCGACCGGATTGTTGTCCGCCACCGCCACCTCGAAGTCCGAGGCCTGTGTGCAGCCGTTGGAATCGACGCGCACGACCAGGGCGCCGTCGGCGAAACGGGCCTCGCGGATGGCTTCGGCGGGCGGGGCGTCGTTGCGGGTGACGTTGACCGAGACGTTCTCGCCCGCGGTGCTGTCATAGATGACGCAGGCGCCCAACAGGGGGGCGGCCAGGAGCGCCGCCGCCAGACCCTTGACCACGCCCCGCATTACTGGCCCGCAGCCGGGGCGGTGATGACGCGCGTGGTCGGCTTTTCAGTCGAGACGATGATGCAGCCCGACAGCAGAGGCGCGGCGATGGCGATGGCGAGAGCGAGACGAAGCATTTGGGTTCCCCTTTGAAAGCTTGACCCTTTGTGCCGCGCGGGTCGCATCGGCACACGTGAATTATCGGCAAGCTGGATGAACAATCCGAAAGGCGCCGGTTGAACCGGTCCCCTGCGGACCTCGTTGAATAGCCTCCCCTCCCCCATCGGACGCCTTGTCATGAGCCTGCTGTTTTCGCCCCACGCCGTGGGCCCGCTGACCTTGAAGAACCGCGTGGTGATCGCGCCCATGTGCCAATATTCGGCCGTCGAGGGCGTGCCCCAGCCGTGGCACGTGCAGCACCTGGGGCGGCTGGCCATTTCCGGCGCAGGGCTGGTCATCGTCGAGGCGACGGGGGTGGAGGCGGCGGGCCGCATCACGCCCGACGACACCGGCCTGTGGAACGACGAACAGGCGGCCGCCTTCGCTGCGATCATAGCGGGCGTGCGGACCTACAGCGACACGCCCATCGGCGTCCAGCTGGGCCATGCGGGCCGTAAGGCCTCGACCAGCGCGCCGTGGAAGGGCGGCGGGGCGCTGGCGGCGGACGATGGCGCCTGGGAGACGTTCGGCCCCTCGGCCCTGCCGTTCAAGGCCGACTGGCACACGCCGACCGAGATGAGCGAGGCGGACATGGATCGCGTGATCGCGGCCTTCGTGGCGGCGGCGCGGCGGGCCGAACGCGCCGGGTTCGACCTGGTCGAATTGCACGCCGCCCACGGCTATCTGTTGAGCGAATTTCTGTCGCCGATCTCCAACCAGCGGACCAACGCCTTCGGCGGCTCGGCCGCGAACCGAGCGCGCTTTCCGCTGCGGGTCGCCCAGGCCCTGCGCGACGCCTGGCCCACGGAAAAGGCGCTGGGCGCGCGGTTCAACGGCTCGGACTGGGTCGAGGGCGGTGTGGCGCTGGACGAGGTGACGGCCTTCGGCCGGGCGCTGCACGACATGGGCTATGATTATCTGCACCTGACGTCGGGCGGCAATGTCGCGCGGGCGGCCATTCCCGGCGACCAGCCGGGGTATCAGTTGTCTTTCGCAGCGGCAGTGAAGGCGGCGGCGCCCCACGCGGCGGTCATGGCGGTGGGCATGATCTTCGACCCGAAACAGGCCGAGGACATCGTGGCGTCGGGCCAGGCGGACCTGATCGCCATTGCGCGGGCCGCGCTGGACGACCCGCACTGGGCGCACCACGCCGCCGTCGCTCTGGGCGAGGAGGAGCGGCTGCCGGAACAGTATGCGCGGGCCGGCAACACGACGTGGCCGGGATACGGCCGAAGCGTCTAGCGCGTGTTGCTCTTCGTCAGGCCGCCGCAGCGACCGTCGGCGGCTTGTCGTCCCACAGCACCCGGGCGGCGGGCTGGATTTCGGCGTCGGCCGTCTTCTGCGGCCGTCCCAACAGATAGCCCTGCACCTCGTCACAGCCCTGGTCGCGCAGGAAGCTGAGCTGATCCAGCGTCTCAACCCCCTCGGCCAAGACCGGGATGTGCAGGCTTTCGCCCAGGGCCAGGACGGCGCGGATGATGGCGGCGGATTCCGGCCCGCCGTCCAGTTCGGACATGAAGGAGCGATCCAGCTTGATCTTGTCGAACGGGAAGGCGCGCAGGGTCGACAGCGACGAATAGCCGGTGCCGAAATCGTCCATGGCGATGGAGACGCCCAGCAGCTTCAGCTGGCGCAGAACGTGGGTCGTGCGCTCCATGTCGGTGATCATGGCCGTTTCGGTGATCTCCAGCTCCAGCCGCGACGGCGAAAGGCCGGTCTCGATCAGAACCTGATGCACCAGGCGCGGCAGATCGACGTGACCCAGTTGGACCGGCGACAGATTGACGGCGATCTTGTGCGGTTCGGGCCAGAGCGCCGCCTCGGCGCAGGCGGTGCGCAACACCCATTCCCCGATCGGCAGGATCAGGCCGTTTTCCTCGGCCAGGGGAATGAAGTCGCCCGGCGAGATGAAGGTCCCGTCGGGCTGGACCCAGCGCAGCAAGACCTCATAGCCGGTGATCGCGCCGGTATCGACGGCGGCCTGAATCTGCCAGTTCAGGCTGAATTGGCCTTGGTCCAGGGCCTCGCGCATCTGCTGGGCCATGCGCCGGCGGATGCGGACGGCCTCGTCCATCTCCTCTTCATAGAAGCAGACGTCCGTGCCCAGCGAAGCCTTGGCCCGGTACATGGCCAGGTCGGCGTCATTGATCAGGGTCGAAGTATTGTCGGCGTCGTCGGGCCACACGGCGATGCCGACGCTGAGACCGCAGGAGACCTCGGCGTGATCGAGAACGACGGGCGTGGTGACGGCGACGCGCAGGCGTCCGGCCAGGTCCAGCGCATCCTCGCGATGCTGGACCGGCACGACGGCGACGAACTCGTCCCCGCCCAGACGGGCCACGAACTCGCCGGGGCGCAGGGCGGCGCGCATCCGCTCGGCCACCCGGATCAGCAGTTGGTCGCCGGCGGCGTGGCCGTGGACATCGTTGACCTCCTTGAAGCGATCCATGTCCATGGCCAGAAGGGCCACCTTGGTCGCGGCGATCGGGTCGGACGTCTGGCGCGTCAGCCACTCCAGGAAGGACGAGCGGTTGGGCAGGCCGGTCAGGCCGTCGTTGCGCGCCAGATGGGCGATGCGACGCTCCTGCGCCAGGCGGGTGCGGAGATCGCGCACCGCATAGATCATGATGTCGCTTTCGACCGCGCGGCCGCCGTCGCGACGGGCGGCGATCTCCACCGGAATTTCTGCCCCAGCCGGGCCGACCAGACGCGACTGGGTCAGGCAGCCGACCTGAAGATGGGCCAGATCGGTCATCCACCGCGCCAGCGGCTCGCCGACCAGCGTGTCGTGATCGACGCCGACCAGATTGGCGAAGGCGGCGTTGGCGGCGAGGATCAGTCCGTCCTGTTCGACCACCATGCCGTCGACGCTGCCCTCCAGCAGCTGTTCCAGACGCGCCTTGGCCTGGACGCGAAACTGCAGGTCCAGAGCATAGGTGGCGACGCCCGTGCCCAGCATCATCAGCCCCACGGCCGCGACGGCGAAGGCCAGGACCACATTGGCGTTGTCGGCGGCGGAGGCGTCAATGATCGGCGCCAGGGGGATCACTGTCATGGCCGCCATTCCGGTGAAGTGCAGGGCCACAATGCCCAGAACCATCAGCACGACCGGCGCCGCCTTGCCCGGACGCCGGGCCAGGTGGAAGGCCAAACCGCCGAAGATCAGCGCCCCGGCGACGGAGGCGGCGACATAGATCGCAGACCAGTGGATGATCGCGTCCGTGGCGAAGCCGGCCATGCCCGTATAATGCATCGCCACCACCGTCAGGCCGAACAGCACGCCGCCCAGTTCGGCGGACCCGCGCATGGCGCGCGAGGCGACCCAAAGGGCCAAGCCGCTGCCCAGCATGGCCACGCCCAGCGACAGGCCGGTCAGCAGCGGTTCGTAGTTGACGGTCGCGCCGGGCTCATAGGCGATCATGGCCACGAAATGGGTGCACCAGATGGTCGCCCCGGTCGCCACGGCGCCCATGAAGCTCCAGGCCAGACGGGTGCCCTTCTCGGCCGCGCGCAGACGGCGGAACAGACGGAAGGTGATGATCGACCCGATCAGACACAGGGCGGCGGCGAGCCCGACCAGCCAAAGGTTATGGTCGTCGGTCAGGCAGGTGAGGAAACGCATGAAAGCCAAGAACCGGGAAGGAAACAGCCCGGCTGATTAGCGCACGAGTTTTAACCAGACGCGCCCGAACAGGCTTAACGAAACCCTTCGCGCGGGGCGGTCAGGAGCGTGGAAGCTGGTAGGGGTTGTTGACGCTGACCGGCGCGCCGGGCGTCAGGCCCAGTTCCTGAAACGACCATTTCAGCTCGACCCCCTGGACCAAGTCCTGGCGGCATTTGTCCTCGTCGATGCGACGCAGGGTGATGACCGCCTGTCCGCCCTGCAGACTGACGATGGGGATCAGATCGTCCTTCTTGGTGCAGCCGTTGGAGCTGACCCAGAAGATGGCTTCGTCCTTGGTGAAGGTCGCGGCGTGGATCGGCTCCAGTTCGCCTGGCATGCCGCGCGTCGAGACGGTGGGTTCGGTCGTGGCGCAGCCGGACAGGACCGCAGCGCTGGCGGCGACGGCGCATAGGACGATGCGTGCGATGATGGAGCCGCTCAACCGACGACCTCCCCAGATCTCCAGGCCCGATGGCGTAGAGTGCGCCTGTTCGCCCGTGAAGGGAACAGGGCGAAAGACGAAGGGCCCCGGACGAATCCGGGGCCCTTCCAACTCAAACGGTCGAAACGCGACTTACGAGGCGTAGTATTCGACGACCAGGTTCGGTTCCATCTTCACGGCGTAAGGCACGTCCGACAGTTCCGGCACGCGAACGTAACGGACCGAGAACGAACGATCCGACAGTTCCAGATAGTCCGGCACGTCACGTTCCGACGACTGCTGGGCTTCCAGCACCAGCGCCATGTTGCGCGACTTTTCCTTCACGGTGACGACGTCTTCCGGCTTCACGCGGTAGGAGGCGATATCGACCTTCTTGCCATTGACCAGGACGTGGCCGTGGCTGACGAACTGACGGGCGGCCCAGACGGTGGGCACGAACTTGGCGCGATAGACGATGGCGTCCAGGCGCGATTCCAGCAGGCCGATCAGGTTTTCCGAGGTGTTGCCCTTGCGGCGAGCGGCCTCGTCATAGGTCTTGGCGAACTGCTTCTCGGTGATGTTGCCGTAGTAGCCCTTCAGCTTCTGCTTGGCCTTCAGTTGCAGGCCGAAGTCGGAAACCTTGGATTTGCGACGCTGACCGTGCTGACCGGGGCCGTAGGAACGCTTGTTGACCGGCGACTTGGAGCGGCCCCACAGGTTTTCACCCATGGCCCGGTCGATCTTGTACTTGGCGCTGTGGCGCTTGGACATTCTATTCTCTTTTCGACGATGCGGCCCGGCATCCCTGGATTGGGAATGCGATCTCAACGGCGGTCCACGCATCTTCCGTCATGACCGCGCCCGGCGGCGAACCGTCGGACGTGGAAGGCGGCGCTTATGGCCAGACGCGCCCACAGAGTCAAGGCGCGCGGGCCGTTAAGCACGATGGACGGGAACGAAGGCGCGATCCTCCGCCTTCTGTCTGATGACGCAACCGAGCCCTGCACCCGAACAAGGAGGAGTCGAATGCATCGCGAAGACAAGAGCTTCCAGACCGGCCTCTCCGAACAGGCGGTCGAGGCGCTGAAACGACAACTGGTCGACCTGGTCGAACCGCTGTCGGATGGTCAGCTGCTGGAGCTGGCCGACGGCATCCATGAGATGCTGCGCCAGCGCCGCATGGTGCGCCGCCACCACGCCGAGCGGATGCAGGATCTGATGCCGCCCGGCGTGGACCTGCTGGTCTGAGGCCTATTTGGAAGCCGACTGGGTCGATTGGGCTTCCGAGATAAACATGGCCCGGCCCTCGCGCGTGGCGATCTTGCCCAGGCCCGGGAACGGGAAGTGATAGGCGTAGATGTGGGCGCCGGAGTTGCGCAACGCCGTCACCTCGTCCAGCCGCGCCTTCTCGCCCGCCGCCTGATCGTCGTCATAGCCGACCTTCCAATCGGGATGTTCCACCGACAGAATCCAGTGATGCATCAGGTCGCCGGTATAGAGCAGTTGGTTCTGAGCATCGGCGATCAGATAGGCGACATGGCCCGGCGTGTGGCCGGCCGTGTCCTGGGCCGTGACGCCGGGCGCCACCTCCCCGCCGGGGTTGAAAGCCTGGACCTTGGGCGTGATGATCCGCACAAGATCGGCCATCTCGGTATTGGCGCGCAGAGAGGCCCATTCCGCCTGCGACATCCGAATGGCGGCGTTGGGGAAGGCCAGGGCGCCGTTCGCGACCAGACCGCCGACGTGGTCAGGGTGACCATGCGAGATCAGGACATCGGTGATGGCGGACGGATCGACGCCAGCGGTGCGCAGGCTCTGCATCAACTGGCCCTTGCCCTGACCCAGGCCGGTGTCGAACAGCATCGTCCGGGCGCCGTTTCTGACCAGCAGCGGATGGATTTCGAGCGTGATGGGATCGGCCGGCTGGCCGGCGGCGGTCAAGGGGGCGGCCACCGCCTGGGGCGTCAGGCCGACGCCGAACACCTTGTTGTCGTTCGGCACGGGGTTCTGGCCGTCGAACAGGGCGATGGCGTCCAGCCCCCCGATCTTGAAGCGATAGACCGGCTTCTCCGCCGGGGCCGCGACCGTCTGGGTCGGGTTGGGCGGGGCGGGATCGCCGGCCTTCTGCTCGCCGGCCGGCTGCTGGCAGGCCGCCAGGGTCAGGCAGGCCAGGGCCGCCCCCGTCATCATCATCCGCATCGCATTCGTCTCCGTTGGAATGAGATGAATCGAAAACGCCCGCCGGAGGTTCCGGCAGGCGTCGTCATGTCTCGATCTGGGGCCGGCTTTACTTGGCGGCGGCGTACAGTTCGTTGACCTTGTTCCAGTTCACCACCGTCCAGAACGACTTCAGATAGTCTGCGCGGCGGTTCTGATATTTCAGATAGTAGGCGTGTTCCCAGACGTCCGCGCCCAGGATGACCTCGCCGCGTTCGTCCACGACGTCCATCAGCGGGTTGTCCTGGTTCGGGGTCGAGGTGATCTTCAGCTTGCCGTCCTGAACGATCAGCCAGGCCCAGCCGGAGCCGAATTGGGCGGCGCCGGCGGCGTTGAAGTCTTCCTTGAACTTGTCCATCCCGCCCAGATCGGCGTCGATGGCGGCGGCGAGGTCAGCCGACGGTTCGCCAGCCTGATCGGCGGGGGCCAGCAGTTCCCAGAACAGGCTGTGGTTCCAGTGGCCGCCGCCGTTGTTGCGAACGGCCTTGGGCGCGGTGGAGATGCTGGTGAAGATTTCCTCCAGCGACTTGCCCTGCAGGCTGGCGTCGGCGTCGACGGCCTTGTTCAGATTGTCGACATAGGTCTGGTGGTGCTTGTCGTGGTGGAAGGTCATCGTCTCCTTGTCGATGGCCGGCTCCAGCGCGTCATAGGCGTAGGGCAGCGGGGGCAGGGTGAAGGCCATGGAGAGCTCCTTTTTCCGACAGTCTTGATGGGCGACACATAGGCGCCCGTTCGTGAAACCCAAGCGACAAAGCCCGGATTCGTTCCGACTTATCGGTCCCTAAAGGTCAAGCTGGCAAGTTCGCCTTCAGACAGTCGCGCACGGCCCGCTTCAGATCGCCCGGCGCATTGGGTTCATCCACGCCCTCGGCCGCGAAGACCGCGCGCACGGCGGCGTCCAGACCCTTGGGCAAAGCCTCGATCACACGCTTCTGACCCTTTTCGTGCAGGCAGAAGCCCACCTCGCGGCACAGGGCGGAAAACATCGGTTCGTAGGCGTCGAGAGCGTTCATGCCGCCCCTCTAGCATCAGGGAAGAAGCCGTGACAGCCAGTGCAGCAGGTTCAGGGCGAACTGCTGGTCATCATGACCGGACGTGTTCAATCCCATGAGGCGCGGCGCCCGCCCGTCCGAGAAACGCAGCATCTGCGCCGTCAACATGCCCGCCTCGCCCAGGACCACAACGCGCCCAGCCCCGAAAGCGAACGCCAGTCCCTGCGCCGACAAGGCGGGACGCGCCATTTCCATCGTGACAAGTCCTGCATTCTCACCGGCGCGCAGACGGTCACGGATCGCCTGCAGCGTGGTCAGATCAGGCGCTTCCAACGCATCGTCGCTCATGGCCAGAAGGACTGTGGCTGATCGTGGTCCGCTAATAGACTGCCCCGTGAAGGTCCGCACCAAGCCTATAGCTTCGGAAGGCGTGCGCCCGCGCATGATCGGATGATCGCCCAAGGCCGGCGAAGGAAAAACGAGATTGGTCGTCAGGTCCGCCCCGGCGAGTTGAAAGGCGTACCCCTTGCCCATGCTCACGCCGAAACGGCGGCCCAGCGCTTCCGCCGCAGCGCCGTAAGGCGCGTGATCGACCGCAAGAAGCAGCGCACCGCCCTGTTCGACCCAAGCCGCGACCGCCTGAATTTCCTCCTCTGAGAACGCCGACCCCATCCGCTGGGACGACGAAAGACGAGGATTGGAAATGACCAGAATGTCGGCGCCGTGAAGGGCGCCTGGAGCGTCGAAACCTTGGCGCAAGGCTTCCACCCTATAGCCGTCAGCGCGCGCCAGCGTGGCGAAACCCGCATATCGGCCCGCCACGGTCTGGAGGGTGTCATGCGCCTCGTCGATCAGAATAACAGGCCCTGAAGCGGGGGCGTAGCCAGGCGACGACAGCTCTGGCCGCCAGTCGAGATCAGGCGCCTGTTCCTGCGCCGCGACATTCCGCGGCCAGGCCGCCAAGGCGGCGAACCCGACAAGAAGGCTGCGCCGCTGCACCGATCAGCCCTTCAGACGCCGCGCATGGAAGGCCACATGGTCGGCGATGAAGCTGGCCATGAAGAAATAGGAGTGGTCATAGCCCGGCTGCATCCGGATGGTGATCTTCTGGCCTGTCGCGTCGGCGGCGGCCTGCAGCAGTTCGGGCTTCAGCTGGTCGGTCAGGAAGCTGTCGGCGTCGCCCTGGTCGATCAGGATGTCGTCGTACACGTCCTTCCCCGCGCCGGACGCCATCAGTTTGGCGGCGTCATGCCGATCCCATACGGCGCGATCGTCCCCCAGATAGGCCGTGAAGGCCTTCTCGCCCCACGGCACGACCGACGGCGACACGATGGGCGCGAAGGCCGAGACAGAGCGAAACAGGTCGGGATATTTCAGCGCCAGGGTCAGGGCGCCATGCCCGCCCATCGAATGGCCCGAGATCGCGCGTACGCCCGTCGTCGGGAACTCGGCGTCGATCAGGCGGATCAGTTCGCCGGCGACATAGGATTCCATGCGGAAGTTCGGCGCCCACGGCGCCTCGGTCGCATCGATGTAGAAGCCCGCGCCCTGCCCCAGATCATAGGCCGGATCGTCGGCGACCCCTTCACCACGCGGGCTGGTGTCGGGGGCCACGATGATGACCCCATGCTCGGCGGCGGCGCGATAAGCCCCGGCCTTGGTGGTGAAGTTGTCCTCGGTGCAGGTCAGGCCCGACAGCCAGATCAGGACAGGAAACGGCCCCTCTCCGCCCGGAACGAAGACCGACAGGGTCATGGGCGTGCCGGTCGTCTCGCTGTCGTGCTTCAAATAGCGAAGGGTTCCGCCGTGGACGATGTGCGTCTTGGTGGTTTCAAAGGTCATGCGATCGATTCCGGAAAATTCAACAAGCGAACATCCATCCCCTCAACCACGCCCAGCTTTCGAGCCAACTTGAGGTCGGCTGTGACGAGCGGCACACCGCGCCGCCGCGCCATCACGGCATAGAGGCAGTCAGTCATGGAATGGTTCAGGTCGCAGGCCATGGCGAAGGCCTCAGGGATCAGGCCTCGGTGATCGACCAGGTCGACCACCTGCGGGATAAGGGCCAGGTTCTCTGCCGCCGACGACGACTGCAACTCGCCACGGACGACATATCGGCGGAAGACGTTCGCCACTTCGATCAGCATCAGATCAGGCGCAACTGTGGAAGCGTAGGTCCTACGCGCCTGAATCGCCGCGTCAGCCAAGGGATCATCCACGAACCATTTGACGATGACGCTGGCGTCGAAGACCGCGCTCACCGATCACGATCTTCGCGGATCAGGGCCGTGGAGTCGAGCGACGAGCCCCTCGTCTGCTCACGAGATCGACGGGACGCTTCCTCGAAGCGGGCCTCGACATCCATGGCTTCGCGCGCCGCCATATCCCTGAACTTCTGCTCCAGGGATATGTTCTGCGCCTTCGCCATCACCTTGAGGCGGGCGACGATACGATCATCCAGATCACGCACGAGAACCTGAGCCATACGCTTATGATAGCGTAGCGCTAGCATAGAGGCAAGCTCGTCACCCCTCGCGGTGCATGGCGCAAATCTTGTTGCCCGAAGGATCGCGCAGATAGGCCAGAACCATCGGGCCGTAGGGTCCGTTGCGTTCGCCCGGCGGGTCTTCGATGGCGCGGCCGCCGGCGGCGACGCCCGCGTCGTGGAACGCCTGAACCGCCTCGGCGTCCTTGGCGAAGAAGCCGATGGTGCCGCCATTGGCGTGGCAGGCGGGCTCGCCATCGATGGGCGCCCCAACCGCGAAGGCGCCCAGCCGCGTCCGCCACCAGTAGCGCCCCTTCGGGTCAGGCCCCTGCCCCGGCCCGACGCCAAGCGCGCCAAGCGCAGCATCGTAGAACCGACGCGACGCTTCGATGTCGTTGGCGCCGACGGTGACGTGTGTGAACATGGCGAGCCCTCCTGATCTGTGGCCGGCTAACGATAGCCATGACCGTTTCTTTTGACAACGAGCCCCATCACCAGGGAACGGGCTGACCCTCGCGGTCCAGATAGCGCAGGCCCGGACGCCCTCTCTGGCCCAGGATCACCTCGACCAGTTTGGGAATGCTGTCCTCGATCGTATAGGGCGCATCGGGGCCGCCGAGATCGGTCTTTATCCAGCCGGGCGCCAGCAACAGCAGGGCGCGGGGGTCGTCGGCGTGTCGCGCGGCATAGCTGCGCATCAGCATGTTCAGGGCCGCTTTCGAAGCGCGATAGGCGTCCAGCCCGCCGCCCTTGTTGCTGGCGAGGCTGCCCTGCCCCGAGGACATGACGCCGATCACCCCGTCCTCCGCGACCTGGCCGCCCAGCGCCTCGACCACCTGTAGCGGCGCCCAGGCGTTGATGGCCATCAGGCGAGTGAAGTCATCAAGCGAGGTGGCGGCGATGGAATCGGGCGCATCGGCCACGCCCGCATTGACGAACAGACAGTCGAACCTTCGATCCGAGAGCCGGTCCGAAAGCGCCCTGACTTGGGCGCCGTCCGCGATGTCCAACGCCTCGATTTCTAGCGCCGGATGGTCGGCCGCCAGGGCGTGCAGGGGCGTTGCAGAGGACCGGACGGTGGCGACGACGGACCAGCCCAGCCCCAGGAAGGCCTCGGCCAGGGCCAGGCCCAGCCCCCGCGACGCCCCGATCAGCAGGATGGAGCCCCTCGTCGCCCCTGCCATGGTCAGAACACCACGACGCTGCGGATGCTCTTGCCCTCGTGCATCAGGTCGAAGGCCTTGTTGATGTCTTCCAGCCCGAAGGTGTGGGTGATCATCGGGTCGATCTCGATCTTGCCGTCCATGTACCAGTCGACGATCCTGGGCGTGTCGGTACGGCCGCGCGCGCCGCCGAAGGCCGAACCGCGCCAGACGCGGCCGGTCACCAGTTGGAACGGACGGGTGGCGATCTCCTTGCCGGATTCCGCCACGCCGATGACCACGCTCTCGCCCCAGCCGCGGTGGCAGGCCTCAAGCGCCTGGCGCATGACGACGGTGTTGCCGGTGCAGTCGAAGGTGTAGTCCGCGCCGCCGCCGGTCAGTTCGACCAGATGGGCCACGACGTCAGGCACATCCTTGGGATTGACGAAATGGGTCATGCCGAAGCGACGGCCCCACTCCTCCTTGTCGCCATTGATGTCCACGCCCACGATCATGTCGGCGCCGACCATCTTCAGCCCCTGGATGACGTTCAGGCCGATGCCGCCCAGGCCGAAGACCACGGCGTTGGCGCCCGGCTCGACCTTGGCCGTATTGACCACGGCGCCGACGCCGGTGGTCACGCCGCAACCGACGTAGCAGGCCTTGTCGAACGGCGCGTCCTTGCGGATCTTGGCCAGGGCGATCTCGGGAAGAACCGTGTAGTTCGAGAAGGTCGAGCAACCCATATAGTGGGCGATGGCCTGGCCCTTGTAGGAGAAGCGGCTGGTGCCGTCGGGCATCAGGCCCTTGCCTTGTGTGCCACGGATCGAGGTGCACAGGTTGGTCTTGCGCGACAGGCACGACTTACACTGGCGGCATTCGGGCGTGTACAGCGGGATGACGTGATCCCCAACCTCGACCGAGGTCACGCCCGGCCCCACCTCAACCACCACGCCCGCGCCTTCGTGGCCCAGGATGCTCGGGAAGATGCCCTCCGAGTCCAGACCGTCCAGCGTATAGGCGTCGGTGTGGCAGATGCCGGTGGCCTTGATCTCGACCAGCACCTCGCCCGCGCGCGGCCCTTCCAGATCGACCTCGACGATTTCGAGGGGACGTTTGGCTTCGAACGCAACGGCGGCGCGGGTTTTCATGATCTCAGGTCCTCTGGAGCCCCCATCGCTCGCCGCGCGGCGGCTCGCTGCTTGAGGGGGATTTGGTGCGTTACTACGCCCGTTAGAGCGCGGTCGAAACGGCGACAAACGCAAAACATTATTGCTGAACGGGGATAATCGTGCACGATCATCCGCATGAGCAGCCGCTGGGACGGGATCGACGAGTTCACCGCCGTGGCGGAGCAGGCCAGCTTCTCCGCCGCCGCCAGACGGCTGGGCCTGTCCACATCCGCCGTAAGCCGCGAGATCGCGCGCCTGGAGGATCGGCTGCAGACGCGGCTGCTGAACCGCACGACGCGCCGGGTCGAACTGACCGATGCGGGACGCGACTTCCTGGCCCGCTGCCGCCGCCTGATCGACGAGCGTGACGAGGCCCTGGCCGCCGTCCAGCCCGACGACAGCGCCCCGCGCGGTCTGTTGCGGATGACCTGTTCGGTCTCCTATGGCGAACGGTTCGTGGCCCCGGCGGTCAACCGCTTCGCCCGCGCCCATCCCGAACTGTCCATCGAACTGGACCTGGACAACCGTCTGCGCGACCTGGTCGGCGACGGCTATGATTTGGCGATCCGGTTCGGCCATCTGACCGATTCGCGCCTGATCGCCCGCAGGCTGGCGTCGCGGCGGCTGATCCTGTGCGCCAGTCCCGACTATCTGGCGCGGCGAGGGGCGCCGCGCGATCTGTCCGAGATCGCCAGCCATGACGGACTGCTGGGCTCATCCGAACACTGGCGTTTCACCGAGGGCGGGCGCGAGGTGACCCTGCGCCCGACCGGCCGCTGGCGCTGCAACTCGGGCGCCGCCGTGCTGGATGCGGCGCTGCAGGGTCTGGGCTTGTGCCAACTGCCGGACTTCTATGTGGCCGAGGCCCTGGCGTCGGGCGCCCTCATGCCTGTCCTGCCCGACCATCGACCGCCCGACGAAGGCGTCTGGGCCGTGCATCCCCATCCGCGCCACGTGCCGCCCAAGGTGCGGCTGATGATCGACTGGCTGCGCGCCAGCCTGTCGGTCCGGGCCTGAGCGCCTATTGCGCGGCCTCGTGCGCCTGCACGCGCGACCGGATGTCGGCCAGCACCCCATCCAGTTCAGCCCGATCCAGCAGGCGTCCGTCCCGCACCACCGCATTGATCCGGCGCGTGGCGGCGATGTCGGTCAGCGGGTCGGCGTCCAGCACGATCAGGTCCGCCGCCTTTCCGGGCGCGACCGCGCCGTAACGGTCGCTGACGCCCATCAGGGCCGGGCCGTTGATCACCGACGCCTCCAGCGCCTCACGCGGGGTCAGACCGTTGGCGACGTAGAGGGCCAGTTCGTCGTGCAGCGAAAAGCCGGGATAGTTGAATGAATTCAGGAAGCCCGCGTCCGTCCCCGCCAAGATCCGCACCCCGGCCTCACGCAGCAGGGGCAGGGTCTTCAGGGTCGTCGCCTCGACCTGATGGCGCGCCTGGACCTGTTCGGGCGTCGCGCGGGCCGCGCGCTCAACCCGCCATCCATAGGTGCCGCGAATGCCCGGACCAATATAGGCCAGTTCGGGGTCGCGGCTGTGGTCGTCGCGGTCCAGCCAGGCCAGGGTCGACGATCCATGCTGGGTGGGCGAGGCCATGACGCCCAGTTCGGCCAGGCGGCTATAGACGCGGCGCGCCGTGGCGGGATCGAAGGTCGCGGCATAGCGGGCCATGGCCTCGGCATAGGTGTGGCGCCCGGCCAGATAATCCGCCGAAATCGCCGCCTCGTCGCGCGATCCCGCCTTCATCAGATAGCTGAGGTGTTCGATGGTCGACAGGCCGGCCTCTGCGGCGTCCAGCACCGTGATTCCCATAGGAATATGGCCCGAGGTCTTCATGCCCCGCGCCTTGGCCTGACGCACGGCGTAGAGGAATAATTCGGGCTTAAGGGTGCTGTCGGTGATCTTGACGAAATCCACCTTCAGACCCTGCAGACGGTCCAGGGCCGCGTCGACATCAGCCTCGCCGCCGACCTCGATCACGCCTTTCCAGACCGGCGCGATCCCCTCGATCTTTGGACCGGAGGTGAACAGGCGCGGCCCGATCGGGCGCGGCGGCGCCGCCCGCCAGTCCAGCACCGTCTGAGCCAGGTCGCCCGCCGCATCCCGCACGGCGACCACGCCGTTGGCGACATAGAGGGGCAAGAGGTCGGCGTTTTCGTCCTCCAGACCCGCGCCGCCGAAATGGACATGGTTGTCCCACAGTCCGGGCATCACATAACGGCCCGCCGCCTCATAGGTGCGGGCGGCGGTGAAATTCTGCGCCGCCTCGGCGTCCGGCGTCACGGCGAAGATGTCATGGCCCCTCACCAGGACCGTCTGGCCGGGCGTGACCTGTCCGGTCTTCACATCAATGACATTGGCCGACCGTATCATCAGATCGACGGTCTGAGGCGCTGCAACAGCAGGCGACGGCAGGCCGCATGCCACAACGGCGCTGGCGGCGAGAGCGGACATGAAGGTCAGAATCTGGCGCATGATTGGCTATAGAATCGGTCTTCAGCCTCGCCAAGGCGAAGCCGTCGTCGTCCCCAGCCGGAAACCTGCATGAACCTCGTCATCCTCACCGGCGCCGGCATCTCGGCCGAGAGCGGCGTGCCGACCTTTCGCGCATCGGACGGGCTGTGGTGCGGACACAGGGTCGAGGACGTCGCGACGCCGGAAGGTTACGCCGCCGACCCGGCCCTGGTTCAGGACTTCTACAACCAGCGCCGTCGCCAATTGGCCGAGGTTGAACCCAACGCCGCCCATCGCGCCCTGGCCGATCTGGCGGCGCGCTGGGAGGGGGATTTCATGCTGGTGACCCAGAACGTCGACGACCTGCACGACCGCGCGCACGAGGCGGCGCCCCCCGCGCCGGGATTCGAACTGATCCACATGCATGGCGAACTGCTGAAGGGGCGCTGCACCCGGTCGGGCGTGGTCAGCGACTGGCCCGGCGACATGGCGGCGGACGAACCTTCGCCGGATCACCCGCAAGGCCGCATGCGGCCGCACATCGTCTGGTTCGGGGAAACGCCGCTGCACATGGATCGGATCGAGGCGGCGCTGGCGGCGTGCGACCTGTTCGTGTCGATCGGCACGTCTGGGGCGGTCTATCCGGCGGCGGGGTTCGTGCAGGCGGCGCGCCACGCCGGGGCCCGGACGGTGGAGATCAATCTGGAGCCGACCGCCGGGGCGCGCCTGTTCGACGAGGGCGTCTATGGGCCGGCGACTGTCGCCGTGCCTGGCTTCTTCGACGGTCTGTAGACACGAAGACGGCGGCCGCTGCGAAGCGGCCGCCGTTCCAATGTTCGGCGCCGAAGCGGATCAGGCCAGGACGACGATGGTCACGCGGCGGTTCTGCGACCGGCCTTCGGGCGTATCGTTGGAGGCCACCGGCTGTTCCTGACCATAGGAGATGGTCGCCATACGGTTCAGGGCCACGCCCTGACGGTTCAGGAAGCGACGCACGGCCTCGGCGCGCTGTTCGCCCAGTTGATCGTTATGCTGGGGCGTGCCGGTCGCGTCGGTATAGCCCTGGATTTCCAGATAGACGTTGCGGTTCTCGCTTTGCAGGCGCTGGGCGAACTGGGCCAGACGTTGCTCGGCTTCGGGCGACAGGGCCGCCGCGTCGGTGGGGAATTTCACGGAGTCGTCGGACAGCACCACCTGATAGAGGAACTTGCCCTCGGCCAGCTTGTGGGCGTCGTTGGCGCGCTGAAGCGCCTGGCCCGCCGTGCCTTCGACCGTGGTCACGCGGTTGTCGACGACTTCGACCTGATCACGCACGAAACGATGGCTGGCGCAGCCGCTGGCCGCAAAGCCGAGGGCGATGAGGGCGCCGCCGACGACCGCCGTCCTGAGTTTCGATCTGCTCAAGTTCTGTCTCCTTCTTGCCGGGGGCGCCACGCCCAGTTCATGCGCCAGATGAAAATGGCGTAGGCTGAAAGGCGGAGTAATGACGTGCGTTGGGCAGGAAGATGTCAGCTTGACCATAAGCGAACGGGCGCATTTCAGCGATTTTCGCCAGATCATGGAACCGGCGGGCGAGATGCGACGTTGGTCCGCCGACGGCCATGCCGGAGGGCGGGCCGACTAATCTCGACGAAACCTGAAACGTCGCCCGGTTGTATTGGGCCTGCGCCTCTTTCCTGACGCGCCCGAATGTTTTCAACGGGGCGTCGTGATTTTTTACAGGCGTTTCGTTGCGATGACCATGCGACCAAGGCTGTCGGCCTCATCACGGATCGGCGATTGAGACCGGCGCGGACACGGCGATGGGCGCTGGCGGCGACGCCGATTCTGGCGGCGCACCTGGGCCTGGGTCTGTTGATGACCGGGCAGCCCCCGACCACGCCCGAGCTTTCGGAGCCGCCGTTGGTGATGGTGGAGCTGGTCGATCCGCCCCTGCCGCCCCTGCCGCCCCTGCCGCCGCCGCCGCCGCCCGCTCGCGTGATCGCGCCCCAACCGTCGCCCAAG
Source organism: Brevundimonas sp. ABV4_179 (assembly GCF_056311945.1). NCBI lineage: Bacteria > Pseudomonadati > Pseudomonadota > Alphaproteobacteria > Caulobacterales > Caulobacteraceae > Brevundimonas > Brevundimonas sp. ABV4_179. Next base: position 3,315,387 of record NZ_CM149976.1, read on the forward strand.
CCGGACGCGCCAGCCGCCGCCGCGTCCGCCGCACCGCCCAGACCCGCGCCGCAGCGTCGCCCGCCGGCCGTGGCGGCGGCCCGGCCGCGCCCGGTCATGGTCAAGCGCCCGCCCGACGTCGAACCGCTGCACGTCGCCCCCGCCCCGCCGGGGCCGCCCCTGCCCCTGCTGGGTCCGGCCGAGATCGCGGGGGCCCTGACCGTGGGCGCGGGGCCGGGAGGCGGCGGCGGTCAGGGCGTCGGCGCGGGCGTAGGCGCCGGGCCGGGCGGCGCCGGAACAGGGCGCGGCGGCGGATCATGCGACATGGTGCGCTGGGTCCAGGATGCGGTGCGGGACGACCAGGACGTGCGCCGCGCCGTCATCGACGCCGCGCAGCAGATGAACGCCTCCGGTCGCGCCATCCTGGTGTGGAACGGCGACTGGCTGCAGAGCCGAAACCAGTCGGGCAAGGGCCTGGCCGGGGTGCGCCAGGCCATCGCCCTGGAGGTCGCCTTCGCCCCGGCCGAATGCAAGGCCCAGCGCATGACCGGCCTGGCGGTGTTGAAGCTGGAAGACCGCCCCGGCGGCGCGCAACTGGCTTTGGGCAAGGGCAACTGGCGCTGGTCGGACCTGTTGGGGGCGGGTTAGACCGCGCGCGGCCCGACCAGGATGATCCCCGCGCCGACCAGGCAGACCAGCCCGCCCAGCACGTCCCACCGATCAGGCGGCGTCTTTTCGATCACCGCCATCCAGATCAGCGAGGCGCAGATATAGACGCCGCCATAGGCCGCAAAGGCCCGCCCCGCCGCGTCGGTGGGGATCAGGGTCAGCAGCCAGGCGAACGCGATCAAACAGACGACGCCCGGCGCCAGCCACAGCGGCGAACGCTCCAGCTTCAGCCACGCCCAGAAGGCGAAACAGCCGCCGATCTCCGCCAAGGCCGCAAGGGGATAGATGAGGATCGGCGTCATGGGCTTTTCCTACGCCGTCTTTTCCCCCTCCGTCATCCTCGGGCTTGACCCGAGGATCGGATTGTCCGCACGCAAATCGCCGGTGGGATAACCGACGCCTGTCACACCCGATCCTCGGGTCAAGCCCGAGGATGACGGAGGAAGAGGAGGGGCGATCCCCTATTAGTCCGTCTTTTCCTTCGCCGCCCGCTCGGCCGCCAGCTTGGCCAGCACCCGGCCGCGACCGCGCGACAGGGCGTGGATGGCGCCGCGCATGGTGGCGACTTCCTGTTCGGTGAAGGCGGCGCGGCCCAGCATGACGCGCAGGTTCTGGCTCATCGAGCGTTTCTTCTCGGGCGGATAGAAGAAGCCGCCGTTTTCAAGCTCTTCCTCCAGATGCTCGTACATGCCGACCAGCAGGGCGTTAGACGCCGGCGGTTCGCTGTCGCGGAAGCGGGGCGGCGGGGCGTCCAGGATCAGGGTGCGCCATTCATAGGCGTTGATCGCCACGGCCTGGGCCAGATTCAGCGAGTGATGTTTGGGATCAATCGGAATGGTGACGATGCCGGCGCACAGGGCGATGTCGGTCGTCTCCAGACCGGCGCGCTCGCCGCCGAACAGGAGGCCCGTCTTCAGGCCCGAGGCGGTGTCGTCATAGAGAACCCGGCCAGCTTCGCGCGGCGTGCGGACGGGCTGGCGTGTTTCGCGCGGGCGGGCGGTGGTGGCGAAGACGGTGTTCAGGTCGGCGATGGCTTCGGCGACGGTCGAGAACACCCGCACCCCATCCAGCACCCAGTCGGCGCCCGAGGCCGTGGCCCAGGCCCGTTCTTGGGGCCAGCCGTCGCGAGGGCTGACCAGGCGCAGGTCCGTCAAGCCGAAGTTGGCCATGACCCGCGCCACGGCGCCGATGTTCTCGGCCATCTGCGACTTGTCGAGGATGACGGCGGGGGGTGTGAAGTCGGACATGGGCGCTGCTTAACGCCTCGGGCCACGCTCGCAAAGCACCCCTCTTTTTCGTCATCCTCCGGCAAGCCGCGCAGCGGCGCAGACCGGGGGGATGATGAAAGTAAGGGGGCTCAGTCCTCGCCCACCATGGCGATCCAGGGGTCGGCGGTTCCGGCCTCGACCTCGGCGACCTTGACGGCGGGCCAGCCTATGGAGGCGCTGCCGGACGCGGTCCAGGCGGAGACGATGAAGTCGCGCAATTCGCCCGCGCCCGCCGCCAGGCGTTCGTTGACGAAGGCCGCGCCGCGCGGGTCCTGATCCTTGAACCCGCCCGCCTTCTCCAGGCGGTAGAAGGGGATCACCGTGCCCAGGGTGGTCTTCAGATAGGCGACGGTGCGCGTCTTGGGATCAAAGCTGTCAAGCCGGGCGGCCGGCATGGCGGCCTCGATGGCGTCCAGGCGCGCGACGCGGGCGGTGAACTCGCCCTCGAACAAGGCATGGGTCTGACGCGAGTTGGTGAAACCTTCCGGGTTCGGGAAATCGCCCCAGCCGTTGAAGTGAATGCTGGTGTGGTGCGGCTGAGAGCCGTCGCCGACGTAGTGCCCCATGACGCCGATGTCGCGCAGGATCAGGGCCTCGCGACGCAGGCGGTCGGCGCGGTACCAGGCCTGGCGCTCCATGTTCGTCTCGCGCTTCTCGGCGGCGTTCAGCACGCGCCAATAGGCGAAGTCGCGGCCCAGCTGCTGCCAGCCGTCGATCATGGCGTAAGGCAGATATCCGGCGTCATTGACGCTCAGGCCAGCCTTGGTCAGCGCGGTGTCGTATTCGGATTTGAGGCGCGGCAGGTCGTCGATGCTCATGCCGCGCTGGTCAAAGACGCGGCCCTGGTCGTCCAGGTCGATGAAGTGGGCGGTGTCGCGCTCGCGGTCGTGGGGCTGGCCGGCGCCCTTCCAGCGATCGGGCTCGCGCGCCAGCTCGCCCACGTCGGCGATGGCGGACGGCGTGCGCAGGAAGGCGGGCAGATCGTCCGGCAGGGCCCGCATCGCCGCCACCCCGATCAGACGGTGGCCGGTGTTGCCCCAGGCGGTGACGGTGATGGCGGGCGCGACTACGGCGAGCATGGCCACGGCGGCGATGGCGAGACGTTTCATGGGGAGCGACCTCGAAAGACGGGAACGGCTCGCTCTAGCGCATCGTCACGCGCGCCTCCAGCCGCGTCAGGCGTCGGCGGTTTTTACAGGCGCAGGGGGCCCGGCCTCGTCCTCGTTAAGCAGACGGCCTTCGCGGCGGGGCTTGATGTAGGGCGCGGGCTGAGGCGTCGGCATATTGCCGCGCATCAGTTGGCGACCGGCGGTGACGCCGCCGGTCAGCTGCAAGTCCAGACGGGCGTCGTCGCGGCGGCGCACGTCGCCGATAGTCTCGGCCGCCTCACGCTCGTCCAGGCCCAGTTCGACCAGGGCGCGTTCGCCGAACTTCAGGGCGGATTCGAAGGTCTCGCGAATCTGGTAATCAACCCCCGCCTGGATCAGCCGTATCGAATGGCCCCGGTCGAAGGCGCGAGCCATGATCCTGGTGGTCGGGAACTCGGACTTGACCAATTCGACGATGCGGTCGGCGGCCTCGGGCTTGTCGACGCAGACCAGGACGATCTCGGCCTCTTCCGCGCCGGACGCCCGTAGAGTGTGAAGCTGGGTGCCGTCGCCATAATAGACCTTGAACCCGAACTGAGAGGCGGCCTGGATCATCTCCACGTCGTTTTCGATGATGGAGACGTCCACGTCGCGGGCCAGCAGAGGTTGGGACACCACCTGGGCGAAACGGCCGAAGCCAATGATCAGCACCTGGCCGCGCAGGTCCTTGGCGAAATCGACGCCCTCGGCGCTTTCGGCGTCCTGGACCGGATGGGGCGACAGCCGTGCGATCAAGAGCGAGGTCAGGGGCGTCAGGGCCATCGACAGGATGACCACCGCCGACATCATCGCCCCGATCCGGGCGTCGAACAGGCCGGCGGCGACGGCGGCGCCGTAAAGGACGAAGGCGAACTCGCCGCCTTGCGCGAACAGGCCGGCACGCTCGACCGCCTCATGATGCGGGGCTCTGAACAGGCGCGCGATCGCATAGATGCCCACGCCCTTGACCAGCATGAAGGCCACGACGCCGCCGATCACCAGCCGCCAGTCGGCGACCACCACCGACACGTCCAGCGACATGCCGACCGACAGGAAGAACAACCCCAGAAGGATGGCGCGGAACGGCTCCACATCCGCTTCCAGCTGATGGCGGAAGGTGGATTCCGAGAGCAGCACCCCGGCCAGGAAGGCGCCCATCGCCATGGACAGGCCGCCCAGCGACATGGCCCAGGCGGCGCCCACCACCACCAGCAGGGCGGCGGCCGTCATCACCTCGCGTCCGCCGTACCGCGCCAGAAGGCGGAAGATCGGATTGACCGCATACCGGCCCGCCAGCAGCACCCCGCCGACCGCCGCGAGGGCGAAGCCGATGGTCTGCCACAGGGGCGGTGCGTGTTCGGCGGCGCGGCCGGTCAGCGAGGCCAGGACGGCGACGATGGCCAGCAAGGGCACGATGGCCAGGTCTTCCAGCAGCAGGATGGACACCGCGCGCTGGCCCGGCCCGCCAGCGATCTCGCCCCGCTCCTCCAACATCTGCATGATGACGGCCGTGGAGGACAGGACGAAGCCCATGGCCCCCACGAAGGCGACCGAGGGCGAAAAGCCGGCCAGCATGGCCGTGCCCGTCAGGATCAGACCGCAGAACAGGACCTGCGCCGCGCCCAGGCCGAAAATCTCCTTCCGCAGCCCCCACAGCCGTTTGGGCCGCATCTCCAGCCCAATGATGAACAGGAAGATGACCACGCCGAACTCGGCGACATGCAGGATGGTCTGGGGCTCGCGGAACAGTTTCAGGCCGAAGGGGCCGATGGCGAGGCCCGCCGCCAGATAGCCCAGCACCGACCCCAGGCCGATGCGTTTGAACACCGGCACGGCGAGCACGCCTGCCGCCAGCAGGGCCGCCGCCGCGCCCAGATCCAGTCCCGCCGTCGCTTCGGCCATCGCGTGTCCCATCAAGCTTGGCGTCTATTGTGGGGAAGGCCGCGCGCGATTGCGAGAGGACGCGAAAGACACGGCGCGCGATCCGATGTCGGCGCGCGTCGCGGGCGCCACAGTTTCGCCCCAGGACCGAAGATCAGTGTTGTTCAATCAACAACCGGAGGACGTCATGCCCCGTCTGGCCAGGATCGCCGCCCTGTCGCTGCTCAGCATCTCGTTCGCCGCACCGCCGGTCGCCCTGCCCTCCGTGGCTTTGGCCAAACCCCTGGATGGGGAGGCGACGCCGGCGGCCTGCGGCCCGCTGGGCTTCGACCTGGGACAGCCTGCGCCCGTGGTTGCCCCTCCGGTGGTGCGGCGGGTCGGGCCGCCGACACCGCCCATGAACATTGCGCCGACCCGCAGGGAGGACCGCGTTCCCTACGGCGCACCGCCTCCGCCGCCTCCGCCTCCGCCGCCGGCGCCTATGCGGCCGAACGTCATTCAAGGTTCATCGTCAGGGTCAGGCGCGGTGAACGACATCGTCGTATCCGGTTCTCGGGTCATGGCGTCGCCGGGCATGACGCCGCCGCCGGCCGACACCGAACGCTATCCCGACGCCACGCCCAATCCGGTGAAACGGACCAGCGACCAGCCGGTCTCGACCTTCTCCATCGACGTGGACACCGCGTCCTATTCCAATGTGCGCCGCTTCATCAGCGAAGGCCGGACGCCGCCCAAGGACGCGGTGCGGGTCGAGGAGCTGATCAACGCCTTCGACTACGACTACGCCCGGCCCACGTCGCAGAGCCAGCCGTTCGCCGTCACGACGGCCGTCGCGGCCTCGCCCTGGGCGACGGGCCGGCAGATCGTGCACATCGGCCTTCAAGGATATGAACTGCCGACGGACCAGCAGCGGCCGCTGAACCTGACCTTCCTGGTCGATGTGTCGGGGTCGATGCGGTCGCCCGACAAGCTGGACCTGGCCAAGAAGGCGATGAACCTGGCCATCGACCGGCTGCGGCCCCAGGACACCCTGGCCGTCACCTACTACGCCGAGGGGGCGGGCACGACGCTGCAGCCGACGCCCGGCGACCAGAAGCTGAAGATGCGCTGCGCGGTGGCCAGCCTGCGCGCATCCGGCGGCACGGCCGGGGCGACCGGCATGACCAACGCCTATGACCAGGCCCAGGCCAGCTTCGCCCGCGACAAGGTCAACCGCATCCTGATGTTCACCGACGGCGACTTCAACGTCGGCGTCACCGACGACAAGCGGCTGGAGGACTATGTCGCCGACAAGCGCGGGACCGGCGTCTATCTGTCGGTCTATGGCTTCGGACGCGGCAACTATCAGGATGCGCGGATGCAGGCCATCGCCCAGGCCGGCAATGGGGTCGCGGCCTATGTCGGGGACCTGAGGGATGCGCGTCGCCTGTTCGGCCCGGCGTTCGACAAGGGCGCCTTCCCCATCGCCGACGACGTCAAGATACAGGTCGAGTTCAACCCCGCCCGCGTCGCCGAATGGCGTCTGATCGGCTATGAGACCCGGCTGCTGAACGAGCAGGACTTCAACAACGACCAGGTCGACGCAGGCGAGGTCGGATCGGGCGCCAGCGTCACGGCCCTGTACGAGATCACCCCGGTCGGCGGGCCGGCCCAGATCGGCGAGCGCCGCTATCCCGACAATCGGATCGGCGTGGGCGGCGGCGATCCGAACGGCGAGATCGGCTTCATCCAGGTGCGTTACAAACAGCCGGGCCAGAGCCGGTCGGACTTGATCCAGCAGCCCCTGACCAATCGCACGACCGGCCCCGTCAGCGCCCAGCCGCCCGAGGCCACGCGGTGGGCGCTGGCCGTCGCCGCCTTCGGGCAGAAGCTGCGGGGCGATCCGTGGATGGCCGGCGATTATGGCTGGGACCGGATATTGGATCAGGCGCAAGGGGCCAGGGGCGACGATCCCTATGGCGACCGTGCCGAATTCGTCCAACTGGTGCGGGCGGCCGAGACCCTGCCCCCGCGGCGAACGCCCTGATCGGAACCGCCACGCTCGCGGCGGGTTTTCAGCGCAACCTTCAGCTCAGGAAACCCGCCATGAAAATTCGCGACGTGATGACCAAGGACGTTCACCTGGCCCGCCCCGGCGACACCCTTCAGGACGTCGCCAGCCGCATGGCCAAGGGCGGCTTCGGCTTCGTGCCCGTGGCGGACGGCGATCAGTTGATCGGCACGATCACCGACCGCGACATCGTGGTGCGCGCCCTGGCGACCGGCGCCGCGCCGTCGGCGACGGTGGTGGAGTTCATCACCCGCGACGCCCAGACCGTGCTGGACACCGACGACCTGAAGGTCGTGCTGGATCTGATGGGATCGAAGCAGATCCGCCGTGCGCCCGTGGTGGACAAGCACGGCCGCGTGGTAGGCGTGGTGTCGCTCGGCGACCTGTCGACGCGGGTGAAGGAGAAATACGCCGGCGAGACGCTGGAAAGCATCTCGCGTTAAGGTCTGCGTAACCGCGCCCTGACACCGCGCGTCAACGATCGTCATCCATCCTGGCCGTTGGTTTCGGAGAATGGCATGGCGCGCGCGCAGTTCCAGAAGGGTCAAAAGGTCTGGGTCGAGTGCGTCGGCGCCTGGGCGTTCGTCGAACAGGTTCAGCCTGTCTGGGCCAAGGGGTTCGACGAGCCCGTGCGCGTCACCTACGACGTCGGTCTGGGGCGCGAGTTCACGGCCAACGAACTGATGCTGGCCGCCGACGATCCCGGCGCGGACCAGGGCGGCGGCGACTGGCGCGTGCTGCGCGCCCGCAACAAGTGGCAACAGCCTGAGGATTGCCTGCATCACCCCCAGCCCGGCACCTATCCGGTGGTCGTGACGGACCGCGCCGACTGGGGCGGCTGGCGCGTGCCGGGCGCCGAATACGACCGCGACCCCCAGCAGATCGAGCGTCAGGCGCGTCTGATCGCGTGCGCGCCCCAACTGATGCAGGTGGCGCAGGGTCTGGTGGACCTGGTGTCGGAAAACCCCGACGACGCCCCGCCCGCCGTACTGGGCCTGGCGCGGCAGGCCCGCGGCCTGCTGCAGGGCGTGAACCGGGTGCTGGAAGCCGCGCCCGAGCGCCTGCCAGCCCCGGCCGTCCTGGCCTAAATCGGCCGAAAAGACCCCGCGAAGGGTCGACACGAATCCGCGACGCAGCCTAGATTCCCGTCTCAGCCGGTATTGGTCGGGAGGGGTGGCTTGCGCGACGCGGAGCGGCGGGAACATGGGCGAGGGCGGCGCGCGTCCGACCGCGCCCCTGGCGCGCCCGCCTGGCTGCGCATCGGCGTGCTGGTCGCCGCCCTTCTGTCCACGGGCTTTGGGCTTCTGGCGTCTCGTGAAATCAGTCGGCCAGCGCGCGAGGCGGATCGACTGACGGCCGAGAACCTGATGCTGAACGCCGGCCTGGCCGCCAGCCGCATCGAGGTCCTGACGCGCGCGGCCGACGCGGGCCTGACCGCAGCCGCCGCCGCCGCAGGCCGCCCCGCCGTGGAAATGATCGATGCCGCACGTCGCGCGGCGCCGGATGTCGGCTTCACCCTGATCGGGCCGGACGAAACGGTGCTAGCCCAGGCGGGCGACGGCGCCCTGCCCGCCGCCTCGGCCCTGACCCCAGCCGGTCGTCTGGAGGCGCGCATCACCGCGCCGCTGGCCGAGGCGAAGGGCGTGCGGATCGTCTCGCCCGCCGGCGTGGTTCTGGCGTCGCCCCGCGCCGCCGAGATCGGCCAGCCGATCCGCGCCCTGATCGGCGCGGACATCGCGACGCTTGCGCCCCTGACCGCGCCCGCCCCCCTGTCCATCGGCGGCCAAAACCGGCTGACGGCGACGGCGCGCGCGGGGGCGCAGGGCCCCTATGTCGTGGCGGTGTCAGACGATGCGACGGCGGGGATGATGGACGACGCCTGGCTGATCGGCGCGCCGCTGCTGCTGGGTCTGGCGGTCATAGGTCTGTTCGGCCTTTACGGCCTGCGCCGCAATCGCCAGCACCGCGAGCGGATCGCCACCGAAAAGCGGTTCCGCATCGCCGTGGAGGCCGCGCGGTGCGGCGTGTGGGAGTGGGATCTGGCCAGGAACGAGGTGTCCCTGTCCGACTATATGGCGACCCTTTTGGGCTTCTCACGCGGGGGCGCGGCCGAGGCGGAGGAGGTGATCGCCCGCGTCCATCCCCGTTTCCACGAGGATTTCCGCCACGCCCTGCGCCAGGCGGCGGCCTATGGCGCGTTCGAGATCACCTTCCCCGTACCCGGCGCGGACGGGCGCACGCGCTGGATCGACGCGCGAGGCCAGGCGCGCGGCCCGCGCGGCGACACAGGCTTTACGGCCATTCTGGGCGTGGCGCTGGACATCACCGAGGCCCGTCGCGCCAGGGCCGCCGCCCAGGCCGCCGAGAGCCGCCTGCGCGACGGGGTGGAAAGCATTTCCGAGGCCTTCGTCCTGTTCGACCGTCAAGGTCGGCTGATCCTGTGGAACCAGGCGTTCGAGGACGCCTTCGGCTTTGGGCGCGGCGTCGTGCGGCGCGGGGCGCTGAAGGACGAGTTGAACCGCATCGCCGCCCTGGCCATCAAGGCCGAGCATCCGCCGGCCGGCGGCCGGGCGGGGCTGCGCGAGGTCGAACTGCACGACGGGCGCTGGCTGCAGCTGTCGGAACGTTTCACCTCCGAGGGCGGCTCGGTCGTCACCGCCGCCGACATCACCGCCATCAAGCGCGAGGAGGCCGAGCGCCGTCGCGCCGCCGACGACCTGCGCGCCACGGTCGATCAATTGGAATCCAGCCAGGAGAAGCTGTCGCTGCTGGCCCGCAAATACGAGGTCGCCATGACCCGGGCCGAGGCCGCCAACCAGGCCAAGTCCGAGTTCCTGGCGAACATGAGCCACGAGTTGCGGACCCCGCTGAACGCCATCAACGGTTTCTCGGAGATCATGGCCAGCGAGCTGTTCGGGCCGCTGAACGAGAAATACAAGGGCTACGCCGCCGACATCCTGAAATCGGGCCAGCATCTGCTCAGCCTGATCAACGACGTCTTGGACATGGCCAAGATCGAGGCCGGCAAGATGACCCTGCACTATGAGGCCGTGTCGTTGCAGGCGGTGTGCGAGGACGCGGTGCGCCTGATGCGCGGCAAGGTGCAGGACGCGGGGCTGACGATCGCGGTCGAGGCCGACGACCTGCCCGACATCGAGGCCGATCAGCGCGGCGTCAAACAGGTGATGCTGAACCTGATCTCCAACGCGGTGAAGTTCACGCCCGAGGGCGGGTCCATCGTCGTGTCGCTGCAACCGTTCCAGGGACCGGCGGGCGAGGGGCGCGTCCGCGTCGCCTGCGCCGACACCGGCATCGGCATCGCGCCCGAGGACCTGGTGCGCCTGGCGCGCCCGTTCGAACAGGTCGAGGGCCAGCATTCCAAGACCACCCAAGGCACCGGCCTGGGCCTTGCCCTGACCAAGTCCCTGATCGAAATGCACGGCGGTCAGCTGAGCATGGAAAGCCAGCCGGGCGTCGGCACCGTGGTCAGCTTCGACCTGCCGGTGAAACGCCCCGATCAGACGGTGCAGCCGATCCGGGCGGCGTTCGCGGCTTAGGGCGTTTCTCCATCGAAGCAGGGATTATCTAGCTTCAAAAAGGCCAATTGTGACGTAGGGCATGCGAAAAACTTATCCCCAAACAACCTCACCCTTCGCAACCACAAGTTTACAATAGCTGTGCGATCTGCATCGCCGCATTGATAACTGGAAAACGCTGCATGACTGTCGATTGGTCGACTACCACGGATTGGGTTCAAGCTGTTGGAAGCATAGCTGCGGTTTGGGCAGCATTTGCAATTTTCTCCCGACAAAACAGAGAGCATATCGCCCGAGAGAAAGATGCTGCCGAAGCAAAGATTACCGCTGTTCGCGCCGTGCTAACACGCTCCTATGAAGCTGTCAGGCGAGCGCATTCTAAAATGACGCGGAACGCTAAGGCGACGTTCGCCCTCGGGAATGTCAGCGCCACCGAAGAAGACTTAGACGAGTGCATTGATCTGCTCTGCAATGTCCCATTGTTCGAAATGCCTAGTACCGACCTCGTGACACGAGTGATGGACGCCAGGTACTGGTTGATCACCGCCCGTCGACGAACTGAGAAGGTGCGTCAAACCCTTGAGAAAGGCACTTCGATGGATAAGGATCTCTACAAGGTCCCGCTTGAACACCTGACCAAAGCCGCGGACTTCTGAGGCGCTTTAAACCAACTCCACGCCCATCGCTGTCGCTTCGCCGCCCCCGATGCAGAGGGCGGCCATGCCTTTGGTCTTGCCGTGGGCCTTCAGGGCGGACAGGAGGGTGGTCAGGACGCGGGCGCCCGATGCGCCGAGCGGGTGGCCCAGGGCGCAGGCGCCGCCGTTGACGTTGATCTTGTCGTGGGGGATGCCCAGTTCCTGCATGGCGATCATCGGCACGATGGCGAAGGCTTCGTTGACTTCCCACAGATCGACGTCGTCGGCGGTCCAGCCCGCCTTCTTCAGCGCCTTCTGCAGGGCGAAGACCGGGGCGGTGGTGAACAGGTGCGGTTCGTGGGCGTGGGCCGCCTGGCTCACCACGCGGGCGACGGGCGTCAGGCCCAGGGCCTCGGCCGTCGACTGGCGCATCATGACCAGGGCGGCGGCGCCGTCCGAGATCGAGGCGGCGGAAGCGGCGGTGATGGTGCCGTCCTTGCCGAAGGCGGGCTTCAGATTGGGGATCTTGGACGGGTCGGACTTGGTCGGCTGTTCGTCGCGGTCGACGGTGATCGGACCTTTGCGGGTCTTGACCTCGACCGGCGCGATCTCGGCGTTGAAATCGCCGGAATCCTGCGCCCGCTTGGCGCGTCCGGCGCTTTCGATGGCGTAGGCGTCCTGCTGCTCGCGCGTGAACTGATAGACCTTGGCCGTGTCCTCGGCGAACTGACCCATCAGCTTGCCGGGGGTGTAGGCGTCCTCCAGCCCGTCCAGATACATGCTGTCGGAAATGACGTCGTGGCCGATGCGCGCGCCGCCGCGGTGCTTCTGCATCAGATAGGGGGCGTTGGTCATGGACTCCATGCCGCCCGCCACGATGACGTCTGCGGAACCGGCGGCCAGGGCGTCATGCGCCATCATCGCCGCCTGCATCCCTGAACCGCACATCTTGTTGATGGTGGTCGCCTCAGCCGAGACGGGCAGGCCCGCGCCCATGCCCGCCTGGCGCGCCGGGGCCTGGCCCAGACCGGCGGGCAGGACGCAGCCCATGATGATCTGCTCGACCTTGGCGGCGTCCAGACCGGCCCGCTCCAGCGCCGCCTTCACCGCTGCGGCGCCCAGGTCGGTGGACTTGGCGTCCGACAGCGCGCCCTGAAAACCGCCCATCGGGGTGCGGGCGTAGGAGACGATGACGACGGGATCGGCGGACGACATGGCGGTTTCCTGTTTAATCTTGGAAAGACAGATAGCGAACCGACCGGATCAGGAGAAGTGCAGTCGGCGATACTTGCCCCGGAAATAAAGCAGCGGGTCGCGGCGCGGTTCGAACCGGGCGCGGGTGACGCGGCCGATGAAGACCAGATGGTCGCCCGCCTCTACGATCTGGTCGGTGGCGCATTCGAAACTGGCCAAGGCGCCCGACAGAATGGGGGCGCCGGTGTCCCAGGCCTCCCACGCCACGTCCTGGAACCGGTCGCCGGGGCGCGCGAAGGCGCCCGACGTCGGTTGCTGGCCGATGTGCAGGACATTGATGGCGAAATGCGCCGCCTGGCGGAACCGCTCCACATTGGCGGACGACCGGGCCAGGCAGAAGAGGATCAGCGGCGGGTCCAGCGACACCGAGGAGAAGGAGTTGGCCGTCAGGCCGATGGGCTGCCCCTCCTCGTCCAAGGTCGTGACCACCGTCACCCCCGTCGCGAAACAGCCCAGTGCGTCCCGCAGGGTGCGCGGGTCGGACCCGGCGTGATAGTGCAGCGCCTCGCGCGGGGCATGACGTTCCAGAAAGCCGATCAGGGCGTCTTCCGCCTCGCTGGTGTCAGCGCCGTCGTCGCGGGCCATGAGCCGAACGGGCAGGTCGAGCGCCGCAGGGTCCGGTGGCGACTGCACCGGCGCATCGGAGGCCGAGATCACCAGACAACTGGCCAGGGCCGCGCCGGTGACCTGCAGCGCCGGGATCACGGACGGCAAGCTGGCCTCGGCGCAGATCAGGGCGGGGCGGGACGGCAAATCGGTCAAGAGGCGCCGAAGCTGGCCCGTCGGATCGTCCGCCCTATCGAAGGCGGGGGCGATCAGGACGTGGCGGCCGGCCTCCGTCAGCGCACGCACCGACCGCCGCCAGTCGCCGAACAGGGCGTCGGGCCGACCGATCAGCAGCACGATGGGATCCTCGGGATCGCCCCAGCTTTCGACGTCCTGGCCCCCGATGCGGGGCGGCGATTGGGTCATGGCGTCAGAACGGTCCGGTCACGGGGGCAACGGCCTCTCATAAGGGAAGTGGACGGGTCGATGCTAGCGGCGGCGGCCGGTTCGGCGGCAACCAAGCGCGCCGACCGTCGTTCTTTCGGCTCGAAACAGAACACGAAGGCTATCTATCATGACCTCTCCCCGCACCGTTCCGACCCGTCTGGCGCTGGCCGGCGCCACCGCCCTGGGCCTGACGCTGACGGCCGGCGCCGCCTCGGCCCAGACCCCGACCAATCAGGATCGACTGGGGGCCGTCGTCGGCGCCCTGTTCGGCGACCGGCTGGGCTTATCGGCCATGGACCAGGCCTGGCTGCGCGGCGGTCGGCCCTTACGTGACGGCCAGACGCAGTTCACCGGCCGGGTGGATGCTGGCGTCCGCGCCGGAACCGTGTCCGCCTCGGCCGCCACGCGGTTGAGGGCCGACTACACCGCCCTGGTCGATCTGGAGAATCGCTACGCCGCCGACGGCATTTCGGCCCAGGAACGCGCCGATCTGAACGCGCGCTACACCGCCCTGACCCAGACGCTGGACTCGGGCGCGGCGGGCTATGGCGACGTCAGCACAGTCGCGGAAGGCCGCGCCGCCTTCGACGCGCGGGTCGACGCCGCCGTCACGGCGCGCCGCATCACGCGCACCGAGGCCACGCGCCTGAAGGCCGATTATCAGGCGCTTATCCAGGTCGAGAACCGCTATAAGGCCGACGGCTCGATCAATGCGACGGAGCGCGCCGATCTGGACGCGCGCCTGGATGCGCTGGACCTGCGCGTCGGCGACGGCCCGGCCGGCCAGACGCCGACCACCGCCCTGCCCGCCCGCACCCGCCTGGCGAACCTGGAAGCCAGCGTGACGACGGCCGAACGCGCCGGCGCCGTCACCCGCGCCGACGCGGCCGACATCCGGGTTGAACTGGGCGACCTGACGCGTCTGGAAGCCGCCTACAGCCGCACCAGCCCGTCCTCGGACGACACCGCCTATCTGACCCGCCGCATCGGCGATTTGGAAAGCCGCGTCCGCCGCTGATCGAAGACGTCGCCCCGGGCCGGATGATCGGCCTGGGGCGTGGCGTCAGACCGCTTCGGCCCGAACCTGCATGACCAGCGACAAGGTCTGTCCCGGCGCCAGAACGGTCAGGCCATGGTCCTCGTCCCTCGGGGCGTTGTGAGCGTCGGGACGGTGGGTGACAGGTTCCACGCATACGAAGTCGGCCACGACCGGGGCGTAAACCTGCACCCATCGCGCCGGGGCTTCGGACGATAGGATGATGCGCCGGTCGGCGCCGCTCAGGACGGCGGCGCCGTCCCACCCCGCATAGGCATGATCCACAAAGGACGCGGCCTTCAAGGCCCGCCCCCCGGACCAATCGGCGACCGCGCCCGGCTGGACCAGACGATGCGGTATCGCCCGGTCGTCGGTCGCCCAGACTCCGGTGGCGTTCAGCGTCAGAACCGCATCGGCGGATCGATGGAAATAGGGGTGCAGGCCCAGGCCCGCCGGCATCGCCTCGTCGCCCGTATTGATGATGGTCAGGGTGATCGTCAGCCCGTCCGGCGCCAGCGAAACATGCTGATGCGCGCGCCACGGCCAGGGCCAGCCCTCAGGATCGCCCGGCCACTCCAGCTCCATCTCGACCGCTTCTGGCGTCTGGCGCGTCACGGTCCATGATGAAAGCCACCCGTCCCCATGCAGGGCGTGCGGGGCGAACCGCTCCAGCGGGGTCAGCCGGACGGACCGGCCGCCGAACGCAAAGCGGCCGTCCGCGATCCGGTTGGCGTAGGGGACCAGAGGAAAACAGGCCGTCTGCAGAATGTCTTCGCCCGCGTCCGGCGTCGGCCGAAATACCGGACGGCCCAGCCAATCCAGACTGAGCATCGCCCCGCCTCGTTCCGGCGCCACGGTCGCGCGCCAGTCCCCGGCCTGAAGGACGATCACAGGCGTATCCGATGGAGCGCCAGGCCGGGCGTCTCGACCCGGACGTGATAAAGCCCGCCCAGGGTCGGTTGTTCGGCGCGCTTGTCCGCATTCCCCAGCCAGGCCGTGGTCATATAGAGGTCGCGCAGGTCAGGCCCGCCAAAGGCCGCCTTGGTCACCGTCTGAACCGGCGCTTCGATCTTGGCCAGAGGCGCGCCGTCGGGCGCGAAACGCGCCACGCCCCAGCCGTTGAACAGGCCGACATGCAGCACCCCGTCGGCGTCCATGCTAGGTCCGTCGGCATAGCCGTCCTCGGTCATGGCGAAGACGCGGCGGTTAGACAGGGCGCCCGCCTCATGATCGAACGCCAAAATCGTCTTCTTCACCGTGTCGTGGTGATAGAGGGTTCGGGCGTCCGGGCTGAGGCAGGGGCCGTTGGTGACGCCATAGCCGTCGTCGTGGCGCGTCAACTCGCCCCGGAACCAGCGATAGAGGGCCCCGCTCTCGACCTGTTCGCTGTCGTCCATCGAACCGAACCACAGCGAGCCGTCGGGCGCCACGAAGCCGTCGTTCAGCCGGTTCTGCGGTCGGTCCTCTTCCACCGGCTGAAAGCGCGAGAAATCGCCTTCGTCGGGATGGAAGCGATACAGGCCGCCACGCACGCCGCAGACCAGCGACCCGTCCTCGGCCGGCAGGGCGAATCCGGTCTGGTCAGGCGTGTCCCAGGACCGCTTTTCGCCCGTCGTCGGCGTATAGCGGTGCAGCTTGCGGCCCTTGATATCGACGAACCACAACACCTGGCGCTCGACATCCCAGACCGGGCCTTCGCCCAGTTCCGCCTGGAGATCCCAGACAAGTTCGGGCATGCTGCTGCTCATTGGCTTGGAAACTCCATCGTTCGCGCCGGTCGAAGCACGAGACGTCGACGTCGGTTTAGTGGTTGTCGCGCGGCAGGCCCAGGGTGTCGACGATGCGGTGGTATTTGACGGCGGGTTCCAGCACAGCGCCGGTCTCCAGTTGTCCGACCACGGCGCGCTGCATCTCCTGCCAGGGCGTCTGGGAGGCGGGATAGCTGTAGCCGCCCGCCGCCTCGAACGCCTGGCGACGTTCGGCCAGTTCCTGATCCGAGATCAGGATGTCGGCGCGACCCGTGTTCAGGTCGATGCGCACCCGGTCGCCGGTCTTCAACAGGGCGATGTTGCCCCCAGCCGCTGCTTCGGGCGAGGCGTTCAGGATGGAAGGGGAGCCGGAGGTGCCCGACTGACGCCCGTCGCCGATACAGGCCAGGGCGCTGACGCCCTTTTTGATCAGATAGGCCGGCGGCCGCATGTTCACGACCTCGGCCGCACCCGGATAGCCGATGGGACCAGCGCCGCGCATGAAGAGCAGGGTCTGCTCTGTGACGCCCAGGCTCTCGTCGTCGATGCGGTGGTGGTAATCCTCTGGCCCGTCGAACACCACGGCGGGGCCTTCGAAGGCGTTCGGGTCTTCGGGATTGGACAGATAGCGTTCGCGGAACTCGGGCGAGATCACGCTCAGCTTCATGATGGCCGAGTTGAACAGGTTTCCGCTGAAGACGACGAAGCCGGCGTCAGTCTTGATCGGGGCGTCGAAGGTCTTGATGACGTCGGGCAGGACGATCTCGGCGCCCTTGCAGTTTTCGCCCATGGTCTTGCCGGTGACGGTCAGGGCGTCTTCGCGGATCAGTCCCTGTTTCATCAGTTCCGACACCACCGCCGGCACGCCGCCGGCGTGGAAATAGTCCTCGCCCAGATATTCGCCGGCGGGCTGGAGGTTGACCAGCAGCGGCACGTGCAGCCCCTCGGTCTGCCAGTCCTGCAGCGGCACGTCGACGTGGGCGTGGCGGGCCAGGGCGGTGAGATGGATCGGGGCGTTGGTGGAGCCGCCGATGGCGGAGTTGACAACGATGGCGTTGTGGAAGGCGTCCTTCGTCAGGATGTCGGACGGCTTCAGATCCTCGCGCACCATCTCCACGATGCGCAGGCCCGTTTCGTAGGCCGACTGGGCGCGCTCGCGATAGGGCGCCGGAATGGCGGCCGAACCGGGCAGCGACATGCCCAGGGCCTCGGCCAGCGAGTTCATCGTCGTCGCCGTACCCATGGTGTTGCAATAGCCGACCGACGGGGCGGACGAGGCCACCAGTTCGATGAAGCCGTCATAGTCGATCTCTCCGGCCGCCATCATCTGACGCGCCTTCCAGATGATGGTGCCGGACCCGGTGCGCTCGCCCTTGTGCCAACCGTTCAGCATGGGGCCGACCGACAGGGCGATGGCGGGAATGTCCACGGTGGCGGCGGCCATCAGGCAGGCGGGCGTGGTCTTGTCGCAGCCGATGGTCAGGACGACGCCGTCCAGCGGATAGCCGTAGAGGCTCTCCACCAGCCCCAGATAGGCCAGGTTGCGGTCCAGGCCCGCCGTTGGCCGTTTGCCGGTTTCCTGGATGGGGTGAACCGGAAACTCCATGGCGATGCCGCCCGCCTCGCGGATGCCCTCGCGCACCCGCTCGGCCAGGACCAGGTGATGGCGGTTGCACGGCGACAGGTCCGAGCCGGTCTGGGCGATGCCGATGATCGGCTTGCCGGACTGCAGCTCCCTGCGCGTCAGGCCGTAGTTCAGATAGCGCTCCAAATACAGCGCCGTCATGTCCGGGTTCTCGGGGTTGTCGAACCAGGCGCGGCTGCGGAGCGGCTTCTTGGGCTTTGAGGTGTCGGTCATTCAGGTCCAGCCGCCGTCGACGACATAGTGTTGATTGGTGATCGCCCCCGCCTCGTCAGAGCTCATGAAGACGACGACGCGGGCGATGTCGTCGGGCACGAGCCGGCGCTTCAGGCACTGGTTGGCGTAGATGTCTTTCTCGGTCTCCGGCGTGACCCACAGCTCCAGCTGGCGCTCGGTCATGATCCAGCCGGGTGCGACGGCGTTCACCCGCACGCCGAAACCGCCGAAGTCGCGCGCCAGCGAGCGGGTCAGCCCGATCACCGCGGACTTGCACGCCGTATAGGCCGCCATGCCGCCCTGGCCGATGACCCAGGAGGTCGAGCCCAGATTGACGATGGCGCCCTTCCCCGTCGCCTTCATGTCCGGCAGCACGGCCTGGGCGGCGAAGAACTGGTGCTTCAGGTTCACGGCCATGCGGCCGTCCCAATAGTCCTCGGTGACGTCCAGCGTCTCGTGACGTTCGTCGTGGGCGGCGTTGTTGATCAGGATGTCGATGGGGCCGAAGGCGTCGCGGACCGTCTGGATGGCCGCCTTCAGCGCGGAAATGTCGGTCAGGTCACAGGCTGCGAACCGGGCGCCGGCGCCGAGCTCGGCCGCCATGGCCTCGCCGCGCGCCGTGTCGATGTCGAGAAAGCCGACCCTCGCCCCCTGGGCGTGAAACGCGCGAACGATCGCCGCGCCGATGCCGCCGGCGCCGCCCGTGACGATGACCACCTTGTCTTTCAGGTCCGAATAGATGGCGGCCATCAGCGTTCTCGCGCCTCCCAACGCCCGCCAACAAGGCCGACGCGCGACATTTCACAAATGAAAGTCGTTACTGTCAGCGAAAATGACGGGCGTCGACGATGGTGTCAACGGCGTTTGATCACGCCTGCGAAACCGCGCTCATCTGAGAAGAAATCGCCGAGGCGGCGCCCACCAACCGGGAGGCCGCTTCATCCTTGGTGCAAAGCATCGGCGCCTGCTCGATGAAGGGAGTGATCAGGGTGGCGATCACGCCGTCCGCCCCCATGATCGGCGCCACCAGATCGGTCACGCCCTTCACGAAGTCGCTGGCGCGCTCGACATGATCGCCCTGAGTCATGGCCATCGCGCGTTCGATGAAGGCTTCGACAGCCTCTGGCCCGTGTTGGGCGACAAGGCGGGCCTTCAGATGCGCGCGCGCCTGATCGTTGGCGCGCGAATAGAACATCAGGCCGGAGGTGGCGTGCAGGATGCTGCGGCGATAACCGATCCGCACCGAATACCCCAGGTCGCCAGGGCTCTCGATGCGGGCGATCACCACGATCTGGTCGCCCGAAGGCACCACCAGATGGCAGGACTGCAGGGTTTCAGCGGCCAGGTCCCGCATCGCCGGCAGGGCGACATCGGCCAACGACTTAATCGGCGCCTGAGTCATGCCCAGCGTGAACAAGCGGTTGGTCAGGCTGTAACCGTCCGAGGACTGTTCGATATAGCCGCGAAACTCCAGCACCTGGATCATGCGGAACAGTTCGCTGACCGACCGGCCCAGCGTGACCGACATCTGCGACGGGGTCATAGCCTGCCCCTGAGCCGACAACAGTTCCAGCACGTCCAGCCCCTTTTCCAGCGCAGGGGCCCGGTATTTTCTCTCGTCGTCGGGAGGCAGATCCGTCATGGTGATCCTGTCGCAAACGGTTGCGGCGCACGCTCGCCCATGTCGAGCCTGAAATCCAGCGCCAAGCCCGCTAGATTACCGCAGATGAAACTGCGGCGCATATATAAAATCCCGTTGCGGGAATGTCAGGCCTGACATAGGCTGCGTTCGAACGCTCGATTTCAGGGCGCAGGGGGAATACGCACCATGTCGCTCGCGGGCATCGATCTGGCGATCCTGGCCATCTACGCCGTCTTCATCTTCGGCCTGGCCCAGTGGGTGTCGCGAAGCAAGAGCGGCGAGCAGAAGACATCAACCGACTATTTCATGGCGTCCAAGAGCCTGCCGTGGTGGGCCATCGGCGCGTCCCTGATCGCCGCCAACATATCGGCCGAACAGATCATCGGCATGAGCGGATCGGGCTATGTGATCGGCCTGGGCATCGCGTCATATGAATGGATGGCGGCGCTGACCCTGCTGATCGTGGGCAAGTTCTTCCTGCCGATCTTCCTGCGCAACGAGATCGTCACCATGCCGCAGTTCCTGCAGCAGCGGTACGGACCGACGATCCGCAACGTGATGGCGGTGTTCTGGCTGCTGCTCTACGTTTTCGTCAACGTGACCTCGATCCTGTGGCTGGGCGCCATCGCGGTGCACACCGTCACGGGCTTCAACCAGGACTACGCCATCATCGCCATCGGCGTCTTCGCCCTGGCCTATCAACTGTGGGGCGGGCTGAAGGCCGTGGCCCTGACCGACATCGTGCAGGTGGCTCTGCTGGTCTGCGGCGGTCTGATCATCGGCTTCATCGCCCTGTCGACCATCGGCGGCGCGGGCGGCGCCGTGGCGGGCTTCCACACCCTGCTGACCGAGTTCCCTGACAAGTTCGACATGATCCTGTCCAAGGACAATCCGCACTATCAGGAACTGCCGGGCATCGCCGTTCTGCTGGGCGGCCTGTGGGTCATGAACATCAGCTACTGGGGCTTCAACCAGTACATCATCCAGCGCGCCCTGGCCGCCAAGTCGCTGCCGGAAGCGCAGAAAGGCATCGCCTTCGCCGCCTATCTGAAGCTGCTGATGCCGGTGATCGTGGTGCTGCCGGGCATGGCCGCCCTGATCCTGGCCCCCAATCTGGCCGCGCCGGACCAGGCCTATCCGACCATGATGAACCTTCTGCCGGTGGGTCTGAAGGGTCTGGTCTTCGCGGCCCTGATCGCCGCCATCATCGCCTCGCTGGCGTCCAAGGTGAACTCGATCTCCACCATCTTCACCCTGGATCTCTACGCCAAGATTCGGAAGGACACGCCCGAGCATCAGTTGGTCACGGTCGGTCGCATCGCCGCCGTCGCCGCCGTCATCATCGGCATCCTGACCGCCCGTCCGCTGCTGGGCGGTTTCGATCAGGCGTTCCAGTTCATCCAGGAGTTCACCGGCTTCTTCACCCCCGGCATCGTGGTCATCTTCATGCTGGGCCTGTTCTGGAAGCGGGCGTCCGAAGCCGGCGCCCTGACCGCCGCCGTCGGCTCGGTCGCGTTGTCGGCCATCTTCTGGTGGCTGCAGGAGACGGGGCAGTTCATCTTCCCCTTCATGAACCGGGTCGGCGTTGTCTTCGTCGTCTCCCTGATCGCGGCGGTCGTCGTGTCCCTGCTGGTCCCGGCCAAGCCCGACGCGATGAAGATCAAGCTGGACCAGATCAGCTATCGCACCTCGCTGGGCTTCAACCTGGCGGCCGTGGGCGTCGTGGCCTTCCTGATCGTCGTCTACACGATCTGGTGGTGAGGTGAGCGGGCCGCGCCTGATCGGCGTCGATTGGGGCACCAGCAATCTGCGCGTCATGCGGATCGCCGAAGGCGGCGCAGTGCTGGACAGCCGATCCGATCCGCGCGGCGCCGGCGGCCTGAGCCGCGATCAGTTCCGCCCGGTGCTGGAAGAGGTCGCCGGCGACTGGCTGAGCAACGGCCTGCCGGTGATTGTCGGCGGCATGGCGGGCGCCCGGGGCAGGTGGCGCGAGATGGCCTATGCGCCCTGCCCCGCCGGTATCCAGGAACTGGCGCGTGCGGTGGAGCGGCCCGACGACGCCGCCTTCGTCGCCCTGATCCCCGGCGTCGCCGCCTATCGCGACGGGCGGCTGCACGATGTGATGCGGGGCGAGGAGACGCAGGTCATGGGCCTGGACGCACCCTCAGACGCGGTGGTCGTCGCGCCGGGCACGCACAGCAAATGGATTGAGACCCAGGCCGGCCGCATCGTCGGTTTCCGAACCTTCATGACGGGCGAACTGTTCGGGGCGATCCGCAAGGGCACGATCCTGGGCGCCGACATGGGCGAGCCGGGCGTAGACGACGACGCCTTCGCCGCCGGGGTCGGGCGCGCCTTCGCCGATCCGGCGATCACCGCCGTCCTGTTCTCGGTCCGGATCGACGGCCTGGCTGGGCGGCTGACGGCCGGGGCGGCGGCGGACTATCTTTCCGGCCTGCTGATCGGGGCCGAGGTCGCCGCTCAATCCGCCATGAACGACCGCCCGGTCGTCCTGATCGGGGCCGAGGCCCTGTGTCATCGCTACGCCGCCGCCCTCGCCATGGGCGGTTTTCAAGATGTCCGCACGGCGGACGGAGCCGCCGCCACGGCCCGAGGTCTGTGGCGCATTCACGAGGCCGCATCCCGATGATCCCTGTCGCCATCGAAAGCCTGGACGCCCTGCCGCTGATCGCCATTCTGCGCGGGCTGACGCCGGACGAGGCGGTGGAGGTGGGCCAAGCCATCGTCGCCGCAGGCTTCACCTGTCTGGAAGTGCCGCTGAACTCGCCCGAACCCCTGGAGAGCATTCGCCGTCTGCGCGCCGCCTTGGACGGCCGCGCCCTGGTCGGCGCCGGCACGGTGCTGAGCGTCGAGGCCGCGCGACAGGTGGCGGAGGCGGGCGGCCAGCTGATCATTTCGCCCAACACCAACGCCGAGGTGATCCGCCAGACCAAGGCGCTGGGCCTTTTGTCCCTGCCCGGCTTCTTCACCCCGTCCGAAGCCTTCGTGGCGCTGGACGCCGGAGCCGATGCGCTGAAGCTGTTCCCCGCCGAAATCGCGGGCCCCAAGGGGCTGAAAGCCGTCCGCGCCATCCTGCCGGCCGATACGCGCGTCTATGCGGTCGGCGGGGTCGATCCCGACAGCATGGACAGCTGGCGCGCCGCCGGCGCCTCGGGCTTCGGCATCGGCTCGGCCGTGTTCAAGCCGGGCCAGGACGCCGAGCACGTCAACCGCAACGCCCGGTGCTTCGTCACAGCCTGGCGTCGCGAAGCCTGACGCCCCTTACGCCGGCGCGCCGCTGGCGTGACGCAGGATGTCAGGGATCAGGGCGAACGGCGCCGAACCGTGGTCGGCGTTCGGAGCCTGTTTGAAGACCGCGCCATCGGGTTTCGCGGCCACCCAGCCGGCGATGCGGTCGCGCATGTCGCGCCCCGTCTCGGCCTCGCCGCAGCCGATCAGCAGGTCGGGCGTGGCGATCATTGGCGAGGGCGTCGACCACCACAGGGACGGGCTGACGGCGATCCAGCGGGCGAACAGGGCGGGGTCGGCTCGAAGCGTCTCCAGCACGAACAGACCGCCCGCCTTCCTTATCCTGATTTTCCGCAGCGGGGCGCGGGGATGAGCCTTATCGTCGAGCATCTGACCGCCCGCTATGGCGAGAGGACAATCCTGTCGGACGTGGCGCTGCAGCCGCTGGCGGCGGGTCAGGTCGTGTCGCTGATCGGTCCGAACGGGGCGGGCAAGACCACCCTGATGCGCGCCGTCGCGGGCCTGACGCCGGCGGCGGGACGGGTCATGCTGGACGGGCTGGACCTGAATCGGATGTCCATCGCCGAGCGGGCGCGCCATGTCGCCTATATGCCCCAGACCCTGCCGCAGGACGTGGCCCTGACGGTGCTGGAGACCGTGATCGCGGCGCTGGAAGCGTCGCCCTCCGCCTCCGGTTCGGCCCAGGCCGAGGTCCGCGCCCTGGCGGCGCTGGAGCGGGTCGGGGCGGTCGATCTGGCGCTAAAGCGTCTGGACCGGCTGTCGGGCGGCCAGCGCCAGATCGCGGGCCTGGCCCAGGCCATGGTCCGCCAGCCGCGCGTCCTGCTGCTGGACGAACCGACCAGCGCCCTGGACCTGCGGCATCAGTTGGAGGTGTTTCGCCTGGCCCGCGACTATGCGCGCGAGAACGGGGCGGTGGTGGTGATTGTGCTGCATGACCTGCAGGCCGCCGCGCGCGTTTCCGATCGGATCGTGGTGCTGGCGAACGGCCGGGTGCAGATAGAGGGCGCGCCGGCCGAGGCCGTGACTCCCGCCGTCCTGGCCGATGTCTGGCAGGTGCGCGCCCGGGTGGAACCCTGCGCGCGGGGTCAGATCCAAGTGATGGTGGACGAGGTGCTTTAACCGCGACGTGCGCTGACGATCCAGGCGGCGCCGTCGATCCAGACGCCATCGAGACGGAGCTTGCCGGCGAAGGCCAGACGCACCGCCGCCATGGCCTGAGCGCGCACCGGGCCCGATACGCCCCTCAACGCCCGCTCCAGCGGCCCGACGCGGATCGCATGATCGACCGCATCGTCCAGTGCGGCGTCGGCCGTGTCGCCCACGCCGAAATGGACCGGACTGTCGAACGGCCGGATATCGATGTCGGCATAGCCGGCGTCGAGAAGAATGCGTGCGATCCGGTCGCGGTCGCCGAAGGCGAAGGGTCCGGGCGCCTCGGGATCGGCCGGGGCCGGCGCCGACACGAGGTCGCGTATCGCCGCCATCGGCAGGCGGGTCCAGTCGTTCTCGGCCGCGCCGCGCCAGCAGACGAAGGCCAGCCGCCCAGCCGGCTTCAGCGCGCGGCGCAGATTGGCGAAGGCCGCGACCGGATCGTCGAAGAACATCACGCCGAAGCGCGAGACGATCCGGTCGAAGTCGGGCGTGAACTCGGCCCGGGCGGCGTCGGCCAGGCGAAACTCCACCGCCTCGCCACTTTGCGATGCGGCCAGGTCCAGGGCGCGCCCGATCAGGGCCGCCGAGATGTCCATCCCCACGACCCGACCGGAGGGGCCGACGCGGGCGGCCATGTCGAAGGTGGTCGCCCCGGCGCCGCAGCCGACATCCAGCACATGGTCGCCCACGACCGGGGCGGCGGCGCGCGCCAGGGCCGCGCCATAGGCCGCCAGCATCCGGTCCAGCCGGTCCTGGTTCTCGACCCACCGCCGCCCGTTGTCGCCGTTCCAATCCAGCGAAGGCGAGACCGCCGGCCCGCTCATCGTCAGGGCCGGATCAGGGTGACGGTGTCGCCCGCCGGATCGACAGGGACCGGTGTGCCGGCCGGGGCGTTGCGGGGCAGGCCCCGCGCCTTGTTGGTCACATAGACGGCGTTGGTCGCCGGATCGATGGCGATGGTCTGGGGGAAGGTGCCGGTCTGGAGATTGGCCAGCACGGCGTAGTCACCGCCGCCCACCACCGTCACGGTGCCCGCCTGGCGGTTGGCGACATAGACCTGATCGTTGCGGGGATTGTAGGCGACGCTGAGCGCGCCCTCCCCCGTCGGAACCTTCTTGATCACGGCGCCGTCCGCGGCGTTCATGACGGTCAGATCGCCGGTGCCCTGGCTGGCGACGAACAGACGACCGCCCGCCGCGTCGAAGGCGACATTGGTCGGCTTTTCGCTGCCGGTCGGCCAAGTTCCGACCGACCGGCCCGTCGCCAGGTCGATGACGCCGACGTCGTTGGAGCTCATGCCCGTCACGAACAGGCGGTTGTTTTGCGAGTCCAGCGCCGCGCCCGTCAGTCCGCCGACCGGGGCTGCGATCTTGCGCTCGATGGCGTTGGTCGCGCCGTCGATCACCCAGATCTGGTTCGGGCGGCTGGCGTCGTTCGCTTCGCCGCCGACGATGGTGACATAGGCCTTGTTGCGCGTCTCATCGACGATGACCTCGCGGACGTGGGCGGACTCGTCGTCGCCGTCCTTGATGGTGGCGACCAGGCGGCCGGTTCGGACATCGACGACCCCGACCGAGCCGGAGCGCGTCGCCGTGCCGTAAAGCGTCTGGGTGCGGCTGTTGAAGCCCAGGCCGTAGAGCGGATTGGCCGAGACGTCGATGGACTGGCCCGGCGTCAGATCGGCGTTCAGGCGGGCGATGGCGCCGCGCGTCTCGCCGCGCGGACCGACGGCGGCGATCAGGATGTTGCTGTCGGTCGGGTTGAAGACGATCTCATATAGACCGCCCGGCTCGACCTTCACCGACTTGACGATGGCGGGCGCGCCGGCGCTGGCGGCGGGTGGGGTCGGGGCGGTCGTGTTGGCCAGCGCCGGAGCGGCGACGGTCGCCAGCAGGGCGGCGGCCGCAGCGGCGGCGAAACGAATGGAGGTCATCGGCATAGTCCTTCTTCGGTCTTCGGGGGGATAGGTCAGGCGGGCGTCAGGTCGGCCCAGTAGTCGCCGCGATAGGGCACGGCCAGAAACTGCTGATTGATCTGGTCCAGGGTGGCGCGCGGGTTGAGGTCGGCGAACAGTTCGGGCTGAATCCATTTGGCCAGGATCTCGGTGGCCACGATGTCGATGGGCGAGTTGATCAGTTGGTGCGACAGGC
This sequence comes from Brevundimonas sp. ABV4_179, assembly GCF_056311945.1. Lineage (NCBI taxonomy): Bacteria > Pseudomonadati > Pseudomonadota > Alphaproteobacteria > Caulobacterales > Caulobacteraceae > Brevundimonas > Brevundimonas sp. ABV4_179. The sequence goes on from NZ_CM149976.1 coordinate 3,341,635, forward strand.
CGTGCGCCCGGCCCTGACGCACCGCCTTCAGCGTCGATATTCCGGGGCGGCCGGTCACGCGACGCAGGCCCGCCTGCGACTGTTCTGCGTTGAAGTCCGGCCCGACGACGAAGCCGCCGGCCTTGGCCAGGTGCGGGCCGCCGGTGGCGATGTAGACGTCGGGGTCGCGCTGGATCACATATTCCAGATTCAGCTTGCCCGTCGGCGCGGTCAGGACGTCGGCCCCGATGTTGCGCCCCCCGACGAAGGCGATGTAGTCGCCGACATTGCCCCGCCCCGGCGAGTTGCAGCAGTCGGGCGTGATCATGGCGTGCGGTTCCAGAAAGACCGTCGGCCGCTGGTCCATCGGCACGGTCGCCACCTTGGCCGAGATCGCATCCAGCCGAGCCTTCTTGAAGGCGTTGAAAGCGGCGGCCTGTTCGCCGCGCCCGATCAGGGCGCCCAACAGGGCCAGGCTGCGGGCCTGGTTCTCGAACGGGTGGTTGAAGAAGTCGATGAAGGCCGCCGGCACGCCCGCCGCCTGCAGCTGGCCCACCTGTTCGTCGCTTGGGCCGGAATCGATCGACACCACCGCCGTCGCCGGCTGCGCCGCCAGCACGGCCTCCAGATTGAACGGCTCGCCCGAGCGGGGAATCTTGGGCAGGGTCGCCAGGGCCGGGAACTTATCGACATAGGCCTTGTACATATCCGGGCTGATCCGGTTGACGTCGCCGCTCCAGGCCGCCAGCAGAGACACGGGATCGGGATGGATCAGCGCCAGGGCGATCAGATAGCGGCCGTCGTCGATGCTGATCTTCTGGCCCGGCGTCAGGGGGCGGACCGGCCGGTCGCGCAGGTCCTTCAGCCCGGATGTCGTCGCCGCCGTCTCGCGCGAACCGCAGGCCGCAAGCAGGGATAAGCCGCCCAGCGCCAGCAGGGCCGAACGGCGAGACGGAATGCAAGGCGTCGGGTCGGTCATCACAGGGGCTCTCCGGGCGCCGGGGCGACGCCGGCCAGGGACAGAAGGGTCGGGATCAACGAGGCGGCCAGCATTCCGCCGTGGCCCTGGCCCGGCAACTCGCCGAACCGAACATCGACCCCCGCCCCCGCCAGTTGGGCCGCCAGGTCATGCGTCGCGCCTGCGGGAACCGAGGTCCACATCGGATGGGTGTGCGGTCGCGAGCCGCGTCCCCGCACCTCGTCCTCGCCCACCAGCAGGGTCAGGACCAGGTCGGGCCGCAAAGACCGCGCCAGGAAGGGCGGGGCGTCGTTCAACACCGCGCCATAGCCCCACCACAAGGACGGGCTGGCCGCGACGAATGTATGATAGGCGTCCGGCCGCGTCAGGGCCGCATGCAGCACGCACAGCCCGCCGTAGGAATGGCCCCAGATCAGGCTGCGCGCCGGATCGACCGCGACACGACGGGCCACCTCCGGCGCGATCCGATCCTTCAACAGGGTCAGGAAGGCGTCGGCCCCGCCGCCCGGCCGCCCCGCCGGATCGACCGCCGGGCCGTCAGAGAGCGGGGGCGTATAGTCAAAGGCGCGCGCCAGGACGTCGAACTGGCGATCGCCCTCATAGCCGATGGTGACGATGACAGGCGGATCGCCGGCGTCCAGCCGCGCCAGCAGCCCCTCGTCGATTTGGGCCAGGGCGGCGTCGCCGTCCAACAGCCAGGCGACCGGATAGCCGCCGGGGGGCGCTGTCTTTTTCGGCGTGGCGATCCAGACGCGATAGACCCGCGCCCCGTCCTCGGACGTCACCGACAGCCTTTCGAACCCATAGTAGGCCGAGCCGACATCGGCGATGGTCCGGTCCACGCGCGCCGCCGCGGCCGGCTGGGCTCGAGCGGGCGCGGCCGCCAGGACCGCAAGACCGCAGACGGCGATGAGCAGGGCGCGGCGCATCAGAAGCTGTAGTTCACGCCGATCCAGCCGCGACGCCCGTCGCCCTGGAAGTCGTAGTCGGCGACATTGATCGCCTCGTCGCCCAGATTATAGACGCCCGCCTTCAGGCTGACGGCCGGGGTCACGCGCCAGTTCGCCCCGACGTCGACGGTGGTGTAGCTGGGATAGCGACGGCCGACCTGGGTCGCGCCGTTCAGGATGGGCTGACCGTTCGCCCCCACGCGGAGGCCGGCGTTCAGCTCCGCGCCATGATAGTTGACCGCGCCCCACAGGTTCAGCCGCTCATTGGCGTCATAGTCGGCGCGGATATTGGCCATATGCTCGGGCGTGCGCGACAGCGGCAGACCCTGGTAGGTCCCCGAATTCTGCTCGGAGTCGGTATAGGTATAGCCCGCCTTCAGACCCAGCCGGTCGATGGGCCGCCAGCGCCCCGACAGCTCCACGCCCTGCAGATCGGCGTCCTGAAGATTGTACCAGTAGTAGAGGCGATAGTTCGGGTTCTCGCTCCAACGGGCGATGGTCCCATTGGCGTTATAGACTAGGGCGCTGTCGATCTTGTCCTTGAAGGCGGTGCGGAACACCGTCGCGCTGGCCGACAGTGTGGTGGACGGGCTCCACAGCACGCTGATCTCATAGTTGGTGCTGGTCTCGGGCTCGATGTTCGGATCGCCCAGGATGACGCCGCACGTCCCGTTCGGACCAACCGAACAGCTGGCCCCGCCCGTGGTGTAGGCATAGCCGGTCGCCACCTGGCGCAGTTCGGGCGCGCGGAAGCCGGTGGAGACGCCGCCCTTGATCGTCCAGGCCTCGGCCGGGGTCCAGACCCCATACAGACGCGGGCTCCAGTGGGAGCCATAGCGTTCGTGGTCGTCGAAGCGCAGGCCAACGGTCAGGGCCAGTCGGTCGTTCAACCGCCATTCGTCCTCGACGAACAGAGCGCGCTGCCACACGGTGAAGGTTCCCGGCTGGGTCGCGCTGACGCCGGGGTTCAGATCGACCAGCTTGTTCTCGATAGACTGACCGCCCACGACCAGTTGGTGGTCGCCCAGACGGGTCCCCTCCAGCGGGATGTTTAACAGGGCGTCATAGACGGTGTTGGTCAGTTCGGGCGCGCGCGCGTCCTGGGTGAACGAACCGCTGCGTTGGGTGAATGTCTTTCGCTGGGTCTGTTCGCGCAGCATAGACAGGGCGCTGGTTCCCCAGTCCCACCGGCCGTTCCACCCCAGCGACGCGGCCGTCCGCTCATTGGTGTTGTAGTTGGACGCGGCCGTGGCCGCCAGGGTCGCGCCGGCCGTGTTCTCGCGCCGGACATCGGTGCGATCCACCTGAAGCAGCACCTCATGATCCGCATTCGGCGTCCAGGCCAGGCGGCCGGTCAGGTTCCAGTCCTCCCCGCCGTTGACGCCGCCCAGGATGCGATCCTCGTCGCGCCTATAGGTGCGGCCCCATATCTGCGCGCCCAGCACGCCGTCCACCAGCGGCCCGGCCAGATAGCCCTGCGCCTGACGCCAATCGCCCGAAGCGCCCTTCTCCTGGGCCACATAGTCGCCGCCGATGGAGCCGCCCCAGCGCTCGGGCACCTTCTTGGTGATGATGTTGATCACGCCGCCGAGGGCGTCGGATCCATACAGCGACGACATCGGACCGCGCACCACTTCGATCCGCTCGATGGCGCCCGATGGCGGGGTGAAGCTCTGTTCGAAGCCGGCGTTGCCGTTGACCCGGCTGTCGCGCGTGGACTGGCGCTTGCCGTCCACCAGGACCAAGGTGTAGCTGCCGGGCAGGCCCCGAATGAAGACGTCCTGATTGTTCGACCCGCCGCTGATCGACACGCCCTCCACGTCCCGCAGCGCATCGGTCAGGTCCGCGTTCGGTCGATTGGCCAAGGTCTCCGCCGTCACCACTGAAATCGAGGCCGGCGCCTCCACCACCCGCTGCGCCCGCGTCGAGGCCGTGACCACCACATCCTCAAGCGCCGCAGGCTGCTGCGCCTGGGCAAGGGCCGAAACGGGCGCAAAGGCGAAAACGGTGGCGAGCAATAGGCGACGGCGCATAACGAATCCTCAAATCCGCCTCGCTGGTAATGCGAATAGTTATCAAATGCAAGAAAGAGGGATGTATGCTGCTCAGTTCAACGCATCGGCGCTGGCGTCGCCCAGGTCGTTGCCGCCGTCGACGTTCAGGATGGTTCCCGTCACGTAAGCGGCCGCTTCGCTAGCCAGATAGAGGGCCGCCTGGGCGATGTCCTGCCGAGTTCCGTAATCGCGCAGGGCCAGACGCGCCTTCAAGGCGGCCTCCGACGCCGGATCGGCGGTCAGACGGGCCATGCCTTCGGTATCCTTGATGGGTCCGGGCGAAATGGCGTTGACCCGCACGCCGGCCGGTCCCCATTCCAGCGCCAGGCATTTGACCACCATGTTGACGCCGGCCTTGGCCGCGCAGGCATGCACCTGGAAGGGCATCGGATTGACGGCCTGGCCCGCAGTGATGGCGATCAGGGCCGCGCCCGGCTTCCGCAGATGGGCGAAGGCCGCGTGGAAGACGTTGAAGGTGCCCAGGAGGTCGATGTCGACCACCGTCTTGAACCCATTGGCCGACAGCTTGGCCGCCGGCGCCAGGAAGTTCCCGGCGGCGCCGGACACCAGGACGTCGATGGGGCCATGGGTTTCGGCGACCTCGGCGTAGATCGCCTCCAGCCGCTGATGGTCGCGGACATCCCCGGCATAGGCCGTCGCGTCGACGCCAAGCGCGCGCAGACCTTCGGCCGCCGCCTCGATCCGTTCGGGATTGCGGCTGAGGATGACCACCCGCGCCCCGGCCCGGCCATAGGCCTCGGCGATGGCCAGGTTGATCCCCCCGGAGGCGCCGGCGATGAAGGCGACCTTGTTCTCGAACGACGGCTTCATGTCGCGTCTCCTGGCGCTGGGCCGCGCATCATGGCGGCGATGTCTGGATGCTCCTTGATCCTGGCGGTCATTCTCTCAAGGAACAGCAAGGCGACCTTGGGCGGGCGAGAGAAGATTTCGAAGACCGAGATCAGGCCCTGATCGTTCAGCCGCACCCAGTCGACGCCCGACATGGTCTGCCCCTCCACCTCGGCTTCGAAGCGCAGGATCAGGATGTCGCCGTCCGCCACGACATCGGTGTAGCTCAGGCGATCGAACGACGCGGCCGCGAACCCGAGAAGCGGGGCCACAAGCCCCCTGCCCCTCCAGGATTTTCCATAGGTCGGGGGACGCAACTCCACGTCCTCGGCCAACAGACTGTCCAGCGCCCCCGTCGCCTTGTCCTGAAACGCCGCGATGATGCGGGCGCTGATCGCGTCTGTCGGCATGGTTTCCGGCCTCGTGCTGCGCGCTCCGCGGACGGGGCAGACGGCTATTTCGCGCCCATGCGGATGGCGCCGTCCAGACGGATCACTTCGCCGTTCAGCATGGGGTTGGCCACGATCGACGACACCAGATGGGCGAACTCTTCCGGCTGTCCCAGACGGCTGGGGAAGGGGACCTGCTTGCCCAGCGAATCCTGCGCCTCCTTTGGCAGGCTTTCCAGCAGGGGCGTCCAGAAGATGCCTGGGGCGATGGTCATCACGCGAATGCCGTAACGGGCGAACTCGCGCGCGACCGGCAGGGCCATGCCGACGATGCCCGCCTTGGACGCCGCATAGGCCGCCTGGCCGATCTGACCGTCGAAAGCGGCGACGCTGGCGGTGTTGATGACCACGCCGCGCTCCTCGCCCACCGGATCGGCGTCATGCAGACGGGCGGCGAACTTGGACATCACATTGAAGGTGCCGATCAGATTGATGGCGATGATCTTCTGAAACAGTTCCAGGGCCAGGGGCTGGCCATCCTTGCCGATCACCTTGTTGGGCGGGCCGATGCCGGCGCAGTTGACCAGGATGCGCGCCTTGCCATGCAGACCCTCCGCCTCTTCCAGGGCGCCGGCGACCGCCTCGGCGTCGGTGACGTTCACCTGAAGAAAGGCGCCGCCGATGCTGTCGGCCAGGGCCCGGCCGGCTTCGGCGTTCAGATCGAAGATCGTCACCTTGGCGCCGCCCTCGGCGAGGGCTCGCGCCGTCGCGGCGCCCAGGCCGGATGCGCCGCCGGTGACGATGGCCGGGATGGCTTCGGTGATCATGGTGTTCTCCAGCTGGAATGCGAACGGGGACGACGCCCGATGGCGGGAATCGAAGGGAAGTCTGGCGACGCGGCGCAGCCGCCTCGTTCGGGCGCGACTAGACCGAGGCGGGCGCCGCCTCGCGTTCGGCGGCCTCGATCAGGACGCCGCGCACGACCTTGCCGGTCGGGGTGCGCGGCAGCTGGTCCAGGATCATCAGCTGGCGGGGATGCTTGTATCGGGCGATCCGGCTTTCCAGGAAGGTGCGGACAGTCGCCAGGTCCACGGTCGCGGGGTTCACCCCGGGACGCAGAACGGCCGCCGCCGCGATCCGGCTGCCCCAGCGGGCGTCGGGCACGCCGAACACGGCCGTCTCCTGAATGTCCGGGTGCTCCAGAAGCGCCGCCTCGACCTCGGACGGATAGACGTTCTCGCCGCCGCTGATCATCATGTCGCGGGTGCGGTCGACCACGGTGACCAGGCCCGTCTCGTCCACGAAGCCGGCGTCGCCGGTCATGTACCAGCCGTCGCGGAGAACCTTGGCCGTCTCGGCGGGGCGACGCCAATAGCCGCCCATGATGGAGGCGCCGCGAAGGGCGATTTCGCCCACCTCGCCCGTGGCGGCTTCCTCGCCACGCTCGTTGAACACCTTCAGCTCCAGGCCCTTCTGCACGCGCCCGGCAGCCCGAAGGGGCGGGTTTTCGCCCAGATGATCGTCCGGCGACAGGCTGACGGCCGCCGCCGTGGTCTCGGTCGCCGCATAGACCTGGGTGAACTGGCAGCTGAACACCGTCATGCCGCGCTGAAGGGTGGCCAAGGATATCCCCGATCCGCCATAGATGATCGACTGCAGCCGCGCGTGGTCCAGCGCCCGCACCCGCTCGTCGCGGCTCAGCATGTCGATCAGGGTCGGCACCAGAGGCATGCGCGTCACCCCGCCCTGGTCCAGCGCCTTGAGCGCGCCGTCCGGCGAGAACTCGCGCAGCAGATAGACGGCCCCGCCCTGCAGCAGGGTGAACAGGGTGAAGTTTGCGCCGATGGCGTGGAAGATCGGAAGAGCGATCAGGCAGACGTCGCCCGGCGCCCACTGGCCGATGCCGCTGTCGGCCCAGGCGCGGTAAGCCGCCATATGGTTCAGGTGCGTCTGGGGCACGCCCTTGGGCACCCCGGTCGTGCCGCTGGTGTAGAGTTGCAGGAAGGGCGCGGCGGCGTCGCCGACCGGGGCGATCTCGGCGGCGTCCTGGGCGGCCGAACGCAGGGACGGCAGCACGCCATCGGCGCCCTCGCCCGCGACCCAACCCTTTCGGCCGCCTTCCGCCAGCGGCGCGGCGAACTCTTCCGACACGACGACCAGGCGCGGCTCGCTGTCATCGAGAATGGCCTCGACCTCACGGAGGGCCAGTCGCCAGTTCACCACGACCAGAACCGCCCCGATGCGCGCCGCGGCCAGCACCAGCGCCACATAGTCGACGTGGTTTTTGCCCCACCAGACGATCCGGTCGCCCGGCTTGACGTCCTGGCTCAGCAGGAAGGCCGCCAGCCGATCCCGCTGCTGTGCCAGATCCGAAAAACTATGGACCTCGTCCTCGAACAGGACCGCAGGGCTTTGCGGGTTGGCCTGAACCTGGGCGGCGAAGGCCGCATCGATCGTGTCGAATTGCTCGAAGGGCGAGAGCGCCATTCACTTGTCCTCCACATCGGCGGCGTTCGGGCCGGAGATCGGCCCGCCGCTGCCTGTCGTTGAACCCGAACCTTTGCCGATCGGATGGGGCCGCACCCCATACCAAGGTCGGGGTCGCGCGGCGGGCCGCCTGCGTCAGATCGCCCGCCGCGCGCCTTTGTGACGGCTAGAGCGCCTCGATGATGGTCGCGTTGGAGACGCCGCCCGCCTCGCACATCGTCAGCAGGCCATAGCGTTTGCCCCGCGCCCTGAGGGCATGGACCAGGGTTGCGGTCAGCTTGGCGCCCGAGGCGCCCAGCGGGTGGCCCAGGGCGATGGCGCCGCCGTTGACGTTCATCCGCTCCGGGTCCGCGCCCAGGGTGTTCGCCCAGGCGACCGGCACGCTGGCGAAGGCTTCGTTCACCTCGTAAAGGTCGATGTCGTCCAGCGAAAATCCGGTGCGCTCCAGCGCCCGGCGCGTGGCGAAGATCGGTTCTTCCAGCATGATCAACGGATCGCCCGCCGTGACGGTCATGTTGTGGATGCGCGCGATCGGCGTCAGGCCGTGGGTCTTGAGCGCGCGTTCGCTGACCACCAGGACGGCGGCGGCGCCGTCGCAGATCTGGCTGGCGTTCGCGGCCGAGATCACGCCGCCGTCCTGCAGCAGCTTGACCGAGCCGATCGACTCCAGGGTGGCGTCGTAGCGGATGCCTTCATCCCGGCGGTGGACCTGCGGCCCTTCGGGCGTTTCGACGGTCAGTTCGACGATCTCCTTGTCGAAGGCGCCCGCCTCGGTGGCCTCAATGGCGCGACGGTGGCTTTCCAGGGCGAAGCGATCCAGGGTGTCGCGGTCCAGTCCGTGCTTCTTGGCCAGCATTTCCGCGCCCAGGAACTGGCTGAAGTTCTGAACGCCCCATTCGGCCTTCAGCTTTGCGCTCAAAGGCCCTTCACCGATCCCGGCCTTCTCGTGCAGGGTGAAGTTGGAGAACATCGGCACGCGCGTCATGCTTTCGGAACCGGCGGCGATGACCACGTCCTGGACGCCCGACATCACCGCCTGGGCCGCGAAGGACACCGCCTGCTGCGACGAGCCGCACTGACGGTCGATGGTCACGGCGGGCGTCGAATTGGCCAGGCGCGAGGACAGGACGGCGTTACGGCCGAAGGCGAAGGCCTGTTCGCCGACCTGCATCACACAGCCCATGATGACGTCATCCACCCCTGCCGGGTCCAGCCCGCTGCGGTCGACGACCGCATTCAGAACCTCCGCGCCCAGATCAACGGGGTGCCAGCCCGCAAGCCGTCCCGCGCGCTTGCCGCCTGCGGTGCGAACCGCCTCAACGATGTAGGCCTCAGCCATGATCCGATCCTTCCGGTGTTGCGAGGGTCAGCCCGGACGCCTCTCTGAACCAGAGGCCTAGGACCGGGCGACGCACCGCGCCCCCGACGAAAGTATGGCGGGCGCCGACCGGGATTCGACGGGGATCGGGCGGGGTCAGATCAGGTGAAGGTCGCGCGCCAGCCGCACTGCGCTGGCCCGATTGCGGACCTCGATCTTGGAGAACAGGTTATGCAGGTGCCATTTGACGGTCGGCACCGCGATGCCCAGACGCACGCCGATCTCCTGATTGCTCAGGCCGCCGTCCAGAAACTCCAGCATTTCGCGCTCGCGCTCGGTGATCTGGAACCCGGCGTCGTGCGCCTCGGCCGTCTGAACCAGGCGCGCCTCGGCCCGGACCTCCAGCCCCAGCAGGTCGCAGAATCGCCGCCACGCGCGGGGATCATTGCCCAGAGGCGTGCGTTCTCCGGCTTCGGCCAACTGTTTGAACATCGGCTCGATGAAGCGGCGTTCGCGCAGGAACGGTCGGTACAGCCCGTCGCGCACGGCCGTCTCGGCGCATTGGATCACCAGCCTGAGCGCGGTGGCCTGTTTGCCCATCCGGTACAGGGCCGATGCGCGCAGCAGGGTCAGTTGCATGTCCGCCAGCCCCCTGCCCTTGCGCTGGGCGTCGGTGATCCCCGGCACCAGCAGGTTCAGCGCCTGCTCCAGATTGCCGCGGCGGATCTGAAGGCGGGCCTGGATGCCGATATTCAGGTCGCGCAACTGCCAGCCATGCGCCAGGAAATGCGGGTCGGCGCTCTTGGCCGCGTCCATGCGGGCATCGAACACCGCCACCGCGTCTTCCAACACCGCCAAGTCCACGTCCTTCTGGGTCACCGCCTCCAGCCTGTAGGCCTCGCGGATCAGATTGATCGCCGGAGATCGCAGATGGTTCTCCAGCCGGCGCTCTTTCCAGTTCAGGCCCAGGGCGCGCGCGACGGAGGCCGCGCAGACGACGATCAGGGGCAGGCCGTGTTCGTCATCGGACTGTTCCGCCTTCTCCAGGTCCGAAATCGCGCCCTCGTCGTCGCAGGCGTACCACTCGACCGATGCGGCGACCAGGCGGGCGACGCGGGCGATGGGGGCGTGCGGCCCCATCAGGGCCTCGACGGTTCGGATCGCCTCCCGGGCCTTCAGCCCGCCCTCGTTGACCTTGCCCTTCAGCAAACTGGTGAAGGCCGTCAGCGCCAGGACCCAGACGCGGCCATAGGAGAAGTCGGTCTTGTCGATGGCGAAGCGGGCGCGGTGCATCGACTGCTGCGCGCTGTCGAACGACCCCTGAGCCAGTTCGGCGACGGCGGCGGCGCAGTACATGACGCATTGGTTGAACGCCGAACCGGGCGCGCCATCGGCCAACCAGCGGTCCACCGTCCGCCGCAGAGTCGGCTGATCGTCGCTGAAGGCCGACAGGGTGGCGGCGATCACCGGATGGGCCGCGTCGTCCAATCGGTTCTGCACCGCCAGGGCGTCGCGCCAGCGCCCGCTGAACACCAGGCTCCACAGCCACCAGTGCTTGACGCCGTCGCTGAGCTCGGTCCCCCGCTCGACCAGGGTGTCGATCCACTGGGTGAACAGGAACACCTTGCCGTCCAGCGCCAGACGGCTGTCGCCATAATCCTCGATCATGGCCAGGACATCGTCGCCCCCGGCCTTCAGGGCGTAGCCGATGGCCTGTTCGTGCTCGCCCCGCTTCAGATGCCAGGCGCTGGCGCGCGCATAGACGTCGCGGGCCGCTTCGTCGGCGCCGGCCTGTCGCTGCGACAACAGGAAGTCGCGAAATAGCGAGTGAAACCGATAGCGGCCTGAACCTTCGACCGTCTCGGTGATGAAATAGTCGTCCTTGGGCAGGTCCTGGAACCGCTGCTGCGTCTCCTGGCGCCCGAATACGTCGTCGATCATCTCCGCCGTCATCTCCTCCAACAGGGCGATGTCGCGAAGAAACGCCTGACGCGGCGTCGGCAGGTGATTGAAGAAGGCCTTGCTGAGATAACGGGCCACATCGGATTTCGGCCCCGACAGGTCCATGCCCCGCGCGGCGGCGCCGTCCGTCTGATCCAGGGCCAGGCGCAGAAGCTGGACCGCCGCCGGCCAGCCTTCGGTCATCTCGACCAGGCCGAAGAGGGACAGGGACAGGTCGCGCCCGCCATCCGGCGCCAGAATCTGGGCCGCCTCGTCGTTGGTGAAGGCCAGGTCGCGCGCGCCCAGTCCGGTGAAGGCGCCCGCCATGCGCCAAGTCTCGAACATGAACTCCGGCACGCCGCGCGACGAAACGACGAAATTGACCAGCTCATCCGTCTCGATCAGCAGTTGGTCGAAGAACCGGTTGGTCGAGGGCGCCTCGATGAAGTTCCAGTTGTCGATCAGGACCACGACCGGGGCGGCGGCGGGGCCGGCCTGCGGCCCCATGCCGACGGTGGCGCGATAGGCCAGGGAGGCGAAATCCTCGCCAGGCAGGGCCTCGAGCGAAAACAGGCGGGCCAACTGGGCGGTCAGCATCCGCGACAACCAGGCCGCGTCGCGATCGGCCTCGGTCACACTCAACCATAGGCAGGCGGAGCCCGCGTCGCCCAGCGCCCGAAACGCCTCGCTCATCAGCGTCGTCTTGCCATAACCCGACGGGGCGCAGATCAGGGTCAGGCGCTTGGTCAGGGCCGCCGTGCGCACCCGCTCGGTCAGCGTTGGGCGGGCGATCTGATTGGGATGGGCCCGGGGCGGACGGACATGGGCGGGCAAGGCGGCGCGTACATCAAGCGGATCCTGACGCCCGTTCAACTTGTCGGTCATGCAGCGCTCCCCCGCCGAATCTTCGTCCGCGTTTGTTGCGGGCGTTCGACCCCGTTTTTCCGGGATCGCCATTGCGCGTCATGCCAGCATCCGCCTCTCGTAAGGTCAAGAGACGCGGACGCCTGCGGGGCCGCTTGAGGGAGGCGCGGTTCGCGCGCCTCCCCCCGTCGTCACGCATCAGAACCGGTATCTGGCGTTCAGGCCGTAGGTGCGCCGTTCGCCGCGCACCAGGAAGTCCACGCCGATCGAGTTGCGAAGGTCCAACCCGTAGGAGAAATATTCCTCCTCGAAGATGTTCTTCACATAGGCGCCGATCGACAGCGGTCCGCGCTCATAGCTGGCCTGGAGGTTGGCGACCCAATAGCCGTCCTGCTGAAGATTGGCGTTGCCGTTCTTGTCGTTGAACGGCGAAAGCCAGGTGTGGCCGGTGTAGACCACGTTCGGCCGAACGATGAAGGCGCTTTCGCCATTGTCGAACAGACGGATTTCCGCATCGGCGTTCAGCGTCATCTCGGGCGCGTTCGAGAAGACGTTGCCGCTCAGATCCACGCCCGCCAGCACCAGCTTCTTGTACTCGCTGTCCAGGTAGCCGAAGCCCAGATTGAAGGTCAGGGCGTTGGTGGCGGCGAAGGTGGCGTCGAAATCCACGCCCAGCACCTGGCCTTCCGGCGCATTGCGCAGGAAGGGAACGATGCCGACGATCTCCTGCAACTGCTGATTCTTGTAGTCGTAGAAGAAGACCGCCCCGTTCATGCGCAGTCGCCGATCCAGGAAGCGGCTCTTCAGGCCGATCTCATAGGCCGTGACCTCTTCCGGCTCGACGAAGGTCAGTTGCGCCGGCGACGCATAGGCGGTGCCGTTGATGGCGCCGGAGCGATAGCCGCGGCTGTAGCTGACATAGGCCAACACGTCTTCGGCCACATCGTAATTGAGGATCAGTCGGCCCGTCACGCTGCTGGAGTTGGTCTCAAGCGACGGGCAGCCCGGCGTATCGGGGCATTTGGAGCCGGGCGGCGCCAGGAAGGGAATGAAGTTGAACTGCGGCACGCCGGCATAGTTGCGGGCGGTCGAGCTGACATCGGTCAGTTCCAGATCGTCGCGCGTATAACGCAGGCCCGCCGTCAGGGTCAGCCGGTCGGTGATGTCCCAGTTGCCGTCGCCATAAATGGCCGCCGACTTGCGCGTCTGGGTGAAGCGGTGATCCACGTTGAACCCGCTGAAGACGCCCGGCACGCCGCCGAACAGGCCCGGATAGGGCGGAGGGGCGAAGATGTTGGGCGGATCGAACGCCGGCAGGCCCGGCACCCCTTCCAGGAAGCCGAAGAAGTCGTAGGTGTTGAAGGTCTTGTTCTGATCCCAGCCGTAATAGGCGCCGATGATGCCGCGCACCGGGCGGCTGGGATCGGACGCAATACGGATGTCCTGGCTGAACTGTTCGTAGTCCGAATACCAGTTGATGTTGAACTCATCGACAGGACCGCCGTCGGCGTCCTGATCGACGCGCAGTTCACCCTTGTCGTAGGCGGTGATGGAGATCAGGTCCCAGGCGCCGAGCGCCAGCTTGCCGGTTACCGAAACGCCGCTGGCCTGAGCGCGATTATGACCGACATAGTTGGTCGCGGTCTCGTAGAAGCCCATGTCCTTGGGCCGCGAATAGCCGGTGATGGGGTTCACGCCGCCGGGACCCGAACCGATCACGAAGGGCGGCTCGCCGGTCGGATTGCTTTCGCCGGCATAGGCCCGCACCAGGAATGACAGGTCGTCCGTCGGCTTCCACAGCAGCGAACCGCGAATTGCGTAGTTGTCGATGGAGCGTTCGTCGGGATTTCCGGGGAAGAGGTTCTTCAACTGGCCGTCACCCTTTTCGACCGTTCCGGCGATACGGAAGGCTAGTCGGTCCTCGACCAGGGTCCCGCCCGCCGCGCCCGTCAGGGACCAGCGGTTGAAGTTGCCGTATCCGCCCTCGACGAAGCCGTTCAAAGGCGCGAATTCGGCCTTTCGGGTGATGATGTTGATGGCGCCGCCGACGGTATTGCGGCCGTAAAGCGTACCCTGCGGTCCCTTGACCACCTCGACCCGCTCCAGATCGAACAGGTTCATGCCCTGGGCGAACCGGGCGCTGAGATAGACCTCGTCCAGATAGACGCCGTTGGGCGACGCCTGGTTGGCGTTGAACTCATTGGCGACCGAAACGCCGCGCAGGCTGAAGTTCGGCTGGGTCTTGCCGTACGGCGAACTCACCTGAAGGTTCGGCACGATGGCCGAAAGCGAGGCGGTGTCGACGATCCCCTTGTTCTCCAGGGCCTCGCCGCCGATGGCGTTGATGGCCATGGGCACGTCCTGAAGGTTCTGGCTGCGACGGTTCGCCGTCACCACGATATCGTCGACCGTGGCCGCCTGCGGCTCGGCGGGCGGGGTCGGCGACGCCGTCTGGGCCATGGCCCCCCCGGCGCCGAATCCGCCCGCCAGGGCGACGCTCAACGCCAGAATCGAAGTCTTCGTTTTGGTCTTCATGGTTTCCCTCCATCGTCGCAATTATCGCGATCTTGAGAGGGTGGTACGCGGCCCGCCGAGGCCTGGCCCCATACTTAAGGTTTGGCCTCGGCGATATCTTTGAGCCGCGCCTGGGTTCCACTGGACATATCGAGAAAGCGATCAGCCAGAATCCGGTCGGAGGCCCAACCCTGGGCCGCCAGACTGTCGGCGCAACTGTCGACCATGATCGGCGGACCACAGAGATAGGCGTGCCCCGCCGCGCCGCCGAAACCCTTGAACTGCTCAAGCGCCGACGCGGCGAATCCACGCATCCCGCTCCAATCGCTATCCTCGGCCTCGGCCGACAGGATCGGCGCGAACCGCCAATTCGCAGGCCAGCGCTCCGCCAGGGCCTGGATCCGCTCCAGTCCGAACAGATCCGCCTGAGACCGCACCGCCAGGAAGAAATGCACATCGCGCGTCTGGCCGCTGTCGAGCGCGTGCTGCAGAACGGCCAGGATCGGAGCCAGGCCCGTTCCCCCCGCGACGCACAGCATCGGCGCTTCGTCTTCCGACAGGCCGAATCCGCCCAGCGGCCCCTCTACCGTCGCCTTCTCGCCCGTGAAGTCCCTGGCGAACAACGCCTCGGTGAACTGCCCCCCAGGCGCCAGGCGGATCATGAACTCCACCTCCTGCCCGACCTGCGGCCGGCACGGCGTGGCGAACGAGAAGGACCGCGCCACCGGCACGCCCTCCAGACCGACATGGGCGTACTGACCCGGCCGATAGGTCATCGGCTCATCCAGCACGATCCGCAGCCCCATGATGTCCGAGGTCAGGCGGGTCTGGCCCGCCACCCGGCCGGACACCTTGGCGAAGTCCGCCTGAGAGCCCAGATCGACCTCGATGGTGACGTCGGTTCGAACCGAGCTCTGACAGGCCAGGATATAGCCGGCCCGCAACTCTTCCCCCGTCAGGGGCGACAGGGCGAAGTCCGTCAGCTCGACGATCTTGCCCTCGGTCAGGCGGCATTTGCAGGCGCCGCAGGTGCCCACTGTGCAGTTATGCGGCAGAGGCACGCCGGCCAGCAGCGCCTCTTCCAGAAGAACCCCGCCTTTTCTGGCCGAAAACTGGCGGCCCGCCGGCGACACGGTGATCGTGCGCGGCGGCGCGGGGCGGAACAGATTGAACATCGTCGGCTAACCTGATCAGCGCGCGGCGACGATGGTCGCGGTCGCCGGCTTGTCTACCCATCCGGCGCGGACATTCTCGGCATGGGCCAGGGCGCGCTCCTTGTCGGTGGCGAACCGCTCGTCCCAGTCCTGAAGACGGGGCCGGATCACAGCGAACCAGGCCGGCGGCACGAAGGCCAGCAGCACGCAGACCAGGAAGTGCGGCTGCTGCGGCCCTGTGCGGTCCGGCTCCAGCAGATAGAAGGGCTTGTAGCTGTCGACGTGATGGCCGGCGTGGTTGGTGATCTCGAAGCTGAGCACCCGCACCAGGGGGCTGAGGTGGTTCCACGTGTGACGCGGCGCGAACCGGCCCGGATGCTCGGTCACCAGACCGTAGTGGCCCACGTAGTTGAAGATCTCCAGGCTGACGCGCGGGATCAGACAGGCCCCCGCCACGCACAGGGGCGCGACCCACCCGCCGCCGATGACGGCCGCGGCGATCAGGAAGGCCGAAACGGCCAGGACCGCGCGAAAGACCATGCCGTGCCGGGAAATCATTCCGACGCCGCGCTTGGTGCAGACCATCCGGTCCAGCTTCCAGGCGTCCAGCATCTGATGCGCCAGGGAGCGCGGCAGGAAGGCGTACAGATTGTCGCCGCGACGCGCCGTGTCTGGGTCGTTCGGCGTGGCGACATGCAGGTGATGGGTCACCACATGGGTCCGCTCGCGCAGGGGATCCAGGATCAGCATCTGGCTCCAGCGGCCGAACACCCGCTGCCAGGGCGACCGGCGGTGGAACAGTTCGTGGATGGCGGCGGTGATCGGCACGAAGCCGATCAGACCGGCGTTCAGACTGGCGCTGACGATGGTCCCCGTCGTCCATCCGGCGCGGCCGACCTGCCAGGCCAGGACCGCGATCTGGACGAAGCCGAGCAGCACCGTGAAGATGATCACCGTGTCGTAGAGCGCCGGATAGCGTGGATCGCGACGGCTGAAATCACGCGGCAGCGCGATATCTATGACCAGCAGGGAGAGCACCAGGGCGGTACCGGCCCAAACCCAGGCCCCGCCGGCCAACAGCCCAGCGATGCTTACGCACACCACGAATGGCGAGATCAGATATTTGGCAGGATCTTTCACAGGCGCCTCCATCATTTTGACGGCAAACTAGCCCCTGGGGCCGGATCGCACCCCCACCGGAAGTTCGGGGTCGCCGCCCCACCCGCCGCCTATGGCTGGCGCCACGTTCAAACGCGGCGACGAAGAGAGGCGAACATGGCGATCGATCTGACCATCGAGGGCAAGACGGCGCGGATCGTCCTGAACCGGCCCGAGGTCGGCAACGCCCTGGACACCGACAGCTGCCGCGCCCTGCTCGACGCCGTTCATCGGTGCGAGGCCGATCCGGCGATCCGGGTCGTCATACTGACCGGCGCAGGGCGGATGTTCTGTGCGGGCGGCGATGTCGCGGGATTTTCGTCGGCCGGCTCGGACCTGCCCCGCCTGTTGCGCGACCTGACGGCGCCGTTGCACATGGCCGTGGCGCGCCTGGCGCGGATGCCCAAGCCGGTCATCACCGCCGTCAACGGCGCGGCCGCCGGCGCCGGTCTCAGCCTGGCCCTGATCGGCGACATCGTGCTGGCGTCCGACGCCGCCAGTTTCTCTGTGGCCTATCCCGGCGTGGGCCTGTCGCCGGACGGCGGAGCGACCTTCCTGTTGCCCAGGCTGATGGGTCTCAGGCGCGCCCAGGCCTTCATCCTGCTGAACCGCAAACTCTCGGCGTCCGAGGCCCTGGACCAGGGCCTGGCGACGTTCGTCTGCCCGAGCGCGGATCTGGCCGCTGAAACCCAGGCCATGGCGGAACAACTGTCGGCGGCCCCGACCCTGGCCATCGGGCGGTCCAGAATGCTGCTGGCCGACAGTTTCGCCGCCGCTCTCGAAAGCCAGCTGGAAGCCGAGGCGCGCGCCATCTCGGCCTGCGGGGGCGAGCCTGACGCCCTGGAGGGCGTCGCCGCCTTCGTCGGGCGTCGCGCCCCGGTGTTCGACCGCGACTGAACGCCAGGGCGAAGCCGCTTAGCGCCCATTCCAACCCCCAGACTTTGGATGGGGGGCATGCGGAGGGAAAGGGCGCAACACTCGGGTCAAACAGAAACGCGAGGAGACCCCCTGTGAAAGCCGTCGCCGCGGTTCTTAAGGAACCGAACACCCCCTTCGTGCTGGAGGAGCTGGATGTCGCCCAGCCGCGACCGGACGAGATTCTCGTCCGCATCCAGGCCGTCGGCATCTGTCACACCGACCTGGTCTTCGCCAGCGGCGCCATGGGCACGAACTTCCCCCTGGTGCTGGGCCATGAAGGCGCGGGCGAGGTCGTCGCCATCGGCGAGAAGATCACCAAGGTCGCGCCGGGCGACAAGGTTCTGCTGACCTTCGATTCCTGCGGTCACTGCGCCAACTGCGAAGCCGAGGCGCCGGCTTACTGCGACAGTTTCACGGGTCTGAACTTCGCCTGCGCCCGGCCCGACGGCACGTCGCCGCTCAGCAAGGACGGCCAGGCGGTTTCGGGCGTCTTCTTCGGCCAATCCTCCTTCGCCAGCCTGGCGGTGGCGCATGAGCGCAATGTGGTGAAGGCGCCGTCCGACGCGGACCTGTCGCTGCTGGCGCCCCTGGGCTGCGGCGTTCAGACCGGGGTCGGGGCGGTGCTGCGTTCGCTGGAGGCGCGCAAGGGCAGCGCCTTGGTCGTCCTGGGCGGCGGGGCGGTGGGCCTCAGCGCGGTGCTGGGCGGCGTTCTGGCCGGGTGCGACCCCATCATCCTGATCGAGCCGCGCCCCGAACGGCGCGCCCTGGGCGCGGAGCTGGGCGCCCACCATGTGATCGACCCGGCCGCTGGCGACATCACCGAGGCGGTGCGCGCGATCTCGCCGCGCGGCGTCGACAACATCGTGGACACCAGCGGTGTGGTGAAGGCGCTGGAAGGCGCCCTTGGCATGCTGGCCCCCAAGGGCGCCCTGGCGCTGATCGGCGTTCCGGGATCGCTGGATGCGGTCCTGCCCGTGCCGATCGTCGGCGCCATCACCTATGGCTTCACCGTCAAGGGTGTGATCGAGGGCGACAGCGATCCCGACGTCTTCCTGCCGCAACTGGTGGAGTGGACCCAGTCCGGCCGGCTGCCGCTGGAGAAGATCGTGCGACGCTATCCCTTCGCCGACATCAACCAGGCCATCGCCGACGCCCATGACGGACGTTGCGTGAAGGCTGTGCTCATTCTCGACTGACCGCGTTCCTGGAGCTTGTTCATGACTGACTATCTTCCCATGACCGTCGGCGGCGTCGATCTGGACGCCGAGAATCGACTGCAGATCCTCAACCCCGCAGACGGCTCGCCAGTCGGCGAAACCCCCGACGCCGGCGAGGCGGAGCTGGAGACGGCCATCGCCGCCGCCCAGGCCGCCTTCCCGAAATGGGCGGCGACGCCCTGGGCAGAACGCCAGGCCGCCGTCGCCGCCATCGGCCAGACCCTGCTGGACAACGCCGACGAACTGGCGCGGATGCTGACCCACGAGCACGGCAAGCCGATCGACCAGGCCGCGTTCGAGATCAACGCCGCCGGACAATGGTGTCTGGCCACATCAAGCTACGGCGATCCGGTCACGGTGGTGGAGGACACGCCGGAACACCGTATCGAAACCCACCATGTGCCCATCGGCGTCGTGGGGGCGATTTCACCGTGGAACTTCCCCGTCCTGCTGTCGATGTGGAAGATCGGCCCCGCCCTGCTGGCGGGCAACACCATGGTCTTGAAGCCCTCGCCCTTCACCCCCATGACGGTGCTGAAGATCGGCCAGCTGCTGCGCTCGGTCCTGCCGGCCGGCGTGCTGAACCTGATCACGGGCGGCGATCACCTGGGACCGCTGATGACCTCGCACGAGGCGTTCGGCAAGATCAGCTTCACCGGATCCACCGCGACGGGACGCAAGGTGATGCAGAGCGCGGCGCCGACGTTGAAGCGTCTGACGCTGGAGCTGGGCGGCAACGACGCCGCCATCGTCTTCCCCGATGTGGATGTGCGCGACACGGCCGAGAAGCTGTTCTGGTCCGCCTTCACCAACGCCGGTCAGATCTGCGTGGCCACCAAACGCGCCTATGTTCACGAAGAGGTCTATGACGCCGTGCGCGACGTCATGGCGGAAATGGCCCGGACCCTGCCGATCGGCGACGGGTCGCAGCAGGGCGTGGCCTTCGGTCCCGTTCAGAACCGCCCGCAGTACGACCGCGTGCGCGACCTGATCGCAGACAGCCGCGCCTCGGGCCACACGGTGATCGAGGGGGCCGCCCCGCCGCCCGGCGACGGCCTGTTCGTGCCGGTCACCCTGATCGACAATCCGCCGGAATCCAGCCGGATCGTCCAGGAGGAGCAGTTCGGCCCCGTCCTGCCGCTGATGCGCTTCAGCGACGAGAACGACGTCATCGCCCTGGCCAACGCCAGTGAGTTCGGCCTGGCCGCGACCGTCTGGACCAAGGACGAGGATCGGGCCATGCGCGTGGCTTCGCGCCTGGAGGCTGGCAGCGTCTGGATCAACGAAGGCCTGGCCCTGTCGCCCTTCGCCGCCTTCGCCGGCCACAAACAGTCCGGCGTCGGTCAGGAGAACGGCCTGGGCGGCCTGCTGGAATACACCAACCCCAAGACCGTCACCCTGCGGCGCGCACCCGTCGCGGCCTGACCGTCCGACATCCCTATCCTGCACGGCGGTCGAGCCTCTCGACCGCCTTTCTTTTCACAAGAGCACAAGACCCATGAGCCAAGCCTACGCCGTCGTCGAGCGGGACGGACCGTTGACGATCATCACGATCAATCGACCCGAGGCGCGAAATGCGCTGAACGGTCCGGCGCACGAGGCGCTGGGCGACGTCTTCGACGACTTCGCCTCGGACCCGGATCAATGGGTCGCCATCCTGACCGGCGCGGGCGACAAGGCCTTTTGCGCGGGACAGGATCTGAAGGTCCAGGCCGAGGGCGCCGCCCTGACCCTGCCGAGGCGCGGATTCGGCGGGCTGACCAGCCGCACAAGTCTGGACAAGCCGGTGATCGCGGCCGTCAACGGCTTCGCCTTCGGCGGCGGTTTCGAACTGGCCCTGGCGTGCGATATCGTCGTCGCCGTCGAGGGCGCCGCCTTCGCCCTGCCCGAACCCAAGGTCGGACTGGCGGCCCTGGCCGGCGGGCTTCAACGCCTGCCGCGCGAGATCGGGCTGAAACGCGCCATGGGCCTGATGCTGACGGGCCGTCCCGTCTCGGCGCGCGAAGGCTTCGCCCTGGGTTTCGTCAATGAGGTCGTCGAGGCCGATGTCCTGGGCGCGGCGCGCCGCTGGGCCGACGACATCCTGAAATGCAGCCCGATGTCCGTTCGCGCCACCAAGGCCGCCGTACTCGCCGGGCTGGACCAACCGCTGGACCAGAGCCTGGCCGAGGTCTGGACCGCCCCCGCGACGCTGAAGATGCTGGCCTCTGAGGACGCGCTGGAGGGGCCAAGGGCCTTCGCCGAGAAGCGCGCACCCGCCTGGAAGGGACGCTGAACCATGATCCTGTCCGAAACCCAGACGATGATCCGCGACGCCGTGCGCGACATGGCGCGCGAGCGGATCGCCCCCCACGCCGCGGCCTGGGAGGCTGCGGGCGCCTATCCGCCCGATCTGTTCAAGGACCTGGCCGACCTGGGCCTGATGGGCATGACAGCGCCCGCCGAACATGGCGGCGCCGAGGCGGACTATGTGTCCTACGCCCTGGCCCTGATGGAGTTGGCGGCGGCCGACGGCGGCGTGTCGACCGTGGTCTCCGTCCACAACGCGCCGGTGGTGGCGGCCCTGTTGCGCAACGGTACGGACGCACAGAAGGCCGCCTTCCTGCCCCGGCTGTGCGCGGGCGAAATCATCGGCGCCTTCGCCCTGACCGAGCCCGGCGCGGGGTCCGACGCCTCGGCCCTGAAGACCCGCGCGGTGCGCGATGGCGACGACTGGCGCATCGACGGAACCAAACAGTTCATCACCTCGGGCCGCATCGGCGGACTGACCATCGTCTTCGCCGTCACCGACCCGACGGCGGGCAAGCGCGGCCTGTCCGCCTTCCTTGTTCCCGCCGACACCCCCGGCCTGACCGTCGCCAAGCCCGAGCACAAGATGGGCCAGAAGGCGTCGGACACCTGCGCCCTGTCGTTCGACGATATGCGAATCAGCGATTCGCTGCGCCTGGGCGCGGAGGGGGACGGCTATCGCATCGCCCTGGCCAATCTCGAAACCGGCCGCATCGGCATCGCGGCCCAGAGCGTGGGCATGGCGCGCGCGGCTCTGGAGATCGCGGTCGCCTACGCCAAGGAAAGGGTCGCCTTCGGCAAGGCCATCCTCGAACATCAGGCTGTCGGTTTCCGCCTGGCCGATCTGGCGGCGCGGCTGGAGGCGGCCCAGCAACTGGTCCTTCACGCGGCGTCTCTCAAGGACGCCGGCCTGCCGTGCCTGACAGAGGCGTCCATGGCCAAGCTGGTGGCGTCCGAGCTGGCCGAGGTCGTGGTGTCCGGCGCGATTCAGACCCTGGGCGGCTATGGCTATCTGGAGGAGTACGGCCTGGCCAAGATCTATCGCGATGTCCGGGTGTGCCAGATCTACGAGGGCACGTCGGACATTCAAAGGATGGTGATCGCCCGCGCACTCTGAGGCTGATGCAGGGCGGCTTCGGTCGCCCTGTCCTGCCAAGACGCCGCACCCCGCCCCCAACTTTCGTACAGGTCGCCCGTCGCCCGCATCTCCTAGCGTCACTGCAAACGGCACAGACCGTTTTCTGATAACGCAATGGGAGGATTGCAATGAGGGGACCAATCGGTCGAAATTTTACCGCGATGCTGATCGCATCTTGCTCTGTCCCGGCCTTGGGGACGGCCGCGCTGGCGCAGACCGCACAGACCGAACAGTCGCAGCCCGAGACAGTATCGTCCGTGGACGACATCGTCGTGACGGCGCGCAAACGCTCTGAAACGGTCAATGACGTGCCGCTGACGATCCAGGCGGTTTCGGGCGAGGCCCTGACCCAGGCGGGCGTCAGCGACACCTCCAATCTGGTTCAGATCATCCCGGCCCTGAACTACAGCAAGTCCAGCGCCAACACGCCGATCTTCACGGTGCGCGGCATCGGCTTCAACACGCCGAACCTGTCGTCGACCTCCCCGGTCGGCATCTATGTGGACGAAGTCTCCTACGCCTATCCCTATATGGCCAACGGTCCGATCTTCGACGTGGCCCGGGTGGAGGTGCTGAAGGGTCCTCAGGGTCTGCTGTACGGTCGCAACACCACGGGTGGTCTGGTCAACTTCATCACCCAGAAGCCAGGTCAGTCGTTCGCCGCCTCGGCCACCGCCGAGATCGGCAACTATCAGACGCGCAATGTCGAAGCCTATGTCAGCGGTCCGCTGTCGGACACGGTGGGGCTGCGCATCGCGGTGCGCGCCGAAAACTCGGGCGAAGGCTGGCAGGAAAGCGTTTCTCGCCCCGGCGACCGCCTGGGTGAAAAGGACCGGACGGCGGCGCGTCTGACCCTGACCGCCAACCCCAACGACCGGCTCAGCCTGGACTTCACCGCCAACTACTGGCGCGACCAGTCCGACACCGTCGCGCCCCAGGCCATCCAGTTCCTGCCCGACCAGGCCGCGTTTGCGGTCCCCGGACTGTCCAAGGCGATCATCGCCAACCCCGGCTCAAAGAACGCGGACTGGGATGCGCCCGAGGCCGGCAAGCCTCCGTTCGCCACGGATTCGCGCTTCTGGTCGGCGGCGCTGCGCGGCGAACTGGCCCTGTCCGATTCCATCAGCCTGGTGTCCCTCACCGCCTATAACGATCTACGTCGGCGCGACTTCAACGACCTGGACGGGACGCCGTTCGAGACCCTGGCCTATGGGTCGAACGGCACGATCACCTCCTTCTCGCAGGAACTGCGTCTGATGGGGGATGCGGGACCGGTCGACTGGATCCTCGGCGCCTACTATTCCAAGGACAAGATCGTCGATGACCAGTTCGCCTATTACGGCCAGTCATCGACGGTCAGGCTGCTGCGCTTCCTCGGCGCCAATCGGGTGGTCCAGAACCAGTACACGCCGGCCCAGATCGCCTCGGGCATGCGCAACTTCCTGAACAATACGGCGCAGGACAGCCAATCCACCTCGGTCTTCGCCAACATCGACTGGAAGCTGGCCGAAAAGTTCACCCTGTCGGGCGGCCTGCGGTATTCGGACGACAGCCTGTCTTACCGGGGCTGCACCCGCGACATCGACGGTCGGGTCCTGCCGGTATGGAACACCGGGGTCGCCTTCGTCGTGCGCGCAACGCCCAACGTCCAGCCGAACGAATGCCTGACCTTCAACACCAACTTCACCGACAACGTCCCCATCGTGGAACGATCGCTGGACGAGGACAGTCTGGCGGGCCGACTGAACCTCAGCTTCGCGCCCAACGCCGACACGCTTCTGTATGCCTCGATCAGCCGCGGCTACAAGTCGGGGGCCTTCCCTGTGCTGGCCGCCAACAACGAAGCCCAGCTGGAAGCCGCCCGTCAGGAAGAGGTCCTGGCCTATGAGGTCGGGCTGAAGGCGACGCTGGACAGCGGCCGCCTGCAGTTCAACACCAGCGGCTATTTCTACGACTACAAGGACAAGCAGCTTTTCGGCGAAATCCCCGACCGGGTCTTCACCACCCTGACCCGCATCCTGAACGTGCCCAAGTCCGAGGTTTATGGCGCCGAAGCCGATGCGTCATGGCGGCCTGCGCCGTCCCTGCTGCTGAAGATCGGCGCCTCCTACACCCGCACCGAAATCACCGAATTCACCGGCTTTGATCGGGCGGGCGTCTCCACCGACTTCGCCGGCGCCCGCTTCCCCTACACGCCAGAATGGCAGGTGAACGGCCTGGTGAACTGGGATCATCCGGTCAGCGAGACCCTGGGCGTCAGCGCCACCCTCAGCGCCGCCTATCTGTCGGACGCCGAAGGCTCCATCGAAGCGGAGCCGGAGTTCCACATCGACGCCTACACCCTCGTGAACGCCAATCTGTCGCTCTACGCCCTGAACGACAGCTGGCGCGTGGGGGCTTATGTCAGGAATCTGTTCGACAAATACTACTGGACGAGCGCCGACACCAATGTGGACACGGTCGTCCGCATTCCCGGCATGCCGAGAACCTTCGGCGTCACACTGACCAAGTCCTTCTAAGTTCTCCCCGCTGACTGCGCCCCCGTTTCGACGGGGGCGCTATTTTTTTCGGGTGAAGACCGTTCGCAAGGACCATGCGGCCCCGCAGTCCGAGCGCGCGAGGCGTGGCGCGCCGCACATTTCCAGCTATGCTTCATCCCCTTGACGCCGGTCAGGGTGATCGGCCCAGGGAGGGCGGGCGTCGCTTGCGGGCCGCCAGTACGCTGGATCAGTCATCCCTAAAACTATGGCGTCTTGGCCGGCGACGCCTGCGCCAATGCGTCGTGACCTTGGTCTATCAGGGCTGGGGCGCGGCTGGGCGGCCGCCGCCTTCAACATTCTGTCGCTGCTGGAGGTCGAACTGCAAGGCGTCGGCCTTCAGGCTCGAACAGTGGCCGCGGTTCTCATGATGGAATGTCGGTTGCGCCTTTGGCCTCGAACGCATCCCGGATGTTCGGCCTGCCCAGCAACAAGAGCGACATCGTTCTCGGGATCGTCCAGGACGGCCCCGGTTTTTCGCACGGCAACCTTCCCCGATGCGTGTCGTTGTCAGACCCTCCCATGCGGCCCGGACCGCAATCTTCAGTCACGGTTAGATCAGAGGGATCGCGATGCCGGTCATCGTCGTCACAGGGGCCAGCGCCGGCATAGGTCTGGCGATCGCGGAACGGTTCGCTGAAGCAGGCTGGCAGGTCGTCGTCGTCGCCAGACAGGCCAAGCGTCTGTCGCAAGCCGTCGAACGGCTGAAACGCTCGGACGGCCGCGCCACTGGCATTGCAGGTGATGTTTCCAACCCAGAGTTCGTCGAGCAGGTCGGCCGCGATGTGACGCAAGCCTTTGGCGGCATCGACGTCTGGGTCAACAACGCCATGTCCACGGTCATCGGGCGCGATGAGGATCTGACCGACGCTGATTACCGCCGCGTCGCCGAGACGACCTATCTTTCGCAGGTCTACGGAACGCGGGCGGCGCTCCGGGCCATGCGGCCGAAGGACCACGGGGCGATAATCCAGATCTCGTCAGGCCTGGCGTTGCGCCCTGCCCCGCTGCAGGCTGCCTATTGCGGGGCCAAGGCGGCTGTCGATGGATTTACCGAGGCCATCCGGGCCGAACTGATCGCCGCCTCCTCGAACGTCACATTGACCACTGTCTATCTGCCCGCGGTCAACACGCCCCAGCCGCTGTGGTCGCGTAATCGCACGGACCGGGCGCAGATCATCCTCGATCCCCTGTTCGATCCCCGCCTCTGCGCGGACGCGGTCTGGTCCGCGGTGCAGAACCCGAGCCGCAAGATCTACGTCGGCCGCTCGACATGGCTGATGGCCCTTGCGCAACGACTGGCGCCGGCGCTGGCGGACCACAAGGCGGCAGACATGGTCGCCGCGCAGCAGGGCGGGCCCCAACTTCCTCGCCTGGGCAATCTCGATCAACCCGAAGAAGGACCGGCGGCGATTGATGGCCCTGATGCCGTACGGGTCATCATGCCGTGGATCGGCTTCATATCCAGTCGCCAGACGGCTGCGCTAAAGATCGCGGCGCTCGGCGTGTTTACGGGCCTTGCGCTGACGACGGGCTTTGCGATCGGGTCTTCGAAGCGATGATCGCGACGCCCTTCACGCCCCATCCCGCGCGTTCCTCAGACTCGCTACGGCCCGATGGATACGCCGCCCTGGAGAATTACGGCGTCTTGGGCGAGGGTCGCACAGTGGCCTTGTCAGCCCTGGACGGCGGCATCGATTGGTGGTGCGTGCCGGCGATCGACGCCCCGCCCCTGTTCGACCGCCTGCTCGATCCTGACGGCGGGCGGTTTTCCATCACACCCACCCAAGCCTTCACGGCGACCCGCCGCTATCGGTCTGACAGCAATGTGCTGGAAACGGAATTCACCACGGCCGCCGGCCGCGCCCGCCTGACCGAAAGCCTCAACAGCGGCACGGCCGGGCGGTTGCCGTGGTGCGAACTGGCCCGGCGCATCGACGGCCTGGAAGGTCAGGTGACGTTCGCTCTGGACATGCGTCTGGGGCGGCGGGGCGATACGGCCAATCCCTATCACTCCAAGATCGGCGAACACACGGTCTTCCATGTCGAGCGGGTGCTTGGTCTGTTCGTGCATGATCCACGCATCTCGTGCGACTGGTCCGACGAGGGCATTGTCGGAACGATCGTCGTCGGCGCGGGCGAGCGTCGCACGGTGGCCATCGTCGCCGGACGGGACGAGCCGCTGGTCGTTCCCTCCATCGAAGAGATCGACGCCCGCATAGATCTGTCTGATCAGGAGTGGCGGGACTGGGCGGCGCGATTGAACTGCCCCGGCCTGTATCGCGACGACTTCGTCCGCAGCGCCCTGGCGTTGAAGCTGCTGCTCTATTCCCCGTCGGGCGCCATCGCCGCGGCCGCCACCACCTCCCTGCCCGAGCGTCTGGGCGGCGACAAGAACTGGGACTACCGCTACGCCTGGCTGCGCGATGCGGGCTACACGATTGAGGCCTTCCTCGCGGCCGGCGCCCAGGCCGAGGCCAAGGCCGCCTTCAGTTGGCTGCTGATGCAGCTGAAGAACCATGGCGCCAAGGTCTGCTACAGCCTGGACGGCGCACTCGTGCCGCCGGAGACCGGCTGGGACATGCCGGGGTATCAGGGCTCGCGTCCGGTCGTCACGGGCAATCGGGCCGCCGATCAGGCTCAGCACGGCGTGTTCGGCGACATATTCGAGACGGCGTCCCGCTTCGTCGGCTGCGGCAACATTCTGGACAGCGCCAGCGCCCAACAGTTGTCCGAACTGGCGGACCAGTGCGCGGACGCCTGGCGTCAGCCGGACGCCGGCATGTGGGAATTAGAAGAGACCCAGCACTACACCATGTCCAAGATCAGCTGCTGGCAGGCCCTGGCCCGCGCGGTCGAACTGGCCGACGGCGGACAACTGCCGACGACCTGCAGGGACCGCTGGCGGCGGGAGCGCGACCGGATCTTCGACTGGGTCGAGACGCACTGCTGGTCCGAAAAGCTCCAGGCCTTCGTCATGTATCCCGGCAGCGAGAAGCTGGACGCCGCCGTCGCCCTGGCCGTCCGGTTCCGCTTCGACGGCGCGGACCGGCTTCGCGCGACCCTTAAGGCGCTAGACCGCCATCTCGGCGCCGGCGTGTTCCACTATCGCTACACCGGCATGCAGGACGAGGAAGGGTGTTTCATCGCCTGCTCCTTCTGGATCGCCGAAGCTTGGGCGACCCTGGGCGAGCCGGACAAGGCGCGGGCGCGCATCGACGGCCTACGCCAGGCCCTGGGCGGTCGTTGGGGCATGCTCACCGAAATGATCGACCCGCATACCGGCGCCTACCTCGGCAACATGCCGCAGGGGCTCAGCCACCTCGCCCATCTGACCGCCCTGACCGCCATCGGGCAGGCGCAGACTTCTTCCCCCCAGCCCGAAACGGAGACGTTCCATGACTGATCGCCTGACCCTGCAGGACCCGCGCGAGCAATATCCGAAGCCGCCGTTCCCCCGCCAGCCTCAGCCCGTCCCCGGAGAGGCGCGGGAGATGGACCCCAAGCCGGATCACGGCGAAACCAGCTATCAGGGCGCCGGCAAGCTGAAGGGCCGCAAGGCGCTGATCACCGGGGCCGACAGCGGCATCGGCCGGGCGGCGGCCATCGCCTACGCCCGTGAGGGCGCCGACGTCGCGCTGTCCTATCTGCCCTCGGAGAAGAAGGACGCCGCCGAGGTGATCGCCCTGATCGAGGCCGAGGGCCGCAAAGCCATCGATCTGCCAGGCGACATCACCGACGAAGCCTGGTGCCGGAAAATGGTCGAACAGGCCGTATCGGAGCTGGGCGGTCTGGACATTCTGGTCATCAACGCCGGGCGTCAGCAATACCGCGAAGATATCTCGCAGGTGACGTCGGAGGACTTCGACAAGACGTTGAAGACCAACCTCTACGCCATGCACTGGATCGCCCAGGCGGCCGCGCCCCACCTGCCGGCGGGCGCCTCGGTCATAACCACCGCCTCGATCCAGGCCTATGAGCCCTCGGCCATCCTGCTGGACTACGCCACGACCAAGGCGGGGATCGTCGCCTACACCAAGGCGCTCGCCGCCCAGCTGATCGAAAAGGGCGTACGGGCCAATGTGGTGGCACCCGGTCCGTTCTGGACGCCGCTGCAGTCGTCCGGCGGGCAGCCGCAGGAGGCGGTGATGAAGTTCGGCGAACAGGTGCCGCTGGGCCGTCCCGGCCAGCCCGTCGAGATCGCCCCCGTCTATGTGCTGTTGGCCTCGCAGGAAGGCAGCTACATCACCGGTGAAGTGTTCGGCGTCACCGGCGGCAAGGGCGTCGCCTGACAAAAACCATTGGCGGCGGGGCCCCCGCCGCCAATCGCTGTCTCTGCGGCGTCTAGCTGGCGACGGTGGCGACGGAGCCTGAATCCACTCGAATGCCGGCGCCATTGATGAAGCTGGCCCGCTCCGAACACAGGAACGCAACGGCCGCCGCAACCTCTTCCGGCCGGCCTCTGCGATCCAGCGTCATGCCGGGGCGTTCTTCCTTCAAGAAGCTCTTGATCGCCTCCTCGAAGGTTTCGCCCCGTTCCTTGGCGCGCTTCTCCATCATGGCGTCGGTCATCGGCGTGGCGATGAAGGCGGGCGAGACCGTGTTCACCAGCACATTGTCGCAGCCGTAGGCCTTAGACAGCCCCTTCGCCAGGCTGAGAATGCCGGCCTTCGAGGCGCAATAGGCCAGTTCATCGACGTAGGGCTGAACCGCATCCTCCGAGGCGAACAGGACGATACGTCCCCAGCCCGCGCGACGCATCGCCGGAATGGCCTGGCGGCACATCCGCACCGCGCCCATCAGATTGATGTCGAGCGTCTCCTGCCAACCGGCGTCATCAACGTCCAGGAAGTCGCCGGTCGCGCCCGTCACGCCTGCTGCGTTCACATAGATGTCTGGATCGCCCAGGCGGTCTCTGACCTCCGCCCAAAGCCGTTCGACATCGTCAGCCTTGGTCACGTCGCCGGTCACGCCGATGCACTCGCCCAAGGCGGAAAGCTCTCGGACGGCCTCGTCCAGCGTCCCGTCCGGCTTGTCGGTCAGCGCGACCCGCACGCCGGCTTCCAGCAGCAGCCGCGCCGTCTCCTTGCCCATGCCGGAATCGGCGCCGGAAATCAGGGCGACACGCCCCTTGATCCCGAGGTCCATTAAAACTCTCCTGTTTGTTGACGTTCAAGGAAGTGATCGGCCGTGCGCAGGGCCACGGCCATCAGGGTCAGGGCCGGATTGCGCGGTCGCGCCGGCCATCTCGGTGAAGTCTCGGATCAGGTCGGCGAGACGCTCCGGCTGTTCCTGGGGGATCAGGTGCGCCGCCTTCGGCACGACCACCACTTGGGGCCAACCGAAATGCAGCGCATTGCACCGGCGCTGCGCCGCCTCGCCCAGATCCCCGTCCTCCGCGCCGGCGATGATGAGGGCAGGCAAAGGAATGACGCCGGCCTGGGCGGACCAATCCTCGCGCGATCCGTAGGCCAGCCATCCCCGCCAGGCGTCGGCCGACGTCCGGCGAAAATCTGTGAGCGCCTGTTGAAAGGCGTTTTGCGGCAGGCCCTTGGCGGTATTGGCCTCGATGAACCGGCGCCCCCTGCCCTCCAGTTCTGTTGGATCGTCGAACCAAGTCAGCATGTCGGCGCGCCGATCCTCGTCCATCGGCTCCGAGGACGGCGGCGAACCGGCGACAAGCGCCACGCCAAGCAGCCCGCTTAAACCTGCCGCCCCGTCGCGCGCGCGCGCCGCAATCAGGGTCGCGAACTTGCCGCCCATGCTGTGGCCGACGATGACCCAGCGCGCGAGATCGAGATCGGTCAGACGGCGGCAAAGATCGTCGAGCACGACCTGCACATCGCAATAGCCTTCCGCTGCTCGGTCGCCGAACCCCGGAATATCCATCGCGACCGTCTGCATTTCATCGGAGAGCCGGCCGATGACGTCGTCCCATTCGCGACGGCTTGCACCCAACGAATGGAGGAATACGATAGTGGTGCGAGGGTCTGGGCGCATTGAGACGGCTTTTCGAGAGCGAAGACACGACACCGCGCGCCGTGGATCGGCGGGCGGTTCGTGCGGTTAGTTTTTGCGATGACCGGCGCCTGGCTCGCTCGTTTTCGGCGCCTTGCCGTCCTCGATACGAGCCTCATTTCGCAGATCGCGACCTGCCGGGACCTTGCGCTGCGCTTCGGCGCTGTCGCCCTGTTCGTCCAGTTCTTCTCTCAGAAAGCCCGCGGCTTCCTTGATCCGACCTTTGGGGCTCATGGACATTCTCCTGACCACCGCAATCGGGTGCGGTCGATCAGCGCGCCAGCGTCGCAATGGCTCCCGACAAAACCGACCTCGGACGTCAAAATCGGATGCAAGGCGTCTGGTCCTCAGGCCGCCGCGAGTTCGGTCAGAAGCCGTTCAATGAAAACCGCATCATGGGGTCGGTCGTTGGCGGCCTCCACGATGAGACGGCCGTCGGACCAGCGCCGGTCATCGCGCGCGGGAAAGGCCGTCTCCATATCGCGTCGGCGCGCTTCAGCAATCCGCAACGCCGTCGCCTTCGGACCCGACACGATCTCGGTGACGCCGGCGTCTCGGGCCAGCGCCGCGAGGCGGCGGGAGGCGAACAGATCCTCCGCAGGGTCTGGAAGCGGGCCGAACCGATCCTCCGCCTCGTCTCGCAAGGCGTCGACGTCCTCGGCCGTTCCTGCGCGCGCCAGTCGGGCGTACAGATTGATGCGAACGGTCGCGTCGGGGATGTAGTCCGCTGGGAAGCCCCCGGTCGCGCCGACGTTCAGGCTGGGAGCCGCCTGATCGGGGCCGCGGTCGCCTTTCGCCGCAGCGAGCGCGCGCGCCAGAACAGACTGATAGAGGGCCGAGCCGATCAGCCTGACGTGTCCAGCCTGTTCTTCGCCCACCAGATCGCCGCCGCCGCGCAGGTCCAGATCGCGTCCGCTGATCGCAAACCCGGCCCCTAACCGATCGAGGGCTTCCAAGGTCTGCAGACGGGCTTCCGTCGTCGGCGCCATCGGCGCATCGGGATCCGAAAGCAGATAGGTGAAACCCTGTCGCCGCCCTCGTCCGACACGGCCACGAAGCTGATGAAGCTGGGCCAGGCCGAAGCGGTCCGGCCGCCAGATCAGCATCGTATTGGCGCGTGGCACGTCGAGGCCGGTTTCGATGATGTTCGTCGCCAGAAGCACGTCCCCCTCCCCGTCGGAGAAGCGGCTCATGACATTGTCGATTTCAGCGGCCCCCAGGTCGCCGTGCGCCGACACCACCGATAGTTCGGGCGTCAGGGTTCTCAGACGTTGCGCCAGGGGTTCGATGTCGTCAATTCTCGGCACGACGACGAAACTCTGTCCGCCGCGCGCCTTCTCCCGCATCAGCGACAGGCGCACCGCGCCCGCGTCGAACGGGGTCATGAAGGTTCGGATCGGGCGACGGCGGGCGGGCGGGCTGGCGATAAGGCTGACGTCCTGGATTCCGACCAGGGCGCCCTGCAGGGTCCTCGGGATCGGCGTGGCCGACATCGACAGCAGATGCGGCGCCTTTCGCGCCAGGTCCGCCTTCATCTGGGCGCCGAAACGGTGCTCCTCGTCGATGATGACCAGCCCGAGTTCCTGGACCTCCAGCGCATCCGACGCCAAGGCCTGGGTGCCGACCACGATCCGCATGGACCCGTCCGCCAGCCCCGTCTTGACCGCCTTCGCCTCTGCAGCGTCCGCAGCCCGCGACAGATGTCCGATCTGGATGTCCTGGTCCTTAAAACGCTTCCTGAAGACCTCGAAATGCTGACGCGCCAGCACCGTCGTCGGCGCGACCACCATGACCTGCTTTCCGGCAAGGGCCACGGCCGCCGCAGCGCGCAAGGCGACTTCGGTCTTGCCGAAACCGACGTCGCCACAGACAAGCCGGTTCATGGGCTTGCCCGAGCCGAGATCGGCCAGAACCGCCTCGATCGCCTGCGCCTGATCTGGCGTTTCGGGAAAGGCGAAGCCGGCGGCGAAGCGCGCGAGCGCTTGACGTGGCGGCGCGATGGGCTCCGTCCTCAAGGCCGCGCGCGCCTCGGCCCGGGCGGACAGGGCCGCCGCGGCCTCGTCGATCTGGGCGCTAACCTTGGCGCGACGCTTGAGCCAGCCTTCGGTGTTCAGCCGATCCAGCGACACCGCGTCCGGCTCCGAGCCGTAACGCCAAATCTTGCCGAACTCCTCGATCGGCGCGAGGACTGCGCCCCCGCCGTGATACTCGATGCGCAAGACGTCGCGCTCCATCCCGTCGGCGGTGACGCATTCCAGCGCCTTCAGCACGCCAAGGCCGTGGTCTTCATGAATGACCACATCGCCCAGCCGAAGTTCAGTGTCCCCGAAAGCGTCGACGGAACCGGAAGATCCGCGCGCGATCCGGCCGCCGAAGATGTCCGACGGGGTCACGACGACGAGACCGGCTTCCCGCTGTTGAAAGCCGGTGTCCAGGTCAGCGACAACAAGGCCGATCCGCCCCGGCGCGAGCGACGCGATCGCGTCCCAGTCCTCCAGGGCCACGGGCGCCTCGACGCCCTGGCGGCGAAGCAACCGCGCGAGACTTCGGTGCTCGTGCGCTAATCCCGTCAGGACCACGCGATCGCCCGCGTCACACCGGTCGGCGATAAAGCGTTTCAGCGCCCGCCCTGGCGCTCGCTCCAAGGCGAAGACGGGCGCCGACGCGAAGGTCTCGACGGCCAAGGTCGTCGCACCTTTCAAGGCCCGACCAATCTCGGCGTCCGACAAATAGACACGGTCGGGTTGGAGAGGCGGCGCGCCGTCGCTGAACCGCAGGCGGGTGTCATAGGCCTCGATCACCTGCGCGCCTAGGCGTGCGAACCGATCATCCAGACCGATGTCGGTCAGGATCGCCGGGTCGGCGAGGAAATCGAACACCGTCGTCGCGCGCGCCCCGTCCCGCGACGCCCTCGCATCGGGATCGTCGTGGTCGTCGCGCGCACCCGCGCCTGGCCCCCATTCGGAGGCTGGCGTCAGACAGAGCGTCGCGGTCTCCGCCTCTCGACGCTGCGACACGGGATCGAAGGCGTGGATCTCGATGATCCGGTCCGCCTCATCGAGGGTCAGGCGATAGGGTTGGGCCGAGGCGGGCGGGAAGACATCGATCACCGCGCCCAGCACCGCATATTCGCCGGGCTCATCCACGCGCTCGTCCGCCGCGTAGCCCGCATCGCGCAGGAAGGTCTCGAACGCCGCGCGATCCAGCGTCTCGTCGGCCTTCACACGCAGGCGGGCGTCGATCCGTTCACGCGGCGGGGTGCGTTGCGCCACCGCGTCCGGAGAGGTGATCAGAAAGGTCCGACGGTCGCCCGTTTCGGCCAAGGCCGCCAAGACCGCCATTCGCCGGCCCATGCTCTCACGCGAGGGCGCTGCGCGGTCATAGGGCAGGCAATCCCAAGGCGGCAGGACCAGAACTTCGGCGTCACCGACCATGACGGCGAGCGCGGCCGCGATCTCGTCAGCACGACGTTCGCTCGTTGCGACAAAGACGACAGGCTGCAACGGCGTCGTCTCCCTTTGCGCCAGTGCGGCTGCAACGGCCGACGCCGGCATCTTCCAATCCTTCCGATCGTCGGGGCGAGGCACTGGCCCCTCGACCAGAACCTGTTGGCCCGTGGCGGTCATGTCGGGGATGTCGGGTGAGGCGATCATCCTGGCTCAACACCAAGGATCGGCCGGGGTTGCGCCCGCTTCCGTACGCCCGTCCCAGCAATCGCGACCGCGCGCGCCCGAGGCGCATCAGAAGGGATCCGCAGGACCTTTGCGCGCGGCGGCGATCTCGTGCGGGGTAGGCGCGCGACGGATCGTCAATCGGTCCGATGACCAATCGATCAGGCCACGTTCCGCCATCGCGCGTAGCCAGCCGTCCATCGGCCAGATCGACCACTTAGCGTGAAAGCGGTTGGCGTTGGCGATCAGGGCCTGGAAGTGCTGCAGAGGCGGATCATAGCCCTCGTGATGCTGGTGGAAGACCGGCGCGCCGCCGGCGAAGAGGAGCGGCAGGCCGTCTCGCGCGATGCGAAAGCCCAGGTCGGTGTCCTCGGCCCCGTAGCCGACATAGGCCTCGTCGAAGCCGCCAATCCTATGAAAGGTCGAGCGACGGAGCGCGAAGGCCAGCGACCAGAACAGGCCGGGATTGCACTCCAGTCGTTCGCCATCCTGCGGGAAAGGCCGCACAGGGTGGGGACGCCCGGCCGTCTTCAGCTCCGTGGTCGAGAGCGGCCCGGGCGGGATGGCGTCGGCGGGAAGATAGAGCACCTCCGGACAGACGACGGCGTCGTGATCGGCGAGCAAGGCCTTCATCCGGCCGCAGACCGCCGACGACACGATGCAATCCACATCCAGGAACAGGAGGACGTCGCCTGCGGCCGAGGCGGCGGCGAGATTGCGCGCGGCGGCCAGGGGCAAGACCCCGCCGGGCAGGCGTTTGACCGAGACCGGGAAGTCCAGCAGCGGCAGGGTCACGGGCGCGTCGCTCATGTCGATCACGATCAGTTCGTCGGGCGGCGACGCGCTCAGGCTCAGCCCCTCGACCAGCCGGTCCAGGTGCGCCTGCCGGTTGCGCACGAGCGTCAGGGCGGACAGCGTCGTCATTGGCGGCTCCAGAGATCCAGCCGATAGTTCGGATGTCGCTCGGCGACATCCACCGTCATCATGTCAGACAATCCAATCCAGAGCCGCTCGACGGCCGCATCGGCGGTTTGGGGATAGTCCGTGTCGCCGGTCCAGTGGACGAGAAGGAGGCGCCCGCCCCCAACTAGGACCTGGGCGATGCGGCGCGCCGCCAGGTCGAGGTCGGCGTCGCTCCAGTAGTAGGCCACCTCGGACAGGACGACGAGATCCAGACCTTCAAGAACCGGGCAATCGCGGGGAAAGGCGGCGGTCTCGAACCGGACATTCGGCCGTTCCGACAGACGCTGTCGCGCCCGCGAAAGCGCGGTCGGGCTGACATCGATCGCCACCAGATGATCGCAGATCACGCTGAGCCGTTCAGTCAGGACGCCGCCCGCGCAGCCCACCTCCAGGGCGCAAGCGGCCCGCCGCGAAGACAGCGCGGCGATCGTGCGGTCGAACTTGGCCGCCTCATAGGGGCTGGAGGCCAGATCCCATGGATCGGCGTCGCCGGCGAAGATATCCTCGAAATAGGCCGGGGGGAGCGAGCGTTCAGCCATAGGCGTCGCGCCGATACAGGGTGTCGGAGGCGGCGCGCAGACGCCCAGCCCGGTCGAGGCGGAACCCTCTGCCGAACTTCGGCGTCAGCTGGCTTTGATGGGCCGACAAGGCATAGGCCCTGAGGCCGGCGCTCAAAGGTCGCGTCGTGATCCGCACCTTCGCCCCGGACGAAGCCGCCCCCCATACCGCATAGTCGAACACCGCCACAGGCCGACGGGCCATCCCCGCCGCGTGGCGCGTGAGCCCGGCCGCCGCCTGATGATCGCAATGCGGGTCGTCCGGCCCTGTGACGGCGATCGCATCCACGCGCCGATCACGGCACAGCGTGGCGAGGCGACGCGCAGCGGCCTCGAACATCGGACTGCCGGGCGGGGCAGGATGGGCGTCCATCCAATCCAGAAAGACCGGCGACGCGGCCGCCGACCCCGCCAGGCGTCGGACGGCGCGCCCCGCCTCCAGGCGTCGAAGCCGGACCAACCGTGCGCGCGAGGCCGCGTCGGGGTGATCGTGCGAGCCAGCGCCGTCGGTGAGGACCACGACCCCCGCCAGGCGTCCAGTCTCGGCGACTTGATGGATCAGAGCGCCAGCGCCCAGCGTCTCATCGTCGGCGTGCGGCGCGATGACCAGCCAACGCGCGGATCGCCAAGGCGAGCGTTCCAGCGCCAGGGTCGCCAACCGACCGGTCTTTGCGCTCACCATAGGGCGTCGCCCTCGCCCCAGAGATCACGGTCCAGCCAGGTCCGCCCCGCCTGGTCCTTCGCATAGTCCGGTCCTGCCTGCCTCAGATAGAGGCTCAGATCACGGCTGATCTTGTCGATCCGCTCCCCGTCGAAGGCGCTGCGCGTCCCCACCGCCCGCGCCGCCAACTCCATGACATCCAGGGCGCTGCGTTCCACGACGCCCCGCGTGGCGCGTGCGAAATCCTCGGCGTCCGGCGCTTCGGACGCCGCCCGCATTGCGGCTTCGCGCACCCAAAGCCAAGCCGTTCGCGCGGCCACGACCGCATCGGCGAACCGCGCGCGCTGGATCGGATCGCCCCGCGCAGCCTCGGACAGGGCCTCGCGCAGAGCCAGGACCAGGCCTTCGATTCCTCCCAGCTGCACCGCCGTGAAGCGCCATGCACCGGCCGTGAAGCGCGGCTCGCGATCATAATCGCCCGCACGCCCCAGCCGCTGTTCGGGCTCGATCTCCAACCCTGTCAGATCATAGCGCCCGCTGGTCGTCGCGCGCATGCCGCGCACGCGCCAGCCGCTCAGGTCGGCGCGCTCCGCCTCGTCAGCCGGCACGATGATCAGTTGACGAGCGCCCTGCTCGGGTTGGGCGGTGACGACGGCATGGCGCAAACCGCCCGCGCCCGTTGCGAACATCTTGGCGCCGTGCAGACGATCGCCGATGAGACGAACGCCGGGCGGCGGCTCCGTCGCCCAGACGCCGAACCAACCGCCCTGAGCCAGAACGGCGCCGAGCCAGGC
Organism: Brevundimonas sp. ABV4_179; assembly: GCF_056311945.1. Taxonomy (NCBI): domain Bacteria; kingdom Pseudomonadati; phylum Pseudomonadota; class Alphaproteobacteria; order Caulobacterales; family Caulobacteraceae; genus Brevundimonas; species Brevundimonas sp. ABV4_179. The sequence continues at coordinate 3,379,034 of NZ_CM149976.1, forward strand.
CTTCTGGCGCGTATCGCCATACCAATCGAACAGCGCCAGGGCGTTCACATGGCCTTCGAATAGTCGCCCTACGCTGAGATCGGCCCGCCCGACGCATCGTAAGGCGTCCATCAGGGCGAGCGCCCTGCCGGCCGGTCCGTCGTAGACCGTCCCGCCGCTTTCCACCGGCGCGAAACGTCGGCCCCAGCCCTGACGCGCGAGCAGGGTCATGCTCTCGATGGGATAGTGCGGCGAAGCGTCGTAACGCGCGCCAAGATCGGCAAGCCGACGTTCAAGGTCGATCAGCGGCGCCTTCCCGGCGGCCTTGGTCAGGTGGCTCACGCGCGGCCTCGCATTTTCGATGCAAGGCCGAGCAGCCATTCGCCTGCCGCCTTCAACCCCTCGCCAGTGACGGCCTGGCGGTCGGACGCGCGCAGGGCCAGACTGCCCTCGAGGATCGCCGGCCATCGGGACGCCTCCGGCCAGTGGTCGAGCACGACCGCCGCCCCGGCGCGCGCCAGGGCGGCGGCCTTGGTCATCTGCTCGCCATAGGCGCGCGGCTCAGGCAGGCAGATGAACGGCTTGTCGGCCGCGATCACCGCATTCACCAGACCATCGCCCGCCGCGCCCACCACGATCTCGACCTTGTCCATCTCCTCGGCCACGCTTTCGATCCAGCCGCGAAGCTGGAGGTTCGGCGGAAGGACAGGCGGAGAGGTGATGGGGCCGATGCCCGTCCAGAGCCGGTCGGGCGTCATGGCGGCGGCCTCGACCAGCCGCGCCCCGTCCAGCGGCCGCCCTCCGCGGCCATGGACGACCAGAACGCCTGAGCCTCGGCGGCGACGGGAGGCGTCACGGGGCGCGACATAATGCGTCTTTTGTCGAACCCAGTCCGGCGCGAGGCTGTCCAGGGTCTCGTGGAAAGGCGCGAGCAGAGCCGCCGCGCCCCGAAAGGCGTCGAGGTGGGCGGGGTCCGACCGATCGCCCGACAGCCGGACATAGACGACGGGCGTGGAGCAGAGCCTCGCCAACATCGCCATCTCCACCGAAACATCGATCACGACCAGCGCCGGCGACGTTCGGGCGATCCAGTCGGCGAAACGGGCCGCCCGCGCCCGGACGCCTGGGTGGTGATAGGGCGCATAATGGAGGGCGTCAGGTCTCGCCAGCGCATCGTCTCGGCCCGAGAAGGCGTCGTCCGCATCAGGTCGATCATCGTCCAGATCGACGCTGGCGACGCCCGGTGTGCGCCCCGTCAATCCGGTGCCGAGCAGGACGAACCGCTCCGGCGCAGCGGATGCGATCTCGAGCGCCCGCTGGCGATGCCCGTCGCCCTGATGATGCACGTAATAGCCGATCAAATCGCTCATGCGGCGCCTGCATGACGCTGGCCTAGGTCGGCGCAGTCGGCCCAGGACCGCAGATTCAGATCGAGCGGCATCGGCTCCAACTGGGCCTCGAGAAGGGACAACCCCTGATCGCCGCCGGCGCGGGCGCGTTGCGCGCGTCGCCAGACCGCCCTCCGCCGCCAGTGTCGGAAGTCCGGCGCCAGGATCGGATCGCCGTCGCGCGCCTGGACGAAGAGGCGCGCCATGTGCTCAGCCATGCCGCCGGCGGCGCGCCCCGTAAGGCGGGGCGAGACCCGCGTCCAGACCGAGAGGGGATGGACAAGCCGTGCGCCCTTGGCCTGGGCCGCGATCACAAGCCCCCTATCCTCCCCCGTCGGCAGCTCCGGCACGCCACCAGCTTGCCGATAGGCCTCGGCGGTGATGGCGAGGCTAGCGCCGGTATGGTCGCCATGGCGTGGCGACGGATCGTGTGGCGACGGGTCAAGATCGTCCTCGATGGCGCGGACGGCGGCCCAATAGGCGTCCCATACCTGCTGCAAGGCGACCATCGATCGCGGGAGGTCTTCAGCCTCGTCGATCACCAGCCGTCCGCCGACCATGTCCGCGCCCGTGGAGAGGGCGGCGAGATTGGCCGATAACCAGGTCCGCGGCGGGCGGGCGTCGGCGTCCGTCGAGATGAGAACCCCGCCCGGCGCCGATCCCAAACGCGCAAGACCGGCGCCCATGGCCGCGCGCCGCGCGGCGCCGGCGTGGGCGCGATGGGGCGCGAACCATTCCACCTCGACGCGGACGTCCAGCCGCTCCCGCCAGCGGTCAGCCGCCTCCTGCACGACCTCGACCGAACCATCGGTGGAGTTATTGATGCAGACGGCGACGGGTATGGGCCCGCGATAATCCTGGGCCGCAAGCGCCGCCAGCAGGACGGGAAGACGCTGCTTTTCGTTTCGGGCGGGCACGCAAACGCAAAAACGCAAAGACGACGTCATGCGATCAAGCGGTCCTCAACGGCGTCATTGGCGCGCACGGCCGAGGCGTGGTGCATCTCGACAAGCTCGACATAGAGCTGCTCGTAGGCGTCGACCATGCGCCCCATGTCGCAGGCCGCTTCCGCCCTGGCGCGACAGGCCGACCGTGAAAGACTGATGGCCTCCACGATCGCGCGCGCCAAGTCCTCAACGTCGTCGGGTCGGGCCAAGGCGCCGCAGTCCTTTGTGAGGATGTCGGGAATGGCCCCACGAGCGAAGGCGGCGACGGGTGTGCCGCACGCCAAGGCCTCCGCCACCACCAGCCCATAGGGTTCATCCCAAAGAGGGGTGCAGACGAAGGCGGCGGCCTTTCCGATCTCTTGCGACAAGGCGTCGTGGTCCAGGTGACCCAGATAGAGGGTGTTCGACGTCAACCGCGGCGCAATCTCGGTGGCGAAATAGGTCTCGTCCAGGATGGGCCCTGCGAACCGGAGGGGAATTCCGGCGCGCGCGGCGGCGTCGAGCCCCAGATGAAGCCCTTTTTCCGGGACGATCCTGCCGAACCAGATCAGATGGGGCGGGTCGTCGATGCGGTCGCCCCAGGCGAAGCGCTGCAAATCGATCCCATTGGGAATGACCCGGTCGATGGCGCGGACATGGCTCCATTGCCGACGCATGGCTTCCGAAACGCTGACGAACCTGGCCATCGGCGCGCGCGCCTCGCGAATACCGCTCTCCAGCCAGCAAAAGGGGGGCGTATGCAGCGTGGTGACCATGGGCATCGGCAGGGTCTCGGCCATCGAGACCGGGAGATAATGCAGGCTGTTGTTATGGATTATGTCGAACGCACTGCGCCGAAGTCGGCCCATCAGGGAGAGATAGGCGTGATGCTCCTTGAAGAAGGCGACATCGCTCGCCTCGGCGGTGCCGACCTTCGAGATTTCCGTCTGATCGCAGACGGCTTCAAGACCCAGCTCCGGGTTGGAATGCGTCGCCGCAAACAGCGTGACCGCATGACCCTTCTTGCGAAGTTGCTGACAGAGGAGATGGGTGTGCATTTCAAGGCCGCCCGCAAACGGCTCGGCGATCGGATATTTGAGATGGGCGATAACGCCGATGCGCATCAATGCCGTCCGTGACCGACAACCCGATCCCCCTCGGATCGGTCCATGGCGTTACGCCTGGGTTTCAAAGTCGATGCGGGGCCGTTCGTTCCTGTGTGCGGTTTCGCTCCCGGCCTCGTCGAGGCTGGAGTTGTCGGTCGACCGTCCAGCGCCGCCCCCACACAATACGGCTATGGCCGTCAGGATCCAGCATCGAGCGCATCCTGAGGGCGCAAGGGTCATCGCCGACGCCTGAACTGCGCAACGACGACGAAACGCCCGGAACGCCAACTCCTGTTCAAAGGCGATCCGGCCCGATCCGGGCGGCCGCCACGAGAGTCGATGTCAGCGGATCAGGCGACAGAGCCCAGCGTGTGAGCGCCGCCTCAAACACGGTCGGGTTGATCGCCACGGCGGCGAAGAGCGTCATCGACGACCGAAACTTGAGATCATCCGGCGATCCGAAGAGCTGGCGCAACGACGCCGCCGGCGCCGTTGTCGCTGTCTGGGCGGCGCGGCGCAGCCGCTCGCTCAAGACGGGATCCGCCATATAGGCCTGCGCCTCAGCAAAAGATGTGATCCCATAGAAGGCGGCAGTCGAAGACCGCCCTAAAGATCGGGCTTGCGGAAAGATGAACCACATCCAATGGCCCGCCTTGCGACCGGCGGCGAGCTCGGCCATCGCCCGCTCGAACACCGGGTCTTGCGCCTCGACGAAGCGGTTCAGCCCTGCCGTCATTCGCGCGTATCGCCCAAATCTTCGAACCAGTCTGCATAGGGGGTGTTCAGCGCCATGTGGCGGTTGAAATCGGGCGAGCCGTCGGCCCACCAGACCGGTCCCCGTTCGCCTAAACCGACCTTGGCCTTGTCGACCGCGCGCCGCGCCGTGGCCAGCGCGTCCGCGTCCCCGCTCACCCCGGCCGAGCGCACCGCCCGGCGCGCCGCCATCAACTCGCGGACGAGGCGGTCTCGTTCCCGCGCCGATAGACCGGGATCGGCGCATCGCCAGAGGCGGCCCCGCACCACGAAATACCGACCGTCCGGGGTGGCGGGATAGGACGAAGACCGTGTCATCCCCCCAAAACGCTCAGAACGCGCAATGGCGCCGCTCTCCTCGCGGCCAGCGTGACCGCCCATGCCTTGGCATTGTCGAACCGCAGGAAGTTCTCGCTCGCAACATGCCCATTACACCAAACGGGGGCGCGCCACCGACAGACTTTTGGCCGCGGATCGAAGCCATGCTACGGGTGCAGAAGGGCCCAGTGAGTTGTCGCAGAGGGGCGATTATCTTCGGAAAAGCGCGTAATGGCGTGGCCTGACGCCATCCCCTCTGACCCTACGGAACAATGTCGATAGACCAGGCACGCACACTCTCCGTCGCCCCGATGATGGACTGGACCGACCGGCATTGCCGGGCGTTTCATCGGGCGCTGACGGGGCGGGCGTTGCTTTATACGGAGATGGTGACGGCGCCGGCGGTGGTGCATGGGGATCGCGAGCGGTTGCTGGGGTTCGACGTGGTCGAGCATCCGGTGGCGCTGCAACTGGGCGGGTCCGATCCGGCGCAGTTGGCCGAGGCGGCCAGGATCGGCGAGGCGTTCGGCTATGACGAGATCAATCTGAACGTCGGCTGCCCGTCCGACCGGGTGCAGTCGGGTCGGTTCGGCGCGTGTCTGATGCGCGAACCCGAACTGGTCGCCGACTGCATGGCCGCGATCCGCGAGGCCGTCGCCGTGCCCGCCACCGTCAAATGCCGCATCGGGGTGGACGATCAGGACCCCGAGGTCAGCTTGTTCGCCACGGTGGACGCCTGCGCCGCCGTCGGGATCGCGGTCTTCATCGTCCATGCGCGCAAGGCCTGGCTGAAAGGTCTGTCACCCAAGGAGAACCGCGACGTGCCGCCGCTGGACTATGGGCTGGTGCGTCGGTTGAAGCGCGAGCGGCCGCATCTGAACGTGTCGATCAACGGCGGGATCGCGTCGCTGGGCGCCGCCGAGAGGTTGCTGGCCGAGGAAGACGGGGTGCGGCTGGACGGCGTCATGCTGGGGCGCGCGGCCTATCACGAGCCGGCCATCCTGGGTCAGGCGGATCGGCGCCTGTTCGGAGAGGCCGTCGCCGATATCGACGCCTTCCAGGCGGTGGAGCGCTATCGGCCCTACATGGCCGCGCGTTTGGGCGAGGGCGTCGCCCTGTCGGCGATGACGCGCCATATGCTGGGGCTGATGCACGGCCGACCGGGCGCGCGGGCGTTCCGGCGCATCCTGACGGTGGAGGCGATCCGGCCGGGCGCGGGGCTGGAGGTGTTGGATCGCGCCGTCGAAGCGGTGCGCGAGGCCGAGGCGCGGCGCGATCAGGCGACGTAACTCATTCTTCAAGAGCGGCGGGCAGGATGGCGACAATCCCCTCTTTCAGTTCCCGGAAACCGCGTCATGTCTCGCCATCTTCGACTGACCCCGCTGGTCATCGCCGCCTGTCTGATCCCGTGCGCGGTTCAGGCCCAGTCCAACGAGGGGGGCCGGTTCGCCGTAGGCGCCCAGGTCGGGACGCCCGGTCTGGGACTTCAGGCGCAATGGACGCTGGGCCCCAGGGTGGTGCTGCGCGGCGGTTATGACGTGCTGGATTGGGATCGCGACCAGACCTACAAGGGCATCGATTACGACGCCAAGATCGACTTCAAGTCGCCCGGCGCCTTCGTGGACCTGCACCCGTTCGAGAATGGTTTCCTGGTGTCGGCGGGCGCCTATTTCGGCAGCCGCAAGATCGATCTGGACGCCACCCCGACCGGCAATGTGAACATCGGCGGCGCCACCTTCACCCCTGCCCAGGTTGGAACCCTGACGGGGCGGATCGATCTGGAGAAGACCGCCCCCTTCATCGGCGTCGGCTACGACAACACCTTCACCCTGAACGGCCGCTTGGGCTTTCGCCTTCTGGCCGGCGCGGCGTTCGGCGACAAGCCGAAGGTCGATCTGGATGCGCGGGGCGGAACCCTGTCGAACGACCTCGTCTTCCGTGCGCGTCTGGACGACGAAGAGCGCCAGATTCAGGACGAGGCCGACAAATACAAGGTCCTGCCGGTCGTCCAAGCCGGCCTTAATTTCAGATTCTAGCCGTCAGAGAGCGGATTGGGGCGATCATGCCGAACGCGCCAGCTCGCCTGAAATATTCTTTATTTTTCGAAGGTTAACTACGAAACAAATCGTAACGCGCCGCGCATCGGGCGCGTTCGCCGCTTTCTCGCCACAAGTTAACGCGAAAAGACGCCCGCCGGCGGCGTTGGGAGCCGGCGCCTCCTGAGCCAAGCCTATGATCGGCGCGTCCGCTGCTCTCGCCATGTTTTGGGCCGCCCTATCGTCGATGACGAGCGGGCCTGTCCCCTACAATGTCGCAGTCGCGGCGGATCAGGTCAGGGCTGAAACCCCTGCCGAAACGATCAGTTCCGAAGCCGTCGAAACGGCCTTGAACGCCGAACAGACCGAACTGATGGCCAGCGATCCCGACTGGCGCGCCTCGGCCCGCCTCTATCATGCCGGCGGCGGCGGCGCGACGGGCAACGATTCCCTGGGCTGCCGCCCGATCGCCATGCGCACCGTCGCGGTCGATCCCCGCGTCATTCCGCGCCGCACCAAGCTGTTCATCCGCGAAACGGTAGGCATGCGTCTGGCCGATGGCACCATCCACGACGGCTACTGGTATGCTTCCGACACGGGCGGCGCGATCAAGGGCCAGAAGGTCGACCTGTTCACCGGCAACGGCCGCGGCTCGATGACCCAGGCGCAACGTCTGAATATGCGGACGCTGACCATCGTGGACGCCGGCGATTTCGACGGCTGCCCCCCGGCCTGGACAAACGCCTCCAACTGATCCTGCCTGAAACGGAAAACGCCGGCTGACCGATCAGGTCAGCCGGCGTTTTCGCGCCTGCGACGCCTGGCGGGCGTCAGTCCAACTCGGACACTTCCAGCGTGGATTGGACCATGCTGTCGTTATAGGTGCCGACCCAGATGTCGTAGCGACCGCTCTGGGGATTGGTGATGGTGACCTTGGGGTCCAGGTCGCCGCCGCTGTCGTCGTCACAATAGAAGCGGCCGTTCGGCGTGTTCACCAGCAGGGTGGTGTCCTCCGAAGAGCGCACGCGGAAGGTCAGATCCCCCTCGCCCGGTTCGAAGAAGATCTGGATGTCCGGCGCGGCGCTGACGGACCCCTGGCATCCCGCCTTGGCCGCCGAGGCCGGCACGGAGCCGCCGGCCATGATCGACTTGGTCCACGGATCGGGCGTGAATCCGCCACGCAGGGTGGCCGTTCCATAGTTGGGCTCCAGGTCGATGTCCGGCGCGGCGCCGGACGTGCTGTCGGAACCGCCTAGTTCGCTGATCTTCAGCGTCGATTGAACCATGCTGTCGTTATAGGTGCCCAGCCAGATGTCGTAGCGGCCGCTTTCGGGGTCCGAAATGGTCACGAGCGGGTTCAGCTCGCCGCCGCCGTCGTCGTCGCAGTACCAGCGCCCGCCGGGGGTGTTGATCAGCAGGGTGGTGTCCTCGGACGCCGCCGCGCTGATCGTTAGGTCCAGATCGCCGGCGGTGTAGTTCAGTTGCAGGTCGGGGGCGGCGCTGACCTTGCCTTCGCAACCCGACTTGGCGGCCGAGGCGGGGATGGAGCCGCCGGCCAGAATCGACTTGGTCCAGGGGTCGGGCGTGAACCCGGTCTCCAGCCGCACCGAACCGTAGTTGGGCTCCAAGGTGAAGTCGGGCTTGGCGCCGCCCTTTTGGGCGAAACTGACGCCGGGGGCCAGCAGGACCGAAGCGGCGGCGACGAAGGCGATGGATTTCATTGAAGCTCCCTCCAGCAACGGCTGACCGCCGCACGCAGGCATCCTAATGGCTTTCAGGTAATGGCGCAGCTTGAAATCGAAGCCGGTCGTCAAAACCGTCGGCGGCCCGAGATGGTTTCGAAGAACAGGCGGAAGTCACCCATCAGGCTCCACAGCGGATATTTGAACGTCGCCGGACGGTTCTTCTCGAAGAAGAAATGCCCGACCCAAGCGAAGCCGTATCCTACCAGAGGCATGGCCAGCAGCCACCAGCCGTTCTGCGTCGCCAGAAAGGCTGCGAAGGCCAGGATCACAAAGCCCGTGCCCACGACGTGAATGCGCCGACAGATGCGGTTGGAATGCTCGTGGATGTAATAGGGATAGAAGGCCTCAAACGAGGCGTATCGTCCCTCGGGCGCGGACGGGGTGCTCATGGACACAGCCTGCGCCCGGATTTGGCGGGTGGCAAGTCACGCGATCCGCCCGAATGCTCCCGTGTCATCCTGGGGCTCGAGCCCACGATCCATAAGCTTGGCCTCGAAGACCGCGTATGACGGCGACCATCGGGAATATGCATCCTCGCCACGAGGGCGAGGATGACGGGGAGCGTAGAACGGCAGATTCAGCCCTTCGGCTTGCCCTTGAAGCCGTCCTTCTTGAAGCCCGGCTTGGCCTTGAACGGCTTCTTGGCGAAGGGTTTGTCGCCGGCGGGCTTGCCGCCTTCGGCCGCCTTGGGCGCCCAGGGTTTCTTCTTGAAGGGCGGGCGAGCGTCGCCCTCGCCTTCGGCGCGTTTATAGGGGGTCTTCTTGAACGGGCGATCGCCGTCTTCGCGGTTCGACTTGCCTGCGAAACGGCTGGCCTTCATCGCGCCTGGCGTCGGGGCCTCCGAAGGGGTGATGCGGACCTCGTCCTTGGACGCGGCGATGGCTTCGCGGAACGCCTTTTCGTGGGTCTTGGCGATCTCGAACCGGGTCTCTTCGGGGAAGGTGCGAATGGCGCCGATCTGGGGTTTCGAGATGCCGCCGATGCGGCAGATCAGCGGGATCAGCCATTTGGGGTCGGCGTTCTTGTTGCGGCCCACGTCCAGGCGGAACCAGGTCACATCGTCAGCGCCCAAGCGCTCGCCGGGCCAGGGCTGAGCCGCCGTGCCGTCGTCGTTTCGGACCATGCGGTCGCGCTTGGCGGGGCCGCGATCGGCGCCCGGATCGGACAGTTCTTCCGGCGCCGGCTGCTCCTTGCGCAGCAGACGCACAAGGGCGGCGGCGATCTCGTCGGGCGTGCGCTCGGCGATCATGCGCTTGGCGACGATCATGTCCTCGTCGGTGACTTCGGCCTCGAAGAATTCGGGCGACAGCAGGCGGCCTTCATCGGCCTTGCGGATTTCGTCGAAGGTCGGAGCGCCCGACCAGACGGCGTCGACCCCGGCCTCGTCCATCAGCCGCTCGGCCTTGCGACGACGCGAATGCGGCACCAGCATCACGGAAACGCCCTTCTTGCCCGCACGGCCGGTCCGGCCCGAACGGTGCAGCAGGCCGGCGCGGTTCATCGGGAGTTCGGCGTGGATGACCAGACCCAGGTCCGGCAGGTCCAGACCGCGCGCGGCGACATCGGTGGCGACGCAGACGCGGGCGCGGCCGTCACGCAGCGACTGAAGCGCGTCGGTGCGCTCGCGCTGACCCATTTCGCCCGACAGCGACACGGTCGAGAAGCCGCGCTCCAGCAGCGAGGATTGCAGGTGACGCACGCTGTCGCGTGTCGAGCAGAAGACCATGGCGCGCGGCGCCTCGAACCAGCGCAGGGTGTTGACCACCGCGTGCTCGATCTCGTTGGGCGCAATGCGATAGGCGCGGTATTCGATGTCGGCGTGCTGGCGCGTCTTGTCGGTCGCGTCGATGCGGACCGCGTCCTTCTGATAGCGTTTGGCCAGGGTGGCGATATCGCGCGCGATGGTCGCCGAGAACAGCAGGGTGCGGCGTTCGGCCGGCGCCTGATCCAGAATGAACTCCAGATCTTCGCGGAAGCCCATGTCCAGCATCTCGTCGGCCTCGTCCAGGACGGCGACCTTCAGCTCCGACAGGTCCAGGTTGCCCCGGTCGATGTGATCCTTCAGGCGGCCCGGCGTGCCGACGACGATGTGAACGCCAAAGCCCAGGGCGCGGGCTTCGCGACGCGCATCCATGCCGCCGACGCAGGTGGCGATCTTGGCGCCGGAATCGGCGTACAGCCACTGAAGCTCGGACGCGACCTGCATGGCCAGTTCGCGGGTCGGGGCGATGGCCAGGCACAGCGGCGCGCCGCCCGGGCCGAAGATCGGCTTGTCGCCCAGCAGGGTCGGCGCAGCGGCCAGACCGAAGGCCACCGTCTTGCCCGATCCGGTCTGGGCCGAGACCAGCAGGTCGCGATCCGCATGTTCGCCTTCCAGAACGGCGGCCTGAACCGGAGTGGGTTCGGCATAGCCCTTGTTGATCAGGGCGCGGTCGAGCGCGGGGTGGACGGCGGGAAAGGGCATGGGAAACCTGGGCAAACGGACAAGGGCGGTCGCCGAAACGACCGCGCCCGGCCGAGGTCAGACCTCAGGCCGGGCGAATGGTGACGCTCTATACACGGATAAAGGCTGAAGCGGGGCGGAAAACGCCGTTCACCCTGATCCTTCAGGCGGCGTTGACCTGAAAGACGCACTTTGGGGACCGAACGCCCCTCGCCCGGACCCCGCCATGCAAATCCTGTCCATCGCCGCCGCCGGAATGACGAACGCCCAGACCCGTTTCGACACCAGCGCGCGCCGAACCGTCGCCGCCCCGCTGGACGACTTCGCGGGCGAAATCGCAGAACGCCTCCAGGCCAAGACCACGTTCAACGCCAACGCCGCCGTCGCCCGCACCGCAGACGACATGACCGGAACCTTGCTGGACATCCTGGCGTGACCCGTCAGCCCAGGATCAGCGCCCAATCCTAGGTCGCGCGGTCTTGTCCGAACGCAAATCGTCCTGAGGCATTGTCATGGATCGAGGAGAACCGACATGGCCGCGCGTCCCACCTGGCAAGGACATCTGAAGCTGTCGCTGGTCACCTGTCCGGTGGCCCTCTACACGGCGACGACCAGCACCAATGACGTGCGGTTTCATCTGATCAACCCCGACACCAACAACCGCATCCGCATGGTGCCGACCGATCCCGACACCGGCCCGGTCGAGCGTAGCGACCTGGTGCGCGGATATGAGGTGTCCAAGGACGAATACGTCCTGTTCGACGACGCCGACTTCGACAAGGTGAAGCTGGAAAGCACCAAGACCATCTCGATCGACAAATTTGTCGATGAGGCGGACATCGACCGGCTGTATTGGGACGATCCCTTCTTCGTGGTCCCGGAGAAAGGCGCGGGCGTCGAGGCCTTCGCCGTCATCCGCGACGCCATGAAGAAACAGGGCAAGGTGGCGCTGGGCCAGTTGGTCCTGCGCGGAAAGGAGCGCCAACTGGCGCTGGAGGTGAGGGACAAGGGGCTGGTCGCCTACACCCTGCGCGCCCATGACGAGGTTCGCGATTCCGACGACTATTTCGACGACATCCCGACCGTAAAAGCCGATCCCGACATGGTCGAGATCGCCGCCCGCATCATCGGCCAGAAGGAAGCTGACTTCGATCCGTCCGACTTCAAGGATGGCTATGACGATGCGCTGCGCGCCATGATCAAGGCCAAGTCCAAGGGCGGCAAGGGCGTGGTCGATGTCGCCGAACCGGACGACACCAATGTCATCGACCTAATGGCGGCCCTGCGAAACAGCCTGACGGGATCGGCGACAGGCGCGAAGACGACGGGCAAGAAGGCGCCAGCGAAAAAGGCTGCTCCGAAGAAGAAGCCGGCGCCGAAGAAAAAGGCCGCCGCCTGACGCATTTTCACTTCCGCTCATCCCCGCTTTCGCCGGGAAGTGCGGGGTCAGAGCATGCCCATCTTTTTCAGCCCCGGTTTCAAACTGACCGCTGCGGCCCGGAAATCCGCCCACGGGTCGGGCTTTTTCAGCAGCGTCTGATAGGTCCACAGGTTGAACGCCGCCGGGTCCAGACCGGCCCGCACCTGCCCCCACGACAGCGGAAACGCGATCCCCGCCCCCGGCCTCGCCCGGGGCGACCAGGGCGCAACCGCTGTCGCCATCCGCCCGTTCCGCAGATAGTCGATGAAGACCTTTCCGCCCCGCGCCTTCTTGGCGAGGGTCGTGGTGAACCGGTCCGGCGCCTCGACGCGAATGGCCTCGGCCACCGCCTTGGCGAAAGCCTTGTTCTGGTTCCAGGTGACGCGCGAGCGGGCGTCGGTCCTGATCGGCACGACGACGTGCAGCCCCTTGCCCCCGGTCGTCTTGACGAAGGCGGCCAGGCCCAGCGCCTCGATCTTCGCCTTCACGACCTTGGACGCGGCGATCACGTCGGCGAAGTCCAAGCCCTCGTCGGGGTCCAGGTCGAAGGTGATCTGCTCAGGGACTTCCGGCTGGCCGGGCGCACAGCCCCACGGATGCAGTTCCAGCCCGCCCGACTGAGCGATGGCGACCAGGCCGCCAACATCGACGGCCGCGACGTAAGGGGTGCGCGCCTTGACGTCGATCAGCTTCAGCCGAGGGTTAGACCCCGCCATGGCGTGCCGCTGGAAAAAGGTCTCCCCGCCGATCCCCTCGGGCGCGCGGATAATCGAGGTCGGCCGCTCCGCCACATGGGCCAGAATCCGCTCGGCCGTCGCCTCATAGTATCGCGCCAGATCCGTCTTGGTGACCGCCGGCCGGTCGCCGACGCCGGGCCACAGCACCTTGTCAGGGCTCGAGACGGTCACGCCCGCCACCACGACCTTGCCGGGCTTGCCGGTCGACCGCACCGTCGTGGCGGCCTTTTTCGGTTCGGCCAAGTCGGCAGGCGGTTGCGGCGCCTCAGTGACTTCGCCGGCCGTCTTGTCCTCGCGCAACCCCTTGAACGCCGCCTGCCGCAGCGAGCCGGCTTCGGTGTATCCGCCATGTTCGACCTCGGCGACCAACACGGGCCTGACCCAATGGATGTCCCTGGCCGCCTTGGGCGCGCCCGCCCCGGCGAAGGGCGACTTCTCCCCCGCCACGGCCTTCAGCGCCGGAACCAGCGTCTTCGTCACCGCCTCGCCATAGCCGGTCCCGACCCGGCCCAGATAGCGCAGGCCGCCCTTATCCCTGACACCGACCAGCAACGAGCGAAACCGCGTCCCGCCCTCCGACGACCAACCGCCGATCACCACCTCGTCGCGCCCCCGGCATTTGGACTTCAGCCAGGTCGACGACCGCCCCGCGTGATAGGGCGCGTCCAGCTTCTTGGAGATCACCCCTTCCAGATCCATCCGACAGGCGCTCTCCAGCACCGCCTGCCCGGTCGACGCGAAATGTTCGACGTAGCGCAGCCGCCCTGCGCCCGCCCCCGACCCTGAGGCTCCTATCCGCTCCACATAGGCCTGTAGCCGCGCCTTGCGATGCGACAGCGGCAGCTTGCGCAAATCCTCCGCGCCTTCGAACAGCAGGTCGAAGGCGAAATAGACCAGACCGTCCGTCTTCTCGTCCGAGATCGCGGCCTGCAACGCCCCGAAGTCCGGCATGTGATCGTCGTCCAGAGCGCACAGCTCCCCGTCGATCACCGCATCGGGCCAGGTCGCCGCGTCCGCCGCCAGGTCTGGGAAACGGTCGCTCCAGTCCAGACCTTTGCGCGTCCGCAACACCGCACGACCGCCGCCGACGCCGATCTGGATGCGGTATCCGTCGAACTTTATCTCGTGCGCCCACCCCGCGCCGCCCGGCGGATGATCGGCGACCTTGCATAGTTGGATCGGCGCGAAGGCCGGCGGCTTCTTCGCCTTCTCGGCCGCCTTCGACGGCCTGGGCCTGGCTGGACCTTTACGCCCCGTCGGCTTGGACGCCGTCCATTCCTTGCTCCCGTCCGCGATCTCGGCCAGCGACCGCCCTGTCGTGACCGATGCGTCGATCTGGGCCAGAGCGTCCCCCTCGCCCGCCACGGCGAAGTCGTCCTTCTCCTTCAGCAGCAGCCAGTTGTTGCGCTTGGACGGCTTGCCTCGATCGCTCTTCAAACGGATCAGGGCCCATTTGCCCTTCAGCCGCTCGCCGTGAAGGATCATCTTGATCTGACCCTTGGTCCAGGCCGCCTCCAGGTCCGGCTCCTGCGGCTCCCAGGTCCCAACGTCCCACATCTGCACCGTGCCGGCGCCATAGTTGCCGGCGGGGATCGTGCCCTCGAACGATCCATAGTCCAGCGGATGATCCTCGACCTCGACCGCCAGCCGCTTGACCGCCGTGTCGCGTGACGGCGCCTTGGTCACGGCCCAGGACTTCAGCACCCCGTCCGCCTCAATGCGGAAATCGTAATGCAGCCGGGTCGCGGCATGGCGCTGGATCAGATAGCGAAATCCGCTCTTGGCCCACGCAGACCTGGCGCCCTTCGGCTCCGGCGTTTCGCCGAACCGGCGCTTGGCCTGATAGGTCTTCAGTTCACCGCGCATATTGGCGTAATCCGCCCCGCGCCAAAGCGTTGCCTCAGCGACAGAAGCGCGTGTCGGTCGCCTCCAGGTGCAGGTGGTCGTGGTGGACGGCGTTGTAGTCGGGGCTCAGGGTCGTGCCGAAGATGCGGCAGGCGTCGTCGCGGATGCGGCGCAGGAAGCGCGCTTCGGCCGTGTCGCCTGACCAGTCCTTCGTGACGGTGATGCGCCGCCCGTCCCTCAGCCGCACCCCGGCGAAGTCCAGCGCCGCCGCCTGGGCATGGGCGCTGATGCGGCTCGACCCCACGCCATTGTTCACATTGCGACAGGCGTAGGCGCCCATGTGATCGATCTGGACCACGTCCGAGCCCAGGATCTCGCGCGCCGCCGGCTCCAGCGACTGACGCCGCCAGATGCTCAGCGCCAGCGCCGTCTGGCAGGTCATCTCAACATCGCCCGGCGTCATGCGCGCCACCGTGCCCAGATCGGCGCCCAGCACCCCGCCTTGATGCAGGCCGCAGGTCGCGGTGTTCTGACGATCCGGCACAGGACTGAACCGCACGCGCGCGGCGTTCAACTCGGCCAGACACCGGCCCAGATCGCTCCCCTCGCGCACCACCAACGCCTGGGTGCCGCCGTCGATGGCGCGATCCACCAGCCCCCCCACCAGCGGCGCCTCCGTCCGCGACGGATAGGGCGAGGACGGCCGCAACGGCTCGGGCGGCCGCCGCACGCATCCGCTCAGGACGAGCACGGCGCCGAGCGCTATCACAAGGGGCGACAGGCGTGAGGGGAAGAGCATGGTCGGGACGCTATCTGATTCCCTCTTCGCCCGTGGTCACGACGCGGAGAGCCGTCTATCGGCGGTTTTCGGAAGCCCCCTTGGCCCTGCAGCGATCCGAGCAAAACCGCACATGCTCCCAGTTCCGCGCCCACCTCTTGCGCCATGCGAAAGACAGCCCGCAGGCGGCGCAGACCTTGGTCGGCAGATCGGCCTTGGCCGGCGCCGTGCCCAGATTGACGTGCTTTCGACCCATATCGCCCGCCAAGAAAAAGGGCGGCCCTTTCGGCGCCGCCCTTGATCGTCTTCAGCTGTCGAGGAAGGACCGCAGTTTGCGCGACCGCGACGGGTGCTTCAGCTTGCGAAGCGCCTTGGCCTCGATCTGACGGATGCGTTCGCGCGTCACCGAGAACTGCTGACCGACCTCTTCCAGCGTGTGGTCTGTATTCATGCCGATGCCGAAACGCATCCGCAGAACCCGCTCCTCGCGCGGCGTCAGCGAGGCCAGAACCCGCGTCGTCGTTTCGCGCAGGTTCGACTGGATGGCGGCGTCGATCGGCAGGACGGCGTTCTTGTCCTCGATGAAGTCGCCCAGGTGGCTGTCTTCCTCGTCGCCGATGGGCGTTTCGAGGCTGATCGGCTCCTTGGCGATCTTCAGGACCTTGCGCACCTTCTCCAGCGGCATGGCCAGCTTTTCGGCCAGTTCTTCCGGCGTCGGCTCGCGGCCGATTTCGTGCAGCATTTGGCGGCTGGTGCGGACGATCTTGTTGATCGTCTCGATCATATGCACCGGAATTCGGATGGTGCGCGCCTGATCGGCGATGGAGCGGGTGATCGCCTGACGAATCCACCAGGTCGCATAGGTCGAGAACTTGTAGCCGCGACGATACTCGAACTTGTCGACCGCCTTCATCAGACCGATGTTGCCTTCCTGGATCAGGTCCAGGAACTGCAGGCCGCGGTTGGTGTATTTCTTGGCGATGGAGATCACGAGGCGCAGGTTGGCCTCGACCATTTCCTTCTTGGCCTGACGGGCTTCGCGTTCGCCCTTCTGAACCGTCTGAACGATGCGGCGATAGTCGTCGATGGGCAGGCCGGCTTCCAGCGCCACGGCGGCGACGTCGGAACGGATGGTCGCGATCTGGCTGGCTTCGTTTTCGCTGAACTTGGTCCAGCGCACGCCCTGCTCCTTGATCCGGTCGGTCCAGGTCGGGTCCAGTTCAGCGCCGAAATAGGCCTTCAGGAACTCAGGACGCGAAATCCCGTAGCTGTCGGCCAGACGCAGAAGGCGGCCTTCCAGACCGATCAGGCGCTTGTTGATGGCGTAAAGCTGCTCGACCAGCGCCTCGATGCGGTTGTTGTTCAGCTTCATCGTCTTCAGACGATCTGAAATCGCCACCGTCAGGGTGCGATAGGCTTTTTCGTCCTTGGCGCTCAGGACCTCGCCCTTCAGACGGGTCTGAACCAGCTTGTCCTGCAGACCGCGGAACTCGCCGAAGTCCGCGGCGATGAGGTTCAGAACCTCCATCACGCCGTCGCGCAGCTCGGCTTCCAGCGCCGAAATGGACATGCCGCCGCCGTCGTCGAAATCATCGTCATCGTCGTCGTCGGACTCAGGCTTCTCTTCCGCCACCGGCTTGTTTTCGGCCTCTTCCTCCTCTTCGCCCTCCGGCTGGGCTGCGCCCGGCAGGGACGATGGATTCAGCACGCCATAGGTGGCGTCCAGGTCGATGACCTCGCGCAGCAGGATGCGGTTGTTCTCAAGCTCGTCGCGCCACACCATGATGGCTTCGAACGTCAGGGCGCTCTCGCACAGGCCCGAGATCATCGCGTCGCGACCGGCTTCGATCCGCTTGGCGATGGCGATTTCGCCCTCGCGGCTCAGCAGTTCGACCGAACCCATTTCGCGCAGATACATCCGCACCGGGTCGTCGGTGCGGTCATAGGCGGCCTTGGCCGGGGTTTCGGCGACGCCGGTGGAGGCGGCGGCGGCGACGTCGGTGGACTGCTGCTCCTGCGCGTCCTCTTCCGCCTCGACGACATTGACGCCCATTTCGGACAGCATCGCCAGGGTGTCTTCGATGGCGTCGGGGGTGACCTCTTCGGACGGCAGGACCTTGTTCAGCTCCTCCATCGTCACATAGCCGCGCGCCTTGGCCTGTTTGATGAACTTCTTGACGCCGGCGTCGGTCAGATCGAGCAGGGGCCCGTCGGTCGAAACCTCGGCGTCCTGCGTCTCGGTCTGTGCGTTCATAGTCAGTCTGTCTCCAGCCGGAGGGGGTGATCAATCCGCCCCGGCGAAAAATACAATGCCTGGCGAGGCGTAAGGTTACGCGCCCGCGCTGTCTTCCCAAATCGTCCCGGCTTTGATCGCACGGCGAAGCGCATCCCGCTCGGCCTTCAGCCGGCGGAAAGCCTCATCCTGCCCAGGCACGCCACGCGCCTGGGACAAGGCGTCCTCCAACGCGGCGACCCGCGTCGAAGCGTCGAACGCCTGCGACCATCGGACCCTTGCCTCGGCGAGGGGCGCATTTGCGGCCAGGAATGGCGCGCCGGACTTCGCCGCCGCCTTCTCGACCTCGCGCACTAAGGCATCATGACCCGATTGCGCCAGATGGCGTCGCAGGGCGGCGGAGTCAAGGGATCGTCCCGACAGACGCAGACGAACCAACTCCTGCGCCAGGCCATCCAACCCCTTGTCGCCGAAACCATGGGCCGAAATCTCCTCCAGATGGTCGTCCATCCGCTCGGGATCCTCGATAGCGCCGTGGGCCAGGGCGGCCGGCACGGGTTCGATGGCGCGAAACAGCGACTGCATCGCCTGCGCCCCTTCCGCCGTCTGCCCCAGTTTCGGCGGCGGGCCGAAACCCCGCCTGCCCTGCCCCGGCGCCCAGGGCGCGCGCTGTGAACTGCGGGGGAACAGGGCGTCAAAACGTTCGAACAGATCGCGTCTGTACTGTTCGGCCAGATCCTTGTCCTGAATGGCCGAGGCGGTGTTGCGAAGACGCGCCTTGAACCCGGCCTTCCGCTCGGGCGTGTCCAGCGGCTCCAGATCCTGTTCGCGGCGGAACAGCACCTCGGCGAAGCCGTGAGTCTCGGCCAGCGCCTGGCGCAACGCGGGCGCGCCTTTGTCACGCAGGATGTCGTCCGGGTCCTGCCCCCCGCTGAGCAGCGAGAACCGGAACGACCGCCCCGCCTTCAGCAGCGGCAAAGACCGTTCGATGGCGCGATAGGCGGCGCGCAGACCCGCCGCGTCGCCGTCGAAGCACAGCACAGGCTCATGCGACACCCGCCACAGCCGCTCCATCTGTTCTTCGGTCAGGGCGGTGCCCATGGGCGCGACGGCCGGCAGGCCCGCGCGCTGGCAGGCGATGACGTCCATATAGCCCTCGACCACGATGATGGCCTGGTCGTTCTTGGATTCCGCCCCAAGGATTCGTCGCGCCTCTGGCAAGCCGTAGAGGGTCGCCCCCTTGTGAAACAGCGGGCTTTCGGGGCCGTTCAGGTATTTGGCGCGATCGTCGGGGTTCATGGCCCGACCGCCGAAGCTGACGATTCGGCCGCGCGCATCCAGGATCGGAAACATCAGCCGGTCGCGGAACCGATCATAGGGCTGGCCGCCGCTCTCGGGCGCGATCAGCAGGCCGGCCTCGACCAGATCGGCCGGCCGCGCGCCGCGTTGGACCAGCGCCTGTTTCAGCCCCTCGCGGTCGTTAGGCGCATAGCCCAGCCCGAACCGCTCCCACTGATCTTCCGGCAGGCCGCGCTTTTCCAGATAGTCGCGCGCCGCCTTGCCCGGCGTACGGCGCAGGTTGGCGGCGAACCATTTCTGGGCCAGGTCCATCCAGTCCGACAGGCCTGCTCGCTTCTGCTCGCGCTCGGCCTCCTTGGGGTCTTCGGCGGGAAGCTGCATCCCCGCTTCGCCCGCCAGCCGCTGCACCGCCTCGACGAAGCTCAGCCGCTCCGTCTCCTGCAGGAAACTGATGATGTCTCCGTGTTTGCCGGACGAGAAGTCGTGGAAGAACCCCTTGTCGTCATTGACGAAGAAAGACGGCGACTTCTCCTTGGAGAAGGGCGACAGGCCCACGTATTCCCGGCCCTGACGTTTCAGCTTCACCGTCCGCCCGATGACGTCGGACGGCCGAAGGCGAGCCTTCAATTCATCGATGAATCTTTCGTCGAAACGCACCCGGCGATCCTTAGGCGTTCAGCCCTTTCACGTCGACGGATTAAGGGGCGATCAGGCGGTTCGTCCAGTCATCCCCCGATAACCGAACGAACCGCCGCATCGCAGAAGGCGTAAACCGCAGCGTCCCCCAACGCCTTGGCTTAACGAAGTCCTAACGCCTCGCGGACCTGCATCTGACGTTGAGAGCCCGCCGCTGTCGAGAGGGCGACAAGCTTTACCGTAACGATCAAGGCAAGACTGTGTCTTTTACGCCGCGCACGGTTTGACTCATCGGGCGCCGAATGGAACGATCTTGTTGGCGCCATCATGCCCGATATCGGCCGATCCCAGGTAGGCTATGCCTGACCTCAGGCACCAGTATCGAACGATCTCTTCCGGGGTTTGACCAAAATCGGGATCATTCTCCGGGATTTCGGACACTCGCCCAAGGCGAATTCCCGCAACCCGCCTTATGCTGGCCTGGCCCGTCAGGTGAAACATCATGCGGTCCACGCGATAGGCCGCCTCGGCCACCTCCTCCAGCATCAGCACATGGCCCGTCAGATCAGGCTCCAGAACCGTGCCGAGCAGCTGGTCGATGATGGTCAGGTTGAACGCGACGGCGGGACGCGGATCATCGGCCAGCGACGGCTCGATCCAGTCGCTGCGCCCGGCGCTCAGCCAGGCGACGGCGCCCGCAGCCGTCTCGTCATGGCGCACGGAATCCGACGCCATCGGCCCGTGAGCCAGATGCTGGAACCCGGCCTTGTACATTCCCGCCAGCAGACTGCCGGCGTCGGAATAGCCGAGGTAGCGCTTCTTGCGCGCCACCGCGTTCAGCCGGGGAATGACGGATTCAGCGATGCGGCAAGACCCGTATCCGCCGCGTGCGAACCAGATGGCGTCGATGCGCGGGTCATTGGCGAACTCGACGAAGGCGTCGGCCCGCGCCCGGTCGTCGCCCGCGAAATGGCCGTGCTTCAGGAAACAGGCGGGATGAAAGACCACCGCCACGTCACCGTCGGGATGGTGTTCGGCGAACCAGGCATTGACGGCGTCGGCCCGCTCGCTCGAGAAGCGGGAACTGGCGCAGACGACGCCGATCTTGAATCCCGTTTTCATGCCGCCCCCAGGCCGTTCAGCGTCTGCGCGGTCGAGCGGACGCGGGCGATGCGAGGCAGAATCTTCGTGGTCGCGAAATCATGCGCCTCGGCGGCGAAACTGCTGCAGGCGTCCTCGACCACCACCATGCCGTACCCAAGGGACCAGCCTTCGCGGACGGTGGATTCCACCCCCATATTGGTCGCCACGCCCGCCACCAGCACCGTCTCGACCCCCAACCGGCGCAGGCAGGGATCCAGGTCGGTCCCGAAAAAGGCGCCCCACTGGCGCTTGGTGACGATAAGGTCGGGGGCGAGCGCCAGAATCTCGGGTCGCAAATCTGCAAAGTCGGCGGGCAGGTCGCCCATAGGCGTCGTGTCGGTCGCCCCCTTGGGCGCCAGTTCGCCCCCGGCGCCAAAATCCACGCGGACAGCCACGACCCGCCCGCCGGCCGCCTTCACGGCCTTGGCCAGGGTCACATTGCGGTCGACCACCGTCTCGACGTCATGCGGCAGGCGCGGAGTCGACAGAATCCCCTTCTGCAGGTCGATCATCACCAATGCGGTCTTGCGGGGATCGAGTTCGAGGGCCACGACGTCTCCTGACGGAATCATCTGCATCACTGCGCGCCGCCGTCGGGCGCGACGGGTCTTCCTAACGCACCATGACCGACAGCGCCTCCTACTTCTTCTGCGGCATCGGCGGATCGGGGATGCTGCCCCTGGCCATGATCGTCCAGGCGCGCGGAAACGTCATCGAAGGCTCCGACCGCGCCCTGGATCAGGGTCGTACGCCCGAGAAGTTCGACTGGCTGCGCGCCCATGGCGTGACCCTGCATCCCCAGGACGGATCGGGCGTGACCCGCGCGGATCAGACCGTAATCGCCACCGGCGCCATCGAGGAGACGGTGCCGGACATCGGTGCGGCTCGCCGCGCGGGCGCAACCATCAAGACCCGCCCCGAACTGCTCAGCGAACTGTTCAACGCCGCCCCGACCTCGGTCGGCGTGGCCGGCACCAGCGGCAAGTCCACCATCACCGGCATGATCGCCTGGATCCTGCATCAGACAGGCCGCCAGCCGACCGTGATGAACGGGGCGGTGATGAAGAACTTCGCCGACGCCGACCATCCGTTCGCCAGCGCCCTGATCGGCGGGCCGGACCTGTTCGTGTCGGAGGTGGACGAAAGCGACGGCTCGATCGCCCGCTACGATCCGACCGTCGCGGTGGTCTCCAACATCTCGCTGGACCACAAGTCGATGGAGGAACTGCGCCATCTGTTCGGCGGCTTCACCGCCCGGGCGACCACGGCGGTGCTGAATATGGACAACCCCGAGACGGCGGCCCTGGCCCAGACCCTGCCGCCCGGCAAGGCCATCACCTTCGGTCTGGGCGAGGAGAAGGCCGACCTGTCCGCCCACGACCTGCAGCCCCTGCCGACCGGAATGAAGTTTCGTCTGATCGCGGGGTGGAGCGAATATGACGCCGTGCTGCACGTGCCCGGCGCCCATAATGTCGCCAATGCTCTGGCGGCGCTGGGCGCGGTCAAGGCGCTGGGTGTCCCGGTGGGCGAGGCGGTCAAGGCGTTGGAGACTTTCGTCGGCATCCGCCGTCGCATGGAGGTGGTCGGTACCGCGAACGGCATCACCGTCATCGACGACTTCGCCCATAACCCGGACAAGATCGCCGCCACCCTGAAAACCCTGCACGCCTTCGACGGCCGGCTGTTGATCCTGTTCCAGCCGCATGGGTTCGGCCCGCTGAAGCTGATGAAGCCGGAGTTCATAGACGGTTTCGCCGGCCTGATGCGCGAGGACGATGTGCTGCTGATGCCCGAGCCGGTCTATTACGGCGGCACCACCGACCGCAGCGTGGGCTCCGAGGACATCGCCTCTGGCGTCCGCGCCGCCGGGCGCAACGCCGAGGCGCTGGCGACGCGCGCCGACTGCGGCGACCGGATCGTGGACATCGCAAAGCCCGGCGACCGCATCATCGTCATGGGCGCGCGGGACGACACCCTGTCCACCTTCGCGGCGGAACTGTTGGGGCGGCTTGGCTAATCCTTGGCGCGTCATCCTCGCCCTTGTGGCGAGGCCCCCTACGCCCGGTGGGGGCCGTGTGTCACCGTCATCGACGGAGCCTATGGATGCTAGGCGCAAGGCCTAGGATGACGAGCTGTTGGCAGGTTCAGTAAACGTCGCGCCGATATCGGCCGTCTTCCAGCATCGTCAGCACCACGTCCAAACCCAGCGCCTTTTCCAACGCCGCATGGACGCCTTGCGACATGCCTTCCAGACTGCCGCACACATAAATCGTCGCCCCGCGCCCGACCCACTCGCGCAGTTCGTCCGCCGCCGCCGCGACCAAATCCTGCACATAACGCCCGTCGCCCGGGTCGCGTGAGAATGCGCGGTCCAGCCGGCGCAGCACGCCCGACGCCAGCCAGGCCTGAAGCTCGACGTCGAAGAAGGCGTCGTGCGCCCGGGCCCGTTCGCCGAACAGCAGCCACGCCCCACCGCCCGTCGCCGTCCGCGCCTTCAGATGCGCCCGCAGGCCCGCGATGCCGGTGCCGTTGCCGATCAGGATCATCGGCGTCTCGTCCGCCGGGCTGTGGAAGCTGCGGTTGGGGCGCAGCCGCATCCCGATCTCTCCGCCGAGCGCCAATCCTTGCGTCAGCCATCCCGAGGCCAGGCCGGGCGTCCCATCGGTATGGCGCATCAGGCGGATCAGGAACTCCACCCGGCCGTCCGATGGCAGAGAGGCGATGGAATATTCGCGCGAGCCGGGCGTGGCGCCGTCCCGCTCAGGCAGGCCGATCTCGGCGATGTCGCCAGCCGACCAGACGGGCGTCTCGCCCACAGCCTCGAACGCCAGGTGATAGGCCTCGCCGCCCGGACTGCCGCGATTGACCAGCGTCCGTTCGACCAACCGCCAGGGGTCGTAGGCGGGCGGGGTCCAGTCGGGCGCCGTCACGCTGCCGGTGATCTGGTTCAACTGATGCTGCCAGTGACGGATGGCGCCGGCCTCGCCGTCATCGACCTCGACCATGTCGAACAGGGGGTCGGCGCCCGCGCGCCGCAGCCAGCCGTCCACCGCATGGCCGAAGCCGCAGAACTGGTCATAGCTTCGGTCGCCCAGGGCCAGCAGGCCGAACCGCAGCGAGGCCAGGTCGGCGCCGGCCGTCATTGTCGTCCTGACGAATCTTGCGGCGGCGTCGGGCGGATCGCCCTCGCCCGTCGTGGAGACGATCAGCAAGGCCCGGTCCGCCGTCTCCAGCGTCTCAATATCCAGATCGGCGAACGACCGCACCCGCGCGCCCACGCCGCCGTCGCCCAGCGCCCGCGCCGTCATCCAGGCCAGTTCCTCGGCGAAGCCTGTCTGGCTGGCGAAGGCGACCAGGATCGGCTGGCCCTGCCCCGATCCAGCCGAGGCCATGGCGTCGGACCGGGCGCGGGCCAAGGCCGCCGCGCGCCGCTCGCGCCAGACCGTCACGGCGATCAGGACCAGCCAAAGCACAACCGCCCCGACCGCCCACAGCCAGCGCTGCGGATCGGCTGTCACCCCGGCCGGTCTCCATCGGGATCGTCCATCATGGCGGCGAAGGCCGGCGTCATCCGCTCGACCGGCCCGCGCTCGGTGCGCTCGACGAAGTGGGCGGCCAGACCCGCCGCCTCGGCGTAATCCGGGCCGTCGAACGGCCCCATGACCGTTAACGCCGTGGCGTAGGCGTCCGCCATCATGGCCGAGGAATGCAGCACGGTGACAGAGGTCAGGTTGCTGTTGACCGGACGGCCGGTCGAACCATCCAGAGTGTGGGGATAAAGCCGCCCGTCATGCACGAAGGCCCGACGGTAATCGCCGCTGGTCGCCACCGCCAGGTCGAACAGGGCCGCCACCGTTCGCGGCGCGGGGCTGTCCTTGACGCGCTCGATCTCGACCCACCAGGGTTGGGCGTCCGGCTTGACGCCGCGCCCCTTCAACTCGCCGCCGATCTCGATCAGGTGAGAGGTCGCGCCCATGGCCGTCAGCCGATCCGACACCCGATCCACCGCATGGCCCTTGGCGATGCCGGAGAAGTCCAGCTTCATCCCGCCCATCTGCATCACGCCGCGCGCATCGGGATTCAGCCGCAGCTTTTGCCAGCCGGACACGGCCATGGCCGCCGCGATCTCGTCCTCGGACGGAATGGGCAGCAGCGCCGAGCGCGGTCCGGGCGGGCCGAAGCCCCACAGATCGACCAGGGCGCCCAGGGTCGGATCGACCGCCCCGTTCGTCTCGTCGCCCAAGATCATAGCCGCATCCAGCAGGTCCCAGAACGGCTGCGACACCGCCCAGAAGCCGGCCGGCGCGGTGTTGAAGCGGCTGATCTCGCTGGACGGCTCCCACGGGCTGAACAGGCCGACGACGGCCGCCAGCTCTTGCTCGATCGCCTCGCGAACGGCCGCTTCGCCCACGCCGCGCGGGGCGATGACGCGCGCACTCCAGGTCGTGCCCATGGTCTGGCCGTCCAGCGCATGGATCAGATCGCTGGGCGGACGCGGCGGCGCGCCGTTGATCAGTGGGACCAGGACGCGATTGTCGGCCCGGTCCGCGAGCGGACCGGGATCGCCGATGGCGACGGCGGAGGGAGCGGCGCGCGAGCCGCGCGAGAAGGGCGTGTCGGACATCCCGCTCGCTTAGGGCAGGACTTCCACCGACGCCACATAGCTGGCGCTGGACCCGAGCGTTTCCCCCTGCCCCTCGGTGCGGACTGAGGCGTTCAGCCAGTACATGCCAGCCGCCGGCCAGGTGATGGTGAAGGCGCCGTCGGCGCCGGTCGTCACCGTCGATTCCTCGGGATTGTCGCGATAACGGATCGCCCCGCGCGCCACGGTGACCTCAAGGCCCGAGGCGGGCTGGCCGTTGTTCAGCAGTTTGAACGTCGCCGGCTCGCCCGCGACCAGGTCGTTGGGGTGGGTGACGGGAACCAGCTCCAGCCCTTCGCCGGTCGTCTTGAAGACGGTGTCGGTCGGGTTGTTCAGGGTCACGAAGGTCTCGATCCGGCTGGCGGTGCGGGTCGCCTGGACGTCGGTCGCCCCTGTCGGCAGGGCGGCGGGGTATTCGGCGGCCGTCCCGCGCCAGCGCTTCTGCTCGCCGTTCAGCTTGTAGCTGGCCATGACGCCGCTCATGACGTTGGCGATCTTATAGGTGCCGTTTTGCGTCAGATGGGCGTCGAAGGTGGAGCGATACTGACCCTGCATGGCGTGCTCGGGCTGAACCGCCGATCCGTCCGGCGCCGTGATGGTCAGGCCCGTCATCCGCATGGCGGCGTGGTCGGGATCGAACACCTTGTTGGACATGCCGGCGTCGAAGGCGACCCAGGCGTCGGTTCCCGACAGGGTGGTGGCGGTCGGCGCCATCCAGGCGCGGTGGGCCTGAGCGGCCATCGGGGCCGCCAGGGCGGCGGCGAGTGTCAGCAGGGCGATCGTCTTCTTCATGGTCGTGATCCTCAGCGAGAGACGGCGACGCGCACGGCGCCCAGTTCGGTGGAGCCGGTTCCGGCGCCGGTGTTCGCCGCGCCCCAGCGGAAGGGCACGCGCACCACTTCGCGGCCGCCCAGCTCACGGGCCGCTTCGACGACGATGTTGTATTGGCCCGGCTGCAGGCCGGCCAGGCGCGCGCCCGGCACGGTGACGGTCTGGCGACCCGGCGCGCGCGTGGCGCCCGACACGCCGTCGGCCGGCAGGCTCATGGCCCGGCCGCCCTTGCGCCACCAGGTGCGCAGGTCCTTCAGCCAGTCCTTGCCGTCGCCCTCGTTGTTGCGGGTCTGCTGATACCAGACGGCCAGGGTGCGTTCGGCGCTCTGATCCGGCTTCTCGATCCACACGGCCACATAGGGTCGGTGATAGGAGGCGGTGTTCAGCCGGGGGATTTCGACCGAGACGGTCAGGTCGGCGGCCATGGCGGGCGCGGCCGCTGCGGCCAGGCCGACGGTGGTGATGACGACGGGGAGAAGGCGCATCGGAATACTCGTCAGTGAATGAAGATCAGGGCGATGACGACGGGGATCAGCAGGCCCAACGCCGCCAGCGGCCAGGTGGAGGGTCGGCCCTTGGCGTGCAGGATCATCAGGCCCAGGCCCGTGACCGCGAAGATGACGCAGGCCGCCGCAAACACGTCGATGAACCAGAACCAGACCACGCCGGCGTTGCGGCCCTTGTGCAGGTCGTTGAGGTAGGCGATCCAGCCGCGCGTGGTCTTTTCGTGCAGCGTCTCACCCGTCGAACGGTCGATGGTGACCCATCCGTCGCCGCCGGGAATGGCCAGGGCGACATAGACCTCTTCCGGCGTCGTCTCGGTCGGCTTGCCGGCGATCTCGACCTTCAACGCCTCGGACGCCCAGCGCGCGACCGCGTCCGGCACGGGCTGGGTCGTTTCTTCGGGAAAGGTCGTCAGGCGTTGCAGCAGCGGGGCCGGCAGGGTCGCGGTTTGTTCGACCGTAACCGGCGTTCCGGGGATGGAGGCCGCATGGTTCAGGGTGATGCCGGTGACCGCGAACAGGATCATGCCCACCAGGCTGACCGCCGCCGAAATCCAGTGCCAGCTATGAAGTTGTTTTAGCCAGAACGACCGCGCGCCGTTCAGCGCCGCCTTGGGCTTGGGCCCCTTGGCTTCGGGTTCGGCCTGACGCTGTGCGGCGAGTTCGGTCACGCGCTCGCTGTGCCATTGTTGCGAACGGGTTGCAATAGCGTTCGGTACCCCGTCGCCGCAACGACCGTCACACCTCGGCCCAGCGCCGCAGCAGATTGTGATAGACGCCGGTCAGTTCGATCACCGCCTGATCCTTGGACCCCTTCTCCAGCCCGACGCGCTGGGTCGCCACGTCCAGGCGGAACAGCATCTCGCGGTCGCCGTCGTCGCGGATCAGGCTCTGCATCCACATGAAAGACGACACCCGCGCGCCCCGCGTCACCGGC
This sequence comes from Brevundimonas sp. ABV4_179, assembly GCF_056311945.1. NCBI lineage: Bacteria > Pseudomonadati > Pseudomonadota > Alphaproteobacteria > Caulobacterales > Caulobacteraceae > Brevundimonas > Brevundimonas sp. ABV4_179. The sequence continues at coordinate 3,406,732 of NZ_CM149976.1, forward strand.
ATGACCCGATGAAGGCTCTTGGACGGATAGAGCACCAGATCGCCGGCCGGCAGCTTGATCGACTGCGATCCGTACATCTCCTCAACGATCAGTTCGCCGCCGTCGTAATCCTCCGGCTCCGACAGGAACAGGGTCGCCGACAGGTCGCTGCGGATGCGCAAAGCCCCGCCCCCGCGCGCCTGGCGGATGGCGTTGTCGACATGCAGGCCGAACTCGCCCCCGCCCTCGTAACGGTTGAACAGCGGCGGAAAGATCGTGTGCGGCAGGGCCGCCGCCACGAACATCGGATTGGCGTTCAGCGCCTGAACGATCAGGGCCGACACCTCTTTCGCCACATCCGAATCCTCGGGCAGTTGCTGGTTGCGCTTGGCCGTGGCGGACTGGTGGCCCGAGGTCATGTTGCCATCCGCCCACGGCCCGGCGTCCAGCCGCTCGCGCAGCGCCTTCACTTCAGCCTTGGAGAAGACTTCGGGAATCTGGAGCAGCACGGACGGCCTCGCTCTCGCAAAAAAGAAGACGGCCCCGCCGGAAGGACGGGGCCGCCAGGATAGACCGGGGGAAGCGGTCTTTAGAAGCGCATGTTCAACGTCAGACTGGCCGCACGACCCGGCGCAGGATCGGCGTGGTGAACGCCGTTGGTGCGCATGATATAGCGCTCGTCGCCTGCGTTCTTGACGTTGAGACGCAGGGACGCCGTATCGGTCAAATCATAGGCGGCGTAAGCGTCCACCCGCGTATATTCCGGCGCATAGATGCGGTTGGCCCCGCCACCAGCGCCGCCTTGATTGCCGCCGTTGGAACGCGACACATAGTAGACGCCGCCACCCACGGTCAGCCGCGGCAGGACGCGGTAGGTGGTGAACAGGCTGGCCGAGTTCCTTGGCGTGTTGGCGAGAGACTCACCGACGTTCAAGTTGTTCACGGCCCCTCGGACAAGTTCGGAGTCCATGTAGGTATAGCCGCCAAACACCTGCCAAGCAGGCGTTATATTGCCTGATACGCTAAGCTCGACACCCTTGACCTCGACCTCGCCGACCTGGGCGTAGGTCGCGGGCGGCCCGGAATCGACCAGCAGTTGGGCGTTCTTTCTGGTGAGACGATAGGCGGACAGACCGACGGAAAGACGTTCGTCGAACAGATTGGCCTTGGCGCCGACCTCATAGGTTTCGGTGTCCTCAGGCTCCAGGATATCGTTCGCCAGATTGCCCGTCCCCTGCCCCGTGCCGGCCGCGTTCTGGTCCCCGCCCGAGAGCAGCGGCGGCGTCGAGGCGGTGGCGTAGGAGACGTAGAGGCTGGAATATTCGGTCGGCTTGAACACCAGGCCGGCCTGATAGTTGACGAAATCCCATTTCCGCTTGGGCAGTTGGACGACGCCCGGCGTTCCCGTCGGCGTGGCGGGAATCAACGGGTTGATGGTCCAGACGCCGTTGGTCTGGGTCGAGCTGATGTTCACGCCTTGCGTTTGATAGCTGTCCCAACGCACGCCAAGATTCAGCAGGACGCGGTCGGTCAGCGAGATGCTGTCGAAGGCGTAAAGGCCGACGGTTTCCGTTGTCGAGCGGCTGGGCGCGCTACGGTTCACCACGCCCGTCCAGGCATCGTTCGGGTTCGGATCATAGACCGGCGTGCAGTCCAAGCCGGTCAGAGGCGCGGGGCAGGCCGATCCCGAGGTCGTAAAGGTCGAATAGCTGGCGTTGCGATTGACCTCACGCGTCAGCTCCAGACCCAGGTCATAGCTGTGCTTGACGCTTCCTGTGGAAATCTTGCCGAACACGTCGGTGACATTGGCCAGCGTCTGCGCGGGGTTCCACCGGGTCTTGGTGCCGCGCTTCATCCACCAGACGCCGCCGATCAGTTGGGCCGATCCGCCGTCCCCGGGGTTGGTGACGATGTAATCGTTCAACGTCCTGGACAGACGGCTGACGTTGCGGACCGTCAAGGCCTCGCTGAACCGATGGGTCCAGTCGAAGGTGAACGTGTCCACCGTATTGTTCAGATAGTCGCGCGCCTTCAGACCGTAGAAGGCGTCGCGGCTGACGTTCAGCACGCCGGATGCGTCCGGTCGGGGTGCGTTTGCGCCGCCCAGCTTGGTATACAGCGGGATGCCGTAGTCGGGCATCTGATTGCTGTCGAGGTGGTAGTAGCTGGCGACGATCGTGCTGTCGGTTCCCAGGCCGACGGCAAACGATGCGGCCACACCCCATTTGTCATAGTCCACGGCGTCGCGGCCCGCGACGTCGCCCTGAGCGCCCATCAGGTTGATGCGCAGCGCCGCCGTGTCGCCCAGCGGCATGTTGGAATCGATGGTCCCGCGTAGATAGTCGTCGGTTCCGACGCCGGCCGACACGCTGTGGAAAGGGGTCAGTTTGGGCGACTTGGAGGCCAGATTGATGCTGCCGCCGCCCGAACCGCGTCCCGAATAGACCGAGTCCGCCCCCTTGATTATCTCCACCTGCTCCAGGTTGAAGACTTCTCGCTGCTGACCGCCGGCGTCGCGGACGCCGTCCACGAAGATGTTGTTGCCCGACGACTGCCCTCGAATGACCGGACGGTCGGCCAGCGGCTGGCCGCCCTCTCCCGCGCCAAAGGTGATGCCGGGCGAATTGCGAAGAATATCCTGCAACGAATCCGCGCCAGTCTGTTCGATGATGGCTTGCGGAATGATCGTGACCGAGCGCGGCGTGTCGACCAGGGGGGCGACGAACTCGGGGCTGACCGGCGCCGGCTTCCTGACCTGACCGTTGACGTCGATGGTCCCCAGATTGGCGGGCTGCTGCTGATCGGCCGTGGCGATCACGCCGTCGGCGGCGTCAGCGGTTTCGGCGAAAGCGGGCGCCGCCACCAGCATGCCAGCGGCGCTGGAGACGAACAGAAGCGCACGGAGAGAGGCGGCGCGGGAGTCGGACATTGTCTTGCGACCTTTTGGTCTGATTTTGCGATACGGTCGCAATAACCAGCTTCAAAATGTCGCACAAGCAAATTGCGAACAAATCGCAGTCTTAATCAGCCGACGACGCTCATCGTCCGCGCCGCCGGGGTCTCGTCCAAATCCAGCCAGGTCGGATCAGGCATGGCCCGGTGAGCTGCGGCCAGAGCTTCGGACCACCGACGACCCAGATCGCGGAAATAGGGATCTTCAGCCTCAATGCGGCGGGCCATGCCGTTCAGCCGGTCGCGAGGCATGACGATCAGGTCCAGCGGCGGACCGACGGCGATGTTCGAACGGATGGTGGAATCGAACGAGATCAGTCCCAGTTTCACCGCCTCGGACAGAGGGGTGGACGTATGGAGGGCGCGATCCAGGATCGGCTTGCCGTATTTCAACTCCCCGATCTGCAGATAGGGCGTATCCGGCCCGCACTCGATGAAATTGCCCTGACCATAGACCAGATACAGCCCCATCTTGCCGCCCGCGATCTGGCCGCCCAGCAGCATGGAGGCGTTGACGTTCAACGCATCGGCGGTCGGCGTCGGCGGGGTGTTGATGCTGGCCCGCACGCTGGCCATCGCATGGCCCAGAATCTGCGCCGCGCGAAACAGGGTCGGGGCGGTTTGAAGCGTCTCCGGCGTGGTGGAGTCCGGCAACCGGACCCCGGCGGCTGTCATGGCCAGGGCCGTCTGCGTGACCGACAGATTGCCCGCCGTCGCCACCGCAAGGATACGGTCGCCCGACGACTGATAGATGTGCAGCTTGCGATAGGACGAGATGTTGTCCACGCCCGCATTGGTGCGGGTGTCGGCGATCATCGCCAACCCCTCGTCCACCAGCATACCCACGCAATAGGTCACGTCGCTCTATCCGCTCCCCGCGTTGCGAACCGCACGACGCTAACAGATTCGCGCGTCATGCCTACCGGGCCTCTCCGCCCGACTGCAGTTGTTGTTGGCTCTGTTGCACCGGCCGCACGTTCAGGGCGACCGTCAGGGTCTCCTGCCCGCCGCCATAGCTGGTTCCCCGGATCGGCGTGGCGCCGCGCGCGTCCAGGCCCACAGCGACGCGGACGTAGTGTTCGGTCGGACAGATGCCGTTGGCCGGATCGAACCCGACCCAGCCCAGATTCTCGACCCAGGCCTCGGCCCAGGCGTGGGCGGCGTCCTGATCGTGCTGTCCGTCCCTGCGGCTGAGATGGCCCGAGACATATCGGGCCGGCACGCCCAGGACGCGGGCGGCGGCGATAAAGATCTGGGCGTGATCCTGACAGACGCCGCGCTTCTGGGCGAAGGCTTCGGCGGCGGTGTGGCCGGCCGAGGTGGACCCGACCTCGAACGCCACATCCCGCTTCAGCGCGCTCATCAGGGCATGCATCCGGCCCAGCGTCGCGCCTTCGGGGATCGAGCGGGCGAAATCGTCGATGGCCGCATCCGGCCTGGTCATCGACGTCTCTCGCAGAAAGACGATGGGCGACAGCCGCTCGGCCTGCCCCTTCACCACGCCGCCCGTATTGACGGTCGCCACCTCGCCGGTGACGCGGATGGTCAGGGCGTTGGCCGGCCGCTCGGTATAGAGGCTGTGGACGATGTTGCCGAATGCGTCCTCGCTGCGCCGCAGCCGGGCGTCGACGTCGGTCTCGATGCGCCAGTCGCCCACCTGCTGGCTCTCGCACGACTTGGGCGTCAGACGCAGCATCTGCACGATGAAGCGCGCCGGGCGGGCGTAGGCGTATCGGGTGGAATGGTCGATCCGGATCCGCATGGGTTCAGACCAGATACTGTTCGTGGACGGCGGCAGCCAAGGCGTTGTTCTCGTTCAGGAAGCCCTGAATGTATTCATGCAGGCCGGACTGGAAGATGTCCTCGATCTTGGCCTCGTTGAACTGACCCAGGCGGTTGGACGCCAGCCTTTGCGCCGGGCCGCGACGACCGTAATCGGCGGCCAGCTTCTCAAGATAGGACACGATCATCCCCTGGCACGAGGCCAGCGAACGCGGCATCTGGCGGTTCAACACCAGCAGGTCCGCCACCAGCCAGGGCCGCACCGATTCCCGATAGACCCAACGATAGGCGGTCAGGGCCGAAACCTCGCGCAACAGGGTCGTCCACTGGAAATAATCCAACTGCCCGCCCACTCGTTCGCCGGGCGGCAACAGCAGGTGGTACTTCACGTCCAGCAGCCGGGCGGTGTTGTCGGCCCGCTCGATGGCCATGCCCAGGCGCAGGAACCAATAGGCGTCGTTCCTCAGCATGGTCCGCGACGAGGCGCCCTCGACCGCCAGGGACGTCGATTTCACGAAGTCGAGGAAGTTGGTGAAGTCGTCCCGTTTTGTCGGTTCGCCCAGTTCGTTCAGCCCGTTCCAGGCGCCGTTGATCGCTTCCCACAGTTCGATGGTCAGAGCGGTTCGCACCGAGCGCGCATTGGTCCGCGCCTTGGTTATGCAGGCCTTGATCGAGGTCGGGTTGTCGGAACCGAAGGCCAGATATTCGCGGACCGATTTCTCGGACGCGGTGCGCCCCGATGCGTCGAAGGCGCTCTTCACCCCCGACGAGGCGATGGCCCCCGCCCAGGCTGTGACCGCAGCCTGGTCCTTGGCCGGCAGGGCGGCCAGGCGGATGGCCGCCTCAAGAATGCGCGCCAGGAAGTCCGCCCGCTCCATATAGCGGCCGGTCCAGTAGAGACTGTCTGCAGTGCGTGAAAGCATTTAGTTGTCCAGCACCCAGGTGTCCTTGGTTCCGCCGCCCTGGCTGGAGTTCACCACCAGCGACCCCTCCTTTAGCGCCACCCGCGTCAGGCCGCCGGGCGCCACGCGCACCCCGGCAGGGCTGGACAGGACGAAAGGCCTGAGATCGACGTGCCGGGGCGACAGGGCGCCGCCGTTCAACGTCGGCGCTGTCGACAGGCTCAGCGTCGGCTGGGCGATGAAGTCGTCCGGGTCGGCGATCAGCTTGGCGCGGAAGTCTTCGATCTCGGCCTTGGTCGAGGTCGGTCCGACCAGCATTCCGTAACCGCCCGATCCCCCGACCTCCTTGACCACCAGTTCCGGCAGCCGGTCCAGCACCGCCTTCAGGGCGTCCGGCTCTCGGCAGCGCCAGGTCGGGACGTTCTTAAGTATGGCGTCCTCGCCGGTGAAGAAGCGGATGATCTCGGGCATATAGGTATAGACGGCCTTGTCGTCGGCGACGCCCGTCCCGACCGCATTGGCCAGCGTCACGCGCCCGGCGAAGTAAGCCGACATCAGCCCCGGCACCCCCACGGTGGAGTTCGGCATGAAGGTCAGCGGATCGATGAAGTCGTCGTCGATGCGGCGATAGATGACGTCGACCCGTTTCGGCCCCTCGGTCGTACGCATGAAGACCGTGTCGTCATTGACGAACAGGTCCGTGCCCTGGACCAGTTCGACCCCCAGCTTGTCGGCCAGGAAGCTGTGCTCATAGTAGGCCGAGTTGAACGGCCCCGGCGTCAGAACCACGATGGTCGGGTCCGCCCCCGCGCCCGCCGGCGCGGACGCCTGCAGCGAGCGCAGCAGCATGTCGGTATAGATTTCGACCGGCCGCACGGCGTGTTCCGCGAACAGGTCGGGGAACAGCCGCATCATCATCTCGCGGTTCTCCAGCATATAGGAGACCCCCGACGGCGTGCGGCAGTTGTCTTCGAGAACATAGAATCCGTCCTCGCCCGTGCGGACCAGATCGACGCCCGAGATATGGCACCAGACGTCGCCCGGCGGCCGGCGGCCCTGCATCTCGGGCCGATAGTGCGGATTGGTCAGGATCAGGTCGGCCGGGACGATCCCGGCCCTGATGCATTCCTGTGGACCGTAGATGTCCTTCAGGAAGGCGTTGATGGCGGTGACCCGCTGCTTCAGCCCGCGTTCCAGACCGCCCCATTCATCGGCGCCGATGATGCGCGGCACCACGTCGAACGGGATCAGCCGCTCGTTGGATTCCTCGTCGCCATAGACGGCGAAGGTCACCCCCATCCGCCGGAAGAACAGTTCCGCCTGGCGCGAGCGCGCCTGCAGCAGATCGGACGGCGCGTTTTCCAGCCACGCCGCCAGGGTCTTGTAGCTGTCGCGGATCGCACCCGATCCGCCGCCGCTCATTTCGTCGAACGCTCTCGTCATCCGCCCCGCCGAGAATAAACCACAGAGTGAGGGCCTCAGAACGGAAAGCGCAACAGTTTTGTTGCACTGCGGCGACGCCTATTGCGCGGCCACCGCCTTCATCGACACCACGACGTCCGCCAGCTTGTCCGCATCCACAGGCGTTCCCTTGGCGATCAGCTGTTTGCCGGCCATGAACTCGGGCGGGGCGTTGACGGCCTCGACGCAGACCATGCGGTCGCCAGCCAGGTGGAACACGGCGAAACTTCCAGCAGCCGGATCGCCGCGCACCACCTGACGATCCGCCTCGAACGGCAGGCCGGCGATCTGCAGCTTGTACTCGTACTGGTCCGACCAGAACCACGGGACCTCAGGCGCCGGCCCGGGTCGGCCCGCGATAGCGGCGGCCGCCTGTTTGGCCTGTTCCAGGGCGTTGGGCACGCTTTCCAGCCGGTGATGCACGCCGCCATGGACAGGGATCGGGCGGCGCGTCATGTCGCCGACGGCGAAGATGGCCGGATCGCTGGTGCGCGCCTGGTCGTCCACCACCACCCCGTCGTCGCACCGCAGACCCGCCGAGCGGGGCAGGCCGTCGCAGGCCAGGGCGCCGACCCCGATGAGCACGGCGTCCGCCGGAACCACCGCGCCATCGGCCAATGTCACGCCGTCCCGCGCGACGGCGATCACCTCGGCCCCCGTCAGAATTTCGACGCCCCGCGCCCGGTGCTGTTGGGTGAAGAAGGCCGAAAGCGCCTCGGACGCCACCCGCGCCAGCACGCGCGGCGCCCGTTCGATGACGATGGCCTGAGCCCCCAGCGCCCGCGCCGAGGCCGCCGCCTCCAGCCCCACATAGCCGCCGCCGACCACCGCCAGACGTCTCCCCGGCCCCAGCACCGCCTTCAGCCGTTCGGCGTCCTTCAGCGTCCGAAGCTCCAGCAGGTCGGGATGGTCCCCGCCCGGAACCGGCAGTTTCCTCGCCGTCGATCCCGTCGCCAGCACCAGCAAGTCATAGGTTTCCGACGATCCATCGTGGAAGGCGACCGTCTTCGCCTCCGGGTCGATGGCCACGGCTACGGTCGAGGGTCGGAAGTCGATGTTTTGTTCGCAGTAGAAGCTGAGCGGGCGCAGGAGCAGCGCCTCCAGATCCGCCTCCCCCTTCAGCCACGCCTTGGATAGCGGCGGCCGCTGATATGGCGGCGCATCTTCTTCGCCCGCGAGAATGATCGGCCCCTCATGGCCATACTGCCGCAGAAAGGCCGCGACGGAGCCGCCCGCGTGTCCCGCGCCGATGATCAGAACCTTGGTCATAGGGGTGATGTAGAGCGGTGAACCTGTGTGCGTAAGTCGTGATTGGTGAATCGTGACTCGTGATTGAAGCCTGCGTCATCCAGTCATGGGTCACCGATCACGACCCACGCCCCCTTGACCGTCCCATCGTTACAGCATAGTGGAACGCGCATGACCATCCCGCCCGCCCGCGCAGCCCTTTATGACGCGCTGCTGTCGATGCAGACGCGCGAGGAGATCGACGCCTTTCTGGCCGATCTCTGCACGCCTGCGGAACTGCGCGCCTTCGCCGAGCGCTGGCAGGTCGCGCGCCTGCTGGATGCGGGCGGCAAATCCTATCGCGAGATCGCGGCAGAGGCCCATGCCAGCCCCACCACCGTCGTCCGCGTCGCCCGTTATCTGAAAGACATGCCGCATCAGGGATACCGCATCGCCCTGGACCGGCTGAAAGCCTGAGTATCCGAACATGAGCACTGTCCAGGGTCGGCTCCGCATCGCCGTCCAGAAATCCGGCCGTCTGGCCGACCGCAGCCTTGATCTGATCCGCGACGCGGGCCTGAAATGGGTCAAGGGTCACAACGACCTGCTGTACCGGGTCGAGAACTACCCCATCGACCTGTTGCGCGTGCGCGACGACGACATCCCCACCTTCGTGGCGGATGGGGTCTGCGACCTGGGCATCGTCGGCGAGAATGTGCTGGAAGAAGGCAAGAACGGCCCAAGCACGGGACAAGCGAACGCCTCCATCGTCATGCCGCTGGGTTTCGGCCGCTGCACGCTGAAGATCGCGACCCCGCCGGCGCTGGCCTATGAAGGCCCTGCCTCGCTGGACGGGCTGCGCATCGCCACATCCTATCCCAAGATCCTGCGCAAATATCTGGATGAACGCAGCGTCAAGGCTGACATCGTCGTCATGCGCGGCGCCGTCGAGGTCGCGCCCCGTCTGAAACTGGCCGCCGCCATCTGCGATCTGGTCTCGACCGGCGCGACGCTGGAGGCCAACGGCCTGGGCGCCAAGGATACGGTGTTGGAAAGCCAGGCGGTCCTGATCCAGTCCCCCGTCGCGCCCGAACCGGGCCTGAAGCCTCTGCTGGACAGCATCATCGAACGGATGGCCGGCGTGGTGTCCTCGCAGGGCGCCAAATACGTCATGCTGAACGCGCCGCGCGCATCGCTGGACCAGATCACCGCCATCCTGCCCGGCGCCGGTTCGCCGACCGTCATGCCCCTGATGGGCCGCGACGATGCGGTCGCCGTACACGCCGTCTGTCAGGAGGCCGTCTTCTGGGAGACGCTGGAGAAGCTGAAGGCCGCCGGCGCCTCGGCCATTCTGGTCCTGCCCATCGAGAAGATGATGTGATGACCGAAACCCCATTCAAACGCATCGACTGGTCGTCTCTGGACGCCGCCGGCAAGAAGGCGGCGCTGGCCCGCCCAGCCCAACGCACGGCTGGCGACGTGACCGAAGTCGTCCGCACCATCCTGAACGACGTGCGCGAGCGCGGCGGCGCCGCCGTGACTGACTGGTGCCTGAAGCTGGACAAGGCCCCGCCCCGTCGCATCGCCATCACGCCGGGCGCTGTCGCCGAGGCGCGCAACGCCCTGCCCCCCGCCGACGTCCGCGCCCTGCGGATGGCCGCCGACAACATCCGCGTCTTCCATCAGGCGACGCGGCCCGAAGACACCCCTTATGTCGAGACCACGCCCGGCGTGCGCTCGAAACTGGCGTGGCGGCCCATCGCCTCCGCGGGCCTCTATGTTCCCGGCGGCACAGCCCCCCTGTTTTCGTCGCTTCTGATGCTGGCTATCCCGGCCGGGGTCGCGGGCGTGGGCCAGCGCGTCGCCGTCACTCCGCCGAACAAGGACGGCGGCGTGCATCCCGCCATGATCCTGGCCGCCGCAGAGGCCGGTCTGGACGCCATCTGGCTGATGGGCGGGGCGCAGGCCATCGCCGCCCTGACCTTTGGCGTCGAGTTGGAGGACGGAGCCATCCCAGCCTGCGCCAAGCTGTTCGGACCCGGCAACGCCTATGTCGCCGAGGCCAAGAAACAGGCGTCCGCCCTGCCGGGCGGTCCCGCCGTCGACATGCCCGCGGGCCCGTCCGAACTGATGGTCATCGTCGATCGCGACGCAGCCCCCGAGATCGCCGCCGCCGACCTGCTGAGTCAGGCCGAGCACGACGCGGACGCCCAGGTTCTGCTGGTCTCCACCAGCCGCGCCACCATCGACTACATCCTGACAGAGGTCGAGGTGCAGGTCGCCACCTTGCCGCGCGAAGCCATCGCCCGCGCCTCATTGAACGAGGCCCGCGCGATTCTGGTGCGCGATCTGGACGCCGCCGCCGAGGTGGCCAACCTGTACGGCCCCGAACATCTGGCCATTCAGATCGACGATCCCGAACCGTTGGTCGATGCGATCAACGCGGCCGGCGCTGTCTTCGTGGGGCGGTTCGCCGCCGAGACCCTGGGCGACTACGCCGCCGGCCCCAGCCACGTCCTGCCGACCGATGGCGGGGCCAAGACCCTGGGCGGCGTGACCACCTCCAGCTTCATGACCACCATGTCGGTGCAGTTGGTCGATGCCTCGGGCGCTCGCCAACTGGCCCCCATAGCCGCCCGCCTGGCCCGGATGGAGGGTCTGGAGGCCCACGCCCGCGCCGCCGACCTGAGGAGCGAGGGATGAACGCCGCCGCCTCTGGACAAGGCCCCTTTCTCGCCCCACCTCCTGTGCGTCGTCCTTCGCTGACGAGACGAAGTGCACCAATTGCACCCGCTTTTATCGTGGGCGCATCGGGGCGAACTGCACACATTGCACCCTGTTTTTCGAGCGCGGATTTGAGACCGATTGCACGGATTACACGACCTTTTGTCCGGGGCGCGCTCCAATGACCCTGCCCGCCCCCTATCCTCCGTTGGTCTCCGGCGGCGAGGGTCTGGACCGCTATCCCGGCGACGCCTCGGCGCTGGCGACACGCATGGCCGCCCTCTACGCCGTGCCCGCCGAACAGGTGCTGCCGGTTCGCGGCCTGACGCACGGACTGGAGCTGGCGTATCGTCTGGCCGCCCGGGATGGAGGTGCGGTCGAGGCGCCCAAGGCCGAACCCTACGACAGCCTCGCCGCCATCTATCCGACAGGGGGCGAGCCGGCCGTCGTGGTCATCCGCGCCCTCGGCTCGCCCGAGGCGGTCGCCGAAATGGCCGCCCGCGTGGCCCCCGCCCTGCTGGTCGTGGACGAAGGCCTGATCGAGTTCTCCGACAGCGTATCGGCTATTACGGTCGTCGACGACCAGCCGAACCTGGTCGTCCTGCGCAGCCTGTCGCTGGCCTATGGTCTGGCCGGCGCGCGGGTCGGGGCCGCGATCGCCAAGCCTCGGACGCTGGTCCGGCTGGCGTCGGTGATGGAACCCTACGCCCTGCCCGAGCCGCTGGTGCGGTTGGCGCAGCAGGCGCTGGACCCATCGCGCATGATCGAAACGGCGGAAAGGCTCGTCGCCGTCCGACGCGAGCGCGAGCGCGTCGTCCGTGAACTGGGCCGCCAGACGCCCGTCGAACCCGGCGTCGGTCCCATCATCATGACCCGGCCCGAAGACCCAACGGCGGCGCTGGCCGGCCTGAAGGCTTACGGCGTCGAGGCCGATCTGTCAGGCGACCGTCTGCGCCTTCCGGTCTCGATCAAGCCCGAGGTCAACGACCGGCTGCTGGCGGCCTTCGGTCTGACGCCCGCCAAACGCCGCGCACCGCGTGTCGGCCAGGCCGTTCGCGACACCAAGGAGACCCGCATCGTCTGCGCCGTCGATCTGGATGCGCCCGGTCCGGTGAAGATCGCAACCGGCGTCGGCTTCTTCGACCACATGCTGGAGCAGATCGCGGCCCACGGCGGCTTTTCGCTGCGGCTGCAATGCGAAGGCGACCTGCACACCGACCCGCACCACACCATCGAGGACAGCGCCATCGCCCTGGGCCAGGCGCTGAAACAGGCGCTGGGCGAACGCAAGGGCATCGCCCGGTATGGCTTTGTTCTGCCGATGGACGAGGCCAATGCGACCGTCTCCATCGACCTCTCTGGACGCCCCTATCCGCTGTTCGAAGGCGCGTTCGAGACGCCCTTCATCGGCGACTACCGCACCGACCTGACCGCCCACGTCTTCCGCTCCCTGGCCGAGGCCATGGGCGCCGCCGTCCACATCAAGGTCACCGGCCAGGACGACCACCACAAGACCGAGGCCGTCTACAAGGCCTTCGGCCGCGCCCTGCGTCAGGCCATCCGTGTCGAAGGCGACGCGGTGCCGTCGACCAAGGGGGTGTTGTGACGGAAGTCGCCGTTATCGCCTATGGCGCGGGCAATATCGCTTCGGTCCAGTTCGCGCTGGAGCGGCTGGGGGCGACCGTCCGCCTGACCGCCGATCCGGTCGAGATCGCAGAGGCCGAGCGGGTCATCCTGCCCGGCGTCGGCGCGGCGGGTTACGCCATGTCGCGGCTGGCGGAGCTGAAGCTGATCGAACCTTTGCGCGCCTTTGAACGCCCCCTGATGGGCGTCTGTCTGGGTCAGCAACTGCTGTTTGGATCGAGCGACGAGGGCGACGGCGTCGAACTGCTGGGCGTCATCCCCGGCGTGGTGAAACGCCTGGAGCCCTCCGAGCCCCTGCCCGTGCCGCACATGGGCTGGAGCCGCCTGACGCGCGACCGGGACGATCCGCTGCTGGAAGGCGTCGCCGACGGGGCCTACGCCTATTTCGTCCATGGCTTCGTCTGTCCCGACGGGCCGGCGACCCTGGCGCGCGCCGACTATGGCGGGCCGGTCCCCGCCGTGGTGCGCTCTGACAATCGCTGGGGCTGCCAGTTCCACCCCGAACGCTCCGCCGAAGCCGGGGCGACGATCTTGCGCAACTTCCTGGAGATCGCCGCGTGAACCGCGCGGCCGCCAGGTCTCATTCATCCTTGGGCTCGACCCAAGGATCGGACCGTCCCCTGCCGATGCGACGAGGGGCACGTACGGACCGATCCACGCCCGATCCTCGGGCCAGGCCCCAGGATGACCAACGAAAGTCGAGCCCATGCTGATCTATCCCGCCATCGACCTGAAGGCCGGCGTCTGCGTGCGATTGATGCACGGCAAGTTCGACCAGGTGACCCAGTATGACGAACAGCCGGCCGCCCGCCTGACCGCTTTCGCGGCCGAGGGCGCGCAGTGGATCCACATCGTCGATCTGGACGGCGCCGAGGCGGGCGAGGCCGTGCAGCACGCCTTGATCGGCGATTTGACCCAGGCCATCGACGTCAAGGTCCAGTCGGGCGGGGGCGTGCGCAGCGCCAACGACGTGGCCAAGCTGTTGGATTCGGGCGTCTCGCGCGTCGTCGTCGGCTCCCTGGCCGTGACCCAGCCCAACGACGTCGCCGCCTGGCTGAAGGGGTTCGGGATCGAGCGCATCACCCTGGCCCTGGACGTCAAGATCGAGGACGGCGTGCCGGTGCCGGCGCTGAAGGGCTGGACCCAGTCGTCGGGCGTCACCCTTTGGGAGGCGCTGGACCGCTATCCGAAGGGGACCGCCAAACATCTGCTGGTGACGGATGTCGGCCGCGACGGCGCCCTGACCGGACCGAACCTGGAGCTGCTGGCGGAAATCCGCCGGCGGCGTCCCGACCTGGTGCTCCAGGCCTCGGGCGGCGTCTCGTCCCTGGATGATCTCATCGCCGTCAAGGCGCTGGGTTGCAACGGCGCCATCGTGGGCCGCGCCCTTTACGAGGGCTGCTTCACCCTGCCCGAAGCCATAGCGGCGGCGGCATGACCGCCCCGTTCGCAAGCATAAGGGCGGTCCAATGACCGCCCGGCGGATCATCCCCTGCCTGGACGTCAAGGACGGACGGGTGGTCAAGGGCGTGAAGTTCGTCGGCCATACCGACATGGGCGACGCCGCCGAGCTGGCCGCGCGCTATCGCGACGCTGGCGCGGACGAACTGGTCTTCTATGACATCACCGCCAGTCCCGAGGGGCGCACGCTCGACTATGGCTGGATCAAGGATATCGCCCGGCTGCTGGACATTCCCTTCTGCGTCGCGGGCGGCATCCGCAGCGTGGACCAGGCGGCCCGCTGTCTGGACCACGGGGCGGACAAGGTGTCGATCAACTCCCCCGCCCTGGAGCGGCCCGAACTGATCGCGGAGATGGCCGAACGCCTGGGATCGCAATGCGTCGTCGTCGGCGTCGACAGCCGTCTGGAAGACGGCGAATGGGTGGTCCACAAATACACCGGCGATCCCGATGCGCGCCGCCCCGCCGGCAAGCGCACCCTGGACTGGCTGGATCAGGCGCAAGGCTTTGGCGCGGGCGAGATCGTTCTGAACTGCATCGACCAGGACGGGGTGCGTCAGGGCTATGACATCGAACAGCTGTCCGCCGCCCGCGCGCGTCTGACCATTCCGCTGATCGCCTCGGGCGGAGCCGGCGCGCCGGTGCATTTCAGGGACGTGTTCGACCAGGCCGACGTCTCCGGCGCCCTGGCCGCCAGCGTCTTCCACACCGGCGCCATCGCCATACCGGACCTGAAACAATACCTGGCCGACGATGGCCTGGAGATGCGGATATGACCCTCGATCCATCCACCATCGACTTCGAAAAAGGCGGCGGGCTGGTTCCGGTCGTAGTGCAGGATGCGGCGACACTTCAGGTCCTGACCCTGGCCTATATGGACCGCGCCGCGCTGGATGAGACGATCACGTCGGGCGAGGCCACCTTCTTCTCTCGCTCGCGGGGCGCGCGGTGGAGAAAGGGCGAGACGTCCGGTGACCGGCTGCATGTCGTGGGCATCACGCCCGACTGCGACAACGACGCCCTGGTCCTGTCGGTCCGGCCGGTCGGCAACGCCTGTCACCTGAACCGGACCAGCTGTTTCGGCGACTTCGATGCGCCGGGCGTTGGCCGCATCGCCCGACTGGAACAGACCATCGCGCGCCGCGCCGCGGCAGATCCGTCCGAGAGCTGGACCGCCAAACTGATCGCCCAGGGCCCGAAACGCATCGCCCAGAAGGTCGGCGAGGAGGGCGTCGAGACCGCTCTGGCGGGGGTCGCCGGGCCGGACGAGGAACTCGCCAGCGAGGCTGCGGATTTAATCTATCACCTGCTCGTTCTTCTCCATGCCCGTAACATGGTGTTTCAGGACGTGCTGGATGTGTTGGCCTCACGCGCCGAAGCGGGCAAAGGCCAACCTGCACCTTAACGGCATCGGTCCCACAAAGCGGGATCGCTGAAGGGATAATCCATGGCGGCTCTCATTCTGTTCGGCGGCGGCGGCGATCTGGCGATGCGCATGCTGCTGCCGTCCCTGTATTTCCTGGAGCATGACGGCCTGCTGCCCGATGGGCTGAAGATCATCGGCGCCGCGCGTTCCGAAGAGAGCGCCGACGACTATGTCGCCAAGGTCCTGGACGCGGTGAAGGCCAAGGCCGAAGCCGACAAGGCGTGGGACGAGGACAGCTGGTCGCGCATGAAGGCCCGCCTGGATTATCTGGCGGTGGACGCCACCTCGCCCGAAAGCCTGAAGCCGCTGAAGGACAAGGTGGGCGACGGCGAGGTCACGTCGTTCCTGGCCGTGTCACCGTCGCTCTACGCCCGCATCGTCACGGCGATGAAGGCCGCCGGTCTGGCCGAGAAGAACTGCCGCATCGTTCTGGAGAAGCCGGTCGGGCGCGACCTGACGTCCTTCCTGGAAATCGACGACGCCGTGGCCCATGCCTTCAGCGAGAGCCAGGTGTTTCGCATCGACCACTATCTGGGCAAGGAGACGGTGCAGAACCTGATCGCCCTGCGGTTCGGCAACACGATCTTCGAGCCGTTGTGGAACAATCTGTCCATCGACCACGTCCAGATCACCATCGGCGAGACGGTGGGGGTCGGCGACCGCTGGCCCTATTACGACGAATACGGCGCCCTGCGGGACATGCTGCAGAACCATATGCTGCAACTGCTGTGCCTGGTGGCGATGGAGCCGCCCAGCGACCTGGACCCGGACTCGGTGCGCAACGAGAAGGTCAAGGTGCTGCGCTCCCTTCGTCCCATCACCCCCGACGAGGCCGAGCGGGTCACCGTGCGCGGCCAGTACGTGGCCGGGACCAGCGAGGGCAAGCCGGTCAAGGGCTATGACGAGGAGCGGGGCCAGGATTCGGACACCGAGACCTTCGTCGCCATCCGAGCCGACATCGACAACTGGCGCTGGGCCGGCGTGCCGTTCTTCATGCGCACCGGCAAACGCCTGCCGGAAAAGCGCACCGAGATCGTCATCCAGTTCAAGCCGGTGCCCCACTCGATCTTCGACCGCGACGCCAATTCCAACAAGAATGGCGGAGAGGTCACGGCAAACCGCATGATCATCGAGCTTCAGCCCGAGGAAGACATCTCCCTGACGGTCATGAACAAACGCCCCGGCCTTGATCGGCGGATGCAGCTTCAGCCGATCAAGATGAGCCTGTCGTGGGGCGTTGACGGCAAGGGCGACGCCCCGCCGCGCCGCCGCATCGCCTATGAACGTCTGTTGCTGGATGCGATGGCGGGCGATTCCACCCTGTTCGTGCGTCGCGACGAGGCGGAACAGGCCTGGAAATGGGTGGACGAGGTTTCCGAGGCCTGGGCCGAATCCGGCCTGAAGCCCGACGAATATGTCGCCGGGACCTGGGGTCCCGACAGCGCCGACATGCTGATGATGCGGACCGGCCGCGACTGGAACACGACCGATGCCTGAGACCCACCCCATCGAAACCTTCGCCGGCCCCGACGCCTGGGCCGAGGCCATCGCGGCCCGGCTCAGCGAGACCCTTTCGACAGCCCTGCGCGACAAGGGCGCGGCCCTGTTCGCCGGGCCGGGCGGTTCGACGCCCGCGCCCGTCTATCGCCGGCTGGCGGCGACCGATCTGGACTGGTCCAGGGTCGCCGTGACCCTGGTGGACGAGCGCTACGTTCCCGAAACCTCGCCGGAGTCCAACGCCCGTCTGATTCGCGACGTCCTGTTGCAGGACAAGGCGGCGGCGGCGCGCTTCATCCCTCTCTATACGCCCGAGGTCACGGTGGACCGGGCGGCCCTGGTCGCCGCCAAGGCTCTGGCGGACGCCGGCGGGCGGTTCGATGCGGTCCTGCTCGGCATGGGAGAGGACGGCCACATCTGCTCCATGTTCCCTGAAAGCCCGACGCTGAAGACCCTGCTGACGCCGACGCTGAAACCCACGGTCCTGGGCGTGCCCCACGGCCGCGACGGCATGGCGCCGACCATCGAGCGGCTGTCGATCAACCTGCCTTATCTGATATCGGCCAGCCGCGTGATCCTGGGTCTGAAGGGCGCCGCCAAGCGTCGCGTCTTCGAAGAACAGGCCATGGGCGATCCCAGAATCCAGCCCATCGCCGCCCTGATCGCGGCCGGCGTTCCCCTTGAAGTTTTGTGGACGGAGGAAGGCTGATGGCGCTTCATCCTACGGTCGCCGCGGTCACCGCCCGCATCGTCGAAAAAAGCCGCGAGACCCGCGCCGACTATATCCGTCGCATGGACGCCGCCCGCGACAGCGGGACCGGGCGCGCCAAACTGTCCTGCGCCAACTGGGCGCACGCCTTCGCGGGCCAGACCATCGCCGACAAGCTGACGGCGATGGACGGGTCCAAGCCGAACCTGGGCGTCGTCACGGCCTATAACGACATGCTGTCGGCCCATCAGCCGTTCGAGCGTTTCCCCGACGTCGTGCGCGCGGCGGTGCGCGAGGTCGGCGCCACGGCCCAGGTCGCCGGCGGCACGCCCGCCATGTGCGACGGCGTGACCCAAGGCCGCCCAGGCATGGAGCTGTCGCTGTTCAGCCGCGACGTCATCGCCATGTCGGCGGGCGTGGCCCTGACCCATGACGCCTTCGACGCGGGCCTGATGCTGGGCGTCTGCGACAAGATCGTGCCCGGCCTGTTCATGGGCGCCCTGGCCTTCGGTCACCTGCCCGTCGTCTTCGCCCCGGCCGGCCCCATGCCGTCGGGCATTCCGAATGCGGAAAAAGCCCGCGTCCGCGCCGAATATGCGCAGAACAAGGTTGATCGTCAGACCCTGCTGGAAAGCGAGATCGGCAGCTATCACTCGCCCGGCACCTGCACCTTCTACGGCACCGCCAACTCCAACCAGATGATGATGGAGCTGGGCGGGCTGCACATGCCTTCCACCGCCTTTGTCCATCCCGACACCGGTCTGCGCGACGCCCTGACGGCGGCGGCGGCGAAGCGGGCCGTCGAACTGGCGCGCAGCGGCCAATGCCGCATGGCCGACGTCGTCGACGAGAAGTCCATCGTCAACATGATCGTGGCCCTTCTGGCCACCGGGGGCTCCACCAACCACGCCATCCACCTGGTCGCCATGGCGCGGGCGGCGGGGGTGTTGATCGACTGGACCGACATGGACGAACTGTCGTCGGTCACGCCGCTGCTCGCGCGCGTCTATCCCAACGGCTCGGCCGATGTGAACGCCTTCCAGGCCGCCGGCGGCGTGGCCTTCATCGCGCGCGAACTGGCCCAGGCCGGCAACATCCACACCGATGTCACCACCATCATGGGCCAAGGGATCGAGGCCTATTTCCAGGAGCCTTCCATGGTGGACGGCGAACTGGTGTGGCGCGACGGGGTCAGCGAGAGCCTGGATCGCGACATCCTGCGCCCCGCCTCCGACCCCTTCGACCATGAGGGGGGCCTGCGCCTGGTCCAGGGCGACCTGGGCCGCGCGGTCATCAAGATTTCGGCCGTGAAGCCCGAGAACCGTATCGTCGAGGCGCCCGCCGCCGTCTTCGAAACCCAGGAAGACGCGCTGCAGGCCTTCAAGGACGGCAAGCTGTTCCGCGACGTGGTCGTGGTCCTGCGCTTCCAGGGCCCCAAGGCCAACGGCATGCCCGAACTGCACAGCCTGTCGCCCGCACTGTCGGTCATTCAGGACAAGGGCTTCAAGGTCGCCTTCGTCACCGACGGCCGCATGTCGGGCGCCAGCGGCAAGACGCCCGCCGCCATTCACGTCAGCCCCGAAGCCCTGGCCGGCGGCCCCTTGGCCCATGTTCAGGACGGGGACGTCATCCGCCTCGACCCCGAGGCCGGGGTGTTGACCACCGTCGGCGTCAGCGATCTGACCGCCCGGCCTGCCGCCAGCCGCACGCCCGCCATCGCCCAGGGTTCGTCCTGGGGCTATGGCCGCGAACTGTTCGGCGCCTTCCGCCACGTCGTCACGACCGCCGAGCAGGGCGCCACCGTCTGTTTCGCGGTGCCCAGCGCCAGCAACGGCCACGACGACACGCCGCCCAATCCCAACTTCGTCGACCGGACCGTGGACGCCTGATCCACCGAACCGAGCGCAGGAAACGCCTAGAATGAATGACAAGACCCTCCTCGTCGGCGACGTCGGCGGCACCAACGCCCGCTTCGCCGTGGCCCGTATGGTGGACGGCACGCCTGTGCTGGACCACCACGAAAGCTTCCCGGCGGAAACCTACCCCACCTTCCTTGAAGGCGTCGCCGCCTTCATCGAGGGCTGCGATGTCAAGCCGACCGGCGGCGTCATCGCCGTCGCGGGCGCCGTGACCAATGGCGAGATCGACCTGACCAACTCGCCCTGGCGTGTGTCGGAAGCCGAGTTGCAGTCCCTGGACCTGAAACCGGTCAAGCTGATCAACGACTTCGAGGCCCTGGCTTGGGGCGCGCCGATCGTTCCGGCGGACCAGTTGGAAAGCCTGGGCGGGCCGGTCGACGGCGATCCGCATTCGACCGTGGCCGTGCTGGGCCCCGGCACTGGTTTCGGGGTCTCGGCCCTGGTTCGTGACGCCCACGGCAAGGAGATGGCCATGCCGTCAGAGGGCGGCCATGCCTGCTTCCCCCCCGGCGATCCGGTCGAGGACGAAATCCTGCGCATCCTGCGCCGCCGCTATGATCGGGTGTCGATCGAACGTCTGATCTGCGGCCCCGGTCTTTTGAACATGCACCGCGCCCTGGCCGAGATCGACGGCCGCGAAACCCATGTCGACGATCCCGCCGAGATCACCAAGACGGCGCTGGAAGACCCCAACAGCCCGTGCGGCGCGACTCTGGCCCGCTTCTGCGCCATCCTGGGCGCCGTGGCCGGCGACATCGCCCTGACCACGGGCGCGCGTGGCGGCGTCTATATCGCCGGCGGCATCGTTCCGCGCATCCTGCCCTTCATCAAGGCCAGCCCCTTCCGCCAGCGGTTCGAGCGCAAGGGCCGGTTCAAGGACTATATGTCAGAGATTCCGACCAAGGTGATCATGCACAAACACGCCGCCCTGCTGGGGGCCGCCCGCGTCGCCTTCGCCGAGGCCGAAGGCTAAGGCGATCACGCAAATCTCACGGCGGCGTGAACCGATCCGCCGCCGTGACGTTTCCTCGTCTCCACAAAGGAGAGGAAACTGAAATGAAAAAGTTCGCCATCGCCGCCGCCTCGGTCTTCATGCTGGCCGGCGTCGCCGCCTGCGGCGAGAGCGCCGCCGACAAGGCCGCTGAAAAGCAAGCTGACGCCATCGAAGCGACGGGCGACGCCCGCGCAGCCCAACTGGAAGCCCAGGCTGCGACCGCTCCGACCGAAGCCCAGAAGGACGCCCTGAACGCTCAGGCAGATCAGGTCGAGAAGAACGCCGACCGCAAGGCCGACCGCGTCGAGAACAAGGCGGCAACGCCGACGGCGGCATGACCACGTCGAACACGCCGTCGACCCACTAAGTCCGTTTACGGATGGATCGGCCCCCGTCGTTTGCGACGGGGGCTTTTTCCTGTCCGGCGATCAGTCGATGCAGAGGGTCGGGCCGACCTTGCCGTCCACGACCGGGGCGTGGCAGCCGAAGCGGTCGCTGGTCGCCTGGCACACGCCGGCGGTCGCCGTTCCCGCCGCGACGCCCGTATTGCCCTCGACGCGGCAATCGCCCTGACACTGGGCGCCGTCGGTGCAGCGTTTGCCGGCGTCGGCGTAGCTGATCACGCATTGCCAGGACTGCATCCGCCCGACCTGCTTCATCGCGCCGCCGCGCGTGGCGCAGGCCGAGGCCTCCGCGCTCTGCGTCGGCGCATCGGAACCCGCGCTGGTGGTGGTCTGGGGCGTGCAAGCGGTCGCCAGCAGGGCGGCGGCGATTATCGAAATACGGATCATGCGATCTGTCCCTTGGTGAAGCCCGACCACACGTCATCGTAGTCCAGCTGCATCTGAGGTGATTCCGACGCCCATTTCGTGACGCGGATCGGCGCGCGGGTTTCGAACATGAAGGCCAAGGTGTTTTCGATCTTGTGCGGCTTCAGCTCGGCCTTGATCGCGCCCTCGTAGCTGGCCTGATCCGGGCCGTGTCCGCTCATGCGATTGTGCAGCGACGCACCGCCCGGCGCGAAGCCGCCCGCCTTGGCGTCATAGGCGCCGGTCACCAGCCCCATGAACTCGCTCATCACGTTCCGGTGGAACCAGGGCGGGCGGAAGGTGTGTTCGGCCACCATCCATCGCGGCGGGAAGATGACGAAGTCGATATTGGCCGTGCCCGGCGTCTCCGACGGGCTGGTCAGCACGGTGAAGATCGACGGATCGGGATGGTCGTAGCTGACGGTGTTGATGGTGTTGAACCGCGCCGTGTCATAGCGGCAGGGCGCCAGGTTGCCGTGCCACGCCACGACGTCCAGCGGGCTGTGGTCGAAGGTCGTGGCCCACAGACGGCCGCCGTATTTCTGCACGCACTCGGTCGGGCGATCCACGTCCTCATAGGCCGCGACCGGGGTCTCGAAATCGCGCGGATTGGCCAGGCCGTTCGCGCCGATGGGGCCGAGGTCCGGCAGGCGGAACGGACTGCCGTAGTTTTCGCAGACATAGCCCCGAACGGGACCGTCGACCTCGACGCGGAAACGCACGCCCCGCGGGATCAGGACGATCTGGCCGGGCTGGGCCTCGATCACCCCCATCTCGGTGACGAAACGATGCGCGCCTTCCTGCGGCACGATCAGCAGTTCGCCGTCGGCGTCATAGAAAACCCGATCCGTCATCGAACGGTTGGCGACATACAGGTGGATGCCCGCCCCCGCCCCGGCGTCCGGCTCGCCGTTGCCGCCATAGGTGGTCAGCCCCTCGACCCAGTCGGCGCCGGTTTCAGGCATCGGCAGCGGGTCCCAGCGCATCCGGTTCGGATTGGGCGGCGTCTCGTCGAACGGCCCGGAGCGCACCCGCCCCTGGTCGAACGGTCGATACGGGCCGTGCTGGGCCGAAGGCCGCAGGCGGTAGAGCCAGCTTCGGCGGTTTTCAGCGCGCGGAGCGGTGAAGGCCGTGCCCGACAGTTGTTCGGCGTACAGGCCCATCGGCGTCTGCTGTGGCGAATTCTGGCCGTGCGGCAGTGCGCCGGGCGCGGCCTCGGTCGCGAAATGATTGCCGAAGCCGGTCATGTAGGCGGGCGCGTTGGATCGCGTCATATCGTGTCTCCCTAGGCCCCCGCTTTAGACCCCGCGCACGCCAGCGTCACCCTGTGCCCGTTGTGATCAATCCTATGCGGGGCCGGTCCACCTCAACCGCCTACGGCTCCCGAAGATGACGGGATTGGGGACGACCGGCGCGAGCCGGTTGATCCCGCCCCCGCCAACCCCCATCTTCATCTGTGACGGAGCGTCTTGCCGATTGCGGGAGACGTCTTCGCCGGTCGCTTTCTTCAAGGACCCCAGATGACGACGACGCGCACCATCCTGTTCGACAGCCCGTTCCTCTTGGGCTTCGACCATACACGCGCCCTGATTGATCGCGCCGCCAAGGCTGCGGCCGAGAGTTATCCCCCGTACAATGTCGAGCAGATCGGCGATGCGGGCGTGCGGATCAGCCTGGCCGTCGCCGGCTTTTCGCCCGAGGAGCTGGCCATCACCCTGGAAGGCCGTCAACTGACCCTCGCCGGCAAGCGCGACGACGCGGGGCGGGGCGAACAGGCTTTTCTGCACCGGGGCATCGCCGCGCGCGGCTTCGTGCGCAGCTTTGTCCTGGCCGACGGGCTGGAGGTGTCCGGCGCCAAGCTGGAGCACGGCCTGCTCCACGTCGATCTGATCCGGCCCGAGGCCGAGCGTCAGGTGCGTCGTATTCCCATCACGGCCGGCTGAAAGGTGCGGCTGTTCGAACCGCCCGGCGATCCGGGCGTTGTCAAACCGAAGGAGGCGGTCCTAATGACGCCGATGACTATGACCAAGGAAGATTTCGCCGGCCTGGGCGCCCCCGACCTCGTCTATGTGCGCGAGATCAAGGCCTCCGACCTGCTGGACGAAGCGGTTCAGATCAAGGACGTGGAGATCGATCCCGGCCAGATGCTCTACGCCGTCCACAGCGCGGACGGCGAACGTCTGGCGGTCATGATCGACCGCGACACCGCCTTCGCCGCCGCCGTGGCGCATGAGCTGGAGCCCGTTTCGGTCCACTGACCGGGGCGGGCGGCGCCCTCAGGCGGCGGTCGCCGCCTTGTCCTTGAAGAACAGCGCCCGAACCGCGTCGGTCGTATGGGCCTGACGCAGCTGCTCGCGCAGCTCGGGCGAACGCAGGGCGCGCGACACCGCCGCCAGGGCGCGCAGATGCTCGGTCCCCGCCTTGGGCGGCGCGAACAGGCCGAAGATCAGATCGACCGGCCGATCGTCCACGGCGCCGAACGCCACCGGCGTATCCAACCGCACGAACACCGCCGTCACCTTGTCGATCTGGGCCAGGCGCGCGTGCGGCACCGCCACCCCCGACCCCAGGCCGGTCGAACCCAGGGCCTCGCGCTCCATCAGGGCGTCGAACACCTTGGCCTCGTCGACGCCCAGGGCGTGTGACGCCGCCTCGGACAGGGCGTGCAGGGCCTGACGCTTCGACGACGCCCCCCCGCGCAGCACGACGCCCTTGGGCGCGAGCAGATCACCGATGTCCATCAGACAACCCTCGATTACGCATACGAACGGCGCGGGCGCCCGTTTAGAGCCTCCCGCGCCGAAGTCAAACTAAGCCGTTCAGTTCACGGCGGCGTCGGTCTTGGCCTCGTTGGCCTGACCGCCGTTGGCGTGCGCGCCATTGGTCTTGCCGTTGGCCGCAGCGGTCCGTTCCGGGTCGATCCAGCCGACGTTGCCGTCCGGCCGACGATAGACGACCGCCAGGCCGCCGTGCGCGGCATTGCGGAACAGCACGACCGGATAGCCGGTCATGTCCAGCTCCAGCACCGCGCGACCGACCGTGATGGTGCGGATTTCATGTTCGGTTTCCGCGATCACCATGCCGAGCGGCGGCGGGCCGTCGTTGTCGTTCGCGTCGCCGAAGACATCGTCCTCCACGCTGTCGGGATCCCTCAGCACGATGCTGCGGGCGACTTCGCGGGCGGCGTTCTCGGTCTTCTCGGGCGACAGGCCCTTGGGCCCGATGTGGTGATCCTTCAGGCGACGCTTGTAACGACGGACCCGCGTTTCGAGACGATCCAGCGCCTCGGTGAAGGCCGAATGGGCGTCGCCGCCGAATCCGGTCGTCACCAGCGTCTGTCCAGACGCCAGGCGGACCCAACAGTCCACCTTGAAGCCATGGCCGTCCTTGGACACCACGACCTCGGCGTCGTCACCGCCTCGGGCGAAGTATTTTCCGACCCCGTCTTCGAGTTCCTGGGAGATGCGCGAGCCTAACGCTTCGCCGACATCCACTTGCTTGCCGCTGACTTGGACTTGCATGCCGATAGAACGCGCCCGACCCGATTTGGTGTCAATCCGGATCACCAATTTGTGGTGAAGCTTATCAGGCGGTCTTGAGCATCCGCCGACGTTGCACCGAGGACGGAATCCTCAAGGCTTCCCGATACTTGGCCACCGTTCGACGGGCGATGTCGATGCCGGTCTCCTTCAGGATTTCGACAATCCGGTCGTCGGACAAAACGTCGCCCTCCAGACCCTCGCCGTCGATCATGGTCTTGATCCGATGGCGCACCGCTTCGGCCGAATGGGACGACGCCCCGTCAACCGACTGGATGGCGGCGGTGAAGAAGAATTTCAGCTCGAACACCCCCCTTGGCGTGGCGACATATTTGTTGGAGGTGACGCGGCTGACGGTCGATTCGTGCATGCCGATGGCGTCCGCCACGGTCTTCAGATTCAGCGGCCGCAGGAACTCCACGCCGAAGGCGAAGAAGGCGTCCTGTTGGCGCACGATCTCGGACGACACCTTCAATATGGTCTTGGCCCGCTGATCCAGCGACTTGACCAGCCAGTTGGCCTGGGCCGCGCAGTCGGCGACGAAGGTCTTTTCCGTGTCGGAGCGCGCGCCCGCCTGGACCAGGCCGTGATAGCGCTTGTCCACCAGCAGACGCGGCAGGGTGTCGGCGTTCAGCTCCACCCGCCAGCCGCCAGCCGGATCGGGCCGCACATGGACGTCGGGCACGACCGTCTGGGCCGGTTCGCCGCCGAAGCCCGCGCCAGGCCGTGGCGTCAAGGCCTTCAGCTCGGCGATCATCTCGGCCAGGTCTTCCGCGTCCACGTCGCAGGCCCGACGCAGCGCCGTCAGGTCGCGCCGCGCCAACAGGTCCAGATTGTCCAGCAGGGCCGCCATCGCCGGGTCGAACCGATTGCGTTCGATCAGTTGCAGCTTCAGGCACTCCGGCACCGACCGCGCCATGATCCCGGTCGGCTCGAACCCCTGGCAGACCGCCAGCACCGCCTCGATCCGCGCCAGCGGCACGCCCAGCCGGTCGGCGAACTCGGCCAGTTCGCCGCGCAGATAGCCCCCCTCGTCGGTAGCGTCGATCAGGGTCAGGGCGATGCCGTGGTCCGCCGCCGTGAACCCCGCCGACGACGCCTGGGCCTGAAGATGCTCCCACAACGTCGGCTCGTGCGTGTCGGGCCGTTCGCCCTCGCCCTCGAAGACCGAGCCGCCCTTGCCGGCGCTGGACCAGTCCGACAGGCCCGGCTGGGCCTCGTCGGTCATCCGGTCGCTGGTGCGCTCGCCCGGGGCGGCGTCGCCATAGACATCATCCGATCCGGCGTCCATCGCCGCCACCGATCCCTCGCCCACCCCGTCGCCGAAGGTCATTTCGCCGTCGCCGGCCTCGGCGCGTTCGGCGACCTCGGGCGTCTCGCCTTCCGGCTCCTCGCGTTGCAGCAGTGGATTGCGCTCCAGCTCCTGCTCGACGAAATCGTCCAGTTCCAGGTTGGACAGTTGCAGCAGCTTGATCGCCTGCTGCAGCTGGGGCGTGATGACCAGCCCCTGCCCCTGCCTGACCTCTAACCTCTGCCCGATCACGTCCGCATCCCGCCGCCAGAGCCGAACTGGCCCGGAACTTGCTGGGGCAGAATGTCGCCTAACCGGTTAACGCGAGACGAACGACATATCCTCGCCAGGCGATGGGTAGGAGACTTGGGCCTTCAGACGTAGTTTTCGCCCAGATAAACCCGGCGCACCTCGGCGTCGTGGATCGCCTCGTCGGACGTGCCTTCGAACAGCACCGCGCCGTTCGAGATGATCGACACCCGGTCGGTGATGTCCAGGGTCTCGCGCACATTGTGGTCGGTGATCAGCACCCCGATGCCCTGGCTGGCCAGATAGCGGATCACCGTGCGGATGTCGGCGATGGCCAGGGGGTCGATGCCGGCGAAGGGTTCGTCCAGCAGCATGAAGGACGGCCGCCCGGCCAGGGCGCGCGCGATCTCCACCCGCCGCCGCTCGCCGCCCGACAGGGCCGTCGCCGCCGCATGGCGCAGATGGTCGATGTGCAGTTCGTGCAGCAGTCGCTCGGTCTCGGCCTTGATCTGATCGGCGGGGTAGTTCAGTTCGACCACCGCGCGCACGTTCTTCTCGACCGTCATGCCGCGAAAGATCGAGGCTTCCTGCGCCAGATAGCCCAGGCCCATCCGCGCCCGCTGATACATGGGCTGGCCGGTGATGTCCTCGCCGTCCAGCCAGATCGAACCCGCGTCCGGCGGGATCAGGCCGGTGATCATGTAGAAGCAGGTGGTCTTGCCTGCGCCGTTCGGCCCAAGCAGCCCCGCGACCTCGCCCCGCTGCACCGTCAGGGACACGTCGCGCACCACCTGCCGCGCGCCGAACGCGCGGGCGATATTGACCACCCGCAGGCCCTTTTCGGCCGGCGAGACGACAGGCGGCGCCACAGCCGCCGGCCGGTCGTCCAGGTTAAGGGCGGAAAGTTCCTTGCGCGCCAAATCACTGATCCCCAGGCCGACGGGCCTCAGTTCCCGCTGGGATAGAAGACGCCCTGCACGCGGCTGCCGGCGGCGCCGCGCGGCGCGCCGTCCATGCGGGCGGTCTCGGAGTTGATGTTGTACACCAGCCGCGATCCGGTCAGCACGTTCTGGCCCTGGGTCAGGATGACGTTGCCGGTCACCACGATCTCGCCATTGCCCAGATTATAGACCGCGCGGTCGCCGCGCATCGACTGGTCCGGGGTGACGAAATAGACGGTCCCCGCCGCCTCGGCCCGCTCCAGGCTTCCGCCGTCGCTGCTGACCAGGGTCAGGGTGTCGGCGCGGAAGCGGTTGCCGCCCTGGGTCGCCTCGGCCCGGCCGCGCAGGATCACTCGGTTGGGCGCGTATTCGACCGAATCGGCACCATAGGCCACGGGCTGGTTCGACGCTTGGGCGCGGCCTGCAGCCTGGCTCTGAGCGTCCCCCACCGCAGGCAGGGCGACGACCGCGACCGCCGCAACGGCCGCCAAGGCCCTGGAAATCTTCATCGTCATCATCGGCCTGCACCCGCGGGCGTCAGAACGCCCTTCACCTTGTTGTCGCCTGCGCCATCGAACACCACGCGCTGACCCTGGTCATAGATGGCATAGGACGATGCGTTGATGGTTCCAATAGGGCCTGAACCCTGAACGCCCTTTGAACCCGTCACCACGCCGGTGTCTGTGTTCACCACCGCCTCGGGCGTGGTCAGGATGAAGCCCGTGCCGCCGTCGGAGATCCGCACGTTCGGCCCGATCGTCACCGTCTTGCCCTGCTCGTCATAGGTTCCGCCGTCGGCCGTCAGCTCCGTCACCTTGCGCCCGCCCAGATTCAGCTTCAGCGCCGGGCCGATCAGGCGGAACTTGCCGGTATTGGGGTCGCGCACCGCCCCTTGGGCGCCCACGGTGAAGGCGCGGCCTTGCGAATCCTGGCCGTGGAACAGCGGGCTGTCCAGCCGCACCTCCTGGCTCTGACTGGCCTTGCGCTCCACCCCCGACATGACGGTGCGGAACACCGTCCAGGTCAGGACGCCGCCCGCCAGCACCAGGATGACGATGGGCAGCACCCGGCGATACAGCTTCACCCGGCGCGACCGCGCGCGCCAGCGGGCGCCGGCCAAGGCGACCCGGGCCTCGTCGGCCTCGATGCGGGACGGATCGACGGGGTCGGTCAAGCGCGCCTCAGCTGTGGGCGAAGATGTCGACTTCGTCCCAGCCGGCGAGGTCGAGGGCCGAACGGGTCGGCAGGAAGTCGAAACATTTCGCGGCCAGATCGGTGCGCCCCTCGCGCGCCAGCATCTGGTCCAGCTTGGCCTTGGCCGCATGCAGATAAAGGACGTCCGACGCCGCATAGTCCAGCTGAGCCTGCGTCAGGGTCTCTGCGCCCCAGTCGGACGACTGCTGCGCCTTGGACAGGTCCACGCCCACCGTCTCGCGCACCACGTCCTTCAGCCCGTGCCGGTCCGTATAGGTTCGCGCCAGCTTGGAGGCGATCTTGGTGCAATAGACCGGCCGAGTCTCGACGCCGAGATGCAGCAGGAACATGCCGATGTCGAACCGGCCGAAGTGGAAGATCTTGGTCACCGCCGGATCGGTCAGCACCCGCTTCAGGTTCGGACAGTCGTAGGCGGGCCGGTTCAGCCGCACGACATGGGCGTTCCCGTCGCCCGACGACAGTTGCACCACGCACAGCGGATCGCGGCGAAAACGCAGGCCCATCGTCTCGGAATCGATGGCGACCTCGGACCCCAGGTCCAGATCATCGGGCAGGTCGCCCTCGTGCAGGTAAACGGTCATGCCCAGGCTCTTACACGGCGAATGCGATGGACGAAACGGGCTACAGCAATGCCGAGCGCCACGCTTCGCCTTCACAGAACGGCCTCAAGCAGCAGAGCGCCGCGCGCGGAGCGATAGGCCGCTAAAATGCCGCCACGCGAGCGTCGATAGGCCGGAAACAACAACGGCGCCGCATCGTGCGATGCGGCGCCGTCTGAAAGATGGTGCCCAGAAGAGGACTCGAACCTCCACGGCCGTTAAGCCACTGGCACCTGAAGCCAGCGCGTCTACCAATTCCGCCATCTGGGCCCCGTCGGCAGCGCCTTGCGGCGTTTCCATCGGGAAGGCGCGGACCTCTAAGGGAGGCTCCGGGCGGGGTCAACAAGGATTTTTCGCCTTTGCGAGATTTCTTCCGCGAACGGCGTTTGAAGCGTGGCCGCACAGACCTCTCCGTCACCGTTTAACGCCCGCTAAGCCTGTTTCCTAACCGCGTCTTGAGGTCGGCCATCTAACAGGAAACCATGACGGAGCCGTCCCCGCCCCTGCCGACGACCGAGCGCCGCGCCCGGCCACGCGCGCCCTTTCGCACCCGCCGTCGCGCCAGCGAGCGGGTGCGGCTGATGGGCCAGTGGGTCGATCTGGTTCGGCCCGAGGAGGTCCAGCACCACATCCAGCAGGCCGTGGCCGAGGGCCGCAAGAGCCTGATCGCCAACCATAATCTGCACAGCCTGCATCTGAT
The DNA here is from genome assembly GCF_056311945.1 of Brevundimonas sp. ABV4_179. Lineage (NCBI taxonomy): Bacteria > Pseudomonadati > Pseudomonadota > Alphaproteobacteria > Caulobacterales > Caulobacteraceae > Brevundimonas > Brevundimonas sp. ABV4_179. The sequence continues at coordinate 3,436,752 of NZ_CM149976.1, forward strand.
GCAGCGCACGCCGGGCCTGGCCGCCTTCTATGACCGGGCCGACATGGTGGAGGTCGATTCCACCCCCCTGATCGCATTTTCGCGGCTGGCGGGCCTGAACAGCCGGGGCTTTCACCGCTGCACCTATCTGGACTGGCGCGACCATTTCTGGAGCGTGGCCGCCCGCAACGGCTGGCGCGTCCTGTCGGTCGGGGGCGCGCCCGGCGTGGGCGAGACGGCGGCCGACCGCCTGCGCGCCGCCTGGCCCGGCGCCGAGATCGCCGTCCACCACGGCTTCTTCGACGCCCGCCCCGGCTCGGCTGAGAACGCCGCCGTCCTGACCCTGATCGAACAATTCCAGCCCCACGTCCTGTTCGTGGGCATGGGAATGCCGCGCCAGGAGTTGTGGATCGCCGACAACTACGACCGCCTGCCCGATTGCGTCGTCCTGTCGGTCGGCGCCGCCTTCGACTATGAGGCGGGCGTCCAGAGCGCGGCGCCGCGCTGGATGGGCCGGGCCGGGATCGAATGGGCCTATCGCCTGTTCCGGGACCCTCGGCGTCTGTTCGTCCGCTACTGCGTCGAGCCGTGGAGCCTGATTCCCCTGGCGCTGGCCGACCTGCGCGCTGGGCGGCTTCGTCGCTAGGCGGCCATATTCCTACTGGTCAGATAGATATTTATCGCCATGATCCCTCCCTCCGGCCGTGTGCTATCGACACGGCGTCGAAACCAGGACGGAGCGCGCATGCCACAGCGACACGGACCGCAGATCGCCATCGTGGGCGCGGGGTTCAGCGGCCTGTTGACCGCCGTGAACCTGCTTCAGGCCTCGCCCGCCGTGCGCGTGACGCTGATCGAGCGGCGCGGGGTATTCGGACCCGGCACGGCCTATGACACCGGCAATCCCCAGCATCTGCTGAACGTGCGCCTGGACAATATGAGCGCCTTTCCCGACCGGCCGCAGCATCTGGCCGACTGGCTGGCGGAACAGCCGTCCTGGCGCGCCCAGGACGGCTTCATCACCCGGGGCGTCTATGGCGACTATCTGCAATCCCTGCTGGACGCGGCGCTGGAGGATGCGCCCGAGCGCCTGACCCTGATCGGCGCCGAGGCCCGCTCGCTGGATCGCCGGGACGACGGCTGGCGCATCGCAACCTCGGACGGCGAGATCGTCGTGGACCAGGTGGTGCTGGCGCTGGGCAATCTGGAGCCGGCCTCGCCGCCGGGCGTCGACGCGGCCGTGCGCGCCTCGTCCGCCTATGTTGAGAACCCCTGGCGGCTGGATGCGGCCTCGGCCGAGACGGCGCGCAATGTGCTTCTGATCGGGTCGGGCCTGACCATGGTGGATGCGGCCCTGACGATGCGGCGACCGGGTCGGCGCTTCACCGCCCTGTCGCGTCACGGCCTTTTGCCCCGCGCCCATGCCGTCGTGCCCCCCGCCCCCTTCGACGGCCCGTTCGAGGGCGGGCCGGCCCAGGTCCTGCGTCAGGTCCGAAAGGCGACGGATCAGGCCGACTGGCGCGCCGTGTTCGACCGGCTGCGCCATTCGGCCCGCGCCCTGTGGCGGGCATGGTCGCCGGTCGAGCGGCGGCGGTTCCTGCGCCATCTTCGCCCCCTGTGGGACGTGCATCGCCACCGGCTGTCGCCCGGATCGGCGCGCGACATCCATTCCATGCTGGCGGCCGGCGAGTTGACGGTTCTGGCCGGCAAGCTGACCGAACTGAGGGCCGCCGACGTCATCGACGTCGCCTGGCGCCCGCGCGGTCGCCGTCGCGCCATCCGCGACCGGTTCGATCTGGTGGTCAACTGCACCGGCCCATTGGGCTCCATCGGCCACAGCATCGAGCCGATGATCCGCGACATTCTGCAAAAGGGCTATGGCCGTCCCGACCCCCTGGGCCTGGGGCTTCAGGTCGATGACGACGGCCGCCTGCTGGACATCGACGGCCATCCGGCCCAAGGCCTGCACGCCATCGGCCCCCTGACGCGCGGCGCCTTCTGGGAAATGACCGCCGTCCCCGACCTGCGCGGCCAGGCCCGCGACCTGGCGACGCGGATACTGGCGCAACCGGACTAGCGGTCATGCATCTGGACCTTCACAATCCACGCAGATAGTTTTAACAGCTTCGCCGTGCATTCGAGGAGAGAGACGACCCTGCCGCGCCCCGTCCTCGCCGTTGCTGTCGGCCTGGCCCTGGCGTTCGGCCTGACCGCCTTTACCGACCCCGCGCTGGAAGACTATCGCCTCGCGCCGGCCGACAGGGTGCGGATCGAGGTGTTCGGAGAGCCGGCGCTGGGCGGCGACTTCGCCCTGGACGGCCGGGGCCGCATCACCCTGCCGCTGATCGGCGACATCCAGGCGTCCGGCCTCAGCGCGCCCCAGCTTCAGGCCGCCGTCGCCGACGCCCTCGGCCAGGGCTATCTGAACCATCCGCGCGTCGCCGCCCGGGTCCTGACCTATCGGCCCTTCTACATCCTGGGCGAGGTCAATCGGCCGGGCGAATATCCCTACGCCAGCAACCTGACGGCGCTGCAGGCGGTCGCCACGGCCCAGGGCTTCACCTACCGCGCCAACAGCCGCAGACTGTTCGTCCGCCGCGCCGGCGCCGCGATGGAACAGCCCCTGTCGCCCGACGCCCGCATCCTGCCCGGCGACACGATCCGCATCGCAGAGCGGTATTTCTGAGGGGACGCACGCCCGTCATCCTGGGCCTCGCGGCTAGGATGACGAACCTGTCGGGCGTATCCGTCAGATCGGCATCGCCATGATTTCCTTGTAGGCGGAAATCACCTGGTCGCGCACGGAGATCACCGTCTCCAGCGACGCCTCGGCCGAGCTCAGCGCCGTCACCACGTCGATCAGATTGCCCTGGCCCTGGACCGAGCGGGTCATCTGGGTTTCCGCCGCCCGCGACTGCTGGGTCATGTCGGTCATGGCGGTCTTGACCAGGTCGGCAAAGCCGCCGTCGCCGGCCCCCGGCGCCGATGCGGCCCCCGACAGGCCCGTCGGCATGGCGCCGCTCTGGACGGCGGCATAGGCCTTGGCGGCCATCATCGGGTTCATGGCCTAGACCTCAGCGTTTGATGATGTCGAGGGTGCGGCTGTCCATCGACCGCGCCGTCTCGATGACGTTCAGATTGGCCTCATAGGCGCGTTGCGCCTCGCGCATGTCCATGGCCTCGACCAGGGTGTCGACATTGGGCCGCATCACATAGCCCTGCGCGTTCGCGGCCGGGTGCGACGGGTCGTAATCCATCTTGAAATCGCTCTGGTCGGGCCGCACCTCGGCCAGGGTGACGCCCGTCGCCCCGTCGACCTCGCGCGCCTGAAAGACGGGGATCTGGCGGCGATAGGGTTCGCCGCCCGGCGTGCGGGCGGTGGACTGGGCGTTGGCGATGTTCTCGGCGATGACGCGCATCCGCGACTGCTGCGCCTTCAGGGCGGAGGCGGCCACGGCCATGGCGCTGTTGGAGGGGGAGACGGGATCGGTCATGGTTTAAGCGTCCTCCTCAGCCGCCGGGCCGTTTGGCGGCCAGGCGGATCATCGACATGGACTTCTGGTAGAAGCCGATGGCGGCGTCATAGGCCATGCGGCTCTCGGCCATCTTCAGCATCTGCTCCTCGACCACGACCGAGTTGCCGTCCATCGTGGTTTCCGAATCGGGCGCCTTGGTCGGATCGAACCGCGCGGCCGGGCCGGGCGGGGCGATATGGGCCGCATTGGTCCGCGTCATCTGCAGCCCGCCGCCCCTGGCCATGGCGGCGGAGAAGTCGGTCGGCTGCTTCAGGTCACGCCCGACGTAGCCCGGCGTGTCGGCGTTGGCCACGTTCTCGGCGATCACCCGCTGGCGCGCGTCCAGCCAGTCCAGCCGGCCCTTGATCTGCCCCAGCAGCGGTATGTCGGCGACGCCCATGGCGATCTCCCGTGCGACGCGGATGCGCGCGATGGGCAGAAAATGCCGCCTGCATGGTTAATAACCCCTTATCTCAACGCCTCGTTAACCGTGGTGGTTAACATTCGGAGCCTAAGCGCAGACTGCGCGGGGCCTTGCAGCGTATGAATTTCCTCGATCTCGCCCGGGCCGTCTTCGGCCTGGCCTTCACCCTCGGCCTGATCGGGCTCGCGGCCTGGGCCGCGCGCCGTTATGCGCCCCAGTTGCTGGCCAGGCTCAGCGCCGAGCGCGGCGCGCGGCGGATGCAGGTGGTCGAGACCCTGGTCCTGGACCCCGCCCGCCGCCTGGTCCTGGTCCGCATCGACGAGGAGGAGCGGCTGATCCTGCTGGGCGAAGGCCGCGAACTGATCGAGCCGCGCCAGCCGGGGGGCCTTCAGTGAAACACCCGGTTTTCGTCAAACCCACCGGCGCCGAGCTGAAGCGCGCGGCCCTGCTGTCGCTGTTCACCACCCTGGTCTGCCTGGCCTGGCCCGTCGCGGCCCTGGCCCAGCAGGCGGCGCAGAGCGGATCGGCGCTCAACATCGACCTGGGCTCGGGCGCCGGCCTGACCCAGCGGGTGGTGCAGCTGGTCGGGCTGATGACCGTGCTGTCGCTGGCGCCGTCCATCGTCATCATGACCACCAGCTTCGTTCGGATCATCGTGGTCCTGTCGCTGCTGCGAACCGCCCTGGGGCTGCAACAGTCGCCGCCGAACGCCGTCCTGGTGTCCTTGTCGCTGTTCCTGTCGGCCATCGTCATGGCCCCGACCTGGCAGGACGCCTATGATTCGGGCATCCGTCCGCTGATGGATCAGCAGATCGAACTGCCCCAGGCCTTCGATCAGGCGTCCGAACCAGTGAAAACCTTCATGCTGGCGCAGGTGGATCGCGGCGACCTGGCCCTGTTCACCCGCCTGTCCAAGATCGAGGCCCCGCAGAACGTCCAGGACCTGCCGCTCCGCGTCGTCACCCCGGCCTTCATGATCAGCGAGCTGAAGAAGGCCTTCACGATCGGATTTCTTCTTTTCGTTCCGTTCCTTGTGATCGATCTGGTGGTGGCCAGCGTGCTGATGTCGATGGGCATGATGATGCTGCCGCCGGTGGTGGTGTCCCTGCCGTTCAAGCTGATCTTCTTCGTGCTGGTGGACGGGTGGCGACTGGTCGCCGGAAGCCTGGTCGAGAGCTTTCAGCGGGCGTCCGGAACCGGATAATCCCCCGCCCCCTATGGCTTTCCGCGTCATCGGCGCTTGCAAAGCCGGTGGAAATCCGTGTTGATCCCCCGGTCCTCGCCCTGAATCGGGCGAATAACACTGGAAACGCTTCTTATGACCACTCAAGCCGAACTGATCGCCGCCGTCGCCAAGGACGCCGGTGTTTCGCAGGCCGACGCCGGCAAGGTGCTGACCGCCATCGTCGAAAACATCCACTCGACCCTGAAGTCGGGCGGCGACATCCGCATCTCGAACCTGGGCGTCTTCGACACCGCCGCCCGCGCCGAGCGCGAGGGCCGCAACCCGGCCACCGGCGCGACCATCAAGATCGCCGCCTCCAAGGCCGTGCGCTTCCGCGTCTCCAAGCCGCTGAAGGACGCCGTCAACGGCTAAGCCTTAGATCCTCCCCCGTTAAAGCACGGTGGAGGATCACGCTTCGACGGGCGGGGATCGCGATGCGGTCGCCGCCCGTTTCCGTTTCAGGTCGCCGCTTTCGCGTCCGCCTCCTTGCGGAAGGCCTGTTTGGCGCTGTTGACCCAGCCGACGAAGGTGTCCGCCTGGCTGGACAGATTGGCGAAGTCGCCCGTCCCCGCCACGCCCGACAGATTGTCGTCCAGCGCCACCCGGATCGCGGCCGCCGACCGCGCGCCCGCCACGAACGGCCCATACCGGCCGCTCAGCCGCTGCAGCCCCGCGCGATCCCCGGCCAGCGAATAGCCCACGCCCGCCCGGATCAGCCAGCTTTCCTCGCCCGGCGTCAGGGCCGTTCCGGCGGTCTTGTAGCGATCGCCCAGCCGCGCCTCGTAGATCGGCGCCGCCTCGGCCCATTTCTGCTGTTTCCAGAAGATGTCGGCCCGCACTTCGCGCGCCGGGTTCGACTGATCCCGGTCCAGCACTTCCAGCGCATGGTCGAACCGGCCCAGGTCCATCAGGGCGCGGGCCTCCAGCGCGCGCCGCTCGCTGTTCATCGCGGCGGGCAACAGGGTGGTGCGCGACCCCCAGATCGCCTGCAGCGCCTTCTCCGGCTGGCGGTCCATCAGATAGACGGTGGCCAGATTGGTGGCGACCTGGGCCTTGGCCACGCCGTCCAGCCGCTCGTCCACCTGGTGCTGCAAAAGCTCGGCCGCCTGGTCCAGCAGATCCACGTCGATAAGGCGACGCGACAGGCGGCGCACCATCTCATCCCCGTCCGCCCCGATCGGCGTCAGCTCGCGGAAGTCGTAGAACAGGGCCAGGGCCTGCACCGGCTGCAATCCATCCGCGGCCCCCTCCAGGAACAGGGCCCGGAAGGCGTTGGACTGATCGGCCTGGATCTCGGTCGCGCCTGGAATGCCCGACAGCCGCTTGCCCGCCCCGCGCAGGGCGTCCAGCGCCTCGCGGTAACGCCCCTGCTTCAGATAGATGTCGGCCAGCTTGCGGATCACGGCCAGTTCCGTGCCGTCCCCGCGCCAGCGCCATTTCAGCTGTTCCAGCTGCTGGGCCGCCTGGTCGGGGCTCAGCGCGCCCTTGTCCATCTCCAGGCCGATGGCGCCCAGTTTGGCGGGGGTGGCGATGCCGTCCAGCGGCGCGCGCGCCACGGCCTTGTAAACCGCCAGCGCCCGGTTCTTGTCGCCCTGCAGATCGAAGAGCCGCGCCTGCACCAGCCGCGCGGTCAGTTGGTCGGTCGCCGGCGCCTTCTGGCTGAAGCTGTAGGCCAGCAGCTGTTGGGCGGCGGCCAAGTCGCCCGTCTCGATGGCCGCCAGCGCATGGGCGGCGCCGAACCGCGCGCGCCAGGCCGGGGGAAAATCGTCGATCACCGAGGCGCCGGCGGCGAAGCTGCGCCGCGCTCCCTCCCAATCGCCCTGTTCAGAGGCGATATAGCCCTGCCACACCTTGGTCGCCGGGTCGTTGGCCAGGGCCGCGCCCGCGAAATCGACCTGCGCCTCCTCCAGCCGCCCCACGCCGACGCGGGCGACGCCGCGCAGGCCCCGGACCTCAGGCTCGCCCTGCAGGTTCGGCGCCTTGGCGATCAGGGCGTTCAGCACCCCGATGGCCTCATAGTTCAGTCCCGATCCGACCAGAAACCGCGCCAGGGCCATCCGCGCCTCTATGGGCGCGCGCGGATCGTCCGCCGCCGCGATGGTCTCCAGCCCCGCCGCGTCCTGCAGCCGGCGATAGCGGTCCGAGAAGCCCGCCTCGCCCGTCGCGGCCCAGGCCTCGTCGATCATGGCCGGGTAGGCCGCGCGCTTGGGCGCATCGGCCGCGTGATCGCCGGTCTCCAGTCCCGCCGACGGCGCCGAAAGCGTCAGCCCCCTGGGCCGGCTCAGCGTCACCAGATCGCCCGCCGCCTCGATCCGCAGATCGTCGGCGCCCGTCTCGACCGCCATCCCCTGGGCCGTGGGGATCAGGGTCAGATCGACCGTGCGCCGTCCGCCGCCATAGCCCTTGCCGGGCGCCAGCGCCGTCACCGCCGCGAACCGGTCGCCCACCAGCGGGTCGGTCAGCCAGATCGCCTTGGTCGCCCCAGCCATCCGCGCCACCAGGGTCGCCGCCCCGTCGTCGGCCCGCCCGACCTCGACGCCCGAAGCCGCGGGCGCGGTTCCGCCCAGGGTCACGGTCCAGGTCCCGCCCTGCCCCTGCGCCGCCACGCCCATGCCGTCGGGCGCGGAAATCCGCATGGCGGTGTAGCCCGGCCCCGCCGCCCAACGCGCGTCCTTGGCCGGCCCCAGCTGTTTGGCGCCGGTCATGTCCATCCGCGCGGCGGTGTCGAACACGATCCACACCGCGTCGCCGCGCCGGAACACGGCCGCGCCCACCGGCGTGCTCCATTGGAAGGTCAACACGGTCTTGTCGGCGCTGGATTCGGCCTTGACCGGCACGACCGCATCCGTGGTCGTCGGCTTGGCCGCGTCCCCGCCCTGCGGCGCCTTGCCCGGCGCATAGAGGTTCAGCCACACTGCCCCGTCCGCCACGCCCGAGCGGGCGTCGGCGCCCTCCTCCAGGGTGATGATCAGGTCCGTGCCGCCGGCGCGCGCGGCGCGGGTCTCGACCGACTTCACCCCGGCGGGCGGATCGACCTTCAGGCGCGACACGTCGGGCGCGGCCGTCGTGCCCAGCCGCACCACCACCTTGTCGCCCTGGCGGCTGACGCGCGAGCGCACGCCGATCACGCCGCCGAACTCGACGCGGGTGAACTCGGCGTTCTGGCCGATGCCGATGGACAGCGGATCGCGCGATCGCGCCGCTTCCTGCGCCAGGGGCGACAGCGGCGCGAGCACGACGGCGCCGGCCGCGGCGGCCGCCACGGTCGTCTTCAGAATACGCTTGGTCGGCGCGGCCCCGGACATATCCCCCGACCCATGCCGCACAAGCCCTTTAATCGCGGTTAACCGCCGTTCACCGTGACGCGGCGGCGATAGGACAACCCGTCCACGCGACAAGCCCGCCCACAGCGCGCATACTGATCCCATGACGGACTATCCGCGGCTCAGCACGATCAAGACCGGCCTGGCCTGCCGTTGCCCCCGCTGCGGCAAAGGCCCGCTGTTCAAGGGCTACCTCAGCCTGCGCGAAGGCTGCACGGACTGCGGCCTCAGCTACGGCTTCGCCGACCCGGCCGACGGCCCGGCCTTCTTCGTCATGACGGCGGTCGGGGTGGTGGGCATGATCCTGCTGATGCTGTTCGACTTCACCGTTCACCCGCCGATCTGGGTGCATGGGGTCGTGACCCTGCCCATCCTGATCGGCCTGTGCCTGGGCTGCCTGCGCCCCTTCAAAGCCTGGCTGGTCGCCGAACAATATATCCACAAGGCCGCCCCGCCGGAGTTCTCCTCCAACGGCAAGCACGGGCCTTACTAGGTCGGTTCGACCACCGTCAGTTCCGGCCACCGCGCCCGCGCGCTGTCGATCACCTTGACCCAGCTTTTGGCCACGGGCCGGTTCGGATTGGGCCGGATGGTCATGGAGAACACATCCTCCAGCCCGAACGGCGCGGCGACGGTTATGGCGTCGTCAGCCTCCAGCCGCACCCCGACCGCGAAGGTCGGCGCCACGAACCGTCCCAGCGCCTCGTCGGTCGATCTCAGCGCCTGATAGGGCTCGCCGAACCGATCCTGGAACCACAGATGAACCCGCGCCTGGTTCCTGACCTCGACCTGACTGCTGAGCGGCGCGTCGAAGGCGGCGGCGACCCGTTTAATAACCACATCCTCGGCCTCGTAGGACAGGTCCGATCCGTCGAAATAGGCCAGATCGTAGTCCTTGACGCCATAACCCGCCGGCCGTCCCGTCTGGACGTTCCACACCGCCTGATAGACCGCGCCCGACACCAGCCTCCAATCCGGCAGGTCCAGCCCCCGCACCGTCGTCAGAATATGCATCACCGCGGGGTCGGCGCGCACGATGGCGATCAGGCGTTCGGTCAGGGCGTCGTTCATTTCCCATCCCTTAGCGAGCGCATCCGTCTCCGGGGAGTGACGGCGCACCACCATCCACAGACCCTTTTCCTCGTCATCCTAAGCGCAAGGCTTAAGGATGATGCGTGGCGGGAAGCGGCGACCTACTCCCGCACCGGCCAGCCGTGGTCCAGCGGGCCGTGGCCGCCGCCCAGGCCGGGCGCACGGCGGATCGCCTCGCCGACATAGGCCCAGGCTTCGGCCACCGCGACCTCCAGCGGTCGCCCCAGCGCCAGCCCGGCCGCGCAGGCGCTGGCCAGCGTGCATCCGGTGCCGTGGGTGTGGCGGGTGTCGATCCGTTCGGCCTCCAGCGCCGTCTCGCCGTCGGGCGTCAGCAGCAGGTCGATCACCGTCGTTCCCGGCACATGGCCGCCCTTCATCAGCACCGCCCGCGCGCCCATGGCCAGCAGGGCCTCGCCCGCCCGGCGCTGGCCGTCCACATCATGCACCGCGATCCCCGTCAGGGCCTCGGCCTCGGGCGCATTGGGGGTCAGAAGCGCCGCGCGCGGGATCATCATGGATTTGACCGCCTCGACGGCCGCATCGGGCAACAGGGACGCCCCGCCCTTGGCCACCATGACCGGATCGACCACGGCGGGCGCGTCGGCGCTGTCCAGCAGGGCGGCGACCGTCTCCACCACCTCGACCGAGCCCAGCATTCCGGTCTTGAAGGCGTCGGTTCCGATGTCGTCCAGCACCGCGCGCCCCTGGGCCGCGATCAGATCCAGCGGCAGCGGATGGACGCCGTGGACCCCCAGGGTGTTCTGCACCGTGATGGCGGTGATGGCGGTCGCCGCATAGCCGCCCATCATCGTCACGGCCTTGATGTCGGCCTGGATGCCCGCCCCGCCGCCCGAGTCGGAGCCCGCCAGGATCAGCACCCGACCCATCTTTTTTGCGCTGCCGCCGCCCGCGCGGCGGGCGTCTGCTTGAGCGCGAATATCCGTGCCAACGCGGGTCATGCCGCCGCCCCCGAAAACAGCTTCAGCCCGACGATCCCCGCCACGATCAGCAGGATGCACACCGCCCTGACCGCCGTCGCGGGCTCGCCATAGACCAGCACGCCCGCCAGCGCCGCGCCCACCGCCCCGATGCCGGTCCACACCGCATAGGCCGTTCCGATCGGCAGCTTCTGCGTCGCCACCCACAACAGGATCATGCTTCCGGCCAGGGCGATCCCCACCCCCAGCGATGTCAGCGGCCGCTGCAGGCCGACGCTCTTCAGGCCCGAGGCCCACAGAACCTCCAGCAGACCGGCGACGACCAGCGTCGCCCACGGATTGATCGACATGATCCAGGACATGACGGGTCAGATGGCCCAGCCCGTCCATCAGGGCAAGCGATCAGGCGCCCAGCGGTCCCTTGAAGATGAAGAAGGCCCCCAGGCCGATGAAGGCGAAGCCGACCAGATGGTTCACCGTCAGCTTCTCGCCCAGATACAGCACCGAAAAACCGGCGAAGACCAACAGGGTGATCACCTCCTGCATCGTCTTCAGCTCGGCCGGAGAATAGACCTTGATGCCGATCCGGTTGGCCGGCACCGCCAGCCAGTATTCGAAGAAGGCGATGCTCCAGCTGGCGATCACCAGCAGCCACAGCGGCTTGTGCTCGAACTTCAGATGGCCGTACCAGGCGAAGGTCATGAAGACGTTCGACAGGGCCAGCATGAGAATGGGGGCGATATAGGCGGTCAGGGGCATGGGCGACGCTGTGACGGTTGACCCCTGTCCTTAGCTCAACCGCGACCGAACGTCGCGTCCGTTCAACCGGCGTCGCGAATGGCCGCCTGCACCTTCAGCGCCTGCACCGTCTCGCGCACGTCATGGACCCGCACCATCCGCGCCCCGTGGGCGGCCGCCGCCAGGGCCAGGGCGATGGAGCCGCCCAGCCGGTCGGTCGCCTCGACCGCCGTCGGGTCGACAGCCTGGATCGTGCGCTTGCGGCTGGCGGCGTACAGCACCGGAAACCCCAGATCGACCAGCGCGCTCAGTCCCGCCGTCAGGGCCAGATTGTGCGCCAGCGTCTTGCCGAAACCTATGCCGGGGTCCACCCAGATCCGATCGCGCGCCACACCCGCCGCCATCGCCGCCTCGGCCCGCCCCTGCAGATAGTCCAGCACCTCGCCGGCCACGTCGGCATAGGTCGGGTTCGCCTGCATGGTGCGCGGCTCGCCCTTCATGTGCATCAGCAAGATATCGCACCCCAGTTCGGCGGCGACGCCCGCGCTGTCGGGCGTATGGGTCAAGGCCGTCACGTCGTTCCACATCGTCGCCCCGGCCGCGACGGCGGCGCGGGCCGCCTCGGGCTTCATCGTGTCGATGCTGATCGCCCCGTCCCAGCGCGCGCGAAGGCCCGCGATGACCGGGACGACCCGCGCGATCTCCTCGTCCGTCCCGACCGGATCGGCGCCCGGCCGGGTGCTTTCGCCGCCGATATCCAAGACGTCCGCCCCCTGTTCGACCAGCCGCAGCCCGTGCTCCACCGCCCGTTCCGTGGTGGTCCAGCGCCCGCCGTCAGAGAAGCTATCAGGCGTCACATTGAGGATACCCATGACTTTCACGGGCAACATCGACATCATCTCATCCATGATCGCTAATATTATCGACAGACGAGTTCACGTCCATAAATGGCGATCAGTGGACGCCGTAGCTGAAGCAACATGGCACGACAACGCTCGGCCCGGCACACCTCATCACGACAATGCAGATAAAGCCGCGTCGATCACGCATGGCGACACCATGGCCTCACGTTCCGGAATATCTGTCACGGAGGCGATAGCATGGGCGCAAGCGTACTCGGACGAAGTCACTTTGTATCTCTACGACATGGGAACGTGGCCCTCAGAACCGACTGATTTTTAATCCGAAAATACGGATTATTTCCGATCGAATAGCGTGATGTTTGACTTTCGCGCGGCATGGGACCAGCCTCTAGCCGTGAACACACGTTTCGTCAGCCAGGCTCGACGCCTTTCCCACGCGGGACGCCTCGTCGCAGGCTTCTGACCCGGAACGGCTGCGTGCCTTTTGCCCGTTCCGGGCGACGATCTGAAACTTCTTCTTCCCGCCGCCGACGCCGAACGCGCGTGTGGCGGCGCATGCCCCTTTTGAGAGACATCCCCATGGCCAAGTCCAATCTGCCCGTCCGCCCCGACATCTTCCTCAGCGCCGAGGACCACGACGCCCTGTCCCGCCTGGTCGGCGACATGCCCGGCGAGGGCGTGGCGGGCATGCTTCAGGAAGAGCTGGAGCGCGCCGTCATCTGCGAATCCGGCGACCTGCCCAAGGGCGCCGTGCCGCTGAACCGCTGGCTCCACTACGTCGACGGCCGCAGCAGCGACCCGCGCCGCATCCAGATCGTCCTGCCGAAAGACGCCGACATCGACGCGGGCAAGGTTTCGGTCCTGTCCCACGTCGGCGCGGGCCTGATCGGCCTGGTCGAAGGCCACACCATTTCCTGGAGCGACCCGTCCGGCGCCGAACGCAGCCTGACCCCGGTGATGATCGAGGACGCGGAAATCCTGCCCGCCTGATCCCTGCCGCCGCTCATGAAAAACCCGCCGGGAGATCGCTCTCCCGGCGGGCTTTTTCATTCCGAACCGAATGCCGGTTCAGTGAACCGTCGGCACGCTGGTCGCGGCGGGCTTGGCGACGGGAACCTCGATCTCGGTCCCGTCCGACACCGGCGTCACCGGCACCGAGACCGAAGGTCCGGCGTTGGGGAAGTTGTTCTCGTCGCGGTTAGGCGCGACGCCCTTCTCCAGCAGGTCCTTGATCTCCTCGCCCGACAGGGTTTCGTACTCCAGCAGGGCCTGCGACAGCTTTTCGTGATGATCGGCCTTGGTCGTCAGGATGTGGCGCGCTTCGTCCCAGCCCGAGGCGACCAGGCGACGGACCTCCTCGTCGATGGTGCGGGCGGTCTCCTCGGAGATGTTCTGGCTGCGCGCGACCGAATGGCCCAGGAAGACCTCTTCCTGGTTCTCGCCATAAGCCACCGTGCCCAGCTTCTCGGAGAAGCCCCAGCGGGTGACCATGGCGCGGGCCAGCTTCGTCGCCTGTTCGATGTCCGACGACGCCCCAGAGGTGATGTTCTCCTTGCCGAAGATCAGCTCTTCGGCCACGCGCCCGCCCGCCATGATGGCGATCCGGTCGATCATCTGCTGATACTTCATCGAATAGCGGTCGCCTTCCGGCAACTGCATCACCATGCCCAGCGCCCGGCCGCGCGGGACGATGGTCGCCTTGTGCACCGGGTCCGCCGCCTTGACGTTCATGGCGACGATGGCGTGACCGGCCTCATGATAGGCGGTCAGGCGCTTTTCTTCCTCGTTCATGGCCATGGAGCGACGCTCCGAACCCATCAGCACCTTGTCCTTGGCGTCCTCGAAGTCGCGATGCGTGACCATGCGACGGTCCTTGCGCGCCGCCGTCAGGGCGGCTTCGTTGACCAGGTTGGCCAGGTCGGCGCCCGAGAAGCCGGGTGTGCCGCGCGCGATGGTCTTCACATTCACATCGGCGGCCAGGGGCACGTCCTTCATATGGACGCGCAGGATGCGTTCACGGCCCGAGACGTCGGGGTTCGGCACCACCACCTGACGGTCGAACCGGCCGGGACGCAGCAAGGCCGGGTCCAGCACGTCGGGACGGTTGGTCGCGGCGATCAGGATGATGTTCTCGGACGCCTCGAAGCCGTCCATCTCGACCAGCAGTTGGTTCAGCGTCTGTTCGCGCTCGTCATTGCCGCCGCCCAGGCCGGCGCCGCGATGGCGACCCACCGCGTCGATCTCGTCGATGAAGATGATGCAGGGCGCATTCTTCTTGGCCTGTTCGAACATGTCGCGAACCCGCGAGGCGCCGACGCCGACGAACATTTCGACAAAGTCCGAGCCCGAGATGGAGAAGAAGGGCACGCCCGCCTCGCCCGCGACCGCGCGGGCCAGCAGCGTCTTGCCGGTGCCGGGAGGGCCGACCAGCAAGGCGCCCTTGGGGATCTTGCCGCCCAGACGCTGGAACTTGCCCGGATCCTTCAGGAAGTCGACGACCTCCTGCAGTTCGTCCTTGGCCTCGTCCACGCCGGCGACGTCCTCGAACGTCTTGCGGCCCTTGTGCTCGGTCAGCAGCTTGGCCTTGGACTTGCCGAAGCCCATGGCCCCGCGCGCCCCGCCCTGCATCTGGCGCATGAAGAAGATCCAGACCCCGATCAACAGGGCGATGGGCAGGATGCCCAGCAGCAGGCTCATCCAGATCGACTGGCCGCCCGACTTGGCGTCGATCTCGACCCCCGCCTGCAGCATGTTCGCCATCAGCTGTTCGTTCGGATAGACGGTGGTGGAGGTGAAGCGCTGGCCGTTCTTCAGCTCGCCGTTCACCTTGTCGACCCGCACCGTCACCTTCTTGACGTCGCCGGCGTTCACTCGCTGCACCAGTTCGGAATAGCTCATGATTTCGGGCCGTCCGCCCGCAGGCTGACCGGCCATGCCGTTCATCGCGCCGCCTTGGGACAGGGCCGCATAGCCCGCCAGCAGCGCCAGAATGATCACGCCGGTGATCGCCAGATTACGCAGGTTCATTGAGGTCCTCGGTCGTCCGCCGCCCCGCTCGGGCCGACGGTCTGGATGTGTCTGTCTGGGAAAATAGGAGGTTCCATGGCGTTATGCCATCGCGGGGCTGAAATCAGGTCGTCTTCGTGCGTCGTTTCGTCCAGCGCCAGCCTGAGCCGTTCCGCGACAAGCCCGCGCCGTTCGACCCCCGCCCCTGCAAGAACCGGTCCCGGCGCCCCGTCCTTGACGAGCACCGGCCAGGCCGCCCGCGCCTGCGGCGACAGCGGGGCCAGCGCCGCCCGGTCCGCGTCCGACAGCTGCGACAATCGCCCGCGCCCCGCGACGACCGACCAGCCCGGATCGGCGGCGACGAAGGCGAACCGTCCGTCCCACACCGCCTCCGCGCCCGGCGTCAGCCTCAGGGGCGCCGCGCCCTTTCTCGCCATCTCGCCCGCCTCCCGCACCAGGCTGGCGGTCTCGCCCCCAGCCGTGATCCGCGCCCCGCACAGGGTGGCGGTGAACGCCTCGCCGGCCCGCAGCCGCCGGATCAGCGCGGCCAGCCGCTCGCCCCTCGGCGGCGTCGCCCCGCCCCCGACGCAGACCAGGGCCGCCGCCAGGGTTCGCGCCGAAACATCGCGCGACGCCTCGACCACCGCCTCGCCGACCCTCTTCAGCCCCTCCGCGCTCGACGCCGCCCGCGCCTCGGAGAGCGGCTGCCGCTCAGCCCCTCCGGCGGCCAAGGCCTGGCGCGCCCGACTGCGGCCATAGCGCGGATCGGCGTTGGCGGGGTCCTCGATCCAGTCCGCCCCCTGCCCCCTCAGCCAGTCGCGCAAGGGGTCGCGCCCTTCGTCCAGCAGGGGTCGCAGCAGCATCAGCCCCCGCCCCTCGGGCCAGACAGGCGACGGCGACCATTCGCGCACCCGTCCCAGCGTCGCCCCTTCCCGCCGCATCAGATCGGCCTCGGCGATGTCGTCGGCCGTGTGGGCGAACAGCACCACCCGCGCCCCCGCCGTCCGCGCCGCCTCGGCGATCAGCCGATGGCGCGCCGACCGCGCCGCCGCCGTCAGTCCCGTCTGGGGCTTGTCCCCGTCCCAGCGCAGGCCGCGCCAATCTCCCCCGACCGCCCGCGCCGCCTGTTCCGCAAAGGCGTTCCAGCGCCCGCTTTCGGGGTTCAGCCCATGATCCACGCTGAGCGCAAGAAGGCGCCGCCCGCGCGTCTTCGCCCATTCGGCCGCCAGCCGCAGCAGGGCGATTGAATCCCCCCCGCCCGACAGGGCCAGGACCAGGGGCTGCTCGACATCCCGGCTCAACCGCGCATCCAGCCGTGTCAGGACGCGCGCGGCCAGTCCCCCCTCGCTCCCATAGCTCCCGTCTTCGGACGTCAGGCGGCGCACGCGCCCGTGGTCCGCAGCTGAGCCGCGCGGGCCTTCTGCGGATCGGACGCCGAGGGCGCATAGCGGCGCGTGAACTCGGCCAGGGCCGCGCACCCTTGCGGCTTCCTCTGGGTTGAAAACAGCGCGTCGGCCAGTTTCAGCGTCGTATCCGCCGCCCAGCCGATGCGCGGCCAGTCCTTCAGCGCGGCGGCGTAATAGGGCACGGCCCCCGCCTTGTCGTTGGCCGCGACCCGCAGGTCGCCCAGGCGCGAGTTGGCTTCACGCGATTGCGGCGTGTCGGGCCAGGCTGCGATCACCGTCTCCAGCGCCCGCTCGCCGCGCGGCTTGTCGGTCGCCAGCAGGGCGACCGCCGCCGCCAGATCGCGCGTCGCGTCGCCGGTGGGCGAGGTCGCCTCGATCGGCGCGTTCAGTTCGGCCTGGGTCTCCAGCTTCTGGATGCGGGCCTCGGCGTCTCTCAGCCGGGTCTGCAGGGCCTGGTTGTCCCGCGTCGCCTCGTCCAGTTGGAAGGTCAGCCGCTCGTTGTCGCCGTTGATGCGGCGAACCGTGGCCTCCAGGTCGCCCAGGCGCCGATCCATCAGGGCGAACTGCCCCTGCAGCGTCACCACCTCCGGGTCCGGCTCGACCAGCACCGGCTGACCGGCGGCGTTCCTCTGGGTCAGCGCCCGCTCCAGCCGGCGCACGTTGCGATCCAGCTGGTCCAGGCGGCGGTTGTCCCATTCGGTCCGCTCCATGATGTTGGGCTGGGCCTGCTGGGCGACGGCGCCGCCGCCGATCAGCAGCACCCCGACGGCGGCGGCGACGATGGCGTGGGCGCGAGAGATCGAGAGCTTGGTCATCCGTCTAGCTTTCACCGATTTGGGGCCGCCGCAAGGCCCAAGCGCCGAAACGAAAAGAGGCGCCGGCTTTCGGTCGACGCCTCCCTTCAGATCAGTCGTCTTTCGCCGATTAGCGCGGCGCGCCCGACACGATGGCGGTGTGGGCGTTGCGGTTGCGGGCGAAGGCGTCCTCGTTGGAGCCCTCCGCGATCGGCCGCTCCTTGCCGAAGCTGATGGTGTCGATCCGGCCGGCCGGGATGCCCCGATTGATCAGATAGGTCCGCACCGACTCCGCGCGGCGGGCGCCCAGAGCCAGGTTGTATTCGCGCGTCCCGCGTTCGTCGGCGTTGCCTTCGATGCGGACCGTCACGGACGGATAGCGTTGCAGCCACTGAGCTTGGGCGTCCAGACGCGGCATGGCCTCGGGGCGGACCTCATAGCTGTCCAGGTCGAAATAGATGCGGTCGCCGACGTTGACGACAAAGTCCTGCTCGGACCCCGGCTGGGCCGAGCCCAGGCCGCCGCCCGTCACCGGGCCGGTCGGGGCGGTCGGATAGGCCGGGCCGGTCGGCGCGGTCGAGGTTCCATCGTTCGGGCCGGGCACGCCGGTCTCGACCGGGGGCTTGCGCGTGCAGGCGGCCATCGCCGCCACGGCGCAGCCGACCATCGCCAGTTTGAGGATGCGTGAAGTCTTCATGGGGTCGTCTCCTGACGTGTCGTTTCTTGCAAGGGGGCGGGCCTCAAGCTTGACGTTACTGTCTGCCTCGGGCGCCCTTGGGACGCCAGAGGCGATAACGCAGTATTGAGACTTATGGCTCCGCCGTGATCGAGGACGGGCCTTTAGGCCGGGCAGCTGTCGGCGCCCTGGCCATAGCCCAGATTGCTCGGCGGCCGGTCCAGCAGGGGCGACCAGGCCGGATCGGTGCCGCGCCCGTTATAGCCCGCCTGCGACACCACCCGGCCCGACAGGTCCACGGTCCACAAACGGGTGTCGCCGCCCGGCGTCTGGCGCGCGAACATCACATATCGGCCGTTGGGCGCCCAGTTCGGCCCCTCCTCGAAGTAGCTGGAGGACAGGATGCGTTCGCCCGATCCGTCGGCGTTCATCACCCCGGTCGAGAACCGGCCCCCGCCCTGTTTGGTGAAGGCGATCAGATTGCCGGTCGGGCTCCACGACGGCGCCGTATAGATGCCGCCCCCGCGCGAGATCGGCCGCTGGCCCGATCCGTCCGCGCGCATGACATAAAGCCGCGCCGAACCCGAACGGTCCGAGGTGAAGACGATCTGGCTGCCGTCCGGGCTGAACGAGGGCGAGGTGTCGATGCCGGGGTCGTTGGTCAGGCGGGTGATCTGACGGCTTCTCAGGTCCATCACATAGACGTCGGTATTGCCGCCCCGGATGATCGAAAACGCGATCTTGTTGCCGTCGTTGGAGAAGCGCGGCGCCAGCACCTGCCCGTCGAATTCGCCCAGGCTCTCGCGCCGGCCGGTCGTCAGATTATAGAGGTAGATGCGGCTGTAATCCTTGCCCAGCGCGACATAGGTGATCTCGTCCGGCTGCGACAGCGAGAAGCGCGGCGACATGATCACCTCGTCCCCTTGCGTCAGATAGGTCGGGTTGAACCCGTCCTGGTCGGCGATGGTCAGGCGGTTGATCCGGTTCAGCGCCGAACCTTCCTCGGACACGAAGATCACGCGGGAATCGAAGAAGCCCGCCTCGCCAGTCATCCGCTGATAGATGACGTCGGAAATCTTGTGCGCGATCCGGCGCCACTGTTCTTGCGTCGCGGTGAACTGATAGCTGACCAGCTGGCACTGGCGATACGGATCATAAAGGCGGAAGCCGACGTCCATCCGCCCGTCGCCGCGCATCGTCACCCCGCCGTACAGCACCGCCTGCGCCCCGATCTGGGTCCATTGCGGAAAGTTCGGCGCATTGGCGAGGGTCAGGCCGGTCTCGATGAAGCTGGCCGGGTTCAGCGGCTCGAAGAAGCCCGACCGCCGCAGGTTCGCGCTGACCACGCTGGAGATGTCCGACCCATGCGTCCCCGCGAACGGCACGACCGCGATCTGCAACGGCCGCAGCACGCCCTGGTCGATCTCGACCTCGACCGGCTGGTTCTGACGCGCCGGCGTGGCCTGCGAGGTCTGGGCCGCCGTCGTCAGCGGCGCCGCCATCGCGACCGCCGCCACGGAGGCCAGAAGAAGGTTCAGACGCATCGAGTGCTCCCACAAGTCTCAAAGGATCGCCGCCCCTTATCGCCGGGCCGTTCGACTTTCGCCAGCTTGACGGCGAATGGGGCGACTTTCGGGACGGAGCAGGCATCTTGGCGTGAGCTTTCAGCATGATAGTCTGACGCCATGCGCACGACCCTCAACCTTGACGATGATGTGCTGAGCGCGGCCAGAGCCATGTCCGCTCGCACCGGCCGTCCACTTGGAAAGGTCGTTTCCGACCTGGCGCGAGAAACGCTGGAAGCGGAGACGCCGACGGTGGAGTTTCGCAACGGCATACCGCTCTTGCCTAACCGCAAGGGGGTTGTCGTCACGACAGAGCATATCAATGCGCTTCGCGAGGCGTTGGACTGACGCTCACCGATTTCTGCAGGCCCTTTCGGTGTTGAACGTCGGTCGATAGACGCCGCCGGGGAAACCCTGCGGCACGTCGAAGGGCGCGGTCTGGCGCAGGGCGCGCAGGGCGCCGTCGGCGGCGGCCCGATAGACGTTCGAGGACTGGGCGTTGATCAGGTTGGGGCCGCTGGTGATGCGCCCGTCCGCCGACAGGGTCAGTTCGACCTGGATCCTCAGCTGGTCCGCCCCGGGAATGTCGCAGGGCAGAATCCAGTTCGGATACACCTGGTTGAAGATGGCCGTGATCTGCGGCCCGGTCGCCTGGGACGCCGCGCCTGCCCCCTGCTGACCCGTAGCCGGGCGTCCGCGATTGTTGGTCGGGCGTGTCGGGCCGGCCAGGGCGTCCAGATCCAGGCTGGGTTCGGTGCGCTGCGGGGCCGGGCGGGCGGGCGCGGGGTTGCTGGGACGCGGCGTCGGCTGGGCCTTGGTCGGCGGCGAGGGCGCGGGCGCAGGCGGCGTGGGCCGGGGCTGCGGTCGAGGCGGCGTGGGGGTCGGACGCGGGGTCGGCGTGGGCGTCGGACGGGGGGTCGGTGCGGGCGTGGGCGCCGGCGTGGGACGCTGCGGCGTCGGCGTGGGGCGCGGTTGGGGCTGCGGTTGCGGACGCGGCTGGGGCGGCGTGGGCCGGGGCGGCGTCGGTTCGGGCGTCGGCGGAACCGGATCAGGCTGCTGCACCGGCGCGGTCGCGGCGTCGTCGGGCGAGGGTTCGGGCTGCGGATTGTCGGCCGGCGCGGCCTGGACCACCTCCTGCGACACGATGGTCACGGGCACCGAGGCCACCAGCGGCTTTTCCTCCTCGGTCCTGTGCGAAAACGTCACGAAGGCGAGCGCGATCACCCCGGCGTGCAGGGCGAGGGATCCGAGGATGGCCGGGCTCGGACGACGCAAAGGCTCAGGCCTCCGGCGCCGTGTCGGTGATCAGGTTCAGCTTGGTGAAGCCCGACGCGCTCAACCGCGCCATCACCCGCGCCACGGCCTGATAGGGCGCGCGCCCGTCGGCCCGCACGAACACCGGCCGCTCGGCCGCCTTGTCCGCGCCGCCCGCCTCGGTCTGCAGGCGCGCCGACAGCTGGTCGAAGGCCGTCTCGCTGTCGCCCACGAAGATGGCGCCCTGCTGGTCGATGCTGACCGACAGGGGTTCGGACTTGGTCTCGACCGCGCTGGCTTCGGTCTTGGGCAGCTCGACCGGCACCCCCACCGTCAGCAGGGGCGCCGAGATCATGAAGATGATCAGCAGCACCAGCATCACGTCCACCAGGGGCGTGACGTTGATCTCGGTCAGCGGGCCTTTGCGCCCGCGCCGACCCCGACGCCCGCCGCCGCTCGAACCACCACCGCCAAGCGCCATGGCTCAGCCGCCCCGCTTCAGGCTGAGGTCGGAGGCCGGCGGGGGCGGAGGCGGCGGGGCCGACGGCGCGCCCAGCCGGCGCGCGACCGCAGCCTGCAGGTCGTCGGCGAACGCCTCCAGCCGGCCGGTGAACTTGCCCGCGTCGATGGAGAATTTGTTATAGGCGATATAGGCCGGGATCGCCGCCGCCAGGCCGATGGCCGTCGCGAACAGGGCCTCGGCGATGGCCGGCGCCACCGTCGTCAGATTGGTGTTGCCCGCCGCCGCGATCCGCCCGAACGCATTCATGATGCCCCAGACCGTGCCGAACAGGCCGATGAAGGGCGAGGCCGTGGCCACGACCGACAGCACGCCCAGGCCGTTCTCGATCCGCTGGCTCTCGCGCGCGATCAGGCTGTTCATCGCCTTGTCGATCCGCACCATCAGAAGGTCGCCCTGGTGCTCGTTCAGCGCCCCGCGCTGCCGCGCCTCGCGCCAGTCCGACAGGGCGATGGCCAGCATGCGCGGCAGGGCGTGGTCCGGCTCCGGCCCGGCCTGGGCCGACACCTCCTCCAGCGACCGGCCCGACTGCACCGCCTTTTCGAATTCGTCGGCCTGTCGGTTCAGGGCGGTGAACCGCACCGCCTTGTCGATGATGATGGTCCACGACCAGATCGAGGCCGCCGCCAGGCCGATCATGACCGTCTTCACCACCCAGTCGGCGGTCATGAACAGCTCGACGGGGTTCATCATCGAGGCGTCGACGGGCAGGGTCATTCAGGCGCTCCGGGCGGATTCGGGATCGGTCACCTCGTCTTCGACCCAGCCGACGTGACCATTGTGTGGCGTCCGGCCCGTTTAACGACGACCCGACCGCCCGTCATCTGACAGGCGCGTCATAAGGGTTAACAGCGGGTTACCGCACGTCCGATCCCTATGCCGCTCAGGCGATCAACGAAAACGAATTGCCGAAATTGTGCAGCAGGACGGGCAGCAACAGGCTCCCGGTGCGCAGGCGCAGCCAGACGGCGATGAACGAGGGCAGAGCCGTCAGCGCCATCGTCATCGGATCGAAAGAAAAGGACCCGTTCGAGAAGCCGAAGGCGTGCGCCAATCCAAACAGGGCGCAGGACAGGACAGCGCCCCAGCTCCAGTCCACGCCGAGGAACCGCTTCGTCCCGGTGAACGCCTGGCACAGGGCGAACAGCAGAACGCCGCGATAGAAGGGCTCCTCCTCCAGGCCGGGCAGGGTCAGTTGGAACGCGACATCCTCGCCTGTGGCCGGCCCGCCAGGAAAGACCAGGGCGATCGCCACGAAGAAGGCGCAGTAGAGCACGGCGACCGGCAGGGCCGCCTTCAGACTGCCGGTCGCCTGGGTCAGGGTCAGACCCGCGCGGCGCCATCCGAACGCAGGCCATGCGGCGATGGCGAGGGTGGCGGCCAGCGCCAGCAGCTTGCCTTGCCAGTTCCAGGCTCCGCCGATCATGTCCGGCAGCCGGCCGTAGAATCCGGTCAGCAGGGCGTCATTCACAGCGACCAGAACCGCCGCGACGACCAGCCACCGCATCGAAAAGCGACGCCGGTCCAGCAGCCCTAGCACCGTTCCGACTCCCAGCAGCAGCACCAGCACGCCGCCCAAACCGATCAATCCATTCATACGTCCACCTCGTTTCCGTTCGACGGCGGCGGACTATCGGCGCGGGCCGCGGGCGTCTTCTCAAAACCCGGCTTTTCGCCGCTCAAAAGCGGGCGACGTCCGGTGCGGTGGGAACCTCGGCCTGCCGGGCGGCGGCGCGATACTGGCTGGGCGCGCATCCCTCAATCGCCCGGAACGCGCGGTTGAAGCTGGCCAGCGAGGCGAATCCGCTGTCCTGGGCCACGGCGATCAGCTTGTCGTCCGCCCGCGCTTGCGCGCCCAACAGACGCCGGGCCTCCGCGACCCGATAGTGGTTCAGGAAGCTGCGGAAATGGTCATGTCCCAGCTCGCGGTTGATCAGATTACGCACGGTGCGCTCCGGCGCGCCCATGCGGGCGACAAAGGCCGCGAACGTCAGGTCGGCGTCCAGAAAGACCCGCTCGGTCTCCATCAGACCTCTCAGGCGGCGATGCAGCGCGTCGTCGCGGTCAGGCGCCGATCGCGGCGGCGTCCTGTCCGCCGCGCCGAAGGTCAGTACATCGGACCGCACGCTCAGCAGCCGTCCCGCCAGCCACAGGCCGAACGCCAGCACCGCCAGATTCTGCCCCATGGCGAAGGCCAGCGGACGCCAGGCGAAACCGAACAGCACGTCCGCCGTCAGGTCCACGCACAGCATCCCGCCCAGCAGCACCGCCACCATGATGCGCGCGTCGTGGCGCCGCTGGATCAGGTCGCCCTGACGCTCAGCCAGCAGGCGCCAGACCATATGGCCGACGATGGCGAACCCCAGCGGCACCAGCACGACCGACCAGCTTGTCTGCGCCAGCGCCTTGCCGAGAAGCCCCCGGTCCATCGCGGCGATCAGCCCCCACGCCAGGCCGACGCCCAGCACCCCGCCCTTCAGCCGGAACCGGCTGTCGAAACACGACAGGCAGAACCACCACAGAAAGACGACGGTGAAACCGCTCAGCATATTGGCCATCGCCCCGACCGACCCGCCGGGGCTCATCGTCGTCAGCGGCGTATTGCCGACCACGAAACCGGCGACGCACGCCGCCAGGGGCGCGAACAGGATGGCGGGCAGCCCTAGCCGCCGCCGATGCCCCAGCATCAGCCACCCCAGCAACAGGATCGTCACCGCCGCCCCGGCCCGGATGGCGACGTCGATTGAGCCGATGATCATGGCGTCACATCAGGCGACGGCGCGTCGGGGGGAGTGTTCAGTCACTCCGACGCTGGCCGCCGCGTCGGATCGACGGCGACCGACACCGGGGCGCCGACGCTGATGATGACGCCTTCGTGGCCTTCCTTGGCGATGGAATAGGTGGCGGCGTCCCTCAGCAATTGTTCCTCGCACTGACGGTCGCCTGGGCGGCCCAGTTCGGCGCAGCCGCGCCTGGCCGCGTCGGTCCAGCCCAGCACCCGGCGCGTCGCCGCCTCGGCGCGCTTGATCGCCGCCTCGTCTTCCGCCGCCGCCTGGGCGATCAGCGCCTGACGCGCGCCCTGCTGGTATTGCAACTCGGCCTGGCCCGCCATCTTGCGCTCCCAGACCTTGTAATAGGGGCAGCCCACCAGCCCGCCGCCGACCAGCAGCAATGCCAGCAGCCCCGACACCACGACCGCGCTGGCCGACATGCTGTAGGTTTCGTTCGCCATGATCTTTCCCCACGTTTCGCGGTGATTTTAGAGCAATCGCCGAGACCCGACAGCCCTCTCTTTCCGCTCATCCCGGCGAAAGCCGGGACCCAGGTCTTTCGCAGAGAGGGTGCGTCGGATGACCACCGACTTTTGATCTCATGCAACCTTCGCCCAAAGCACTGGGTCCCGGCTTTCGCCGGGAGGAGCGGGATACGAGGGTTCTACCCCGCCCCCGCCAGCCACGGCGTCACCTTTTCGACCAGTCCCTTCGACGGTCGGCGCGGGCGGCCGTCCAGGTGGATGCACACCGCCGTCACCTCGGCCCGGCACAGCACCTCGCCCGCCCGCTCCACGCTCTGGCGGATGATCAGCCGAACGCCCTTCACCTGCTCATAGACGGTGCGGACAACCAGGGCGTCGTCGATGCGCGCGGGCTTCAGGTATTTGATGTTCAACTCGGACACCACGAAGGCCAGCGGCTCGGCTTCCTCCAGCAGATCGGCGTGCCCTACCCCGATGGCGCGCAGGAAATCGGACCGGCCCCGCTCGAAATACCGCACATAGTTGGCGTGATAGACCAGGCCCGTGAAATCGGTGTCCTCGTAATAGACGCGCACCGGCAACAGATGGTCGCGCCCCTCGAATCGGCCGGCGGTGGGAAGGTCGATGCTCATGACCGCAATCTAGCGCAACCGACGCCTCAGCGCGCCCCCGCCGGCGCGCCGGTGAAGCCGGGGCAATAGCGCAGCCGCATCTCGCGGAACTCGGTCGGCAGGGGGTCGTCGCTGAACAGGATGCGGTTGGGGATGGAGACGAAGGCCGTCGCCGGCCCGCCAGCGCGGCGTCCCAAATAGCCGCAAACCGCCCGCCTCTGGCCCGGTTCGGAATAGCGCAGCTCGGCCCCGCGCCCCGCCTGCATACGGATCTGACGCATCACCCGCTCGTTCGCCGGTTCGGGCGCCGGGGCGCCGCTCGGCCGCGTCGCCAGCCACACCCCGCCCGCGCACAGCGCCAGCACCCCCGCCGCCGCGATCAAGGCCGTGGTCCGTCGCTGTTGGGAAAACCGCGCACGCATGGCCTATCCCGCCGAGGCGGCCTCGATGAAGTCCAGCGGCGTATCCGCCGCCGGCAGGCAGCTGCGATCCACCGGGGCGGACGGATCGCGCAGGAAGTCGCGCGCCATCTTTCGCGTGCAGGGGCTGGCGTTGATGACGCCGTGGGTGGCGTTGGTCACGATCACCACCTGGCTACGGGAATAGCCCTTGGCCGCCGCCTCGGTCAGGGGCGGGGGACAGCCGGGGTCGATCTCGGCGGCGACGAACAGGGTCGGGATGTCGGTCGTGACGGGCTGGTTCTCGATGGGCGCGGCCGGGCTCTCGCCCACCGCGTCGCACACGTCGAACAGGCGCGACAGCGACGGGACCAGCACCTCGGCCACAGGATCGCCCGCCGCCCCGGCCGCCAGCCGCGCCTTGGATTCGAACGGCAGTTCCTCCTTGCACAGATGGGCCATGTGCTGGCCTTCGGTGTAGTAGGTGCGGTCTTCCGCGATCTCGGCCACCGGCGCGAAATCGCCGGCGATGATCGCCTCCAGATCGGCCGGCAGCCGCCGCACCCCCGTCGCGCTATAGGTCGTATCCATCAGAAACGCCGACAGGTCGTCGACGGTGAAGGTGCGCCCGTCCTTGCCCGTGACCGGCCCGGCCAGCCATTTTCGCGCCTCGGACTCGAACCGCGCCTGCAGGTTCGGATGTCGCGCCGCGCACGCCGCCTGCGCCTGGCATTTGGCCAGGATCAGCCGCACCGCCGCCGACACCTGCTCGGGCGTGCCGACGGCCCAGGCGCCCTCGGGCGGCCAGGGGCTGTCCATCACCGCCGCCCGCACGATCTGCGGCTGGTGGGTGATCACCGCCGCCTCGATGCGCGGCCCGTATGAGCCGCCCCACAGGTCGATCCTGTCGTAACCCAGCGCGTGGGCCAGGTCGCGCACGTCGTCGGCGATGACGGCGGCGTTGTACTGGTTCAGGTCGATCCCCTTGGCCTGATAGGCTTTCAGACAGGCGATCAACCCGTCGCGGTCGACGTCCGACGGCGGCCCCGCATCGGTCAGCTGAACCCCCGGACAGTCCATCGACGGATCGCCCCGCCCCCCGCCGCGCTGGTCGAACAGGACCACGTCCTGATCCACCGCCATCAGGTCCGGCCGCCGGGCCAGCGCGCGCAGCATATTGCCGACGCCCGGCGTCAGCGCTCCGCCCGGCCCGCCGTGAAACATGAACACCGGCGGCAGCGCCCGGCCTGAGGCGTCCTTGAACGGCTGGCTGGCCTTCAGCACCACCACCGCCACCTCGATGCGACGGTCGCTGGCCGTCCCGCGCGCCTCGTCCACCGTCAGGGTTCCGCACGTCGTCTTGCGCACGTCGGCGGGCCAGTCGGCCGGACAGGGCTTTTCGGTGAAGACGGGCGCCGCCGCGCGCGCTGGCGTCGGCGCCGCCAGGCCGCCCCACAATCCAAGGCTCAAAACCAATGCCGCGACAGGACGAAAGATCATGGGGCGCTCCGATGCCGCGCCAGCAAACGCCGATCCGCCCCGGCTTGGCAACGCCTATTCGAACAGGGGGCGGGAGATCAGGCCGCGCGCTTGCGCCGCGCCGCGTCCGTCAGGGCCTGCGCCATCCGTTCGCGCCAGTCCTCACCCTCCTCGGCGAAGGCCTTGATCGTCTCCGCCGACAGCTTCAGCGCCACGTCCTGCTCGGCGGTCAGCCGGGCGTAGAGGTCCGGCATGGCCTCGCGCAGAGGCTGGGCCTTGGCGAAGTCCTCGTCGGTCCATTCGGGATTGTCTGAATCGTCGATCTCGACGTCCGCGTAGTCGTTCGGATCGAGGCTGAGTTTGGGATCAGCCATAGCGTTTGCACTCCCTGGCGTTCGCTCTGGCCCTCAACGTCCCGTCCCGGAAGGTGAAGGCCAGCATATGCAGCCGCCCGTCCAATATACCATAGGCGCGCCATCGTGGCTCGCCGTAATCCTGGCGGTCGTCGGCAAGGACGGCGGCGGCGTGAAGATCCATGTCGGCCGCCCGCGCCAGCGACAATCCATGCTTGGCGCGATTGCTCGCATCCTTGCCTGGATCGAAGCCGATCCTCATTCGAACAGGTCGCCCGGCACGGGGCCGGCGGGGGGCTGCTGCGGCGCGCTCAGCCCCAGATGGGCGTAGGCCTTGGCGCAGGCCACCCGGCCGCGCGGGGTGCGCATGATGAAGCCCTGCTGCAGCAGATAGGGTTCGATCACGTCCTCGACCGCGTCGCGCGCCTCGGCGATGGCGGCGGCCAGGGTGTCCATACCCACCGGCCCCCCGCCATAGTTCTCGATCAGCGCCTTAAGGAACCGGCGGTCCAGGCTGTCCAGGCCGGATTCGTCCACCTCCAGCCGCGCCAGCGCCCGGGCAGACGCCGCCTTGGTGATGGTTTCGCAGCCGTCGGCGTCGGCGAAATCCCGCACCCGGCGCAGCAGCCGTCCGGCGATTCGCGGCGTGCCCCGCGCCCGGCGCGCGATCTCCAGCGCCCCGCCCTCGTCGATGCCCGCGCCCATCTTGCGCGCCGCGCCCCGCACCACGGCGGTCAACTCCTCGGGGCTGTAGAACTCCAACCGCAGCGGAATGCCGAACCGGTCGCGCAGCGGCGTCGCCAACAGGCCCGCCCGCGTCGTGGCGCCGACCAGCGTGAACGGCGCCAGGTCGATCCGCACCGACCGGGCCGACGGCCCCTCGCCGATGATCAGGTCCAGCACATGGTCCTCCATGGCCGGATACAGGATCTCCTCGACCTGGGGGCTCAGCCGGTGGATCTCGTCGATGAACAGGACGTCGCGCGGCTCAAGATTGGTCAGGATCGCCGCCAGATCGCCCGCCTTGGCCAGGATCGGCCCCGACGTCGCCCGGAACCCCACCCCCAGTTCGCGCGCCACGATCTGCGCCAGCGTCGTCTTGCCCAGGCCCGGAGGCCCGAACAGCAGCACATGGTCCAGCGCCTCGCCCCGCCCGCGCGCCGCGTCGATGAAGACCTTCAGATTGCCCTTGGCCTGCGACTGGCCGACGAACTCGGACAGGGTCTGGGGCCGCAGGGCGCGGTCATAGGCTTCGCCGGTCTCGGCCTCGGGGGAAATGATGCGGGTCATGGCTGATCCGAGTGGCGAGTGGCGAGCGGCGCGTTGCGAGTGGAACGTGAGCGCGGAGGCGAGCGAGGTGCAGGGACGGCGACATCACAGCCCACCTCCCGCTCCCTGGCAGTCATCACCCCTCGCCGCTCTCTTCGCCTCACCGTCCCAACTCCTGCAGGGCCGCCCGGATCACCGTCGACAGTTCGGCCTCTTCGCCCAGCCGGATCAGGGCCTGATCGACCGCCCGACGCGCATTGACCTCCACCACGCCCAGGCTCAGCAGGGCCGACACGGCCTCGCCGGTGATCGACGGCGGGGGCGGCGCGATCTCGACGTGCATCCCCGGCGCGTGCGGCGCAAAGCTGACGTCGCCCAGCGGCTTGCCCTTCAACTCGGTCACGATCCGCAGCGCCAGTTTCGGACCCACGCCGTTGGCCCGGGCCACCGCCGCCTTGTCCTCGCGCGCCACCGCCCCCGCCAATTCGCCGGGCGGCAGCACGTCCAGCACCGCCAGCGCGGCCTTGGGCCCCACGCCCTGAATGGCCAGCAATGTCGTGAACGCCCGCCGCTCGTCGCGCGTCAGAAAGCCATACAGGCGCGGCCCCGCATCCTCGCTCCATTGCGAATGGATGTGCAGCGTCGCCTCGTCGCCCGGCGCCGGCAGCCGTCCCAGCGTCCGCGCCCCGCACGCCGCCACATAACCCACGCCCCCGCAATCGATCAGGCATTCCGCCTCTCCGACCTCGGCCAGAACCCCTCTCAGACGACCGATCACGCCGCCCCCCGATGCATCGCTTCCAACAGGTTCCGTTTCCTCAACTGCGCATGGGTGATCGCCACCGCCAACGCATCGGCCGCGTCCGCCTTCACCTCGCCCGCCGCCGGCAACAGCCGTTTGACCATGAAGGCGATCTGGCTCTTGTCGGCGTGGCCCGCGCCCACCACCGCCTTCTTGATCAGGTTCGGCGAATATTCCGCCACAGCCAGACCCGCCTTGGCCGGCGCCAGCATCACCGCCGCCCGCGCATGGCCCAGCTTCAGCGTGGAGGCCGGGTTCACATTGACGAACACCTCCTCCACCGCCGCCTCGTCGCAGCCGTGGGCGGCGCACACCGCCCCCACATGGTCCAGCAGATGCACCAGACGCTCGGCGAAGGGCGCGGCCTCGGGCGGCGTCACCACCCCATGCGCGATCCAGCGCAGCCGCGCGCCCTCGGCCGCGATCACGCCCCATCCGGTGCGCCTGAGACCCGGGTCCAGCCCGATGATTCTGATCGGTTCGTTCGCCATCCGTTCCCCTCATGCCGCAAAGAGGGTTAGCGGGCAATGAACGGTTTCGGATCGGCTCTCAGCGCTGCATCCGCAAAGGCCGCCGAGGCGCAGCGTCCTGCGCCGGCGGCTCCGGCGAGACAGACTCGACATCGACCGTCGCGACATCCCTCTCCACCGGCAGGGGTTCGGCCGTCGGTTCGGAGATCACCGGCGGCGGCTCCACGACCTGGGTTTTTGGCGTCGCCTCCTGCCGCTCGGTCGTCACGGCCGTCTGCACCCGCGTCACCAGCCAGGTCGTAACGGCGGCGGCGCACAGCAGGACGACGATGGCCCCGCCCCATGCGCCGGCCTTGACCCAGGCCCAGCGCGCGCCCTCCACCGGGGGCCCCGCCGCGCCGGGCAGATCGGTCCTCGGATCGCGCGCCTGCTGCATCGTCCGTCGCTCCCGGCCTCAGCCGTGATTTTCGATATAGGTTTCGGGGTCCTTGTTGACCGGCTTGACCCCGGTGATGTGCTCGGCCTCGAAGGCGGCGAACTTGACCGCCAGGTCGTGGCGCATGTCGATGTCGGCGTTCATGCGGAAGTCGGTCAGCCCCTGCCGCTCCTCCTCGCCCATGTGTTTGGAGTTGACCACATTGGCCTCGCCCACCGCCTCGAACCAGGCCTTGGACCCAACCTCGTGCTTTTCGACCGCCTTGACCGCATCGCGCAGCTTGTTGTGGTCCTCGATGGCGTCTTCGGTTTCGCCCTCGACCGTGCCGTCCTCGGCGTCGTTGGCGCCCTCGCCCTGTTTCAGCAACTCGGGATAGAAGAACCGCTCCTCGGCCTCGGCATGGACGTCAAGGAAAGCCGACAGCCGGCCCCACACCTTGGTCAGGGCGTCCGTGTCCTTGGGATCGATCTGTTCGATGATCGAGAACAGCCGGCGCTGTTCGGCATGGTCGTCGAGGATCAGCTGGGTGATGTCCATGGGGCGCTCCGGGCGTAATGGTGAAGCCCCGATACGCCCCACACCCCGGCCGGTTCCGTGCGAACGACTCGCTGCTGTCAGGCCAACGGTTCGCGCGCGCCGTGCCAGAGACGGAGGATCGTGACCGCCTCGTCGCCGACCGCATAAACGATCAAATAGGGCGTGCCCAAGACGGTCAGTTCGCGCGTCCCGGCCTGGCGTCCCTCCCGGCCGCGGTTCGGCATGTCGCTCAGAGTGCGCGCAGCCTCGATCAGGCGATCCTGCACCCGTTCTGCTGCTGAAGGATTATCGGCGGCGATGAAGGCGTAGGCGTCGAGCAAGTCGGCCAGCGCCTCGTCGGTCCAATCGACCCTCATCCCCTGCGGGCGGCCCGCTGCGCAGCAAGCGCTGCGACCACCTCTTCGTGCGAGTGGACCCGGCCTTCCCCCAAGGATTTCAACCCCTGCTCCACGGCCGCCGCGAAGGCCGCCTCCTCGTCTGCCGAGACGAAAGGCGCGGCCTCTTCTTCCACCGCCATGTCCAGCACCGCCATGGCGACGATGTCGTCGATCGGCGCCTGCCGGGCGTCCGCCAGGGCGTCCAGCTTGGCCTTGACGTCCTCATCCAGGGCGATGGTCACGTGCACGGTCATGCGGGGACCGTATCACAGCCCCCAGGGGCGTGAAACGCGCCGCCCGTCACCCCGCGTATTTGGCGGCGTCCTCGTCCGAGACGTCCTCGTTGGAGTAGACGGCCGACACGTCGTCCTCGGCGTCCAGCGCGTCCAGCAGCTTGAACAGGGTGCCCACGGCCTCGCCGGTGACCGGCACGTCCGACTGCGGCTTCCAGACGATGGCGGTGGACTTGGGGTCGCCCAGCACCTTGGACATGGCCTCGGCCACCTCGTTCAGGTCCTCGTAGGCGGTCCAGATCACGTGGCCCGGCGCGTCCTCGTAGATGTCGGGCTTGACCAGGTCGCTCTCGACGTCGGCGGCGCCGGCCTCGATGGCGGCCTCCATCACCGCGTCCTCGCTGCCCGCCTCGGCCGGATAGGTGATCTTGCCCACCTTGTCCCACATGAAGGCGACCGAGTTCATCTCGCCCAGCGCCCCGCCGTTCTTCTTGAAGGCCGTGCCGATGTTGGAGGCCGCGCGGTTGCGGTTGTCGGTCAGGGCCTCGACGATGATGCCCACGCCGCCCGGACCCCGCCCTTCGTAGCGGACCTCCTCCATCGTATCGACGTCGCCGCCGGCGGCCTTGTTGATGGCTCGCTGGATCACGTCCTTGGGCAGGCTTTCGGCCTTGGCGTTGTTGACCGCCAGGCGCAGGCGCGGGTTGGCCGCCGGGTCGGGCAGACCCGACTTTGCCGCCACCGTGATGTCGCGCGACAGTTTGGAGAACAGCTTGGAGCGCTGCGCGTCGGCGCGCCCCTTGCGGTGCATGATGTTCTTGAATTTCGAGTGGCCGGCCATGGGATCGTCTTTTGCGCGTTCTGAAACCTTGAGCCGCGCGTCCTAAACGATGGGCGGCATCCTGTCACGATGGCTCTCGGGGGTGGAACCTCCACCGTTTGGGCGTATTGATCCCGGCAAGAGAGACGGAGCGTAAAGTCATGACCGCCGACGACACCATCTACGAAGCCGAAGGCTATATGGACGACGACCTGCACGAGGCCGACATCGTCGAATGGTACGAGGCCCGCCCCGTCACCGTCTCCACCGCCGTCGCCGCCGGCGCCGTCATCACCGCCTTCACACTGGGCGCCCTCACCGCCGTCGGCGCCCTGTTCCTGGTCGGCCGCCTGGACGACTGAGGGCCGCGGCCTGCGCTACGCCTCTCGTGGGGCGCAGGTGCTTTGGCGATCAGGTAAGCAGGATCTGACGCTACGCCTACATGACGTTCGGCCAGCGATGTGATGGGTAACCTGGTGCGACGTTTGCATTTCACGCTAGGGTCGCATGATGCGCATCCTGACCCTTTTTTGCTTGATCGTGTTCAACGTCAGCTCAGCAGCGGCCCAGGATTCGTCGTCGCCACCGAACGATCCTGTCCTTGGCGCGCGGCTTGTCGAAGGCGTCGCCACCGCACATCGGCTGTGGCTTAGAAGTGCGTCCGGAGCTGTTGTCGCTTTCGACCGAGCCAACGGCGAGCGGCGCATTGTGGTCGAGCAAGGCGCGGCGGATTTGCTGCGCGATTCGGGTCGAACTCTTATCCTGAAATCGGATGGCGCAACGCCGAGCCGTTTTTCTGTTTTTGATCCGGAAACGGGCTTCTCCCTGACGCCAGCGCTTCGCGCTGACGCCCTCGGCCTGCTACGTGTCGGGCCTGACTGGGTCGTCGTCACAAAGGACGCCCTTTATCGGAGCGACGGCGGTCGTTGGCGCAGGCAGGCCATAGAGGGCTCTGGGCGCCGTTTTGGCGTCAGAACCATGGCTTCGACCCCCGACAGGTCGATCTACATCGGCTTCAACTATGGGGAATGGGGCGGCGGACTTTGGCGGATCGCCCCGGGCTCATCGAAGATGGTCGAAGTCCGCAAGGTCGATAACGATCCTTGCCACGGCCCGCTTGCGGCTGAATGCGATCCGATCACCGGTCTCGTTCCCGACGTCGACCATCCCGGATGCCTTCTGGCGTCCATCGGACTGGATCATATGTTGTCCCACGGTCGGCTCATGCGCATCTGCGGTGATGAAGCGACGCTGGTGTTCAGTCGCGAATTGGACGCTCTTCCGGGTTCGATCGAGGCGTTCGCTCACAGCACATGGCCCTTGTTCGGACTGGCCGCGACACCGGACGGATGGCTCGCCATCGCGCCAGGGAAGGTGTTTATTTCGAGCGGCGGCGAGGTGCAGACCATCGATATGCCCAAGGCTACGCCCTTTGCGGATATTCAGGTCTCGCAGGTCGGCCAGGTTCTGATCCTGCCGACGGACGTCAACTGGGGCATGTCGCTCAGCGGCTATACGCCGATGCTCGTTCCGGTCACCGACTAAAACGCTTGAGGTCACCGCCCTCAATCCGCCCGCAGGTTCTCCACCACCGCGCGCAGGCGTTCAGGCAACGGCTTCGGCCGGCGGGTTTCGGCGTCGACATAGACGTGGACGAAATGGCCGATGGCGGCAGGCACGTCGACGCCGCGCTTGAACACCGCAAAGCCGTAGCTGACGCTGGAGGTGCCGATGCGGTCGACCTTGATCCCCACCTCGATCACGTCGGGGAACTTCAGCGACGAGGTGTAGCGACAGCCGGAATCGACCACCAGGCCGATGGATTCGTTCAGGGCGTTGGCGATCAGCAGATGGGCGTTCACCGCCGAGTCCACGAACTCGTAGAATTTGGCGTTGTTGATATGGCCGTACTGGTCGTTGTCGGCCCAGCGGGTGGAGACCATGTGATAGGCCTTGTAGGTCGCCCTTTGCGCCAGGGCGCCCTCGTCACGTTTCGGCATCGTCGTTTCCTCGGCGACGCGAACCGTCGCTCTCGATCACGACGCTCTCGCTTGGACGACGTTAGGTCAAGCGCCTATCGGTAGGTTGCTGATGACGAAGGCTTGAAGCATGACCCTCACGACCCGCGCCGCCGTCCTGTCGCAGATGGGCGCCGCCCTGCCCTACGCCGACAGCCGCCCCCTGTCGGTCCAGACCGTCGCGCTGGACCCGCCCGGCCCGGGCGAGGTCTTGGTCGCCATCAAGGCCGCCGGCCTGTGTCATTCGGACCTTTCCGTCATCAACGGCGACCGTCCCCGCCCCCTGCCCATGGCCCTGGGGCACGAGGCTGCCGGGGTGGTCGAGGCCCTGGGCGAAGGGGTCGCCGACCTCGCCATCGGCGATCCCGTCGTCATGGTCTTCATGCCGTCCTGCGGCCATTGCGACCCGTGCGCCGGCGGACGTCCGGCCCTGTGCGAGCCCGGCGCGGCCGCCAATGGCCGGGGCCAGCTTCTGTCCGGCGCCCGCCGCATTTTCCGCGAGGGCGAGCCCGTCAACCACCACCTGGGCTGTTCCGCCTTCGCCGAACACGCCGTGGTCTCGCGCCGCTCGCTGGTGAAGATCGACCCCTCCCTGTCCTTCGAAGAGGCGGCCCTGTTCGGCTGCGCCGTCCTGACTGGCGTCGGCGCCGTGGTGAACACGGCGGGCGTCAAGGCGGGCCAGAGCGTCGTCGTCATCGGCCTGGGCGGCGTGGGCCTCGCCAGCGTCCTGGGCGCGCTCGCCAGCGGCGCTTCGCCCGTCGTCGCCGTCGACCTGTCCGAAGACAAACTGGCCCTGGCCCGCACCCTGGGCCCGGTCGTCACCGTCAACGCCGCCGCCCCCGATGCGG
Source organism: Brevundimonas sp. ABV4_179 (assembly GCF_056311945.1). Lineage (NCBI taxonomy): Bacteria > Pseudomonadati > Pseudomonadota > Alphaproteobacteria > Caulobacterales > Caulobacteraceae > Brevundimonas > Brevundimonas sp. ABV4_179. The sequence goes on from NZ_CM149976.1 coordinate 3,471,977, forward strand.
TCGATCAGGTCCGCGCCCTGACGAACGGCGGCGCCGACTTCGCCTTCGAAATGGCCGGCTCGGTCCGGGCGCTTGAGGCCGCGTGGAAGATGACCCGGCGCGGCGGAACCACCGTCACCGCCTGTCTGCCGCCGCCCGACGCGGCGCTGGCCGTCAACGTCGTGTCGCTGGTCGGCGAGGAGCGCACGCTGAAGGGCTCCTACATCGGAACCTGCGTCCCCAGCCGCGACATCCCCCGCTACGTCGCCCTCTACCGCCAGGGCCGCCTGCCGGTCGATCGGCTGATGAGCGGCGTCATTCCCCTGGACGACATCAACACCGGCTTCGACCGCCTCCACGCCGGCGAGGTCGTGCGGCTGGTCGTACGACCGTGACGACAGTGTAATCCCGCCGCCCGGTTTCGGCCGCAAATCCGCAGACCAATGTCCGCTCAAGCTTCAGCGGAGATCTCCCATGCGCCCGTCTCGCCTGTCCTGCGCCGCCGCGATGTCGGCCGTCGTCCTCGCCTTCGCCGTTCCGGCGCTGGCGCAGGAGACCTCGCCTCAAAACAACGCCGAGATGGCCGCCATCTTCGCCGCCGACCAAGCCGTACGCCAGAACCTGACGCCGGACTTTTTCAAAGACCGCGCCCGCGTCACGGAAATGCTCGCCGAAGACGCCGCGCGCCGTGTCCAGTCCCGCGCCCTGCTCGACGCCGGCGCGCTCCAGACCGGCGAGGACTATCGCGCCGCCGCCTTCGTCTTCCAGCACGGCTCCACGCCCGAGGATTATCTGCTGGCCCATAGCCTGGCCGTCGCCGCCGTGGCCAAGGGCTCGCCCGAAGGCGCCTGGATCGCCGCCGCGACGCTGGATCGCTATCTGCAGATGACCGAAAAGCCGCAGATCTACGGCACCCAGACGCGCAAGACCCGCGACGCGCCGGCCACCCTCGATCCCTACGACCGCGCCCTGATCCCCGACAGCCTTCGCGCCGTCTTCGGCGTCCCGCCTCAATCGGAGCAGGACGCCCGTCTGGCGGTCGTCAACGCCGCGGCGGAGGCCGCGGCGTCCAAGCCCTGAGCTCTCAGTTCGCAGCCGGCCTCGGCGGCGCGTTCTTCACGTACTGGTCCAGCCAGCGGGTCATCTCCCACAGGGTGTGGCCCACCGATTCCCGCGCGCGGTATCCGTGCGCCTCCAGCGGCAGGGTGACGTAACGCGCCGTCGCCCCCAGCCCCTTCAGCGCCGCATAGAAACGCTCGGACTGCACCGGGAAGGTGCCCGAGTTGTCGTCGGCCTCGCCGTGGATCAGCAGGATCGGCTCGTTCAGCTTGTTCGCGTAGGTGAAGGGCGACATCTCGGTATAGACCTCGGTCGCCTCCCAATAGTTGCGCTGCTCGGACTGGAAGCCGAACGGCGTCAGGGTGCGGTTATAGGCCCCAGACCGCGCGATCCCGGTCCTGAACAGGTCGGTGTGGACCAAGAGGTTCGCGGTCATGAAGGCGCCGTAGCTGTGGCCCCCGACCGCGATCCGGTCGCGATCCGCCACACCCATCCGCACCACCGCATCGACCGCCGCCTGGGCGTCCGCTGTCAGCTGCTGAACATAGGTGTCGTTCGGCTCGGCCCCGTCCTTGCCGATGATGGGCATGGAGGGGTTGTCGAAGATGGCGTAGCCCTGGGTCAGCAGGAACAGATGGCTGGACCCGCCCGGCCGCACGAAGCGGTTCTGCACATCCACCGTCTGGCCCGCCACCGCCGCATCGGTGAACTCGGCCGGATAGGCCCACATCAGCATCGGCAGCGGCCCGTCGCGGTCCTTGTCGTACCCCGCCGGCAGATAAAGCGTCCCCGACAGTTTCACCCCGTCCGCCCGCTCATAGGTCACCAGCTGCCGCGTCGCCTCGGCCAGTTGCGGCGCCGGATCGGGGAAGTTGGTCAGGCGCGTCGTCTGGCCCGTCGTCAGGTCGCGGATCTGCAGGTTCGGCGGATCCAGCCGCGTCTCGCGCTGCGTCACCACCCGCTTGCCGTCCGCATCCAGGAAGCCGACCACCGCCTCGTAATCCGTATTGGCCGAGGTCCACAGCCGTTCGCTGCGTCCCGTCGCCGGGTCCATGGCGGCTAGGAAGGGGAACTCGCCCTGCGGCGTCGCCCCCGCGCCGGACATCAGAATGCGCCCCTGCGGATCGAAGCGGATCACCGACCGGCCCTGCGCATTCGGCTGGGTCACCGGCTGGCCCGGATTGTCGTAGCGCGCCTGATAGTTCCGCTCCAGCAGCACCCGACCGTCGCCGGGGTTGGAGGGATCGACCACGAATCGCGTCTCATGGCGGGTGTTGAACCATCGGCTGTTGACGATGGCCAGATCGTCCCGGCCCCAGACGATGCCGCCATACCGCTCCTTCAGGTCGATCAGTTTGACCGGCTCGCCCGTGAACGGCGCCGCCTGCATGAAGACCCGGTCCCGGAACTCGGCCGCCTTGCGGATGTCCCCGCCGTCCAGCGCCTCGACCCACGTCAGGGTGGCCGGCGCATCGGCCCGCCAGCCGACCGAACGCGGCCCCGGCGCCACGGCGTCGAAGGCGGTCGGCACATCGTCCCGCAACGGCAGGTCCGCGATGGTCCGCACCACCCGCCCGTTCAGGTCCGTCACCACGATCTCGGTCGGGAACAGGTCGTCCGGCACCGCATAGGAATAGGGTCGCTTGGCGATCTCATGCAGGATGTATTTCCCATCCGGCGACACCGAGGCGTCCAGATAGACCGCCGGCGCACCGATCGTCCGTGCACGGCCGTTCAGCGGAACCAGCGTCAGCTGGCTAGTGAAATAATGATCGAACAGCGCCTCGTCGCCAGGGTTCGACAGCAGGTCCTGATAGGTCCGCACCGGCGCCACCCGCCCGGCCGTCTCCTCGATGTTCGGCCCTGTCGGCGCAACCGTCACGTCCGGCGCTGGACCGCGCCCGGCCGGCACCGCCTCGACCAGCAGGCCCGAACTGTCGGGCAGCCATTCATAGCCCGTCCCGCCCGTCATATTGACCACCGGATCGGTCAGCTTCCTGGCTCGCGCCGTGGCTGTGTCCACGACCCACAGCTCCAGCCCCGTCGGCCGATCCATAACGAAGGCCAGCGACTTGGCGTCCGGCGAGAACCGCGGCGCCGTGAACCGCGCGCCGCTGGGCAGGGCCACGACGCGGGGTTGCCCCCCATCCACCGCCTGCAGGCTCAGTCCCGTCAGCCACGACACCCGGCTCTCGGCCGCGCCATTGTTCCTGGGATTGATCCGCGACCCCGCCAGCCTCAGCATCGGCTCGGCCAGGGCCTTGATGCTGGGCAGGTTCGACCGATCCATCAGCACCAGCGTCCGCCGGTCCGGGCTCAGCATCGACGACGGCGTCGGCTTGGCGTCCAGAATGTCCGCGATCGGCGCTGGCGGCTGCTGATAGACCATCGGCCCCGCCGCCGCCGGGCTATTCGCCGCCATCCCGTTCGCCGTCTGGGCAAACGCCGCCCCCGCCGTCGAAGCCAGCAAAACCGTCGCCAGCGCCAGCCCGGCGCCCCGCATACCCATCGTCATCATCCGAAGTCCCCACAAAAGCCCGAACCCCAGACCTACCCGCCCCCGCCCCCGACGCCAACCCTGAATGCCGTTACGGTGTTACAACTCTTGAGGCTCAAACCGTCATTGTTCCACAGGCGGGCTCGATCCCCCGAACCGTCTCTAGCCGCAGGAAGTAGGAACCGGGCCGCAGCAGCAGGGTCGCCTTCTCCTGTCCCTTCTCGAGCAGCAGATGGTCCGCCGGAACTACCGCCCCCTCGTCCATGTGCAACGCTTGCATCAGAGCCGGCCCCTCGAAGGCCGGAACGCTTACCTCGACCGCCTTGCGCGCCGGATCAGCCGCCAGCCAACCGGGACGGCCGGCGACCTTGGGCAGACGGGGATGGAAGACGCTCAAATCGACTTTTCCGTCAAAGAAACGGTTGCCGAACGCCCGACCATCCCGCCAAACCGAGAGCGGACGGGTCGGCGCGAACCGCTCGAGCACTGCCGCCGTCTCGGGCGTATCGGCCTCGGGCCGGGTCGCCGGCCAGTTGCTGGACTGTTCGATGGTGAGAGGATCAATACCCGTGGCGGCCTTCAATTGACCAGCGAACCATAGCCCGCCAACCCCCGCCATCTCAGTGGCGTGGCTGTAGCCGCACAGGACGAAGATTCGAGCGGCGGGACGCGGCTTCAGCACGTTGTGGATCAGATTTGCGCTTTGAGCGACTTCTCGTGCAGTCGTCTGCGCGTCCATGTCCGCGTCGGCGGGCAACCGCTGATCCGCTGTCTGCTCGTAGTCGGCGAAGGCATAGCCTAGCGACGCCGCCTCCCGCACCATCTCAGCAAAAACCGGATCGGCGGTGTAATAGCCAAACCTCGAATGGAAGGGGATGCCCGCGCGATAACCGCCCATTCCGCCGAACGTCTCGGCCGCAAAAGTGTCAAAGCCCAACGGTCGCAAGGCGCGCATGACACGCGCCGCGAAGCTGCGGTGGCCTGAAACGTTGTGCGCTTCGTTCAGGACGACGATCTGTTTGTCGGCAGCCGCCTGGACGATGGTTTCGAGCGCATCGCTGACTTCCGCGCCCGCAAGGTCGGGCAGCGGTGTTCCCGCCGGGCGCGGTCGTTCGTCGAATCCGATGGCAGTCGCCTCGTCGCCAACAAAGGCGGCAAACCACGGCAACACATATCGCGCCTCCTCTTCCCCTGCATCAGCCCTTGCCCGCAGGTTCAGATAGAATGGCAGGTAGCGACCTTCGGCCTGGTACTGTTCAGCCACCGTCATGGGGGTCTGAGCGGATGTTGTCCGACCCGCCATCGCAGCCGCAGCCGCTAACGACAAACCTACAAAACGCCTCGTCAGCATGGCTTCTTCCTGCAACCTGGAAGCGACACTCCATGACCTCGAGCCTGTACTGTCAACCCGCCAGCAACCGCTCCACCGCATCCCGCTCCGGCGCGGAAGGTTGGGCGCCCGCCCTTGTCGCGGCGAAGGCCCCGGCCGCGCAGGCGAACCGCAACGCCTCGGCCGGGTCCATGCCTTCCAGCAGGGCGACCGTAATGGCCGCCACGAAGGCGTCGCCGGCGCCGGTCGCATCGACCGCCTCAACCACCGGCGGGGTCGCCCAGGCCATTTCGACCCCGCGCTGGTACATGGCCGCGCCGCGTGCGCCCTTGGTGACGACCACGCGGCCGCCGCCCCGGTGCAGACCGTCGCCATAGAAGGCGGCCTCGGTTTCGTTGACCACGATCAGGTCGGCGCGGCGCAGCAGCCGTTCCGACACCGGCGCGGCGGGCGCCAGATTGGCGCAGACGAAGCCCGTCGCCCGGCCCACCGCCGCCTCCACCGTCTCGATCGGCAGCTCCAGCTGCACGATCAGCGCGCCCTCGATCCGCTGCGGCAGTTGTTCGGGCGTGACCATGTGGTTGGCCCCCGCCGCGACCACGATCTGGTTTTCGCCGGTCGGATCGACGGCGATCAGGGCGACGCCCGTCGGGGCCGCCACATCCACCTCCACCCCCGCCAGATCGACGCCCAGATCCTCCATCAGGGCCAGGGCCTCGCCCGCCATGGCGTCGTCGCCGACCCGCCCGATCAGACAGACCTCGGCGCCCAGCTTCTCGGCCGCCAGCGCCTGGTTGGCGCCCTTGCCGCCGGGATGGCGCGCCAGGGCCGCCCCCGTCACCGTCTCGCCCGGCGCCGGCAGCTGGGGCGCGGTGGCGACCAGATCCAGGTTGATCGAGCCGACGACGGTGATCCTCATGCCCCAATCCCCGGCGCCTGATCCTTCAGCTTCTCGACGATCAGGTCGAACACCCCCTGCGCATCCGCCGCCACGGCCCAACGATGACGCGCCGTGGCCGGATCGACCCGGAACTCCACCGCCGTATGGCCGCGCGTCAGGTCCGAGGCCGTCTCCACCTCGATCCGGCACGCCTTCGTCTCGAACAGGGCGGGCCGGATCAGCCAGGCGATGGGACAGGGATCGTGCAGGGGCGCAGAATCCCATCCCACGACTTCGCGCTCGACCCGTTGCGAGAACCGCAGCATCGCCGCCGTGGCCCGCGCCGCCGCGCTGTCGATGGCCTCTATCGCCACGATCCGGTCCTCGGTCGCGCGCACCTGATGGGTGGCGTCCAAACCGAAGGCGACGACCGGACACCCCGATCCGAACACCACCGCCGCGGCGTCCGGGTCGGCCCAGACGTTGAACTCGGCGGAAGGCGTGATGTTGCCGCCCTCGGCCCGCGCGCCGCCCATGACGACCACCGGCCCCAGCCGTTCGGCCAGCCGCCGCTCGCGCCGCATGGCCAGGGCCAGATTGGTCATCGGCCCGATGACGGCGACGGCGACCGAGCCTTCGGGTCGGCGCATCACCAAGTCGACGATGGCGTTGGCCGCCGGCCCGTCGCCGACGATGCCCGCCGGCTCGAACGGGTCCAGATCGCCCAGTCCCTCCGGTCCATGGAACTCTCCGGCCCCCGCCGGCGGGCGTTTCAGCGGCCGTTCCGCCCCGCCGAAGACCGGCACCTCCTCGCGCCCGGCGATCTGGCGGATGATCCGCGCATTGCGCTGGGTCTTGGCGCCGGGGACGTTACCCCCGACCGTGGTTATGGCCAACAGCTCCAACTCGGGCGCCGCAAAGGCCAGGAACAGCGCCACGGCGTCATCCACGCCGGGGTCGCAATCGATGATCAGGGATTGAATGCTCACCCGCTTCGTTTGACGGGCCGAACGCCGGGGGGCAAGCCCGTTGACGACGAAACTACAGGCACGCCTCGACGCACGCCTGCGCCAGCACCTCGGCCGAGTCCGTCAGCGGTACCGCGACGTCCTGCGCCCGCAGCAGCAGCGGAACCTCCGTACACCCCGCGATCAGGCCTTTAGCCCCCGCATCCGCCAGGGCCTGGGCCAGCCCGCGCATCCCCGCCCGCGCCGCCTCGCCGACGTCGCCGCGCTTGACCCCATAGACCAGGCCCATGAAGGTCTGGCGGTCCGCGCCGTCCAGCAGCACCGCCTCGACCCCGCGCGCCGCCAGCGCCTCCCGATAAAGCCGCTCGCCCCCCGGCGTCGCCAGGACCGCGATCCGCCCCGCCCCGGACGCCGCCGCCGCATCCGCCGTCGCCGCGATCATGTCGATGAAGCTCAGGCCCTGCGCCGCGCACACGGCCCGGATCGCCGCTGCCTGGCCATGGGCGGTGTTGCACGGCATGGCGATCACCGCCGCCCCCGCCGCCGCCAGCCCCGCCGCCATCCGGCCCAGCACCGCTTCCGCCTCGCCCGGCCGCGTATTCCTGTCCGGCACTTGCGGGTTCAGATCCATCACGACCCGGATATGGTCCGCATCCCCCTTGGCCGGCGTCAACGCCTGCACCCGCGCCAGAAAGGCCACCGTCGCCGCCGGCCCCATGCCCCCGATGACGCCCAGGACCTTGCTCATGCCACCCTTCCTGAACCGCATCGGTTCGCGTTCGAACGCGCGAAACGCCCCGGCGTCAGCCCGCCAAATCACTCAGCGGACACTCCCGAAATCCGTTAGAATAGGCAAGCAGCCCCTTGGACATCGACGTGAGCGCAAGATGAGACGCCTGCCTGCCATCGCCGCCCTGTCTTTCCTGGCCGCCTGCCAACCTCAAGGGCGCCGCTTTGGAGATCGGATCCCCTGATACGCGGTTTCCGTAACCGCCTGAGCACATGGACCGCTAGATAGCTGACATCCCCGCGACACGCCTGATCTTCGGCCACAGTATCCAGACCCCTATCAGGGCGCAGAACATCAGAACCATCGTCACTGCCATCCGTCCCGCCGACGCATGACGGGTGAGGGCGTCTGCGCTTTCCAAGGCTTGAGCGGCGAACCACAGGACGGTGAAAAAGACGACGAAAAACACCAGGGCGACAGGACTGTTGTTCATCCACCAACCTGCCAGCACCGCGACCAGCGGAATGATCGGCGGGACAGCAAACAGCCATGTCCACGGCGGCATGGGCGCACGGCTCTTCGCCGTCTTGGATACGACGAAGACGGACCAATACCAAAGGCAGGCGGCGGCGATCGGCAAGACGGTCACAAGGCCGCGCACAGGCGGCGGAGCCGTCGTGCCGGACAGGACCATCTGCATGACCAAACCGGCCACGAACAGAGCCGTGAGAAACGCGGGATGTGCGCGCGCGACACGTCGTGAAATCTCAGCCATGCCCGCTGTTAGCGGCATTCTCGAAAAAAACGCAACCGTCGAGCGACTCAATCGCCGCCCCGTCCGATCCGATACGGCCCCGCCCGCCGCGCCAGCCCGCGCCCCTTCCAGCTCAGCCGCACCACGCCTTCGCTCACCAGGACATCCACCGCCGCATGAACCTCCGGCATCGCGTCGCGCCATGCCCCCGTGGCGGCGGCCACGACGCGCGCCACCTCGCTGGGGCAGACGGTGGCGTCCTCGGCGCGGGCGGCGAGCAGCGCCAGCGTCGCCTGGCGCGCGTCCATGACGGGCGCCGCCCTTACAGCGCCCCTTCGATCTCGGTCTGATAGCCGAAAAGCCCCTGCGCCCCGCCGGTGTGCAGGAAGACCACCGTCTCGCCCCGGAACTGACCCGCCCGCGCCAGGGCGATCAGCCCCTTCATCGCCTTGCCGGAATAGACCGGGTCCAGCACGATCCCGTCCAGTCGCGCCGCCAGCGTCAGGGCGTCGATCACCCCCTGATCGATCAGGCCGTAGCCCTCGCCCACATAGTCGCAGTCGGCCACCACCCTATCGCGCGTCACTCGCCCCGGCTGGCCCAGCAGGGCGGCCGTCTCCTCGGCCAGTTTGAAGACGTTCGCCTCCTGCTTCTCCTTGGGCGCCCGCACACCGACGCCCAGCACCGGGATGTCCGCCCCCATGACCGCCAGCCCGGCGACCAGGCCCGCATGGGTGCCCGCGCTGCCCGTCGCTGTCACGATCCGGTGGACCTCCAGATCCATCTCGTCGGCCTGGACCACGATCTCGCGCGCACAATCGACATAGCCCAGGGCGCCGACCGGGTTCGATCCGCCGCCGGGGATCACATAGGGGTTGCCGCCGCGCGCCCGCACGTCTTGCGCCGTCTTCTCAAGCTCGGCGACCATGTCCGTCCCGCCCGGCACGGTGCGGATCGTCGCCCCGAACAGCCGGTCCAGCAGCACGTTGCCATTGCCGACATAGTCGCTGGCCTTCGATCCCGTCCGCTCTTCCAGAATGATCTCGCAGGCCAGGCCGTGGGCGGCGGCGGCGGCGGCCGTCTGGCGCACATGGTTCGACTGCACCGCCCCTTGGGTCACCAGGGTATCGGCCTCCTGCTCGAACGCCGCGCCCAGCAGGAACTCCAGCTTGCGGGTCTTGTTGCCGCCGCCCGCCAGGCCGGTGCAGTCGTCGCGCTTGATCCACAGGTCCAGACCCAGCTCCTCCGACAGCCGGGGCAGCGGCTCCAGCGGCGTCGGCAGATGGGCCAGGCGGATGCGGGCGAAACGGGCGAGATGCATGGGACGAACTCCGTGGGGGTCGCCCTGTCTTAGACGCCTGCGCCGGCTTTGCCGATGGCCCCCAGATGGGTCTGACCGAACGACGCGCCGATCTTGAGCCCATAGCCCAGCATCCGGTCGAACCCGACATGGGCGCCCCAGATCAGCGCGAACGGCGTCAGCGTGGGCGCCAGCCATAACCCGACCAGGCCCAGCACCACCGGACTGACCTCGTTGTGCGCCAGATTATAGGTCCACGCCCCGACGCGGCCGCCGAACAGATAGCCCGCGAACGACAGGTCGGGCGCCAGAAACGCCGCCGCGAACAGCCACCAGGGCGCGCCGATGTGGGAATAAAGCCCCACGCACAAAACCAGGATCGCCAAGCTTTCCAGCCGCAGCCAGTCGCGCATCGGCGGCTTCGTCGTCGTTCCCGTCATCAGGGTCGCTCCATATGTCTCACTTGTGGGACACATGGATATGTCTCATGTATGGGACATGTCAATCCCACCTGCGACGCCCCGTCCCCGCGACCGATCCGGCACCGAAACCGCCATCATCGAGGCCGCCCGCCGACTGTTGCTGCGCGACGGCTGGACCGCGCTGAATGTCCAAGCCCTGGCCGCCGAGGCGGGCGTGGATCGCAAACTGATCTATCGCTACTTCACCGATCTCGACGGCGTGGTCGAACGGCTGGCGGGGCGGCCCGACATCTGGTTGGGCCAGGCCCTGGCCGAACAGCCGCCCTCGACCGCGACCACCTATCGCGCCTTCATGCGTGAATCGGTCCTGGCCTATCTGCACGTCCTTCGCACCCAGCCGCTGGTGCTGCGGATGCTGGCCTGGGAGATCGCCCAGGACACCCCGCTTCTGCGGCGCCTGGAGATGGCCCGGTCCCGGGTGATGCAGGACTGGATGGCTGCGCGGCGCCCCCGGATCGCGATTCCGTCCGAGGGAGATGTGGTCGCCCTGAACGTGGTCGTCCTGGCGGCGGTTCAGCATCTGGCCCTGGCGGCCGACGCGCGGCGCCGGTTCGCCGGGGTCGATCTGGACGACCAGGGCTGGTCCAGGATCGAGGCCGCCATCGACCGCCTGATGCAGGTCTGGCCGGACTGATCGCCCTGGCGACGGACGCGCGGGAGCCAAAGCCCCGTCTCGACCGTTGCCGTCCCATGAGCACCGCCGCCCCGTTCGTGAACCTGGATCGAGAGCGGGCCTATGTGTCGGATCTGGGCCGCGCCTTCGCCGGCGCCCTGGTGTTCAACATCCCGCTTCTGATGACGATGGAGATGTGGGAGCAGGGCGTGGTCATGGACCGCTGGCGGCTGCTGACCTTCATCCTGTCCGGCCTGCCGCTGCTGTACGGCCTGTCCTATTATGCGGGGTTCTCAAAGCGGCGCGGCCTGGTCAATGACGCCCTGGACACGGCCGTCGCCCTGGCGGTCGGCTTCGTCACCGCCTCCCTCCTGCTGATCCTGTTCGGCGTGCTGGAATGGGACGCCCCGCCGCGCGAGGCTTTGGGCATGGTCGCCCTTCAGGCCGTCCCCGGCGCCATGGGCGCGCTCCTGGCCCGGCGTCAACTCAGCGGTGAAGGCGGTGGCGGAGACACGGACGAGGAGGAGGCCTCCTATTTCGGCGAACTGTTCCTGATGGCGGCGGGGGCCCTGTTCTTCGCCCTGAACATCGCCCCGACCGAGGAGATGATCCTGATCGCCTACAAGGCCTCGCCCGCCCACATCCTGGCCCTGATCGGGGTGTCGATCCTGCTGCTGCACCTGATCGTGTTCAAGGCGGGTTTCGCCGGCCAGGAAGAGGCCGACCGTCCCGCCGCCGCCTTCCTGCATTTCACCCTGCCCGGCTACGCCATCGCCCTGGGGGTCAGCCTGTTCACCCTGTTCCTGTTCGGCCGCGTCGACGGCCATTCGGTCGCCGGCGTGGTCCAGACCATGGTCGTTCTGGGCTTTCCCGCAGCCATCGGCGCCGCCGCCGCCCGCCTTCTGGTCTGACCCCCCATGCCCGCAAAGACGAAACGCGCCGCCGCCTCCACGCCCCGCCCGGTGCTTCAATGGGTCATGGCCGGCGTCGGCGCCGCCGTCACCCTGGGCGCCGTCGGCATCGTGGTGTGGGAGGCGCTGCAGCCGTCATCGCCTCCCGCCCTCAGCGCCCGCATCGTCGCGGTCCAGTCCACCGCCGCCGGCCAGGTCGCGACCGTCCGTGTGCAGAACGACGGCGACGACACCGCCGCCGCTGTCGATATCGAGGGCGTCCTGGGCGACCAGACCGCCACCGCGACCCTGGACTACGTCCCCGGCCACGGCCACGCCCGCGCCTACCTCCGCTTCGACGCCGATCCGCGCCCGGCGGCGGTCGCGGTCAAGGGCTGGTCGGCGCCCTGAGACAGGCCTTGAGCAGCGCCCTTCAGGCGGATTGAGCCATCGCGGCCTGCCGCATCCCTTCGACCGCCTCCGCGCTCGAACGGCCCTCGACCACGATCTCGCGCAGCAGGGGCTCCAACGCCGGGGTCACGCGCACGCTGGCCATGGCCCAGCCCGTGAATCGGCGTTCGGCGACAGGGATGCGCTCCATGATCGTCACCGCCTCGTGCCGTGGATCGCCGGCCAGCCGGATCATCAGCCGATCCAGGTCCTGCGCGGCGCCCTCCAGCACCTGCAGGAACCGACCGTCATGGATCATCAAGGCCCCGGTCAGGTTGTCGCGCGCATTGTTGCGCTGCGATGTCGCCAGAATATCCACCTGCATCAGCAGGCTGTCGGCGTCGCCCCTCGCCCGGCTGGTGTAGACGATCCGCTCCAGCGCCAGACCCATGACCGCCCCTCTTGTCGCCGATGAAACGCCGCCGGAACAGCATAGACGGAAAAATAGACGCTACAACAATAACTTATGTCAGATATCGCACATCTCGACTTCCCCCGCCGGCCGCGTTAGGCTGCAGGCGTTCTCCGGGGGGTCGCAATCGAGCGGCTGAGATTGAGGTTTCTCCTCTGACCCGTCGAACCTGATCCGGGTCATGCCGGCGAAGGGATGAGTAACGCTTTCGGTCCTCGCGCCACAGGACCCACGCGCCCGACGTCGGCGGACCTCACACCGTTTGAGGCCGCCATGAACATCCAAGTCACCCCGCCCGCCCTGCCCGAAGAGCCGAATGTGGATCTGGCGCTGAAAGACGCGCGCGAACAGGTGATGAAGGAGACCGGCGCCATCCCCACCGGCGAACGGGCGGGCAGCCGCAAGGTCTATGTCGCGGGCGAACTCTATCCCGACATCCGCGTCCCCTTCCGCGAGGTCGCCGTCCACCCGAGCGCCAACGAGCCGCCGGTGACCATCTATGACTCATCGGGCCCCTACACCGACCCGACCGTCGCCATCGACATCAAGAAGGGCCTGCCCCGCGTGAAGTCGTCGTGGCAGCTGGATCGTGGCGACATCGCCCCCGTCGCGAACCCGCGCGAGGTCAAGCCCGAGGACAACGGCCACGCCAGCGGCCGCCACCTGGCGCCGCGCTTCGACGTCTCGAACCACCGCGTCTTCAAGGGCGTGGAGGGCCGCCCGGTGACGCAGTACGAATACGCCCGCGCCGGCATCATCACGCCCGAGATGGAATATGTCGCCATCCGCGAGAACCTGCGCCGCGAGCAGAACTCCCCCTGCATCCGCGACGGCGAAGATTTCGGCGCCGCGATCCCCGACTTCGTGACGCCCGAGTTCGTGCGGCAGGAGATCGCGCGCGGCCGCGCCATCATCCCGCACAACATCAATCACCCCGAGGTCGAGCCGATGATCATCGGCCGCAACTTCCTGGTGAAGATCAATGCTAACATTGGAAATAGTGCGGTCCTGTCCAGCGTGGACGACGAGGTGGACAAGCTGGTCTGGGCCACCCGCTGGGGCGCCGACAACGTCATGGACCTGTCGACGGGTCGCAACATCCACAACATCCGCGACTGGATCATCAGGAACTCGTCCGTCCCCATCGGCACCGTGCCCATCTATCAGGCGCTGGAGAAGGTGAACGGCATAGCCGAGGACCTGACGTGGGAGGTGTTCCGCGACACCCTGATCGAACAGGCCGAACAGGGGGTGGACTATTTCACCATCCACGCCGGGGTGCGCCTGCCCTTCGTGCCGATGACGGCCAATCGGGTGACGGGCATCGTCTCAAGAGGCGGCTCCATCATGGCCAAGTGGTGCCTGGCCCACCACAAGGAGAGCTTCCTCTACGAGCATTTCGAGGACATCTGCGACATCATGCGGGCCTATGATGTCAGCTTCAGCCTGGGCGACGGCCTGCGCCCCGGCTCCATCGCCGACGCCAATGACGAGGCCCAGTTCGCCGAGCTGCGCACCCTTGGCGAACTGACGAGAATCGCCTGGGCCAAGGGCTGCCAGGTCATGATCGAGGGCCCCGGCCACGTGCCGATGCACAAGATCAAACAGAATATGGACGAGCAGCTGAAGCACTGCCACGAGGCGCCCTTCTATACGCTTGGCCCCCTGACCACCGACATCGCGCCCGGCTATGACCACATCACATCGGCCATCGGCGCGGCCATGATCGGCTGGTTCGGCACGGCCATGCTCTGCTACGTCACGCCCAAGGAGCATCTGGGCCTGCCGGATCGTCAGGACGTCAAGGACGGCGTCATCACCTACAAGATCGCCGCCCACGCCGCCGACCTGGCCAAGGGCCACCCCGCCGCCCGCCTACACGACGACGCCCTGTCACGCGCCCGGTTCGAGTTCCGCTGGGAGGATCAGTTCAACCTGGGCCTGGACCCCGAAACCGCCCGCAAATACCACGACGCCACCCTGCCCAAGGAGGCCCACAAGACCGCCCACTTCTGCTCCATGTGCGGCCCCAAGTTCTGCAGCATGAAGATCAGCCAGGACATCCGCCGCGATGCCCAGGCCCAGAATGATGCGGGCGGTTCGCTGACGGAGGCCGAAGCCGGCATGGCGGAAATGAGCGCGAAGTTCCGCGCGGGGGGCGGGGTTGTGGAGGTGAAGGTGTAACTTCGCTACGCGTTGCCGGGGGAGCCGATTTCAATCTAGGGTGTGCGGTCAAAGGGGGACAAATCGTGGCCTTGCCAAAATCCTATCTTACCAGCACCAAAAATCTCGCGGCGCTTCTCGAAGCGATGAAGACTGCGCAGGCACCAGATACGTTCAATCTGAAATTTCTGGAGGGGCTTGGTTTTCCCTCCAGCAATGACCGGCTGGTTGTGGGAGTGCTTGTGGCTCTGGGTTTTCTTTCCCAGGATAAAAAGCCCACAGATCGATACTTTAGATTTCTCGACCAAACCCAGTCGGCGGTTGTTCTGGCGGAGGGAATTCGCGAAGCATACGATGACCTCTTTAAAGTTAATACAAGCGCTCAGAAGCTCAGCCGTTCTGAGGTCATAAACAAGTTTAAGACACTTAGTCAGGGACAGCTGTCTGAGTCCGTTCTTGATAAGATGGCACTTACATTTAGCGAGCTTGTCAAGCTTGCTGATTTTGAAACGAAGGCTGCAACAACCCTAACTGAGCCTTCAGAGATTGTCGCACCGGATACAGAAGTTCAGAGGAGCGAATCTCGTTCCCCTTCATCGTCCCGGTCGCTAGGCGGCTTGCACTACAATATACAAATAATACTGCCTGAAAGTCGCGACCCAAAAGTATACGACGCTCTATTTAGAAGCCTAAAAGAGCACATTTTATGAAAGACATCGAAGCTTACAGCTTCGTTTATCGAGGAATGTTGACGCAAGAAGCCTTGGACTCGGCAGGCCGAACCAAGCCGCGCACTTCCGAAATGGATGACGCAGAAATAGGCATTCTCCTTTCTTTGAACGTTCTTAATGAAGACCTGGTCGCCGATGCTAGAGGCATGGCTATTGTCTATACAGCCGTGGCTGCGTTCGAGAACTCGGTGCGGAACTTGGTCTCCGCGACCCTTCTTGAGTCAAAGGGAGCCAATTGGTGGGCAGAATGCGTATCGGAAAAAATCCGATCCGCTGCAGAAAAACGGCTGGAGGAAGAAAAGAAGGTCCGCTGGCATGTTCAAAGAGGCGAAGACCCCATTCAGTTCACGATGCTTCCTAATCTTCTGAATATCATTCGCCAAAACGAAGAATGTTTCGAGCCATTTATACCCGATTTAGATTGGGCGGCTTCGATATTTGACGTGATTGAGAAGTCGCGTAACGTAATAATGCATAGCGGTCAGCTCAGTCGCCGGGATGTCGCGAGGTTAGGGACACATCTTCGAGATTGGTCCACCCAGATTACGGTTTAGAGCCATCCTCGAATGTGAATCGTCGTTATGCCCACCCTCGTCCTCCTCGCCGGACCGAACGGATCCGGAAAGACCACCTTCATCAACCGCTTCCTGCGTCAGCGGGCGGAGGCGTTTCGGTTCGTGAACCCGGACGCGGGGGCGTGATCCCCTCCTTTCGTCATCCTCCGGCAA
This sequence comes from Brevundimonas sp. ABV4_179, assembly GCF_056311945.1. Taxonomy (NCBI): domain Bacteria; kingdom Pseudomonadati; phylum Pseudomonadota; class Alphaproteobacteria; order Caulobacterales; family Caulobacteraceae; genus Brevundimonas; species Brevundimonas sp. ABV4_179. Next base: position 3,487,943 of record NZ_CM149976.1, read on the forward strand.
GCCGCGCAGCGGCGCAGACCGGGGGACCCAGCGGCGCGCGAGAGCGCGACCCGAAGGGCGGCGCGTAGCTGCCAACCTGGTGCGAGCCGGGACCTTTCGACATCGTGCGGTGGATGCATCGCCTTCGGCGCCGCTGGGTCCCCCGGTCGCTTCGCGCCGGAGGATGACGAAAGACAGGGACCTGTTAGATTGGGGGCCGCGATGAACAAGATGCTGATCGATCACGAAACCGCACTGAAGGCCGCGCGCCGCGCCGCCGAGATGGCGAAGCATGGCACGCGCGAGGAGCAGTCCGGCAAGTTCCTGCCGCCGCCCGGCTGGAAGGGGCATCTGGTCACCGCCGCCGACGCCGCACCCTCGCGCCGGAAGACGCGCGCCTAGGTCTCCCCCTCCCCTCGAGAGCGGGGCGGATGAACGGCTGGTCCGCCTTCCTATGCACGATGCGCCTGCTCGGCCCGTTGAAATCCCTCGCCTTTCGGCAAAATGTGCGGCCCCAACCTATCACGGTTCCGGGCGGGGTTAGACTGAGGGGGCGCTCCGTTTCGGGGGCGTGGGCCAGGGGCTGAAGACGCAGATGGACAGCAACGCACCCCGCATCATCGCGCGCGGCGAGTGGGAGCAGAACGAGTTCGGGGACCTGTCCTACATTCCCCGGCACAAGGCGCCGCCGATGGGCGACGCGCGCGGCAATATCGGTCCCTGGCAGGAGGGGCGCGATCCCGACGACCTGCCGGTCGACGAATATGTCCCCGGCGCCCCGACCGATCCGGCGGTCGCCGCCGCGATGGCGGAAATCATGGCCGCGCGGGACGCGGCCGGGGCCGAGATCATGGCCGCGCGCGATGCAACCGGGGCCGGGTCGCGCGGCGGCTATGTCCGGGCGTCAGAGGCCGCGTGGCAGGCGGCGGCGAAGGACTATCTGGCGGGCGCCAGCGCCGAGACGGTCAGCGCCCGTTACGGCATGGCGGTCAGCACCTTTCGCGCCCGCGCCGCCGAGGAAGGCTGGCGGCGTCGGGACCAGCCCGACCCCGCCCCTCTGGATGATCGCGCGCCCGACGCTGACCTGCCCGCCGACCTGCCCGACCCCTTTGACGACGAACCGGCCGATTTCGCCGCCATGGCCGATCAGGCGCGGGCGCGGCTGAACCGGGCGGTCCAGGCCGGGCGCGCGCTGGAGGCCGCCCGCTGGATGCGGCTGCACCTCAGCCTGTCGGCCCTGGCGCGCCGGACGGAGGACGACGCGGCGCCCCCGCCCCCTGCCCCGCCGCCGCCTGAACCGAAGGAACCCGACCTGCTCGACCGCGCCGGCGCCGTCGCGCGCGAGATCGGCGTCATCGCCCGCGCGGCCATGGCCCTGACGCCCGGCGATATCGCCGGCCGCGACGCCCTGATGGCGCGTGTGGAGGCGCTGGACGACCTGAAGCCGTCGCCAATTTCAGACGATGTGCACACATTGGACGGTGTTTTTGTTCAGCCGCCGTCCGCGACCCGGCCGCCGTGATCGTCTCCGCCCCGCCGCGCAGGACGGAGGCGGTTCTCAGCCCTCCGACGCGATCTGTCGCAGCGCCTGTTCGAACGCCTCGGGCGGCTGGCCGCCCGAGATCAGATATTTGCCCTCGACCACCACGGCCGGGACCGAACTGACGCCGCGCGACCGCCACAGTTCCTCGGCCTGGCGCACCGCCTGGGCGTAGCGGCCCGAGGCCAGCACCTCGCCCGCCTCGGCCCGGTCCAGGCCCGCCGTCTCCGCCGCCTCGGTCAGGACGCGGGCGTCGGTGATGTTCTTGTTGTCGGTGAAATGGGCGGCGAACAGGGCCTGTTTCAGCGCCTTCTGCCTGTCGGGCGCGGTCTCGTGCGCCCAGTGCAGCAGGCGGTGGGCGTCGAAGGTGTTCCAGATACGGCTGTCCGGCCCCATCCGCATGTCGAAGCCGACCGCGCCTGCCCGCTCGCGGATCATGGCGCGGTTGGCGGCGGACTGTTCGGGGGTGGATCCGTATTTGCGGGCGATGTGTTCGCCGATGTTCTCGCCCTCGGGCGCCATCTGGGGGTTCAGCTCGAACGGCTGGAAGGCGATGTCGGCGGCGATCCCCTCGGCCTTCAGCGTGTCCAGCGCGGTCTCCAGCCCGCCCAGCCCCACCACGCACCAGGGGCAGACCACGTCGGAGACGAAGTCGATCTTGAGGGTCTTGGTCATCGGCGGCGGCCTTCTGGAACAGCGAGTGTTGCGAAGGATATGGCGACGCCCGGCCGGGCGACAAGGGCTATCCCAGCTTCAGGTCTCGGGGCGGCCGGATGCGCCGCCAGCGCGCCTCCACGAAGGCGAAGGCGCCGAAGGCCATCAGCCCCGCCGCCGTCAGCCCCAGGATCACCGAGCCGCCCGGCTGGGCCTCCAGCGCGTCCAGGGCCGCCGCCGTCGTCGTCACCTCGCCCGATCGCGCATGAAGCCCCGCCAGCACCACGAACACCCCCAGCGGCAGATAGGCGAAGCCCCGCGCCGCGTATCCCGCCCGCGCCAGGGCGGTGGCCGTCCCGCAGAAGGCCTTGGGACAGGCCAGGGCGTCGTCGAAGTCGTCGCGGAAGGCCCTGACGATATTGCCGACGCCGACACCCAGCACCGTCAGCCCCGCCCCGATCAGCAGCGCCTCGCCGAACGGCAGGGCCAGAAGGGCGGCGGCCTTCTCCTGGTTCTCGGCGACGCTCTCGGCCTGGGCGGAGGAGGCGTCGGTCGCCTCGGCGAACTCGTCCAGATACTCGAACACCCCCGACGCCAGCACGCCGTAGAACAGGCCGCTGACGGCCTGGCCCGCCCGCGTGGTCCAGCCCTTCAGGTCCGCCCCCTCATGGTCGGCGTCGAACACCGCCTGCAGTACGCGCCAGCCGACGAAGGCCCACAGGCCCAGGCCCAGCAGCACCAGCCAGACCTTGCCGAACGGCTGTTCCGCCAGCCAGCCCGCCGCCCCGCTGGTCCCCACCGCCTCTCCGATCCGGTCGGTCGCGGCCAGAAGCGTCAGGGCGCCCGCCGACAGATAGACGAAGCCGCGCGCCCCATATCCGATCCGCGCCGCGCCCTCGATCAGGACGTGCAGGCGGGGCGTGCGGCGCGCCGGGGGCCAACGGCGGCGAACGGTGCGGCCCAGGCCGGCGGCGGCGCGTCTCAGGCTTTCAACGGCGGTCATCGGGTCTCCGGCGGCGCGAAGCCCCTGAACGCCGCCGCGCCGGCAAAGGCTCCCGTCCGTCGCGCGTCAGCTCTGGGCCGCCGGCAGCTCCAGCACCGCCTTCAGCCCGCCCATGTCGCTGTCCGCCAGGGTCAGCCGACCGCCGTAGGCGCGGGTCAGGTCGTCCACGATCGACAGGCCCAGGCCCGACCCCGGCGCACTCTCGTCCAGCCGGGCGCCGCGCTGCATGACCGTGTCGCGCTGGTCGGCGGGCAGGCCCGGCCCGTCGTCCTCGACCACCAGGATCATCTGTCCCAGGCCGCTGCCGCCGGCCGAGACGCGCACACGGCGTCGGGCGAACTTGGCGGCGTTCTCGATCAGATTGCCCAGGATCTCCTGCAGGTCCTGCCGCTCGCCCAGGAAGGCCAGGTCGTCCGGTGCGCGCCAGTCGATCTCGACCCCCTTGGTGCGGAACACCTGTTCGATCATGACCGCCAGTTCGTCCAGCACCTCGGGCACCGGCGTCGTCTCGCCCAGGCCGTGGGCGGCGCGGGCGGCGGCGCGGGCGCGGCGCAGGTGGTGATCCACCTGGCCCTGCATGACCTGGGTCTGGCGGCGCACCAGTTCGGGCAGTTGCCCCTCCTGCGTCCCCGCCTCGGCCAGCATGACCGAGATCGGCGTCTTCAGCGCGTGGGCCAGGTTGCCGACATGGGTGCGCTGGCGCTCCACCACCTCCTGATTATGGTCCAGCAGGCGGTTGACCTGTTCGGCCAGGGGCTGGATCTCCAGCGGATAGGACCGGCCGATCCGCGCCGACCTGCCCTTGCGCACGTCCGCGATCTCGTCGCGCAGGTCGAACAGGGGCCGCAGGCCGATCCGCACCTGGATGAAGACCGCCGACACCAGCCCCAGCCCCAGGATCAGCAGGGCGATCCAGGCGACATGGGCGAACTGGCGCGTGTCGGCGTCCACCTCGGACCGGTCCACGGCGGCGATGAAGATGATCGGATGCTCGTGCCGGGGGATGGACTTCATGCTGGCGGCGACTCGAAGCGGCTCGCGCGTCTCGGCGTCGTCCTTGGGGCCGGTCGTGTTGAAGGTGATGACGTCGCCGAAGGCCGCATCCAGCCGCCGCGGCAGGTCCGGCGGCAACGCCAGATCATAGCGCCACAGCGAGTTGGAGCGCGCCAGATTGACCAGACGCCCGTCCGGCCGCACCTCCAGGATCTGCCAATATTTGCCCGACAGCAGGCGCAGGGTACGGGCGTCCTGGATCTGAGGCGACACATCGCCGGGCGGGGTGCGGCTGGCGGCGACCACGATCTCGTCGATGGTCTCGTTCAGGGTGGCCCCCAGTCGCCGCAGGGCCGACTCCTGAAAGGCCTGGGTCAGCACCAGGGCCGCGATCACCAGGGCGACCAGGATCCATGCCGAGGCCAGCCAGATCAGCCGGCGCGTCAGCGACCGGCCCGGCCGCCCGAACCATCGCCCCCAGTCCAGACGTTTCGCGACCGGCGCCTCGGTCACGCTGGTTCGGATTCGCCCGCCAGCGGCGTCAGCCGGTATCCCAGGCCGCGCACCGTCTCGATCCGGTCAGGCCCCACCTTCTTGCGGACCCGGCCGATGAAGACCTCGATGGTGTTGGAATCCCGGTCGAAATCCTGGTCGTACAGATGTTCGACCAGCTCGGTCCGGCTGATGACGCGGCCCTGATGCATCATCATGTGATGCAGCAGCCGGTACTCCAGCGACGTCAGCCGCAACGGCTCGCCGTTGACGCTGGCCCGCGCGGCGCGCGGATCGAGCCGCAAGCCCCCGCACGACAGGGTCGCCGAGGCGATGCCCGCCGAGCGGCGCAGCAGGGCCCGCAGACGCGCCAGAAGCTCTTCGGTATGGAAGGGTTTGGTCAGATAGTCGTCGGCCCCGGCGTCGAAACCCGCCACCTTGTCCGACCAGGCGCCGCGCGCCGTCAGGATCAGGACCGGCGTGGTCTTGCCCTCGCGCCGCCAGCGCTCCAGCACCGACACCCCGTCGATCTTGGGCAGGCCCAGGTCCAGAACGATGACGTCATAGGGCTCGTTCTCGCCCAGATAATGGGCTTCCTCGCCGTCCGGGGCATGGTCCACCGCATAGCCCGCGTCGCCCAGCGCCGCCTTCAGCTGACGCGACAGGTCCGCGTCGTCCTCGACCAAAAGCACGCGCATCAGTTGGGCCTGCGTCGTTGAGTGTTGTCGGGACCACCCTGGCGGGCCTGGCCCGTCTGGCCGTCGACGACGACCTCGCGCACGCGCCCGTCGCGTTCGACCAGGACGGAGTAGTTGCCGTCGCGGCGCGGCTGGGTGTCGATGGGACGGCCGCCCCCGGCCTCGCCGCCGCGACGGCGCGCCTCGTCGGGACTGACGCGCGGGCCGCGATCCTGCGAGCGCGGGTCCTGATCGCGGGATTGGGCGGCCGCCTGCGTCGTCAGGGCAGGCGTGACGGCCAGGGCCATGATCAAGGCCATGACCAGGCTTTGGGCGGCGACGATGAAACTGGCGGGTTTGCGGGACATGGCGACCGATCTAGCCCCCTTCATCTGAACGGGTGCTGAATGCCTCGTATAGGTCAACCGACGCCGCGCGCCAAACCGGGGATCGCGCAAACCTGTCGATCCGGCCACCCCGTCGATGGCCCAGTCCTATCACCGGCCGACGCCGCCGCATCATGGCCCCCATCAGCCCGGCCATGGCGCCTGGCCGCCGATCGACGCCCGCCAGGCCAATCTGGATCGCCGCATCGACCGGGGCGTCCGCACCGGCCAGCTCAGCCGCCGCGAAGCCGTCCGCCTGCGCGGCGAGTTCAACAGCCTGCTGCGGCTGGAAGCCAACTACCGCCGGGGCGGCCTGACCGCCTGGGAGCGCGCCGACCTGGACCGCCGCTTCGACCGCCTGTCGGCCCAGATCCGCCACCAGCGCGGCGACCGCGACCACTGGCGCGGCTAAAACCTCAGGACAGACCCTTCGGCAGATCAGCGCGCCCCGGTCGACACGGCCGGGGCGCGCGTCGTCGCGCGAGCCTGGGCCAGTTCGCGGGCGGCTATGGCGAAGTCGGCCTGGAAGGCCGGGTCGGCCTTCAGGGCGGCGAACAAGGCCGCGCCGACGATGCGGCCGGCCTCGACGTCGCTGGCGTAATGGACGCCGCAGATCGCCCGGCTGTCGCCATAGGCCAAACCGCGCGCCAGGATCTGGTCGGCCCGGTCCGGGGCCATTTCGGACAGGACCAGCGCCCAGGCCCAGCCCAGGGCCGAATGGCCGGATGGATAGGAGCCGCTGGCCGCCAGCCAAGGCTCGGGCGCGAAACAGGTCTCGGCCGGCTCGGCCACGAAGGGGCGCGGACGGGTGAAGCCGCGCTTGGCCGGGGTCTGGATCGTCTCCAGGTCGCCCAGCATCCGCCCCAGCAGCCGCGTCAGGGTCGGCATCCGTTCGGGAAGGAAGGCGACGCCCAGCGCCTGGTCGAACACGCGCGGCGCGGACGGGGTCTCGATCTCGTTGTCCGCGCGCGCCTGGTCCCAGCGGGCGGTCCCCTTCAGGGCGCGGGTGGCGCGGTAATAGGCCAGGTCGTCCTGCGCCCTCAGCGATCCGGCCTCGGGCGGCGGCGGCAGGAAGGCGGAGGCGTCGGGCGCATGCGCCTCGTCCAGGTAACCGCGCGGGTGATCGCGGAAGCCGGTCCAGAAGACAGGGTTTGGCGCAGGCGCCGAGGCGCAGCCGACGAGGGTCAGGGCCAGGGCGGCCGCCGTCGACCGGCGACCCAAGAGGGAAAGACGCATGGACACTCTGAAACTCTCGGGAAATCAGGCGACCTGGGCGCCGGGACGGCCGTCCTCGACGACCCAGGTCTTCAAGGTGGACAGCGAGGCCTTGGGATCGCGCACGTCGCTGACGGCCTGATAGCGGGCGGTCATTCGCTGGGGCGTGACGTCCATCGACATGTAGCCCCGCACGCGGCTGTCGAAGAATTTGATGTGCGGATTGGCCGGCATGGCCGCCATAAGACTGTCGTAGGGCGGCCCGCCCGATGTGATGGAGGTGCCCACGAACTCGGTCGCGACGACAGGCGAACGCTCGTCGCGGCTGTCCAGCAGGACGTCGTTGGTCCAGAAGGAATGGTAGTCCCCGGCCAGCACCACCGGATTGCGCGGCTTGATCGTGTGCAGCGCCTGGGTCATGCGGTCGCGCGCGGCGGGGAAGCCATCCCAGGTGTCGGTCCAGTAGCGGGTCTCGCCATTGGGGTCCTCGAACCGCAGACCGGCCATGACCAGGTCCTGGCCCAGGATGTTCCAGCGCGCCTCGGCGCCCGCCAGGCCGTCGTACAGCCAGCGCTCCTGCTCGAAGCCCAGGAAGGTGCGCGACGGGTCCAGGCGGTCCAGGCACTGGGCGTCGGCGACGATCTGGCCCTTGGCGCCGCCCTCGTCGACGCAGGCCCCGCGCGAGCGATACTGGCGTCCGTCCAGCATGAAGAACTCGGCCAGCCTGCCATAGCGGACGCGCTTGTGGATCGGCATCTGCAGGCGGCGATCCAGCCGGGTGCGACGGATCGGCATGGCCTCGTAGAAGGCCTGATAGCCGGCGGCGCGGCGGCGCAGGAAATCGTCGGGCCGGCCGCCCTTGTCGGGCCAGACGCCGGAATAGTTGTCCAGCACCTCATGGTCGTCCCAGACGACCAGACAGGGCGCCGCCGCGTGCAGGCGTTGCAGGTCCGCGTCGGTCCGATGCAGCGCATAGCGGTTGCGATAGCCGGCCAGGGTGGTGGCGTCCTCGAACCCGTAGGGCCGCACGATATTGGCCGCCCGCGCCCCGGTGCGGGTGTATTCGTAGATGTAGTCGCCCAGGAACAGGGTCAGGTCCGGCGCCTCGTCGGCCATATGGCCATAGGCGCTGAAATAGCCGACCTCCCAGTTCGAGCAGGAGGCGACGGCCAGCTTCAGCCGATCCACCTCCGCATTCGGCGCCGGCGCCGTGCGGGCCAGACCGACCGGGCTGCGCTGGCCGGCGGCGGTGAACCGATACCAGTAGGGGCGGCCGGGGGTCAGGCCCTGGACCTCCACATGGACCGAATGGGCGGCGGCGGCCTCGGCCGTGACCTGGCCCGAGGCGACGATGCGGGAAAAGCCCTCGTCGGCGGCGACATCCCAGCGCACCGGCATGGACGCGCCCAGACCGCCCTGTCCGTCAGCGGCGACCGGATCGACGGCTAGCCGGGTCCACAGCACGAAACCGTCCGGCCACGGATCGCCGCTCGCGACGCCCAACGGGAACAGATAGGCGCCGCCCGCCTGGGCTCGGCCGAAACGCAGCACGACGGGGGCGGCGACCAGCCCCCCGATCAGGGCGCGGCGAGAAAAGCCCGTGTTCAGAACACTCATCGACCCGCGCTCCCCGCAGCGGCGCCCGGGCCGAATCGGGCGCGGAAATCGTGCAGGCGGATGACGAAGTCGTCGCTGGCGACGAAGTCGGCGTCGCTCATCCGGGGCTGTTCGTTGGCCTTATAACGGCGGGCGTATTCCGGCTGGTCCGACGCATACTGACGATAACGGGTCGAATAGGCGCGAACCCGCACCGTTGGCGTCTCGCCGGTCATGTCGAAGGCCATCAGCCGCATCCAGCCGTCGCCGATTCCCGGCGCGCGATCCGGCGCCAAGCCTGCGTCCAGCGCGGTCTGATTGCGGTCCTGATAGTCAGACAGCAGTTGATAGACGGCGCCGCCCTGGCGGTTGAGATCGGAGCGGAAGGCCTGGCCGTTGTGGTGGCCGCTCAGCACCATGAAGATCTGCGGATTGCGGGCGATCAGCTTGTCCCACACCCCCTGGGCGTCGTTGTCGAACGGGTCCAGGGCGTGCAGATCGACCACCGGATGGGCGCGGCGCTGGCCGGTCTTGTCGATGAAGTCGTGGGTGGTGATCAGGGTCGGCAGGCCCGGATGGGCGTGGATGACCGTCTCGGCCCATTTCAGGCTGGCGTCAGACGGAGCCATCTGCAGGCCGATATGCAGGAAGCGATAGCCGCCCGCCTCGAACACCTGGGCGCTGTCGGCCCCGCCGTCGTGCGAAGCCACATACCAGGGGCGGTCTTTGAAGAACTTCGTCTCGGCCCCGAAGGCCTGGTTCCAGGCGGTCAGGCCGCCGATGTGAATCATGCCCAGGCGGCGCAGGTCGCCGGCCGGCGCGGTCAGGTCTTGAGGCCATTGTTCATCCCACCACTGACCGTCGTAGTCGTGATTGCCCGACACCACTGAAAACGGCAGGACGCCGTCGATGCGGTCATAGGCGGCGATGGAGGCCGGAATCTCGACCGTACGCACGCCCTCGGCAATCTTGTCCAGATTGGCGCCGCCGGGCGCAGGGCGGGGACGAAAGCCGCGCGCCGCATGGTCGGGGTCGATGGCCACGACCGGATGCTGCCACACGTCGCCGACGGCGGTGGCGAAGACGATGTCGCCGCCGCGCGAAACGGCGTGGTCGGCGATGAACTGCAGCTGTTCGGTCATCATGTCCCGCGCGTCGAAGGGAAAGCCCGCCGCGCGCTGATGGGTGAAATCGGCGTAGTTCTGGGTGTCGGGAATGACGGCGATGGTGAACCGGCCCGGCGCCGGCTGGGCCACGGCCGCGCCCGAGGCCAGGGCGATCCCGCCCGCCAGAAGGGCGCAGGTCAGGCGTTTCCAGATAGTCTGCACGGCGCGGTCTCCCGGCGAAAGGACGGGCTTCGGCCTGACGACCGAAGCCCGGGTTGGATCAGTAACGATAGCTCAGGCGCACGCCCCAGGTGCGCGGCGGATTGGGCGAACCCGTCGCCGCCGAGATGAAGCGGTTGCGCGATTCCTCGGAGTAGGAATCCGTCAGATTGTTCACATAGACGCCGAACGCATAGTTCCCGTTCATCGGCCGCGCCGTAACCCCGGCGTTGACCAGCCAGTAGGAGTCGATGATCGAGTTGGATGAGGTGGAGAACTTCTCGTCGCGGAAGGCGTAGTTGGTCTGCGCCTCCACGCCCCAGTCGCCCATCCGCCAGTCGTAGGCGACCGAACCCTTGTAGTCCCATTTGGGGAAGGGCAGCCGCTCGCCGGCGCGGTCGCTGTAGATGATGGTGTTGTACTGGCCCGTCGCCGGGTCCTTGGCCGCCTCGGTCGCGGTCGAGTTGACGAAGAAGAACTCGTCGTATTCGCCGTATTTGTAGGCCAGGGCCTGGGTGATGGTCAGGTTGGGCAGGGGCCGCCACACCGCCTCGATCTCCGCGCCCTGGATGTGGGACTTGGGCACGTTGATCATCCGACCGACGCGCCCGGTCTGGGTGTAGAGCACGCCCTGCAGCTGCTGGTCGCGGTAGTCGTAGTAGAAGGCGGCCGCGTTGAACTGCAGCTTGCGGTCCCAGAAGCTGGACTTCACCCCGGTCTCATAGGCGATCAGCTCTTCGAACTTGAACGGCTCCAGCTGGTCCGGCAGGCCGCTGTTATAGGTGGTGAAACCGCCCGACTTCACCCCGCGCGAGACGTTGGCGTAGGTCAGGATGTCGTCGCTGATCGTGTATTCGACGCCCAGCTTCCCGGTCCATTCGCGCATCGACTGCGACTTCGACGCGGTGGCCCGCACCGAGGGGTTGGGGGCCAGGATCTCGGTCTTGAAGTTGTTCAGCTCGCGGCTTTCGTCCTCGTAGCGCAGGCCCCCGACCAGGGTCAGGCGGTCGTTCAGCCTGTAGTCCAGGTTTCCGAACACGCCCGTCGTCTCGACTTTCTGGCCGTAGGTGGTGCTCATGTAGAAGCCCAGGGTGCGGGCCTGCGAGAAGTCGGAGTAGAAGCCGCCGTCCACGCTTTCGTTGGCGTGATAGACGCCGGCCAGCCACTGGGCGCGGCCGCCGGTCGGCGAGGCCAGACGGACCTCCTGCGACGAAGTCTTGATGTCGTTGAAGAAGAAGGTGCCGGCCTCGTTGGACGCGGTGGCGTCCCAGTCGTTGAACTCGTTGCGGTCGAAGGTCTCATAGCTGGCGATGGCCGTCAGGGTCGCCCAGGTCAGATCCTGGTTCAGGCGCAGGCTGACGCCCTTGCCCTCGTTGTCGCGGAACGGCTTGGCGTTGGGCGAGGCGCCGATCAGCTGGGCGAAATAAGGGCTGATGCCCCAGCCGGTGATGCGGTGCGCGGTGTCGATCGGATAGACCCGGCCGCCGCCTGCGGTAAAGGGGCTGGTGATCAGCCGCAGGCCCCGGCCGTCCGACTGGTCGCGGCTGTAGTGCAGGTTCAGGTCGATGTCGGTCTGGGCCGTCGGGGTCCAGTTGACGCGCAGGCGGGCGGCCTTGGTGTCCTTGTCGCCCAGGCTTTCGCCGGTGTCGCGGTTGTATTGCCAGGCGCCGCCCGATTCCGCCGCCACCGACAGGCGCGCCGTCAGGTTCTCAGCGACGGGCCCCGACAGATAGCCCTCCAGCTTGGCCGCGTCATAGCTGCCGTAGCTCAGGTTCAGGCCGGCGGCGACATGGTCGGTCGGGGCGTTGGTGATCACGCTGACGGCGCCGCCGGTGGTGTTGCGGCCGTAAAGCGTGCCCTGCGGCCCGCGCAGCACCTCGACGCGGGCGATGTCGTACAGCAGACCTTGCGTCATCACGCCGTAAGGATAGGCCACCTCGTCGACATAGATGCCCACGGTCGAGGTGTTGTTGGCGGCGTAGTCGGTCAGGCCGACGCCGCGAATGCGGAACTGGGGCTGGCCGCCGCCCAGCTGGCTGTCGACCTCCAGGCTGGGCACCGAGTTCTCCAGGTCGTTGACCGTCTGGATGTTGCGGTCGTCCAGCGCCTCGCCCGAGATGACGGTCAGGGCCAGGCCGACCTTCTGAGAAGATTCGGCGCGGCGCTGGGCCGTGACGATGACGTCGTCGACCGATGCGGTCGCAGCCTCGGACTGGATTTGGGCGACGGCGGGCAGGGCCGCCAGGGTGAGCGCGGCGACCGAGGCGCCGAGAAGAAGACGTTTCATTTTGACCATCCATCGGGCGACGCGCGGGGCCCCGCCCTCGCGTGTCGATGTGTTTCGGGATGTCGCCGAACAGCCGCCTGATCCACGCTTGGGTCGAGACGCGCGCGGCCCGGGGGAGACGAGCCTGGAGCGTCTTCGTCGCGTCGGAAAAACAACTGTTCGACAACGATGCCGCAATAGGCCGCGCGAACGATGCTTTTGTGACGCTTGTAGGAACTGTTTTTGTCAGATGGCGGCCCGCCAGCCGCAACAGGATAGTAACGCGCGTTCTACTACTCTACGCGCGCAACCAGCAGGCTGGCCGCCGCCTTCAGGGCGTCTTCGTCAAGCGCCCGACCGCGCCCGCAGGCCAGCAGGGCCTCGGCCTTGACCCACAGGGCGAACCGGGTCGCCGCCAGACGGTTGAGGTCGAAATCGGCCGGCCAGACGCCTGTTCGCTTGTAGTAGGTGCCCCCGCCCTCCGGCCCGCGCAGCAGCATGGCCAGGTCGCGCAAGGACGGATCGCGCCGGGCCTCGATGCAAATGCTGGCGATCAGACGGGCGTATCGGACATAGAAGCCTTCCGCCTCGCGCCCGATGGCCACGGTCGGCGCCATGATGGCGGCCCAGCGATCCAGATCGACGCCGGCCGGATCGCCGTCCGGCGTATGGCCGGCCAAATGCCCCGGCATGTCGCGGAACACGCTGTGCCAGACCGCGTCCAGCACGAAATGGCGCATGTCCGGCCAGTGATAGGCGATGGTCGAGGTCGAGGTCGCGGCCACGGCGCTGACCGAGCGATTGGTGATGGCGGTGATGCCGCCGGCCAGAATCTGGTCCGCCGCGATGTCCAGCAGCTTGCGCCGCATGGCCTCCGGCTCGGCGTCCCCCGCGGGCGCCTGGGGCAGGACCATGGCGTCGCGATACCAAAAGGTCGCCGTAGGCGGACCATCGGCGAGGCCGAAGGCGCGGTCGATCATCGCCCCCAACCCCTCGGCGGCGACGACGCCATAGTCCGCCCGGCCGCGAAGCGCGCCCGCATAGTATTGTTCGAACGTCAGCCAGGCGACCAGGGGCTCCACGAACCCGTCCAACCGCGCATCGCGCGCCAGATGCCGACGCCAGGCGTCGCAGCGCATGGCGTGCCAGCGACCCACCATGTCACGCTGCTCCGGGGCCGGCTCGGCGTCCAGCAGCAGGGCCTCCCAGATGCGGGCGAACCCCGCGTCGTCCGCCACCCGATGCCCCAGATAGGTCTGGGCCAGGGCCAGCAGGCCGTCGCGCGCCAGCGGCAGACCCGCCACCGAGCCGAAGAAGGCGTCGTGAAAGGCCGCATCGCGCCGCAGCGCCTCCTCGCCCACGGCCTGGATCAGGCCGGACTTGGCCCCGAACAGATTGACGATGACGGTGGTGCTCTTGCCCACCGCCTGGGCCAGGTCGCGCAGCGTCAGGCTGTGCAGCCCCTCCGCCGAGGCCCGCTCGATGGCCGCGTCCAGAATGAGCGCGGCTTCGACGGCGCGACTGTGGCTCTGGCTGATCGACATGGGTCCTTAGGCCGAAGTGCGCGGAAAGGCGTCATGTCATGCGGGGTCGGGGCGTTGCGATCAAGCCTGCCGACGAAACAGTCCGACGACCACGACGGCCGAGGCGAAGCAGGCGGCGGCGGCGATGTACAGTCCCCGGACGTCGATGTCGGCGCGCTCCAGGATCAGGGCGGCGATGGGCGCCAGGGCCTGAGGCAGGGCCACCGCCAGATTGTTCAGCCCCATGTCGCGCCCCCGGTTCTCCCGCGAGGGCAAGGCGTCGGCCATCAGCCCCATCTCTACGGAGCCATAGGCGCCCTGGCCCAGACCATAGGCGGCGAAGGCGACCACGGCGACGATCCAGGACTGGGTCAGGGCCAGGACCAGGGTCGCGCCGCACAGAAGCGCAGCCCCCAGCAAGGCGACCGGCTGGCGGCGCCGGATGCGCCGACCGAACACCGCGACCAGTCCGGCGACGATCACGACCCCGCCGAAGCCGACGCCGGTCAGCAGGGCGTGGGCGCTTTCGGGCGTGCGGCCGGCCCACCCCACCGCATCGGTGATGAAGTAAAGCAGATAGACGCTGACCAGCGCATATCCCGTCGCGATCAGCAGCCGGCAGGTCCAGACGACGACGAAGTTGCGCGATCGGAACGGATCGAAGAACGCCCCGCCCTCGGCGGCCGGTTTGGGCGCCTCGCTCTGCGGACCCTCGGTCGAGGCCGGTTCGTCGAAGACGATCAGGAACAGGGCGGCGGCGGCCAGCAGAATGCCGCCCAGCAGCGCCAGCCGCCCCGGCTCGTGCTGCGGCCCCAGCGCCATCAGGCTGGACCCCAGGGCGACCGCCAGGGGGTAGGACAGGCCCATCAGGGCGGAGGCGGTGCTACGCAGGGCCAGCGGCACGCGCTCGGCGAACACCGCCGACAGCGGCGCCATCAGAACGTTGAACGCAAGCTGGAAACCGATGATGGCCCAGACGAAGTGACCCGGCGTCGCAGACCGCCAGATGCCGACATAGCTGAGCACCGTCAGCACGGCGCCCAGCGCGATCCAGGGCCGACGACGACCGAACCGAGAGCGGGTCCGATCGCTGATCGCGCCCATGGCGATATTGGCGACGGCGGCGGTGACGGCGCCCCAGACCATGGCCCGGCTGAGGATCTCCGTCTTGGCCCTGGCGTCCAGACCGGCGGCGTGCAGCGGGGCGACGATCTGGAACAGGGGCGCCAGGCCGATGAAGGCGGCCAGGAAAAGCACCAGATAGGCGGCCAGGACCAGGGGCGTGCGGCGGGTTTGGGAACGGCTGGAAACTTCGCCCTCCTCCATCGAACGGCCCTCGCCTCTATGGCACGAGGCCCGACGCGCTTGCTAGGGCGATCATGGCGCCCTGCGGCGTGAACGGCTGCAACATAATGCGATCAGCCCGCCTCTTGTGACAACGCTGTCAGATGCTAGAGTTTTTGCAAGGGGACGCTGGCGTGGATCGGCGTCGTTCGTGAAGAACACAGACCTTGAGGGAGGTTGGGGTGAGGAAGAGATTGACGGCCGGCGTCGCGGCGTTGGCCCTGGCGGCCGCCTTTGGCGCAGCGCACGCGGAACCGGAAGCGGCCGCCGTGCGCATGAGCCAGGTCGGGTTCGAAACCCAGGGTCCGAAGACGGCCACGGTCGAGGATCGGGCGACCCGGCCCCTGCCTTGGCGCGTCGTGGACCCGGCGGGCGCCACCGTGGCGCAAGGGACGTCCAAGGTCTTTGGCCAGGACGCCGCCTCGGGCCAGGTGGTGCACACGGTCGATTTCCAGTCGCTACAGACGGACGGCGACGGTTATCGGCTGATCGTCGGATCGCACGAGAGCCGCCCCTTCGCGATCCAGCAGCATCCCCACGCCCGGCTGAAATACGACGCCCTGGCCTATTTCTATCAGAACCGGGCTGGCGTGCCGATCCTGGCCGCCCATGTGGCGCGGCCCGACCTGGCCCGCGCGGCCGGGCACCCGCGCGAGGTCGCCGGCTGCTTCTCGGGCGCGGACCAGGCCGGGGTGGTCTGGCCGGGCTGCGACTATACGCTGGACGTCACCGGGGGTTGGTACGACGCGGGCGATCACGGCAAATATGTCGTCAACGGCGGGATTTCCGTCTGGATGTTGCTGAACGCCTATGAGCGGGCGATGGCGCGTAAAGGGCCGGGCGCGGACGCCTTCGCGGACGGCAAGGTCAGCATCCCGGAGGCCGGAAACGGCGTCAACGATCTGCTGGACGAGGCCCGCTACGAGATCGAGTTCCTGTTGAAGATGCAGATTCCGGACGGGGTGAAGCTGCGCGTGCCCGTCGGCGCCCAGACGCCGGGTCAGCCGCTGACCCTGACCGAGATCGACGCCGGCGGCATGGCGCATCACAAGGTCCACGACGCGCGCTGGACCGGCATCCCCCTGGCCCCCGCCGACGATCACGAGACACGCCTGCTGTATCCGCCCAGCACGGCGGCCACCCTGAACCTGGCGGCCGTCGGCGCCCAGTGCGCGCGCATCTGGCGCGAGATCGACCCCGCCTTCGCCCGACAGTGCCTGGCCGCCTCGCAGCGCGCCTTCCGCGCCGCCCTGCGAAATCGCGACGTTCGGGCTGGAGAGAATTTCGCCGGCGGCGGCGCCTATGGCGACAGCGACTTCTCAGACGAGTTCTACTGGGCGACGGCCGAGCTTTTGGCCACCACGCGCAATCCCGCCTATATGACGGCGCTGAAGACCTCGCCCTATTATCTCGGAGGCCCGACATCGGGCAAAAGCGCGACCGGCGATCCGGGCTATTCGTGGACGGCGGCCCTGGGCTCGCTGACTTTGGCCACCGTGCCGGACGTGCTGCCCGAGGAAGACCTGGTCAAGGTGCGCGCCAACATCGTGGCGGCGGCCCGGACCTATGTCGACGCCGGCTATGGCCAGGGCTACGGCCTGCCGGTCTCGGGCGAGAAATACGAGTGGGGTTCGAACGGCGCCCTGATGAGCCGGGCGGTCGTGCTGGGTTCGGCCTTCGACTACACCGGCGACTGGAACTTCCGAAACGCGGTGATCGCCTCGCTGGACTATGTGCTGGGGCGCAATCCGCTGGATCGGTCCTATGTGACGGGCTATGGCGACCGGCCGGTCCAGAATCCGCACCATCGGTTCTGGGCGCATCAGGCCAACCCGGCCTATCCCCTGCCCCCGGCCGGCGCCCTGTCGGGCGGGCCGAACAATCAGGCCATGATCGACGACGTGGCCAAGACCCTGGTCGGCAAATGCGCGGCCCAGACCTGCTGGGCCGACGACATCAACGCCTATGCGCTGAACGAGGTGGCCATCAACTGGAACGCGCCCCTGGTCTGGGTCGCCGCCTTCATCGACGATCGCTGAAGCGAAAGGCCCGCTGCGATCTCGCGGCGGGCCAATGCCTTTTCAGGTTTTGGACGCCGGAACGGCGCGGGCCGCCAGGTCATCTTCCGCCGCGTCCAGGCCGCCCAGATCACCGCGCTCGCGCGCCTTTCGCCCATAGACCCATTCGAACATCGGCGAAGCCATCAGGGTGGTGACGATGGCCATCAGCACCAGGATCGAGAACAGGGCCGGGCCGATCACGCCCCGCTGGAGGCCGATGTTGATGATGATCAGCTCCATCAGGCCGCGCGCATTCATCAGGGCGCCGATGCCCAGGGCGGTGGCGTTGTCCTGACCCGTCAGGCGGGCGGCGGCCCAGCAGGCGCCGCCCTTGGCCAGGATGGAGCCGATCAGGATGACGCCCGTCACCGCAACCAGCCCCAGATTGTCGACCAAGGTCAGCTGGGTGTTCAGGCCCGAGAAGGTGAAGAACATCGGCAGCAGCAACAGGACCACCAGCGGCTCCAATTGACGCCGTACGTCCTGGGCCAACACGCCCCGCGGCATGACGACGCCCAGAATGAAGCCGCCGAAAACCGCGTGAACCCCGACCGCGTCCATGGCCCAGGCGCTGGCCATGAACAGGATCACGACGACGCCCAGCAGGGTCGGCCCCACCCGCCCCTCGCGCTCGGCCATCCGCCCCAGGGGCGCCAGCAGCCTGGGGCCCAGGGTCAGCATGAACAGGGCGAAGGCGCCGCCGCCGCAAATCGCCGCGATCGCCACCATCGGGCCGGCCCCGAAACTGGCCAGGACGACGGCCAGAACGCACCAGGCGCCCGCGTCATCTATGGCGCCGGCCGCCAGCGACAGCGACCCCAGACGGGTGCCGCTGAGACCCCGCTCATGGATGATGCGCGCCAGCATGGGAAAGGCGGTGATGGAGATGGCCGCGCCCATGAACAGCATGGCCTGCCATGGGGCGACGCCCTCGCCGAACAGACCCATGGAGACCAGCCACGGCGCGATTGCGACGGCGGCCATGAAGGGGGCGGCCATGCCCGCCAGGGAGACGGCCGCCGCGCTTTTGGCGTTGGCCTGGAAATGATCGCGCCGGAAGCCCAGGCCGACCAGGAACATATAGAGGCCGACGCCCAACTGGCCGCCGACGAACAGGATCGAGCGCGAGTCCTTGGGGAAAAGGGCCGCCTGCAGATCGGGCGACAGCAGGCCCAGCAACGACGGTCCCAGGATGACGCCGGCGATCATCTCGCCCACCACCTGGGGCTGGCCCAGGTAACGCTTGGCCAGCCAGCCCACGATCCGGCAGGCGGCGACGATGATCGCCATCTGCAGGAAGAAGGCGACGCTCAGCTCAGCGTTCGTCATCGTCCACCCCTCCCCCCGAAGGACGCTTATCGCGTCGTCGGGCAGACCGTATCACCCTCATTGGAGGCCAGGCGGATATTCTCCACCGTCACCGCGAAGGCGCCGTTGGAACGCAGACCCCAGGGCTGTTCGACCGCCGCCAGATTGGCACCGGCGTCGCGCAGGCACGACAGACGGACCTTGAGCGTCCGCCATTCGCCAAGCGGCGCAGCCTTGAACAGGCTGGTGAGGTCCACCTGTCCGTCGCCCAGCGCCAGTTGCACGGGGCCGACAGGCGCGGCGTCGACGCGATAGCGGAAGGCGATGGCCATCTCTCCGTTGGACTGACGGGTCAAATCGACAGGCTGGGCCACGATCATCGCCATGCCGCCGGCCGGCGAGAAGGCCAGGGCGCGCGCCGATTCCTGGCCGGCGCCGTCGGTGGAGCGCACGGAGACGCCGCCGCGCGGGCTGGCCCCGGCCTTCTCGGCGCCCAGTCGGAAATCGCCGCCCGCGTCGCGCAACATCAGCGACCAGGGGGCCACGAAGCGGCCATCGACGAAGTAGCGGTCCAGGCTGCTGCCCGTGCTGACCACGCCGCTGTCCTCGGACAGGGCGCCGACGCGGGCGGGACGGGCGTAGGTCAGGCCGTAGCCATAGGCGAACTGGGGGTCATAGCCCGGCTGGCCCACGTTCAGCGGCTCGCCCTTGGCGGTCTTGGGCCAGCTGAAGGACAGGGTTCCGTGGAAATCGTTGCGCGGCTTGCCGGCCGCATCGCCGATCAGCACGTCGGCGACGCCCGCACCTTCCGTGCCCGGCAGCCAGGCGGCGACGAAGGCGTCGGAGGCGTTGATCTCGGGGTTGGTCCACATCGGACGACCCGACAGGAAGACCGAGACGGTCGGAATGCCCGCCGCCTTCAGGCGCTTCAGCGTCTCCAGCGGCTCGGTGGGCAGGAAGTCCAGCGTGTCCACGTCGCCCTGGAACTCGGCATAGGGGGTCTCGCCGAAGACGACGATGGCGACGTCGGGCTTCTGGGTGAAGGACCCGTCGGCGCTGAGGGTCGCCTGGCCGCCGCCTGCGGTCACCGCCTCGCGGATGCCGCTCCAGATCGACTGGCCGTTGGGGAAATCGGCGTTGGTGTTGCCCGTGCCCTGCCACGTCAGGGTCCAGCCGCCCGAGGCCTGGCCGATGTCGTCGGCATGGCCCGCCACCAGCACCCGCGCGCCCGCACGGATCGGCAGGACCGAGCCCTCGTTCTTCAGCAGAACCAGCGACTTGCGCACCGCCTCGCGGGCCAGGGCGCGGTGAGCGGGCGAGCCCAGTTCGTTCAGATGCCCCTCGACCGGGCGGCTGTCGTTGAACAGGCCGGTCTTGACCTTGACCCGCAGGATGCGGCGCACCGCCTCGTCCAGCCGGGCCATCGGAATCTCGCCCGACTTCACCTGGGCCAGGGTCGAGGCGTAGAGCGGCTTCCAGCTGTCGGGCGCCATGAACATGTCGATGCCGGCGTTGAAGGCCAGGGCGCAGCTTTCGTTCGAACAGCCGGGCAGCTGGCCGTGTGCGTTCCAGTCCGACACCACAAAGCCGTCGAAGCCCAGGGGGCCGCGCAGCACGTCCGTCAGAATGGTTTGATTGCCGGAATGTTTGACGCCGTTCCAGCTGGAGAAGCTGGCCATGATCGACAGAACGCCCGCGTCGATGGCCTGAGGATAGCCGGACAGATGGGTGCGGATCATCTCTTCTTCGGAGCCGGCGTAGTCGCCCTGGTCCTTGCCGCCCGTAGTGCCGCCGTCGGCCAAGAAGTGTTTGGCCGAGCCGGCGATATGGCCGGCCGTCAGCGGATGATCGGCCGACAACGTCCCCTGCAGGCCCAGGGTCATCGGACCGGCGTAGCTTTGCGCCACCTCAGGGTTCTCGGCATAGCCTTCGTAGGCGCGGCCCCAGCGGTCGTCGCGGGGCACGGCCAGGGTCGGGCCGAAGGTCCAGTCGGCGCCGGTCACCGCCACTTCCAGCGCGGTCGCCACGCCGATGCGGCGGATCAGGTCGGGATCGCGCGCGGCGCCCAGGCCGATGTTGTGCGGAAAGATGGTGGCGCCGACGATGTTGTTGTGCCCGTGCACGGCGTCGATGCCGTAGATCAGCGGAACCTTGGCGCCCGGCCGCTGGGCCGCCGCCGCGCGGAAGGCCTGGGCCAGTTCAACCCATTTGTCGGCCGAGGCGCGCTCGTCCCCGCCGGGCGAAGAGTTGCCGCCCGCCAGGATCGACCCCAGCGGATAGGTCAGCAGATCCTCGGGCTTGATCGAGCCGATGTCGGCCTGAATCGTCTGGCCGACCTTCTCCTCCAGCGTCATCCGGCTCATCAGTTCGGTGACGAAGGCCTCCGTCGCCCGATCCGTCATCGCCGCCGGCGACGCCGCATGGGGCCAAAGCCCGGGATGGGCCCGCGCCGCATCCGTCACGATCGACGCTTCGGCCGTCACCGCCTGAACCGGGACAGGACGAGAGGGCAAGGCGACCGCGCAGGCGCTCGACATCAAGGTGATCACCAAGGCGGTGGCGGTCTTTCGCATGGATGAGGCCCGATCCTTACGGCCCTCGCACCGCCCAAGCCAACCCCGGCGGCGCGCATTCAGGCCAATGCTGACGTCCGATAAACAATGGACGATCCGACTGTGCCAAACCAATGACAGCGCTGTCAAGAAAAAGGCGGAGCGAGGATCTCAGCGCGGACGTTCCGCCGTCGATTGGCGGGCGATCAGGTCGTGACCGACGATGACCCGGGCGTTCGGGTCGCCCGCCAGAAGGCGGCGCAGCGGGGGAATCAACCGCTGGGCGGCGGCGGCGGCCATCTCCGCCACCGGCTGACGAATGGTGGTCAGATCGGGGGTGCTGAACCCGGCGCCCGGCGAATCGTCGAAGCCGGCGACAGACAGGTCGGCCGGAACGGACAGGCCCAGACGCGCCGCGCCATGCAGCACCCCCAGGGCGGTGTCGTCGTTGCTGGCGAAGACGGCTGTGATCTCGGGCGCCGCCTCGTGCAGCCGCTCAATGGCCACGGTTCCCGACCTGAAGGTGAAGTCGCCCTCCACCACCCAGTTCGCCTGAACCTCCAGCCCGGCCTCGGCCATGGCGTCGCGATAGCCGGCCAGGCGACGGCGGCTGGCCCCATAGGCGATGGGCCCGGTGACGAAGCCGATCCGGTCGTGACCCAGAGCGATCAGATGGGCGGTCATCTCGCGCGCCGCGCGCCGCTCGTCCATCTCGACGCAATACCCCCGGTCGAAAGCGGCCTCCGGCCCGATCCGGGCGTAAGGCGTGCCGGCGGCGTCCAGCACATCCATGACCATGGCGTTGTCCGAATTCGGCGGGGTCAGGATGACGCCCTCGGGCCGGATCGAATTCAGCAGGGCCATCAGGTCCCGTTCCAGGTCCGCCGAGTTGTGATCCACCAGTTCGACCATCAGATGATAATCGACCTGACGCGCCTCCATCAGGGCGCCGAACTCCAACCGCCCCAGATAGTCGCTTCCCCGGCCGCTCTTCCAGTGTTCGATCGTCAGGTCGGCGTCGACCAGGACGGCGATCAGGGACGAGGAGGCGCCCGCCAGACTGCGCGCCGACAGACTGCGCCGATAGCCAAGCGCGGTGGCGGCCTCCTCCACCTTGGCCCGCAGCGAGGGACTGACATTGGGCTCGTTGTTCAGAACGCGCGACACAGACTTGATGGAGACGCCGGCCCTGGCCGCCACGTCATAGATCGTCACCGTCGCCAAATTCCGCCCCCGAACAGCATCCGCTGCCGTCGTTCTTAGCACCTAAGACGGGAATAGCGATGTCGCGCGAACGCATATTCTTCGCCGATTGTCCTGCGCTGTCATGGGCCGATTTCATCTGATACGAAGTCGCATGGACACGATCAAAGATCAGGGCTCGATTAAACGGGTCGTCATTCTCGGCGGCGGCACGGCGGGGTGGATGACCGCGGCCGCCCTCTCGCATCGGCTGGCGGGGCGGGGCGTCGAAATCGAACTGATCGAGTCCGACGCCATCGGCATCGTGGGCGTGGGCGAGGCCACCCTGCCCCATATACGCGCCTTCAACACCGCCATGGGCATCAACGAACAGACCCTGATCGAACGCACCCAGGCGACGTTCAAACTGGGCATCCAGTTCGTCGATTGGGGACGGCCCGGCGAGGCCTACATCCACCCCTTCGGCGCCTATGGCGAGCCGATCGAGGGGATCGACTTCCACCAGGTCTGGGCCGCGCGCCGGGCGGGCGGCGACCCGACGCCCCTGGACGACTACAGCTATCCGGTGCGGGCGGCGGAGGCCTGCCGGTTCCAGCGTCCGACGTCGGACGCCGGATCGCCTCTGTCCACCTTCTCCTACGCCTTCCAGTTCGACGCCAGCCTCTACGCCGCCTTCCTGCGCGAGGTGTCGTGCGGGCGCGGCGTGGTCCGCACCGAAGGCAAGGTTGTCCAGCATCATCTGGACGCCGAGACCGGCCATGTCACGGCCCTGACCCTGGAAGGCGGACGGCGCATCGCAGGCGACCTGTTCGTCGACTGTTCGGGCTTTCGCGGGCGGCTGATCGCCGAGGCCCTGAACGCGGGTTTCGAGGACTGGAGCCATTGGCTGCCCTGCGACAGCGCCTTCGCCGTGCCGTGCCAGACAGCGGCGCCCGTCGGCCCCTATACGCGGGCGACGGCGCGTCACGCCGGCTGGCAATGGCGGATCCCGCTTCAGCACAGGACCGGGAACGGGCTGGTCTTCTCCTCGGCCCACCTTTCGGACGAGGTGGCGCAACAGACCCTGATGTCCAATCTGGAGGGGCCGGCGCTGGCGGAGCCGCGTCGCCTGTCGTTCCGCACCGGGCGGCGAAGCAGGCTGTGGGACCGCAACGTCGTCGCCATCGGCCTGTCGGGCGGGTTCCTGGAGCCGCTGGAATCGACCAGCATCTATCTGATCCAATTGGGCGTCACGACCCTGCTCGACCTGTTCCCGGATCAGGCGGGGATGGCGGACGATGCACGCGAATACAATGCGATCATGGCGCTGGAGTTCGACCGTATTCGCGACTTCCTAGTCTTGCACTATGTCGCCAACCAGCGCGACGAGCCGTTTTGGCGCGCGATGCGCGAGATGGCCTGGCCGGACAGTTTGTCGGCCAAGGTCGAGGCCTTCGTGTCGCGCGGCCTGCTGCCCGACTATGATGTCGGGGTCTTCCATCCGCCCAGTTGGCTGGCCGTGCTGATAGGCCAGAACATCGTGCCCCAGGGCTGGGACCCGCGCGTGGACCGTCTGGATGCGGCCAGGCTTTCCGCCAAGCTGACCGGAATGCGCGACGCGGTTCGGAGCGCGGTGGACCGGACACCGGATCATATGGGCTTCATTCAGGCCATGGGTCAGCCCAGGCGAGGGGCGGTCTGATGGCGACGAAGACCTGGAAGATTCAGGGCGACGGATTGGCCGCCTGGGCGGCGGCCGCCCTGCTGGCCCGCGCCCTGCCGGATGGCCATGTGGTGACGA
Source organism: Brevundimonas sp. ABV4_179 (assembly GCF_056311945.1). Classification (NCBI taxonomy): domain Bacteria; kingdom Pseudomonadati; phylum Pseudomonadota; class Alphaproteobacteria; order Caulobacterales; family Caulobacteraceae; genus Brevundimonas; species Brevundimonas sp. ABV4_179. The sequence goes on from NZ_CM149976.1 coordinate 3,511,839, forward strand.
TCGAGGAAGGCCCTGAACCGGAGGCCCAGGAGTTGCAGCCCGTTCTGGTGGAGCCGGACGGCCTGCTCCTGCAGTTGGCCGACGGGGGCGACGACCTGATGGTTCAGGCCCACGGCGGCTTCTGCCTGGGCGTCGTGCTGCGCGACTGGCGCCAAGAGCGCGATGTAGCGGTGGTGGAGCAGGAGCCCCTGCCCGCCCTCGACGGGGTCGCCGTTCAGGACGTGGTGTTGCGCGCCGCGCAAAGGTCGCCGGGCGGGCATGACTACGCCGCCTTGCTGGAGCCGCTTCAGTTTCAGGCGCGGGTCATGTCGGCGGGCAGATACGCCCACCCCAGCCTCGACCGGCAGTCGCCGCGTTCCCTGCTAAGACCCCGACTGCTGCTGGACCGTGCGGTCCTGACGACGCTTTTGAAGTCGGCGGCCCTGCGGGACGGCGCCCGGCGCGTGTCGGCGGAGGAGGTCGACGGCTCGACGCCCTTCATGACCCTCGACACCCGCGCAGCCGCCTTTCAGGACGCCGACGACTGGCGCGACCGGCTCGGCCATGATCGCCGGCTGACGGTCCGGTATCGCGGCGGCGAGCAACCGCCCTATGTCGCCGTTCGGGCGTTGACCGAAGGCCTGCTGACCCTGACGCCGCTGCGCGGGGCCGGCGTGGCCAGCCTCTGCTACGCCGAGCAACAGACATCGCCGGATCAGGCCAGGGGAAGCCTGCTGGGCGCCCTTGGCGACGTAGAGATCGTCGACCTGTCCGATGCCGCCGCCCGCCCCGGCTTCCTTCGGACGCCCTGGCTCGGCGACAGACTGGCGCTGGGGCCGGCGGCCGCTCGCTTCGGCCCAGCCCTGGGTCTGGACGACATCGTTCTCGGCCAGCAGTTGAAAACGCTGGCCGCCTGCCTGCCCGGCGCGACGGACCAGATTCCGGCCTGCGCCGCGGCCTATACGACGGCGATCATGAGGGACCTCGGCTGCCGCGCCGACCGCCTGAATCTGATCCTGCGTCAGGGCCCGCGAGGCGCGGCGTTGGCGCCATTCGGGCCGGATCTGGAACGGCGGGTTGGCCAGTTTCTGTCGCGCAACGGCGCCGTCCGGCTGGACGGCGATCCCTATGACGCCCAGCACTGGGCGATGCTGATGGCGGGTCTGGGCCTGGCGCCCCGCCGCCATGACGTGCAGGTCGACCGGCTGGACCTGTCGGCCGCCCTCGGCGCGCTAGGACGAATGGTCATGGCCTTCGACCAGACTCTGGCGGCCCTGCCGACGCACGACACGGTCATGACCGACCTGTACGGCGCGGGCTGATCCATAAAAAAGGGGCGTCGATCAGTGATCGACGCCCCAGGCCTTCGGCTCAGAGAAGGTCTTAGAAGGTGTAGCGCAGGCTCAGCGTCACGCGGCGGTCGCTGCGGAAGTAGGAGCGCGGGGCCAGCGGGCCGGCCTGGTTTACGCCGTTGAGCGGGTAGGAGGTCTGCTGTTCCGTGACCGTGACCTCGTCCAGCAGGTTCGCGCCGTACAGACCGATCTTCCAGTTGTCGTTCAGGGTGTAGAAGATGGACCCGTCCAACTGCCCCGTCGAGGCGTTGAAGATCGGCGAGAAGGGGTTCACCTCGTCGCGCGGCGTCAACAGGAAGCCGTTGCGCCAGTTGTAGGCCAGCCGCGCCGACAGACGATCCCGCTCATAGAAGACCGAGAAGTTGTAGGTGTGGCGCGACAGTTGCTGCAGCGGCAACTCCAGCCCCACGTAGCGAGGCTCGTTCACCTCATTGGGGAAGGTCGAGGGCTCGACGAAGGTGTAGTTGGCCTCAATCCCCAGGCCGCTGAGCAGACCCGGCAGGAAGCTGTAGGTCTGCTGATAGCCGACCTCGAAGCCCCTGATCCAGCCAGAGCCGATATTGACCTGCTGATTAACTTGGACGTCGGTCGTGACGCCCTGAGCGTTGCTGAACTGCTGAACATTCGAGCCGCTGGCCAGGATGTCCGTCAGGTCCTTGTAGAAGGCGTTGAAGGTCAGCGAACTGCCGGGCTTGAAATACCACTCCACACCCAGATCATAGTTCCAGGCGCGAACGCCCGTCAGCTGCGAACCGCCGGTGAAGGTGGTCAGCAAGGGCGCCGTGTTGACGTCGCCGCCATTCGCGCGAATCTGGTTCATGTCGGTGTAGAACAGCGTCGCCGAGAAAGCTGTGACACCGAAGTCCGGGCGAGTCATGGCGCGCGACACCGCGCCCCGGAAGACCCATTCCTTGTACTTCAGGTTCAGGTTCAGACTGGGAAGCCAATCATCGTAGCTGTTGCTGCGCTCGACTTCCTGGTTGCTGCCGTCGCTGAAGGCGATCAGCTGGTTCAGGCGCGTGTCGGACAGCAGGCAGTATCCCGGCGCCGACTGACCCGGCTGGATCAGGCTGCAGCGATAGCGAGCGATGGCCGCCGCATTGTTCTGCGTCACCGGAATGTTCTGGCCTGGGAAGCGCGGATCGTTCTGGTTGGCGTCGCCGAAGTTCAGCCCGACATTGGGGCTGGCCACGAAGCCGATCGTCTGGAACTCGGTCTTGGCGTAGCGCAGGCCGAGATTGCCGGTCAGGGCCGTGTCGGGTCCGAAGATGTCGTCGCGACCGAAGTCGAATCTGACGTAGGCCGAGGTGGTCTGCTCGTTCGAGTTGTTGATTTCGCCCGGAAGGAAGCGGGTGCCGGCGATGGCGCCGGGACGCTTGTCCAGCGGCACCCATGTCGAACCCGAGCTGCGGACGCCTTCCAGAGCGGTCTGCAACGTTCCATCGCGATAGGCCGAGGCCAGACCGATGGTCGGATAATAGCCGTTGATCGGCGAGGGGTTGTGCCCGCGCTGGAAGTTGGGGAAGTCGAACTGTTCGACAGCCAGAGGGCCAGTGGTCTGGAAGGGCGAGACGCCGCCGGCCCAGCTTTCGGAAATCGCACCCCAGTTGTAGGCGCTGTAGCGGCGCGTCTGTTCGCGATCCGAATAGCGGGCGCCCATGCGGATGGCGCGCAGGAAGGAGTTGTCGAAGTCGTATTTCAGGTCGGCCTTGAACGCCTTCTGGTCGCCCTCGGACTGTTCGACGTGATCCATGGCGGCGCGGTAGTAGAAGTTGGCCGGATCGTTGGTCAGGGCAGAGGGCTGGCCTGAGGCGTCGACGAACTGAATGTCCGGCACGCCGTGACGGCCTTCGCCGATCAGGGTGTAGACCGGCGTGATCGCGCCGTAGACGCTCATGTCCACGTCGTCGGCCGAGGCCTTGCTGTACTGGGCGTCCAGCCAGATCGACAGACGGTCGGTGGGATGAAACTCCGCCGCCAGCGAGAAGTCTTCCGTCAGGGTCTGGAGATCGCGCTCGCGCTTGGGCGCCACCTGCAGGTTCGGGGCGTTGTTGACCAGAAGCCCGCTGGTGAAGACGCCGTTGGAGCCATAGGTGAACGGATTTCCGGCGGTCGGGGTGGGATCGCCGCCGCTGCCCAGATCGACCTCGATCACACGCTCGGTCCAGCCGGAACGCGAGTCGGCGCGGATGTATTCGCCGGTCAGCTTGGCGCGACCGTCATTGGATTCCCACTGCAGCGAGCCGTCCAGGGTCGAGCGCGAGCGGTCGAACTGCTGGGTCCGCACGGCGCCGCCGCGCGGGACATAGCGGCGGTCCTCGCCGTTCGACAGGTCGGGGCGATAGACGAAGTCCGTCAGGTGGGTGCCGTAGGCTTCGGAATAGAGGTCGGATTCGCCATAGCTCAACAGGGCGCCGAACGCGCCGTGCTGGGTGTCCCAGACGTTGCTGACCAGGGCCGAATAGCCCAGGCCCGCCTTTTCGCGCAGATCGCCGTAAGAGCCCTCGGCCGTGGCGCCGAAGACGAACTTGCGGCTGTCGAAGGGCTTGCGGGTGCGCAGATCGACCACGCCGGCGATGCCGCCTTCGATGCGGTCGGCCGTGGCGTTCTTGAAGACCTGAACGCTGGACAGCAGTTCGGGCGAGACGTCGTTGAAGCCCAGGGCGCGACCCGTGTTGACGCTGAAGGCGTCACGGCCGTTGAATTCGGAGCGGACGTAGGACAGGCCGCGAATGATGACGTTGGAGCCTTCGACCGAGAAGTGGTCGGGATCGGTCGGCCCTTGGAAGCGGTTGATGTTCACGCCCGGGATGCGCTGCAGCACCTCGTTGACGGACTTGTCCGGCAGGGCGCCGATGTCGTCGGCGGTCACGGCGTCGACGAAGGTGTCGGAATCACGCTTGATCGCCTGGGACGAGGCGATGCGCGCGCGGATGCCGGTGACGACGATATCGTCGACCTGGGCCGCGTCGTCCGTGGCCGGCGCAGTCGTCTGCGGGGCCGTCGTCGACTGGGCATGAGCGGCGGTCGCGCCGACGACAGCGACCGTCAAGGCCAGGGCGGATACGGAACGGCGCAGGCCGCGCGCGGCGGGCGCACGTCCGGAATGGAAGAGCTCTGACTTCATCTTGGTTTCCCCCGAGGTCCGACGGTGCTGCCCGTCGCAAGAATTTCGGCAGCCTTATCGACCGTCCGCAGACTGTATGGACTACCGATTGACAGCGATGTCAACGTTTGGCGGCGGTCTTGGTCGGGTTTTTCTTCGGCGTGGCGGAATCGGCGCGTGCTGTCAGCGCGGCTGTCAGGCGTGAGGTCTCATCGTCGCCGCGAGGGCGTCTGCGTGGGACGGCAGGGCGTCAGCGGTGCGCCATATGCTGTCGCGGATCGCCGCCAGCCGCGCCCGGTTTTCATCGCGGCCGAGAACGTCCGAGATCGGGTGACGCCCGCGCGGCGCCAGGCCCTGGCCCACCGCCACCGCCAGCCAGCTGGATTCGGAGAAGATGTCGTGGTCGCGCCTGACGATCCGCCCCGTCTGCTCGAACAGGGCGATCTTGTCGGCCAGCCGGTCCGGGATGGGCATGGCGCGCACCTGCGCCCAGAACGGCCCGTCGCGCTGCGTGACCTTATAGTGCAGGATCAGGAAGTCCCGGACGGTGACGAATTCCTCCTCCATCAGAGCGTTGAACTCGCGCCTCAGGCCCTCGTCGGTCGTCTGCGACGGGAACAGAGTGATCAGCTTGGTGATGGCGCTCTGGATCAGATGGATGCTGGTCGATTCCAGAGGCTCCAGGAAGCCGCTGGACAGGCCGACCGCCACGCAGTTGCGCTTCCAGCATTCGCGGCGACGCCCGGTGGCGAACCGCAGGCGACGCGGCTGGGCCAGCGGCGGCCCTTCCAGCCGCGCCATCAGCGCGTCCTCCGCATCCTGATGCGACAGATGGCTGGACGAATAGACATAGCCTTTGCCGACGCGGTGCTGCAGCGGGATGCGCCACTGCCATCCCGCCTCGCGCGCGGTGGAGCGGGTGTAGGGCGACAGCGGCTCGACCCGCTCGCACGGGACTGCGACCGCGCTGTCGCAGGGCAGCCAGGCGGACCAGTCATCGTAGCCGGCCTTCAAGGTCTTTTCGATCAGCAGGCCGATGAAGCCGGTGCAGTCGATGAAGAAGTCGCCCGCCACCAGGCGACCGTCCTCCAGCACCACGCCCGAGACGTCGCCGGCCTGGCTCTGCTGAACCTCGACCACCCGCCCCTCGCATCGCACGACGCCCCGCGCCTCGGCGTAGCGACGCAGGAAGCCGGCATAGAGGGCGGCGTCGAAATGGTAGGCGTAGCCCAGGCTGGACAGGGGCGACTGCGGCCCGCCCTGCGGATGGACGAAGCGCCCCCGCCGCGCGGCCTGCCATGCCATCGAATAGGTTTCGAGCGGATCAGCCTGACCCTCGGCGCAGGCCTTCAGCCAGAAGTGATGAAAGGCGACGCCCTCCATATCCACCCCGAAGGCGCCGAACGGATGAAAGTAGCGCTCGCCCTCGCGACGCCAGCCGTCGAACTCGATCCCCAGCTTGAAGGTGGCCTTGGTCTCACGCAGGAAATCCGCCTCGTCGATACCGAGCCGCGCGTTGAACTTCAGGATCTCGGGGATCGTCGCCTCGCCCACGCCGATGATGCCGATGGCCTCGGATTCGACCAGCGTCACCGACTTTCCGGCGCCCTCGAACACATGGGCGAGCGCCGCCGCCGCCATCCAGCCGGCGGTCCCTCCACCGACAATGACGATGCGATCGATGGCCTGTGACGACTGCATCAACGCAATCCCCCCTGCGGTGCGGTGGACAAGCTGCAGGGCGGTGTCGGGACAACCTGACAACGACCACGCAAGTCATTGATCTGCCCTGCTTGCGCATCGTCATGCAAGTTTGAAGCAAGCTTAGCTTGTCATTCCAACCCATGCGACGCCGTCGGCCCCAGTTTTAGGGAATGTATCCGGTGAGTGCGCCCGCCGCGTGCGGGAAAATCCCGCCGGATCGCCGCGCATCATTTTGGTTACGGCCCGCCGCTGCGCCGGCGAGGTGGTCTGGATCGGCACATTGACGGACGTCCGATCCACTTTCGGCGCTATCTGGCCGGGACGACGGCCCCTCCATAGGTCCGGCTGATGTAGTCCTTGATCGTCTGGCTGGTCAGGGCGGCGGCCAAGGCCCTGATGCGCGGGTCGTCGCGATTATCGGCGCGTGTGACGAGGTAGTTCACATACGGGCTGTCGCCGCCTTCCAGCGCGAGAGCGTCGCTGCGCGGATTCAGACGAGCGTCGAGCGCATAGTTTGTGTTGATCACCGCCAGATCGACCTGATCCAGCACGCGCGGCAGGGTGGCGGCCTCCAGTTCGCGGAAGCGGAAGCCGCGCGGATTCCCCGCAATGTCGGCGACCGTCTGCACCGGATCGGCGGCCTTCTTCAAGGTGATGAGGCCGGCGGTCTGCAACAGCAGGAGCGAGCGGCCGGTGTTGGAGGCGTCGTTCGGCAGGGCGATCTCGGCGCCGTTCGGCAGGGCGGCAAGAGCCTTGTACTTGCGGGAATAGGCGCCCAGCGGCTCGACATGGACGCCGGCGACAGTGACCAGGGATGTACCCCGCCCGGCGTTGAACTCGTCCAGATAGGGCTTGGTCTGGAAATAGTTGGCGTCCAGACGCTTCTCGGCCAGTTGGGTGTTAGGCTGAACATAGTCGTTGAAGACGATGATCTGCAGATCGATCCCCTCCGCAGCCAGGATCGGCTTCACCTGTTCAAGGATTTCTGCGTGAGGCACGGCGGTCGCGCCGACCTTCAGCGACCCTTCACTCTGCTGCGCCTGACGGCCGCAGGCGGCCAGGGCGAGAACGAGGGCGGAAGCGAGAAACGCGCGACGCAGCATGGAGAGAACCTTCGACTTAACGGTGGGAGACCCTAGCCACCCAGAGGTCGCCGAGCACTTGCAGAATTTGTACGATCACGAGCAGCAGAACTACGGTCACCGCCATGACGTCGGTTTGGAACCTCTGATAACCGAACCGGATGGCCAGGTCGCCCAGACCGCCCGCCCCCACCACTCCGGCCATGGCCGTATAGCCGACCAGGGCGATGGCGGTGACGGTGGCGCCGGCGATCAGCCCCGGCAGGGCTTCAGGCAGCAGGACACGCCGCACGATCTGCCAGGTCGAGCCGCCCATGGCCTGGGTCGCCTCGATCATGCCGCGCTCGACTTCGCGCAGGGCCGTCTCAACCAGGCGCGCATAGAAGGGCGCCGCCCCAACGACCAGCGGCGGAATGGCGCCGGCCACGCCCAGGGACGTGCCGACCAGCAGCACGGTCACCGGCAGCATGACGATCAGAAGGATGATGAAGGGAACCGAGCGCAGCACATTGACCACGAAGGACAGCAGGGCATGGCCGAGGCGGTTCTCGAGGATACGCCCGCGTCCCGTCGCATAAAGCGCCACGCCCAGCGGCAGGCCCAGGATGACGGTGATGACGAGGGAGGCGAAGAGCATCAGCAGGGTGTCGCTCGCGGCCTCGCCCACGATGGTCCAGTCGATGTTTGATCCGAACATCAGGATACGACCTCCACTTCGACGCCGTCCGCCCGCAGTCGGGCGAGAGCCGTCTGCGGATCGCCGCCCACCAACGAAATCTCGAGTTGGCCATACGGCTGGTCGCGGAACCGACCGATGCGGCCAGCCAGGATGGCGTGATCGACGCCGGTTTCGCGCGAAACCCGGCTCAACACCGGTTCAAAAGTCCGCGCGCCCCGGAACACAAGGCGAGCCACCAAGCCGCCAACCGGAGGCGGGGTCGCCGCATGGCTCTCGCCCTCGGCCAACAGGCTTCGTGTGGCGGCCGTCCGCGGGTTCAGGAAGACATCGGCGGTCGCACCGGTCTCGACGATCCGCCCCGCCTCCATCACCGCCACCCGGTCGCAGACCCGGCGCACCACCTCCATCTCGTGGGTGATCAACACCATGGTCAGGCCCAGATCGCGGTTCAGTTGGTCCAGCAGGGACAGGATGTCTTCGGTCGTCTCGGGATCGAGCGCGCTGGTCGCCTCGTCGCACAGCAGGATGGACGGTTCGCAGGCCAGGGCGCGAGCGATGCCGACCCTCTGCTTTTGACCGCCGGACAACTGCGCCGGATGTTTGCGAGCGTGTTCGGACAGGCCCAGCCGCTCCATCAACTCGTCGACCCGTCTCGCGGTCTCCGCGCGAGAACGCCCCTCCAGCGTAAGAGGCAGGGCGATGTTGTCACGGATGGTGCGGCTGTGCAGCAGGTTGAAATGCTGAAAGATCATGCCGATCCGGCGACGCGCGGCGCGCAGCGCGGCAGGCTTCAGTCCCATCAGGTCGCGATCATCCACCCAGACCCGACCGGCGTCGGGTCGTTCCAGCAGATTGATGGTCCGCACAAGGGTCGATTTGCCGGCCCCGGACCGACCGACGACGCCGAACACCTCGCCCGCCCCCACGGTCAGATCGACGGCGTCCAGAGCCGTTCGCTCTCCGACGGCGCTGCGGAAGCGCCGGGTGACGCCTTCAAGTTGGATCATGGATCGGTCTGACATTGGGGCGTTCTAGTGCGATGCGGCGGGATAAGAGGCAAGGACAATGCGCCTGACGCAAGGCGCTGGCATCGATCAGCGAGGCTATTCCCGCTCGACAGACGTCGGCCGCGACACGCGCCGGACCCTGTCGGTGAGCACCACGAGGATTCGGCTCGCCGTGGTCTTGAACCAGAACGGAAAGACCGCATGAAGAACACAGGCCAGACCCGCCAGCACCATGGGACCGCCGATCGAGACCGCGACCTTGAAGTGCTGCAAATAGGTCTCGCCACGCTCGGCCGGGTGACGGAGGAAGAGCGACAGCAGACGGGCCCTCATAGTTCGTCCGCCACCACGGCGTCGGCGCGGGCCTCTGCGCGCAACCAGCCGATAAAAGCCTGAGCTTCGGAGCGCAGGACGCCCCGTCGCGTGACCAGCCGATAGGCCATGTCTGTCGCCAGATAGCCGTCGGCGAATGGCACCACGAGCCGACCAGACGCCAGATCCTCGGCCACGAAGGCGCGCGGCGCCAGGGCCAGCCCACGCCCGCGCGCGGCGTCCTCGATGGCGAAGGCCGTCTGATCGAAGCGCGGGCCGGCCGCGGCGTCGATGATCCGGTCCAGCCGCCGCGACTTCAGCCAGGCCGCCCAATCCGGCCGCGGCTCCTCCAGCGTTCCTTGTCCGACATGGATCAGCGTATGGTTGGCCAAATCAGCGGGACCGCGCAGGGTCCCCAGCAGAGCGGGACTGCAGACCGGAATCACCCCGGCTTCAATGAGAACTTCGCTTCGCACGCCCGCATAGTCGCCCCGTCCGTAGCGCACGGCGACGTCGGCGCGTCCCCCGGCGATGTCGGCCAGTTTCATGTCCGCCGAGATCCAGATTTCGATCTCTGGGTGTTCGGCCGAGAACCGCGCCATGCGCGGCACCAGCCAGCGCACGGCGAAGGACGGCGGCACGCTGACCGCCAAGGACTGCCGCTGCATCGGCCCATAGACCACATCCGCCGCGCGCTTCAGATGTTCGAAGGCGTCGCGCAAGTCCGGCAGAAGCCGCTCGCCCAGATCGGTCAGGGCGAGCCCCCCGGCCTCGCGACGGATAAGGGGCGCGCCCGCGTGATCCTCGAGCAAACGGACCTGCTGGCTGACGGCCCCCGGCGTAACACCCAATTCCTGAGCGGCCAGCGATACGCTGGACAGCCTGGCCACCGCCTCGAAGGCTTTCAGCGCATTCAGCGGCGGCAGACGCCGGGTGTCGGACGCCGGGTTCATGACACGCTCGATGGCGCCGACACGGTGCGCGCGGGGAGCGGGAAAAGAAAGGGGTTCGCCATGGACGAACCTGTAGAAAAACTACGACCGAATGAGAAGTCTCTAAGCGCTTCCGATCCGACAAAGACCTGGAGTGAAGATCAGCTATCAGCGACAGACCCCTGAAATCAAAAAGACCGCGCCCCGGGATAAAAGGGCGCGGCCTAGTGCGAGAATGTGCGGCTGCGAGGCGCCCACGCCCCCGTCATAGCGCCCGGCCGTCCGTCGTCCATCGCAGAACGATTGCCGCGCCGCCCAGAATTTCTATTCAGAGAAGGGCGCGTCTTGCCCGCCCCAATCGTTCGGCGGCTTCATCCAGCACGGCGTCGCCCTTGGCGAAACACAAGCGCGCCACGGTGCGGGTCACGGGCTCATTCTCGAAAGCGGACAACGGAATGGCCGCGACGCCGAACTCCTCGACGATCCGCCGACAGAAGGCCGTGTCGTCGAGCGCCAGCCCTGACGCCGCCAGGTCCAGACACAGGAAATAGGTGCCCTCGCTGGGCGTGACGACATAGCCCTCGGCTGTCAGGGCCGCCGAAAGCCGGTCGCGCGACCGTCCCAGGCCGGCCCGCATGTCCTCGAACCACGACCGGGGCCAGGTCAGGCCCGCCGCCACGGCGGTCTGAAGATTGGGCGGGGTGGAGAAGGTCAAAAACTGGTGCGCCTTGGCCAAGGGCGCGATCAGGTCGGGCGAACCGCAAGCGAATCCGACCTTCCATCCGGTCAGGCCGAACATCTTGCCTGCCGAGCCAATCTTGACGACCCGGTCCGCCATACCGGGCGCGGCGAGCAGCGGCCGATGAAGCCGCCCGTCGAAGACGACATGCTCCCACACCTCATCGCTGACGACGACCAGATCCCGCCGCACGCAGACGCGGGCCAGGGCCGCGATCTCCTCGGCGTCGAAAACCCGCGCGGCCGGGTTCAGCGGGTTGTTGACAAGCACCATTCGCGTGCGAGGCCCCACCGCCGCCTCCAGCGCGGCCTCGGTCAACCGCCACGCCGGCGGCTGCAGCGTCACGGCCCGCACCACTCCGCCCGCCCGCACGATCAGGGGGCGATAGGCGTCATAGGCCGGCTCCAAGATGATCACCTCGTCGCCGGGCCGGACATTGGCCAGCAAAGTCGCGGCCAGGGCCTCGGTGGCGCCCGAGGTTATGACCACACCGTCCAACGCCAAGTCCACGCCCTGCAGGCGCCGATAATGCTCGACGACAGCCTCGCGCAAAATTGGATCGCCGCGCGACGGCGGATACTGGTTCGACCCGTTCAGCACCGCTTCGGCTGCAAGGCGCCGCAGCGCCTCGGGTCCGGGCGCGTCCGGAAACCCCTGCCCCAGATTGATCGCCCCGTGTTGGCGGGCAAGCCCCGACATGGTCTCGAAGACGGTGACCGGCATGCCGGCGAAGACGGGATGAGCGCTCATGACGTCACCCAAGCCTGTCGTGGACGGGGTGACAAGTCCGGCCCGTCGAAGCAAAGCGACGCTTTAGGTTTCCTGCCGGCCGCTTCAGTCGATCTGGATTGCGAGGCGACCGCCGCGTGCGCCTGATGCCGGGGTGGATACGTCACAGGAGCCCCTCATGTCCGCCAAGCCTTTCGGCCCGTCCCCTCGTTCCAGCGGCGCCGTGTCGTTCGACCGTGTGCGCGTCGCCGTGGCCTGCGCGCCGCGTGGCGGTTGGACGATCCATAAGCCCCGGCGAATCGAGACGACAACCCGCCCGGCCCCATAGACGGTCCGGGCGGCGCGCCTCACCGCCGCTCGGCGGGGGTCAGATAGTTGGACAGGAACAGGGCGTTGATCAGAAGACGCTCGGTGCCCAACCAGTATTTGCGATGAGCCGGATCGTCGGCGAACAGCACGACATTGCCCCGCCCGGCGCGCACCGTCTGGGCCCAGACCGACCCAGCGACTGCGCGGCGCAGACCCTCGGCCAGATAGCCGTTCACGCGCGGCTGATCGTCGATGCGCACGACGTTGGCGAAGGGATCATCGACCGGCCGCAAGACGACGTCCGTCTCCTTGTTCACCACCAGCGACCGGCCGGTCAGACCGAAGGCCAGCGGATGGGTCACGTCCACATCGGCCGACAGGGCGTTGCCGGACGTGCGTTGCTCCGACAGATAGTCGCGCCGATCGGCGAAGCTGAGACGGTCGGCCGGGGTCGCGGCCGCCGGGTCGCCCGCTTCTGGCTTCGGCCCCGTCTTGACCAGTCCCTTGTCGACAGCCCAGGCCGAGGCCGAGCCGTAGGTCACCAGCGACCCGCCACCCTCGACCCAGGCCTTGAGAGCGGCGATGCGCCGATCGCTCCAGTCGTCATAGGAACCGCCGGCCAGGACGATGCTCGTATAATCGTCAAGCGGGACCCCGCCGATCTGCGACGGGTCCAGGCGGGTCGCCGGCCAGGCCAGGCGTTCGCTGAGCGCAAACCAGGTCGAGCCGATCTCGGTCGCATTCACACCCTGCCCCATGATCAAGGCGATCTTCGGCGTGCGAATGCGGCGCACGCTGTCGCTGCCCAGATCGACACCCGAAAGGCTCTGGCCGGTCGCCAGGCTCCAGGCGTCGACGCCGGCCTGACGCGACGCCGCATCGACCAGAGACCTCAGGGTCGCGGCGTCCTTTTCCTGACCTGTCGTGGTCACCACCAGGCTGCCGCGCTCGAAGGTCGTCTCGCCTTCGGCCGTGCGCGCGGTGAAGGGCTGAAAGGCGGCGCGCACCGACACCCCCTGTCGCAGCAGGGCCGACAGGACGGCGGGCGCGTTCAGGTCGCGCCAGTCGATGGCGTAGGCATAGGCCGCCTCCGCCCCTTTCACCCCGCCGACGTGGCGCGGGATCGCCGCGACCTGTTCGCCCAGGGCTGGCGCCCGGCGCGCCCGTCCGACCGCCAGACCATAGGCGTCGGCGATGCCGTAAGAGGTGCTGCCGTAGACGCCGCCCTTCACCTCCGGCGTCGGCTCGAAGATCGAATGGATCAGGCGAAACTGCGGCTGGGCCGAAGGCACGACATAGGCGCTGTCGGGCCGGAAGGTGCGGCCATCCAGGTTCACCGCCGAGGCCAGACGATAGACTCGAATCCGGTGCCGCTGCAGCAGCTCCAGCGTCTGCGCGGTAAGCCCAGGATTGGCGGGATCGCCGAAGACGAAGGCCGCGTGGTCGTGCCTGCGCCCCTGCTCCACCGCCGAGCGGAAGAAGTCGCGTTGAAGGTTGCGCAGATAGTCGCGCTGCTCGACCGCGCCGCGGATGGTGGCCAGGCCGACGGCGGTCTGGTTGCGGATGGTGAAGCGGAACTCCAGCGGGCCGTTGTCGGTGTCCTGCACCAGGCCGCGCGAACTGGCCTGCTCGACCGTGACCCCGACCCCGCCATGGAAGTCGGGGTAGGTCGAACCGTACACCGGGGAGAAATTGTCGAAATTCTCCTTGGTGTAATAGAGCGACCCCAGCCGATCCAGCGCCTGGGCGTGATACCGGGCCAACACCACATTGGCCTCATACGACGCGCGGGGCAGCAGAGGGCTTTCCATGCTGGCCGGCGAGGGCTCGAAATAATAGGTGCTGCCGGCGCCCATCTCGTGAAAGTCGATCTGGACGTTGGGCAGCCACTGGTGGAACACCTCCAGCTTGGCCGCCGTCTCACGCTGGGTGACCGCCAGCCAGTCGCGGTTCAGATCGGTGAAATAGTGGTTGGTCCGGCCTGCCGGGAACGGCTCGACATGCTCCTTGTCGGCGGGGTCGCTGACCGGCGGATTGCTGGCCCAGGCATTGTGCCAGTTGGCGGCGCGGTCGCGACCATCCGGGTTCTGCACCGGATCGATCAGGATGACGGCCTTGTCGAGCCAATCCCGCGTCTCCGCACTTCGCCCCGCAACCAGATAATAGGCCGTAAGCAGCGCCGCCTCCCCGCTGGAGGTCTCGTTGCCGTGGACGCCGTAATAGAGGCCGACCACCACCGGCGCAGTCGCATCCGGCGCCGCTGAGGGATCCGCCAGACGCGCGTGCGCGGCCTTCAGGGTCTCGATCCGGGCCTGATTGGCCTCCGAGGTGACAATAACCTCCAACAGCGGCCGATCCTCATAGGACCGACCAATCTCGCGCACCGTGATCCGGTCGGACAGGCGGTCGAGTTCGCGCAGATACTCGACCACCCGGTCGTGCCGCGTATAGCGCGAGCCGATTGGATAGCCGAGAAACTGCTCCGGGCTGGGGATGGCGGGATCCAGATCCGCAGAAGAGACGGCCGGGAAGTAATAGTCGGACTGGGCCAGGACCGGCGCCGGAACAGCAGACAGGACGACACTGGCCAGAACCACCGAGGCGACGCCGCCCATCAGGGCTTTCAACATGAGAACCTATCAAGAAAAGAATGAGAGACGATCAGAACCGGTAGTCGAAGCCGATACGGAATTGGCGGCCGCGCAGGTCGTACTGGCTGAAGTCGTAGGGCGCACGAATACCGGGGAATGAGCCGTCATAAGGCGGCTGTTCGTCGGCGATGTTCTCGACCTTGAGGTAGAGCTTGGCGTTCTCCAGCCCGGACCAGCCGAGGTAGAGGTCGAACTGATTATAGGCGTCGACGCTGGACTGGCCCGCCACGACCGGAACCAGGTCATAGCCGCTGGTGTAGTACCAGGTCAGATCCGCTTCCAGATCACCCCTGGACCACCCGGCGCGGGTCGTGGCCTTGTCCGCGGGCAGGCTGGCGCCCCGGTTCGTGCCCGCATAGTCGACCAGCGGCCCGCCGACGGTGACCGGACGGCGATAGTCGATGACATGGGTATAGGCCGTCTGCAGGGCGAAATCGCCCCAGCGGTCGGTGCGCCAGCGCTGGCTAAACTCGACATCAACGCCCGAGGTCTTCAGTTCGCTCAGGTTCTGATAGCGGTTGTAAACCGCCACCAGCTTGCCGCGCCCATCACGAACGACATCGGCGGGATTGTTGGCCTGAACGATGCTGGTTGTGTTGTTGGTCCCGACAAGATGGTCCAGCTCGACCCGATACCAGTCCACGCTCAGGATGGTGTCGCGCGTCGGCGTGAACACCACGCCGAAGTTGAAGGACCGCGTCTTTTCCGGCTCCAGATCAGTGTTGCCGACGGTGAAGAAGGTCGGGCTTTGGCGCGAGCCGGGAATGTCGGGATCGAACGGGTCGACGACCGAACCATAGGAGATGTTGGTCGAGGCCGAGTTCTCCGACAGCGAAGGCGCCCGGAAACCCCGCGACGCGGAGGCGCGCACCAAAACGGCGTCATGCGCCCGCCAGCGCAACCCGACCTTGGGCGAGAAGGCCTCGCCGAAGTCGCTGTAATGGTCGCCACGACCCGCGATCTGGACGTCCAGGTTCGACAGCACGGGAACGTTGGCCTCGACATAGACGGCCGCCACATCACGTTCGCCATCCACCGCCGCAATCGCAGGGCGCACCTGAAGGCCTGCGTCGATCTCGCGCGGATTGCGCGATTCCAGAGATTCGTGCCGGTACTCGATCCCCGCCGCATAGCCGATGGGGCCAGCCGGCAACGCCAACACCTCGCCTGAAATCTTGAAGTCCGCCCCATAGAGCGTCGAATCCGCCGGACGCAGGGTGCTCAATCGGATGCCGTCCAGGACGGCCTGCGGCGTCGCGTTTGGCTCCCATAGGTTCAGCGTGCCGTTCGCCAGCGAGTCGGCCAAGGTGAAACGATTGGCGAAACCGGCCGCGACGCGCTCACGTTCGCGGCTGGCGCTGGCGAAGACGGCCACCTCCCAATCGAACCGGTCGCCGGTCCCGCGCAAACCGCCCAATGCGCGATAGGCCTGCGACGTATTGGTCTTCAACGACTGACCCAGGTCGAAGAAGGTGTATTCGATCGGCACGGCGCGGCCATAAGGATTGTAGGGGTTGTTCGCCGGCAGCAGGTTCGACACCGGCTCGGCCAGACCGGTCCGGGCGTTCAGCGCGAACCGCCCGGCCTCCAGCGTGAAATAGGGACTGGAGCCGAAGATCGATGTCCCCTCGATATGGCTGTAGAGCAGTTCGCCGAAGGCCTCGATTCCCGGCGCGACACGGGCGGTCGCATGGACGTAGGCCTGATAGCGGTCGGTCGACGGGATCAGTGTCGTATAGGGCGCCAGATTGATGGCGCAGGTGTTCCCCGCCAGGCCATCGATGGGCGCGCTGGCGGTCAGGACCATGCCCTGCGGGCAGGCGCCCTGGGGATCGACGAACGGAACGGATGCGCCGTTGATAAGGAAGCGCGCGCCCTTGGCGCTCCAGCCGTTCCAGCGGCCGCCGGGGCCGGAATAGACGCCCGACCGGGTCAGATCCCGTTCGTCCTGATCCAGACGCTGGCGGGTATAGGCTTCCAGGCTGACCAGGACATTGAAACCATCGTCCTCCAGATCGCCATAGCCGCCGACGATCTTGCCCTGCCAGGTGTCCAGCCCCCCGGCGTCGGACGTGCCATAACTGCCGCCGACTTCCAGTCCCTGGAAGTCCTGGCGGGTGATGACATTGACCACCCCGGCCACCGCGTCAGAACCATAGACCGCCGAGGCCCCGTCCTTCAGCACCTCAAGCCTCTGGGTTGCGACGATGGGCAGGGCGTTCAGATTGACGAAGGTGTCCGAAAGGCCGCCTGATGGAAAGCCGTAGTTGGCCACCCGGCGGCCGTTCAGCAGCACCAGGGTGTTCTTCTGCGACAGGCCGCGCAAACCGATGCCCGCCGAACCCGAGGCCCAGCCGCTATTGCTGGTCTCGTTCGACGAGTTGCCGGTGTTGGCCGAGATCGAACGCAGCAGATCGGCGACCGTGACCTTGCCGGACGTGTCCAGTTCCTCACGCCCGATGACCTGCACAGGATTTATGCCCTCCGCCGCGGCGCGTCTGATGTTGGATCCAGTGACCACGACATCGGCCACAGTCGCACTTTCAGTGGTCGCCTGAGCGGGAGCAGCGGACTGAGCATGCGCAAGCGCGGGCAAACCTAGGATCGCGGCGCTGGAGAGAAGCGCCGTGGCGTATTTCGACATGTAGAGACTATGTGAGAAGCTGCGGGAGGACCGCGACCTAAGCCGTATTTTCGCCGCAAGCCCTGTGAGTTCGGCTGCATGAACGTTAGAAATTCTAAACTGCACAGACGTCTCTATCTGGCGTTGAGTTCACTCTCGCCAGAAGGGTGGCGCCATACTCACCGGTAGGACCTGCGGCTCGCGCGCACCATTTCCTCCACCCAGTTGATCAGCAGTGTGGCGTACAACCGCTGATCGGCCGGGTCCCGCATCGCATGGGTGGCATCGGGCATGATCCTGTGGCTGAAGGAATTCACGTCCTTGAAAGCGGCCTGGTAGGACGCGATCACTTCTGGCGGAATACGATCGTCCTTGCCCGACTGCACGATCAGGACATCGCCCTGGAACGCCGCGCAGGCGGCGAGCGCCCTGTCTTCTCCCGGAGTCCGGCGCTGTTGTCTGTAGGCGCGCACCGCCGCCTTATCGAGCTTGGCCTTGGGCACGTCCCAGTGCTGATCCGGATAGAGGGCCGGGACACGCAGCGCCAACCAACGCACCGCCCTCGTCTTCGTCAGCAGAGCCGACAAATAGCCCCCGTAGCTTGTGCCGATCACGCCGATCGCGCCCGGATCGATCAGCGGCTGAGAAGCCAGATAATCATAGGCGGCCGTCACGTCGTCCAGACCATTCTGCCGAGTGACCTCGTCTCGGCTCGCATCGCTGTCGGCATGGCCCCTGAGGTCGAATGTGAAACAGATGCAGCCCAGGCGCGCGAGTTCCTCGGCGAGGCCGAGGTCTTCATCCTGGTCGCCGCCCCATCCGTGGACGAACAGAAACCCCGGCACGGGCGCTTCGGGCGTCAGGAGCGTGCCGGTCAACCGCTGTCCGTCGACCGACAGTCGAACGCGCCCTTCATCGACCTCTTCAGGCGCGATCACGCTGTCCTCGTCACATATTTCGTCATCGGTCCGACCTTTGGATCGACCCCCCGGAAATAGATCACATCGTCCGGGCCGACCTCTTCGAGGCCATAGACCTCCACCGTTGCGGTTTCGACCGCCGTGAGTTCCGGGGACGCCGCGAAGGCTTCAAGAGCGGCGATCTCGGCGCCGGTCGCGCCGCCGACACGCCAGGACTGCTCAAGCACGCCGACGCGCCTGCGGCCTCGCGCGTCCTTGCCGGCGAGGACGTCGTAGTTCCGCCGGGTCAGGATCAGATCCGGATAGGCGCGCTGGGCCGCGTCGTCGAACACGGCCGCGCAACGCACCGCTTCGACCGCTTCACGCGACAATCCGAGGTGGGTCAGACGGTCGAGATCGCCTCTGACGCATTTGAGCCTGGACCCGCCGTAAACCTCGCGTCCCTTGTGGTCCGTGGTTTCGCGTTGGTCGCCCACGTAGCTGATGCGCAATCCGCCGACTGAGAGGGTTCCTACGCTGTAGGTCTCCACGCCGACCAGGTTTTCCTCGAGCACGACGCCGAAGGCGCCGATCTGCGCTTCGTCCTGTTCGGCGATGACAGAGGCGAGCGCCTGCGGGGTCTCCACGACGGTCTGGCCCAGACCGGCCTTGGCCAGCACGTCCTTGATGCGGACGGGTCCGGTCTCCAGAAGGCGGCGGCCAGCTTCCATCGCGTCCGCGACGGTGAAGGCGGTGTAGCCGTCCAAAGCCGCGTCGCCCAGACGATCGGCCATGGCGGCGGACCAACCCGCCGGGCAAGCCGCGTCCCGGTGGATCAGACCATGCGTGATCGCCTTGGTGGCGATAAACCTAAGAGGGACCTTGCCCCCCAGCAGATTGGCCGATGTGAAGGCGGTCCGCGACGCCATGTCCTCGCCGATCAAGGTGTCACGTGGAACCAGCAGGACGTCGGGGCCGATGTCTTCGGCCTCCGAAACGAGGTCGACGACAGGGAGCCGCAGAAGGGCCGCGAGGCGTGAGACAAGCATCTGTCTCGACGCCTGGTCGTGCAGGTTTCCCGGATTGTGCCCAGCCGGATCGAAGAGCGCGATGGCCGCAAGCGCCGCGGCGTTCGTGAAGGAAGGCATCGGGGCGATGCCGAGTGAATCGACGAAGGTCATGGCGGTTGGCGCCTCCTGTCGGAGGTCAACCCGAACACGCCTCAACGGTTCAGAACGCCGGACCATTCTTTTTGCGGACGCTGAAACTGATCAGCCTCTGGCGGCACGCGGCTGGATAGTCGCTCAAGCGGGCCGACGGCAGGCGGACGGGCGGGGGGCGATGTTCGATATCGTACCGGTGTCGGATGATGTTTCGGGACGTTCGACATCGATCCCGCCGCTGCGACGCCGCGCAGGAACTTGTCGGCCGGACGTCGATTACCTCAAGTTGCACAATAACATGGGTAACGCTGATCCACGGAGACGGCGAATGATAAACGCGATGGCGGAAGGATTCGAACAGGCGGCCGGCAGGACCGACGGTCCGAACCCCGACGAGCAAAGTTGGCTGATCCGATCGGTCGAACTGCTGCTCCGGCAAGCCTTTCCAACCTTCATCGTCGTCGGGCGCGGTGAAGCGACCTACTTCAATGCGGGCTTCCGGGACCTCCTGCTCTCCCCAGCCGCCGTTCAGGGCGCGAAGGTTGAGGACGTCGCGCCGTCTCTCGCCGCACAGCTTTCCGCCGCATTCGAACGGGGATGGGCGGACGAGCAGACGTCGGCGACCGATCTCCACCTTCACGTCGATCGTCCAGGCGGCGCTCAAGAAACCTGGTTGACCGTAGCGATCACGCCGGTCTCTCGCGGCGGCAAGCCCCTCGCCCTTCTCGGCGTCTGTCGCGACGTGACCGAGGAAAGGTCTCTGCGCGCGCGTCTGAACACAGCGGAAAGCCGCCTCCAATCCCTGGCGGATATTGCGCCGCTCTTTCTCTGGCGGCTGGACGCCCGTGGCGTCGTCCGCTGGATGAACACCCGCGCACAAACCTATCTCGGCGTGGGTCTGGCGCAGGCCAAGGCGCAAGGATGGGTCGGCTGGCTCCACCCGACAGAGCGCGACCAGGTTGTGGCGACCTGGGGCAGATCGGTCGCCCTCGCCGAGCCCTTCGAAAGCCGACACCGCCTGAGGGACGTCGCCGGCGACTACCGATGGTTCGATATCCGGGCGGCGCCCCAGTTCGACGAATCGAGAGCGCTGACCGAATGGCACTCAGCGGCCACGGAACTGCTCGAGCCGACATCTTCGCCCTCACCGCGGCGTTTCCTCTGGACCGCCGACGCCGCCGATGGCGCACGCGACTACCTCGGCGCGAATGCTCAGGCGGGCTGGCCGGATGAACGGAGCGCTCGCGTGACCTGGTCCGATCAGCTCGCCGCCGTTTTCGAAGTGGATCGCCCCGCTTACGAGTCGGCGCGTCGGACGCTTCAAGCCGGTCAGCCCATGGCGTTGAGCTACCGTGTACTCGCCCGAAACGGGGATGTTCTCGCCGTCGACGATGTGGCCCATCCGGTGATCCAAGGCGATGGCGCAATCCGGATGTTCGTCGGTGAAAGCGCGATCCGAGCGCTTCCCCGGACCGAAATCCTCATGATCGACCCTACGGATCGCGGCCAGCCGCTCGCGCGTCGCTTGCGGGATGCCGGGATCACCGTCCAGACGGTTGTGAGCCTTCCGTCCCCGCCCCGCACCCGAAAGACGACGAACGCGATCCTCTACTGCTCGTCCTCGACCGTCGCGGACATCCTGGAGATGGCTGACCACGTCAAGCGGACATGGCCCCCCGTTCCGCTGGTCGTACTCGGAGATCCTGCGGCGTCGCCGAGCGCCATCATCACCCTGCATCAAGCCGGAGTGACCGATCTGATGTCCTATTCGGACGATGACGACAGCCACGTCTCGGCGATCCTGAAACACACCGAAAAATATCACGATTTCAACGCGCTCGACGACCTACCTAGTAGAGCTGCCAGGGAGGCGCTTTCCAGGCTTTCGGACCGCGAGCAGGAGATCCTGTCCCTGGCCGTCGGGGGCGGTACGTCCAAGACGATCGGGCGCGCATTAAACCTTAGTCCGAGGACGGTCGACTATCATCGTGGAAAGGCTTTGGACAAGCTGGGGCTGCGCACGGTCAGCCAGGCGACAGACCTTTTCACGCCGGAACGGCCCTACCCGATCGAACCGAAGACCGTTCGAAAGTAGAACCCTCGCGCGACATCTAGGGATTCGAAAACACGTCACGATTGTGTCCGAGCGGACATTAGCCTCTCCAGTCGGGAGCCGCCTCTGCGCCTTCCGACGCTGGGAGGTTAGGAATGCAAACTCGTTCGACGCTCGACAGACTGCCGACATTGAGCGGCGCAAACTTGGCGACGCGGCTGCTGGTCGCCGCCCTCTACGCCTTGGGCGCAGTCTTGCCTCTTGGCGTATTCGCCGCCGCGCCGGCACGGGCGCAGACAAGCATCGTGGACGTCTGCACGGGCGTCGCGCTCCCAAGGTCCGCGGTCACCGACATTATACGCCCTGTGATCACGGGCATCGCCAGCCCCATCGAAAACAGCGTCAACGGCCTATTGTCGGTTTTGGCCCCGCGCCTGGCGCTCAACGCGACCACCCTGCTCGACGACGCCGCCCGCGGGCGGGACATCACGTTGCGCGTGCTCGACGTGAACGGCAATGTCGTCGATGCAGCCAATAGCTGCATTAACCAGGCCGACGCCTTCACCCTCTCCAACGAGGCGGGGATTTCCATCGGCGGCAACCGGATCACCGGGCTGGGCTCTGGCGGCGCGGTCGCCATCGCCGGCGAGCTCAACTCCATCGCCTTCGGCAACGGCTCTCGCACTGCGGCCACTTCGGCCGACGCAATCGCCCTGGGTCGCACGGCCCGCGTGCTGGCTAATGCGGGGCGGTCCGTCGCCCTGGGCGCCGACGCCTCTGTCGGCGTGTCCAACAGCCTGGCGCTGGGCGCCAGCAGCGCCGCCCTGAGGGGCGCGCTCGCCAACTATGCGGCGACGGGACTGTCCACGCTTCAGACCTCGGTCGGCGAGGTGTCTTTCGGCGCGGCCGGGGCGGTACGTCAGCTTACCAACATCGCCGCCGGCTCAGACGACACAGACGCGGTCAACGTCGGCCAGTTGCGTGGGGTGTCGACCAACCTTCAGGCTCTGGCCGACTTGGCTGTCACCTATGACGATCTCAGCGCCTCGGTCCTGACGCTTGGGGGGCTTGGCGGAACGCGGATCACCAATCTGACGCTGGGCCAGCTGGCCGCCGGCTCGACCGACGCCGTGACAGGCGGCCAACTGTTCGGCCTGGGATCCAGCTTGGCCGCGGAAATCGGCGGAAGCACCGCCTTCGATCCCGCGACGAGCACGATCAACATCGGCCTGACCTACGACGGCGTGGTCTACAGCACGGTGCAACAGGCGCTTGATGCAATCCTCGCCGCGCCCGGCGGCGGAACGCCTTTCCTGGCGGTCAACTCCGCCCTGGGCGGGGCGCTTGCCGCCGGCGTCAACGCCACAGCCGTCGGACCGGCCGCCTCTGCCGCCGCCGACAACAGCGTGGCCCTGGGCGCCGCCAGCCTCGCCGATCGCGGGGCCCTGGCTGGCTATGCCGCCCTTGGTCTCAATGCGCTACAGACCTCCGCTGGCGAAGTGTCGCTTGGCGGCGTCGGTTCGGAGCGTCAGCTAACGCATGTCGCGGCCGGCTCAGAGCTGACAGACGCGGTGAATGTCGGCCAGCTGCTTGGCGTCTCGAACGACCTGCAGGTCTTGGCCGACATCGCCGTCGCCTATGACGATCCCACGGCGGCCAGCCTGACGTTGGCCGGCGTCGGGGGCACGGTCATTTCCAATGTGTCGGCGGGCGACCTCGCCGCCGGCTCCACCCAGGCCGTCAACGGCGCCCAGCTGTTCGCGACCAACACCCAGGTTTCGCTGAACACCACGGCCATCACCAATCTAGGGACGGATCTCAGCGCCCTGTCCGACACGGCTGTGATGTATGACGACCTGCTGGCCGGTCGCGTGACCCTGGCCGGCGTCAACGGCACGGTTCTCGCCAATGTCGCAGCCGGCGCCCTGAACGCGACCTCGACCGAGGCCGTCAACGGCGGGCAGCTGTTCGCCACCAACGCCCAGGTCGACATCAATACGAGCGCCATCACCAATCTGACCACCAATCTCGGCTCCCTGTCCGACACGGCCGTGATGTATGACGACCTGCTTGCCGGTCGCGTGACCTTGGCCGGCGTCAACGGGACCGTGCTCGCCAATGTCGCCGCCGGCGCTCTGGACGCGACCTCGACCGAGGCCGTCAACGGCGCCCAGCTGTTCGCCACAAACACCCAGGTGGCCCTGAATACCGACGCCATCGCAAATATCGCCGCGGTGTCGGCATTGGCGGTCGTCTACGACGATCCCAGCTTCGACACCCTGACGCTGGCCGGCGCCGCCGGCACCACTATCAGCAACGTGGCGGCCGGCGAGCTCAGCGCGGCGTCGACCGAAGCGGTCAACGGCGCCCAGCTGTTCGCGACCAACGCCCAGGTGGCGAACAACACCGCCGACGTCGTCACCAATACGACCGCCATCACGACGATCACCAACAATCTGAACAATGGCGCGGTCGGCGTGGTGCAGTATTCGAACGCGGCCGATCCGACGGTTCCGAACGGCGGCGTGGCCACCAACGACGTAACGCTCGTCGGCGCCCTGACCGGTCCGGTGGGACTGCATAACGTCGGGGCCGGCCTGATTGCGACCGGGTCAACCGATGCGGTCAACGGCGGCCAGGCCTTCGCGCTCGGCCAGAGCCTCGCCACCGGCTTCGGCGGCGGCTCCGCCTTCAATCCGCTGACCAACACCCTGGACGTCGCCATCACCTACCAAGGCGTCCAATACGCCAGCATCCAAGGCTTCCTGAACGCCCTGTCGGCGGCTCCGGTCGGCGGCGGCTCCAGCGCCTATCTGGCCGTCAACTCCAACCTGGCGCCGGCGACTGCTCAAGGTCAGGACGGCGTCGCCGTCGGCCCTGAAGCCCAGGCTGTCGCCGACAACAGCATCGCTCTTGGCGCAGGCAGCCTTGCGGATCGCACCGCCCAGACCGATTACGTCGCCCTGGGCGTCACGGGCTTGCAATCCTCGGTCGGGTCGGTGTCGTTCGGCTCGGCGGGCGCCGAACGGCAGCTGACAAACGTCGCCGCGGGCACGGCGGCGACCGATGCGGTCAATGTCGCCCAACTTCAAGGCGTCTCGAACCGCGTAGATGCCTTGGCGGGGACCGCCGTATCCTACGACACGACCACCCGCGACACCCTGACCCTTGCAGGGGCCAACGGCACGACCATCACCAATGTCGCCGCAGGGCAGGTCAACGCGACCTCGACGGACGCCGTCAACGGATCGCAGCTGCACGCCACCAACACCCAGGTCGCGCTCAACACCACGGCGATCACCAATCTGACCAATAACATCGCCAACGGCGGCCTGGGCCCCGTGCAATATAGCGACGGCGATGATCCCGAGACGCCGAACGGCGGCGTCCGCTCCGACGACCTGACCCTGGTCGGCGCCAGCGGCGGCGCGGTGGGCCTGCATAATGTCGCCAACGGCCGTATCGCCGCCGGCTCCACCGACGCCGTCAACGGCGGCCAAATCTATCAACTGGCCTTCGCGGCGACCAATGCGGTCCAGTACGACACCGACGCGAACGGCGGTCGCACGAACAGCATCACCTTCCAGGGCGGCGACGCCACCGCCCCGGTGACGCTGAACAATGTCGCGGCCGGCGCGGTTACAGCCACCTCTACAGAGGCGATCAACGGATCACAGCTTTTCCAGACCAACCAGGCCGTCGCGACGGCCCAGACGACGGCCGACAACGCGCTCGCTCTGGGTCAAAACTCGCTTCAGTACGCCGATCAAGGCCAGACCCGTGTCGTTCTGGGCCGCAGCAACGGACCTGCCGTCACCGTAAGCAACGTCTCGGCCGGGGTCGCCGACACCGACGCCGTCAATGTGCTCCAACTGCGGGAGAGCATGAACGAAGCGATCCAGCAGTCGAACACCTACACCGACATGCGGCTGGCGGCGGTCAACTACAATGTCCAGGAAGTCCGCAAGCTGGCCTTCGCCGGCACGGCGGGCGCCCTGGCGGCGGCCGGGATGCCGCAGATCGCCGAGCGCGGAAAGTCGATGTTCGCGGTCGGCTACGGCGCCTATGAGGGCCAGTCGGCCATGGCCATGGGCTACTCCCGCGCCCTGGGCGACGGCTCCATGGTCTTCCGGGCCGGCGCCACCTTCGACACCCAGAACCACGTCGGCGCCAACGCCGGGGTCGGCTGGCGGTTCTGACACGGGGCGGGGGAATGGAGGCTTCCCCCGCTCCTTTTCTTCAACGCAACGGATCAGAGACAGCATGCATCCCCCTCGCTTTTCCGCGATGAACGACGACGATTTCGCAGCGATGAAGGTCCGCTTCATTGCGGCAGGCGACAGGCTGACAGATCTTCAGCTCCTGGAACTGGCTGACTGCTACCATGAGATGCTCAGGCAACGCCGGACCGGTCGCAGACATCAGCCGTCGTTTGGCTCCTCTGACCGAGATCGGATCGCAGCTGAACCTCGGACCTTCTGACGGCCGACGATGTCTCGCGGCGGCGATCCCGATCTGCGAGATGCCCCAGATCCAGAAGACGAAAACGACCGCTCCGAAGCGGAAACAAACGGGCTGGGAACTTTCACCTGCCGATCCGCCGACAAGAACGGCAACGGCACGACCGGGGCTTTTATCAAGCGGCGGCGCGCGGTCCCCAGTGGGGGAAGGGGTCGTCGAACTTGGCCCAGCCCTTGGGCCCGCGCTCCATCTCGAACCGAGTCAGAAGGGCCGCGTCGAACATCGAGGTCAGCAGGTCGCGATTCATGTCCTTGCCGATCAGCACGATCTCCTGACGCCGGTCGCCATAGGGGCGGCGCCAGATCGCCTCGATTGATTTCAACCAGTCCGCGTCGTCGTCGGGCCAGCGGTCGCGCGGCGCCGAGGCCCACCACAGGCCGCCCCACTCATGTTCGGTCACGGCGCCGGCCTGACTCCAGGACCCCACATAATCCATGCGGCTGGCCAGCCAGAAGAAGCCCTTGGAGCGCCAGACGCCCGGCCATTCCCGGTGCAGAAGGTCATGGAAACGGCGCGGGTGGAAGGGCCTGCGCGCCCGATAGACAAAGGTGGAGACGCCATATTCCTGGGTCTCGGGCGTGACCTCCCCGCGCAGGGCCTGAGACCAGCCGGCCGCCTGTTCGGCGCGCGCCATGTCGAACAGGCCCGTGCCGATCACCGCCTTCAACGGGACGGCGCCGCGCACCGCCTCCACGATCCGGGCGCGGGGGTTGAACTGGGCCAGCATGGCCCGCAGCACGCCCTTCTGCGTCTCGTCCAGCAGGTCAACCTTGTTCAGCACGATGACGTCGGCGAACTCGATCTGGTCGATCAGCAGATTGGCGACCGTGCGCTCGTCGTCCTCGCCCATGTGTTCGCCGCGAGCCTTCAGCCGGTCGGTGGAGGGATAGTCGCGGTGGAAGTTGAAGGCGTCCACCACCGTCGCCATGGTGTCGATCCGCGCCAGATCCGACAGGCTGAAGCCGTCCTCGTCGCGGAAGTCGAAGGTGGCGGCGACCGGCATCGGCTCGGAGATTCCGGTGGATTCGATCAGCAGGTGGTCGAACCGCCCCTCGCGCGCCAGCTTACCCACCTCGATCAGCAGATCCTCGCGCAGGGTGCAGCAAATGCAGCCGTTCGACATCTCCACCAGCCGCTCCTCGGTGCGCGACAGGTCCGCGCCGCCGCCGTCGCGCACCAGGGCCGCGTCGATGTTCACCTCGCTCATGTCGTTGACGATCACCGCGACCTTCAAGCCGTCGCGATTGGCCAGCACATGGTTCAGCAGGGTCGTCTTCCCGGCCCCGAGAAAGCCGGACAGGACTGTGACGGGCAATTTGGGAAAGGCGGACATGACGATCTCTCTTGAAGCCTGACAGCGAGGGGGCTAGAAGCGAATGTTATGTTATAACATATATAGGCATCAAGGTTTTTATGGCGGTTGGCGCTGTCGTTCAGGGGATGAGTCCCACGGTCTTCACCACCCTGGTCGAACCCCAGGTCAGGATGGCGGTCTGGTCTCGCCCGGCGCCAGCCGAGGTCGACGGACCGGACGACTTCGAGGCCGTGTGGAACGGCCTGCGGATCGCTTCGTCGGGACCGGCGCCCGGCTGGCTGATGAACGACATCCTGGGGCTGGGCGACATCCTGTCCGCCGTCAGCGGCGGCCTGACATGGCGGGCGCGCTTCGGCACGGCGACCACGCGCGTCTGCCCCCGGTTTCACCAGGATGCGATCTCCGTGCGACTGATCGCGACCTACGAAGGGCCCGGCACGGAATGGGCTTTCGCCAGCGATCTCGGCGAGGATATGGACGCCCGCCGCGCCGAAACACGGGGTCGTATCCGTACCCTGCACCCCGGCGATATCGCCATCTTGAAAGGTTCGGCGCCCGGCTGGGAGTGCTGGCCCGAGTTTCCTGTCGTGCTGCACCGCTCGCCGCCGGCCAGCCGCAAGGCGATCCGGCGGGTGCTGACCATCGACGTCTTGCAGCCTGAGGGCTAGGGGCTTCGGTGGTGTCGGAGTGAGCTTCATCACCTCCACTTAGGCGCAAGATCAATCAGCGTGGGGATTTCGCCCGCGCTAGAATGGGCGATCCAAAGAAGCGCCTTCGCTTCCAGCGACGCCTGGCCGGCGGCCGCTTTCACATGGCTCAACTCTCCGCAACCCTGAGGCCGGAAACGGACACAGGAAACCGCGACTTGGCGTTGCGGTTTTGATCACATCGACGCTCGCCGCGAGACTTGGATCATGACCTCGAATCCGCCTGCCCGCCCGATCAAAGCCGACTCTCGACGCGGCTTGGCCCAAGGGGGCTTGGGAGGCTTGGAGGACGAACTTCTCGAAGACGGTCAGGAAGAAGTGTTTTCTCGTGCAGAGGTCGAAAACGGCGCGATCGAACACCACTCCGGTGAACCGCCCTGCCCCGACAATTTGCGATCATGACCGCCGGTCTGAAAAAACCGATACCTTCCAACGCCGCGCATCTCTGTATCGATATGCAGCGACTGTTCGTGGAAACCACAGAATGGCGAGCGCCGTGGGCGGAATGCATTCTGCCGGTCATTGTCGAGCTTTGCGAAGCTCGACCGGATCGCGTCTGGTTCACCCGCTTCATTCCCGCCGCCAACCCAGCCGACGCCGTCGGCGCATGGGTCGGCTACTGGGAACACTGGTCGTCGATGACGCTCGAAGCGCTTGACCCGGGCCTGATCGACCTCGCCCCGCCCCTTCAGCGATTTGCGCGGCACGAGCGTGTGGTGGACAAGCGCGCCTATTCGCCCTGGTTCGGCGCCGCGTTGCACGAAAAATTGCAGCAGGCCGGCGTCGACACGATCCTGATCACCGGCGCCGAAACCGATGTGTGTGTTCTCGCCGCCGTGCTGGGCGCCGTCGATCTCGGCTATCGCGTGGTCGTGGTCACGGATGCAGTTTGCAGTTCGGCCGATGGGCCGCACGACAACCTGCTCGCCCTCTACAGCGACCGATTCAGCCAGCAGGTGGAAACTGCGGACAGCCAAGAGGTGCTGTCGAGCTGGCGCGGATGAAGTCCGGCCCTTCCATTCTCAGCTACCAGATTCGCTACGTTGAGGGCGGGGATCCCGAGACGCTGATCGCGGCCGATATGACCGACGCCATGCGCCAGGCCCGCCAGCGCGCCGAACTTAATGGGGCGGCCCTCGCCCTGTGGCGCGACGGTGTGCTGATCGCCGAATGCCCGCCTTCAACGACCGCCTCGGTCAATGACGGACCATCCGACCTTATCGCCCAGCTAGTCGAGGCGGGCGTCTATGTCTTCCCCGCCCCAGCGCAAGCGAGGCGGGAATGACGACCGGCAAATCCGTTCCGGACTGGCGACCGATCAGTCCGCCGGAAGAGCGCGGCGCCCGAGATGGCGCACTTCCCGCCTATGTGGCCAACGGCATGATCGGATTGCGCGTACGGGAGATGGCGCTCGCCCCGGGCATGACCATTGTCAACGGCGTCGTCGGCGAAGACCCGGAACGCCGTATCGAGGCCGGCGCGCCGGTCCCCTATCCGCTGGAAGCCGATGTTTGCATCAATGGCGTCTGGCTGTCGGACCAGCCCTGGTGCGTGGGCGACCTGCGCCAAACCTATGATTTCGCGACCGCCGAACTGACCAGCCGCTGGCGCGCCCATATGGCTGGCGTGATCGCCGATATCGAGGTCGTCACATTCGCCAGCCGCACGGCGCCAGCCGTGGTCGTGCAGGAGGTCTCCGTGCGGCCGGACGCGCCATGCCACATCCGCCTGCGCGCCCGAACCTCGACCGCCGATCTGCGAGGGCGGGTTGTTCGGCGCCGAACCGACACGCCCGGAGAGACAGAACCCGCCTGCGACGGCTCTCTGCTGTGGTCGACCGAAGGCGACCTGTCGACCTGCGGGATCGCGCTGTGGACGGAGGCGGAGCCGGCGGCCGGACGTGACGTGACGCGCTGGGATGCGTCAGGCCCGCTGCAAACCACCTACGATTTGGGCCGGGTAGGCAAGCTCGGCGCGCGCCTACGGCAGATGGCGGCCCTGGTTCCATCCCTGATCCATGCGCGACCCGACGAAGAGGCGGTGCGTCGGGTCGCGCGCGCGGCGCAGACCGGGTTCGAGCTGCTGCGTTCCCGCAACCGCGACGCCTGGCGTGAGCTGTGGCGGGGTCGGATCGTCGTGACGGGCGCAGAGCCGACGCATCAGGCCCTGATCGACGCGGCCTTCTTCTATCTGAACAGCTCGGTCCACGCCGCCTCGCCCGCCGCGACCTCGATCTTCGGCCTGGCCGCCTGGCGCGACTACTCCTACTATTTCGGCCATGTGATGTGGGACATCGACGCCTTCTGCGTGCCGCCTTTGATCCTGAGCCAACCTGATGCGGCGCGCGCCTTGCTGGACTTTCGATCGCGCGGCCTAGCGGCGGCGGCGTCTAATGCGCGGCTGTCCGGTCGTCAGGGTCTTCAGTTCCCGTGGGAAGCGGCGCCTTTGACGGGGCAGGAGGCGACGCCTGGCGGCGGTTCGGGGGCCGCGCATGAGGATCACGGCTCTCTACACGTGGCGCGCGCCTTCAGCCTGTTCGCAGACGCCACCGGGGACGAGGCCTTCTTGCGCGAACAGGCCTGGCCCGTGTTGGAAGGCGTCGCGGACTGGATCGTCAGTCGATTGACCCTGACGGGCCGCGGCTACGAACTGAAACGCGCCACGGGACCGGCGGAGGTTCCCGATCCACCGGACAACGACGCCTTCACCTTGATGTTGGCCGACGATGTGCTGTCGCGAGCCATCGACGCCGCGCGGTCTCTGGGACGAACGCCGCCCGCATCGTGGCAAGCCATTCGCGAAAACCTGTATCTTCCGATCCGGTCGGACGGAGCGATCGCGGCCCACGACGACTTCCGCGTCGACGAGCCCAAGGGCGCGACGCCCTCGCCGTTGGCGGGTCTGTTTCCCGGCGGACACCGAGCCGAGCCAGCGACGGCGCGCCGTACGCTCGAACTCTATCTGTCTCACTGGCAGGCCTATGTCGGCGCGCCGATGTTCCCGGCGCTCTATGCCGCCTGGGCCGCGATGGCGGGGGACCGGGCGTCGGCCCTTGAGCTGTTCGACGCCGGATACGCCGCCTATGACGCCGGCCGTTTCCACCAATGCTTGGAATACCGTCCAGACCATCCGGACAGCGAAACGGCGGCAGGCCCCTTCTTCGCCAATCTGGGCGGCATGCTGATGGGATTGATCTATGGTCTGACGGGGCTGGAGGCGCGAGGCGAGCCGACGGCCTGGCCGACGCGGGCCGCCATATTGCCGTCGGGCTGGAAGGCCATCACGATTGAGCGGATATGGCTGGGCGACCGATGCGTTCGCCTGAACGCCGAGCATGGGGCGCGGGCCAGCCTCACCTCGCTCTGACCGGCAGGACGAGGGAGGCCCCGACGGCGGCGATCCCCTCAGGCCGCCCTGGAGGACGTCGAGACCGCCTCCCCCTTGACCTCCGGCGCGTGCCGCAAGCAGCAGGCGTGGGCGGCCAGCACGGCGCGATCCAGCACAATGGTTCGGCCGCGCACCGTGCGGATCGCGCCCGCCGTCCGCAGGGTCTGGCACGCGCCGTTGACGCTGCTTCGGCGCAGGCTCAGCATTTCGCCGACAGCGGCCTGACACAGGGGCACATCGGCCCCATTGCAGGCGGCATCCATTTCCAGCAGCAGGCTGGCCACACGCGATACGGCCGGATGCGCCATGGCGCAGGCCAGCCGCCCCTCCAGGATGCGCGTTCGCCGAACGCCTGCGGACAGCAGGAACCGCAGCCCCTCGTCGCCCGCCTCTCGCAGGAAGCCGACGAGCGGCGCCCGATACAGCGTTCCCCCCGTCAACCAGCGCCCTGACGCGCCCCCGCCCAGGTCAACCAGATCACCCGCCGCCGCGACCCCGGCGTTGACCCTGCTCTGATCCACCCGCAGCAGCAGACAACCGGACAGGACCACACCGATCTCACCGTCAGGTGTGAACGGATCGCCAGCGCCCGGCGCGCGGATTTCGCCCAAGCGAAGAGCGCGGCTGCGCCGTTCGAACGACAGGGGTTCAAACGCGCGCCACAGGCTTAGGACGTCTTCGCGCAAGGGCTGGGGGTCGGTCAGCGTATCGTCGGATGTCGGGAGAACGGCCATCCCTCAACAATACGTCCCTAACGAACCGCCGCATTCACATGCGTTAAGCCGCGTCTTGTCAGAATAACGTCATTCAGTCTTCGTCGTCTTCGAAACGCGTGGTGGACCCCGCGCCCGGCCCGGCCCCCAGATCGGCGCCGGTGACCGGATTGCTGTCCGGATCGGACGTGGTGCGAAGCGCGAACGCCGTCACACTGTCGGTTTGCGCGGGCGATAAGGCCACGCTGGCCGACCCGTCGCCGCCGTCGACGGCGGACTGGGCGTCGCGATCGTCGACGAACTCCCACTGTTCGCCCTGATTCCAGGGGCCGCGCGCATCGCCCTCGCCCTGGGACATGTCATAGTATTTGTCGGCGAAGTCCGGCAGACCGCCCAGCTTGCCGGCCGGGAAGTTCGGCTCCATCGCGTACAGGGCCTTTTCGAACGACTTTTGGTGGGCGACCTCGCGGGTCATCAGAAAGGCCAGGGCGTCCTTCACGCCGGGATCGTCGGTGCAGTTGATCAGCCGCTCATAGACGATCTTGGCCCGCGACTCGGCGGCGATGTTGGAGCGCAGGTCGCAGGCCGGATCGCCGATGGAGTCGATGTAGGCCGCCGTCCACGGCACGCCGGCCGAGTTCACCAGAGCGGGCGCGCCGCCGTAGAGGATCGAGGTGGTGTGGCTTTCGCCGCCCGCGTTCAGAGAAGCGTAGAGGTCGGCCTCCTCCATCGCAGCCTCGGCCAGATGGCCCTTGATGCCTCGGTTCAGCATCGACACGATCGATCCGATCACTTCCAGGTGGCTGAGTTCTTCGGTGGCGATGTCCAGGAGCATGTCCTTGCGGCCGGGATCTTCGTCCGCCAGCGCCTGGGTGAAATAGCGCATGGCGGCGGCCAGCTCGCCCTGCGGCCCGCCGAACTGTTCGAGCATCAGCGTCGCCAGGCCGGGGTTCGGCTCGGAGACGCGGACGGTGTACATCAGTCTCTTATTGTGCATGAACATTGGGGATGGTCCTCTCAATTCAGTCGAGGTAACCGGGCCTCGGATCGCCTGTTCCGAAGGTCGCTTGTTGGGCTTTAGGCCCTGAACAGCGAGGCTTGTTCGCCGCTTCCATAAGCCATGCACGGAATTGGACACTCGGAACGGGCCGCCGAAAGGCGGCCTTGAACCTTCTTTTCGAGGAGGTCTCCATGTCTATTGTCGACAAGGCGCTCGCCGCCGTCACGCCGCAACCCAGCGAAGAAAAACGCGCCCAGGCGACGGCGAAAGCCCGGGCCGCCGCCTCGCCCGGGGACTGGCTGTCGATGGTGCTGGATCACCATGACGAAATCCGGTCAGCTTTCGCCGCCGGGCGCGCAGCGACCGGCGCGGCGGATCGCACGGCGGCGTTCAAGGCGCTCGCTCTGGTGCTGAACGGCCATTCGCTGGCCGAGGAGCTGGTTCTGTATCCTGCCATGGGTCAGGCCGGCGAAAAGATGCACGCCGCCCACGCCTATCTGGAACAGACCACCGCCAAGGCGCAGATGGCCGAGCTTGAGAACATCGCGCCGTCCAAACAGGCCTGGCTGGACAAGTGGGAGCATATCGAAGGCGCTGTCCTGACCCACATGTTCGAAGAAGAGAGCGATTGGTTCCCGAGGCTGAAAGCCAAGGGCGAGCATCAGCCGCGTCTAGGAGCCCGCTACGCCGAGGAGTTCGGCCGCTATGTCGGCGCGCCGACGTCCCAAGCCGCCTGATTCCGACTGTTCAACGAAAAGGAGGCATCGACCATGGCCGAACCCCTATCGACCGACGCCGACGTTCAATCGCCGGCCTTCAACGACAAGGACGAGGTGGAGGGCGCCTATGACGCCACCAGCGTCCGCGCCGTCATGATCAACCGGCCGCGTCAGGACCTGTACGACTACTGGCGCGACTTCCGAAACCTGCCCAGCTTCATGGAAAACGTGAAGGCGGTCGATGTGCTGGGCGATGCCCGTTCGAGCTGGACGGTCGCCGGCCCCGCCGGGGCCGAGATCGAACTGGTCAGCGAGATCACCGAGGACCGGCCCGGCGAATACATCGCCTGGCGATCGACCGAAGACAGCGACATCGACCATGAGGGCTGGATCGAGTTTCGCGACAACGCCTTTGGTCGCGGCACGGAGGTCCGGGTCCTGATCAGCTACGACCCACCCGCCGGCGCGGTCGGCAAGCTGGTCGCCAAGGTGATGCAGCGCGAGCCTCGGGTTCAGGCTCGGCGCGAGCTGCGGCGCTTCAAACAGCTGATGGAGACGGGTGAAATCTCGACGTCCAAGGCCCCCAACGCGGGGCCGCGCGCCGACCGTCATTTCTGATCCCCGGAAGGAAATCCCATGCGCGCCTTGACCTGGCACGGCAAACACAATGTTCAGGTGGACACGGTTCCCGACCCGCAGATCGTCAATCCACGCGACGCGATCATCAAGATCACGGCGACGGCCATCTGCGGTTCTGACCTTCACCTCTACGACAGCGTTATTCCCGGCATGTCGAACGGCGACATCCTGGGCCACGAGTTCATGGGCGAGGTGGTCGAGATCGGCCGGGGCCACACCAGCCTTCAGGTCGGGCAGAAGGTGGTCGTCCCGTTCGTGATCGCCTGCGGCTCCTGCTTCCACTGCGGCAAGCAGCAGTTTTCGGCCTGCGACAACTCCAATCCGGCGGACAAGTCCGACGCCTCGGAGATCGCCTATGGCTATCCGGCCGCCGGCCTGTTCGGCTACTCGCACCTGACGGGCGGCTATGCCGGCGGTCAGGCGGAATATGTCCGCGTCCCCTATTCCGACATCGGCCCGATCGTGGTTCCCGACGGCATCGAGGACGAGCGGGTGCTGTTCCTGTCCGATATCTTCCCGACCGGCTGGATGGCGGCCGAGAACGCCGAGATCGAGCCCGGCGACACCGTAGCGATCTGGGGCTGCGGCCCGGTCGGCCTGTTCGCGATCAAGAGCGCCAAACTGATGGGCGCAGGCCGCATCATCGCGATCGACCACCACCCACGCCGGCTGGCCTTGGCCAAGGCCAATGGGGCGGAGGTCCTAAACTATCACGAGGTGAAAGTGCGCGAAGCCCTGATGGAGATGACCGCCGGCATCGGCCCCGACGCCTGTATCGACGCCGTCGGCATGGAGGCGCACGGCTTCGCCCCCGATAACCTCATCGATGCGGTCAAGCAGGAGACCAAACTGGGCACCGATCGCCAGCATGTGCTGCGCGAAACCCTGATGGCGTGTCGGAAGGGCGGACGCGTCTCGATTCCCGGCGTCTACGGCGGCATCGGCGACAAACTGCCGATCGGCGCGCTCATGCAGAAGGGCCTGACCATCAAGACCGGCCAGACCCATGTTCAGAAATATCTGCCCGCGCTTTTGCAACTCATCCTGGACGGCAAGATCGACACGACCGATCTCATCAGCCACCGGCTGCCGCTGGAGCAGGCGCCGGAGGCCTACAAGAACTTTCACGACAATCCGAACGAATGGACCAAGGTGGTGCTGACGCCGCACGGATGAGGATCGCAAGGGACGTTCGCCTCACCCCACTCGCCTGGGCGGCCGCGTCCCTTGCACCCTGCTGATCGGGGACAGATCCGGTGCGGTCGTCACCGTTCGGCGTAGACAAGGCGTCCCTCGAATACGGGCGAGCCCTCGGCGTCGCGGACCGCGATCACGAGGGTCGCATCGCCACCGTCGCGCGCATCGACGAACATTTCCGCAAGCGCCTCGCGGGCCAACCGGCGCGCAGCCGTCGCGGTCGCGCAGTCGACGCCGATCGGGTCGCGTCGCGCGCCTGTCTGATCGATCGTATCGAAGAAATATCGCATCTCAGACCTTGGCGTTCGGCTTGGTGCCTCGGAGGTGAAGGTAGCTCGGGTCGAAACCCGCAAACGCCGCAAGGCGTTCGACGTTCGGAATCCTTACGTATCGCCCTGCGGTCTGGATCAGATTCTCTCCCCGCAGGGCCATGAGGGTGCGGTTGACATGGACCGGGCTCATCGCCGTCATGTCGGCCAGCTGCGTCTGCGTCAGGGGCATTTCCAACCCGTCCGGGTCTGCGGCGCCGATGGCGCCAAGGCGCACATGGAGCTCGCAGATCAGATGCGCCAGACGCTGATCGGCAGGCCGCTGGCCGATGTTGACCAGCCATTCGCGAAGGGTGCCTTCGTCAGCCAAGGTCGCCCAGTTGAACGCGAGATTGATCCTCGGGTTTTCCGTCAGACGGTTAATGGACGCCGGAGTGATCTGCGCCACCTTGGCGTTGGTCAGGACCCCGATGCCATGATCCATCTCCGTCAGTATCTGGACATGCAGATCGCACATGTCTCCGGGGACGAAGATCGCCATCACCTGACGCTGTCCCCCATCCAGCAGCTTGTAGCGGCATCCCCATCCCTCAAGCACCACGTGCACGTTGCGCGGGACATCGCCTTGGGGCGACACATCCTCTCCGGCCTTGAACGCGCAAACGTCCTGGACCGCGGCGCGCAGCTCGGCCCGATCGTCATCAGTCAGGTCTGCGCCGTGCTCGAGCTTGCGGATGAAGGGGTCGATCATGCTGCTCGCCTCGTCGTTCCAGCCCGACCTTAACCGGAGCACGCGAAGATTGCACCTTCGCTAACGCCCGAACGGTGATCCGCAAAAGCGTCGGCGCTTAACGCAGGTTAGTGAGAGGAAGGCGTACCTGCGTCATCGGTGACGAATGGCGATGTTCTCTGGCCCGAAACTTCGACGCGCGCGGTGCTCAAACGGCCGCTTCGGCCGCTTGACGGCTTGGTTCATCGCGCTGGCCTGCGCCGGCGTCGCGACGGCTCTGGTCGTCGATACGCTGATACGGCTTCAAGGCTGACGGCCCGACGCATCGCCGCCGAACGCGTCTTGCGCGCCGCATCCGCACGGGGCCGCTGGGCGCGAAGGCCGCCCCGTTGAAGCGCCGTCCGACTCCACAAACCGTCGTCGCCGTGTCAGCCTTGGCGCCGGGAGGACTGAAGATGGCGACGCGGAAGACCCTCATCAAAGCGCGGGCCTGGGTCCGCCTCCAGCCCTTAGAGCCGCTCGCCCGACGACAGGTCTTGCGGTCATCCTGGCGGCTCTCGACGCGGCGCCGGAAACCCGCAGGCACCCTCGCTGACGCGATCAAGGCCGAGGCCGGGCAGGCCTTCGACAAGGAGGCGATCGCCTGATATGGCCGCCAAGCTGAAGGTCTTCGCCTGGTCCGACGGCTTTCACGCCTTCACCGTCGCCACGACGTCGCGACCGAAGGCGCTTGAAGCCTGGGGCTCCAAGCAGGACCTTTTCGCGACCGGCCTGGCCCGCCCGCTCACGGGCGGTCCCGACTATGACGCCGCCTTGGCCGCCCCGGGCGAGGTGATCACGCGCAGTCTTGCGATCGATCTCGGCAAGATCGGCAAGGCCAGGCGATCCAGGACGCGCGGGCCGTCAAGGGCGAAGGCCGCCAGGATCAAAACGCTGCAAGCCGCGCTCGCCGATCTGGACCAGAGCCACCAGGCGGCGATGGCCGATTTCGACGCTCAACAGACCGCGCTTGATGCAGCGCGACGAAAGGCGAAGGCCCGCCATGCGACGGATCGCCAAACCCTGTTGGCGGATTTGGAGGCGGTCAGGGCCTCGGCCCAATAATCGAACCCCGCCACAACCGACTCGGCCGGACCGGACCCGCCGAACAGATCGATCTGCCCTGGCGCGGCGCGACAAGGCCAGTCGATCGGCGCCGCAGCCCGCCGTCACCAGATTGGACACGCTCACGCCCACCAGGTGCACGCGCCCGGCTTGGTGGATGGAGGGACCGAACCCGCAGCCGGCCGAGGTCGCTTAACGCCTCGCACGAGGCGACGGGCTCGGACAGAGATGGGCTGCGGGTCGATAGCGCGCGATGTAAAGAAGGCGGTCGGCGCCGCCGATCATCCTGTATCGAACGAAGACACCGCTTTCACTCCAACGCTTTAGCGATTGTAGAGCGTCGTACGCGGCGCATAGGCCGCTGGCTCATCCCGCCAGCGCAGCCCGTTGCGGCTGACGAAGACGATCCGCTCCACACCTACGCTCATCTAGCCGGGGCTTGCCGTGGTTCTTGTTGAAATAGGGTTCTTGCCGAGCCATCTGCTCGTTCGCCGGCCAATACAGGCTAATCATATCCAGACTCCTTCGGAGCCTGAATCAGATCGCAAGCCTCACATCGACAGGAGCGATCCTAGGCTCAGGACTCATAGCCAGAAGAGCACCCTGCCCGCGAGGGCTATGGCGGACAGGAAGACGTTCGGGCAGCGATCATAGCGCGTGGCGACCCGTCGCCAGTCCTTCAGCCTGCCGACCCGAAGGGCGGCGCGTAGCAGCCAACATGATCTCGATGCGGTTGCGCCGTTTGTAGCGGCGCTTGTCGTAGCGGATCGGTTCGGTGCGAGTTTTGCGGCCTGGGATGCACGGCGTGATCCCCTTGGCCTGCAAGGCGTCCCGGAACCAGTCGGCGTCGTAGCCCCCGCCTCCCAGAAGCCACTGGGCGCGTGGCAGGCTGTCCAGAAGAGCGGCAGCGCCGATGTAGTCGCTGACCTGACCCGCCGTCATGAAGAGGCTGATGGGCCTTCCGTTCGCATCGGTCACGGCGTGCAGCTTGGTGTTCATGCCGCCTTTCGTGCGTCCGATCAGTCGCCCGAGACCCCCTTTTTTACCCGCAGGCTCGAAGCCGTGCGGTGCGCCTTGAGATAGGTCGCGTCGATCATGACCGTGCGGCGTTCGGTCTGAGCCCCGGCAGGCCCTCCATAATCCGGATGAAGACGCCAGCCTCACTCCATCGCTTCCAGCGGTTGTAGAGGGTCTTGTGCGGCCCGTAGGCCGCCGGCGCATCTCGCCAGCGGAGGCCGTTGCGATTGACGAAGATGATCCCGCTCAACACCCGGCGGTCGTCAACGCGCGGCTTGCCGTGGCTCTTGAGGAAGAAGGGCTCCAGCCGAGCCACCTGCTCGTCCGTCAACCAATACAGGTCGCTCATATCCAGGCTCCTCAGAAGCCTGAATCAGATCGCGCCTCTCGGATCAATGGGTCCTGAGCCTAGAGAATTGTCGGTGAGGCCGTCGCCGATGAACAGAGCGTTGCAGCGTTGAAAAACATAGTCCTTGTCCCCGACACGCTTCTCATAAACCTCGACCTCCAGCCGACGTGGCAGTTGTTCGTCCGGGTCCGCGTCGGCGTCGGCGTCGAAGGCCTCCGGATACTCCCGCTTCTCCGGCCATCGATCAAAGATTTTGTAGGTCTTCTTGATAGCCGCCACCTCCAAAGTCAGGTGAGCCTCGCGGGACGCCCGCAATAGCCGAGTCAGTATCTCCGCCAGACGCGTGGGCAGAAGAGCCTGATCGACCTCAAGGCGGCCAGCCTGGAAATCCCTGATGAGCAGGCCCACGTCCGAAGCGAGATCGAGTAACGTCTCCGCGAAGTTGGCGGTCGGCTCGCCTCCCGGCGCAATCGGGTGAGGTTGGAGCGCCTCTAAGGTCAGCGTCGGATCGTCGACGCCTCTCCACTGCACATCTAGTCCATAGAGATGGGCGGCGATAGCGCTAAGGGCCACTCCGCCTCGTCGCGCCACCGCCGCGAGATACCAAAGAACGTCTCCCAACTCCTCGGTAACGGCGTCTGAATGGCTGCGATAGGAGGCAGGATCGCGTTGCTTTTTCTTCAGTTCGCTCAGGAGGCTCCCCACCTCGCCGACCAGACCGAGAAGGGGAAAGGCGAGCGATTAGCCTTCGACACCGCGGTCCGTTCGTGCCGCGTCTGCCGCGTATCCTTCCACCGTTAACGGTCTATAGTCGTCCATTCCCGACGCCGCTTAATTCTCATCCCATCGTTATTCGAACGATTCGGAGGAGGCGTCTCTCGCAGACTGCCCACTTCCAGCGGAACGGCTTCCGGTCGAAACGCTGTAGATGGTGGTCGAGAAGACGCATGAGGCCGCGAAACGCGGACCCTCCTAGCGGCCACAATGAGTCGAGGCCGTGTAAAAACGTGCTGAGCGACGGCGGGGCGGAGGTTGAGACGAAGCCCAGGACGCCTCCTGCTCACGCTCTGATGGCTTCCATCAGCGGCTTGGTTCCCAGCACGGCCATTCCCCCC
Source organism: Brevundimonas sp. ABV4_179 (assembly GCF_056311945.1). Lineage (NCBI taxonomy): Bacteria > Pseudomonadati > Pseudomonadota > Alphaproteobacteria > Caulobacterales > Caulobacteraceae > Brevundimonas > Brevundimonas sp. ABV4_179. Next base: position 3,551,940 of record NZ_CM149976.1, read on the forward strand.
TTCATGTTGTAGGCCAGGATGTGGAGGCTGATCTGGGTCTTCACGTTGGGTAGTCGCTTCATCAGGAAGTGGGTGTGGCCCATCCAGGCCTTGATCGTGCCGAACGGATGTTCGACCAGGCTTCGCCTTTCGCGCATGGCTCGGGGCCTGAGGTCCATCCGGGCCTGGAGCGCATCGATCACCGCTTCATGCTCCCACCGCGTGACCTTTCGTTCGACCGCAGGCGTGCACTGAGCCTTGATGCTGCAGCCTGAACAACTGGCTCTGTCCCAGTATCGATGCAGCGTCATGCCCGATACACAGCATGCGCAGCCTGCGCAGCTCTTAGCTTGTTCTGAGCAGGTTTTAACTTGTCCCGAAAACAACATGGCGACCCCGGGAGGACTCCAACCTCCGACCTCGGCTTTAGGAAAGCCTTGCTCTATGCAGCTGAGCTACGGGGCCACGGGCGATGACCTAGCGATTTGCGGGCGGGTGGGGAAGCGGTCGGAGCGGTCGGGCGACGAAAAAGTGGGGTGCACGTCCCAAATGGAGGATACAGGCCACTTGTGGTTAAGGCCGGTTAATCTACCAGATATCGCGGTGAACAAAGGACGAATGGGGCGGTGTCGGCGATTCGGTCCTGATTCGTTTCGCGCTTGTTCCGCCAGTCACGGCCGGTGCGTTAATCCACGGGAGGGACGTGTGCGGTCAGGGCGTTCAGCCCTTCCAAAAGGCGTTTGGATTCAGGCGTGGGCTGGCCGGCGTCGGCCAGGGTGATCCGCAGCACGCGGACATGGACCTCGACAGAGGGCCAGGACCAGACGCCGGCGGCGCGCATGCGATCGGCGATTTCGCACAGGCTGAAGGCCGCATCGAAGAAGGTCGGCACATCCAGAAAGCCGGCCATGTCGACCATGGCCGACGCGCAAGCGTAGACCTGCGCCGGGGCCTCGGCCGGACGGCTGGCGCAAAGGCCCTCCACGGCGTCGATCTTGCTCTTCAGCAGCGAGAACACATGGTCGCGCTGGCCTTCCAGGGCCTGATTGGCGCGGGATTCGGCCTCGGCGATCAGCCGTCCGCCGGGGCGGGCCATCTGACGCTGCAGCGAGGTATGGACCTTACGGATGATGGGCTTGGCCGGCGCGTCCGTCACAGACTGACCTTCATCGGTTTCATCATCATGTCGATGGCGTCCTGATCCATATTCTCTTCCACCGCCTCGCCCAGTTCGCCGGACAGGTCCCCCTCGCGCCGGCCGTCGCCGGTCGGCGGGCCGTAGTTGCGCACCCGACGGTCGGGCCCGACGTAGTGGGCGGCGTCGACGAAATCGCGGTCCTCGCCGCCCAGCCAGACGATGCGTTTAAGCAGAAGAGCGGGCGACAGGGGCTTGGCCACGATGAAGCTGGCGCCGCAGTCGCGGCCCTGATGCACCTTGGCCTGGGACGCATGACCCAGGATCATGATGACGGGGACGTATCGGGTCGGCGTCGGAGCGTCGCGGCGCAGCCAGCGCACGAACTCGTAGCCATCCATCTCCGGCATGATGCAGTCGATCAGGATCAGATCGACGGCGCGACGGGCCAGCAGTTCGACCGCCCCTTGCGCCGAGTTGCATTTGATCTGCTCCTTGCAGCCGAAGCCCTGGACGATGGAGGCCAGCATATCCAAGGACGTGGGCTGATCGTCGATCAGGAGGACCGTGGTATGCGCCAGATTGACCCGGTCGTTCTTTGTCATGACATCAGAACAGCATCAGGTCGCCGGCGTCGGCGCCTGCGCCGGAGATCGGGCGATGCTGGCCGGCGGCGGGCCGCAGGCGGCCGGCCATGTCGGCGAGCGGCACCTGGCTGACGGCGTCGGACGGGCTGGCGCCGCCGCTCAACAGCCGCAGAACGCCGGACAGGGCCTCGATGCGCTGGGTCAGGGCGTCCAGCGCCTGGGCCTGGGTCAGGGCGTGCGAACGCTCATCGGGCGGCGCGTGGCGGACCAGGTCGCCGACCAGGGCCTCGATCCCGTCGACGCCCTGGCGCACCCGCATCAGCTCGTCGGAGACGGCGGCCAGCAGATCGGCGTGGTCGGACGGGGCGCTCATGGTCAGAACAGTTCCAGCGCGCCGGCGCCGACCGGGGCTGCGACGGGCGCGGGCCTGGGCGCGACCACGTCGGTCACGGCGCGTTGCAGGGCGCGACCGGCGACGGGCCAGTAGTGCAGGCGTCGTCCGCCGTCGCCGCGCAGACTGCCGCCCACCACGCGAATCCCCTCGTCGCGCAGGAAGCGTTCGGCGAAGTCGGCGTTGGCGCGGCCGACGTCGCGCAGACTGTCGAACATCCGCCCGCCGCCGAACAGCTTGGCCTCCAGCCGTTCGCGACGCCCGCCGGCCTTGAGCAGGTCATTGATCAGCAGTTCCATGGCGTAGGCCCCGTAGCGGCGGCCCGCATCCGTCCCCGCCCCTGCGCCTTCAGGCAGCAGGAAGTGGTTCATGCCGCCGACGCCCGCCAGGGGGTCGCGCAAACACATGGCCACGCACGAGCCCAGGATGGTGCTGAGGACGACGTTGGGATCGGACGTGATGAAATGTTCGCCCTGACCGACGTGAACCCGTGTCTCCACGCTGTCTGTCACGGCCGATGAGGTCATGTCAGCGGTCCGAAGACGGCTTCCAGCTTGCCCTTCAGCTGGGCGACCGTGAAGGGTTTGACCAGATAGTTGTTCACGCCGAACTGCACCGCGCGCTGCACCAATTCGCGGTCGGCGCGGCCGGTCAGCATGATGAAGGCGGTCTTGGACGTAGGCGGGTGGGCGCGGACGGCGCGCAGCAGGCCCAGGCCGTCCAGGTTCGGCATATTGTAGTCCGAGATGATCAGATGGGCGGGCTTGGTGACGATTTCGCGCAGAGCGATCTCGCCGTCGGCCGCCTCGCGGATATCGCGCACGCCGAGCTGCTGAAGACTGGTTCGAACCAGGGAGCGCATGGTCATCTGATCATCGACGACCAGACATTGCAGAGCAGCGGCGGCGGGCATGGTTACGCTCCCGATCTAGGCGACTGATCGTGCGGCCGGATCGGCGCACGATTCGAGAATGGCGGGTGACAGGCGGTGCAGCGGCAACTGGCGCTCCACGGCGCCCAGGTCGAAGGCGGCCTTGGGCATGCCATAGACGACGCAGGACGCTTCGTCCTGGCCCAGGGTGCGACCGCCGGCCTGGCGCATGGCCAACAGGCCCTTTGCGCCGTCGCGGCCCATGCCGGTCAGGATGACGCCCGTCATCGGACGCTTCAGCCGCACGACGGATTCGAACAGAACGTCGACGGACGGTCGATGGCCGTTGACCGGATCGCTGGGGACCAACCGACAGCGCGGGGTCAGGCCGGGCGAGACCTCCAGATGGGTCGCGCCGCCGGGCGCCAGATAGATGTGGCCAGGCTGAAGCGGCGCGCCGTCCACGGCCTCGGTCACGGTCGGGGCGCAGACGCGGTCCAGACGAGCGGCGAAACTGGCGGTGAAGGTCGCCGGCATATGCTGGGTGATGACGGTGGCGGGGCAGTTGGCGGGAAAGCCGCTGAGCACGGTCAGCAGGGCCTCGACCCCGCCGGTGGACGAGCCGATGGCCAGGACATGATCGGGTGCGGGGCGATAGGCGCGCGGGGCCTCGGCGGCGGCCGGCGTGTCGCCCCTGGCGCGGACGCGCGAGCGGGCGGCGGTCTTCACCTTGCCGATCAGGTCGTGGAAGGCGCCGACGCTGGCGACCGCCGGCTTGGCCACCGCGTCCACGGCCCCGATCTCCAGCGCGGCCAGGGTCACGTCGGTCCCGGCGGCCGTCAGGGTCGAGACCATGACCACCGGCATCGGCCGCAGCCGCATGATCTTTTCCAGGAACTCCAGCCCGTTCATATTGGGCATCTCGACGTCCAGTGTGATGACGTCGGGGTTCAGGGCCTTGATGGCCGCGCGCGCCTCGATGGGATCGGCGGCCGTGCCGACGACCTCTATCTCCGGGTCAGACTTGAGCGCGGCCGAGATCAGGCCGCGCATGGTCAGGCTGTCGTCGACGACCAGGACGCGCACGGGGCTCATGCGGCCGCCAGGCGATAGGTGGTCAGGCCGGCGGTCTGCAACTGGCTGGTTGCGGGCCCTGACACCCGTTCGGAATGGCCGATGTAGAGGGTGGCGCCGGGCGTCATCAGGGGCGTGAAGCGCCGCCACACCCGTTCCTGGGTCGCGTCGTCGAAATAGATGACCACGTTGCGGCAGAAGATGACGTCGAACCGGCCCTTCATCGGCCAATCGCCGATCAGGTTCAGTTCCTTGAAGCTGACCAAACGCTTCAGCTGCTGGCCCGCCGTCCACTGTCCGCGGTCGGCGCGGTCGAAATATTTGCGCCACAGGGTGACGGGGGCCGGCTCCAGCGCCTCTTCGGAATAGGTCCCGTCATGGCCCTGCGCGACCATGTTGGGATCGATGTCGGTGGCCAGGATCCGAACGTCCAGGTCCGCCGCCTCGGGCAGGGCCTGGAGCACAGTCAGGGCCATGGAATACGGCTCCTGCCCGTTCGAACAGGCCGCCGACCATAGGCGCACCCGCCCGCCGGCGCGGGCGCGCGCGGCCAGTTCCGGCATGACCCGGTCGCGCAGGTCGTCGAAATGGTGCGGCTCGCGATAGAAGCGGGTGACATTGGTGGTCAGGGCCGCCGTCATCTTCTGACGTTCGTCCACCCCGCCCACCCCCTCGATCAGGGCGCAGTAGTCGCGAAAGCTGGTCAGACCCAGGGTCCGCAGCCGCTTGGCCAGGCGCGAATAGACCAGGGCCGCCTTGCCCTCGTTCAGGGCGATGCCCGCGTGGGCGTGCAGCATTTCGGCGATGTGGCGGAAATCATCCGCGGTGAAGACGAACTCCCCCTCGACGATAGATCCCCGACCGGCGGCGGCGTTCATGCGGCTTCGGCCTCGACCTGCGGCAGGATGTGATCCAGTTCGATCAGGCTGATCATGCGGCCGTCGATGGAGAAGAGGCCCTTGACGAAGGTCTTCACGCGGTCGCTGGCGACATCGGGCGTCGGCTGGACCGCCGCCTCGCTCATCTGCAGGATGTCGGACACGGCGTCGACCAGCAGGCCGACCATCCGGCCGCCGATGTGGGCGACCATGATGACGTGGCGGGCCGTCGGCTCGGACGTCTCGAGCCCGAAACGCGCGCCCAGGTCGATGATGGGCAGGACGGTGCCGCGCAGGTTGATCACGCCCTTCATATAGCCGGGCGAACGCGGCAGGGGCGTCGCCGGCGTCCAGCCGCGGATCTCGCGCACCGACATGATGTCGACGCAGAACTCCTGGGCGCCGATGCGGAAGGCGATCAGTTCGCGCTGGGGGTCTTTGGCTTCGGTCATGAATCAGCTCGCAAGCTTGAGGTCGGGGCGGGCCGCCTTGCGGCGCATGTCGGCGACAAGAACGTCGATATCGAGGATCAGGGCGACGCGGCCGTCGCCCAGGATGGTGGCGGCGGCGACGCCTTCCACCGGCTGGTAGTTGGTCTCCAGGCTCTTGATGACGACCTGGCGCTGGCCCTGGATCGCCTCGAAAAGCAGGGCTGCCTGCTGACCACCCTCGGTCTCGACCACTACGGCGACGCCGCCGGTGGGATCGATGGGCGTGCTGCTGAAGCCCATGATGAAGGCCACGTCGATCAGCGGCAGGAAGCGGTCGCGGAAACGGATGACCGGATCGACGCCGCCGACATGGTGCAGATCGACAGCCTGGGGCGTCAGGCTTTCGACGATGGCGGGCAGCGGCGCGATCAGGGTCTGCTCGGCGGCGGTGACGACCATCCCGTCCATCACCGCCAGGGTCAGCGGCAGGCTGAGGGTGAAGGTCGAGCCCTTGCCCGGAACCGAGCTGATGGAGATGCGGCCGCCCAGGGCCTGGATCGAACGTTTGACCACGTCCATGCCCACGCCACGGCCCGAAATGTCGGACACCACGGCGGCGGTGGAGAAGCCGGGCGCGAAAATCAGATTGTCGACCTGTTCGTCGCTGAGCGCGGCGTCGGGCGCGATCAGACCCTTGTCCACGGCGATCTTCCTGACCCGCTCGCGATTGATGCCGCGTCCGTCGTCGGCGATTTCGATGACGATCCGACCCGAGCGGTGCAGGGCGGCCAGACGCACCGTTCCTTCGGCCGGCTTGCCGGCGGCGACACGCTCCTCGGGCGTTTCCAGCCCATGGTCGATGGCGTTGCGGAGCATGTGGGTGATCGGCTCGGCCAGGCGTTCGACCACGGTCTTGTCAACCTCGGTATCCTCGCCGGCCGTGACCAGGCGAACCTGTTTGGAGACCATGTCCGCGACCTCGCGCACCAGTCGCGGCATACGCTGGAACACCGATTTCACCGGCTGGGCGCGGATGGCCATGACGCTGTCCTGAATCTCGCGCGTCAGAAGCTCCAGATCCTCCATGCCGAGCGCGATGCCCGAGGACCGGGCCAGGCCGCTTTCCAGCACGCGCTGGGACAGCATGGCCTGCTGGATGACCAGTTCCCCCACCACGTTTATCAGACGATCCACCCGATCCAGATCGACCCGGATCGTGACGGGCGCGGCGGCCGAGGCGGCGGGCGTCGCCATCGGCATGGCGGCCGGGGCCGGTTCAGGCGCGGGGGCGACGAAGGCCGGGATTTCGGGCACGGCTTCGGACGCCGCCTCCGGTACGAGGTCAGCCACAGCGCCGGTCGCGCGGGCCAGCAGGGCGGCGATGTCCAGATCGTCGGCGGCGGGCAGGATCGCGGCTGGCTCGTCCTCAAAGACAACGGCGGCGGCGGAAGCATCAGGGACGGCGTCGGACGCCTCGCCCAGCGGCGTGATGGTCAGGTCGCAGTCGCTTTCCACGAAGTCGAAAACCTCGCGCACCTCGGCCTCGTCCACATCGGCCGACAGATCGACAGTCCAGGTCAGGCAGCCGTCTTCGACCGACAGGGCGTCCAGCGTGGGAACCGCGCTGTCGTCCAGGTTGACCTGGGTCGGGCCAAGCCGTCCCAGTTCGCGCAGCAGCAGGCCCGCCTCGTTGGCGTTGGCGTACATCCGCCCCATCGGCCTGAACACGATCCGCCACCCGGCAGGGGCGGCGCCCATGGGCGCGGCGGGTTCGTCCAACGCCATATCGAAAGCCATGGGGGTGAAGCCGAAGTCGTCGTCTTCCTCCATGACGGGCGGCGGAGCCTCGCCGCCATGCGTCAGGACCTCCAGTTCGCCGACCAGGGCGGCCGAGCGCGCCTCGTCCACCGGCGGGATCAGCCCCTGGGCGGCCTGGATATGATCGGCCAGCACGTCGGAGGCGCGCAGCAGGGTCTTGATCGTGACCGCGTCGCACGGTTTCCGGCCCGCGCGCAACTCGTCCATCAGGGTTTCGAACACATGGGCGAACCGGACCAGCGCCTCCAGCCCGAAGGCCCCCGCCCCGCCCTTGACGGAGTGGACGGCGCGGAAGACGGCGTTGATCGTCTCCAGGTCCGTCTGCCCCTGCTCAAGCAGCATCAGCTTGGCCTCCAGGTCCGCGAGCAGTTCGTCGCATTCCTGGAAGAAGGTGGCTTTGATGGATTCGAAGGCGTCCATTGATTGCGGGTCCGGCGGGCGTGTCGATCAGGCCGCGACGCGGCGAACGGCGTCCACCAGCTTTGCGGGGTCGAAGGGTTTGACGATCCAGCCCGTGGCGCCGGCCGCGCGGGCGCGCGCCTTCTTCTCGACATCGCTTTCGGTGGTCAGGACCAGGACGGGCGTGGCGCGGTGGTTCGGATCGGCGCGCACGCCCTCGATCACCCCGAACCCGTCCATGCGCGGCATGTTGATGTCGGTGATGACGACGTCGGCGCCCCGCGCGGCCAGGGTTTCCAGACCGTCGATCCCGTCCACGGCCTGGATCACGGTATAGCCCGCATCCTCCAGCGCCAGCAACAGCATGTCCCGCATGGTGCGCGAATCGTCGATCGTCAAAACGGTCTTGGTCACGCTTGAGCCCCTTCGTTGATCAGATCGGGCGCGCCGAAAGCCGCCCATTGTTCGCCCAAAGGTTGCGACACAGAACCTAACCTTAGGTTGACGCCATCGGCGGCCCAGGTTCGGGCGGCCGACAGCAGCACCTGAAGGCAAAGACCACCCAGCCGCTGGACGCCGGAGGCGTCCAGCACCAGGTCGCGGCCGCGTCGCGCCAGGAGCTCGGCCTTCAGCGGCGCCGCCGCCTTCAGGTCCAGGATTTCGGGCAGAACCAGCAGATCGGCCATCAGAACTCCTCCCATCCGTCTTCGGTAGGCGCGGGTTGCGGCTTCAGGGCGGCGCCGCCGCGTCCCAGGGTCTTCAGCGCGGCGACCATTCGGCTGGGCGCGGACGGGGCGGATGCGCGCGGCGGTGCGACCGGGGCCATCCGCAACGGGCTTTCGCCGACCCGGAACTGGGCCACCGAGGCCTGCAGGCTTTCCGCTTCCTGGGCCAGCGAATGGCTGGCGGCGGTGGACTGTTCGACCATGGCGGCGTTCTGCTGGGTGACCTGATCCATCTGGTTCACGGCCGTATTGACCTGGGCCAGGCCGACGGCCTGCTCCTGGGCCGAGGCGGCGATTTCGGTGACCAGGCTGTCGATCTCGGCGACCCGGTCCACGATCCGTTGCAGCGCCTCCCCGGTCTCGCCGACCAGTTTGACGCCCGCGCCGACCTGGCCCGTCGAGGCCGAGATCAGGGTCTTGATCTCCTTGGCGGCCTCGGCCGAACGCTGGGCCAGGGCGCGAACCTCCGACGCCACGACCGCGAAGCCGCGACCGGCGTCGCCAGCCCGCGCCGCCTCCACTCCCGCGTTCAAGGCCAGAAGGTTGGTCTGGAAGGCGATCTCGTCGATCACCCCGATGATCTGGCTGATCTGCGACGAGGAGGTCTCGATGGCCGTCATGGCGGAGACGGCGTCGCGCACCACCACGCCGCTTTTCTCGGCGTCGCCGCGCGCGGCCTGGACGACATCCGACGCCTGGCGCGCGCCCGAGGCGGTCTTGTTCACCGTGGCGGTGATCTGATCCAGGGCTGCGGCGGTCTCTTCCAGGCTGGCGGCCTGTTGTTCGGTGCGTCGCGACAGGTCGTCGGCGGCCTGGCTGATCTCGCCCGCGCCCGAGCGGATGCCCGCCACATTGGCGACGACCACAGACACCGCGCCCTGAAGCTGGGCGATGGCGGCGTTGAAGTCGGACTTCAACCGCTCGGCTCGCGGCGCCACCTCCAGGGTGAAGCGGTGCGTCAGATCCCCGTTCGCCATGGCCGACAGGCCGGTGGCCAGGGCCTCGAGGGCCGCCTTGTCCTCGGCCGCGATCCTGGCCTTCTCCGCCTCGTTGGCCGCACGCTCCTGCTCAGACAGCGAACGCTGGGCCAGGGCTTCCTGTTCGATGCGCATTTTTTCGACGGCGGCGTCGCGGAAGGCCACGACAGCCTGGCTCATCTTGCCGAACTCATCCTTGCGGTTCGCCCCGGAAATCTGGATCCCCGTGTCGCCCGCCATCAGCTTCTGCATATGGCCGATGATGGCGAACAGCGGACGCACGATCGCGCGCGAGGTCAGGAAACCCGCCGCCAGGGCGATCAGCAGGGCCGCGATCAGGCCGGCGACGACGGCGACCATGGCGGCGTTGGAGGCCTGCGACTGCGCCTGCCGCGCAGCAGCGACCGCAGCGGTGTTCGCTTCCTTGATCTCGTCGATCGCTGTTTCCAGCGGCGCCAGATAGGTGTCGGCCAGACCCTTGCGCCCCACAAGGCCAAGCGCCTCGGCCTTGCGACCATTCGCCATCATGGCCGATCCCGCCACGACCACGTTCTCGTACCATACGGTGTTGGCCTGGATCGCCCGGTCGATCGGCGTCTCGCGCTGGCCCGAGAGGTCATCACGCAGTTCCTCCATCGCCTCGAGGAACTTGGCGCGATGCTCATCGACCCGCTGACGATAATAGGGATCCTCGGACAGAAGATACCCGCGGAAGGCGTTTTCCTGGCGCGTGACATAGAACTCGGCGGCGGCGGCGTCGCGGATCGCCTTGTTCTCCAACGTCCTTTGATCGCCGGCCGCATTGATCCTGACCAAACTGGCGACGATGACCACGCCCATTACGGCGATGGTCGTCAGCACAAGGGCGAAGGCCGTGAACAGCTTTCGGCCGACCGGCATGTTTTCGATAAGCTTCAACTCAATATCCCCTTACTGGGTCAATCAAAACGAATAGGCGGCGGAGGCCACGAGGCGACCTTCATAGGGTTCGCCCGCGTTGTGGCGGTCGGTGTCGTACCAGCGCAGATCCAGGCCGACGGCGTCGGTCAGTCGGCGTTTGGCGCCCAGGTTCCAGGCGTTGTAATCAACCCCGCCGTCCGCCATGCGATTAGCGACGGCAGCCGAAACCTTGGTGGCGGCGGACATTGCGACGGCGCCCTGAAGCTCCAGCCACCAGGCGGCCTTCGTCGCGGCGAAACCGTCGGGCGAATAGTTGACGCGAATCCGCGTCGCGACCGGGCCCAGCTTGCGAGCGGCGTCAGCCTGATATTCCCAATAGTTGGCGTCCACGCCCGCGCGGCTGCCCGGCAGGTCGCGGTTCAGGACGGCCAGATCGAAGGCGAAACCCGCCGCTCTCGGCCGCCAGCCCAAGGTCGATATGATTTCCATATCGTAGCCCTGCGACCCGGCGGCGTCTGTCGCGAAGACGCTGACGTAAGCCTGGCCCAGCACGGTCTCGACCTTGGCGAAGGGCGCGATGTCGCCGTCGCTCTTGCCCAGGCCCTTGCCGACGTACTGGCTGGCGACGCCCGCCTCGCCGGAAAGGGATTGCGCCTGGGCGACAAGGGGAAACGCGAAAACGAGGCCTACGACGACCGCTGGGAATGCAATGGTTTGGCGACGCAAGATCGAAAGCCCCTGGAACCGTCGCAATATGCTTTCCAAGCGTGAGGCGATGATTAATGCCGGGCGGAATTTCATCCTTATGTAGAAGTGCGTAGCCGCAGCCGGCTTCGAGCCTCTGTTTCGCACATCTGCGGCACACCGATTGCGCGCACAGCCCTCAACTCCGCGGATTACGTATTTCCCCGCATTAGAGGATGGCCTATACCGAAATACGCCGAAAAGACGGCTAAGGGAGCGCCCGGCTGTTTTGCGTCCGTCAGCATGAGCCCTGGTAAAAGCGACTTTCCCCTTGCTGGCGCGCGGGGTTTTCTGAACCTTCGCCTGGCGAACACCTGGCCGGGCGGCGCCTTGATCGCATGCACCAGCGTATTGGCGGCGATGGGATTGAGGCTGGCGCTGGAGCCCGTCGCCAAATTCTATTACCTGCCAATGGTGCCGGCAGTGATGATCACCGCCCTTCTGGCGCCGCGCAGCTCGGTCTTCCTGTCGATCATTCTGTCCATCGTCGGGATAGAGCTGACGGTCAGACGGGGCGGCGTGGTGGATACGATGGCGAACGGCGGCCTGTTCGCCCTGGTCGGGCTAGCCGTGGCAGAGGCCTGCAGCCGCCTGCGGGCGTCTCGCGATGCGGCCGAAACCCTGGCCCGCAACCTGGCGCATCGCAAGACGCTGCTGACCACCATCCTGGCCTCCATGTCCGTGGTCACTCTGGACGACGGCGGCCGAATCCGGCGCATCACCCGAAGCGCCGCCGCGCTGCTGGGGCTTGAACCGCAACAGGCCATCGGGCGACGTTTCGATGATCTGGCGCCCGGTTTCGACGCAACGCCGGCTGAGGGTTCGGCGCGGGGCGACGAGGCGTCCCGGCTGTGGCTGATCGAGCGTCCAGGCCAGGAGCCGGTCCGCCTGACCATCAACGCGCATAAGCTGGCCGACGACGCCGCGCCGGAACGGATCGTCCTGACCCTGACGGACCAGAGCCAGGCCGAGGCGACCCGACGCCAGGAACGTGAGTTGAACGACCGCCTCAGCAGCGTCTGGCGTCTGAACTCCATGGGCGAAATGGCCGCGACGCTGGCGCACGAGTTGAATCAGCCGCTCAGCGCGGCCGCAGTCTATCTGCACGCAGGTCGGACCGATCTGTCCCGGATCGGCCCCGCAGCCGAACCGACCGTCGACACCCTGGACCTGGCCAAGGCCCAGTTGCTGCGCGCGGGCGACATCATCCGGCGGATGCGCGAAATGATCTCCAACGGGTCGCGCGCCTTCAGCGAGGAGCGGGCCGCGCAGATCATTCGCGACCTGGAGCCGGTGATCGCCCTGATCGGTCAGGACACCGGCGTCGCCATTCGCATAGAAACCGACGGAGCGGACGATCAGGTGCTGGCCGACCGCATCCAGTTACAGCAGGCCCTGGCCAACCTGATCCGAAACGCCGTGGATGCGGTCATGGACCGCGACGACGGTCTGGTGACGGTGATCGGTCGCACGCTTGGCTCCGAGGGCTACGAGATTTCGGTGCGCGACAATGGGCCGGGCATCGCCGAGGATCAGATGCACCGCATCTTCGACCCGATGATCTCGACCAAGACCGGCGGCATGGGCCTGGGCCTGTCCGTCACCCGCTCCATTGTCGAAAGCCACGGCTCGGCCCTGGTCGTCAGCCGTCCGCAGGACGGCGGAGCCTGTTTCACGTTTCGATTGTCACGCCCCACGGAGTCTGAAGCCCCATGACCCCGCATTCCATCTTCATCGTCGACGACGATCCCGCCATGCGCGACGCCCTGACCCTGATGTTGCGCGGCGCCGGGTTTCGCGCCCGAGCCTTCGTCAGCGCCGACGACTTTCTGGGCGACCTGCCGACAGACGCCAGCGCCTGCGTCGTCACCGACGTTCGGATGCCGGGGGTCGAGGGGCCGGAGCTTGTGCGCCGATTGAAGACCCTGCGCGGCGACAGCTGGCCGGTCATCGTCATCACCGGCCACGCCGACGTGCCGCTGGCGGTGCAGCTGATGAAGGCGGGCGTCTCGGACTTCATCGAAAAGCCGTTCGATCCGCAGCAGATCCTGGACAGCGTCGGCCGCTGCATCGCCTCGCTGAGCGGGCTGGAGGCCGAACGCGCCGCGCGCGAGGAGGCGCAAGGCCGCCTCGCCTCCCTGACCAACCGCGAGCGCCAGGTGTTCGACGCCCTGATCGACGGTTGCTCCAACAAGGAGATCGCCCTTCGTCTGGAGATCAGCCCGCGCACCGTCGAGATTTTCCGCGCCAAGGTGATGACCAAGATGCAGGCGCCGAACCTGTCCACCCTGGTGCGGATCGGAATGCGTCTAGGCGACGCTTGAGCCGGAGCGAAATCGTCGCCACCTTAGAACAATCATGAGCGACCGGTCCGCAGGCCTGGCCCCATCGCGCGTCACCGCGGTTCTGGGCCCCACCAACACCGGCAAGACCCATCTGGCGGTCGAGCGGATGCTGGGTCATGCCTCGGGCATGATCGGCCTGCCGCTGCGGCTGCTGGCGCGGGAAATCTATGAGCGGATCGTCAGGTTGCGCGGGGCCGCCGCCGTCGCCCTGATCACGGGCGAGGAGAAGATCGTCCCGACGCGCCCGCACTATTTCGTCTGCACGGTCGAAGCGATGCCGCTGGAACGCTCGGTCGAGTTCCTGGCTATCGACGAGATCCAGCTGGTCGCCGACCCGGAGCGCGGCCACGTCTTCACCCAGCGGCTGCTGCACGCGCGCGGCCGGTTCGAGACCATGTTCTTGGGCGCGGGCACGATGGAGCCGCTGATCCGCCGTCTGGTCCCGGACGTCGAGATCGTGACGCGGGATCGCCTGTCCACCCTGTCCTATGCGGGGTCCAAGAAGCTGACCCGCCTGCCTCGACGCAGCGCCATCGTCGCCTTCTCCACCGACCGGGTTTACGCCATCGCTGAGCTGATCCGGCGTCAGCGCGGCGGGGCGGCGGTGGTCATGGGCTCGCTCAGTCCCCGCACCCGCAACGCTCAAGTGGCCCTGTATCAGTCGGGCGAGGTCGACTTCCTGGTCGCCACCGACGCCATCGGCATGGGGCTGAACATGGACGTGGACCATGTCGCCTTTGCGGGCCTGAGAAAGTTCGACGGCAGGCGGACCCGCTGGCTGCACGCCCATGAGATCGGCCAGATCGCGGGCCGAGCGGGCCGCCATCTGCGCGACGGCACTTTCGGCGTGACGGCCGAAGCCGAGGACCTGGATCCCGATCTGGTCGAACAGGTGGTCGAACACCGGTTCGATCCGGTCGAGGCGGCGGAGTGGCGCAACGCCCGGCTGGACTTTGACACCCTGCCCGACCTGCTGCGGTCCCTGACCGTCACGCCCCAGCGGTCGGGCCTCAGCCTGACGGCGGAGGCCTTGGACGAAACCCTGCTGCGCCGCCTGATCAGGGACGAGGAGATCGCCCGCATCGGCCGCTCGCGCGGGGCCATCATGCGTCTGTGGGAGGCGTGTCAGCTGCCGGACTTCCAGAAGACGACGTTGGATGAGCACAGCCGTCTGGCCAAGGACGTCTTCACCGCCCTGACCAGCAAGCGCGGGCGGTTGGCGGACGACTGGATGGCGCCCCGCTTCGCCTTCGTGGACCGTGACGACGGCCAGATCGACCAACTTTCAGCGCGGCTGTCGGCCGTGCGCACCCTCTCCTACATCGCCAACCGGCCTGACTGGGTTCACGACGCCCAAGGTTGGCGCGACAAGACCCGCGCGCTGGAGGACCGGCTGTCCGACGTGTTGCACGAACGTCTGACCGCGCGGTTCGTGGATCGCCGCACCACCGCCCTGATGCGCGCCCTGAACGTGCGCGACGACACCTTTGCAGGCGTCGCCGACGACGGCGAGGTGACGGTCGAGGGACAGGTGGTGGGCCAGCTTCAGGGTGTCCATTTCCAGATGGAGAAGGGGTCGTCCGCGCTGGAAGACCGGACCTTGCGCCAGGCCGCCGTCCGCGCCGTGACGCCCGAGATCAACCGCCGTCTGGGACGGTTGGCCGCCGAGACCGACGACGCCTATTCGGTCACGCCCGACGGTGCGGTGCTGTGGCGCGGCGTGCTGACGGCCCAGATTACAGCGACGCCGCAGGGGGCCGATCCGTTTTCACCCCAGGTTCGGCTGCTGGGCGATCTTGGCCCCACGCCTGCGCGCGAGCGGGCGCAGCGTCGGCTGGAGGCGTGGCTGGCTTCGGAGGCTGGCCGGGCGCTGCGTGATCTGCGCCGCCTGCGTCAGGCGGTCGAGACCGGCGCCCTCAAGGGCCTGCCGCGCGGCGTCGCCTTTCGCCTGATCGAAGCCGGGGGCCTGATCGACCGGCGCGAGGTCGAACGCGATCTGGCCGCCCTGAGCCAGGTGGAGCGGCGCACGCTGAAAAGCTTCGCCATCCGCGTCGGGGTGCATTCGGTCTGGCTGCCGGGCCTGCAGAAGCCCCGCGCACGCCATTTCGCCCAAGCCTTCATCGCCGCGCCCCTGATCCCGGCGACGCCCGACCTGATCCCGACCCCGGTCGAGACGCCCTCGCCGCGCCTGCTGTCGGCGCATGGCCTGCGTCTGGCGGGCCGCTGGCTGGCGCCGGTCGACACGCTGGAGAGGATGGCTGAACTGCGCGCCGCCAATCACGGACGGCTGTCGGACGAAGCTCTGACCGAACTAGGGTGGAGCCCCGATCAGGCGAAACAGGTCATCGCCGCCCTGAAGACCGACCGCGCCAGACAGCCGGACAGGCCAGGCGCCGCGCCCAGGCCGGTGAAGGATTCACCCTTCGCGGCGCTGGCGGCCCTGACGGAGGCGCCGCCCGCACGCGCCAAGCGACGCCGCCCGCGCCGGAAGGCAAAGGCTTGAGCGAGGACGCCTGCCGCATCGACATATGGCTGTGGCGCGCCCGGTTCGTGAAGACGCGGGGCCTGGCCGCCGGCCTGGTCGAGCGCGGCGCCGTGCGGCTGACGCATCACGGGCGCGAGACGCGGCTGGACAAGCCCAGTCGCTGCGTCCACGTCGGCGACCGGCTGACCTTCGCCCAGAACGGGCGCGTCGTCAGCCTGCGTGTCGAGGCTCTGGGTGAAAGGCGCGGACCCGCCGAGGAAGCCCGCGCCCTCTACGCCCTTACTTTTGAATGACGAACTCGCCTTCGATGTGCAGCTTCACCTCGTCGGACACGGCCGGCAGGGCGTAGTTGATGCCGAAGTCCGAGCGCTTGATGGTCGCTTCGCCGTCGAAGCCGGACTTGTAGGCGCCCATGACGGTTCCGGCGCCGTTGAACTTCACCTCAATGGTGACCGGCTTGGTCACGCCCTTCAGGGTCAGGTCGCCGACCACCGTCGCTTCGTTGCGATCAGACGGATCGACCGTCACCGAGCGCGACACGAAGGTCGCGGTCGGATGATTGGCGGTGTCGAAGAAGTCGGCGGTCTGCAGGTGGGCCTTTAGCCGGTCGTCGTTGGGCGCCACGTCGGTCAGCGGAATGGTGGCGGTCAGCGTCGAGGCCGACGGATTGGCCGGGTCAAGCTTCAGCTGGGCCTTCACGTTCACGAACTGGCCCGTATAGGTCGACAGGCCGAAGTGATTGACCGACCACGTGATCTTGCCGTGGCTGGATTCCAGGTCGTAGTTGCCGGCGGTGACCTCGGTCGGGTTCGTGGTCAGGGCGGCCTGGGCGACCACGGCGCCGCCGGCCGCGAGGCTGAGCGCCAGGGCGCCGGCGAGGGCGTATTTCACGAAGGGCGTGCGCATGGGGGAGATCCTGTGATGGAAGGGCGGATATGCAATCAATACAGTTGCGATTAAGCCTGACCGTTGTCAAGGCGCGGTGGATGTCGTCCATTCACCCTGAGAACGGCTCTCGCCTTAAGCCCTGCTGTTGACAGTTGGTTGCGTGGCCGCCATGTCGCAGGCCTCCCGC
This sequence comes from Brevundimonas sp. ABV4_179, assembly GCF_056311945.1. Classification (NCBI taxonomy): domain Bacteria; kingdom Pseudomonadati; phylum Pseudomonadota; class Alphaproteobacteria; order Caulobacterales; family Caulobacteraceae; genus Brevundimonas; species Brevundimonas sp. ABV4_179. The sequence continues at coordinate 3,568,754 of NZ_CM149976.1, forward strand.
TCACAGTTTGACGCTCGTTCCCCGCCCAATGACCTACATCGTCACCGACGCCTGCGTGAAATGTAAGTTCATGGACTGCGTCGAGGTGTGTCCGGTGGACTGCTTCTACGAGGGCGAGAACTTCCTGGTCATCGCGCCGGACGAATGCATCGACTGCGGCGTGTGCGAGCCGGAATGCCCCGTCGACGCCATCGTGCCCGACACCGAGGACGAGCCGGACGGCAAGTGGCTGCAGGTCAACGCCGAATACGCCAAGGTCTGGCCCAACATCACCGTCAAGGGCACGCCCCCCGCCGACCGCGAACAGTACGAGCGCGAGACCGGCAAGTACGAGAAATACTTCAGCCCCAAACCGGGCAAGGGGTCCTGACGCCAAGGCTCGGGCCCGGGCCAGCCTTGCGGCAGATCCGCGTCCGCCTTGTGGACGTTTTGAAATTCCGCAGATTTGTGATAGGTTCTGTTTCATTGGATCGGGCGGTCCGCGAAAACTTCGCGCCGCCCGTGTTTGCGACAGAATCCCGCCCACAGACGGGATCGGCCAGAGGTTTGGTGATCCGTTTCCGCATTTGACGCCCTACATCATCCCCTCCGACGGAGCGATCCGGCGGGTGAGATTCTGTTTGCGTTTCCTGCGCCTTCGCGTCGCCCGGCCCTGACCGGGAAAGGACGAATATGACGAGCAAGACTGGTCTGGAGTTCAAGGTTGGCGACGCGGTCGTCTATCCCGCGCACGGCGTCGGCAAGGTCGCCGCGATCGAGACGCAGGAAGTCGCCGGCATGTCGCTGGAAGTCTATGTCGTGACCTTCGACCACGAGAAGATGACCCTGCGCGTCCCGACCAAGAAGGCCGTGACGGCGGGTCTGCGCTCGCTGGCCGCCGACGACGTCGTGACCAAGGCCCTGACCACCCTGAAGGGCCGGGCGCGCATCAAGCGCACCATGTGGTCGCGTCGCGCCCAGGAATACGAAGCCAAGATCAACTCGGGCGACCTGATCTCCATCGCCGAAGTGGTCCGCGACCTGCACCGCGCCGACACCCAGCCGGAACAGTCCTATTCGGAGCGCCAGCTCTATGAATCGGCTCTGGACCGCATGGCCCGCGAAGTCGCAGCCGCCAACAAGATCGACAAGGACGCCGCCGTCGAACTGCTGGCCAAGTCGCTCAGCGCCAAGAAGCCGGTCCCAACCGCCGAAGCCGCCTAGGCTTCACGGTCGAACAAACGAAAAGGCCCCGGAGCGATCCGGGGCCTTTTTGTTTCAGCCTCGCCTATTTCCGGACCCGTCATCCTGGCCCTTGACGCCGGATTTCCGGCGCGGACGAAATCGAGGCTTACAGCAGACATCTGAATCTACGGATCCTCGCCACAAAGGGCGAGGATGACAAAATTTGAGCGTCACCCCCGCCTTCAGAAATATTCCGCGTTCGCCGGGCACTGGGCGGCTAGACGGCGCGCGGTGATGCTGGCGGGGATGTAGGGGGTGCCGCGCACCAGCTGAGCGCCGCCGCGGAAGCTGAAGCTGGTGTCGGTGTAGGTTCCGTTCAGGCGCACGGCGATGCGCCGGCCCTTGCGATCCTGACACGTGCCCTCGAACCGGGCGTTTCCGCCCCCGACCACGCGCGTCGGATAGGTGCAGCGCCATTTGTTGGTCGAAAGACCGCCGAAGAAGCGGTTGATCTCGCTGGGGCGCACGCACTTCTGCTCGGTGTCGCGCTGACCTACCGCGCTGGTGGTGTATTCCCAATAGCCCGGCAGGACCTCGCTCTGGGCCGCCGTCTGGGCGGGTGCGATGGCGGGGGCGGCCAGCATGACGCCGCCGACCATCACCGGGGCCAGAACGGCGAGCGCCCTCTTGGGCAGGCGGTCGATCAGCGACGGACGGGACATGGCGGCCTTCTGTTCAGGGGAGATGTTCATGATATGGGGCATAAAGGTCAGGATTTGAACGAGGCCTGAACGGCCCCGTTCCCGGACGGACGAAGGATCGACCGTTCCCGTCCAGACTCGACTTGACGCCGAACCGCCTCTTCCCTTATACGGCCCCCTCTCGCGCGGGCTGGTTCCCGCGCGCAACTGTTTCATGCGTCTGCTCCCAGCGTTTTTGGGGCGAACGCCGCACCTTAAGGATCTGACGATGTCGCGTCGTTGCGAACTCACCGGTATCGGCCCCATGGTCGGCCACAACGTGAGCCACTCGAACATCAAGACCAAGCGCCGCTTCCTGCCGTCGCTGAAGACGGTCAAGGTCACGTCGGACTCGCTGGGCCAGACCTTCAGCCTGCGTATCTCGAACGCCGCCCTGCGCACCCTGGACTACAAGGGCGGCCTGGACGCCTTCATCGTCAAGGCCCGCGACGAGCAGCTGTCGATCGCCGCCCAGCGCATCAAGCGTCAGGTTCGCGCCAAGCTGGCCGAACAAGCCGCCGCCTAAGTCCGGCGACGTCATAAAGTTCTGGAAGAGGCCGGCGGAGACGCCGGCCTTTTTCTTTGCGCGTCGGACCTGCCGCGCTAAGCCTTTCCCGCCGCTGGAAGGGAAAGTCCGATGCGCATCAAGACCCTGCTCGCCGCCGTCAGCCTGACGGCCCTAGCCGCCTGCGCCACCGCGCCGCAGCCGACCGCCCCCCCGCCACGCGAATCGACCGCCTTCACCCTGGCCACGGACCAACCGCGCACAGCCGAACAGATGGCCATGCAGTTCGACAAGGCCGATCTGACGATCAAGGTCATACCCGCCGACAAGGCCATCGACGCCGTCGCCGTTCTGGACTTCACCGCGACCGCGCCGCTGGAGCGGCTGGTGGTCGAGTTGGATACGCTGCTGACCCTATCCTCGGTGCAGGTGGACGGGGTGGAGATTCCCGCCGACCGCTGGTCCAACCCGGAAGGACGGCTGACGGTCGCCTTGCCCCGCCCGCTGGCGGCAGGACAGAAGACGGCTCTGCGGATCGCCTACGCCGGCCAGCCGCGCGTCGCGCCACGCGCGCCTTGGGACGGCGGTTTCGTCTGGTCCACCGCCCCGACCGGCGAACCCTGGATCGCCACGGCCGTCCAGGGCGAGGGCTGCGACATCTTCTGGCCCTGCATCGACAGTCCGCACGGCGAGCCGGGGCGGGTCGACCTGCATATCACCGTGCCGTCCGACCTGTCGGCGCCGTCCAACGGCCGGTTCCTGGGCAAGGTCGATCACGGCGACGGCTGGACCACCTGGAACTGGTCGGCCAAATCGCCCAACACCTACGCCATCGCCCTGAACGTCGGCCCCTATGAGGCGGTGACGAGCGACTATCGCAGCCGGTTCGGCAACATCATCCCGATGGCCTACTGGCATCTGAAGTCGGATGCGCCGGAACAGGTCCAGGCCCTGTTCGCCCAGTTCCCGCAGATGCTCGACTTCTTCGAGGCGACGGTCGGCCCCTATCCCTTCGGCGACGAGAAGATGGGGGTGGTCGAGACGCCGCACCTGGGCATGGAGCATCAGACCATCAACGCCTATGGCAATGGCTACAAGATCGACGGCCGGGGCTACGACTGGCTGTTGCAGCACGAGTTCGCCCACGAATGGTTCGGCAATCAGCTGACCAATCAGAACGCCGACGACATGTGGCTGCACGAAGGTTTGGGCAGCTACATGCAGCCGCTCTACGCCCGCTGGCTGCTGGGCGACCGCTACATGCAGCGCGAACTGGCCAATCAGCGCGAGGGGCTGATCAACAAATATCCGGTCGTCTCGGGCGCGCCCAAGACCGAGGATGAGGTTTACAAGGGCGATGTCGGGCCGGGCAACGACATCTATTCCAAGGGTTCGCTGATCAGCCATTCGCTGCGGATGCTGATCGGCGACGCGGCCTTCCACGAGGCGATCACGCGACTGGTCTATGGGCGGCCCGATCCCCAGCCCGGCAATTTCGCGCCGCTCTATCGTTCGACCGGCGACTTCCTGGAGATCGTCAATGCGGTGACGGGCCAGGACTATGGCTGGTTCTTCCGGGGCTACCTCTACAACGCCGCCCTGCCGGTGCTGAAGCAGACGCGCGAAGGCGGGCTGTTGCGGCTGGAGTGGACGACGGGCGACGGCGGGGTCTTCCCCATGCCGGTCGAGGTGGAGATCGACGGCGGGGTCCAGGTGGTGGCGATGACGGGCGGCCGGGGCGAGATCGCTGTCGCGCCCGGCGCCCATATCCTGATCGACCCGCAAAACAAGGTGCTGCGCCAGATGGACGTGATCGACGACCTGCAGGCCTATAAGGCCACGCAGAAGGCGAAGGCGGAGGCCAAATAGCCGACTTTCAGGCCGCCGCCACCGTCACCGACTGACGCACCATCTGGCACCGCTCCTGGGTGGTCAGGAAGGCGATGTCGGCGGCGTCACGACCGCAGGCGATCCGCACCAGCCCCTCGACCGGGGCCAGGCCCGTGGCGTCGACCAGCCACCAGCCATTGTCCAGCCAGACCTCGAAGATGGCGTGGAAGTCGGGCGGGGTCAGCTGGTGGGCGAAGGCGCTGACGGCGCGCGCCGGAATGCCGGAGGCGCGGCACAGGGTCATGCCCAGATGGGTGAAGTCGCGGCACACCCCGGCCCGGTCGATGAAGGTGCGAGCCGCCGTCGTCTCCGTATCCGACACGCCATGCTCGTAATCGACGTGTTCGGAAATCCAGTTCAGGATCGCCAGAACCCGCGCCCCGCCGGCGGTCTCGCCGAATTCGCGCGCCACGAAGCGGCCGAACTGGTCCGACGGACAGTAGCGGCTGGGCTGGAGATAGGGCAGCACCTCGGCCGGCAGCTCGCCCCAGTCGTGCTGCGACACCTCCGGCGGCAGGCCCTTCAGCACGCCATTGTCCACCAGGGCCTCATAGACCAGGGTCACCTCGCCCGAGACGTGACAGCGCAGGGTGCGGGCGCCGAAATCGACGTCCTGATCCTCGTGAAAATCGACCGGGGGGTCGAAGGTCAGGCTTTCCTCCAGAATGTCCTGACCGGGCCAGTGCGCGACCTGGATCTTGTAGATGGCGTCCGTCGGCGGATCAAAACGATAGACGAGTTCGGCGCGCACGCGCAGTTTCATGGGGCGACCGATCCAGGCGAAAAAAGCGAGAGAGGCTGCTGAACGTCAGGCGACCTGAGCCGTTCCGTGCAACGCCCAGCCTTGTAACGCGCCTCTCGCCGGGAGGAAATCGACAAGCCAACACAATATGTTAATCTGATCCCATGAGTGCTTCCCCCATCCTTCTCGCCCTACGGGAAGCCACAGCCGCCGCACACGAGACGCTCGAGACCGAAGCCCGGATCGAGGCGCGTCTTGCCAATCCGGCAACCCGGCCGGCCACCGTGGCGGCCTTCTACCGCTTTCACGCCGGTCTCGAGCCGGTCAGCCATGCCCTGACGGCCCGGCTCAACACCGAAATCGGCGGCGGGTTCGAGCCGCGCTCGCGCGCGGGCGGCATCGCTCAAGACCTGGCGAGCTTGGGTGTCGCGCCGCCCGCCGCGGCCAGCGTCGACGGACCGGCGTCTCCCGGCGAGGCCCTGGGCTGGGTCTATGTGGCCGAGGGCTCGATGTTGGGCGGCCGGATCATCCGCAAACGGCTGACCGCCGAGGGACGCGGGCTGGAGGGCCTGAACTTCCTCGATCCCTATGGCGAGGAGACCGGCGCCCGCTGGCGCGCCTTCATGGCCCTGCTGGATCAGGCCTGCGCCGCCGGGCGCGCGGATGTCGATCAGATCGTCAAGGGCGGCGTGGACGGCTTCGCCTTCGCGCGCCGCGTGCTTCAGCCCCGTACGCAGGAGGTCGCCGCTTGACCGAGACCGTCGATCAGGTCGGGCCCGATCTGACCCAGTGCGACCGCGAACCGATTCACATTCCCGGATCGATCCAGCCGCACGGCTTCATGCTGGTGCTGGACCTGCAGTCGTTGGCGATCCGCCAGGGTGCGGGGATGATCGAAGACCTGACGGGACGCAGCGTCTGGATCGACCGCTCGGTCGGCGAGGTCTTGGGCGATGTCGCGGATCGCCGCATCCGTTCGATGGCGAGCCTGCAGGAGACCGGCTTCGCCTGCCGCTGGCGGGCGACCAACCGGCTGGAATACGACGTCATCGTCCATATGGCCCCGTCCGCCTCGTCGGGCCTGCCCAGCAATCTGATGATCATCGAGGTCGAGCAAAGCTCGCAGCAGGCGCGACTGGGCGTCGACCTAGTGGCCAGCCTGGACGCCGCCGGCGCCGCGCTTGAGCGGGCGCCCACGGTTCAGGGCTTGTGCGAACGGGCCGCCGAGGCCTTCCGCCGCCTGACCGGCTTCGACCGGGTGATGATCTATCGCTTCCAGGACGACGATGCCGGCGAGGTGGTGGCCGAGGCGCGCGCAGAGGGAACCGGGTCCTTCCTGAACCACCACTTCCCCGCCACCGACATTCCGCGCCAGGCCCGCGCGCTTTATCTGCGCAATCCGGTGCGGGTCATCCCCGACAGCCGTTACACGCCCCATCCCCTGCGGCCGATCACGCCCGGCGAGACGCCATTGGACATGAGCGACAGCGGTCTGCGCTCGGTGTCGCCGATCCATCTTCAGTATCTGAAGAACATGGACGTGCGGGCATCGGCCTCGGTGTCCATCATCATCGACGACGCCCTGTGGGGTCTGGTCGCCTGCCACAGCGCCTCGCCCAAACTATTGCCGTTCGAACTGCGGGTCGGCTGCACCACCCTGGCTCGCAATCTGGCGCGGCAGCTGAAGGCCAAGAGCGACGCTGAACTCTATCGCGACCGAACGCGGCTGCGCCGACTGGAAGATCATCTTGTAGCGCGCCTTTCGACGGACAAGACGCTGATCGACGCCCTGGACGAGCACGCCGAGCCGCTGATGCAGCTGACCGGCGCGGACGGGCTGGCCATCGTCGCCGACGGCGACATTCGGATGTTCGGCCATACGCCCCCGCCCGAGGGTGTCCGGGTCATCGCCGACTGGGTCGCCGGACGGCCGGGCCTGCGGCCGGTATCCTCGCACGCTCTTTCCACCGCTCTGCCCGAGGCCGAGGCCTGGACCACGCACGGCAGCGGGCTGCTGGCCGTCAACCTGCCCCTCGAACATCCGATGTCGGTCCTTTGGTTTCGCGCCGAGGTGCGTGAGCGCGTCCGCTGGGCCGGCAATCCCGCCACGGCCGAGAAGACGGGACCCAACGCCGTACTGACCCCGCGCGCCTCGTTCGAGAGCTGGTCGGAAGAGGTCGCGGGCCGTGCGCGTCGCTGGGGTCCGGCCGCGATCGAATCCGTCGCCCGTCTACGCGACGCCCTGGCCGACTTCGCCGCCATCGACCAGTTGCGCCGCCTGAATCGCTCACTACAAACCAGCCTGTCCGAGCGTGATCTGCGGCTGGAGCAGCAGCAGTATCTGATCCGCGAAGTGAATCATCGTGTTCAGAACAGCCTGACCCTGGTGTCCAGCTTTCTGGGCTTGCAGGCGCGCGAACAGACGGATTGGGCGGCCGTCGCCGCCCTGAACGAGGCGAGGCGACGTGTCCGGGCCGTCTCCGCCGTGCACAGCCAGCTGTATCGCGGCGACGCATCGACCACAGTCGATATGGCGCGCTACATCGATAGTCTGGTCGAGGATCTGGCCTCCAGCATGGGGCCGGACTGGGCGGCCGCCACCGAGACCGATCTGGCGCCCGTCAACATCGACGCCGGGCGGGCGGTGACCATCGGCCTGATCCTGACCGAACTGATCATCAACGCCCAGAAATACGCCTACAAGGGCAAGCCCGGCCCCTTGCGCATCGTCTTCGAGGAAGACGGGGCCATGTTCCGCCTGAGGGTCGAGGACGAGGGCGAAGGCGGGTATCTTGCGGGCAAGGGTTTCGGCTCCATGATGATCCAGAGTCTGGTCGGGCAGTTGGAGGGCGAGATCGACTATCGCGACCGCGATCCGGGCCTGACCGTCACGTTGAAGGCGCGGATCGACCCTCTGGTCTGAAGCCTCGTCTGGACGCGGAGGCTGTGGCGTCCGGTCGCACGGGGGCGTAAGAGCCGGCCATGTCCGCCCTCGCACAGCGCCCCTCCCCGCGCGCCTTCGCCCTGATCGTGCTGCTGATCGCCGCCTGCGTGTTGGGCCTGGCGCCGATCCTGGTGCGGTTGACCGAGACGGGACCGGCGGCGGCGGGGTTCTGGCGCTTCCTGCTGGCCCTGCCTCTGCTGACCCTGCTGGCGGCGCGGGAAAAGGGCGGCGTCGGGACGCCGTCGAAATGGGCGCTGCTGGCCGGCCTGTTCTTCGCGCTGGACCTCAGCTTCTGGCACTACGGCATCGTCATGACCTCGGTCGCCAATGCGACGGTGCTGTGCAACCTGACGCCGGTCGTCGTGACCCTGTTCGGCTGGTTCGTCCTTAAGGAAAGGCCGCATCGGCTGTTTCTGATCGCCCTGGCCCTGGCCATGGGCGGCGCCTTTGCGATGGCGGCGGGCGCGGATGGCGGACAGGGGACCAATCCGCCGCTGGGCGACGTCTTCTCCCTATCGGTTGCGATCTGGTATTCTGGATATTTCCTGGCGGTGAAGGCGGCGCGGGCGACGGCTGGGGCCATGCGCGTGACCTTCTGGGCCACCCTGCTGGGCGCGCCCCTGCTGCTGATCGTGGCCCTGGCGCTGGGCGAGGACATCATGCCCGCCAGCGCGGCCGGCTGGGGCGCCTGCATCGCCATGGGGATCATGCATGTCTTTGGTCAGGGCGGGGTGGCCTGGGCGCTGGGCCGCCTGCCGGCCTCGGTCACGGCCGTCACCATTCTGGTCCAGCCGGTGGTCGCGGGCCTGTTAGGCTGGTGGGTGTTTGGCGAGACCCTGACGCCGATCCAGGCCCTGGGCGGCGCCCTGGTGCTGGGCGCGGTCGTCCTGGCCCAGCGCTCGCAACGCGCCAAGCCGACCTCCGCCGAAGCCCAAACGGGCTGAAACCACCATCTCAAGAAAAAACAGGCGCGGAAGCCGAAGCCGCCGCGCCTGTTCTCCAATCTCGAAGTCTGTCCGACCTAGAGGATCTTGAGGTCGATCGCCGACGTCTTGCCGCGCTGGTTTTCCAGCTCGTATTCGACCTTGGCGTTTTCATCGAGGCCCTGAAGGCCAGCCTTCTGAACGGCGGTGACGTGAACGAACACGTCCGAGCCGCCGCTGTCGGGCTGGATAAAGCCGTAGCCCTTGGTGGGGTTGAACCACTTGACCGTGCCGGTCGCCATGTCTGCGTCTCCGTAAACGCGCTTTTCCAGGCGGATCCCTTCCTCGGTGATCCGACAATCCATCTGGACAGCTCGTTCAGGCGAAGGAGCGAAACGCAGGTGTGGACCCCACGCGAAATCCGGACTGTGCCGATGTTGTCACCCGGCTTTTCCGGACGGTCAACAGCGAAAGCGACTCGCAATCGCCGCATTCAACCTTAACGGCAGATGCCTCTTGCGGCCCCGTCGATGTGCAGATGGTTGGCGTGGGCGGCGTTGTAGTCGGGCGACAGGACGGTCGAGAACAGGCGGCAGGCCCCGTCGCGCACCCGGTGCAGAAAGCGCGAGCCGGGCTGGCCGGCCGGACCGGAACCGCCCCAGTCGTCCAGGACGCTGACGGTGCGGCCGTCCTTCAGGGTGACGGCGGCGACGTCCAGGGCGTTGGCGCGGGCGTGTTCGCTGGGGCGCTCGCCCTCGTCCTGTGAGCCGTAGATGCGGCGGCAGGAATAGGTCCCGTAGTTCTCCACCCGCGCAGGCTCCGACCCCAGTTCTTCGCGCGCGACCGGGCGCAGGACCTGCCGGTCCCAGATGACGTAGCGGACGGCCAGCGGGCATTGCATCACCACATTGGCCGGCGCCAGCGGCGTCACCGCCCCGCCCGCGATCCTGACGGCGCCGCGCACCACGCAGAAGCCGCCGTCGTCGCGGTCGGCCGCACGCTCCACCTGGACGCCGGCGTCGCGCAGGGCCTTCATGCAGGCGTCGGTCGCCTGCTCCAGCGCCTGGGCAGGCGCGGCGGCGTCCACCTCGAAGGCGGCGACCTTGGCCGCCGTCGCGCCTCCCACCGGCCGGTCCAGATCAAGCGGCTTCCACGGCAGATCCTGAGGCGGGGCGAACAGGTTCAGCAGGGCGAAACCGGCGCAGATCAGCAGGCCGATCTCCCAGACCAGGTTCCACATCTCCGCCAGATCGCGCTTCATCGGTCCCCCGCCCCGGCCCCCTATTCCATGCCAGGCCCCCGCCCCTAACGCCGTTGGCCCCGCTCGGCTCCGCTCCATGCGACACGACGGCTTTCGCTTGCCGCCCGGCCGAACCTGGCCCACTCTTTGGCATGGGAAAGAAATCCGACGCCTATGAAACCGAGTTGGAGCAGATCCAACTGGCCATCGTTCAGGCCCAGGCCTGGAGCATCGAACACGGCTCGCGCGTGGTCATCGTGCTGGAGGGACGCGACACCGCCGGCAAGGACGGCGCCATCAAGCGGCTGACCGAATATATGTCGCCGCGCCAGACCCGCGTCGTCGCCCTGCCCAAGCCCAGCGACCGGGAAACCAGCCAATGGTATTTCCAGCGCTATGTGCCGCATCTGCCCGCGGCGGGCGAGACGGTCATCTTCAACCGGTCCTGGTACAATCGCGCCGGGGTGGAGCCGGTGATGGGCTACTGCACGCCCGAACAGTATGCCCAATTCATGACCGACGCGCCGCGATTCGAGCGGATGCTGACCGACGACGGCATCATCCTGATCAAGATCTGGCTGGACATCTCGCGCAAGGAACAGGCGGCGCGGCTGAAGGCGCGGCGCACCGATCCGCTGAAGAAGTTCAAGCTGTCGTCGCTGGACGCCGAGGCCGAGGCGCGGTTCGACGCCTATTCCGACGCGCGCGACCGGATGCTGGACGAGACCGACCGCGACTATGCGCCTTGGACCGTTGTGGCCACCGACGACAAGAAGACGGCGCGGCTGAACATAGGGCGCTTCATCCTGTCGGTGCTGAAACACACCGACCTGCCGGTCAACAAGCCGGACCCCGACGTGGTGTTCGGCGCACATAAGGCCAAGGATCGGCTGGCGCGCTGAACCAACGCCCGGTCAGGCGGTGCGGACGACCCCGCCCGACGCCGCCACCGGCCAGGGCGTCAGCCGCCCGCCCGCGCACGGGCCGCCCTTGCATTCGCCGGTCAGCGGCTCGAACACCGCGCCGTGCCAGCCGCACAGGATCAGCGAACCGTCCGGGGTCAGATAGCGGTCGATCTCCACGGCGATGGGGAAGCCCGCGTGCGGGCATCGATCGACCCAGCCGGCCACCTGCCCATCCTTCCTGACCACGAAGCCGTGGAAGAAGGCGTCGCCGATCTGCAGCACGAAGCCGCGCGAGCCGGGGTCGGCGATGTCATTCTCTGGGCACAGGGCAACGCCCGCCGGAGTCTTCCAGACCCGTTTTCGCTCGGTCGCGGCCGCCTCAGACACGCTCGGCCTTGAGCGGGCGCGACAGCAGGCCGTCGATCAGCCCATCCACGTCGATCTCGCCCGCCAATAGCGCGGCGACGCCTTCGGAAATCGGGATTTCCACGCCCAGGCGCGCCGCCAGTTCGCGCACGGCCGGCGCGCTCTCATAGCCTTCGGCCACCGACCGTTTGCCGGCCAGGGCCTGCTCGACCGTCTGCCCCTGCCCCAGGGCCAGACCCAGGCTCATGTTGCGCGACTGTGGGCTGGAGCAGGTCAGGACCAGGTCGCCCAGGCCGCAAAGCCCCGCCACCGTCTCGGCCTGCCCGCCCATGGCGACGGCGAGACGGGTCATTTCCGCAAAGCCGCGCGTGATCAGGGCGGCGTGGGCGCTGCGGCCCAACTGACGCCCCTCGGAAATGCCGCAGGCGATGGCCAGGACGTTCTTCAGCGCCCCGCCCGCCTCTGCGCCCACCAGATCGGTCGCCAGATAGGGTCGGAAGCCCGGCGCCGACAGGGTGTTCAGCAGCGCCTGACCCAGCGCCGCATTGGCGCAGGCCAGGGTGACGGCGGTCGGCAAGCCGCGCGCCACCTCGCCGGCGAAACTGGGCCCGGACAGGACGGCGGCTGGGGCGCCCGGCAAGGTCTCGGCCAGCACCTCGGTCATCAGCTTCATCGTGCCGCGCTCGACCCCCTTGGAGCACAGCACCACCGGCACGCCCGCCCGGTGGCAAGGCGCGAAGGCCGTCAGGGTCGCCCGCATATGCTGGGCCGGCGGCACCGCCAGGATCAGGTCGCACCCGCCCAGGTCCGCCAGGTCGGACGTGAAGCTCAACGCGTCCGCCAGCGGCACGCCCGGCAGATAGAGGTCGTTGGCCCGCGTCGCCCGCATCGTCTCGACCAGTTGCTGCTCGCGCGCCTGCAAGATCGTGTTCAAACCTGCCCGGACGCAGACCTGGGCCAGGGCCGTGCCCCACGCGCCCGCGCCGATGACCCCTGCCGTGCGGAATTCCATACGCCCTCCCGAGGCGGTTTCGTTCGTCATGCTTTCGCGCCCTTGCGGCCCGGCCTGTGCGAAGGATCGGACAGGGCGCGCGCTTCGTCCAGCGGCCATCGCGGCCGGGCGACCACGTCGATGTCGCTGGTCAGGCCCAGCGCCAGTCGTTCGGCCCCCGCCAAGGCGATCATCGCCGCATTGTCTGTGCAAAAGGCCATGGGCGGCGCCAGGAAGTCGAAACCGTGTTTGGCCGCCGTCGCCTGCAGGGTGGCGCGGATCATCTTGTTGGCCGCCACGCCGCCCGCCACGACGAACAGCTTGTGATCATGCGTCTCCGCATAGGCCGCCAGCGCGCGCTCCGACCGATCCGACAACTGGCGCGCGATGGCGCTTTGAACCGCGTCGGCCAAATCGGCCTTGTCCTGTTCGGTCTCGCACGTCTGGGCGATACGGAAGGCGGCAGTCTTCAAACCCGAGAAGGAAAAGTCGCAATCCTTGCGGCCCAGCAGGGCGCGCGGCAGATCGATCCTGGACCCATCGCCCTGCATCGCCAGCCGCTCCAGCGCCGGCCCGCCCGGATAACCCAGGCCCAGAGCCTTGGCGATCTTGTCGAAGGCCTCGCCCGCCGCATCGTCGATGGTGGCGCCGATCCGACTCATGTCGCCGACGCCGCGCACCTCAAGAAGCTGGCAATGACCACCCGAGACCAGCAGCAGCAGGAACGGATAGGCGACCTCCGCCCCCAGGCGCGCCGAGAGCGCGTGCCCCTCAAGATGGTTCACCGCCACCAGCGGCAGCCCGCGCGCCAGGGCCGCCGCCTTGCCGAAGCTGAGGCCGACCATGACCCCGCCGACCAGGCCCGGCCCAGCCGTCGCCGCGATCCCGTCCAACCCGTCATAACCCATGCCCGCCTCGACCATCGCGCGGCGCGTGACCTCGGCGATCATCTCGACATGGCTGCGCGCCGCGATTTCGGGCACCACCCCGCCATAGGCTGCGTGGTCGTCGATCTGGCTGTGGACGACCGAGGACAGCACCTCCGCCCGACCACCGGTCAGGCGCACCACCGAGGCGGCGGTCTCGTCGCAGCTGGTCTCCAGGCCCAGCACCGTCAGGGCATGACCGGGACGAGGGGGGACATCCCGTCCAGTTGCCGCATCGGCGCCGCTGCTATAGTCGGCGGACATCTCCATCGGGTCGAGGTAGCGACCCGGCGACCGGTGCGCAACGCTCATGACCTTTCCTCTCCGCATCGGCACCCGGCGCTCCAAGCTGGCGCTCGCCCAATCCGGCATGATGCAGCGCGCCATCGGCCGCGCCCTGGGCGTAGCCGAGGCCGATATCGAGACCGCCGTGCCCCTGGTCGAGATCGTCACCACCGGCGACCGGGTTCAGGACCGCCGCCTGCTGGAGATCGGCGGCAAGGCCCTGTTCACCAAGGAGATCGAGGAGGCCCTGCTGGCCGGTCGGATCGACGTCGCCATCCATTCGATGAAGGACGTGCCCGCCGAACAGCCCAAGGGCCTGTGCATCGCCGCCATCCCCGAGCGCGAAGACGCCCGCGACGCCTTCGTCAGCCGCGACTTCGACAACTTCGACGCCCTGCCCTTCGGCGCGCGCCTGGGCACCGCCAGCCTGCGTCGCCAGGCCCAGGCCCAGGCCCTGCGCCCCGACCTGAAGGTCGAGATGCTGCGCGGCAATATCGACACCCGCCTGCGTCGCGCCGCCGATGGAGAGTTCGACGCCATCCTGCTGGCGGTTTCGGGCATGACGCGGCTGGGCGTCACCGACCATATTCGCGAGAAGCTGTCGCTGGACGCTTTTCTTCCCGCGCCGGGCCAGGGGGCGCTGGCGCTCCAGACCCGCGCCGCCGACATTGACGCCCAGCGGAACGCGCCGTGGGTCGCAGCCCTGAACCACGCCGAGACCGCCCTGTGCGTCGCCGCCGAGCGCGGGGCCATGACGGCGCTTGAAGGATCCTGCCGCACCGCCGTCGGCGCCTATGCCCGTATCGACAACGACATCCTGCATCTGACCACGGAAATGCTCAGCCCCGACGGCTCGGCCCGATGGCGGCGCGTCGGCGAGCTGCCTCAGCCCGAAACTGCCGCCGCCCGCGCCCTGGGCCAGCGGCTGGGGGCCGAGGTCAAGAACTTCGCCGGCGATCAGGAAGTCGACCCCGCGACGCTGGACGGATGACCGGCGCGGCCCCGCTCCGCGTCTGGATCACCCGCGCCGAACCCGGCGCGTCGCGCACCGCCGCGCGCCTGCGCGACATGGGGTTGGAGCCGATCATCGCCTCCCTTCTTGCCGTCGAGCCGCTGACGCCGGTTCTGCCCGATCTGGCAACGTTCAACGCCCTGGCCTTCACCAGTCCCAACGGCGTCGCCGCCTTCGCCGCCCTGACGCCCCGCCGCGACCACCCCGTCTTCGCTGTCGGCGACGCCACCGCCCAGGCGGCGTCAGCCGTAGGCTTTCCCGACGTTCGCTCCGCCCAGGGCGACCTGGCCGCCCTGGCCCGGTTGATCGCAGAAAGCCTGTCCGAGGCCGCCATCCTGATCCCCCAGGCCGAAACCCCGGCCGGCGACATGACCGCGGCCCTGACGCGGGCCGGCGCCCGCGGCGTCACAGCCCACCTCCTGTCGACCTACCGCACAAATCCCACAACTCAGCCCGCCCCGCCCGCCTTCGACGCCGTTTTGATCCACTCCCCCCGAGCCGCAAAACTGCTGGGCGACCGTCACGCCGGCCGCCTGAACGACGTAGAAGTCGCCTGCATCTCGCCCGCCGCCGCCGCGCCCCTCGCCGCCCTCGGACTACATCCGCTCATCGCCACGGATCCAAACGAAGCCGCCCTGCTCGCGATCTTGAATCCGACGCTTGGCAAGCGCGGTCGAGCCGTATAAAGACCCCCTCTCGCGCAGGGCCTCCGACCCTTCGCAGCCGGAGCCGCTTTAGCTCAGCCGGTAGAGCACATCATTCGTAATGATGGGGTCAGGTGTTCGAGTCACCTAAGCGGCACCACCTTTCCAAAGCACCATTAGCTTTGACGCCAGGCCGGGATAAGTCGGAAGGCGCTTCCGCTTGGGAGTTACGTGGGTTCCCAGTGGGAAGAGCCTATGCCTGTAAGGACATCTAGAGAGGCTTCTTGCCGTCGATGACCATTCGATTGAGCTCATGACGTGACAATGCCTTCACGGAGCAGCTAGCCTGTCGGAGATCATGGAGGGCAGATAGTTGATTTCTGAGTATCTCGAACGGGTAATATCCCAGTTCAAAAGCGGTCAAGCCACAGAACACAGCTACCGCCCTGCCCTGTATGACCTGTTCCAGAGCATCGACCCAACGCTCACGGTCATCAATGAGCCAAAACAGTCGGAAGGCGGCATGCCTGACTTTATGTTCCAGCGCGACGGCGTACCGATCGGCTGGGCCGAAGCCAAGGACATCGACAAGGACGTCATCAAACTCAAGGGCTATTCGGTCGAACAGCGCAAGCGATACGAGGCCGCCTATCCCAATCTAATCTACACCAACGGCGTGGACTTCGAGTTCATCCGCGACGGCGAGCGGGTCCACTTCGTTTCCATTGCCGACTTCCTCATGGGCTTGCAGCCCGTCCCCGATAAATTTGAGGAGTTGGAGCGCCAGCTCAAACTGTTCGCCGAACAGAAACCCATCAGCATCAAATCCGCCTCAAAACTGGCGGAAATGATGGCGGCTAAGGCGGCCATCATCAAGGACGAGATTCGTCTGGCGCTCAAAGAGGATCCCGAGTTCAAGTCTGGCCTTGGGGGCCAGTTCAGAAGCTTCAAGGCCAACTTGTTACCGAACCTTGAACCAGACGAGTTTGCCGACATTTACGCCGAGACCATCACCTACGGCATGTTCGCTGCCCGCTTTCACGACGACGACCTGACAACCTTCAGCCGTCATGAGGCTATGGATGATCTGCCCGCCTCTAACCCCTTCTTGAAGGGGTTGTTTGAGTACGTTGCCGGACCCGCGCTACCTAAACGCCTGACCTACATCGTCGATGATTTAGTCGAGGTCATGCGCGCTTCGGACCCTAATGCTTTGTTCCGCGACTTCGGCAAATTCACAGCAAGAAACGACCCTTTCATCCACTTTTACGAAGACTTTCTCGCCGCCTACAATCCAAATAAGCGGAAAAGCCGAGGTGTCTGGTACACGCCCGAACCGGTGGTCGATTTTATCGTCCGCGCGGTGGACGATGTACTGAAAACTGATTTCTGCTTGGTTGATGGACTGGCAGACACGTCAAAGGTGGTCGTCGATTGGGATACTGGCCAGAACGACAAAAAAGGTCGGCCGGTCACAGAGAAGCGTCAGGTGCATAGGGTTCAGATACTCGACCCTGCCACCGGCACTGGCACCTTTCTAGCCAAGGCAGTTCAACTGATCTCTGATCGCGTCAAGGCGCGCGCGCCGGGCAAATGGTCCGGCTATGTCGAACAGGATCTTCTTCCCCGAATACACGGCTTCGAGTTGCTGATGGCCAGCTACGCCATGTGCCACATGAAGCTGGACATGCAGTTGACCGAGAGCGGTTACAAACCCAGTGCCAAGCCGCCGCGCCTTTCGGTTTGGCTCACCAACGCGCTCGAGCCTGCTGAACGCGAGGTCCGCGATCTGTTCTTCCAGCCTCTAGCTGAAGAGGCGCACGGAGCGAGCGCTGTGAAGCGGCAGACGCCGATCATGTGCGTGATCGGAAACCCGCCTTACTCAGGCGTATCTCAGAACAACGGAGATTGGATATCCCGACTGATCGAGGACTACAAATACATCGATGGAAAACACTTTGGGGAGCGCAAACACTGGCTTCAAGATGACTATGTGAAGTTCATCCGGATGGCTGAACACACAGTTGGGCAAAATCCTTCTGGCGGGGTTCTAGGCTTCATTACAAATCACGGGTACCTAGATAATCCGACCTTTCGAGCGATGCGATGGCGTTTGCTAAAAACCTTCGACAGCATCTCGGTGCTCGACCTCCATGGCAATGCACCTAAGAGAGAACGCGCCCCAGATGGTGGGCCGGACAAGAATGTCTTCGACATTCAGCAGGGGGTTTCAGTAGTAATCGCCGTCAAACATAATACTGGGAAAAGTACCGAGCTTGCGAAGGTCAGACGCGCAGATTTTTGGGGCTCTCGGGAAAGCAAATATGATCGTCTTCATTCCTTCAACATGAAATCTCCCGATTGGGTCGAGCTGAAGCCCAGCGCGCCATTTTTCATGTTTGCATTGGATGCAGGCACAGATCAGGACGAGTACAATCTCGGCATCGGAATAGACGAGCTTTTGCCATTAAATGTCACCGGCATTGTAACTGCACGAGACAGTCTGGTCATAGACTTTGATTCACCAGCACTGAACGACAAGCTAGAACGTTTTCGTGACAAGAGTAAATCTGATGTCCAGATTCGGTCGGCATTCTTTGGTACAAAAAAGGCTGGAAAGTACCCTGCGGGGGACACCAGAGGATGGAAACTAGATGCTGCCCGTCAGTCCATTGCAAATCTAAGTCTTACGGACGATATCCGCCCGATTCTTTATCGACCGTTTGACATCAGACAAATATACTATCGTCCAGACATGGTCGACTGGGGGCGCGAGAGATACATGCGTCACCTTACGGACGGTACCAACCTAGGGCTGATCTATTCGCGTCAGGCAGTGGCTGGGGAAGCGGGGTATAACCACGTACTGGTGACGCCGCACATGTTCGACAATCGAGGATTTTATAGCAACAAGGGGATTTCACAGATCGCCCCTCTATATCTTTACCCCGGCGAAGACGCCCTGGATCAAACTGTACGGCTTAACTTCAACCCTAAAATCTACGCCGCTATCTGCAAGGCCGCCGAAATCAATCCCGAAAATCAGGCGAGGCCCGGCGATGATTTTCGTGCAGCAACAGGCGACACCCGGCCAAGCGAGGTTAAGGTGTTTGACTACATCTACGGCGTGCTGCATTCGCCGGATTATCGCGCGACCTATGCCGACGCCCTCAAGATCGATTTTCCGCGCATTCCCTATCCACAGTCGGCCGAGGTTTTCCGCCATGTCAGCGACAAGGGGGAAGCACTGCGGCGCCTCCATCTAATGGAGGCACCCGCCGTCGGCGACACGCCCTATCCCTACCATGGGGAAGGCGACGATTTGGTCGCGACGGGCTATCCGAAGTTTTCGGGGGGCCAGGTTCATATTAACCCTGACCAATATTTCGACGCCGTACCTCAAGTCGCTTGGGGCTTCTCCATCGGCGGCTACCAGCCTGCTCAGAAATGGCTCAAAGATCGTCGCGGCCGCACATTGTCGTGGGACGACATCGGCCACTACCAGAAGATTATCAAGATTCTTGCAGACACTGACAAGATAATGCGAAAAATCTCTGTGCCGATCATTTAGACGAGGCCGAGATGTACTCAGATGTGGCGATCTAGAAAATGTCGGAGTAGTTCTGCCGGGTCACGCTCGAGAGCCTTTGCGACTTGGCAGAACTCGATCACGTCCAGACGACGCTCGCCTCGCTCCACCTTCGACACGAAGCTCTGCGGCTTTCCCAGACGCTCCGCGAGCTCGACTTGAGTGACACCGGCCGCCTTACGCGTCGAGGCGATAAAGCCAATCAGCTCCTGATGCCGCTGCGTGAAAATCGATGACGGCAACGCGCGCCCCTGCTCGGTGAGGCGCTTTCGCTAAAATCTAAATCGGGATATCCCAGATTCGGTTATTTGGTTTGGGGAGGCCGCTACTGCCTGGTGTAGAAGCGAACACAAGCAACAACAGCCTGATACCGCGCCGAGCGCAAAACTCGGCATCTTATATGATGTGCAAATAACTGCGCGTCTCAACACAGCAATGAGATCGTATCAGATGAACAAGAATGTAACTCGCATGGGGCTGGCAGCCATTGCCGCCTTCTATGTTGTAGTCGGCGGACTATGGGCGTCAGACTATTTCCCTCTTCAGAAGTTCTACTCACAACGGGAAATCAAAGACGCGATCTATGAAAAGGTCGGCTATCCTGAGGCATTCCGATCAAAGGAATTCGAAGCGGCCACGGCTTACGAACAGACCTACGCCCTCACCCACGGCAGCATCTTCGAGACCGAGAACAAGTTAGCCTCTTATAAATCGCTTCTATTTTGGGCCACCGTGGCACTCAGCGTAGGCGGCGGCGTCCTCTTCGTGACGCGCGGCAAGCTTGGCGCTCAGGCTACCCAGGGGAACACCCAATGAGGCGTCTAATCTCTGCCGCCCTCGCCGCTGGTGCTCTGGTCGTCGGCGCGTGCGCCTCCGCCCCCGCCATGACGCCTGGCAACTACGTCAGGCAAAACAAGCCCGTGTATCTGATCACCGAAGCCCAGGCTGATCAGATCCTGGTGGACGCCATGAACGCCGAGTTCGGCACCGCTCCCATCGTGCGGATCGAACACCCTAATCCCGGCTATCAGGCCACGATCAAGTTCCTGATCGACAGCCACCAGATCGTCGCCACGATGGTTCCGTCTAGGGGCGTCGCTTCCGATGGCACGGTGCGGGATGGCTTCTACTTCAACGTCACCCACAGCGGGACCATGCCGCTGTCCGGCATCGCCCGTTCCAACCGCCTGAAGGAACGGCTGTCAAAGGCCGCCACCGCCCTGTCGCCCAGCGTTCCGGCGGCAAGGTAGGCACCTTCCTGGACAGGGCGACGGGATCGAAGTCCTTGTGCGTCATCGACTTCAAGGCCGATCACTAGGGCGACCTGACGCCTTCCAACACACCCATCTCAACCGACCCCCGTGGCCTTCCGCTGCGGGGGTTTTTCGTGCCCGGAAAGGACACCCTGACCATGCTTTCGCTCACCGACCGAGACGCCGTCACGGCCGCGCTCACAGACCCTACCCTCGACCCTGCCCTTCGCGCCCTTATCGGACTTCGTGTTTGGCAGGTGGACACCGATCGTCGCCGTCCCCTTGGCGAAATCCTCCAGATCGTGGTGATCCAGCCAAGCGATCCGCCCGAGATTTTCCACGAGGCCGTCGGCTTCAGCATCTGCTACGATCAGGCCGAGCAGCCCGGCTGGGAGTGGTTCAATGATCACGGCTTTTGGATGGAACTGGCCTACGTCCTGACAGACGATTTCGGGATGCTCGTCTTCGTCGCAGACCATCCCGACACCAACCACACCCTCCGCTTCAACTGCCTGGGCTTTGCCGACCGTCCACAGACTTCCGACGCCGACTAAGCCGCAACCAACCATCCGCCCCGTGCCCTCCGACACCCCGTCGCGAGGGCTTTTTTGTGCCCGAAGGACACCATCCATATGATTTGCCTGAACACCCTCGCCGACGTCGCCGGCATCATCAGCGACTCCGATCTAGACGACGACCTGCGCGCCCTGATCGCTTATCGTGGATGGCAGGCCTACGCCGATCATCCTTCTTGCCTCAGCGAAGACACCCGAATCGTCGTCGTCCAGGGCGGCGACACCCCCGACGTGATCAATACGGCGTTGGGCTGGCCTATCACCGGCGACGATGCCGAGGAGCCGACCTACGACAGCCTGAAAGATTTCGGGCTTTGGTTCGAAGTCCTAGTGCGGGGCCGGTGCGGACGCGACACCGTGATCTTTGTCGAGAACGATCCAGGGACGGAGCTGGGCCTGCACCATCTTTGCCTTTCCCACTTCTGGACTGAGGAGGCAGGCCGATGATGGGCCGTTTCCTCCTCCTGATCGTCCTGTGTGTCGCCCTCGCCGTGCTCAGGGCGATCATCATCGCCGCTGTTGCCTTGGCGGTGCTGGCTTTGATCGTCAGCTTCATCACACGGCCGAAACAGACGTTGGTGTTCCTGGGAACACTCAGCCTGTCTGCCCTGACGGTGGCTCATCCCTTGGCCTGCATCCTGACAGTAGGGTTGGTTGGTGTGGTCATCGCAATCGCGAGACGGAAGCCAAATCCCCTTCCGCAGCACCTCACGGCCGTCAACGACTAAAGGGTCTCTAGCATGGGAACGAATGGCCGAACGTCGGGAAACACCTGTAGACGGAAGCCATTCGGATCCCTTCTAAAGCACCTCAAAGCCGTATCGCTCATTTATCCGATTTAATGATCGATACTAGGATCATTTTTATTTACCTAGCTAGCGCATCTTACTAGGAAAACGCTTGTTTTGCATCGATCACCTTGATCCTTTTCTTTCCTAAAGTGCTTGACACCGATGCGTGCAGGCGTAGTTGCATTGGCATGACCGGCCATCCAGCCGTTCATACTAAAAAAATGGTCAAGGTGCATGCCTCTGCCATTTCAAGGAATGCTCAAAGGGCATGCCGCTGCTGACGTAGGGACCGCCGCTTCCGTGACGGCGCAATTCCAGCGAACAGCAGTCCCGATATTTTCTGCATGAGCAGGCATCACGGATTCCCTTAGGTCTTTAAAATAGTTGATCAGCCATGACAGACGACACTAATCGTCCCGACGACGACGCATGCCCGGCACCCGACATTCGACCTCCAAAGCCGCCCAACGGACTATCAGGAGGCGGGGCCGAACCAGATGATGCTGAGGAGCCATCCTCTAATGTGCATACCCCAGCGAGGCCCCACCCCCTTCATCGGTTTAGTCTGAAAGGCAGAGCAGACGAATACGAAGCTCGCGCCCAAGACACGAAGCCGTTGCTAGGCCCACACGTAATGAGCGGGCAGGCCACCATGTTCTACGCTCCGCCGAACACGGGCAAGACCCTAATAACTCTGCATCTGGCTTTGGAAGCAGTTCACAAGGGTCTAATTAGTCCATCCGACCTCTACTACGTCAACTCCGACGACAGCAGCAAAGGAATCGCAGAAAAACTACGGATACTTCAGGATGTCGGGGCTCATGTCCTCGTACCGGGACAGAACGGCTTCAAGTCCGCTGACCTCCAGGATTTGTTGCTTAAAACAGCAGAACGAAACGCTGCTCGTGGCACCTGCGTGATCATCGACACGCTCAAGAAGTTCACCCCTTTGAACGATAAGAAGCTGACGAGCGCATTCGCTGAAGCTTGCCGCCAATACGTAGTTGGCGGAGGCACCATCCTAGCTTTGGGCCACACGACCAAAAGTCCGAACGCAGACGGATCGCCTCGATATACCGGCACCACCGATATTCTGGAAGATTTCGACGCCGTTTACATAGTTGAGACTGCAACCTCGCCGAAAGCTAACGACGAGGAAAAGGCAGTCAAGTTCGCCAAGCTTAAAAGCCGAGCAAGCAGTCCGGATGTCGTTGCCTACGCCTATGCGTCGGGCAGCGACCTTTCATACACTGTGCGTTTGGCTTCGGTTCGGGCAGTCGATCCTGAGGACATGAAGGATTTTCGAACCTTCAAAGAAATCGAGGACTACAGGATCGTCCTGGCAATCCAAGAGCTCATCGACGAGGGGTTCGAGGGCGGCCAGATGGCGCTCGGCAAAGCGGCGGCCGAAAAATGTGGCGTAACCGGTCGTAAAGCGCAGCGGGTCCTTGAACGTCACATTGACGAAACACCCTATTGGACTTTCCGTACAGGAGCCCATGGGGTTCGCCGCTTCGAACGTCTAGACCCCTAACACCTTCACAGCTTTTCAGTTTTTCAGTTTTTCGCCTCCTCACCGGGCATTCGATCTCGGCGTCGGCGCAAAGCTGAAATTCTGAAAAGCTGCCCCCGCCCGTCCCTTCGATGGGCCATCGCGCGAGCCCCCAAGGCCCGCTCCGGATCACCCGATGATCCGGCTCAACCGACCCCCGACGCGCTGCCCAGGCGGCCGACGCTGGGGCATTGCGGGCCATTCCCGCGCCACACCGTCCAAGCTTACCGGGCACCTAGCCCAGATGTCTTTTCATCAGGAATATTCCCATGACAAAGCAACACCTAGACTACCACCCCGACGCCAACCGAGATGATGAAACGACCTTGGTCATCACCTTCCTCAGTCTGATCCATGGTGGTTTCTGCGAGGGTCAGAACGCCCTTGCAGAGGCGGCGGCCAGACAGTGCGGCGTCCCGATGCGTTGTGCTCTTGCAGTCCTTCGGCGATACACAGGCTCGGACTACCGCAACCACTACTGGAAAGTCCGCGACGGCAGTCAGGCCCGACAGTCGTTTGAACTCCTACCTCCAAACTGCAGCTTGGCAGGCGCTTAGCGCCTTTGGCGGCCCTAATCTTGTGACTGCGGTCTAGTCGGCACCGCCGCCTATCCGAGCACCTACCATTGCGGCCCGTCCAGGCACCGTCCCGGCACTCCATAGCCCCGGCCATCCGACCGCCCCAGCAACCGCCCAGGCGGGCCACTCTGGGGCAAACGCGGGTCCGCCCCGCTCCAGGCTTCCCCCTCCACTGCCAAACCGCCTCCCGCTGGGCCCCTTCGGCACCGCGTGATGGCGCTCGTCCGAACTCAACCCATAAACAGGAAACTCACTATGCCCAAGGCTCACCTGACCCAGGCTTTCGTCGCCAATGCCGGTTGCGAGGTCGGAAAGAAGAAGACGGACTGGTATTGCACCACCGTCACCGGCTTCGTGCTGGAATGCCGCTGCACTGGCGGAAAGACCTATTACCTCCGCTACGTCGATCAAGCCGGAGGCCAAAAACAGTACAAAATCGGCGGTTATCAGGATGTCACCTTCGCCGCCGCCAAAAAGAAAGCCCAGCAACTTCGTTCAGAAGTAGTAATGGGCGGCGATCCCGGCGCGAAGAAAGCACTCGCGAAGTCAATTCCCATCTATCAGGAACTAGCGAACCGCCACCTCGCCTTCGCCAAGGTCCACCTCAAATCTTATTCCGACTTGGAATCCTCGATGCGGAATCACATACTTCCAAGGTGGGGAAAGATGCGCCTGACAGATATTACCAGTCAGTCCGTCGGGTATTGGTTGAGCGAAAAGCGAAACAGCGGTTTGGCCCCCGCGTCAGTGGAGCGTTTGAGAGTTATCCTAGGCCGATCTTTCGTTCTTGGGGCTCAGTGGGACATACCGGGCACCGAAAGGAACCCGACGCGTGGCATCCCACGCAAACCACTCAACAACGCCCGTGAACGCTTCTTGTCAGCCGAGGAAGCGACGCGTTTGAGGGCAGCCGTGGCGGCGTCACAGAACCCGCAGCTTCAGCATATCGTGGGTCTGCTCTTGCTCACGGGAGCACGGCTTCGCGAGTTGTTGGACGCGAAGTGGGACAGCGTCGATATCAAACGCCGGTCATGGCTGATCCCCACAAGCAAGACCGGCAAGCCAAGGCACGTTCCGCTTTCAACGGCCGCGTTGGCAATCATAGATCAATTGCCCCGCTTCAAGGACTGCCCTTGGCTTGTGCCAAACGTTGAGACGCGCAGGCCTTTTGTCTCCCTAAAGAGCGCTTGGCGTCGTGCGATTAAGGAAGCCAACCTTCCGGGGCTGCGAATTCACGACCTTCGCCACTCGGCCGCCAGCTTCCTCGTAGCCGCTGGCATTGACCTCTATGCCGTTGGAAAAATTCTGGGCCATGCCAATGTGGCCTCAACCGCCCGATACAGCCATTTGGCCAATGACACGCTGCTAAAGGCTGTCGAGGCCGGAGCGGCAAAGCAGATCACCTAAGCCTCACTCCCGCCCCGCGCGCTGGCTTCGGCTAGTTCGTGGGGCGGGATCTATTATTTTTTTGCCCGAGCAGGCCGAGAGATGTCTCCCCGCCAGGATTTTGGACCCTATTCGCCGCCAGCTTTCTTATGCTCTCTGATAGCCTTCTCAAGCTTGCGCTGGAGCGAAGCCACCTCTGCCCACTGATTCATTTCCTCGGCCTTATCAATATAGGCTCGTTTGGCTTGTGGTTCTGGCTCGGCATCCGCAAGCGCCTGCATTCGCTTCGCCTCAGCCCTGAAAAGTCGTACACCCACACAATACCTCAACTGTTCGGATTAGACCGCGCGCGTTTAGTAGCGCGGATTGTATCCAGATCCGTAGGATGAGCTGCGCGAGGAGGATGAACCCCAGCTCGAGCTACGCGAGCTAGAAGGTGAAGAGCCGTAAGACGAGCCATAGGCTGTTCTGGGTGCGGTATAAGACGGCGTCGAACCGTAGCTAGGTGACCGTGTCCCAGCGCGTCCGGTATATGGATTGACGTTCGGCCGCGTCGTCCAGTTGTCATTTACGGTGCTGTTCGGATTTGTTCGGTGGTGAGGGGCGACATACGTCCCGTTGGATCGGTAGTGCCCATTCACACCAACCTGGGCCGACGCCGAGGTTGCGATGAGCGCGGCAAACGTCGTGATGAAGATTGTTTTCAGCGTCATTGGCGGCTCTCCAGATTATATAAACGCTGTCGCATCAAATGTCGGGGCTCGCAACCTGTGATTAGCGACGCTTCTAGATTGGCGCTGTCCCGTCCGTTCTTACGGACGCTAGGCCGCGACCGTTCCCGAAAAAGCGACCACGTCTCTAGTTGCCGCCTTGAGGGGCGCCTCGTGACCTAAGCAGATTGCCGAGGGTTTGGCCGTTCAACCGACACGTTGCGATAACCCGGTCGTGCGAGGTGACTCGACCGCTACGGCCGCTTGTGGCGACGCAGCTGACCTCACGTCCCCGCGTCAGACGTGTCAGAATTTCATGACCTCGCCGACCATCTGGCTCACGAAGTTCCGGCGCGTCAAAGTCGGCCAAGCGAACTTCGATCCACTGATTGGGGTCGGCGGTCCGGCCGACACACAGGCTGTCGCCGTCTCCGACATACCGGACAATTCCGGCGAACACCTCGCCAGGTCTTGTCGGAAGCCGTCCCTCGCATGGATCTGCGCGAACTGCTGATACCGCCAGCAACGAGAGACCCACAGTAGCAAACACGATCCGGAGCATCCGCCGAATCTGACAGCCGTTGGTTTAGGATTTGTGTGCTTTGCCAGAAGCCGATGCGCGCGGTGTGAGCGCTTAGGGAAACACCTTCGCGACCTTTAGCGAGCCAGCAGACGATGGCGTCAGATTCTCGGTCGCAGGGCCTTTTAACGTCAGCCAGTCCAGACCGGCCGGAGGCGGAAGCACGACAATCTGCCGATCATGGTAGGGCGACACGTCAGGTCCGGGCTCCGTGGTCAGCATGGCCCAAGCGCCGTTTTTCACTATCCCGGCGATCCAGAACCATCTGTCGCCTACCATAGAGAATGACCACTTAGTCTTCCGCTTCTGTCCAGGCTCGGCATCCGTGAATTCGTAGAAGGCCGACGCTGGGATCAGACACCGGTTGGTGTTGCCGAAATCTCGCCCGTCGCTTCGGAAGTTGAACACCGGACGACCTTGCGGAGATCGCCACGACCACCGCATCGAAGTCAGCAGCGGGCCTTCATCCCACGTCACGATCGAGGCTGTGTCGCCGATCTTGATGTCGTCGTTCGGCTCGATGTTCGGGATCGCGCCACCGTCAAAGCGAAGCGGGACAGCCGTCTGGCTGAAGGCATCGGCGATCTGCGACGCAGGAACGTGTGAAGCGTAGTTGTTGCACATCGTGCGCCTCCTATTCGAAGGCCTCGATCATGGCGGTGACGGCTTCGCGCTGTTTCTCGTCCAAGTTGGACCACGCCCTGATCAAGCGGGCGCTTCCGGGGTGGTCGCCGCGATCCTCTCCGACAAGCTCGGCTACGTCACACTTCAGCGCCTTGGCGGCGAGCACGAGCTTCGACGCGGCGATCCGGTTCCTTCCGGTCTCGTATTTCTGCACCTGCTGGAAGGTGACGCCGATCGCGTCCCCCAACCGACGCTGGGTCATTCCAACCGCTTCAAGCCGGTCTCCGATGGCCTTGCCAATGGCCACGTCCAGCCGCTTTTCGTATTCGCTCATGGCCTCGACTAACTGCGCAATAACGGCGTTTCGCAAGAAGTGTTAGTTGGCGAAACACCGATCCTGATGACCGCAACCGTGGGGATGGCTTCACGCAGACGTGCGGCTGTCCGAGCGCGAGCATCGACTCTCCTTTAGCGCGACGTTCCCGTCTAGTGGGATGTACCAAGCGCGAGATGTGCAGCTTCGCACGTCATTTGGCCGTCGCACGGTCAATGGCCGCGACAACGCTGGATTCTGATGACCCAATGGACATGGATAAATAGTTCGCTCCGCGCGGCCAAAAATTCTGGCATGGTCACGCTCAGTCTGACACTTGAGCAGTTGCATTCACCTTTGCGGCTGTACGGCGGGATTAAGATTTATGTTTCCTGTATTCCTCTCAGTTAGCTCTGCCGATGAGAGCTACGCTCGCCAGATATGGGAGGATCTTCCTCCCGATTGGGCCTATCTATATTCCACCTCCGGCGAAGAAGGGGCCGAGCTCTGGGACGAAATATCCCGACAAGAACTCCCTGCGTCTAAGTACCTCGTTGTCTTTTGGTCAAAAGACTATGTCGTAGCTGGGGGCTGCACTCGAGAGCTGGCTCAAGCAGCCGAGCTGGTTAGTAGCGGCGTACTTTCGCCACTTATTCTTCGTTTGGATGATTACCCAATTATCTGGCGCGACGACCTGCCGAGAGAACTTGAGCCGGTGTTCAAAGATCTCAAGATGCTGCTCGACAACCGAACGTCGAAGCCAAACATCTTAGTGAGTGATGCTAGCCATCTCGTTCAGCGGTTTATAGAACCCGCCATGAAGAGCGCTCACCCCGTTTTTCCCCGTGAAGACGTGCTTGAGCCGATGCGAGTTGCCATACAGAAAGAGCGATTCAAATGCTTTCCGGCCATGTGGGTTTCAGGCTTCCCGGGCGCGGGTCGTACCACCCTGGTAGAACAGCTAAACAGGTCAATGACTCCTAATGGTCGACCTGTTTCGATCGATATCAATGCCGCTTCACTTCCCCAGCAAATTTCCCTCAAGCTGGAAAGCGCGGGCTTCGGAGCCGATATCGAACGGCTGGAAAATGTCCAGAATGCCGATGATGCCAAGCTACCGATAGGTGTAGCAAACCGGATTGAAAGGGTTTTCCAAGCTGGAAACTACGTGATTTTTCGGCATGAAGCCATTCTCCAAAATAACGTCGATCTTCCGGAGTGGCTTGACGATGTGGTTTCGGCCCTAAGCCTCGCCCAAAGGCCGAAGCTCTTCATCCTGTCAGCGATGCCGCTGTTGATCGAGCGTAGGAAGGCAAACTTTGAGACTCTTGCTGAACAGCGAATTCCGGGGTTTTCGAACCATGAGATGACGCCCTTCACAGAGTCTCTCTTAGCCTATTTTGACCCCGCGCCAGATCGCTGGTCACCAAGCGCAGTCGAGGATCTAATTGAGGCAGCACAAGGCAACATCGGCCTGCTAGTGACGCTAGCCAAGGCGGCTAGCACCGTTATTGATCTGGGAGACGTCAGCGAACTAATCAATCACGCCAAAAACAGAGCCCTACAGTCCATTGCGTTTTATGTCGACTGGGCGTTCGGCACATTACACGATGACCTTGATTGTCAACGACTACTTCTGTTTCTAAATGATGTTAGCCCCTGTGACCCGAGGGATTTGGCAAGTATTTTTGCCGATTCAGAACAATCTCTGCTGAATATTATATCCAAGTGCATGAAACTGGGATTTGTAGAGCGTGATGGTGGGGGATTGTACCGTCTTACTCCATTTCTATCCGGAAGACTCGCACGCCATTTAGTTCGGGCCGATTTGGTCGATTGGCGGCGATCTGTCATTGAGAAATTTGCGAAGTCACCTCTCGAATTTGACACACAAGACAACGAGTTTATTCGGATAGAGTCCCGCATTCAGGCTACCCTGTGGACGGGCAAGGTCGAATTACCGCCAATCATAGAGAAATTTGTCTCTGCTTCTCATTGGTTCCAAGCGGGCGTGCGACTCTATCATGCTCAACAGCACGAATCCGCCCATCGCCTGTTGAAGAAGGCATTTAGCGTCAGGGATTCGTTCTCCCATGCTTCTCGCACGGAGTTGCTCAGATACTATGGCTTAGCGTCGATTAGGACAGGTAAGGAAGATGATGCGGACACTTGCATACAGCTTCTGAAAAGCGACTTCAAAAGCAAGGAACTTGCGTCCTATCTCGAAGCATTTCGGCTTGAAATCAAATTCAGATATTGGGAAGCGAAGGGGAAGTACGAGGAGGCCCTACACCTCAATCAGGGCAAAAATAACCGCCTTGAACGCATTTATCGCCCACTGATTAAATGTATACTTCTGACGAGTCGCCCCGATTTCAACTTGGCTGAACGATACGCCCTGGAATGGGGAAAGGTAAGCCAGACAGTATTTAGCAAACTAGCGCTGTGCCGGGTATACCTTCTATGGGCTGACCGAGGGGGGTCCGCTCAATGCCCAGCACCGAGCGATGTACATCAGCGGTTCAAAAGCGCGCTCTCTGCTCTCGAGGAGCATCCCGGCGGGACCGGCGCTTACCACGAGGTGTTGGCTGAGGAAGCAGAGCTGAAGGGTGCGAACGATGTAGCAGTGCGAGAGCTCGAAAAAGCGATCGTGATCGATGGCCGGTTCGAACTGCAGCGTAAACGCTGGCAGATAATGGCTGCAGATAAGGCTTTGTCACAAACAGCGCTTCTCGAACTTGAAAGCCTTAAAGCTAACCCCAAAGCAGACAGCTTCCGTGAAAGTCACCTCAAAGAGCTGACCGAAATTTTCGTCACCGCCATGGTCAACGGAATTTATAGTCCGCAACGGGTGAACAGCTTCGCCACAGGCCTGAAAGGGCAGGACATCGGCGCGATTGTAGCCAGAGTTCGGCGAAAGGCAGGGAACTCCTGAGGCCAAGACATGGGTCCCCGGTCCACATCAGTTACGATGGGCACCGAGTGCCGATTCAACCTTGATTTTTGCCCTCCTCAGAAACGCATCGCCAAATGACTGATCAGCCAAAATCCTCGCTTCTCGACATGACCGTCGGGATCGTGGCCAACTACGTATCTAATAATGACCTTCCGCCCGAGCGGATCGGAGACCTGATCTATTCCACTCATGCGGCCCTTGCGACCGTCGGCCAGCCTGAACCGGAAGCGGTCGAAATCTACGCCCTTGCCAGTGCTGGCCAAATCCGGAAGTCGATCACCGATGCGGGCCTGGTCAGTTTCCTAGATGGCCGAACCTACAAGTCGCTGAAACGTCATCTGTCGGCCAACGGGATCACGCCTGACGAGTACCGCGATCGGTACGGGCTAGCGTCTGACTACCCGATGGTCTCGCCCGCCTACTCAGCCCGTCGGTCTGAGCTGGCAAAGTCGATTGGGCTTGGCGCGAAAGGCCGCAAATCTAAGGCTTTTGCGCCTGGTTCGAAGCCGTCCGCGAAGCGCGACCGCTCACCGAAGTGAGCTTCCGGTCCGTTGGGCCTTGCAGGTATGGCGCAGGTCGAAATTTGAGATCCGACTGAGCTAACGATCGTAACTTCGGAAGCGCCCAAGCTGACCACTCGGCCCATAATGGGTAGTGTGTGGGTAAGGGCCTTTTGCCGTCAGCGAAATGGTGCCAGAAGCCATGCGCTGGCTGAATTTGACGGTTTTGCTTCCGTCGAATTCGTAATGATGGGGTCAGGTGTTCGAGTCACCTAAGCGGCACCACTTCCTTTATTTGAGGGTCGAACGCCGCCCTGGCGGCCGTGGGCGATGCGCCATATATCCTTGCGGTTGAATTGCCGATCACCGGCGCAAGTAACACCCCTTAGGTTGCGAGCTTTGGCTTGACGCGGAGGGCGTTTTGGGGCCTTGGCACCGCATCAGATCTGACCGTAGGCCGAAATGAACGACGCAGTTGATCCCGTAGACATCGCAATTGGCGGACGCATCCGCGCGCGTCGCGAGGAACTTCGCATCACACAGGCCCAGCTGGCCGCGGGCGCGGGGGTCACCTTCCAACAGATTCAGAAGTACGAGCGGGGCGTCAACCGCGTATCCGCCGCGCGTCTGCTGCAGATCGCCTCGGTCCTGAAATCGACCGGTGCCGCCCTGCTGGGCGAGCTGGAGACGGCCGAGGGCGACGAGCTTGCGCTGGCCGCCCCGGGCGTCGCCGAACTGCTGGCGGCCTTCCGCGGCATTCAGGACCCCGCCCAGCGCGACGCCCTGCTGACCGTCGCCAAGGGGCTGCGCGGCTGATCAGCCGTCGCCCCCTGACGCCTTCAAATCAGACCTGGGCCTGACGCAGAAGACGTTCGACAGGGTGGCCGTCGGCCTCGTCGGCCGAATGATCAGCCAGCCAGCGCTGAACAGCCGACAGGGCGCGCAGGTCCAGGCCGTCCGAGCGACCCGCGTCGACCATGTTCTGACGCACCACTTCCAGCATGAAGGCCGCCTCGGCGGCGCTGGCGGGCGTGTGGTTCAGCAGCCGGGACTCGGCCTCGACCATGGGCCCCAAATCCAGTTCGGCCAGCAGGTTTTCGGGGCTGCCCGACACGCCGACCTTTTCTGCCATGGCGGCTGTGTCGAACCAGGAGCGGAAGAGGGGCAGGAAGCCGTTGATGGGTTCGGTGATCATGGTTCAAGTCCTTAGGGAATGTACGCCGCCAGGCTTGGCCTGCAGCTTTGATTGAGAGCGGGCGTAGGGCGCGTTACGCGCTTCCCACACGCCGAAAGATGACAGCAGCAGCAGCTCGAACCAGATCACCATCCGGGTCGAGACGATCGACCATAGAAGGGCGCCCGATCCCGCCACGGCGGCGAAGTGGGTGGAGAGGGCGATGAGTTGCGCCCCTGCCGCCAGCAGCAGCCACCAGCGATCGTAGCGAAGCGACAGCGTCACCAGCAGGCAGAACATGCCGAACGACAGGCTCGCCACCGCCCACCGGAACTGACCGATGAAGAGGTGGTCGATCAGGGGACTGCCCCACTGAAGCGCGATCAAGGCCATGGCCACGATCCGCTCCGGCGTGCGCCCCTTCCACAGCAGCAGGGCCAGGACCAGATAGGTCAGGCCCTCCACGAAGAATATGATCGGCGACCACATGGCGACGGGAGCTGTCAGGCGGCGACCGCGAAGGGTGCGACGGCGGTCGGGCGCATCTTGTCTTCGCGCGTCCCGTCCAAACGCCAGCCGATGCGATGATCATCGGCGATCTGGGCCAAGCCGTCATGGCTGGCGATGACAGCGGCCCGGACTTCGGCCAGACGGTTGAGTCCCTGGACCATCTGGGTCAGCGCCTCATGCCCGACCTCGGCGGCCAGGCGCGCCTCGACACGTCCCTCCAGCGCCGTCTGGACCAGACGGCAGACCTCGATCATGGCCTGATCGACAGCGTGTTCCGCCGTCTGAACCTGGCGCGCCACCCGCACGCCGACTTGCATTCTGTTCATGGTGAACCTTGAGCTCCCAACCCGACAATTTGGTCAGCGCGCTTCCACGGGGGCGATCTGGTCGAACAGGGTTGGCACCACCATTCCAGCCGTCACGATCCCGATGGCGAACAGCAGGGCGAGCGCAGAGCCGGCGATGACGAGCCCCAGTCGAACCAGAACGCCGCGAGGCGGCGCAGGCAGCAACCATGAGGACGAACCGTCCGTTTCTGCGTCGCCCGGCAGCCCGGCCGACACGGGTTGATCTGAGGGATGCAACGGGGCGTTGGGAATGAGTACCGACGCCTCTGAGTAGGCGATACTCAGTCGGCGCGCGGCCAGTTTGCGGTCGGACACGCCCAGTTTGGCGTAGGCGCGATGCAGGTGGTTGCCGACCGTGCGGGGGGATATGCCCAGGCGTGCGGCGATCTCCTTGTCCTCCAGGCCCTGGCCGGCAAGGTGCACGCACTCGCTTTCTCTTGTCGTCAGGCTGTCAGGCATCTGATCCCCCGCGTGGTGTTTACCGTATTTATCGCGGGTGTCAGCCGCATACGCTTAGGATGCGAACGATATCCGTCAATCCCGGGACGGTCAGATCACTTGAACATATAAGCATATCTTTATATGTCTGTCCGCTAGACACAGACAGGAGCCACCCTTGGCCGCTCGTTCCTCATTCCTCTTCACCTCGGAAAGCGTTTCCGAGGGCCACCCTGACAAGGTTGCGGACCGCATCTCCGACACGGTCGTGGACGCCTTCCTGGCCAAGGATCCCGAGGCGCGTGTGGCGTGCGAGACGCTGGTCACCACCCAGCGCATCGTGCTGGCCGGCGAAGTCCGCGCCACCCAGCCGGGCGCCACCAAGGAACAGAACGAAGCCTTCACCCAGAGCATCATCGACAGCCTGGAGCCGCTGGTCCGCGCGGCGGTCAAGGACATCGGCTACGAGCAGGACGGCTTCCACTGGGAAACGGCTGAATACGCCTGCTACCTGCATGCTCAGTCGGCCGACATCGCCGTCGGCGTCGATTCCACCAACGAGAAGGACGAGGGCGCGGGCGATCAGGGGATCATGTTCGGTTATGCATCCAACGAGACGCCGGAACTGATGCCGGCGACCCTGCAATACAGCCACAACATCCTGAAGCGGCTCGCCGAAGTGCGTCACGCCGGCGGTTCGCAGTTGGAACCTGACGCCAAGAGCCAGGTGACGATCGAATATGAGGACGGCAAGCCGGTCCGTGCGACGTCCATCGTCCTGTCCACCCAGCACGCCAAGGGCCTGAGCTCGGAACAGGTCGCCGAGATCGTCAAACCCTATATCCTCGAAGTGCTGCCGGAAGGCTTCACCGACGAGAACACTGTCTGGCACATCAACCCGACCGGGATCTTCGAGATCGGCGGACCTGACGGCGACGCCGGCCTGACCGGGCGCAAGATCATCGTGGACACCTACGGCGGCGCGGCGCCCCACGGCGGCGGGGCCTTCTCGGGCAAGGACCCGACCAAGGTGGACCGTTCGGCGGCCTACGCCTGCCGCTACCTGGCCAAGAACGTGGTCGCCGCCGGTCTGGCCGACCGCTGCACCATCCAGATATCCTACGCCATCGGCGTGGCCAAGCCCCAGTCGATCCACGTCGATCTGCACGGCACCGGCAAGATTTCCGAAGCAGTGCTGGAAGACAGGATTCTGGACCTGATCGGCGGCGCGACGCCGCGCGCCATCCGCCAGCACCTGGGCCTGAACAAACCCATCTACGCCCGCACCACCGCCTATGGCCACTTTGGCCGCGAGCCGGACGCGGACGGCGGTTTCAGCTGGGAAAAGACCGATCTGGTCGATCAGCTCAAGGCGCTGGTCTAGCCTGAGGTCAGGCGGCCTGATCGTCGACGATCAGGCCGCGCACGCCTGTCAGATTGGCGTCGGTGAGGTCGATCTGGCGCGTCTGGGCGCCGTGCAGGATCGCCCGCGCCAGATCGGCATTGGCCAGCACGGCGCGTCTCAGATCGGCGCCGGACAGGTCGGCCCCGCGCAGAACGGCCCCTGTGAGATCGGCCGGCATCAACCGATCCGCCGCGATCAGAAGCGGCCCAAGCTGCGCCTCGCGCAGGTCCGCACCATTCAGACGCGCGCCCTTCAGACGCGCCCCGCGCAGATCGGCGCTACGCAGCCTGACGGACCGCAGGTCCGCGTTTTCGAGCTGGGCGCCCTGCAACTGCACCCCCTCCATGTCCAAGCCATAGAAGACTGCGCCCTTGGCCGACAGGGCCGTCAGGTTCAGTCCGGTGATCGATTTCAGCGGACGCAGATCGACGCCGTCGAAGACCGAAGGCTGACCCTCCGCTCCGCCCGTCTCGCACCAGCGGGCGTGTTCACGCAGCATTTCGGCCGCCGGCATCCGGTCCACGGACTCGCAGCCCGACCGCTTGTCCGTCAGCGCGCCCTGCATGTCCGCCCCGTCGGCGCGCCACAGGGTCGTCTTGCAGCCGACCAGAATGGCGTCGCGCAAGTCCGCGCCCGACAGGTCGGCGCCTGACAGATCAGCCCCTGCCAGGTCGGCGCCCCGGAAATCGGCCTGTTTCAGATTGGCCCGAACCAGTTTGCAGTCCTTCATAACCGCGCCGGAGAAATCGGCCCGCATGGCGATGACGCCCGACATCTTGGATCGCTGAAGATTGGCGCCGGCCAGACAGGCGCCATTGGCCTCGGTCTCGTCGCGATGACGCGGCTCGATGACCTTGAAACCCAACTTGGCGTCGGCGGCGGCGATCGTGCCTTCGCGCAGGTCCGCCTCGAACATGTCGGCG
Source organism: Brevundimonas sp. ABV4_179 (assembly GCF_056311945.1). Lineage (NCBI taxonomy): Bacteria > Pseudomonadati > Pseudomonadota > Alphaproteobacteria > Caulobacterales > Caulobacteraceae > Brevundimonas > Brevundimonas sp. ABV4_179. Next base: position 3,604,235 of record NZ_CM149976.1, read on the forward strand.
CCGGACAGGTCCGCGCCGCGCAAGCAGGCGCCCCGCAGGTCGGCGCGTCGCAGACTCGCCTCGGCCAGGATCGCGTCCTGCATGTCCGCGCCGAAGAAGTTGGCGTTGTCCAGCTTGGCGCCCGTCAGGTCGCAGCCTTCCAGACAGGCGGCGGCGAAATCGGCGTCCGCCAGATTGCGGCCCTTCAGGCTGAGGCCCGAAAGATCCATCCAGGCGAAGACCGCGCGGGCGCCGCCCGGGCGCGCCTGAAAAAGCCGGTCGTGCCGGGCGCAAACCACGTCCAGTTCCGCCTGCGTCAGGCGCCGTCTCACCAAGGGTTCCGCAGCCTGAGCCATAGGATCACCCTATCGGTCGTCGCTTAAGAAGCCTTGAACGCTGTCGATAGCCGCATTGGGCCGACTTAGGCCGTCAGCAGTCCCTGCTCCGCCAGGACGTCGGCCAGTTCGCCGGGGCCGGTCCACAGGCGGGTGTAGCCCGCCTCGCCCAGCCGTTTCAGTTCGGTCACCAGATCGGCCTTGGGCGAAGCGACGAACCGGCCGTCGAATCCGACGCCGTCCGAACTGACGCGCACCATCGGCCGGCCCGTCTCCAGCCGGTGCAGGAACCCCTCGCACAGCGCCTCGCCCTCTTCACACATCAGGCCGGTCTCGACGGTCAGCCCGCGCAGGCGCAGGCGCTCGGTGCCGCGTCCGGCGGCGAAGGGCGAAGGGTCCAGACAGGCGATCACGACCCTCGCCACGCCCGCCTCGGTCAGGAAGTGGGCGCAGGACTTGCGGCCGGACGAGCGGGCGCCGCACGGTTCCAGCGTGACATAGACGGTGGAGCCCGCCACCTCGGCCCCGCCGGCGGGCACGGCCTGCTCCTCGGCGTGGGGGCGGCCGCCCGGCGCCGTGGCGGCCTGGGCGATCACGCGGCCGTCCTTGACGATGACGCAGCCGACGGCGGGATTGGGCCAGGTCTCGCCCATGCGGCCGGTCGCCAGAGCTATGGCCTGGGCCATGAAGCCCCGGTCGGCGTCGCTCCAGCTCATGACGCCTCGGGCAGGGCTTCGGCCCGGTCGGCGTCCAGATACCGCGCGGCCGTCGGCTTCAGCGCGGCGTCCAGGTCGATCTCCAGCGGATTTCCGGTCGGGATCTCGACGCCGACGATCCGGTCGTCTGGCACGCCGAACAGCAGTTTGACGATGGCGCGCAGAGAATTGCCGTGGGCGGCGATCAGTACGTCTTCGCCCGCCTTCAGGCGCGGCGCGATCTCGGCGTCCCAATAGGGTTGCACCCGGTCCAGCGTTGTCTTCAGACTCTCGGTATCCGGGATGGCCTTGCCGACGTATCGGGGATCGGCGTTGAAGTCGAACTCGCCCCCCGGCGCCAGCGGCGGGGGCGGCACGTCATAGCTGCGGCGCCAGACCTTGACCTGATCCTCGCCGTGCTTCTCGGCCGTCTCGGCCTTGTTCAGACCCGTCAGTCCGCCATAGTGACGCTCGTTAAGACGCCAGTCCTCGATCACCGGCACATCGGTCAGGCCCGCCGCCTGCAGGGCCAGGGCGCCGGTGCGCTTGGCGCGCGTCAGGACCGAGGTGAACATGACCGCCGGCTTGAACCCGGCCTGGGCGATCAACTCGCCGCCGCGTCGCGCCTGGGCCTCGCCCTCGGCCGTCAGGTCGACATCGACCCATCCGGTGAAGCGATTTTCAAGATTCCATTGGCTCTGGCCGTGGCGGAGCAGGATCAGGCGCGGCATTCGGTCGGTCCTTGGCGTCGGTCTGACAGGCAGACGGTCCCCTGCGGGGTAGGCCGCCGTCAGAAATCGGTCAAGGTTCGGCGACGCGAGGGCCTGTCCCGCCGTCCTTGCCGCCACGCCCATGCGGGCGTAACCAAGAGGTCATGTCAGACCGCCTCTTCTTCGCCCTGGCCCTCGGCGCCGCCGCCGTGATGATCGCGGTCGCGGTCGTCTGGCCTTGAACATCCGACGACCAGGTCAGAACAGTATCTTGCGCAGATTGATGCGGAAGACGCGGCCCTGCGGGTCCAGATAGTCCGACTGGTAGTTGACCGGGGTCGAGCCGTCGCTGCTGGTCACGGAAATCCGGTCGTCGAAGATGTTCTGCACGCCGAAGCCGATGCGCGTGCCCTTCAGGATCGGGAACCGCTCCACCCAGGCCTTACGCTGGGTCAGGTCGGCGAAGGCGAACAGATTGACCGTCGTGCGCCCCGAGAAGTCCAGATCGGGCGAGCCCAGCGCATCGCCGTTGACCCGCGTGCCTTCGCGCCAGTTGGCGTTGACGAAGGCGCCCAGGCCGTTTCGGAACAGACCCGTCTGCAACTGGACCTCGTGGCGGGACTGGCCGCCCGATCCCGAGATGGAATCGCCGTTCAGCAGGTCCAGCGGCGCCAGGCCGTCGCGGATCGTCACCTCATCCTGAACGCGCCAGGTGTGGGTCAGCGACAAGTTGAACATCCCCTGACCTGGCTGCATGCCCGGCCCGCGCGATCCACGCATCCGGCCGCCGGGTCCGCCAGGACCGCGCGGGCCGCCGGGACCGGGGCCCATCATCATGCCGCCCCCCGGGCCGCCCGGCCCACGTCCCGCCAGGGACGGATCGGCTTTGCCGAACGGACGCGAGAAGTTGAAGCCCCACTGAACGTCCTGCTGCTCGCGCTTGAAGAAGTTCAGCGGGCGGGCGTCGATGGAGACCAGATCGCCGTTCGCATCGCGCACGAACCGATCCGGCAGGGCGGCTTCCAGGTCGGGTGTGATGGCGGGGAAGCTGGCGATCTCGTTATCCGCCTCGGTGCGGGTGTAGGCCAGGTTCAGGCGGAAATCCTTGTCCGACACCGGCTGCCAGTTGACGCCCAGTTTCAGGATGCGCCGATCCTCGGCCTTCAGATTGGGATCGCCGCCGGTGATCTGGGTGATCTCGACCGTCTGGTTGGTGCTGAAGTCGAACACCGGCGTGTTGGGGGTGGCCACGGTCGGATCGTTCAGTTGCTGGACGGTAGGGGCCTTGCCCTCGTCCGAATAGTTGGCCGACAGCGACAGCCGCTGGACCGGCGACCAGTTCAGACCGGCCCCGACCGACGAGACCCCGCCGAAATCGGACAGTTCCTGATAGGCCAGGTTCAGATTGGCCGACAGGTCGCCGATATTGGGCAGGACGCCGCGATCGACGTTGGAGATCGGCAGGTCGAAGTTGGCCTGGACGCTGCCCGAATTGCGCGACTGCGACCGGTCGACGGCGACGCCCCCGCGCACGCTTTCGGAATCCAGCGACTAATAGCCGGCGCCGACCTTGAAGGTCGACGTCACCTCGCCCGCCGGAAGCTGGAACGGCCGGCCGTTCAGCACCAGTTCGCCGGTCGCGGTCTGGGCCGTCGAATGGGCGGTGTCGCGCGCGCGCTCCGTCACACGGCCGCCGATGTCGCCAAACGGATTGACCGACGGATCGTTCGCCGTGATCGCAGACTGCAGCGCCGCGGCGTCCAGACCGCGCCCGGTGGAGGTGTCGGTCGTGACCCGGTTGTAGTCGCCGGTCGCCGTCCAGCGCCAATCGCCCAGATAGCCGTCGAACACCGTGCCCAGGCCGATCGTGCGGGTATCGGTCTGGCGCGTCAGGGCGTCGGGCCGGTCGACGTAGCGATACAGCAGCACGTCGTCGCCGAACGGGGAGAAGGGGTTGGCCGACGGCAGGGTCAGGGTGACGCCGGGCAGGCCCAGATAGCTGAAGCTGCTGGAGTCCTCCAGGCTGCCGCTCAGGGTCATGCCGACCTTGTCGTTCAGGTCGTGCTTGTAGGTCCCCGCGATGGAGGCCTGATCGGTCTGGGGCAACAGGGTGCGATAGGCGTTCAGATCGCCCGCATTCGCAACGCCCGCCGTGGAGACGAAGTCCGATAAGGCCGGCGCGCTGGTCGCGGCCGAGACGGGCACGCCCGCCACATAGACCGTCGATTCCGCCAGGGCCGACAGGGCCGGATCGATGCCCGTGTCGGCGGGGTCCGTCTGGCCCGCCTTGGGTACGCCGCCCAGGCCGGTGACATTGCCCCGGCCGTCGAACAGGACGCCGGAGCCGGTGCGGTCGATGTTGCGTTCGGCCTCGAACAGGGTGTTGGAGGTCGTGCCGTTGATGTCCAGCGACCAGCGGTCCGACCCGGCGATGCGCAGGACGTTGTTCTCGCTGGCCGTCGTCGTCCGGCCGCCTTGCTCGGGCCGGCTGACGTTGACCGAGGCGGTCAGCGACTTGAAGTCCGCCTTCAGGACGATGTTCACCACCCGCTGATTGGCGCTGTAGCCATAGGACAGCGCCGTCTCTTCCGGCAGGACGTCGAAACGCTCGATGGCCTCGGGCGGAACGCCCCGGATCTCGCGAAAGCCCGAGATGCGGCGGCCGTTGACCAGAAAGACCGGAGACCCTCCCCGCGCACTGCGGGTCTGGGCCTCCAGCAACGTCACCAGCTCGCCGATGTTGGTCGCGCCGAACGCCTGGATCTGGGCGGCGTCGTAGGAGACGATCGGCTCCTGCCCGCCCAGGGCCACGCCACGTCGCGCCGCCGTGACCTCGACGTCGGGCAGTATGACCGTAGGTTCGTCCTGCTGGGACGCGGGCGTGGCGGTCTGCGGCGGGGTCGCCTTCGCCGCCGACGACTCCACAATAGCGGGCTGGGCGGCGGCGCTGGGGGCCAGCGCGAGAAGCAGAAGCGCGGTCTGGGTCATGGAACGATGATCCGGGAGATGATTTTCAGCCCTCTGGAGGACGGGACAAACATGGCCGTAAAGCGACACAATTCATGAAGAAAGAGAAAGCGTTGCGCGTTTCCAACACGGTCGAAAAACCTGCGACGGAAAGGGGGCCGTGGCGCGTTTAAGACAGTCGGGGTGCGTCCGGAACGCAATCCGCAGGACATCGAGCGCCCCGCTGCGCCGCCCAACCGCAGAGTCGATCAAGGAAGACTCCGCGTTGACCGCCTCCGGGCTTTCAGCTATAGGCCCGCCCTCTTGAGATTTCCGCGCCGTGGACGTGTGCTCCGCGGCGTTTTCCGTTCGAAGGTTTGACATGGCCAACAACCCCGGCGCCCGCAAGGCGATCCGCAAGATCGAAGCGCGGACCCAAGTGAACAAGGCGCGTCGCTCGCGCGTCCGCACCTATCTGCGCAAGTTCCAGGAAGCTCTGGCCGGCGGCGACGCCGCTGTCGCCAAGACCGCTTTCGTCGAAGCTCAATCCGAGCTGATGCGCGCCGTCTCCAAGGGCGTCGTTCACAAGAACACGGGCTCGCGCAAGGTGTCGCGTCTGGCCGCCCAACTGAAGAAGATGTCGGCCGCCTGAGCCGACATTAATCCCACAGAGGACGGAACAGCTGTCGCTGTTTCGTTACGGGATTATCAAGCGATTACAACGGCGAAGAAGCATCTGCTTCTTCGCCGTTTTGCGTTTGGCCGCTAAGCCCCACCACCCCTGAACAGTGGTCGTCGAGCCTTGATCCGGCCAAATTTCCAAGCAGGAACAGGGTTTGACGGAGTCAAACAATTTAACTGCGAATCGACCAACGAATCAGCGTTGACCCACCCGGCTCGGGGCGTAAGTTTTGGCCCCTAACGCACTTCCATCCCAATACGGATGAAGACGGCGCGGAACATTGTTTCGCGTTGGCGGGAGATGTCTGTCCAGGAGCTCGGCCCCGTCCGAAAAGCATCGCTTTTCGGCGCAGGAGAAGTCGTCCCTGAACCATCGCCCTGAAGTGCGGACGGTTCGGATTGGTTTTGGAGCGGCGGCAAGATGGTTGGGGGCGCAACGGCGATGGCGGGCGGAACGAAGATGTCGGGA